>NZ_CP099397.1:0-2400000 GCF_021495345.1 Pseudomonas hydrolytica
GTGGAACTATGGCAGCAGTGCGTCGAGCTTCTGCGCGACGAATTGCCGGCTCAGCAATTCAACACCTGGATCCGTCCTCTGCAGGTCGAAGCCGAAGGCGACGAGCTGCGTGTCTACGCGCCCAATCGTTTCGTGCTCGACTGGGTCAACGAAAAGTACCTGAGCCGCCTGCTCGAGTTGCTGGGTGAGCGCGCCGGGGGCCTGGTGCCGGCGCTTTCCTTATTGATAGGCAGCAAGCGAGCGGCTACCGCTCGGGTCGCACCTACCGCGCCCTTGCCTGCCGCAGCGCGTGCAGCGCAGGTGCAGGCAGCCGCCACGGCGAGCAAGCCGGTACCACCGCCCGCCCAGGAAGAACCCTCGCGCGCCAGCTTCGACTCCATGGCCGGTGCCGCGCCGCAGCCACCGACCCCAGCCGTCGCACCGCGTGCCGAGCGCACCGTGCAGGTCGAGGGCGGGCTCAAGCACACCAGTTACCTCAACCGCACCTTCACCTTCGACAATTTCGTCGAGGGCAAGTCCAACCAATTGGCGCGCGCCGCTGCCTGGCAGGTGGCAGACAATCCCAAGCACGGTTACAACCCGCTGTTCCTTTATGGCGGCGTGGGCCTGGGCAAGACGCACCTGATGCACGCCGTGGGTAACCACCTGCTGGCGAAGAACCCCAACGCCAAGGTGGTGTACCTGCATTCCGAGCGCTTCGTCGCCGACATGGTCAAGGCGCTGCAGCTCAACGCCATCAACGAATTCAAACGCTTCTACCGTTCGGTGGACGCGCTGCTGATCGACGATATCCAGTTCTTCGCCAAGAAAGAGCGCTCCCAGGAAGAGTTCTTCCATACCTTCAACGCCCTGCTCGAAGGCGGCCAGCAGGTGATCCTCACCAGCGACCGCTACCCGAAGGAGATCGAAGGCCTGGAAGAGCGCTTGAAGTCTCGTTTCGGCTGGGGCCTGACCGTGGCCGTCGAGCCGCCGGAGCTGGAAACCCGTGTGGCGATCCTGATGAAGAAAGCCGACCAGGCCAAGGTCGAGCTGCCGCACGATGCCGCATTCTTCATTGCCCAGCGCATTCGCTCCAACGTGCGTGAGCTGGAAGGTGCGCTGAAACGGGTGATCGCCCACTCGCACTTCATGGGCCGCGATATCACCATCGAGCTGATCCGCGAATCGCTCAAGGATCTGCTGGCCCTGCAGGACAAGCTGGTCAGCATCGACAATATCCAGCGCACCACGGCCGAGTACTACAAGATCAAGATTTCCGATCTGCTGTCCAAGCGTCGCTCACGCTCCATCGCCCGGCCACGCCAGGTGGCCATGGCATTGTCGAAGGAGCTGACCAACCACAGCCTGCCGGAAATCGGTGTGGCCTTCGGCGGTCGCGATCACACCACGGTATTGCACGCATGCCGTAAGATTGCTGAACTTAGGGAATCCGACGCGGACATCCGCGAGGACTACAAGAACCTGCTGCGCACCCTCACTACCTGATTCAATGCAGCTCCACGAGGCAAGGGACTAGACCATGCATTTCACCATTCAACGCGAAGCCCTGTTGAAACCCCTGCAACTGGTCGCCGGTGTCGTGGAACGACGCCAGACGCTGCCGGTGTTGTCCAACGTCCTGCTGGTGGTCGAAGGCCAGCAGCTCTCGCTTACCGGTACCGACCTGGAGGTCGAGCTGGTTGGCCGCGTCACCCTCGAGGACGCTGCCGAGCCGGGCGAAATCACCGTACCGGCGCGCAAGCTGATGGATATCTGCAAGAGCCTGCCGAGCGATGCGCTGATCGATATCCGCGTCGATGACCAGAAGCTGCTGGTCAAGGCCGGGCGCAGTCGTTTCACCCTGTCGACGCTGCCCGCCAACGACTTCCCCACCGTCGAGGAAGGTCCGGGTTCGCTGACCTTCAACCTGCCGCAGGCCAAGCTGCGTCGTCTGATCGAACGCACCAGCTTCGCCATGGCCCAGCAGGACGTGCGCTACTACCTCAACGGCATGCTGCTGGAAGTGCAGAGCGGCATGCTGCGCGCCGTCGCCACCGACGGTCACCGTCTGGCGATGTGCTCCATGGAGGCGGCCATCCAGCAGGACGGCAAGCATCAGGTGATCGTGCCGCGCAAAGGTATTCTCGAGCTGGCCCGTCTGCTCACCGAGCAGGATGCCGAAGTCGCCATCGTGCTGGGGCAGCACCACATTCGCGCCAACACCGGCGAGTTCACCTTCACCTCGAAGCTGGTGGACGGCAAGTTCCCGGATTACGAGCGCGTGCTGCCGCGTGGCGGTGACAAGCTGGTGCTGGCCGACCGTCAGGGCCTGCGTGAGGCCTTCAGCCGTACCGCGATCCTGTCCAACGAGAAGTACCGTGGCATTCGTCTGACCCTGGCTGCCGGCCTGCTGAAGATCCAGGCTAACAACCCGGAGCAGGAAGAGGCCGAGGAGGAGATCGTCGTCGACTACGCTGGCGGCGGTCTGGAAATCGGTTTCAACGTCAGCTACCTGCTGGACGTACTGGGCGTGATGGGCACCGAGCAGGTACGCCTGATCCTGTCTGATTCCAACAGCAGTGCCCTGCTGCAGGAAGCCGACAACGATGATTCGGCCTATGTCGTCATGCCGATGAGGCTCTAAGCCTTTAATGTCCCTGAGCCGCATCATGGTCACCGCGGTGCGCAACCTGCACCCGGTGACCCTCTCCCCCTCCCCCCGCATCAACATCCTTCACGGCGCCAACGGCAGCGGCAAGACCAGCGTGCTCGAGGCCATTCATCTGCTCGGCCTCGCCCGCTCCTTCCGCAGCACCCGCCTGCAGCCTGTCATCCATTACGAACAACCGGCCTGTACCGTTTTCGGTCAGGTGCAGTTGGCTGAAGGTGGTTCCAGCAATCTGGGGATTTCGCGTGACCGTCAGGGCGAGCTGCAGATTCGTATCGATGGGCAGAATGCGCGCAGCGCTGCGCAGCTGGCCGATCTGTTGCCCTTGCAGTTGATCAACCCGGACAGCTTTCGCTTGCTGGAAGGCGCACCGAAGATTCGCAGGCAGTTTCTCGATTGGGGTGTGTTCCACGTGGAACATCGTTTTCTCGGGGCCTGGCAACGCCTGCAGAAAGCCCTGCGGCAGCGGAACTCGTGGCTGCGCCATGGTACACTTGACGGTGCTTCGCAGGCCGCATGGGACCGAGAGCTGTGCAGTGCGAGCCAGGAGATCGACACCTACCGTAGAGCCTATATCCAGGCGCTGAAACCGGTGTTCGAACGCACGTTGGCGGAACTGCTGCAGCTGGAAGGGCTGACCCTGAGCTATTACCGCGGCTGGGACAAGGATCGTGAGCTGAGCGAAGTGCTCGCCTCGTCTCTCCTTCGTGATCAACAGCTCGGGCATACCCAGGCCGGACCGCAGCGCGCCGATCTGCGCTTGCGGCTTGCGGGACATAACGCGGCGGAAATCCTGTCGCGAGGACAGCAGAAACTGGTGGTGTGTGCGTTGCGCATCGCCCAGGGCCATTTGGTCAATGAAGCCAAGCGTGGCCAATGTATCTATCTGGTGGACGATTTACCGTCGGAACTGGATGAACAGCATCGTCAGGCATTGTGCCGGTTGCTGGAAGATTTGCACTGCCAGGTGTTCATCACCTGTGTGGATCATGAATTGTTGAGGGAAGGCTGGCACACGGATACGCCGGTTGCCATGTTCCACGTGGAACATGGCCGTATCACCCAGACCCAAGACCATCGGGAGTGAAGGCATGAGCGAGAATCAAACGTACGACTCCTCCAGCATCAAGGTGCTGAAAGGACTGGACGCCGTACGCAAACGTCCCGGGATGTACATCGGTGACACTGACGATGGCAGTGGTCTGCACCACATGGTGTTCGAGGTGGTCGATAACTCTATCGACGAAGCGCTGGCCGGCTATTGCAGCGAGATCGTCATCACCATTCACCCTGACGAATCGATCAGCGTACGCGACAACGGTCGCGGCATTCCGGTGGACATCCATAAGGAAGAAGGCGTTTCCGCAGCCGAGGTCATCATGACCGTGCTGCACGCCGGCGGTAAGTTCGATGACAACACCTACAAGGTGTCCGGCGGTCTGCACGGCGTGGGTGTATCGGTGGTGAACGCGCTGTCCGAAGAGCTGCGCCTGACCATCCGCCGCGCTGGCAAGGTGTGGGAGCAGATCTATCACCACGGCGTGCCGCAAGCGCCGCTGGCGACTGTCGGCGACACCGATGGCACCGGTACCGAGATTCACTTCAAGGCATCTGCCGAGACCTTCAGCAACATCCATTTCAGCTGGGATATCCTGGCCAAGCGTCTGCGCGAGCTGTCGTTCCTCAACTCCGGCGTGGGCATCCTGCTGCGTGACGAGCGCTCCGGCAAGGAAGAGCTGTTCAAGTACGAAGGTGGTCTGAAGGCCTTCGTCGAGTACCTCAACACCAACAAGAACGTGGTGAACCAGGTATTCCACTTCAACATCCAGCGCGAGGAAGATGGCGTTGGCGTGGAAGTGGCCCTGCAGTGGAACGACAGCTTCAACGAGAACATCCTCTGCTTCACCAACAACATTCCGCAGCGTGACGGTGGTACCCACCTGGCAGGCTTCCGCTCTGCCCTCACCCGCCACCTGAACAACTACATCGAGCAGGAAGGTCTGGCGAAGAAGTTCAAGGTCGCCACCACCGGTGACGACGCCCGTGAAGGCCTGACCGCAATCATCTCGGTCAAGGTGCCGGACCCGAAATTCAGCTCGCAGACCAAGGACAAGCTGGTTTCCAGCGAGGTGAAAACCGCTGTCGAGCAGGAGATGGGCAAGTACTTTGCCGACTTCCTGCTGGAGAATCCCAACGAAGCCAAGGCCGTGGTCGGCAAGATGATCGACGCCGCCCGTGCCCGTGAAGCGGCGCGCAAGGCGCGTGAGATGACCCGCCGCAAGGGCGCTCTGGACATTGCCGGTCTGCCCGGCAAACTGGCCGACTGCCAGGAAAAAGACCCGGCGCTGTCCGAACTCTACATCGTGGAGGGTGACTCCGCGGGCGGTTCTGCCAAGCAGGGCCGTAACCGCAAGACCCAGGCGATCCTGCCGCTCAAGGGCAAGATCCTCAACGTCGAGAAGGCGCGCTTCGACAAGATGCTCTCCTCTGCCGAAGTGGGCACCCTGATCACCGCACTGGGCTGCGGTATCGGTCGCGAGGAGTACAACATCGACAAGCTGCGCTACCACAACATCATCATCATGACCGATGCTGACGTTGACGGTTCGCACATCCGTACTCTGCTGCTGACCTTCTTCTTCCGTCAGCTGCCGGAGCTGATCGAGCGTGGCTACGTCTACATCGCCCAGCCGCCGCTGTATAAGGTCAAGAAGGGCAAGCAGGAGCAGTACATCAAGGACGACGAGGCCATGGACGAATACATGACCCAGTCGGCCCTGGAAGACGCCAGCCTGCACGTCAACGAGAACGCTCCTGGCCTGTCTGGCGGTGCTCTGGAGAAGCTGGTTGGTGAATACCGCGGCGTGATGAAGACCCTGGACCGCCTGTCGCGCGTGTATCCGAAGGAAATCACCGAGCACTTCGTCTACCTGCCGCGCATCGGCCTTGAACAGCTAGCTGATCACGCCGGCATGCAGGCCTGGCTGGAGCAGTTCAGCGCCCGTCTGAAGACGATGGAAAAGTCCGGCCAGACCTACACTGCCAGCCTGCGCGAAGACCGCGAGCGCCATGTCTGGCTGCCGGAAGTCGAGGTCAAGGCGCATGGTCTGTCCAGCTACACCACCTTCAACCGCGACTTCTTCGCCAGCAATGACTACAAGACAGTCACGGCCCTGGGCGACCAGCTGAACAACCTGCTGGAAGACAGCGCCTACGTACAGCGCGGCGAGCGCAAGAAGCCGGTGGCGACCTTCAAGGAAGCGCTGGACTGGCTGATGGCCGAGAGCACCAAGCGCCACAGCATCCAGCGCTACAAGGGTCTCGGCGAAATGAACCCGGATCAGCTGTGGGAAACCACCATGGATCCGGAAGTGCGTCGCATGCTCAAGGTGACCATCGAAGACGCCATCGCGGCGGACCAGATTTTCAACACCCTGATGGGCGACGCCGTGGAGCCGCGCCGCGACTTCATCGAGTCCAATGCCCTGGCAGTGTCGAATCTGGACTTCTGATTCGTGGAGGTCGTTGAAGTTAATCGGCACTTTCTCCAAAGTTAGCCGACATCTGCAAAGTTAATCGGCAACGGATAGCTGACCTGAAACCCCGCAGTCTCTTGGCTTGCGGGGTTTTTATTTGTGCTGATGCGAGTTGCATAGGTGTAGGTCAAGCAGAGAAAAGCGCTTTTTAGTGCGCCCGTTTCGGCGCGCCATTCGCACTGTTAGCCCTGTTAATATCTACAGTAATTGGGATGTGCGTGCATCGACCAAGGACGAACAGGATCAAAGAATGCTCAAGCTCGAAGACATCAAGAAAGACGCACAGGTCAGGGGGATCCAGGCGGATGAGATCGTGCGTATCGTCACGGTCGAGCCTGTTGGCGACAATGCCATTACCGTCTACTTCAAGGACAGCCAGGGCCGACTAGGCGAGCAGATGCTGTTCCGCTCGGACGAGATGCGCCTAGAGCTTGCTCAGGCTGGCAGACCCTGGTCGTTTGATGCTCCGGGTGCTGACTTTAAGCTTGGATTGGAAGCCTATCGGATCAATCTGGCGCACCTGTTCGATCCGATGATGGCTGTGCACACGTCCAACGTAGATCCTCTCCCCCATCAGATTTCCGCTGTTTATGAGTCCATGCTGCCTCGGCAGCCGCTCCGTTTTGTCCTGGCTGATGATCCGGGTGCAGGCAAAACCATTATGGCTGGACTGCTGATCCGCGAACTACTGATGCGTTCGGATGCCAAGCGAATTCTGGTGGTGTCACCTGGCTCCCTGACCGAGCAGTGGCAGGATGAATTGCTGGAAAAATTCGGCGTGAAGTTCGAAGTCTTCAGTCGTGAGAAACAAGAGCAATGCGCCTCGGGTAACTACTTCGAGGAGACCAATCTGCTGATCGCACGCCTCGATCAATTGTCCCGCAGCGAGGAGTTCCAGCAGAAGCTCAAGAACACTGAGTGGGATCTGATCATCGTCGACGAAGCCCACAAGCTCTCCGCCAACTACTTCGGTAGCAAGGTGAATAAGACCAAGCGCTTCGAGCTAGGTGAGCTGCTCGGTTCCATCACCCGTCACTTCCTGTTGATGACCGCTACACCGCACAACGGTAAGGAAGAGGATTTTCAGATCTGGCTTTCGCTGCTGGATGGAGACCGCTTCTACGGCAAATTCCGTGAGGGAGCGCATAAGGTTGATGTCTCCGACATGATGCGCCGTATGGTGAAAGAGGAGTTGCTGAAGTTCGATGGCACTCCCCTCTTCCCCGAGCGACGTGCCTATACGGCCAACTACGAGTTGTCTGACCTTGAGGCCGCGCTTTACCACGAAGTCACCGAGTACGTGCGCAACGAGATGAATCGGGCTGACCAGCTCGATGGTAAGCGCAAGGGCACCGTAGGCTTCGCCCTGACGCAGCTTCAGCGCCGTCTTGCCTCCAGCCCTGAAGCGATCTACCAGTCGCTCCAGCGGCGTCGTAAACGCATGGAAAATCGCCTGGAAGAGACCAAGCTGCTGGCTCGTGGCCAGGGAGTGGCCAGCACGCTGGGCGAATACCATGTGAAGAAGCAGATTGAGCTTCCCGATAGCTTCGACGAGTTGGACGAGGAGCTCAGTGCCGATGAGTACGAGCTGTATTCGGAGCAGGTCGTAGACCAGGCCACTGCTGCGGAAACCATTCCCGAGCTTGAGGCTGAGATCTGGTCACTGAAGGCTCTGGAAGCGAAGGCGCTTTCGGTGGTTCAGTCGGGCAAGGACAAGAAGTGGGAGCAGCTCTCCTGCTTGTTGCAGGACACACCTGAGATGTTCACCAGCAGTGGCAGCCGCCGCAAGCTGATCATCTTCACCGAGCACCGCGATACCCTGAATTACCTGGTTGCTCGAATTGGGAACATGCTGGGCAAGCCCGAGGCTGTCGTGACCATCCATGGCGGCACCAACCGCGATGAACGGCGCAAAATTCAGGAGGAGTTCCGCAACAACCCCAATGTCCTGGTGCTGATTGCCACCGATGCAGCGGGTGAAGGCGTGAACTTGCAGAACGCCAACCTGATGGTCAATTACGACCTCCCTTGGAACCCAAATCGTCTTGAACAGCGCTTTGGTCGTATCCACCGTATTGGCCAGACAGAGGTCTGCCACTTGTGGAACATCGTTGCCAATGAGACCCGAGAGGGGGAAGTGTTCCAGAAGCTTTTCGAAAAACTGGAAATCGAGAAGCAAGCTCTAGGCGGTAAAGTCTTCGATGTACTGGGCGAGGCCTTTGACAATATCTCGCTCAAGGATCTGTTGATCGAAGCCATCCGCTACGGTGATGCGCCGGAGACCCGTGCCAAGCTTACCCAGGTCATTGATGGGGCCTTGGATACCGACCACTTGAAGGAAATCCTGCGCCGCAACGCTTTGGTCGAGCAGCACATGAGCCTGGCTGACCTCTACGCAGTGAAAGAGGAAATGGAAAAGGCCGAGGCCCGTAAGCTTCAGCCCTACTTCATCCGCGCCTTCTTCACCGAGGCTTTCACCTCGTTGGGTGGTGAAATGCGCCCTCGTGAGTCTGGTCGCTATGAGATTCGCCATGTGCCGGCAGGCCTACGTGAACGGGATCGTGTGATCGGCGAGAGCCGTACGCCCGTGTTGAAGCAGTACGAGCGCATCTGCTTTGAAAAGCAGCATGTACGGCTACATGGCAAACCCATGGCCGATCTGATTCACCCTGGTCATCCGTTGATGATGGCCAGCACCGACCTGATCCTCTCGGCACATCGCAGCAAGCTCAAGCAAGGCGCGATTCTGGTTGACCCCAATGACGACGGCATTCAACCCAAGGTGCTGTTTATGATTGACCACAGTGTTCGGGAGAACATGTCCCAGAACACTAATCAGGCCAAAATCGTTTCCCGCCGTTTGCAGTTTGTCGAGATCGATCAGCATGGCAACACCATCAACGCTGGCTGGGCACCTCACCTAGACCTGCTGCCCATCGAGAATGCGGATCGCCAGTTGATTGGTGATGTGTTGTCAGCTCCATGGATTACCCAAAACCTAGAAGCTTTGGCCCTGCATCATGCTTCCGAACATTTGGTTCCGCAGCATTACCAAGAGGTGAAGGTTCGACTTGAGCGCCAGGCGGATAAGATTCTGGGTGCAGTGAATGAGCGCCTGGTGAAGGAGATCAACTACTGGTCGGATCGCTTTATCAAGCTCAGCGAGGATGTCAGCGCGGGTAAACAGCCGCGCATGCAGCCAGAAAATGCCCGTCGCCGTGTAGATGAACTTACGGCTCGCCTCAGCCAGCGTAAGAGTGAGTTGGAGGCGATGAAGAATGTGGTATCGAGCACCCCAGTTGTCCTGGGCGGTGCTCTGGTTATTCCAGCAGGGCTACTGGCACAGCGTAAAGGCGAAACCACCTTCTGTGCCGACGCCGAAGCCCGTTCGCGCATTGAATGGGCAGCAATGAACGCAGTTATTTCTGCTGAGAAGGCCATGGGCCATGAGATTTTTGATGTGTCGGCACAGAAGTGCGGCTGGGATATCACCGCCCGTCCACCTGTTGGGCCGGACAATGCCCTGCGCGATGATCGTCATATCGAGGTCAAGGGGCGCGCCAAGGGGGCCACTACCGTCACAGTGACCAAGAACGAGATCTTCTCCAGCTTCAACCAGGGCGAGAAATTCATCCTCGCCATCGTCTTGGTGGACGGTGATCAGGTCGATGGCCCCTACTACATCAAGCACCCGTTCAAGACTGAGCCTGAGTTCGGTGTAGCCAGCGTCAACTACGATCTGCAAGAGCTGCTTGGTCGCGCTATTCAACCAGAGGCCAGCCTTTGAGCAGTAGCAATTTTTCCCAGCGAACAAAGATAGACGCTCCAGAGCTTTCGCTACCGGGGCGTCGGGCCAGCGATGTTATCGCTGGCGATAGCGATCTGACTAAACCTATCCAGCAGGTACGCAAGCGCTTCCCGAAAAAGCGGTTGATTGTGGTGTTTCCGGCCAATAGCCAATCTGCGCAGCTCAAGAAGGCAGCCAATGGTTACCTCTCCATTGGTGAAGACAAGCTACGTCAAAACCAATTGCCAAATACTGTGATGAATTCCAGTGGCTTTGCCCTGCATCGCCCAACCCACTGGAAATAAGGAATTTTCGATGTATCCCATTAAAACCCCCAAGAAGCTGATTGAGGTGGCCCTACCACTGGATGCCATCAATGCGGCTGCGGCACGTGAAAAATCCATCCGGCACGGCCACCCCAGCACTTTGCACCTGTGGTGGGCGCGACGTCCCTTGGCCGCAGCACGAGCGGTGATTTTTGCGCAGATGGTCAATGATCCTGGCTTCGAGCGTCATCTTGGCCGAGGGGTAAACAAGGAAAAAGCCGCAGCTGAACGCGAGCGTCTATTCAAGATCATCGAAGAGTTGGTGCAGTGGGAGAACACCAATAACGAGGAGGTTTTGGAACGAGCACGGGCTGAAATCTGGAAGAGTTGGCGCGAGACTTGTGAGCTCAATAAGGCACATCCGCAGGCTGCGGAGTTGTTTAATCCGGAAAAACTGCCTGGCTTTCATGATCCCTTTGCTGGTGGCGGTGCATTGCCGCTTGAGGCGCAGCGGCTGGGCCTTGAAAGCTACGCGTCCGACCTTAACCCTGTGGCGGTAACCATCAATAAGGCGATGATCGAAATACCGCCGAAGTTTGCTGGTCGTGTGCCGGTCGGGCCGGAAATCGATGCCGACAAGGGCAGTAAGAAGCGCTCAACCCGTGATGCTTTCGAGGACTGGTCAGGTGCCAGGGGCCTTGCTGAGGATGTGCGTCGCTATGGTGCCTGGATGCGCGAACAGGCCCAACAGCGCATTGGCCATCTGTATCCGAAGATTGAAGTCACCGCCGAGATGGTCGCAGAGCGCCCGGATCTTGCCCAGTATCAGGGCGAGAAGCTGACGGTGATCGCCTGGTTGTGGGCACGCACAGTAAAAAGTCCTAACCCAGCGTTCAGTCATGCCGAGGTGCCGCTAGCTTCTACCTTTATCCTGTCCAGCAAGGCAGGCAAGGAAAGCTATGTCGATCCGGTAATTGAGGGTGACAGCTATCGCTTTGAAGTCCGTGTAGGTACGCCTCCTGCATCAGCTAAAGGAGGAACTACAGCGGGCAAGCGTAGTGCCTTTATCTGCCTCCTATCCGGTGTGCCAGTGGATTACAACTACATTCGAGCCGAGGGTCAGGCTGGGCGAATGGGGCAACGGCTAATGGCAGTGGTGGCAGAAGGCGCGCGCGGTCGGGTCTATCTGTCACCGACCCAGGAGCAGATTGACGTGGCAGGCTCTGCCCAGCCTGATTGGGCACCGGAAATGGACTTGCCTAACAACCCGCGTGACTTTAAGACGCCGAACTATGGGCTGGGCAAATTCGGTGACCTATTTACTCCCCGCCAACTGGTTGCGTTGAGTACTTTCACCGATCTGGTGCAAGAAGCCATCACTCGCGTGCGCGAGGATGCTCTGGCCGCTGGGATGTCTGACGATGGGGTGGGGCTGGATCAGGGGGGCACGGGCGCTACGGCTTATGCGCAGGCGCTGGGGGTGTATTTGGCGTTTGCTATCAGCAAGGTCAGCAATATTGGTTCGACCGTTGCCTCATGGATGAATGATCGTGGCGCATTCCGAGAAACTTTCGCTCGACAGGCTATCCCTATGGTTTGGGATTTTGCTGAAGCAAACCCGTTCGCAGACGCGGGTGGTAGTTTTGCCACTGCTATTGATAAGGGAGCTATGGCTGTCCGTGATTTGCCTGAAGATGGCAAGGGGCAGGTCTTTCAGCAGGATGCCCAGACGCAAGTGATCAGCCAAAACAAACTGATTTCGACCGACCCGCCTTACTACGACAATATTGGCTACGCCGACCTATCGGATTTCTTCTATGTCTGGTTGCGCCGCTCGCTGCGACCGATCTTTCCCAATCTATACGCGACCTTGGCAGTACCCAAGGCCGAGGAGCTGGTCGCCACCCCCTACCGTCATGGCAGCAAGGACAAAGCCGAGGCTTTCTTCCTCGATGGTATGACCTCTGCCATGCACAATCTCGCCGAGCAGGCCCATCTGGCCTTTCCGGTGACCATTTACTACGCCTTCAAGCAATCAGAAACCAAGGATGACGGTGGCACTTCCAGCACCGGCTGGGAAACTTTCCTTGCCGCAGTACTTAAGGCTGGATTTGCATTGACCGGTACCTGGCCAATGCGTACTGAGGGTGCGGGGCGCTTGATCGGTAAAGGCACTAATGCGCTGGCTTCCAGCATCGTACTGGTCTGTCGCCCGCGCACAGCAGATGCACCTACCATTTCGCGTCGCGACTTTATCCGAGAGCTAAATGCCACCCTGCCAGATGCGCTGGCTGATATGACCCGTGGCGGTATTAACTCGCCGGTTGCTCCTGTGGATCTGTCCCAGGCCATCATTGGCCCTGGCATGGAGGTGTTCAGCAAGTACAGCGCAGTGATCGAAGCCAACGGTAAGCCGATGACTGTGCGTACGGCGCTGCAACTGATCAACCGCTTCATCGGCGAGGATGACTTCGATCATGACACCCAATTCTGCTTGGCCTGGTTCGAGCAGCATGGTTGGGCCGAGGGTAAGTATGGCGATGCCGACGTTCTGGCTCGGGCCAAGGGCACCAGCGTTGGTGGTTTGATAGAAGCCGGTGTAGTGGACAGTGCGGGTGGCGATTTACGGCTACTCAAGTGGGCCGAAATGCCTCGGGATTGGTCTCCGGAGAACGATAGCCGTTTGGCTGTGTGGGAAGGCCTCCATCAGTTGATCCGTGCTTTAAACCAGGATGGCGAATCCGCTGCGGGAGCCCTGCTGGCCCGGATGCCCGATAAGACAGCCAGTCTGAACGCGCTGATGTACCGTCTCTACACCTTGTGCGAGCGTCAGGGCTGGGCCGAAGAGGCCCGTGCTTACAATGAACTCCAAGGTGCTTGGGCGGGTATCGAGCTGGCCTCTCAAGAAATTGGTCATTCGAATACGCAAGTGCAAATGGATATCTGATCAAGGAAGTAACGAATGCAGAACCGGAAGCTGTCGATCCGCAAAATCGTTTCCTATCTGAATGACGCTGAGTCGGAGGGCGGTGGCTTCTGGCTGCCCAATATTCAGCGTCCTTTCGTATGGAGCGAGGAACAGATCAGTCGCCTGTTTGACTCCATCATGCGTGAGTACCCGATTAGCACCTTGCTGGTTTGGAAGACTCGTGAAGAGGTCAAGCACCGCAAGTTCATCGACAACTACCATCGCGACATCAAGCTGACCGATTACCGGGTGCCGGACAACACGCGCTCGAAGATGATGGTGCTCGATGGTCAGCAGCGCCTGCAAAGCCTGTTTATCGGCTTGAAAGGCAGCTACAGCGGGCGTGAGTTGTACTTCGATGTGCTCAGCGGTGGGGACATGGCTGCTCCCGAGGACATTCGTTACCGTTTCGCCTTCAAGGATAAGGGGTCTGCCAGCTGGCCCTGGGTGCGTTTCAAGGACATGGTGTTCATCAACAACAAGCTCGATCTCCAGATTGCCCAAGAGCTTGCTTCGCTGTCGCCTGAAGAGCTGTCAGCAGACGAGCAAATGACCTTGCAGCTGAACGTAGGGCGTGTGCGCAAGGAGTTCGTCAACGACGACAACATCACCTTCCAGGAGCTCGACGGGATTGATAACCCGGACGCTTATCGGGTGGATGACATTGTCGAAATTTTCATCCGAGCCAACTCAGGCGGCACCAAGCTGGGCAAGTCGGATCTGCTGTTCTCCCTGCTGACCTCCAGCTGGGATGAAGCCGACGGTGAAATCGAAGCACTGCTGGAAGACCTGAACCAGGGCGGCTTTGATTTTGACCGTGACTTCGTCCTCAAGTGTTGCCTAACCGTCCTGAACAAAGGCGCACGGTACGAGGTAGAAAAATTCCGGGATGGTAAGACCAAGGAAGAGATCATTGCCCAATGGCAGCTGATCGCTGATGCCATTAAGGACGTGCGGGATTTTGTGGTCAGCAAGACGTATATCCGCAGCGACAAGGCCCTGCCCTCCTATCTGGCACTCATTCCGCTGATCTATTTCCGTTACCAGCACCCGGCTCAGTTCAAAGCTAAGGCAGGGCTGCCTGAGTATTTGCTGCGTTCACTGGTGAGTGGCGCCTTTGGTGGCAATCCTGACCAGTTGATCGACAAGCTCGTGCGCAACATCCAAGAGCACGAAGATTTTGTGGTCAGTGAAATCTTTGGAGTGATTCGCGCCGATGGCCGCAGCCTGGAGATCACACCGGAAGTCATCTTCAACCAGTACTATGGTTCCCGTTCGATCCACCTGTTCTTCAACCTGTGGTATCGCGACTTCAATTACTCGCCGGCACTGGGCGCCAATGGCCCGCAGGTTGACCATATCTTTCCGCAGAGCCTGCTGAAGTCGGTTAAGGACATCAACCCGGACAGTGGCAAGCGCAATATCCTGCGCTATCGCTCCGAGCATCGGGATCAGATTGCCAACTGCATGCTGCTGACAGCGGATGAGAACGGATTTGACGGCAAGTGTGCGATTCCGCCACACGAGTGGTTTGATCGCGCCAGGTTTAAAAGCGATGAGGAGCATGAGCAGTACCTGGCTATGCACCTCATCCCTCAGGATCCCGAGCTGTGGAAGCTTGAGAATTTCGAAGCGTTTATTGAGGCGCGTAAGCAGTTAATCCAGGACAAGTTCAGCTACATGCTGCGCACCGCTCAGGGAGACCATGTATGACCCTTAAACCTTGGCGTGAGATCGCCGAGCCCCATGAAGATGTGCGTAAAGGCACTTTCGTTCAGGCTGAATTCGCTGCTGACATCACCCGTGTGCATACTGGCACGGCTTCACCGGAGTACCAGAACCCTGCGCTGTTCTTCGAGCGTACCTTCATCACCGAGGGTATGGCGTTGCTGCTGGACTCCGTGGTTAAGCGCTTGGCAGGCAAAGGCGGCGATCCCGTCATTCAGCTGCAAACCGCATTCGGTGGCGGTAAGACCCATACCATGCTGGCGGTTTATCACTTGGCCAGTGGCAAGGTGCCTGCCAGTGAAATGCCTGGCATCCCCAACATTATCGACAAGGCTGGGGTCAGCGAATTGCCGCGAGCACGTATTGCCGTGCTCGACGGGATCAAAGCTTCGCCGAACCAGCCGGTTCAGCATGGCCCCGTTCAGGTTCATACCCTGTGGGGTGATCTGGCTTGGCAGCTGGGTGGCGAGGAGGGTTATGCACTGGTGGCCAGTGCTGATCAGTCGGGCACCTCTCCGGGGAAAGATGTTCTAGAGCAGGTGCTTAAGCTCCATTCCCCCTGCGTCATCCTGGTCGACGAGCTGGTGGCCTACATTCGTCAGTTCGAAGAAGGTAAGGCTCTCACCGGTGGCACCTTCGATTCCAACTTGAGCTTCATCCAAGCACTAACTGAAGCCCTAAAAGCGGTTCCCACTGCGGTGATGCTGGCTTCGCTGCCGGAGTCAGAAAAAGAGGCGGGCAGCCAGCGTGGTGTTCGTGCTCTGGAGTCGCTGTCCCATTACTTCGGTCGTGTACAGGCGCTGTGGAAGCCGGTCGGTACTGAAGAGGCTTTCGAAATTGTCCGGCGCCGGCTATTCAGCAATATCTCGGATCGTCTGGCTGCGGAGAAGGTGTGCCGTACCTTCGCCGATTACTACATTGCGAACAGCGCTGAGTTTCCTGCGGAAACTCAGGAAAGCCGCTACTACGAGCGCCTGCTGCACGCCTACCCGATCCACCCTGAAGTCTTTGACCGCCTCTACGAGGACTGGTCAACGCTAGATAACTTCCAGCGTACCCGTGGCGTGCTGAAGATGATGGCCAAGATGATCTTCAGCCTGTGGAAGGACGGGAACAACGATCCGCTGATCATGCCGGGCAGTCTGCCGTTGGCCGATCCTGATTCACGTAACGAGGTCACCTACTACCTGCCGCCTGGTTGGGATCCGGTGATGGAGCGTGATATCGACGGCCCGCGCGCCGAGACCGTTGCTATCGAAAATCACAATGCCCGCCTCGGTAGTGTGCAAGCCTGTCGTCGTACTGCACGTACCATTTTCCTTGGTAGCGCTCCGACTACTTCAGGTCAGGTACTGCGTGGTATCGAGCTGATGCGAATCATGCTGGGCACTGTACAACCAGGCCAACAGGTTGGTTTGTTCAAGGATGCTCTGCGCAGCCTGCTGGACAAGCTGCATTACCTGAACAACTCCAATAACCACTACTGGTTTGATACGCGCCCGAACCTGCGTCGTGAAATGGAGGAGCGCAAGAAGCGCTACAAGGACAAGGAAGATGTCTTCCCTGCTATTCGCAAGCGGGCCCAGGAGAGCTTTGCCGGTGGGTTGTTTGGTGGCATCCATGTGTTTACCGACAGCGTGGATGTACCGGATGACTGGCAGCTGCGTTTGGTGGTGCTGTCGCCGGATGCGGGGTACAGCAAAAGTGGTACAAGCCAAGCCATTGTGAAGGCCGGCGAGATCCTGAAGAACCGTGGTGATCAGCCTCGTGGTAAGCAGAATCGACTGATTTTCTTGGCCGCTGAGCAGGACAACGTCAGCCGACTGAAGGATCAGGTGCGCACCATGTTGGCATGGGAGTCCATCGTCAACGACTACAAGGACAACCGCATCACCCTGGATAACCTGATGGCGAGAAACGCCACAGCCAGCCTCGATCAGGCCAAGGAAGCGCTTAAGCGCATGATCCGCGAAACCTATAAGTGGTTGCTGGCTCCCGTCCAGACAGCTGTGGCAGGTCGTGGTTTGTCAGACATTCAGTGGGAGCATTTTTCGGTCAATCCAGGTGCAGCCAACCTGACTCAGGAAATTGAGCGGGTGCTCAAAGAGAATGAGCTGTTGATCACCGAGTGGGCGCCCTACCACCTCGCCAACATGTTGAAGACTTGGTTCTGGAAGGATGATGTCAAGGAAGTGGTTGCTCAGGAGGTGTGGCAGAAGAGCTGCTGCTACTTGTACCTCCCCCGACTGCGTGACAGCACTGTATTTCTTAACACCTTGAGTGTTGGCTTGGAGAGCGGTGATTTCTTCGGCGTTGCCCAAGGTAAGGATGGTGATCGCTACCTGGGCTTTGTCTTCGCCAAGTCCGCCCTGGTTACCCTGGATGCTTGCGAGATCATTGAGCCATCAACAGCTGCTGCCTATGCCGAAAAGCTTCGGAAGGAGAAGGAAGAGGCTGAGCTGGCCAGACGCAAAACTCAGGAAGAGAGCGATGCTCATAAGCCGGACTTGAAGGGAGATGGTGGCGCTGAGCCTGAGCCACAGGGCGGGAGCAGTGGCTCAAATGATCCTGTTGAAGAGATCAGCAAAGCTTTGGCCACGCAGTTCTATGCGTCCACCAGCTTAGATCCTGTGAAGGCAAAAATGGACTTTGCGCTGCTTGTTGACGAGGTCGTACAGCAGTTCACCGCCAAGCTGGGTGTGGATGTGAAGATCTCTGTTGAGATTCAGGCGACCAGCAAAGCTGGCTTCGATGATGGATTGCAGCGAGCCGTTAAGGAAAACTGCAACGTCTTGAAATTCAGTTCGGCAGAGTTCGAGTAGGACACACTAACTTGAGAGACTGAAAAGCCCCGTTTGCGATGAGCAGCGGGGCTTTTTGCATGATGGATCAGAGCCAGTGTGGAGGAATTTCGATCTGGAAGTTCTTGGCCACGATGCTCAGCGTACTCATGATCTCAGCATGTCGGGCCTGGTCGGCAGGTTGCCAGGCAGCGCGTCGATCCAGCAGTAGCTTCAATTCGCCGAGGTTGTACATTCCAAGTCTGTGGAAATTTCCCCAGGTGGGCATACCGAATAGGTTGTAGATCACGACGGTTGAGTCGCGCTCACTGGCCAGGCGCTTTTCTCCGGTGATTCGTTCGGCGGCTGACTCCGCTTCATCGCGGTCGTCGTAGGTGGTGAGCAGTTTCATTCTAATAGCGGTAATGGCGAGTCTGGGGCAGGGCTTATCCTGCTTGTGGTAAACATCGGTCAGCAGCTCCTAGTTTGATGGCTAGGTACGACTGTCCTCCGCGAAGTGGGCCTCAATAGCCTCAGCCAACTCTGCCAGCGCATCCTCTAGCCGAGAGTCATGGCGTTGGTCGCCGCTCTGGGGTTTGAATACTTTGCAGTGGTGCAGGAGTGCTTCTGCGTCGTTCCTGTTGAGATCGAGGGTGATCATTTAATGGTTTCCCGAGGCAAAGAACCGAATTTACAGGTCATTCTGGATGCAGCGCCTAGTGGCACTGTGTTGGGCCTATCTCGGTTGAGGTAGGCCCAGGATCCGCAGATCAGTGTTGGAGCCAGCCTTCAACAGCTTCAGCCCCGTACTGCTCTTTCCACTGTTTCAGGATCTTATGATTGCCACCCTTGGTTTCGACAACCTCGCCATTGTTGGGGTTGCGATAGACCTTAGTTTGGCGAGCACGGCGACCGCTAGTGGTTACCTGTTTAGCCTGGGAGGTGCGGGCCTGCGGATCCAGGATCGCGATGATGTCCTTCAGGGATTTTCCGTATTCGGCCATCAAGCTGCGCAGTTTGTCTTCGAAAGCCATTTCATGCTTCAGGGCTTCGTCGTTCTTCAATGCATCAAGTTGAGCCAGTTGCTCTTGCAGGGATTTTTCGAGAGCACGGTATTCAGCGAGTTTGGACATAAATTCCTCAGGGCCCTTGAGTCGTCATTCGATGGGCTTAGGTTTCAATAAGTGCCGGAACAGCAATCTGAGTTTCAATTGCATTGTACAGATCGACGTCGGTTTGCTGCGTCTTGATCGATACCACCAAGCTGTATCTGGTGCGATTGTTGACCCGGTTTTCCTTCAGTAAGGTTTTCCACCAGCCCAAGGCGGGATAAACCGCGAGCATACCCAGGCCGGACAAGTCGGCTGCTGTACCTTTCCAGATATCCGAATGCAGTGATCCGCGATGACGGGAGCGAGTGCCGAGTAGCCAGCGTGTATCAGAGCCGCCCCCCTGGTAAATACCCTCTTCTTCATCCCGAGCGCGCTGATTGATACGTTGGCGGAAATC
Source organism: Pseudomonas hydrolytica (assembly GCF_021495345.1). Classification (NCBI taxonomy): domain Bacteria; kingdom Pseudomonadati; phylum Pseudomonadota; class Gammaproteobacteria; order Pseudomonadales; family Pseudomonadaceae; genus Ectopseudomonas; species Ectopseudomonas hydrolytica. Next base: position 19,222 of record NZ_CP099397.1, read on the forward strand.
CGTTTCATCTTCGCCTGGACGACTGACTTCGAAGCGAAGCCCGTGCGATTCGTAGCGATACCGCCCTTTGACACCGCGCTCGGCCACACCTGGGTTCGGCTCAACAAAGTAGGACAAGGTGACGCGCATCTCGACGTCTGTCTCGCCTAGGTCAAGGAGTTCCTGTTTGGGCCATGGCAAAAGATGCAGGTGCATATCTCGTGCTGTAGGGCTCTTCGGGCCCTGCTTCATGAAGGGTTGGAGCTCATCCTCAACAATCAATGTCAGTGAGTCCGCTGCACTCCAGAGCGCTCGCCCCAGGTCGGGTACACCAAAGCCGCAGGTTCTAACCAGCCCGGCATAGTCTGCCTTCTTGGCCCCGGTCAAAAAATCTTGCTGCATACGCTCCGTCCACTCCGCAGAGTGAACCATCAGAGCGCGAATTGTTTCGGGCCATAATTGCGGATAGGCCGCGAGTATCTGGGCCGCCATGCGTGCAGCTAAGGCTGAGGCTGCGCTGGTGGCCCAGGTGGTCGAGAAGAGACTTTTATGAGGCTGGTGGTTGGCGGTCAACAAGCACAGGGATGAATGTGTACATGCCCATTTAGAATCCTTGGCCAGGTTTCCTCCCTCGAACACCACATCAGGTTTGAGTGGCCAGGGTGAGCCTGTCCAATTAAGTGATGTGGTACTGAACGGACTCAGACTGCCGGCAGGTGCCAGTGGTTGATAACCAGGACTGGGAGGATCGATTCTGGCCTTCTGAGTGTATGCACCAACACAAAGGGCATTCCAAGCTTGGCCGGGATCATGAACGGCGTCGGTGAGGTTACTGGCAGGATAATTCAGGTACTCACTTTCATCTGCGTTACCTGCGGAGATGATGATTAAACGAGGGGTGAGCCGCTCGCCCAATACGTCGAACGCTAATGCATCCACTGTCGCAGACCAAGCTGAGGGCCGACCCCGATCACGACCGTCAGTGCTGGTGATGGCCATGCTGAAAATGCGCTTGCGTTCTGGCTGGGCAAATTCGGGCTCAGCTATTGCCTGGATGGTCAGTGCACCAAAGGGCTCATCCTGATTCCCTGCCGCAGCAGGTAGAACCTTGACCGACTCTAATCGATGATTAATCGCCACTGGCCCACTGTCAGTAAGTGGGCCTACGAGGTCACCATACAGAGCTACACCCGCTAGCCCTGTTCCATGCCCGTGATTGTCGTGAGCTCCCCACTCGGTGTTAATGGTGTGAAGGTCTTGTACATCGATGCCTGGAGCGAGCAGGGGATGGCCAGGGTTCACACCTGTATCAAGCAAGCAGATATGTACAGGGACGTTGTCAGCGATGGTCGTGCGCGCGAGCAGCTCATCGACCCACCGGCGCTGCTCATTGGGCTCCAGGGCATCGAAGAACTCAGCCGTTTCCTTGGCCCGGCGAATTTCCGCAACTTCGTTCAGCAGCGCCATCGATTGAGTGATCTGGGCAAGCGTGCCATGAACGTTAATTACTGTGCGTTCAGGGAAGTACAGAACATGCTGGGATATTTTGAAGCCGCATGCCCCGGCGGTAGACCGGAAGCGCTGGAGCACAGACTCTCGGTCGTCTCTAACTGGAAGCCAGAACTCCCACCAGAGAGATTGCTCAGCATCTGCTGGTAGTGCGGACTTATCATCTGTCCACAGCGCTTCAAACGTCGCAACTCGGATTTGTTGAATAGTATTCAACAGCGGGGCATTGCGGGGTTGCCCCTTGCCTGTGTCATTTTCGAGGTACTGAGCAACCAGATTCTCAAAGGTTTTCAGCTGGCCATCGGGGACAAAAACGGTGGCAAATGTAGTCTGTGCTGCCTCGTCATGGCGGACATTGAGCAGTTCGATGTGCTGTCTGCTGCGAGCCAAGCTTTCAAAAGCGAGTTCAATACTCGGCTGGCTTTTGAATTCAATTTGAAGCCCTAGACCGGCTTCAAGGCCTACCTGGCGCTGAAGTTGAACAGCTTTCCCGATGTCCTGGCGAATGTGGCCCAACTGTCCGAGTAGCGCGGCACCATGGGATGCTCTGTCTTGCGGTGGTATGCGCTTTTCCCCACCACCAGCTGCGGTAGATTGGAATCGCTCAGCCTTGCCAGTTCCCTGAAAAAGAAAGTGTGGACGCTGTCCTGCGTTCTGGTCTGCCATTGTGTGGCTTCACTGCCTTATGAGCGCTGTCTCCCGTGGAAAGCCTTGCGCTCCTCAAGGTTCTTCACCACGTCCTCTGCCGAAATACTGGCGCGATCATGGATGATCGCATCTTTGATGGTGTCGTCAGCTGCTCGCGACAGCTCTGCATAGCTGAGACCTTCAGCAACTTTACATAGACTGTCCCAGCGCTTGATGGGCTTCGCGAAATTGACGAGCCGATTCTTCAATACCGCTTTAATTTGCTCGTGATTGGGAAGCCCATACTCGATGACATCGTCGAATCGTCGGAATAGCGCATAGTCAAGAATTTCCGGGTGATTGGTTGCGGCGATGATCAGGCTATTAGACTGATCCTGCTCAATCATCTGAAGGAAGCTGTTGAGTACACGGCGGATTTCACCGACATCGTTGGCCAAACCACGTTGGGAGCCAATGGCATCAAACTCGTCAAAAAAGTAGATGCCGCGAGTGTCTCGGATTGCATCGAAAATCTGGCGCAGTTTGGCAGCAGTCTCACCCATGAACTTAGTGATCAAGCTGTCGAGCCTGACTATGTAGAGAGGGATCCCCAACTCACCGGCGAGAGCAGATGCCGTCATGGTCTTACCTGTGCCTGGTGGGCCAACCAGAAGGAGCTTTCGTCTGGGGGAAAGACCGTGAGCTCTGATTTTCTCGAAATTGCGCTGTTCGTTGATGATCCGGGCAAGCCTTTGATGTGTCCCGTCATCAAGGATCATTTCAGAGAAGCGTGTATGGGGAAGGGCAACGGATAGAAGGCTGCTGAGCTCTCCCTTTGGCTGACCAATCGGAACCGGCTGCCTATTGGCTAGTTGCTTGGAGCGAGATTTCGCAGAGTCAATGAGCGCACGCAGGTCATCCGCGAGCTTCCCATGGCCTTGTTTGGCCTCATGCGCGGCCAGCTGCATAGCGACGGCCAAGAAATGGCTGTCGTCGCCTTTGATATGCGAGCGCAGTAGTGCTTTGAGATGTTCGCCGCTGGCCATGGTTACCTACCTGTTTGTGCTGATAGTGTAACCCGCTTAGGCGATTCGGTTCCTTTTGATGCCATGCCGATCATCCAATGATTCTGTCTTTTGATCTGGATCGAGCATATCGCTGCTGTCCAGGTCGAATGACTATTCCCGCTCAAGGTGCCGTGCATCAGAGCTGACAGACTCCATGATGGAGACAAGCTCCTCCAGTAGGTCGGCATGATGACGCTGTAGATAGCCGGCGATTGCCTCGTTGCGAAGTACTCGAGCCAGATAGCCTTTGGCGACGACCAGGACAAGCATGGTCTCCCCCAGCGTATCCTCGACCTGCTTGTAGTCGTGCTGAAGGTTTTCCATCTCCCGTTCCATACGGGCAATGTCGATGCTGCTGGCTTCGTTGGTGGCTTTCTTTTTCTTTTCGACGAGCATTTCCGGCCTGGTGGCGGCCAGCACCATGCGTGCATAGCTCTGGGTGAAGCAGTTGGCCGAGATCATCATCTCGACTGTTTCAATTTGCCTCATGGGCTTCATCTTGCGCAGTACGCGGAAGACATCATGAGCGACCATCCGAACCTTGAGCATCTCCACTACTTCGGGGGCAATGCCATTCAGAAGATTTTGGCGCTCATGAATGCGGTCAACGTTGACCCCCAGTACCTGTGCTATCCGTGAGGGCTCGATACCTTTCTTGATTGCCGCCAGGATCATCTTGTGTTCTTGCACCGGGGTTATCCGGTTGATCTGGCGGTTGTAGGTGAATCCTTCGTCGTCGGTTGAAATCAGACACAGGGCTTCAGTTCCACCCAGAGTCTTGAGTGCTTCCAGACGCAAATGGCCATCGAGCAGAATGTAGGAGGGAATCCCTGAAGCCATGACGGGCTCTGGATGAACGGCAAGGGGCTCGATCACGCCCAGCTCGCGGATTGAGCTCTTGATGGTGCAGAATTTTTTGCTGCCGTGGATTTCCTTATCGAGCTTACGAGTCGGCAGAATTCGATCCAGCGGGATTGAAAGAATCTCGGACTTGAACGCCTGCTTCACCTGGCCCATCAGCTCATCTCTCCATGGATCCGATCTGCTAGCGGCTTGGGCATATCCTGGATGTCTTCAGTACGTAGCAGCGTGCAGAAATAGTCATCAGCGAGTAGCTGGCGCAAAGCGGTCACCATGATGAGCAGGCGTTGTTCATTGATGTCGGCCTTCTTGATCATGACCCGCTGGCGTCGAACCTCAGCTTGATAGGCATTGAGCAGCTTTTGCGGCGTCGTCATCCGTTCAGAATGGTGTTGCTGTCCATAACGCTTCCCCATGGCTTTGCGCCGGTCAATCAGCCGACGAATTCGAATCAGCTGATCACCTTTGAGTACCCCGGTTTCGTATGCCTCGACCATGGCCTGTTGGACTTCAGAGTCATTGGCACGAGCAATTTCGGTAGCGACTTTAATTGGTAGCCAGCCCTTCTCGACCGCAGCAATCAGGCGCTCCTCACCCTGACGTAAGAGCATGAGGATGCCATTTATGTACGCCACATCGAGGCTGGTCTTTTCTGCGATTTCTCTTGGTGAATAGCCGCGCTCTGATAGCACCTGAATGGATGACAAGAGGTCTTTGTTCGAATGCTTTCGTCGAGCCAGATTCTCGACCAGGCTGATGAGAAAGCGATCCGCTTCGTTCGCGCTGACCACTATGCAGGGGATGCTCTTTTCCCCTAAAGCCTGGAAAGCTTCGAATCGGCCCTGACCACAGATAATTTCAAATGCGGCTTCAGACCCACGCGCTGTTGGCGTCACAGTTATTGGGCGCTTCAGACCGAGAGCTGCAATGTTTTCCACAAGGCGGGCAAAAACCTGCCTGTTTCGGACGCGCGGATTCAGCACGCGAATCTGTTCCAGTGGAATTCTCTGGACAGTGGATGCTTCAGCGACATGAAGCTCAGTACGAGCATGTCCATGGCGTGGCATCAGGCGGCCCTCCGGTAAACGGAGCGACGAGATAGCTCGGCAAGAATGTCCAGGGTATTGAACCGATAAATCTCCAGGCTGGCCTGGTTGCTCTCGGCCAGTCGAACATGCGGTGAGGACATATCGACAGTGGGTAGGACGTAGTAGTCCAGCGCAGCCTCTTCACCTGGGGCCATCCGAACGGCGACCGTGATATCCGGGCAAAGCCCCAGGTCAAACCGAATCTTCCAGCGCTTTGCGCCAGTGGTTGATAGTTGGCACCGGCACAACACAAGTGAGACCAGAAGCTCCTGGTTTACCTGTATCAAGTCTGTCGCCGGGTCGACATCTACCCTGCCCCCAACGTCCGCGATTTTGGTGATGGTCTGCTCTAGCACCAGTGGATGCATCTCTCGAAGACGTCGGTTCGCTTCGATGTACTGGTAGTCACGGTCAGGGGTATAGCCGATCAGGGAATAGCAGCGCAGAAGGCTACCAAAGCGATGTTGGTAGGCGCTGCTGGAAGGACAGCCCTCAGCTTCATCTATGATCAGCCCTGATAAGTAGCCATGACGCTGGTAGATATTTTTGAGCCGCTGAAGCATTTCTTCGTCGGGCAGTCGATACGACCGCGTCTGAATAATTTCTTGGGCTGCTTGAAACAGTAGGGGGCTGACAATGGCTTGGAACGCGCCATCGGCCCGCACCCACTGGTTGGGTTGGTTGCGAATATGCTCCTGCTTTAGCTTGAACGAGGTGCGGTTCCAGACGTTGTTGCCGATGTATTTCTCGTTGATCAGTACTTGGTGGACAGTGCCACGAGACCATGGCCGGGCGCGATCAGTGAGTATGCCCCGGCCATTAAGCCAGTCAGCGATTTCGCGCTCGGTTCTGCCCTCTTCCACGAACAGCCGGTAAATCCACTGAACAGTTTCGATTTCTTCTTCAGGCCCTGGCACCAGAATCACACGGTCGGTCTGGATGCTCTTGTGTTCGCCTTGCCCCAGTTGGTTTTTCACTGAGCCTGCGGCATCAATCAGTTGTCGCCGCAGGCCAAACCCCGCAGGGCCGCCCTGCCGGAACCCAAGCTCAATCAGGCGTGACTGACCGGCGAATACCTTGACGGACAACTCGCGGCTGTACTCGCCAGCCATCATCCGTTTCACGCTTTTGATGATGTTGGATACAGGTGAGCCGTCATTGGTGAACTGCTCAGCGCAGTACTGGACAGTTACGCCAGCTTGCCGGCAGCGGACTTCATAGCTGGCACTGACATCAGGGTCTTGAAATCGCCCCCACCGGCTGACGTCGTAAACCAAGATGGTTGAGAAAGTCGCCCGCCCGCTTTCTACATCATCAAACAACTGCTTTAGCGCATCTCGGCCTTCAAGGCGTAGGCCGCTTTTGCCTGCATCGGTATAGGTCTTGATGATTTCGAGCGAATGGGCTGCGGCGTACAGGCGAATGGTGTCGAGCTGATTTTCTGTTGAGTACTGCTGATGCTCTGTCGACATGCGGACGTATGCCGCCGCTGGTGTGGGGCTAGCTAGATCTGCATTAGTCCCGGATTCAGTCTGATATTTCATCAGCAATCGCCCCCACCTCAGCCAACCTTTACCGAGGCAATTCAAAAATGGTCATTAGCGGCCAAGTCGCTTGCATACCAAAAAGAAAGGTAGAAGACAGGGGGCGGAAAAATGTTCACTAAAACGGGCAGATTTTTTCTGGAGCCGAAGCAATACGCTGCTGGCCTCGCAAAGGCGTTACGTAATGAACTGGGCGACACGCACCAGGCAACGAAGACGCTGATGCGCTGGACGAATGCAAACGAGCGGACAGTGAAAAACTGGTTAGCAGGATCCAGTGGCCCTCGGGGAGAGCACCTTGTGGCTCTGGTCAGGTATTCCGACGCTGCTTTGGCAGCGTTTCTTATGATGGCGGATCGTCAGCACGTAGTGACGACTATTGAGCTGCCGATACTCAGGCAAAGACTACAGTCGGCGCTTGAAGGGATTGATGCATACCTCGGACAAGGTGTGCCACCAAGATCTGAATCACCATCGCAGCAAGGCAACACCAGGTGAACGATAAATGCAGTGCCACTTCGGCGCTGCATTGCCCAAGGCTGTATTAACAAATTTGATGAGAATGTCTTGAGGGTAAATGGGTATGTGCCCACTGTGCACCATCACTGACGCTACTGCATGCGTTGAGGTGTCAGGTGAACACCCTGCTCGCGCAGTTTAAGAAATGTTTGAAGTGACTGCCGCCCGCCGTGTGGGTCAAAGCTGACTATTACATAGAAGCTTCCGCTGAGCGTACGTAACACCCAAAAAGCGCCATGCTTTTCCGCTTGACGAATGTCTGACGTTCTCACCCTGTGGCCATCTTGAAATCGCCCTGAAGAATCCGCTTTGATATGCCGGTGCATCACGCCAACACCGCAGCAAGAGACAATCGTGGTGTTAGTCAGATAGGCGGTTACCGGCTCACAAAATTGATAGTCAAACGCCTGGGCCAAGCGACGTTCAGCATATGTAGATAAGGTGATCACCAACTGAGTATCAGGTTTGGACATTTGAATTCACTATCTTCAGCAAATGCAGACCATGCAAATTCTCATCCCAGAGAAAACCGGCGAGCTTTGAAATACTGGTGAACCACTCTCCGCGTTGACCATCAACCAACAATACTATCCGGCGATTGCTTACAAAATCTCCATCAAAGCTCATGGAGTACTCGTCGATCCGAAGCTTTTCACCAGGCTCTATCACTGCATCCATAGCGATACCATCCGAGAATGCATTTCCAATTGTTCGGTATTCATCGACACCATCGTCTGTACTTGCGTAGGCATACAAAGATCGACTGAGGTAGGTGATTGGCTGCGAGGTTCGATTCAATAGGAAAACAGGCTGCTTGTCAGAGCAGCGGTTGAAGTACGGAATAGCCAGGTAAATTCCTGGCGCAGCCTCCTTCTCAAACTCTTCTAGATTGGCCCGAGCAAGCAGATCGGCAATCTTACTGCGCCTTTGAGCAAGGGAACTGAAGACATCTTCATCAGCGCTTGGGCGACAACCCATGAAAGACTCCAGAGCGTCGCACGCAGCTGATAATCGTGCGTAACGTGCCAGCTCATTAGAATGTTGCTCAGCCACAACTGGATGGCAGGCGTTGGCCATGCGTAGAGCTCTGTTCATGACTTCGTCGTGGATCGGGCGATGAAGCATCAGAACCTCACTTGATATTTAAACTCAATTCAAGCCTGGAAGTGGGTGAGGTCAGGTCACGACTCGCGAAACCCGCCATCGCGCGCGACTCGGCCAAATGATGGATCATCCACGGGGGCATCTTCGTCAAAGAGTCTGCTTATCCGACGCTCCTGCCGGATGTAGGCCAGCGTGGCAAAAAAGCACTGTTCGCACAGTCGAACGCGGTAGTGGTCACCATCATGGTTCGAACCATAACCCCAGCGTGCCTCTAAGGTGCCGTATTCTTGGCCGTACCCAGGGACACGGGTTGGCTCTCCGCACACCTCGCAGTGAATGTCGGCATCGGTTTGGCTTGGTGAACTCATCAACGTCATGCCCCATGCGGGATTTAGTTAGCGCACTGGATTGATTTTCTTAAAAACTTATTCGTGTTCACCAAACTGTATTTGGCAAACTAGAAAACATGAATAATGGTAGACAGTTGAGCTGACTTGCGGGTTCCTTGGCCAATTAGCAAATAAATTGTATTTTGTGTTTCAAACAAGTGTCCATCTGAAAACTTTACAAGTGGCGTGCTGCGAGCCCAGTCGCCTGGGTTGAAACGGCCAGCGCTATCAAAAATAACGCTATGGGCATAAACCATTACTGGCTGAAGTCCATCACTAATGATTTTAGTTCGGACAGCTTCGGGCATTTCAAGGTCAATCCAGATCCAGTTCCGTATTACACAAAATGGCTTATTTAGAGAAAGATTTCGAGCATAACTGATAGCTTCACTATCTAGCATGTCACGACCGAGCATTGGTACGCCTTCGCCGTGAAGCAGTTCATTAATCGCTTCGAGGATATCCATGGCTCTCTCCTGGTAAGTACTAGATTAAGGAGTAGGTGGCTTCGCTACAGAGTGCGGGGTTGTTTTATAAACGACACGTATCCATTGTCATGTGCGGAATCGACAGTTGTGACTTCATCCATAAATTCTTTGAACGAGTCTGTTGGCATATCGGTTATTAGTTCGGTAGTAAATTCATTATGCAGTACGGTGAATGTATAGGTTTTCTTGACCAGTGAGTCGTGAATTGGAGTCTTTAGTTCGTTGAGGTAATGGCCGCTCCATGCGAAAGGGTCGGCCCCGTCTTCCAGCACGCGTGACAATGCATGTCGAAGTGACGTCACCTCTCTTAAAGTGAATGTTTCGCCGTCACTGATCAGCGTTGATAGGTGGAGCCAACTGCGAAAAAGTTTTTCTTCGTTCGAAAGAAACGCGAGTTCGTGCACGAGTTCTGATGACTCTGGAAAAACAAACCACACTTTGTCGAAATAGCTACGTGCGGTCTTCGCGAGCTTGAGTAATTCAGCGGCAGCTTTGATGGCTTTGCGTGACGTGTCCCCAAGGCGGCAGAAAATGGCGGTGTTATCTTGGCCATGTCGGTCTTTTATGATGAAGAATTGACCGAGTACATCGGAGCGCTCGACGTGGATGATTTCGCCTTCCTCGATACCGAAGAATGCGGTGCCACAGTTGGTCAATGCCATCACTGTATTGCGTTCATGCTCAAAGACGAGTGACCGGGCTTTTGAGCGTTTCCCTGCATCGCTTTTGGCGATCCGATCAGCGTATTTCTCGATGATGGACTGAAGGGCCTCCAGCGTGACCTTCTTAGAAATCGCCATGCCTACCAGAGACTGAGCCTCTTCAGGTGCAAGCTCATGCAGGCGTTGAATGTACTCAACGTGAGCGTACCCACCACGGACGTCTTCTGGTGAAAGTGGGCCGACGAGACGATCTAAGAATCGCCCGGCTCGGATCATTCTCGATAACACTTTTGGCTCATAGTTGTGTTCAGCCGCAAGCTGCTGAATGAGAAGGTTGATGCTGTCCTTGCCTTCGTAGGCATCCAATGCGGGCTGCACCTGCCTGTAGATCGCATACCAGGGCCCTTTCTTCCGCTTGCTCATCCTATGTTCCTTCAGCCTGATGGGTCTGGGGTGTGGCCCCGATTGGTTCCAGCTTAGCAAATTTGTGGAACAGTTCCAGTATTGACGACAAAGAAAAGGTTGGCTATGGTGCTCAAATCTGGGAGACAGTACCAAAATGAGAGTAGCCCCAACGACGGAAAGGCAGATTGATCCTGCGAAGCGGACGCGCCGAGGGCGGCCAGCGTTCCGGATGTCCTCAGCTGGCAAAGGTGACGTGGTGCTGAAGTGCCAATCACGTCTTGAGTGGCTATTCGCGATGCTCTTTGTGCTTCACCCTGGCATCAGTGAGATCTACTTTCAGCCGCTGATCGTCAATCTGACAAGAAGCAAGGTGTACAGAAAGAAAATAAAGCTAGACCCGCGATGTAAATATTACATTCCGGACTTTTTGATCGTAGTGAATGGGAAGGAATTTATCGTCGAGGTTAAGTCTGCTGCATTGCTAGGGATGACCAACAAAGATTTTGACCAGATCCAAGAGATATTCGAAAAGAATGCAATTGGTTTTTGCAAGCTTACAGAACTGGATTTGGGAGAGGCAGAGAACAATATCCGCATTCTTTATGAATATTGTGTTCATGATGCTGACTCTGTCACGACATGGTCGAATGATCTAAAGAGTTTGCTCGAAACTCATCAGGGCATTAACCACGTTAAAGAGTTGGCTGGATTGGTGGAGCCAGTCAATTGGTATGTTTGTGCCGGTATTTTGCGTGGCGTAATAAGTTTCGATCTGCTGAGTTGGGATTTGATGGGAATGAATTTTCCGGTTGTTCAGGCCTATGGCAGCCTCAAGCATTTGGAGGTAATTAGCTTTGTCTGAAGGTTTGAAAGTCGGAATGGTTACGAAAATCAATGGCGACTTGTTCGTAATTGATGAAATACTCCTGTCAATTAATACCGTACGTTTGGTAGGCAGTGGTGGCGCAAGACTAGAAATTGACTGTGATAAATTTTATGAAAAATTCTCGTCTGGAGAGTTTGTTCTTAATAAAGAATTTGAGGTTGCAAAATATAGTGTAGATAGCGACGCAGCAAGGGAAGAGACCCAATTCAGAATGGAACTAGTTGACTTGTATAAAGATCATCTAGAGAAATGCTCGAAAAAAACTGATGTCGAGAGAGATATTTCAATATTCTGTTTTAAGCGAGGCCATAAGCCTGTTCGCCTGAGGACAGTCCGTGAATACTATAAAAAGTACGCTGATGGAAACTATGCAGCTCTCGTACCCAACTATGGTGGTAGAGGTGGCTGTGGTTGGTCTTCAAAGAAAGAGTACGTGGAATTTGTTAAACAGAAGGCAATTGAAATCTACTTCGCGGATGACAAAGTCAATAAGCGAGGGTTTTATAAACAGGTTGATGAGCTTTTAAGGCAAAAGCTTGGGGATCAAGCTCCAGAAATAATCATCAGTGAAAGCACATGCAGCCGGACTCTAGAGGGTTTACCCGTTAGGTCTGCTCTCAACGGTAGGCTTAGCAAAAAAGAGCTAAATCTTGAAGAGCGTAGAGCTATCAAGAAGTACCGCGACTGTAGAGTTTTCGCTGTTGTAGAGCTTGATGCCTGCACCATAGATGTTATGAGTGTGGATGAGCATGGAAGAAAGCATACGGAGGTTACGCTCTATCTAATGCGTGATGTTCGGACATCGTATCCAGTAGCTGTCTATGTTATGGCGGGCAAGCCAAGCGAGATGGGCCTATATAAGATTTTGGAGCAATTCTACAAGCCACGAGACGAAGCGTACTACAAGTCTCTTGGTGTGAACGGGGTAAATATAGTCTCAGCAGCGCATATCGGGGTGCTAGTTATTGATAACGCATCCGAGCACTTTGGTAAGTTGGTATGGGAAGTTATTCGCAGGCTTGGTGTGATCGTTAAAAACACGCGCCAGTATCGTGGTGATGATAAAGGCTATGTTGAGTCCGGATTTTCCATTTTGAACAAGCGGCTCTTAGGTTTTATGCCGGGAGCAAAGAAAAGTAACGATAAGCGTGTTAAAAATAGAATGGCAAAAGCTGACGAAGAGGCCTGCTATTCAGTCGAGTATATTTTTAAAGAAATCGTTGAATTTTTCTATGGTACATATATCCATGAGCTAAGACCCGACCTGGGATTCATCTACGGCAAGCCTATGACTATTGCTCAGGCCATGGAAAAAGAGCTGTCACTATTTAAGCCTCTACCTCCGCCGTCTCTTGATAAATTTAAGAAGCTGATTGTCACAATGCATTGTGAGGAGCGGAAGTACCAGCACTACGGTGTGGATTTTAAAAATTTCCAGTTCAACTCGACAGAGCTTGCCAGGTATATGGATAAATCCGGCGAGAAATCTGTACTGGTATATTTCAATCCGGCTGATTGTACGAAGATTTATGTGGCAAAGAAAAGTGATAGGGAGGGTACGCTTATTGAGGCGCAAAATAAAATGCTGGGAATCCCAGAGATATCATTTGAGGAGGCCTCATCACTTCTAGCTGAGTATTCCGGTGACCACATTATGACTGGTAAGGAATTTCAGAGAATATATGCAAGGAAGCTAATGAAGTTCACTGAAGACAGTCGGCGTAAACCCAAAGTCAAGGACGTCAATAAGTCTGTAAGAAACAATACGAAGAAGGAATTTAACCAAGAGGTCGGAAAAGCGCTATCTAAGGATGCGGTAAAACCTAAGCAGGTCACTTTTAGTGAAGCCTCACATGATGATGATATTACTCCATCTGAGTGGAGTAGTGGTCATGATTAATAGGGTAATACATCATCAGCGATTTAATGAGGCTGTAGATGTTGTTTATGACGCATATATTCGTTGTGTGGAAGACGAGCCTGTTATTCAACCTGTGTTTGGTCTGAGTGGTGTCGGGAAAACATTTTCGATCAGGCTTCTAACAGAGAAAATCAGAGCAGGTGGAGAGCATGAAGTACTGGTGGTCGAATTCCCCCCAATTCGTAGCTACCGAGCCGTTATTGATGAGTGTCTGATGGTTTTTAAGCTGTCTCCACGGGCATATAAAAATGAAGCGATTGCCCTGGAGGGGCTGAGAAAGCAAGTTCAATCCAGAGGCGTCAAGCTCATCATATTTGATGAGGCTCAAAATCTTCTTGAACGCAAAATAGGCATAGACCCTAAGGCCATGGGAGATACAATAAAGCATATAAGTAATAAATGTGGTGTAAGTATCGCTGTATATGGTCTTCCCGATGCGGAGCGACTATTCAAAGGGGATGATCAACTTGCGCGAAGGTCGTTGGCTCCCTTTTATTTTTATCCATATGAATGGGTTGGGGCTGAGTTCAAGTACTTTCGAAATGCATTAGGTGCATCAATCCAGTATTTGCATTCGTTGGATATAGAAACCTTCAAGATTAATGATCTTGATTTTGCTAAGCGTATGTATGTCGCAAGCTCTGGTCGCATAGCTTTTAGCGAAAAGCTAATTAAAGAGGTCGTTCGAATGAAAGTTAAGTCGGCTTTTCTTGAGGAATTTGAAACGGCTTACAAAAGAGCATCATACTCTTTGCTTCTTGGTTCTAATCCATTTGCACCTGACGCTAAGATATCTGATCAAGACATGGCAATGTCGTACACCTCAGCAATGGATCAGGCGCGTGCTCATGTCTAGTCTGTATCCTCACTTTGTTAAGCCATACAATGATGAATCGTTTGATGGGTATCTTTGTCGTGCAGCGGCGGATCTAGGTTATTCGTCTCCTAGCTGGCTGCTTACTGAGATTGGTATCAAGGATTCTCGTAATTGTTCGGATGAGGATATTTCTGGTTTTGCTCAGCATTATGGGCTAGATCAAACGCAGTTGTTGCGTATGTACCATTATGGATCCGTTACGGGAGCAAGATGGCGAGGTAATTTTTTTCGTTCCAAAGAGCATTATGTCTGCCCACAGTGTATGAAAGATGCTGTGTATTTGAGGCAGTCATGGTGTCACGTCCTTTGCACCGCTTGCAGTTCCCACGGTGTGCAGTTGGTGCCGCTAAATAATTACGGTGCTGACCTCGGTCTTGGCACAAATTTAAGTTTATTTATGTTTTTTGAGTCAAGCCTAGGTGAATCTCCAGTAAGCAGCATGGCTGCTTCAGTTGGTCAAATTGAATTGGCCAAAATGCTAGCTGATGCCAATAAAGCTGCTGAAGTATTTTCATTAATCACCGTTGATGGAAAGCTTCCTGAGGATTTCTCTAATTTCTTGATGCTGCTATCTGAGCTCAAGTCAGGGCGTACTTATAATAAGAATAAAAATATTGGGTTTGATCAGGCGATACAGGTTGCATCCGATATAGCTGAGCTTCTATTAGATTTCGAGAATGCTTTTGATAAAAATGTTATAGGTCGTATTAGTTCGGCTAATGCAAGGGTGTCCGGTGGTTTTATTCCTGCTTTGGGCGGATGGTATAAAAGGCTTCATAGAGATTTTACTTCAGCTCCCTATGACCAGCTCCGGGATAGGGTCTCTCGTAAATTAGTTGCTCATGCAGAGGCACCGTTAAACCGGAAATTGAAACGAATTGGCTCGGCGTTACTGGAAGAGAAGAAGTCACTTACAGGATCTGAAGCGGCCAGAATGCTTAACTCTTCTCTCGACAAGATTGTAGCGATGGTTAAATCAGGCGATCTTAAAGGGCGTATTGTTGAAACCTCCGCTAATGAATTCTGTATGGTTTCAAGGGTTGAGGTTGACCGGTTGCGACAAGAGTCAGAGAAATTTCTTGACGGTAACCAAGTAATGGATCTTTTGGGTATTCCTAAACGTCTGAAGGATCGACTTGTTGAGTGTGAGATTCTGGTTCCAGTTAGCAATGAATCTCGGAGTAAGTTTTCTCGTGGAAAATTTAAAAGAGAGACAGTGTTGCAGTTGATTGAAAATCTCGAAAGTTATTACCAGCCTAAGAAATTTTTATCGGGCTCAACCATGTGCTCGATTAGTCGTAGAAGGTTAAATAAAAGTATCTCGGAAGATATCTATACTGCGATATTTTCCGGAGAAATTCAGTGCGTTCACATTGATCAGTCCAAGCAAGGGATGGATCGTTATATTTTTGATGACGCGGACATTGATTTAATTGTTGATCGCTCAGGCAGAAAAGTTGAAATGTCTGTGGCGGATATGCTCGATTTATTTGGCTACAAGCATGCAGAAGTCAAAGGGTGGATCAATGGTGGCCTGTTGAAGGCGCGTTCTGAGTCACATGGTGAGCACGCTAGGTACTACATATCTCTTCCTGAGTTTAACGAATTCAAGAGTCGCCATATCGTTCTGTCAAAAGCTGCACGCGATATGGGAAAACTGCCTGCACATTTGGCTAATTCACTTAGGGCTCGCGGGTTGCTGACTGAGACTGAGCTTCCAGAAGGGGATGGAAGACGAGGTTTTCTCATCGACGTGCAAAAGCTTCTACTCTACGCTTTGGCGCACTAAAGTGAAGCGCAAGCTAGTTAGTACCAGTCTATCAGTCCAGTCTCGTTACGAGCGGTTACGTAGCTATGATTTGGATTGCACTGTAACGGGCTATCTTCTCGATGTTGAAATCTGTGTTTGCCATGTTGTTGGGAAGGTATATGACTCGCGCCATACTGGCGATGGTTGCCAAATTTTCCCGGCTCAGATCGTTGGTATTCACAAATATCAACGAGGTCTATGGTGCATTGAAACTGATAGTGATTACTACGCTGTTGTTAGCTTTAAACCCAAAGGCCGTGTATCACTAGATTTTTATCTCTCTCTCATTGAATCGGTAAGGCTTTTACCGTCCTCCAATAAGTGCCACTGAGCACCATATTGCTCCAGCAGTTGTCGTGTTGAAATCTGAATTGCATTGACATTTTGTCAATAGTCCATTAACTTCATCTAACCACTTTATGCCAGTTATCAGGCAGGCGCCTCTGTAGGTAATGTGTCGATTAACTTTGACGAAACATAGGTTTTTGCCGTTTTACTTTGATTAAGCATGCCGCTTAACTTTGAAGTGACAACGATAGAATCAAGGCTTGCGGGTTGGGGAATGTCGGTTATCTTTGACGACCTCCATTCGCTCGCCGTACAAAAGCGAACCCCGGCCTTGTGCTGGGGTTCTTTTTTTTTGCCCTATGGCAAAAGGCTTACAAACCGAGGCGCAAAGGGCTTCTGCCCTCGTCTGCGAAGCTTGGTTACTCTAAGCACACGTACCGGGAAATGGATATCCCGAGTCAAGGAAGACAGACCGCGCCAGGAAGGCAAACGACAGGATGTCGGAAGGTCATGAAAAAACCCGCCTCGGCGGGTTTTTTGTTGCCTGCGAAAACGGCGGGCCCTCCCTAGGCCCACCAGTAACGCACCATATGGAAGAACACCGGTGCGGCGAAACATACGGAGTCCAGGCGGTCGAGCATGCCGCCATGGCCTTCGATCATATGGCCCCAGTCCTTCACCCCGCGGTCGCGCTTGATCGCCGACATCACCAGGCCACCGGCGAAGCCGAGCAGGCATACCAGCAGGGCGAAGAGCGCTGCCTGCCAGAAGGCGAAGGGAGTAATCCAGCACAGCAGGCCGCCAATCAGCGTGGCCAGGGCGACGCCGCCGACGAAGCCTTCCACGGTCTTCGAGGGCGACAGGCTGGGGGCGATCTTGTGCTTGCCGAACAGCTTGCCGCACACGTACTGCAGCACGTCGGAGAGCTGCACGACGATGATCAGCCAGGCGATCAGCAGCAGGTTGCGCCCCTCGTAGCCGGGAATGTCCAGGGTCAGCAGGGCCGGTACCGAGGAGATGCAGTACACGGCGATCATCAAGCCCCACTGCACCTTGGCCGCACGCTCGAGGTAGCGGGTGGTGTCGCCGCCCAGCGAAGCCAGGATCGGCAGCAGCAGGAACAGATAGACCGGGATGAAGATGGCGAACAGGCCGTACCAGCCGAAGGCGATCAGCAGGTACTGCATCGGCAGGGCGAAGTAGAAGGCCGCCACCAGCGCCGGGTAATCGCTGCGCCGGGTCGGCGTCAGCGTCATGAACTCACGCAGGGCATAGAAGGAGACGAAGTAGAACAGCAGGATCACGCCGTTGTTGCCAAACAGGAAAGCGATGCCGATCACCAGCACCATCACCCACCAGGCATTGATCCGCGCGTTGAGGTTGTCGACCACCGGGTTGGGTTGATCGCCACTGCGCCGCTTGAGGACGAAGCCGACCAGGCTGGCCAGCAACAACAGGGCACCGATACCGGCGAACAGCAGCAAAGTGTTGTTATCCATCTCAGGCCTCCTCGGGTGCCAGTGCCAGCAGGGCGTTACGAGCGCGTTCCAGGAAGGCCTCCTTGCCCTCCCCCTCGATGGGCTCCAGTGCCGCGCCGAAGCTCAGGGTGCACAGCAGCGGCAGTGGCAGCGCTCTGCCCTTGGGCATGACCCGGTTGAGGTTGGCGATCCACACCGGCACCAGTTCCACGTCCGGGCGCGCCTGAGCCAGGTGATAAAGGCCGCTCTTGAAGGGCAGCAACGGCTCGTCGCCAAGATTGCGCGTGCCCTCGGGGAAGATGATCAGTGAGTCGCCGCCATCCAGCGCGTCGAGCATCGCCTGTAGCGGGTTGACGCCTGCCTCCTTGCGTTCGCGGTCGACCAGCACGCCGTTGAACACGTTATTGATCAGGAAGCTGCGCACGCCCGGCTTCTGCCAGTAGTCGGCGCCGGCCACCGGCCGGGTGCGTTTGCGCAGCTCCGGCGGCAGCGAGGCCCAGAGCAGGACGAAGTCGCCGTGGCTGCTGTGGTTGGCGTAGTACAGGCGCTGGGTCGCCTGCGCGGTACTGCCGAGCCAAAGGGCTCGTGCGCCGGTCAGCAGGCGAGCTGCCGAGGTGATGGCGAAAGCGGTCAATGCGGCGAGCATGGCGACTCCTTAAGCGAGAACGATGAAGAACCCGAGTACGACGATGACGATCTGTAGCAACAGGCATAGGGCCTGTTTGCGCAGCAGGTCGAGTGCGCCCTGAGATCGAAGGCTCCAGCTGCGGCCAGTCTGTTGCGCATTTTGCAGGCCAAGATTCTGTAGGGCCTGATCCAGCGCATGAGTCTGGCTGTCGAGCTGTTCGCCGGCTTCAGCCAGGCGTTGGAACAGCTTGGCGTCTAGCGCGACGCGCAACGCCCAGTACTTTTCGGCCAGGCCGGCGATCAGCAGCGCGGCGCAGAGCAGCGCCAGGATCAGGCTGGGCGGTGCTCCCAGCCAAGGCGCCAGGCCGAAGAGCACGGCGACCAGGCTTAGCGCGCTGGAGCAATGATCGAGGCTACGGCCACGTCGCAACAGTGCCGCGACCAGCAGCAGATCAGCCTGCATGAGCGACCTCCAACCCCGGTTGTGCATCGGCCATGGATTGCAGCGCGGCCAGATGCTGCGGGCCGAGCACGACCTGTGGCCGCGCCTGGCGGATCAGCGCCACGGCCGCATCCACGTCCTGGCAGCGGCCGCTATGCAGCAGCCAGGCCGCCACGGCGGTGGCACTGCGCGAGTAGCCCAGTGCACAGCACACCAGCACTGGGCCCTTGTGGCGCAGGTTTTCTATGGCCTCGGCGGCGCGTTGGCAGGTCAGCGCATCAGGCGCCACCAGATCCAGTGATGGCAGACTGCAGTAGGCGCTCGGTGTGCGCAGCAGCGGCAGTTCGGCGCACAGGTCGACCACGGCGGCGTAGCCATCGAGATCACCCGTGCCCGGCAGGCGGCCGAGGTAAATGCCCTCTGCCACCTGGCTGGGCGCCGGCTGGCGAAACGTCCACAACCGCGAATTGATCCAGGCGCCGAGCAGATAGGGTGCGAGCAACACCGTCGCGGCCGGGCTGAGGCGCCCGTCGGCCTGCTTCTGGAAACCGCCAGCGCCGAACAGCAGGTAGTTGAGCGCGACCATGGCCAGGGCAACGGCCAGCCAGAACAGCCATAGCCAGGCACCGCCCAGCTTGACGGCCAGCACGGCGCACAGCGTTGCGCCAAGCCCATAGCGCAGCGCCAGGCGCCAACGCCGTGGATCGCTGGTGAGGCGCATCTGCGTAAGCGGCGTAGCGCCCTGCAGCGGCAGCAGCCACAGGCAGAAGAAGCCCGCCAGCGCCCCGGTTGGCAGGTCGATGAAGTGATGCTGCCAGGTGGTCAGCACGGAGATGCCGATCAGCGCCATCCACCCGTGCAGCAGGCCACGCCAGAACGGGCCGCGGGTGTGATTGGCGAACATCGCCCAGATGATCACCAGCAGGGTGATATGCAGCGACGGCGCCTGGTTGAAGGGTTTGTCGAAGCCCATCAGCACGTCGAACATCAGGCCGAAGGTGCCGTCCAGCGGCGGCCGCTCGAAGGTGAAGCGCAGCGGCCAGAGCAGGAAGCAGGCGACGCAGATCACCTGCGCGGCGAGCAGGCGCAGGGCGTGGCGATCCATCTCGCGGCGGCAGGCCGGCAACAGGAAGGACAGGCCATAGAGCAGGTCGATCGACCAGTACGGCACGATGGTCCAGGGCCACAGCGGGATCTGTGGTTCCCAGGCGAAGACCAGGCTGCCGACATCATCGCGCTGCCCGGTCAGCCAGTTGGCGAAGCCGTAGCTGGCGAAGAACAGCGGGCCGAGCAACAGCAGCCAGAGTACGCCGCGCTTCCACAATCCCTGTTCGCGCGTGTTGTCCATCATTTCACCCGTTGTGCCAGGGCTACGCTGAAGATGCCCCACTGGTCGATGCGCTGCGCCACCTTGCGAAAGCCCGCCGCTTCCACCAGCTGATCCATCTCCGCCTGGCTGCGCCGGCGCATGACCCAGGCCTGGCCGCCGCGGTGGCTGGTCAGGGCGCGGGCGATCAGCTCCAGCTGCGGGTGCCAGGGCTGGCCGGTGTAGACCAGGTAACCACCCTCCTCGACCGCCGCCGCCAGCCCGGCCAGCGAGTCGCCGACCATCTGGTTGCTGCCGAACAGCTCGTACAGGCCGGAGACCACTGCCAGGGTCGGTTTCGGCTCCAGCGCGGCGAGATCGTCACGGTCGAAGGCATCGCCTTTGACGAAGCGGGCGATGTCGTCCAGGCCCTTGTGCTGGATCAGGGCATTGCCGTCGCGCACGTTGATGTCGCTGTAGTCGCGCAACAGAATCGAGTCTGGCCGCTGCGTCTGGCCTTCCAGCGATTCGAGGATGTAGCGGCCGTGGCCGGCGGCGATATCGACGATGCGCACCGCCCTGCCCGTCTCACGCAGCCTGGTCATGGCCAGGCGCAGCAGCTCCTCGGCGTGCAGCTTGCGCTGGCGGATGCCGCGCCAGCCGATGGAATCCAGGTAGTTCGCATCGATCAGGCGGCCCAGCGCGCCCTTGCCGGTGGGTTGGTTGCGGTAGACGTAATCGAGGGTGCTGCCGGAATCGAAGCCGGTGTCGAAGCCCAGCTTCACCCCGGCCGACAGCGTGCTGCCCAGGCGCATGCCGGCTCGGGTGGCACGCCAGTAGAGGTCGCGCAGCGAATTTTTCGGCAGCGGTGCGGCTAGTTCCTCGGCCTCGGCGCAGGTGGCGCCCAGGCGGTCGGCATCGAGCAGCGAGGGGCGCGTCACCGGCTCCTCGAAGTTGCGCAGGATGAAGCGCCGCGCGCGGCTCAGGGCATGGGCGCGGTCGCGCTCGCCAAGGGTGTCGTGGAAGAAGCCGGGCAGCAGGTGCTTTTCCTTGCGCAGGCTGCCGAGACGCTCGAAGAAGTCCTCCTGCGGTTTGCGGTGGACGACGAAGTCGGCGCCGGAGATCAGCAGCTGGGTCGGCACCTGGATCGCCTGGGCGTCGGCGACGACGCGCTCGGCCGCCTCGTACAGGCCGAGCAGCATGGTCACCGAGATTGGCCGGGCGATCAGCGAGTCGTTCTCGAAGGAGGCGATGCGCTCGGGATCGTGGCTAAGGAAGCGCGCCTTCACGTAGCTGTTGACGAAGAAGTTGCCGCGCCAGGCGTGCAGCAGCTTCAGGCCGGGCCGGGCGAAGGGCACGTAGAGCTTGACCTTGAAGGCCGGCGAGGCGAGCACCAGGCAGCGCACCTTCGGCGCGTAGTCATGGGCCCAGGTGGAGACGATCACCGCGCCGACGCTTTGCGCCACCACCGCCAGGTCCTCTTCGGCGATGCCGTGTGCGCTGCCGATATGCTCGATAAAGGTCTGCACGTCGCGCACGCTGGTGGCGAAGCTCGGGCTGTCGCCGCGCGCACCGGGCGACAGGCCATGGCCGCGGGCGTCCCAGGCGAAGAAATCGCAGTGCGGCAGCTCCAGTTCGTCCACCAGGTGAGCCATGCGCCCGCCGTGCTCGTGGCCACGATGAAACAGCACCACGGCCTGACGTGAGCCGTCCGCCGGCACGGTTGCCGGCCAATGGCGATAGCTCAGTTCGACGCCGTCATGGGTGGTGAAGGTATGCAGTTGTACGGGGCGCATGGAATCTCCTTATTCCTGGAATGGGTCAGGCCGCTTCGGCCAACCCCTGGCGAACGCGGTTGTAGAGCGTGTAGAGCAGCAAGACCAGGATCAGGGCCAGCAGCAGGTTGATCCACAAGGCAGGCAGCAGGCCCGTGGCGACGCCGGCGCCGAGCACGCCGAAGCAGAAGGCGCGGTCGCTCTTGCCCATGGGCCCGTCATAGCGGCGGGAGGCGCCGATCATGGGGCCGAGCACGCCGGCGTACTCGCTGATCACCGCCAGCAGCACCACGGTCACCACCAGTAGCGGCGAGACGCCGGGCAGCAGGGCGAAAGGCAGATACAGCGCGCTGTCGGCAACTACGTCGCACAGCTCGTTGAGGTAGGCGCCGAGCTTCGACTGCTGGCCAAACTCGCGCGCGAGCATGCCATCGACGGCATTGAGCGCCATGCGCAGCAGCATCCACAGGGGAATCAGGGCGAACAGCCAGGTGATGTGGCTGAAGGCTGCGAGCAGAACGCCGAGCAGCACGGAGACGAGGGCGGCGGCCAGGGTCACCTGGTTGGCGGTGACGCCGCGCGCGTAAAGGCGTTCGACGCCGGGGCGCAGCAGGTTCTGGAAGGCGGGTTTGAGCTGGTAGATCGAAGGCATGGCAGCGAATTCCCTTTCTTGATCGAATCTTCAGCCATTGCGGCGCACGCGACTGTGCGTCTGTCGAGGCTTGTGCGATACCACCTGCGTCCGTGCAACTTATACCCAGTCGGGGGATTTTCCTAGCGTCGTCGATTAGCCAGGAAAATCAGTCGACTAGGTTGGGTGATAGCAATTTGATTGTATTTTCTGCACAGCTTATCCACAGGCTCAGACCGGCTCGCCCAGACGGCTGAGCTGCGGCTCCTCGCCACGCAGTTCGGTCTGCTGTCGGCACACCCACTGGAAGGCGCGCTCGTTGAGTTCGGCGATGGCGCGCGGGCCTTCGCCCTCGGCGTACATCGGCTGGCCGATGATCACCTGGATGGTACCCGGGCGTTTGCCCCAGCCTGCCTTGGGCCAGAACTCACCGGCATTGTGCGCGATGGGCAGTACCGGCAGGCCGGCATTCACCGCCAGGGACGTACCGCCGCGGGAGAACTTGCCGATCTGCCCCGGTGGAATGCGCGTGCCTTCGGGGAACACCAGCACCCAGGCGCCCTGTTTGAGGCGCTCGTCGCCCTGCTTGGCCAGTTGCTTGAGCGCCGCCTTGGGGTTGCTGCGGTCGATGGCGATGGGCTTGAGCAGCGCCATGCCCCAGCCGAAGAACGGCACGCGCAGCAGTTCGCGTTTGACCACCTGGCTGAGGGGTTCGAAGTAGGAGGAAAGAAAGAAGGTTTCCCAGGTGCTCTGGTGGTTGGCGAGGATCACGCAGGGACGTTCGGGGATGTTCTCCAGGCCGCGCACTTCGTAGCGGATGCCGACGATCACCCTCGCCAGCCATACGGCGCAGCTGCACCAGGCCTGAACGACGAAACGGTAGCGTTGGCGGAACGGCAAGAAGGGTGCGACCACCAGGCTGATCAGGCACCAGAAGAACGAACTGGACGACAGCAGCAGGTAGAAAAGCGTGATTCTGAGAGCCTGCAATATCGCCATGAAGCCATGCACCTTATGAGAGCAGTTGATCGGCGACCGCCGCCAGATCATCGAATACCAGAGTTCCCGGCGGTAACGGCTTGGCCAGGGTACGTTCGCCCTTGCCAGTCTTTACCAGAACGGGCTGACAATCGACGGCCAGTGCGGCCTGCAGGTCACCGCTGCTGTCGCCGACGAACCAGATTCCTGCCAGATCCGTGCCGTAGTGCGCGGCAATCTGCCGGAGCATGCCCGCCTTGGGCTTGCGGCACTCGCAGCCATCGTCCGGCCCGTGGGGGCAGTAGACGATCAGCCCGACTTCGCCGCCCTGCTCGCCCACCAGTTCGCGCAGGCGCGCGTGCATCGACTCCAGGGTCGCCAGGTCGTAATAGCCACGGGCGATGCCGGACTGGTTGGTGGCCACGGCCACCGTCCAGCCCGCTTGCGACAGGCGCGCGATGGCGGTGATCGACGAGGGAATCGGAATCCACTCGTCGAGCGTCTTGATATAGGCGTCGGAGTCTTCGTTGATGACACCGTCGCGGTCGAGGATCAGCAATTTCATGCAGCCACGCCAGAAGCAGAAATGGAAACCGACGCTGGCCGCGACAACTGCCGCGGCCAGCGCCTGGCGTCAGCCCAGTACCGAGATATCCGCCACGCCGAGGAACAGCCCGCGCAGACGGGCCAGCAGGGCGTAACGGTTGGCGCGCACGCGTGCATCCTCGGCGTTGACCAGCACCGCCTCGAAGAAGGCGTCCACCGGCTCGCGCAGGCTGGCCAGCTTGGCCAGGGCCTCGTTGTACTGGCGGGCGGCGGCCAGCGGCTGTACGGCCTGGTCGGCCTGCTGGATGGCGGCGTGCAGGGCGAACTCGCTGGGGTTGTCGAAGTAGTGCGCCTCGACCTGGGCGGCGACGCCACCTTCGGCCTTGCTCAGCAGGTTCGACACGCGCTTGTTGGCAGCGGCCAGGGCCTCGGCCTGCGGCAGCTTGCGGAAGGCCTGCACGGCCTGCACGCGCTGGTCGAAGTCCAGCGGCGAGGTCGGGTTGACCGCGCGCACCGCCTGATACACGGCTATTTCGATACCCTCGTCTTCGTAGCGTGCACGCAGGCGGTCGAAGATGAACTCCAGCACCTGGGCAGCCAGGCCGTCGCTCTTGACCTTGCCGGCGTACTGGGCGACGGCGAAGTCGACCGCGGCGGCCAGGTCCAGATCCAGGCCCTTCTCGATCAGGATGCGCAGCACGCCGAGGGCGGCGCGACGCAGGGCGTAGGGGTCCTTCGAGCCGGTCGGCAGCATGCCGATGCCGAAGATGCCGACCAGGGTGTCGAGCTTGTCGGCCACGGCCACGGCGGCACCGGTCAGAGTGCTCGGCAGTTCGGCGCCGGCACCGCGCGGCATGTACTGCTCGTTCAGGGCCAGGGCGACGTCCTGCGGCTCACCGTCGTTGAGCGCGTAGTAGTAGCCGGCGATGCCCTGCATCTCGGGAAATTCGCCGACCATCTCGGTGGCCAGGTCGCACTTGGACAGCAGGCCGGCACGGGCGGCGCGCGCCTCGTCGCCGCCGACTTCGCGGGCGATGAAACCGGCCAGCGCCGATACCCGCTGGGCCTTGTCGAACACCGAGCCGAGCTGGGCCTGGAACACCACGTTGGCCAGGCGCTGGTTGAAGCCTTCGAGCTTCTGCTTCTTGTCCTGCTTGAAGAAGAACTCGGCGTCGGTCAGGCGCGGACGCACGACTTTCTCGTTGCCCGAGACGATCTGCGCCGGGTCCTTGCTTTCGATGTTTGCCACGGTGATAAAGCGCGGCAGCAGCTTGCCGCCCGCATCGAGCAGGCAGAAGTACTTCTGGTTGTCCTGCATGGTGCTGATCAGCGCCTCCTGCGGCACTTCGAGGAAGCGTTCCTCGAACGAGCAGACCAGCGGCACCGGCCATTCCACCAGGGCGGTGACTTCGTCCAGCAGCGCCGGCGGCACGATGGCCGTGCCCTGCTCGGCGGCGGCCAGCTCGTCGACGCGGCGGCTGATGATCTCGCGGCGCTCGGCGAAGTCGGCCAGCACATAGGCGCTGCGCAGGTCTTCGGCATAGCTGGCCGGGCTGCTGATGCGCACCTCGCGGTTGGCGTGGAAGCGGTGGCCGCGGGAGACGCGACCGGCCTTCTGCGCGAGGATCTCGCAGTCGACCACGGCGTCGCCGAACAGCATCACCAGCCACTGGGTCGGACGCACGAACTCGTCGCGACGGGCGGCCCAGCGCATGCGCTTGGGAATCGGCAGGTCGTTCAGCGAGTCCTGCACGATGGTCGGCAGCAGGTTCACTGCCGGCTGGCCGGGGATGTGCTGGGCGAAACGCAGTTTCGCGCCGCTGCGGTCGATCTCGGCGATGTCCACGCCGCACTTGCGGGCAAAGCCCAGGGCGGCCTGGGTCGGGTTGCCGTCGGCGTCGAAGGCAGCCTGGATAGGCGGACCGTCGAGGTTCATGCTGCGGTCGGCCTGCTGTTCTTCCAGCTGTTCCACCAGCACGGCCAGGCGACGCGGCGCGGCGTATACGCGGCTGGCGGCGTAGTTCAGGCCGGCGGCCTTGAGGCCTTTCTCGATACCGGCGAGGAAAGCGTCACCGAGGCTCTTCAGGGCTTTCGGTGGCAGCTCTTCGGTGCCCAGTTCGACCAGGAAATCTTTCGCACTCATGCTTGCGCCTCCAGCTTGGCCAGTACTTCGTCACGCAGTTCGGGGGTGGCCATGGGGAAGCCGAGCTTGGCGCGCGCCTGCAGGTAGCTCTGCGCTACCGCACGGGCCAGGGTGCGCACGCGCAGGATGTACTGCTGGCGCGCGGTCACCGAAATGGCGCGGCGGGCGTCGAGCAGGTTGAAGGTGTGCGAGGCCTTGAGCACCATTTCGTAGGTCGGTAGCGGCAGCTCCAGCTCGATCAGGCGGTTGGCTTCGCTCTCGTAGAAATCGAACAGCTCGAACAGCTTCTCGACGTTGGCGTGCTCGAAGTTGTAGGTGGACTGCTCCACCTCGTTCTGGTGGAACACGTCGCCGTAGGTCACGGTGCCGAACGGGCCGTCGGTCCAGATCAGGTCGTAGACCGAGTCGACGCCCTGCAGGTACATGGCCAGGCGCTCCAGGCCATAGGTGATCTCGCCGGTGACCGGGTAGCACTCGATGCCACCGACCTGCTGGAAGTAGGTGAACTGGGTGACTTCCATGCCGTTGAGCCAGATTTCCCAGCCCAGGCCCCAGGCGCCGAGTGTGGGCGATTCCCAGTTGTCCTCGACGAAGCGGATGTCGTGCACTTCCGGGTCGAGGCCGATGGCCTTCAGCGAACCCAGGTACAGCTCCTGGAAGTTCTCCGGGTTGGGCTTCAAGACCACCTGGAACTGGTAATAGTGCTGCAGGCGGTTGGGGTTTTCGCCGTAGCGGCCGTCGGTCGGGCGGCGGGACGGCTGCACGTAGGCGGCGTTCCAGGTCTCGGGGCCGACGGCGCGCAGGAAGGTGGCGGTGTGGAAGGTGCCGGCGCCCACTTCCATGTCGTAGGGTTGCAGCACCACGCAGCCCTGCTCGGCCCAGTAGTTCTGCAGGGCCAGGATCAGGTCCTGGAAGGTGCGCACGGCAGGCTTGTTCTGGCTCACGAAAAAATCACCTGTGGAGGCTTGCGAGGGAAAGCCGGGGAGTATATCGAAACTCGACGCAGGCCGCAGGGTGCGGCTGGTACAGAGCGTGGCCGAGGGCGCAGCGAATCCATTGGCGATGGCTTGGCAAACCATTCGCCCGGCATCGCGAAGAGATTCGCCTACAGGGAATGTTGCCATTCCAATAGCTGTATTTATATCCAGTCCTGGTTATAGTCTTCGCTTCATCCCGACCGAGGCCCCGACCATGCCCCGCTGCTTCTGGTGTACCGACGATCCGCTGTACCAGGCCTACCACGACGAGGAATGGGGCGTGCCGCAGCGCGATGCGCGCCAGCTGTTCGAGATGCTGCTGCTCGAAGGCGCCCAGGCCGGGCTGTCGTGGATCACCGTGCTGAAGAAGCGCGAGCGCTACCGCCAGGTGCTGCATGGCTTCGACCCCGAACGCCTGGCGCGTTTGAGCGACGAGGAAATCGAGGCGCTGATGCAGGAGCCCGGCATCATCCGCAACCGCCTCAAGCTCAAGGCCGTGCGGCAGAACGCCCAGGCCTGGCTGAAGCTGGAGGATCCGGTGAGCTGGCTCTGGTCCTTCGTCGGCGGCGCGCCGAAGATCAACCATTTCAGCGACCGCAGCCAGATGCTGGCAGTGACGCCCGAGGCCGAGGCGATGAGCAAGGCGTTGCGCAAGGCCGGCTTCAACTTCGTCGGCCCGACCATCTGCTATGCCTTCATGCAGGCCACGGGCATGGTGATGGACCACACCACCGACTGCGACCGTTACCCCGAGTTGAGCGGTTCGGCGGCGACTGCCTGAAGGCTGCGGCAGGGGCCATAGATCGCATCCGGGCTATGTGATCTGACCATGGCAGGTACAATGCCGGCTTTTCATGCAACCCTGGAGTCATTCGTGGAAGCATTCAAAGGCCGGCTGGTGGTCGGCTTTCTCCGTCTGTTCGCCCTGCTGCCCTGGCGCGCCGTGCAAGCGGTGGGCAATGCCATCGGCTGGCTGATGTGGAAGTTGCCCAACGGCTCGCGCGACGTGGTGCGCATCAACCTGAGCAAGTGCTTTCCCGAGCTGAACCAGGCCGAACTGGATCGTCTGGTCGGGCAGAGCCTCAAGGACATCGGCAAGACCCTGACCGAAAGTGCCTGCGCCTGGATCTGGCCGGCGCAGAAATCGCTCAAGCTGATCCGTGAAGTGGAAGGCCTGGAGGTGCTGCAGCAGGCGCTGGCCTCGGGCAAGGGCGTGGTGGGCATCACCAGCCACCTGGGCAACTGGGAAGTGCTCAACCACTTCTACTGCAACCAGTGTAAACCGATCATTTTCTACCGTCCGCCCAAGCTCAAGGCCGTCGACGAGCTGCTGCAGCAGCAGCGCGTGCAGATGGGCAACCGCGTGGCGCCCTCGACCAAGGAAGGCATCCTCAGCGTCATCAAGGAAGTGCGCAAGGGCGGCGCCGTGGGCATTCCGGCCGATCCGGAGCCGAGCCGTTCCGCCGGCGTTTTCGTGCCCTTTCTCGGCACCACTGCGCTGACCAGCAAGTTTGTCCCGGGCATGCTCAGCGGCGGCAAGGCGGTGGGTGTATTCCTGCATGCGCTGCGCCTGCCCGATGGCAGCGGCTACAAGGTGATCCTCGAGGCGGCGCCCGAAGGCATGTACAGCGAGAACGTGGAAGAAGGCGTGGCGGCGATGAGCGAAGTGGTGTCGCGCTACGTACGCAACTACCCGAGCCAGTACATGTGGAGCATGAAGCGCTTCAAGAAGCGTCCGGACGGCGAGGCCAAGTGGTACTGACCGCGGGACGAGATCGACAAGGCGCCTTGATGGCGCCTTTTTTCCGCCACCCGCTGGGCCTTGGCCCGGGAATGCGCTATTAAAGGCAGCACCGCCTTTCCACTCCTGGAGTTCTCATGTCGAACCAGCGTCACCAGGTACGAACCCCGATGAAGTGCCGGATCAAGATCAGCCACCCGAGTTTCGGCGAGCTGGTGGCACAGACCCGCGACCTGTCCGATAGCGGTGTCTATGTGAAGCACCCCGACATGACGAGCCTGACCGTCGGTGCCGAAGTGACCGGCCAGGTGCAGGACCTGCCGTTCCCCGCTCCGGTGTTGAAGATGGAGGTGGTGCGTGTGGACACCGAGGGGGCCGGTCTGCGCTTTCTCGACGAGGTCTGAAGCGCTGCAACGCAGCGGCCCTGCGGTGGCCTCCCTCGCACTCCATTCTTCCCCTCTGCTCGCTGTACCTGCGCCCGGGCGGACCTGTCCGTTGGTCGCCTGCTGGCGAAGCCAAGTGAACCCAGCGCCTGTTTCGGCAGTCCGTCCCGGGGACGGGCCGGATGCCCCTCCTTCGATGTAACGCCTTGCCTCGGGATGGCTTCCGGGTAGCGGCCAACGACCAGGGTCAGCGGGTTTTGAACAAGTTCTGCAAGTCACTTTGTCTGGGCGGTGCCCTTTTGTTCGGCATGTGCGCCGAGGCGTCCGCCACATTCCGTATTCACACCTCCCCCAGTGCTTCGGCTGTACAGGGCGCACCGGTGAGCCGGGCGGAGCCGGCGCGCGAGGTGGTCAAGCGCGCCCTTGGTGCGGTCGGCATTCCCTATCGCTGGGGCGGCGCCAGCCCGAAGCAGGGCTTCGACTGCAGCGGTCTGGTGCAGTATGCCTTCAAGCCGTTGGAGGATCTCGACCTGCCGCGCACCTCACGAGCCCTGGCCCGCCTCGATGCACCGTCGATTGGCCGTCACGAGCTGCAGGCTGGCGACCTGCTGTTTTTCCGTCTACGCAGCAGCTCGGTGGATCACGTGGCCATTTATCTGGGTGAAGGTCGCTTCATTCATGCCCCGCGCCGCGGCAGCAACGTACGCATCGATCGTCTCGATGACGGTTACTGGCAACGTCATTTTCAGCTGGCCAAACGTGTCGTTCCCGAGGTGTGAACGATGAAGCGGACGAGCGTAGCCGGGTGACTCCGACAAAACCTATCCCGCGGGTCAACAATGCGCTAGAATGCGCGCCGCTCGTGGCCATGCCGGCTGCGGCAGTGGGTTCCCTCACCCCACTTCATGAAAAAGGACATCGACATGACCCTGATTCCTGCGTCGGTCAGTCGGCCCGTGCTGGCCGGCCTGATCGCCTTCCATATCCTCATCATCATCGCCAGCAACTACCTGGTGCAGCTGCCGATCACCCTGTTCGGCTGGCATACCACCTGGGGTGCGTTCAGCTTCCCGTTCATCTTCCTGGCTACCGACCTCACCGTGCGTCTGATCGGCAAGCATGCCGCGCGGGTGGTGATCGCCCGGGTGATGCTGCCGGCGCTGCTCGCCTCCTACGTGGTGTCGGTGCTGTTCCATGAAGGGGCCTTCGGCGGCCTGGCGGCGCTGGGCGATTTCAACCTGTTCGTCTTCCGTATCGCCGTGGCCAGCTTCCTGGCCTACGCCTTCGGCCAGTTGCTCGATATCCAGGTGTTCGACCGCCTGCGCCAGATGCGCCAGTGGTGGATCGCGCCGACGGCCTCGACCATCTTCGGCAACCTGCTCGATACCTTCCTGTTCTTCTCGGTGGCCTTCTGGCGCAGCGACGATCCGTTCATGGCGGCCAACTGGGTGGAGATCGCCACGGTGGACTACGTGATCAAGCTGGCCATCAGCCTGATGCTCTTCGTACCGCTGTACGGCATGCTGCTCAGCGCCATCGTCCGCGCCCTGCCCCAGCGCCCGGCCACGGCCTGAGCCGAGCGCACGTACTCAACGCCCGCCGGCAATATCGATCAGCGCACCGGTGGTGTAGCTGGCCTTGTCATCGAGCAGCCAGACGATGGCCTCGGCAACCTCCTCCGCGCGGCCGGCGCGGCCCAGCGGGGTGGCCTTGCCGAGGCGCTCGGCGCGATCTGGCTGGCCGCCGCTGGCGTGGATCTCGGTGTCGATCAGCCCCGGCCGCACGGCGTTGACCCGTACGCCCTCGCCGCCCAGCTCCTTGGCCAGGCCGCGGGTCAGCACGTCCATGGCGCCCTTGGCGCCGGCGTAGTCGACATATTCGAACGGCGCGCCCAGGCTGGCGGCCACCGAAGACACCAGCACCATCGAGCCACCCTCGCCGCCCCGGCTGCGCGCCATGCGCCGGGCGCCTTCGCGCGCGGTCAGGTAGCTGCCCAGCACGTTGACGTCGAACATGCGCCGCAGGCGCTCGCCGCTCATCTCCAGTAGCGGCAGGGGCGGCGCGACGATGCCGGCATTGACCACCAGACCGTGCAGCGGGCCGAGCCTGTCCATGGCCTCGAACAGGCGCTGCACCTCTTGCTCATTGGCCACGTCGCCAGGCAGGGCGACGGCTGAGCCGCCCATGGCTTCAATCTGCGCCACCACCTCATCGGCGGCGGCGCGGTCGCTGCGATAGTTCACCCCGACCGTCCAGCCACCGGCGGCGGCCAGCAGGGCCGTGGCGCGGCCGATGCCGCGGCTGGCACCGGTGATCAGCAGGTTCTTGCTCATGGGGAGGTCTCCTGTTCGTTGTGGTCATCATGCGTAGGGTGGACGACGCGTCACCCGTCCACCACCTGACGAGTCCAATGGTGGACAAAAAAGCGTTGTCCACCCTACGGCAGGGGCTCGTCAGTAACCAGTGGGCAGGACGGGTGGCCGCTAGCGGACTCGGGGGTTACCATGCGCGCCCTTCTAGCGACCCGCACCTGCTCATGAAACCTGCAAGCTTGCGCGCCGACCTGCTGGCCGGCCTGACCTCGTCCTTCGCTTTGGTGCCCGAGTGCATCGCATTCGCCCTGGTGGCCCAGGTCAACCCGCTGATGGGGCTGTACGGCGCTTTCATCATCTGCACCCTCACCGCGCTGTTCGGCGGCCGGCCGGGCATGATCTCAGGCGCAGCCGGCTCGATGGCGGTGGTGATCGTCGCCCTGGTGGTGCAGCACGGTGTGCAGTACCTGCTGGCCACGGTGCTGCTCGGCGGCCTGATCATGCTGGCGTTCGGCCTGTTGCGTCTGGGCAAGCTGATCCGCATGGTGCCACATCCGGTGATGCTGGGCTTCGTCAACGGCCTGGCCATCATCATTGCCCTGGCCCAGCTCGAGCATTTCCAGCACGACGGCCACTGGCTGCAGGGCAAGGCGCTGTACCTGATGCTCGGTCTGGTGGCGCTGACCATGGTCATCGTCTACCTGCTGCCACGCCTGACCCGTGCGGTGCCGCCGGCCCTGGTAGCGATCCTCGGCATCGGCGCGCTGGTCTACCTGCTGGAGCTGCCGACCCACACCCTTGGCGATATGGCGCAGATCGCCGGCGGGCTGCCGAGCCTGATGCTGCCGGACATTCCCTGGAACCTGGAAACCCTCGCCATCATCGCTCCCTATGCGGTGCTGATGGCCCTGGTCGGCCTGCTGGAAACCCTGCTGACGCTGAACCTCACCGACGAGATCACCGCCACCCGTGGCCATCCGGATCGCGAATGCGTAGCGCTCGGTGCGGCCAACATGGTGTCCGGCGCGTTTGGCGGTATGGGCGGCTGCGCGATGATCGGCCAGACCGTGATCAACCTCAGCTCGGGCGGGCGTGGTCGGGTCTCCGGCGTTGTCGCCGGGGTGATGATCCTGCTCTTCGTGCTGTTCCTCTCGCCGCTGATCGAACGCATCCCCCTGGCAGCACTGGTGGGTGTGATGTTCGTGGTGGCGCAGCAGACCTTTGCCTGGGGTTCGCTGCGCGTGGCCGGCAAGGTGCCGGCCAACGACGTGCTGGTGATAGTCGCCGTGACCGCCATCACCGTGGCCACCGACCTGGCCACCGCCGTGCTCTGCGGCATCGTCATCGCCGCGCTCAACTTCGCCTGGCAGCATGCCCGCGAACTCTATGCCGACAGCGATATGCAGGCCGACGGCAGCAAGCTGTACCGCGTGCATGGCACACTGTTCTTCGCCTCCTGCACCACCTTCCTGGCGCAGTTCGAGCCGGCCGACGACCCGCGGCAGGTGACCCTGGACTGCCGCCACCTGAGCTTCGTCGACTACTCGGCCATCGCCGCGCTGAAGACCCTGCGCGAGCGCTACGAACGCGCCGGCAAGCACCTGCGCGTGGTGCACCTGTCCGAGCGTTGCAAGCAGTTGCTCAAGCGGGCTGGGGCTGGCGAGTAGGACCTTCTGTGCAGTGTCACGCTTTGGCTGGCACGTATGAAAAAGAACGGGTGCCATCGCTGTTTTCTGCGAACTCCACGAGCGCGCTGGCGCGGATGAACAGGCAAAATTCGCCGGCTTCGCCAACCGCTCTCGGGCCAATCCGAAGCGCCGGAGTGTCATATATAGGGAGATATCCGTGAAAAGACTTTTGTTCGTGTCGCTGGCCGGCCTGCTGCTCGGCGCTTGCTCCAATCAGGCCGTGCAGCAGGAGCAGGCACCCTCTGCGGCCGAGAACGACCAACGGCTGGTCGGCATCTGGGCGATGCTGCCGCTGCGTAACGGTATTGCCAACGTTGCCGAATACCGCGCCGACGGCAAGGTTCTGCTGCACTCCTTCAACTGCGCCGAGCCTGACAAGCGCGGTATCGAAGAGTCGGACTACCGTTTCAGCGAGAACGGCCGGACCATTCATGTCTCCTCGCCTCAGCGCGCCTTCGACCTTCAAGTGCTGGACCTTCAGCCGAACAGCATGAAGCTCGGTATGCAGGTGGCGGGCTTCGAGCTGAATTTTTCCTACCTCAAGCGCAACGAGGTCGCGCCGCTGTGCGCGCTCTACGTCGAACCGCAGGTCGATGAAAGTAAGCAGTCAGCGTTCAAGGCAAGCGACTTCGTCGCGGCTCCGTACATACCGGCACACGCCGATATCGAGCGCTACATGGGGCGTTGGGTAAACGAAAAGGAAGAGTTGCAATTCGAG
Organism: Pseudomonas hydrolytica; assembly: GCF_021495345.1. NCBI lineage: Bacteria > Pseudomonadati > Pseudomonadota > Gammaproteobacteria > Pseudomonadales > Pseudomonadaceae > Ectopseudomonas > Ectopseudomonas hydrolytica. The sequence goes on from NZ_CP099397.1 coordinate 52,991, forward strand.
GTGATCAAAGATTCATCCGGTCGTGCCAAGCTGCATCACGCCAGTGACAAGAACTGGCATTACCTCTTCAATGACATGAACTGGCAGGGCGACGAGCTGCATTACCAGAGCTTTGCCTACTCGGATCAACCGAGGCTGTTCAGTCATCCGTTCCACAAATCCCAACATCGCTCGATCCTGTCGCCACAGGCTGAAGCGGGCAAGATTCGCTACAGCTTTTTCATCGGCCAGAAACGCTTCGATTACATTCTGATGCGCGAGCAGTGATGGCTTGGCGCAGCCGCTGCGCCAACGAAAAACCGCTGCCCTGTCGCCAGGTGCAGCGGTTTCTCTTGCCGCGGTGGGCGATCAGCGGCGCGCGCTGCGTACCCCTTCGGCCAGTTCGCGACACAGGCCGAGCACGCCGTCGATGGCCTGCTGCGGGCTTTTCGCCTCGGCGATCTTGTCGATCAGCGCCGAGCCGACCACCGCGCCCTCGGCGCGCTTGGCCACTTCGGCGGCGTGCTCCGGGGTGCGGATGCCGAAGCCGATGCAAACGGGCAGGTCGGTGTGGCGACGCAGGCGCGCCACGGCTTGCTCGACATGATCCAGGGTCGCCGCACCGGCGCCGGTGACACCGGCCACCGACACGTAGTAGACGAATCCGGAGCTGCCGGCCAGCACGGTGGGCAGGCGGTCGTCGTCGGTGGTCGGGGTGGTCAGGCGGATGAAGTCCAGACCTGCGCTCTGCGCCGGTTCGCACAGCTCGTCGTTGTGCTCTGGCGGCAGGTCGACCACGATCAGGCCATCGACGCCGGCCTCTTTGGCGTCGCTGATGAAGCGCTCGACGCCGTAGACGAAGATCGGGTTGTAGTAGCCCATCAGCACCAGCGGCGTGCTCTGGTTGCCGGCGCGGAATTCGCGAACCATCTGCAGCGTCTGATGCATGCCCTGCTTGCCGGCCAGCGCGCGGATGTTGGCGAGCTGGATGGCCGGGCCGTCGGCCATCGGGTCGGTGAAGGGCATGCCCAGCTCGATCACGTCGGCGCCGGCCTCCGGCAGGCCCTTGAGAATGCTCAGTGAGGTGGCGTAGTCGGGATCACCGGCGGTGACGAAGGTCACCAGCGCGGCGCGGTTTTCCGCTTTCAGTTCGGCGAAACGGTTCTGCAGGCGGCTCATGCGTGTTTCTCCTGGTTGTCCTGCATGTGGTGCATCACGGTCTGCATGTCCTTGTCGCCACGACCGGACAGGTTGATCACCATCAGGTGATCCCTGGGCAGCTTCGGCGCACGTTTGAAGGCTTCGGCCAGCGCATGAGCGCTTTCCAGGGCCGGGATGATGCCTTCCAGGCGGCAGCAGTGGTGGAAGGCGTCGAGGGCTTCGTCATCGCTGATCGGCACGTATTCGACGCGCTTGATCTCGTGCAACCAGGCGTGTTCCGGGCCGACGCCGGGGTAGTCGAGGCCGGCGGAAATCGAGTGGGCATCGGTGATCTGGCCGTCGTCGTCCTGCAGCAGGAAGGTGCGGTTGCCGTGCAGCACGCCCGGCGCGCCGCCGGCCATGCTCGCCGCATGCTTGCCGGTGTCGATGCCATGGCCGGCCGCCTCGACGCCGACGATCTGCACGCCTTCATCATCGAGGAAGGGGTGGAACAGGCCGATGGCGTTGGAGCCGCCGCCGATGCAGGCCACCAGCGAGTCGGGCAGGCGGCCTTCCTTCGCCAGGATCTGCTCGCGCACTTCGTTGCCGATCACCGACTGGAAGTCGCGCACCATGGCCGGGTACGGGTGCGGGCCGGCGGCGGTGCCGATCAGGTAGAAGGTGTTGTGGACGTTGGTCACCCAGTCGCGCAGGGCCTCGTTCATGGCGTCCTTGAGGGTGCCGGTGCCGGCGGTGACCGGAATTACCTCGGCGCCGAGCAGCTTCATGCGAAAGACGTTGGCCTGCTGGCGGTCGATGTCGGTGGTGCCCATGTACACCACGCACTGCATGCCGAAGCGCGCGGCCACGGTGGCGGTGGCCACGCCGTGCATGCCGGCGCCGGTCTCGGCGATGATGCGCTGCTTGCCCATGCGCTTGGCCAGGAGGATCTGGCCGATGCAGTTGTTGATCTTGTGCGCGCCGGTGTGGTTCAGGTCTTCGCGCTTGAGGTAGATCTTCGCCCCGCCGAAGTGCTCGCTCAGGCGCTCGGCGAAATACAGCGGGCTGGCGCGACCGATGTAGTCGCGCTGGAAGTAGGCCAGCTCTTCGAGGAAGGCCGGATCGCTCTTGGCCTTCTCGTATTCGGCGGCCAGCGAGTTGATCAGCGGCATCAGGGTTTCGGCGACGAACTGACCGCCGAAGCGGCCGAACAGGCCACGAGCGTCGGGGCCGGTGCGAAATGAGGTCATGGCGTGCTCCTTGTCGACAGCCAATGGCTGGCAGGGCGAGTGAGAGATGGGCCCATTCTAGCCCCATGAGACGCGGCGAAAAGCGATTTGATTGAGCTTATTGGTCAGTAAAACTCACGAATCGAAAGGCGCGCCGGTGTGATGCGCCACACGCGGTCGACTACTGGGCAGAACTTGGCGCTGCCCAATCTGTCCCAGCCGCAGGCGGCGTGGCGCCGCCCCACAGGGAGAGATACGAATGCATAAGGTAATGGCGGTAAGCGTGATCTGCGCGGCGCTGGCGACGACGGCTCAGGCTGCGACACTGGAACTCCACGGTATTGGCAACTCACGCGATGTGGCGTGCAAGGGGCAGGACGTCAGCATCAGCGGCGCCGACAACCACTTCCGTTTGAGTGGCGACTGTGGCCGCGTCGAGGTGCACGGTTCGAAACATGTGATCAGCCTGGACAAGGCCGCCGGCCTGGAAGTGACCGGTGCGGCGAATCAGATACAGGCCGGACGGCTCGGTGGCCTGGATGTGGACGGAGCCGATCACCAGATCACGGCCCAGGTGCACGGCGACGGCCAGCAGCCCGCACAGGTCGTGCTCTATGGCGGCGGCAACGTACTCACGCTCGATCTACAAGGGCCAGTGCGGCTGGAGGTCAATGGAACTGATCAGCAGGTCACCTGGCAAGGGGACGATCCGGAGGTGGAAACCAGCGGCATCGACCACCGTTTGCAGCGGCAGTAAGCAGCTGCCAGGTTGGCGGCCCGCCGGGAACATGATTAGATGCCCCTGACTCGTCAGGAAAAATCACCTCTCCCATGAGCCGCGATCTGCCCCCACTCAATGCTCTGCGCGCCTTCGAAGCGGCTGCCCGCCTGCAAAGCGTCAGCCGCGCCGGCGAGGAGCTGCACGTCACCCACGGCGCGATCAGCCGTCAGATCCGCGTGCTGGAGGAGCAGCTTGGCGTCAGCCTGTTCGACAAGGACGGCCGCGGCGTGAAACTCACCGAGGCCGGGGTGCGCCTGCGCGATGCGGCGGGCGATGCCTTCGAGCGTCTGCGTGGGGTCTGCGCCGAGATCCGCCAACGCCAGGAAGGCGCCCCCTTCGTGCTTGGCTGTCCCGGCAGCCTGCTGGCGCGCTGGTTCATTCCCCGCCTGGATCGCCTGAACCGCGATCTGCCCGAGTTGCGTCTACAGCTGTCGGCCAGCGAGGGTGAGCTGGACCCGCGCCGGCCCGGTGTGGACGCCACACTGTGTTTCGCCACGCCGCCCTGGCCGGCGGATGTACAGGTGCATGAACTGGACACCGAGCGCATCGGGCCGGTGCTCAGCCCGCGCTATGCCGGGTATGAGGCTCTGCGGGGTGCGCCCGCCGCCGCGCTGCTCGGCGAGCCGCTGCTGCATACCGTGTCGCGGCCACAGGCCTGGCCGCAATGGGCGCTGGCGCAGGGGCTGGAGCCGGCGCGCCTGCAGCAGGGGCAGGGCTTCGAACATCTCTACTACCTGCTGGAGGCTGCCGCCGCAGGGCTTGGCGTGGCCATCGCGCCGCAGCAATTGGTGGCCGACGATCTGGCCGCCGGGCGCCTGCTGGCGCCCTGGGGCTTCGTCGAGACAGGGGCAAAACTGGCCCTGTGGGTCCCGGGCCGAGGGCATGACCTGCGTGCCGAGCGCCTGGCCGGCTGGCTGGCCGCGGAGCTGAACGGACTTGCTGCGCTTCGGTCGCCGGTATAGCGTGGCGCGACCGGCCGCATCCAGCGCCCGGACCATGACAGGGAGCAATCAGCATGAAAGAAAGTCGTGACTATCTGGAGATGGCCTTCCGCTCCATCAAATGCTTCGCCGATGACGGCAAGCTGCTGGTTCACGAGCTCGAAAGCCTGGTCGACATCGCCCGCCGCGACGGCGTGGTCGATGCCAACGAGAAGCGCATCCTGCAGGGCATCGTCGCCCGCCTGAACCCCGCCGAACTGACCGCCGACATGCAGACCAAGATCGCTGCGCTGAGGGCCGAGCTGCAGTTTTGAGCCAGCCGCCTCGCTTGTTCTTTTCCTCAGCTTGGCTAGCGTGAACGGTAGGTGGTTTCCATTGCCTACCAGAGGTTCATCCAGCTGAGGAGAACAGCATGACCGATCACCACACCTACAAGAAGATCGAAATCGTTGGTTCATCGCGAACCAGCATCGAGGACGCCATCGAGAACGCCCTGAGTGAGTGCGCCAAGAGCGTACGCAACATGGACTGGTTCGAGGTGGTGGAAACCCGTGGCCATATCGAGGACGGCAAGGTGGGTCACTACCAGGTCACCCTCAAGGTCGGCTTTCGCCTGAGCGGTAGCTGATGCCCTGTGCGTTGAGGAAGGCGAGAAAGGCTTCGCGGCTGGTGTAGCGCGGCTGATAGCCGAACTCCTCCTTCAACCGCTGGTTGGCCAGCACCGGCCGGTAGCGCAGAAAGTCCAGTTGCTCCGGGCCGTACTGGCTCAGCCCCAGCGGCTTGAGCAGGCGCAGCGCAGCGGCCAGCAGCGTGGCCGGCACGGGCCGGTAGGGTTTGCCTAGAATCTCGGCAATCTCCGCCAGGCTCAGGGCGCCATCGCCGGCCAGGTTGTAGATGCCTTCGCGAGCGGTCTCCAGCCCCTGGCGGATGATGCCGACCACGTCCTGCTCCCAGATGAACACGAAGCGGCTGTCATGACCGCGGACGCCGAGCACGGCGCGTTTCTTGAACAGGTCGCTGATCGGGTTGTTCAGACGGCGGCCGAGAATGGTGCCGGGACGCAGGATCAGCTGACGCAGCTGCGGGTGCTGGGCGCGGCTGCGCGCCAACAGCTGCTCGATCTCCAGCTTGTGCCTGGCGTAGACGAAATGCGGGTGCCCACGCAGCGGCTGATTCTCGTCTATCCACTCGGCATTCTCGGGGGCATAGCCATAGGCGGCGCCGGAGCTGGTGACGATCAGCTGGCGCACGCCGTTGGCGATGGCGCTGTCCACCAGGCACTGGGTGCCGCCCACTTCGATGGCGTGCAGGTGTGCTTCGCTCATGTCGCGCGGTGGCCGTATCATGGTGGCCAGGTGGACGATGGCGTCCGGTTTCCAGCCGGCAACGCAGGCCCGCACCTGCGCGGGGCGGCCCATGTCCAGCAACACCGGCTCGACGTTGGCTTTCAGCCCGCGACTGTCGAGCGCGCGGATATCGGCGGCGATCAGCGTCCATTGCGGATGCTGAATGGCCAGTTCGTCGAGCAGTTGGTGGCCGATGAAGCCGGCTGCGCCGGTGATCAGAACGCGCATGGCTGTCTCCCCGCGGCGCTTGGCGGCCGCCTGGCCTGGTCGATTGCGGCAAGCGCGCCGGGGCTTGCTGAGCGCGCTGAGCAGGCCTCGTAGTTGTTGTTGAAAGCCTTTTGCCAGTCTAGGCCGGAGCGCGCCGCCAGGTAGTGGCGAAAATGGCCATTGGCCATGATGATGCGTGCCAAGCCGACCAGTGGTGTGGCGCCGTGCACAGCCCGCAGGGCGGCCGCTGGCGAGCAGGGTGCGATTCGGGCAAGCTGAGGGCGCATGTTCAGGGAGGAATGTCATGTTCAGATCAATGCTGATGTTGCTGGCCGCGCTGGCGCTGGGCGGCTGCATCGAAAGCGAAACGCCGCTGGTCGAAGAGCGCCGTCTGCTGCTCAGCGGGGAGGATTTCTCCGCCTACGATGCGCCGGATGGCGGTCGCTACGAGAAGCTGGTGACCTATGCGGCGCGCAGCATCGACCTCAGCTTCGAGAGCGAAGGCAGCGACTGGTTCTATCTCTACAGCGGCGTTTCGCTCTATCCGCGTGCCAGCGACGCACTGATGACCAGCTACGCGGAAACCTTCGGCGCCTCGTTCGGCCTGCGCGGCAGCGGTCTGGTCGAGCAGGAGCTGCCGCTGCAAACCAAGCTGGCCGCGCGCGCCAGCCTCAAGCTGCTGACCCAGGACGGCGAGCCAGTGGGCAACCTGTTCTATGCCACGGTCGGCAACAAGTCGATGTTCACCATCTTCACCGGCGTCTACTTCGAGCGTGCCGAGGATTTCGAGGCCTTCGTCGCGCCCAAGCTGCTCGCCCTGCGTCAGTACAAGCACGACGATCCGCTGCTGACCTGGGCTGGCAGGACGCTCGGTTTCGACGAATAGCCGCCGCCGCGCACCAATCGTTCCCGTCTCGCGGCCGGGTTGGCCATGGTTGGGAATGCCTGTAAGAGCGGTGCGCGCGGCGCACCCGACGACCGCCCGCCCTCAACCACACGCCGATGACGAAGACGTCCACCGCCCCGTAGGGTGCGCCGTGCGCACCACTCGTTTACGGATCGGAGGGCATCGCCACGACCTCGGCGGCCTCGGACACCCCAGAAGCCCGGCCGGAGGCGGTAGACCGTCTAGCCGAAGAACCAGTAGCACACGCCGATGGCGGCAATAATCCCAGCCGCATCGGCCACCAGCGCGCAGCCCACGGCGTGACGGGCGCGCTGCAGGCCGACGGCGCCGAAATATACCGCCAGCACGTAGAAGGTGGTTTCGGTGCTGCCCTGCACGGTGGCGGCGATCAGGGCGGGGAAGCTGTCGACGCCGAAATTCTCCATGGTCTCGATCAGCATGGCGCGCGCGGCGCCACCGGAGAAGGGCTTCATCAGCGCGGTCGGCAGGGCGTCGACGAAACGGGTATCCCAGCCCAGCGCCTCGACCAGCCAGCGGATGCCGTCGAGGCCGAAATCCAGGGCGCCGGAGGCACGCAGCACGCCGATGGCGCAGAGCATGGCCACCAGATACGGCAGCAGGCTCTTGGCCACGTCGAAGCCGTCCTTGGCGCCTTCGATGAAACTTTCGTACACCGCCACCCGGCGCAGGGCGCCGACCAGCAGGAACAGCATGATCAGGCCGAACAGGGTGAGGTTGCCGAGCAGCGAGGACAGCGCCGCCAGCGCGGTGGCGCTCATGCCGGCCAGCAATGCCATGAAGCCGCCCAGCAGCAAGGCGGTGGGGATCAGGTAGGCCAGCACCACCGGGTCCCACAGGCGCAGGCGTTGCACCAGGGCCACGGCCAGCAGCCCGGCCAGCGTCGAGGCGCTGGTGGCGAGCAGGATCGGCAGGAAGACCAGGGTCGGGTCTTCCGCGCCCTGCTGCACGCGGTACATGAAGATCGATACCGGCAGCAGGGTCAGCGACGAGGTGTTGAGCACCAGAAACAGGATCTGCGCATTGCTCGCGGTGGTGGCGCTGGGGTTGAGATCCTGCAGGGCGCGCATGGCTTTCAGGCCGATGGGCGTGGCGGCGTTGTCCAGGCCCAGGCCATTGGCGGCGAAGTTCATGCTGATCAGTCCCAGCGCCGGGTGGCCGCGCGGCACTTCCGGCATCAAGCGGGCGAACAGCGGGCCCAGCAGGCGCGCCAGCAGATCCACCAGACCAGCCTTCTCGGCGATGCGCAGCAGGCCGAGCCACAGCGTCAGCGTGCCGAACAGCACCACCATCAGCTCCACCGAGAGCTTGGCCATGGCGAACAGGCTCTCGACCATGGCGCCGAACACGGTGGCGTCGCCACCGATCAGCCAGCGGGCCAGGGCGGCGATCGCACCCAGCAGGAAAAAACTCAGCCAAAGGCCGTTGAGCATTGCGATCCCCCTTAGCTCGAAGTCGCGAAGCGACGCCTTCCTTGCTGCCCTTCTCCCTCAGGAGAAGGTGGCGCCAGGCGCCGGATAGGGAGGGCATGCCGTTATGGCGGGGGATGATAGCGTGCCGACGAGGTTGTAGGGGACCGCCGGCAATGAGCCGTCACTCAATACCAGTTGGGGTCGTTGCGCAGCTGCTCCATCAGCATCTGCTGGATTTCCTCGCTGGGCTCGCCCAGCCAGCGCAGGCTGGCGTGCTCGCTGGGGGCGCGATCTTCCGGCAGGCCTTCGGGCACCTGGACGTAGAGCGCATAGGCATCGTCGTCCTGCCATTCGAAGGCGATGTACGCGCGCTGGCTGAAGCAGTTGTGCGCTTCGCACACCTGGCCCACCAGATAGCGGTCACTGTCGGCTTCCACGGCCTGCATCGGCGTCGACAGGCCGCTGAGGTTGATCAGCCAGTCCGGCAGGCGTTCCTCGTTCTTGACCAGACCCTGCCAGGCCTCGCGGTATTCGGCGTTGCTGGTCAGCAGCTCGCCCGGGTGGAAGGCGGCATCTCGATCGGCGGCCTGGGCCGCCAGGGCGCCACCCATCAACAGGGCGGCGGCAATGGCGTGCATCAACTGCATCGACGTCTCCTTACATGCGGGGGCGACGGCCCATGATGAACGAGATGATGAACAGCACCAGGAACACCACGAACAGGATCTTGGCGATACCTGCGGCGGTGCCGGCGATACCACCGAAGCCCAGTACGGCAGCGATGATGGCGATGATCAGAAAAGTAAGTGCCCAACTCAGCATGGCGTTTCTCCTCGGTGGTTCAATGGGTAGCGGCCCAGGCGGGCCAGGGGTGTTGCGGGTTGCTCGGGATGGCCGGCTGGCGCGGGCTGCCCTCGGGCAGGTCCAGCTCGGCGGTGGTGTTGCGGCTGGCGCACAGGGTCTGGCCAACCAGCAGGACGCTGGCGAGGATCAGACTCAGCAGTAGCAGCAAGGCTGCCAGCACCAAAGCGACTATCCACATGGCGGTTCTCCTGTCGCATTGGGGCGAATGGCATGTCCGCCCCTTCCTTTTCCAACCTCGTGACCGGTGCATCACCGATCACTCAACCAAAGCATTGCAGCGCCCGTGCCAGTCTTTTGCTGGAAGTAAATCCTTTTAAAATCAGTGACTTGAATATTGGCTGGGGTGACCGGTGACGGGCATCCTGCCCGAACGGGCGTTTGCCGGTCGTGCGTTTTGCCCGACGGCCAGGCGCCGGGGGCCGTTGATGTGGTCGCCCGCCGACCGCTCAGTCGGTATACTCGCTGCGCCCGTGTGCCATGCGGGTTCCGCGCCTCAGAACAACAACCGCGCCGCGAGTCTCGAGCCGATGAACGACTACGAACAGGAAGATCCGATCCCTCAGGGTGACCTCGCCCTGCAGATCACTGCGCTGCCGCGCGAGACCAATGGTTTCGGTGATATCTACGGTGGCTGGCTGGTTTCGCAGATGGACCTCGCCGGTACCGCCATGGCGAGCAAGGTCGCGGGGGGCCGCGTAGCGACCGTGGCCATCGATCGCATGGCCTTTCTGGTGCCGGTGGCGGTGGGTGCGCAGTTGTCCTTCTACACCCAGGCCCTGGAAGTGGGGCGCAGCTCGATCCAGATGATGGTCGAGGTGTGGAGCGACGATCCGTTGTCCAACGAATGGCGCAAGGTCACCGAGGCGGTGTTCGTCTTCGTCGCCATCGACGGCAGCGGCCGTACCCGCCCGGTACCGGCACGCCGCTGAAGCTGAGGCTACTCGCCGTCGACTGCCGCATTCCGGCGCTTGGGGGCTGCAGGGCTCTATCCACCTGACGGCCTGCTAGTCGTAGGGTACCCAGCCATGGGCCAGGGCATGCTTGAGCAGGTCTGCCGGCTTGTCGATAGCCAGTTTGCGCCTGATGCTCAGGCGATGGGTTTCCACGGTGCGCACGCTGATCTGCAGGGTGCGGGCCATGACCTTGTTGTTCAGACCCTGGGCGAGCATCAGCAGCACCTCGCGTTCGCGCGGCGTCAGTTCGTCTTCGCTGGGGGCCGGCTTGACCAGCTTGCGCGCGATATCGCCGCTGTAGAAGCTGCCGCCGGCTGCAATGGCTTCGATAGCCGCGACGATTTCCCGGGAAGGCGCTTCCTTCAGAACGTAGCCGCTGGCGCCCACCGCCAGCGAGCTGCTCACGTACTCCTGATTGTCGTACATGCTCAGCATCAACACCTTTATGGCGGGGTAGCGCTCGCGCAGCTGGCGGGTCAGTTCCAGCCCGTTGATGTCGCGCAGGCCCACATCCATCAGCAGGATGTCGACTGGGGTGCGCTGCAGCAGGTCGAACGCCTCGGCGCCACTGCCGGCCTCGCCGACGACCTGGAAATGAGGCAGCACCTCGAGCAGCGCGCGAATACCTTCGCGCACCAGAGCGTGGTCGTCTATCAGGGCAATTCGTATGGTGGCAGCGGTCATGGATGCGCGCTCTTGTTGTTTTGGTCGTTTCAGTCGAGAGCTAGGGTGTCGGTAGTGGCAGCGTCACCATCAGCTCCGTGTGGCCGGGTTGCGAGGTCAGGGCGAAGCGCCCGCCAAAATGTTCGACACGCTGGCGGATGTTGCGCAAGCCGATACCGCCAGTCAGGGTGTCGAAATGCCGGGAGCTGAAACCGACACCGTCGTCGCGAACCCGCAAACGCACCCGTCGCGCCCGGCCGTCGAGGCTGATGGCAACGGTGTTCGCCTGCGCGTGGCGCTCGATATTGGTCAGGGCTTCCTGCAGGATCCTGAACAGCGCAACCGCCATCCCATCGTTGAGCAGTGTATCGCCCAGGTCGTTCTTGTAGTCGATCAGCAGGCCGCTGCGTTGCTCGAATTCGGCGACCAGCTGAGCAATCGCGGCGGGCAGGCCGAGGGTGTCGAGCAGCGAGGGGTGCAGGTCGTGGGAAATCCGTCGCACTTCGCCGATGGCACCCGCGAGCCGCTCGGTGCCCTTGTGCAGCGTGTCCAGACCCTGCTCATTGCCCGAGGCCAGCTCCAGGCTGGCCAGCTCGAACTGGAACTTGATGGAAGCGAGCAGCTGGCTGATGCCGTCGTGCAGCTCGCGCGAGACCCGCGAGCGCTCCTCTTCCTGCAGGCTGACGATGCGTTGGGTGAGCAACTGCAGCTTGCGATCCGCCAGGCGATGCTCGCTGAGGTTCAGCGCCAGGCCGCCGGCGAACACCAGCAGCACGGCGACCAAGGCCACGCCGGCAATCGCCAGCATGGTGGCATGGATGCCGTTGCTGGCCTCGTCGTGCACCTGGGCAATCGCCTGGTCGACGTCTTCCAGATAGATGCCGGTGCCGAGCATCCAGCCCCAGCGCTCGAGCATGACCACGTAGGCCAGCTTGTCGGTCACCTCGCCGGTGGACGGTTTCTGCCAGGCGTAAAGCTGGAAGCCGTCGCCGCTCTGCGCGCTCTGCATCAGGGCCTGAATGACCAGTAGGCCGCGCGGGTCGGTCATGTTCCAGAGGTCCTGCCCGACCAGCTCGCCCTGACGCGGATGCATCAGGTTGCGCCCGTTGCTCTCGTAAACGAAGAAGTAGCCGTCGCTGCCGAAGCTGATTCTGGCCAGCACCCCCAACACCTGCTGTTTGATCTCGGCATCGTCGCGGCCGCTTTCGTACAGCGGCGAAATGATGCTCAGGGCCATCTCGACATAGTGTTTGAGCTCGACGCGCTTGCTCGCCAGGATGCTGTCTTCGATCAGGCGCGCCTGTTGCTCGCCCAGGCGCTGGTTCTGGAAGAACACCAGAACACAGACCACCGCCACGGCCAGCAGCAACGGCAGCACGCTGAGTGCGACTATCTTGTGTTTGAGCTGCATGGGTCAGGTCATTCCGGAAAGAACACAGCCAGCTGAATGCGAAATTGGCGCAGCAGAGTACCCGGGTCGTCGCCGGGTTGGCGGGGTCGAGCGGCGCTGGCCTGACTCGTCCGCCCAGCGGCATGACCGGCGTCGCTGGAACGGCGCATCGCATCCGTGTGTATTCGGTGCCTGTCTGCAGGCAGTCGATCATACCCGGATTTGCGCTGTGCTTTGTGGCGTGTGGCTGGCCAAGACGCGCACTTCGTCGGCGATCAGGAGATATCCACCACGGCTCTCGCTGGCCATGTCGAGTGCTGACGATTCCCGGTGAAGGCGGTGTGTCTCCTGAGCGTCCGGGCGCAATCGCGTCGGCAGCGAAGCCTGAGCCTAGTGGGACTGGTCGAGGATGCAGCGGGTAAAGCCCGAGTCGGGTCGGGAAACCGCTCGATACCCAGCGAAGGGGCCAGACAGCGGCCATCTGCCTTGGCTCAAAAGAGAAGACCCGGCGATTGCACCGGGTCTGCGATAGTCGCCGCGCTAGGCGAACGGCTCGCCGCGCGACGCCGAGCTTTGCATGGCTCGGCAATCAGCCGCGGATGTTGTAGATGTCCTTCTCGTTGCTTTCGGCGTATTCGTACAGGCGCTTGAGGTAGGCCTTCTGGTGTTCCCAGACCTTGCTCGCTGCCGGGTCGGCCGCGGCGCTGGCATCGACCACCTCGGCCGCCACTTCCTTCAGGCGGGCCAGGACTTCGTCCGGCAGGCGGCGGACTTCCACGCCATCGGCCTTGAGCTGTTCCATGGCTTCCATGTTCTTGGCGTTGTAGTCGTCGAGCATGTCGCCGTTGACGTCGCGAGCGGCGGCACGAACGATGGCCTTGAGGTCGGCCGGCAGGGTGTCCCAGGCCTTGAGGTTGACGTCCAGCTCGAACAGTACGCTCGGCTCCTGCCAGCCCGGGGTGTAGTAGTACTTGGCAGCCTTGTGCAGGCCCAGGGCCAGGTCGTTGTACGGGCCGATCCACTCGGTGGCGTCGATGGCGCCGGTCTGCATGGCAGTGAAGATCTCGCCGGCCGGCATGTTGACCACGGTACCGCCCATCTTGGTCAGCACTTCGCCGCCCAGGCCGGGGGTGCGCATCTTCAGGCCCTTGAAGTCGTCGACCGAGTTGATTTCCTTGTTGAACCAGCCGGCAGTCTGCACGCCGGTGTTGCCGCAGGCCATGGGCAGGACGCCGAACGGCTTGTACACCTCTTCCCACAGCTGCTGACCGCCGCCGCGGTGCAGCCAGGCGTTCATTTCCTGGGCGTTGGGACCGAACGGCGAGGCGCAGAAGAATTGCGCGGCCGGGACCTTGCCCTTCCAGTAGTACGGCGCGCCGTGACCCATTTCGGCGGTGCCGCGAGAGACTGCATCGAACACTTCCAGCGCCGGAACCAGCTCGCCGGCGGCGTAGACCTTGATCTTCAGACGGCCGTTGCTCATCTCCTCGACGAGCTTGGCGAAGCGCTCGGCGCCGACGCCGACGCCTGGGAAGTTCTTCGGCCAGGAGGTGACCATCTTCCAGTTGAAGGTCTGGGAACTCGAGCCCTCTTGGGGCGCAGCGGCGCTTTTTGCCTCTTCTTTGCAGCCCACCAGTGCGGTGGCTGCCAGGCCAACACCGGCTGCGGCGAGTATGTCGCGACGTTTCATGCAATGCTCCTTGTTGTTGTGATGACTCGAACACCGGGATCGCCAGCATTCGGAGCGTTCTGACTATCATAGGCAATGGCATCACTCAAGCGCAGCGACTACGTACGTAGTATTGCGGGTTGCGACGCTCTCGAGCGGCCACCTAGAATCCCGAGCCCCTTGGCTATAAGAATAAGGATCTGCCATGCCCAATCCCCCCCCTTTACTTGGGTTGGCACGCTTCATCGATGCGTGCAACGCCCTATTCGGCAAGGCCTGCGCCTGGCTCACCCTGTTTCTGGTAATCGGCACCGCCATCGTCGTGGTACTGCGCTACGGCTTCGGTATCGGCGCGACGGCGCTGCAGGAAGCCGTGCTCTACGCCCATGCGCTGGTATTCATGGGCGCTGCGGCCTGGGTGCAGCAGCGTAACGGCCATGTGCGCGTGGACATCTTCTTCCAGAAATTCAGCGGTCGCCGTCAGGCGCTGGTGGAAATTCTCGGCACCCTGCTGTTCCTGTTGCCGGTCGCGCTGTTCCTCGGCTGGGCCAGCTGGGACTACGTCAGCAACTCCTGGGCGACCCGCGAGGCCTCGGGGGAGTCCGGCGGTCTGAAGTTCGTCTACCTGCAGAAGAGCATCATCCTGGTGCTGGTGGTCAGCCTGGCGCTGCAGGGCGTTTCCAATCTGATCAAGGCGCTCTACGTCATCAGCGGTCGCCTGCCGGCTCCGGAGGTGAAACATGGCTGAGTTGATGGCGATTCTGCTGTTCGTCAGCATCTGCCTGGCGCTGATGGCCGGTTATCCGGTGGCCTTCACCCTGGCCGGTGTGTCCCTGCTGTTCGCCGGTATCGGCGTGCTCACCGGTACCTTCGATGCCGGTTACCTGAGCGCCCTGCCCAACCGTCTGTTCGGCATCATGAACAACCAGACCATGCTGGCCGTGCCGCTGTTCGTGTTCATGGGGGTGATGCTGGAACGCTCGCGAGTGGCCGAGGATCTGCTCGAGTCCATGTCGCGCCTGTTCGGCACCCTGCGTGGCGGTCTGGCGATTTCCGTGTGCGTGGTCGGCGCCCTGCTGGCCGCTTCCACCGGCATCGTCGGTGCCACCGTGGTGACCATGGGCCTGCTGGCGCTGCCGACCATGCTGCGCCGCGGCTATGATCCGGCCATTTCCACCGGCACCCTGGCGGCTACCGGCACGTTGGGCCAGATCATCCCGCCGTCCATCGTGCTGGTGCTGCTCGGCGACGTGATGTCCAGCGCCTATCAGCAGGCGCAGCTGAAGATGGGCATCTTCTCGCCGAAAACCGTTTCGGTCGGCGACCTGTTCGTCGGCGCCCTGCTGCCCGGTCTGCTGCTGGTCGGCCTGTACATCCTCTATATCGTCGGCACCGCGATCTTCCAGCCGAAGAAGCTGCCGGCGCTGCCGCAGGAAGAGCTGGGGCCGATCGAGTGGGGCAAGCTGATCAAGGCGCTGGTACCGCCGCTGATCCTGATCGGCGCGGTGCTTGGCTCGATCCTCGCCGGCTATGCCACGCCCACCGAGGCCGCGGCATTGGGCGCCGTGGGTGCGATGCTGCTGGCGGCGAGCAAGGGCAAGCTGAATTTCGGCCAGCTCAAGGAAGTGGCCTACGGCACCACCGAGATCAGCGCCATGGTTTTCATGATCCTGATCGGCGCCTCGCTGTTCTCCCTGGTATTCCGCGGTTTCGGCGGCGAGCACATGATCGAGGAAGTGTTCGCCCAGCTGCCGGGCGGCGTGCTTGGCGCCTTCTTCCTGGTGATGCTGGTGATCTTCCTGCTCGGCTTCATCCTCGACTTCATCGAAATCACCTTCGTGGTGGTGCCGATCGTCGGGCCGGTGCTGCTGGCCATGGGGCTGGATCCGATCTGGCTCGGCGTGATGATCGCGCTGAACCTGCAGACCTCCTTCCTCACCCCGCCGTTCGGCTTCGCACTGTTCTACCTGCGCGGGGTGACGCCGGCATCGGTGGCCACCAGCACCATCTACAAGGGTGTAGTGCCGTTCATCCTGATCCAGATCCTGCTGCTGGTGATCGCCTACATGTTCCCGGGGCTGATCACCTGGCTGCCGGAACAGGTCTACGGCAAGTAGGTCATACCTCGCAGTTGCCAGACGCCCGTCCTAGTGACGGGCGTTTTGCTTTGTGCGCCGTCTGAGCGTCCAATAGAAGCCATTTCGCAGAGCGAGAAGCCGCCATGAGCAATACCCAAGTCGAACGTGTGGAACTGGATCAACTGATCTGCTGGCGCATTCGCACCCAGCGCAGCGAGCTGCTGGTGGCCCAGCAGGGGGCGCAGATACTCGCTTACCAGCGCGACGGCCAGCCGCCGCTGATCTGGCTCAGCCCCGAGGCCGCCTATCAGCGCGCGCAGAGCGTGCGTGGCGGGGTGCCGATCTGCTGGCCCTGGTTCGGCGACCTGCGGCGCAATCCCCAGGCGGTGCAGGCGCACTACCAGCAGGTCGAAGCGCCTGCCCATGGTCTGGTGCGCGGGCTGGACTGGCAGCTGCTGGGCATCGACGAGGAGGGCGAGCAGGTGACGCTGCGGTTCGCCTTCGATACGCAGAAGGAGCCGCTGGCGGGCTGGCCGCATGCGGCACTCCTGCAGTTCGAGATTCGTCTGGCGGACGATCTGGCTATGAGCCTGCAGACCCACAACCGTGGGGAAGCGCCCTTGACCCTGAGCCAGGCCCTGCATACCTACTTCGCCGTCAGCGACGTGCGCCAGGTCAGCGTCGATGGCCTGCGGGGCTGCCGCTACGTCGACACGCTGCAGGACTGGCGAGAGCTGCGGCAGGATGCCGAATTGCGCTTCGTCGGCGAGACCGACCGCATTTATATGGACACGCCGGCCCGCCTGAGCATCGTCGATCCGGGCTGGGGGCGGCGCATTCACCTCGATTGCAGCGGCTCGCGCTCGGCCGTGCTGTGGAATCCCTGGGTCGACAAGGCCAGGCGCCTTTCCCAGTTCCCGGATGACGCCTGGCAAAACATGCTGTGCATCGAGACCGCCAACCTGCTGGAGGATGTGGTGCAGGTGAAACCCGACGAATGGCACCGCCTCGATTTGCGGCTTTCCAGCGACTCGTTCGGGCACTGATCGACGCTGCCTGACGCTAGCCGACCTGGCACAAAGCCAGTATATAAACAGCGGCCGGCGTCACATAAGCAAATATCAATGTGCCATCAAATGTGATGCGCCACTAATTTGCTAGTAAGTTATTTCCTACAAGTACGGAAGAACATCTCCGCGGCCCTGAAACATCGATGACAACTTGTCGGAAGTTCGTGACAAATACCCGGTACTGACGTTCCGGTAATAATTTGAAAGATGTCCTCGAATGTTAGGCATTTCACACTTCCGGCGGTTGCCCCCCTTCGATCATGGGGCTAGGATGCCCGACCTATAAGGATCTTGCGCAAGTTGTTGCACAAACAACTGCGCAAAAAGTTGCGCACTGCGGTGTTTTTGCCCTGGCTGGATAGCCAAGTGCTACACCTGCGGAAGTTGCCCACTTAGAAGTCGAGTCATGGAATGACGTACTCCAGCAAGCTCACCGCTCATTATCTCAATCTGGCTAAATCCCCTATTAATGAAGGGAACTTCGCCGGTGAAGACGTGCGTTATTCCAGCGAATACGAAATGCTGGAAACCGAGCTGGGCAAGGCCTCCTCGCTGCATGAAACCGGCGCCATCGACTGGCAGAAGGTGCGCGAGGGCAGCGAGAACCTGCTGACCACCCAATCCAAGGATCTGCGCGCCGCCACCTGGCTGACCTGGGGCCTGTTCCAGCGCGAATCCTTCGCCGGCCTGCAGGCCGGTCTGAACCTGCTGCACTACCTCTGCGAACACCACTGGCACGAGCTGCACCCGCGCAAGGCGCGGACCCGCACCGCCGCCATCAACTGGCTGCTGCCGCGCCTGGAACAGGCGCTGGCCGAACACGTGCCGATCAGCGAGCAGCTGCCGCTGTTTCGCCGTCTGGCCGAACACCTGCACGGTCTGGAAGCCACCCTGTCGAGCCACCTCGGCGAGGACTCGCCGCTGCTGCTGCCGTTGTGCCGCCGCCTCGACGAGCAGATCAAGCGGGCCAGCCAGGGCCAGGCCGAGCCGGGCGCAGTCGGCGCCGCCATTGCCCAGGTCAAGCAGGTCGCCACCCAGATCATCACCGGCAGCGGTCCCATCGAAAGCGAGAAGGATGCCCACAAGGCCCTGCGCAGCCAGCAGGACGCCGCCCGCCCGCTGTGCGCCTGGTGGCTGAAGAACAAGGCCACCGACCTCAAGCCGCTGCGCCTGGCGCGTACCCTGCTGTGGCTGCCCATCGAGTCGCTGCCCGAGCGCAACGCCGAACAGATCACCGCCCTGCGCGGCCTGCCGGCCGACAAGCTGGCCTCCTACAAGGAACGTTTCGCCCAGGGCGCCTACGCCGACCTGCTCGCCGATCTGGAAGCCAGCATCGCCCGCGCGCCGTTCTGGCTCGATGGCCAGCGCCTGGTCTGGGAATGCCTGCAGGAGCTCAAGGCCGAGCAGGCCATGCGCGAAGTGGAAATCCAGCTCGCCCTGTTCTTGCAGCGCGTGCCCGGCCTCGACGAGCTGCGCTTCCATGACGGCGTGCCCTTCGCCGATGCCGAGACCCGTGCCTGGATCGGTGCCCATGTGCTGCCGCACCTGCAGGCCCCGGAAGTGGAGAAGAAGCCTGCCGCCAGCGAGCAGGGCGCCACGCCGCCCTGGGAAGAGGCGCTGCAGCAGGTGCTGCCCGGCCTGCGCAAGGACGGCCTGAAGGCCGCCGTGCAGCAGCTCAAGCAGGGCATGTCGCGCGCCCGTGGCGGCCGCGAACGCTTCTTCTGGCAACTGACCCTGGCCCGCCTGTGCTTCGCCGCGAAGAAGTACGACCTGGCCAAGACCCAACTCGAATCGCTCGACCAGACGCTGCAGGCCGCCGGCCTCGGCGAGTGGGAACCCGATCTCGCCCTGGACGTGCTGCGCCTGCTGCACCACTGCTGCGAGCTGCTGCCGCAGAACCATGCGGTGCGCGACAGCAAGGACGAGATCTATCGCAGGTTGTGCCACCTCGATCTCGAGGTGGTGCTGGAGTAAGGCGCCAACACGCCAATCAAGGCCTCCGGGCCATCAACGCAAAGGAGAACAGCCATGGCCAAAGAAGGCTCGGTAGCCCCCAAGGAACGCATCAACGTCACCTTCAAACCCGCCACCGGCGGCGCCCAGGAAGAAATCGAACTGCCCCTGAAGCTCATGGTGCTCGGCGATTTCACCCAGCGTGCCGACGATCGCAAGATCGAAGACCGCAAGCCCATCAGCATCGACAAGAACAGCTTCGACGAAGTGCTGGCCAAGCAGGAACTGAACCTGACCTTCGCCGTGCCGAACCGTCTGCAGGACGAGCAGACCGATGACGAGCTGGCCGTGCAGCTGCGCATCAACTCCATGAAGGACTTCAACCCCGCCAACCTGGTCGAGCAGGTACCGGAGCTGAAGAAGCTGATGGAACTGCGCGACGCCCTGGTCGCCCTCAAAGGCCCGCTGGGCAACGCCCCGGCCTTCCGCAAGGCGATCGAAAGCGTGCTCTCCGACGACGACTCGCGCGATCGCGTGCTCGGCGAACTGGGCCTGGCCGCCAAAGACAAGCTGGATTCCTGATTCTCACTGACAAGGACGCATATTCATGAGCACGACTAGCGCAGCCGTAGAAAGCAGCCACAGCGCCGCCGAACTCGGCATTCTCGACCGCATCATCGCCGAGACCAAACTGACCCCCGATGACGAGGCCTACGACATCGCCAAGCGCGGCGTATCGGCCTTCATCGAAGAGCTGCTCAAGCCGCAGAACGAAAACGAGCCGGTGAAGAAGGCCATGGTCGACCGCATGATCGCGGAGATCGACGCCAAGCTCAGCCGGCAGATGGACGAGATCCTCCACCACCCGGACTTCCAGGCCCTGGAATCCTCCTGGCGCGGCCTCAAGCTGCTGGTGGACCGCACCAACTTCCGCGAGAACATCAAGCTGGAGATCCTCAACGCCTCCAAGCAGGACCTGCTCGATGACTTCGAAGACAGCCCGGAAATCGTTCAGTCCGGCCTGTACAAGCACATCTACACCGCCGAGTACGGCCAGTTCGGTGGCCAGCCGGTCGGCGCCCTGATCGCCAACTACTACTTCGACCCGAGCGCTCCGGACGTCAAGACCCTGCAGTACGTCGCCTCGGTGGCCTGCATGTCCCACGCCCCGTTCATCGCCTCGGCCGGCCCGAAATTCTTCGGCCTGGAAACCTTCACCGGCCTGCCGGACCTGAAGGACCTCAAGGACCACTTCGAAGGCCCGCAATTCACCAAGTGGCAGAGCTTCCGCGAGCAGGAAGACGCCCGCTACGTCGGCCTGACCGTACCGCGCTTCCTGCTGCGCAACCCGTACGATCCGGAAGACAACCCGGTGAAGACCTTCGTCTACAAGGAAAACGTGGCCAACAGCCACGAGCACTACCTGTGGGGCAACACCGCCTACGCCTTCGCCAGCCGTCTGACCGACAGCTTCGCCAAGTTCCGCTGGTGCCCGAACATCATCGGCCCGCAGAGCGGTGGCGCGGTGGAAGACCTGCCGCTGCACCACTTCGAGAGCATGGGCGAGATCGAGACCAAGATCCCCACCGAGGTGCTGGTTTCCGACCGTCGCGAGTACGAGCTGGCCGAGGAAGGCTTTATCGCCCTGACCATGCGCAAGGGCAGCGACAACGCCGCGTTCTTCTCCGCCAATTCGGCGCAGAAGCCGAAGTTCTTCGGCATCAGCGAAGAAGGCAAGACCGCCGAGCTGAACTACAAGCTGGGCACCCAGCTGCCGTACATGTTCATCGTCAACCGTCTGGCCCACTACCTGAAAGTGCTGCAGCGCGAGCAGATCGGTGCCTGGAAGGAGCGTACCGACCTCGAGCTGGAACTGAACAAGTGGATCCGCCAGTACGTGGCCGACCAGGAGAACCCCAGCTCCGAAGTGCGTAGCCGTCGTCCGCTGCGCGCCGCCCAGGTCATCGTCAGCGATGTCGAAGGCGAGCCGGGCTGGTACCGCGTCAGCCTGAACGTGCGCCCGCACTTCAAGTACATGGGTGCCGACTTCACCCTGTCGCTGGTCGGCAAGCTGGACAAGGAGTAAGCAGCCATGGCCTACGGCAGCCTGTTCGAGCGCCTCGGTGGCGAGGCCGGCCAACGTGCCGGCTGGAGCCGCGAGGTCGCCGCCATGGCCTCGGTGGCTGCCCATCTGGCCAAGATGCTCAGCACCCGTGCGGGCAGCGTGCAGACGCTGCCCGACTACGGGTTGCCCGATTTGAACGATATGCGCCTGTCGCTGCACGACTCGCTGCAGCAGGCGCGTATCGCCATCGAACGCTTTATCGAAGCGTACGAACCCCGTCTGACCCAGGTGCGCGTGATTTCCCTGCCGCGCACCCATGATCCGCTGCGCCAGGCCTTCGCCATCGACGCGATGCTGGAGATGGATGGCGTCAGGCGTCAGGTCAGTTTCTCCGCGAGCCTGGACGGTAGCGGTCAGGTCAAGGTCAACCCAGGAGCCTCACATGTCCGGTAAACCCGCAGCCCGCCTCGGCGATCCCACCGCCTGCCCGATTCCCGGCCACGGCACCAACCCGATCGCCGCCGGCTCGCCCGACGTGCTGTTCGACAGTCTGCCCGCCGCGCGCATGGGCGACGCCTCCGCCTGCGGCGGCGCCATGGCCGGCGCGGTGATTCCCACCGTGCTGATCAATGGCAAGCCGGCGGCGGTGGTGGGCTCGGTGGGTAGTCATGGCAATACCGTGGTGGCTGGCTCCGGCACCGTGTTGATTGGCGCGAGTGGCGGTGGGGCGGCGTTCAGCCCGGTTGCGCCGCTGTCGCTGGTGGCTGCTGCAGCTAGCGTCATCAATGTTCTGGTGCCTCCGGCTCAAGCGGCCGAAGAGCGCGCGCTGGATTACACCATTGCTTTGCAGCGTGGAGGCAATCGTGTGCTCACGCCTCTGCGGATTCCCGATTACGAGGAAATTGGACAAGGCACAACGAACAATCGAGAGACCATCGATTTCCAGATCCGTAACCGCAAACATCCGGCCGATAGCCTGACCCTGGAGGTATACGATGGCGAGACGCTGCTCCATAGCGAAGCGGATACAGCGGCGCTGCTTCCGACAGGTGAGCACCAGTGGCAGTGGGACGGCTACGACCGATCTGGCGTTCTCGATACTCGTGTTTTGAAAAGCCCCAACCTGCTTGTGCGTCTGACCGTGAAGAAAGGTGCTGAAGAGCAGGTATCGGAGCTGCGGCTGGACAATAGCGCTGCAGCCGCACCGTGGGTCGATGCCCGCGTTGATCGCAACGCTGGCTCCGTCGAGATCACCCTGCGCCCCAGCTTCTCTGATGGTGGTGTATCCGGCAGGAACAACCAATTGACGGCCCGCACATTCGATGAACTGAAGGTATTGGCCAAGGCGGGGGTCGAATACTACTGGTCGCGTGAGGGCAGTCGTGCAGGCGGCATCGACAAGCCGATTCAGACAGCCAAAGGCGCGTTTCAGGTGAAGGTCATCGCTGATGTGCATGCCAAGCCCAGCGCCAAGAATTTCCCGCTCATTGCTTCAATCGGTGATGACTTCGGTCGTTCCACTAGCTTCGCGATGTTCAAAAAGATTTACCACAACTTGGGCATGTGGGCGGCTGCCAACTATCCCGCCAATTTTGCCGATGAGGATTTCGCGCACACCGCTGCGCATGAGGTGGGTCACCTCATCCTCAACGAGTACGGCGATGGTGGCTTGATACCTGCGTACTCGTGGAGCCACAAGTCGACCTCCACGATCCTCACTCAGGCGCCTGTGGACAATCACCCCATTCCAGCGGCAGGGGAGATAGACCTTATGCATTACCACTCCCACAGCCCACGCAACTACCAGGACTATTGGCAGCGTTCCATCGCCTCGGAGAACGACGTCAAGGGCCTGTTGTGGCTTACCCGGGTGAAATTCGATGACTAAGCACGTGCTGTGTCTACTTTCGATTCTGCTTGCTGGCTGCAGCAGCCAGCAGAAAAGCGTCTTTATCGCCAACTTCGAAAATGTGTGTGGCTACACGGTCGAAGTTTCCACCCATGACTACTCCAACGGAAAAGGCTCATTCCCTGCTGGACAGCGGCTGGCCGCTGACGACTCCATCGAGGTGCTGTCCTACATCGTGTTCAACGAAACACTGGAAGACAGCGTACCAGGCACTTATCGCCTGGATATCGCGGCACATGGCAAGTCGGTATCGCTCGACAAGCAGCGCCTGCTTGCTCATCTGAAGCGCTCGCCAATTGAACAAAAAGGCAATGCCATAACGATATGGACGATCAACGACACCTCTCTGTGTCCATAACGGCAACACGCCCAGGGATGAGCAAACAGCATGTCTTTTAACCACTACTACCAAAGCGAACTCACCGCCCTGCGCCAACTGGGCAAGCGCTTTGCCGAGCGCAGCCCGGCATTGGCGCCGTTCCTTGGCCAGGCCGGGCGTGATCCGGATGTCGAGCGCCTGCTCGAAGGCTTCGCCTTCCTCACCGGGCGCCTGCGGCAGAAGCTCGACGACGAGCTGCCGGAGCTGACCCACTCGCTGATGCACCTGCTGTGGCCGAACTATATGCGTCCGCTGCCGGCCTTCAGCATGCTGCAGTTCGACCCGCTGACCCGCCCCGGCCCGGCGTTGCCGGTCAAGCGCGGCACGCCGGTGGAAGCCAAGGCCATCGAAGGCGTCACCTGCCGCTTTCGCACCTGCTACCCCACCGAGGTGCTGCCGCTGGCGCTGAACGGCCTGGACTACTCGGTCAAGGGCGACGGCGCGCTGCTCAGCCTGCGTCTGGGCATGAGCGCCGACGGCCATCTCGGCGAGATCGGCCTGAACAAGCTGCGTCTGCACCTGGCCGGCGAGCGCTATATCGGCCAGATGCTCTACCTGGCGCTGCTGCGCAACCTCGGCGGCATCCAGCTGGTGCTGCTCGATGCGGCCGGCAAGCCCATGCAGGATGCCTTCGGCCAGACTCTCGGCACCCTGCAGCTCAAGCCCGAGCAGGTGCAGCCGGTGGGCTTCGCCGAAGACGAGGCGCTGATCCCCTATCCGCTCAACACCTTCCGCGGCTACCGCTACCTGCAGGAATACTTCGCCTTCCAGGACAAGTTCCTCTTCGTCGACCTGCTCGGCCTGGATGCCATCCATGGCCTGCCCGAGGATCTGCTCAAGCAGGCGCGCGGTCTGGAGCTGCGCTTCGATATCCACAAGGCCGGGGTGCAGCGCATCCGCCCGACCCTGGAAAACGTGCGCCTGTACTGCACGCCGGTGGTCAACCTGTTCCAGCACGACGCCATCCCGATCCGCCTCGACGGCAAGCAGGACCAGTACCTGCTGCTGCCGGCCGAATTCGACGCGCAGCATTGCGGCGTGTTCTCGGTGGACCGCGTCACCGGCTGGAAGCCGGGCGGCATGGGCTACGAGGAGTACGTGCCGTTCGAGTCGTTCGAGCACGACCCCAGCTTCGACGTGCCGGTGGCGCGCCCGCACTACAGCGTGCGTCAGCAGCCGTCGATGCTCGGCGACGGCCTGGAGACCTGGCTCAGCTTCGGCCTGCGCAACCTCGACCAGCACGAGACGCTGTCCATCGAGCTGACCTGCACCAACCAGAATCTGCCGCGTCAGCTGAGCCTGGGCGATATCTGCCTGCCCAGCGAGGACACTCCGGATTTTCTCAGCTTCCGCAACATCAGCGCGGTCACCCCCTGCTATGCGCCGCCGCTGCACCGCGACTTCCTGTGGAAGCTGATTTCCAACATGTCGCTGAACTACCTGTCGCTGGCCAACGTCGAGGCGCTCAAGGTGATCCTCGAGACCTACGACCTGCCGCGCTACTACGACCAGCACGCCGAGCGCGTCAGCAAGCGCCTGCTCGGTGGCCTCAAGAGCATCGGCCACCGCCATGTCGACCGCCTGCACCGCGGCCTGCCGGTGCGCGGCGTGCGCACCGAACTGACCATGAACCCGGACGGCTACCTGGGCGAAGGCGACCTGTTCCTCTTCGCCTCGGTACTCAATGAATTTTTCGCCCTCTACGCCAGCCTCAACAGCTACCACGAGCTGCACGTACAGAGCACACAGGGAGAGTTGTACAAATGGACGCCACGCATGGGGCAGCAGCCCCTGCTCTGAACCGGCTCAGCCGGGGCATCCGCGAGTACAGCCTGTTCCAGGCCGTACAGCTGGTGCTGGAGCGCCTCAAGGTCGCCCATCCGCAACTGGATGACGAGCGCCTCTACGAGTACCTGGAGTTCCAGGCCAACCCGAGCCTGGGTTTCCCCGGCAGCGATATCGATCGCGTGCAGTTCTTCGAGGAGCACGGCGAGCTGCGCGCGCGCATGCGCGTCAACCTGGTCGGCCTGTTCGGCGGCGGCTCGCCGTTGCCGGCCTTCTACAGCGAACAGGCCCTGGGTGACAGCGAGGACGGCAACCCGACCCGCGACTTCCTCGACCTGTTCAACAACCGTCTGCAGCGCCTGTTGCTGCCGATCTGGCAGAAGTACCGCTACCGCGCCAGCTTCCAGAGCGGGGCGATGGACGCCTTCTCCGCGCACCTGTTCGCCCTGATCGGCCTGGGCAGCGAGCAGATCCGCCAGGCCCAGGAGCTGAACTGGAAGCGCCTGCTGCCCTACCTCGGCCTGCTCAGCCTGCGCGCCCATTCGGCGGCGCTGATCGAGTCGGTGCTGCGTTACTACTTCAAGCACGCCGAGCTGTTCATCGAGCAGTGCCTGGAGCGCCAGGTGGTGGTGCTGGAAGAACAGCGCAACCGCCTCGGCCGCGCCAACAGCCTGCTCGGCGAAGACACCGTGCTCGGCGAGCGCGTCCGCGACCGCGGCGGCAAGTTCCGCATCCACGTGCGCCAGCTGGGCTGGACGCGCTTTCACGAGTTCCTGCCGATCGGCACGGGTTACCAGCCGCTCTGCGCGCTGGTGCGCTTCACCCTGCGCGATCCGCTGGACTACGACATCCGCCTGGAGCTGCGTCAGGACGAAATCCGCGACCTGCGCATCGGCGAAGGCAACCCCTGCCTGCTGGGCTGGACCACCTGGCTCGGCCGTGAGAACGCCGACGGTCTGGTCACCCTCGGCAGCAAGATTCATTAAGGACAGATGAAATGATCAACGTCGACCTGCAACAACTGGTTCAAGCTCTGGACGCTGCGAGCAAGCGCGACCTGGAGATGGCCGCCGAACGCTGCGTGGTACGCGGCGGCAACAAGATCCTCGTCGAGGATCTGCTGCTGGGCCTCCTTGAGCGCCCGGAAAGCCTGCTGGCGCGCGCCCTGCAGGATGCCGAGATCGATGCCGGCGAGCTGGCCCAGACGCTGCAGCCGCGCGGCGAGCACAGCGAGTCGCGCAACCCGGTGTTTTCTGCCGAGCTGGTGCAGTGGCTGCAGGACGCCCTGCTGGTGGCCAACCTGGAGCTGGGCGCCAGCCAGATCGACCAGGCCGCGCTGATCCTCGCCCTGCTGCGCAACCCCATGCGCTACGCCGGCAGCCGTTATCAGACGCTGCTGAGCAAGCTCAATGCCGAGCGTCTGCGCGACTTCGCCCTCAGCCAGCAGCCGCAGGCCGCGGGCGGCAAAGCGGCGGCGCCGGGCGAGTCGAACCTGGCGCGCTTTACCCACAACTTCACCCAGCAGGCCCGCGACGGCAAGCTCGACCCGGTGCTGTGCCGCGACGGCGCGATCCGCCAGATGGTCGATATCCTCGCCCGCCGGCGCAAGAACAACCCCATCGTGGTCGGCGAGGCCGGCGTGGGCAAGACCGCCATCGTCGAGGGCCTGGCCCTGCGCATCGCCACCGGCGAGGTGCCGCAGGTGCTCAAGGGCGTCGAGCTGCTGTGCCTGGACCTCGGCCTGCTGCAGGCCGGCGCCAGCGTCAAGGGCGAGTTCGAGCGCCGCCTGCAGGGCGTGATCGACGAGGTCAAGGCCTCGCCCAAGCCGATCATCCTGTTTATCGACGAGGCCCATACCCTGATCGGCGCCGGTGGCCAGGCCGGCAGCGGCGATGCCGCCAACCTGCTCAAGCCGGCGCTGGCCCGTGGCGAGCTGCGTACCATCGCCGCCACCACCTGGAGCGAATACAAGAAATACTTCGAGAAGGACCCGGCCCTGGCCCGCCGCTTCCAGCCGGTGCAGCTGCATGAGCCGACCGTCGACGAGGCGGTGACCATCCTGCGCGGCCTGGCGCCGGTGTACGAGAAGAGCCACGGCATCTACCTGCGCGACGACGCCGTGGTCGCCGCCGCCGAGCTGTCGGCGCGCTACCTGGCTGGTCGCCAGTTGCCGGACAAGGCGGTGGACGTGCTCGACACTGCCTGCGCCCGCGTGCGCATCAGCCTGGCCGCCGCACCCGAGGCGCTGGAGCGCCTGCGCGGCGAGATCGCCGAGGGCGAGCGCCAGGGCGAGGCCATGCGCCGCGACCTGGACGCCGGTCTGAGTATCGACGGCGAAGCGCTGGATGCCCTGGAAACCCGCCTGGTCGCCGCGCGCGCCGAACTGGAGCAGGTGGAAACCCGCTGGGCGATCCAGCGCGACCTGGCCGAGCGCCTGCTCGAGCAGCGCAAGCAGTGCGCCGCGGCGCGTCTTGCTGGCGACGCAGAGGAAACCGACGAGCCACGTGCCAGCCTGGAGGAACTGGAAGCCGAGCTGCGCGCCCTCCAGGCCGAGCTGGCCGCGGCTCAGGCCAGCGAGCGCCTGGTCAGCTTCGAGGTCTGCCCGCGCCTGGTGGCCGAGGTGATCAGCCACTGGACCGGCGTGCCGCTGAGCCAGCTGGCGCGCGAGCACAACACCAAGGTCATCACCTTCGCCGACGACCTGCGCCAGCGCGTGCGCGGCCAGGAGCAGGCGATCCAGGCGCTGGACAAGGCCATGCGCGCCACCGCCGCCGGCCTCAACCGGCCCGATGCGCCAGTGGGCGTGTTCCTCCTGGTCGGCCCCAGCGGCGTCGGCAAGACCGAGACCGCCCTGGCCCTGGCCGACCTGCTGTATGGCGGTGAGCGCTTCCTCACCGTGATCAACATGTCCGAGTTCCAGGAAAAACACACCGTCTCGCGTCTGATCGGCGCGCCGCCCGGCTACGTCGGCTACGGCGAAGGCGGCATGCTCACCGAAGCCGTGCGGCAGAAGCCCTACTCGGTGATCCTCCTCGACGAGGTGGAGAAGGCCGACCCGGACGTGATGAACGTCTTCTACCAGATCTTCGACAAGGGCGTGGCCAACGACGGCGAAGGGCGCGAGATCAACTTCCGCAACACCCTGATCCTGATGACCAGCAACCTGGCCAGCGAACGCATCGCCAGCCTCTGTGCTGGCGGCGAACGCCCGGCCGCCGAGGACCTGGAGCTGGCCATCCGCCCGCAACTGACCCAGCACTTCAAGCCGGCCCTGCTCGGCCGTATGCGCGTGGTGCCCTACTACCCCATGGACGGCGACCTGCTGCGTCAGCTGGTCGGCCTCAAGCTGGCCCGTTTCGGCGAGCGCCTGGCCCGTCGCCAGCTCGCCTTCAGCCACTGCGACGGCCTGGTCGAGCACCTGGCCGAGCGCTGCACCCATGGCGACAGTGGCGCCCGTCTGATCGACCACCTGATCGACCAGCACCTGCAGCCGCTGGTGGTCGACCGCCTGCTCGACGCCATGGCGAGCGGCGAGACCTTGCAGCAGGTACGCGCCACCCTGAACGGTGAAGGAACGGTGGTCTGTGAGTTCGCTTAACCCCTCGCTGATGTTCAGCCAGATCCCCCAGCCGCTGCGCTATGCCGAGGCGCTGTTGCAGCGCTTCGCCCAACTGGCCCGCCATGCCAGCGCCGACGCTCTGCTCGGCGGGCTGGTGGAAGCCGCCGCGCAGCTGTCTGCCAGCGAGCTGAGCCAGCTGTACCTGCTCGACGCCACCCACACCCGCCTGACCCTCAGCGCCGAATGGCAGGACGGCCAACTGCAGCGCCGTGCCGAGGCCAGCCTGCCCAGCGACTATGACGGCGAACAGTTGCTGCAGTACTGCCTGTGCCAGAACCAGCTGCTCAGCCTCACCGAGCTGGATAGCAGCCTGCACAGCATCGGCTTCCTCCCGGAAAGCGGCCAGCCCTGGCGCAGCCTGCTGTGCCAGCCGCTGCTGGACGAACACCGGCAGGTCAACGGCTTGCTCCTCATCGCCAGCCACAAGCCCCGCGAGCTGCAGGGCTTCGCCGGCTCCCTGGGCCAGCTCGGCGGCTTCGCCATTGCCCAGTTGCACCTGCTGCAGCGCCTGCGAGCACCGCAGAGCGAGGCCGCAGCGCAACCCACCCCAAGCTGCGCCAGCGGCTACGGCCTGATCGGCGACAGCCCGGCGATGCGCAGCGTGTACCAGCTGATCGGCAAGGTGCTGCACAACTCGGTCAGCGTTTTGCTGACGGGCGAAACCGGTACCGGCAAGGAGCTGGTGGCACGTGCCATCCATGACTGTGGCTCCCGTCGCAGCAAAGCCTTCGTGGTGCAGAACTGCGCCTCGCTGCCGGAGAACCTGCTGGAGAGTGAGCTGTTCGGCTACCGCAAGGGCGCCTTCAGCGGCGCCGACCGCGACCATCAGGGCCTGTTCGATGCGGCCAATGGCGGCACCCTGTTCCTCGATGAAATCGGCGATATGCCGCTGAGCCTGCAAGCCAAGCTGCTGCGCGTGCTGCAGGAGGGTGAAGTGCGCCCGCTCGGTTCGACCCGCACGCACAAGGTCGATGTGCGCATCGTCTCGGCCACGCACCACAATCTGCGCAGCCTGGTCGAGGACGGACGCTTTCGCGAAGACCTGTTCTATCGCTTGTCGCACTTTCCCATCGAGCTGCCGCCACTGCGCGCCCGCGGTGAGGACATCCTGCGCCTGGCGCGGCACTTCGCCGTCGAGGCCGCGTGCTTCCTGCAGCGCGATGCCTATCGCTGGTCGGAAGCGGCGCTGGAGCACCTGGCCGGCTACGCCTTCCCCGGCAACGTGCGCGAACTCAAGGGCCTGATCGCGCGTGCCGTGCTGCTGTGCGAGGGCGGCGAGCTGCTGCCCGAGCATTTCAGCCTGGAGCAGACGCCGAGCGAAGGCAGCGCACCGCTGAGCCTGCGCGAGCGCATGGACCGGGTCGAACGCAATCTGCTGCTCGACTGCCTGCGCAAGAACCGCGGCAACCAGACCAATGCCGCCAACGAGCTGGGCCTGCCCCGGCGCACCCTGCTGTACCGCATGCAACGGCTGAAGATCAGCCCGAGCGAAGTGTGATGGGAGAGGCCATGAAGAATTTACTGGGCTGTGTAGCGTCATTCGTGCTGGAGCCCATGATCTCCAGCGGACGAATTGGGCGAATCAAGTATCTGCTGCTCCATGTGTGGAGCGCCTGGCCACTTTTCCTGGTTATGGCCTTGAGCAACAAAAACTCTCCGTTGTGGATGCAGTACGTGCTCTCGGTTCTCGTCGTTTTCGGTCTGATCTATTGGTGGATCGCCACGCTGACTGCCGGTGTTCGTCGCCTACATGACCTGGGCCGGAGCGGCTACTGGGTACTGCTGATCAGTCTGATTTGGCCGCTGCTGCTGATCTGGCCTGGGCAACGCCAGGCCAATCGCTACGGTCCTCCTGTGTTGAAACGTTCCGCTGCCACGCAGATAGCCGGAGCGGCCTGACATGTTCACTTTCACCTCTCTTCAAGGAGCGCATTCCATGCTGCATCGCTACCGGACCGCCGCCCTGCTGGCCCTGGCCCTCGTCCTGGCCGGCTGCACTGGCAACTACAAGTTCAGCGACGACCAATACCGCCCGCTGGGCGATCCGCAAGCCGAGAAGCGCGGCCACTGACCGCGAGGAGCACAGTCACCATGGAACTGGTATTCGAGATGGTCAGCGCACAGCAGTTCGTGCCGGGTCTGCTGACCACCAAGACCTTCAAACAGGCCGGCGGCGTGATCGGTCGCGCCGAGGATTGCGACTGGGTGATTCCCGATCGCAAGCGCATCCTCTCCAGCCGTCACGCCGAGGTCAGCTATCGCGATGGCGCCTTCTACCTGACCGACACCAGCAGCAACGGCATCGCCCTCAAGGACAGCGGCGCCAGCCTGGCCAAGGGCCGCCCGCAGCGTATCGAGCACGGCAGCGTGTACTGCCTGGGCGACTTCGAGATTCGCGCGCGGCTGATCCAGGATCCGGCCATGTTCGAGGGTGATATCGGCCTGCCGCAGGCAGCCGGCAGCATCATCCCCGACGACGCCTTCCTCGACCTCGATCCGCTCACCGCGCTGGAGCAGCAGGAGCGCGTCTACGCCGAGGTGGACGATCTGACCGCCGTGCTGCGCCCCAGCACCGCCCAGGCGCAGCAGCGTGACTACGCGCAGATCGACGAGGAAAACCTGTTGGTACCCGAGCTGGTGATGCCGACGCCGCCAGCGCAGCCGAAACCCGCGCCGGAGCCTGAGCGCCTGCCGCCGAGCTTCTGGGAAAAGTTCGCCGATGCCCTTGGCGTGCGCCTCGACGATCTCGACGACGATGCCCGCGAAGCCCTGGCGCTCAACGCCGCCAAGCTGCTCAGGCAGAGCGTCGGCAGCCTGCAGCAGGCCCTGCGCACGCGCGGCGAGCTGAAGAACGAGCTGCGTCTGGCCCTGACCACCGTGCAGGGCGCCGGCAACAACCCGCTCAAGCACGGCCTGGATAGCGGGGAGACGCTGACCGCCCTGCTGCGCGGCGGTAAACCCGGTCAGCTGCCTGCCGAGCAGGCCATCAGCCGCGGCTTTCGCGACCTGCAGGCGCACCAGGTGGCGTTGCTCGCCGCCAGCCGCGCGGCGGTCAAGGGCATGTTCGAGCAGTTCGCCCCGGAGCAGCTGGCCATGCGCTTCGAACGCAACGGCCGCAAGCCGCTGCTCGCCACCGCCGGCAGCCGCTGGCGCGCCTACCGCCGCCTGCATGCGGATCTGGCGCAGAACGACGACTGGAGCGACCGCCTGTTCACCCGCGATTTCGCCAGTGCCTACGAAGAGCAGGTTCGCCTGATCGCCACCCTCAATACCGACCTTCAAGGATGATGCCCATGCCTCGCCTGCTTTCCCTCGCCTTCATCGCCGCGCTGCTGAGCCTGGCCGGCTGCGCCGCGCTGTCGCCCTATTCGAGCATGACCAAGCTGGACCTCAGCCTGGCCGGCAGCGACCAGCTCAACCCGGACCTGCACGGCCGCCCCTCGCCCATCGTGCTGCGCCTGATGGAGCTCAAGCACCCGGTGGCCTTCGAGAATGCCGATTTCTTCTCCCTCTACCAGCGTCCCAAGGAGGCCCTGGCGCCCGACCTGGTGACCCTCGAGGAACTGGAGCTGCGCCCGGGCGAGACCCGCGAGCTGAAACTCTCGGTGGGTGAAGGCAGCCGCTACGTCGGCGTGCTCGCCGCCTACCGCGACCTGCCGGAAGCCAACTGGCGCTACGTCATCGCCATCGACGAGCAGCAGCGCAACCAGGCGCGCCTGCGCCTCGACGAGCGCGGCATCCGCAACCTCGATGCCGAGCAGGAGCGCAGCCGATGAGCCAGCATAAAGTCATCTGGCAGGAAGGCATGCTGCTGCGCCCGCAGCACTTCCAGCAGAACGATCGCTACTTCGAGCACCAGCTCAAGGTGCGCACGCAGAAACTGGACAGCTACGCCTGGGGCTTCTTCGAACTGGAGATCGACCGCCAGTTCCTCAACATGGGCAAGCTGGTGGTGAGCAAGGCCAGCGGCGTGCTGCCCGACGGCAGCCTCTTCGACCTCGGCGCCGAACGCGAGCCGCTGGGCCTGGACGTGCCGCCGAACACCGGCAACACCCCGGTGTACCTGGCGCTGCCGCTGGTCACCGGCAACCATATCGAGAGCCGCCGCCCGGAGCAGAAGGATGTGCTGGCACGCTACGTCGCCTTCGACGAGGAAGTCGCCGACTGCAACGCCGGCGACAGCAGCCACAGTCAGGTCAGCACCGGCCGCCCGGATTTCCGCCTGCTGCTCGGCGAGCAGCAGAGCGACCAGGCCTATGTGAAGCTCAAGCTGTGCGAGGTGCTCGACACCACGCCGGACGGGGTGATCAGCCTCGACCCGGAATTCAGCCCGACCTACGTCAACTTCCAGGCTTCCGGCTACCTGCTGAGCTGCCTCAAGGAAGTGATCAGCATGCTCGCCCACCGCGGTGACATCCTCGCCGAGCGCATCCGCGCCACCGGCAAGGTGGGCGGTGCCGAGGTCGGCGACTTCATGATGCTGCAGCTGATCAACCGCTACGAACCGATCCTGCGTCACCACCTGGGCGTCGAGCAGGTGCATCCGGAGCAGATCTACCGCGAGCTGGTCGGCCTGCTCGGCGAGCTGGCGACCTTCTCCAGCGAGACCAAGCGCCCACGCCTGGAAGGCCGCTACCTGCACAGCGACCAGGGCATGAGCTTCCGCAAGCTGATGGACGCCATTCGCCAAGTGCTGTCGATGGTGCTCGAACAGCACGCCATCGAGATGCTCCTGCAGCAGCGCCAGTACGGCATTCAGGTGTCGCCGCTGCACGACCACAAGCTGCTCGGCACCTCCAGCTTCGTGCTCGCCGCCAGCGCCCAGTGCGATTCCGAGGAGCTGCGCCAGCGTCTGCCGGCACACCTCAAGGTCGGCCCGGTGGAGCGCATCCGCCAGCTGGTCAACCTGCACCTGCCGGGGATCAAGGTCAAACCGCTGCCGGTGGCACCGCGGCAGATCCCCTTCCATTCGGGCAAGACCTACTTCGCCTTGGAGCTCAGCTCCGAGGAACTGGCGCAGCTGGAACGCTCCGGCGGCTTCGCCTTCCACGTGTCCGGCGAGTTCTCCGGGCTTGAGCTGAAATTCTGGGCGATCAGGAACTGACGATGACCATCAAGGAAATGGAATACGGCCAGGATGACAAGACGGTCATCCTCAACCGCAAGGGCGAAGCCCGCGCCGAAAGCCCGCTGACCGATTTCAGCGCGCCGCCGAAATTCGAGCAGTTGGAAGAACGCATGATCTTCGCCGCGCGCCTGCGCCCGGCAGAGAGCTTCAACATCAGCCTCAACCCGCTGGTGGCGGCGGCCTCCGCGCTGCTCTCTGAGGTGGTGCGGCTCAAGCACAGCTTCGAAAGCGAGGACCTGGACGCCCTCAACCAGCGCCTGACTCGCGAGATCAAGCTGTTCGAACACCGCGCCCTGCACGACGGCGCGGAAAGCAGCCAGGTGATGGCCGCGCGCTACGTGCTGTGCACCGTGGTCGACGAGGCCGTGGTGACCACGCCCTGGGGCAACGAGAGCCAATGGTCGCAGATGAGCCTGCTGTCCTCCTTCCACAACGAGACCTTCGGTGGCGAGAAGTTCTTCCAGCTGCTCGAGCGCCTGTCGCGCAACCCGGTCAAGCACCTGCCGATGCTGGAGCTGATGTACCTGTGCCTGTCGCTCGGTTTCGAGGGCAAGTACCGCGTGCTGCCGCGCGGCATGCTCGAGCTGGAAGCGGTGCGCGACAGCCTCTACCGGCAGATCCGTCAGCTACGCGGCGACGTGCCGCGCGAAGTTTCGCCGCACTGGCAGGGCCTCAAGGACACCCGCCGGCGCCTGGTGCGCATCGTGCCGTGGTGGCTGGTGGCGCTGTTCACCCTGATGTGCCTGGTGATGATGTACGCCGGTTTCGCCTGGGTGCTCGGCGAGCAGCGCGACACCGTCCTCAAGCCGTATCAGCAACTCGACCCGGCCTCGGGTGTCAGCATGGATGACGTGAAATGAAGAGCTTCTTCGCCAAACTTGGCGCCTTTTTCCGCAAGACCTGGGTCTGGAGCCTGCTGCTGGTGCTGGTCCTCGCCCTGCTGGTGTGGTTCGTCGGCCCGCTGCTGGCGGTCGACGACTACAAGTTCTGGGAGTCGGCCACCAGCCGCCTGCTGACCATCAGCCTGCTGTTCCTGCTTTGGGGCCTGGCCATGGTGTTCGCCAGCTGGCGCGCCACCGCACGCAAGAAGGCCGAGGAGAACGACGCCGAGGCGCAGGAGCGCCTGCGTCGTGAGGAGCAGATCGGCGAGGAGCAGAATGAGCTGCGCCACCGCTTCAAGGACGCCCTGCGCACCCTCAAGCGCTCCAGCCTGTACCGCGGGCGCAGCGAGAAGTGGCGCAACGATCTGCCCTGGTACCTGCTGCTCGGCCCGCAGGGCAGCGGCAAGACCAGCCTGCTGGACTTCTCCGGCCTGGACTTCCCGCTCAACCGCGGCGACAACCAGCGCCTGACCAAGGACGTCTCCGGCACCCGTTATGCCGACTGGTACTTCGCCGATCACGCCGTGCTGATCGACACCGCCGGGCGCTACCTGACCCAGCCAGACGCGCAGGTCGACGGCCGCGCCTGGGGCACCCTGCTCGGCCTGCTGCGTCAGCGCCGCGCGCGCCCGCTCAACGGCGTGCTGGTGAGCATTCCGGTCGAGCAGCTGCAGGGCGGCAGCGAGGTGGAGCTGGAAACCCTGGCCCGCCAGACCCGCCAGCGCCTGCACGAGATCCATCAGCGCCTGGGCGCCGACGTGCCGGTCTACCTGGTGCTGAGCAAGGCCGACAAGGTGCTGGGCTTCGACGAGTTCTTCGACCAGCTGTCGCGCGAGGAGAGCGAGCAGGTGCTCGGCGCCAGCTTCCGCAAGGAGCAGAACGCCAGCGACGTGGCCGTGGTGCGCCAGGAGTTCGAAGAGCTGCTGCGCCGCCTCAACAGCCAGGTGATCCTGCGCATGCACCAGGAGCGCGACACCCAGCGCCGTGGCCGCATCCTCGACTTCCCGCACCAGCTCGGTCAGATCGGAGAGCGCCTGTGCCTATTCATCGAGCTGGCCTTCGCCGGTAACCGCTACCAGCGCGCCAGCAAGCTGCGCGGCTTCTACCTGACCAGCGCGCCGCAGCTCAACGAACAGCTCGACCCGCTCACCGCCGGTATCGGCCGCAACCTCGGCCTGGCCGGCAGCGCGCTGCCGACCTTCCGCACGGGCCGTGCACGTTTCATCAACCACCTGCTCAGCCGGGTGATCTTCCCCGAGGCCGACCTGGCCGGGCTCGATCAGAAGGAAGTGCGCCGCATCGACTGGGGCCAGCGCGCCATGTATGCCACCGCCTTCGCCGTGCTGGCGCTGTTCGGCGTGCTCTGGGCCAGCGGCTTCTCGGCCAACCACGGGCGCCTGGAACAGCTGCGCGAGATCGCCCAGAAGCTCACCCGCGAGCACCAGGCGATCAACCCGCAGGACGACGCCCTGCAGACCCTCAAGGCGCTGGACAGCAGCTACGCCGCCACCCTGGTGTTCCCGCCCAAGGGCGAGGTGTCCTACCTGCAGCGTACCGGCCTGTTCCAGGGTGAGGCGGTCAATCCGGCTGTTTATTCGACCTACCGCGCCGAGCTGGAAACCCTGCTGCTGCCACGTGTGGCGCGGCAGCTGGAGGCGCAGATCCGCGCCAAC
This sequence comes from Pseudomonas hydrolytica, assembly GCF_021495345.1. Classification (NCBI taxonomy): domain Bacteria; kingdom Pseudomonadati; phylum Pseudomonadota; class Gammaproteobacteria; order Pseudomonadales; family Pseudomonadaceae; genus Ectopseudomonas; species Ectopseudomonas hydrolytica. Next base: position 89,030 of record NZ_CP099397.1, read on the forward strand.
CTCGGCGACCGCGAGCGCCTGCTCGGCAGCCTGCGCGCCTACCTGATGCTCAACCTGGAAGAGCGCCGCGACGCCGCCTTCCTCAAGGAGTGGGTGGCCGCCGACTGGTCGCTGCGCTATGCCGGCAACAGCCCGGCGCAACATGGCCTCAACACCCATTTCGCCCGTCTGCTCGACGAGTCCTTCGCGCCCTATGCGCTCAACGCCCAGCTGGTCGCCCAGGCGCGCCAGGTGCTGCGCAGCGAGTCGCTGGCCAACGTGGTCTATCGCATGCTGCGTGAACAGGCGCGCAGCCTGCCGGACTACCGCCTGAGCCAGAAGCTCGGGCCGCAGGCCGGGCTGATCAATGGCAGCGACTACGCCATCCCCGGCTTCTACACCCAGGCCGGCTACAGCAAGACCTTCACCGCCCAGGGCGGCAACCTGGTGCGCGAGATCCTGCGCGACAACTGGGTGCTGGGCGAGGGCGAGAGCCTCAGCGCCGGCGACCTCGGCCGCCTGATGGTAGAGCTGGAGCAGCTGTACTTCCGCGATTACGGCAACTACTGGGGCGAGGCCATTGCCCAGCTCAGCCTGGAGCCGATCGGCAGTGCCGGCCGTGGTGCTGCCCTGCTCGGCGGCCTGACCGCGGCCAACTCGCCGCTGCTGCAACTGCTGGTGGAAGTGCGCGACAACACCCGCTTCAAGGGCCTGGCCGAGGCCGCCGATGACGCCGGTGCCGCCGCCGAAGCGCTGGAGGGCGCCAAGGGCAAGCTGGGCAAGGCCGCCAAGCTGGCCAGCGCCGCTGCCGAACAGGCGCAGCAGGCCCTGGCCAAGAACACCCCGGACACCGCGCGCAAGACCCTGGAGCGCCGCTTCGAGGTGCTGCACAAGCTGCTCGACGACAACGGCGGTGCCGGCGTCGAACTGGCCGCCAGCCTGCAGGCATTGGACGAACTGCAGCGCCAGCTGGCCAGCCTGGCCAATGCCGGTGCCAGCGACCAGGCCGCGTTCGAGATGGCCAAGGCGCGCATGGCCGGCAAGCGCGATGCGATCAACCAGGTGCGCAGCGCCGCCGCGCGCCTGCCACAGCCGGTGGGCAACTGGCTGGCGCTGCTCGCCGAGGACAGCTGGACGCTGGTGCTCAATGATGCCTACCACTTCCTCAACCAGCGCTATCAGAGCGAGCTGTACGCCGCCTACGACAACTCGCTGAAGCAGCGTTATCCGTTCAGCGCGCACAGCGAGAGCGACGTGGCAGTGGCGGATTTCCGCGAGTTCTTCAAGGCCCAGGGCATTGCCGAGCGCTTCTTCGACCAGTACCTGCGCCCCTTCGTCAGCGGCAGCTCCGACGAGTATCGCCTGCGCCGCGTCGATGACCGCGGCCTGCCGCTGTCGCGCGAGTTCCTCCTGCAGATGAGCCGCGCCCAGGTGATCCGCCGCAGCTTCTTCGCCGAGAACCCGGCCGAGCCGCAGGTGCTGTTCAAGCTCGAGCCCTACTCGCTGGACTCCAGCCTGAGCCGCGCCGACTTCCGCTTCGGCAAGCAACAGCTGGAATACCGCCACGGCCCGATCGTCGCCACCGCCTTCCGCTGGCCGGCGGCGAGCGAGGAAGACCGCACCAGCCTGGTGGTCGAGGAACTCGGCGGTCGCCGCGTCGGCATCGAGAAGAACACCGGCCCCTGGTCGCTGTTCCGCCTGCTCGACCTGATGGACGTGGACTACCACAGCGGTCGTGACGTGCTGATCCTCAAGGCCAACCTGGGCGGCCTGCACGCCAACTACCTGCTGCACAGCCAGCGTTCGCCGAACCCGTTCGACATCGGCCTGCTGCGCAGCTTCAAGCTGCCGGCGACGCTCTGATGCCGGCAGTTGCCAACGCCTGGCGCAGCGCGGCGCGCACCGACACCGGCAAGGTGCGCGCGCGCAACGAGGACGCCTTCCTGGCCCTGCCCGAGCAGGGCCTGTGGGTGGTGGCCGACGGCATGGGTGGGCACCAGAACGGCGCCCTGGCCAGCCGCCTGATCGTCGAGCAACTGGCCGAGCTGGCGCAGGGTAGCCTGGAGCAGCGTCTGGTGGCGCTGCGTCAGGCGCTGCACCGGCTCAATCATCGCCTCGGTCAGGAGCTGACGGTAACCGCCGACCGCCCGGACACGGTGATCGGCAGCACCGTGGTCGCCCTGCTGCTCGACGGCGACCGCGCCGCCTGCGTCTGGGCCGGCGACAGCCGCTGCTACCTGTGGCGCGGTGCGCGTCTGTATCAGCTCAGCCGCGACCATTCGCTGGTGCAGCAACTGATCGACGAACAGGGCCTGACGCCGCAGGAGGCCGCGCGTCACCCGGCGGCGCATGCCCTGACCCGCGCCATCGGCGCCAGCGAAACCCTGCAGCTGGACATCCTCGAACTCGACGTGCTGCCCGGCGACGTCTTCCTGTTGTGCAGCGACGGCCTCTACCAGGGCGTTTCCGCCGACGAGCTGGGCGCCTGCCTCAACCTGCCTTCGCCGCACCTGGCCGTGGAGCGCCTGTTCCAGCGCGTGCTCGACGGCCCGGCCCGTGACAACCTCAGTGCCGTGGTGATCCGCCAATGATCGAAGCCGCCGAAGCCAGCGACCTCACCTACTTCGCCCTGGCCGCCACCGCCGCCAGGGAGCCTGTGCGCGAAACGCCGCGCCAGGCTCCCGGCGAGCTGCCGGAAGTGCTCGGCGGCCGCTACCGGATCGAGCGTCTGCTCGGCGTCGGCGGCATGGGCGCGGTGTATCGCGCGCGCGATCTGCTGCGCGAACAGTTCGGTGACCCCGAGCCCTATGTCGCGCTGAAGACCCTGAGCGACGACTTCGCCGAATACCCGGACGCCAACGCCCTGCTCTACAGCGAGTTCGCCCTCACCGCACGGCTCAGCCACCCCAACGTGGTGCGTCTGTTCGGTTTCGAGGTGGACATTCCCAGCCAGCGCGCCTTCATCACCCTGGAACTGCTGCGCGGCCTGACCCTCGATCAGCTGCTCTGTGAACGCCCCGAGGGCCTGCCCTGGGAGGAGCTGCGCGGCATCGCCATCCCGCTGCTCGAAGCCCTGTGCTATTCGCACCAGCTGGGCGTGCTGCATGGCGATCTCAAGCCCAGCAATGTGATGCTGGCCGAAGACGGCCTGCGCCTGTTCGACTATGGTCTCGGCCAGCCGGTGGAGGGCCTGCTGCCCGGTCTGCCGCGCCTGTGCCGCAGCCGCATCGCCGCCTGGACACCGCGCTACGCCGCGCTGGAGTTGCTCGAAGGCGCGCCGCTGTCGGCGGCTGCCGATGTCTATGCGCTGGCCTGCGTGCTGGTCGAGCTGGCCAGCGGGCAACACCCGTTCCGCCGCCTCAGCGCCAAGCAGGCCAAGAGCATGGAGCTGGACAGGCAGCTGCAACGCCCGGCGCAGGTGCCGCTGCACTGCTGGCAGGCCCTGCGCACCGCGCTGGCCTTCGACGAAAGCCAGCGGCAGATCGACTGCAGCGAGCTGCTCGACGCGTTTCGCCGGCCACCGGCTTCGCGTCTGCGCCGCTGGCTGGGCAAGGCATAAGGACTTAATCGAAAGGATACGCACATGTTTAACCCGGCCAATGAAACCCATTTCAGCCTGACCATCGAAGGCGTCGAGCACGATCTGCAGGTGCTCGAATTCAACGGCCGTGAGGCCATCAGCCAGCCCTATCGCTTCGACGTCGAGCTGATCAGCGAACGCCCGGATCTCGATCTGGCCAGCCTGCTGCACCAGCGCGCCTTCCTCGCCTTCAGCCCCAATGGCGACGGCATCCACGGCCTGATCCACCGGGTCGAACAGGGCGAGTCCGGCAAACGCCTGACCCGCTATTGCCTGGCCATCGTGCCGCAGCTCGCCTACCTGGCGCACCGCACCAACCAGCGCATCTTCCAGCACCTGACGGTGCCGCAGATCATCGCTCAGGTACTGGAAGAACATGGCATCGTGGAGGGCCGCTATCAGTTCCAGCTAGGCCCCAGCGTCTACCCGCAGCGCGAGTACTGCGTGCAGTACGACGAGAGCGACCTGCACTTCGTCCAGCGCCTGTGCGAGGAAGAAGGCATCCACTACCACTTCCAGCACAGCGCAAGCGGCCATGTGCTGACCTTCGGCGACGACCAGACCGCCTTCGCCAAGCTCGGCCAGCCCACGCCCTATATCCAGGACAGCGGCATGACCGCCGACGATCCGGTGATCAAGCGCCTGGCCCTGCGCCTGGAAACCCGCACCCGCAGCACCACCCGCCGCGACTACGATTTCGAGCAGCCGCGCCTGCTGCTGGAGGCGGCCTACCAGGGCGAGCAGGCCGGCGAGAACGACGGCCTGCCCGATCTGGAAGACTACGACTACCCCGGCCGCTACACCGACCGCACCCGCGGCAAGCACCTGGCCAAGCGCGCCCTGGAACGCCACCGCGCCGACTACCAGCAACTGCAGGGCCAGAGCGACCAGCCGCGGCTGGTCACCGGGCATCTGCTGGAAATCTCCGAACACCCGCGCCGCGAATGGAACGACCTCTGGCTGCTCACCGAAGTGCTGCACGAAGGCAAGCAACCGCAGGTGCTGGAGGAGTCGATCACGAGCGATCTGACACGACGCAGATCGGCCCCCTCGCCCCTTCGGGGAGAGGGCTGGGGAGAGGGGGAAAAGGACGACGCCGACTTCACCCAAGGCTACCGCAACCGCTTCCTCGCAACGCCCTGGGACGTACCCTACCGCCCGCAACTCGCTCACCCCAAACCCCGCGTCCTCGGCAGCCAGAGCGCCGTGGTCACGGGCCCTGCCGGCGAGGAAATCCACTGCGACGAATATGGTCGAGTAAAGGTGCAATTCTTCTGGGACCGGGAAGGCCAGGCCGACGAGAAAACCAGCTGCTGGTTGCGCGTCAGCTCCAGCTGGGCCGGCGATCGCTACGGCGCCATCACCATCCCGCGCATCGGCATGGAAGTGCTGGTCACCTTCCTTGAAGGCGACCCCGACCAGCCCCTGGTCACCGGCTGCCTGTACCACGCCGAACACGTCGTGCCCTACGACCTGCCGACGAACAAGACCCGCAGCGTGTTCAAGACCCTGAGCAGCCCCGGTGGTGGCGGCTACAACGAACTGCGCATCGAGGACCGCAAGGGCGCCGAGCAGATATACGTCCACGCCCAGCGCGACTGGGACGAAAACATCGAGCACGACCAGAAGATCCGCGTCGGCAACGAACGCCACGACACCGTGGAGAAGAACAGCTACACCGAACTGCTGGCCGAGGAACACCTCACCGTCACCGCCGACCGCAAGGTCGAGGTCAAACCCCAGGATCACCTGACGGTGGCCACCGACCAGCACATCAAACTGGGCACCGCACAACTGACCAAGGCAGGCCGTGAGATCCACCTCAAGGCCGGGCAGAAAATGGTCATCGAAGCCGGCATCGAACTGACCATCAAGGCCGGCGGCAGCTTCATCAAACTCGACCCCGGCGGCATCACCATCTCCGGCCCGCTGGCCAGGATCAACGCAGGGGGTTTGCCAGGCAAGGGCTCGGGGCTCAAGATCAAGCCGCCCGTGCTGCCGGGTATGGCCGATAGCGACAAGGCGGGGAGTTTGTTGGAGCAGGCCGTCAGCAACTGTGTGGACAAGCCACAGAAAGCCGTGTGTGAAGAGTGTCTGCTTCGTGCGCAAAGTAAAGCCCAAGCGCTAGTCGCACGTTGAGAGGCACCGGAACACTATGAAATCCTTGGCTCACACTTGGCTGAATCTGCTCCGCGAGCATGCGGAGCAAGAACGTTTGCAGTATTTCGATCTGCTGGTCGATGCCAGCAATCTGCACTACCCGCTGCTTTCACATCTCGATGAACTTGAGCAGCCCCCGGAAATTGCCATGCTTCTGGAAGGCACACCAGAAGGGGCCATCGCGGCCAAAGGGCCTCTACTGTTGCGAGTAGGAGTCGATCAGCTCGAACAACACTGGCTCGAAGAATTGCTGGCCAGCAAGAATGCACACCAGCATCTTCTGGCACTACTCAGTCCTTGGCCCTTCACCCAGCTTGCCAGCCACCTAAGCCACTGCACTCAGGTCGAGTGGAACGATGGCCGGAGCAGTGGCCTGCTGCGTTTCTATGATCCGCGCATGCTGGTTCCCACCAGTGAAGCGCTGGATCCGCACCAGATATGGTTCCACGCCCCGGTCATCGCCTGGCACTGGCAGGATCGTGACCGGCAGCCTCGTAGCCTGCCAGGCAACCTCTTGGGCTCAACGGAATTGCCGTCGCCGCTGCCGGTCTTGCGGCTGACGAAGGCGCAGATGGCCAGCCTGCTGGCCTGGAGTGCGGCGGAAGACTATCGGCGCAGTTGGGGTGTGCAGCCGCAGGACTACGGCATGGGTCAACAGGAACCGTTAATGCGCCACCTGATGCATGGGCAGTTGGCAGCGAATCGCGAAGGGCTGCACGACCTCGACCAGCGTGACGCCTTTATCCGCGTCTGGCTGGCCAAGAACTCCTCAGTCGCGCCGCCTGAAGAGTCCGTAGAGGTGTGGGCATGATCAACAGAGTTTTGCCCTGCCTTCTAGCGATCTCATTGCTGAGCGGTTGCATGTCCAGGGAAAGCGAAATGCTCGGTGCTCCTGTCGAGGGTTATAACCATACCTCTGTCGCTATCAACCGCTTCACGGTCAACGGTGCTGGGGGGCCCAATCTAGGCCCTTATGGTGGTGGCGGTGGACAAGTCTGCTGTGGCTCGGTGCCTCGTTATTGGCGGCCAGGATTGAGGGCCATTGTGGAGTGGGAAAAAGATCCAAATCCTGGTGCCTCTGTTGGATGGCCACCTCATGGCACGGATGGATGGAGAGAGGCATATAAGAAACACGCGGCCAATTACACCCACCACCGGGTAGTGGTGGAGATTCCTCAGTACCAGGAAGCCGGGACATTGAAAGTGCATTTTCTCCCCTGCGATCAGGTGAGGGTCTCGGCGGACAATATTTTCTACGGGATCCCCGGCTACCCCTACAACTTTCCCCGCAAGATGGAGGATACGGAATGTCCCGCCCTTTGAGCTTGTCGCTTATTCGCAATCCTATAAGTCGATATCAGTTCGCTGGTTTGTCGCTAGCGCTATTACTGATCAGCGGCTGCATGGCCAAGGAGTCCGAAATGCTCGGTGCTCCTGTCGAGGGCTATAACCATACGTCCGCTGCCATCAACCGCTTTACCGTCAACGGTGCTGGGGGCCCCAATCTAGGCCCTTATAGCGGTGGCGGTGGACAAGTCTGCTGTGGCTCGGTGCCTCGTTATTGGCGGCCTGGGTTAAGAGCCATTGTGGAGTGGGAGAAAGATCCAAATCCCCGAGGATATGGCAGCTGGCCGGAGCGACCATACTCCGACGCCTGGAACAAACGTATGGAGAAACACCGCAGTCATTACACCCGTCACCGGGTGGTGGTGGAAATCCCTCAATATCAGGAAGCTGGAACTTTGAAAGTGCACTTTCTCCCTTGCGATCAGGTGAGAGTGTCAGCGGACAATATTTTCTACGGGGTTTCCGGCTACCCCTATAACTTTCCCCGCAAGATGGAGGATACGGAATGTCCCAAACCTTGAGCCCACCGCCCGCTAGGGCCTTAAAGGCGCGCCCGTTTGAACGCACAGGTCTGCCAATTAATTCGGCAGAGGTCGCCACAAATATCCGAAGCCAGAGCCGCGACGAAAAACGGGCCTGGAGCAAGGCAGTCAAGGATGCTGCGAAGCAAGGCGACGAAACGCCTGAACCTTGCTGTAAAACTCTATATATCAGCTTGTGTTTCGACGGTACCAATAATCACGAGCCTTCGGACTCTATTGCCGACCCAATTTGTACGAGCAATGTGGCGCGTCTTTACCATGCAAGTATCGAGCAAACGGGAAAAGGTTTTTTTCGATATTACAGTCCTGGGGTCGGCACTGTTTTTGAGGAGATCAAAGAGTACTTGCCTAGTCAGCTAGGCCTGATCGGCGCTAGTGGGGGCGAAGATCGCATCAATTGGGGGCTTACTCGATTAATCGCAGCGCTCAAGGAAACCCTCAAGGGGGCAGGACAGGAGCCGCTTTCTATTGCTCAGACCCAAGCCTTGGTCGAAGCCATGGGCACTAACTGGGCAGCCTCCGTGCTAAGCGGAGGCCAATTGGAGAATGGCGCACACAAACGCAAGGCCGCGATACAGCCCTACGAGGACGAACTGGCCAGTTTGCTGGAACAACGGCGAAGCGCTGGCGAGAAACCGGAAATCCTGGCCTTGCGTCTTTATGTCTATGGTTTTTCCCGCGGCGCCGCTCAGGCCCGCACTTTCGCTAACTGGCTGATGGAGCTGACGCGCCGGCAAAATGGTGAGACCAGCGAATACCGTTTCGCGGGGCTGCCTATTTCCATCGAGTTCCTTGGCCTGTTCGATACAGTGGCCGCAGTGGGGTTGGCCGATAGCGTACCTTTCGCTGCCGGTCATATGGATTGGGCCAGCGGTACCATGCGTCTGCCGGACGAAAGCCAGGTGCAAGCCTGCATGCCAACCGGCCTGCCTGAAGATTGCCTTTTTCTCAAACGCTGCGTGCATTTGGTTTCCGCTCATGAGCAGCGCGCCAGCTTCCCGCTGGACTCCATTCGCCGCCGAGAAAAAAACGCCGATGGAAAACGTGACGACAAACGAGCGTCCGCCTATCGCAAGGACACTTGGGAATACGTCTATCCAGGCATGCACTCCGACGTAGGTGGTGGTTACCCACCTGGCGATCAGGGCAAGGCCTGTGGTGGCCAAGGCGAGCTGTTGTCACAGATCCCTTTGCACCACATGTACCGATCGGCCTTCGCCGCAGGCGCACCGTTACAGGTTCCCGAAACCGTTGCAGAGGGCCTCGAAGACTGGCGAAAAATGGATCCTGAGACATTCGGCGAGTTTGCTGTAGGTGACGCACTCACAACCCGCTTCAATGCCTGGCAGCAACAGGCTGAAGAAGAGCCGCTTGAGGATATGATCAAGCGAGAACTGGCCCTGATCACAGCCTGGCGTATCGACCGCTATGCCGGCGGCATCGACAAGCAGGGCTTCTACAGCCATGTGAAAGGCCAGGATATGAGTGATGAGCAACAGGATGCCCTGAAACGCCTGCATGCCCAGAAACTGGCGGAAAACAAAGCGGCCGCGCAGGGCAAGGAACCACCTGTGCTCAGTGCCCGCGAGCAACGACAGCGCGAGGCGGATCTTGAGTTGGTCGGGGGTACTGATGCTTATGCGCGTATCAATACCAACAAGACATTCGAGCCGGCCCTGGATGATCGGCAATTGCGCCGTGCCGCCGCTGAGTTCAAGCGTGACTACGACCGTAACTGGGGCGTTCTCGAGGATACATTCGCATGGGGTGGTGTAATCAATCTGTTGCTCGGTGGCACTGTCTACCTAATCAACGAAGAAGATGAAGCTCAGGAGTATGCCGAGCTTTACCAGAATGGCAGGCAGCGCCATGGCAAGCTATTTACTATGCCGGGTGTTATCGCCAATGGGCAGCAGGATCTGGTCGCGCTTTTTGATGATCATGTGCACGATTCACGTGCCTGGTTTATGAACTCTTCTTTTTTTGGCGAGCGCGAGCTTTTTACCGACTATTTCCGCTACCGCCTGGTCCATTTCGACAATGAATCGAACAAGCGTCTGTCGGTATTGATGAATGCTGGACGCGTTGTTGGGATGGGTATCGCTTTGAGCAGCATCGGGCTATCGATCAAAAAGCGAAACCCTCGCTATTTGCTAGGCCTATTCTTGCCGTCCCTGGCGACTCCTGTCTTAACCGGCCGCCCAGGGTTGCCTGCTTTCCCGGAAATCAGCGCATACGACCCTTTGACCGGCATCGCCCTGCCAATGATGGAGGGTATGGAGGCCGTACGTGCTTTTACTCGAAATCCAGGCGACGTGGTGGCCCTGCTCAATACCATGCCACCGCCTGTACCGCTCACCGAAAGAACCGCCAACACCCCGGAGTTGCAAACCATCTTTAAAGCCGCCGAAGCGGCGAAGGCGGTGAAAGCAGCCAATGACTCCGGCGATATGAGCGGTCTGCTGGGGCAGGCCATGGACCTCATGGATAAAGGAGATCCCAAGCCAGGGCTGCAGTCTCCGGGCTGGCTGGATCAGGCCAAAGGGATGGCCAAGGAGTTCGCCGGTTAGGAGCAAAGGCGGCGGAGCATCATTGCTCCGCTGCTTTTGGTTTGCAGGTTTCCGCTTCTACCGTTTCCAGCGCGCCCCTCAACACTTCCACCTCCTTGCACATCTTCTGTTCCACCAATCGCCCATCCTCCAACTCAACCACGGCAGTGCCCCCGGGCGGGATTGATTCCACAGAAAAAGGGGACGGACTCAACGAGAACCGTCCCCCTTTCTGCTCGTCAGTGCAAAGGCCGGTCGCGCGACCGGCCTTTGTGTGCCCGCCGGCTCCGTTCAGCGATGCTGACGATCGATACGGAACAAACTGGTGGTGCCGCTGACTTCGTTGCCTACCACCAGCAGCGGCACGCCGATCGGGCTGTGTTCGGCTTCGATCACCATCAGCCCCTCGGGGCCCAGATCGCCCGCGGTGGCGCTGCCTGGAGTCGCGGCGAAGTCGCGATTGTTGAAGTACTGCACGAACTGCGGCGCCTGCGGCTGGCTGATGTCATAGACCATCACTCCACCGATGCGCTCCAGGCCGATGAAGGCGTAGGTCTTGCCCCACAGCTTGGCCAGGGTCACGCCCTCCGGCTCCGGGCCCTTGTTGTCGCTGCGGTTGTCGAAGCTGTTGCTGGCGTGGTCGGAGTTGAAGAACTGCGGATTGGCCGCGGCGGTGATGCGCTCGAAGTCGGCGCCGCTGTCGTAGACCTGGGTGAGGTCTTCGCTCCAGATCGAAAAGGAACGTCCACCAAAGGCGTGGATGGCTTCGTAGTGGCCGCTGGCCGGGTTGTAGCCGCTGGCAGTGGAAACGGTCAGGCGGCCAAGGTTGGCGTTCTGCTTGAGGCTGGCGGCATCCGGGAAGTGCAGCGGGCTGAGCGGGTAGTTGGCGCTGCCCAGGCGCACCTCTTCGCTGAATCCGGGGTAGTCGCGCGCGTCGCCCTCGTTGGCGGTGACCAGGTAGGTGCGCCCGCGGTACTGGTAGCTGGCGATGGCGTCGGGTTGGTACATGCCCAGCACCGGCCAGTTACGGATATTGATCTGGTTGTCGCGGTCGCTGGCGTCCAGTTCGTTGCCGGCCAGGCTGTGGTCCTTGAAGCCGAGCCCGTGGATGGCCTTGAACTGGCCGCGCTTGATATCCAGCACGGCCACCGCGTTGTTTTCCTGCAGGGTCACCCAGGCGGTTTTGGAGTCGTGGGCGACGCTGATGTACTCCGGTTCCAGGTCCCGGGCGACACTGGCATTGGGGCCGAAGATGCGTACCGACGGGTCCAGGTCGGCGCGGGAGAAGGCGCGGAAGTCAGCGGTACGGACCTGGGCCTGGGTCAGTTTGGTGATGTCCTTCGGCAGGTCGACGATGCTCACCGAGCCTTCCGGATCGGTCAGGTAGTCGTCGCTCGGCTCGCCTTCGTTGGCCACCAGCAGGTGTTTGCCGTCCGGAGTGAAGACGAGCATGTCCGGCAGGGCACCGACCTGCACCGAGGCCAGTACCTGGCCGTCGCGATTGAGGAACACGGCGCGACCGGGCTCGGTTCTCACCCGGTTTTCCACCGCTGCGGCGATCAACCCGTCGCGCACCGCGACGCTGTTCACCGCTCCGCCATGGGCAGACAGGTCGAGGTTGAACAGTAGCGTGGGCCGGCTCGGCTCGCGTATATCCAGCACGTCGATCAGGCCGCTGGCGGCGTTGACCACGAACAGCCGCTGGCTGGCCGGGTCATGAGCGACGATCTCCGCTGCCGACTGGCCGAACAGGCCGCTGCTGTAACTGCCGAGCGGCGTCAGCTGGATGGTTTTGGGCGAGGCGGCGGCGTGGGCCAGGCCGCAGGCGAGCAGGCCGGCGGCGAGAACTGACTTGTGCATGGAAGGCTCCCTTGCTGGTTGGAGGGAGCAGGATGGGACAGGCGCATGTCGGCAAAATGACCGAGTGATGGCAGTTGCATGGCGAATCGACGACGCGCAACGGAGGCCGAGCCGCATGGGAGGCGGTGACAGTCAGGCGGCCCGCTGCGCGGTTTACGGTACGGGCTCCAGAGCGATCAGTAGAGGTCTTCGTCGGTCACCAGGCGGACTTCGCCGGCGTCCATGGCGTAGGCGGCGTCGGCCAGGTCGTTGCTGATCTGTTCCACCTTCAGCGTGCCGCTCACCCACAGCGGGGCGTAGATGTCCTCGAGCGGGATGCCCTTGGGGTAGCGCACCAGCACCAGCTGGTTGGGCGGCGGTGGCGGGACATGAATGCAGGCACCCGGGTAGGGCACCAGGAAGAACAGGGTGCTGTTGCCCTTCTCGTCGTTCTCCAGCGGCACCGGGTAGCCGCCCAGGCGAATGGCCTGGCCATCGAGCTCGGGCACGGTCTTGGTCGAGTACATCACCGCCGGCAGATCCTGATCCTGCTGGCGCAGGCCGCCTTCGCTGTAAAAGGTGCTGTCACCCTCCGGGCTGTCGTGGCTGATTTCGGGCATCTCCTCGAGGGCCTTGCGGTCCTCGGGCGGCATCAGGTCGAGCCAGTCGGTTTCCGGCAGTTCGGCGTGGGCCAGGCCGGTGCACAGCAGCAGGGCGAGAAGCAGGTGGTGCATGGTGTGTGGTATCTCGTGACGGCGGGAGACGATCGGGGCCGGCGCGTCGGCGCCCGGAAGGTGCTGACGGACCGGCTCCGCAAGAGGGCTCAGCCTTTCTTGATCGCGCCGTAGATTACCAGCAGAACGACGGCGCCGATCACCGCACCGATGAAACCGGCGGCTTCCCCGGCTTCATAGATGCCCAGCGCCTGGCCGCCGTAGGTGGCGGCGATGGAGCCGCCGATGCCGAGCAGGATGGTCATGATCCAGCCCATGCTGTCATCGCCGGGTTTGAGGAAGCGAGCGACGAGGCCGACGATCAGACCGATGAAAATGGTGCCGATAATACCCATTGGCGTATCTCCTGGATGAAGCCGCGCAGGCGGCAGACGCTGCATGGGACAGGCAGGGGTGGCCGTCAGTTCGCCTCATCCGGTGGCAGCACGCCATAGCGTCGGTAGATCAGGGCGACTTCTCCCTCGTCGCGCATGCGCTCGAGCTCGCCGGCCAGACGGTCGTAGAGTTCCCGGCGGTCGCTGCGGTAGCGCTTGAGCGAGGCGCCGAAGTGATTGCCGAGCACCTGGCGGTGCGCGTAATGGGCATAGCTGAAGTCCTCAAAGCCCAGTGCGGTGAACTGCGCCTCCATCGGCATCATGTCCAGCACGGCAATGGTGTCGAGGCGTCCGGCGCGAAACATCGCGGCCAGCTGTGCATCGTCGCTGGCATAGGCCCTTGCCAGGCGCTCGTCGCTGTCGAACGGTTCGAAATAGACCGTGCCGCGTTTGACCCCTACCGAGAGACGGTGCAGATCCTCATAGCGTTTCAGCCCGGCTTCGCGCCCCGGATGGACGACGAAGCGGATGTTCAGCTGCTGGTTGCCGATGCTCGGCAGAAAGTGGATGTACTCGCGGCGCTGGTCGGTGAGCAGCACGCGCGGTACCAGATCGACGCGGCCCGAGCGCAGGTCGTCGAGGCTGCGCAGGAAGGGCGCCTGGCGCCAGTGCAGGCGCACGCCGATGCGCTGCGCGGCGGTTTCCAGCACGCTGATCAGCGGGCCGCTGGGGATGCCGTCGACTGCGCGCATTTCCGGCGGGCGTTCGCGGAAGTCGACCCGCAGAACCTCCTGCGCCCCGACGCAGGTCAGGGCAAAGAGCATGGGCAGGAAGGCAAGCAGGCGCTTCATGAATAGGCTCTTGGACGACGGCCGTCGTTCAGGAGTCTAGCTCTGAATCGCCCTTTCAGCCCTTGGCGATCAGGGCCTGAACCGCTGCGATGCCGGTATTCAGGGTGGCCCGATCGGCACTGCGCAGGGTGGCATGACCGACCTTGCGGCCGACCTTGAAGGCCTTGCCGTAGTGGTGCAGATGGCAGTCGGCGATGCTGATCACCTTGTCCACCGGCGGCACTTCGCCGATGAAATTGAGCATGGCGCTCTCGCCCAGCTTGGCGGTGGAGCCCAGCGGCAGGCCGGCGACGGCACGCAGATGGTTCTCGAACTGGCTGCACTCGGCGCCCTCGATGGTCCAGTGCCCGGAGTTGTGCACGCGCGGGGCGATCTCGTTGGCCTTGAGGCCACCGTCCACCTCGAAGAACTCGAAGGCCAGCACGCCGACGTAGTCGAGCTTGTCCAGCACGCGGCCGACATAGTCTTCGGCCAGCGCCTGCAGCGGATGATCGGTGCTGGCGATGGACAGGGCGAGGATGCCGCTGTCGTGGGTGTTGTGCACCAGCGGGTAGAAGCGGGTTTCACCGTCGCGGGCACGCACGGCGATCAGCGACACCTCGCCGCTGAAGGGTACGAAGCCTTCGAGGATGCACGGCACGCTGCCCAGCTCGGCGAAGGCGCCGGTGACGTCTTCCGGCTTGCGCAGGACCTTCTGGCCCTTGCCGTCGTAGCCCAGGGTGCGGGTCTTCATCACTGCCGGCAGACCGATGCTGGCCACCGCGGCATCGAGGTCGGTCTGCGACTGGATATCGGCGAACTCCGGAGTGGGAATGCCCAGTTCGCGGAACATGGACTTCTCGAACCAGCGGTCGCGGGCGATGCGCAGGGCTTCGGCGCTCGGGTAGACCGGCACGAACTGCGAGAGGAAGGCCACGGTTTCCGCCGGCACGCTCTCGAATTCGAAGGTGACCAGATCGACCTCGTCGGCCAGCTGGCGCAGGTGATCCTGATCGCCGTAGTCGGCGCGGATATGCTCGCCAAGCGCCTGGGCGCAGGCGTCCGGCGCCGGGTCGAGGAAGGCGAAGTTCATGCCCAGCGGCGTACCTGCCAGGGCCATCATGCGGCCCAGCTGGCCGCCACCGATCACACCGATTTTCATCGCATCATGCCTCGCGCGGGTCCGGGTTGCTCAGCACGGTATCGGTCTGCTCCTGGCGGAACTGCTTGAGCGCCGCGTGGAACTGCGGGTGCTGGTGACCGAGGATGCTGGCGGCGAGCAGGGCGGCGTTGACCGCGCCGGCCTTGCCGATGGCCAGGGTGGCGACCGGGATGCCGGCCGGCATCTGCACGATCGACAGCAGCGAGTCGACGCCCGAGAGCATGGACGACTGCACCGGCACGCCAAGCACCGGCAGGTGGGTCTTGGCCGCGCACATGCCCGGCAGGTGAGCGGCGCCACCGGCACCGGCGATGATCACCTGGATGCCGCGGGCTTCCGCCTCTTCGGCGTACTGGAACAGCAGGTCCGGGGTACGGTGGGCGGAGACCACCTTGACCTCGTGGGGAATGCCCAGCTTGTCCAGCATCTCGGCGGTGTGGCTAAGGGTGGACCAATCGGACTTGGAGCCCATGATCACGCCAACCAGTGCGCTCATCGTCGTGCCTCTTCTCTTGGGCGCCTCACGGCGCATCAAAAACCAACAAGCCACGCGGGCGGGCCAGCGTGGCTTGTCATGATTCGTTGGCCGGGTGCTGCCGGCCGAAGGCCGCGCAGTATAACGCAAAGCCGCCGTTGGCGGGCAGTGGCGACGACCGTTTGTCATGCAGGCCCCGGGCATGCGGCAAAACCGCCTAAACCTTGCTCTGGAGCAATGCCCGCGCAGGCTGCGCGCGCACACTGGGCAGACACTCGCATGCAGGAGGAACCGCGCATGAACCCGACCATGAAAGCCGCAGTGGTCCACGCCTTCGGCCAGCCGCTGCGTATCGAGGAGGTGAAAACCCCGCTACCCGGCCCGGGGCAGATTCTGGTGAAGATCGAGGCTTCCGGCGTCTGCCACACCGACCTGCACGCAGCCGAGGGCGACTGGCCGGTGAAGCCGAGCCTGCCGTTCATTCCCGGCCATGAAGGGGTGGGCTACGTGGCGGCGGTCGGCAGCGGCGTGACCCGGGTCAAGGAGGGCGACCGTGTCGGCGTGCCCTGGCTGTACAGCGCCTGTGGCTGCTGCGAGCATTGCCTGACCGGCTGGGAGACGCTCTGCGAGAGCCAGCAGAACACCGGCTACTCGATCAACGGCGGCTATGCCGAGTACGTGCTGGCTGACCCCAACTACGTCGGCATCCTGCCGAAGAACGTCGACTTCCTCGAGATCGCGCCGATCCTCTGTGCCGGGGTGACGGTGTACAAGGGCCTCAAGGAAACGAGGGCGCGGCCCGGCCAGTGGGTGGCCATCTCCGGTATCGGCGGCCTCGGTCACGTCGCCGTGCAGTACGCCCGCGCCATGGGCCTGCACGTGGTCGCGGTGGATGTCGACGACGCCAAGCTGGAGCTGGCGCGCAGGCTCGGCGCCAGCCTGACCATCAACGCACGCCAGGAAAATCCGGCCGAGGTGGTGCAACGCGAGATCGGCGGCGCCCACGGCGTGCTGGTCACCGCGGTGTCCAACGCCGCCTTCGGCCAGGCCATCGGCATGGCGCGTCGGCACGGTACGGTGGCCCTGGTCGGCCTGCCGCCGGGTGACTTCCCGACGCCGATCTTTGACGTGGTGCTCAAGGCCATCAGCATCACCGGCTCCATCGTCGGCACCCGCGCCGATCTGCAGGAAGCGCTGGACTTCGCCGGCGAAGGCCTGGTCAGGGCCACGGTGCACCGCGACAGGCTGGACAACATCAACGCCATCTTCGAGCAGATGCGCCAGGGGCAGATCGAGGGACGCATGGTGCTGCAGTTCTAGCGCGAGCCGTTTTCCTACAGATTCTGGTGCCGAGCGTCGCACAGACCGCAGTTCGGGCTGCGGTCTATACTGCTCACTTTTCATCCATACAAGGACGTATCGCCATGAAACAGTACGTTTCGCTCGTTGCCCTTTTTCTGCTCTCGCTGCAGGCCGCCGCCCTGGAGTTGGCCAGGCATCCTCAGGTGTTCGATGCCGGCCAGGGCGTCAGCCTGACCCTCGCCCCGACCGCCGACGGCAAGCAGGCCCTGGTGCAGGTCAAGGGCATCAACCATCCGCTCGACGAGGTGGTGTTCCTCACCCAGGTGCGCGAGCTGGGCAACGAGCAGCGCGACTACGGCATTCGCCTCGACGGTCGTGACTACAACCTGCTGAACAAGCGTCGTGCCTGGAGCGGCGAGAGTTTTCAGCTCAACCTGCCGGGCACCGAAGGCTTCGAGCTGGGTTACAACGAGACGAAGACCAAGGCCCTCAAGCAGAGCGAGCTGCTGGCGTTGTACAAGCGCCAGGAAAAGGCCGGCCTGCAGGCTCGCCTCGCTGCCTTCGATCGCAAGAAGCGGGTGCAGGACTACAGCGCACGCCTGCAGCAGATGGACCTCGAAGCGACCCAGGCCTGTGGCACGCCGCTGGCGACCAGGGTGGACTGGAGCGCTTTCAACGACGACCTGCTGATGAGCGTCAGCGTGCCGCATTTCTGCGGCGAAGTGGTCAGCCAGATGGCCAGCCTTTGCGGCCGCGCCGACAGCTACAAGAGCGAGGCCAGCACCATCAAGGGCGTCGAATGCCGATTCGGTGACAGCATGAAGCTGCGCGAGCACGATGGCCAACTCTCGTTCACCACCCTCAAGGACGAACCGAATCAGGGCGATTTCATCAACGCCATTTTGCGTAATCGCTGATTGCGTCGAGCGGGTGCGCTCCCCATCCCGCGGCATGTTTCTTGCGTTGCTATGCGCACCTGCGCACACGGAACGCATCATGCTGCATGCCCCGCTGACCACCCTGCACGTGGTTTCCCTGATCCTGCAACGCTTCGCCGACCAGCCCGAACTGCAGCCGCAACTGCTGGCCGGCAGCGGCATCGGTGCGGCCGAGCTGGAGTGCCCCGATGCTCGCATCACCCGGGTGCAGGAGCTGCAGGTCTGTGCCAACGCCCTGGCCCTGCGCGCCGACATGGGGCTGGAGCTGGGGCGCAGTCTGCATGTTTCCTCCTATGGGCTGCTTGGTTACGCCGCGCTCTCGGCTGCCACCTTTGGTGACGCCTGGCGCCTGCTGCTGCAGTACCCGGCGCTGCTCGGCACATACTTCCGCCTGGAGCTGCAGGTGGAGGGCGAGCTGGCCTGGATCTGCGCGGGTGGCTATCGCGATGCCGCGACACTGGAAGTGTTCAACGTGGAAATGTGCCTGGCCTCGCTGAAACTGATCGGTGACGAGCTGCTGGGCCAGCCGCTGGCGCTGGCGCGCGCCGAATTCAGCTATGCCGAGCCGCATTACGTCGAGCGCTATGCGCAGAGCTTTCCCTGTCCGCTGCGTTTCGCGGCGCGGCGCAATGCCTTCGCCTTTCCCGCGGCGCTGCTGGAGTGCCGCCTGCCGCTGGCCGACAGCGTCACCCATGGCGACATGGTGGAACGCTGTCGCCGCCTGAACGCCGAGTTCAGCAGCCGCCAGGCCTGGCTGGAACGGGTACGCCAGCTGCTCGCCGTGCAACTGGCCGAGCCGCCGGGGCTGGAAAATCTGGCGCAGCAGATGCACTGCTCACCGCGCACGCTGCGTCGCCACCTGCAGGAGCTGGGTACCAGCTACCAGGGCCTGCTCGACGAGCTGCGCTTCGAGCGCGCCAAGGCGCTGCTCAGCGAGGAGCAATGGCCGGTGTACCGCATCGCCGAGGTGCTCGGCTTCAGCGAGACCGCCAGCTTCCGCCATGCCTTCCAGCGCTGGAGCGGTGTACCGCCGAGCCGCTTTCGCGCTTGAGACGCCGAATGCCGGATTCATCCAAGCGTAGGGTGCGCCGTGCGCACCGCGGCTTTCCTGGATCTGGAGCATGCTTTTCGGTGCTGCGTTGCCAGGTGGTGCGCGCAGCGCACCCTACGGCATGCACCAGCGTTCGTTGCTTGAGACGACCGTAGAGCCGGAGCCCAGGCCCTGCCTCGGATTGCACTCGGGCGTAGGGTGCGCCGTGCGCACCGCGGTTTTCCCGGATCCGGAGCATGCCTTTCGGTGCTGCGTTGCCAGGCGGTGCGCGCAGCGCACCCTACGGGCCGGCGTTCGTGGCTTGCCGGCCCCGGTGGCCCTGACAAGAACCTCCGGCAATTTTTGGCCATTTCGATCCCCTTTTGGCCGTTGCCAGCGTTTCCGACGGCGCGGCGCGGGCGAACAATCCGGGCACGACAACAAGACCGGAGCCGCTTCGCATGCTCACCTACTACAGTGACGACCACCACCTGCACCACGGCAAATGCGAGCTGATCGACGGGCAGCTGATGCCCTGCTTCGAGAAGCCGCAGCGCGCCGACCATATCCTGCAACGGGTCAAGGATCGCCAGCTCGGCGAAATCCGCGCACCCAAGGATTTCGGCCTGGCGCCCATCGAGCGCATCCACAGCAAGGCCTACCTGGAATTCTTCAAGGGCGCCTGGGCGCGCTGGCAGGAGCAGGGCGGCAAGGGCGATCTGCTGCCGTTCACCTGGCCGGCGCGCACCCTGCGCACGATGATCCCCAACGACCTGCACGGCCAGCTCGGCTACTACAGTTTCGATGGCGGCGCGCCGATCACCGCCGGCACCTGGCAGGCCGCCTACAGCGCTGCCCAGGTCGCGCTCAGCGCCCAGCAGGAGATTGCCAACGGTGCCCACAGCGCCTTCGCCCTGTGCCGCCCGCCAGGCCACCATGCCGCCGGTGACCTGATGGGCGGCTACTGCTACCTGAACAACGCCGCCATTGCCGCCCAGGCGTTTCTCGACCAGGGCCGCAAAAAAGTCGCCATCCTCGATGTCGACTACCACCACGGCAACGGCACCCAGGACATCTTCTACCGGCGCAGCGACGTGCTGTTCGCCTCGATCCACGGCGACCCGGCCGAGGAGTTCCCGTTCTTCCTCGGTTACGCCGACGAACTGGGCGAGGGCGCCGGCGAGGGCTACAACTTCAACTACCCGTTGCCCATGGGCAGTTCCTGGGACACCTGGAACGCCGCGCTGGAACAGGCCTGCCAGCGCATCGCCGACTACGGCGCCGAGGTGCTGGTGGTGTCGCTGGGCGTGGACACCTACATGGAAGACCCGATCTCGCAGTTCAAGCTCGACAGCCCGGACTACCTGGCCATGGGCCGGCGTATCGCCGCACTAGGCCTGCCGACGCTGTTCATCATGGAAGGCGGCTACGCGGTGGAGGCCATCGGCGTCAACGCGGTCAACGTGCTGGAAGGCTTCGAGGGCGCCTGAATGGCGCCTCGTCAGCGATCAAGAACCTGCCAAACAAGAGCAACATTTCAGGGGTGAGAAACGATGAAAGCCATCAAACAGATGCTCGGCGTCGCCCTGTGCGGCGCCACCCTGCTCAGCGGCGCGGTGCAGGCCAAGGAGCTGCGCGTATACAACTGGGCCGACTACATCCTCCCGGAGGTGCCCAAGGACTTTCAGAAGGAGTCCGGCATCCGCATCACCTGGGACACCTTCGAGACCAACGAGGCGCTGGAAGCCAAGCTGCTCACCGGAAACTCCGGCTATGACCTGGTGATCCCCTCCAACCAGTTCCTCGAAACCCAGATCAAGGCCGGCGTGTTCGCCCCGCTGGACAAGTCCAAGCTGCCCAACTGGCAGAACCTCGACCCGGTACTGCTCGGCCTGCTGGAGAAGAACGACCCCGGCAACCAGTACGGCGTGCCCTACATGTACGGCACCGTGCTGATCGGCTACAACCCGGACAAGGTCAAGGCCGCGCTCGGCGACGATGCGCCGGTCAACAGCTGGGACCTGGTGTTCAAGCCCGAGTACATGGAGAAGCTGAAATCCTGCGGCGTGGCCATGCTCGACTCGCCCACCGAGATCATCCCCATCGCCCTGCACTACCTGGGCCTGGACCCCAACAGCAGCAATCCCGCCGACTACGACAAGGTCACCGAGCTGCTGCTCAAGGTACGCCCCTACGTGGCCTACTTTCATTCGGCCAAGTACATGACCGACATCGCCAACGGCGACATCTGCGTGGCCATCGGCTACTCCGGCAGCTTCTACCAGTTCGCCAACCGCGCCAAGGAAGCCGGCAACGGCGTGGTGATCAACTGGCGCCTGCCCAAGGAAGGCGCGCCGATCTGGTTCGACACCTGGGCCATCCCCAAGAGCGCGCAGAACGTCGATGAAGCCCATGCCTTCATCAACCACCTGCTCGAACCCAAGGTGATCGCGCCGATCAGCGATTTTCTCGGCTACCCCAACCCCAACGTGCCGGGCATGCAGCTGGTGGGCGCGGAGATCGCCGACGATGCCGACCTGACGCCGACGCCGGAGCTGCAGAAGTCGCTGTACGTGGTGCAGCCGCTGCCGCAGAAGATCGAGCGAGTGCGTACGCGCGCCTGGACATCGATCAAGTCGGGCAAGTGAGCGTCGGCCGGGCGCCCCGCTGGCGGGGCGCTCAGGCAGGGCGGTTGAAGCGTCGCCGGTAGGCGCCCGGCGACAGGCCGACGCGTTCCTTGAACAGGCGGCGGAAGGAGCTGCCGTCCTCGTAGCCGACCTGCTGGGTGATGCGCTCGAAGTTCTCCTGGCTGGCCTCCAGCAGGTGCTTGGCCCGCTCCAGCCGCAGGTTCTGCAGGTACTGCACCGGCGTCTGCCCGGTGGCGTCCTTGAAGCGGCGGATCAGATTGCGCGGGCTCAGGGCGAAGCGCGCGGCAACCTCGTCGAGGACGATGCGCTCGGCGCTGTGCTTCTCCAGCCAGATCTGCACCCTGAGCACCTCGGCGTCCTGGTGCGCCTTGTTGAACGAGGCGCTCATGTAGGGCGTCTGCAGGCGCTCGGCGCTGTCGACCAGGAGCTTCTTCGAGCACTCGATGGCCAGCTGCGGCGAAGCGAAGCGGCGGATGATGTGCAACAGCAGATCGCTGCCGGTGGTGGAGCCGGCCGAGCACAGCAGCTGGCCGTCGTCGGTGACGCTGCGTTCGGCCTGCAGCAGCACCCGCGGAAAACGCCGGGCGAACTGCTCGCTGAAGATCCAGTGGGTGGTGGCGCGGCGACCGTCGAGCAGGCCGGCCTGGGCGGTGACGAAGGTGCCGGTGCACATGCTGGCAATGTAGCTGCCCTGCGCATGGCGCTCGCGCAGCCAGGCGCTCAGCGGCTCCAGGGCCGGCAGTACGGCGAGGATGTTGAACATGAAGCCGGGCACTATCACCAGGTCGCTGTGCGGCACCTCGCTCAGCGCCCGCTGCGGGGTCAGGCGCAAGCCGCCGGTGCACTCCACCGGGGCGCCGTCGAGGGAGGCGCTGTGCACCTCGAACGGCGTCGCCGCCGGGTCGCCGGTGAGAAAGCGCTGCAGCACGTTGGCGCATTCGAGAAACTCCAGCGCCGCCGAGACGCTGGTGGCCGAGCAGCGCTCGGCCATCACCACCGTGACCTTCATCCTTCCCGCCCCGCTGGCGGAATTATCCGCCTGTTATTGGTCGTTTTTGCCCATGGTGAGGCGCCGCTGCGCTTCCTAGCATGGCCTCACCCGGGCGCCACTGGCGGCCCGCGACCCATCAGGCAGGAGAACAGCGGCGATGAAACATACAGCCTACCGGCTCTTCAAAAAACCCTTTTTCGGGCGCTTCATGAAGCCCTGGCGCTGGCCCGAACAGGTCGATGCGGCGCGTTGGCAGCGTCTGGCGCTGACCAGCGAATCGGGGGCCAGCCTGGCCGCGCTGCTGGGCGAGGCGCACGCGGGGCAGGTGCGCGGCGCGGTGCTGCTGTGCCACCCGATGGGCACCGCGGCCAAGGGCTTCTGGCTCAAGCACGGGCATGCCGAACTGCTGCGTGCGGCCGGTTATCACGTGATGCTGTTCGATCTCAACGGCTTCGGCGAGAGCAGTTCCACCACCATGGACTACCCGCTCGACGTGCTCGCCGCCGGGCAGGCGCTGCAGGCGCGCTACCCGGACCTGCCGGTGGCGCTGCTCGGCGCCTCGATGGGGGCGGCCATGGGCCTGTGCGCCCTGGCGCTGGCGCAGCATCCGTTCAAGGCGGCGGTGCTGGAGTCGGCCTTCCCCACCCTGCTGCACTTCTGGCGGCCCTATCCGCTGCCGCGCCTGGGCATCCAGCTCAGCCGCCTGGTCTATCCGGCCGGCGAACGGCGTCTGCGTCCGTTGCATGCCGCGCAGCGCCTGGTCGGCCGCCCGCCGCTGCTGCTGATCTACGGCGAGGCGGATCGCCACACCCCGCTCGCGGACGGCCAGCAACTGCACGCGGCGCTGACCGCCGCCACCCATTGCGAGTTCTGGCAGGTACCGGGCGCCGATCATACCCTGGCCTATGTCGCCCAGCCGGAGGCCTATGCGCGGCGGGTGCTGGAGTTTCTCGATGGCCAACTGGGCGCCGCGGCAGGTTCCGCCTGCACGGCGGCGTAGTCCGGGGCGAATATCCGGTCGCCTGTGGTGCACATGGCCTAGGCGGCCCCGCGACACCCTACGAGAGCGTGCTGCCGCGACCTAGGCGCCAGGCCGTAGGGTGCGCCGCGCGCACCAGCTATCCGGCTCCCGCCGCTCACCTACATGGCCAGGCCACCCTCCAGCTTGCGCCACAGCAGGCGCACCGCCGCCTTGCGTACCAGGGCGCAGCGGTACAGGCGGATTTCCAGCGGGATCTGCCAGTGTTCGCCGCCGCAGATCGCCAGCTCGCCACGGCCCAGTTCCGCCGTCACCGACAGCCGCGGCACCCAGGCCACGCCCATGCCTTGTAGCGCCATGCTCTTGAGGCTGTCGGCCATGGCGGTCTCGTACACCGTGGTCGAGCGCAGGGCGCGCTGGCGCAGCAGCAGATTGACGGAGCGACCGAGGAAGGCACCGGCGCTGTAGGCCAGCAGAGGCACGCTCTGCCCGCCGTCGAGGTCGAACAGCGGCGCGCCGGCCTCGCCAACCGCGCACACCGGCAGCATGGAGGTGGTGCCCAGGTGCAGCGAGGGAAAGATCTCCGGGTCCATCTGCAATGCAGCGTCAGGGTCGTAGTAGGCAAGGATCAGGTCGCAGGCGCCTTCACGCAGCGAGTGCACCGCCTCGCCGACGTTGGTCGCCACCAGGCGGGTGGTCAGTGGCAGGCCTTCGCGGCGCAGGCGGGCGATCCATTCGGGGAAGAAGCCCAGGGTCAGCGAGTGGGCAGCGGCGATCGACAACACCTCGCCCTGCTGGCCCTCCAGATTGTGCAGATGACGCACCACTTCGCCGAGCTGCTCGACCAGGCTGCGCGCGGTGACCAGAAACAGCCGCCCGGCCTCGGTCAGTTCGATGGGGGTGCAGGAGCGATCCACCAGGGTCAGGCCGAGCATCGCCTCCAGGCTGCGGATGCGCCGGCTGAAGGCCGGCTGGGTGACGAAGCGCTTGTCCGCCGCCTGGGAGAAGCTGCGGGTGGCGGCCAGGGCGATGAAGTCCTCCAGCCATTTGGTTTCCAGATTCATCGCGTCTCCGTAGTCCGGATGCAAGCCGGGGTTGGCCCGTCACGTTGGCGCGGATTGCATCCGGCTGAACGCAGCGCCAAGGGTGGGTTACGCCGCATCGCCATCAGCCTGGCATTTGCCTTCGGTGGTACGTGGCTAACCCACCCTACGTTTGCTGCTGCTTCGCGGTCACATCGACATTATGCCGATTGTGCATAGGGCAGCAAGCAACGGCATTGGAGGCGAAACGGCACAAGCCCATATTCTATGGGCATCGCGGCACTCGCCGTATTTCCCAAGAGTCATCTCTATCATGTCCTCTGCTGCATCTGTTCGCGTCGAAAAAGACCTGCTCGGCACCCTCGAAGTCCCCGCCGATGCCTACTACGGCATCCAGACCCTGCGCGCCGTGCAGAACTTCCGCCTGTCCGGCGTGCCGCTGTCGCATTACCCGAAACTGGTGATCGGCCTGGCCATGGTCAAGCAGGCCTCGGCCGACGCCAACCGCGAGCTGGGCCACCTGTCCGCGGCAAAGCACACGGCGATCAGCACCGCCTGCGCACGCATCATCCAGGGCGAGTTCCACGAGCAGTTCGTGGTCGACATGATCCAGGGCGGCGCCGGTACCTCGACCAACATGAATGCCAACGAGGTGATCGCCAACATCGCCCTCGAGGCCATGGGGCATGAGAAGGGCCAGTACCAGCACCTGCACCCGAACAACGACGTGAACATGGCGCAGTCGACCAACGACGCCTACCCGACCGCCATCCGTCTCGGCCTGCTGCTCGGCCACGACAGCCTGCTCAGCGCGCTGGACAAGCTGATCCAGTCCTTCGCCGCCAAGGGCCTGGAGTTCGGCCACGTGCTGAAGATGGGCCGCACCCAGCTGCAGGACGCCGTGCCGATGACCCTCGGCCAGGAATTCCGCGCCTTCGCCACCACCCTGGGCGAAGACCTGCAGCACCTGAAACTGCTGGCGCCGACCCTGCTCACTGAAGTCAACCTGGGCGGTACCGCCATCGGCACCGGTATCAACGCCGACCCGAAATACCAGGCCCTGGCGGTCAAGCGCCTGGCCATCATCAGCGGCCACCCGCTGACCCCGGCTGCCGACTTGATCGAAGCCACCAGCGACATGGGCGCCTTCGTGCTGTTCTCCGGCATGCTCAAGCGCACCGCGGTCAAGCTGTCGAAGATCTGCAACGACCTGCGCCTGCTCTCCAGCGGCCCGCGTACCGGCATCAACGAGATCAACCTGCCGGCGCGTCAGCCGGGCAGCTCGATCATGCCGGGCAAGGTCAACCCGGTGATCCCCGAGGCGGTCAACCAGGTGGCCTTCGAAGTGATCGGTAACGACCTGGCGCTGACCATGGCGGCCGAGGGCGGCCAGCTGCAGCTGAACGTGATGGAGCCGCTGATCGCCTACAAGATCTTCGACTCGATCCGCCTGCTGACCCGCGCCATGGACATGCTGCGCGAGCTGTGCATCGACGGCATCACCGCCAACGAGACGCGCTGCCGCGAACTGATGGAGAACTCCATCGGTCTGATCACCGCGCTCAACCCCTACATCGGCTACGAGAACGCCACCCGCATCGCCAAGGTCGCCCTGGAAAGCGGGCGCGGCGTACTGGAGCTGGTGCGCGAGGAGCAGCTGCTGGACGAGGCCACCCTGGCCGACATCCTGCGCCCCGAGAACATGATCGCCCCGCGCCTGGTTCCGCTGCAGGGCTGATTCATCGAATGACGCACGCCGCCCCTTGGGCGGCGTGTTCATTTCCGCCCTCGAGCCTGTTCATGGGGCGGCACCGCTGAAGGCCGCGCAGACGGCCCCACAAAAACGACAATCCGGGTGTACAACATATGAGTCAGAGCAATACCGCTTCCCTTTCCCTGCTTGCGCGCGTGCCGCTGTGGCAGCAGATCCTCGTCGGCCTGGTGCTCGGCGTGGTGGTCGGCATGCTGTCCAAGAGCCTCGCCCTGGCGCTGGCGCCGGTCGGCGCGCTGTTCCTCAACGCGATCAAGATGCTGATCGTGCCGCTGGTGTTCGTCTCCCTGGTGGCGGGCATCACAGCCATGAGCGACAGCGCCAAGCTCGGCCGCATCAGCGTCAAGACCATCGCCATCTACCTGATCACCACCGCCTTCGCGGTGAGCATCGGCCTGGCCTTCGGCACCCTGTTCAGCCCCGGTGAGGGCATGAACATGGTCGCCAGCGGCAGCGAAGAGGCCAAGCAGGCGCCCTCGCTGGTGCAGATCCTGGTGGGGCTGGTGCCGACCAACCCGGTGACGGCCTTCGCCGAAGGCAACATCCTGCAGATCATCGTCTTCGCCATCGCCCTGGGCGTGAGCATGAACCTGATCGGCGAGAAGGCCGCGCCGGTGGCCAAGCTGTTCGACAGCCTGGCCGAGGTGTTCTACAAGCTCACCGACCTGGTGATGCGCTTCGCCCCCATCGGCGTGTTCGCGCTTATTGCCGGCGTGGTCGCTTCCCACGGCATCGAGGTATTGCTGCCGCTGGCCGGGGTGATCGGGGTGATCTACCTGGCCAGCATCGCCCACATGCTGCTGATCTACGGCGGCCTGATCGGCGGCCTGGCGCGCCTCAGCCCGCTGCGTTTCTTCCGCGGCATCGCCCCGGCGCTGGCGGTGGCCTTCAGTACCTCGAGCAGCTCCGGCACCCTGCCGGTGTCCATCGAGTGTGCGCGCAAGAACCTCGGCGTGTCGCAGGGCGTGGCTGGCTTCGTGTTACCGGTGGGCGCCACCATCAACATGGACGGCACCGCCATCTACCAGGGCGTGCTGGCGCTGTTCATCGCCCAGGCCTTCGGCATCGACCTGAATGCCGGCCAGTACCTGATGATCATCCTCACCGCCACCCTGGCTTCGGTCGGCACCGCCGGCGTACCCGGCGCCGGCCTGATCATGCTCGGCCTGGTGCTGACCTCGGTCGGCCTGCCGCTGGAAGGCGTGGCGCTGATCGCCGGTATCGACCGCATCCTCGACATGGCGCGCACCACGGTGAACGTCGCCGGTGACCTGATGACCACCACCCTGGTGGGCAGCAGCGAGAAGGAGCTGGATCGCGAGATCTACAACAGCGACAACGCTGCCTGAGCAACCGCTTTCATAGGAGGCCTTCACCAGCCTCAACCTTCAGGGATGGCCTCGGCCATCCCTTTTTTTTGTGGCCGCCGTAGGGTGCGCCGCGCGCACCGCCGGTTGGCCTGCGTTACAGCCCCCACGCCTGGCGTAGCGTCTGCACCGCCTCGACGATCTGCGCCTCGGGCACTGCCGCAAAACCCAGCACCAGCCCGGCGCGGGCGTCCTCGGCTGTTTCGCTGCCGGGTAGCCAGTAACCGCTCAAGGGGTTCATCTCGATGCCGGCTGCGCGTGCGGAGCCGATCAGCTCACGCTCACGGGCCAGGCTCTCGACCCTGATGCTCAGGTGCAGGCCGGCCTCAACCGCCGGCAACGGTGAGCATCCGGGAATCGCCTGCGGCCAGGCCTCGATCAGCGCGTCGCGGCGGCTGCGCGCAGCCTGACGCATGCGCCGCACATGGCGCTGGAAGTGCCCGGCGGCGATGAACTCGGCCATCACCGCCTGGGTGCCGACCTCCGAGTGGCGTATCTCCAGCGCCTGGCGCCTCGCGAAGCTCTCGGCCAGCGCCGGCGGCAGCACCAGATACCCCAGGCGCAGCGCCGGGAAGGCGAGCTTGCCGAAGGTGCCGATGTAGATCACCCGCTGCTGCTCGTCCAGCGCTGCCAGTGGCGCGAGTGGTGTACCGCTGTAGCGGTACTCGCCGTCGTAATCGTCCTCGATGATCCAGCCGTTGACGCGCTTGGCCCACTCCAGCAAGGCCAGGCGCCTGGGTAGCGACAGGGTGACGCCGGTGGGGTACTGATGCGCGGGCGTGACATAGGCCAGCCGGCACTCGTTCACGCGCTGCAGGGCGTCGACGTCCAGGCCTTCGCCGTCTACCGCCACGCCGCACAGCTGCGCGCCGGCCACCGCGAAGGCATGGCCCGCCGCGCGGTAGCCGGGGTTTTCGATGGCCACGCGCTCGCCCGGTTGAATCAGCAACTGCGCGCAGAGGCTGATGGCCTGCTGCGAGCCACAGGTGATCAGTACCTGCTGCGCCTCGCAGGTCAGGCCGCGGCTGTTGCGCAGGTAGGCGGCGATCAATTCGCGCAGCTGCAGGTCGCCAGCGGGGTCGCCATAGCCCAGCCGTGCCAGCGAGGGTTTGCGCCAGAAGCGCGCCTGCAGACGTGACCAGGTCGCGAAGGGGAACAGGTCGAAAGCCGGCACGCCGATACGAAAGGCGCGCGGTGCGCCCGCGGCGGGCATCGCCAGGTGATGGCTCTGCAACAACTGCAGTGCCGGGCTGGCCGCTGCCGGGGCGACGGCTGCCACCGGGGCAGGCCGGTGGCGCATCAGCTCGGCGACGTAGGTGCCATCGCCGACCCGCCCGTTCACGTAGCCCTCGGCATACAGCTGGTCCAGCGCGCGGGTCACGGTATTGCGCGAGATACCAAGCAGCGCGGCCAGCTCACGGCTGGCCGGCAGGCGCGTGCCTCCGGCCAGGCGACCGTCGAGGATGCGCTCTCGCAAGGTCTGGTAGAGCTGGCGCGCCAGCCCCTGGCCGGGCTGCAGATGAATGCCGGAAAGGTCGAAGGGCAAGGCGGGCGAGCGTTTCATGATGGATAAATTGGCTCTATCGAAGTCGTCGGCAATGGATCTTACGTCAGGCCAATATCCTGCCTAGCATGGCTCCATCACGCCAGGAGATGCCGCCATGTATTGCCCCGCCGCCTTTCGCCAGGACGATCTGCCCACCCTGCACGCGCAGATCCACGCCAGCGGCCTGGCCATCGTGACCAGCAGCGGTGCGCAGGGCCTGCAGGCCAGCCATCTGCCGTTGCTGCTCGAGCCTGGCGAAGGCGAGTTCGGCACCCTGTACGGCCACTTCGCCCGCGCCAATGGGCACTGGCGCGACCTGGCCGCTGGCGCCGAGGCGCTGGTGGTGTTCAGCGGAGCGGACGCCTACGTGCATCCCGGCTGGTATCCGGCCAAGGCCGAGCACGGCAAGGTGGTGCCGACCTGGAATTACATCGCCGTGCATGCCTGGGGCCAGGCCGAGGTGTTCGACGAACCCGAGCGCCTGCTCGAGCTGGTCAGCCGTCTCAGCGAGCGCCACGAACAAGGGCGCCCGCAGCCCTGGGCGGTCAGCGATGCGCCGCGCGACTACATCGACAGCATGCTGCGCGCCATCGTCGGCTTCGCCCTGCCGATTCGCCGACTCGAAGGCAAATGGAAGCTCAGCCAGAACCGTTCGAGCAACGACCAGGCCGGCGTGCGTACCGGCCTGGCAACGTCCAACAACCCGCGCGACCACGAACTGGCGGCACGGATGAATCCCACCGACTGATCACCAAAGGAAGGCCCTCATGCTCGATATCCGCCCCATCACCGCTGCCGATCACGCCGCCTGGCTGCCGCTCTGGCAGGCTTACCAGCGTTTCTACCAGGCCGAAATTCCAGCCGAGACCAGCGCCCTCACCTGGCAGCGCTTTCTCGACCCGGCCGAGCCGATGCACGCCGCCCTGGCCTGGCAGGACGGCGAGGCGGTCGGCCTGGTGCACTTCATCTACCACCGCAGTTGCTGGACGAGTGGTGACTACTGCTACCTGCAGGATCTGTTCGTCGCCGAGCACATTCGCGGCGGCGGCGTAGGCCGCGCACTGATCGAGCATGTCTACGCCGAGGCGCGCGCTGCTGGTGCCAGCCGCGTGCATTGGCTGACCCAGGAAAGCAACTACCAGGGGCGTATGCTCTACGACCGTATCGGTGACCGCTCCGGTTTCATCCAGTACAGGAAGCTCTTCTGATGACGCGTGATCTTGCTCATTGGCAACCCCGTCCAACCCCGGACCAGCGCGTGCTGCAGGGCCGTTTCGTGCGTCTCGAAGCACTCGATGTCACGCGGCATGGTGATGATCTGTGGCGCGCGCTGCAGGGGCCGGACCCGGCGCTTTGGGATTATCTGCCCTACGGCCCCTTCACCGAGCGAGGCGTCTTCGATACCTGGCTGGCCGGCAATGCGCAGAGCCATGACCCGCTGTTCTATGCGGTGGTCGACCTGGCCAGCGGCCGCGCCCTGGGGCTGTTCAGCTACCTGCGTATCACCGCGCAGGACGGCAGCATCGAAATCGGCCACGTCGCCTTCGGCGCGCCGATGCAGCGCACCCCGGACGCGACCGAGGCGGTCTATCTGCTGGCGCGCCACGCCTTCGACGATCTCGGCTATCGCCGCCTGGAATGGAAGTGCGACGCGGCCAATGCCCGCTCGCTGCGCGCCGCCGAGCGCTTCGGCTTCACCCGGGAAGGGCTGTTCCGTCAGCACATGGTGCGCAAGGGCCGCAACCGTGACACGGCCTGGTTCTCCATCATCGACGGGGAATGGCCGGCATGCCGCGAGGCCTTCGCGCGCTGGCTAGCTGAGGAAAACTTCGATGAGGCGGGGCGGCAGAAGCAGCGCCTGGAGGCGCTGCGGGGGTAACGCCCTACTCCATCTCGAACAATCCGTCACGCAGCTGCGCGCCGCCCAGGCGCTGGCGGATGTCGTCGTCGATACGCGCATCGTCCGGCGCGTAGAGCATCAGCTGGCGGTAGGCGTTGACCCGGTTGATCTCGTTGCCCAGGTACTGCCAGACCACGCGGGTGCAGGCCGGCGTGCGCCGGTCGCCGCTGGAAACGCCGGTCTTGATGCCGTTGAGTCGTGTGATGCGGCTCTTGAAGCTGGGGATGAGGATGGTCTGGCTGATCTCGTTGCCGGTCAGCGACTCGTAGTCCACCAGAAACAGGCGGTCCTGCAGGAAGAAGGCCGCGCCCAGATAGCGGCAGCGCACCCAGTCCTCGGCGCCGCCGCGGGTGTGTTCCTGGCGCTCCTGGCGTTCCTGACGCTCGAACAGGTAGTTGCCGCGCTCCTCGCGCAGGTGCACCAGCGACAGCAGGACGTGGCCCGGAACCGACATGCAGTTGGAGTACTCGAAGTAGTAGCCGCAGTAGCGCCCCATGGGGCTGGCCTGCTGGCGCAGCGGGTCGAACAGCTCCAGCAGCGGATCGCTGCCGCCTTGCACCTGCGTATCGCCGCTGCGGGCGCCGATCAGGCGGGCGAACTGCTCGGCCGGCATGCTCAGTTCGAAGGGTTCGACGCCGAAGAAGTCGCAGATGCGTTTGAGGTTGTGCGCGGTGGGTCGGCTCTGCCCGGCCAGGTAGCGATTGAACTGCGCGCGGTTGATCGAGAGCTTGCGGCAGACCTCGGCAATCGAGCGGTAATGGCTGCACAGCAGTTTGAGGTTGCTGCCGAGGGAATCGGACATATGGACGTTCTGAATGATGCGGGTGTCGCGATTCTAGCATCAACTCGCGTCAGATCGCCGCGACCTGCGAAATTGTCCGGTCCGGCCACATCGCCAACCATTCGCCAGCCGCCCGGCGGGGCCGCATTCCCATTCAGAAAAACAAGAGAGAAAGCCTCCCATGCTCGATCTTCTCAATGACCTTATCTGGAGCAAGCTGCTGATCGTGATGCTGATCGGTCTCGGTCTGTACTTCAGCATCGCCTCGCGCTTCGTGCAGTTCCGCTATTTCGGCAACATGTTCCGCATCTTCCGCGAAGCCTTCCAGCGTCAGCCCGGTCAGCTCAGCTCGTTCCAGGCCCTGATGCTGTCGGTGGCCGGCCGCGTCGGTGCCGGCAACATCGCCGGCGTATCGGTGGCCATCATGCTCGGTGGCCCGGGCGCGATCTTCTGGATGTGGGTGGTGGCGCTGGTTGGCATGGCCACCAGCTACTTCGAGTGCTCCCTGGCGCAGCTGTACAAGCGCCGCGAAGCCGACGGCGGCTACCGCGGCGGCCCGGCGTTCTACATTCAGCATGGCCTCGGTCAGCGCTGGTTGGGCATCCTCGTGTCGATCCTGCTGCTGGTGACCTTCGGCTTCGGCTTCAACGCCGTGCAGTCCTTCACCGTGGCCAGCTCGCTGCACGACACCTTCGGCGTCCCGACCCTGGCCAGCGGCATTGCCCTGACCGTGGTGATCGGTTTGATCATCTTCGGCGGCATCAAGCGCATCGCCCAGTTCGCCGACGTGCTGGTACCGGTCATGGCCTTCTCCTACATCGGCATGGCCGTGCTGGTGATCGGCATGAACATCAGCGAAGTGCCGGCCACCTTCGCCCTGATCGTCAAGAGCGCCTTCGGCCTCGAGCCGGCCTTCGCCGGCGGCATCGGTGCGGCCATCATCATGGGGGTCAAGCGCGGCCTGTTCTCCAACGAGGCCGGCCTGGGCAGCGCGCCCAACGTGGCCGCCGTCGCCGAGGTCAAGCACCCGGTCGCGCAGGGCATCGTGCAGTCGCTCAGCGTGTTCATCGACACCCTGATCCTGTGCAGCTGCACCGCGCTGATCATCCTGCTGTCCGGCGTCTATCAGCCGGGCATGGAGCAGGCCGGTGTGGTCCTGACCCAGAGCGCCGTGGCCGCCGTGGTCGGTGAGTGGGGCCGGGTGTTCATCAGCCTGGCGCTGCTGCTGTTCGTCTTCACCACCCTGATCTACAACTACTACCTCGGCGAGAACGCCCTGGGCTTCTTCAGCCAGAAGCGCGGCCCGGTGATGATCTACCGCGTGCTGGTGGTCGGTCTGGTGCTGTGGGGTTCGGTGCAGGATCTGGGCACCGTGTTCGCCTTCGCCGACGTGACCATGGGCCTGCTGGCCATCGCCAACCTCATCGCCCTGGCGCTGCTGTTCAAGGTGGGCCTGCGCCTGATGCGCGACTACGATAGCCAGATCAAGGCTGGCGTGGACTCGCCGGTGTTCGACGCCAAGCAGTTCGCCGATCTGGACCTCGACCCCAGCGTCTGGGGCGCCCAGGCGAGCAAGCCGGTGGCGGATCAGGCCGAGATCGGCGACCGCGTGCACCAGCGTTGAGTTGACCTGATACGGAAGGAGGGGGCCCAGGCCCCCTTTTTCTTGGCTATGTTCCTGTTGAAGCCTGCTCCGCCCTTGGCGTAGCTACGCCCCGCGCAGGCGGGCCGTCAGGCAAGGCGCGACATAGCCTTTTTCTTGCCCGTGATTTGCGAGGAGAGCCCATGGCGACCCCAGAAAACCTGCTGGTGCTGTACACCGGCGGGACCATTGGCATGCAGATGAGCGCGGACGGCCTGGCTCCGGCTTCCGGCTTCGAGGCGCGCATGCGTGCCCAGCAGGCCAGCGAGAATACCGGCGAGCTGCCGAACTGGCAGTTCCGCGAGCTGCTGCCGCTGATCGACAGCGCCAACATGAACCCCGGCCACTGGCTGGCCCTGCGCGACCAGATCGTCGCCGCGGTCGAGCAGGAGGGGCACGACGCCGTACTGGTGCTGCATGGCACCGATACCCTGGCCTACAGCGCTGCGGCGCTGAGCTTCCTGCTGCTCGGTCTGGACGTGCCGGTGCTGCTCACCGGCGCCATGCAGCCGGCCGGCGTGGCGGGCGGCGATGCCTGGCCCAATCTGTTCGGCGCGTTGCGTGCATTGCACCGCGGCGTGCAGCCGGGCGTGCACCTGTACTTCAATGGCCAGCTGCTGCATGGCGCGCGCTGCTCCAAGCTGCGCAGCGATGCCTTCGACGCCTTCCAGGTGCTGCCGCGCCTGCGCCAGGCCGAGCGCGCCGCCATCGATGCGCGCATCGACTATCGCCAGCCGCGGCAGGCGGCGAACCTGGCGGTGCTGCCGCTGCATCCGGCGCTGCAGGCGTCGCACCTGCGCGCCCTGCTGGAAAGCGGCATACAGGGTCTGCTGCTGGAATGCTACGGCAGCGGCACCGGCCCGGCCGGCGATGCCGAGCTGATGGCCGTCCTGCACGAGGCGCACGCGCGCGGCGTGGTGCTGGCGGCGATCAGCCAGTGCCCGCAGGGGCACGTGCAGTTCGGCGTGTACGCCGCCGGCAGCCGACTGGCCGAGGCCGGCCTGGTGTCCTGCGGCGGTATGACCCGCGAGGCGGCGCTGGGCAAGCTGTTCGCCCTGCTCGGCGCCGGGTTGACGCAGGCCGAGGTCGAACACTGGCTGGCGCGCGATCTCTGTGGTGAGATGAGCGACTGAACCCTCACGTCCAGCCAGGAGGCAAGCCATGAGTCTCGAGATCCGTCCCGTCAGTGCCGCCGATCACGAGGCCTGGCTGCCGCTGTGGCAGGGCTACCAGCGCTTCTACATGACCGACATCCCGGCCGAGGCCAGCGCCGTGACCTGGCAGCGCTTTCTCGACCCGGCCGAGCCCATGGGCGCTGCCCTGGCCTGGCAGGATGGCGAGGCGGTCGGCCTGGTCCACTGGGTCATCCATCGCTCGACCTGGACGGTCGGCGACTACTGCTACCTGCAGGACCTGTTCGTCGCCAAGGGCCAGCGCAGCAGTGGCGTCGGCCGCCAGCTGATCCAGCACGTCTATGACCAGGCGCGTGAAGCCGGCTGCTCGCGGGTGCACTGGCTGACTCATGAGAGCAACAGCCAGGCCATGCTGCTCTACGAGCGCATTGGCGAGCGCTCGGGCTTCGTGCAGTACCGCAAGCTGCTCTAGCTGCCTGTCACGGCCGCCTGGCGATGAAGTCGATCTCCACCAGCGCATGCCGCGCCAGGCCCGTGGTGCCGATGCAGGTGCGCGCCGGGCGTTTGTCTTCGGGGAAGTAGCTGGCGTACACCGCATTGAAGCGCGCGTAGTCGCCATAGAAATCGGTGAGGAAGGCGCGCGCCGAGACCACGTTCTCCAGCCCCAGGCCGAGCCCCTCGAGCACCACCAGCAGGTTGTCGAAGGTCTTGTGCGTCTGCGCCTCGATGCCCTCGGGCAGGGGCGCCGCTTCATTGCCCGGATCGATGGGCAGCTGACCGGTGATGAACACCCAGCCATCGGCTTCGCAGGCGTGAGAAAACGGTGCGACCGGTGCGGGCGCAGCGGCGAACATATGGTATGCGGGCATCGACATGGGCACTCCTGGTCTTTGGCACGGTGGCCGCACGACGGTGCGGCCTGCTGCGACCTTAGCCTATCGAATCAGAACACCGACCAGCCGATGCGTTCGCTGAGCAGTTCCAGTGCCTTGATCCCGGCCAGGGAATTACCGGCTGCATTGAGTTCCGGCGACCACACGCACACGCTGAACTGCCCCGGCACCACCGCGACGATGCCGCCACCGACGCCGCTCTTGCCGGGCAGGCCGACGCGGTAGGCGAAGTTGCCCGCTTCGTCGTACAGCCCGCTGGTGGCCATGATGGCGTTGATCTGCTTGCTCTGTCGCGGCGAGAGAATCTGCTCGCCGCTGTGCTGGCAGAAACCCTGGTTGGCCAGAAAGCCGAAGGCACGCGCCAGGTCCACGCAGCTCATGCGCAGCGCGCAGCAGCTGAAGTAGCTGCGCAGCACCGCCTCCACCTCGTTGTGGAAATTGCCGAACGACTGCATCAGGTAGGCCGCCGCGGCGTTGCGCGCACGGTGCTGGTATTCCGATTCGGCGACGTGGTTGTCCACCGTCACCTCTGGGTTGCCCGACAGGCGCCTTACGAAGTCGCGCATCGACAGCGCCGGTGCGGCATAGCGCGACTGGTTGATGTCGCAGATGACCAGGGCGCCGGCGTTGATGAACGGGTTGCGCGGTTTGCCACGCTCGAATTCCAGCTGCACCAGCGAATTGAACGGCTGCCCGGACGGCTCGTGCCCGAGGCGCTGCCAGATGGCCTCGCCACTGTGGCCGATGGCCTGCACCAGGCTGAACACCTTGGAAATGCTCTGGATCGAAAACGGCGTGCGCGCATCGCCGGCCACGTGCAACTGGCCATCGTTGCCGTACACGGCGATGCCCAGCTGATCGGGCACCACGCCGGCTAGCGCGGGAATGTAGTCGGCCACCTTGCCCTGGCCGATCAGCGGGCGGACCTCGTCGAGGATTTCAGTCAACAGCGCTTGCATGTTCGGGCTCGCGACGGCGCCGGGCAGCTTCCCGGCAGGTCAGTGCTAGACGCGCTTCGCCCGGCCCGGATCACAGGCAGACGCTTGCCCTGAGCGGCGCGGCCGCCTAGTCTCGGCCCTCCCCCGTTGCTGGCGTAGCCCGATGTCCACCGTTCTCAACGTCCTGTTGCCGATCTTCGGTCTGATTCTGGTCGGCTATATCTGTCGCCGCAGCAATCGCCTGGGACCGACCGCTGCCTCGGAGATGAACCGCTTCGTGGTCTGGCTCGGCCTGCCCGCCCTGCTCTTCAGCCTGACGGCCAAGGCCGACTGGGCGCACATCTGGCAGCCCGGTTTCCTGCTGGCGTTCACCGGCGGCACCCTGGCGGTGTTTCTGCTCACCCTGGCCTACCGCTGGAAAACCACCGGCAGCCTGGTCGACGCCAGCATCGACGGACTCAGCGCCGGCTACGCCAACACCGGTTACATCGGCATTCCGCTGTGCGTGCTGGTGCTCGGCGAAGACGGCATGGCGCCTGCCCTGATCGCCTCGCTCATCGTCGTCTGCCTGCTGTTCGCACTGGCGGTGGTGTGCATCGAGGTAGGGCTGCAGAGCCAGAAGGGCCTGGGCGGAGCGATTGCCCAGGTCAGCCTGGCGCTGCTGAAGAACCCGCTGGTGGTGGCGCCGGTGCTCGGCGCGCTCTGGTCGTTCGGCGGCCTGTCACTCGCGCCGGCGCTGGACGAGTTCCTGCGCCTGCTCGGCGCGGCGACCGTGCCCTGCGCGCTGGTGTCGCTGGGCCTGTTCCTGGCGCAGCGGCAGAGCGGCCCGGCCAAGGGCGCCTGGCCGCTGGTGGCGCTCAAGCTGGTGCTGCAGCCACTGGTGACCTGGTTCATCGCCTTCGTGCTGCTCGACCTGCCGCCGTTCTGGGCTCACGCCGCCTTGCTGCTCAGTGCGCTGCCCACCGGCACCGGCCCCTTCATGCTGGCCGAGTATTACCAGCGCCAGGCCGCGCTGGTGTCGCGGGCCATTCTGTTCTCGACCCTCGGCTCGCTGCTGACCCTGTCGCTGATCCTGCTGCTGATCACGCCTTGAGCTGCAGCTCCAGGCCCAACTGCTGCGACAGGCAGGGCCAGCGCCGCCAGGCCGAAACGGTATCCGGCGCGGCCAGGCGTTCGCGGTAGGCCTGCACGGAAGGCTGATCGAAGCTGGCATCGTCGAGCATGCCGGCCAGCGCGTGATGCACCGCTTCGTCGAGCTGGTTGGCGAAGGGTTCGCCAATCAACTGGTGGGCGATCAGATTGGCGCGAGTGGTATCCAGCGGAATCAGCGGCTGGCCCAGGTGGGTGATGTAGCGGTCGTTGACCTCCTCCACCAGGCGGTGCGCCAGGTAGGCCTCGTCGAGCAGCCCTTCGAGCCCCTCATGGCCATCGATCAGCGGCGGCGGCTGGAGGAAGAAATGCTCGGCAATCTTCAGCACGGGCTTGACCGCATCCTCGATGCCGGCCTCCCGCGCGACCTCCACCGCGGCGTCGAGTACCTCGGGCACCTGCTCGATATAGGCGCTGACGAACGCGCTCAGGGCGCCCGGCGCGTCCTCCTCGGGCAGGCGAATGGACGGGTGCAGGCGTTCGAGCTGGGCCTGCAGAAACCGGGCAAGGGCCTGGCTGCTGATTTCGTGTTGTTGCGCCTGGGCGATGGACTGGCGGACGGCGGCGGTGTTCATGACTGCTCCCACAATTCAGGACATGGACGTGAACCTTAGCCGGCTCCTACGGTCGGCTAAGACGCGATTGTCATAACTTTTTCATACTTATGCGAGCTCGCTATATGGCCCTGTCGTGATTGCGCTCCAGGCCGCGTCAGCCGCGGCGTTTAGGACAAGGCTTGCGAGCCTTCGGCCATTTTCGCGTGCACGTTGCGAGGTGAAACTCGCCGTCTATACTCGAGTTCGAAAGGCAGTACCTGATGGAACCGGACGGGCCAAGGCACGGAGAGGTTTCGACAGCAGTCGCCAGCAGTTGAGCGTGATCGCGTGGGCAGTAAGCCGGGCGCGATCGTGCCGTACGGCAGTCGATCCCTTAGCCGCAGGCTCAGCCGGCGGGATAACAAGAACAATCAAGGGGAACCCGCAATGATGCGACATCCACGAGTCTGGATGGGCCTCCTGCTGTGGCTGGCATTAGGCTCGGCGCATGCCCAGTGGACGGTGAACATGGCACCCGGTGTTACCGAGGTCAGCCGCTCCGTCTTCGATCTGCACATGACCATCTTCTGGATCTGCGTCGTGATCGGCGTGATCGTCTTCGGCGCCATGTTCTGGTCGATGATCATGCACCGCCGCTCCACCGGGCAGGAGCCCGCGCACTTCCACGAAAGCACCACGGTGGAAATTCTCTGGACCGTCGTGCCATTGGCCATTCTGGTGCTGATGGCGATCCCGGCGACCAAGACGCTGATCGAGATCTACGACACCTCCGAGTCCGAGCTGGATATCCAGGTCACCGGCTACCAGTGGAAATGGCACTACAAGTACCTGGGCCAGGACGTGGAGTTCTTCAGCAACATGTCCACGCCGCGTAGCCAGATCAACAACCGCGAAGCCAAGGGCGAGCACTACCTGCTGGAGGTGGACGAGCCGCTGGTGGTGCCGGTCGGCACCAAGGTGCGCTTTTTGATCACCGCCGCCGACGTGATCCACTCCTGGTGGGTGCCGGCGCTGGCAGTGAAGAAGGACGCCATCCCCGGCTTCATCAACGAGTCCTGGACGCGCATCGAGGAGCCCGGCATCTACCGTGGCCAGTGCACCGAGCTGTGCGGCAAGGACCACGGCTTCATGCCGGTGGTGGTCGAAGCCAAGTCCAAGGAGGACTTCGCCGTCTGGCTGGCCGAACGCAAGGAGGCCGCCGCCGCCGAGCGTGAGCTGACCAGCAAGGAATGGACCATGGAAGAGCTGATGGCGCGTGGCGAGAAGGCCTACCTCACCGCCTGCGCCGCCTGCCACCAGCCCGGTGGCGAGGGACTGCCGCCGATGTTCCCGGCACTCAAGGGTTCGGCCATCGCCATGGGCCCGGCCGAGGGCCATATCGACATCGTCTACAACGGCAAGCCGGGCACCTCCATGGCCGCCTTCGGCAAGCAGCTGTCGCCGGTCGACCTGGCCGCCATCATCACCTACGAGCGCAACGCCTGGGGCAACAAGGTCGGTGACATGGTCACGCCCAAGGACATTCTCGACTTCTCGAAGGCTCAGGAGTAAGGACATGAGTGCAGTGATCGACCACGGTCATACTGACCACCACCATGGCCCGGCCAAGGGCCTGATGCGCTGGGTGCTGACCACCAACCACAAGGACATCGGCACGATGTACCTGTGGTTCAGCTTCTGCATGTTCCTGCTGGGCGGCTCGATGGCCATGGTCATCCGTGCCGAGCTGTTCCAGCCGGGTCTGCAGATCGTGCAGCCAGAGTTCTTCAACCAGATGACCACCATGCACGGCCTGATCATGGTCTTCGGCGCGGTGATGCCGGCTTTCGTCGGCCTGGCCAACTGGATGATCCCGCTGATGATCGGCGCGCCGGACATGGCCCTGCCGCGGATGAACAACTTCAGCTTCTGGCTGCTGCCGGCGGCCTTCGGCCTGCTGGTCTCGACGCTGTTCATGGAAGGTGGCGGGCCGAACTTCGGTTGGACCTTCTACGCGCCGCTGTCGACCACCTACGGGCCGGAGAGCACCACCTTCTTCATCTTCGCCGTGCACCTGATGGGCATCAGTTCGATCATGGGGGCGATCAACGTGGTCGCCACCATCCTCAACCTGCGCGCCCCCGGCATGACCCTGATGAAGATGCCGCTGTTCGTCTGGACCTGGCTGATCACCGCCTTCCTGCTGATCGCGGTGATGCCGGTACTGGCTGGCTGCGTGACCATGATGCTGATGGACATCCACTTCGGCACCAGCTTCTTCAATGCCGCTGGCGGTGGTGATCCGGTCCTGTTCCAGCACGTGTTCTGGTTCTTCGGCCACCCCGAGGTGTACATCATGATCCTGCCCGCCTTCGGCGCGGTCAGCTCAATCATCCCTGCCTTCGCGCGCAAGCCGCTGTTCGGCTACACCTCGATGGTCTACGCCACCGCGGCGATCGCCTTCCTGTCGTTCATCGTCTGGGCGCACCACATGTTCACCGTCGGCATCCCGCTGACCGGCGAGCTGTTCTTCATGTACGCCACCATGCTGATCGCCGTGCCCACCGGGGTGAAGGTATTCAACTGGGCCAGCACCATGTGGCAGGGCTCGATGACCTTCGAGGCGCCGATGCTGTTCTCGGTGGCCTTCGTCATCCTGTTCACCATCGGCGGCTTCTCCGGGCTGATGCTGGCCATCGCTCCGGCGGACTTCCAGTACCACGACACCTACTTCGTGGTGGCGCACTTCCACTACGTGCTGGTGCCTGGGGCGATCTTCGGCATCTTCGCCTCGGCCTACTACTGGCTGCCGAAGTGGACCGGCCACATGTACGACGAAACCCTGGCCAAGCTGCACTTCTGGATGAGCTTCATCGGCATGAACCTGGCGTTCTTCCCCATGCACTTCGTCGGCCTGGCCGGCATGCCGCGTCGCATTCCCGACTACAACATGATGTTCGCCAACTTCAACATGGTGTCGAGCATCGGTGCCTTCCTGTTCGGAGCGACCCAGCTGCTGTTCCTGTTCATCGTCATCAAGTGCATCCGTGGCGGCAAACCGGCCCCGGCCAAGCCCTGGGATGGTGCCGACGGGCTGGAGTGGACGGTGCCTTCGCCGGCGCCCTATCACACCTTCAGCACCCCACCGGAAGTGAAGTAGGAGGTCTGTCGTGAGCGAGGTCATCGCCACTCGTCGTCTGGTCACCCGCCTGCTGGTCGTGGTGGTGGTGATGTTCTGCTTCGGCATCTTCGTCCTGCCGCCGTTCTACGACGCCATGTGCCGGGTGTTCGGCATCAACGGCAAGACGGCCGGGGCCTACCAGGGCGAGCAGTTGGTGGATGAGCAGCGCCAGGTGCGCGTGCAGTTTCTCGCCACCAACGCCGCCGGCATGGTCTGGGAGTTCGGCCCGCAGGCCGACGAACTCCTGGTCCATCCCGGCGAGTCGCGCGACATGCTGTTCGTCGCCTACAACCCCAGCGACCAACCCATGACCGCGCAGGCCATTCCCAGCGTATCGCCCTCCAAGGCGGCGGCCTTCTTCCACAAGACCGAGTGCTTCTGCTTCACCCAGCAGGTGCTGCAACCGGGCGAGCGCATCGAGATGCCGGTGCGTTTCATCGTCGACAGAGACCTGCCCAAGGACGTGAAGCACCTGACCTTGGGCTACACCCTGTTCGATATCACCGTGCGCAAACCGCCAGTGGCACAGGCTCCATAAGGAGAACAACAATGTCGAGTCACGAAAGTCACGAGAACTATTACGTACCGGCGCAGAGCAAGTGGCCTATCGTCGCCACCATCGGTCTGCTGGTCAGCTTCTACGGTGTCGGCACCTGGTTCAACGATCTGTCGGCGGGCCGCGAAGGCTCCAACGGCCCGCTGATCTTCTTCGTCGGTGGGCTGATCCTGGCCTGGATGCTGTTCGGCTGGTTCGGCAACGTGATCAAGGAAAGCCGTGCCGGGCTGTACAGCGCACAGATGGACCGCTCGTTCCGCTGGGGCATGAGCTGGTTCATCTTTTCCGAGGTGATGTTCTTCGCCGCCTTCTTCGGTGCGCTGTTCTATATCCGCATGTGGTCCGGGCCCTGGCTCGGCGGTGAAGGTTCCAAGGGCATCGCCAACATGCTCTGGGAGGGCTTCGAATACAGCTGGCCGCTGCTGCAGAACCCCGACTCCAAGTTGTTCCCGCCGCCCAGCGCGGTGATCGACCCCTGGCATCTGCCGCTGGTCAACACCATCCTGCTGGTGTCCTCCAGCTTCACCATCACCTTCGCTCACCATGCGCTGAAGAAGAACCATCGTGGCCCGCTCAAGGCCTGGCTGGCGGCAACCATCGTGCTCGCCCTGGCGTTCCTGTTCTTCCAGGTCGAGGAGTACATCGAGGCCTACACCGAGCTGGGGCTGACCCTGGGCTCAGGCATCTATGGCGCGACCTTCTTCATGCTCACCGGCTTCCACGGGGCGCACGTGACGCTGGGGACCATCATTCTGATCGTGATGCTGGTGCGCATCATGCGCGGGCATTTCAGTGCCGATCAGCACTTTGGCTTCGAGGCGGCCGCCTGGTACTGGCACTTCGTCGATGTGGTCTGGCTGGGGCTGTTCGTCTTCGTCTACGTGCTGTAGCGGGGGCCTTACCAGGTGACATGAGAGACCAGTTGCCCTGAGTAGAAGCCCCAGGCGACCAGGGCAACGGTGATGGCGGTCAGGCCGACACGGACAGTCAGCGCGCCGACCACGCGGTAACCATGGCCTTCGTCCTTGACCAGGAAGAACAGGCCGCTGAACAGGCTGGCGATGGTGGCCAGCAGCATGAGGATGATCGCGGCCTTGAGCATGCGAGACTCCGGGGGATTTGAGTGATGCAGTGCAGTATAGCCAGCAACCCCGATCGTAACGGCAGGGTGCGATGAACGCCTTCCGTCCCGGTTGGCTGCCCAGCCTGCTGGTTGCCCTGCTGCTGCCCGGCCTGCTGTGGCTGGGCGTCTGGCAACTGCAGCGCGGCGAGGAGAAGCGCGCGCTACTGGCAAGCTTCGAGGCGCGGCGCCAGGCCGAGCCGATCAGTCTCGAACAGCTCGAGCCCATGCGTGATCCCGCCTACCGCCGCGTCCAGCTGCGTGGACACTTCGATAGCGAGCACAGCCTGCTGCTGGACAGCCGCATCCGCGACGGCCATGCCGGCGTCGAGTTGCTGCAACCCTTCTACGACCAGCCCAGCGGCCTCTGGGTATTGCTCAACCGCGGCTGGCTGCCCTGGCCCGACCGGCGCACCACGCCGCGCTTCGACACTCCCGATGGCGTGCTGCAGCTCACGGCCTGGGTCTACGTGGCGCCCTCCGGCGGTCTGAACCTGCGTTCCGGTGCGGCGACCGAAGGCTGGCCGCGGCTGATCACCCAGGTCGAGGCCGAAAATCTGTGGCAGCAACTGGGCCGCGGTGGCCTGCCGTTCGAAGCGCGGCTGGAGGACGGTCCGGCCAGCTATCGGGTCGACTGGCCGGTGGTGGCCATGAGCCCGAGCAAACACCTGGGTTATGCGGTGCAGTGGTTCGCCCTGGCGGCCGCGCTGCTTGGCCTGTTCATCTATCTCGGAATCCACAATGCACGGGAGAGTCGTCATGAACCCAGCCATCGCCATGCCTG
The DNA here is from genome assembly GCF_021495345.1 of Pseudomonas hydrolytica. Taxonomy (NCBI): domain Bacteria; kingdom Pseudomonadati; phylum Pseudomonadota; class Gammaproteobacteria; order Pseudomonadales; family Pseudomonadaceae; genus Ectopseudomonas; species Ectopseudomonas hydrolytica. The sequence goes on from NZ_CP099397.1 coordinate 132,769, forward strand.
AGGCAACTCCGCGCAAGACGCGCGGCCGCCTGCAGTTGCTGCTCCTGCTGGCCGTCGCCATCGGCCCGATGCTGCTGGCCAGCGCCATGTACCAATGGCGTTTCTGGGTGCCGGAGGCGCGCAGCTACCACGGGGTGCTGATCGGCGACGGGCGAACCTTGAGCGATCTCGGCGTGCAGGGCGAGGTGCAGCCGCTCTGGCAGATTCTGGTCACGGCGCCGGGCGCATGCGAGGCCGACTGCCGCGAGCTGGTCTATCTGGCGCGGCAGATCCAGATCGGCCTCAACCGCGAAACGGCGCGGGCGAGCCACGGACTGGCGCTGGCCGAGCCATTGCCGGCCGAATACGACGCCACCCTCAAGCGCGAATACCCGCGTCTGGGGCGTTACCAACTGGACCCGCAGGCTTACGAGCGCGCCGTGCAGGCGCTCCCCGGGGCGCAGCTATGGCTGATCGACCCGCATGGCAACCTGGTGCTGCGTTATCCCGCCGGCAGCAGGGGCAAGGCGATCCTCGACGACCTGCGTTACCTGCTGAAGATTTCCAAGATCGGTTGAACGGCTGTGCAGGCGATCGCCTGCTAAGGATTCCACATGCATAAACCCGGATACCGCCTCGCCCTGTTCGCGACCCTGCTGGCCGCCGTGGTGGTGCTGCTCGGCGCCTACACCCGGCTGACCCATGCCGGCCTGGGTTGCCCCGACTGGCCCGGCTGCTATGGCTTTCTCGGCGTGCCGATGAGCGAGCACAAGCAGGCCATCGCCGAGGCGCGTTTCCCGGAGGCGCCGGTGGAGGTCGCCAAGGGCTGGTACGAGATGATCCATCGCTACTTCGCCGGTGCCCTCGGGCTGGTGATCCTGGGCATGGCGGTGCAGGCCGTGCGCCGCCGTGGCGATGCGACGCAGCCGCTCAAACTGCCGCTGGCGATCCTGGCACTGGTGATCGTGCAGGCCGCCTTCGGCATGTGGACGGTGACCCTCAAGCTCTGGCCGCAGATCGTCACCGCCCATCTGCTGGGCGGCTTCGCCACCCTCAGCCTGCTGGCGCTGCTCACCCTGCGCCTGTCCGGGCGCCTCGCGCCGCTGCAACTGCCCATGCGCCTGCGGGCGCTGGCCGCCGCCTGCCTGCTGCTGGTGATCGGGCAGATCGCCCTCGGCGGCTGGGTCAGCTCCAACTACGCTGCGGTGGCCTGCGTCGATCTGCCCACCTGCCACGGCGAATGGTGGCCGGCGATGGATTTCGGCAAGGGCTTTCACCTGACCCAGCACATCGGCCCCAACTACCTGGGCGGGCAGCTCGACAGCGACGCGCGCACCGCGATCCACATGAGCCACCGTATCGGCGCCTTGCTGGTGACCTTGGCGCTGCTGCTGCTGGCCTGGCGTCTGCACGCGGCCAAGCTGTCGCGCCTGGCCGGTCTGCTGCTGCTGGCGCTGGCCGTGCAGGTGGGCCTGGGCATCAGCAACGTGATCTTCCATCTGCCGCTGCTGGTGGCCGTCGCGCACAACGCCGGCGGCGCGGCGCTGTTGCTGACGCTGGTGCTGGTCAATTACCGCCTGCGCGCCCCGGCGCCAGTGAAAGTACAGCGAACCTTGGGCAGCGCTCGGCGTCTGCAAGAACAGGGCGCATAACGCATAAGGAGAAACGCCATGGCTACAGTGCTACGAGCCCACTCCGAACACGCCACCTGGCGCGACTATCTGGAGTTGACCAAACCGCGGGTGGTGATGCTGATGCTGATCACCTCGCTGGTGGGCATGTTCCTCGCCACCCGTGCCGGGGTGCCCTGGACCGTGCTGCTGTTCGGCAACCTGGGCATCGGCCTTTGCGCTGGCGCGGCGGCGGCGGTCAACCACGTGGTGGACCGGCGCATCGACTCGATCATGGCGCGTACGCACAAACGTCCGGTCACTGCCGGGCGGGTTTCGCCGGCGGCGGCGATAGCCTTCGCGTTGCTGCTGGCCACTGCCGGCATGGGGCTGTTGCTGCTGTTCACCAACCAGCTGGCGGCCTGGCTCACCCTCGCTTCGCTACTGGGCTATGCGGTGATCTACACCGGCTTTCTCAAGCGCGCCACGCCGCAGAACATCGTCATCGGCGGTTTGGCCGGCGCTGCGCCGCCGTTGCTCGGCTGGGTGGCGGTGACCGGGCACCTGAGCGCCGAGCCGCTGCTGCTGGTGCTGATCATCTTCGCCTGGACTCCGCCGCACTTCTGGGCGCTGGCGATCCATCGCAAGGCCGAATACGCCAAGGCCGACATCCCCATGCTGCCGGTCACCCATGGCGAGCACTACACCAAGGTGCACATCCTGCTCTACACCCTGGTGATGTTCGCCGTGACCCTGCTGCCCTACGCCATTCACATGAGCGGGCCGCTCTACCTGGTCTGCGCCCTGCTGCTGGGCGCGCGCTTCCTGCACTGGGCCTGGGTGCTGTACCGTGACAGCAAACCGCACGCGGCGATCAACACCTTCAAGTACAGTATCTGGTACCTGTTCCTGCTGTTCATCGCTTTGCTGGCGGACCACTACCTGCTGCTGAATATCTAGCAGGCCGTTAAAAAACGTTGGCGAGGCAGTCAGCGCAATACCGTTGGCGGCCCCGCAAAAACAGGCGAGGACCGGTCGGAGTCGCGCTCGACTTTACGAGTTGTAAATGAGCAGTCCGAGCCTGTTTTTAACGCTGTGCAGGCTTGAGAAAGATATGACAGGGAAAGCGCGATAAAGGCGGGATATAAAGGAACGAAGGGGAAAATAGCGGGATGGGGTTTGTAACAGTGTTGCCGTAGGTGAAACGGCGGCGGCCGGGGTTACAGGCCGTCGCCGAGGTCGAGTTTGTGCTGATCGCGGTCGAACTTCCTGTCCTGCGTTCTCTTGAGTAGCTTGTAGATCGCATTCTCTGTCATGTCGTACTCAACGGCCAGCGCGTGGTGGTTGCGGCCGTTGAATTTGCCCAGGATCTCCAGATCCCGCTGAGTGATACGCCAGCGGAAGTCCTTTGGGAACGTGACGCAGCTTCCCGCCCAGGTATTGGACAAATGCTCGACCACCGCCGCGCCGGCCTGCTCGGCGATCGCCGCATCGACCCCGTGCTCTGCAACAACTGCCGCAACGTGGTCGGCGATATCGCTGAGTAGTTCGTGGCGCTTCTCCGCCATCGCTGTTGGCCTTGCGCTCATGCGTTCCCCCTTGCCGCTGCGATGCGGCGTTCGGCTTCCTCTTCATTAATAAGGCCCAGGCGGCGATCGGCTTCGATGCGGCCGAGGGCGTCCTGCAGGATCTGTTGAGTGGTGGCAGCCGCGCGGGCCGGCTTGGCCGGAGCGGCGGCTTGGGCCTGGGCGGGGTCGCTGGCGATGCCATAGACCACCGTGCGCAGGTAGTTGTGGTTATCGAGTGGCAGCGACAGGCGATCGCGGGCGATCAGCATCTGCTCGATGCCGGCCGTCCAGATCCTGGGCGGCGCCGGCTTGGAATCGTTGGTGCGGGCGTCCTTTTGCACCGTGCCGGCGTTGACCAGGTCGAGCAGCTCCTCCAGCAGCTTGATGGCGCGGGTCATGCGCAGGCCGCGCTTGGCCGGGCTGAACAGGCGCAGGTAGTTGAGCACCGCCCGGCCGAGCCTCGGATCGAGGCCGGCAAGCATTGCCGCCAGCTTCTTGCCGTCCGCGTCTGCGAAGCCGGCCTCGATCGGAAACTGCTCACCGCAGCATGGGCATTGCAGCTGCATCAGTCGCCCCTCCGCGCGATGACCAGGTTATTGAGGGCACCCACCAGTGCCTTGAGAATTGGACGCTGGCGCTTCCACCCCTTCGGCAGGGCTTCCAAACCGTCTACCCGTTCTGGATCAGTCACACCCAGCTCCTTGCACAGGGTTTCCACCTGGTGGAGCAGCTCGCGCTTCTCCTGCTCGACGTGCAACGCCGCCAGCACCGCCGTTAGCTGCTTGGGCGTTTTCAGCCATGCGACCTTCTCTACGCCGAACTGGCGCTTGGCGATCGCATCGGCATAGCTCCAGGGCAGGCCCATGTTGGTGAGCTGAGCCTCGATCACCTCGATCTCGCCGGACAGCTGGGCGAAGTTGTGCGGCTTGCCCTTCGCCTTGCCGCTGGGCTTCGGTTTGAAGCCCAGGCGCTCCAGCTCGACCATCAGCCGGCCGGCCTGGCGGGTGTTGAGGTCTTTTGCCGACTCGACTCCGGCCACGCGGCGCAGCAGTGCGCGATAGCTGTCGTCATCCATGCCCAGTTGGCCCTTGGCGATGTGGATCTTGCCGAGTACGCCTTTCGAGATACTCATGCGCGACCACCCATAGAGCAGCTCAGGCGATTGAGGCGGCGGTTGATGGCTGCAGTCTGCTTGCGCAAGGCGCGCAGCTCGGCACTGAGGTCGATAGTAGCCACTACCACCGGTTCGGCTGGCACCTCCGGTACCGGCTTTGCCTTCACAGGAGCGGCGGGCTTGGCCGGTTTCGCCTTGATGGGCGCAGCCTGGACTGGCTTCTGCTGCTCCGGGCTGATCGACTTAGAGCGCCAGGGCCCACTCTCGATAGGACGGCGGAAGTTGTCGAAGGCCTTGATCTCGCCGCCCTTGGCCAGGAAGGCTTCGACCTGCGCATCCAGCTCGGCTTGGCGCTCCTGAGCCTTGGTCATGTCCCTGGAGGGGGCCTCGTGAAAGATTGGGTGTCCCATCAGCGCACCTCCTGCAGATCCTGCAACCCTTCGAGCACTCGACGGGTGGCGTCCAGGTCATCAGCCAGGACGGCAACCAGGATCAGATCGCGCCCGCTGTCGAGACCCAGGCTGATCAGTTCGAAGTGGTTGGATTGACTCGCCTCTGCAGCCTGGATGACGTGCAGGAGCGTGGTGGTTTCGGTGTCTTTCCCGTTGAGCAGGCTCATTTAGATGGCCCCCGCTGGTTCGATACGCCATTTGCCGTACAAACGGCCTACTGCCGTGCAAGGCAGGCGCTCGATGATGAGGTGGTAACCAGGGAACAGCTTGTCGCCCAGCCGCTCTACGGCCAGCGAGGCGTCATAGGTGCAGCTGGCGCGCTTGCCTCGGACGGTATTGGTGGCATAGCCATCGCCGTCCAATCTCACGCTGACTTCCACCGGTGCCAGCGGAACAACGCCGGTCACCAGGTGGCTGATGCAGCCGCTGCGCCCGTGATGGTTGTATTCAACGACGCCGCCTACCTTCAGTTTTGCCAGGTTGGTGACCTTTAGCCCTTTCCAGACATCGGCCTGGAAGGGCCAGCAGTCGATGACTGTGCCGTTCTCGTCGACAGCCCAGCGTAGGAAGTCTTGGCCGCTGTCCTTGAAGTGAATGAGGGTCTTCATTGCAGAACCTCCGGCGCCAGATCGTCGTTGTCCTCGAAGTCCTCCTTGAGGATCAGCAGTGTCTCGTCGGCAGCCGCCTCGATGACCTCACGGAAGCTCTCGAACTTCTTGCCGGTTGCGGGATGGTGCGAAGGCGCCCCCATCGCATGCTTGGTCGCGGTCTTTACCCAGCGCGGCATGGCCTGGAAGCTACGATCCAGGCGATCAATCAGGCGCGCGCGGTCTTCGGTAGAAAGTGCCATGGTCACACCTTCGCAATGTCGAGGCTGATGGGCTCGTACCGGTCGGTATCACCGACACGCTCGTACACGCGGACGTAGGAGCTGGTGGTGACCACGGTGACCGCGTCGCTAATGGCCTGCATGGCGCGAATCCAGCGTTCGTCTGTGATCTCCAGGCGGCGCAGTGCGAGGACGCTGCCGGTGCGGATGTTGCCGGCCTGGTCGACTTTGAAGGCGTCGTTGATCAGGGTGATGATCTCGGGGCGCGAGCCCTTCACCCACTCCTGCAGGCATTCGTCGATCAGGGCCTTGGCGCCCTGCAGGCGCTCGTCGAAGCGGATGTTGTCCGCCTTGGCCCGCACCACCTTGTAGCGGCCGTCATAGCTGAACAGCGTGACGTTGCCCTTGGCGCCGCCCAGCTTGGCGCCGTACTCGTCGGCCGCGACTGCCACCAGGGCGTCGACCTCACCGAAAACCTTGGCCTTGAAGTCGACCAGCGCCAGGTTGAGTTCCTGGGTCTTGCCGACGATGGCCATCACCAGTTCGTCGCGCATCAGGTCGAGCGGTTTGATCATGGATTCAGGTACGTGACGGCCCTGGGCGTCGAGGCGGAAGCCTTCAGGGACTTGGATTTGCTCAGCCATGGGTTTCTTCCTCGGCTTGTTGGGTGTTGATTTCGAGTTCGGCCTGTACCGCCTCACCGACTGGAGCCCGGAGCACTACGCCTGGCTTAGCCAGCACCACCCGGCCGGCATCCAGGAAGAAGCCCTCGATAGCGTCGAGGCCAGCCTGCGCGCCGCCTTCACCCGCCGACCAACCCTTTCCGTCGTAGGAGGTGCGTGATGCTCAAGCTCAAAGCACTGCTGCGCTACCACAACCTGGGCCAGGCCGACCTGGCCCGCGAGTTGGGCCTGAGCCGCCCGACCATTTCCCAGCTGATCAACCACAGCATGTGGCCCAAGACCATCCCGCAGGAGGACTTGAAGGCGCGCATCGTCGCCTGGCTGGAGAGTTTCAACGTCACCGGCATGCAGCTGGTGGGCATTTTCGAAGAGGAGGAGAACCAGGAGCAGAACACCAAGGTGGCCGCTGGGCGCTGCAACGCCCAACGGCCTGAGCACCGCAATCCCAAGAAGCCAATCGAGGAGCCCGACACAATGCTACTACGCGCAACCAAACTGACACAGCAGGCACGCCAGCACTTCGGCATGTTCGGCGACCCGTTCGCAGACCCGCGCACCAGCGCTGATCTGTTCGTCTCGCCGGATATCCGCTATGTGCGCGAAAGCCTCTACCAGGTCACGCGCTACGGCGTATTCCTGGCGATCCTGGGCGAGTCCGGCTCGGGCAAGTCCACCATCCGCAAGGATCTGCACGAACGCCTGCGCACTGAAGACAAGCCGGTGATCGTCATCGAGCCCTACGTCATCGGCATGGAGGATGACGACTTCAAGGGCAAGACCCTCAAGGCCATGCACATCTGCGAGGCCATCCTGGCCACCGTAAGCCCTGGCAGCAAGATGCCGCGCGGCCTGGATGCCCGGTACCGCGCCGTGCACAACGTGCTGCGCGAGTCGCACCGCATGGGCAACCGCCACGTCCTGGTGATCGAGGAGGCGCACGCCATCCCGGTACCGACCCTCAAGCACCTCAAGCGCTTCTTCGAGCTGGAGGACGGCTTCGAGAAGCTGCTCAGCATCGTGCTGATCGGCCAGAGCGAGCTGGCCAACAAGCTCAGCGAGAAGCGCGCCGACGTGCGCGAGGTGGTGCAGCGCTGCGAGGTGGTGAAGCTCAACCCGCTCGACCAGCACCTGGGCGACTACCTCAAGCACCGCTTCAAGCTGGTCAACAAGCCGCTGGAAGAGGTGATGGACGAGCCGGCCATCGAAGCCCTGCGCAGCAAGCTCACCGGCACCGGCTCCAAGGAGAACGGCTCGGTGCTGTACCCGCTGGCCGTACACAACATGCTGGCCGCTGCCTTCAACCAGGCCGCCCTGGTCGGCGCCACCCGCCTGTCGGCGGACATCATTGCGGAAGCGCGCCTGCAGGCGCTTGGCAGCGGCGAAGATGCTGAGCGGCGGCGCGACGACGGTAGGCGCGGCCAGTTCGTGCTCAGTGCCACGGCGCGGCATGAAGGTGGGCAGCTGGGCATCGTCGATGTGCTTATAGGGCTGCAGCTGGCCACCGAAGGGGATGGCCTTGGCCTTGCGGGCCGCTGCCACGTCTTCCTCAGTCTCGGCACCCATCGCCAGCTTGGCGGCCTCCTTGCGTGCCACCTGGGCCGGGGTGTCGGCCATGCGCTTGAAGGCTTCGCCGATCACCGGGGCGGTTACGTCGAAGCCCAGCTCGTTGCGTTCGATGGCAGGCACCAGGTAGTACACCTCGTGGCCGTGGGCATCGACGGTCACCACCTGGGCGGCCTGATCGTTCCAGGGGTTGCGGGTGACCATGATCTTGTCGCCGACCATGACATCCGGCACCACTGATACATCGAACTCGCGGCCCTGGAAGCTGACGCGCATCTTGGTGTTGACCTTGCGGCTCTCGGGCTCGGCCACGGCCAGCTGGCGGCAGACTTCGACGCTGGGCACCTTGATCAGCTGTTCCTGGCGGATGGTCAGCCACACGTCGGTGCGCGACTTGCCGTGGCGGCTGTGCTTGGCCGTGGCGTTGAAGTGCATGCGCCACTTGGCTGCCAGGGCGTTCAGCTCGTCCAGGTCAGCCACTGGCTGGAAGCGCAGGCCAGCCTCGAACTTGCGCTCGATGATGTTCCGCGCGTTCTCCACCTGGCCGGTGACGCGAGCAGCACCAGGTGCGTGGACGATCATCTGAATGCCCAGGCTGCGGCAGAGGTTCTTGGTCATGCCGGCGGTGTTGGCTGAGCCTGGGTCCATCATCAGACCGAAGGGCCGGCCGTGCATGACGTCGGCGCCGCCACGCTCCTGCATGGCGTTGATCAGCACGCTGTTGAGGTTCTCGCCGCTCTCGGCGCCCATCACGTACTGGAGGTAGATCCAGCCGCTGGCGTGGTCGGTGATTTCATACGACCAGACCCGGTCAGCTGCGATGCGCGCGAGGTTCTTGGGCTTGTTCTTGTAGAACTGGTCGGCCTCCATCACGCGCAGGCCGTTGGCGTTCTTCTCGGCGGTGGGCTTGAGGTAGTAGAGAACGCACAGCGAGGCGTCCACCTGCCAGATGTGGTTGGGGTGCAGGCTCTGCAGCTCGGTCACCGGCGCCGGGGCTAGCAGCTGGTCAGGGTGCAGCTTGTAGGCATACAGGGCGCGGCTGATGGCGCTTAGCGACATCGGGCGGATCTCGCCGCTGACCTTGTCGACGGCTTCGGCGCGGATCATGCCGCTGGCGCGTAGCGCTTCGACGGCATCACCCAGGGAATAGAGGCGCTTTTCGTTGCGGCGGGCGGACTCGATCAAGGTGGCGCTGATGGTCAGCGCCTCCTCGCGGGTGAGCGCGCTCTGGCCGGCATCAGCGCGGCGTTTACGGGGAGCAGCGGCCACGGTCACTTCCTCCAGTTTGCGGTATAGGGTTGCCAGGCTCAGGCCCAGCTCCTGCGCCGCAGCCCGGCACAGGGCGGTACGCTGGCCGCGCGCTGCGCGTTGCAGCGAGCGGTCCAGGTCGACCAGGCGTTGGGTAATGACGGCGCTCATGGGTTAGGCCTCTGCATCCGTGATGGGCTTGACGCCTTCCTGGTGCATCCAGGAGAAGTCCTCCTCTTCGCCGACCTCGGGCAGCTGGAACTCGGCCTTCAGCTCGCCGAGCAGGCGCTGCAGGTGGGCGATCAGCTGGGCCTGGAAGTTGCGGTGGTCGCTGCCGGTCTCGCTGCCGTGCTGCTCCAGGCTGGCGAAGGCGGCGCGCAGCTTGCCGCTGATGTCGGCCTCGGCCTCGAAGGCGATGCCGACAACCTCCTGGCGCAGCTCCTTGGCGGCGTCGTCGGCCGACATGGTCTCGATGCGGCGCTTGGCCTTCTCCAGATCCTGCTTGGTGCGATCCAGCTCGGCGCTCTTCTTGCTGAGCACCTCGCCAAGGGCGTCGTAGTCGGCCTGGGTGTCGGTGAGCTTCTTCTGCAGCTCGTCCTTTTCCTTGGTGTGGGTGTGGATCAGCTCTTCGGCCAGGTACTGCACTGCGTCGAGGTTGCCCTGCTTGGAGGCCTCGATCAGCGCGGACTTGGCGTCTTCGGGCAGGCGGCGCCATTGGCGTAGCTCGCGGTAGCCGGCGCCAATGGCGCCCAGCTGCTTGAGCGCCTCTTCGCCGAACGCCTTCAGGTTGGTAAGGTCTTCGTCGACTTTCGAACGGGACAGGCCAAGGGCTTGGCAGAAACCGTCCCAAGTGCCGACGTCGGCAATTTCGTTGCCGTCGGCGTCGATACCCTTTTTGCCCTGCAAGGCCCGGTACATCTTGGTTTCCTTGATATGGGCGAGCTTCGACAAACTGACGACGTCGGCAAAACGGGCGATGGAGCGGGCCATCTGTACTTGGCCGAGGATCTGGTTGGCCAGGTCGCGCTCGTCCTGCAGGCCTTGGGCGATTGCGCCCAGGTTCTGGATGACGTTGACGGCTTCTTCGTTGACCGGGACGTCCTGTACCAGCTCGGCGGTGGGGGCGGCTTTACGAGACATTACGCGGCCTCCTGTGCGTTGCCGTTGGCCAGCTTCTGCAGGCGGCTGATGGCTTGGAAGCGGTTGTTGTCGGCCTCGATCAGCGCGTTACGGAACTCGTTATGGCCGCGCAGGCGACCATGCTCGAACGCATCGGCCTCGACGGTGCCGGCCTGGTAAGGGCTGGTGACCAGGGTCTGGTCGATACGGTTGCGCAGCACTGCCGTCATGCCCTGCATGAAGGGCTCGCTGTGCTTTTGTTCGCCCCTGAGCAGAGCGTTGGCCAGTCGGTTGAAGTCCATGTTGTGCTCCTTGTTGTCAGCGGCTGGCACCGGCCAGCACGCGTTGGTTGATTTCGTTGATGCGGTGCTGTGCGGCACCCATCTCGTTGGCGTGGGCCTGCGCGATCTGCAGCAGCGCGATGCTTGGGGCGAAGCGGCCGTTGTCGAGCTTCACGGCCAGGCCTTCGGCGATCAGGGTGTTGATGGCGCGGTTGATGTTGGCCGGGCTCTCCCCGAGCCCCTTTGCCAACTCGCCGTTGCTTATGCCGGTGAGGCTGTAGCCCTTGAGGGCCTTGAGCACGCGCAGGATTCGCGCGCCGCTGTCGGAGGTGCGTGGGGTGGTCATGCTGAAGTCCTGAGTAGTGCGAAGTAGTCGGCGGCGGCTTCGTCGGCGGCCTTGGCTGCGTTCTGCAGATCCTCGATGGTGAGCTGAGCGAGGGGCTTGCCGAGCTTCTGGCAGTGGCGTGCGAATGCCCGCTGGCTGACGGCGTTCCACTCGCGGTAGCCGTCGAACGGCTCCAGGGCTTCATGCATGTCCATGATTAGGGCGAGGCTTTCCGGGCTCATGGCTGCTCTCCGAGATCCAGTTGTGGGTTGGCGTGCTGCTGCACATTGGCGCGGTGCCAGGCCAGGCTGGTGAGGCCGGACTGCAGCGCTGCCTGGGCAGCGTCGGCATCGACCTGGCCCTGGTAGAAGGCGATCAGGGCACCCGTGGTCGCGTTGAGTACGGCCTGCAGCTCGTTTACGTCCTGCGCGGTGCAGGTGCGGCCAGACGGGATGTCGATCAGCAGCTTGCCGCTGGTGGATGCCAGCCAGCGGCTGACCAGGGCGATGCCGCAGGCATGCTCGAAGGCCGGGATCAGCACAGCAGGCATGCGCCCTTCGGTGAGCCACTTGTAGAGGGCCCAGTGGTTGGCCTGGCCCATGCGTTCGGCAATGCGTTCGACGCTCAGGTTGTGCCGCTCCTTGGCGAAGTCCAGCGACCACTCCATGGCCTGACGGATGCTGCTGGGCTGGGCGTTCTTCCAAGAGCGGCGCGTCATTGGATGGCCCTCCCGGCGTGGCAGGAGGCGGCGTGCAAACAAATAGGCTTTTTGCCCATTGGCAATGCTGTTACCAAAAGGCCAGCCTGTTGGGGTACATTCACAGGCATGGGGAGTCACCCGATGGACGAGGTTCGGTTACTGCAGGTTGAGGGGCAGATTCAGGCGCTTGCGCGGTGCTGGCTTTACCTGGCTGCGCAGCTGGAGCTGCAGGGCGTTGACCCGGCTCCGCTGGAGCGCTCGATGCTGGGGACGAGGTGGCCTGGTGCGCAGGCTGAGCCGCATGCTCAGACGATGATGCAGGGGCTGGTTGAGCAGCTGGCCGGCGCCCGTGAGGGGCGGCGAAGTCAATGCCAATGACCTCGGCGTCGGCCTTGAAGCCGAACTCGTTGCGCAGATCCTGGTAGGCCTTAGCCTTCAGCTGCTGCCCAACAAGTTGGCCGGCGCCGAGCAGCATCAGGCGATCGATCAGCTTTGCGGTACCGGCGCTGGCCGGCGTGCGATCGACGAACACCAGGGCCTGCTGGCGGGCTTCGGCCAGGTGTGCGGCAATGGCAGGGCCATCACCAGGTGCGCAGGCGATCAGCGCGTTGAGCGCGGCGCGCCAGGCGTCCATGGGGTGGGGAATCAGCTCGATCTCTTCGAGCGCAACTTGCGGCTTGTCGGTCATGGCGGTGACCCTCGCTGCTGTTGTGGTTGGGGGTGGTTAAGCGGCAACGGCTTCGCCGTCCTTGAGGCCGAGGGCAACTGCAATGACATGCGACTGGCCGTAGTTGCCTTTGGAGAAGCCGTTGAGCACTTGGTAAACGGCGGTGGGCGGAAAGCCGTGGTCTTTCGCCCATTGATTGACGGTTAGGCCCTTGGCACGGAACTGGGCTTTCACCTGTTCGACGGTCTTGGGTTTTTGCTGGGTTGCCATGGCGGTGGCTCCTCGGCTGGTAGTTGAAGATTCATAAGAATCTTTGGTGTTTGTGAGGCTGAGTATGGGTAGAAAACTACCCATCGTCAAGGAGGTTTATGGGTACTTATTTGCCCATTGGCGAGCGGCTTGCTGAGGAAAGGAAGCGGCTAGGGTTCAATCAAACCGACTTCGCGGCTGTGGCTGGAGTAAGCAGAAAAACTCTTTTCGGCTATGAGAGCGGCGAGCGAACGCCCGACGCTGGGGGGCTTGCTGCCTGGGCTAGCGAAGGTGTGGACTTGATGTACGTGGTGCTTGGTGAACGCTCGAAAGCCCATCCCGTCGCTCAACTTCCAGCAGACGAACAAGTCTTGCTCGAGGCATATCGCGCTATGCCGGCCCGTGCTCGTAAGCTCCTTCTGGCCGAAATGCTGACGGGTAAGAAGACACGCAAAGCTGACGGTAAGGCTGATGGCATGAGCGTTTCAGGCGATGGGAACCGAGTAGCTGGAAGGGATTACAACGAAACGAAGGAGTAGCACCGTGGATATCCAGGTTGAGGGGAGCAACAACCGAGTCGCCGGGCGGGACTATTACGAGAATCAGATCAAGCCTTGCCCGCGATGCGAGGTCAGGGTCATTGATCGTGAAAAGAGCATCTGCAACCAGTGCACCAAGGAAGAGAGAGATGAAAAGGCCCGTGGGCAGATGACGCTGTTCGGTCTGGGAGTGCTCTTCATCTTCGGTTGGTTACATGGTTGGCGGTCAGAAAGAGGCCTGGCGCCAGGTATAGAAGGGCTGGCAGAGACACTGGCACTGTCGGTCGGTATTGCCATCGCAGCGCTTTCAGTGATCTGGTTTTTACTTCCGCTTGTTGTTGAGATCGGTGCGGCCTACTTCGAGAGCCGCCGTAATCGCTATCGCGAATAACCACATGGATGAGGCCTGTGTAATGAAGATCAGAGCAATGTTTTTCACGGTGCTGGCTGCCGTTCTTCTATCCGGCTGTGCTACAGACTTCCGAAACAAAACGCCTACAGAGGTCGCACAGGCAACTCGCGTGCATGAAAGCGAGTACAGCGAGAGCAGGATCTACCTGGCGCCACCCGTGACGGGTAATCCGGTGATGGGCATGACCTACGAAGCCCAGCTCGCCGCCATCCAGTCGAAGAAGGACGGCTCGATAACTCATGCCCTTCGGGTGAAGTGGAGCTACCTCTCTCACGCTTGGATGTTCTTCTCCAATGCCACGCTGCCGGGGCCAATTCCTCTTGAAACCGTATCCACGAACAGGGAGGTGTATAGCTGTCGCTCTAGCCGGTGCAGCTACTACGAAAGCACGTCAGCAGTTGTGCCGCTGGAGGTCCTGGCCAATGCAGGTTCGGGCTTGAAAGTTCGCTTCTCTTCTCAGCAGGGTGGCGTCATTGTCGAGCTGCCGGCCACCTATGTGCTCGGTTATCTGCAAGCCATGTCTACGGCGCTGGGCGGGGCTGTTTCGCACCCAACTGCCGCTCCGGCCTCAAGGATTCCCAAGTGGGAGGCAGTGCCGACACGCCCTGCCGGCCAGGCTGGTGAGGTTGCGGTGAAGAGCAAGGAACAGCAGATCCAAGAGCTGCAGAACACGCAGGGGCTGAGCTACGAGGAGTATCAGCGGCGCTATAAGGAGATCATGGGGCAGTGAGGCGAAAACGCTAACTAGGAGTGGCTATGCGCGATGAATTGGGAGTTAGAGATGAAGGATGAGTTGGACAAGCTGTTTCAAGAACGAAATGAGCGCATTGATAAGGCTGCTGAAGATGCTCGCCAGGCCAAGGAGCAAGCAGACAACCTCCGTAATCATGCGTTGGAACTACTTAACACTATATTCGTGCCGGTGCTCAGAGAGTTCGAGTCGGAACTTAGCTCAAGAGGGCATAGCTGCAGGGTAGCTGTTGGGGAAACCTCAACCCCAAGAGTTGTTTTTGGCTTCCAGCTTGAAGCACCCGGAACACGAGGAAGACTACCTGAGTCAACCTTGACGTTCGTAGCTAACCCGAAAGTGCAAGTGAACTGGGATGTATGGACGCCCAAGGGGAAGGTCGGCAATGGTGCGTTGCCTATGAAGGATCTGCAGAGTGTGGATCAAGAGTGGGTGCGCAAAGAGGTCCTATCTTTCGTAGCGCGAGTAATCAGAGGCGCTTAACGCCTTAAGACGTCTGAAACACCCAGGTCCAGAGGGCGCCGCAATGGCGCCCTAGTTGTTTTTGCCGCGTCCAAATTACTCCGCGCGCGCGCGAGGCGAAGCTGTGATCTCTCCCCCGGTCGGACTGCCGGTATGAGCACAGCCACGGCCAGGGATTGGCCAACCTCGGAGCGCAACCCATGGCCACCTGCCAGAACAAGCCCAAGCGCCGCCTCCTGCCGCGCATGACCGTTTTCGCTGTTATCTCCCTGATGCTGCTGACCGCCATCTGGTTCGTGCGGCCCGAGCAGCTGCAGGTGGTGCTGTACAAGGTCAGCCTCATCACCATCGGCGCCGTGCTGGCGTACTACATCGACCGCGTGCTGTTCCTGGTCGAGGCCAGGCCGCATGAGTGCATCGGGGGCATTCATATCGTCGGGGCGTGGATCAGGCGAGCCGTGATCGCCTTGGCCTGCATCCTCGGCATGACGCTGGGGCTTTAGTCGTGAACCGCCTCAAGCGTTGGCTGGCTGAGGCCGGCAATGACCTGGCGATCATCTGGATGGTCGAACCGCGCCTGTTCCTGTTTCCGCTGATCCTGCTGGTGTTCGCAGTCGGCTTCTTCATCGTGCCCAGCGCCGATGCTGCAAGCATCCCGACCGCTGCCGAGCAGCACCGCCGCACCCTGGTGCGCGCCGCCCATGCCGAATGGGGCCTGGGGGCGCCCGTGGCGACCTTCGCCGCCCAGGTGCATCAGGAGAGCGCCTGGCGGGTGAATGCCCGCTCTGGCGTCGGCGCCGAGGGCTTGGCGCAGTTCATGCCCGCGACTGCCGACTGGATGGCCGAGATCTACCCGCGCAGCCTGGGCCCGGCGCAGCCGTATAACCCTGGCTGGGCGTTGCGGGCGATGGTGGCGTTCGACCGCTGGCTCTACGAACGAAACCAGGCCGTGAGCGAGTGTGACCGCTGGGCCTTCGTGCTGGCCGGATACAACGGCGGCAATGGCTGGGTGAATCGTGACCGCAGGCTGGCATCGGCAAAGGGCGCCGATCCGCTGGCCTGGTTCGATTCCGTCGAGCGGCACAACGCTGGCCGCTCGATCGCCAACTTCCGCGAGAACCGCCATTACCCGCGCGCCATCCTGCTGCGCTGGGAGCCCATGTATGCGGCTGCCGGCTGGGGGCCTGGCGTTTGCGCCGACAGGTATAGCCGCCATGAAGATCCCAACGCTGTTTCTGCTCGCCACGTTGACCACCAGTTCGCCTGCCGCCTGCTCCCGGAACTGGTTGGCTGCCGCCGAGCTGTTCGCATCGCCGCCGCCCCGCGTTCGACCGGCCCAGCTCTGGCCGCCCGAGCGCGTGGACAAACGACCACCCATGCCGCGCTGGTTGCGGCGCCGGCTCAAGCGTAAGGGGCGGTGATGAAGAACGTCATCGGCTGGATCGCTGACTACTGGCACGTGCCGATCTTCGTGGTGATGGCATACCTGATGTACGCCTACGGCGAGAGCCAGTATGACCGGGGCCACAGCGCCGCTCAGGCCAAGGGCGACAAGGCCGTTGCCGATCTGCGCGAGGAGCACCAGAAGCTGCGCGCCGATGCCGCCGAACAGAACCTGGTGCTCTACCGCCAGCAGGTGGAGCGCGCCAACCAGGCCGAGCTGGTGTTCCTGGATGCCCAGGACGAGATCGGCCGGCTCAAGCAGCAACTCACACAGGAGCGCATCAACCGTGTCTCGACTCAATACGCCCCGGCGCGCGGCGCTGCCCCTGTGGTTGCTCCTCGCTTCGTTGTCACTTGTGGCTGGCTGCGCGACTTCAACGCAGCGCTTGGAGCCACTGCCCCAGCTCCAGCCGGCTGCCGAGCCTACGCCGGCTCTCAAGAAGCGGCCTGGCCCGCCCCCGGCTCTGACGCCGAACTACTGGAAAGCGGCGTTACCGCTGCAGACATCCTGGCCCATGCGCGTGACTACGGCGCTTGGGCGCTCGCCATCCGTGCGCAGCTGAACGCGCTGATCGACCTACACGACAAGGACAAGCCCTGATGGACTTCGACTCCCTGCTGCGCGGCGCGCAGTTCCTGTTCACCGTGGTGGTGGGCTACTTCTCCTGGAGCAGTGCCCGCAAGGCCAGCTCCAAGGTGGAGGCCGAAGCCCTGGCCCAGCGCCTGGCCGGGCAGGACAACCGGCTGACGGTGCTGGAGCAGCAGATGAAGCACCTGCCCACCAGTGACCAGTTCACCGAACTGGCCGGCGAGCTGGCCGAGCTGGCTGGAGACATGAAGGCGATCAAGGTCGAGATCGCGGGGGTAACCAAAGCGCTCGACCCTTTGGCACGCGCCGTTGAGCGCATGAATGAATACCTGTTGAACAACAAGTGAGGCTGCAATGAGCACTCAATACGCTGACTATCTCCGCCAGGATCAGCGCCTGGTGATGCTGCGCATCCTCTCTGAGCTGCCGCAGTACCGTTCCAACTCCTCGGTGATCGCCAACCTGCTGGGCCAGTTCGGGCACCACCCGAGCCGCGACCAGGTGAAGGGCGACCTGGTTTGGCTCGGCGAACAGGGCCTGGTGGCGATCGAGGATATCGGCTCCGTCCTGGTCGTGACCCTGACCGAGCGTGGTGGCGACGTGGCTGCTGGCCGCGCCTCGGTACCGGGCGTCAGCAAGCCGAGGCCCTGACCATGGGGCGCAAGTCGAGCATCGACCGGCTAGATCCGGCAGTCCGTACCCACATCGAGAAGCGCCTGCGCGAGCGGCGCCTCACCCTGGACGAGCTGATCGAGGATCTGCACGAGCACTTCCCCAGTGCGGACAAGCCCAGCCGTTCGGCGATTGGCCGCTACAAGGTCAGCTTCGACGAGATGGCCAAGCGGCTGCGCGAGCAGCAGGCCATGGCCAGCCTGCTGGTCGAGGAGCTGGGCGAGAACCCGAACGACAAGGCCGGCGCGCTGATGGTGCAGTCGATCCAGACCCTGACCACGCACGCGGCCCTGGGCGCGCAGATCGACGACGAGACAACCATCGACGACGTGCGCAAGCTCGCCCGCGCCGCGAAGGACGTGCTGCAGGCCAGCAAGGCCAGCCGCGAGGAGCGCAAGGCGATCGAGCGTGAAGCCCGCGAGGCGCTGCTGGCCGAGCAGGAGCAGCGCCTGGAAGAGATGCGCGGCAGCGATGGCATGAGCGAAGAGTTCGAAGACCGCATCCGCCGCGTCCTGATGGGTAAAGCCTGATGAGCGAGCAAGAAGGCAAAGCACTCAAGGCGCTGACCAAGCCCCGCAAGATCGACCTCGCCGCCGAGCTGGAGCTTCATGGCGTCGTCGTGCCCCAGGATATGGCCGATGCGGTACCGGAGGCCGAGGGCGTATTCCTGCCGTACCAGCAGCGCTGGTTCGACGACACCAGCCAGATCATGATCGCCGAGAAGTCCCGCCGTACCGGCCTGACCTGGGCCGAGGCTGGCCGCAACGTGATCAACGCCGCCAAGCCTCGGCGCCGCGGTGGTTGCAATACCTTCTACGTGGGCAGCAAGCAGGAGATGGCGCTGGAGTACATCGCCGCCTGCGCGCTGTTCGCCCGTGCGTTCAATGAGATGGCCCAGGCCGACGTCTACGAGCAGAGCTTCTGGGATGACGGACGCCGCGAGGAGATCCTCGCCTACATGATCCGCTTCCCGAAGAGCGGCTTCAAAATCCAGGCGCTCAGCTCGCGTCCTAGCAACCTGCGCGGCCTGCAGGGCGACGTGGTGATCGACGAGGCGGCCTTCCATGAGTCCCTTGAAGAGCTGCTCAAGGCGGCCCTGGCGCTGACTATGTGGGGCAACAAGGTCCGGCTGATCAGCACCCACAACGGCGTGGACAATGCCTTCAACAGCTACATCCAGGACGCACGCGAAGGCCGTAAGGACTACAGCATCCACCGCATCACCCTGGACGATGCCCTGGCCCAGGGGCTGTACAAGCGGATCTGCTACGTCACCAACCAGGAATGGTCGCCTGAAGCCGAGAAGGAATGGCGCGACAAGCTGTACCGCAACGCCCCCAACATCGAGTCGGCCGAGGAAGAGTACGGCTGTGTGCCGAAGAAGAGCGGCGGCGCTTACCTGAGCCGCGTGCTGATCGAGGCCGCGATGGTCTCCGACCACTCGATCCGCATCTACCGCTACGAGGCGCCGCAAGGCTTCGAGGAGTGGACGCCCGAACACCGCGAGGCCGAGGTGCGCGCCTGGTGTGAGGAAAACCTGCAGCCCGAGCTGGCCCGCCTCAGCGACCGCAACCGCCACACCTTCGGTGAAGACTTCGCCCGCCGTGGCGACCTCACCGTGTTCACCCCGCTGCAGATCGACCCGCTGCTGCGCAAGCGCGTGCCGTTCCAAGTCGAGCTGCGCAACCTGACCTACGGCGCGCAGGAGCAGATCATGTTCTACATCTGCGATCGCCTGCCGCGCCTGACTGGCCTGGCGTTCGACGCCACCGGCAACGGTGGGTACCTGGCTGAACAGGCCGCGCTGAAGTACGGCAGCACCATGGTCGACCAGGTGGCGCTATCGCTGGCCTGGTACGGCGAGTGGATGCCCAAGCTCAAGGGCGAGTTCGAGGCGTTCAACCTGCAGCTACCCCGGCACCAGACCACGCTTGATGACCTGCTGTCGATCAAGGTCGAGAAAGGCGTGCCGGTCATCGACAAGGGCCGCACGAAGGATCTGGAGAGCACCAGCTCCAAGGCCAAGCGCCACGGCGACTCGGCCATCTCCCTGGCCATGGCCGTGCGGGCCAGCTTCATGCAGGGCGGCATCATCGAGGCGACCATGCTGCCTCGCCATAGTCGCGGCTTCGACAACGTGGCCAACGACGACAACGACATCGAATTACCGGAGCCGACCACATCATGGTGACCACATCCCGCATCCTGGGGCCCGATGGCCAGCCGATCCGCCTGGCCGAAATCCGTGAGCCGCAGACCGCCCACCTGACCAGCCTGCACCACGAAGTGGGCAACCACCCCTCGCGCGGCCTGACGCCCAGCCGCCTGGCCGCACTGCTCGATGCCGCCGAGCAAGGCGACATCGTCGCGCAGTACGAGCTGTTCGAGGACATCGAGGAGAAGGACGGCCATGTGTTCGCCGAGATGGACAAGCGCCGCCGCGCGGTCGCCCAGCTGGATTGGCAGATCGTGCCGCCGGACAACCCCACCGCTAAGGAGAAGGAAGCAACCGCCGCGCTCGAGCAGCTGTTGGCCGGGCTGGATGACTTCGAGGCGATGCTGTTCGACGTGACCGACGCCATCGGCAAGGGCTTTGCCTGCCTGGAGTTCGACGGCTGGCACCGGGTGGACGGTGACTGGCTGCCGCGTGCGATCGATCATCGGCCGCAGACCTGGTTCCAGCTCACCCGTGGCGAGCGGCGCCAGGAGATCCGCCTGCGCGGCTCCATGGGTGGCGAGCCGTTGCAGCCGTTCACCTGGATAACCCACGTTCACAAGGCCAAGAGCGGTTACCTGGAGCGCAGCGCGCTGATGCGCGTGCTGGTGTGGCCGTACCTGTTCAAGAACTACAGCGTCGGTGATCTGGCCGAGTTCCTGGAGATCTACGGCATCCCCATGCGAGTGGGCAAATACCCAGGCGGCGCCACCGAAAGGGAGAAGCTGACGCTGCTGCGCGCCCTGGCCCAGCTCGGGCACAGCGCCGCTGGCATCATCCCGATCGGCATGGAGATGGAGTTCCTCAACGCTGCCCAGGGTGACCCGGCTGCGTTCAAGCTGATGATCGACTGGTGCGAGCGCACCCAGAGCAAGGTGATCCTGGGCGGCACGCTCACCAGCGGTACCGGCGAAGGCACCAACACCAACGCCCTGGGCAACGTGCACAACGAGGTGCGCCTCGATCTGCGCGACTCCGACGCCAAGCAGCTGGCCGCCACCATCAGCCGTGACCTGGTGTACCCGATCGCCGTGCTCAACGGCCTGGTGGACAACTGGAAGCGCTGCCCGCGCCTGGTGTTCCCCACCCAGGAACCAGAGGATCTCAAGGCCTACGCCGATGCGCTGCCCAGCCTGGTCAAGCTCGGCTTCAAGATTCCGCGTCAGTGGGCCCAGGAGCGAGTCGCCATCCCTGAGCCGGCCGACAACGAGGACGTGTTGCAGCTGCAGGCCGAGCCATCGGCGCCGACCGAGCCTGAGCCGCCTGCAGGCGTTGCGGTGGCCACCGCACAACAGAAGCCAGCCACCACCGCCGCACAGCGCCTGGACGATGACCTGCAGCCCATCACCGGCCAGTGGATCGTGCGTATCCGCCAGCTGGTGGAGCGGGCCGAGAGCCTGGAGCAGATTCGCGATGGCCTGGCCGAGCTGCTGCCGGACATGAGCATCGAGCAGTACGCCGAGGCCATGGCGCAGGCGCTGGCCGCTGCAGCCCTGCAGGGGCGCCTGGACATCGTCCAGGAGGCCGCCAATGGCCGTTAGCGCCACGTCGCTGCCGTTCCGCGAGCAGAACGAGTTCCTGCGCCGCAAACTCAACTTGCCTACTAACGGCTGGACGGACGTATACGGCCGCGAGAACGACTATGCGTTCGTCGTAGCCGGCGCCAACCGTAACGACCTGGTGGCCGACTTCCACCAGGCGGTGCAGCGGGCGATCGAGGGCGGTACCACGCTGGAGGCGTACCCCGTTGTGTGTGGCGGCATGCTGACTGGCGCCGCAGCTACGCGCTTCAGCGAGGCCACTCACTCCATGCCGTACAAGGGCAATCGCTTCGGCTTGGGTCTGCGCAGCAATGATGCGTGGATTCAGCCGCAGGCCTACCCGTGGAGTAATACCTGGATCGCTGGCACCGGGGCGTCAGCAACGTCTCCGAATCTCCGTGAGACCGACAACATCTATCACCTGTTACCGATCGAGCTGCATGACGCAGCAAACATCTGGGGCTCGCTCGACGGCATCTTCTACATCACCGGCTTCAACAACGCGGTCGAGAACACCCTTGTTATCGATGGCGATGACTACGTCGTGATCCAGGACGTTTCCCGCACCGGCCACACCGACTACTACGCAATGAGGCTCGACGACTGATGGCCTATTACACCGGCTCGGCGGCTGATATGAGCGGTATTCGCAGCGCTCTCGTCGCGGCATGTACAGACAACGGATGGACATGGAACGCCGCTACCAATGTACTCAGCAAGGGCTCGCTCCATCTGCTGCTGACCAATGACGCCATCAACATGTCTCTAACTGGGCGCACGTCGGCTTCTTCCGGGAACATGCCCAACGAGGTTCAGATCGGCCGTTTGATGGCCAAGGCCGGCACTCCAACGCTCGACGTGACATACCCGGCGCAGTACGACATTTTCGTTTTTACTGCCCCGGTTGATGAGGTCTGGTTGACGGTTCGCTACGACGTCGATCGATATCAATGGTGCGCATTTGGTCGCTCAGTCATCCAGCTGCCGGGTACGGGGATGTTTGTCGCTGCTATCCGCGGCTCGGTGCCTATCAACCATGACGTGCCAACGGTGGTCTCGCCATTCCATATCGGTCCCGCCGCGGGTGGAGCTGATCGCAGTGGTAGCCACGGACTAACATCTGGGGCGTTCGGTTGGAACACGTCCGGCCGGGCATTCCCGGCGCAGAGAGACGTCTACCTACACTCAGACCTGGATGGGAACGGGTGGAACTTGCGGCTTAACGACCCCAGTGCAGCGCTGCCCGGCGTTAATGCCTTTTCGCAACTCGTTGCTGCGCAGCCGTCGGCCTGGAACAGTGAGGCTGCGTTGATTCCGATGCGTCTCTACCGCTTCCGGGCATCTAACAAGCTCAGCCTGGTGGCCGACTTGGTTAATGTTCGGCACGTGCGCAATGACAACTATGTTCCAGGTCAGATCATAGAAATTGGTCCCGACCGCTGGAAGACGTTCCCATGGCATAGGCGTGATGGTGTTGTGCGCAATGGAACCGGTGGAGGCACCGCATTCGACAACATCGACCATAGCGGCACCTTCGGCTACGCCGTGCGCTATGACGGGCCCTGAATATGGCTATTCTGCAAGGCCTGCTCCGGGCAGCTAGCACGGGTGGTTTCACCGAACCGCAATGGGCGGCGGACCTCTATACCCGTGCAGTGGGCGCATCCCCGGCTGATATGCAGCGCACACCTGGTGGTGCTGCGCTCTCGATGCACTGGCCGGTTGAGGCCAACGGGCGTGAGATCAACGGGCGGCGAGGGGGTAGCTTCCTTGACGACTACTATTTCCGGGTCCATATCACCCCGAGCCGGCTGGATCTGGGCAACGTCGTCTCCGCGCAGACGAGCCCTGTGTTTCTCTGGAATGCCTTCCTCGGTGCTCGTACGCTGACCAGCATTGAGGGCCTGGATGAGGGGATACAGGTTGGCGGCCAACCAGCACCGCCGTTGCTGTTCCCTGGCCTGAAGGAGTTGTCCTGGGATGTGACCGTCACTCCAGACGGACAACCCGTCCTTGATACCGTAGTTACCTGGCTATTTGACAACGGTAGCGCACCCGGCCTACGGATCACCGCCAACCGCATTATCGCCTGGACATTCGCGCCCGACTGGGGTGATGGCATCGATGAGGTGCTCTCGGCACTGACTGATGTGCTGCAGAGCGAGTCGGCCGTCAGTCAGCGCCGCCGTCTGCGCATCGCGCTGCGTCGTGAATTTTCCGGGCCGATGTATGCCGAGGGGCGCGAGCGACAGCTGCTCGATCTCGCGCTGTTCGGCTGGAGTGATCGTATCTGGTCGATCCCGATCTGGCCGGACATCCAGCTGCTGCAGGTGGCTATCGCCGCCGACTCTGCATTCATTCCCTGCAGCACGCAGTACCTGGACTTTCGTGACGGCGGCTTGGCGATGCTGCGCGGTGAGGACGCCTTTACCAGTGAGACGGTCGAGATCCTCGACGTCCTCAGCAACGGGCTGCAGCTCAAGCGCAACACACAGCAGCCCTGGCCGGCTGGCTCGCGCCTGTATCCAGCTCGCGCCGCCCAGCTGCTCGAAGAACCTACTCAGCGCAAGCTCACCGATCGTCTCGTCGAAGCAGAGGTTCGCTTTTTGGTGGTCGAGCCCTCGGATTGGCCCGAATGGCTGCCCGCCACCTTATATAGAGGCTACCCGGTATGGGCGCGCCGGCCGGACGAGACCGAGGACCTGACCCATGCGGCCGAGCGGCTGCGCAAAACGCTAGACAGCGGCTTCGCCCAGCCCCTGATCACTGACGCAGCCAGGCGTGCGTTGCAGGTGCTCGGCCAGCGCCATGTCGACCTGGGGCGCGAAGCGCGGGCGTTGGTTCGATCCTTCATCTATGGCATGCGCGGCCGGCAGCAGGCCGTATGGGTGCCAACCCACATGGATGACGTGACCCTCTTGGCAACTGTCTCGGCGGTGGCCACCACCATGGATATCACCCATATCGGCTACACCCGCTTCAGCGCCGGCAAGGCCGGTCGGCGGGATATCCGCATTGAGCTGTGGGACGGCACCGTGCGCATGCGCCGCATCATCGGTTCGACGGAGATCAACAGCCAGGTCGAGCGCCTGGCGCTCAGTAGCGGCCTGGGCATCGAGGTGCAGCCGCACCAGGTCGCGCGCATCAGCTGGATGAACCTGATGCGCTTCGAGAGCGATGTGCAGCGCATCCAGCACATGACCGACAGCGAAGGCGTTGCCGCCTGGGCAACGGTATTTAAAGAGGAGCGGGATGATGAGCTTTAGCAGTCGTGAGACCTCGCTCGCGACTGGCGCGCCACTCCGCTTCTATGAGTTCCGCCGCGGTGTGATGCGCTGGCTGTATATCAGCTGCGACCGTGACGTGACCGTGGGGACCCAGGTGTTCCGCACGGTGCGCGGCGGCATCAGTGACAACGGCATCCGCCAGAGCGGCGTGGCCAAGCAGGATTCGCTGCTGATCACCGCGCCAGCCGACATTGAGGTCGCCGAGCCGTTTCGCAACAGCATCCCCAGCTCGAAGATCGGCCTGATCATCTATGACGGCCACTACGGCGAAGCCGAGCGCAAGTGGCGCTATACCGGCAGCATCGCCAGCGTGCGCTGGCCCGAGCTGGACCGCTGCACCATCACATGCCAGAGCATTGATGCGGAAATGGACCGGCCTGGCCTGAGCGATACGTTCAGCCGCACCTGCACAACGTATCTCGGTTCGCCCTGGTGCAAGGTCGACCTCAACCCACTGCGCGTCGATACCACCATCCAGGCCATGACTGGCGCCACCATCAGCAGTGGGGCTCTTGCCGCGTTCCCGGACGGCTGGTTCACCGGCGGGTGGGTCGAGTGGCCGATCGGCCAGGGCGAATACGACAGGCGCACAATCGAGCGGCATATAGGCGGCGTGCTTACCCTGCTGGGCGGCACCGTAGCACTCGGCCTCGGCCGAGCGATTCGCGTGTTCCCCGGCTGCGACTTCCTGGCCACTACCTGCCACAGCAAGTTCAACAACCTTGCCAACATGCGGGCTACACCGCAGATGGATGGCAAATCCCCCTTCGACGGCGAGCAGGTGTTCTGACATGTGGCCACAGATTGCGATTTTGGTGGCGTCGTTTCTCCTCAACCAGGCAACCGCGCCCAAGCCGAAGAAGCCCAAGCCAGCCTTCTTCCAGGACTTCGACTTCCCGCGGTGCGACGAAGGGACCGAGAAGGAGTGGATCTTCGGCCAGGTGTGGGCGAGGGACTGGATGGTGCTATCGGTGCGTAACCAGCGCAGCCAGGCAATCAAGGTGAAAGGGAGCAAGAAGTGAGCGACCGGCTGATCGTTACCATCCAGCACCTGCATACGGTGCCGACCTGGACAACCCGGACGGGCTACTGCGCCAAGCAGTCTCGGGCGTTCTTCGCCGAGCATGGGCTGGATTGGCTGAAGTTCGTGCAAGAGGGCATCGATGCCGAGCTGCTGCTGGCCACTGACAACGCTTTGGCCGCGCACCTGGTCGCCCATGCTCGTTCAGTAGAGGAGGCCCGCGATGGGAGCCAAGCCTAAAGCGCAAACTGTGGGTTTCCGCTACAGCTTCGATATTCACGGTGCGATCGCCAAGGCGATTGACGGCCTGCTGCAGATCCGCGCAAGCGGGAAGGTGGCCTGGTCGGGCAACGCCACAACCAGCCAGACCATCACCATCAACGCCCCTGACCTGTTCGGCGGCGACAAGGGCGAAGGCGGCATCCAGGGGCGCTTCGACTTGATGATGGGGGATGAGGCTCAACCGTTGAACGCCAGCCTCGCTGCTGCGCTGGGCGGCGGGCATGTGCCGAACTTCCGTGGGTTCGCCGGCTTCTTCTATTCCGGCCTGGTGACCTCGATCAACCCTTATCCAAAGCCTTGGGAGCTGCTGCGCTATCGCCGCATGAATGGCTGGGATGGAGATGTTTGGTACCCAGAGACCTGCGCCATCAACCTGGCGGGTGGCCAGGTACGGGCGATGAACCCGGCGCACATCCTCTATGAGGTCTACACCAATCGAGAGAATGGCCTGGGCGTCGATCGGGCCATGCTCGACGACACGGCATTCCGGGCTGCAGCGCTGAAGCTGTTCAATGAAGGCTTCGGCCTTTGCCTGGGCTGGAAGCGCTCTTCCGGGTCTCTGGCCGACTTCCGCGATCAGATCACCGACCACATCGGCGCCTACTGTGGCCCTGACCGTAACTCCGGCCTGATCACCCTCAAGCTGATCCGCGACGACTACACCGTTGCGGACTTGCCGTTGTTCGACGAGGACAGCGGATTGCTCAGCATCGAGGAGGACGAGAGCAGTAGTGCGCTGATCGCGCCCAGCCAGCTGTTCGTCGAGTACACAGACGCGGTCACTGGCGAGACCCGCCGGGCAAGGGCCGTCAACCAGGCGATCGCGCAGCTGCAGGGCGGCCCATCGTCAGAGACCAGGAGCTATCCGGGCATCCCGACGGGAGACCTGGCGGCGCGGGTCGTGCAGCGTGATATGCGTGTTATGGGCAGCAACCTTCGTAAGTACAAGGTCAAGCTGGACCGTCGCGGATCGAGCATCGGGCCGGCCGATGCGTTCCGTATCCGCTCGCTCAAGCGTGGCATTGCCGAAGTGGTGGTGCGGGCCGGGCGGATCGAGGACGGCACGCTGGCCAACGGTGCGATCACCATCACTGCCCTCCAGGACGTGTTTGGCCTGCCATCGGCATCCTTTGTTGCGGTCCCTCCCAGCGGCTACGTCCCGCCCGATCGCTCGCCACAGGCGGTCAGCCAGCGGCGCCTGATGGAGGTGCCATACCGTGAGCTGGCTGGCCTGATCGATCCGGCCAACCTGGCGCTGCTCGACGTCACTGCGGCCTGGCTGTCGACGTTGGCGGCTAAGCCGTCCGGGCTATCGCTCAACTACAACCTCACTACACGCCCAGGGGTTAGCGGTTCGTTCGTCGATCGGGGCGTCGCGGACTGGTGCCCGACCGCCCAGCTCGTCGGCGCCATTCCCGTCTCGACTGCGCCCACTGTGGCTACGCTGACCAGCGGCCTCGATCTGGATCGCGTCTCCCTGGGGCAGGCGGCGCTGATCGACGATGAGATCGTGCGGGTTGATGCGATTGACCTGGGCACCGGCTCGGTGACCTTGGGGCGCGGCTGCGCAGACACTGTGCCCCGCGAGCACGCGGCAGGGGCGCGGGTGTGGTTCTACGACACGTTTGAAGGGGTGGACGAGACTGAGTACTCCTCGGGCGTCACGGTGCAGGCCAGGCTGCTGACCAATACCAGTATCGGACAGCTCGCCCCAGGTCTGGCCGGTACCGACAGCCTGGCTCTTGTTGGGCGCCAAGGGAGACCTTACCCGCCTGGGCAGTTCACCATCGGTGGCAGCAGCTGGCCGACCAGCATCGAGGGTGACGTGGTGCTGGGCTGGGCTCATAGGAACAGGTTGAGCCAGGCTGATCAGCTGATCGACACAAGCCTCGGCAGCATCGGCCCCGAGGCCGGCACTACTTACAGCTGCCGGCTGCTGCGCGCTGACACCAGCGCGGTGCTGGCTAGCCAGACAGGTCTCGCCGGCACTACAGCCACCCTGGCGACCACCTACGTGGGCCAAGTCATTGCCGAGGTGTGGTCGGTGCGTGGAGGGATTGAGAGCCTACAGAGGCAGCGGTGGCAGTTCGGACATACCAACCCGCCACCACCGTGATTTGGCAATTCCCTTGCCTTATGTGAAAGAATCAGCGCCTCACATTTATCGCGCACATCAAAGCGATTTTTCGCGCGGCGCTACATAACGCCGCGATGGCAACGCAGGTAGTTTTTCAACGGCTTGCTGAGGGGTTTCATGACGCGTACTCATACCACCGTTTTCGTTCTCGTTGCCATCGTGGCTCTGGTGCTGGGCCTGACCGTCAACAAGGTGCTCAACAGCCGGAGCCAGGGCGACCCGGCGGCGCT
Source organism: Pseudomonas hydrolytica (assembly GCF_021495345.1). Lineage (NCBI taxonomy): Bacteria > Pseudomonadati > Pseudomonadota > Gammaproteobacteria > Pseudomonadales > Pseudomonadaceae > Ectopseudomonas > Ectopseudomonas hydrolytica. Next base: position 160,734 of record NZ_CP099397.1, read on the forward strand.
GCTTGATGCCGGCATCGTGCTGCTGCCGCAGAACCGCAGCCTGCCGGCGCTGACCCTGATCGATCAGGACGGCAAGGAGGTCGCGGTGGACCAGCTCAAGGGTGACTGGAAGCTGTTGTTCTTCGGCTACACCTTCTGCCCGGACATCTGCCCGGCCACCCTCGCCCAGCTGCGCCAGTTGCAGACGCAACTGCCTGAGGAAACCCGCGCGCGGCTGAAGGTGGTGATGGTCAGCGTCGATCCCCATCGGGACACGCCGGAGCAACTGAGCAAGTACCTGAACTACTTCGACGCCGGCTTCAAGGGCCTGACCGGCGAGGAAGCGACGCTGCAGAAATTCGCCAATTCGGTGAGCATCCCCTACATCCCGGCCGACACCAGCAAGGAAAACTACACCGTCGATCACAGCGGCAATCTGGTGATCATCGGCCCGGATGGCACCCAGCGCGGCTTCATCCGCGCGCCGATCAACAACGCCAAGCTGGCCGCGCAACTGCCGGGGCTGGTTTCAGGCTCGTAGGGCGCACCGGCCAGTACTCGAAGGCATTGGTATTGGTGCGCACGGCGCACCCTACAGCGCGAATGGCAGCGGCAGATTGACCTGCTGGCGCTGCGCCAGGCGCCGCTGGAATTCGGCGGGATCGTGGATCAGCACTTCCTGCCCGGCGAACGACTCGGCCGCGATCAGGCGTGACAGCCAGAAGCGCACGCAAGCCACGCGCAGCATGGTCGGCCACAGCTCGGCCTCGGCGGCGGTGAAGGGGCGCAGCGCCGCGTAGGCGCCGAGCAGCGCGCGGGCGCGAGCGCCGTCCAGGCTGCCATCCTCGTGCGAGCACCAGTCGTTCAGGGTGATCGCCAGGTCGTAGAGCATCGGCCCCGAGCAGGCATTGTAGAAGTCGATCACGCCAGCCAGGTGGTTGCCGTCGAACAGCACGTTGTCACGGAACAGGTCGGCATGCAGATTCGCCCGCGGCAGGGCGAGGATGCGCGGCTTCAATTCGGCAATCTCGGCCAGCGCATCGCGCAGCAGCGGCAACGCCTGCTCGTCGAGCTTGAGGGCCAGGCTCGGGCCTTCGGCCAGCATCCAGTCCAGGCCGCGATCGCTGCGTCTTTCGATGGGTGCATCGCGGGTGGCCAGATGGATGCGTGCCAGCAGACTGCCGACCTCCTGGCAGTGGTGCGCGTTGGCCTCGCGCACATGCTTGCCGGCCAGCCGCGGCTGCAGCAGCGCCGGTTTTTCCGCCAGGCTGCGCAGCGCTTCGCCTTGCTGCGTGCGCAGGGCGTAGGGCACGGGCAGGCCGGCGTCGTGCAGTACGTCGAGCAGTTCGATGAAGAACGGCAGGTCGGCCACCGGGCCGCGTTCGACCAGGGTCAGAACGTACTCGCCCTGCTCCAGGCTGACGAAGAAGTTGCTGTTTTCGCTGCCTGCAGCGATGCCCTGGAAGTCACGCAACCGGCCAAGCCCGTAGGGCGCCAGGAAGACTTCGAGCTCGTGACGCTCCAGGGGGGTGAATACCGACATATCAGAACTGCCTTGTTACCAACTGAAGATTTCCCAGGACGGGATCAGCATGTCCGGGTCGTCCGAGCGTATGAAGTTGCCGTCGCTGCCGTCGGCGCGCACCAGGAAGTAGGGCTTGCCGTTCTTCGGGATCACCTTGATCGCGTACAGGAAGCCGTTGACGCGGTATTCCTCGATGGTGCGGTCGCCATCCTGGCGGATGGTCACGTCCGGGTCGCCGGACACCGGGTCATCGGCGTGCGCGGCAAGCGGAAGGCAGGCCAGCAGGCCGACCAGCAACAGGCGTTTGGCTGTACCCATGGTAACCTTGCTCCTTATTTTTCAATGATGCGGTCATTCTAACAGGCCGTTGAAAAACTACCTGCGTTGCCATTGCTGCGTTAAAAACAGGCTCAGAATGCTCATTTACAGCTCGTAAACTCCGCTTCCTCGCCTGTTTTTGCCTTGCACTGGCTGCCTCGCCTACGTTTTTCAACTACCTGTTAGCGCCGCACCCGCCGAAAAGGTTGATCCCGCGCATGAGCCAAGCTCCCCTCGTTCTGGTCGACGGTTCCTCGTATCTGTACCGCGCCTTCCACGCCCTGCCGCCGCTGACCACCTCCAAGGGCATGCCTACCGGTGCGGTGAAGGGTGTGCTGAACATGCTCAAGAGCCTGCGCAAGCAGTACCCCGACAGCCCCTTCGCCGTGGTCTTCGATGCCAAGGGCGGTACCTTCCGCGACGAGCTGTTCGCCGAGTACAAGGCCAACCGCCCGTCCATGCCGGACGAGTTGCGCGTGCAGGTCGAGCCGCTGCACGCCAGCGTACGCGCCCTGGGCCTGCCGCTGCTGTGCGTGGAGGGGGTCGAGGCCGACGACGTGATCGGCACCCTGGCCCGCCAGGCCGCGGCGCAGCAGCGCGACGTGGTGATCTCCACCGGCGACAAGGACATGGCGCAGTTGGTCTGCCCGCACGTTACGCTGGTCAACACCATGACCGGAAGCGTCTACGACATCGATGGCGTGAAAGAGAAATTCGGTGTCGGTCCCGAGCTGATCATCGATTACCTGGCGCTGATGGGCGACAAGGTCGACAACATCCCCGGCGTGCCCGGTGTAGGCGAAAAGACCGCGCTGGGCCTGCTGGTCGGCGTCGGCGGTGGCCTCGACGTGCTCTACGCCAACCTCGACAAGGTGCCCGAGCTGCCGATCCGCGGCGCCAAGAGCCTGCCGGCCAAGCTCGAGGAACACCGCGAGATGGCCTATCTCTCCTACCAGCTGGCCACCATCAAGACCGATGTGCCGCTGAACATCGAGATCGATTCGCTGCACCCGGGCGAGCCGGATCAGGCGACCCTGGTGCAGCTGTACGGCGAGCTCGAATTCAAGGCCTGGCTCGACGAGCTGTTGCGTCAGAACAAGGCCCTGGCCGCCAAGGCCGCCGTGCCGGCCGGCGACCTGTTCGCCGAGCCTGCCGGGCTGGCAACCGAGCAAGCGTCCGAGACCCCTCCGATGGGCGCCGGCGATTACGAGCTGGTGCTGGAGCAGGCACAGTTCGACGCCTGGCTGAAGAAGCTGGAGCAGGCCGAGCTGATCGCCTTCGACAGCGAAACCACCAGTATCGACGCGCAGCAGGCGCAGCTGGTCGGTCTGTCCTTCGCGGTCAAGGCCGGCGAGGCTGCCTACGTGCCGCTGGCGCACAGCTATATGGGCGTGCCGCAGCAGCTCGACCGCGACGCCGTGCTCAAGGCGCTCAAGCCGATCCTCGAAGACCCGGCCAAGGCCAAGGTCGGCCAGCACGCCAAGTACGACATCAACGTCCTGGCCAATGCCAGCACGCCCATCGCCGTGCAGGGCGTGGCCTTCGATACCATGCTCGAATCCTACGTGCTCGATTCCACCGCCACGCGCCACGACATGGACAGCCTGGCGCTGAAATACCTGGGCCACAGCACCATCCGCTTCGAGGACATCGCCGGCCGGGGCGCCAAGCAGCTGACCTTCGACCAGATCGCCCTGGAGCAGGCCGGCCCTTACGCCGCCGAGGACGCCGACGTGACCCTGCGCCTGCACCAGGAGCTTTGGGGCAGGCTTGAGGCCGTGCCGTCACTGGCCAAGGTGCTGCGCGAGATCGAAATTCCGCTGGTGCCGGTGCTCGCGCGCATCGAGCGCAACGGCGCGCTGGTCGATGCCAAGCTGCTCGGCGAGCAGAGCGTCGAGCTGGGCGAAAAACTGGTGGAACTGGAGCGCAAGGCCTTCGAGATCGCCGGCGAGGAATTCAACCTGGCCTCGCCCAAGCAGCTGGGCGTGATCCTCTATGAAAAACTCGGCTACCCGGTAATCAGCAAGACCGCCAAGGGCCAGCCCTCCACTGCCGAGGCAGTACTCGCCGAGCTGGCCGAGCAGGACTTCGAGCTGCCCAAGGTGCTGATGCAGTACCGCTCCCTGAGCAAGCTCAAGAGCACCTACACCGACAAGTTGCCGGAGCAGATCAACCCGCGCACCGGGCGCATCCACACCAGCTACCACCAGGCGGTGGCGGCGACCGGCCGTCTGTCGTCGAGCGACCCGAACCTGCAGAACATCCCAATCCGCACCGCCGAGGGCAGGCGTATTCGCCAGGCGTTCGTCGCGCCCAAGGGCTACAAGATGATGGCGGCGGACTATTCGCAGATCGAGCTGCGCATCATGGCCCACCTGGCCAAGGACGAAGGCCTGCTCGACGCCTTCCGCCATGATCTGGACGTGCACAAGGCCACTGCCGCCGAAGTGTTCGGCGTGGCGCTGGAGGAGGTGACCAGCGACCAGCGGCGCAAGGCCAAGGCCATCAACTTCGGCCTGATCTACGGCATGAGCGCCTTCGGCCTGGCCAAGCAGATCGACGTCGAGCGCAAGGAGGCGCAGGCCTATATCGACCGCTACTTCGCGCGCTATCCCGGCGTGCTGAGCTACATGGAGCGCACCCGCGCGCAGGCTGCCGAGCAGGGCTATGTGGAGACCGTGTTCGGTCGCCGCCTGTACCTGCCGGAGATCCACGCGCAGAACCAGGCCATGCGCAAGGGCGCCGAGCGCGCGGCGATCAACGCGCCGATGCAGGGCACTGCGGCGGACATCATCAAGCGCGCGATGATCGCTGTGGATGACTGGCTGCAAGGCAGCGGCATCGACGCCCGCATCATTCTCCAGGTGCACGACGAACTGGTTCTCGAGGTTCGCGAGGATCTGCTCGAAGAGGTCGGCGCCCAGCTCAAGGTGCTGATGGGTGGGGCCGCGCAGCTGGATGTGCCACTGCTGGTGGAAGTCGGCGTAGGCGCCAACTGGGACGAAGCGCATTGACCCGCGCGAAGCGGCGCGAGGCCGCGGCAGCTCTGGCTTATGGTCTTGAGGGCTGAATCGACGCTTTCTTATGGCAAATGGTTTTTAAGAAGGCGATGAACTTTCCGCGGCGCCGCCCGGTCAGAGCTCATGAATGGCCGCAAAGCCCTTCAATGCTCCTTTGTTGTGTTAAGTGTTGGCAGACATCTGAACCCCGCCCTAGCGGTTCAGACCTTAAACCCCGAACTTCTCCCTCCCCATACGAAGCTCGGGGTTTTTTTTGCCTGCAGAAAAGTGCCGTACGCGCATTCAGATGGTGATCTCCCCTAGCGGGAGAGGGCGGCTACAGTTCCGTAGGGTGCGCTGTGCGCACCGGATACTCTCTACGGTCTCGGTGCGCACAGCGCACCCTACTTCAGGCCTCCTCGGCGCTTTCTTCATCCTCTTGCGGCAACAGGTCCAGCCAGCCGGCCAGTACCATCTGTGCCTCTTCCACGCCCATGCGCTTGGGCGCCGAGAACAGCTGGATGCTGATGCCCTCGCCCCACTGCTTGCGGATTTCCTGACGCACCTTGAGCAATGCGTTCTTCGCCGCGCCGAAGGCCAGCTTGTCGGCCTTGGTCAGCAGGATGTGCAGCGGCATGCCGCTGGCCACCGACCAGTCCAGCATCATCCGGTCGAACTCGGTCAGCGGGTGGCGGATATCCATCATCAACACCAGGCCGCAGAGGCTCTCGCGACTGCCCAGGTAGGCTTCCAGGTGCTTCTGCCAGTGCTGCTTGAGCGGGATCGGCACCTTGGCGTAGCCGTAGCCGGGCAGGTCCACCAGGCGGCGCTCGTCATCCAGGCGGAAGAAATTGAGCAGCTGGGTACGACCCGGGGTTTTCGAGGTGCGCGCCAGGCTGGCATGGGTCAGGGTGTTCAGCGCGCTCGACTTGCCGGCGTTGGAGCGGCCGGCGAAAGCCACTTCCAGGCCGCTGTCCTCGGGGCACTGATCGACCTTGGCGGCACTGATGAGGAAGCTGGCCTGCTGGCACAGTCCGATGATGGGATTCTTCGGGAGCATGGGGGTATCCGGTGGGTGCCTCGATTCCCGTTCAGCGGTACGAGGACTTGCGACATTTCCGCGCACCTGCGGCACGCCGGGGGGCGCGGCAAGCGGCGTCGTTTCCGTTTCAGCGTTGCCAGTATATAATGCCGCAGATTTTGTGTGCGCTTTGTCCCACCCGCAGGAACCCGATTAAGGGGAACGATCAAAGGCTCTGCTCGATAGAAGGCAGGACGTTTCCCTCCCTGATGAGGTCGATCTGATGAAGAAAATGCTGCTCGCGGCTGCCGTTTTGATGTTGTCTTTCAATGGCCATGCCGCTCAGGATCCACAAGCCGTGTACGACCGCTCCTGTGGCGTCTGCCACAATGGCCAGATTCCCACCGCGCCGCTCAAGGGCGACAAGGCCGCCTGGGAACCACGTCTGGCCAAGGGTATGGATGCACTGGTGGAGAGCGTCACCAATGGTTTGAATGCCATGCCGCCGCGCGGTCTGTGCATGGACTGCACCGCAGAGGACTACCAGGCGGTCATCAAGCTGATGACCGAATGAGTGGGCCCGCCCGATAACCTTCTCTCTTAGCCGTAATTGGATTAGCTGATGAACAAAGTACTCGTGAGTCTGCTGTTGACCCTGGGCCTCACCGGCGTGGCACAGGCTGCTGGCGATGCCGAAGCCGGTCAGGGCAAAGTCGCTGTCTGTGGTGCCTGCCATGGTGCCGATGGCAACAGCCCCGCGCCAAACTTCCCCAAGCTGGCCGGTCAGGGCGAGCGCTACTTGCTCAAGCAGCTGCACGACATCAAGTCCGGTGCGCGTCCGGTGGTCGAGATGACCGGCATGCTGGACAACCTCAGCGATCAGGACATGGCCGATATCGCCGCCTACTTCGCCAGCCAGCAGATGAGCGTCGGCGCTGCCGATCCGAAGCTGGTCGAGCGCGGCGAAGCGCTGTTCCGCGGCGGCAAGCTGGAAGAGGGCATGCCGGCCTGCACCGGTTGCCATTCGCCTGATGGTGCCGGTCTGGCCGCCGCTGGTTTCCCGAAGCTGGGTGGCCAGCACGCCGCTTACGTGGCCAAGCAGCTGACCGATTTCCGCGAGGGCGACCGCACCAACGACGGCGACGCGATGATCATGCGTGCCATCGCTGCCAAGCTGAGCAACAAGGATATCGAGGCGGTTTCCAGCTTCATCCAGGGTCTGCACTAAGCGGTTGTTGCAAGCGACCACTGTTGCAGTTGGTAAGACAAAGGGTGGCCGCGGCCACCCTTTTTCATTTGCGCCGCGGCTACAATGGCCGGAACCTGCCTCGTGTCATCCGGTCTTACTAGCGATTCGCCACGAGGCGATGCCTACTACCAAGGAGTACCCCATGCGTAACCTGATTCTCGGCGCCGCTCTGGCCATCAGCAGCCTGTTCGGGATCACCGCTCATGCCGAGCCGGTGGCTGGCCAGCAGTACGTCGAGCTGAAGAGCCCGGTGCCGGTGTCCAAGCCTGGCAAGGTCGAGGTGGTGGAGCTGTTCTGGTACGGCTGCCCGCATTGCTACCAGTTCGAAGCGACCCTCAACCCCTGGGTCGAGAAGCTGCCGGACGACGTCAACTTCGTGCGCATCCCCGCCCTGTTCGGCGGTATCTGGAACGTCCACGGCCAGGCGTTCATCACCCTGGAAATGATGAAGGTCGAGCACAAGGTGCATGACGCCGTGTTCACCGCCATCCACCAGGAGAAGAAGAAGCTGGGCTCCGCCGAGGAATTCGCCGACTTCGTCGCCACCCAGGGTGTCGATCGCGACGCCTTCCTCAAGACCTTCAACTCCTTCGCCGTCAAAGGCCAGATGGAAAAGGCCAAGAAGCTGGCCATGGCCTACCAGATCACCGGTGTGCCGGTGATGATCGTCGGCGGCAAGTACCGCTTCGACCTGGGCTCGGCCGGTGGCCCGCAGCAGACCCTCGAGGTCGCCGACCACCTGATCGCCAAGGAGCGCGCCGCGCTTTAAGCGGCCGCGGGCGCCGAGCATGTTGCGCCGCTGGCGAAAGACTCGTGCGGTTGGCCTGTGCGACCCACGGGTCAACCCGCACTGCCAGCCCAACGCCGAATGGCCCAGCGACGGCCTGTTGCGTCTGCTCAGTTTCAACGTGCAGGTCGGCATCAACACCCAGCGTTACCATCACTACCTGACCCGCAGCTGGCAGCATCTGCTGCCGCATGCCGGACGTGCCGGCAATCTGCAGCGCATCGGCGACCTGCTCGCCGACTTCGATCTGGTCGCCCTGCAGGAGGTCGATGGCGGCAGCCTGCGTTCGGGCTACGTCAATCAGGTGGAATATCTGGCCCAGCAGGGCGCCTTTCCCTACTGGTATCAGCAGCTCAATCGCAACCTCGGGCGCTTCGCCCAGCACAGCAACGGCGTGCTCAGCCGTCTGCGTCCGACCCTGCTGGAGGATCACCCGCTGCCGGGGCCACCAGGGCGCGGGGCGATTTTCCTGCAGCTGGGCGAGGGCGAACACGCCCTGTGCGTGGTGATGATGCACCTCGCCCTGGGCGCGCGTACCCGTACCCGGCAGCTGGCCTACATCCGCGAGCGGGTCGGCGAGTTCCGCCACCTGGTGTTGATGGGCGACATGAACACCCATGCCGTCGACCTGCTGGAGAACTCGCCGCTGCGCGATCTCGGCCTGATCGCCCCGCAGGCCGAAGCGACCTTCCCCAGCTGGCGGCCACAGCGCTGCCTGGACCATATCCTGCTCAGTTCCGAACTCGAACTGGGGCGCGTCGACGTGCTCAGCCAGCCGATTTCCGACCACCTGCCGGTGGCCGTGGAAATCCGTCTGCCGGGCGCTCAGAATGCTGCGCCAATGCCTATGCTGAAGACGCCATCCCCTGAGTAAGTCGTATGAGCGATGACGCGCAACGCTGGAAAGACAAATACCTGAGCAGCCTGGAGCAGCAGGAAAAGCTCGAGCGGCGCTGGGAGCTGCGCCTGGATCTGCTGCGCCGTGGCCTGGTGCGCAGCAGCCTGGCCGCCGAGGGGGCGGACAAGGCGGTCGACCAGTGCATGCAGGAGATGCGCGACATCTTGCGCCGCGACGACATGGATGCCGCGCTGGGCGGTTTGATTCCGCGCCTGGAAAGGGCCGTACTGGATTCGGAGCAGCGTCGCCAGCAGCGCGCCGAAGAGGCGACGGCGGCGCTGGCCGGCCTGGTCGAGCAGCTGCAGCGCCTGCAGCCGCCGCGCGAGGTACGCAAGGCGCTGAAGAGCCTCGGCAAGCAGTTGCAGGCCGCCGTGGGTCAGCAGCATCAGCTGCCGGCGCTGCTCAGCCAGCTGCGCAACCTGCAGGGACAGGCGCTGACCGTGCTGCAGGCGCCGGCCCAGGAACAGCCGGGGTTGCTGCAGCGTCTGTTCGGCAGTCGTGGCGATGCCGCCGAACAGGCGCAACCGGCCGAACAGGTGGCTGCCGCTGCTGGCGAGACGCAGCAGATCGCCGCCGAACTCCTCGACTCGCCGGCCGCACCGGTGCCCGCGCCTGCCGCCGCACTCAGTACTGCCGCGCCTGCACGATCGTCATTGGCGCCGCGGGCGGCGCTGGACAGCCTGCCGCTGCCGCCCGGCCTGGTGCCGCAGCCCGAGGATGAGGATAGCCCCTTCTCGCTGCCGACCAGCGAGCCGGGCTACAGCGCCGTGGCGCCGCATATCGCCAGCAGCCTGCGCAGCCTGCTCGATGAGCTCGAACTGCCGGCCCGGCATCGGCCGCAGGGCGAAGCCCTGCGTCTGCGCCTGGAAGGTGGCCTGAACTGGTACGAACTGGTGCCGGTGCTGGATGACCTGGCGGTGCTGGTGCTGGCCGTGACCGACAGCGGTCAGCGCGAATTCGCCGGCTACCTCAAGCAGCTCAACGAGCGGCTGGAAGCCTTCCTCGGCACCCTCAGCGAGGCGCACGAAGGCTACAGCGCGTCGGTGGAAAGCGCGCGCAGCTTCAACCAGGAGCTGCGCGACCAGGTCACCGATCTGCAGAACCGCGTGCAGGAGGCTGCCGATCTGGAGGCACTCAAGCAGGCGCTGGAGCAGCGCCTGGACGGTCTGCTGCAGAGCGTCAGCGTGCATCAGCGCCAGCGCGACAGTCGCGAGGAGGAAGTGGCCGAGCGCCTGCAGGGACTGGTGCAGCGTGTCGCCGACATGGAGCGCGAGGCGCAGCAGTTTCGCGAACACATCGAGGAGCAGCGGCAGAAGTCCCTGCTCGATCCGCTCACCGGGTTGCCCAACCGGGCGGCCTGGAGCGAGCGCCTGGAGCTGGAAGTGGCTCGCCGCGCGCGCTACGGCGGGGAGCTGCTGCTGGCGGTGCTCGACGTCGACCATTTCAAGCGCATCAACGACGGCTACGGGCACCTGGCCGGCGACCGGGTGCTGAAGATCATCGCCGGCGAACTGCACAAGCGCCTGCGCAAGACCGACTTCATCGCCCGTTTCGGTGGCGAGGAATTCGTGCTGCTGATTCCGGCCACTCCGCTGGAGGGTGGCATGCAGTTGCTGGAAACCCTGCGCGCCGCCATCGAGGCCTGTCCGTTTCACTTCAAGGGCGAGCCGGTGACCATCACCCTCTCCACCGGCCTTGCCGAATTCCGCGACGGCGAGAGCGCCGAGGCGGTATTCGAGCGTGCCGATCAGGCGCTGTACCGGGCCAAGGGCAACGGGCGCAATCGCGTCGAACTGGGCTGAGGCCCGCCGCTGCCGCCTCAGTGGTCGGCCAAGGCCGCCTGCCGTCTGGTCTGCGTCTTGCCGTGGGCCTCTTCCTCGTCCTGCAGCGGCACCTCGTTGCCCTGTGCGTCATACAGCTTGCCGCCGATGAAATGGTCGCCCTCATGCAGGGCGGCGATGTCGCGATAGCGCAGGCTGCGCTCGGTACCGGCCACGAACACCGACTGCTGGTCGGAATTGCCCGCGGTGAAATGGTTGAACAGCAGGTTGAGCAGGATCGCCATGATCGCCGCCGAGCTGATGCCGGAGTGGAAGATGGTCTCGAACCAGGCCGGGAAGTGATGGTAGAAGCTCGGCATGGCGATGGGGATCATGCCGAAACCGACCGAGGTGGCGACTATCACCAGGTTCATGTTGTTGCGGTAGTCGACCTTGGCCAGGGTACGGATACCGCTGGCAGCGACCGTGCCGAACAGCACGATACCCGCGCCGCCCAGCACCGAGGTCGGCACCGCGGCGATGACCCGGCCCATGATCGGCAGCAGGCCGAGGGTGACCAGAATCAGGCCGCCGGTGGCCACCACGTAGCGGCTTTTCACCCCGGTCACGGCCACCAGGCCGACGTTCTGGGCGAAGGCGCTCTGGGTGAAGGAGCCGAACAGCGGCGCCACCATGCTGGCGATCATGTCGGCGCGCAGGCCGTTGCCGAGGCGTTTGGAGTCCACCTTGGTATCGATGATGTCGCCCACCGCGAGGATGTCGGCCGAGGTTTCCACCAGGATCACCATTACCACGATCAGCATCGAGACGATCGCCGCCACCTCGAATACCGGCATGCCGAAGTGCAGCGGCGCCGGGAAGGCCAGCACCGGGCCTTCGCCGACCCGGGAGAAGTCGGCCATGCCGAAGGCCAGCGCCACCAGGGTGCCGATGACCATCGCCAGCAGGATCGACAGACGCGAGATGGTGGCGCTGCCGACCTTGCTCAGCAGCAGCACCGTGGCCAGGGTGAAGGCCGCCAGGCCGATGTTGCCCATGCTGCCGAAGTCCGCCGCGGCGCTGTTGCCGCCCATGGCCCAGCGCGCGGCCACCGGCATCAGCGTCAGGCCGATGGTGGTGATGACGATGCCGGTCACCAGCGGGGGGAAGAACTTGGTGATCTTGGAGAACACCGGCGTGATCAGCAGGCCGATCAGCGCCGCGCCTATCACCGCGCCGAACACCACCGGCAGGCCGCCTTCGCCGCCATTGGCGCCGACTATCGCGACTATGGTGGCGACGCTGGCGAAGGACACGCCCTGCACCAGCGGCAACTGGCAGCCGAAGAAGGGCAGACCCAGGGTCTGCAGCAGGGTGGCCGCGCCGCCGACGAAAAGCGAGGCGGCGATCAGCAGGCCGATGTCCGCAGGCGACAGGCCGGCCGCCTGACCGACGATCAAGGGCACCGCGACGATGCCGCCATACATGGTCAGTACGTGCTGCAGGCCGTAGAGAAGATTGGAGCCGATACCGAGGTTCTCGTCCTCGGGGCGCTGAGGGGTGGAGGTCATGGGCAAGCTACTCGCTGTTGTTCTTGTGTGCGTACTGTAGACACTTAATGGCTATATTGGCTACAGCTTTGTATACATTTCTTTCTGCGAGCGCTTCGGGAACGCTTTGCCTGGAGGTGGTCACAAAAATGCCCCGGTACCGAGTCCGCGTTGCAACCTGACCTGGCGGCCGGCTCGCTGGGATGCCCCCTCAGGCCCTAGACTATGCGTCCCTGTCATCGGAGACGCCCATGGACATCTTCAGCATCGCCGTGCTGATCTTTTTGGTCACCGACCCTTTCGGCAACATCGCCATCTATATCGCCGCGCTGAAGAACGTCGCGCCGCGCCGACGCCTGTGGATCGCTGCGCGCGAGCTGCTGTTCGCCCTCGGCCTGCTGCTGCTGTTCCTCACCTTTGGTGACAAATTCCTCTCCAGCCTCGGGCTGTCGCGCGAGGCAACCGCCATTGCCGGCGGTATCATCCTGTTCGTCATCGCCATGCGCCTGATCTTTCCCAGCCCGCAGGGCCTGCTCGGCGACGTGCCGGATGGCGAGCCGATGCTGGTGCCGCTGGCCACGCCGGCGGTGGCCGGGCCCTCGGCCCTGGCAGTGCTGATGACCCTGCGCAACACTCACACCGGGCCGCTCTGGGAGCTTTACCTGGCGGTCATCCTGGCGTGGGCGGCGACGGCATTCATCCTGCTGCAGGCGTCGTTCCTGCAGCGTTTTCTCGGTAATCGCGGGTTGATGGCGGTGGAACGACTGATGGGCATGCTGCTGATCATGCTCAGCGTCGACATGCTGCTGGACAACCTGCAGAGCGTATTCGGTCACGCATGAAGTCTCTCAGCCTTGCCCTGCTTCTTGTCCTGCTCGCCGGTTGCACCGGCGGGCTGCGCATCGACGACAGCCACACCGCAACGGGGCAGAACAGCCGCGTGCAGTACGTGGTGCTGCACTACACCTCGGCCGATCTGCAGCGTTCGCTGAATCTGCTGACGCAGACCGAGGTGAGCAGCCATTACCTGATCGGCGACGCGCCGCCGACCGTCTACCGCCTGGTGGACGAGAATCGCCGCGCCTGGCACGTCGGCGTCAGCGAGTGGCAGGGGCGGACCTGGCTCAACGCTTCGACCATCGGCATCGAGCTGGTCAACCAGGGGTACTACGAGACCCCGGCCGGTCGTTACTGGCAGCCGTTCGCCCCGCAACAGATCGACACCCTGATCGTGCTGCTCAAGGACATCGTGCAGCGCCACCAGCTGCCGCTGGGCTCGATCATCGCCCACAGCGACGTGGCGCCGCAGCGCAAGGTCGATCCAGGGCCGCTGTTCCCCTGGAAGCGGCTGGCTGACGAAGGCCTGGTGCCCTGGCCGGACGAGGCGCGGGTGGCGCGGCAGCAGGCGCTGTTCGCCATCAGCCTGCCCGGCATCGAGTGGTTCCAGGAGCAGCTGGCGCAGCAGGGCTACACCGTGCCCCGGCATGGCGAGCTGGACGAAGCCACGCGCAATGTCATTGCCGCCTTCCAGATGAAGTACCGCCCGGCCAACTACGATGGCCAGCCGGACGCCGAAACCGCAGCGCGGCTGCTGGTGCTCAACCAGCAGGCGGCGGGTTAGCGCTCAGGCAGGTGTCGTGCCGATCAGGCGCGAATCGGCCAGCGCCGCGCTGCGGTGCACGGTGGCGGCCTGGTATTCGGGGTCGGCCAGCATGCTCAGAAAGGCGGCGGTCGAGGGATAGCGCACCAGCACGAGCTGGTCCCAGTGCTCCCCGGCCGGCGCGATCAGGGCCATGTGGGCATTGGCCAGCAGCTGCACCTCGCCACCCACGCCGCGTACCTTGCTCAGTGCCGTGCGGCTGTAGCGGGCGTAGGCGTCATGGCCACTGCAGGGCGCATGTGCGCTGTCGGCGGGATACGCGGCCTGGTCGTTGAAGCGCAACAGGTTGAGCATCAGGATCGGCGTGTCGCTTGGCATGCGCGTGGCGAATTCGGCCAGATCGGCTCGGCTGGGATCGATGCTGGGCATGGCAGGTCCTTGCTTGTGGTGTTGCGCCGAGCCTGGCCTTGCCGCCGGGCGGCGGCAAGGGTTATCGATACCCCTGATGCCGCACGATCCGTGCGGCTGAGCGCGGCAGTCGGTCAGCGCAACCCAGGGTGGAAGTCCCGCGCGTCCCGTGCCCAGCTGTCGAGCACCGGCTTGAGGTCATCCAGCGTGAGCTGGGTGCTGCTGTTTTCCAGCGTCAGGCCATGGCCCTTGCGCACCACCCGGACCATCGGCTCGCTGTTGCGGGCGTCCAGCGCCTCCAGTTCGATGAAGATCTCGCTGTCGCGGTCGCGCGTGCCCGCGGCGGTTGTCGCAGCCGCCACGACCAGGGCGACGGGGATCACCTCGTAGGCCTTGAGCCCCTCGGTGGCCACCGTCACGCCGGTGATGGCGCTGCGCAGTACCAGGCTGTCCATGGTCGGTTCGCTGAGCACCTTCATGCGCCCCTGCACTTCGCGTATCAACGCCTGATGCAGGTAATTGCGCACCTCCTCCAGGGTTTGTGCGCTGATCTGCTCGTTGGGCACGGGCTGGGGATGGAAGGTGGGTTTCTCGATGTACACCGCGCTGTAGCTTTCGGCCTTGAACTGCGGCGAGATCCAGCGCAGTACGGGCGCGCCGGTGGCCGAGGTGGCTGGCTGGAGCTGCGAATAATCGGCGAGGTAGCCCGAAAACTGCGTGGGGCTGGTGGTCTGGCTGGCGCAACCGCTCAGCAGCAAGCCAGCAAACAGAAGGCAAAGCGGGTTGGCACGGCGCATCGCAGACTCTCCTGTCCAGGGATCTGCGTCCAGCCTAGATGCCGCTCCGCTTGTTCGCCAGTTCCTCCAGGCGACGGGCGAGCACCGTGAGATCGTAGGGTTTGACGATGCTGTCGGTGGCGGCGGCCGTATCGCGGGCGCGCACCTCGTCGAGCAGCTCGCGCTCGTTGTAGCCACTGGCGAACAGTACCGGCAGGGTGGGGCGCAGCTTGCGCGCAGCCTCGACCAGCGCACGCCCGTCCATGTCGGGCAGGCCGATGTCGCTCATCAGCAGATCGCAGGGCTGATCGCTCTGCAAAAGTGCCAGTGCGCTGCTGCCGTCGCGCAGGGCCTGCACGCGATAGCCGAATTCTTCGAGTACCTGCGCAGTGAGCTGGCGAACGACGTCGTCGTCCTCGACCAGTACGATGGTCTTGACGATGGCGGAGCCGGTTTCGGTCATGGGACTCTCTGTTTCGGCGCGCAGAATACGCAAATGTTTGGCAAACTTCGGGGTCTGCGGGCGGTCAGTGTGCCACAGGCCTTCAGGATAGATAAGCAGAAGCGAGACATCGAATGGACGTCCCAGTGTCGAACGAGTCCGCAATGGACGAAAAGAGCTTTCGCCGCATTCTCAACCGTAACGTCGGCCTGCCGCTTGGTCTGGGCCTGGTCAGCGCCCTGTTCTTCGCGGTGCTGATCGGCTACCTGCTCAACGTGATCCGCTGGGTCGAGCACACCGATCAGGTGCTGAACCGGGCCAGCGAGGTGTACAAGCTGACACTCGACCTGGAGACCGGCATGCGCGGCTTCCTGCTCAGCGGCCGCGAGGACTATCTGGCGCCCTACGAGCTGGCCCGCGGCAAGTACCGCCCATTGGTCGAGCAGATGATCACCATGGTCAAGGACAATCCGCCCCAGGCGCAGCGCCTCGAGCGTCTGCTGGCCATGCAGGCGCAGTGGGATGCCTTCGCCCAGGAGGTGATCGCCAGCCGTCGCAACGGCCGCGATATTCTCGAAGAGGTGGGCAGCGGCCGCGGCAAGAACCTCACCGATGGCATGCGCGGAGAGCTGGATGCCTTCATCAGCAGCGAACGTGACCTGCGCCGGCACCGCAATGCCCAGGTCAGCAGCGCCACCACCTGGGGCGCCGGCATCTATCTGGTGGTCAGCATCCTGTTCAGCGCCCTGCTGGCCCTGTTCGGCCGGCGCGAGCTGCTGAACCTTTCGCACACCTATTCCGCGGCGCTGGGCAAGCAGGCCGAGTACGCCGAGGAGCAGCATCAGCGGGCCTGGCTGCGCGGCGGACAGACGCAACTGTCGGAGCGCCTGCTGGGCCAGCCGCAGGTCAACGAGCTGGCCGAGCGCTCGCTGGTATTCCTCGCCGAATACCTCGACTGCGTGGTCGCCGCGCTGTACCAGCGCGATGCCCGCAGCGGCGACCTGCGGCGTATCGCAGGCTATGGTTTCAGCGAGGGCGAGGCTCTCAGGGACGAGTTCTACCGCGGCGAGGGCCTGGTCGGGCAGGCCGCCCAGCGGCGCCGCCTGGTGTGTCTGGACAACCTGCCCGCAGACTACATCAAGGTCACCTCGGGCCTGGGCGATGGCCAGCCCGTGAGTGTCGCCCTGGTGCCGCTGCAGTCGGAGGATCGCGTCAACGGCGTGCTCGAGCTGGCATTCATGCGCGTGCTCGAGCCTCGCGAGCGCGAGTTTCTCGAATCCATTTCCGCCAGCGTCGGCACCGCGCTGGAAGCATCGCTCTATCGCCAGCGCCTGCAGGAGGTGCTGGCCGACACCCAGCAGCTCAACGAGGAGCTGCAGACCCAGCAGGAAGAACTGCGCGCCGCCAACGAGGAGCTGGAGCAGCAGGCCCGTGTGCTCAAGGAGTCCCAGGCCCACCTGGAGACCCAGCAGGCCGAGCTGGAACAGACCAACGAGAAGCTCTCCGAGCAGGCGCAGACGCTGGCCGACCAGCGCGACGAGCTGGACCAGCGCAACACCGCCCTCGGTCGCATCCAGGCGCAACTGGAAGAGCGCGCCGAGGAACTGCAGCGCGCCAGCCGCTACAAGTCCGAGTTCCTCGCCAACATGAGTCACGAGCTGCGCACACCGCTGAACAGCTCGCTGATCCTGGCCAAGCTGCTGGCGGAAAACGCCCGGGGCAACCTCGACGAGGAGCAGGTCAAGTTCGCCGAGTCCATCTACTCGGCCGGTAACGACCTGCTCAACCTGATCAACGACATTCTCGACATCGCCAAGGTCGAGGCGGGCAAGCTCGAGGTGCGCCCCGAGCGCACGCCGCTGGCCGGCATGCTCGAGAGCCTGAGCGACGTGTTCGAGCCGCTGGCACGCGAGCGCGGCCTGAGCTTCGAAATCGAGCGCCAGGCCGAGCTGCCGCAGACGCTGTTCACCGATCGCCAGCGTGCCGAGCAGATCCTGCGCAATCTGCTGTCCAACGCCTTCAAGTTCACCGACCGCGGTGGCGTGACCCTGCGCGTGTCGCGCCACGACGAGCAGACCCTGGCGTTTGCCGTGAGCGACAGCGGTATCGGCATCGCCCCGGATCAGCAGGAGGTGATCTTCGAGGCCTTCCGCCAGGCCGACGGCACCACCAACCGCCGTTACGGCGGTACCGGCCTGGGGCTGTCCATCTCGCGCGATCTGGCCGGCCTGCTCGGCGGCTCCATCGGCGTCAGCAGCGTGCCCGGCGAGGGCAGCACCTTCACCCTGCTGCTGCCAGAGCGGCTGCTGGACCACGGCGCGCCGGCCCGGCCGCTGCCCGCTGCCCCGGTTTCGCCGCCGGCAGTGGTCGCTTCCGTCCCGGCGGCGCCGCTGCCTGCCGCACCGCGCGCGCCAGCGCCCTTCGCCGACGACCGCGAGCGCCTGGGTGAACGCGGCGGCCGCCGCGTGCTGGTGGTGGAGGACGAGGTGCGCTTCGCCCGCATCCTCTTCGATCTGGCTCACGAACTGGGTTACGCCTGCCTGGTGGCCACCAGTGCCGACGAGGGGCTGGAGCTGGCTCGTCAGTACCGTCCGGACGCCATTCTGCTGGACATGCGCCTGCCCGACGATTCCGGGCTCGGCGTGCTGCAGCGCCTGAAGGACGACGCGCAGACCCGTCACATCCCGGTTCATGTGGTCTCGGTGGAGGACCACAGCGAGGCGGCCCTGCACCTGGGCGCCGTGGGCTATGCGCTCAAACCCACCAGCCGCGACCAGCTCAAGGAGGTGTTCGGCAAGCTGGAGGCCAAGCTCAATCAGCAGGTCAAGCGCGTGTTGCTGGTCGAGGACGACCCGCTGCAGCGCAACAGCATCGCCCGTCTGATCGGCGACGAGGACATCGAGATCAGCGCTGTGGCCCTGGCCGGCGAAGCGCTGGAGAAGCTGCGCGACACGGTGTTCGACTGCATGATCATCGACCTCAAGTTGCCCGACATGCTCGGCAACGAGCTGCTGCGGCGCATGGCCGAGGAGGACATCTGCTCCTTCCCGCCGGTGATCGTCTACACCGGGCGCAACCTCACCCGCGAAGAAGAGGCCGAGCTGCTGCGCTATTCGCGCTCGATCATCATCAAGGGCGCGCGCTCGCCGGAGCGTCTGCTGGACGAAGTCACCCTGTTCCTGCACAAGGTCGAGTCGTCGCTGTCCAGCGAGCATCAGCGCATGCTCAAGACCGCGCGCAGCCGGGAAAAACTGTTCGAAGGGCGCCGCCTGCTGCTGGTGGATGACGACGTACGCAACATCTTCGCCCTGTCCAGTGCGCTGGAACAGAAGGGGGCGGCGGTGGAGGTGGCCCGCAACGGCTTCGAGGCGCTGGCCAAGCTGGACGAGCACGACGACATCGATCTGGTGCTGATGGACGTGATGATGCCGGAGATGGATGGTTATGAGGCCACCCGCAAGATTCGCCAGCAGCCGCGCTGGAACAACCTGCCGATCATCGCGGTGACGGCCAAGGCGATGAAGGACGACCAGGAGCGCTGCCGCGAGGCCGGCGCCAACGACTACCTGGCCAAGCCCATCGACCTGGATCGCCTGTTCTCCCTGATCCGCGTGTGGATGCCCAAGCTGGAGCGTCTCTGATGCCTGACGAGATCGAGCTGCGCCTGCTGATCGAAGCGATCTACCTGCGCTACAGCTACGACTTTCGCGACTACTCCAAGGCATCGCTCAAGCGCCGCGTGCGGCAGGCGCAGGTGCAGCTGGACTGCCCGACCATCTCGGCCCTGCAGGAGCGCATCCTGCACGAGCCGCAGGTGTTCATGCAGCTGCTGCAGTACCTCACCATCCCGGTCAGCGAAATGTTCCGCGACCCCGGCTACTTCCTGGCGCTGCGCCAGCAGGTGGTGCCGCTGCTGCACACCTATCCTTCCCTGAAGGTCTGGGTGGCCGGCTGCAGCACCGGCGAAGAGGTGTATTCCCTGGCTATCCTGCTGCGTGAGGAAGGCCTGCTGGAGCGCACCATGATCTATGCCACGGACATCAACCCGCATTCGCTGGAGAAGGCCGAGCAGGGCATCTTCGCCCTCGACAACCTGCGCACCTACACCCAGAACTACCAGCTGTCCGGCGGCAAGCGCGCCTTCTCCGACTACTACTCGGCGGCCTACGACCGGGTGCTGTTCGACAAGTCGCTGCGGGCCAACGTGACCTTCGCCGATCACAGCCTGGCCACCGACAGCGTGTTTGCCGAGACCCACCTGGTGTCCTGCCGCAACGTGCTGATCTACTTCAACCGTGACCTGCAGGACCGTGCCCTCGGGCTGTTTCACGACTCGCTGTGCCATCGCGGCTTCCTCGGCCTGGGCAGCAAGGAAAGCCTGGATTTCTCCGCCTATGCCAACCAGTTCGAGGCGTTGGCGCGGCCCGAGCGGATCTTTCGCAAGCGATGAACGAGCAGAGGATCATGCTGCGTGGCCGCCCCCGCGTGCCCCTGCAGGCACTGCTGCTGGGCGCCTCCGCCGGCGGCGTGGAGGCGCTGCTGCAGCTGCTCGTCGATCTGCCGCCGAGCTACCGCCTGCCGGTGGTGTGCCTGCTGCATCAGCCCGATCGCAACGACAGCCTGCTCGCCGACCTGTTCGCTCGGCGCCTGCAGCTGCAGGTCAAGGAGGCCGCGGACAAGGAATACCTGCGCGGCGGCGTGGTCTACGTGGCGCCGGCCGGCTATCACCTGTCCATCGAGGCGGATCGCAGCTTTTCCCTCAGTCGCGAGGAGCCGCGGCATTTCTCGCGGCCGTCGATCGACATTCTGTTCGAGTCCGCTGCCGACGCCTACGGTGCGCGGCTGGCTGCCGCCCTGCTCACCGGAGCCAACGAGGACGGCGCGGCCGGCCTGCTGGCGATCCAGCGGGCCGGCGGCCTGACCTTGGTACAGGACCCCGCCGACGCCCAGGTCCCGACCATGCCGGAGGCGGCGCTGGCGCTGCTGCAACCGGATTTTCTCCTGCCCCTCACCGCCATGCGACTGCTGCTGGCCGAACTGGATGCCCCGCCATGCTAAGGAAGATTGAAGCCAAGGTGCTGATCGTCGACGACCTGCCGGAGAACCTGCTGGCTCTGCGCTCGCTGATCCAGAGCGACGATCGCACGCTGTTCCAGGCCAGTAGCGCCGACGAGGCGCTGTCGCTGATGCTCGAGCATGAATTCGCCCTGGCCATCCTCGATGTGAAGATGCCGGGCATGAACGGTTTCGAACTGGCCGAGCTGATGCGCGGAACGGAGAAGACCCGGCATATCCCGATCATCTTCGTCAGCGCCGTCGGCCGCGACATGGACTATGCCTTCAAGGGCTACGAGAGCGGCGCTGTGGATTTCCTGCACAAGCCGCTATCGCCCTTCGAGGTGCGCAGCAAGGTGTCGATGTTCGTCGAGCTGTACCGTCACCGCAAGGCGCTGAGCCAGCAGCTGGAAGTGCTCGAGGCCGCGCGGCGCGAACAGGAGGCCCTGCTCACCGAGCTGCGCGAGACCCAGGCCGAGTTGCAGAAGGCGGTGCAGATGCGCGACTCGTTCATGTCCATCGCCTCCCACGAGCTGCGTACCCCGCTCAATGGCCTGATCCTCGACGTGCAGCTGCGCAAGCTGCGCCTGGAGCAGGGCCGCACGGATGCCTTCACCCCGGACAAGCTGCACGAGATGATCGCCCGCGACGAGCGACAGATCCGCAGCCTGAGCCGCCTGATCGACGACATGCTGGACGTGTCGCGCATCCGTACCGGCAAGCTTTCGGTGATACCCCAACCGGGAGACCTCGGCGTACTGGCCGGCAACGTCGTGGAGGGTCTGGCCGCGCAGTTCGCCAGTCAGGGCAACCACATCGACCTGCAGGTGGACGGCCCCGCGCCGGTGATGATGGACGAGTTCCGCATCGAGCAGGTGCTGGCCAACCTGCTGACCAACGCCTTGCGCTACGGAGGCGGCAAGCCGGTGCTGGTGCGGGTCAGCAGCGAGGGCGAGACCGTCCGCGCCGAGGTGCGCGACCAGGGCATGGGCATTTCCGAAGCGGACCAGCGGCGGGTGTTCGAGCAGTTCGAGCGGGTCTGCGACGCCGGTGTCGCCCAGGGGCTTGGGCTCGGCCTGTTCATCAGCGAGCAGATCGTGCAGGCCCACGGAGGGCGCATCGAACTGAGCAGCCGCCTGGGTGAGGGCTCCTGCTTCAGCGTCCTGCTACCGCGCCGCGTCTGATCGTGCAAATTGCATGTGTCGCGTTTCATGCATCTTGCAAAGTGCAAGGCAGATGGCTTTTATTTTTAGAATAAGTGCCTGATTTATAAGGATTTTTTGTGTCGTTTCGGATTGGCATGAGCGCTGCAGAAATCAGTCCCGTAAGCCCCGACTGACCTGCTGATGGAGAAGCGCCATGTACCTCGTCCGACTGAGCCTGTTCTGCGTCGCTACATTGCTGGTCAACGGGGCTTACGCCAACGATTTCATCGGTTCGGCCGGCGCCAGTGCCAGGACCGCCGACCTTACCGTTTCCAATGCTCAGTCACGCGAATCCGCTTCTGCCGAGCAGCGCGAGTTGAGTCAATCCAGCGGCTCCCGCCGTGCCCAGGACGATGCCCAGTGGCTGCGCATCTCCGACGAGACCGATACCGCCAACCGCGAACCGCGTCCCGCCGTCAGCACGCCGCGCTGGGTGTTCTGACCGACAAGGAATTGCGCCATGTCCCGAAGTGCCGTCATCCTGCTGATCATGACGCTCCTGAGCCTGGCCAGCCTCTGGCTGATGCCCGGCCTGGGAGAGCCGGTCAGCCTGCTGCTCAAGGGCGCCGCTGCCGTCTTCGGTCTCGGCTTCCTGCTGGCGTTGATGCTGGGTCGCCGCTTCAAGTTCGACCCCGTGCTGCGCTGACCGAACGCCTTGCGCTAGCCGGGCGCTAGACCGGCAGGCTGAAGTAGAAGTTGGCGCCTTCGCGCGGGCGGGAGCGTACGCCCAGCTGCCCGCCAAACAGCTGCACGATCTCCCGTGCCAAGGCCAGCCCCAGCCCGACCCCACCCTTGCGCCGGCCGATCTGCACGAACGGCTCGAAGATGCGCGCCTGCTGTTCGTAGGGAATGCCCTCGCCCTGGTCTTGCACGCTGACGATCACCTGTTCGCCGTGGCGGTGCGCCTGCAGGGTCACGGTGCCGCCCGAGTCGCTGTGGCGCAGCGCGTTGCTGAGCAGGCTGTCGAGCAGGCGGTGTAGCTGGCCCTCATCGAGGCTCAGGCGCGGCAGCGGCTGGTGCAGCTCGCAGGTGATGGTCACGCCGCGCTCGCTTGCTTCGTCGGTGAAGCGCTGGCGCGCCTGCTGGAGCATGACGGCGAGATCGCACGGGACCCGCTGCAGGGTCTGCAGGCCGTTCTGGTAGCGCGAAAAGTTGAGCAGGTCGTCGATCAGCTGCACCAGGCGGCGCATTTCCTCGTCGACGGTGCGCATCAGGTCCTGCTCGCGTCCGCCCGCTGGCACCTGCAGCCGTTCGCGCAGCAGGCTGAAGGCCATGTGCATGCCGGTGATCGGTGTACGCAGCTCATGGGAGGCACGCAGGATGAATTCGCTGCGTACCCGCTCGAAGGCGCGTTGCTCGGTGACGTCACGCAGCACCATCACGGCGCCGACACTGCCGCCCTCGCGAACCTGTACCGGGGTCAGGGCCCAGGCCAGCAGACGAACCTCGCCGTTGCGGTCGATCTGCAGGTCTGCCGGTGGCGCGCGCATCGGCTCGCCGGCCAGCACCTGGCGCAATGCCTCGTCCACGGCGTGGCCGGGCAGCAGCGGGCCGATGGGCTGATCCTGTATGTCCTGCTTCCACGACAGCTGGCTCAGGGCCACGGGATTGGCATGCTCGACGCGGCCCAGGGCATCGAGGATCACCAGGCCGTCGTCGATACTGTCGAGCACCGCCTTCAGACGGCCTTCGCTGTTGAGCAGCTGCTTGAGATTGCTCGAATGGTACTGGCGCAAGGCCTCGGTCATCAGGCCGAAGCGGCGGCTCAACACGGCCAGCTCCACCACTGGTGACACCGGCAATACCACGTCGTACTGGCCTTTGCCGATCTGGTCCGCGGCGCGCGCCAGCAGATCGATGGGGGCGCCGAAACGGCGGGCGATGCCGTTGGCGGTGATGACGCCGATCGCCAGCACGGCCAGGCCCGTCATCACCAGCAGGCCGGCGATCAGCCGGGAGCGCTCGCCGGCCTTGTGCTCGGCGGCGATGACCCAGCTGACGACCCGGTCCTGCTGATCCAGCAGGTGGTTGCGTAGCTTCTGGAAGGCTTCGGTAAAGGGGATGTTGCCAGCCAGGTTGTGCGGCGACTGGCCGGCAGGAGTGGCACTTTCAGCCACCTGTTCCATCTGGCGATGCAGGATCGCGGCCTGCTCGAGGCCCTGCACGTAGTCCGCGCCCAGCTTGGCGCCGAAACCTTCGGCCAGGGTGCTGCGAAAGGCCTGACGGATATTTTCCAGGGCCTCCGGGTTCGGTGTCTGGCCGATCAGCAGGATCAGCTCGTCGCCCAGGTGCTGGCGCAGCTTCTGGCCGATCTGCACGGCGGTGAAGCCGCGCTGGATCAGGTCGCTCTGGCTGCGGGACATCTGCGTGACGCTGAACAGCCCGAGCAGCAGCCCCAGCAGCGCCACGGTGATCAGCGCGGAAATGCTGAGGAACAGACGCGTGCGAAGCTTCATCGACAGCTTCATGGCGATTCCATGGTCAGAGGTTGTACTGCTTGCGTTTGCGATACAGGGTCGAAGTATCGATGCCCAGGGTCCTGGCGGCCATGTCCAGGGTGTTGCTGCTGGCCAGAACGGCAGCGATATGAGCCTTTTCCAACTCCTCGAGGCTCATGGGCGCGCCCACGCGGATGGCGCCGTTGGGCGCATCGCTGCTGCCGCCGAGGCCGAGGTGGGCGACCTCCACGGCCTCCTGCTGGCAGATGATGCTGGCGCGCTCGATGACGTTGCGCAGTTCGCGGATGTTGCCCGGCCAGTGGTAGGACTGCAGGGCGGCGACCGCCTCGGGGCTGAAGCCGCAGGCCGGGCGGCCGTAATCGCTGACGAAGTGGGCGAGAAAGCGCTCGGCCAGGGACATCACGTCTTCATGGCGTTCGCGCAGCGGCGGCAGCTTGAGGGTGATGACGTTGAGGCGATACAGCAGGTCCTCGCGAAAGCGCCCCTCGCGCACCATCTCGTCCAGATCCAGGTTGGTGGCGGCGACGATGCGCACATCGGCGCGGCGGGTGACCGGATCGCCCACGCGTTCGTATTCCTTGTCCTGGATGAAGCGAAGCAGCTTGGGTTGCAGGGCGAGCGGGAAGTCGCCGATCTCGTCAAGGAACAGGGTGCCGCCGTCGGCCTGGCTGACCCGGCCCTGGGTGCTCTCGCTGGCGCCGGTGAAGGAGCCGCGGGCATGGCCGAACAGCTCGCTTTCCATCAGCTCGGCGGTCAGCGACGGGCAGTTGATGGTCACGCAGGTGCGCTTGGCGCGGCGGCTCCAGCCGTGGATGGCGCGGGCCAGTTCGCCCTTGCCGGTGCCGGATTCGCCGAGGATGAGGATGTTGGCATCGGTGGCCGCCACCTGGCGCGCGGTTTCCAGGATCGCCATCATCGTCGGGCTGTGCGAGTCGAGACCGTCCTTGGCCTTGCGCACTTCGCCTTCCAGCGCCTCCAGCCGCGCCGCCAGGGCGCGCACCTCCAGCTGCTTGATGGCGGCGAGGCGCAGCTGGTCCGGCGTGCAGGGCTTGACCAGATAGTCGGCGGCGCCGGCCTGGATCGCGTCGACCGCGGTGTCCACGGCCGAGTGGGCGGTGACGATCACCACGCGCATCCAGGGGGCCTGGATGCGCATCTGCGCCAGCAGGTCGAGGCCATTGTCCTCGCCCAGGCGCAGGTCGAGGAAACACAGGTCGAACACCTGGCGCTGCAACAGCGCTTCGGCCTGCGCCGCGCTGCTGGCGCCGGCGACCTCGTAGCCCTCATCTTCCAGGCAGTAGCGGAAGGTGCGCAGGATTGCCGCCTCGTCGTCCACCAGCAGAATGCGCCCGCTGGTCTGTTCTGACGCTGCCATGTTGTTGCTCCCTGTGACTGGTCGATGGAGGTTAGTCAGGTAAAAGTCGTGCAAGTTGCACGGTAGTATGCCTGCAACCCTGCAACCTGCACGCAGGGGGCGCCTGATAGTGGTTAATAAGTATCTGTTTTAAAAGGATTATTTCTTTTGTCCGGGCTGGCACGGGCCTTGCGAAATTGTTCTCGTGATTCACCCGCGAGGACCCTGTAATGCCGTTTTTGAGAACCCTGATGCTGGCCGGTGGCACTGCGCTGCTGCTGAGTCTGACGCCCCTGGCCAGCCATGCTGCCACGGACGGGCTGACCGAGCAGATCGAGGCCGCACGCCAGGAGGGTTCGATCTGGACGGCCTTCGCCCTGAACCGTCACCTCAACCCCTTCAGGCTCGACGTGGCAGTCGAGAAGGGCCGCGCCACCCTTGATGGTCAAGTCGAAAGCGAGGTGCAGAAGGAGCTGGCCGAGGAGGTGGCGCTGAGCGTGAAGGGGGTGGAGCGCGTGGATAACCGCATCGTGGTCGATGCCGCCACCGCTGAGAACGAGCCGCCGCGGCTGGTGCAGCAGCTGGAGGACGCCAGCCTGGCGGCGACGGTGAAATCCAAGCTGCTGTGGAACAGCAACACCCGTGGCCTGGATATCCAGGTCAAGAGCCAGAACGGCGCCATCACCCTCAGCGGCCACGCGCAGACCCCGGCCGCCAAGGAGTTGGCCGGCCAGCTCGCCGCCAACACCGATGGCGTGCGCGAAGTGTTCAATCACCTGAGCATCAGCACCGCCGACAGCAGCAGTAGCGAGGTGCAGACGGCTGTCGAGGAAGCGCGCGAAGACATCAGCGACAGCTGGATCACCAGCAAGGTCAAGGCCAGCTTCCTGTATAGCCGCAACCTTGATGCGCTGAACATCTCGGTGGACACCGAGGACGGCCTGGTCAGGCTACGCGGTAGCGTGCTGAGCAGTGCCGAGAAACGTCTGGCGGTGGAGATCGCCCGCAATATCCGCGGTGTGCGCGGCGTCGATGCCGACGCCCTGCGCATCAGCAGCTGAACCTGACCGATACCGGCCGACGGAATGGCCGACAACCGCAAGTCCCATAGCCAAGGAGAGATCCCATGAGCAGCAAGACCGCACAACTCAACGAACTGATCGAAATTACCCGCGACGGCAAGCGCTTCTACGAGCATGCCCACGACGAGGTCAAGGACATCCGCCTGCAGGCGCTGTTCCGCGACATGGTGCGGGCCAAGACCGAGGTGATCGACGCCCTGAGCGTCAAGGTGGCCGCCAACCAGGCCGACCCGGCGAGCGGCGGCACCCTGCTGGGCAAGCTGCGCCAGCTCTACGCCGATACCCGCGCCACCCTGTCCAAGGACGAGGACGCCGCCTACGTGGCCCAGCTGGAAGAGGCCGAAGACCGCATCCTGCATGCCTTCGAGGATGCACTGGAGAGCGCCGACCAGGACGTGCGGGTACTGCTGGCGGTGGAGATGCCCAAGGTGCGCGCCTGCCATGACCGCATGCGTGCGCTGAAGCAGAACATGCAGTAACCCCAGTGCGTCATCCGAGCCCCTGCACGCATTGCGTGCGGGGGCTTTTTATGGGGGCTGAGCAGACTGGACTGGCAGATAAGTGTGTGCTTTTGCGCTATTTATATCCGGGCCAAGATCATTGGCGTGTCGATCTCTCGTCTTGGTTTCGCCCCTCACGGGCGACTCACTTTCTTTGCTTGTGCAAAGAAAGTAAGCAAAGAAACACACCCCTACATCCGGCCCCGGCTGCGCCGGGGTTCCCTCGCTCCATCACCACTCCAGGGGCACGACCGGATGCGGCCCACCGACGAAGGGCCATCCCTGGCCCATCACGGCTCTCGCGGCATCCATGCCGCTCAACCCCTTCCATGGTGATTCCACTCGGCCTCCTGAAGGGGACTTGGGGCGTCGTCTGTGAGATCGCGCTTCAAGAGCAAAAGCCAAACGCTACCGACTTTGATCTTCTGGAGATTTCGCAAGCTCGCGACCCGATCCCCTTCAGGAGGCCGAGCGGAGGTGTTGCGTAGGGGGACGAGCCGCAGGGATGCGGCGAGATACCGATGGCGGCCCCGCTTAAAGGGCCAGGGAAGGCCCTTGTAAGCCGGCCCCGGAGCGGCGCCGGAGCGAGGAAACGCAGCGAAGCGGAGTAACAGCCGCAGGCTGGCCCGAAGGGTGAGCGCAGCGAATCAAGGTGTGGCGCCCGTAAGGGGCGCAACCCAAACGCCCAGCGCATGCGGTAGTGGATAGTGCTAAGCCCGTGAGCGATACGTACATAAACTTGCCAGTCCGGTATCACCCACTCTTTTCCCAAACCATCCGAAGCGCTTTCTCTCTGCTGTACCCGAAAGCCGTCGACGTTCATTTAACTGTCACATTCGTTTCATAGAGTGTTCACGAGGCCTGCAGATACTTGGCCCGCTCAACCAACACTATCCTGCTAGGAGCAAGGCATGAAACTGAAGCGTTTGATGGCGGCCCTGACTTTCGCCGCCGCCGGCGTAAGCGCCGTATCTGCTGTAGCCGCCGTCGACCCGGCTCTGCCGAACTACGAAAAGACTTCCGGTGTATCGGGTAACCTGTCCAGCGTCGGCTCCGACTCCCTGGCCAACCTGATGACCCTGTGGGCAGAAGAGTTCAAGAAGAACTACCCCAACGTCAACATCCAGATCCAGGCCGCCGGTTCCTCCACCGCGCCGCCCGCCATGACCGAAGGCACCGCCAACATGGGCCCGATGAGCCGTCCGATGAAGGACAGCGAAATCCAGGCCTTCGAAGAGAAGTACGGCTACAAGCCGACCGCCGTTCCGGTGGCCATCGACGCCCTGGCCGTGTTCGTGCACAAGGACAACCCGATCAAGTCGCTGTCCATCGAGCAGGTCGACGCGATCTTCTCCAGCACCCGCCTGTGCGGTGGCGACAAGGACATCAAGACCTGGGGTGACCTCGGTCTGACCGGCGAGTGGGCCAGCAAGCCGCTGCAGCTGTTCGGCCGCAACTCGGTTTCCGGCACCTACGGCTACTTCAAGGAAGAAGCCCTGTGCAAAGGTGACTTCAAGTCCAACGTCAACGAGCAGCCGGGTTCGGCTTCCGTGGTGCAGTCGATCTCCAGCACCCTGAACGCCATCGGTTACTCGGGCATCGGCTACAAGACCTCCAGCGTGCGCGCCGTTCCGCTGTCGAAGAAAGGCGGCGAAGCCTTCGAAGCTTCCGAAGAGAACGCCCTGGCTGGCAAGTTCCCGCTGGCTCGCTTCTTCTACGTCTACGTCAACAAGGCGCCGAACCAGCCGCTGAGCCCGCTGGACGCCGAGTTCGTCAAGCTGATGCTGTCCAAGCAAGGCCAGGAAGTGGTGATGAAGGATGGTTACATCCCGCTGCCGTCGAAAGTGGCCGAGAAAGCCCTGAAGGAACTGGGTCTGTAAGCCTGGCCGCGCGCTAGACGCCTTACAGAACGCGACCCGCCCTCTTAGGAGTGGCGGGTTTCGTCATGTCAGCTGACTGTAACTTTTCTGTCATACAAGCCCGCTAGATTGGCAGGCCTGGGCAGCCGCATGCGCTGCACTCGAGCCCGCGCAGAGACTTCTCGCATGAACGACTTGGCAAACGACACCGTGAACCGACCGCAGAACCCCCTGGGGATCGACTTCAACACCCCCGCCCTGCAACGCAAGCGCCGCCTGCGCGCGCTGAAGGATCGCCTGGCGCGCTGGTACGTCTCGATTGGCGGCCTGGCGGTACTCGGTGCCATCACCCTGATCTTCTTCTACCTGGCCCATGTGGTGCTGCCCATGTTCCAGGGCGCCGAAATCGAGGCGCGCAAGGCCCAGCAGCCGGCCTGGCTCGGCCAGGCCGGTGCGCCCCTGCTGCTGGCCATCGAAGAGCAGAACCAGGTGGCCATGCGTCTGGACGACGCCGGCGTGGTGCAGTTCTTCGAGCTGCGCACCGGCGAGCCGCTGCAGCGCCTGCAACTGCCGTTGCCGGAAGGCGTCAGCGTCGCCTCGGTAGCGCAGGATCAGCCGGGCAGCCGGCGCGCCGTGCTCGGCCTGTCCAACGGCCAGGTGCTGATCGTTCAGCACAACTACAAGGTCAGCTATCCGGACAACGTCCGCGTCATCACCCCGCAGATCGACTACCCCTACGGCGAGACGCCCATCGAGCTGGACCCGCAGGGTCGCCCGCTCGAGCACGTGGCGTTGAACCTCAACAGCGGCACCCTGATGCTGGCCGGTGCCACTGGCAGTGAGCTGCACCTGATCAGCATCGGGCGCGAGGAAAATCTGTTCACCGGCGAGGTGAGCCTGAGCGAGGAGCGCATCGGCCTGCCGCAGATCGGCGAGCCGATCACCCAGCTGATCCTCGACCCGCGGCAGATGTGGCTGTACGTGTTCAACGGCGACTCCACCGCCGATGTCTTCGATCTGCGCAAGCGCAGCCTCAACGGCCGCTACGACCTGCTCAAGGACGCCTCCAATCGCGTCACCAGCGCCAAGGCGCTGCTGGGCGGCATCTCGATCATGATCGGTGACGCCAAGGGCGGCATCCAGCAGTGGTTCATGGTGCGCGATGGCGACGGCAAGTCCACCTTCCAGCCGATCCGCAGCTTCCAGCTGGGCACCAGCGCCATCACCCAGATCCTCCCCGAGGAGCGCCGCAAGGGCTTCATGGCGCTGGACGAGAGCGGTCGCCTGGGCATCTTCCACAGCACCGCGCACCGCACCCTGCTCAAGGAGCAGGTCGCCGAAGGTCGCGGTATTGCCGCCCTGTCGCCGCGCGCCAGCCGCGTGCTGGTGGAGTCGGACGGCAAGCTGCAGCGCTTCGTGGTCGACAACCCGCACCCGGAAGTGTCCTGGAGCGCGCTGTGGGGCAAGGTCTGGTACGAGAGCTACCCGGAGCCGGACTACGTCTGGCAGTCCACCTCGGCCAACACCGATTTCGAGGCCAAGCTGAGCCTCTCGCCGCTGGCCTTCGGTACTCTCAAGGCCGCCTTCTACGCCATGCTTCTGGCCGCGCCCCTGGCGGTGGCCGCGGCAATCTACACCGCCTACTTCATGGCGCCGCGCATGCGCACCAAGGTCAAGCCGGTGATCGAGCTGATGGAGGCGCTGCCGACGGTGATCCTCGGTTTCTTCGCCGGCCTGTTCCTCGCGCCGTTCCTGGAGAACCACCTGCCCGGCATATTCAGCCTGCTGCTGTTGACCCCGGTGGGGATCCTCGCCGCCGGTTACCTGTGGACCAAGATGCCCGAGTCGGTCCGCCACCGCGTGCCGGACGGTTGGGAAGCCGCGCTGCTGATCCCGGTGGTGATCGCCGTGGGCTGGTTCTCGCTGTCGATCAGCGGCCACCTGGAGAACTGGTTCTTCGACGGCAACATGCGCCTGTGGCTGTCCAACGACCTGGGCATTCCCTTCGACCAGCGCAACGCCCTGGTGGTGGGTCTGGCCATGGGTTTCGCGGTGATCCCGAACATCTACTCGATCGCCGAAGACGCCGTGTTCAGCGTGCCCAAGAGCCTGACCTTCGGTTCTCTGGCCCTCGGCGCCACGCCCTGGCAGACCCTGACCCGCGTGGTGATCCTCACCGCCAGCCCGGGCATCTTCTCGGCGCTGATGATCGGCATGGGCCGCGCCGTGGGCGAGACCATGATCGTGCTGATGGCCACCGGCAACACGCCGATCATGGACATCAACATCTTCGAAGGCATGCGCACCCTGGCTGCCAACGTCGCGGTGGAAATGCCCGAGTCGGAAGTCGGCGGCACCCACTATCGCGTGCTGTTCCTCGCCGCGCTGGTACTGCTGCTGTTCACCTTCGTGATGAACACCCTGGCCGAGCTGATTCGTCAGCGCCTGCGCACCAAGTATTCGTCGCTCTAAGGTTTTGGAAGGTATATGTCCGTGAAACAGAACAACCTGAAATCCTGGTACAAGAGCGGCGCCCCGGGCGTGTGGATGAGCGGTGGCGCGGTGGCCATCGCTATCATCATGACCCTCGGTCTGCTGGCGGTGATCGCCACCCGCGGTCTGGGCCATTTCTGGCCGGCCGATATCCTCGAAGCCGACTACCAGGTGCCTGGTCAGGAAGCGCGGGTGATGCTCGGTGAGGTGGTGCAGGTCGAGGAAGTGCCGCGCGCCCGTCTGGCCGCCGCCGGTCTGCCGGTGGCCGAAGAGGGCGGCGAGTTCATGACCCGCGAGCTGCTCAAGGTGGGCAACCGCGAACTGTTCGGCGCCGATTTCACCTGGGTGGTCGGCGAGTGGCTGAGCAACCCGCGCAAGCCGGCCGGCATCACCGTGCTGGAACGCCGCGAATGGGGCAACTTCTACGGCAACCTGATCAACGTCAAGGAAGGCGGACAGGTCGTCGCCGAGGGCGATGCTGCCTGGTCCGAACTGCAGCAGCGTCTGGATCGCGTCGACGCGCTGCATGCCCAACTGGTGCGCCTGGAGAAGAAGGACATCGGCCGCATCAACCACGGTCTCGAGCGCATTCGTCTGGAAGGCCGCAAGCTGCAGCTGCAGGGCAAGCTGGACGCCGACGCGCAGGCCGCCCTGGATGCGCGCCGCGACGCGCTGAATGCCGACTACAAGGTGCTCGAAGAGCAGATGGTCGCGCTGGTTCAGCAGATCAACCGCGACAGCGTGACCCTGAGCGCCAGCGATGGTCGGC
This sequence comes from Pseudomonas hydrolytica, assembly GCF_021495345.1. Taxonomy (NCBI): domain Bacteria; kingdom Pseudomonadati; phylum Pseudomonadota; class Gammaproteobacteria; order Pseudomonadales; family Pseudomonadaceae; genus Ectopseudomonas; species Ectopseudomonas hydrolytica. The sequence goes on from NZ_CP099397.1 coordinate 192,822, forward strand.
AGACCGAGATCGCCCTGGGCAAGGTGGTACGGGCCTTCCGCCCGAACGCCATGAGCACCCTCGACAAGTTCGGCTTCTACGCCATGAAGCTGTGGGAGTTCGTCAGCGACGAGCCGCGTGAGGCCAACACCGAAGGCGGGATCTTCCCGGCCATCTTCGGCACCGTGCTGATGGTGATGCTGATGGCGGTGATCGTCACCCCGTTCGGCGTGATCGCCGCGGTGTATCTGCGCGAGTACGCGCATCAGGGTGCGCTGACCCGGGTGATCCGTATCGCGGTGAACAACCTCGCCGGCGTGCCCTCGATCGTCTACGGCGTGTTCGGCCTGGGCTTCTTCGTCTATGTGCTGGGCGGCAATATCGACCGGCTGTTCTTCCCCGAATCGGCCCCGGCGCCGACCTTCGGCACACCGGGCCTGATGTGGGCCTCGCTAACCCTGGCGATCCTCACCCTGCCGGTGGTCATCGTCGCCACCGAGGAAGGTCTGGCGCGTATCCCGCGTGCGGTGCGCGAAGGCTCGCTGGCCCTCGGTGCGACCAAGGCCGAGACGCTGTGGAAGGTGGTGATCCCGATGGCCAGCCCGGCGATGATGACCGGCCTGATTCTCGCCGTGGCACGTGCCGCCGGCGAGGTGGCACCGCTGATGCTGGTGGGCGTGGTCAAGCTGGCGCCGAGCCTGCCGCTCAACGGCAACTACCCCTATCTGCACCTGGATCAGAAGATCATGCACCTGGGCTTCCACATCTACGACGTCGGCTTCCAGAGCCCCAACGTCGAGGCCGCGCGCCCGCTGGTGTACGCCACGGCACTGCTGCTGGTGATCGTCATCGCCCTGCTCAACCTGACCGCGGTCTATATCCGTAACCACCTGCGCGAGAAGTACAAGGCGCTGGATCACTAACGCAGCTACGAGCCGCGTACCGCCGGTGCGCAGCTTGCAGCTTGTAGCTACGAACGGAGTGAGTTTATGCAACACGAAACCCATACCCACGGTATCGACCTGGCCGCCCTCGGCCGCGACAAGCAGAGCCTGAGCCTGGCCAACGAGACCACGGCTATCCAGGTGCCGGGCCTGAACCTGTACTACGGCCAGAAGCAGGCGCTGTTCGACGTCAAGATGGACATCCCCAAGCAGCGCGTGACCGCCTTCATCGGCCCGTCCGGCTGCGGCAAGTCGACACTGCTGCGCACCTTCAACCGCATGAACGACCTGGTCGACGGTTGCCGTGTGGAAGGCGAGATCAACATCGACGGGCGCAACATCTACCGCAAGGGCGAGGACGTGGCCGAGCTGCGTCGTCGCGTCGGCATGGTGTTCCAGAAGCCCAACCCCTTCCCCAAGAGCATCTACGAGAACGTGGTGTACGGCCTGCGCATCCAGGGCATCAACAGCAAGCGCGTGCTCGACGAGGCCGTGGAGTGGGCGCTGAAGAGCGCGGCGCTGTGGGACGAGGTCAAGGACCGTCTGCATGACTCGGCCCTCGGCCTGTCCGGCGGTCAGCAGCAGCGTCTGGTGATCGCCCGCACCGTGGCCGTGCAGCCGGAAGTGTTGCTGCTCGACGAACCCTGCTCGGCGCTCGACCCGATCTCCACGCTGAAGGTCGAAGAGCTGATCTACGAGCTCAAGAGCAAGTACACCATCGTCATCGTCACCCACAACATGCAGCAGGCGGCGCGCGTCTCCGACTACACCGCGTTCATGTACATGGGCAAGCTGATCGAGTTCGGCGACACCGATACCCTGTTCACCAACCCGGCCAAGAAGCAGACTGAAGACTACATCACCGGTCGTTACGGCTGATGGCCATGTCAGAGGGCGCTGGACTGCGTCGGCGGAACCGGTACTGTCTGCGTTCCGCCTCCTTGCCCAGCACCCTCTGCCAAAGCCCATCCCTTAACAACCAGTAGGGTGCGCCGTGCGCACCATGGCCATCCAAGCCGGCAGCTTTCGCGGAGCGAAACATGATCAACAAAGACAACCTTACCCAGCACATCTCCCAGCAGTTCAACGCCGAGCTGGAAGAAGTGCGCAGCCACCTGCTGGCCATGGGCGGCCTGGTGGAGAAGCAGGTCAACGACGCCGTCACCGCGCTGATCGAGGCCGACTCCGGCCTGGCCCAGCAGGTGCGCGAGATCGACGACCAGATCAACCAGATGGAGCGCAACATCGACGAGGAATGCGTGCGCATCCTCGCCCGCCGCCAGCCGGCGGCCTCCGACCTGCGCCTGATCATCAGCATCTCCAAGTCGGTGATCGACCTGGAGCGCATCGGGGACGAGTCGACCAAGATCGCCAAGCGCGCCATCCAGCTGTGTGAAGAAGGCGAGTCGCCGCGTGGCTATGTCGAGGTGCGTCACATCGGCGACCAGGTACGCCGGATGGTGCAGGAGGCGCTGGATGCCTTCGCCCGTTTCGATGCCGACCTGGCGCTGTCGGTGGCGCAGTACGACAAGACCGTCGACCGCGAGTACAAGACCGCCCTGCGCGAGCTGGTCACCTACATGATGGAAGATCCGCGTTCGATCTCCCGCGTGCTCAACGTGATCTGGGCGCTGCGCTCGCTGGAACGCATCGGCGACCACGCGCGCAACATCGCCGAACTGGTGATCTACCTGGTGCGCGGCACCGACGTGCGCCACATCGGCCTGACGCGCATGCGCGAAGAGGTCGAGGGCAAGCCCGAGGCCTGATCGCCGCGGCTTTCGCACGGCCCGGGACATGCCGGGCCGTTTCCTTTGCGCGATTTGTTGCGCGTCCGGCGTTTTCCGTTGGCCTTAGGCCACTGGCCATGACTATGCTTATTGCCATTCGTACAGGAGTGGCCGATGAGCAAAGTCAGTGTGCTGGTGGTGGATGACGCGACCTTTATCCGTGATCTGGTCAAGAAAGGGCTGCGCGATCACTTTCCCGGCGTACAGATCGACGAGGCAGTCAACGGGCGCAAGGCCCAGCAGCTGCTGGGTCGGCAGGATGTCGACCTGATTCTCTGCGACTGGGAAATGCCGGAGATGTCCGGCCTCGAGCTGCTGACCTGGTGCCGCGAGCAGGAGCGCCTGAAAACCACGCCCTTCATCATGGTCACCAGCCGTGGCGACAAGGAAAACGTGGTGCAGGCGATCCAGGCCGGCGTTTCCGACTACATCGGCAAGCCGTTCTCCAACGAGCAGCTGGTGACCAAGGTGAAGAAGGCGCTGAGCCGCGCCGGCAAGCTGCAGGCGCTGGCTGCCAGTGCGCCGCCGAAGATGCTCAGCAGCGGCGGTTTCGCCAACGACTCGCTGGCCGCGCTGACCGGCGGCAAGGCCGAGGTGGTCAAGCCCAGTGCACCGACCCCGCCGCCTGCCGCTGCGCCGAGCGCCGCGCCTGCGCCCGCCGCCGCCAGCAAGGCGCCGGCCGGCCGTGGCCAGGGCCAGCTGCGCCTGCCGGGCGGCAGCATGGCCTGCGTGATCAAGGCGCTGAGCCTCAAGGAGGCCCTGCTGGTGGTCAAGCGCGGCGAGCCATTGCCGCAGGTGCTGGAAAGCGCGGTGCTCGATCTGGAACAGGGCGAGGCGGCGGAAACCGCGCGACTCAACGGCTATCTGCATGCGGTGGCGGCCTTCGAGCCCAAGCCCGACAGCGAGTGGCTGCAGCTGACCTTCCGTTTCGTCGACCGCGACCCGCAGAAGCTCGATTACCTGTCGCGCCTGATCGCTCGCGGCACCGCGCAGAAGCACTTCGTCCCCGGCGCGTAGCCCGGATGCAATTCGGGGCCCTTTCGCACCCGGCCGACCAATGGCGGTGAGCCGCATCACAGCCTGACGGTCGGTGTCTCGCGCGCTGCGTGGTGCGCTGCTAGTCTTGCTAACCCGGATATCAAAAAACCATTAGATCCGAGTCTTATGCTAGGGCGTCTGTTCTTTCTCTGCAGTCTGCTGGCCTTCAGCGGCCAGGCCGCTGCCCTGACCATCTACAAGTACGTCGACAAGAACGGCGTGGTGACCTATAGCGATCAGGCCGCGCCCGGCGCCCAGGTGTTCGTGTTCAACGACCGCATGGTCGAGCGCCTGGACAACCAGGTGAAGCTGGAAACCAAGAAGCACGAAGCCGGCGAGACCCTGCTGATCCGCAACGACCTGTACGCCCCGGTGGAAATCGAGCTGAAGCTGGAGCAGGTGGACAACGCCATCGGTGCGCCGGACAAGCCGATTCGCTGGGTGCTGCCGCCGCGCAGCAATATCCGCCTGGCCACCCTCGCCCCGCAGGACGCCTCCAAGCCGCTGCGCTACAAGCCCAGGTTGCGCTATGCCCTCGGTGATCCGCGCCTGCAGCCAAGCATCCATCGTTACCCGCTGCCCTGGCGCGGGGGCCCGTTCCGCCAGACCCAGGGCGCCAACGGCACCTACAGCCACTTCACCCCCAAGGGCCGCTACGCGGTGGACATCGCCATGCCCGAGGGCACGCCCATCGTCGCCGCGCGCGGTGGCGTGGTGATCAAGACCGAGAACCAGCAAAGCGGGCGCGGCAACAACCCGGCCGGCAACTTCGTGCGCATCCTGCACGACGACGGCACCATGGGCGTCTACCTGCACCTGATGAAGGGCTCGGTAGCCGTGCGCGAGGGCCAGCGCGTGGCGACCGGCCATCTGCTCGCCCGTTCCGGCAATACCGGCAACAGCACCGGCCCGCACCTGCATTTCGTGGTGCAGCGCAATGTCGGCCTGGCGGTCGAATCCATCCCTTTCAACTTCGCCCAGCCGGTCAACAGCCTGCCCAACTTCGCCGTCGGCGGCGAATAGCCCCGCGGGCTTCGGCCCACATCTCGCCTGGTCCTGCGATGCCTGCGCATCCTGCATGGCGTCCGCGTGCACACCGCGCCCCTTCGTCATCGCTGCGGATCGCCAGCGGTGCGCGCGGCCTGGGCGGCCCCGCGACACCCTGCGGTCCTTAAGCCGCCCTCTCCTAATGTCGCCTGTGTAAGGGACACGTCCGCCGTCTGCGCGACGCAGGCGGAAGTCGGCCTTCCGCCTGGCGTCCGTCGCCGCACGAGCGGAAAGGATCTTTCACCTGGCGGATCGCCGAAAGCCCTCTAGATCAAGGGTTTCAGCTGTTGGCACCGCTATTGCTATCACTCAGGAAAACGGGTGTCCGACTATGGCTATCGATTCAGATTACGTACAAAGCATGGCGACCCAACTGGCCAAATACGAGATTCAGGGCCAGTTGGCCAAGGCCAACCGCAACCAGGCGGCGTACAAGGCGCAGCTCAGCGCGCTGACGACCCTGGATACTGCGCTGAAAACCTTCAAGAGCGCCGCCAGCGGCCTCAAGCTGGCCGGCAGCAGCATGCTGGTTAACAGCGCCAGCTTCAGCCAGGAGGGGTACGCCAGCGCTACGGTGGGCAGCAAGGCGGTGGCCGGCAGTTACGATTTCTTCGTCCAGCAGCTGGCCAGCAAGAGTCAGCTCGCCTTGCAGGGCCTGCAGGATGGCGACCTGGGCAGCGGTACCCTGACCATCGGCCAGGGAGGTGATTCGTTCGAGATCGACCTGGGCGCAGTGAGCACCCTCGACGAGCTGGCCGCGGCGATCAACGGCGCCGGCGACAACACCGGCGTCAAGGCGACCCTGGTGCGCAGCAATGGCCAGGTCAACCTGGTGCTGACCAGCGAGAAGACCGGCGCCGATCAGGCCATCAGCCTCAGCGCCGGCGGCAACGCCGCCTTCCAGGGCGCGGTGGCCGGTCGCCAGGAGCTCTCCGTGGCCAGGGACGCTATCGTGCGTCTGGGCGGTGAGGGCGGCATCGAGCTGAGCAGCACCAGCAACACCTTCGACAACATCATCGACGGCGTCAGCCTGACCTTCAGCAAGGCGCACAAGGCCGGCGATACGCCGCTGACCATCGAGATCGGCCAGGACCAGAAGGCCACCAAGGAGAAGGCGCAGACCTTCGTCAGCGCCTTCAACGCGCTGATGACCAGCTTCGACTCGCTCACCGCCAGCGGCGGCGAGAGTGGCGGGCGCGGCCCCCTGGCCGGCGATGCCAGCGTGCGCGCCATCGAGACCATGCTCAACCAGCTGGTGCGCACCTCGTTCGGCGGCGCCAGCCTCACCGAGTTCGGCATCGTCGCCAACCGCAACGGCAAGCTGACCATCGACAACGCGCGCTTCGAGAAGGCCGTGGCGGCCAACCCGGAGGGCTTCGAGAAGCTGTTCACCGACAAGGGCAACCTGCTCGACACCCTGGACAAGAATCTGGCGGTCTACACCAGCAGCGCCGGTGGCCTGCTGACCAACCGCAAGGACACCCTCAACACCCAGCTGCGCCGCGTCGATCAGCAGTTCGACAACATCCAGAAGCAGTACGACTCCTACTACAGCCGCTATCTCCGCCAGTACACCGGTCTCATGCAGACCATGGCGGCGATGGAGCAGACCTACGGAATGTTCTGATGAGTGCCTACAACCTCAACGAAAGTTACGACAGCTACCGCACCGTCGACCTCGAGGCGCGCGCCGCCGCGGCCTCGCCCTACGAGCTGGTGCTGGTGCTGTTCGACGGCCTGCTCGACGAGCTGGCTCGCGCCCGCGGCCATATCGAGGCCAAGCGTTACCAGCAGAAGGGCCAGTCGCTGGAGAAGTGCCTGAACATCCTCGGCGGTCTCAACAGCGCCCTCGATTACGAGAACGGCGGCGAACTGGTGCAGGGCCTGGCGCGCCTCTACGACTACTGCATCTACCGCCTCTCCGACGTCAGCGTCAGCCTGTCGCTGGAAGGCCTCGACGAAGTGGTCGGCCTGCTCGGCGTGCTGCGCGAGGGCTGGGAAGGCGTGAATGCCGCGCGCAAGTGAGCTGCGCGCCCTGCAGCACCTGCACGGCCAGCTGGCCGAGGCGCTGGAGCAGGGCGACTGGACGCGCATCGGCGAGATCGATGCGCTGATCCGCTCGTGCCTGCAGCTGCTGGCCGGGCTGCCGACGCTGAGTGACGAAGTGCGCGAGGCCAAGCGGCGTCTGCAGCAGCTGCACGGACAGGCGCGCATCGCCTGCGCGCAAGAATGCGAACGGGTGCGGCAGCTGCTGCTCAGGCACCTGGAGTACGCCGAAGGGCGCAGCGCCTATTTGCGCGTCGATCAGTTTCAAGGTGGGAGATAAAGCGTGTTGCAGTCGATCAATCCGAGCGTCCAGGTCAGCCTGAGCGGTTCCGCTGTCGAGACCTTGCCGGCCGGCTTCGCCGAGGCGCAGGCGGGCAGCGGCGAGCTGCAGGCCTTCGGCCTGCAGCTGGCGCTGCACGGCTTCAGCGCCGCCGAGGTGAGCGCGCCGTCGGTGGCGGCTCCTGCACCCGCTCAGGCGCCGCTCGTCGAAGCGGATGCCGAGCAGTGGCTGGCCGGCATGCTCGGTCAGCAGGCCGTGCGCGTGGAAGCGCGCGAGGTGCCCGAGCAGCCCGAGCGGGCTCAGCCCACGGACGACATTCGCGATCCGCAGGCGGTGCCGCTGGCTGCGGTCCTGCTGCCGCCGCATGAGCCAGCCGTGGTGGCGCCTGCGCCGGCGCTCGAGGGGCTGAGCGAAGCGCGTCAGCCCGCGCCTGCCATGCAGCGCACGACGGTGATGACACTGCCGCTCGCGGCGGAGGGCACCGGCCAGCTGCCGTCGCCGCTTGCCCTGACTGACGAGGCGCCCGAGGTGCTGGAGCGCCTGCCGGGCACCGTGGAAAGCGACAAACCCGCAGCCGGCGGCGCACCCGCCACCCAGGCCGGCGCGCAGCCCCTGACGGCCGAGCGCAGCCTCAAGCTGCCGGTAGCGCAGGCACAGTGGGGCGAGCAAATGCTGCACAGCCTGCGCGAGCAGGTCGAGCTGCAGATCAACCAGCGTATCCAGAACGCCACCATCCGCCTCGATCCGCCGGAGCTGGGCAGTCTGGAAATTTTCCTCAGCCATGAGTCCGGCCGTCTCAACGTGCAGCTTTCTGCGGCCAATGGCGAGGTGGCCAGGCTGCTGCAGCAGACCAGCGAGCGTCTGCGTCAGGAGCTGGTCGGGCAGAACTTCGTGCAGGTCAACGTGCAGGTCTCCGCCGATGCTCAGGGCGGTCGTCAGCAGCAACAGGCGCAAGCGCAGCGCTGGCTCGTCGAGGATGAGGTGGCCGCTGCCGTCGCGCTACCCGCCAGCGGCGAGCGCAATGGCGCGCAATCGACCAGCGATGTGCTGGTCACCGTTTAATTTCCCGTTAGTGAATCGAGAGTAGTCATGACAATGCCGCGCGTCCTCCTGCTGCTGGTTATCTTCAACACCCTGGTGGTGGTTGGCGGCACCATCTTCAACTACGCCACGCTCAAGTCCATGCAAACCGGCCAGGCGGTGCTCGGCATTTCCATCGGCAGCGCCGGCAGCGAAGCCGAGGAAGCCAAGAGCGAATACCGCTTCTTCCCCATCGAGAAGGTCATCGTCAGCCTGCAGGGCGAGAGCCGCGAGCACTATTTCGTGCTGGACCTGGTGCTGCAGGCCGACCTGGAGACCGACCCGAAGAAGCTCGAACAGATCGACCCGATGGTGCGCAACTCGGTGGTGGCACACCTGTCCGCGATGAGCTTCGAGAAGCTGCGCGGCATGCCCATCCCCGAGTTGCAGAGTGCCCTGGAGCGGGCACTGTTCGATGACTTCGCCAGCAAGAAACTGGCGATGCCGTTCGCCAACGTGCTGGTCAGCAAGCTGATCGTCCAGTAAAGAGCAGAGCCTAGCCATGAACGCCACCTGCGCCATCGACTACCGCTACGCCGCCGAACAGGGCGGAGCCGCGCTGTTCGCCCCCGGGGCCGAGCAGAAGTGGCTGCTGCAATACCTGCCGCTGGTCAAGCGCATCGTCAGCCAGCTGGCGTTGCAGGCCAACCAGGTGCTCGATCGCGAGGACATGGAGCAGATCGGCCTGATGGGTCTGCTCGAATGCCTGCGTCGCTACGGCACGCCGGACGAACAGTTCGGTCGCTTCGCTGCGCTGCGCATCCGTGGCGCGATTCTCGACGAGTTGCGCCGCCAGGACTGGCGACCGCGCCAGGTGCGTCAGCAGACCCACAGGATTCGCGACGCCATCCGCCAGCTGGCCCGCCAGCTTGGTCGCGTGCCGCAGGAGGAGGAAATCCTCGCCGCCGCTGGCATCGACGCCAAGACCTATCAGGAGTTTCTCCAGGCCGACGCCTGCGAGGCCATCGAAAGCCTCGACGAGCTGCTGCAGAGCGGCCATGAGGGCTTCGTCTGCGGTGCCAGCGCATTGGAGGAGCGGGTGCTCAAGGAGCGCCTGCTGACCCAGGCGCTGAGCCAGCTCAGCGAGCGCGAGCGGCTGGTGCTGACCCTTTACTATCAACACGAGCTGAGCCTCAAGGAAATCGCCCTGGTGCTGGAGCTGAGCGACGCGCGCGTCTGTCAGCTGAGCAAGCAGGCGATCGCCAAGGCCAGCCGCTACCTGAACGAGAGAGGCTAGGGTGCAGAAGTTACTAGGTGCATTGATCATCGTCGGCTGCGTGCTGGGGGGCTACGTCATGGCCCACGGCGAGCTGGCCATGCTCTGGCAGCCGGCCGAGGTGGTGATCATCGTCGGCGCCGGTCTCGGCGCGCTGGTGGTGGGCAACCCCAAGGAAGTGCTGGTGGAGATGTGCCAGCAGATCAAGGGCGTATTCGTCTACAAGCGGCGTGGCGAGGAGTTCCAGCGCCAGTTGCTGATGCTGCTCTACGAGCTGCTGGAAATGGTCGAGGTCGGCGGCCTCAAGGTGCTCGACGCGCATATCGAGGAGCCGGAGCAGAGCGAGCTGTTCGCCAAGTACCCGCTGATCCGTCAGGAGAAGAACCTGATGGCCTTCATCGCCGACAACTTCCGGCTGATGGCCATGGGCAAGATCAGCGCTCACGAACTGGAAGGCTTTCTCGAGCAGGAGCTCGAAGCCATGGAGCACATCCTGCTGCAGCCGTCGCGCTCGCTGCACAAGATCGGTGAGGCCATGCCGGGCTTCGGCATCCTCGCGGCGATCATGGGCATCATCATCACCATGGGCAACATCGGCGGTTCGGTGGCCGAGATCGGCGCCCACGTGGCGGCCGCGCTGGTCGGCACCTTCCTCGGCATCTTCATGTGCTACTGCGTGATGGAGCCGCTGTCCAACGCCATGAGCCAGCGCATCAAGACCGAGCTGTCGGCGCTCGAATGCGTGCGCACCACCCTGGTCGCCCACGTTGCCGGCAAGCCCACGCTGCTGGCGGTGGATGCCGGGCGCAAGCTGATCGAGCAGGACGTCAAACCCGCATTCAAGCAGCTGGAGACCTGGGTCAACCGCTACGAGGATGAAAGGGACGCGGCATGAGAAAGCGTGGCGGCGAAGAACACGAGATCATCGTCAAGCGGCGCAGCAAGAAGGGCGGCCACGACGAGCATGGCGGTGCCTGGAAAGTGGCCTTCGCCGATTTCACCATGGCCATGATGGCGTTGTTCATGGTGCTGTGGATCATCCAGCCGCAGAACCAGCAGCAGAGCCGCGCCGATGCCGACCAGCTGACCAATCCCCTGGTCGAGGGCGGTGCCGGCATCTTCGACGGCAGCAGCCGCACGCCGCTGGATCTCGATGGCGTACCGGTGCAGGTCAGCCCGCGCAAGGACCGCGACAACCAGGCGCGTACGCCGCAGGAGGATCCCGGTGCCACCCTCGGCGAAGGCCAGCCGGGTGAGCCGCGCCGCCCTCACTACGCCGAACCGGGCCAGATGCAGGAACTCGCCGAGTTGCTGGAGCAGCTGGCGCTGCAGCTGGACGCCGAAGCCAATATCGAGGTGCAGGTGGTACCGCAGGGTCTGCGCATCCTGATCAAGGACGACGCCCAGCGCTTCATGTTCAGTCGTGGCAGCGCGCGTCTGGATCCGCACTTCGAGAAACTGCTGCAGCGCCTGGCCGGCATTCTGGCCAAGGTGGACAACCACCTGATCATCAGCGGGCACACCGATTCCACGCCCTATCGCGGTGTGGTTGGCGGCTACAACAACTGGAATCTGTCCGGCGACCGTGCCCTGCGCGCGCGCAACGTGCTGGTCGAGGCCGGCCTGCCCACCTCCGCCGTGCTCCAGGTGACCGCCCAGGCCGATGGCATGCCGCTGTTGCCGAGCGATCCGCAGAACGGCGCCAACCGCCGCATCGAACTGCTGCTGCTGACCAGCCAGGCCGAAGGCCTGTACCGCGAGCTGTTCGGCGATGCCCAGGTGCGGGTGGACTATCGCGAAGGCGGCGCGCAGTTCAACGCGCCGGGATCGTAGGGAAATTGGTGCGCACGGCGCGCCCTACGAGACGGCGGCCGTAGGGGGCGCCGTGCGCACCGGGCGTCCTCGGTCCGGAGCTCCCTACTGACGGATCCGCGTCGGGCAGTAGACCTGGCGGGTTTCCACGCCGTAGAGGCAATTGCGGAAGGTCACCAGGCGGATGGTCGAGCCCTTGTGTCGGCCGTACAGCAGATTGAACACCAGCTCGTCGTCGGCCTCGCTGGACAGGCCGGTCAGCTTGCCGTCCTCGACGCGCAGGCGGTAGTTGCCGAGGAAACCGTACTCCACCTCGCCCGAGGTCTCGAGGATGCTGTCGCCCTGACGGGTCATGGCGTAGAAGCGTCCGTCCTGCACCTGCAGATTGTGGCTCAGGTCGAGTACCTGGCCATTGCTCAGCTGCACCTGACCGGTGGAGTGGTAGCGGCCGTCGAGCTCGGCACTGGATTTGAAGTTCAGCCACAGGCTAAGAATGCCCAGCAGCAGACCCAGGCTGCTGGCCAGGGCCGCCAGCAGCCAGCGGCGGCTCAGGCCGCGTTGCGGATACTGGCTCATGGCAGGCACCGGTTCAGTTGATCGTCGGCGAGATGAGCCAGCTGGCTCTCATGGAACATCAGCGAACGGGCACCGCCGCCCGGCTGCATGCACAGCACTTCGAAGAAGCCGCCGCTGTTGCCGATGATCAGCTCGGCCGGTGCCGCGCTCAGCTCGGACAGGCGGCTGGCCAGCCCGTGGGTCTGCAGGATCAGTTGCTGCAGACGCTGCGCGTCCTGATCCACGTAGAGCAGACTGATCTGGCCCAGATTCAGCTCGCTGCTGTGCAGGCGGGCGGGCAGGCTGAACTGGTAGAGCGCGACGAACAGCCCCACGGCCATCAGGCCCAGCGCACTCAGCAGCACCAGCCAGGAGGTGCGACGGCGGCTGTGCCGATGCAGGAAGTTTGGCGGCGTGCCGGGGGCGTCGGCCTCCTGAACCGCGCCGATGTCGTCGATGCTCGGCGGATAGACCAGGTAGCTGGGGTTGAGCAGGTAGCCGCGGCGCGGCAGGGTCTGGATGATTTCGCGACTCTTTTCGTCACCCAGTATCTGGCGCAGGGTGTAGATCTGCTGGTTGAGGCTGCCCTGGCCCACCACCCGGTCGGCCCAGGCATGGCTCATCAGCTCCTCGCGCGCAACCACCTCGCCGGGTTCCCGGACCAGCCGCTCGAGCAGACGGCTGCCGGAGTAGCCGAGGTCGATCTTCTCCTCGATGCCACTGCGAACCAGGGTCAACTGGTACAGCGCTGGATAGAAGTGCGCGTAGCAGTCGTTGCGCCCGGTCTTGATGATCAGGCAGGCGATGCTGCTTTCCGGCTCGGCGGCCGTTGTTTCGGGGCTGGAGTTCATGCAGTCCTTGAGACGAGCGGCATTTGCCAGAGCAAATCCTGGGGCGATAAACGGTCGGCATTCTGGCGTCAGGAAATTGCAATTGGCAAGTCTTGTGCCAGCGGCGGCCTGGCCTGGACGGCGTCCGATTCACACTGGCGATGGCTAAATACTAGCCATTGTGTAGCGGAAAGCGATGGATTCGCCGCACCTTGGCCATCTTGCCGGCGCGAGATGACAGCCGATAGCAACGGCTGGCGGGGCGGGAAACGACGACGCCCCGCGGGTGCGGGGCGTCTGGAGGGGTGGCGCAGTCCGTTGCGCCCGGATGACGCGGGATCAGCCCAGCAGGGACATGACCATGCCCGGCATCTGGCCGGCTTGCTTGAGCATGGAGATGCCCGACTGCAGCAGCATGGAGTTCTTGCTCATGTTGGCGCTTTCCTTGGCGAAGTCGGCATCCATGATGCGACCCTTGGCCATGTCGGTGTTGTCCTTCATGTTGCTCAGGTTGTTGGCGGTGTGGTTCAGGCGGTTGATGTTGGCACCGAACTGGGCGCGCAGGGAGCCGATGGAGTCCAGGGCGTCGCTCAGGGTGTCGATCATGCCGTTGGCGGCAGTGGTGTCGGCGCCGGCGATCTCGGTGCCCGGAGTGGTGCTGTCCGGAGTGGCGAACTGGGCGGACAGGCCGTCCAGAGCGGTGGCCAGGTCACCCAGGGAGGTGCTCACGTCCAGGGTCAGGGTCTCGGCGGCGCTGGCGCCGATCTGGAAGTCCATGGCGGCGCCGAACTTGCCACCGGTACCGTCGGTGGCGGTGCCGTCACTGAACAGGCCTTCGCCGGCGTACTTGGTGTTCTTGACGATGTTGCCCAGCTCCTGACCCAGCTGGTCGTACTCGGCCTGCAGGGCGTCGCGGTCCTTCTCGCTGGCGGTGGCGTTGGCGGCCTGGGTGGCCAGGTCCTTCATGCGCTGGACGATGTCGGTCATCTCGGTCAGCGCGCCTTCGGCGGTCTGCAGCAGGGAGATGGAGTCGCTGGTGTTGCGGATGGCGACGTCCATACCACGCGACTGGGCGTTGAGGCGGGTGGCGATCTGCAGGCCGGCGGCGTCGTCGGCAGCGGAGTTGATGCGGAAACCGGTGCCCAGACGCTGCTGGTTGGTGCCCAGGGCGTTGTTGGTCTTGGACAGGTTGGTCTGGGTGATCAGCGAGGAGTAGTTGGTATGAATCGACAGAGCCATTTGAGTATTCCTTCGTGCGTGAGCGCTTGAGTGAAGCTGGCTGTGATTGCCTGCTGTAAGTGAAGGGCGACCGGCTTTTGGCGCTGCTTAAATGACGTTGGCGATTTTTTCTGCACCTGTGCGCCTGCCTCGCTGGTACGGGCTGTCCTGCGTAGGGTGCGCTGTGCGCACCGGCTGTTGTGTTGGCGACTCGTGGTGCGCGTGGCGCACCCTACGGGACGTCGCGCAAACAAAAACGGCGACCCTCGGGTCGCCGTTTATTCGAATACCAGGCCTGATCAGCCGATCTCGATCATCTCGAAATCCATCTTGCCGACGCCGCAATCGGGGCACAGCCAGTCTTCCGGCACGTCTTCCCAGCGGGTGCCGGGGGCGATGCCGTCATCCGGCCAACCCTGGCTCTCGTCGTAAATCAGTCCACAGACCACGCATTGCCACTTCTTCATATCGACCTCGGTGAAACTCACGGTGCCGGCACGCTACCGCAATTGCACGGATGCGCCAAGCTGGCGGACGGCAAACGCCGCCCGCCAGGGGCCAACCAAAGTCGGGTCGCGCGTCCCCTATCGGCTGGCCAGCAGCGGATCGCCGATCCCCATCACGTACATGGCGAACAGGGCGATGGCGCCGGCCATGGCCAGGTAGTAGAGCGTCGGCAGGATGGTCTTGCGCAGGGTGATGCCCTCGCGCCCGAGCAGACCGACGGTCGCCGAGGCCGCCACCACGTTGTGGATGGCGATCATGTTGCCCGCCGCCGCGCCGACCGACTGCAGCGCCACCATCATCGCCCCGGACACGCCAAGCAGCTGCGCCGCGTTGAACTGGAACTGCGACAGCATCAGGTTGGACACCGTGTTGGAGCCGGCGATGAAGGCGCCGAGGCCGCCCACGGCCGGGGCGAAGAACGGGTAGATGCCGCCGACGCTATCGGCCACCAGTTGCGCCATGGCCACCGGCATCGACACCAGTTCGGCGCCGTTGACCCCCGAGTTGATCAGGATGCGCACCATGGGAATGGTGAAGATCAGCACGAAGCCGGCGCCGAGCAGGGTCTTGCTCGACTCGCCCACTGCCGCCTTGAGCTCGGACAGACGCATGCGATGCAGGAAGAAGGTCACCAGCACCACCATGCACAGGATGCCCCCCGGCAGGTACAGCGGCTCGATGGTGCCGGACACGCCGGTCTCGCCGAGGATGTCCTTCCAGCCGAAGCTCAGGCTCATCAGCGCCGCTTTCACTTGCGGGAAGGTCCGCGAGATGACCAGAAACACCGCCAGCAGCAGGTAGGGCGCCCAGGCCATGGGCACCGAGATCGGCGTCTTGCCGGCGACCTCGTCCAGCTTCATCTCGATCTTGCCCATCCAGTCGGACGGCCAGTCCTTGGGATCGGCGAAGTCCCAGGTTTCCTTCGGCAGCAGGAAGCCGGCCTTGGCCGCCGGCACCACGATGGCCAGGCCGACCAGGGCGCCGATCATCGAGGGGAACTCCGGGCCGAGGAACACGCCGGCGGCCATGTACGGCAGGGAGAAGGCGAAGGCGGTGAAGATGGCGAAGGGCGCCACTGCCAGGCCTTCCTTCCAGCTCTGATTGCGGCCGAAGAAGCGCGTCATGATCATCACCATGATCAGCGGCATCAGCAGGCCGATCAGGCCGTGGGTGATGGCCACCCGCGAATAGATCAGGTGGAAGAAGGTTTCCCAGGTGCTGCCGGTGGCCACCAGTTGTTCGGTGATGCCGGTTCTGTCCAGGCCGGCGCCGACGCCCACCAGGATCGGCGTACCCACCGCCCCGAAGGACACCGGGGTGGACTGCACCATCATGCCCAGTACCACCGCGGCCAGGGCCGGGAAGCCCAGGGCTACCAGCAGCGGCGCGGCCACGGCGGCCGGGGTGCCGAAACCGGAGGCGCCCTCGATGAAGCAGCCGAACAGCCAGGCGACGATCAGCGCCTGCACGCGGCGATCAGGGCTGATGTTGGAGAAGCCCCGGCGAATCGCCGCGATGCCACCGGAATGCTTGAGGGTGTTGAGCAGCAGGATGGCGCCGAAGATGATCCACAGGATCGAGGCGGTGAGGATCAGCCCCTGCAGACTGGAGGCGATGACCCGGTTGAGGGACATGTCCCAGGCCAGCAGGCCGATCAGGGCGGTGAGGACGAACACCAGCGGCATCGCGTACTTGGCCGGCCAGCGAAAGCCGATCAGCAGTACCCCCGCCAGCACCAGCGGCACGAAGGCCAGGATGGACAGCAGCGTTTGACTCATGGGTTGGTTCCTTCTTTTTCTTGTGAACCACAGTTTTCCGGGGCTACCCGGCGCCACGCATCTGGAAGGGCCGGGCGCCACGGCACCGCCCCTCCCGCGAGCCGCGGCGGCAGGGATCGCCCACCACCGCGCTCATGCTCGAAAGCCCCGACGGCCGGAACCGTCAGGGCTTGCTACTGCTCCGTGGAGGCGTCAAGAGCCATCCACGGTTGTTAACCCCCTTGTGTAGGAGCCCCGCCCCGGGGCGAAGCTTTTCTCCACCTTCGCGGCGGGGCGCCGCTCCTACAGCTTCGCTGAGATGCTCAAACCTCCTCTTTGAAGCGCAGCCGCCAGGCATGCAGCAGCGGCTCGGTGTAACCGGACGGCTGCTCGCGACCCTTGAACACCAGGTCGCAGGCGGCGCGGAAGGCGTGGGATTGCTCGAAGTTCGGCGCCATCGGCCGGTAGGCCGGATCGCCGGCGTTCTGCCCGTCCACCACCTGCGCCATGCGCTGCAGCGTCCCGCGCACCTGGGCCTCGCTGACCACACCGTGGTGCAGCCAGTTGGCGATGTGCTGAGCCGAGATGCGCAGGGTGGCGCGGTCTTCCATCAGGCCGACGTTGTGAATGTCCGGCACCTTGGAGCAGCCGACGCCCTGCTCGACCCAGCGCACCACGTAACCGAGGATGCCCTGGCAGTTGTTGTCCAGCTCCTGCTGGATATCGCTGGCGCTCCACGGCCGTTCGGCGCTGACCGGTACGCTGAGCAGGTCACCCAGCAGGCTGTCGCGCTGGCTGGCCAGGTCGATCCGCTCCAGCTCGCCCTGCACCGCCTGCACATCCACCTGGTGGTAGTGCAGGGCATGCAGTACGGCGGCGGTGGGCGACGGCACCCAGGCGGTATTGGCGCCGGCTTTCGGATGGCCGACCTTCTGCTCGAGCATGGCCGCCATCAGATCCGGCATGGCCCACATGCCCTTGCCGATCTGCGCCTTGCCGCGCAGCCCGCAGGCCAGACCGACCAGCACGTTGTTGCGCTCGTAGGCGGCGATCCAGGCGCTGGATTTCATGTCGCCCTTGCGCAGCATGGCGCCGGCTTCCATGGCCGTGTGCATCTCGTCGCCGGTGCGGTCGAGAAAGCCGGTGTTGATAAAGGCCACCCGCGCGCTGGCGGCCTCGATGCAGGCCTTGAGGTTGACGCTGGTGCGCCGCTCCTCGTCCATGATGCCCATCTTCAGGGTATTGGCCGGCATGCCCAGCAGCTGTTCGACGCGACCGAACAGCTCGTTGGCGAAGGCCACTTCGAACGGCCCGTGCATCTTCGGTTTGACGATATAGACGCTGCCGGTGCGCGAGTTGCCGCGGCGCTTGAGGTCGTGCAGGGCGATCAGGCTGGTGACCACCGCATCCATAATGCCTTCCGGAATCTCGAAGCCTTCGCCATCGAGAATCGCCGGGTTGCTCATCAGGTGGCCGACGTTGCGCACGAACAGCAGCGAGCGGCCGTGCAGAGTCAGTTCGCTGCCGTCGGCGGCGGTGTAGACGCGATCGGCGTTGAGACGCCGGGTGATGCGCTTGCCGCCCTTGTCCAGCTCCTCGGCCAGGTCACCCTTCATCAGGCCCAGCCAGTTGCGGTAGACCAGCACCTTGTCGGCGGCATCGACGGCCGCCACCGAGTCTTCGCAGTCCATGATGGTGGACAGCGCCGCTTCCATCAGCAGGTCCTTCACGCCGGCGGCGTCGGTGCGGCCGATGGGGCTGGCCGGGTCGATCTGGATCTCGACGTGCAGGCCGTTGTTCTTCAGCAGCACGGCGCTGGGCGCGGCGGCCTCGCCCTGGAAACCGACGAACTTCTCCGGCTGCGCCAGGGAAGTCTGCGCGCCGCTGCTGAGGGTTACCTGCAGCTGGCCGGCGACCACGGCATAGGCGCTGGCGTCGGCGTGCGAGCCCTGGGCCAGCGGCGCGGCCTGGTCGAGAAAGGCGCGGGCGAAGGCGATCACCTTGGCGCCGCGCACTTCGTTGTAGCCCGGCCCCTTGCTGGCGCCACCCTCTTCGCTGATCGCATCGGTGCCGTACAGGGCGTCGTACAGCGAGCCCCAGCGCGCGTTGGCGGCGTTCAGTGCGTAACGTGCGTTCATCACCGGCACCACCAGTTGCGGGCCGGCCTGGCTGGCGATCTCGCTGTCGACATTGGCAGTGCTGACCTTGACCTTCTCCGGCTGCGGCAGCAGGTAGCCGATGGATTCGAGGAAGGCGCGGTAGGCGCTCATGTCGGTGATCGGGCCGGGATGGGCGCGATGCCAGGCATCGAGTTCGGCCTGCAGGCGTTCGCGCTCGGCCAGCAGGGCGCGATTGCGCGGCGCCAGGTCATGTACCAACGCATCGAAACCGCTCCAGAAGGCCGCCGCCTCGACGCCGCTGCCGGGCAGCACCTCGCTTTCGATGAACTGCTTGAGCTCGGCGGCTACCTGCAGGCGCTGACATTGCACGCGTTCGGTCATTTTGCTGTTCTCCTGTCTGCATCCGCTTGCCTGGGATGCCTATGAATGTCGTCTTGCCTCGATCAGTCCCCTCGCCCCTCTCCTGCAAGCGGGAGAGGGCGAAAACGCTGCGTGCTGCTTACAGCACTGCGATCCCCGCCCTGGCCACCTGCGCGTCCTGTTCGGCCTTGACCCCGGACACGCCCACCGCGCCGATCACCTGGCCGTCCACCAGCAGCGGCACGCCGCCCTCCAGCGAGGTCAGCAGCGGCGCGCTGACGAAGGCGGTGCGGCCGCCGTTGACCATGTCCTCGTAGCCCTTGGTTTCGCGGCGGCCGAGGGCGGCGCTGCGCGCCTTTTCGGTGGCGATATAGGCGCCGATCGGCGCGCAGCCGTCGAGGCGTTCCAGGGCCAGCGGGTGGCCGCCGTCGTCGACCACGGCGATGGCCACGGCCCAGCCCTGTTGCTGCGCTTCGCTGCGGGCCGCCTGGAGGATCTGGCTGACTTCGCGCTGGCTGAGTACGGCTTTGTGTTGCATGGCATACCTCGTGTGTTTGGCTGTTCACCCCCCGCCTCTCATTTATGGGAGAGGGGCTGGGGGAGAGGGTTCAGGGTTTCACGCCATCGCCTCTTCGACGATCTCGATCCAGTGCCGCACCGGCGTACGTCCGGCGCCGTCCAGATGGGTCTGGCAGCCGATATTGGCGGTGACGATGGCGTCGGGTTTGCCGCTTTCCAGGGCGTTGAGCTTGTTGTCGCGCAGCTGCCGCGACAGCGCCGGCTGGGTCAGCGAATAGGTGCCGGCCGAGCCGCAGCACAGATGGCCGTCCGGCACGGCGGTGAGGCCGAAACCGAGGCGCGTCAGCACGCCCTCCACCGCACCGCCGAGCTTCTGCGCATGCTGCAGGGTGCAGGGGCAGTGGAAGGCCAGGCGCTGCTCGGCGCGCACCTGCAACTGCTCCAGCGGCTCGCCTTGCAGCACCTCGACCAGGTCCTTGGCCAGGGCGCTGACCCGCGCCGCCTTGCTCGCATAGGCGGGGTCGCTGGCGAGCAGGTGGCCGTAGTCCTTGACGAAGGCGCCGCAGCCGCTGGCGGTCTGCACGATGGCCTCGGCGCCGGCCTCGATGGCCGGCCACCAGGCGTCGATGTTCTGCCGCGCGCGTTGCAACCCGGCTTCCTGGGCGTTGAGGTGGTAGTCCACGGCGCCGCAGCAGCCGGCCTCGCGGATTGGTGTGACGCTGATGCCCAGACGATCCAGCACGCGCGCGGTGGCGGCGTTGGTGTTGGGCGACAGCCCCGGCTGCACGCAGCCTTCGAGCATCAGCACGCGGCGGGCATGCTGCTGCGTCGGGCGCGGCTTGGCCGGACGAACCTCGCGCGGCAGCTTGGCCTTGAGCGCGGCCGGCAGCAGCGGGCGCAGGGCCAGACCGGTCTGGGTCAGCGCCTTGAACAGCGCCGGGCGCGGCACCACGGCGCGCAGGCCCTGGCGCAGCAGGCGTTGGCTCGGCGGCCGCGGTACCGTGAGTTCGACCAGCTCGCGGCCGATATCCAGCAGGTCGTGGTACTGCACGCCGGAGGGGCAGGTGGTTTCGCAGTTGCGACAGGTCAGGCAGCGATCCAGGTGCTGCTGGGTCTTGGCGGTCACTTCGCCGCCTTCGAGCATCTGCTTGATCAGGTAGATGCGCCCGCGCGGACCGTCCAGCTCGTCGCCGAGCAACTGGTAGGTCGGGCAGGTGGCATTGCAGAAGCCGCAGTGCACGCAGGAGCGCAGTACCCGCTCGGCTTCCTCGGCGCGTGGCAGACGTTTGGCTTGTTCACTCAGGTTGGTCTGCACGTCTTATACCTCGGCGTATAGGCGGCCAGGGTTGAAGATGCCCTGGGGATCGAGCTGGTTCTTCAGCTGGCGCTGGTAGCGCAGCAGCGGCGCCGCCAGCGGCTGGAAGGGTTGCGCCTGGCCGGCGGCGAAGCAGGTGGCGTGGCCGCCGAGCTTGGCGGCCACGCGCTGGATCAGTTCGCCATCGGCGTCGGACTTCAGCCAGCGCTGCGCGCCGCCCCAGTCGATCAGCTGGCGGCCGGGCAGGACGAGCAGAGCGCTGTTCAGCGGCAATGACAGCCGCCACAGCGTGCCTTCGCCGGCGAAGAACGGCAGGCGCTGCTCGCGCAGCTCATACCAGTAAGCGTTGTCGATCTCCTCGCCGCCCAGGCGTTGGCGCGCGGCCAGAACCGAGCCTTCGCCGCCTTCCAGGCGCAGATGCAGCGCCGCACCGTCATGGCTGGCCGCGCTGATCGGCAGCGGCTGCTGCCCCCATTCGGCGAGCTTGTTCAGCGCCTGCTGAGCGTCCATTACCAGGCGCAGGCTGAGCACCTGACGCGGTTTGGGCAGCACCTTGAGCGACACCTCGGCGAGCAGGCCGAGGCAGCCGAAGCTGCCGGTCATCAGGCGCGACAGGTCGTAACCGGCGACGTTCTTCATCACCTCGCCGCCGAAGCGCAGCAGCTTGCCCTGGCCGGTGATCACGCGGGTGCCGAGCACCTGGTCGCGCACCGAACCGGCCCAGGGCCTGCGCGGGCCGGACAGCCCGGCGGCGACCATGCCACCCAGGGTGGCGCCATCGCCCAGGTGCGGCGGCTCGCACGGCAGCATCTGGTTGTTCGCCTCCAGCGCCGACTCGATCTCGGCCAGCGGCGTCCCGGCACGGGCGGTGAGCACCAGCTCGGTGGGGTCGTAGCTGACGATGCCGCGATGCTGACGGGTGTCCAGCACTTCGCCCGGGGTGGCACGACCCAGATGGGCCTTGCTGCCGCTGCCCTGGATGCGTAGCGGCGTGGCGCTGTTCAGCGCGTGGTTGACCTGTTCCAGCAGCGCGGCGCTGGCGTCGAAATCCTGCTGCATCAGAAGCGCTCCAGTTCCGGGAAGGGCAGTTGGCCGTGGTGCACGTGCATGGCGCCGAACTCGGCGCAGCGGTGCAGGGTGGGGATGTTCTTGCCCGGGTTGAGCAGGCCGGCCGGGTCGAACGCCGCCTTCACCGCATGGAACAGGGTGATTTCGTCGCTGTTGAACTGCGCGCACATCTGGTTGATCTTCTCGCGGCCCACGCCGTGCTCGCCGGTGATGCTGCCGCCGACCTTGACGCAGAGTTCGAGGATCTTGCCGCCGATGGCTTCGGCGCGCTCCAGCTCGCCGGGCACGTTGGCATCGAAGAGGATCAAGGGGTGCATGTTGCCGTCGCCGGCGTGGAACACGTTGGCCACGCGCAGGCCGTATTCGGCGGACAATTCGGCGATGCCGCGCAGCACGCCCGGCAGCTCGCGGCGCGGGATGGTGCCGTCCATGCAGTAGTAGTCCGGCGAGATGCGCCCGACCGCGGGGAAGGCGTTCTTGCGCCCGGCCCAGAACTTCACCCGTTCGGCCTCGTCGCGCGCCTGGCGCACTTCGGTGGCGCCGGCCTTCGTCAGCACCGCGCGCACCCGCTCGCAGTCGTCGGCCACGTCGGCTTCCACGCCGTCCAGCTCGCAGAGCAGGATGGCTTCGGCTTCCACCGGGTAACCGGCGTGAATGAAATCTTCGGCGGCGCGAATGGCCAGGTTGTCCATCATTTCCAGGCCGCCGGGGATGATGCCGGCGGCGATGATGTCACCGACCGCGCGACCGGCCTTTTCCACCGAGTCGAAGGCGGCCAGCAGCACCTTGGCCACCTGCGGCTTGGGCAGCAGCTTGACCGTCACCTCGGTAACGATGCCGAGCATGCCCTCGGAGCCGGTGAACAGCGCCAGCAGGTCGAAACCCGGCGCGTCCAGGGCGTCGCTGCCGAGGGTCATGAACTCGCCCTCGACGGTGAGAATCTCCACCTTGAGCAGGTTGTGCACGGTCAGGCCGTACTTCAGGCAGTGCACGCCGCCGGCGTTTTCGGCGACGTTGCCGCCGATGGAGCAGGCGATCTGCGACGAGGGGTCCGGCGCGTAATAGAGGTCGAAGGGCGCCGCGGCCTGGGAGATCGCCAGGTTGCGCACGCCGGGCTGGACGCGGGCGAAGCGGCCTTCGCGGTTGATCTCGAGAATCTGGTTGAAGCGCGCCATCACCAGCAGGATGCCCTGCTCCAGCGGCAGCGCGCCGCCGGACAGACCGGTGCCGGCGCCGCGCGCCACCACCGGCACGCCGCGGGCATGGCAGATCTGCAGCAGTTGCTGCACCTGCTCGATGCGCTCGGGCAGCACCACCAGCATGGGCGTGGTGCGATAGGCGGACAGGCCGTCGCACTCGTAGGGCTTGAGGTCTTCCTGGGTATGCAGGATATCGAGGTCGGGCAGGCGCTGGTGCAACTCGGCCAGCAGCGCGGCCTTGTCGACCTTGGGTAGCGCACCGTCGATGCGCTCGTCGTACAGAATGCTCATGGCAGGCTCGTTCGTGGACGTTGTTCTTGTTGGCGGTCATGCCGCGACCTTGGGCCGCATGTTTAGGCCGCCTGGCTTCCTGCGTCCATCTTTGCCCATGCTGGTATGACCAGTTTCTTTCGTCAGTCTTTCACCTCGTCTCGGATAAAAGACTTATGCTTGCTGGCCTGAGCGCAGGCTTTGAGCTCAAGTGAATAGAGCTGCGAAAACTGGTACGACCAGTTGCGAGGAGGGCTGAGATGGATGCGAAACAGGGCGCCGCACGGCGCCAGGTGAGTGACGTGGTGGCCGAGCGTATCGAGCGGCTGATCGTCGATGGCGTGCTCAAGGTGGGCCAGCCGCTGCCCTCGGAGCGGCGCCTGTGCGAGAAGCTGGGCATCTCCCGTTCGGCGCTGCGTGAAGGGCTCAAGGTGCTGCGCGGGCGCGGCATCATCGAGACCGCGCAGGGCCGCGATTCACGCGTGGCCAAGCTCAGCGGCGAGCGCGACGCCAGCCCGCTGATGCACCTGTTCAACTCGCAGCCGCGCACCCTTTATGACCTGCTGGAGGTGCGCGGCCTGCTCGAAGGCGAGTCGGCGCGCCTGGCCGCGCTGCGCGGCACCGAGGCGGATTTCGTGCTGTTGACGCGGCGTTATGAAGAGATGCTGGCGGCCCATGCGCAGGAAAATCCGGTGGACCCGCGCGAGCATGCGCGCCTCGACCACGCCTTCCACCTGGCCATCTGCGAGGCCTCGCACAACCCGGTGCTGGTGCACACCCTGCAGTCGCTGACCGACCTGATGCTCAGCACCGTGTTCGCCTCGGTGAACAACCTCTACCACCGCCCGGCGCAGAAGCGGCAGATCGACCGCCAGCACTCGCGCCTGTATCACGCGGTGATCGAGCGCCTGCCGGAACAGGCGCAGCGCGCCGCGCGCGACCATATCCACAGCATCCGCGACAACCTGCAGGAGATCGAGCAGGAAGAGCAGCGCCTGGTGCGCGCCACCATGCGTCTGGAGGGCTGGGCGTAGGGCGGGTGAAACCCGCCTGATGACGGTGGCGAGTTGCCCCCGCCCTACAACCGGCGCGTTGGTGCGCGCGGCGCACCCTACCTGAAGGTGCTGGTCACCACGCCTTCTTCCACCACCTGCGCCTCGATCACCTTCTGGCTGCCGAGGTTTCGCACGCGGATCACCTCGCCCTCGCGACCGTTGCCCAACGCCTCGCCGGTGGCCGAGGCGGAAATGCCGTCCTGGCTGGCGACGATGGTCACCTGCTGGCCGCGGCGCACCAGCAGCGGTGCGCTCAGCAGGCTCGGGGCGATCAGCGCGCCGGCGCGGATGCGGCGCTTGGCGCCCTGGCCAACCACCTCGTCGAGGCTGCTGTAGAAGCCGCGTGAGCTTCTGCCGACATTCACTTCCTGCAGCTGCACCTGCTCGGCGGCGATGGTCTGGCCGCGTTCGATCACCCGTGCGGCATGCACCGCGGACACGAACACGCTGGCCTGCACCAGCGCCACCCGGGTCCAGCCCGGCGTGTCGGCGCAGCGCAGCTGCAGGCGCTGACGCGCCAGGGGCGACGGGTCGTCGCTGGCGACCGTCAGCTCCAGTGCCTGGCTGCAGGCCGGCAGCTGCTCGGCGCTGCTCAGCAGCGTGATGCCGAGGTTGTGGCGCATGCCCTGCCAGGCCTGTCGTTTGGCCTCGGCGGCGAGCTGCTGCTGCATGTGCGCGGCAATCGCCTGGTCGATCTGGCCGGCGGCCTCCACCTCGGCACGCACGACGGCCGATGGCAGCAGGGCGAAGAGGAAGAGCTCCAGCGCGCAGGCGGAAAAAACCTTTCCGCTTTTCCGCTCCCGGCTGCGCCGATGCGGAAGCAGGGCGACGCGAAGAGCGCCGTGAGATCCGAGAAAATCCTTATAAATCAAAGGCCTGATGCTCTCTTGAGGGTTGGGCACGCTTTGTGCTCAAGGCACTGCAGCACAACCTTGGGTTAAGGGTACCGGTGAATGAGTATACGGATTGATGACGTGGTGGGCCTGCATGGCCGCGCCCTCGAACTGCGCATGCAGCGCAGCGAGATTCTCGCGGCCAACCTGGCCAACGAGGACACCCCGGGCTTTCTCGCCCGCGACATCGACTTCGCCGGCGAGATGCAGCGGCTCGACCCGCAGCAGCGTTTCGCCGCCAGCAGCGCGGAGCTCAAGTACCGCGTGCCGACCCAGCCGTCGCAGGACGGCAACAGCGTCGAGCTGAGTGTGGAGCAGGCCGCGTTCTCCAAGAACGCCATGGACTTCCAGACCAGCCTGACCTTTCTCAGCATGAAATTTCGCGGCCTGAAACAGGCCATCGAGGGGCGTTGAGCATGGCTTTCGACTCCATCTACCGCATCGCCGGTTCGTCGATGAACGCGCAGACCGTGCGCCTCAACACCGTGGCCAGCAACCTGGCCAACGCCGACTCGGCGGCGGCCAAGGCCGAGGACGTGTACCAGGCGCGCAAGCCGGTGTTCGCCGCCGTCTACAACAACGATCAGCTGACCCGCGGCGTGGGCATGGGCGGCGCCCATGTGCAGGTGCTCGACGTGGTCACCGCCGGTCGCGAACCGGTGCGCCGCTACGAGCCGGACAATCCCCTGGCCGACGACCAGGGCTACGTGTTCTACGCCGACATCGACCAGATCGAGGAAATGACCGACATGATGTCGGCCACCCGCAGCTTCGAGACCAGCGTGGAAGTGCTCAATCGCCTGAAAAGCATGCAGCAGGGCCTGCTCAAGCTCGGAGAATCCTGATGACCGCGGTCAGCAACAACAGCCAGAACAACCCCGTCTACGGCATCGACGAGGCGGTCAAGCAGGCGGTCAACGTCAGCGACGCGACCCAGCTGGAAAACAACTTCCTCACCCTGATGGTCGCGCAGATCCAGAACCAGGACCCGACCAAACCGGTGGACAGCACCGAGTTCCTCAACCAGTTCGCCGCCATGAGTCAGGTCAAAAGCCTGGAGAACATGGCCTCGCTGAGCAAGAGCAACCTGGTGCTGCTGGACAACCTGCAGACCCTCACCGCCGCCGGCCTGGTCGGCCAGGAGGTCAAGGTGGCCACCGAGAAGCTGGAGCTGGGCGCGGACAAGGTCAGGGGCGAGGTCAACCTCGAGCATGCCGCCGGCAAGCTGACCCTGGTGGTCACCGACAGCAACGGCGTGAAGAAGGAGATCGCCCTCGGCTCCCAGGCGCCGGGACGCGTGCCCTTCGAGCTGGACCCCAAGGCCCTGGGCCTGGCGCCGGGCAGCTACAAGGTCGAGGTGCAGAGCGACAGCGGCGAGTACCCCAAGGTCGAGGTGGCCGGCCGCGTCACCCAGGTGCGCGTCAGCGCCGAAGGCCCGGTGCTGGAGATCGTCGGCATCGGCTCGGTGCCTTTCTACAACATCACCGAATTCGGCCAGACGCAGACCGCCGGTCTGCTCTGATCCTTTCTTTCCATTGTTTTCAAAGGTCCAGTCGCCATGAGTTTCAACATCGCCATGACCGGCCTCAGTGCCGTCAACGAACAGCTCAACACCATCAGCCACAACATCGCCAACGCCGGCACCACCGGCTTCAAGTCGTCGCGCACCGAGTTCGGCAGCATCTATGCCGACAGCCAAGCGATGGGTGTGGAAGTGCTGGCCACCACCCAGAGCATCAGCCAGGGCGGCTCCCTGGTGACCACCGGGCGCAGCCTGGACCTGGCCATCTCCGGCGGCGGCTTCTTCGTCACCCGCGGCAGCAACGGTGACGTCAGCTACACCCGCGCCGGCGTGTTCGGTGCCGACAAGGACAACTACATCGTCAACGCCGCCGGCCTGAAGCTGCAGGGCTATCCGGTGGATGCCGCCGGCAACCTGCTGGTCGGCGCCATGGGCGACCTGCAGCTGCAGAACGCCAACCTGCCGGCGCGCGCCACCGACAGCCTGGCCTTCGTCATGAACCTGGATTCCAACCAGAGCGTGCCGACCGCTGCGCCGTTCGATCCGGCGGACGTCAACACCTACAACTCCACCTACACCACCAAGGTGTTCGACTCCCAGGGCAAGGAACACACCCTGACCCAGTACTTCGTCAAGACCGGCGACAACGCCTGGGAAGCCCACTACTACGCCGACGGCGCCGCCGTCGGTGGCCCGCAGGCGCTGACCTTCGGCACCAACGGCAGCCTCACCGCGCCGGTCGGCCCGGTGGCCGTCGGCTTCCCGCTGCCGGGCGTCGATCCGATGAACATCGCCATCGACTACAGCAACTCCAGCCAGTACGGCTCCGACTTCGTCGTCACCAGCAACCGCGCCAGCGGCTACGCGGCCGGCGAGCAGACCGGCCTGTCGGTGGAGAAGGACGGCATGGTCTACGCCAACTACAGCAACGGCCAGCGCATGCTGCAGGGCCAGGTGGCGCTGGCCACCTTCGCCAACGCCGGTGGCCTGAAGAACGTCAGCGGCACGGCCTGGGTGGAAAGCGCCGAGTCCGGCGCGGCGCTGATCGGCGTGCCCGGCGTCGGCCCGTTCGGCGAGCTGGTGGCTGGTTCGCTGGAGAACTCCAACGTCGACCTGACCCAGCAGCTGGTCGGCCTGATGGAGGGCCAGCGCAACTACCAGGCCAACACCAAGGTGCTGACCACCAACAAGGAACTCACCCAAGTGCTGTTCGGCGCGATCTGAGGCTGACCCATGGACCGTCTCGGCTACACCGCAATGACCGCCGCCAGCCGCACCATGAGTTCGCTCACGGTGCGCGCCAACAACCTGGCCAACGTCAATACCCCGGGCTTTCGCGCCGACCTGGAACAGGCCCAGGCCGTGGCCGTGGAAGGCTACGGCTACGACAGCCGGCACCTGGCTCAGGTGAAGAACAACGGCGTGAGCCTGGCGCCCGGCGCGCTGATGGCCACCGGACGTGATCTCGACGTGGCGATTCAGGGCCAGGGCCTGTTCGCCGTCGAGGGTGACGACGGCGCCGAGCGCTACACGCGCAACGGCGCGCTGCAGGTCGATGCCGACCTGCGCCTGACCCTGAATGGCCGCGCCGTGCTGGGCGAGGGCGGGCCCATCGTGCTGCCCGAGTACGACAGCCTGCATATCGGCCGCGACGGCACGGTGTCGGTGATCCCGCGCGGCGACTTCCTCACCGCCGAGGTCGATCGCATCCGCGTGGTCGACGTCGCAGCCGGCGACCTGATCAAGGACGCCAGCGGTCTGCTGGCGCGCAGCGACGGCCAGCCGGCCGAAGATATGGAAGCGCCGGTACTGGTTTCCGGCTATCTGGAGGCGAGCAACGTCGGCGCCATCGATCAGCTGGTGGCGACCATGAGCCTGAACCGCCTGTTCGAGACCCAGGTGAAGATGATGAAGGCCGCCGAGGACCTGTCCGAGGCCGGCAACCGGATGATTCGCGGCTCGTAGCACCGTAGGACCGTAGGGTGGGCTTCAGCCCACCGGCGTGCTCTGCAATGGTGGGCTAAAGCCCACCCTACCCACGGAAGCGGACCGCCGCCCTGCCCACCCTACGGGGCACAGGACACGACGCGTAGCCCGGATGCAATCCGGGAACATTTCCCCGGATTGCATCCGGGCTACAGACAAACGAGGTAATGCACATGAGTTCCGCCCTTTGGGTCAGCAAGACCGGCCTGGCCGCCCAGGACAAGGCCATGAGCGCCGTGGCCAACAACCTGGCCAACGTCAACACCACCGGCTTCAAGAGCGACCGCGTGGTGTTCGAGGACCTGTTCTACGCCATCGAGCTGCAGCCCGGTGCCCAGGCCGATCAGGTCAACACCGTGCCGTCGGGCATTCAGCTCGGCAGCGGCGTACGCGTGGCCGGCACGCAGAAGGTGTTCACCGAGGGCAGCATCCAAACCACCGGCCAGCCGATGGACCTGGCCATCATCGGCAACGGCTTCTTCCAGGTGGAGGCGCCCAACGGCGACATCTACTACACCGAGAGCGGCCAGTTCCAGCTCAATGCCGAGGGCGTGATCGTCAACGCCCAGGGTCTGCCGCTGGTGCCGGGCATCGAAGTGCCGGCCGGCAGCAGCCGCTTCACCGTGGGCAGCGACGGTATCGTCACCGCGGTCATGGCCGGCGAGACCCTGCCGGTGGAACTGGGCCAGATCACCCTGGCCAACTTCGCCAACCCGGGCGGCCTGGAAGCCCTCGGCGGCAACCTCTACCGCGAGACCGTGGCCAGCGGCGAGCCGGTGGAAGGCACGCCGGGCGAGGACGGCCTGGGCAACCTCAAGCAGGGTGTGCTGGAAGGCTCCAACGTGCAGGTGGTCGAGGCCATGGTCAACATGATCGCCATCCAGCGCGCCTACGAGGCCAACGCCAAGGTGCTGGACGCCGCGTCCGGCATGCAGCAGTTCCTCAACCAGACCGTGTGACCGCCATGAAGCGCCTGATCCCGCTTGCCCTGCTGCTGACCCTGGGTGGCTGCGCCAGCTTCAACGAGATGCTGCCCGACGAGGACTCCAGCCACTACGAGCCGCTGGCGCTGGACTACAGCCAGCCGCCCACCACCAGCGGCGGCCTGTTCCGCAGCGGCTACAGCGGCTCGCTGGTCGGCGACAAGCGCGCGGTGCGGGTCGGCGACATCCTCACCGTGGTGCTGGACGAATCCACCCAGTCGAGCAAGAGCGCCGGCACCAGCTTCGGCAAGAGTTCCGGTGTTTCCGTGGGCATTCCCACCGTGCTGGGCAAGCAGTACGACCAGCTGGAAAGCTCCGCCGAGGCCGAGCGCGACTTCAAGGGCTCGGCGCGCAGTTCGCAACAGAACACCCTACGCGGCTCCATCGCGGTGACCGTGCATCAGGTGCTGCCCAACGGCACCCTGCTGATCAAGGGCGAGAAGGCCCTGCGTCTGAACCAGGGCGACGAGTACATCCGCCTGGTCGGCCTGGTGCGGGTCGACGACATCAACCGCAGCAACCAGGTGTCCTCGCAGAACGTGGCCAACGCGCGCATCTCCTATGCCGGCCGCGGCGTGCTCAACGACAGCAACTCGGCGGGCTGGCTGACGCGCTTCTTCACCCACCCGATCTTTCCGCTCTGAGGCCCGCTCATGTTCAAACGCTCCCTCGTCTTCCTGCTGCTGAGCTGGCCGCTGTCGACCAAGGCCGTGCCGCTGATGGACCTGGTGGACATCGAAGGCATCCGCGGCAACCAGCTGATCGGCTACGGCCTGGTGGTCGGCCTCGACGGTACCGGCGACAAGAACCAGGTGAAGTTCACCAGCCAGTCGGTGGCCAACATGATCAAGCAGTTCGGCATCAACCTGCCGCCGAACGTCGATCCCAAACTGAAGAATGTCGCCGCGGTGACCGTTACCGCGGAAATCCCGCCGTCCTACAGCCCGGGGCAGACGGTGGACGTCACCGTCTCCTCGCTTGGCGATGCCAAGAGCCTGCGCGGCGGCCAGCTGCTGCTGACCCCGCTGCACGGCGTCGACGGCGAGATCTATGCCCTGGCCCAGGGCGCGCTGGTGGTCGGCGGCCTCAACGCCAGCGGCCAGAGCGGCTCCAGCGTGGCGATCAACTCGGCCAACAGCGGCCGCGTGCCCAACGGCGCCACCGTGGAGCGGATGATCCCCAGCGACTTCAGCGAGCGCGCCGAGGTCATGCTCAACCTGCGCCAGCCTAGCTTCCAGACCGCTGCCAAGGTGGTCGAGGCGGTCAACGGCCGCTTCGGCAGCGGCACCGCCAGCGCGCTCAACGCCACCAAGATCGCCATCCGCGCACCCATCACCAGCACCCAGCGCATCGGCTTTATGGCCATGCTCGAGGGGCTGGAGGTGGAAGAAGGCCGCGAGCGGCCCAAGGTGGTGTTCAACAGCCGCACCGGCACCGTGGTGGTCGGCCAGGGCGTGCGCGTCAAGGCTGCCGCCGTGGCCCACGGCACCCTCACCGTGACCATCAGCGAGAACCCCCAGGTCAGCCAGCCCAATGCCTTCGGCCGTGGCGAGACCACTGTGGTACCGCGCTCCGACGTCGCCGTCAGCCAGGACAAGAACGCCATGTTCAAGTGGCCCGACGGCGCCAGCCTGGACAGCATCATCAGCACCGTGAACAGCCTCGGCGCCACCCCGGACGATGTCATGAGCATCCTCCAGGCGCTGGAGCAGGCCGGTGCCCTCAATGCCGAACTGATCGTGATCTGAGCCATGAGCATCGTTTCCCTCGCCCAACACATGAACAGCCACCGCGGCGCCGCCGATGGCATCGGCAACGCTCGCGAGCAGCAGCTGCACGCCGCCGCCGAGCAGTTCGAGGCGCTGTTTTTGCAGCAGATCCTCAAGCAGATGCGCAAGGCCAGCGACGTGCTCGCCGAAGGCAATCCGATGCGCAGCCGCGAGCTGGACACCATGCGCGACTTCTACGACGAGGTGCTGGCCGAGACCCTGGCCGGGCGCAAGCAGACCGGCATCGCCGACATGCTGGTCAAGCAGCTGTCCGGTGGTGGGGATAGCGCACCTGACCTGGAAGCGGCCGCAGCTGCCGCCCGTTCGGCGGAACTGCCGCAGCGCTCTTCCAGCAGCCTGCTGGAGCCGCTGCGCAGCACCTGGCAACGTGGCGTGGACAGCCTCGGCCAGGTCTGGGACAAGGGTTCGGCGGGCTTTCTCGCCCTGGTCGAACGGGTCATCCAGCAGGAGTCGGCCGGCCGCGTCGATGCCGTGTCGCCCAAGGGCGCGCGCGGCCTGATGCAGCTGATGCCGGACACCGCACGGGAGATGGCCGCCGAACTCGGCCTGCCGTTCAGCGAAGCCCGCCTGACCAGCGATGCCGACTACAACAGGCGCCTCGGCAGCGCCTACCTGGACAAGATGCTGCAGCGCTACGACGGGCACCAGGCCCTGGCGCTGGCGGCTTATAACGCCGGCCCCGGCCGCGTCGACGAATGGCTCAAGGTGCACGGCGACCCGCGCCGCGGCGAGATCGCCACCGGCGCCTGGATCGAGCGTATTCCCTTCCAGGAAACCCGCGACTACACGCGCAAGATTCTCGGCGACCTGGCCAAGACCGAGGCGGCGCCCGCGCCCGCGCGCGATGCCCAGGCAAACGGTCCGCTCAGCGCACAGACCCGCCAGCAGCTGGCCAGCGCCCTGAGCGCCGACAGCGGCCTGCTGCTCGGCGCCGTCGCCGGTAAGCAGGCGCTGGTGCGCGGCGAATTTAAGTCCGCCGCCGATTCCGTCGCCCTGTCCTCAGTAACAGCCCAATCCGCTGCCGACGACGCCCGTGCGCCGCGTCTGGCGGCCTTCGCTCAGCCGGTGCGCTTCGAGCGTCAGGAGTCCTAAGCCGTGACCATCCTCAACCAGATCGCCTACAGCGGCGTGCGTGCCAGCCAGGTCGCCCTGGCCAGCACCGGGCAGAACATCGCCAACGTCAACACCCCCGGTTTCAGCCGCCTGCAGACCATCACCGGGTCGCTGGCCGGACAGGGCGGACTGAGCGTCGGCGGCGGCGTCGAGGTCATCAGCATCCGCCGCATGACCAACGACTTCCACAACCAGCAGCTGTGGCGCGCCACCACCGAGCAGAGCTTCTACAGCGCGTCGCAGCAGTATCTGACCGCGCTGGAAGCGCTGATGTCCGGCAGCGGTTCGAGCATCAGCGCCGGCCTCGACCAGTTCTTCGCCGCCCTGAGCGAGGCCAGCGCCACGCCGGGCTCCATCGCCCTGCGTCAGCAGATCATCAGCGAGGCCGGCAACCTGGCGCAGCGTTTCAACGGCCTGAACAGCAACATCGACGCGCAGATCAAGGCGCTGCAGGAGCAGCGCAGTGCCATGGCCAACGAGATCAACGGCCTGACCGAGAACATCGCCCTGCTCAACAAGAAGATCGTCGAGACCGAGTCGGTCAAGGGCGACAGCACTGCGCTGCGCGATCACCGCGAGAGCCTGATCGGCCAGCTCAGCCAGTTCGCCAAGCTGCGCGTCAACGAGACCCCGGACGGCTCGGTCAGCGTCGCCCTGGCCAACGGTCAGCCGCTGGTGGCCGGGCCCACCGCCGGCCAGCTCAAGGTGGCGATGACCGCAAGCGGCGAGCAGGACGTCAGCCTGGCCTTCGCCGGCACCAGTTTCCCGCTGCGCCAGGACGGCTTCGGCGGCGCCTTCGGTGGTCTGCATGACGTCGAGTACGCCAGCCTGCGGCCGAACCAGCAGGCCCTGCACGACATGGCCAGCCAGCTGGCGCAGATGGTCAACGACGTGCTGGCCACCGGCTTCGACCTGGCCGGCAACCCCGGTCAGCCGCTGTTCGCCTACGACCCCAACAGCACCACTGCCCTGCTGCGTGTCGAGCCCTTGACCGCCGAGCAACTGGCGTTCTCCTCGGCCGCCGGCGAGAGCGGCAACAACGAGGTGCTGCTCGATCTGCTCGGCCTGAAGAACCAGACCATCACCCTGAACGGCAGCCAGGTCACCCTCAACGACGCCTACGCCGGCCTGCTCGGCCAGGTGGCCAGCGACAGCCGGCAGAACCAGGCCGACCTCAAATCCGCCACCGCCGTGACCCAGCAGGCCCAGTCGCAGCGTGACAGCGTCAGCGCCGTGAGCCTGGACGAGGAGGCGGTCAACCTGATGACCTACCAGCAGGCCTACCAGGCCAACATGAAGGTGATCAGCACCGCCAACCAGTTGTTCGACGACATGCTTGCCGCCTTCTGAGGCGCTTTCTAGAGAGAACCAGCCGACATGATGCGCATCACCAACTCGCAGATCACCTCGATGATGCACAACTCGATGAACGCCAGTTCCGCCGAGTTGGGCAAGCTGATGCAGCAGATGGCCACCGGCAAGCGCATCCTGCTGCCGTCCGACGATCCCATCGCCAGCGTGCGGGTGCTGCGGGTGCAACGCGAGGAGGCGAGCCTGGAGCAGTTCCGCAAGAACATCGCCAACGTCTCCGGCAGCCTGTCGACCCAGGAGGCCAACCTCAAGTCCACCTCCGACTCCATGCTCAACGTGCGCGACCTGCTGCTGTGGGCGGCCAACGGCTCCAACACCAGCGAAGACCTGGCGGCCATGGCCGGCGAACTGTCGATCATCGAGGACACCATCTTCAGCTTCGCCAACGTGCGCGATGAGGAAGGCCGCTACCTGTTCTCCGGCACCCTCAGCGACACCCCGGCGCTGAGCTTCGACGCGGCGACCCAGACCTACAGCCTGACCGGTAACGACAAGCACCGTCAGGCCGCCGTGGCCAACGGCGTGCTGGTGGACGAGAACGTCACCGCGGCCAGCGTCTTCGGCGCGGGCGTGGACATGCTCAACCAGCTGCGCGGGCTGATCAACACGCTGCGCGACCCGGCGCTGGACGCCAGCGACCCGGCCGTACGCCAGCAGATCGTCGACACCCTCGGGGCGCTGGATGACACCCATGGCCGGGTGCTCGGCTCGATCACCGAGCTGGGCGGTCGGCAGAATGCCCTGAGCCTGCTCAAGGACAGCAACGAGGACGTCTCGCTGGTCAACCAGAAGATCGAGGGCGAGCTGTCGCAGCTGGACTACGCCGGCGCCACCATCGATCTGAACAACTATCAGCTGGCCCTCGGCGCGACGCAGAAGACCTACCTGAAAATCAACGAGATGTCGTTGTTCAGCCTGCTGTAAGGAGTGGCGCCCGTGATCAAGGTCGACAAACAGCTGCCGGTCGTCACCGCCCTCGATCCGCAGACGCGGCGCCCGGTGCAGGGCGAGCAGGCGGTACAGCGCCATCGCAAGCAGGCGCCCGCCGAGCCCGCGGCGCAGCCGCGCGGCAAGAGCACCAGCTTCAACCTGCAGCTCAACCAGCAGCTGACCTCGATGCAGGCCGCCGACAGCTACCTCGGCGAACTGGCCGGGCGCCTCGGTCAGCTCAAGCTCAGCCTCAGCCGCGAGTTGAGCAATGCCCAGGCCGGCGAACGCGAAGGTCTCAAGCGCGAGCTGGAGCAGGTGCGCCAGTTGCTCGCCGAACGCGGTCAGCGCTCCGGCGAGGCGCTGGATGCCAGCTTCAAGCTGCGCCTCACCGAGCCGGTGCGCAGCCGCTTCAGCCTGCAGGGCCTGGAATCCATGGCCGCCATCCAGCAGGCCGGCAAGGAGACCCTGCTGTTCAGCGCCGGGCGCAAGCTGGCCGAACCGCTGGCGGTGGTGCTCGACGAGGGCCTGAGCGAGCAGCAGATCCTCCGCCGCTTCAATGCCGGCCTCGGCCCGGCCGGTATCCGCGCCGAGGTGGATAACGGCGGTGCGCTGAAATTCAGTGCCCGCGAAAGCGACTGGCAGCAGCTCAAGGGCGAGCTGCGCGTGCAGGGCGAGGGCAAGCTGGCGGCCAAGGCCGCGGCGCCCGTGGTCAGTCAGGAAGAGCAGTTGCTGCGCCTGCCCGATGCCGCCCGCCTGGACGGCGCGCGCGAGTTGCGCCGGGCACTGGACGAAGTGGTGGCGGCGCTGGACAAGATCGGCGCGCTGCGCGAGCAGCTCAGCCATCGCCAGGAAGAGATCCGCGAGTTTCTCGCCCGCCATGCCGAGCAGAACGAACGCGAATGGGCGCGCGACTTCGCCGGCGAGGTGTTCAACCTGATGCGCCGCAGCCCCAGCAGCTACGCCGCGGTGACCCAGACCGTGGTGGCCCAGGCCAACATCAGCCGCTCCAGCGTGGTCAGCCTGCTGTCCTGAAGCTTGCCGGCCGTCAGCCGCGTCCACTCCTGCGGCTGGCGGTCTTTTTTATGTCCGGGCTGCGCCTGAGCGGCGGCAGCCCAGGGTGCGGCCTCAGCGGCGGTTGACCGTCTGCGCCGCACGCAGCACATCGCTGCCGATCTTGCCTTCGTACTCCTGCCACAACGGCTGCATCGCCGCACGCCAGGCTGCGCGCTGCTCGCTGCTAAGACTGACGACCTGATTGCCGGCCGCGACCAGACGCTGGCGATCACGGGCGTTGAGTGCCTCGGCCTCGCGATTCACCGCCAGGGTGACTTCATCGACGATCGCCTCCAGCTGCACGCGAATCGGATAGGGAATGCTGGTCCAGAAGCTGGAGTTGCTCACCAGCATGTAGCTCAGCACACCGTGATCGGTTTCGGTGACGTAGGGCTGCAGCGCGCCCAGCTGCTGGCTGACGATGTTCGACCAGGGGTTCTCTGCGCCCTGCACGCGCCCGGCCTGCAGCGCGGCCTGGGTTTCGGCGAACGGCAGGCGCAGGCTGCTGGCGCCGACCCGGGCGAACTGCTGCTCGAGGATCTCCGACGGCTGGATGCGGA
This sequence comes from Pseudomonas hydrolytica, assembly GCF_021495345.1. Taxonomy (NCBI): domain Bacteria; kingdom Pseudomonadati; phylum Pseudomonadota; class Gammaproteobacteria; order Pseudomonadales; family Pseudomonadaceae; genus Ectopseudomonas; species Ectopseudomonas hydrolytica. The sequence continues at coordinate 229,028 of NZ_CP099397.1, forward strand.
ACGCCAGCCCGGCGGCGTCGGCGGGCGTTTGCAGCGCGCGGGTGGCCGAGAGCTGCTTCATGCCGTTGTTCCAGTAGGCCAGGCCGTAGATGTTGTGGCCGGCCATCGAACGCAGCAGCTCGCGGCTCTTCTCGCGCTTCTGGAAGCGCTTGACCGCCTCCAGGTCATCGAACAGGAAGGGCAGGTCGAACACCTGCAGCTGGGTGGTGTACTGCTCGAACTTCGACAGCGACGGCGCCAGCAGCTGCACCTTGTTGTCGCGCAGCGCCTGCAGCTCGTCGGCGTCGCCGAACAGCGTGGAGTTGGGATACACCTCCACCTGCACCTTGCCGGCCAGGCGTTCCTCGGCCAGACGCTTGAACATCAGGGCGCCCTTGCCCTTGGGAGTGTCCTCGGCCACCACGTGGGAGAACTTGATCAGGATCGGCTCGGCCAGAGCCTGTGCGGAACACAGCAGGGCGGCCAGGGCAGCCGCCAGAGAGGTCTTGAACATCGACACACCTTTTTACGGAAAAACGCATAGCGAGGCCTGCGCCGAAACTGGCGGGCCTGGATGCGAATCGGGATGGCTTGCAGGGTTCGGCCTGGCAGATGGCGCCGGCCTCGCCCCTTCGGGGACTACCGGATCGATGCCCGGTTATTGTTGGCATGCTGTCGCTGACCAATCGGTCAGCGACAGAGAGCGCGCATTCTTGCGGAAGGAAGGTGCTGGCACAAGGCCGGTTTTATGAACGGGCGCGCATTCCCGAGTATTGCTCGGCAATTGCCTGGCTCTCGCTCTGGTGCAGGGCTCGCAACGGCGTGGCCAGGCCCTGGCGGGTCAGCTCCAGCACCTCGCGGGCCTGTTCCAGCACCTGGCGTTTCCAGGCGTCGGTCTCGACGTAGAAGGCGGCGCGCAGCTGCGCCTTGATCCGTGCGCGGGTGGCGGCGTCGGTGTCCGGGCGGTTCTCCAGCCACTGCTCGGCGCGCAGCGCGGTGAGCACCTTGAGTCCCGGCTGGGTGCCGTACTCCAGGGTCAGGCCGTTGTACTGGGCCTGGGCGCATTCATTCAGCACCGCCAGGTCGAGGGTGCCGTTGAGCTCGCTGGAGGCGGAGTTGCCCTCGGCGCTGTTGGTCACCTGCGGCCCCCACCACTGACGGGCGCGGGCGATGTCCGCGGGCTCCTGGCGGCCCTTGTAGATGCGCTCGCCGTAGCCGCTGGGGCCGAGCCCGGTGTGCACGTCGATCCAGCCGATGCGCCGGCACTGGCGGCCGTGCTGACGAAGAATCTGGCGCAGCTGGCGGTTGCTCCAGGTCGGCTCGGTGCCGGCGAAGAACAGGCCGCGCGGGTCGCCGTGCTGGCCGCGCGAGATCGCCGCCTGCAGCGCCTTGCGCCCATAACGCAGGGCGTAGCCGTACAGCCCCAGGGTGCTCGCCAGGGTCGGCGGGCAGCGCTCGGGCAGCAGCAGTTTGGCCACCGCGCGGTAGTCGGGGTTGTCCGCCAGCGGCGCGGCGAAGTCCTGGAAGTTGCGGTTGAGGTCGACGTTTTCCTGGGTCACCCGGCGCTCCCAGGAAAAGCCGTAGGGATTCAGCGCATGGATGTACAGCAGCGCCAGGTCACCGCGCTGGCAGGCGGCGAACCAGGCGTCGTCGTCGAGCCGGTCGATCTGGATGGCCGAGCCGCAGAAACCCTCGATGCCGTGGCAGCCGCTGCTCAGCACCAGCAGGTTGGCGGCGTCGGCGGCACCGAGGCGGGCCACGTCGATGGCCAGTTGTTCGCCGTCGCGGCCGGGCAGCGGGTGGACGTGGCTCTCCACGGCGAGGCCGCGGCGGGCGCAGCTGGCGAGAAATTTCTGCCGGGCTTCGGCGTAGCTCTGAGCGAAACAGGACAGGTTCATGGCGCATTCCGTGTCGGTGGTAGGGCGCCCGCGCGGGTGGGCGGGCATGGCCGGGCCCATGGCGCTGGCGGTTGGCCTGCGCCGGGCGACGGCGAGTGGGTGGTGGTGCGGCGCTGGTGGCCTTTTGGGCGACCGGCCGGGGTCAGGCGTCGAGCACGATGCGGCCCAGGCTGCTGGCCCGGCCGGCGTACTCCACCGTCTCTATCTCGATGCGCGTGCCGAACTCGGCAGACAGCCCGGCCAGACGCTCGAGGATGCGCCGCGCCTGGTTCTGGTTGTCCGCCGTGTCGAAGGCCAGGCGCGGAATGCCGCGTTCGGCGTCGCGTCCGCCATGGCCCAGTTCGATGGGGTGCAGCAGCAGTTCGCGCAGCTGGCCGTCGGCGCGGAAGCGGCACTCGGCGACCACGCTTTCGAACCAGATCGGCGCGCCGAACAGACCGGCCACGCGCTTCCATTCGAGGAACTCGGCCGGGGTGCTCAGGCGCGGGTTGGTGATGCCCTTGGGCCCGATCAGCGCCTCGGCGGCCTGCCACTCGCGGCTCTCCCACTTGTCCGCCGGGACGATCTGCATGCTGTTGTCCATGAAGCAGAAGTTGCCCAGCGAGTAGAGCAGCGGCTTGCCGGCGTAGATCTCGATGCCGCGCAGCTGATGCGGGCCGTGGCCGCAGAGCATGTCGGCGCCGTTGTCGACCAGCTGGCGGGCCAGCGCCGGCAGGTAGTCGGGTACCGCGGCGGTGAAGTTGTCCGGCTCATGGGTGTGCTGGGCGACGATGCTGAAGTCGCTGGTCTGCTTGGCCTGGCGCTGGTGGCGGAGGATCTCGGCCTGGTCGCGCGGGTCGCATTGGTAGTGGATGCGCAGGCTGCCCGGCGCGGCTTCGGGGTCGACGCGGTAGTGCAGGGCCATGCCCAGGTGCAGGCTGTGTTCGCCGTGCAGGGCCTTGAGCAGGTAGTGGTCCTGGTAGGCCTCCTGGGCGTTGAGGCGCTTGAGCACGGCGAAGTCCTCGGCGCTGACCAGGCGGTGCGGCGTGGTGCGCAGCGGATTGAGGCCGGGCCGCGGTGCCACCTGGCCGAGGCCGTCGGCAGCCGGGGCGTTGGCCTCGAAGGTGGTGGCGTAGGAGGTCAGCGACACCCGCGCCTTGGCGGTATTGACGAAGGCCGGCGCCCGCGCGGCGGCCAGGCTGTCGCCGGTGCCGGCGTGGGCGATGCCGGCGGCATCGAGCAGCGCGTCGGTCATGCGCATGCCGGCCACGCCCCAGTCCAGCGCGTGGTTGTTGGCCCGTGCCAGCAGGTTGAAGCCAAGCTCGGCCAGGTCCGCCGGGGCGTCCGGGTCGCTGATCAGCCAGGAGAAGCCGGATAGCGCCTCGGGGTAGCCGGCGAAGCTGTTCAGATCGATGGCGGTGCCTTCGTAGTTGCCCACCAGCACGTCGCCGCGGCGCAGGATCTGCAGCAGTTCCGGGGACTTGCGCGCCAGCTTCGCGGCGATGGCGTGGGTGATGATGATGTCGCCGACGGCGACCACGCAGAAGCCGTCCTCCACCTCGGCCTGGCGCCAGTTCGGCTGCAGTTCGAGGGACTCGGGGCGTTGCTGCGGGGTGGGGACGCGGTGCTGCATGGCAGAGGCTTCCTGACTCAGGCCTGGCTTGGGGCCGGCGCGGGGATGGTTTCGGGGGTGTCGGCGTGGGCGGCCAGGTCGCGGCGGCTGCGCTCCGGGTCGATCAGCAGCAGGCCGAGCAGGGTGCTGGCCAGCAGGGCGAGGCCGAACAGGCCGATGGCCAGCTCGAAGCCGGCGGCCAGGTCGCCGCCCTGCCAGCCGATGGCCTGGCCGACCAGGTGCGGGGCGAGCATGCCGGCGCTGGTCAGCAGACCGATATGGATGGCCAGCATGCTGCCGCGCTGCCGTGCCGGGACTATGTAGGCGACGATGCTGTAGCCGAAGGCCGAGAGCAGGTTGACCAGGATGCCGCCGACGAGGAACAGCCCCAGGGTGGCGGCCAGGCCGGTGGCGCTCAGGCCCATCAGGGCGAAGGCCAGGGCGGCGACCAGGCAGGCCAGCAGCGGCGGCATGACCATCGCCGCGCGCACGCTGGCGCCGCGTTGCAGGGCCCGTTGCGACAGGCTGGAAACCAGCAGGTTGAGGACGATCACGCCGAGGGTGGTGGACAGCACCAGGTAGCCGGACTGCATCGGCGTCAGCCCCAGGCCCTTCTGCAGGTAGGTGGGCAGCCAGCTGTAGAGCAGGGCGTTGGGCAGGTAGCTGCAGAACGCGATCAGGGTGATGCCGACGAAGGTGCGGTTGAGCAGCAGGTGGCGGTACGGCAGAGCGGCGCCGCCGCTGTCGTCATTGGCGTCGTCGTACTGGCCCTCGCGGCCGCACAGCTGCCACAGCAGCAGCCAGAGCAGGCCGACGCCGGCCAGCAGCAGGTAGCCGGCGCGCCAGCCCAGGCGCTCGATCAGCAGCGGCAGGGCCAGGGCGCCGGCGATGGCGCCGAGCATGATCGCCACCTGAATCAGTGCTGCCGGCAGCACCCGCTCGCGCGGTGCGTACCACTTGAAGCAGGCGTGCTGGGTCACCGCGGTGCCCGGACCGCAGCCGGCGCCGAGCAGCAGGCGGCTGGCGACCAGGGTGTAGAAGCTGGTCGCCAGCGCGGTGAGCAGCTGCGCGGCCATCCACACCAGCGACATGCCGGAGAGAATCCAGCGGCTCGGCAGGCGGTTGGCGAGAAACCCCACCAGCACCCCGGAAATCGAATAGAGGAAGAAGAACGCGCTGCCGATGAAGCCAAACTGCTCCGGCGACAGCTGCAGCTCGTCGATGATCTGCGGGCCGGCGAAGGCGAAGATGGTCTTGTCCAGCACGCTGATGATCATCACTGCCATCAGCAGGGCGACCACCAGAATCCGGCGCGAGGGGTTGGGCTGGGTCATGCGGGCTCCGTGGCAGGCTGGGGGCGAGCCACGTGCGCAGCGGGCGAGGTGGCGGCCAGTGCTGTGCAGCATGCCGCAGGGCGCCGAGGCTGAATAATCACCTCTGCGCATGCTTATCGCCCCTGGTTATGGGGCGTCGCTGCTCACCGGCCTGGTCGCGTGCGGGCTGGTATAGGCGTAGACCAGCTCGTCGGCCAGGGTCTTGGCCTCGCGGGTCATCAGCTCCTGGTCGCGGCAGACCAGGGAAATGTTCATCGGCGGCACCTGCTCCTGCAGGTCGAGCACCTGCAGTTCCTGGCCGAGCTTCTGCACGTGGTCGAGCAGCCGCCGTGACCAGTAGCTGACCGCGTCGGTATTCAGCGCCAGCTCGGAGAACAGCACCACCGAGGCGCACTCGATGATGCGCCGCGGCGGCTCGATGCGGTGCTGCTCGAACATCACGCCGACCTTGGACAGCTCCAGCGAATCCTGCAGCAGCCACTCCTCGTCGAGCAGCTCGCGCAACGACCGCGCGCCACCCAGCGGGTGGCCCTTGCGCACGGCCAGTACCGCCGGTTGGGAGAACAGCTCGGTCCAGTGGAAACCGTCGCTGCAACGGCTGGCCGGCAGCGACGTCAGCACCAGGTCGAGCTGGCCCTCGCGCAGACCCTCGATCAGCTTGGACGGGCGCAGCTCGTGGATCTGCACCTGCACCCTGGGGTAGCGCTTGCGGTAGCGATTGAGACTGGTGATGAACTGGGCGCCGGGAGTGACCGGCGACACGCCGATGGCCAGCTTGCCGTCCATGGTGCCCTTGAGGCTCTCGATCTCCTCGCGGGCGCGGCGCACCTCCTCGAGGATCAGGCGCGCGCGGCGCACCAGACGCTCGCCGTATTCGGTGACGGTGATGCCGCGGTTGGAGCGCACCAGCAGCGGTACGCCGAGCTCCGCCTCGAGCTCCTTGATGCCTTTGGACAGGGCCGGCTGGGAGATATGCAGCAGGCGTGAGGCCTCCTGGATGCTGCCACTTTCGCAGATCGCGAGCAGGGCGCGCAGCTGGTGCAGTTTCATCGGATATCCGCGCTAACGTGAGGGTAACGGACGGAATTTAAAGCAAAAAACGCCCCATGGGGGAACTCGCGCGGCGAGGATAAAAAAGCGGCGGCCGAAGCCGCCGTGAGGTTAGCGCGATGCAAGGTCGGTGGATCAGCGGATACCGCTGGCGCGCAGGGCGCTGGGGGTGAACTGCTTGCGGTTGAAGGTCTGGTCGAAGCGGTAGGCCTGCTTCTCCTCGTTGTACAGGGCGTTGACCGCATAGCGTCCGGACAGCACGTCGTAGTGGGTCTCGGCGTTGTACTGCGGGCTCTGCTGGTCGTAGAAGAAGCTGGCGTGGCCCTCGGACACTCGCCACAGCTGGCCGCGGCCGTCGTAGGCATCGGCCTGGGCGGCCTGCCAGCTGTCCTCGTCGATGTAGAGGTCACGTCGCGAGTAGACGTGGCGCTGTCCCGGCTTCAGCGTGGCGCTGACGTGCCAGACCCGGTGCAGCTCGTAGCGGGTGTGCTCGGGGTTGATATGCCCGGGCTGGATGATGTCGGCGTACTTGAGCTTGGGCGAGCCGAGCTTGTAGCTGTTGTAGGGGATGTAGATTTCCTTCTTGCCCAGCAGCTGCCAGTCGAAGCGATCCGGCGAGCCGTTGAACAGATCGAGGTCGTCCATGGTGCGCATGCCCTCGGCACCGGGGCTGTCGTAGGCGATCTGCGGCGCGCGGCGTACGCGGCGCTGGCCGGTGTTGTACTGCCAGGCCATGCGCGGTTCCTTGACCTGGTTGATGGTCTCGTGCACTAGCAGCACGCCGCCGGCCAGGCGCGCCGGGGAGAGGAACTCCTCGCGGTAGTAGTAGAGGACGTTGGCCATCTCCTGCGGCGCGTAGTCGGACAGCCCGGCCGGGTAGGCCAGCTGCTGACGGATCACGCTGGGGGTGTAGGCGCCGTTGGCCTGCGGCGAGGCCTGCACCACCTGGCGCTGGAAGCTCAGGCTGCGGTAGCGGCCGATATGGTTCCAGATCACCTCCAGGCCGTTCTGCGGAATGGCGAACGGCAGGCCGCCGCTGCGGTAGTCGAGCAGGCCGTTGCCGCCTTCGGCCAGACGGGTGGCGGCGGCGTTGGCGCGGGTGGCATCGAGATAGCTCTGCGGCAGGGCGACCGAGCGCCGGGTCGGGTAGACCGGGATACGGTAGGTGGCCGGATAGCGCTGGAACAGCGCCAGCTGGCCGGGGGTGAGCTTGTCCCGGTACTGCTCGACATTGGCCGCGGTGATGACGAACAGCGGCTGGTCGGCGGCGAAGGGATCGCTGAGGAAACCGTCGGCGTCGCGCTGGCCGGCGTCCTGGCCGATACCGCCGGTCCAGGCCGGGATGCTGCCGTCGGCGTTGCCGGCGCGCTCGGCGCCGACCGGGGTAAGGTCGCCGTCGAGGCGGGCGAGCTGGTCGGCCGGCACCGCCGCCAGTACCTGGGCGGCGAGCAGGCTCAGGCCCAGGCAACCGGCCTGGATCAACTGCTTGTGAATCATGGCGTGCTCCTTATCGGGCATCAGAAACTGACGCCAAAGCTCAGGGCGACGAAGTCGCGGTCGGTGTTGGTGTTGAAGTCGCCGCCGAAGTAGTCGGTGTAACTCAGGCTGGCGCTGTACCTGGACAGGTAGTCGGCGTCGATGCCGATGCTGAGCGACTGGTTGCCCTCGGTGAAGGTCGGCCCGTAGCCCTCGACGTCGTGGGCGAAGGCCAGGTTGGGCTTGAGGTTGACCCCGGCGATGGCGCTGTTGAACTCGAGCATGGCGCGCAGGCGGTAGCCCCAGGAGTTCTGGGTGTAGAAGCCCTTGTCGCTGCACTGGTCCGGGTTGGCACTGTTGAGCAGCGCGGTGCACAACTGGTTGCCGCTCAAGCCCAGGCCGCTGGCCGAGTCCGGCAGCACGCCGTAGCCGTAGACGCTGCTGCGGCCGAAGCGCAGGTCGGAGCCGTCGCTGGGGCCCAGGTCGCCGATATGGCTGAAGCCGACTTCGCCGACCAGGGTCAGACGGTCGGCGCGCAGCACCTGATCGAACACCTGCACCGCGCTGAGCTGGGCCTGGGTAAAGGGCATGCGCTTGTAGCCCTGTACCCGGCTGCCCGGGGCGGTGGCAGCCCAGCCAGTGTCGAAGATGGCCAGGCCGTCGAGGCCGAGCAGGTCGTTCAGCTGGCCGACGCTGGCGGCGGTGGACACCTCGGTGCCGTTGAGCGCCAGCGGCATGTTCGGCCGATGGCTGATCTCCCCCGACAGCGCCGTACCGTTGGCCAGGCTGGTGGCGAAGCTGAGGCCGTAGAGGCGGATGTCCTCGGGGTATTCCAGGCCGTAGCGGGCGCTGGCCGGGCCGGGGGCGCCGCTGATCGCGGCGAAGCTTGGCTGGCCGGTGCGCCACGAGCTTTCCGGGGTGCGGCTGTGGTAGTTCAGCGCGTAAACGCCGAACTCGGTGTCGTTCAGCGCCGGCACCAGCCAGCGCAGCGCCACGCCGAACTGGCCGCCGTCGCGCGCCTCCTTATCCGCCAGGCGTGGCACCCAGCCGTACACCGCCGGGTCGCGGTTAAAGTCGCTGCCGAAGGTGGTCATGCCCAGGTCGCAGCCCTGGGGCGCGACGTCGCCGCCGAAGAAGGTGCCGCAGTTGTCCAGCACGGTCTTCTCCCACTGCAGCTGGTAGAAGGCTTCGATCGACAGGTTCTCGCTCAGGCCTTGGGTCAGGTAGAGCATGTTCACCGGGATCAGGCCTTCCTTGATCTCCGAACCGGGGCGGCGGAAGGCGGCGACGTCGGCCGGGTTGATGGCGTTGATGCCGTTGCCGATAAAGGTGCTCTCGCCCCAGCTGACCACCTGGCGACCGGCGCGCACGCTGCCGGGCAGCTCGCCGAGCTGGTAGTTGTGGTAGACGAAGGCGTCCAGCAGTTCGCTGCCCGAGGCCTTGGCGGCGCGGTCGCGGCCGCTGTCGTCGATATCGTAGAGCAGGCGGCTCTCGTCCTTGAGCTCGAAGTCGTACCAGTACTTGCCGCGCAGGAACAGGCCGCTGTCGCCATAGCTGAGCTGCAGGTCGTGGATGCCCTTGAAGATCTTCGAAAAGGTCTCGCCGCGCTTGAAGTTGAGGCGGCCGTCGTCGCTGGTGCGGGTCGAGGCCGTGCCGCCGTTGGCGCGGCCGATGAAGCGCTTGTCCGGTGCGTCCATCGCCCAGCTGGCGCCTATCGACAGCGAGGAGTCGAAGCGCGCCTCGATCTCGCCGATGTTGAAGCTGGCGGCCTGCGCCGGCAGCGTGGGAGCCAGGCCGAGGGCCAGGCTCAAGACCGTCGGACGCAGGGCGCCGAGGCGGGTTGTTGTTGTCATGCCGTACTCCCCTGATATCTGCTCGATGTCCGCCTGCGGTTCTGGTGCCGCAGGGCGTGCAGCCTGGGAACAGGTGCGCGGCCATGCTAAGGGCGGGATCGGCCGGCTGACCTCTGAATAATCCTTATGCCCATAGCCAAAGGTGAGAGCGGCGCTGCGCGCCGGCCGGAGAACCCCCTGGCAGGGACCCGGCGGCATAACCGCCGGTTATCCCGATAGGCAGGACGGCCGCTTCGCGGCGCTTGCCGCCGGTGGCCGGGCCTGGTGTATAACGGACGGGCAGCCGTATCCGCCGCCGGAGGATTGCCCGTGAACCAAGCCATCGAAACCGACAGCGCGGTCTACAAGACCCTGCTCGAATCGACCCGGGCGATCCCCTGGAAGATCGACTGGAAGACCATGACCTTTGCCTACATCGGCCCGCAGATCGAGACGCTGCTGGGCTGGTCGCAGGCCAGCTGGGTCAGCGCCGAGGACTGGGCCGCGCGCATGCACCCGGAGGATCGCGAGCGAGTGGTGGGCTTCTGCGTGTCGCAGTCGCAGAACGGTGTCGACCACGAGGCCGACTACCGCGCGCTGACCGCCGCCGGCGACTACGTGTGGATTCGCGACGTGGTGCACGTGGTGCGCGACGACAAGGGCGAGGTGGACTCGCTGATCGGCTTCATGTTCGACATCAGCGAACGCAAGAAGACCGAGGAGCAGCTGCTGACCCTGCAGAAGCAGCTGGAGGAGTATTCCTACCAGGACGGCCTGACCGGCGTGGCCAACCGGCGCATGTTCGACCGGGTACTCACCAGCGAGTGGGCCAGTGCCCAGCGCAGCCAGCAGCCGCTGTCGCTGATCCTGCTGGATATCGATCACTTCAAGCAGTACAACGATCATTACGGCCATGTTCAGGGTGATGACTGCCTGAAGAGCGTCGGCCAGGCCCTGACCCGCGCTGCCAGCCGCCCGCGGGACTTCGTCGGGCGCTTCGGTGGCGAGGAGTTCGTGCTGGTGCTGCCGGAAACCGACGAGGCCGCCGCCCGGCATATCGCCGAACGCTGCCGCCAGCAGGTGCGCCAGCAGCGCATCGCCCATGAACGCTCTGCGGTGTCGTCCCTGCTCACCATCAGCCTTGGGGTCGGCACCATGGTGCCGGGCGCGCAGGATCGGGCGCTGGATTTCCTCAACGCCGTCGACAAGCTGCTCTATCAGGCCAAGCAGCGCGGGCGTGACCGCCTGGAAGTGGCGAGCATGACCTCCCGATCCTCGGGGGGCGATGCCGCCGACGCCCGTGTTTGAGCAATCGTTAACCTGAGCGTAACGATTGCGCGTCCTGCTTGATTGATGACCCGAGGGTCACGCTCCTAAGGTGCCTCCACGACAGCGGAACTCGTGGAGTCATCGATGACAACAACAATATCCCCACCGCCGCAGTGGTCGCGCCGTCGCGCGGAAAAGGCGCGGCGACTCGATCAGGTGCGTCACCTCGCCGATGGCGTGGTACTGCCCGGCGACAAGATCGTGGCAGCCCTCGAAGCGCTGATCGCCCCCGGCGATCGCGTGGTGCTCGAAGGCAACAACCAGAAGCAGGCGGATTTCCTTTCCCGCTCGCTGGCCAAGACCGACCCCGGCCGTCTGCACGACCTGCACATGATCATGCCCAGCGTCAGCCGCGCCGAGCACCTCGATCTGTTCGAACGCGGCATCGCGCGCAAGCTCGACTTCTCCTTCGCCGGGCCGCAGAGCCTGCGCATCGGCCAGCTGCTGGAAGACGGGCAGATGGAAGTCGGCGCCATCCATACCTATATCGAGCTGTACTCGCGCCTGCTGGTGGATCTGATTCCCAATGTCGCGCTGGTCGCCGGTTTTCAGGCCGACCGCCACGGCAACATCTACACCGGCCCGAGCACCGAGGACACCCCGGCACTGGTCGAGCCCACCGCGTTCAGTGACGGCATCGTGATCTTCCAGGTCAACGAGATCGTCGACGAGCTGCCGCGCGTGGATATTCCCGCTTCCTGGGTCGACTTTGTGGTGGTGGCCGACAAGTCGTTCTACATCGAGCCGCTGTTTACCCGCGACCCGCGCCATATCAAGCCGGTGCACGTGCTGATGGCGATGATGGCGATCCGCGGCATCTACGAAAAACACCAGGTGCAGTCGCTCAACCATGGCATCGGCTTCAACACCGCCGCCATCGAGCTGATTCTGCCCACTTACGGCGAGTCCCTCGGCCTGAGGGGCAAGATCTGCCGCAACTGGACGCTCAACCCGCACCCGACGCTGATCCCGGCCATCGAGACCGGTTGGGTCGAGAGCGTGCACTGCTTCGGCACCGAGCTGGGTATGGAGGGCTACATCGCCCAGCGCCCGGACGTGTTCTTCACCGGCCGCGACGGTTCCATGCGTTCCAACCGCATGATGTGCCAACTGGCCGGGCAGTACGCGGTGGACCTGTTTATCGGCGCCACCTTGCAGGTGGACGGCGATGGTCATTCCTCCACCGTGACCCGTGGGCGCCTGGCCGGCTTCGGCGGTGCGCCGAACATGGGCCACGACCCGCGCGGCCGACGCCATAGCACGCCGGCCTGGCTGGACATGGCGACGCCTGGCGGCGAAGGCCCGGTGACCCTGCTCGAGCGCGGCAAGAAGCTGGTGGTGCAGATGGTCGAAACCTTCCAGGAAGGCGGCAAACCCACTTTCGTCGAGCAGCTCGATGCCGTCGACGTGGCGAAGAAGGCCGGCATGCCGCTGGCGCCGATCATGATCTACGGCGATGACGTCACTCACCTGCTCACGGAAGAGGGCATCGCCTACCTGTACAAGGCGCGCACCCTGGAAGAGCGCCAGGCGATGATCGCCGCGGTGGCCGGGGTGACTGCCATCGGCCTGCGCCACGACCCGAAAGAGACCGCACGCATGCGCCGCGAAGGGCTGATCGCTCTGCCCGAAGACCTCGGCATTCGCCGCACCGATGCCAGCCGCGAACTGCTCGCGGCCAAGAGCATCGCCGAGCTGGTCGAGTGGTCGGGCGGCCTGTACAACCCGCCCGCCAAGTTCAGGAGCTGGTGATGAATGCACTCACTGCAATTCAGCCACAGCTCTCTTTAGGCGACTGGCTGGCGGATCTGGCCGTCGACGCGCTGATTGACGAGGCCGACCTGTCGCCCAAGCCGGGGCTGGTCGACCGCCGTGGCAGCGGTGCGCACACCGACCTGCACCTGGGCCTGATGCACGCTTCGGCGCTGGCCCTGTGGCCGAGCTTCAAGGCCATGGCCGAGGCTGCCCAACAACGTGGCGAGATCGATCTGCACCTGCGTGAAGCGGTGGGCCGTATCGGCCGCGAGGGCGAGGGAGAGATGCTGCGCGTCACCGGCGGCGTCAACACCCATCGCGGTGCGATCTGGGCGTTGGGGCTGCTCAGCAGCGCGGCCGCACTGGACGTCAGCGAACTGGCTCCCGCCCAGGTCGCCCTGCGCGCCGCCCGCCTGGCCTTGCTCAATGACCGGGCTGCGCCCGTCACTGGCGACAGCCATGGCGCCCAGGTCTGCCGCCTGTACGGCGTGCATGGAGCCCGCGAGGAAGCGCAGCTGGGCTTTCCATCGGTGATCCAGCAGGCGCTGCCGCAACTGGCGCGCAGCCGCGCCGCTGGGGCCGGGGAGCAGAACGCCCGCCTGGATGCGCTGCTGGCGATCATGACCCAACTGGCCGACACCTGCGTGCTGTACCGTGCCGGCGTGGCCGGGCTGACCCGCATGCAGAGCGGCGCCCGCGCGGTGCTCGCCGCCGGCGGTTGCGCCAGCCTCGACGGGCGTCGCTGCCTGCGCGAGCTGGAGCGCGACATGCTGCACCTGCGTGCCTCGCCTGGCGGCGCTGCCGATCTGCTCGCCGCCACCCTGTTCCTCGACCGCCTGCAGCATGGCCTGCCGGCGCAGCTTGGGAGTCTGTGAAATGGAAACCCTGTCTTTTCAATTCCCCGCCGGGCAGCCGGCCAAGGGCCGCGCGCTGGTGGGCTGCGTCGGTTCCGGCGATCTGGAAGTGATGCTCGAACCCGGCCAGGCCGGCACCCTGGCCATCGAAGTGATCACCTCGGTCAACGGCAGCGCGCCGCGTTGGCAACTGCTGTTCGAACGCATGTTCCGCGAGCAGCAACTGCCGGCGCTGAACATCGCCATCCATGATTTCGGCGCCACGCCCGGCGTGGTGCGCCTGCGCCTGGAACAGGGCCTGGAGGAACTGAGCCATGGCTGAGCAGAACATCCAGCGTCTGCTGGCGCAGCGCAGCTTCACCGAACTTGGTGCCCGCGAGCGGGCCCGCGCATTGCTCGATGCCGGCAGCTTCCGCGAGCTGCTCGATCCCTTCGCCCGGCTGATGTCGCCCTGGCTGCCCAAGCAGGGCATCGTGCCCCAGGCCGACGACGGCGTGGTGGTGGCCAAGGGGCTGATCGACGGCGCGCCTGCGGTAGTCATCGCCATCGAAGGCGCCTTCCAGGGCGGCAGCCTTGGCGAAGTGGGCGGGGCAAAGATCGCCGGCGCCCTGGAGCTGGCCGCCGAGGATAACAAGGGCGGCACACCGACCCGCGCCGTGCTGCTGCTGGAAACCGGCGGCGTGCGCCTGCAGGAAGCCAACCTGGGCCTGGCGGCCATCGCCGAGATCCAGGCCGCCATCGTCGAATTGCGCCAGTATCAGCCGGTGATCGGGCTGGTGGCCGGGCCGGTTGGCTGCTTCGGCGGCATGTCCATCGCCGCCGGGCTGTGCAGCTACCTGCTGGTCACCCGCGAGGCGCGCCTGGGCCTCAACGGCCCGCAGGTGATCGAACAGGAAGCCGGGCTGGATGAATACGACTCGCGCGACCGTCCCTTTATCTGGAGCCTGACCGGCGGCGAGCAGCGCCATGCCAGCGGCCTGGTCGACGGCTACGTGGCCGATGACGTCGAGGCCATTCGCAGCGAACTGCACGGCCTGTTCGCCAAGGGCAAACCTGAGCTTGAGCGCAGCCGGCGCCATGCCTGGTTCCTCGAGCGCCTGCGCGCCGTCGATACCTCGGTCCAGGCCGATGCCGCTGCCGTGCGCAGCGCCTACCAAGGAGCATGAACATGACAACAGCACAGGAACAACGCGGCCTGCACTGGTTCCAGGCCCTGGCCGGCGATGCTCAGTCGATCCCCGGACTGCCTGCCTCGCTGCGGGTGGCCGATGGCGAGCTGGCGGGGCAGGCGGTGCGCTATCTGGCGGTGATCGCCGATGCCAACAATTCCTTCCCCCGCGCCCGCAATGGCGAGGTCGGCCTGCTCGAAGGCTGGGGCCTGGCCCAAGCCGTGGACGAGGCCATCGAAGCGGATCGCGATCAGTCGCACAAGCGCGCGCTGATCGCCATCGTCGATGTGCCGAGCCAGGCCTATGGCCGCCGCGAGGAAGCCTATGGCATCCATCAGGCGCTGGCCGGCGCGGTGGACGCCTATGCCCGTGCTCGTCTGGCCGGCCATGCGGTGATCGGCTTGCTGGTGGGCAAGGCCATGTCCGGCGCCTTTCTCGCCCACGGCTACCAGGCCAACCGCCTGATCGCCCTGCGCGACGCCGGGGTGATGGTGCACGCCATGGGCAAGGCCGCCGCCGCGCGCATCACCCTGCGCAGCGTCGACGAGCTGGAAGCGCTGGCCGCCAGCGTGCCGCCCATGGCCTACGACCTGGACAGCTATGCCTCGCTGGGCCTGCTGGCGGAGGTGCTCGACATCGAGCAGGTGACGCAGCCGACGGCCGCCGACCTGGCCCGCGTGCAGGACGCCCTGAGCCGGGCATTGGCCGATATCGCCGAGGCCCCGCGCGATCTGCGCAACCGCCTGGGCGCCGCGAATCGCGCGGCTTCCTCGAAGGTGCGCGAGGCCCTGCGCGCGCAGTGGTGAACATGAACGCCGCCGTAGGGTGCGCCGTGCGCACCACAGCGGTATCTGCTTATAGCCCGGTGCGCACGGCGCACCCTACGGCCGAGGATCATTTGATGTATCACAACCCCCGTCCACATGATCTGCTCTGGGGCCTGCGCCCCGAGCGCCTGCCACAGGAGGCGCCGGGCTGGGCTAGTGCCGCCCTGAGCGGGCATGTGCCGGTGGTGGTGCGCCGTGCCCCGGCCGAGTCCGGTTGGGTGGCGGTCGGTATCCGCGGTATGGCGCGCGAACAGCGGCATGCCACCTGGATGCGCGTGAGCGAGATCAGCCGTCTGGTCAGCCCGCAGGCGGTGGCCCGGGCCGGGCACTGGCGCAGCCACGCTCAGCCGCAGTGGCCGGCATTGCGGGCGCTGAACCAGGTGGCGCCGCGGCTCGACGATCTGGGCCTGGCCTGGGGCGTGACCGGAAGCCTGGGCTTCGAGCTGGCCAGCGGCATCAGCGCCGCGCACCCGGACAGCGATCTCGACCTGTCGCTACGTGCGCCCCATCAGCTTTCGCGCGCCGAGGCGCAGACATTGTGCGCACTGCTGGATCAAGCGCCGGGTCGTATCGACCTGCAACTGGAAACCCCGCACGGCGCTGTGGCGTTGCGCGAATGGGCCGGCGAGGCGCCGCGCGTGCTGTTGAAAACGCAAAACGGCCCGCTGCTGGTCGGCGACCCCTGGCATCTGCAGCAGGTGGCGGCGTGAGTTCGCTCTGGGCCTTCCCCGGCCAGGGCGCGCAGCAGCCCGGCATGCTGCATGCCTTGCCCGAGGCACCGGTGGTGCAGGCCTGTACCGAGCAGGCCGGCGAAGTGCTGGGTGAGGACGTGCGTCTGCTCGATTCGGCCGAAGCGCTGCAAGATACCCGCGCCGTGCAGCTGTGCCTGCTGATTGCCGGCGTCGCCGCCGCGCGTTTGCTCTGCGAGCGCGGCCATCGCCCGGATTATGTTGCCGGTCTGTCCATCGGCGCCTATGCCGCCGCCGTGGTGGCCGGCGCGCTGGAGTTTGCCGATGCCGTGCGCCTGGTCGCCCTGCGTGGCGAGCTGATGCAGCGTGCCTATCCCGATGGCTACGGCATGACCGCCATCCTCGGTCTCGACCAGGCCCGCATCGAGCGCCTGCTGGCCGAAGCCGAAGGCCCGGTGTACCTGGCCAATATCAACGCCGAAACCCAGCTGGTGATCGCCGGCAGCGATGCCGCCATGGCCAAGGTCGCCGAGCGTGCCCGCGCGCTGGGAGCGGGCGCCGCGAAACGGCTGGCCATGAGCGTGCCGTCGCACTGCGAGCTGCTCGATGAGCCCGCTCGCGAGCTGGCTGCCGCCTTTGCCCACATCGACTTGCGCGCGCCACAGGTGCGCTACCTGAGCGGCAGCTCGGCGCGTCTGATCCGTGACCCCGAGGCCCTGCGCGACGACCTGGCTTACAACATGAGCCGCGTCGTCGACTGGCAGGCCACGCTTGTCACCGCCTATGAACGCGGCGTGCGCCTGCATCTGGAACTGCCACCCGGCGGCGTACTGACCGGGCTTGCCCGGCGCGTCTTCGAACCCGGCCAGGTGATCGCCTTCGAGAGCGCGCGGCTGCATACACTCGACGCCATGTTGCGTCAGGAGGTAAGCCTCGACCGCTGAGCGTGGCCTTTACCGAAGCACAAGAACAACAACTTCAAACGAGGACAACGACAATGATCATCTACGGTGTCGCCTTTCTGGCGTTCTGCACCCTGGCAGGCATCTTCATCGGAGAGCTGCTGGGCAAACTCATCGGCGTACCCGCCAACGTCGGCGGTGTCGGCATCGCCATGCTGCTGCTGATCTTCCTCGGCAGCTACCTGAGCAAACGCGGCCTGTTCACCGGCAAGTCGGAACAGGGCGTGGAGTTCTGGAGCGCCATCTACATCCCCATCGTGGTCGCCATGGCCGCCCAGCAGAACGTTTACGGCGCCCTCAGCGGCGGCCCGATGGCAATTCTCGCCGGCACCGCCGCCGTTGCCCTGGCTTTCGTGCTGGTGCCGGTACTGAGCCGCGTCGGACAAAAGAAGTCCGCTAGCGAAACGGCCCCCTCCCTGACCAAAGCACCGCGGTGACCGCCATGTACGAATCTTTGATGAAAGTCATCTCCGGCTACGGGATGCTCAGCGGTTTCGCCATCATCGGCATCACCATGTGGGTGTCGTACTGGATGTCCGACAAATTCACCAAGGGCCGCCTGCACGGCTCGGCCATCGCCATTCTGCTTGGGCTGCTGCTGTCCTATATCGGTGGCCTCTACAGCGGCGGGCAGAAGGGCCTGGTGGACATCCCGTTGTTCGCTGGCCTGGGCCTGCTGGGCGGCGCCATGCTGCGCGATTTCGCCATCGTCGCCACGGCTTTCGGTGTCAGTGTGGAGGAGCTCAAGCGTGCCGGTTTCGCCGGGGTACTGGCGCTGTTCGTCGGTGTGCTGTCGTCCTTCGTGGCCGGTGTCGCGGTGGCCATGGCCTTTGGCTACACCGACGTGGTCAGCCTGACCACCATCGGCGCCGGAGCGGTGACCTATATCGTCGGCCCGGTGACCGGCGCGGCGTTGGGCGCCAGCTCCGACGTGATGGCGCTGTCCATCGCCGCCGGCCTGATCAAGGCGATTCTGGTGATGGTGGCCACGCCCTTCGTCGCCCCCTATATCGGCCTGAACAACCCGCGCAGCGCGGTGATCTTCGGAGGTCTGATGGGCACCTCCAGCGGCGTGGCCGGCGGCCTGGCGGCTACCGATCCCAAGCTGGTGCCCTACGGCTGCCTGACCGCAGCCTTCTACACCGCCCTGGGCTGCCTGCTCGGCCCGTCGTTGCTCTACTTTCTGATGCGCGGCCTTCTGGGCTGACTCTTTGCCCGCCCTTGTGGCGGGCTTTTTATTCCGCAGTACCGGGGCGCCATGGCGTGTGCCGTCTGAATACCCCGGTGCGCGCGGCGCATCCCCCAGGGGCTCAATCCCAGCGCGGCGCAAACCCCGGGTTGGCCACCCGCTCGCCGCGCTCCAGGGTAGCGATGGCGGCCATGTCTTCGGTGCTGAGGCGCAACTCGGCAGCCGCCAGATTGGCAGCCAGGTTCTCGCGCTTGGTCGAGGAGGGGATCACCGCATAGCCCTGTTGCAGCGACCAGGCCAGGGCGACCTGCGCCGGGCTGACGCCATGGGCGGCGGCGATGCGCTGGATCTCCGGCTCGGCCAGCACCTTGCCGTAGGCCAGCGGCATGTAGGCGGTGAGGTGGATACCCTGCTGGCGGGTGAAGTCGACCAGCTTGCGATTCTGCAGCAGCGGGTGAATCTCGACCTGGTTGGTGGCGATCTCGTCGGCACCCACTGCCTCGATAGCCTGCTGCAGATGGGCGATGGTGAAGTTGGACACGCCGATGGCCGCGGTCAGTCCCTGGCGCTTGGCCTCCAGCAGCTCACCCAGGTACTGCGCCACGGGGATCTCGTCACCCGGCGACGGCCAGTGGATCAGGCACAGGTCGACCCGCTCCAGGCCCAGGCGTTGCAGGCTCTCCTGCAGGCTGGCGATCACCCGGCCAGGGCCGAGGTTCTCGGTCCAGATCTTGGTGGTGACGAACAGCTCGTCGCGCGCCACGCTGCTGGCGGCGATGGCCTGGCCGACCTCGGCCTCGTTGCCGTAGATCTGCGCCGTGTCGATATGCCGGTAGCCCAGCTCCAGGCCGGTGCGCACCGAGTCGATGGCGACCTGATCCTTGAGGCGAAAGGTGCCAAGGCCGAAGGCAGGGATGAATTTCATGGGCAATCTCCTTGATGACGAACAGGTGGCCGACCGCCAGAGCGGACCGGGACAGAAAGGTTCGGCCCGAGCACACGCAAAAAAGTTGCAGGTCCAGGGCCAGGCCGCCTGCTGACGTGGCTAGCAGGGTTGATGGGGAGCAGTATCCGCGCCAGACTCCTGCGGAAAAAAGCCGAGAACATGGCAAAGACTTTTGACTGAAGATCAACGATGAAGATCAGCCTGGAAGAAATGCTCGCGTTCGTTCGCGTGGTCGACAGCGGCTCCATCAGCGCGGCGGCCGAGCAACTGGAGCAGACCGCCTCTGGCGTCAGCCGCGCCCTCGGTCGTCTCGAGGAGAAGCTCGCGGTGACGCTGCTGCGCCGCACCACCCGACGTCTGGAACTGACCGAGGAGGGCGAGGTGTTTCTCGTCCAGGCGCGGCGCATTCTCGACAGCGTCGAGGAGGCCGAGGAACAGATGGCCGTGCGCCGCCAGGCGCCGGCCGGACGCCTGCGCATCAATACCGCCTCGCCCTTCATGCTGCATGTGATAGTCCCGCTGATCGGCGATTTTCGCGCTCTTTATCCGCAGATCGAGCTGGAGCTGAACAGCGATGACCGCATCATCGATCTGCTGGAACGGCGTACCGACCTGGCCATCCGGATCGGCCATCTGCCCGACTCCAGCCTGCATGCACGCCCGCTATGCCATAGCCGCCGTCGCGTGCTGGCCAGCCCGGAGTACCTGGCCAGGCATGGCCAGCCGATGCGCACCGAGGAGCTGGCCGGGCACAGCCTGATCGGCTTCACCGAACCGGACAGCCTCAATGAATGGCCGCTGCGCCATGCCCTCGGCGAGCGCTGGCGCATTACACCCAGCCTGCACGTTTCCAGTGGCGACACCGTGCGTGAGCTGGCTCTGGCGGGTCAGGGCCTGGTCTGTCTGTCGGACTTCATGACCGACGCCGACCGCGCCAGCGGCCGTCTGGTGGAGGTGCTGGCCGAGCAGCGCGTGGAGGTGCGCCAGCCCATCAACGCGGTGTACTACCGCAATACGGCGCTGGCCTCGCGCATCACCTGTTTTCTCGATTTTCTCAGCGAACGACTAGGCTCGCCCGGGCTGACGCCCCACGACTGACGACAACCGACGGTAGCCCGGACTGCATCCGGTCACACGACAGCACAACGAAAAAGGGCGACTCATCGAGTCGCCCTTTTTGTATCAGCGCCAGGTCACTGCGCGGCCTGCATGCTCCATTCGGTCAGCTTCTGCTGCTTGTAGCTGAGCGCGGCGGCCGGCACCGGCGTCACCTTGCCGGTCTCCATCCAGCGCTTGAGGCGGTTGGCGTCGGCCATATGGGTGTACTTGCCGAACGCACCGAGCACGACGAAGGCCACCGAACGCTGGTTCATCGAGGTGAGCATCACCAGGCAGCGCCCCGCGGCGTTGGTAAAGCCGGTCTTGCTCATGCCGATGTCCCAGTCGGGCTTGCGCACCAGTGCGTTGGTGTTGCGAAAGCCCAGGGTATAGGTCGGCTTGCGGAAGGTGACGGTCGCCTCGGAGTCGGTGCTGAACTGGCCGATCAGCGGGTACTGCTGGGTGGCCTTGATCATCAGCGCCAGGTCGCGGGCGGTGGCGACGTTGCGCTCGGACATGCCGGTGGGCTCGACGAAATGGCTGTTGTGCATGCCCAGCGCCTTGGCCTTGGCGTTCATCGCCGCGACGAACGCCGCGTGGCCACCGGGATAGTGGTGGGCCAGGCTGGCGGCGGCGCGGTTCTCCGAGGACATCAGGGCCAGATGCAGCATGTCGCGCCGGCTGATCTCGCTGCCGATGCGTACGCGCGAGTAGACGCCCTGCATCTCCTTGGTGTCGCGGATGGTGATGGGCAGCACCTCATCCAGCGGCAGCTTGGCATCGAGCACCACCATGGCGGTCATCAGCTTGGTCACCGAAGCCACCGGCAGACGCAGGTCGGGGTTGCTGGAATAGAGTTCCTTTCCGGTCTTCAGGTCGATCAGCAATGCGCTGCCCGCGGCAAGTTCCTGTTGCGGCTGGGCCGGCGCGGCCTGAAGGTTCGAGACAACAAGGCCGGCGCTCAGCAGCAGGCCCAAAATCGAATATCGGAGTTTCACGGTTCACTTCACCAGTTGGCTGGAGGACTGCAGGGTGGAACTCTCAGCAGTATAGGGAAGTTACAGGCGCGGCGCCCTAGGATGCGGCCTGCGCATGGCATGCGCCGACCTGCGGCTAGATCGCGACACCCGCCCAGCCACCTCGCGGCGGCTGCCGCTGCAGGCTGGCCAGCTCGTCCTGCAGCCAGTCGACGAAGCAGCGCACCAGCCGCGCACGCCGCTTGCGCTCGGGCATCACCACGTAATAGCCATAGGCCGAGCGGATCGAGGTATCCAGCATGCGCACCAGCAGCCCCTGGGCCAACAGCTCGTCCACCAGGTAGCGCCAGCCGATGGCCACGCCCTGGCCGGCGATGGCGGCCTGGATCAGCAAGGTGTAGTTGTCGAAGCGCAGGGCGCCGGCAGAAGGGGGCTCGACAATGCCCAGGGCGCGGAATACGCCATCCCAGGCAAACCAGTTGGCGCGCGCCTCCGGGCGCAGATGCAGCAGTGGCAGGCGCGCCAACAATGCCGCCGAGTCCACCGGCTCGCGGCCGTGCAGCAGGTGCGGACTGCACACCGGAAACACTTCCTCGCCGAACAGCAGCAGGCTCTCGCCGTGCTTGCAGCGGCCGTCGCCGAAACTGATGGCCACGTCGATCTCGCCCGGCAGGTTGCCGCCCAAGTCGCGCTCGGTGGTCACCAGGCTCACGTCCACCTCCGGGTGCAGCTGATGGAAGCGCTGCAGACGCGGCATCAGCCAGTAGGCGGCGAAGGCGAAATCGGTGGCCACCTGCAGCACCTCATGCTGCTGCCGCGCGACCACCGCCTGCAGGCCGCTGTCCAGGCTGTGCAGGCCCTCCTGCACGTAACGCAGCAACAGTTCGCCCGCTTCCGTCAGCACCAATCCGCGATGCACGCGGTCGAACAGGCGTACCGCCAGCTGCTGTTCCAGGCGCTTGATCTGCTGGCTGATGGCCGGCTGGCTGCTGCCCTGCTCGTTGGCCGCCGCGGTGAAGCTCAGCAGGCGGGCGGCCGATTCGAACACCCGCAGGCTGTCCAGGGAAATCTCATCGAGCACTTTACGCATAAGCCATGCTTATCCAAACCATGTTTAGTCCGCGGGTTTACCGCGTCTTACGCTGAAACCATCATGAGGCAAGGCAATCTCGCATAAACATAAGATATGGGACACCGGCACAGCATGAAACGCCCGAACATCCTCTTCATCATGGCCGACCAGATGGCCGCACCGATCCTGCCGCTGCACGATGCCGCCTCGCCGGTGCAGATGCCCAACCTGATGAAACTGGCCGAACGGGCCGTGGTGTTCGACTCGGCCTACTGCAACAGCCCGCTGTGCGCGCCGTCGCGCTTCACCCTGGTCAGCGGCCGGCTGCCGTCGCAGATCGGCGCCTATGACAACGCCGCCGACTTTCCCGCCGACGTGCCCACCTACGCCCACTACCTGCGCCGCCTCGGCTACCGCACGGCGCTGTCGGGCAAGATGCACTTCTGCGGCCCGGACCAGCTGCACGGCTACGAGGAACGCCTGACCAGCGACATTTACCCGGCCGACTACGGCTGGGCGGTGAACTGGGACGAACCGGACGTGCGTGCCAGCTGGTACCACAACATGTCCTCGGTGCTGCAGGCCGGCCCCTGCGTACGCAGCAATCAGCTGGATTTCGACGAGGAGGTGGTGTTCAAGGCCCGCCAGTACCTCTACGACCACGTGCGCCTGACGCCGGAGCAGCCGTTCTGCCTGACCGTGTCGATGACCCACCCCCATGACCCCTATACCATCCCGGCCGAGTACTGGGAGCGCTACGAAGGCGTGGACATTCCCATGCCGCGCCAGCACATCGAGCAGGCCGAGCAGGACCCACATTCGCAGCGCCTGCTCAAGGTCATCGACCTGTGGGACAAGCCGCTGCCAGAGGACAAGATCCGCGACGCCCGCCGCGCCTACTTCGGCGCCTGCAGCTATATCGACGACAACATCGGCAAGCTGCTGAAGACCCTGGAGGAATGCGGCCTGGCAGACGACACCCTGATCGTCTTCTCCGGCGACCACGGCGACATGCTTGGCGAGCGCGGCCTCTGGTACAAGATGCACTGGTTCGAGATGGCCGCCCGTGTGCCGCTGCTGGTGCATGCGCCGCAGCGCTTCGCCGCGCACCGGGTCAGCCAGTCGGTTTCCACCCTCGACCTGCTGCCCACACTGGTGGAACTGGCCGGCGGCCGGGTCGAGGAGGGCCTGGCGCTGGAGGGCCGCTCGCTGCTGGCGCACCTTGAAGGTCGCCAGGGCCACGATGAAGTCATCGGCGAATACATGGCCGAAGGCACCACCAGCCCGCTGATGATGATCCGCCGCGGGCCGTGGAAATTCGTCTACTCGGAGCAGGATCCGCTGCTGCTGTTCCATCTCCAGCAGGACCCGCAGGAGCGCGAGAATCTGGCCGGCTCGGCGGACCACCAGGGCGTGCTGGCCGAGTTCCTCGCCCAGGCAAGGGCGCGCTGGGACATCCCGGCGATCCACGCCGCCACCCTGGCCAGCCAGCGCCGTCGGCGCCTGGTGGCAGAGGCTCTGAGCCAGGGCAAGTTGACCAGCTGGGACCATCAGCCCTGGGTCGACGCCAGCCAGCAGTACATGCGCAACCATATCGATCTCGACGACCTGGAACGTCGCGCCCGCTATCCACAGGTTTGAAACGCACTGCCTCCCACTACTATCAGAACAAAGGAGATACGCCATGAACCGAATCAACGCACTGTTGCTGGCCGGGGCGCTGTCCGCCAGCGCCAACGTCTGGGCTGAGGACGCGGCCTGCGCCACGGTCAAGCTGGGCGATCCGGGCTGGAGCGACATCGCTGTGACCAACGGCATCGCCAGCTTCCTGCTCGAAGGCCTCGGCTACCAGACGCAGAGCCAGACCCTGGCGGTGCCGATCATCTACGCCGGGCTGCAGAAGGGTCAGCTCGACGTGTTCCTCGGCAATTGGATGCCGGCGCAGCAGAGCAACTACGACAAGTTCGTCGCCAGCGGCGAGGTGGACCAACTGGCGCAGAACCTCGACGGCACCGAGTACACCCTGGCGGTGCCGACCTATGCCTACGAGGCCGGGGTGAAGACCTTCGCCGACCTCGACAAGCACGCCGACAAGTTCGGCAAAAAGCTCTACGGCATCGCCTCCGGCTCGCCGGCCAACGAATCGATCAAGCAGATGATCGCCGCCGACGAGTTCGGCCTGGGCGACTGGCAACTGGTGGAGTCCAGCGAGCAGGCGATGCTGGTGCAGGTCGGCCGCGCGGTCAAACGCGAGCAGTTCGTGGTGTTCCTCGGCTGGACCCCGCACCCGATGAACGTGCAGTACGACATGAAATACCTGCGCGGCGGCGAGAAGTATTTCGGCGACAGCGGCCAGGTCAACACCCTGGCGCGCAAGGGCTATGCCCAGCAGTGCCCCAATGCCGGCAAGCTGCTCGCCAACCTCAAATTCACCCAGGAGATGGAGAACAGCATCATGGATCGGGTGCTCAGCAAGCAGGCCAGCAACGCCCAGGCGATCAAGGACTGGCTGCAGGCCAACCCGCAGGTGCTCGATGCCTGGCTGGACGGGGTCACCACCCGCGACGGCGGCGACGGCCTGGCCGCGGTCAAGGCGCGGCTTTGAAATAGCCGGGGCAATTGCGTAGGGTGGGACGCAGCGCGTAGCCCGGATGCGATTCGGCGCTACGCTAGGCTCCCGCTAACTGCCCGAATCGAATCCAACCTGCCTGGCCCCAACGATGCCGCTACCCGACCTGCAGACCCTGTTGCCCTTCCTGCGCTGGCTGCCCGGCACCAGTCGCAAGACCCTCGGCAACGATCTGCTGGTCGGCCTCACTGGCGCGGTGCTGGCCCTGCCGCAGTCGCTGGCCTACGCGCTGATCGCCGGCCTGCCGGCCGAGTACGGCCTGTACGCGGCCATAGTGCCGGTGATCGTCGCCTGCCTGTGGGGCTCATCCTGGCACCTGATCTGCGGGCCGACGGCGGCCATCTCCATCGTCCTGTTCACCAGCGTCAGCCCGCTGGCCAAGGCCGGCAGCGAGCAGTTCATCGCCCTGGTGCTGCTGCTGACCTTCCTCGCCGGGCTGTTCCAGTGGCTGCTCGGCCTGCTGCGCTTCGGCGCCCTGGTCAACTTCGTCTCGCAATCGGTGGTGCTCGGCTTCACCCTGGGCGCGGCGCTGGTCATCGCCATCGGCCAGATTCCCAATCTGCTGCGGGTGGAGATCGTCAGCCAGGCCACCGCCCTGGCCAGCCTGCTGCAGATCGGTCAGCACCTGAACGACGTGCACTGGCCAAGCCTGGCCCTGGCCGCCTTCACCCTGCTGCTCTGCCTGGCGGTACGGCGCCTGTGGCCGAAGGCGCCGGCGTTGCTGGTCGGCCTGGTCGCCGGCAGCGCGCTGGTGTGGCTGCTGCCGGAACGCCTGGTCGGCGGCATCGCCCTGGTCAGCGCCTTCGAAGGCGGCCTGCCGCCCTTCACGCCGCTGCAGTTCGACCTCAACAGCCTGCTGCAGCTGCTTCCGGCGGCGGTGGCCTGCGGCATGCTCGGGCTGGTCACCAGCCTGTCCATCGCCCGCGCTCTGGCGGTCAAATCGCACCAGTTCCTCGATGCCAATCAGGAAGTGCGCGCCCAGGGGCTGTCGAACATGCTCGGGCCCTGGTTCGCCGGTTCGCTGTCGGCCGGCTCCTTCACCCGCTCGGCGCTCAACCTGCAGGCCGGCGCGCGTACGCCGCTGGCCGGGGTGTTCTCGGCGTTGCTGGTGGCGCTGTTCGCCCTGTTCGGCGCCGCGCTGCTGGCGCATATTCCGCTGCCGGTGATGGCCGCCGGCATCCTGCTGATCTGCTGGGGCCTGGTCGATCTGGCGGCGATCCGCGCCCTGCGCCGCGTCAGCCGCGCCGAGTTCGCGGTGATGCTGCTGACGCTGCTGGCCACCCTTCTGCTGGAGTTGCAGACGGCGATCTACGCCGGGGTGCTGGCCTCGCTGTTCTTCTACCTCAAGCGCACCTCACAACCGCGCGTGCGCCTGTGGCAGGACGGCGACGACGAGGTGCTGCGCATCGAGGGCTCGATCTTCTTCGGCGCCTGCCACTACATCCAGCAGCTGCTGCAGCGCAGCCGCGGCCAGCGCCTGGTGATCGACGCGCGGCATATCAACTTCATCGACTACGCCGGGGTGGAAATGCTGCACCAGGAGGCACGCCGCCTGCTGGCCGGACAGCGCAGCCTGGTGTTGCGCCAGGCCCGGCCGCAGGTGGTGGAGGAGATTCTCAAGCTCGAAGGCGCCGAGCGCTGCCCGGTGCAGTTCGAGGATTGAGCGAGAGGGGCGCGGTGCGCTCGGTGCTACACCAACCGCTGCCGCGTGGTGGCGATCAGGCGGTGCACCTGACGCTCCACCGCCGGCTCGATCGGCTGCTCCGGCCCACGCCCATGCGGGCAGGGCAGGTTCGGCGTGGTGCCGAACAGCCGGCAGATCAGCGGGCGCTGGTCATACACCTCGCAGCCGTTCGCTCCCAGATGTACGCAGTTGTACTCGGCCAGCGCCGCGTCGTGCTCGGCATCGCTTTTGACTGGCAGACGCGCCAGCTCCTCGGACGAAGCGGTGACCGGCCCACAGCAGTCGTGGCAGCCGGGCACGCAGTCGAAACGTGGGATCTGCCGGCGCAGGTGGTCGATCTTGCGGTCGGTGCAGCTCATGTTCGGACGCCTTGGGTAACGATGCCGACAGTCTACTGCGCGACGGTGATGCACGGGCAACGTAGCCCGGATGCAATCCGGAAGCTGTTGGGCGAGCGCGGAGCCTGACGCAGGTGTCTACCTCTCGCGACGCACCCTGCTGAGAGCGCTTTTTTCCCCTCCACCCCTTGGCGGCGAACGGATTCCGCGCTTATGCTGCGTTGAATTTTCCACACACAAAAATCAGGATTTCGCACATGAACGCCCGCGTTCACCAGCCCGTCCATGGACCGCAGCACGCCGCCTCCTATTACGCCGCCAGCGTCAATCGCCAGTTGGCCTACCCGCCGCTGGGCGGCGAGTTGCAGGTGGATGTGTGCGTGGTCGGTGGCGGCTTCAGCGGCCTGAACACCGCCATCGAGCTGGCGCAGAAGGGCCTGTCGGTGGCGCTGCTGGAGGCGCGCAAGATCGGCTGGGGCGCCAGCGGGCGTAACGGCGGACAGCTGATCCGCGGCGTCGGCCATGGCGTCGAGCAGTTCGAGTCGTTGGTCGGCAAGGACGGCGTGCGTCAGTTCAAGCTGATGGGCCTGGAAGCGGTGGAAATCGTGCGCAGCCGCGTGGCGCAGTTCCAGATCGACTGCGACCTGACCTGGGGCTATTGCGACCTGGCCAACAAGCCGTCTCATATGCAAGGTTTCGCCGAGGACAAGGCGGAGCTGGAAAGCCTCGGCTACCGCCACGAGCTTCGCCTGGTGCCGAAGGAGCGCATCCATGAGGTGGTCGGCTCGGACAACTATCACGGCGCCATGATCGACATGGGCTCGGGCCATCTGCACCCGCTCAACCTCGCCCTGGGCGAAGCGGCTGCCGCCCAGTCACTGGGGGTGCGGCTGTTCGAGGACTCGCCGGTGACCCGCATCGACTACGGCCCCGAGGTTCGCGTGCACACCGCCCACGGCCGGGTACGGGCCAGGCATCTGGTGCTGGCCTGCAACGCCTACATCAACGGCCTCAACCCGCACCTGAGCGGCAAGGTGCTGCCCGCCGGCAGCTACGTGATTGCCACCGAGCCGCTGTCCGAGGAGCAGGCCCGGCAGTTGATCCCGCAGAACATGGCGCTGTGCGACCAGCGCGTGACGGTGGACTACTACCGCCTCTCGGCCGACCGTCGTCTGCTGTTCGGCGGCGCCTGTCATTACTCCGGGCGCGACCCGGCGGACATCGCCGCCTACATGCAGCCGAAGATGCTCAAGGTCTTCCCGCAACTGCAGGGCGTGCGCATCGACTACCAGTGGGGCGGCATGATCGGCATCGGCGCCAACCGCCTGCCGCAGATCGGCCGCCTCGAGGATCAGCCCAACGTGTTCCACGCCCAGGCCTACTCGGGGCATGGCCTCAACGCCACGCACCTGGCCGGCAAGCTGCTCGCCGAAGCCATCGCCGGGCAGGAAAGCCGTGGCTTCGATCTGTTCGCTCAGGTGCCGCACATGACCTTCCCTGGCGGCCGCTACCTGCGCTCGCCGCTGCTGGCGCTCGGCATGCTCTGGCACCGACTCAAGGAAGTGCTGTAGCGGTTACGCGCTCATAGCTGCCAGAACGGCAGACGTGCCTCGCGCTCGGCCTGGGCGCGGGTCAGGCCGACATCGGCCAGAGCCTGATCGCTCAGACGCAGCAGCGCCCGACGGGTGCGCAGGCGCCGCCAGAAGCTCGGCCAGTCGCGACCGAAGCTGCGGGGCTGGCAGGGCCGCACAGTCCGGGCACTGCCGCCCGCCACACCGGCCATTTCATCGAAGGTACGCATGGCGCCGTCCTCCTGGTTCGCTCATGGGAGACCAGAATGCGCCTGCAAGAAAAACCATGACAGATTCAAATAACCTCTATTAAATCCGTACAGATACGACGTATCTGCATCTGAATTGTCGCTTTCGCTGCAATCTGTACTGGTTCACACCGAGGTGCCCCATGACGCTCTACCTGAACCTCGCCGAGGAACTGGCCGCCCGCATCGAGCAGGGGCTGTTCCGTCCCGGTGAACGTCTGCCTTCGGTGCGAACCCTGAGCCAGGAGCACGGGGTCAGTCTCAGCACCGTACAGCAGGCCTACCGCCAGCTGGAGGATCAGGGCCTGGCCACGCCACGGCCGAAGTCCGGCTATTTCGTCAACCAGCTGCGCCAGCAGCCGGAGCTGCCGCAGATCAGCCGCGCGCCGCAACGCCCGGTGGAGGTCTCGCAGTGGGAGCAGGTGCTGGAGCTGGTCAGCGAGCCGCCCAGCAGCGACGTGCTGCAGCTCAGCCGGGGCATTCCCGACATCGACGTGCCCACGCTCAAGCCGCTGCTGCGCAGCCTGTCGCGCCTGAGCCGACGGCAGAGCCTGCGTGAGCTGAGCTACGGCGCAGTCGAGGGGGAGATCAGCCTGCGCCAGGAAGTCGCCCGCCTGACGCTGGACTCCGGCTGCCAGCTGGCCGCCGAGGACATCGTCATCACCACCGGCTGTCATGAGGCGCTGTCGGCGGCGCTGCGCGCCATCTGCCAGCCCGGCGACATCGTCGCGGTGGACTCGCCGAGCTTCCACGGGGTGATGCAGGCGCTCAAGGGCTTCGGCATGAAGGCCCTGGAACTGCCCACCGACCCGCTTACCGGAATCAGCCTGGAAGCGCTGGAGATGGCCCTGGAGCAGTGGCCGATCAAGGCCATCCAGCTCACCCCCAGCTGCAACAACCCGCTCGGTTACGTGATGCCGGAAGCCAACAAGCGCGCCCTGCTGGCGCTGGCGCAGCGCTTCGACGTGGCGATCATCGAGGACGACATCTACGGCGACCTCGCCTATCACTACCCGCGCCCGCGCAGCATCAAGTCGTTCGACGAGGACGGCCGCGTGCTGCTGTGCAGCTCCTTCTCCAAGACCCTGGCGCCCGGCCTGCGCATCGGCTGGATCGCCCCCGGCCGCTACCTGCAGCAGGTGCTGCACATGAAGTACATGGGCACGGGGATGAGCGCCCAGCTGCCGCAGCTGGCGATCGCCGAATTCATTCGCGACGGCCTGTACCAGCCGCACCTGCGCCAGATGCGCAAGCAGTACGCCCGCGGCCGCGAACAGATGACCGGTTGGGTCAGCCGCTACTTTCCGCCGGGTACTCGGGTCAGCCAGCCGCAGGGCGGCTTCATGCTCTGGGTGGAGATGCCGCAGGGCTTCGACAGCCTGCGCCTCAATCGCCGCCTGGCCGCATCCAAGCTGCAGGTGGCGCCCGGCAGCATCTTTTCCGCAGCGGGCAAGTACCGCAACTGCATCCGCCTGAACTTCGCCTGCAGCCATCAGCCGAGCATGGAGGCGGCGATTCGTCAGGTCGGCGAAACCGTTACCCAGCTGCTGGCCGAAGACGCCTGATCAGGGCAGGCGCTCCACCAGTTCCACCCGCCGGTTGAGCGCACGCCCGGCCTCGTCGCGGTTGCTCGCCACCGGCGCCGCCATGCCCACGCCCACCGCGCTCAGCCGCTGACGGGCGATACCGTGTTGGCTGACCAGGGCTTCGACGATCGACTGCGCCCGGCGCTGCGACAGGTCGCGGTTGTAATCCAGCGCACCCTGGGCGTCGGTATGCCCCACCACCAGCACCTGCAACTGCGCGCTGGCCTGCAGCAGCTTGGCGATCTCGGCCAGCTGCGGCTGCGAGTCGGCGCGCATGTCCGCCTTGTCGGTATCGAAATACAGGCCATACAACGCCACCCGCCCCTGAGCGTCCAGGCCACGCTGCAACTCGCCCGCCTCGACCAGCACCATGCGCTGCTCCATCGCCTTGCGCTCGAGCACGTCCAGCTGGATCAGGCTGCGGCCCTTGTTCGGCCCGCCGCCGGACTGATTGAGCACCACGTAGAGAGCGGCATACAGATCCCCCTCGGGGCGTGGCAGGCGGGCATACAGATAGCGCTGATCCTGGTGGTACTCGCGAAAGTGCATGTCCAGGGTGATGGCGTGGTTGAAGTTGCGCCCGCCGCAGTCCTCGCGTTCGCAACTGTAGAGCGTCTCGAAACCGGCCTCGCTCAGCGCCTGCTGGTAGTTGCGAAACACCTCCAGCGGCGTGCGCTCGGCCGGCGCGCGATAGCTCAGGCGGGTCAGCTTGCCTTCCAGCGTCTCGGTGGCGTCGAGGTTCTTCTGCAGGCCGCCATAGACGGTCGCCGGCGCTCTGAAGAAGCGCCAGTCGGTATAGGCCTGGGTCTGGTAGGCGTAGATTTCCGCCCCTTCGTAACGGGGGATGGCCGGGTGATCGGCGCTACCGGCCACGTCCGCCGCGGCCCCGGCCGCCCACAGCATTCCCAGGCACAGCCCAGCGATGATGCGCATGCTCGTTCTCCTTTGCGCGCCCGGCCATCGTCGACCGCTGACGTTCAGAAAAACTAGCCGGCAACGCCAGAGCGCGCCAGGCGTGCTTCAGCGCTCGGCCTGCGCCAGATCGGAGCCGAGCGAGCCGCGAAACGCCAGCACGATGAAACCGGCCGCACCGAGCGCCATCATCAGCGGCAGGGCGTGGCCGCTGACCCACTGGCTGACCGCGCCGGTAGCCAGCGGCCCGATCAGGCAACCGATGCCCCAGAGCTGGGCGACATGGGCATTGGCGCGCACCAGCTCATCGTCGCGATAGCGCTCGCCAATCAGGATCAGCGACAGGGTGAACAGACCGCCGGCGCTGGCGCCGAAGGCCACCAGCACGGGCCAGATCACCGGCGTGTGCAGCAGCACCGGGATCGCCAGGCTCGACGACAGCAGCACCACGCCGCAGGCGCGGAACAGGGTCTGCCGCGACATGCGGTCGGCCAGCCAGCCAATCGGCAGCTGCAGCGCCGCATCGCCGACCACCACCACGCTGACCATCAGTAGCGCCACCTCCTGGGTAAAGCCCTGGCGCAGGCCGTAGATCGGCAGCAGGGTGAGCATCATCGCCTCGAAGGCGGCGAACAGCACCACCGCCCAGGCGATCGCCGGCAGCTTGCGGCAGAATGCCGGCAGGCCACGGCCCGAGGCGCTGTGCGCATCGACGCGGGGCGCACCGCTGCGCCCGAGCAGCACCAGCGAGCCGCCAATCAGCAGGCCGACGCCCGTCCAGAAGCCGCTGTCGGTGGCGGTGCCGATGGCCGTCAGCAGCAGCGGGCCACTGAGCTGACTGAGCGCATAACCGGTGCCATACAGGGCCACCAGACGCCCCCGCCACTTCTCCACGGCCAGCTGGTTGATCCAGCTCTCGCCGAGGATGAACACCACGGTCAGGGCCACGCCGAGGAACAAACGCAGGACCACCCACACCGCGTAGTTCTGCACCAGCGCCAGCAACGCCACCGACAGCGCACCCAGCAGCAGGCACAGCTGCATCAGCCTGGTGGTGCCGACGCGTGCGGCCAGGCGCCCGGCCAGCGAGGCGCCGAGCAGCACCCCGACCGCCGGCGTGGCCGCCATCACGCCGATGGCGAAGGAGTCGTAGCCCCAGCTCTCCAGGCGCAGCGACACCAGCGGCATGGTCACGCCCAGCGCCAGACCGATGCTGATCACCGCGGCGCAGACTGCGAAATAGGTTCCCCAACGCATTGCCAGACTCCTTTATGTCGTGGCCCTGAAACAAATGACCATGCCCCTGCTCGGCAAGGACACTGGGTGGCGTGCGCTGCCTGCGCCAGCACCAGGTGACAAACGCTGGTGCGCGCGGCGCACCCTACGCTCCCGGACCATCGCGCACTCGTCGATGACAGCTGGCCTACACGGCATTGATCCATCGCCAAACAAAACGGCCGGACTTCCCCAAGGAAACCCGGCCGCAGGTGTGACTCATGACGAGTCGGCCCCGAAGGGCGGACCTTCAGGCGGCCAACGGCCGCCCGTGACGCAGCGTTACAGCTTGATCCAGGTGGACTTCAGCTCGGTGTACTTGTCGAACGCGTGCAGCGACTTGTCGCGGCCGTTGCCGGACTGCTTGAAGCCGCCGAACGGCGCGGTCATGTCACCGCCGTCGTACTGGTTGATCCACACGCTGCCGGCACGCAGGGCCTTGCCCACCAGGTGAGCGCGCGACAGATTGCTGGTCCACACCGCCGCGGCCAGGCCGTAGATGGTGTCGTTGGCAATGGCGATGGCCTCGTCCTGATTGTCGAAACCGATCACCGACAGCACCGGGCCGAAGATTTCCTCCTTGGCGATGCGCATGGCGTTGTTCACGCCGTCGAAGATGGTCGGCTCGACGTAGGTGCCGCCGGTCTCTTCCATCACTCGCTTGCCGCCGGCCACCAGCTTGGCGCCGTCGTCGTGGCCGGCCTGGATGTAGCTCAGCACGTTGTTCATCTGCGTGGTGTCGACCAGCGCACCGACATTGGTCGCCGGGTCCAGCGGGTTGCCCGGTTTCCAGGCCTTGAGCGCCTCGACCACCATGGGCACGAAGGTGTCCTTGATGGAATTCTCCACCAGCAGGCGCGAGCCGGCGGTGCAGACCTCGCCCTGGTTGAAGGCGATGGCGCTGGCGGCCGCCTCGGCAGCGGCCTTGAGGTCCGGCGCGTCGGCGAAGACGATGTTCGGGCTCTTGCCGCCGGCTTCCAGCCAGACGCGCTTCATGTTCGATTCGCCGGCATAGACCATCAGCTGCTTGGCGATCTTGGTCGAACCGGTGAACACCAGGGTGTCGACGTCCATGTGCAGGGCCAGGGCCTTGCCGACGGTGTGACCGAAACCCGGCAGCACGTTGAACACGCCGGCCGGAATGCCGGCCTCGATGGCCAACTGGGCGATGCGGATACCGGTCAGCGGCGACTTCTCGGAGGGCTTGAGGATGATGGAGTTGCCGGTGGCCAGCGCCGGGCCGAGCTTCCAGCAGGTCATCAGCAGCGGGAAGTTCCACGGCACGATGGCGGCGACCACGCCAACCGGCTCGCGGGTGACCAGGCCCAGCTCGTCATGAGCAGTGGCGGCGACTTCGTCGTAGATCTTGTCGATGGCCTCGCCGCTCCAGCGAATGGCGTTGGCGGCGCTGCTCACGTCGATGCTCAGCGAATCGCTGATCGGCTTGCCCATGTCCAGGGTTTCCAGCAGGGCCAGCTCCTCGCCGTGCTGCTCGATCAGCTCGGCGAAGCGGATCATCACCTTCTTGCGCTTGACCGGGGACAGGCGCGACCACACGCCGGACTCGAAGGTGGCGCGCGCATCCTTGACCGCCAGTTCGGCGTCGGCCTGGTCGCAGCTGGCCACCAGGCCGAGCAGACGACCGTCGACCGGGCTGATGCATTCGAAGGTCGCACCGGACTCTGCCGCGCGATATTCGCCGTGGACGAAGGCGCGGGTTTCGATGGTCAGGGTCTTGGCACGCTGTTCCCAGTCGGCACGGGTCAGGCTAGTCATTGCGGCATCCTCTCGGGTGAACGTGGCGCCTCGTCGAGGTGCGCACTGTAAATAATTCTGCAAGGCCGCCGGAGCGGTCGAATCCTGTGCGCCACACTAAACCAGAGGGCTGTGGCTTTTCAATATTTTTGACAGAGCCTGGCAAAACCCCTTGTATCGTTCGTTTTTTTAAACATAGACTGCGAACAGATTTTTCCTGCTGCGGCCTTCGGACCGCACTGTCGTCGCCACCGAACACCACGGAACCCTCAGATGAACATCGAGCAGATCGTCGACTTCGCCCAGGCCGCCACGGCCGCCGACCACTATCGCCCCGCCCCGGAGAAAGTGCTCAAGGGCGACCCCGAGCAGAGCGTGCGCAACCACTACGGCAGCCCCTGTGGCCAGTTCAGCAGCGGCATCTGGGAAGGCGCGGTGGGCCAGTGGACGGTGAACTACACCGAGCATGAATACTGCGAGATTCTCCAGGGTGTTTCCGTATTGCGCGATGCCGATGGCAACGCCAAGACCGTACGTGCCGGCGACCGCTTCGTCATCCCTGCCGGCTTCTCCGGTACCTGGGAGGTGCTGGAAGCCTGCCGCAAGGTCTATGTGATCTTCGAGCCCAAGTAAACGCCCCGGTTCCTGTTGCTTGTCACCCTTTGGCCCGCCTCGCGCGGGCCTTTTTCTGCGTGCGCGCTGACCATTCACGCACCTGGAGCACGGGCGCCGGCCGAACGCGCCAGGCCGCCGGCAAGCGCCAGCAGGGTGAAGACGATCACCGCATGATCCAGGGTCAGCCAGCTCAGCAGCAGACCGAAGGCCGGCGCGCCGAGCATCTGGCCGATGGCGATGCTGAGAAAGCTGATGGTCAGCCCGGTGGCCGGGCGCTCGGGTAGCGCGCACACGCCCCAGACCAGATAGACGCCGGTGAGCATGATGTACGCCGCGCCGAACAGCACGCCGCCAACCAGTGTCAGGGCCGGCTGGGTCCCCATGCCGACCAGAAGGATGGCCAAGGCCATCGCAGCCAGCGACAGGCGGTGCACCCAATCGATACCCAGCCTGCCGATCAGGCTGCCGGCGCCAGCGCCGGCGATGCCGGCAACGCCGATGACCACCCAGAGCAGGCCGGCCCCGGCACTGCCCCAGTCCAGGCGCTGCGCCAGGATCTGGCTGCCGAACGACCACAGCGCCGTACTGGCCGCGCCCATCAACAAGGACGCGACGATCAGTTGCCTGAGCATGGCATTGAGCGCGGGCCGACCGGGCGAAGGCTGCGCTCGCGGCCCGGCCGTACTCGGCACGCAGAAACTGGCCAGCACCGCCAGGACCAGCGCCGAGGCGGCGAACACGCCATAGGCCAGCCGCCACTCGGCACCGATCAGCAGCGCCACCGGCCCGGAGAGGATCACCCCGGCGCTGGTTCCGGAATTGATCAGGGTATTGGCCGCATCCTGCCGCTGCGGCTGCACGATGGCCGCCACGGCGGCGGCCATGGGGGGCGACACCAGCCCGGTGCTGATTCCGGCCAGCAGCACCGCTGCGGCCAGCCAGAGCGCCGAGGGTGCCAGGGCGATGCCGAGCATGCCCAGCGCGGCGATCAGCCCGGCAGCCATGGCCACGGCTCGCGCGCCGACCCGCTCGGTCAGCTGCGCGGCGACGACGATGGCGATGCAGTAACCCAGGAACGAGCCGCCGGCGATCAGGCCCCCCACGGCCGCCGGCAGGTCGAGCTCGGCATCGATCTGTGGCAGAAACAGCCCGAAGGCGAAGCGGGCGAAGCCGTAGCACACGCCGATCAGGCCGAACCCGGTAATGCCTAGGCGCAGCGCGGGGCTCAAGGTCGCACCTGCCGCAGCAGCAAGGTCGCAGCCCTGCGCGCCACCGCCACCGCCTCTACGCCACGGTAGCTGGCAGCGGCCGTGGCTCCCTCGAAGAGGATGACGATCTGCTCGACCAGCTCATCCTCGACGCCGGTGCCGAGTTGGCGCGTCAGCACCTGGTGAACCGCGTCGCTGAAACGCGCCTTGTAGGCGGCGACGGCTTCGCTGATCTCGCGTATCTGACCGCCGGTTTCGCCCTGCACGCGCAGAAACAGGCAGCCGCGTGCCCCTTCCTCGCGCAGCCAGCTCGCCAGTGCATCGAACAGCGCCTCGACGCTGTCTACCTCGAGACGCTGCAGGAAACGCTGCCCACGCGTCATCAGCACGGCCGCGATAAGCTCATTCTTGCTGCCGGCATGCTTGTACAGCGTGCGGCTCGACATGCCGGCAGCCTGCGCCAGCCGATCCATGCCGGTGGCGTTGAAACCGTATCGGCCGAACAGCTCTTCGGCCGTTGATATCAGCTTTGAATCGATATTCATGGAGGCAAGGTAAAACCATCGTTTTACCTCGTCAACCATAATATCTATTCAGGCCAACGGAATGCCAAGGCAACTTCCATGTCGGCCAGTCCTCAGCTTTGCGCCCACACGCGCGGCTCGTTGACATGCGGATTGGAGGCGACCCTGGGCGAGTTCTGGTTCATGGCATTGCTCAGGCCATCCTTGGCGAAGTCCCTGGCCTGATCTTTGGCGTAGTCTTTCAAGCCATCCTTGGTGCCCTGAATCGCGGCATCCTTGAACTCTCGTTTCGCGGTTTCCTTGACCGTGTCCTTGGCCACCTCCTTCACGGTGTGCTGGGCGGCCTGCTTGGCCGCCTCCTTCGCTACGGTAGTCGCGGCGACCCGTCCTGCAGTCGCGGCCAGGGTGGCGGCGCCAGCGCCCGGAATCAGCATCATCACGCCGGAGGCGACATAGCTGAAGATTTCCAGAAACTTGAAGATACCGCCGCCCTTTTCCTTTTTCTGATCGGGTTGGGTTTCCTGCCCCATGTGCATATCGTTCTGCGCCGCAAGCGCCGCGCCGGTGGCGGGCTTGGCGAGCTGCGGTGGGCCCGCGACCTCGTTACTGCCTTTCTGCAGGAAGGCATTCAGGTCGCCCTTGCTGATGTTGCGGTCATTGGCCTTGTTGAAGAAATTGCCGCCGGCACCATGCTTGGCGTTGTCGAGCATGGAGAACAGCATCGAATTGGGCTGGCTCAGCAGGTTGGCGGCATCGCGAACCTCCTGGCTGTTTTGCGGGTCGTTGGCGATCTTGGCCAGTTTGTCCGGCTTGATGCCGCCGCCCTTGAAGAAGATGTCCTGGTTGTTCTTGAGCGTCTCCAGCGCCTTGCTCTCCTGGGGTGAGAGCTTGATGTTCTCGGTCGCCAGGTCGCACAGGCGATCGCGGGAGATCTTCGCCGAGGGATCATCCTTGCCGCTGAATTGCTGCCATTTGTCCGGGTTCTGGACAAAGAACTTCGCTGCGGCCGCGACCTGCGGCGGGCACTTGCCCATCGACTGGGAACCATCGGCGATCTTGCCGAGGGTCTCCAGATTGAGTTTCTTGGGCAGGCTTTCCGAGTACAGATACAGCTCGCGCATTGCATCGTTCTCGGTCATCTCCCGCGCGGCAGAACCGGGCGCAGCGTCGGAAGGCACGTAGTTGTGGGTGTAGGTTTCCGCCTTGGCGTCGGCGTACTGCCTGATCAACGGGTGCTGCTGCAGTTTCTGCACGTCCTTGGCGCTGATCTTGCCGTCCGTGCTTCCGGTCTTCGCCTGATCCAGAGCTTCGTAGTACGCGGGGTTCTTCAGCACCGCATCCAGCGCCTTTTTCGCATCCGTCGGTGTGTTGGGGTCGTCGCGCAGCTTTTCCAGGCCTTCGCGATCACGCGGCTTCTTTAGCAGGTTCTCGTTGCGCCCAAGGACCGAGACCACTTCCTCGAAGGGCATCTCATCGCTGCTCTCCTTTGCCGCCTCCGCCGCCATATTGCGCTGGGTGGCCGGTTGCGAGGCCGACTGGACTTCAGTGGCGCTCGGCGCAAACAGCCTCAGCACCGCCTCTCTCAATGCCGCCAGCCCCTGACCGCGCAGGGTATCGCCGGCGGCAGCGGAGTGACTCGGCGTGGTCTGACTCTGACCTTGCGGCGCCCAAGAAACGCCACCGCCACCACAGGCAGATTGCCGCGGGTTCGCCGGTGCCTGGGGCTTTGCACACTCACGGGATGGCTCACGGCCGTCGAGCGCGGGAGGAATCGAATTCGAGAAACCTGAAACACGCATCGTCGTAATCCTTCGCTGGGTAGCCTGTTGCCGCTGAGTGGCGATCAGCCGCCTGCGGTTCCACGACAGGTGAGATCGGTCGCACATCACCGCTGAAAGTGCTTACGCGACCCAAACGAAAGACGAGTGCCAGTAGACCTAGGCAGAGATGACGAGGAAAGGACAGCCAGCGCGGCTGCAGAACGAGACACGGCCAGCTACGCGTAGCTGGCCGTGCAGGAGAACAGTGCGGACACGCCAGGGCGGCGTGCCCGCTATCGGGCTCAGGCCAGTTCGTCGAAGCACTCGGCGACGATGGCGATGCCTTTTTCCAGCTGCGCGTCCGGGATGGTAACGGGCATCAGGAAGCGGATGACGTTGTAGTAGGTGCCGCACGACAGCAGGATCAGGCCCTTCTCGCGCGCACGGGCGACGATCTTGCCCACCAGCTCGGCCGCCGGCTTGCTGTGGTCGCCGCCTTCGAACAGCTCGATGGCGACCATCGAACCCAGGCCACGTACGTCACCAATCACCTTGTGCTTCTCGGCGATGGTCTTGAGGCCGGCCTTGAGCTTCTCGCCCACGGCCTGGCTGCGCTCCAGCAGTTTCTCCTCGTCGAACACCTTGAGCACGGCCAGGGCCGCGGCGCAGGCGATCGGGCTGCCGGCGTAGGTGCCGCCCAGGCCACCGGGGGCGATCTTGTCCATGATCTCGGCCTTGCCGCACACGCCGGAGATCGGGAAGCCGCCGCCGACGGACTTGGCGAAGGTGGTCAGGTCCGGTACCACGCCCAGTTGTTCGGTGGCGAAGAAGGTGCCGGTACGGCCCGCGCCGGTCTGCACTTCGTCAGCGATCAGGAGGATGCCGTGCTGGTCGCACAGGGCGCGCAGGCGCTGCATGAAGGCCGGGGAGTTGACGTAGAAACCGCCCTCGCCCTGCACCGGCTCGATGATGATCGCGGCGATGTCCTGCGGCTGCGCGTCGTTCTTGAAGATGCGCTCGATGCTGGCGATGGACTCGTCCTCGCTCACGCCATGCAGCGGGCACGGTGCCTGGGCGCGGTACACGCCAGCGGGCATCAGGCCCATGCCGGCGGAGTACGGTACCACCTTGCCGGTCAGCGACAGGGTCATCATGGTGCGGCCGTGGTAGGCGCCGGTGAAGGCGATCACGCCGGCGCGGCCGGTGGCGGCGCGGGCGATCTTCACGGCGTTCTCGACGGCCTCGGAGCCGGAGGTGACCAGCAGGGTCTTCTTGGCGAAGTTGCCCGGCACGCGCTTGGCGATTTCTTCGCACAGCTCGATGTAGGGCTCGTAGGCCAGCACCTGGAAGCAGGTGTGCGACAGCTTGGTCAGCTGCTCCTGAACAGCGGCGACCACCTTCGGATGCAGGTGGCCGGTGTTCAGCACGGCGATACCGCCGGCGAAGTCGATGTACTCGCGGCCTTCGACGTCCCACACGGTGGCGTTCTCGGCGCGCTCGGCGACGATCGGGTGGATCTGGCCGACACCGCGCGGTACGGCGGCGGCACGGCGTTGCAGCAGGGATTCGTTGGTCTTGCTCATGGTGTCCTCATGGCCGTCCCCGGCGGGTGATCGATTCAGCATGCGATGATCGACTGAACCGGGCCGCAAGGGACTCAATAGGGTTACGACTTACAACCGGGGCGCCGCACGCTCTTTCGCACCTTGCCCCGTCTTGGCATCAGATGCCGCCCAGGCACATGTACTTGATCTCGAGATAGTCTTCGATCCCGTACTTGGAGCCTTCGCGGCC
The DNA here is from genome assembly GCF_021495345.1 of Pseudomonas hydrolytica. Lineage (NCBI taxonomy): Bacteria > Pseudomonadati > Pseudomonadota > Gammaproteobacteria > Pseudomonadales > Pseudomonadaceae > Ectopseudomonas > Ectopseudomonas hydrolytica. The sequence goes on from NZ_CP099397.1 coordinate 268,954, forward strand.
CAGGCCGGAAGCCTTCACGCCGCCGAACGGCGCGACTTCGTTGGAGATCAGGCCGGTGTTGATGCCCACCATGCCGTACTCCAGCGCCTCGGCCACGCGGAACACGCGGCCCAGGTCGCGGGCATAGAAGTAGGAGGCCAGGCCGAACTCGGTATCGTTGGCCATGGCGATCACCTCGGCCTCGTCCTTGAAGCGGAACAGCGGCGCCAGCGGGCCGAAGGTTTCTTCCTTGGCCACGGCAGCGGTTTTCGGCACGTCCACCAGAATGGTCGGTTCGAAGAAGGTGCCACCCAGGGCATGCGGCTTGCCGCCCAGGGCCAGCTTGGCGCCCTTGTTCACCGCATCGGCGATGTGCTCCTGCACCTTGGCCACGGCCTTCTCGTCGATCAGCGGGCCGGTGGTGGTGCCATCTTCCAGACCGTTGCCGATCTTCAGCTTGGATACAGCGGCGATCAGCTTCTCGGCGAAGGCGTCGTAGACGCCGTCCTGCACGTAGATACGGTTGGCGCAGACGCAGGTCTGGCCGTTGTTGCGGTACTTGGAGATCAGCGCGCCTTCGACGGCGGCATCCAGATCGGCGTCATCGAAGACGATGAACGGCGCGTTGCCGCCCAGCTCCAGCGACACCTTCTTGATGTCCTGGGCGCATTCGGCCATCAGCTGGCGACCGATCTCGGTCGAGCCGGTGAAGGACAGCTTGCGCACGATGGGGTTGCTGGTCAGCTCGCCACCCACTTCGCCGGCGCTGCCGGTGACCACGCTCAGCACACCTTTCGGGATGCCGGCGCGCTCGGCCAGCTCGACCAGGGCCAGGGCGGAGAACGGCGTCTGCGAAGCCGGCTTGATCACCATGGTGCAACCGGCGGCCAGTGCCGGGCCGGCCTTGCGGGTGATCATCGCGGCGGGGAAGTTCCACGGGGTGATGGCGGCGGTGACGCCGATCGGCTGCTTGATCACGATCAGGCGCTTGTCCGGCTGGTGACCGGGGATCACGTCGCCGTAGACGCGCTTGGCTTCCTCGGCGAACCACTCGATGAAGGAGGCGGCATAGGCGATCTCGCCCTTGGCTTCGGCCAGCGGCTTGCCCTGCTCCAGGGTCATCAGGCGACCGAGGTCATCCTGGTTCTCCATCAGCAACTCGAACCAGCGGCGCAGCTTGTTGGCGCGCTCCTTGGCAGTCAGTGCACGCCAGGCCGGCAGCGCCTTCTCGGCGGCCTCGATGGCACGGCGCGTCTCGGCACGGCCCATCTTCGGCACATGACCGATGATCTCACCGGTGGCCGGGTTGTTCACGGCGATGGTCTGACCGCTGTCGGAGTCCAGCCACTGGCCATCGATATAGGCCTGTTGGCGCAGCAGCTGGGGGTCTTTCAGTTGCATGGCAGTCTCCTTCAGTTCCGACACCCGGGCGTCGGCGTAAAGTCGTTGGAGTCACGGGCAGAACCCGCAAGGCTGGACAGCGAGCCGTGCGAGGGCCTGGTAATGGTTTCAGAGCCGTTGAACGTGCGGGGGTTCAGAATGACCGAACGCGCCGTTTGAAATCTCAAACGAATCCTAGGGTCGAAGGGGGCAAAGGGCAATAGCCTGTTCGAAAAAACAGACGAAAAATTCAGCGCCATGATGCACCGCTACAGGGGCCGTAGGGTTTTGCACGAGCGTTCAATATCGCGAACGCCCCTGAGCGTGGACGCCCAAGGCCGAGATGCGTATGATTGCGCCCCGCAACGCATCCGTAGCTCAGCTGGATAGAGTACTGCCCTCCGAAGGCAATACTCATCGAGTTGAGAAGGGTGTCAGCTAATGGTCAAATAGACCGCCGCAACATATACGCACCAGTAGCTCAGCTGGATAGAGTACCGCCCTCCGAAGGCGGGGGTCGTGGGTTCGAATCCCGCCTGGTGCGCCATATCTGATTGATTTATCAGGAATTCTATAAGAGTCGATAAATCAACCTGCTCTCATCCTAGTTGCGCTTTGAATTCAAACAGCCCTGCTTGAAGCGAAAAATGAGCACTGCCTGAACAGCTCGATTTAGGTTGATTTTCCGGCTGTGCCAATTCTGTGCCTAAACCGTGCCTCCAAGTCTGGCCCGCCCGTTCGGCGCATCAGAATTTTGAGTACTAGTCATAAGCTGGAGTCTAGGCTGCAACTCGTTACTGAGCTGAGAGCAACCACTTATTGCATGGCTACATTCGCTCGACTGGTAGAAGGCGAGTTGCCTTGTTCGCTGCTCCAGCAGCTCTGAGAGAAGTACGATAGCAAACGACCGACGTTCATATATGGCCAGGCAAGCCACCTCAAATGATACGGCCGCAGCCGGATCGAACCAAGCCTGTTTTGATAGGCAAGCTTTCGGCTCTGCTTTAGTGTCCACACCGTCCCGTGGAAAATTGAGCCTACATAAAATGTCATTCCTGCGAAACGCATCTAAAGCATGCATGCGTGTGGTGTTTCGCTTACTGGTCGATAGGTCGCTGCAGCCCAGGCCTACGAAAGGAAACCTGCACATTCTTATCCCTCGCTGGGATGCCAAGCTGGGCGACTCTATCGTTTCATCCTTCTTCTTTCGAGAGGCTCGCAAACTCAATGCCCGCGTGACCGTTCTGACGGTCGTAGAGCTTGCCCAGATGCACGCGCTGGACTTTGGTGTGGATCAGGTCGTGATCACGAACGCCAACCCCGGATTACTCGAACTTCGTCGCCTGGCGCAGCAGATTGGAAAGGTCGATGTCGTGGTGCATCTTGTAGGGAGAATCCAGCCTGCGGAGATCCTGTTTCTGCGATTGCTGCGCCCGGCCCGCGTGTACTCTCTCGATGACCGTTTACGCTGCGTCAATCGCAAGTTCGGTGAAACAACTGCCGGTCTCGACATGGCCGAGCGCTACCGACGCGTGCTTTTGGACTTGGGTGCATGCATGGTCGATAGGAAGTACATCATTCCCCTTCCTGACACGATGCCGAACGCCACCTCCGCCCCGAGAATCCTATTCAACCCCTACGCCAGCCGCCCAGATAAAAGCTTGGCCTTCGACCGATCCGTGAGTTTACTACACGCCGTCGCCGACGCTTATCCAGCCTGGTCTGTCGGCATCCTATGCAGCCCCGCGACCCGAGAGGATGCGCTGTGTATGGAAGTCGCGGCGGCTAGACGAAACGTGCGCGTCGTCCATGGGCTGGCATCCCCCAAGGATGCCGCCGGGTACATCCGCTGCGCACAGGTCGTGGTCAGTGTCGACACGGCAATCGTTCACTTGGCGGTCGGCCTAGAAACCAAGCTGGTGGCAATCTACCCAGCCATGGCTGAACAAGCCAACCCGTGGCTGCCCCCACCTTCTCCTTTGACTCGGGTCGTCTATAGCCAGCAACACACTGGTCAGATTCGGCGCACCGGCAAGAAGGACATGAATGCGTTCTCAATAGAGACTCTGTTGTACAACCTTCACGAGTTGTTGGCCACTACACCCGAAACTGAGCAACTCCATTCGCTCAGAGCGCGGATAGTGCCCGGTCTGGGCGTCGCGCAGGGAACCCTCGCTCGCCAGTTGCCACTGATCAGCAAGGACTTCCCCGAAGTCGCAGACTGTCACCCAGGGACCATAAACTTGGAGCTTGAATGTCCTCTCGAAGTGACGCAGCCCGACCATCGCACTGCTCCGCTCGCCTGGACTCCTAGCGGACGGACGACAGAAGTATTCGACCTGGTACGCATTGAGCTCGAGTTCGGTCCATTACCAACGCGCGTGCCCGCATGGTTGTACGTTGCCCACGCCTCCCCTCACCGCGGCACACCGACTGTTCATGAGGTGATAGCCCAGCAGTTAAACCTGAGCGAGGTCCGTGAATGTCAGATTCATCTGCGCGCAAGCGCTGTAACGCTGACACTCCCAGATCAACTAACGGCACCCATCAGCCGCTCGCTCTCTCCTAGCCAATAGCCACGATCAGCCTCTATGTGCAGGAACAATTTGGCCAGCAAGGTACCGCCAGAGAGAAACTCTTCAACAGACTCCATACGCTTGGCCGTGCGCCGAAAATAGGTGTTGTAGAGCTTGAGCATGGCTGCATCTCTCACAAGAAAATTTACAACGCTGACATCCCGGCGACGCATCACCTCACAGCTTGCGAAGTTGTACCGTGGATGATAGCCGGGGTCGACGACATCTCCGGCAATAGGCACCAACTCGTCAGCAAATTGCGCCACGATGTCCTTGATACGCCCAGGATTACCCCACTCATGGGCACCTCCTTCCAGTCCAGTAGCCAATGCGCGGGCAAGCAGGGGGTTTCCCGGTTGGGACGCGAAAATACATTCACTATGCCAATGCAGCTTATGACTGAGGCCTGCCGGAAACAGCGAGTTGGTTGGGTCGCGCAAGAACAGTGTGTCCGCATCCACCCACGCGCCTCCATATCGATGGACGAAGGCCATGCGGATGAAGTCGCTCTTGGCAACTATGGCCTCGACCCCCTCCGCCAGAGTAAATGGCAACGGTTCAAAGGCCCATGGCTTAGCAAGGATTCGAGGGTCGATCAAGTCCGGGACTGTCCGTGGTGTAAGCAATTGAAAGCGCTCACCCAGGGCTCTACGCATCGAGACCAATGCCAGCGCGACATAGGCTGGCATGACCTGCCCAGGGGCATTTTCCCAATAGCTCACATATCGAACGGGACCATGAAGGCAGCTGTTCACGGATGAGTCGCCCTGCCATTGGTACTTAACAACCCGGCATTTGTCAGGTACTCCCTCAGCAACACCAAGGAAGGAGCACATTGCGGCTGACCTAGAAACTCGTTACCCAAGGCAGACTTGTAGAGGCGCAGCCAGGTCAGCGCAGGCACCTTCGGCAGGAAGGTGGCGAGCGACTCTCGGTTTCCCTCCCCGAACAACAAGCGCAGGGTGCGCAGGATTGGTTGGTAGTCGCGCGCAGACAACAGCTCCGCAACGGTATCGTCCAGCCGTTGCTCGATCACCACACTATTCAGCCGATCCTCAACCGAGGCGTCGCCCAGCGCCACCCGAGGGTCGATCGCCACGGGATAGATTGCGCGGAACGACTTTGCACCGTTACGCATGGATTCATATAGCAGTTTGTCGGCAGTAGATCCGGTAACCAACACATCGTCGCCGAAGATCACATGCACACCGCTCCAACGATAGAAATTTTCAGCCGGAATGACATGGTCCTGGACCAGATTGACGCGCTCCCGCTCCTCGGTGCTGAGGCTGGCGTAGTCCTCGCAGGGCGGCGCAATCCTGGGCAGCTTGACGTTGATGATGGTCGGCAACGCCATATGCGCCAATTTGACGTTGACCTCCTCTACCACGATCTCATAGAGCACGTTCGCCGTGGACGGCACGTTGCGCCAACCAGTGGTCATCATCACCACGTTGTCACCACAGACCTTGGCGTTCTGGAACAGGTATGACCATTGCGAGTCTGGCCTATCCAGCTCGCCACTGAGGTAGTCGATCAGTTGTCTTGCGAGATACCGGATGTCATGCACACCGCCGTATTTTGCACGGCTGTAGATCCCAGCCAGCGCTGTGGCATCGCTGCCCGAGGCCATGTCGCGGAACAACCCCGACTCGGCAGGTGTAAGGCAGTGCAGGGCAGTACCGCCAAAAATCGAAACATACTCGGTCATGCTGATCAGGTCACGTGCAAACAGGTCGGCTGCGAAAGCGCGGAAACCAGTTTTCACATCATCAGCACAGGGCTGAGCGGAAGCCTGACGAAACATCGCCAACTGGACATCAGCCGGGCTATTAAGTACCTCGGACCATAGCGGAGAATTTCCGGAGGAAATCATGTTCAAGGCCCTTCAAGTCCTGCTGTCAAAGTTGCCAGTGTGCCCGGTAACGTCAGGCTGTCGAGAGCGACATCGATTCGACGGCGCTTCTCGTAGTAACTAATGCTCTTCAGCCCCATGGGCCTCAGGGTCTCAAGCAGTTCAGCAATGCCCGCACCAGCGTCACTCGGGTCATGGGCATCAGACCCAACCGTGAAGGGCACTTCGTGTGCGATGAGCTGCGCCACCAATTCCCGAGACGGATAAGACCAACGGCCCTGAACCTCCCTCCCCGTTGCCGGGTCCAGGCTCGACTTTCGAAGACCTGAGGCATTGAGCTCGAATGCAATACCGCTTCGGGCGAGCGGCTCCAGCAAAGGTTCGAAACGGCGCAGGAAGATGTCTTCCGGCACACCGCGCAGCAAGGTGTCGGCGTGCCCTACGGCATCGAACAGTCCACTGTCTAGCAGACCTTCGAGATTGGCGAAGTAGCGATCTAGGAACACCTGCTCGGCAAGGCGTGGCAGCTCCCAGACCTTCACCATCGTTTCATCTGGAACCTCCACGTAATGAATCGAGCCGATTACGAAGTCCATCGGGTACCGAGCAAGCAGCTCGCGATTGAAGGCGTCGGTGCCTGGCATGTAGTCGAGCTCCAGGCCACACAGGATGGTGATCTGCCCCTGAAAAATCTCCCGCGCCCGCTCGATGTCAGCGAAATAGCGATCAAGTTCGGACGCGAGCAGACGATTGCCCATATCCACGGGGAACGGCGCGTGGTCGGTGATGGTTAGGACGGTCACGCCGGCGGCGATCGAGGCGCGAACTAACTCGTCGACAGTGCCGATCGCATGCTTTGAATAAAAGGTGTGGCTGTGTGAGTCGATCATGCAGCGCCCCACTGTTCAAGCAACCCGGCATGACCTGCCAGCTCCTTCACCAGCCAGTAGGGGTTGTTCGCCTTGGCGATGATCGAACGAAGCAGCTCGGTGTTATCAAGGCGCGTCAGCAACTCGGTCAAGGGTTGCGTATAAAGTGCTCGGGTTAAGGGTGTTTCCCGCACGTGGTCGACCAGCCGTTGCCAGTCGACACGGTCAAAGTGAATGTTGCCTAGGCACTGATTCTCGATGCCATAAAGGTATATGTCACCACTAGGCTTCACCGTGACATCCAAGCCGTTGGCCTGCGGCGGTTTGTTCAGGCTGCCGAAGGTGAAGGGCTTGTTGACCTTGGACTCGATCGCCTCGATGTAGCCCAACATATCCAGATAGCCGGGGGCGGTTCCCGGAGCAGGGTGTACGAGGTTCTTGTAGTCGATGCCGAAGCACTCGCCGCCTGCGACCAGTACGTCTTCCAGCACACTGCGTGGCTCAATGGTTGCTTCAATGCCCCAGTGGAGCAGTTCGGACCTTAAGTACGCGCGAGTGAAGTCGCGATCGGTGTCGATCGAGCGGAACGAGAAACTGAGCCCGGGCGGTCGCCGACGCCGCAAATAGTCCAGACTAAAACCATGAGCCCGCCATTTGAGCTTCTCGATATGATGACTGTCGGCACTGAGGCGGATGTTGCAGGTGTCACCATTGCCCATGACAATTTGGTTCGTCGTATCGTAGAAATCCGCCATCTTGTCATGTGGATAGAACCCGCTGGTGATGAATTCGAAGCACTTGCCGCCTTCGGATAACCCGAGAATCTCATGGAACACTTTGGCGTTGTTGAGTGGCTCGCCTTCACCACTGATGGAGATGCGCTTGACCTCCGAAGCATTGATCAGCCTGGCAAGGTTCTCCCGAGCCAGCGTTGATAGCTCCATGCTGATACCCACCTTGTGCTTGTCGGCATACATACAGAAGGCACAGCCGATTCCGCATATCTGGGTGATGTCGATGTAAAGAAGATGACCTTCGAGATCCATGTCTGATGACTCTGTAAGCCCAGCGCCAGCAGCGCGAGGAGCTGTCCTAAAGGAAGCGTAACGCTGGCCACGTAAGGCCGCGCTCCGTATGCAAAAAGGGGATTCAGGCCAACCCCAGGACGGGACATTGACCTCCAATTACTGGATCTGCACCCAGTGCGGACGAACGAGGCGGTTCAGTATCCGGTGCTCTTACCACAGACTACTCCGAGTATTCCGTAAATTGCGCCGTATCTATCGCGAGCCAATTAGCCCACTCGGCAGAACGCCAATCCTTGATACCCGGCCGGACTATTCAGAATTGGCAGATCCAATTGTTCATCGCGCATAAACTCCAGCTGCATAACGTTGCCGCGGATGATCTCGTGTGCACCGACGGCTTGCTCAGCGATGCTAAGCAAGCGAGCATGGTTCGTTTCGCCTTGCTGGCCCGCCATTAGCCGCAGCGCCGGATTTTTCAGGCTTTGCTGCAGCCGCTGACCGAACCTGGCATGACGTTCCTTGAACTCATTGGCGAGATGCACCGCCAGATCCATTTCCCCCAAGCGAGCCAGCACCTGCAACCGCCCCTGGGCAGACATCACCCAACCCCGGTAAGCGGCCGCGAACTCGCCGGGCTGCAGATACTCAAACGAACGCTCACTCACATGCTGCAATAGTCCACCAAAGTAACTTTGGCTCTCTGCGAGCTGGCTGTTAGCAATACCGAGCTGCTGCTGCTGCATCGCGGCATTACGATACAGTCCAGCCTCACTTACCTGCTGCAAGGAGGCATGTAAAGGAGCCAGCCGGCTGATCATCTGCCTGACATCTAGCCACTCGACACCCTGCCGAATATCGTCGAGCTTGCTATCCATGTGTCTCAGCTGGTTCTCGATACCCTGCAGTTTGTACAGCGTGAGCGCAAAGCCCGCGACACTGACCGCCAGGTTGGCCACCTGTAGCCCCATGATCATCTGCTGTTGCACACCGAGCATTTGCAGTTGCTCAGCCTGCTGACGCAGCAATTGGGTGTGCTCGGCTCCCTGTTTGAGCAACTGTTCGGCAGTATCGCGTTCCAGCAGCACACCTTCCTGCAGCCACATCACGATCTGTTTGTCACCCACTCTGCGGATAACGCCACCGATACGTTCATAAACACCGTTTCTCAGCCCCTCGGCAATCGCCTCCGGCACATCGAAGATTATATTTAGCTCAGCCATCGAAAGCTCCATTCATGAAATCAGTCGCTGCCTCGGCACGAGTCTTGAGACGCAGCATGGCGATTTGCAACACGCAAGGGATGGTGACCCTGTAAGCTGGGCCGGCAAGATCCATGGCGGTCCAAATACCGGCTATCACCCAGCCGACCGGCCCGGCTAGCGCGGCGACAGCCCGACCGCCAGCGAAGGTTCCCCCTGCAACCACCGCACTGCGCAGCCCGTGCCCAAGCAGCTGCTGAGCCATCGAGTTCACGATCACCGTCGAAGTGCGATAGAGGATAAGGCGCGCTACGGCCGGCACTACCAGCCCACTCAGTGCTGAACCATTCAGCAGAGCCGTCATCTTGGTCTTGTCTAGCCCCGCTTCGCGCAGAATCACTTCCAGCTCGCGCCGATCCTCGCCCGACGACTTCTCCAACGCCTGACGGAGGATCGACTGCACCATCGCCTCCTCCAGTTCAATGAGCTCCATCGAGCCAGCCCCCTTGACCTTGAGCTTGCTGGCAACATCCCGGACCACCTCTGTGTAGGAAGGCCCGCTCTTACGCCACAGGTTGACGAAGCTGTTCCCGCCGAACAGCCGCAGCTCATCAAGGATTGAACTGGCATAGCGGCGGTGTTCCGGGTGGTTACGCTTGAAGTCCACTTGCTTCGACAGCGACTCGGTATTGGCCTTGAGGATGTATTCCACCAAAGGCTCCAGATCATCATTGCTGGCACGCTCCAGAAGCTGGCGGGTATTGCTGATATCGATGACGGTCACTACAGAGACTCCCTTTTTCTACCGGTAGGCATCCTGACTAATCAGTCCTGCTCTATGGGTCAGCGCGGCCAGTCGGCTCGCATGCTCATTACCGTACATAGCTAATCCCTAATCGTTTACTCAACTCACCTGGAGCACATTCACGCATCAGTGTTTGAGCTGCTTTTCCCAGCGGAATAGGCCGCTTTACCTGCTAACTGCAATGCGACAACCACAACTGCACCCGCAGCGAAGCAGATGGCATTGGTGAGCAAGAACTCCAACGGGGAGATAGTAGGATTCATGAGAGACTCCTTCGGGCGTGGACACTAATCGTGAATGGAATGCGCTAGGCGATTCACCAGCCGTGCGCCACAAGTGCTACAAAATTTACTACCTGCAGGAATCGACGCGTGGCATTCAGGGCACCCGTCCTTAAGCAGCATTCTCTGGCGCATGTGGCCAATCTGGATGACGCATGGCACCGTCACACGGTAGGCCGGGCTGGCCAACTCGAAGGCCGTCCAGATGCCTGTAATTGCCCAGCCGACGGGCCCTGAGAGAACCGCCAACCCCCTGCCCATGGCCGCGCCCCCGGCAAATGCAACACCCCGGCCGACCAGGCTGCTCATCGTTGCGCTGGCAACTACTGCGGCAAGCCGGTAGGCAGTCGAGCTGGCACTCAGGCTGGTGATCAGCGCTGCCAGGGCAGCCGCACCCATTCCCGGACGGTAGCTGGTCCCCATCGACTCAAAGAAGGTTTCTTTGTCTTCCTCGCTCATGTGACCAAGCGACTGCTCGACCACCTTGGCGATGATGGCCATTTCCATCTGCGCGCAATCCCCCGGGCCGACCGTTGAGACACCCACGTGAGAGGCAACATCGCTCAGCAGTTCTACATAAGACACGCCGCTGCCGCCCCGGAACAGGTTCATCAACGAGTTTCCGCCAAACCGTGTGAGCTCTTCGGCGACCAATGCGCGCTCGTAGTCGCCGACTTCACCATCCTTCGCCCCGGTCAGTTGGCGGCAAATCGCTGAGGACAGCGAGATCCGCCCCTTACCGTTGTCAGTAATGACGTCGATCAGCAGCTTGATATCGTCTGAGCTTGCACTAAAGAGCACGTCTGCTAAGTCAGCGTCTTGAATGACCGACATACTCCAATTCCTCTTGAATGTTTGGATGGGCTAGTCGCTGATGCTAGGGTCATATGGCGTTCCTCGACTCACCAGCGCACCAGCGACGGAAGCCAATGCGACGCGAGGTAGGGCTGCACTGACGGTGCGGAGCATCAAAGCATTTAGCTTGAGACAGGCACGCCGCCGCCATTCATCTCTCGCAGCAACGCGCTTCACTTCTTGGGTCGACCCAACACCCATAGGCCTGGTATCGGGGTGCACCTTGCACTCGCGGAGTACCTTTTCCACAGGGCTTCCAAAGTCCAGCTGACCATCACGCTCTAGCTTCGCCGCCGCCTCCAAGTAGTCGCGAATGCTGCCTATGGCATGAGCCAGCTCAGCCCAATCCTGCGGCCGCATGAGTAGGAAGGCAGGGGGGACACCCAGGACATAAGCGATCCGCCCAAGAGTTTCGAGGTCTGGATTAGCTGCCGCCTCACCACACGGGGACTTCAACGCGCGGAGAGTGCTACGAGCGACACCTGTTTCACGTTGTATCTGGGTTGCGGTCATTGGCCCAGCAGTGCCGTTTTCACGCTGCTTGCCAGCAACAGCTAGGACAGCGCGAAGGTTGTCGCTGAAATGATGGCCCAACGCTTTGGGCGAGCCATCTGGCTGGTTTTTCTCCATAGAAATCTCCCGTGTAGCGATGACGGAAGACTAAATGCGGCAAAGAGCCATCACAACACATGAAGGAGCGCGCACGCTCCAGTTGCAGAAAAAATGAAGTGACAGCGCTCCGAAAATATTGCTTCAACTCCATCCATGACTGGTTCAATTCCCGCACCGTGAGTTCAATCAGCCTTTAATCGGCAACGCCCAGCCTCTACGACCCTGCGTCCGGAAATCGTACTTTCCTCCCAAAAGCTGCTCATATTGGCGCCGCCCCTTGGGGCCACGCAGGTAGCGAACCGTCCCACACGAGTCACATTCTGCCCTGAATCCAGCCGGACTCTGGAAAATCAAACGCCCCTGTTTTTTGCATACGGGGCAGCACTGCAAATAAGCAAGTTCCTGGTTGCGCTCGAGCAACTCAGAACCAAGCCGAACTGCATTGGCGGACTTCAATGCCGCATGAAGATCCGAAAGGAGGCCATCCCCTAGCATGTCTCGAACTTGCATCGTTTTGGTTTGTAGGTCGACTTGCAATGCCGACGCACCCTTGGTCAGGCTGATTGCTACTGTCGGAATTTTCTCTAGCAGCCGACCATAGCTCTCCAGCAAAATGCGTTGCAGAGTTTGGTCTACTAACAAGCCAAATCGTTCTTCGCAGTACATATCTGAAGGTGAAAGTGGCACCCACTGCCCCAGAAAGGCATCTCCCTGAAGATCGTGACCTATAGCAGGCCAGGCGATATACCGATTGGAAGGTACCTCCACCTCTGGTTCGTGATCAGTTGTCAGCCAGGGTACAACCGTCAGCAGTACTTCTTCGCCAGAAGCGCGTGGAATTAGTAACTCCCATTCCAATCTCTTCTGACGGAGCTGCAGAGTTTTACCGGCCCAAATACCTTGATCCCTGCCACCAAGGTAGGGATGCAGTGCTCTGCGCAGGACAAGCCCTGCGTAACGTGAGTAAGCTTGAGCAAGATTTTGGTTCCGCTTAAAGCGCTCCTCTGCGTCTACAGTAGCACCGGCGTGGGTCTTGCCAAGGAGCTCCCATAGAGTGGCCACATGCCTGTAATGTGGGTCGTGGCTGAGGATGTTGGTACGGTGTAACGCACTCGCAACCCGAGCATTGCGATCAACGAGTGTGTAGAGGCCGCTTTGCCGCAACCCACAAATGGTTTTATGCAGAATTTCTAGTTTGTGTAGGTTTTCATTTAATACCTTGAAAGCCTTCCCTGTAGAACTCTGGTCAAAGGTCATACCCCAGATATCGCACACAGCACGGGCAAGCCGGTGATCAATATCTGCTGACTTGTAAAACTCCATCGCTTGCTCAAGCGTCGCCTTCAAACTGCCAAGTGTTGAAAGGCGGGCCCGCACATACCTATCTGCTTCGTCGAGTAGCCTTGCATAGAGACGGTTTTCGTAAATACCGTAATCATCCTTACTGAATCGAGCCATCACCTTTCGTGGGATAACACCACTCAGCGTCTGTCGCTGCCAGCACTCCGAATGGGACGCAAGATGGACCAGCGCTCCTCTGGACAACCTACGTGCACGAGCAATATCGGTGACCTCATCCTCATAGTGCATGTCCAGCCGCGGGCGTTGAGAAATTCGATGAAGATGGCCTTCACGTAGTACCTCCAGCAGCCTCTCCTCAAACGGTTGGAGATGCCCTTGATCATCGACAATCGCAGCCGGCATAAGCGGGGATATCAATGCGCCAGCCTGCTGGAGATCGGCATCTATGGTGGCTATGGCTTTGAACAGAAGGTCGTTGCTCGCAGCATCGACTTGGTTGGGCAGGATGAACGAGCGAACCTGATCATTGAGCTGGCAGCGCTGTCCGTCATCGCCCACCAAAATGCCCGAGAAATTGGGCGTATGACCATTCAGGGTCAACCCGGTGGTATCTGCCCAATACCGACCAGGTACCACCTTTTCCGGAAGCTCACTCAGCTCCTGACCTGTCAGCCTGTCCAGCCACATCAGCTAACGCCTTCCAGTCGACGAATGTCATTTTCTAGCAGTTCAACACAGCTTTGCGGTACACCTTCAAGACCTGCTTCATCCCAGAAAGTAAGCAGCCCTTCCTGGAGGTTTTTTAGTGCATCAAGGCTCACGTCGTATCGGCCGGTAACCTTACCCTTACGCATCACACGCGTGGACAATAGGTGATCAAGAGCTTCTGCCTCAGATCCTCCCGCAGCTTTAATCACAGGAATAAAGCGCATCGCTTGCTTCTCGAAACGATTACCCCAACCTAAGCCAAAATCCTTTTCCAATCGCGTGGTCAGGCCGTCATTACTGAGCCACCCCAACAACTCAGCGACTTCCTGCCGATGTTTATTGCATGCCTCGTCGAAGGCTTTGTTCAGAGAGGCATACGAGAAACTTGCGGGGTCGTATTGTTTGATACTGAAGCGGTGGTCCTGCTTCGGCAGGGTCATCACATGCGCGCGGTCATAGGTTTTATCAGCCAACTCATTGGTTGTTTCGTCATGGTTGGCGGTACCGATAAACCAGACGTTGCTAGGCACAAGAATCTTGCGCCCATCACGCAGCATGACAGGCGCATTGGGCATGGCCGTCTCTGCAAGGCTGATCAGACGCTCATCCCGATTGTTTTTCTCAAGAGCCGAGAGAAACTCTGCAAAGTACTGCTCGGGGCGAGAAAGGTTCATCTCGTCGAGAAGAATCACATTACAGGTATCTCTCCAGCGCGGTGTTTGCGCCTTATAAAGGGCTTGCAGACAATCCTTCTCGTAGAAACGTCGCTCAAAGGCGTTGTAGTGGCCGAGCAAATCATCCCGATCACGCCAGCCCGCCTGGACGGCAATATCGGTACAGAAGCCACCCATGGCCTTGGCAAAAGCCTTCGCCAGACTGGTCTTACCCGTACCACTGATGCCCTGGAAGACATGCAGCTGACTCATAGCCAATCCGCCTAGCAGCAGGCGAATATCTTCAAGGGGATAAAACAGCTCAACCTGCTCTTCCGCCGTAGCAATACGATGCTGGAGCTCTTCAGCAAACTGTTTGAGTCCAGGCACGGACTCGTGCTCCATGCTTGCTCGATATTCCTTTCCAGAATCCATCAGCGACATGGCTGGGAAAGGCGTCTGAGTCTTCTGGGCACTGGTTAACTGCTCTATGCGGCTTTCCAGATCATCAATGTGCACAGTCAGCGTGTTTTTATGCTGCTCAAGCACACGCTTTTCCCGAGCCACAGCCTCAAGCTCAGTTGAAGCAACACGCTTGCTACTCAACTCGCGCCGCGACTCATCCAACTCGGGTCTTATCACAGCAAGATCACGCTCGAGATCCGCCTTGCTGCTGCGCAGATAGTCGATTTCACGCTGAAGCTCGGAAGTATCCGACTGCTCCAAACTGCGTTTCAGCATTGCGTTCTCACGCTTTAACTCATCGAGTTGTCCCAAGATATCCGCAGCGGATTGATCTCCGAGTGCCTGCGCCAGTTCCTGCAGGTCAGCGAGTTTCTCTTTGAGTTCATCGGCCTTATTCCAGGCCGACTCGCGCTGGCTTTCAAGTTTTGCTATTGCACGCTCGTGGCTTGCGCGCTCAGCTTCCATTTCAGCTGCAACACGTTGTTCAAGGTTGGCTTGCGTAGCTTTGATATCAGCCCACTCGCGATCCATACGACTGCGCGCACGATCAAGCTCCATCTTGCTCTGCTTGATTTCATGTTCACGATCATCGAGCTGCTTTAGCTGTAGCGGCGCTGCAGGAACGTGTGAAACTCATGAATTGCCTTGGCCAGGGTGCGCCGTTTGCCATCTGTGGCCTGAGCATCAAGTGAGGATTCATACACGATTTCCAGCGCGCCAATTTCGAGCTCGAAAATACTTGTGCCATCTAGCTGCGACGTAAGTGCTGCGCCTAGTACTCGGGTATATCGATCTATGGTGCGGCGCCCGGCACTGTGGCCGTATGCAGAGGCGCCGCCCAGCATGTAGGCAATCCAACTCTGGATTAGGCCGGGAAGCTCTCCGGAACCCTCTGCCTGCAACGGCATCTCGATGGGCAGGTTATCCCGGACACGATCGCGCAGTTCCAGCAACCATGCGGGTGGGTCAGGGCTATCCTCAGGTCCATCCGAAACAGATTCATCGTCATAAGTCCCCGCCGGATCCTCGAGATCCTCTTGGCCGCAGATATTGCCCCACGATGAGGGGCGCAGGGATTGAGAGACAAACTCTTGTCGGCAAGCAAAATTCACCAGCACCTGCGGAAGCCGCAGTTGCATTTGCATCCTAAACAGATCAAACAGCTCACTAAGATTTTGTGGCTGATCCTGTTCAGGTATATCGACCTTCCTCAGAAATGCATCCACACAGCGCATGTGCCAATTCCTACGATGCATCTTGTAACTGCTTTTTTGAACATCATCCGCGCAGCGAATTAACAGGGCCAGCGTGGCGGGGTCAGGGAACCACTGCCGAAATTCCGCGCCGGTCTTGCCACGGATTGATAGGCGCAGACGTATCTCGGGAATTCCCGCCACCCACTCAATGCTTTCCAACGATGAGCCGAGCATCGCATTCAGCTGAGCCACATCGAGCAATCCGCCGCTGTAGGCTGCGCTCAGCAGTAGTAGACCGATACGCTCTTCTCTACTCAGCGCGTCGAGATCCATTTTCAGGCCCTGTTGCAGAGCTTGAACCAGTTGGCCGCTGCGTTGAATTCTCTCGGCTGTGTAGACGTCCGGATTGATCGGGTTCGCTGCCCGCTTGATGGCAATAGCAATTCGCGCTAACGGGAACCCTGGAATCTGATCTCTGATTCGTTGGGTGATGCTACGCAATACGTTACGCAGCGTGTGATTCGTGCCGAGCCACGCCTCAAATTCACGTACGTGCGCCTTCGAAATCCCGGATATGCCACTTTCACTCAGTAGCCATCTTCCGAACGCTGTGCCTGACTCCGCAGCCTTCGATTTCAGAAGTGCCCGCATCTCAGGCATCCATTCCGGCTCATGAAGCCGAGCCGACCATATGACACTGCTCTGCTGATCGTTTAGGCGGGGCAGGTTCATTCGGTCACCCACTGGCTGCTCAGGGCTGACCAGCCAAGTTCCCGCAGTAGCGGGGTAATCCATTCATCGAGAACATTGGCATATGCCGCAGGGCAGAACGACGAATAGGCGTCTTGCGGCTCTTCGCCCCTTAGCCAGTGCCCCATGAGCGCAGTCAGAGCCTCGGGAGGGCAGCCCCGCTCAGTGAGCTCCGTACGTAGGAACTTCCGGTAACTATTGACTCGATGGCAGGTATAACCGGCTACCTGCACCATCTGTTGAACAATTGTGTCCGGGGCAATTTCAGCACGACGTATTCCAGTCGGACTAATCCACAGGAAAAAACCTCGTGACCATCTATCGCGATCATCATCCCGTGACAGATAGCCGATCAATTGCCTACTGATAGATGCGCAGTGCTCGAGGTAATTTGTTATTTGCCGCCTCAACATCGGAGGCATGCAAATCAGCCGACTCATATGACGATCATCGGCATCCTTGTCTGACAGCGCGCCCATACCCAACACAGAATCAAACTCGTCGATGAGCATCAGAGGGTTGCGGATCGCCCTACAGGCTGTAATCAGCGAAAACATCTGCACTGACCATAGGGTGTAACAGTTGTGCCAAGCGAGCATATCGCTGAGACGTCCCTTCGCTTTCTTCCGCAAAACCGCGGCCATTGCACTTACATTGTACGCAATGGTTTCGGGCAGCAGGCAGTGAGTTGCTCCCAGCCCGCCCTCTTGATCAGGATTGAGGCCGGCAGGTTCATACGCCAGACCAGCACATGCATAAACCTGCGTCAGCACTCGCACCAGTGAGGTCGTATAAATGTTGCGGAGGTGGTTGGCATCGAGCTGCAGATAATAGCGCGGGGTTTGCGCCGAGGGGATTTCAACGCCTGACAGCATGGATGCCGCTGCTACGTCCTGAGTGTCAGTGACTATTTGGTGAAACAAATAACTGCGCAGTTTGGTTCGCGTATAGCGTCGGTCGTCTTCACCCAATTCCAGCAGGAGTGCTTTGATCTCGGCGTCCAGCTGCTCAGTTTGATAGGTGAATACCTGGTTGGCAGAGTGAGGAAATGCCTTGAGCAGCTGCTTTACCAACTGGGCACTACCAGCGAGATCGGGCAATAGAATTCGCAGCAACGATAGTCGGACACCAGAAGAGGCCTGCCAACGATCGTCGCCAGCCAGGTCTGGGCGCCTGACGACCATACTGAACAGCGCCGAATCCCCTAGGATCAATGCCAGACCATCGGCGTCATCTGTTTCATCATCAACGACGGATAACTGGACGACCTGCGTCATCGACTGCCCCAGCCACAGGCTGATATGCAGAGCAACAATCGCCTCCATTCGTAGCTGGATCCGAGCTGGGTCTTTTGTGCAGGACAGTTCTTGCAGACACGAGTGGAATAGGTCGCTGGCGCCAAACAACAAATTCCGCAACTCCACCAAGGTGAGCTGGTTGTACGAAAATGGCAGGAACTGTCTGCTTCGTACTATATGCGCCTCAACATTTTGTTGGCCTAGGAGATCAGCAACATACGGACGCTCGCAACCATCATCATCGAGCACCCAAATCTCAGTTGATGGGCTGATCTCACCGGGTGCCAGATCACTATCAACGGTGTCTGTATGCCCCACTAGGATGTCGTAGTGACCAGGTAGCTGGTCAGGATCATCGGGATCACCCAGCACAAATCCGCGGGGATCCTCTGTTATTAAGTTGATCAGTTCTGGTCGACTCTGCTCCTTACGCTGGCCTCTATGTCCGCCTCCGCCGCCACCCACACGTGGCGACTCGCCGTTGCAGTAACGGACAAATCGGGCGATTGCAGCAAAACTCTCGGCATTCTCTGATCCCGACTTTCCAGGCAAAAATCCTCTACAGCTCACCACAAACTTCTCGGAGGTGTCCCAGACCTTTAACTCAGGTGGGATGAAGAAGTTTCGCTGTTCGCATAAGTTGCCGAGCGCTTTGTAAACCTCGTAGCGCTGACTGATCAGGCGATCGGTGCCTGTTTTATGAGATGCAATGAGCAACTGCGCGAGCAGTCGCTCGTAGTCCTGAGCATTTTCGTAGTCTCTGAATATGTGCAGAAAAGAGGCATAGGGAAATCCAAAAATTTTTACACCGCGCTGGTGGACAGGATTCCTTGCCGACCTGTTGTTCCCCAGCCAAAACTGCTCGCCCAAAAGCACTCGGATGTTGGGTTGGCGGGATAAGGAGATAAGCCACTCGCAGGCCTCATGTAAAACGATGTCATCAGAGTTTTCTAGACCAATCGGCACACCAACACTGCATGTGCGGAGCACTCGTACGAGCTGATCAATCGCACGTGGCAGGTCAATTAGTTCGGGGTGAGAACCTAGCAAATTGAGAATTTCACTGACGATCCAGGGAGACTGTCCCTGTTCAGAGGCGAGCCTCAACAGGATTTCGCGCTTGCTCATTTCTCACCCTCACAGCCCCTGAGCGGTTTTACCCCGACCAGCCGAGCTAGGTGGGCGTGACTTCGATATTCGTGAGGCCACTGCTCCTTTGCAGATCCGATGTTGGCGTATAAATCTCGTACCTGTTGCCGCGTAATCTGAGCCAGGGCAGGTGCAACCAAGCGCTCAATCAGCACGAGTTGGTAGGCAAACTGCTTGATTCGCCCCTTCGGCCACTCAATACAGCGCACTGGTGTTTCGGGATCCGTGTGCGCCTTGAGCCATCGATATAGCGTCGTTTGGCCGATACACAGTGCATCTGGGCCACAGATCACCAATGGGTAAACCTCATTGATCCGAGTGGCCAACGCCTTGGGTATCAGAGCTGGATCAGGAAGGCCTATCGGGGCCAGATCCAGCTCGCACTCGACACGAGAAAAATCGGGATGAATTCCGTGGATGTCGCCTAATTTGATCGTCAGCATGACGCCTCTCGCTAGTGTGGGAACTACTAGACAATGCGAGGCGTTAGTACCCTGTTTGAGGGGTGAATTGATGGACACGTGAGTTTGGGTTCGGCCGGATGGCGTGAAATACCCACTCTATGCCAATAGCCGTTTCTACTGATTCCGCGCATGCGCGGAAAATTCTCATGTTCTGACCGGGAAACCACCCTGGCGCGATGGAAGCCTGAGCGACGAATTCAGCCAGGACGGGTTTCTTGACCAAACGGGGCATCAACCAGCCAACCATCACCACCTTGCTCAAGCTGGCTAAACCCTTGGGCTACACGGAAGCAGAAATCATCGACGAGGTAGAGCAACTCGTTGCACACCATCCCTGAGCATCAATGCCCTTCGGCTGACCACACACCAACTGAAACGGACGGCTTGGTGGCCTATCTCCTGAGCCCTCTCTACCCCCAATCCAATCCTGCTCACCCTTGCGAAATTCCGCGCATGCGCGGAATTTCCTCCGCCTTCCCGCAAGCAATTTCATTAGCGCTGTTTCCTTGGCAGGACCTGGAACCGAAAGCTATGCCAATACGATCTGGTAATCAGGGGGGGTATTTCAAGGGGCACTCTTAATACAAGGCCGTATGCAAATCGAGCGAGGCCAGCCTCGGATTAGAAGCGAGCACAATGAGTGACTGGAAATCATACGCAGGGGAAATGAGCGATCGTGAAGTGGCCAGGCGTTCCCGGCCGAGGTGTTCGCGGATCTTTACCACCGCCGCTGGGGCATCGAAACGGACTACCGCCGCCTCAAGCAGACCCTCTGCCTCGACAACTTTAGCGGCCGTAGCGTGACGGCCGTGAAGCAGGACTTTCATGCCGGGCAACTGCTGAAAAACCTAGCGCTGCTGATGCAACATCTGCTGCAACCGGTCATCGAGCAGCGCCACAAAAGCCGCAAGCTGCGCTGGAAGGTCAACTTCACCCAAGGGGTGTCACGCCTCAAGAACACCCTGGTCGACCTGCTGGTACGCCCCGGTGTGCAGGGGCTGGCCAACGTGATGGAGTTGATGGCCAACAGCCTCAGCGCTGTGCGCCCGGGCCGCAGCTTCCCGCGCCAGCGTAAGCGCCTGGCCAGTCGCGGCTGCGAGGGCTACAAACCGACGCGCTAAGAACAAGCAGCACCCGAACTGCACCGCAAAAAAGCTGGCCAGACAGCGGCCGGCACGCGCTCGCCCGGAAAACGAGAAATCCCGCCCGCCGAGGCGAACCGGCATCCATTAAGCTGGCGTCTGGGTCGCACATGCGCTGAACTGGGGAGCAAAACCAGTGAAGGCACTGCTGCACCGCGCGTCCAAGCCCCGGGATTTCTTGCCCCGGCCAGGGCTGGGGGCTTAAGTTGATGACATTGGGGTGAAAAGTGGAGTTTTTCTGGTAGCATTTTGTGCGCGGCTGAAGACTTATGGGGCTTTTTTTGGCGACAAGAATCATAAGGCTTTCAGCCGTTTTTGTTTATGCGGTCATGAGAAATCCGGGTTAGTCTTTTTTTAGATTTTTAAGGGTGGTTAAAAACCAATGGGCCACGAACATAACCATAACACCGAAGCTATAGGCGATAAGCGTCTAATTGCTGCTATAGGCGTTAACGCCGCATTAACACTGGCACAAATAGTCGGTGGAATACTCTCTGGTAGCTTATCACTCATTGCTGACGCGCTACATAATTTGAGCGATGCTGCATCACTGGTTATTGCGCTGATCGCACGTAAGATCGGTCGCAGACCGCCAGATGCATTTAAAACCTTTGGCTATCGACGCAGTGAAACCATAGCGGCTTTGATCAACTTGGTCACCCTGATCATCGTCGGTCTCTATCTTATTTACGAGGCCATAGGCCGGTTGTTTTCCCCGCAGCCCATTGAAGGTTGGACAGTGGTCGTGGTCGCGGGAATAGCCTTGGTTGTAGATATCGTCACGGCCTTTCTCACCTACACAATGTCCAAGAACAGCATGAATATAAAGGCGGCATTCTTGCACAATGTGTCGGATGCGCTGGCCTCCGTCGGCGTTGTTATCGCCGGGACATTGATACTTCTGTATGGGTGGTACTGGGCGGATACTGTACTGACACTGATGATTGCTGGCTACGTGCTCTGGCAAGGCTTTAGCATGCTGCCTAAAACCATCCATCTGTTAATGGAGGGCGCGCCAGAAGGCGTTTCCGTCGCTGATATAATCAATGTCATGGAACAAGTAAACGACGTCGAGGGCGTTCACCACGTGCATGTTTGGGAAATCGCTGAGCATACAATTGCACTGGAAGCACATGTTGTCATCAAGAAGGCGAGTCTGCCTGGGATCGAACGAGTGAAGACTGATTTGAAACGTGTACTCCATGAGCAATTCAAAATCAGCCACTCGACACTCGAGATGGAGCTAGACGGCAGTGTTTGTCTCGACACCAAGCAGACCGAAAATCACTGCAGCGAAGCATAAGCTTACTATGCGCTACAATTAAAACAAGGTATTAACAGAGCGAATAGCCGAATATCACTTATTGGCGCTATGCCCTCGACCTGCGACATATTTCAGGGCGGCGGCAAAAACTGAGTGCAACACCTGACCTTTCCGGTACGGTGCTGCCCCCAATGCCATCAACTTAAGGAATTTTCCTATAAATATCATATAATTAGCGCTAAATTCAGCGCATAGGAGAAACCCTTTTGGCCCCTCATTCCACACCGTTTGACACCGCCCAGCAAACCCTGGCTTGAAAATTGTACAAAAAATAACCAGCCAGCTCGATTGTCCCGACTTCATCGATACCCACCGCCAGCGCCCTCACGACTTTACCCGCCGACGCCAACTGACCTTCAAGAACCTCGTCCTGTTTTTGCTCAATCAGCCACGCACCGCCCTGCAAACCGAGCTCGATCAGTTCTATCGCGTGCTCAACCAGGCCTCGGCCGAGACCCAGGTGGTCACCGCGCAGGCCTTCGGCAAGGCGCGCGGCAAGCTCAAGCCCGAGGTCTTCGAGAGCCTCAACCAAACCCTTCAGCAACAGCTCGACAGCCTCGGGCTGCGCCAGACGTGGCGCGGGTTACGGGTACTCGCCGTGGACGGCTCGACCGTCCATTTGCCGCTGGAGTCGGTCATGACGCGCTTTTTCGGCTGCCATAGCGAGTTTCCCGTTGCCCGTCTGTCCATGCTCTACGACGTCGCCGACGGCCAGACGCTACACAGCCTGATCGTGCCATCCGCAGTCGGCGAGCGCGATTGCGCCCATCTGCACCTCGCGCATCTGCCCGCTGACAGCCTGACGTTGTTTGATCGCGGCTACCCCGGACACTGGCTGTTTGCGCTGCTCGAGCAGCACCGGCGACATTTCCTGATGCGCCTGCCGTGTGGCTACAACGAGCAGGTCAAACAGTTTCTCCGCTCGGGGCAGACAGAAGACACGCAGTTCTTCTCTGCCAGTCATCCCGAGGCGCGCCTGTTCTGTACCGAGGCCGGCGTCGATCCCGCGGGCCGGGTCGAATTGCGCCTGATCCGGGTCGAGCTAGCCAGCGGTGAAAGCGAAGTGCTGCTGACCTCCCTGCTGGATCGACAGGCCTTCCCGGCCGAGGTGTTCGCGGATCTTTACCACCGCCGCTGGGGCATCGAAACGGACTACCGCCGCCTCAAGCAGACCCTCTGCCTCGACAACTTTAGCGGCCGTAGCGTGACGGCCGTGAAGCAGGACTTTCATGCCGGGCAACTGCTGAAAAACCTAGCGCTGCTGATGCAACATCTGCTGCAACCGGTCATCGAGCAGCGCCACAAAAGCCGCAAGCTGCGCTGGAAGGTCAACTTCACCCAAGGGGTGTCACGCCTCAAGAACACCCTGGTCGACCTGCTGGTACGCCCCGGTGTGCAGGGGCTGGCCAACGTGATGGAGTTGATGGCCAACAGCCTCAGCGCTGTGCGCCCGGGCCGCAGCTTCCCGCGCCAGCGTAAGCGCCTGGCCAGTCGCGGCTGCGAGGGCTACAAACCGACGCGCTAAGAACAAGCAGCACCCGAACTGCACCGCAAAAAAGCTGGCCAGACAGCGGCCGGCACGCGCTCGCCCGGAAAACGAGAAATCCCACCTGCCGAGGCGAACCGGCATCCATTAAGCTGGCGTCTGGGTCGCACATGCGCTGAACTGGGGAGCAAAACCGGTGAAGGCACTGCTGCAA
Source organism: Pseudomonas hydrolytica (assembly GCF_021495345.1). NCBI lineage: Bacteria > Pseudomonadati > Pseudomonadota > Gammaproteobacteria > Pseudomonadales > Pseudomonadaceae > Ectopseudomonas > Ectopseudomonas hydrolytica. The sequence goes on from NZ_CP099397.1 coordinate 292,544, forward strand.
CCGCGCGTCCAAGCCCCGGGTTTTCTTGCCCCGGTCAGGGCTGGGGGCTTAAGTTGATGACATTGGGGGCTGGCTAGGTGTCAAAAAGCGCTGGGCCCCATTTCTTTTTTTGTGCCCTAGATAACCACCCTTAGATATCGCTAAGAGCTATAAACTGCAGGCAGTTAGATAAGGCCAAAGCTTTGCGGGACGGCACTTAGAGGCATTTTTGAACGCTTGCCACCAACCAAGATTCCTGTACCGCATTACCCTCCGAAGGCAGGGGTCGTGGGTTCGAATCCCGCCGGATGCGCCATTTTAGAAGCCCGCCACTGTGCGGGCTTTTTCGTTTCCATGCGCCCGTTACAGCTTACTCTGTGCCCTCTGAGCTTTTAGCATCGGAGCCCGGCAATGGAGGGAAACGCATGGACATTCTGCCGCTGATCGCTATCGCATTCGTGGTGCTTTTCATCTATTCGTGGCAACGCTCAAGGTCCAAGTCACACGCGGGTAAAAGGAGAAGAGGCGGCCTGAGCGGGCAGGACTCCAACACCGACTTCGGCAACAGCGATTTCGGCGGCGGTGGTGATGGCGGTGGAGGCGGAGACTGAGCCGTAAAGTACAAGGCCCAGGCGCCGAACCCAAGCCTTGTGCATTGTCGACGCTCTCGCAGTTGCCCATCAGCACCGGGGCATTCGCAGGCAAGCTAGAGGTCCCTGGAAGGATCACCCTCGCGTTGATCCGTGCCAGACCTGCGACGCAGCCAGCGGCGAATATCACCGATGATCATCACGACGGCACCAATGATGGTGAGCGCAACGAAGGCAAACACGAATTGGGCGAGCAGTTCCGTTGCGCTCGCGGCAAGACGCCGATTGCCATATTCGAAACTGGCCAGCGCCAGGTCGTGAAAACCCAGCGTCAGCAGTACGGGAAGAGCTGCCTTGAATACTCGCAGGCTTTTCAAAACGACAGGGCTCATCGTGTTGCCTCGTAGATATCACGGGGCAGCATGACGGTATCGACGACGAAATCCACGGGCATCGAATAAACCGTCAACACCGGGCAGGCTATCGAGGCCCAGCACCAGAGGGTGGCAGGAAAGTAACCGCGATTGAGTTCATCGGAGCCGAACAGCAGGCCAAAGTTGTAGGCAGTGCCGGAATAGTAATCGGGCCCGTAAGAGCCGCCTGAGGAGCGTCCGAACAGAGTGCCGCAGCCAGACAGTGCGCTCACCAGAACGGCCAGCGCGAAGATTCGATAAATACGCTTGAGCATGAAATCCTTTTCCATTCGAGGCCATCATGGCCGCGAGGCAGGGTACGCATCTGTATGCCAGGCCACAACCTCGACTATCTCCTCCAAGCCTGAAGACGCGGCTTAGATCACGCCCAGCGTCAGCGCCTTCAAGGTCGCCGCCGCGCGCGTCGAACACTGCAGCTTGCGGAATACGCTCTCGACATGGGTGCGCACCGTGCTCGGGCTGATGCCCAGGTCGCGCGCCACTTCCTTGTTGCTCGCCCCGCTGCTGATGCGCTGCAGAATCTGCGTCTCGCGCTCGCTGAGCAGGCCGTTGCCGGGCTTGCCGGCCAGCGGTGCCTGCTCGCCATGCGCGGCGCTGATCACCGCCTGGCAGGCGCGTGGGTCGAAGCGGCCCTGCTCGGCTTCATCCAGCAATACGCGGGCGGCCTGCTCATCGCTGAAGGCAGCGCGCCAGGGGCGTTCGCCACGCAGCGCCAGCCAGGCCAGCGCTGCGTTCAGCAGACGATGCTCGGCCTGCAGCGCCTCGCCACTCAACGAGCGGAAATAGCCGCTGCCATCCAGTCGTTCGTAGGCATGCGCGGCCAGTTGTCCGGCTTCGTTCAGGCCGCCGATCTGGCTGCAGGCGCGATGCGTCCAGTAGGGCACCAGGCGCACCGCTTCGAGATCACCGTCGAGCAGCGGGCCGGGCGTGCTCCAGATTCGATTGGGCACGGCCGCCCGGCCCAGGCCATGGATCAGCGCGGCCTTGGCCAGCAGTTCGATGCGCGCTTCGGGCAAGCCCCAGAGCCGAGCAGCGTCGCGCACCAGGCTCGCGGCCTGGCGTGAATAGCCGGCCAGCCAGGGCAGTTTGAGGTCGATCACATCGCCCACCAGGGTCAGGGAAACCTCCGGCCCGGCGGCAGACTGCGCGCCCTCGGGTATGCGCAGCGCTTGCAGCCAATCCGCTGCATGGCGGCTGAGCAGGTCGGCAAGAGCAGCGGGATAACGACGATCACCCTGCGCGCCGATCCACTCCAGCGCCGCATCCAGGCCGTGGGCCCGCGAGAGGATTTCCAGATCGCCCGCCAATACGACCTGATACACCACCGGCGGGACATCGGGGTGGCGCAGGCCCAGCGGGCGGCCGCTGCCGTCGAAGCACTCGAAGATATGGCGCAGACCTCGCTCGACCTCCACGCCCAGCGCCAGGGTGCGGGCGATATCGCCGGCGACCTCGCAATGCACCTGGGCCAGCGGCGTGGTGCGCAGCATGGCGCGCTGGCCAGCGGCATCCAGGGTTTGCGCCAGCATGGCGCGGCGGCCGCCGACGTCGTCGCCGAGCAGACGCATGAAGCCATCGGCGTTGGCGGTACAGCCGGACCAGCGCAGCAGCGCCACCTGCCGGGCCGCATCGATTTGCGCCTGATCACCGCCACCGGCCTGCGCCAGCCATTGCGCCAGGCGCGCGGTACGCCGCGACTGATCGATGGGCTGCCCCATGCTCAGATCGCCGACCATGGCCAGTGCCAGCATGACGTCTTCCAGCGCGACGGCGTCATTCACCTTGCAGCTCTCCTTTTTTGCAGGCCTCGGATAAACGACCGATACCGGGACACCGGCGCATTATCGACACTGAACTCCCCCAAGCACAGGAGATTCAATCATGTTCAAAGCCAAGCCGCTGCTCCTCGCCCTGGCCATCGCCAGCCCCTTCTTCGCCCTGAGCGCCCAGGCCGCCGACGCCAAGCCCTCGGTAGTGATCGTCCACGGCGCCTTCGCCGACGGCTCCGACTGGGCCAAGGTCGTGCCGCTGCTGCAGGATAAGGGCATCAAGGTTACCGTGGTGCAGAACCCGCTGACCTCGCTGGCCGATGACGTGGCCGCCACCCAGCGCGTGCTGAACAACCAGGACGGCAACGTGGTGCTGGTCGGCCACTCCTGGGGCGGCACGGTGATCAGCCAGGCCGGTACCGACGACAAGGTGCGCAGCCTGGTCTATGTCGCGGCCTTCGCGCCGAATGCGGGCCAATCCACCGGCGAGCTCTACGGCGGCTATCCCACCGCGCCGGGCTCGAGCCAGATTGCGGCGGACAAGAACGGCTTTCTCTACCTGACGCCGCAGGGCATGGCCGCCGACTTCGCTCAGGATCTGCCTGCCAAGCAGACGGCGATCATGACCGCCACGCAGGGTCCGATCCGCGCTGCCGCCTTCGATGACCGCACCAGCGTCGCGGCCTGGAAGCAGAAGCCGTCCTGGTACATCGTTGCGAGCGACGACCGCATGATCGTGCCGGAAATGCAGCGCGACTTCGCCAAGAAGATCGGCGCGCAAACCACCGAGGTCGCCGCCAGCCATGTGCCGCAGCAGTCGCGCCCGGGCGATGTGGCCAAGGTGATCATCCAGGCGGTGGAGAAAACCCAGGCCGCTGCCAAATAAGGATGCCGCCACCTGAATGGACAATGCCGCACCCAAGGGTGCGGCATTGTTCGTTGCAGCGCTGCGATCAGCTCAGTGCATCGCGAGTATGCACGCCGTCGACCAGACGCTGAATGCCCAGCGGGTTGGCGTTCTGCAGCGCCTCCGGCAGTACCTCGTCCGGGTAGTTCTGGTAGCACACCGGACGCAGGAAGCGCTGGATCGCCAGGGTGCCGACCGAGGTGCCGCGAGCGTCGGACGTTGCCGGATACGGGCCGCCATGGACCATGGAATCGCAGACTTCCACGCCGGTCGGGTAACCGTTGAGCAGTACGCGGCCGGCTTTGACTTCCAGCAGCGGCAGCAGGTCGCGGAAGGCAGCGAGGTCATCAGGCTCGGCGATCAGGGTCGCGGTCAGCTGGCCGTGCATGCTCTGCAGGGCACGGGTCAGCTCGGCGCCGTCGGCGACTTCGACGACGACGGTGGTCGGGCCGAAGACTTCTTCCTGCAGCAGGTGGTCGCCCTCGAGCAGCATGCTCACGTCGGCCTTGAACAGCTGCGGCTGTGCCTGGTTGCTGGTCTGCTCGTTGCCTGCCAGACGGCTGACCTTGGCATGGCTGCTCAACTGCGCCACACCGTTGGCGTAGCTGCGCAGCGTACCGGCGTTGAGCATGGTCTGCGCCGGCTGGCTGGCGATGGCATCGCCAAGCCCTGCGACGAATTCGCTGAACTCGGCGCTACGAATACCGATGACCAAACCAGGATTGGTACAGAACTGGCCGCAGCCCAGCACCACGGAACCGGCCAGCTCCTTGGCCACGGTGGCGCCACGCGCCTTCAGGGCGCCCGGCAGGACGATCACCGGGTTGACGCTGGACATCTCGGCGAACACCGGGATCGGCTGCGGACGGGCAGCGGCCATGTCGCACAGGGCACGACCGCCTTTCAGCGAACCGGTGAAACCGACGGCCTGGATGGCCGGGTGCTTGACCAGAAGCTCGCCGACACCGCCGCCAAAGATCATGTTGAACACGCCCTTGGGCATGCCGGTTTTCTCGGCGGCGCGGATCACCGCATCGGCTACGCACTCGGCGGTGGCCATATGGCCGCTGTGCGCCTTGAACACCACCGGACAACCGGCGGCCAGGGCCGACGCGGTGTCACCACCGGCAGTGGAGAAGGCCAGCGGGAAGTTGCTGGCACCGAACACGGCAACCGGGCCGACACCGATCTGGTACTGACGGATATCCGGGCGCGGCAGTGGCTGACGATCCGGCAGGGCGCGGTCGATGCGCGCGCCGTAGAAGTCGCCACGACGCAGCACCTTGGCGAACAGGCGCATCTGACCACTTGTACGACCACGTTCGCCCTGGATGCGGGCAGCCGGCAGTGCGGTCTCGCGGGTGACCAGGGCGACGAAGTCGTCACCCAGGGCGTCGAGCTCATCGGCGATGGCATCGAGAAATTCGGCGCGACGCTCGGCCGACAGGTTGCGGTAGAGCGGGTAAGCGGCGGCGGCGGCCTGGGCGGCAGCGTCGACCTCCACCGGCGTGGCCTGGGTGAAGGCGTAGGGCAGCGCTTCACCGCTGCTGGCATCGCTGCTCTCGAGCAGGGTGGTGCCAGCGGCGCGGCGCTCACCACCGATGTAGTTGTGGCCAGTCAGACTCAGCATTGCGTTCTCCTGTCAGTTGGGGCGAGGACATTGCCCCGGGACGATCAATGAGCCCTCAGCGCGGTCGCCGAGGTTTCGCAACCGCCTGCGCAGTTGTAGGACGTATGATAAGTGACAACTGACTCTTTTGTCCCGCATCCGGCATGAAAGGATTTCACGCAGCGCTCTAGCTGCTGAAGCAGAGAGGGATAGCCTGGTGCAGGCCGGCTGCGCCCGACTCGAATCGTCGCCAGGCGCAGCGCCGCTGTCAGACCGGGGCGCTGGCCTGCATCGAGGGGCGCTGGGCAAACGCCTGCTGGAAGGCTGCCAGGCGGGGATGCGCAGCGCGCCAGTCGAGATCGGCAAAACGGAAATCCAGATAACCCAAGGCGCAGGCCACGCCGATCTGCGCCATGTCCATGGGCCCCTGCAACCGCTCGGTCTGGCGTTCCAGCTCCGCCAGGGCGCGCTTGACCTTGCCCAGCTGGCCATCGAGCCAGGCCGGGGATTGCTGCTCGGGTTGGCGCGCAGCTTTTTCGTAGCGCGCCAGCACGGCGGCATCCATCAGCCCGTCGGCCAACGCCACCAGGCGTAGCACCGCCCAGCGCGTGTCGTCCTGCGGCAGCAGGCGCGGGCCGTCGTGCAAGGTGTCGAGGTACTCGCAGATCACCCGGCTGTCGTACAACGCCTCACCGTCATCGGTGAGCAGTACCGGAATCTTGCCCAGCGGATTGCGCGCGTTGACCTGCTCGTTGAGAGTGATCGGCAGCACCATGGTGTCGAGCAGCTCGATGCGTGCCAGCAGACCGGTTTCATGGGCGAGTACCCGGACCTTGCGGGCGAAGGGTGAGGCAGCGGCGTAGATCAGTTGCATGCGCATGTTCCTGTGGCGTGTTGTGAGAGGGCCGGCCGAAGCCTTAGGCTTGTGGGCACCTCAACCGGCGTGAATGTCCCATGGTCATCGAGAAAAAGATCAACACGGCGTCCGTGACGCTGAAGTCGCTGGATCCGCTCGACCATAGCCTCGAGTTGCTGCATTTCGGTTTCCGCGGGCTGACGGTGGAGGCCGACCGCTTTCTCGAGGCGCGTGGGCTGTCCCGTGTCCACCACCGCATTCTGTATGTGATCGCCCGTGCCGATGCAATCAGCATCGGCGAACTGGCCACCACCCTGGGCGTCAGCAACCAGGCGCTACATCGCCCGCTGTCGCACCTGTTCGAACAGGCGCTGGTGCAGTACAGCCGCGACCCAGGCCGGCATCGCTTCAAGCTGCTGGCGCTGAGCGAGGCGGGCACGGCGCTGGAAGCCGAGGCCACCGAACTGGAGCGGCAAACCCTACGTGACGCCTTCGCCACCACCGACGCCGAGGGCCAGGAGGCCTGGCGTCGGGTGATGCGGGCACTGGCCGAGCAGCTCAACTGAGCCGACTCAGGTGATGCGCTCGCGCACCACGATGCACTTGGTCAGCGGCTGAATCAGCGCCTGCGGCGCGTCCTCCCAGCCCACCACCTGCGGCTCGACCAGCAGCGGATCGCAGCAGCCGCTGTGCACCAGGTCGAGCACCTTGGGGATATGCTGCTGCACGCTGCAGGCACCCACCGAGAAGGTGACGTCGCGCAGATACATGTCGAACAGCGGAATCTTCGGATCATCGAAGATGATGCCGATGCACGAGCAATGTCCGCCGGGTGCCAGCGCCAGCAATCCACGCCGCAACGCCTGATGATCGCGGGTGGCGGAGATCACCAGGTCATAGCTGCGGTCGAGATCGCGCCCCATCAGATCGACACCGGCGCCACTGCGCGCGGCGAGCTGCTGGCGCAGTGGATGCTCATCGAGATAGTCCACGCTGGCCGCCCCGGCGGCCCGCGCCATCTGCACGGCGAGCACGCCAAGGCTTTCCGTGCCGCCGACCACCAGCACACGGGCATCCTGCCGTGTAGCCAGCGGCCGGCTGGCGGCCACCCAGGCATCGGTGAGATTGTCGCTGGCGCTGGAAACCGCCAGCGGGTCGAGCCCGGCAGGCAAGGGCACCAGCATGGCGTCGGCGAAGGGCACCAGTACCTGCTCGGAAAACAGCCCACCCCAGTGCCCGCCCGCCGGCACGCCGTAGCAGGCCATGCGCGGCACCGCGGTGCAGGCGCTGGAGCGCCCGACCAGGCACTGGGCGCAGCTGCCGCAGGCGATCTTCCAGGGCACCGACACCAGATCGCCACGACGCAGGTTGCGCACGGCCGACCCAACCTCCAGCACCTCGGCCACACATTCATGACCCAGCGCGAACGGCGGCTTGAACGGCGTGGTGCCGGCGATCAGGCGTCGATCCAGATCGCAGGAGGCCGAAGCGATGGGCCGAACCAATGCGCTGCCTGGCGTGGTGAGCCGTGGATCGGGCGCCTCGACCCAGGCCAGCTGGCCGGGGCCCTGAACCATGAGCGCCTTCATGATCTGGCCGCTCCGATGACGAAGGTGGTGGTGGCCTTGGCGCACAGCTTGCCCTGCGCGTCGAGGATGTGCGCATCGCAGATCGCCAGGCTGCGCGTGCGCTCGACCACCCAACCGCGCACCTGATAGACCTCGTCAGGGCGCAGGGGACGCACGTACTTGACGTTGAGATCCACCGTCGAATGCGGCACGTCCGCCTCCAGAATGGAGAACAGCGCCAGCGCGGCGGCGCCGTCCAAGCAGGTAGCGGCGAAGCCGCCATGCACGGCGCCGGCCGGGTTGAGATGACACCGATCCGGACGGCCCTCCAGGGTGATGCTGCCTGCCTCCACCTGCACCGCGCGGATACCCATGGTCTCGCCAATGGACGGCGCCGGCAGCTCGCCGCGGATCAATGCTTGCAGGGCCTTCAAGCCGGAAGTCGCGGGCAGCGAAGCGAAATCGTTCATGGCGGTACTCCTCGAGCAGGGGGGAGCCTGACGCAGGCATTGCCTGTGCCGATGCGGGACTGCTTCTACGGTAGTGCCTGCCCGCCACTCATATCAACACTATTTAAATGACAAACGACCGGCCATTTCAGACAACGCGCCCTCTGCCAGCAATGTTGCACGGACTGCTCACCGCTCGGTCCTGTGGATGCGGCACAATGGCTCATCGCGTCTCGGGAACTGCACGATGCTGATCGATGAAGAACTGACCCTGAAAAAGCTGGAGGTCTTTCTCGCCTTCATGCGCAGCGGCAATCTGGCGCGTGCCGCCAGCGAACTGCAGACCAGCAACGTCAGCGTGCACCGCGCCATCCATTCGCTGGAAAGCGCGCTGCGCTGCCCGCTGTTCAAGCACGAGGGGCGCAATCTGATTCCGCTGGAAAGTGCCTACATGCTGGAGGAAAAGGCGCAAAAGCTGATCCAGGACGCCCAGGAGATGGTGCGCCTGACCCGCGAGGCGGCCGGCTTCGGCGCCGAGCGTTTCAAGCTCGGCTCGCTCTACTCGCTGACGGTAAAGACCGTGCCGCAGCTGATCATGGGCCTGAAGCTGCGCCGCAGCGAGCTGAACATCGACCTGGTGCTCGGCTCCAATGTCGACCTGTTGTACAAGCTGAAGAACATGGAGCTGGACGCCATCCTCATCGCCCTCGACGACAGCGTCAGCGACCCGGATTGCGAGCAGCTGGCGCTGTTCTCCGACGACATCTTCCTCGCCGCGCCCAACGACTCGCCGTTTGCCGATCACACCGAAGTCGACCTGGCAGACCTGCGCGACCAAACCTTCATCACTCTGACTCAGGGCTACGCCACCTTCCGCGACGGCGCGCGGGTGTTCCAGCAGGCCGGCTTCGAACCCAAGGTGGCGATGCAGGTGAAGGACATCTTCACCCTGCTCAGCATGGTCAGCTCCGGTGTCGGCTACGCCCTGCTGCCGGGGCGCGCGGCGGCGGTGTACGAGAATCGGGTGAAGCTGATCCCGCTGCAGGCCAAGTACCACCTGCAGCAGCATATCGGCGTGGTCTTTCTCAAGGCCAAGGAACGCGACCCGAACCTCTTGGCACTGCTGGCCGAGTGCCGGATGTACAGCCGGCAGGCGTAGGCGGATCGTAGATGCTCATCGTGATGAACCCTGCACAGCCCAGCGGTTGCCAAGGTTGTGGTACGCAGGGAGGCCAAGCCGCTCGCGTACCGCAGCCCGCGCGACCCAGATCGCTTCAGCCAGTGCGGCCAAAAAATGAGCGGATCATCAATGGGGGCATGGCCCGCGACAAAGCCCGTCGATCGACGCGCAGGTTTTAGGTGCGTCAGGTGACGCTCAACGCACCTTGTCCAGCTTGCGCAGAAACACGCTCATTTCCTTCTCGGCCTGCTTGTCGCCCTTGCTCTGGGCGGCAGCGATGCCCTGCTGCCAGGCCTGGCGCGCTGCCTCGATGTCGCCTTCGGCCTGCAGCGCCTTGCCCAGCAGTTTCCAGGCCGCGGAATAGCCGGGGTCGAACGCCACGCAGCGTTGCAGGTGCTCGGCAGCCTGGGCGGCGTTGCCGGCATCCAGATGGGCCTTGCCCAGGCCGAAGCGCAGCAGGGCGTTGTCCATGCCCTTGGCCAGCATCTTTTCCAGTGCCTCTGTGCTCATGAAGCTTCTCCGCCGGTGTAGTCCGGATGCAATCCGGGGATGAATTGCGCCAGGCCTCTCCCGGATCGCATCCGCGCTACGGTCTTGTTCAGAAGAACGTCAGGCCGGCCTGGAACAGGCGCTCGACGTCGCGGATGTACTTCTTGTCGACCAGGAACAGGATCACGTGGTCGCCGGACTCGATCACCGTGTCGTCGTGGGCGATCAGCACTTCCTCGTCGCGGATGATGGCGCCGATGGTGGTGCTCGGCGGCAGGGCGATTTCCTCGATCATGCGGCCGATGACCTTGCTCGATTTGGCATCGCCGTGGGCGATCACTTCCAGGGCCTCGGCGGCGCCGCGGCGCAGGCTGTGCACGCTTTCGATATCGCCGCGGCGCACGTGGGTCAGCAGGGTGCCGATGGTGGCCAGCTGCGGGCTGATGGCGATGTCGATCTCGCCGCCCTGCACCAGATCGACGTAGGCCGGGTTGTTGATGATGGTCATCACCTTGCGCGCGCCCAGGCGCTTGGCCAGCAAGGACGACATGATGTTGGCTTCGTCGTCGTTGGTCAGGGCAAGGAAGATGTCGGCGTCGTTGATGTTCTCTTCCACCAGCAGGTCGCGATCCGAGGCGCTGCCCTGCAGCACGATGGCGCTGTCGAGGTTCTCCGACAGGTAGCGGCAGCGCGCCGGGTTCATCTCGATGATCTTCACCTGATAGCGGCTTTCGATGGCTTCGGCCAGGCGCTCGCCGATATTGCCGCCGCCGGCGATCACCACGCGCTTGTAGCTGTCCTCGAGACGGCGCATCTCGCTCATCACTGCACGGATGTGGGCCTTGGCAGCGATGAAGAACACCTCGTCATCGGCTTCGATCACCGTGTCGCCCTGCGGCATGATCGGCCGGTTGCGGCGGAAGATCGCGGCCACCCGGGTGTCGACGTTGGGCATGTGCTGGCGCAGCTGGCGCAGTTGCTGGCCCACCAGCGGACCGCCGTAGTAGGCCTTGACCGCGACCAGCTGTGCCTTGCCGTCGGCGAAGTCGATCACCTGCAGGGCGCCGGGGTATTCGATCAGGCGCTTGATGTAGTTGGTCACCACCTGCTCGGGGCTGATCAGCACGTCCACCGGTATCGCTTCGTTGTCGAACAGCGCCTCGCGGGTCAGGTAGGCCGACTCGCGCACCCGGGCGATCTTGGTCGGGGTGTGGAACAGGGTGTAGGCCACCTGGCAGGCGATCATGTTGACTTCGTCGCTGTTGGTCACTGCCACCAGCATGTCGGCGTCGTCGGCGCCGGCCTGGCGCAGCACGGTGGGAAAGGAACCCTTGCCCTGCACGGTGCGGATGTCGAGGCGGTCGCCGAGGTCGCGCAGGCGGTCGCCGTCGGTGTCGACCACGGTAATGTCGTTGGCCTCGCTGGCCAGGTGCTCCGCCAGGGTGCCGCCGACCTGGCCGGCACCGAGAATGATGATCTTCACTGATCGCTCCGTTAGCTGTGGCTGGGCACAGCGCTCTTTATCAGCTTGGCATAGTAGAAGCCGTCATGGCCGTCCAGCTGTGGCAGCAGCTGGCGACCGTGCGCCGCTTGCAGACCGAAGTCTCCACCGATGGCGACCTCCTGCGCGTCGGGCGTACGGGCGAGGAAGGCGGCGATGGTGTCGCTGTTTTCCGTCGGCAGTACCGAGCAGGTGGCGTAGAGCAGGATGCCGCCGGGCGCCAGGGTCGGCCACAGGGCATCGAGCAGTTCGCCTTGAAGTTGCGCCAGGGCGGGGATGTCTTCGGGTTTGCGCGTCAGCTTGATATCCGGATGACGGCGGATCACCCCGGTAGCCGAGCAGGGTGCATCGAGGAGGATGCGCTGGAATGGCGTGCCGTCCCACCAGACCTTGGTCGCACGGCCGTCGGCGGCGATCAGGCGCGCCTCCAGGCCGAGGCGCTGGAGATTCTCGCGTACACGGGCCAGGCGCTTTTCCTCCAGATCCACCGCGATCACTTCGGCCAGCGCCGGTTCGGCTTCCAGCAGGTGGCAGGTCTTGCCGCCGGGCGCGGCGCAGGCGTCCAGCACCCGTTGACCCGGGGCCAGCTCGAGCAGGTCGGCGGCCAGTTGCGCGGCCTCGTCCTGCACGCTGACGCGGCCTTCCCGGAAGCCGGGCAGTGCGGTCACGTCGCAGGGCTGCAGCAGGCGCACGCCGTCGCGGCTGAAGGTGCAGGGCTCGGCAGCAAAGCCGGCGCCGCGCAGCTCCTCGAGGTAGGCGTCGCGGCTGCCATGGCGGCGATTGACCCGCAGGATCAGCGGCGGATGGGCGTTGTTGGCGGCGCAGATGGCCTGCCAGTGTTCGGGCCAGTGCGCCTTGAGCGCCTTCTGTAGCCAGCGTGGGTGGGCGGTGTGCAGCACCGGGTCGCGATCCAGGGAAGCCGTCAGGGCTTCGTGCTCGCGTTGGGCACGGCGCAACACGGCGTTGAGCAGGCCCTTGGCCCAGGGCTTTTTCAGCGCGCCGGCGCAGCCGACTGTCTCGCCGATGGCGGCGTGCTCGGGGATGCGGCTGTGCAGCAACTGGTAGAGACCGATCAGCAGCAGCGCCTCGACATCCTTGTCGGCGGCCTTGAAGGGCTTTTCCAGCAGCTTGTCCGCCAGCAGTTGCAGACGCGGTTGCCAGCGTGCGGCGCCGAAGGCCAGGTCCTGCGCCAGGGCACGGTCGTGGTGTTCGACCTTGTCCAGTTGCGGCGGCAGGCTGCTGCCCAGCGAGGCCTTGCCGGACAGCACGGCGGTCAGGGCACGCGCCGCAGCCAGACGTGGATTCATTGACCGAGTACCAGGCCGGGCGCGAACTGCTCGCGGCGGCTGTTGTACAGATCGCTGAAGGCCAGCGGCTTGCCGCCTGGCAGCTGCAGGCGAGTCAGGCGCAGCGCGCCTTCACCGCAGGCCACGGTCAGGCCGTTCTTGTCCGCGGCGAGGATGGTGCCCGGCGCGCCGCTGCCCTCACCGAGTTCGGCGGCATGCACTTTCAGGGCATCGCCAGCCAGTGTCGTGTGGCAGATCGGCCAGGGATGAAAGGCGCGGATCAGACGCTCCAGCTCGACGGCCGGGCGGCTGAAGTCGAGGCGCGCCTCGTCCTTGTTCAGCTTGTGCGCGTAGTTGGCCTGGGCGTCGTCCTGCACTTCGCCGATCAGGGTGCCGGCGGCCAGGCCATCGACGGCCTGCAGCACCGCCTGCGGGCCGAGGTGAGCCAGGCGATCATGCAGGCTGCCGCCGGTGTCTTCTGCCGAGATCGGCGTGCTGACCTTGAGCAGCATCGGTCCGGTGTCCAGGCCCGCTTCCATCTGCATCACGGTGACGCCGGACTCGAGGTCGCCGGCCTGCACCGCGCGCTGGATCGGCGCCGCGCCGCGCCAGCGCGGCAGCAAGGAGGCGTGGCTGTTGATGCAGCCCAGGCGCGGCGTGTCGAGCACCACCTGCGGCAGGATCAGGCCGTAGGCGACCACCACCATCAGGTCTGGCTTGAGCGCCGCCAGCTCGGCCTGAGCCTCTTCATTGCGCAGACTGGCCGGCTGATGGACCGGAATGCCGTGTTCCACGGCGAGCTGCTTGACCGGGCTTGGCATCAGCTTCTGGCCACGGCCGGCCGGACGATCCGGCTGGGTGTAGACGGCGATGACCTCGTGCTGGCTGGCCAGCAGGGCCTTGAGGTGTTCGGCGGCGAATTCCGGGGTGCCGGCAAAGACGATACGCAATGAGTCAGGCATGAGGGCTCGCTAAAGAAAAAGGCTTGCCGTGGCAAGCCTTCTGGATGGGGCGTCAAGCGCGTTGGCGATGCTGTTTTTCCAGCTTCTTCTTGATCCGGTCGCGCTTGAGGTTGGACAGGTAGTCGACGAACAGCTTGCCGTTGAGGTGGTCGCATTCGTGCTGGATGCACACGGCGAGCAGGCCTTCGGCGATCAGTTCGAAGGGCTGGCCATCGCGGTCCAGCGCCTTGATCTTGACCTTCTGTGGGCGATCGACGTTCTCGTAGAAGCCGGGCACCGACAGGCAGCCTTCCTGATACTGGTCCATCTCGTCGGTCAGCGATTCGAACTCGGGGTTGATGAACACCCGCGGTTCGGACTTGTCCTCGGACAAATCCATGACCACCACGCGCTTGTGCACGTTGACCTGCGTCGCGGCCAGGCCGATACCGGGCGCGTCATACATGGTCTCGAACATGTCGTCGACCAGCTGACGGATGGAGTCGTCCACGACGTCCACCGGTTTGGCGATGGTACGCAGGCGTGGATCAGGAAATTCGAGGATATTCAGGATCGCCATATGCGTTTGTGATGCACTTGTGGAATAAAGTCAAAATCCGCTGCTAAGATGATGAACAGCATTGAAAAACGGCTTCACGCCGCGTAATCAGCGGGTTTGGCACGCGGCGCTAGGGCGCTTCACGTGAAGACACATAATAAAGGGATTCACCGTATGAGGAAATCACTACTCGCCCTGCTCTTTGCAGCTGGCGGACTGGCCCTGACCAGCTTGGCTCAGGCCGAAGTGCAACTCAAGGACGGTCACCCGGACCGCTACACCGTGGTCAAGGGCGATACCCTCTGGGACATTTCCGGCAAGTTCCTGCGTCAGCCGTGGAAGTGGCCGGAGATCTGGCACGCCAACCCACAGGTGGCCAACCCGCATCTGATCTACCCCGGGGACACTCTCAATCTCGTCTATGTCGACGGCCAGCCACGCCTGATGCTCAACCGCGGCGAGTCGCGCGGTACCATCAAGCTGTCGCCGCAGGTGCGCAGCACGCCGATGGCCGAGGCGATCCCGACCATTCCGCTGGAGGCGATCAACAGCTTCCTGCTGAGCAACCGGATCGTCGATACCCCCGAGGAATTCAGCGGCAAGCCTTACGTCGTTGCCGGCAACGCCGAGCGTGTGGTCAGTGGCGCCGGTGACCGCGTCTACGCTCGCGGCCAGTTCGACGAACAGCATCCGATCTACGGCATCTTCCGTCAGGGCAAGACCTACGTGGACCCGGAAACCAAGGAATTCCTCGGCATCAACGCCGATGACATCGGCTCCGGCGAGATCGTCGCCGAGGAAGGCGATATCGGTACGTTGGTGCTGAGCCGCTCGACTCAGGAAGTGCGCTTGGGTGACCGCCTGTTCCCCACCGAAGAGCGGGCGATCAACTCCACCTTCATGCCCAGCGAGCCGACGAGTGAAATCAATGGCCTGATCCTCGATGTACCGCGAGGTGTGACGCAGATCGGTCAGTTCGACGTGGTCACCCTGAACAAGGGCGCGCGCGACGGCCTTGAAATCGGTAACGTGCTGGCGGTGTACAAGACCGGCGAAACCGTGCGCGACCGCATCACTGGCGAGAGCGTGAAGATTCCGGATGAGCGCTCCGGCCTGCTGATGGTGTTCCGCACCTACGACAAGCTCAGCTACGGCCTGGTGCTTGGGGCGACCCGGCAGCTGGCGGTGATGGACAAGGTCCGCAACCCGTAATACCCGACGAGCCCCGCTATTGCGGGGCTCGTGCTTTCTGCCTGTGCCACCAGGACGGTGACACGCACGATCAAGGACGATCTGCCATGCCCCTACCTTCCTCGCCTTCTCCCGCCGAGCTTGAAGCCCGCCTGCGCCTGCATTTGCTGCCGGAGCTTGGCCCGCGGCGCTTTCGCAAGCTGCTCAGTGCCTTCGGCAGCGCTTCGGCCGCGCTCAGTGCTCCGGCCAGCGCCTGGCGCTCGCTGGGCCTGCCGGCCGTGTGCGCCGAGCCGCGACGCAGTGCCGAGATCCGGCAACGCGCCGCCGCGGCTATGCACTGGCTCGACCAGACAGATCAGCACCTGCTGATGTGGGATGACCCACGCTATCCGGCCCTGCTCGCCGAGCTGGCGGATGCGCCGCCGCTGCTGTTCGTGGGCGGAGACCCGCTGCTGCTGGAGGCACCGCAACTGGCCATGGTCGGAAGCCGCCGCGCCTCTCGGCCGGGTCTGGACAATGCGCACGCCTTCGCCCGCAGCCTGGCCGCCGGCGGTTTCGTGATCACCAGCGGGTTGGCCCTGGGCATAGATGGCGCCGCGCATCAGGGCGCGCTGGATGGTGGCGGCAAGACCGTGGCGGTGCTGGGTACCGGCCTGGAGTGCCTGTATCCGGCACGGCACAAGCGGCTGGCGGCGCAGATCATCGAGCAGGGCGGTGCTCTGGTTTCCGAACTGCCGCTGGACTGTCCGCCGCAGGCGAGCAACTTCCCGCGACGCAACCGGATCATCAGCGGCCTGTCACTGGGCGTGCTGGTGGTCGAGGCCAGTCCTTCCAGCGGTTCGCTGATCACCGCGCGTCTGGCTGCCGAGCAGGGTCGCGAGGTGTACGCCATTCCCGGCTCGATCCACCATCCAGGGGCGCGCGGCTGTCATCAGCTGATTCGCGACGGCGCGACGCTGGTGGAAAGTATCGAACATATCCTTGAGGCCCTGCGCGGCTGGCAGACACCAAGCGGACAGCAAGCTTCGGCTGTGCAGCCTGGCGCCGAGCAGCATCCCCTGCTGAAGCTGCTGCATGCCGCGCCACACAGTAGCGAGGCCTTGGCGCATAGCAGTGGCTGGCCACTCGCGCAGGTGCTGGCGGCGCTGACCGAACTGGAGCTGGACGGCCTGGTCTGCTGCGAGGCCGGGCGCTGGCTGGCGCGCGGTCCATAAGGGCCATGGCAGCCACTGTCTGGCTTGGATAGACTGCCGCCCATTCGAGTGGCGGGAGACAACCCAATGGCCAGCAACTGGCAGGTACAGCAAGCGGCGCGGGTGGTGTGTGAAGGCGGCGTGATCGCCTACCCCACCGAAGCGGTCTGGGGTCTGGGCTGCGACCCCTGGAACGAAGTCGCCGTGGACCGCCTGCTGGCTCTCAAGGAGCGGCCCGTGCACAAGGGCCTGATTCTGGTGGCCGACGACATCGAGCAGTTCGACTTTCTCCTCGATGATCTGCCGGAGATCTGGCAGGAGCGCCTGGCAGCCAGTTGGCCGGGGCCGAACACCTGGCTGGTGCCGCATCAGGACCGTCTGCCCGCATGGATCACCGGCGTGCACGACAGTGTGGCCCTGCGCGTCAGTGATCATCCGCTGGTACGTGCCCTCTGCCGGCTCACCGGACCGCTGATTTCCACCTCGGCCAATCCGGCAGGCCGCCCCGCGGCGCGCTCGCGGCTGCGCGTCGAGCAGTATTTCCCACGCCAACTGGACAAGGTGCTGGGCGGCGCCCTGGGCGGGCGCAAGAACCCCAGCCTGATTCGCGACCTGCGCACGGGCGATGTGATTCGCCCGTCCTGATCCTGCGCTGCGCAGGATGATTTACCTGCCGTAGGGTACGCAGGCCCGGTTCACGGCAGCAGAATGGTCGAGCCGGTGGTCTGCCGGGCGCTCAGCGCGTCCTGCGCGGCGGCGGCGTCCTTCAGCGCGTAACGGTTGCTGATCTCCACCTGCAGCTGGCCGCCGGCGATCATGCCGAACAGCTCGTCGGCCATGGTCTGCAGACGCTCGGGGGTATCGGCGTAGCCGGCCAGGGTCGGCCGGGTGACGTACAGCGAGCCCTTCTGCGCCAGGATGCCCAGGTTGACCCCGGTCACCGCACCGGAGGCGTTGCCGAAGCTGACCAGCAGGCCGCGCGGCGCCACGCAGTCCAGCGAGGTTTCCCAGGTGTCCTTGCCGACGCCGTCGTAGACCACCGGGCACTTCTTGCCGTCGGTCAGCTCCAGCACGCGCTGCACGACGTTCTCATGGCTGTAGTCGATGGTCGCCCAGGCGCCCTGCTCTTTTGCCCGCGCCGCCTTCTCGGCCGAACTGACCGTGCCGATCAGATTGACCCCCAGCGCCCGCGCCCACTGGCAGGCGAAGGAGCCGACGCCGCCCGCCGCGGCATGGAACAGAATGGTCTCGCCGCCCTTGAGCTCATAGGTCTGGCGCAGCAAGTACTGCACGGTCAGGCCCTTGAGCATCACCGCCGCGGCCTGCTCGAAGCTGATGGCCTCCGGCAGTCTGACCAGCTTGTCCGCCGGCAGCACGTGCAGCTCGCTGTAGGCGCCGAGCGGGCCGGTGGCATAGGCCACGCGGTCGCCGACGGCGAAGTTGCGCACCTCGCTGCCCACCGCCTCGACCACGCCAGCGCCTTCGGTACCCAGGCTGGAGGGCAGTGCCGGCGGGGCATACAGACCGCTGCGGAAATAGGTGTCGATGAAATTCAGGCCGATGGCGCGGTTGGCCACCCGCACTTCGCGCGGGCCGGGGGCCGCCGGCTGATAGTCGCGGTACTCCAGCACCTCGCTGCCGCCGTGCTGGCTGAACTGGATACGCTTGGCCATCTGGGATTCCTTCTGCTTGAGCCGCCGAGGGGCGGCGAAAGGGTCTATCCAAACGCCCTGATCGACCGCCGTCAACTGCGAAGGCGCGTCCGTGAGTGCTATGCTGCCCGCCGATTTCGATTCGCTCCCGCTCAAGGTGCCGCCGTGACTGACCGTACCGAGGCCGTGAAGGCCTATCTGCTCGACCTGCAAGATCGCATCTGCGCCGCCCTCGAGGCCGAGGACGGCCAGGCCCTGTTCCGTGAGGACGCCTGGCAGCGTCCGGCTGGCGGCGGCGGCCGCACGCGGGTGATCGAGAACGGCGCGCTGATCGAAAAGGGCGGGGTCAACTTCTCCCACGTGTTCGGTGACAGCCTGCCGCCCTCGGCCAGTGCCCATCGCCCCGAACTTGCCGGCCGCGGCTTCCAGGCCCTCGGCGTGTCGCTGGTGATCCATCCGGAGAATCCCTACGTGCCCACCTCGCACGCCAACGTGCGCTTCTTCAGCGCGGAGAAGGAAGGCGAGGAGCCGGTGTGGTGGTTCGGCGGTGGGTTCGACCTGACCCCCTACTACGCCAACGAGGACGATTGCCGCTACTGGCATCAGGTGGCCTTCGATGCCTGCGCGCCCTTTGGCGCCGAGGTCTATCCGAAATTCAAGGCCTGGTGCGACCGCTACTTCCACCTCAAGCACCGCGGCGAGCCGCGCGGCATCGGCGGGTTGTTCTTCGACGATCTCAACGAATGGGACTTCGACACCTGCTTCGCCTTCATGCGCGCGATCGGCGACGCCTACATCCAGGCCTACCTGCCGATCGTCCAGCGCCGCAAGCTGACTCCCTTCGGTGAGCGCGAGCGCGAGTTTCAGGCGTTCCGCCGCGGTCGCTATGTCGAGTTCAATCTGGTGTTCGACCGCGGCACCCTGTTCGGCCTGCAGTCCGGCGGGCGTACCGAGTCGATTCTGATGTCGCTGCCGCCGATGGTACGTTGGGGCTACGACTGGAAGCCCGAACCGGGCAGCGAGGAAGCGCGCCTGACCGAGTATTTTCTGACTGATCGTGACTGGCTTTCGGGGGCCTGATTCCGGGCCACGCAACCTGCGTAGGGTGCGCTGCGCGCGCCAGAGAGTATCCGGTGCGCATGGAGCACCCTACGAGAAAAGCCGGCAACTTCCTTCAAGGATCATCCATGGACCGCTACTGCGTCTTCGGCAACCCCATCGGCCACAGCAAATCGCCGCTGATCCACCGTCTGTTCGCCGAGCAGACCGGCCAGGCGCTGACCTACGAAGCGCGGCTGGCGCCGCTGGACGATTTCATCGGTGACGCGCGCGCCTTCTTCGCCGAGGGGCTGGGCGCCAACGTCACCGTACCGTTCAAGGAAGAGGCCTTTCGCCTGGCCGACGAGCTGAGCGAGCGCGCCCGTCGCGCCGGCGCGGTGAACACCCTGAAGAAACTGGAAGGCGGCCGCCTGCTCGGTGACAACACCGATGGTGCCGGATTGACCCGCGACCTGCAGGACAATGCCGGCTTCGCCCTGACCGGCAAGCGCATCCTCGTGCTCGGCGCCGGCGGCGCGGTGCGCGGCGTGCTCGAACCCTTCCTGGCGCAGAAGCCGGCCGTACTGGTGATCGCCAACCGCACCGTGGCCAAGGCCGAGCAGCTGGTGCGCGAATTCGCCGACCTCGGCCCGCTGGTCGCTGCCGGTTTCGACTGGCTCGACGCGCCGGTGGACCTGATCGTCAACGGCACCTCGGCCAGCCTCGGCGGCGAACTGCCGCCGATCGCACCGAGCCTGATCCAGCCGGGCCATACGCTTTGCTACGACATGATGTATGGCAAGGAGCCCACCGCCTTCAACCGCTGGGCCTTTGATCAGGGCGCGGCGCGCTGCCTGGATGGCCTCGGCATGCTGGTCGAGCAGGCCGCCGAAGCCTTCGAGCTATGGCGCGGCGTGCGCCCGAACACCGCGCCGGTGCTGGCCGAATTGCGCCGCCAGCTGGCGGGCTGAGGCGGCTCAATCCGGCACTGGCAGCGCCAGCGACTCCTTCACCTCTTCCATGACGATGTAGCTCTTCGACTCGCGCACGTGCGGCAGCTTGAGCAGGATGTCGCCGAGCAGCTTGCGGTAGCTGGCCATCTCGTTGATGCGCGCCTTCACCAGGTAGTCGAAGTCGCCGGACACCAGGTGGCATTCCAGCACGTGCGGCAGCTTGAGTACGGCGCGGCGGAATTCCTCGAAGGTGTCGCCGGACTTGTAGTCCAGGCTGATCTCGACGAACACCAGCAGGTTGGCCTTGAGCTGCTGCGGGTTGAGGCGGGCGTGGTAGCCCATGATGATGCCTTCGCGCTCCAGGCGGCGTACGCGCTCGGTGCAGGGCGTGGTGGACAGGCCCACGCGCTCGCCCAGTTCGGTAAAGCTGATGCGCCCGTCCTCCTGCAGGATGCGGAGGATGTTGCGGTCGATCTTGTCCAGTTCACGACGGCTTTGATGCTGGGTTCTCATGGGGAATCCGCCTCTGCAAAACGGCTTTTTGCCAAGAATTCTCGCCAAATATAGCTGTGTATATGGTGAAAAGCACTGCACGGCTCTCCCTATACTGCGCGCATCAACAACCCTGGTTCGTAACGTCCGTGCCTCAAGGCGCGGCGGGGAGAAAAGCATGCGTGTTCTGGTTCTCGGCAGTGGTGTCATCGGTACCGCCAGTGCGTACTACCTGGCCCGGCAGGGCCATGAGGTAGTGGTGGTCGATCGCCAGAACGGCCCGGCCCTGGAAACCAGCTTCGCCAATGCCGGCCAGGTGTCGCCCGGTTACGCTTCGCCCTGGGCCGCTCCGGGTGTGCCGCTGAAGGCCATCAAGTGGCTGCTGCAGAAGCATGCGCCGCTGGCGATCAAGGCCACCGGCGATGTCGATCAGTACCTGTGGATGGCGCAGATGCTGCGCAACTGCACCGCCGCCCGCTATGCGGTGAACAAGGAGCGCATGGTGCGTCTGTCCGAGTACAGCCGCGACTGCCTCGACGAGCTGCGTGCCGAAACCGGTATCGCCTATGAAGGTCGCCAGCTCGGCACCACCCAGCTGTTCCGCACCCAGGCCCAGGTCGACGCTGCCGCCAAGGACATCGCCGTGCTGGAAGCCTCCGGCGTGCCCTTCGAGCTGCTCGACCGTGACGCCATCGCCCGCGTCGAACCGGCCCTGGCCGGGGTCAAGCACAAGCTGGCCGGTGCCCTGCGCCTGCCCAACGATCAGACCGGCGACTGCCAGATGTTCACCACCAAGCTGGCGGACATGGCCAAGGCGCTCGGCGTCGAGTTCCGCTTCGGGCAGAACATCCAGCGTCTGGACGCCGTGGGCGACCGCCTCAATGGCGTGTGGATCGACGGCAAGCTGGAAACCGCCGACCGCTACGTGCTCGCCCTCGGCAGCTACAGCCCGCAGCTGCTCAAGCCGCTGGGCGTGCGCGCGCCGGTGTATCCGCTCAAGGGCTACTCGCTGACCGTGCCGATCACCAACGCCGAGATGGCGCCGACCTCGACCATCCTCGACGAGACCTACAAGGTGGCGATCACCCGTTTCGACAACCGCATCCGTGTCGGCGGCATGGCCGAGATCGCCGGTTTCGATCTGTCGCTCAACCCGCGTCGTCGCGAAACCCTGGAAATGATCACTGCCGATCTGTACCCGCAGGGCGGCGACCTGAGCCAGGCCGAGTTCTGGACCGGTCTGCGCCCGGCCACCCCGGACGGTACGCCGATCGTCGGTGCCACTGCCTACCGCAACCTGTTCCTCAACACCGGCCACGGCACCCTGGGCTGGACCATGGCCTGCGGCTCGGGCCGCCTGCTGGCCGATCTGATCGGCAGCAAGCGCCCGCAGATCAGCGCCGAGGGCCTGGATATCTCGCGCTACTCGGGCAAGAACCGCGAACTCGAGGCCGCGCCGCAGCCGCTGCGCACCTGATAGGCTGCGCGTCCCGTAATCGAAGGAGCTTTACCCTATGTCGATCCAGCGCCTGCATGTGGAAAAGCGCTACAGCGAAGTGGTAATCCACAACGGCACCGTCTACCTCGCCGGCCAGCTCGCCGACGACTACAGCGGCGACATCCGCCAGCAGACCCGCGAGACCCTGGCCAATATCGATCGCATGCTGGCCGAGGCCGGCAGCGACAAGAGCAAGATTCTTTCCGTGACCATCTACCTCAAGGACATGGACGCTCATTACGACGGCCTCAACGTCGAGTACGACGCCTGGATCGCCGAGGGTGCCGCGCCGGCACGTGCCTGCGT
Source organism: Pseudomonas hydrolytica (assembly GCF_021495345.1). NCBI lineage: Bacteria > Pseudomonadati > Pseudomonadota > Gammaproteobacteria > Pseudomonadales > Pseudomonadaceae > Ectopseudomonas > Ectopseudomonas hydrolytica. The sequence continues at coordinate 314,984 of NZ_CP099397.1, forward strand.
CGAGGCGAAGATGTACAAGCCCGAGGTGCTGGTGGAAATGATGGTGGTGGCTGCCCTGTAAGGTGAGCGCCCACCGGAGCGACGCCAAAAGTCGTTCCGGACTATTTTTTGTGTTGGCTTTTCGCCCGGCTGTCCCGCCGGGCATTTTTTTGACTGGCTACGCCAAACATCGCCCTTCAGCGAAGTATCGAGAGACCGCGAACCATGCGCCCTGCCCGTGCCCTGATCGACCTCGACGCGCTGCGTCACAACTACCAACTGGCCCGCGAACTGAGCGGCGCCCGCGCCCTGGCCGTGGTCAAGGCCGACGCCTACGGTCATGGCGCGGTACGCTGCGCCCAGGCTCTGCAGAGTGAGGCGGACGGCTTCGCCGCGGCCTGCATCGAAGAGGCCCTGGCCCTGCGCGAGGCCGGCATCCATGCGCCGATCCTGCTGCTCGAAGGCTTCTTCGAGGCGGACGAGCTGGCGCTGATCGACCAGCACGAACTCTGGTGCGTGGTGCATGCGCAGTGGCAGATCGAGGCCATCGAGCAGGCTCGCCTGAGCAGGCCGCTGACCCTCTGGCTCAAGCTGGATTCCGGCATGCACCGCGTCGGCCTGCACCCAGCCGAGTACCAGGAGGCCTATCGCCGTCTGCTGGCCAGCGGCAAGGTCGGCAAGATCGTGCTGATGAGCCACTTTGCCCGGGCCGACGAGCCCGAGTGCGAGCGCACCGTCGAGCAACTGGCGGTATTCCAGCAGGCCCGCCAGGGCCTGGCCGCCGAGGTCAGCCTGCGCAACTCGCCGGCCGTGCTCGGCTGGCCTGCGGTGCCGAGCGACTGGGTACGCCCCGGCATCATGCTGTACGGCGCCACCCCCTTCGAGCAGGCCCAGGAGCAGGCGGCGCGCCTGCAGCCGGTGATGACCCTGGAGTCCAAGGTCATCAGCGTGCGCGAACTGCCGGCCGGCGAGCCGGTGGGCTATGGTGCGCGCTTCGTCAGCGAGCGGCCGACCCGTGTCGGCGTGGTCGCCATGGGCTATGCCGACGGCTACCCGCGTCACGCCCCGACCGGCACGCCAGTGGCGGTGGATGGCCAGCTCACCCGGCTGATCGGTCGGGTATCGATGGACATGCTCACCGTGGATCTGACCGACCTGCCGCAGGCCGGCTTGGGCAGCCGCGTGGAGCTCTGGGGCAAGCAGGTGCTGGCTAGCGACGTGGCGATGGCTGCGGGCAGCATTCCCTACCAGATCTTCTGCAACCTGCGCCGGGCTCCGCTGCTCTATCTCGGGGGCTGAGATTGGCGGCTGTGGGCGAGCGTGAACGCCAGTGTTGTAAATTCCGAACGCTATGCCATGATACGGACACTTTTCCGCATCAATCCCAAGGGGGACACCAGCATTGGACGTCGGCGTTCGACTGCAATCGATCCGTAAGCTCAAAGGCCTTTCCCAGCGTGAACTCGCCAAGCGGGCGGGCGTCACCAACAGCACCATCTCGATGATCGAGAAGAACAGCGTAAGCCCCTCGATCAGTTCGCTGAAGAAGGTGCTCGGTGGCATTCCCATGTCGCTGGTGGAGTTCTTCTCCCTCGATCTGGAGCAGGAGAACCAGACCCAGGTGGTCTACCGGGCCTCCGAACTCACCGATATCTGCAGTGGCGCCATCACCATGAAGCTGATCGGCAAGGCGCATCCGAGCCGTGCCATCGCCTTCCTTGACGAGACCTATCCGGCAGGTGCCGATACCGGCGACGAGATGTATGCCCATGAGGGCGAAGAGGCGGGCATGCTGGTCGAAGGCAAGCTGGAGCTGACCGTCGGCAGCGAGGTGTTCGTGCTCGAGCCGGGCGACAGCTACTACTTCGAGAGCAGCAAGCCGCATCGCTTTCGCAACCCGTTCGACGAGCCGGCACGCTTGATCAGTGCCACCACGCCAGCGAACTTCTGATCAATAACCCTGCGACAATATGGGTTGTTTCGGCCGGGGCGGCTTGCCGTTATACTGTCGCCCGCTCGCGAATCCGTGGCCGCGGGCGTGACTAGCCACGAAGAGGGTGTACCGTGAATCTGATGAAGAAAATGCTGGCAGTACCGGCTGCCGTATTGGCCCTGTGGGCAGTGACTGCTCAGGCCACGACCGATGAAGCCATCGCCGAGCGCCTCAAGCCGGTGGGCGAAGTGTGCATCATGGGTGAAGAATGCAAGGGCGTCGGCGCCGTTGCCGTGGCCGCTGGCGGCGCACGCAGCACCGACGACATCATCGCCAAGCACTGCAACGCCTGCCATGCCGCCGGCGTGCTGGGCGCGCCGAAGATCGGCGACACCGCTGCCTGGAAAGAGCGTGCCGACCATCAGGGCGGCCTCGACGGCATCCTTGCCGCTGCCATCTCCGGCATCAACGCCATGCCGCCGAAAGGCACCTGCGCCGATTGCTCGGAAGACGAACTGCGCGACGCGATCAAGAAGATGTCCGGTCTGTAAGACCCGACGCTTCGCTGAAAAAACCGCCCTCTGGGCGGTTTTTTCGTTTAGAGCCTGCTCACGAGCTCGCGAGCTAGAGCCATACAAGGCGCAACGACCCACGGGAGTAACAGCCGAAGGCTGGCCCGAAGGGAGAGCGCCAGCGAATCAAATAGGCGAGGAACGCCCGGAGTCGCGCTCGACTTTACGAGCTGTAAATGAGCAGTACTCGCTTCGCTCGCCCCTCCGGGGCCGCACTAAAGTGCGTTAGCCGCAAGCGGCTTCCGACCGGGCTGGCGCTCCAGCCTGTTCTTAACGCAGTAGGGCCGACGCGCAGCAGATCGTGAGCAGGCTCTTAAGGCGATGGCATGCAACCATGCTGGTAGCCAGGCAGTCCAAGCATCATTCGTCAAGGATGCCGCGAGGAGCGCCAGATGCCGCACAGCTGTACCCTCGAACAAGCCGTCGATCATGTGCTCAGCGAGCTGGATGGGCCGATCCATCTCGGTCTGCCGCTTGGTCTGGGCAAGCCCAATCGCTGGGTCAATGCCCTGTACGCGCGGGTGCGCGAGATGCCCGAGCGGCAGCTGACGATCTACACCGCGCTGTGCCTGGGGCGGCCGCGGGCCGGGCAGGAGCTGCAGCGGCGTCTGCTCGACCCCTTCGTCGCGCGGGTCTACGGCGACTATCCCGAGCTGGACTTTCTCGCCGACCTGCACGCCGACAGCCTGCCGGCCAACGTGCGCGTGGAGCAGTTCTTCTTCCAGCCCGGCAGTCTGCTCGACTGCGAGCCGGCGCAGCAGGACTACATCAGCAGCAATTACAGCCACGTCGCCCGCGACCTCAATGCCAAGGGTCTGAACCTGGTGGCCCAGCTGGTGGCTGGCGATGACCAGCGGCCGGAGCATTTCAGCCTGAGCTGCAACCCGGACGTGACCCTCGACCTGCTGCCGTTGCTGCAGCGCCGCCGCGCCGCTGGCGAGAAGGTGCTCAGCGTCGCCCAGATTCACCACGACCTGCCCTACATGGCAGGCGACGCCCAGCTGCCGCGCGACACCTTCGACATCCACATCGTCGAGGACGAGCGGACCACGCTGTTCTCCACGCCGAACATGCCGGTGACGACCCAGGATCATTGCATCGGCCTGTTCGCCAGCACCCTGGTGCGCGACGGCGGCACGCTGCAGATCGGCATCGGTGCGATGGGCGACGCCCTGGCGGCGGCGCTGATCGCCAGGCAAGCCGACAATGCCCGCTACCGTGCGGTGCTGCAGGCGTTGCGCGGCGGCGAGGGCTGGGCCGGGGAAATCGCCGCCAACGGTGGCCTGGCGCCGCTCGAACAGGGGCTATACGGCTGCAGCGAGATGTTCGTCAACGGTTTGCTGGCATTGGCCGAGGCCGGCCTGCTGCGGCGTGCGGTCTATCCGGACCTGCGTCTGCAACGCCTGGCCCTGGCGGGCGCGCTGGATGCCTCGGGGCGCCCGCACAGCGTGCAGGCGCTGGCCGATGCCGGGTTGCCGGCGCGGCTGCAGCCTGGCGATCTTGGCTGGCTGTCTGGCAGCGGGTTGCTGCAGGGCGACCTGCAACTGGAGGAAGGCTGGCTGTATCTGCCGGATGGCAGCCGAACCGTGGCGGATCTGAGCGATCCGCAGACCCAGGTCTGTCTGGCGCCCTACCTGGGCGCGGCGCAGGGCGGCGTGGTGCTGCACGGCGGCTTCTTTCTCGGCCCGGGGGCCTTCTATAGCCGCCTGCGCGAACTGGATGACGCCGCGCGACAGCGCTTCGCCATGACCGGTATCCGCTACATCAACGAGCTGTACGGCCAGGAAGAGCTCAAGCGCCTGCAGCGCCGCGACGCGCGCTTCATCAATACGGTCTTCACCATGACCCTGCTCGGTGCGGGCGTCGCCGACCAGCTCGAGGACGGCCGGGTGCTCAGCGGCGTGGGTGGTCAGTACAACTTCGTCGCCCAGGCTCATGCGCTGGAGGGCGCGCGCTCCATCCTGCTGCTGCGCAGCTGGCGCGAGTCCGGCGGCCAGGTCAGTTCCAACATCGTCTGGGACTATGGCCACGCCACCATTCCGCGGCACCTGCGCGACATGGTGGTGACCGAATACGGCATCGCTGATCTGCGCGGCAAGACCGATGCCCAGGTGATCGAGGCGCTGCTCGCCATCAGCGACTCGCGCTTCCAGCCCGAGCTGATCGCCCAGGCCCAGCAGGCGGGCAAGCTGGCGGCCGATTTCCGCCTGGATGCGCGCTTCAGCAACAACCTGCCGGAGCGGCTGGACAAGGTGCGTGCGGACTTTCCCGCGCTGTTTCCCGAGTACCCGCTGGGCAGTGATTTCAGCAGCGTGGAGGCCGATCTGGTGCGCGCGCTGGGCTGGCTCAAGAGCAAGCTGCACCTGAGCGAGGCGCTCGAGCTGGGCAAGGCCACGCTCGATGCGCCTGAGCCGCTCGCCTATGCCGAACATCTGCGGCGCATGGGCCTGGAGGCGCCGGACGGCGTGCGCGAAACCCTCTACCAGCGGCTGTTGCTGGCGGGCCTGCAGGCCACCGCCTCGGCGTAGGCTTGCTTGGCTGCCCTGGTCATGCTGAGCGCCGGGGCAGCGATGTGCATCGACAGGCGCTCAGTCGAGAAAACGTACCTGGCCGTTTTCCAGCGCCGCGACCCGGGCCAGCGACTCGACGCGGTAGCCTTCGCTCTCCAGCAGGTTGCGGCCTTCCTGGAAGGATTTCTCGATGACGATGCCGATGCCGGCCACCTGGGCGCCGGCCTGCTGGATCAGGTCGATCAGCGCCTTGGCGGCGTGACCGTTGGCGAGGAAGTCGTCGATCACCAGCACCTTGTCGGCAGCGGTCAGGTGACGGGCGGAAATGGCGATGGTGCTTTCGGTCTGTTTGGTGAAGGAGAACACCTTGGAGATCAGCAGGTCGTCCTTGAGCGTCAGCGACTGGAACTTGCGCGCGAAGATCACCGGGATGCCCAGCTCGAGGCCGGCCATCACCGCCGGGGCGATGCCGGAGGCCTCGATGGTGACGATCTTGGTGATGCCCTGGCCGGCGAAGCGCTGGGCGAACTCGTGACCGATCTGCTGCATCAGCGCCGGATCGATCTGGTGGTTGAGGAAGGCGTCGACCTTCAGCACCTGATCGGAAAGGACGATGCCTTCGCTGAGTATCTTCTGTTTCAAGGATTCCATGGCGCTTCCCCGGCCGGCTGAAAGCGGCGGATTTTCGCTCAAAACGCCCGGCAATGTGTAGTGATACCTAAGGCTGCCCGACAGTCGTAGGCATCTGATCGGTCGGACAGGTTATCCGGGCCGGCGGGACCCGGTCAGGCGCTCTTGGTCAGACGGCGCAGGATGTCCTTGGGAATGCCGCGCGTATCCAGGGGCAGCTTGTCCGGCGCTGGCTCCAGGCCCAGTTCGTAGAGCCAGTTGAGCGCAAATTCGCGCAGTTGCTTGAGCTCGAAGGCCTGCCATTGCTCACGCAGCGCCGGAAAGGCCTCGATCTCGTAGTCGAACGAGCGCAGCGGCTTGCGGCCGGTCAGCGCGGCACTGAGCAGGGGATGGGCATGCACATCGTCGAGGGTGAACAGGAAGGACTCGCGCATGGCCACGCGCTGCGGCACGTCGAGGTTGGGTATGCGCGTATAGCGATCCGGCTCGAGTTCCACTTGCTGGCGCTCCTCGCTGTACTGGTCTTCTGCAGGCAGGGTCAGGACCTTGCCGCTTTCCAGATCCAGCCAGTTTTCCTGCTGTTCGCGGCCGTTGATCAGTCGAGTCAGGGCATCAATGTCGAGCGTGAATGTGCGCATGGTTCCAGCCCCTGTTTCTGAACGATGTCTTCTTCTGACTGGCAAATACGACGAGGGTGCCAGCGGCATTGGAGTGGTGGGCCGAAGCCCACCGACCAGCGACCATACACCAGCGCGGTAGGGTGGGCCGGGTGGCGATCCGCTTTGGCCCACCAGACAGCAAGAGCCGGTTTCAGCGCTTGAGTAGCGCGCGCATGTTGGCCAGGGCGTCGTTGCCGCGCGCGGCCTTCACTTCCACCGGCGCTTCCTCCAGGCCTTCCCACACCAGATCTTCCGGCGGCAGCTCGTCGAGGAAACGGCTCGGCGAGCAGTCGATCACCTCGCCGTACTGCTTGCGCTTGGCGGCGAAGGTCAGGGTCAGGTTGCGTTTGGCGCGGGTGATGCCGACATAGGCCAGGCGCCGCTCTTCCTCGATGGTGTCGGCCTCGATGCTGGAGCGGTGCGGGAGGATCTCCTCCTCGAAGCCGATGATGTACACCGAGGGGAACTCCAGGCCCTTGGAGGCGTGCATGGTCATCATCTGCACGCCCTCGGCGCCTTCTTCCTCCTCCTGCTGGCGCTCGAGCATGTCGCGCAGCACCAGTTTGCCGATGGCGTCCTCGATGGTCATGTCGCCGTCTTCGTCGCGCTCCAGGGTGTTCTTCAGCGCGTCGACGAGGAACCAGACGTTGCCCATGCGCGCGTCGGCCACCTTGTCGCTGGAGGCGTTCTGCCGCAGCCAGTTCTCGTAATCGATGTCCATGACCATGCTGCGGATGGCGGCGATCGGGTCGTTCTGCGCGCACTCCTGGCGCACGCGGTCCATCCAGCGGGTGAAGCGCTGCAGGCGCTCGGTGAAGCGCGCGTCGAGGTGTTCGCCGAGGCCGATCTCGCCAGCCGCGGCGTACATGCTGATCTTGCGCTCGCTGGCATAGTTGCCGAGCTTTTCCAGGGTGGTCGAGCCGATCTCGCGGCGCGGCACGTTGATCACGCGCAGGAAGGCGTTGTCGTCGTCCGGGTTGACCAGCAGGCGGAAGTAGCTCATCAGGTCCTTCACCTCCTGGCGGGCGAAGAAGCTGGTGCCCCCGGAGAGGCGATAGGGAATCTGGTGGTGCTGCAGCTTCAGCTCCATCAGCTTGGCCTGGTAGTTGCCGCGGTAGAGGATGGCGAAGTCGCTGTAGGGGCGCTGGGTGCGCAGGTGCTCGGTGAGGATTTCCAGCGCCACCCGCTCGCACTCGGCCTCCTCGTTGCGCGTGCGGATCACGCGAATCTCGTCGCCATGGCCCATCTCCGACCACAGCTGCTTCTCGAACACGTGGGGGTTGTTGGCGATGAGGATGTTGGCGCACTTGAGGATGCGGCTGGTGGAGCGGTAGTTCTGCTCCAGCATCACCACCTTCAGCGACGGATAGTCCTCTTTGAGCAGCATCAGGTTTTCCGGGCGCGCGCCGCGCCAGGCGTAGATCGACTGGTCGTCGTCACCGACCACGGTGAACTGGTTGCGCATGCCCACCAGCATCTTCACCAGCAGGTACTGGCTGGCGTTGGTGTCCTGGTATTCGTCCACCAGCAGGTAGCGGATGCGGTTCTGCCACTTCTCGAGGATGTCGGGGTGCTCCTGGAAGAGCTTGACCGGCAGCAGGATAAGGTCGTTGAAGTCCACCGCGTTGTACGCCTTGAGCGTGCGCTGGTAGTGCAGGTAGACGATGGCCGCGGTCTGCTCCTTGGGCCCGCGCGCCTTGGCCAGCGCCTCGTCGGGCAGGATCAGGTCGTTCTTCCAGCTGTCGATGAGGTTCTTCACCTCGTCGGCCCCGTCGTCGCCGGCGTATTCCTTCTGCATGATGTCGGTGAGCAGCGCCTTGATGTCGCCGTCGTCGAAGATCGAGAAACCGGGCTTGTAGCCCAGGCGCGCGTACTCCTTGCGGATGATGTTCATGCCCAGGTTGTGGAAGGTGGACACGGTCAGCCCGCGCGCCTCGCTGCCGCGCAGCAGGGTGCCGACGCGCTCCTTCATCTCGCGCGCGGCCTTGTTGGTGAAGGTCATGGCGACGATGTGTCGCGCCTGGATGCCGCAGTTCTGCACCAGATGGGCAATCTTGCGGGTGATCACGCTGGTCTTGCCGGAGCCTGCACCGGCGAGCACCAGAAGTGGGCCGCCGACGTAGTTCACGGCCTCTTGTTGCCGGGGATTCAGTCGGGACATGGGATCGATCACTGGGAAAAGGCCGCGCATTTTAACAGGCCTGGCCGCTTGTGCCGCGACCGTCCGGAACTGTGGCCTGGTGCACGTATTTGATGGGCGGCGCGCTTGGTTATTCAGCCGATTGCAGTACTCTGGTGGCACTTGCCGGTTTTTTGGCTATACCTCAGGATGTGCTCTACCTTTCACACGGATGTGGTTGATTAGACGTCGATTACGACGCGCTCAGGCGACGCGATTCGCCATCACTTCAGTGTTGTTGGGGGAGGTTGCTTGTCCACGCTCGTCGAACCCTCGCGGTTAGTCCTGCTGGCGGATACGTCCGATTGGGCCGAATTGTTGCGCGAGCAACTCAGCGCCCTGGGCAGCCCATCTCCGCTGATCACGGCGCCGTCTGGGCGGCTGCCAGCACGCTGTTCGACGACCACGCCAGCGGCTTGTTGCTGACCACCGCCGATCGCCTTCCCGACCCTCATCAATGCCCCTTGCCGATCGTCCTGCTGCTCGACGAGGAACCCGTCGAAGAGCCCAGCGGCGTCAGTGACTGGCTGGTGCGCGGCAGCCTCAACCTCGACGTGCTGCGCCGCTGCCTGCGCTACGTGCGCGAGCAGGGCAATCTGCGTCAGACCCTGCAGCGCCTGGCCGAGCAGGACCCGCTGACCGGCATCGCCAACCGTCAGGGTTTCCAGACCCTGCTCGCCGCGCGCCTGGCCGAATGCAACGGTCGCGGCCTGGTGCTCGGCCATCTCGATCTGGACAACTTCCGCCACGCCAACGACGCCCTCGGCTATCAGGCTGGTGATCGCCTGATCCTGCAGGTGGTGGCGCGCCTGAAGAGCCTGCTGCAGCCCTGCGATCAGATCGCCCGCCTGGGCAGCGACGAATTCGCCCTGCTGCTCGATGTGCGCCGCGATCCGCTGCGGGTCGAGAGCCTGGCCGAGCGCATCACCGAGGTGCTGGCCGAGCCCTACTGGGTCGATGGCGAGAGCCTGCTGATCGGTTGCAGCCTGGGCCTGGCCCATGCCCGTGCGGGCGAGGGGGCCGATCCCTTGCTGTGGCACGCGCACATCGCCATGCAGCAGGCCAAGAGTCAGCAGGGCTGCGTGTTCCATGTCTACGACGAGCGCCTCAACCGCAGTGCGCGCAGTCAGGCCGATCTGGAAGGCGAGCTGCGCCGCGCCCTGCGCCGCGACGAACTGGAGCTGCATTATCAACCGCGCCTGTGCCTGCAGAGCGGGCGCATCGTCGGCCTGGAGGCGCTGGTGCGCTGGCAGCACGGCGAGCGAGGCCTGCTCTCGCCCAACGAATTCGTGCCGCTGGCCGAGGAAACGGGGCTGATCGTGCCGCTCGGCTACTGGGTCATCTCCCGCGCCCTGCGCGACATGCAGTGGCTGCGCGGGCGTGGCCTGCCGGCCCTGCACATGGCGATCAACCTGTCGTTCCGCCAGTTCCAGGACAGTCAGCTGCTGCCGACCCTCAGCCGCCTGATCGAGGAGCGCGGGGTGGATGCGCAGTGGCTGGAGTTCGAACTGACCGAGACCGCGGTGATGCGGCGCAGCGATCAGGTGCAGCAGACCATGCTGGCCCTGGGGCGGCTGGGCGTGCGTTTTTCGCTGGACGACTTCGGCACCGGCTTCTCTTCCTTCGTCCATCTCAACAGCCTGCCCATCACCCTGTTGAAGATCGATCGCAGTTTCGTCGGCGGCATGGGCGCGCGCGCCGAGAATCGCCAGTTGGTGCGGGCGATGATCAACCTGGCGCACAACCTCAATCTGGAAGTGGTGGCCGAAGGGGTGGAAAACATCGAGCAACTGGACATGCTGCGCCAGTTCGGTTGCGATCAGGTTCAGGGCTACCTGATCAGCAAGGCCGTGCCGCTGGCCGAGCTGGCGCGTTTCCTGGTGTTCGGTCAGCGCCAGCCGCTGCTGGCGGTAACGCCGTCCTGACACCAGGGGTGCGCCGCGCGCACCGCCCATGCCATCAGGACAGGCAAACTTCGCCGTCGACCCTGTCCTGCCGCTGCAGGCGTGCCGTCTTCCACTGGAAGCCCAGCACCAGGCCGCTCGCGGTCACCGCCAGGCCGGCCGCCAGCCCCCACCAGACGCCCTGTGCGCCCCAGCCGAGGGCGAAGGCCAGCAGCCAGGCCAGCGGCGCGCCCACGCACCAGTAGCCGGCCAGGCCGATCACCAGGGTCGTGCGACCGTCGTTCAGCCCGCGAATGGCGCCCATGGCGATGCTCTGCAGGCCATCGAACAGCTCGAACCAGGCGGCGATCGCCAGCAGGCTGACCGCCAGGGTCACGATCTCGGCAAAGGCCGGATCGTGACGGTCGAGAAACAAACCGATGATCCATTCCGGCAGCAGCCAGAACAGCAGGGCGAACAGCAGCATCAGCGCCGCGCCCAGACCCATGCCCAGATGACCGCTGAGGCGCGACAGCGGCAGACGCCCGGCACCGTAGTGCAGGCCGACGCGGAAGGTCACGGCATAGGACAGGCCCTGCGGCACGATGAAGGCCAGTGCCACGGTCTGCATGGCGATCTGATGCGCCGCCAGCTGTACGCTGCCCAAAGCGCCCATGCACAGGGTGGCAAAGGTGAACAGCCCCTGCTCGGCGGCGTAGGTGCCGCCGATGGGCAGGCCCAGGCGCAGCAATGAGCGCATCTGCGCGCGCTGCGGGCGGCCCAGGCCGCTGCGCAAGCCGTACAGGCGGTAGTGCGGCGCACGCAGGATGTACAGCGCCAAGGCCAGGGCCATGCCGGTGCTGACCAGCGCCGTGGTCATGCCGATGCCGCCCAGGCCCAGGCCCAGGCTGGGCAGGCCGAACCAGCCCTTGATCAGTGCATAGTTGATGACGAAGTTGGCCGCCGTGCCGGCGATGCTGATGGCCATCACCGGGCCGGGATGGCCGATGGCGCTGGTGAAACCGCGCAGGGCCATGAAGCACAGGTAGCCGGGCAGGGCCAGCGACAGCGGGCGCAGGAACTCCATGGCCAGACCCGCGGCATCGGGCGCCTGGCCCAGATGCGGCAGCAGCGGGCCCAGGCCATTGAGGCACAGCGCGCTGACCATGCCCAGCAGCAGCGCCAGCCACAGGCCGTTCTGCAGCAGGCGGGTGACCCCTTGCGGATCGCCGGCGCCATGGCGGATGGCGACCAGGCTGCCCACGGCGGCGATCACCCCGGTGCAGAAGATCGAGAAGATGAAGTAGCAGGTGGCGCCCAGCGCGCCGCCAGCCAGCTGCTTGGGGCCGAGCATCGCCATCATCAGCGTATCGGTGAAGATCATCAGCGCGTGGGCCAGCTGGGCGGAGATCAGCGGGCCGGCCAGGCGCAGCAGCGCGCCCAGCTCGTGACCAAGAGAATTCTTCATGATGAGTAAAACTTCGGCAGGATAAGCAGCCCCGGACTGTCGGGGAATGCGTGATGACAGCTATTCTGTGGTTTTAGTCGGATGCTCACAAAAGGAAAAAAGCCATGCGAGGCATGACTAAAACTCATGGATGGATGCCATGAATCGTCGCCTGCCACCGCTGTATGCGCTGCGCGCCTTCGAGGCCGCGGCCCGCCACGCGTCCTTCACCCGCGCCGCCGAAGAGCTGGCCATCACCCAGAGTGCGGTGAGCCGGCATATCCGCACGCTGGAGGACTACTTCGGCTGCCGCCTGTTCGAGCGACGTGGCCGCGTTCTGCAACTGACCGACCCTGCGCGTGCGCTGCTGCCGGGGCTGAGCGAGGGCTTCGATGCCCTGGAGCGTGCCAGTGCGGCGCTGCGCGTCGATGATCAGGTGCTGCGTCTGAAGGCGCCCTCGACCCTGACCATGCGCTGGCTGCTGGCGCGCCTGTCGCACTTTCGCCTGGCCAACCCCGACAGCGAGGTGCAGCTGACCAGCGCCTGGATGGATGTCGACAAGGTGGACTTTCGCCACGAGCCCTTCGACTGCGCGGTGCTGCTGTCCGATGGCCAGTTTCCGGATGAATGGGAAAGCGTGCTGCTGTTCGAGGAATGGCTGACCCCGGTGTGCGCGGCCGCGGACACCGAAGCCGGCCCCTGGTCGTTGGCGCGTCTGCAGGCGGCTGAGCAACTGCACCCGACCCCGGATCGCCGCGACTGGCGGCGCTGGTTGCAGGTCACCGGCCTGGGCGAGCGCATACCGCTGAAGACCGGTCAGCTGTTCGACATGCTCGAGCTGGGCATAGTCGCGGCGGCGCGCGGCTATGGCGTGTCCATCGGCGATCTGCTGATGGTGGCGGAGGACGTCAATGCCGGCCGGCTCGGCCTGCCCTGGCGTCAGGCGGTGTTCAGCGGGGCCAGCTACTACCTGGTATGGCCCAGGACGCACCGCGCCCAGGCGCGCCTGCAACGGCTGCGCGACTACCTGCTGGCGGAGGTGGCGGCGATGCGTTTGCCGGAGGTGGAGCGGCTGTAACGGCTGCGGCCTAGTCGGTCCCTGGTGCGCACGGCCACCCTACGGGATGGGCCGCGCTCGGAACCGTAGGGTGCGCCGTGCGCACCGGCAAGCTCTCATCCCATCCCCGGTCGGTACTGCAGCGCCTCGGCCAGATGCGTGCGTGCGATCTGCCGCTCGTCGGCCAGGTCGGCCAGGGTGCGCGCCACCTTGAGCACCCGGTGCGCGGCGCGCAGCGACAGGCCGAGGCGTTCGCAGGCATTTTCCAGCCAGTGACGATCCGTCTCGCTCAGGGCGCAGTGCTGGCGCAGCCCCGGCAGGTCGAGAAAGGCGTTGGCCACGCCCTGGCGCTGCAACTGCAACTCGCGCGCCCGCGCCACCTTGGCCGCCGCCTCCGCGGTGCTTTCGCCATCCTGCGCCGGCACCTCCAGCGCCGTGCTTTCGCGCGCCACGGTCAGGTGCAGGTCGATGCGGTCGAGCAGCGGTCCGGACAGCTTGGCGCGGTAGCGCTGGATCTGCTCCGGGGTGCAGCGGCAGCGGTTGCTCGCATCGCCCAGGTAGCCGCAGGGGCAGGGGTTCATCGCCGCCACCAGTTGAAAGCGCGCGGGAAAGCGTACCTTGTCGCGGGCCCGGGCGATGACGATATGGCCGCTCTCCAAGGGTTCGCGCAGCACCTCCAGAACCTTCCTGTCGAACTCGGGCAACTCGTCGAGGAACAGCACCCCCTGATGCGCCAGGGTGATTTCGCCGGGCTGCGGGCGACTGCCGCCGCCGACCAGGGCCGGCCCCGAGGCGCTATGGTGCGGTGTGCGAAAGGGGCGCTGCGGCCAGTGCTGCAAAGGCGTATGGCTGGCCACCGAATGGATCGCGGCGACCTGCAGTGCCTCGCTTTCGTCCAGCGGCGGCAGCAGGCCGGGCAGGCGGCTGGCCAGCAGCGTCTTGCCGGTGCCGGGTGGGCCGCTGAGCAGCAGGTTGTGCGAGCCGGCAGCGGCGACCAGCAGGGCGCGCTTGGCCGCCAGCTGGCCCTGGACTTCCGCGAGGTCCGGGTATGGCAGGCTCTGGCGTAGCAGCCCCTGCGCCTGATAGGGCGCGAGCGGGGCGCTGCCGTTGAGGTGCGCGGCGATCTGCAGCAGGTGATCGACGGCGATCACCTTCAGGCCCGAGGCCAGGCTGGCTTCCTCGGCATTGGCCGCCGGCACCAAGAGAGTGCGGCCGGCCGCGCGCGTGGCCAGTGCAGCCGGCAGTACGCCCTGTACCGGACGCACGGCGCCGGACAGCGCCAGTTCGCCCAGGCATTCGTATTCATCGAGGCTGGCTGCCGGCACCTGGCCGCTGGCGGCAAGAATCCCCAGGGCGATCGCCAGATCGAAGCGACCGCCGTCCTTCGGCAGATCCGCCGGGGCCAGGTTGAGGGTGATGCGTCGATTGGGGAATTCGAAGGCGGCGTTGAGGATGGCGCTGCGCACGCGGTCCTTGCTTTCCTTGACCGCGGTTTCCGGCAGGCCGACTAGGGTCAGTGCCGGCAGGCCGTTGGCCAGGTGCGCTTCGACGGTAACGGCCGGGGCTTCGACGCCGACCTGGGCGCGGCTGTGAACGATGGCCAGGGACATGATCGCTCCTTGATCGGTCCCACCTCCTGTTGGATCAGTCGGTGGGTGGGTTCAGCTTGGCTTCCAGTTCGGCAACCTTGGCTTCCAGCGCTTCGAGGCGGGCGCGGGTTCGGGCCAGGACCACCATCTGGCTGTCGAATTCTTCACGGCTGACCAGCTCCAGCTTGCTGAAGCCGCTTTGCAGCAGCGCTTTGAACTGAGCCTCCAGTTCGGCGCGCGGCAGCGGGCTGTCGCCGCTGAACAGGCGCGAGGCGTGGCTACTGAGGGTGTCGAGCAGGGCTTTGGGCGGCAGCATGGTCGGGTTCCGAGTACAGACGGCCGGCAGTGTAGCACGCAGCTGTACATGAGACGTTCCGGGGCGAGCTGCACAATTTTTGAGCATCGCCAAGACGGGCGACGCACCAAATTTGTGCGTATGACTTGCCTCCAGCCTGAGCCCGATGCCGCGGTTTGCCGTTAAAAGCTTGATACGCGGCACTTTTACGGGAGCTGGCAAGCTTTCTGCTTGGAGCCCAGCGACGCATGCACCGATGCAGTTCCGGTGCGGCAGGCGAAGCGGGGGAGTGTTTCGTCGGGAGCGGTTGGTGGGTATCGGCCACGCCAGGCTGGGGCGGCCGGTGCATTACAAAAGCCAGACACTGCGCTTAGACTTGAGCCGGGTTCGTAATTCCTGGGGCAAGTCCACCTTACACGGGAGAGAGTTTCATGAAGCTAGTCACTGCCATCATCAAGCCGTTCAAGCTGGACGACGTGCGCGAGTCGCTGTCGGAGATCGGCGTGCAGGGCATTACCGTCACCGAGGTCAAGGGCTTCGGCCGCCAGAAAGGCCACACCGAGCTGTATCGCGGCGCCGAGTACGTGGTCGACTTCCTGCCCAAGGTGAAGATCGACGTGGCCATCGCTGACGACCAGCTGGATCGCGTGATCGAGGCCATCACCAAGGCGGCCAACACCGGCAAGATCGGTGACGGCAAGATCTTCGTGGTCAACCTGGAACAGGCGATTCGCATCCGTACCGGCGAAACCGATACCGACGCGATCTAAGCCGCCTCCGAACCCCAAGCCCCAGGAGTAAAACCCATGACTCTGCGAACTTTCGCAGGGCTAGGAGCCCTTTTGTCCTCGAATTCCGGCCATGCGCTGTGTTCGAGGGCGGATGCCGGAGCTGGCGATGCCGTCGCCGCTCTGCTGTGCCAGACCCTCTCAGGTCTCGCGCTCCATGATGGGAACGCCTGGTCGCCTTGCGGCGCAAGGGGTTCAGCGATCCAGATCGAGCGTGACAACTACCTGTAAAGCATGCGGAACGCGTCCGGCGCCAACCTGGACGTTTCAACCGAATAGCGCACAACAAAAGCGCCGGCAAGAGGTGAAAAATGGATAACACAGCATTGACTGCATTGCAGTACGGCTTCGATACCTTCTACTTTCTGATCTGTGGTGCCCTGGTGATGTGGATGGCGGCGGGTTTTGCCATGCTCGAATCCGGCCTGGTGCGCGCCAAGAACACCACCGAGATCCTGACCAAGAACGTCGCGCTGTACGCCGTGGCCAGCGTCATGTACCTGGTGATCGGCTACCACATCATGTATTCCAGCCCGGAAGGCGGCATCCTGCCGAGCCTGGGCTTCCTGATCGGTGACGAGAACACGGCCGAGGCCGTTCTGGCCGGTGGCGACGACGCCCCCTACTACTCGACCCGTTCGGACTTCTTCTTCCAGGTGGTATTCGCCGCGACCTGCATGTCGATCGTTTCCGGCGCCGTTGCCGAGCGCATGAAGCTGTGGGCCTTCCTCGCCTTCGCCGTGGTCATGACCGGCTTCATCTACCCGGTTCAGGGCTTCTGGAAATGGGGTTCGGGCTTCCTCAACGAAGCCGGCTTCCTCGACTTCGCCGGTTCCGGCGTGGTGCACATGGCCGGTGCTTCCGCTGCGCTGGCCGGTGTCCTGCTGCTCGGTGCACGCAAGGGCAAGTACGGCTCGAACGGTCAGGTCAACGCCATTCCTGGCTGCAACCTGCCGCTGGCGACCCTGGGTACCTTCATCCTGTGGATGGGCTGGTTCGGCTTCAATGGCGGCTCGCAGCTGAAGATGAGCACCATCGAGGATGCCAACGCCGTGGCTCAGGTGTTCGTCAACACCAACATGGCCGCCGCCGGTGGCCTGATCGCCGCACTGATCGTGGCACGCATCCTGTTCGGCAAGGCCGACCTGACCATGGCCCTCAACGGTGCTCTGGCCGGCCTGGTGGCCATCACCGCTGAACCTCTGACCCCGAGCGCCCTGCAGGCCACCCTGATCGGCGGCGTCGGTGGCGCGCTGGTGGTGTTCTCCATCCTCGGTCTGGACAAGGTCAAGATCGACGATCCGGTCGGCGCCATCTCCGTACACGGCGTGGTCGGCGTCTGGGGTCTGCTGGCGGTCTGCCTGACCAACAGCGACGCCACGCTGGGCGCTCAGCTGCTGGGCATCGCCAGCATCTTCGCCTGGGTCTTCGTCGCCAGCCTGATCGTCTGGAGCATCATCAAGGCGGTGATCGGCCTGCGCGTCAGCGAAGAGGAAGAATACGAGGGTGTGGATATCGCCGAGTGCGGTATGGAGGCCTACCCGGAATTCACCAACAAGTGACACGCCGGTAAATCACAAAGGGCGCCTTCGGGCGCCCTTTGTTTTTTCCGGCGCCGCGCTAGAATGCGCGCGCTGGAGCCAACGGGAGTGAACCTGGGATGTGGCAGCAACGCATTATCAGTCTGCGTCCGCGTGAGCGAGGTTTCCATCTGGTGACCGAGGAAGTGCTGGAATTATTGCCGGAACTGTCGCAAGTGCGTGTCGGTCTGTTGCATCTGTGGCTGCAGCACACCTCGGCGTCCTTGAGCGTCAACGAGAATGCCGACCCTGCGGTGCGTCGCGATTTCGAACGCTTCTTCAACCGCCTGGTACCGCAGGGTGAGGCGGGCTACGAACACGATTACGAAGGGCCGGACGATCTGCCCGCGCACTTCAAGAGCAGTCTGCTGGGCTGTGCGCTGCAGCTGCCGATACAGGATGGACGCTTGGCGTTGGGCACCTGGCAGGGCATCTACCTGGGCGAGCACCGCGATCATGGCGGTAGTCGGCGAGTGGTGGCGACCCTGTACGGGGAGGCTATTTGAATTTTTTCCGGCCGGGCAGTGAAGGCTGCACGGCTGGGCTATAACTAACCTGCTTTTCGCAAGTCATGAGGTTGAACATGAGCGACGAAGACCTGGAACAAGACGATCTGGAAGGGGCTGACGAGGACGACGGTGAGGAGCTGGCTGCCGCCGACGACGGTGACAGTGGCGACGACGACGGCGATGGCGAGATCGTAGCCAGCGGCAAGAAGAGCAAGGCCAAGGCCGTCGAAGTCGACGAGATGCCCAGCATCGAGGCCAAGCAGAAGGAGCGCGATGCCCTGGCTCGAGCGATGGAGGAGTTCCTCGCCCGTGGCGGCAAGGTGCAGGAGGTGGAGCCCAACGTGGTCGCCGACCCACCCAAGAAGCCCGACAGCAAATACGGCAGCCGCCCCATCTGAGGACGGCACGCCACAAGAAACCCGCCCCTGTGGCGGGTTTTTTGTGTTCAGTGGTGCGGGGTCGCGTAGGGTGCGCCGTGCGCACCGGTCTTGTTTGTCTATCAGGCGGTGCGCACGGCGCACCCTACGGGAGTCAGCGTGTCCAGCTGCCCAGCAGCGCCGGCAGCTCGGCCAGGCTGGCGATCTGCGCATCCGGCGTGGTTTCGCCTTCCCAGATGCGCCCTTGCGGGTTGAACCAGATCGCCCGCATGCCGGCCGCCTGGGCACCGGCGATATCGTCGCTGGGGTGATCGCCGATATGCACGGCGCGTTCGGCGGCCACGCCGCCTGCGCGGCTGAGGGCTTCGCGGAAGGGTTTCGGATCGGGTTTGCCGATGCCCAGCTCTTCGGCGCACAGGGCGAAGCGGAAATACTCCGATAGTCCCAGGCGGCGCACATCGGCATTGCCGTTGGTGATCACCCCGAGCATGAAGCGCTCGGCCAGGGCTTCCAGCGTCGGGTGCACTTCGGCGAATAGCTCGACCTGATGGCGGGCGTTGAGAAACACCTGAAAGCCGGCTTCGGCCAGTGCCTGTGCCTCACCGTGCGGATAACCCGCCTCTTCCAGGGCATGAAACAGAATGCGCCGGCGCAGCTCGCTCAGGCGGTGCTTGAGCATGGGCTCCGCGTTGAGCAGGCGGCTGCGTACCGTCCACAGGTGCTCGACCGGCACCGCGCCCAGGCGCGGCGCATGCAGGGCCAGCCAGTTGCGCAGGGCCGCCTCGGCGTCCTGCATCACCGGCGTGACGTCCCACAGGGTGTCGTCGAGGTCGAAGGTGATCAGTTCAATGCTCATTCGGAACCGCCTTTGCGCTTGGCGCGCGGATGGGCCTGATCATAGACAGTGGCCAGGTGCTGGAAGTCCAGGTGGGTGTAGATCTGCGTGGTGGCGATGTCGGCGTGGCCGAGCAGCTCCTGCACCGCGCGCAGGTCCTGTGAGGATTCCAGCATATGACTGGCGAAGCTGTGGCGCAGCATGTGCGGATGCAGGTGCTGGCCCAGCTCGCGTACGCCGGCCTGGCGCACGCGCAGCTGCACCGCGCGCGGCCCCAGGCGGCGTCCCTGCTGGCTGATGAACACGGCGCCATCGCTGGGGCCTGCCAGCTTGCGCAGCGGCAGCCACTGCTCCAGGGCCTGGCGCGCCATGCTGCCGACCGGCAGCTCGCGCGTCTTGTTGCCCTTGCCGCGCACGCGCACCAGGCCGGCCGGCAGGTCGAGACCATCGAGATCGAGGCCGACCAGCTCCGACAGGCGCAGGCCGGAGGAATAGAACAGCTCGAGCATGGCCTGATCGCGGCGGGCGATGAAGTCGTCCTCCACCGCACCGTCGAGCAGCTGCGCACTGCGGTCGGCGTCCAGCGTGCGCGGCAGGCGGCGTTCGCGTTTCGGCGGGCTCAGGCCGGCGGCCGGGTCGTGGCGGCACAGGCCCTCGCGCAGCAGGTATTGGTACAGGCCGCGGGTGGCCGAGAGCAGGCGTGCGAGGCTGCGGCTGGCCAGGCCCTGGGCATGCAGGCGGGCGATCAGGCGGCGCAGGCTGCGGGTATCCAGCGCGGCCCAGTCGCTCAGGCCTTCCGCTTCGCAGAAGGCCAGCAGCTTGCCGAGATCACGGTGGTAGCCGTCGAGGGTATGCACCGACACCTGGCGCTCGCGGCGCAGGTGTTCAAGGTAGGCGTCGAGATGGGCTTCAAGTGTCACGTGCCGGGTTCCGAACGGACCGATGGTGGATGAGCTGTGCGCCATCCACCCTACACGATCTAGCGTACCGAGCGCAGCGGTGTGGAAAAACTCGGCACCACGCGCGCCAGCACTTCGGCGATATAGCCGAGGAACAGGGTGCCCAGCGAGCTCTTGTAATGCTGCGGGTCGGCGCTGCCGATGGCCAGCACGCCATGCAGGCCCTGGTGACTGAGGCTGACCACGGCAGCGGAGCCGACCTGGGCGGCCTCGTCCTTGCCGAAGAGGAATTCCAGCTCGTGCGGACGCAGCACGCCGCAGATGGTCTTGCCGCCGCTGAGCAGGCCGCCGATCTGCTGGTGGGCTTCGGCCGAACTAACCGAGCGGCCCACCGGCAGCTTGCTGTCGCTGAACAGGATCAGGCCGACGAAAGGCACCTGAAACTCGCGACGCAGGCTGTCCTCCACTGCGCCGACCACCTCTTCCAGGCTGCCGGCATCGAGCAGGTCGAGCACCAGGCGACGGGTCTTGTCGAACAGACGGTCGTTGTCGCGGGCCACGTCCATCAGCTGGCCGAGGCGGTGGCGCATCTCGATGTTGCGTTCGCGCAGCAGCTTGACCTGGCGTTCGACCAGCGACACGGCATTGCCGGGCTGGTGCGGAATACGCAGTTCCGGAATCAGCTCCTCATGGTCGATGAAGAATTCCGGATGCAGGCGCAGATAGGCCGCGACGGTTTCCGAATCGAGCGGTTTGGGCGAATCCTGCTGGTCGGTCATAGGCGAACCTGTCCTTCGTATACGCGGGCAGCGGGCCCGGTCATCATAACCGGCTGACCTTCGCCTGCCCATTCGATGGACAGTTTGCCGCCTGGCAGTTCCAGTTGCACGGGCGAATCCATCCAGCCCTGGCGAATCGCCGCGACCGCGGCGGCGCAGGCGCCGGTGCCGCAGGCCTGGGTTTCGCCGGCGCCGCGCTCCCACACGCGCAGGCGCGCATGCTTGCGGTCCAGCACCTGCAGGAAGCCGACGTTGACCCGCTGCGGAAAGCGCGGGTGATGTTCCAGCTTCGGTCCGAGGGTGTGCACCGGGGCGCTGTCGACGTTGTCGACGCGCAGCACGGCATGCGGGTTGCCCATCGACAGCGCAGCCAGCTCGACGCTCTGACCTTCGACGTCGACGCGATAGGTCAGCGCCGCCTGCTCGGCCTGGAACGGCACCTGCGCCGGCTCCAGACGCGGTGCGCCCATGTTGACGCAGACCTGGCCGTCGTTCTGCACGCGCAGTTCGATCACGCCGCTCTTGGTCTCGACGCGAATGGTCTTCTTGGTGGTCAGGCGCTTGTCCAGCACGAAGCGGGCGAAGCAGCGCGCGCCGTTGCCGCACTGCTCCACCTCGGAGCCGTCGGAGTTGAAGATGCGGTAGCGGAAGTCGACGTCCGGGTGGCTCGGCGGTTCGACGATCAGCAACTGATCGAAGCCGACGCCGGTGTGACGGTCGCCCCACTGCTTGGCATGTTTGGGTTGCACGTGGGCATGCTGACTGATCAGGTCGAGGACCATGAAGTCATTGCCCAGGCCGTGCATCTTGGTAAAGCGCAATAGCATGGCGTCGCCCTCAGGCCGGCAGCAGGCTTTCGCCGGCGTAGAGCTCTTGGACGGTCTCGCGGCGACGCACTTCATAAGCCTGTTCGCCGTCCACCAGCACCTCGGCGGCGCGGCCGCGGGTGTTGTAGTTGGAGCTCATGACGAAACCGTAGGCGCCGGCCGAACGCACGGCCAGCAGGTCGCCTTCTTCCAGCACCAGCTGGCGGTCCTTGGCCAGGAAGTCGCCGGTCTCGCAGATCGGCCCGACCAGGTCGTAGTGGCGCGCTTCGCCGTCACGCGGCTGCACCGGCGAAACGTCCATCCAGGCCTGGTACAAGGCCGGGCGGATCAGGTCGTTCATCGCCGCATCGATGATGGCGAAGTCCTTGTGCTCGGTGTGCTTGAGGTATTCCACCTGGGTCAGCAGCACGCCGGCATTGGCCACGATGAAGCGGCCCGGTTCGAACACCAGGGCCAGATCGCGGCCTGCCAGGCGTTTGCGCACGGCGGCGATGTAATCGCCGGCCAGCGGCGGCTGTTCGTCGCGATACTGCACGCCGAGGCCGCCGCCCAGGTCCAGGTGCCTGATGTGGATGCCGCGGGCGGCCAGCCGGTCGACCAGCAGCAGCAGGCGGTCCAGGGCATCGAGGAAGGGTTCGAGGGTGGTCAGCTGCGAGCCGATATGGCAGTCGACGCCGACCACCTCCAGGTTCGGCAGCTCGGCGGCGCGGGCGTAGACCGCCTCGGCCTGCTCGATGTCGATGCCGAACTTGTTTTCCTTGAGGCCGGTGGAAATGTACGGGTGGGTGCCGGCGTCCACGTCCGGGTTGACCCGCAGCGACACCGGCGCCTTCAGACCCAGTTCGGCGGCAACCTTCTGCAGGCGCTCCAGCTCGACGCTGGACTCGACGTTGAAGCAGTGCACGCCCACTTCGAGGGCGCGGCGCATGTCGTCGCGGCTCTTGCCGACGCCGGAGAAGACGATGCGGCTCGGCTCGCCACCGGCGGCCAGCACGCGCTCCAGCTCACCGCTGGAGACGATGTCGAAGCCGGCGCCGAGGCGGGCCAGGACGTTCAGCACGCCAAGGTTGGAGTTGGCCTTGACCGCGAAGCAGACCAGATGCGGCATGCCGGACAGGGCATCGGCATAGGCGCGGTACTGCGCCTCGATATGGGCGCGCGAGTAGACGTAGGTGGGTGTGCCGAAGCGCTGGGCCAGCGCGGACAAGGCGACACCTTCCGCGAACAGCTCGCCGTCGCGGTAGGTAAAGGCTTCCATGGGGTGCTCCTTCAGAGTTCGAAACGGTCTCGGCTGTTACCGGCGTTTTCGTCGCCCGGCAGATACAGCGGGCCTTTCTGACCGCAGCCGGCCAGCAGGCAGACGGCGGCGAGGAGCGCGAGGGTCAGTCGCTTCATGGGACGGTCCTTGAATAAGCGTGAATTGCGCCCGAGTATACCGACCCCCCGTCACCTTGCCTATGCGCCCGGCGCCCGCCCGGCGGGGCGCTGGCCCAATTGGCGCCTTGGCCTGACGCGACCTCGCGCGGCATTTGCGCCGGCTTGGGTTAGCATTTCGCCAACACCCAGGAGGCTCGATGGAAAATCCCACGACGCTGGCCGGTTCGGTCTCGGTGGCTTACCTGCAGGGCCTGGTCGATCACCTGCAGCGCCAGGGCGTAGCCCCTGCGGCGCTGCTCGCCCACGCCCAGCTGACCCCGGACGTGCTGACCCAGCGTGACCAGCGTATCGCCGCCAGCGCCTACCTGACGCTGCTCGGCGAAGCGGTGCGCTACAGCGCGGACGACTGTCTCGGGCTGCATCTGGGCGAGTCGGTGCGCCCTGGCTACTACGGCGTGCTCGGCTACCTGATCATGAGTTGCGCGACGCTGGCCGACGCACTGCACCGGCAGGCGCGCTATGCCTCGCTGGTGGGCAATCTGGGCCTGGTCGGGCTCGACGACGAACCGCCGCGCCCGGGGTGCGAGGCGCAGGTGGCGCACACCTGGCAACCCTTGCTGGCGCAGCAGCAGCGCCAGCTGAGCGAGGAGACGCTGGCCGGCTGGGTCAGCTTCGGGCGCTGGATCAGCGGGCTGGACATCGCACCGACCGAAGTGCGTTTTCAGCATTCGGCGCCGGCCGATACCTCCGAGCACGCGCGGATCTTTCGCTGTCCGGTGCTGTTCGATCAGGCTGACAACGCCCTGGTGTTTCCCAAGCGTCTGCTGGCCGCGCCGCTGGGGCAGGCCGATGCCCAGGTGCGTCGCATGCTCGACGCCTATGCCGAACGCCTGCTCGCCGAGCTGAACCAGGGCCACAGCGTGCTCGACCGGGCGCGCCTGGAGCTGGCGCGACAACTGCCCGAGCGGGGACCGGATCTGGAGACGATCGCCAGCGCCCTGGCGCTAAGCCCACGTACCCTGCAGCGGCGTCTGCGCGAGGCGGGGCTGTCGTTCAGCCAGCTGGTGGACGAAACCCGCCAGCAACTGGTGCTGCACTACCTGCGCGACCCGGCGCTGGAGCTGGCCGAAATCGCCTTTCTGGTCGGTTTCAGCGAGCCAGGTTCGCTGGCGCGGGCGTTTCGTCGCTGGACGGGAGGGAGCCCGGGCGAGTACCGTCGCCACCTTCTTGGCTAGGCTGGTTAGTCCGGTCTGGCGTTTTCGCCTAATTTTTCTGCAGTCGCTGCACCTTGTGAGGACAACCCGATGAGCCTGAGCGAAGCCCGCTTCCACGATCTGGTCGATGCCACCCAGCAGGCGGTGGAGGACATCTTTGACGACAGCGGTCTGGACGTCGATCTGGAGAACAGCGCCGGCGTACTCACGGTGCGCTTCGACAACGGCAGCCAACTGATTTTCAGCCGCCAGGAGCCGATCCGTCAGCTGTGGCTGGCGGCGCGCTCGGGGGGCTACCACTTCGATTACGACGAGGCCGAAGGGCGCTGGATCTGCGACAGCAGCGACGAGCAGCTGGGCGAGATGCTGGTGCGCATCACGCTGGAACAGTCCGGTGCCGAGCTGGAGTTCGATGAGCTCTGATTCTGCCGACAGGCCGCTGGAGTCGCCGTGCCGCCGCCAGTGTTGCCTGGACGAGCACGACCAGTGCCTGGGCTGCGGCCGCACCCTGCAGGAGATTCTCGATTGGGGCGCGGCCGACAACGCACGGCGCCGGCAGATCGCCGCGGCGGCCGAACAGCGTCTGCGTCAGCGCCGGTCGCCCCCCTGACCGAGCGGTCTTGTTTATTTGTCCGGCTGTGTTAGGGTCGGAGCAACATTCAGCTGAACCCCGCCTTCGGGCGGGGTTTTGTTTTTTGAGCCTCACGCAAGGAGTCCGCCCGGCATCATGAACAATGCACCTGCCATCACCATTACCCGTCTCGATCTGCAGCGTCTGGAGCGTCTGCTCGACAGTCTGGATGAGTTCGGCCCCGGCGCGGCCGCGCTGCAGGCCGAGCTGGATCGCGCCGAGGTGGTGGGCCTCGACGAGGTGCCCGCCGGCCTGGTGACCATGAATTCGCGCGTGCACTGCCGTGAAGAGAGCAGCGGTAAGGACTATCACCTGACCCTGGTCTACCCGCAGGACGCCGGGGGCGAGGGGACGGTGAGCATTCTTGCGCCGGTGGGCAGTGCGCTGCTCGGCCTGTCGGTCGGTCAGCACATCGACTGGCCGGCGCCCGGCGGCAAGCAGCTCAAGCTGACCCTGCTGGCCGTCGAGTACCAGCCGGAAGCGGCAGGCGAGTACGACCGCTGACGCGCCGATTCGTCTGGACTAGAGTGAGGTTTCCAGCCTTCGGCAAGGAAGCCTCGCCATGTCCAGTCTGCCCCTGTATTTCCCGCCCACCTATCAGCTAGCGCGCGCCCTGCGCTGTGCCGAGCTGGTGGTGCTCGCGTACGATCAGTACGCGCAGTGGCTGGCGCAGCAGCGCCCGCGCAAGCCCCAGCAGTTTCACTGGCAGCCGCCTCAGCAGGCCGGCTGGCAGCTGTCCGCACCGATCTGGAGCATCCTCAGCGAGTGGTACGTGCTCGACGAGTCGGAGCCGTTCGGCTTCGCCGCGCGCGATGCGCAGGGCGACTGCTATCTGGTGTTCCGCGGTACCGAGTCGGTGCAGGACTGGCTCGACGACCTCGACCTGGATCAGCGCGCCTACCCCTGGCAGGCCGGTGGTGGCCTGGTGCACGACGGTTTCCTCAAGCTGTATGCGTCCCTGCGCGACCAGGCGTTGCTGGCGCTGGAACAGCTGCAGCCACAGGGCATGCTCTGGGTCTGCGGCCACAGCCTGGGCTGTGCGCTGAGCAGCCTGGCGGTGCCGGATCTGCGGCGACGCTGGCCCTTTCTGGCGCTGCAGCACTACAACTTCGCCAGCCCGCGGCTGGCCTCGCCGGCGTTCGCCAACTACTACAACGCGCTGGCCGTGCCCACCTATCGGCTGGTCAACGACAGCGACCTGGTGCCGGAGGTACCACCGGCGGACAGCGATGGCTGGCTCTATCAGCATCTCGGCCTGGCGGTGACCTTCACCGCCAGTTACGCAGGGGTTGCCGACAATCACAGCATGGGCGGCTGTTATCTCTTCGCACTGAACAATCCGCAGTCGCCGATGCGCGGCTAGCAGGGTGACGTCGGCTAGGCCTGCTGCAGCGCCGCATTGAGGGCATCTTCCAGTTCGCTCTTGTAGCGCAGGTAGTGCACGGTCTGCGCCTGTTGCCCGGCGAGCACGGCAGAGAGATCGAGGTCGGTGATGTAGCAGGGGTAGCGTTCGCCGCCGGCGCGCTGGGCCAGGATGTGCTGGGCCACGGCGCGATACAGCTCGCGCCCGTACTCCAGCTCGGAGAACTCGCGGTGGTTGCAGTACAGGGTGACATGGCGCTGGCGTCCGTCGCCCGGCTCGATGATGGCCTGCACGTCGTAGAACGGATGGCTGACCTGCGCCTGCGGTGCCGGCCTGCGCTCCAGGCGCTGGGCGCGCAGCGGCGCGGCTGGCAGCAACTGGTAGTAGAGAATTTCCAGCGGCGCCTGGTTGTCGCTGCTGTCGAGCGGCAGCATGGCGTTGCGTCGGTACTGCAGCGATTGCAGGAAGCGTTGCAGCGGCGTCAGCAGGCTCTGTTCGTCGCGAAACGGCAGGCGGCGGCGCCACAGGGCATTGTTCTCGTCGAGCAGGGTCAGCTCGGCTTCGCCGCTGGTCTCGTGCTGGCGGTAGAACAGCTGGATGCACTGCGGCCGCCCCATGGGCAGGATCAGCGCCAGATCGTCGCCCTCCAGCGCATGGCGATCCAGGTGCAGCGGGCTGTAGAGCTCCTGCTCGGCCCCCAGGTGTTCGAGCAGGGCCGGCAGGTCGCCTAGGGCGGCATGGCTGACCTGGCCCGGCGTCAGCTGCAGCACGTGGTAATGCTGGCGCACCTGCACCAGGTAGCGCGCCTGGCGGCCTTCGGCATAGGTGGCGAGCAGGTCGCGCAGCAGTTCCTCGACCCGCTCGGCGATGGCGGGCGCACGGTTGCGGCAGTAGCAGCGCACCTGAACGCCCGGCTGCGGGCCACCTGGCGGCAGACTGTTGAGCAGATCGCACAGGCAGTCGAGCAGGGCATCGCTGCCGTCGTAGCGGCTGACCTGCAATTCGTTCCAGCTGTTGAGCACCACCTGATCCAGGGTCAGCACCAGGTTCTCGCGCACGCCCGAATAGCCCAGGGCATCGGTGCGTCCGGTGGTCATGTGCACATTCATCTGGCTGTGCTGCGGCAGCGGGTCGACGCCGACGTTGACCAGCAACAATACCTGGCTGGGAACGCTGGCGCGCAAAAGAGCCGCCTCCTCGACGCCGGGTTGCGGCAGGGGAAAGCTGTGCTGCAGGCTGGTAATCAGGTTGGACAGCTCGAAGTCGGTCAGATCGCTGCTGCCCGGGTGCAGCGACAGCCGGGTGGCGGCGTCGATGACCCCGTTGCGGTGGCACCAGGCGAGCAGCTCGACCAGTTCGCGCGTGCGTTTGAGCGGTGCGAAATCGGGCCACTCCTGGGCGCCCAGGCTGCCGGTGAACAGCGCCCACTGATAATCGTTGGGCGCTTCCGGGCTGGGGTGCTGGACGAGCGTCAGGATGTCCTCGGCCAGATCGGGGGCGATGCCCGGGTTGATGAATTCGACCTTACCGGCCTTGCGCTCGAAGGCGGCATACAGGCGTCGACCCAGCACATTGAGATCGCGGTTGTTCAGCGAACTGCCAGCCTGGGCGCTACGGGCGAACTGGGAGAGAAAGCGATAGCTGTAGGTCAGCTCGTTGACCAGCACGCGACGCTCGGCGGCGACCTGGCGCACCTTCCACTGGCTGCGACTGTCGAGCAGGTTGAGCTGGCGCGTGTTCCAGCCCCACTCGGCGGTCAGGCGCTCGAGCAGCAGGCGCTGCCAGCTCTTGGCGCGGCCGCGAGTCGGCGGCCGGCTGATCTTCTTGTTCACCTTCAAATACAGGCAGCGACGTACCAGCTCCAGGCGCTCGAGGTCGCCGCGGGCGCTCAGATATTCTTCGAGGCGTCGGTAGACCACGACGTACGGGTCCAGCTCGTCGAGGTCGAGACGGCCTTCGAACACCGCCTGCTTGAAGCGCAGCGACAGGCACTCGACCCTGGGGTGCTCGCTGGCGTACACCTCGGTGAGCAGCAGCTTGAGCACCGACTTGTAGGGCGACTCGATGCCCTTGTACAGCTGCCACATGCCGGCGCCGATGAACTCATCGGGGGGGATGTGCGCCAGGTGGCCCAGGTCGAGCACGTCCTCGGCGCGCACGAAGCGCTTGCTCAGCAGGGTGCGGCAGTAATCGTGGTAGCGCGGTTCTTCGTATACCGGCACCAGCCACCACAGCGGCGTGCGGCCGCCGAGCCAGATGGCCGTGCGGTAGAACTCGTCGAGCAGCAGGTAGTGCTGGGTCGTGCCGCAGTCGTCCGAGGTCAGTTGCGCCTCGCGCGCGCCCTGGGTGAAGCGCTGCGGATCGACGAGAAAGACGTGCACCTCGGCGCCCTGGGTGGCGGCCCAGCTTTCCAGCAGGTCGCTCTTCTTGCGCAGCTCCTGCAGCTGCTGC
This sequence comes from Pseudomonas hydrolytica, assembly GCF_021495345.1. Classification (NCBI taxonomy): domain Bacteria; kingdom Pseudomonadati; phylum Pseudomonadota; class Gammaproteobacteria; order Pseudomonadales; family Pseudomonadaceae; genus Ectopseudomonas; species Ectopseudomonas hydrolytica. The sequence goes on from NZ_CP099397.1 coordinate 343,347, forward strand.
GCGGTGAGGGTGGGGCTGTGGCACAGCCACAGGTCCATGTCGCTCTGCTCGGCCTGGGCCACGGTGCCCAGGCTGCCCATCAGGAACAGACCATGCAGCGGGGCGCTGCCCTGACCGCGGCGTGGCTTGTAGACGAAGGAGCGTGTCAGGCGCTGGACCTCGGCGAGCACCTCGTCATCCGGCTCGAAACCGCTCAGGCCGGCGGGTGTGGCGGCGGAGACGTAACCCGGCAGCAGCGGATGGTTGACGTGCAGCAGCAACGGCAACAGCTTGAGCACCAGCTGCTGGCGGCTGGAGAGGCCCAGCATGGTGCGCTGCAGGCGACCCTGGTTGATCTTGAGAAAACGCGCGCGCAGCTGCGTCAGCACCTTGCGGTCGATGCCGTCGTCGATGTCCGGGCGGATTTCCAGGGTGCGCGTCATGTTCGAACTCTGCTGGGGATGATGCAAGCCTATCAGCGGCGTGCTCGCCAGTGCAGTGCCTGTGACGCTATATCGCCCGCCGAACCTGTCCCTTTAAGGGCGGCCGACGGGCGTTGCGGATTAAGCAGGGGTGGTCTGGCGGGTCGAGAGGATGGTCAGCAGGGCTTGCGCATGTTCAGCGGCATCGATGCCCAGGCTGGTCAGGTAGCCGCCGTCGGCCTGGCTGACCAGGCCCTTCTCGTACAGGCGGGTGATGGCGCCCTGGGCCTTGAACGAGGCGTTGTTGTGCACCTTCAACCCTTCCTGATGGTTATCCAGATTGTACAGGGCGAGGATTTCCAGCTCGTCGATCAGTTCGGCAGTGAATGACTTCATGGCGACTCCGGCTTGTTGTTATGGCCTTCGCTCAGTGTAGAGGATGTGCCGGGGCTTGCCCGGCGAGCGGGCGCCTATTGATCGTCGCTCTGCTCCTCTGGCGGCAGTTCTGGCAGCGCGCGCAGGGCCTGCTCGTACCAGGCGCCATCGAAGGGACGGTCCTCGCGCAGCATGGCGTCGACCTCGTGAGCCAGCACCAGCGCCATCAGCTCGAGAATCTCCTCGCGCTCATAGCCGACCAGCGTCAGCTTGTTGTACACCGCCTTGGCGGCGGCAGGTTCGCCACTTTCCAGCTGATTCTCGATGGCCTGGATCAGCGTGGCTTCGGCGAAGTCTTCGTCGTTGTCGTCGTGTTCGCTCATGGCGGTTTTCCGTGTTGATGCGCTACAGGCGCAGGCCGACATTGACCATCAGCGCGGCATTGCCCAGCAGTACCAGTTCGGCGGCCAGGCCGTGGCCGTGCACGCCGAGCGAGGGAATGATGGCCGGCGCCACGCCGAGGCGATTGAGGGGAATCTTGTCGCGGTATTCGCCGCGGTATCCGTGCAGCAGCCCGCCGGTCAGCTTGGCGTAGAAGGGATGGCGTTCGCTGTCGAAGCGACGCCCCAGGTAGGCGTACTGCGAATTCTGGTCGAAGGAATTGCGGAAGACGGCGCCGCCCCACAGGTTGCCAGAGGCGTAGCCGCGCTCCAGGCCGATCAGGCGCTGATGGTTGTTGTGGTCCGGCTCGGGGTGGTAGTGGCGGGTGTAGACGCTGGTCTGCACCTGCCAGTAGTCGCCTTCGCTGGCGAGGGCCATCGGAACCGAGAGGGCCAGCAGCCCCAAAAACAACGCATGACGCATGTAGCCTCCTGGTCGATTGGCGGGGCGGCCGAATGCCGCCCCTGCCTGCGACCTCAGCGCGCGGCGAGAAGTTCGCGGCCGCGTGCCACCGCGGCGCGTACCTGGTTCGGTGCGGTGCCGCCGATATGGTCGCGGGCGCCGACCGAGCCTTCCAGGGTCAGTACGGCGAACACGTCGTCATCGATCTGGTCGCTGAACTGGCGCAGCTCGTCCAGGCTCATCTCGGCCAGGTCCTTGCCGCTCTGTACGCCGTACTTGACCGCATGGCCGACGATCTCGTGGCAGTCGCGGAACGGCAGGCCCTTGCGCACCAGGTAGTCGGCCAGGTCGGTGGCGGTGGAGAAGCCGCGCAGCGCCGCCTCGCGCATGATCTCGCGCTTGGGCTTGATCGCCGGGACCATGTCGGCAAAGGCGCGCAGGCTGTCGCGCAGGGTGTCGGCGGCGTCGAACAGCGGTTCCTTGTCTTCCTGGTTGTCCTTATTGTAGGCCAGCGGCTGGCCCTTCATCAGGGTCAGCAGGCCGGTCAGGGCGCCGAACACGCGGCCGGTTTTGCCGCGCACCAGCTCGGGCACGTCCGGGTTCTTCTTCTGCGGCATGATCGAGCTGCCGGTGCAGAAGCGATCGGGCAGGTCGATGAACTGGAACTGCGCGCTGGTCCACAGCACCAGCTCTTCGGAGAAGCGCGACAGGTGCATCATCGCCAGCGAGGCGGCGGCGCAGAATTCGATGGCGAAGTCGCGATCCGACACGCCGTCCAGGGAGTTGCCGCCCACGGCGTCGAAGCCCAGCAGTTCGGCGGTGATCTCGCGCTGGATCGGGTAGGTGGTGCCGGCCAGCGCGGCGCTGCCCAGGGGCATGCGGTTGGTGCGCTTGCGGCAGTCCACCAGGCGCTCGTAATCACGCGAGAGCATCTCGAACCAGGCCAGCAGGTGATGGCCGAAGGTCACCGGCTGGGCAGTCTGCAGATGGGTGAAGCCGGGCATGATGGTGTCCGCTTCGGCCTCGGCCAGACCCAGCAGGCCCTGCTGCAGGCGGGTGATCTCGGCGAGGATGACGTCGATCTCGTCGCGCAGCCACAGGCGGATGTCGGTGGCCACCTGGTCGTTGCGCGAGCGGCCGGTATGCAGCTTCTTGCCGGTGACGCCGATGCGGTCGGTCAGGCGTGCCTCGATGTTCATGTGCACGTCTTCCAGGTCCACGCGCCAGTCGAACTGGCCGGCTTCGATCTCGCCCTGGATCTGCTTGAGGCCGCCTTCGATGGCGTCGCGCTCGGCATCGGTGAGCACGCCGACCTTGGCCAGCATGCTGGCGTGGGCGATGGAGCCCATGATGTCGTGGCGATACAGGCGCTTGTCGAATTCGACCGAGGCGGTGAAGCGGGCGACGAAGGCGTCGACGGGCTCGCTGAAGCGGCCGCCCCAGGATTGGTTGGTTTTTTCGCTGCTCATGGTTCGGGCTCTGGATCGGGCAGACCGCATCGGCGGCCGGCATGGCGGACAAAGTGCGTCGATAATAACAGGGTCGGCGCTCCTTTCGCCGCGCCGCGTTTGCCGCCGGGCAGGCATCGGGGTTGTCGGCTGCTTCACAGTTTTGTCGCGACGGCGGCATTTCGGTGCTTTATTTTGCCCGGCCGGAGCCGTCTGGCTTGCCGGCTTGCCGGGCGACACGGAAACTTCGCCGATGCACACTCAATCGCTTGCCAAGAACAAACACAACGACCCTGCCGACGAGTTCTTCGTCCCGGAACTGTGCCAGCCCGAAGCGCTGCTGAGCATGGTGCTGCTGGCCGAACTGCTGGTGCTGGTGCTGGTGCTCGCCCAACCGATGACGCCGGGCTTCGACTGGGTGCGTCTGGCCCTGACCTCGTTGTTCGTGCAGTGGATCGTGCTGCTGTCGGCGGCCGTGCTGTGCCGCCTGCGCCCGCTGCTGGCGCGCCTGCGCCCGGCAATCGCCGGAGGGCTTTGCTGCGCCCTGGTGGTGCTGCTGACCCTGGGCTGCACGGCCGTGGCGGACTACTACGACCTGGGCGGACCGTTGCCGCGCAGTGGCGAGGTCAATCTCTACCTGCGTCACGCGCTGATCGGCCTGATCATGTCCGCACTGCTGCTACGCTATTTTTATCTGCAGAGCCAATGGCGCAGGCAGGAACAGGCCGAATTGCGCGCGCGCATCGAATCGCTGCAGGCGCGCATCCGCCCGCATTTCCTGTTCAACAGCCTCAACAGCATCGCCAGCCTGGTCACGCTCGATCCGCACAAGGCCGAGCAGGCGGTGCTGGATCTGTCCGATCTGTTTCGCGCCAGTCTGGCCAAGCCCGGCACGCTGGTGCCTTGGAAGGAGGAACTGGAGCTGGCGAAACGATATCTATCGATTGAGCACTATCGGCTCGGCGAGCGTCTACAGTTGCAATGGGAGGTCGAAGGTGTGCCGGAGGATCTGCCGATCCCCCAATTGACCCTCCAGCCGCTGTTGGAGAATGCGCTGATCTACGGCATCCAGCCACGCATCGAAGGTGGCCTGGTGCGAGTCGAAGCGGATTACCAAAATGGTGTGTTCAGCTTGTGTGTCAGCAATCCGTATGAAGAGCGGGGCGAGCAGCATCCGTCACGGGGAACGCAACAAGCGCTGAGCAATATAGATGCGCGTCTGGCGGCACTTTTCGGGCCGCGCGCGAGTCTCAGCGTGGAGCGCCGTGACGGCCGTCATTACAGCTGTCTACGCTATCCTTGTGCGAGACTCACGCAGGAAGCCAGAGCAATATGAATGTCCTGATCGTCGATGACGAACCCCTAGCCCGCGAGCGCCTGAGCCGCATGGTCGGTGAGCTCGAGGGTTACCGGGTCCTGGAGCCCGCCGCCAGCAATGGCGAGGAAGCTCTGACCCTGATCGATAGCCTCAAGCCGGATGTGGTCCTGCTGGATATCCGCATGCCCGGTCTGGATGGTCTGCAGGTTGCTGCCAGACTGTGCGAGCGAGAAGCGCCGCCGGCGGTGATCTTCTGCACGGCTCACGATGAATTCGCCCTGGAGGCTTTCCAGGTCAGCGCGGTCGGCTATCTGGTCAAGCCGGTGCGGGCAGAGAATCTCAGCGAGGCGCTGAAGAAGGCCGAGCGGCCCAACCGCGTGCAGCTGGCGGCATTGACCCGCCCGGCCGCGGAAAGTGGCGGCGGCCCGCGGACCCACATCAGCGCCCGCACGCGCAAGGGTATCGAGCTGGTCCCGCTGGATCACGTGGTCTACTTCATCGCCGATCACAAGTACGTGACGCTGCGCCACGAGGGCGGCGAGGTGCTGCTCGACGAGCCGCTCAAGGCGCTGGAGGACGAATTCGGCGACCGCTTCGTACGCATCCACCGCAATGCGCTGGTTGCCCGTGAGCGCATCGAGCGCCTGCAGCGTACGCCGCTGGGGCATTTCCAGCTGTTCCTGAAAGGCCTGGACGGCGACTCGCTGGTGGTCAGCCGGCGCCATGTGGCCGGCGTGCGCAAGCTGATGCAGTCGCTGTAGCTGCGGCCTATGGCCGCCTCCCGCCACTGGCGCCTGGCGAGCCTGTTATGATTCGCGGCAATCGTTTTCTGGAATTGCCCCATCATGCCCCGCGAAATCCGCATCGCCACCCGTAAGAGCGCCCTGGCCCTGTGGCAGGCCGAATATGTCAAAGCCCGCCTCGAACAGGCCCACCCCGGTCTGCTGGTGAGTCTGGTGCCCATGGTCAGCCGCGGCGACAAGCTGCTCGATGCGCCGCTGGCGAAGATCGGCGGCAAGGGCCTGTTCGTCAAGGAACTGGAAACCGCGCTGCTGGAGAACGAGGCCGACATCGCCGTGCATTCGATGAAGGACGTGCCGATGGACTTCCCCGAAGGCCTGGGCCTGTACTGCATCTGCGAGCGCGAGGACCCGCGCGACGCCTTCGTTTCCAACACCTATGACAGCCTCGACGCCTTGCCGGCCGGCAGCGTGGTGGGCACCTCCAGCCTGCGTCGCCAGGCCCAGCTGCTGGCCCGCCGGCCCGATCTGAAAATCCACTTCCTGCGCGGCAACGTCAACACCCGTCTGGCCAAGCTCGATGCCGGCGAGTACGACGCCATCATCCTTGCCGCCGCCGGCCTGATCCGCCTCGGCTTCCAGGACCGTATCCGCAGCTCGATCAGCGCCGAGGACAGCCTGCCGGCTGGTGGCCAGGGTGCCGTCGGCATCGAGTGCCGAAGCGCCGACGCCGAGATCCATGCGCTGCTGGCGCCGCTGCATCACCGCGAAACCGCGCTGCGCGTGACCGCCGAGCGTGCATTGAACAAGCGCCTCAATGGCGGCTGCCAGGTGCCCATCGCCTGCTACGCGCTGCTGGAGAACGACCAACTGTGGCTGCGCGGCCTGGTCGGCCAGCCTGACGGCGGCCTGTTGCTGCGCGCAGAAGACCGCGCCGCCAGCAGCGACGCCGAAGCCCTGGGTGTGCGGGTGGCCGAGGCGCTGCTGGCGCAGGGCGCCGAGGCCATCCTCAAGGCCGTTTATGGCGAGGCCGGCCACCCGTGAGCGCCTGGCGCCTGCTGCTGACCCGTCCTGCAGAGGACTGTGCGGCGCTGGCGCAAACGCTGGCCGAACACGGCATCACCGGCAGCTGCATGCCCTTGCTGGGTATCGAGCCGCTGCCCGAGACGGCCGAGCAGCGCATCGCCTTCGCCGAACTGCAACGCTACTGCGCGGTTATCGTGGTCAGCAAACCTGCTGCGCGCCTCGGCCTGGCGCTGCTGGATCGTCACCGCGCCGAGCCAGTGACCGGTCAGCCCTGGTTCGCCGTCGGGGCCGCCACGGCAGCGCTGCTCACCGAGCATGGCCTGTCTGTCCACTACCCCGAGCGCGGCGACGACAGCGAAGCCCTGCTTGCGCTGCCGGCCCTGCAGGGCGCGCTGGCCGCCGAGCCCGCGCCGCAGGTGCTGATCCTGCGTGGCGAGGGTGGCCGAGAATTCCTCGGCCAATGCTTGCGCGGCCAAGGTGCGAGTGTCGACTATCTGCCACTGTATCGCCGCGTGCTGCCGCCATACCCGACGGGCGAACTGAGCCGGCGCGTGCAGGCGGAACGCCTGAACGGCCTGGTGGTCAGCAGTGGACAGGGTTTCGAGCATCTGCTGCAGCTGGCTGGCGATGACTGGCCGGCGTTGGCTCGGCTACCCTTGTTCGTACCCAGCCCGCGTGTCGCCGAACAGGCACGCGCTGCGGGTGCGCAGATCGTTGTGGACTGTCGCGGCGCCAGTGCCGCGGCCTTGCTGGCAGCCCTGGAGCAGTTTCCGGCTGCCGCCCTCTAAAAGGACGGATACGTGAGCGAAGCAGCCACCCCGCAAACGCCAGAAGAAAAACCGGCCAGCGAGGCCGTGAACACCACCCCGACCCCGCCCGTGAAGCCAGCGCGCAATGGCGCCGCGACCGGGCTTGCCGCGTTCGCTCTGCTGATCGGCCTGGCCGGCGCTGGCGCCGGCGGCTGGAGCCTCTGGCAATTGCAACAGATGCAGAGCAGGGATCAGCAGCAGGCCGAGGCCCTGCAGCGCACGCGCGACGACAGCGCGAAACAGCTTCAGGGACTGGCCCGGCAGCTCGATGCGCGGCTCGCCGAGCTGCCCAGTGCCGCCGAACTGAACGAACGGCGCCGCCTGCTGGCCAACCTGCAGTCCGATCAGCAGCGCCTCAGCCAGCGCCTGGAGTCGGTGCTCGACGGCAGCCGCCAGGACTGGCGCCTGGACGAGGCCGAGCACCTGCTGCGCCTGGCCAGCCTGCGTCTGTCCGCCCTGCAGGACGTCGCCAGCGCCGAGGCCCTGGTGCTGACGGCCGATGACATCCTGCGCGAGCAGGACGACCCCGCCGCATTCGCCGCCCGTGAGCAGCTCAGCCGCAGCCTGGAAGCGCTGCGCACCACGCAGCGCCCGGACCGCGTCGGTCTGTTCCTGCAACTGGGCGCGCTGCGCGAGCAGGCTGCCACGCTCAATCCGCTGGCGCCGACCTTCGAAGGCCAGGGCGACGTGCTCTCCGACCTGGCTGCCGAGGGCGATGGCAGCGCCTGGTGGGGCGAATGGGTGAAGAAACTGTCGGAGTACTTCCGCATCGAGTTCGACGCTGACCGCAACGTGCGGCCGCTGCTGTCCGGGCAGAGCCTGTCGCAGGTGCGGCTGAGCCTGTCGCTGGCGCTGGAGCAGGCGCAGTGGGCCGCCCTGCACGGCCAGACCGGCGTGTACCGGCAGGCGCTGAAGCAGGCCGAGGAGATCCTCGATGCCCACTTCAACCTGGACAACCCGGACAGCCGTGCCCTGCGCCAGCGCTTCGCCGAACTGGCGGACGCCACCGTCGAGGTCAAGGTGCCGGATCTGAGCGATTCGCTCGACGCGCTGCAGGCCTACCTGCACCGCAAGCAGGCGCAGCGCCGGCAGGGGGCCGCCGCGGCCGAGGAGGCGCAATGAGACGCCTGCTCTGGCTTCTGGTACTGCTGGCCGTCGCAGCCGGCCTCTACCTGCTCCATCTGGCCATGGAGGCGGATCGCGGCTACGTGCTGTTCGCCTACCAGGGGTTTCGTTACCAGTCCGGCCTGTGGGCGTTCCTCGGTTTGGTCCTGGCCGTGGTGGTGCTCTACTACCTGATCAAGTGGACATTGCGCCTGCTGCTCAGCTCGACTCGCCTGGCCAACCCCTGGTCGCGGCTGCATCGCAATCGTCGCGTGCGTCTGGCCTCCGAACAGGGCCTGCTGGATCTCGCCGAGGGCCGCTGGGCACGTGCCCAGCGCCAGCTGACCCGCGCCGCCGAGGCCGACAGCCAGCCGCTGATGTATTACCTGGGCGCCGCGCGCGCGGCGAACAAGCTGGGTCAGCACGAACAGAGCGATGAGTTGCTCGAGCGAGCCCTGCACAAGCAGCCGCAGGCCGAGCTGGCCATCGCCCTCACCCATGCCGAACTGCAGCGCAGCCGTGGCGACAGCGAGGCCGCGCTGGAAACCCTGCAGGTGATGCGCCAGCGCCACCCGGGGCATCACCTGGTGCTGCGTCAGCTGCAGCGCCTGTACCTGCAGCGCCAGGACTGGTCGGCTCTGCTGGGGCTGCTGCCCGAGCTGCGCAAGGAGAAGGCGCTGCCGGCGGCCGAACTCGACGAGCTGGAGCGCGAAACCTGGCGCGGCCGTCTCGCCGATGCCGGCCTTGCCGGTCAGGGCCAGGGCGAAACGGCGCTGCAGCCGCTGACCCAGGCCTGGCAGCAGCTCTCCGCGCCCCTGCGTCAGGAGCCCGAGCTGGTCGCCACCTATGTCGAGCAACTGCGTCGTCTGGGAGCCCAGGAAGAAGCCGAGGAGGTGCTGCGCAGCACCCTCAAGCGCAGCTACGACAGCCGCCTCGCGCGGTTCTACGGTGTGCTGCGCGGCGCCGACCCGGCGCGTCAGCTGCAGACCGCCGAGCTCTGGCTCAAGCAGCATCCGCAGGACCCGGCCTTGCTCCTGACCCTGGGGCGGCTCTGCCTGCAGAACCAGCTGTGGGGCAAGGCGCGCGACTATTTCGAAACCAGCCTCAAGCTCGAACGCCATCCCGAGACCTGTGCCGAGCTGGCGCGTCTGCTGGCCCAGCTGGGTGAGCTGGAGCGCAGCAATCAGCTGTTGCTGGAAAGCCTCGGCCTGCTGCATCAGGGCCTGCCACCCTTGCCGCAACCGCAGGGCGCGAGCGCCTGAAGGGTTGCGGCCGATTGCCGCAGCGGGCGGCGCCAGCAGACGGAGGGCGGCTGCGGCCGGATGAACAGCCATTGACCCAGCCTGGGGCGCCTTGAAAGGCGCCCTCGCTTTCCTCTACCGTTACGACCCTCGATTTCCCTCCCGGAGCCGTCATGCATCTGGCCAGTCCGCGTCCCCTGTTCTTCCTGGCATTTATCGGCTGCGTGCTGCTGATGGCGGCTGCCCTGTACCTTGAGCACGTCGTCGGCCTCGAGCCTTGCCCGATGTGCGTGCTGCAGCGCATCTGTGTGATCGCCTTCGGCGTCATCTGCCTGCTGGCCGCCATTCATGGCCCCGCTCGCCTTGGCCGGCGCATCTATGCGCTGCTGGCGCTGCTGTTCGCCGGCGCCGGTGCCGCCACTGCCGGTCGGCAGATCTGGTTGCAGAGCGTGCCGGCCGACCAGCTCGAGGCCTGCCTGCCTAGCCTGGAATTCATGATGCAGGCCCTGCCGATGCAGGACATCGTGCGTCTGGTGTTCCAGGGCAGCGCCGACTGTGCCGAAGTGAAGTGGACGCTGTTCGGCATGAGCATCCCGGAATGGAGCCTGCTCGGCTTCATCGGCATGATCGGTTTCTGCCTGTTTCAGCTGCTGCGCCGCGACTGATCAGGCGCAACGCCTGGAGCCGCGGGCCTCGCGGTCTGTCGATTAAACGCTCGTATGAAATTTCTCGCGGCGGTGCCTTGATGGCCGTTGCCCAGGGGCATAATCTGGCTCGCACGCACCGCCGGAAAAACGCCGTTTTGCGGTTGCCTTCCCAAAACCGAGCACCGGTTGACAGAAAATCGTCGAGATAGATTTTTATCGTCGCGCAGCGACGGCCCAGAGGGTGGCCGCCAAGGGGCTGCAGGCCATAAAAACGTCTCGGGAGCGGACGTACGACAGGCATTAGCAAGAAGGGAAGTGAGGTCCATCATGCTTGAGAGTTGCCAGAACGCACAGGAACGTTGGGGTGGGGTCCATCAGTTGATCGACCGCTGGCTGGGGGAGCGTCGCGAGCTTGTGCTGGCCTATACGGCGCTCAGCAAAGCACCGCAGGCGCCTGCCATCAACGGCGAAGCCCTGCAGGGCTTCTGCGAAATCCTCGTGGATTACGTATCGGCCGGTCACTTCGAGGTCTACGAGCAGCTCACCAGCGAGGCCAAGGCATTCAACGACAAGCGCGGCCTGGAATTGGCCAAGCAGATCTACCCGCGCATCGAAGCCATCACCGAGGTGGCGCTGGCCTTCAATGACCGTTGCGACAACGGCGACTGCCGTGACAGCGTGTCGTTGGTGGCGGAGCTGAACCGTCTGGGTCAGCTGCTGCACGAGCGTTTCGAACTGGAAGACTGCCTGATCGAGGTGTTGCACAACGCCCATCAGGAGCAGGCCGCCGAAGCCCTCTGACGGCCTGACGCACACGAGCCCGGATGACTCCGGGCCTTGTCTGTCTTGGATCGACGTTCAGTCGGTCACGTCCAGCAGGCGTAGATCGAACACCAGGGGCGCATGGGGCGGTATCAGATCTCCCGCGCCTTCTTCTCCGTAAGCCTGATTCGATGGAATCACCAGGCGCCAGTGGGCGCCTTTCGGCATCTGCAGCAGCGCACTGCGCCAGCCCGCGATCAGACTGTCCAGACGAAACCACTGTGGCGTACTGCTCTCGTCGAAGACACTGCCGTCGGCCAGCTCGCCGCGATAACTCACCTGCACTCGGCTGCGGGCGGTGGGCCTGGGGCCACTGCCAGGGCTGAGCTCGGTCACCAGCACGCCATTGCCCAGCTCCCGCACGTTGGGGCGACGACTTTCCCCGGCGAGAAAGCGCTGCTCGGATTCGATGGCCTTGTCATGACGTTGAGGCGAGGCGTCGATACGGGCTTCGTGTTCATCGAGCAGCTGCTCGATGCGCGCGGCATCGAGCCGCAGAGGCTTGCCCTCGTAAGCCTGGCGCAAGCCTTCGAGCAGTTCGCCCAGCGGCAGGTCGGGTACCTCTTCATGCAGGCGCTCGCCAAGGCGTACGCCGAGGCTGTAGGCCAGATCCTGCTGGTGCTGGTCGGCCTGCGCGCTCAGGCTGCAGCAGATAGCAAGGGCGGCTAGTACGGCGCGGCTCATGACGATGTCTCCCGGTGAATATGCCGGCGATTATGCCAGGCGGGCAGTGCCCGCGCTCTGCTTGCCAAAAGGCCTATGGCGAGCCTTCTCGCCTGCGTCTAGTATGGGCGCATCCACATCCGCCTGGAGGCGCGCCATGTCGGCCAAGAAGAAGACCATCAGTACCCCCCTGCATCTGCTGCACCAACTGTCTGCCAGCCTGCTCGAGCATCTGGAAAATGCCTGCTCGCAAGCGCTCGTCGATGCCGAGAAACTGCTCGCCAAGCTGGAAAAGCAACGCGGCAAGGCACAGGAAAAACTGCACAAGGCGCGCGGCAAGTTGCAAGACGCCGCCGTTGCCGGCAAGACCAAGGCGCAAGCCAAGGCCAAGGACGTGGTAGCCGAGCTGGAAGAGCTGCTCGATACCCTCAAGGCTCGCCAGAGCGAAACCCGCGGCTACATCGCCCAGCTCAAGCGTGACGCGCAGGAAAGCCTGAAGCTGGCGCAGGGCGTCGGCAAGGTGAAGGAAGCCGCTGCCAAGGCGCTCGATGGGCGCGAGGCCAAGGCCGCAGCTCCCGCAGCCAAACCGGCCAGCAAGCCGGCTGCCGCGAAGAAACCGGCTGCTGCCAAGGCGCCGGCGAAGAAGGCTCCTGCCAAACCGGCCGCCAAGCCCGCTGCGGCAAGCAAGCCTGCCGCCAAGCCGGCCGCTGGCAAACCTGTTGCGGCCAAGACTGCTGCAGCCAAGGCACCAGCCAAACCGGTAGCGCCGAAAGCGGCGGCTAAACCGGTGGCGCCCAAAGCGGCTGCCAAGCCGGCTGCGGCAAAGGCTCCAGCCAAGCCCGTGGCGAGCAAGCCTGCGGCCAAGCCATCCGCCGCCAAACCTGCAGCAGACAAACCCGCTGCCAAGTCGGCGCCTGCCAAACCGGCTGCCAAGCCCGCCAGCAAACCGGTCGCCGCGAAGAAACCGGCCACCGCGAAGGCGCCCGCCAAGAAGGCCCCGGCCAAGCCCGCTGCCGCCAAACCGGCCGCCGCACCTGCTGCTCCGGCTGCACCCGCCGCGCCTGCGGCCACCAACGGGGCTGCCGCACCGGTTGCTCCGAGCGCGTCCTAAGCGAGGCGAGTGGCGCCGCGCAGCACCTGCAGCGCGGCGCTGTTCTCGCCGGTCAGGGCAAGCAGCCAGTCGCTTCGCGCCTCTTCGTCTGGCCAGTTCGCGGCCAGCGCCTGCAGCCGCTCGAGCAGCACCCGCTCGGCCTGCAATTCCAGCTTCTTGATCTGTTCACGCAGGGCGGCCAATTCGGCATCCTGACCTGCGGCCGTGCGCCAGTGGCGCCGCGTCTGCCGCAAGGGCGAGACCACTTCACGTTGCCAGGGGCCCGCCACCTCCGTCAGTGCGCGCAGGCGCTCATCCATGCAGCGCACGCCACGTTGCTGCAGCCAGGCGCCGGTCAGCAGCAGGCAGACGTCGCTACCGGCGTCCTGCAAATCCAGGCAGGCCTGTTCCACGCCCGGTCTGGCATAGAGTTCGAGGGCGAAATTCCACAGATCCTGCACGCGGCCTCCGGGGCGATTTGGTAGACTCCGCGGCCATTATGATCCGACTCCAGAACCTCACTCTACAGCGTGGTCCGCAACGCCTGCTCGAAGGCGCCGAGCTGACCCTGCACGCCGGCCAGAAAGTCGGTCTGATCGGTGCCAATGGCGCCGGCAAATCCAGCCTGTTCGCCCTGCTGCGCGGTGAGCTCGGCCCCGACGCGGGCGACTGCCAGCTGCCGCCGGACTGGCGCATCGCCCATATGCGCCAGGAGGTGGACAACCTCGAGCGTCTGGCGGTGGACTACGTGCTCGATGGCGATGTGCACCTGCGCGCGATCCAGGCCGAACTGGCCAGGGCCGAGGCCGCCCACGACGGCAGCGCCATCGCCCGTCTGCACAGCGAACTGGACATTGCCCAGGGCTACAGCGCCGATTCGCGTGCGCGCAAGCTGCTGGCCGGCCTGGGCTTTACCAGCGAGCAGATGGACAGGCGCGTCGGCGACTTCTCCGGGGGCTGGCGCATGCGCCTGAACCTGGCTCAGGCACTGATGTGCCCCTCCGAGCTGCTGCTGCTCGACGAGCCGACCAACCACCTCGACCTCGACGCCATCCTCTGGCTGGAGGAGTGGCTCAAGGGCTATCCCGGCACGTTGCTGCTGATCTCCCACGACCGTGATTTCCTCGATGCCGTGGTCGACCATGTGGCGCACCTGGAGCAGCAGAAGCTGACCCTCTACCGCGGCGGCTACTCGGCCTTCGAGCGCACCCGCGCCGAGCGTCTGGCGCAGCAGCAGCAGGCGTACGAGAAGCAGCAGGCGCAGCGTGCGCACATGGAAGACTTCATTCGCCGCTTCAAGGCCAAGGCGACCAAGGCACGCCAGGCACAGAGCCGCATCAAGGCGCTGGAGCGCCTGGAGGAGCTGGCCCCGGCCCATGTCGATTCGCCCTTCGACTTCGTCTTCCGCGAGGCGGACAAGGTCTCCAGCCCGCTGCTCAACCTGTCCGAGGCGCGCCTGGGTTACGGCGACAAGACGGTGCTGGAGAAGGTCAAGCTGAGCCTGGCACCCGGTGCACGTATCGGCCTGCTCGGCCCCAACGGCGCGGGCAAGTCGACCCTGATCAAGACCCTGGCCGGCGACCTGGCCGTGCTCGGCGGTGAGCTGGCCCGTGGCGAGAACCTGGCCATCGGCTACTTCGCCCAGCATCAGCTCGATGCCCTGGACCCCAAGGCCAGCCCGCTGCTGCATCTGCAGCGCCTGGCGCCGAGCGAGCGCGAGCAGACCCTGCGCGACTTCATCGGCGGCTTCGATTTCCGTGGCGAGCGCTGCGACGAGCCGGTGCTGAATTTCTCCGGCGGCGAGAAGGCACGCCTGGCCCTGGCACTGATCGCCTGGCAGAAGCCCAACCTGCTGTTGCTGGACGAACCGACCAACCACCTCGATCTGGAAATGCGCCTGGCGCTGACCATGGCCCTGCAGGAATTCGCCGGGGCGGTGCTGGTGGTCTCCCACGACCGTCACCTGCTGAAGAGCACCACCGACGAGTTCCTTCTGGTGGCCGACGGGCGCATCCAGCCGTTCGAGGGCGACCTGGACGACTATGCGCGTTGGCTGATCGATTTTCGCGCCCGCCAGCAGCCGGTCGCAGCGCCGGCCGCCGGTGCCGAGAAGACCGACAAGCGCGCCCAGCGCCAGGCTGCCGCGGCGCTGCGCCAGCAACTGGCGCCGCACAAGAAGCAGGCCGACAAGCTCGAGCAGGAGCTGGGCAAGGTGCAGGAAAGGCTCGCTACCGTGGAAACCCAGCTGGGCGACAGTGGCCTGTACGAGTCCGCACGCAAGGATGAGCTGCGCGAGCGCCTGGCCGAGCAGGCGCAGCTCAAGGCGCGCGAGGCCGAGCTGGAGGAAGCCTGGCTGCTGGCCCTGGAAACCCTGGAGGCGTTGCAGCAGCAACTGGAGGAGGCTGAGTGATGGAGCAGCTGGAACTGCTGGTGGCCTGGCGCGAGCCGCTGGTCCGTGCCGGCCAGGTGCTGTTGATCATCCTGCTGGCGTGGATCGCCCAGCGCATTCTCACCCGTGCCATCAGCCGCCTGGGCGCGCGCTACAGCCTGTTGCCGCAGGAGGTGCTGCAGCCGCTGCGCGGCCTGTTGCGCTGGTTGATCATGGGCAGTGCCTTCATGCTGGTGCTCGAGCGCCTGGGCGTCTCGGCAACGGTGTTGTGGACAGCCCTGACCGGGTTCACCGCCGTGGCCGCCGTGGCCTTCTTCGCCATCTGGAGCGTGCTGTCGAACATGTTCTGCGCGCTGCTGATCTTCACCATGGGGCCGTTTCGTATCGGTGATACGGTCGAGGTGATCGATAGCGCGGACAAGCCAGGGGTGAAGGGGCGGGTGATCGCCATCAACCTGTTCTACACCACCTTGCAGGATCTCGCCGAAGACGCTGCCGGTGCCCTGCTGCAGGTGCCCAACAGCCTGTTCTTCCAGAAATCCGTGCGCCGCTGGCGCTGAACGTCTGGCTCGGAGGCTGGCGCAGGAGTAGGCTGTGAAGCCGTTCTCCCGATTTCTGCTCCCCGAGGTACGCATCATGGCATTGGAAACCTGGCTCGCTTTCTTCGTCGCCTGCTGGGTGATCAGCCTGTCGCCCGGTGCCGGCGCCGTGGCGTCGATGTCCGCTGGCCTGCAATACGGCTTCTGGCGCGGTTACTGGAACGCCCTCGGCCTGCAGCTCGGCCTGGCCCTGCAGATCGCCATCGTCGCGGCGGGCGTGGGCGCCATCCTCGCCGCCTCGGCGCTGGCCTTCAGCCTGATCAAATGGTTCGGCGTCGCCTATCTGGTGTTTCTCGCCTACAAGCAGTGGGTCGCCCTTCCCAGCGATCTGGATGCCGGTGCCACCGAGCGCCCCAGCGGGCGGCCGCTGACCCTGGTGCTGCGCGGCTTTCTGGTCAATGCCAGCAACCCCAAGGCCATCGTCTTCATGCTCGCCGTGCTGCCGCAGTTCATCAATCCGCATGCGCCTTTGCTGGCGCAGTATCTGGTGATGGGCCTGACCATGATCGTGGTCGACCTGATCGTCATGGCCGGCTACACCGGCCTGGCTTCGCGGGTGCTGCGCGCGCTGCGCACGCCGCGGCAGCAGCGGGTGATGAACCGCAGTTTCGCCGCGCTGTTCGCCGCCGCTGCCGGTCTGCTGGCCACGGTCAAACGCGCCGCGGTCTGAGCCGCGGGTTCGGCAGCGGCGGCGATGTCGCCGCTGCCGCTCTGGCGATGCAGTCGCAACGCTCCGTTCGACTGATTGTTACCAGATATTTCAGATTCTCCTTGTGCGAATTCCTTAGCCACGCAACAATTTAATGCCACCCATTCTCGTTTGGGATGCATTGATGAGCCGCTTTCGTTTCGCCCTTTCCTGGCTGACGCTGCCCTTGCTGGCCATGCTCAGCTTTCTCGCCATCGGCGAGCCACTCGACGGCGCCGCACAGGCGCTGCATCTGATCGGCTACATCGGCGCCGATTACCCCGCCACCGTGGCGGGCGGCCAGGTCATCGACGCTGGCGAATATCAGGAACAGCTGGAGTTTCTCGACGTGCTGCAGGGCCTGGTCGTCGCCTTGCCGGCCCGCGCCGGACGCGACGAGCTGGAGCGGGGCGTGGTCGATCTGCGCCAGGCCATCGCTCAGCGCCAACCCGGTGAGGCGGTGGCCGGTGCCGCGCGTCAGCTCGGCGCACGTCTGGCCGAGCTCTATCAGGTAGCCCAGACCCCGATCCTGACACCGGACCCCGAACGCGGCGCGCCGCTGTATGCCCAGCACTGTTCGGTGTGCCACGGCGATACCGGCCTGGGCGACGGACCTGCCGGCATCGGTCTGGAACCGGCACCGGCCAATCTGCGTGATGCCGCGCGTCTGGATCGGCTGAGCCTCTACGATCTCTACAACACCCTCGGTCTGGGCATCGAAGGCACCGATATGCCGGCCTTCGCCGATCAGCTCGACGAGCGTCAGCGCTGGGATCTGGCTGCCTATATCGCCGGTTTCACCGCCGCATCGGCGCAGAGCCACACACGCTTCGCCATGAGCGAGCTGGCAGGGCGCACGCCCGCCGAAATTGCTGCCGCCGGTGGCGATGTCGCCGCGTTCCGCGCTCAGCGCGCGCATCCGCTACTGGAGCAGCGCGGCCCGCAGCAGCTGATCGGCTATACCCGTGACACCCTGGAGCGCAGCCTGCAGGCCTATCGCAACGGTGATCGCGAGCAGGCCTACGACCTCTCCGTCGGCGCCTATCTGGAAGGCTTCGAACTGGTCGAAAGCGCGCTGGACAACCTCGATGCGGTGCAGCGCAAGACCACCGAGCGCGCGCTGATGGCCTATCGGCAGGCGCTGCAGGATGGTGCCAGCGTCGCGCAGGCTGCCCAGGCCCTGGAGCAGGCCAAGGTGGAGCTGGAGAAGTCCGCTGCACTGCTGGCCGATGGCGCGATGGACGACAGCCTGAGCTTCTTCGCCAGCCTGCTGATTCTGCTGCGCGAGGGGCTCGAGGCGATTCTGGTGCTGGCGGCGATTCTCGCCTTCCTGCGCAATACCGGCCAGCAGCAGGCGGTACGCAGTGTGCACATTGGCTGGGGTCTGGCGCTGCTCGCCGGTGTCGCGACCTGGGCGGCGGCGGCCTACCTGATCGACATCAGCGGCGCCCAGCGCGAGCTGCTCGAAGGCGCCACTGCGCTGTTCGCCAGCGTGGTACTGCTGTGGGTCGGCGTATGGATGCATGATCGCCGTCACGCCGCGGCCTGGCAGGACTACATCAAGAGCAGCCTGGTCGGCGGTGGTGGTCGTTTCGGCTTCGCCGTGCTGGCGTTCTTCTCGGTGTACCGCGAGCTGTTCGAAGTCATCCTGTTCTACGAAACCCTCTGGCTGCAGGCCGGCCCGGCCGGGCATGGCGCGGTGCTGGCCGGTGCCGCCGCGGCGCTGGTGCTGCTGATCGGCCTGGCCTGGGTGATCCTGCGCGGTTCGCGCAAGTTGCCGCTGGCGACCTTCTTCGGCGTCAATGCGGTGCTGCTGTGCGTGCTCTCGGTGGTCTTCGCCGGACACGGCGTCGCTGCGCTGCAGGAGGCCGGGGTGCTCGGTACGCGGCCGGTGGCCTTCTTCGAATTCGACTGGCTGGGCATCCACGCCGATGCCTGGAGCCTGTCGGCGCAGGGGCTGGCGCTGGCCGGCATCGCCCTGCTGTATGGGCGCAGCCTGCGCGGCGAGCGTCGTCGGCTTGCCGAGCAGGCCTAGGCCGGCGAAGGAGGGTCGAGGCGCGCGCGGTGCCTTCGATCCTCCATAGCGTGAACCGTCACCACGACAGAGGGTCAGAGTGGGCCTAGGCTGAGCTCATTTCCCTCTGACGAGTGCACGCATGTCCTCCACTGTTCATTCCACCCATTACGCCGACAGCCCCGATCTGGCGCTGGCGGCCCTGCGCCATCCGCCCCTGGAACAGGCGCTGGCCGCAGCCTGTGCCGAGCTCTCGGTGCAGCAGGCCTATCTGGCCGCCCTGCGCGATCCGGCCATCGGCCCGCAGCCGCGTCTGCTGCTGGCGGTGGAGGGCGCCAACGTGCAGGTGCAACGTCGTCTGGCGGCATTGGTGGCCGAGTTGCTGCCGGATGAGGTCGAGCTGGATCTGATCGAACTGGCCGACGACAACCTCTCGCGTGCGGTGCGCGAGCGCTGCCAGGCCTTCTACAACGCTTGAAGCGCCTCTCTGCCCACGCGGGCTGGCATACTGGCGACCGATTTCTGCTGGAAGGTGCTGCATGCGTGTCTGGATAGACGCCGACGCCTGCCCGAGGGCGGCGCGCGATCAGGTGGTCAAGTTCGCCCTCAAACGGGGTTTCGAAGTGGTGCTGGTGGCGGGCCAGGCCGTGGCGCGGCCGAATTTCGCCTGCGTGAAACTGATCGTGGTACCCAGCGGGCCGGATGCGGCCGACGATCACCTGGTCGAGCATGCCGTGCCCGGCGAGCTGGTGATCTGCAGCGACGTACCGCTGGCCGACCGCCTGGTGAAGAAGGGCGTGGCGGCGCTCGATCCGCGTGGCCGCGAGTTCGACGAGCGCAACATGGGCGAGCGCCTGGCGGTACGTAACCTGTTCACCGATCTGCGCGAGCAGGGCCAGGTCGGCGGCGGCCAGGCGCCCTATTCGGAGAAGGATCGGCAGGCCTTCGCCAATGCGCTGGACCGGATTCTCACGCGGCTGAGCCGTTAGCGGCCCTGGATTGCATCCGGGCGACGGGTGGCCGGCAAACCCTTTTTCAGCCTTGTAGCCCGGATGAAATCCGGAACGGCGGGCAACCGCATCCGAGCTCCGCGCCCTCCTTCAGCCGCACAGATAGGTGCCGGTGCCGACGGCCACCAGCACCCCTTCGTCGTTGTGCAGCTCCATGCGAATCACCGCCACCTTGTTGCCGGCGCGCAGCGGCAGGGCGGTGGCGGTGAAGCGCTGACCGCGGCCGGGGCGCAGGTAGTCGATGCGCAGGTCGATGGTGCCGAGCTTGGACAGCTTGCTCATGCGCTCGGCCGGCGGCAGGTGCTGGTGGTTGGCGAAGGCGCCGATCAGCGCCATGGCGCCACCGCAGACGTCGAGCAGCGAGGAAATCACCCCGCCATGGAGGATGCCGTGGACGAAGTTGCCGATCAGTTCGGGCTTCATCGGCAGGTGCATGGTCACCCGCTCCGGGCTCAGCTCATCGAGCTCGATGCCGAGCACCTGGTTGAAGGGGATGCGCTGGAAGAAGGCGGCTACCGCCTGCTGCAGGTCGGGGCTGAGGACGAAGGGCTGGGTCATGGCAGGGCTCCGGGAAATCTGCCGCCACGCTGCCGCAGCGCGAACCGCTTGACCAGCGTGACGGCCAGACTGCCCTGGCCAATGACCGAAGCGCCCTTTAGTGGCGCTGGCTGGTAGGGTGTGCCGGGCGGCGTTCCGCTCTATCCCGCATTGATCGCCATTGGTGGGCTAAAGCCCACCCTACAGGCTGGAACGTTGAGTTTCGTAGGGTGGGCTTCAGCCCACCCAGGTCAGTGGTGCGCCAGCTCCAAGACGCGGTCGACCATCTTGTTGATGCCCGAAGCCGCCTCGGCGATTGACTGGGCGAGCATGTAGGCCGGTGTGGTGACCAGCTTGCGAGCATGATCCTCGACGATGTCGCTGACTTCGCACTCGTGGTGCTCGGCGCCCATCTGGGTTAGTGCGGTGGCGGTGTCGTGGTCGGTGCCGATGGTGCAGATCACGCCAGCGCCGAAGATCTTCGCCGCCAGCGCCGGCGCGATGCACATCAGGCCGACTGGCTTGCCGGCATCGACGAAGGCCTTGCAGGCGGCCAGCACGTCCGGCTGCACGGTGCAGCCCGCGCCGCTGGTGGCGAAGTCGGAGAGGTTCTTGGCCACGCCGAATCCGCCGGGCAGGATCAGCGCGTCGAACTCGGCCACGTGCAGCTCCTTGACGTCCTTGATCTTGCCGCGGGCGATGCGCGCCGATTCCACCAGCACGTTGCGCGTTTCGTCCATCTCGTCGCCGCTGTAGTGATCGACCACGTGCAGTTGCGGCACGTTGGGAGCGAAGCACTGCACCACTGCGCCGCGCTGGTCGAGGCGCAACAGGGTGATCACGCTTTCATGGATCTCGGCGCCATCGTAGACGCCACAGCCGGACAGAATCACTGCCACTTTCTTGCTCATGCTCGACTCCTGATGAGGAAAACGCCGCTCGTTGCACCAGTTGGTGCCGGCGGGCGGCGGGATGTTGCCAATTCGGTGTTGCCCCTCGGCACGGGTGGCTGTCGCCAAATGCCACACAGACTGTCATTTGCCGCCGTGAACCGCTGTGGGCCGGGGATTAGGATGAATAACAGACTAGCCCCAAGACAAGCACAACGATACGGCTCGGCCATGAATTACGTTCTCTATGCGGTGCCTTTCTTCTTCCTGCTGATCGCTCTCGAGCTGCTCGCCGATCACCTGCGCGGCATGCGCACCTATCGCCTGGCCGACGCCCTGGGCAGCCTCGGCACCGGCGTGCTGTCGCAGACCACGGGCGTGCTGACCAAGGTGGTCGGCCTGCTCACCTACGCCTTCGCCTGGGAGCATCTGGCGCTTTTCGAACTCGCCGAAGGCAGCCTCTGGGTCTGGGTTTTCGCCTTCGTCTTCTATGACTTCTGCTACTACTGGAACCACCGCCTGGGCCATGAACGCAATGTGCTCTGGGCCGCCCACGCGGTGCATCACCAGAGCGAGGACTACAACCTCACCACGGCGTTGCGCCAGACCAGCACCGGCTTCGTCTTCGGCTGGATCTTCTACCTGCCGATGGCCGTGCTCGGTGTGCCGCCGCTGGTGTTTCTCACGGTGGCGGCGCTCAACCTGCTCTACCAGTTCTGGGTGCACACCCGTCATATCCCCAAGCTGGGCTGGTTCGAATGGCTGTTCATCACCCCGTCCAATCACCGCGTGCATCATGCACAGAACCCTATTTACATGGATCGCAATTACGGCGGGGTGTTCATTGTATGGGACCGGCTTTTTGGCACCTTCCAGGAGGAGCTCGACGAGGAGCCGGTGATCTTCGGCGTGACCGTGCCGCTGGCCAGCTGGAATCCGCTGTGGGCCAATCTGCAGGTCTATGCCGGCCTGTGGCACGACGCCCGGCGCGCCGGCTCCTGGTGGGACAGGTTGCGCATCTGGTTCATGCCCACCGGCTGGCGCCCGGCCGACGTGGCCGCGCGCCATCCGCAGGCCAAGCCTGACCTGAGCAACTTCCGCAAGTTCGAGGTGGCGCTGGGCCGTGGCGCGCAGGTCTACGCACTGCTGCAGTTCGTCTGCTACCTGCTGGCCGGCGTGTGGCTGCTGGCGCAGGGAGATTCACTTGCGATAGGCGCAGTGCTGCTGGCTTGCCTGTGGATGGCCCTGGGCCTGTGCAGTATCGGCCTGTGGCTGGAGAATCGCAGCAACGCATGGCGTCTGGAGTGCCTGCGCCTGGCAGGCAACCTGCCGGCATTCTGGCTGGCCGGTGAGCTGGGCATGCTGACGCTGGACCTCACGGTCTGGGCCTGGCTGAGCGCCTACAGTCTGAGCAGCCTGCTCGGTATCTGGCTGGCGCGCGGTTCAGCCGCGCCGGCGCTGACGCCACCGGTGTAGCCAGGCGAGAGCAAGCAGCAGTACCACGGCGGCGAGCAGGATGACCTGATAGTTGCGCAGCTCTTCCAGCAGGCCGCCCATGGCATGGCCCAGGCTGTAGGCCAGCAGGCTGATGCCGCCGGCCCAGACGCCGGCGCCGATGGCGTCGAGCAGCAGGTAGCGGCGCCAGGAATAGCCGGACAGGCCGATGGTCAGCGGCATCACCGTACGCAGGCCGTAGAGGAAGCGGAAACACAGCACCCACAGGTCCGGGTAGCGTTTGATCAGCGCACTGGCGCGTTCGCCCAGCGGCTGCCAGCGCGGCTTGCGGGCCAGCAGCGCGCGACCGTGACGGCGGCCGAGGTAGTACCACAGCTGATCGCTGGCGAAGGTGCCGAGGAAGGCGCACAGCGCCACCCATTCGATCTCCAGCACGTTGCGCACGGCCATGTAGGCTGCCAGCAGCAGCGATACTTCGCCTTCTAGGAAGGTGCCGAGTATCAGCGCCGGATAGCCGAACTGGCGGATCAGGTCTTGCAGCATGTGGCGTGCCCATGAACACAGGTTATGCAGACTACTCCGACCGCGAGGAACCCGGAAGGTGGCGGCCCATGCCACAATGCGCGACTGCTGTGCGACCCGCGGTCGCACGCGGTCATGTGACCGTCATCATTTGGTCATAATGGTCGCTTATAACCGTCACACTGGCCCGCCCGTGCGGGCTCTGGAGTCTGCCGTGAGCGTTACCCCCGCCAATCGCCTGTTCCCCGCCACCCGCCTGCGCCGCAACCGCCGCGACGATTTCTCCCGCCGTCTGGTACGCGAACACCGTCTGAGCGTCGATGACCTGATCCTGCCGGTGTTCGTGCTCGACGGCGACAACCGCCGCGAAGCCGTGCCGTCGATGCCGGGCGTCGAGCGCCTGTCCATCGACCTGCTGCTCCAGGAAGCCGAACACTGGGTCGAACTGGGCATTCCGGCGCTGGCGCTGTTCCCGGTCACCCCCCTGGAGAAGAAGTCCCTCGACGGCGCCGAGGCCTGGAACCCGGACGGCATTGCCCAGCGCGCGATCCGCGCCCTGCGGGCGAAATTCCCCGAGCTCGGAGTGATCAGCGACGTCGCCCTCGACCCCTTCACCACCCACGGTCAGGACGGCATCCTCGACGACTCCGGCTACGTGCAGAACGACATCACCGTCGATGCGCTGGTCAAGCAGGCGCTGTCGCATGCCGAGGCCGGTGCCCAGGTGGTCGCCCCCTCGGACATGATGGATGGCCGCGTGCAGGCGATTCGCGAGGCGCTGGAGCTGGCCGACCATCCCAACGTGCGCATCATGGCCTACTCGGCCAAGTACGCCAGCGCCTACTACGGCCCGTTCCGCGATGCGGTGGGCTCGGCGGCCAACCTCGGCAAGGGCAACAAGCTCGGCTACCAGATGGACCCGGCCAACGGCAACGAGGCGCTGCACGAAGTGGCCGCCGACCTGGCCGAAGGCGCCGACATGGTCATGGTCAAGCCCGGCATGCCGTATCTGGACATCCTCTGGCGGGTGAAGGATGCCTACAAGGTGCCCACATTCGTCTATCAGGTCAGTGGCGAGTACGCCATGCACATGGCCGCGATCCAGAACGGCTGGCTCGGCGAGGCAGTGATCCTCGAGTCGCTCACCGCCTTCAAACGCGCCGGTGCCGATGGCATCCTCACCTATTTCGCCGTACGGGCGGCAGAACTGCTAAAACAAGGGCGATGACGCTCTCAGGAACTCAGCGATGAACAGCGAAGGACTCAACAGCGAAGTGCTCGACAACAACCCGCCTCAGGCCGAGGTGGTCGCCGAGACGCCCGTGGTGGAAACCCCGCCGCCGGCCCCGATTCCCAGCCTGGATGACAGCAGCCTGTACATTCACCGTGAACTGTCGCAGCTGCAGTTCAATATCCGGGTGCTGGAGCAGGCGCTGGACGAGTCCTATCCGCTGCTCGAACGCCTGAAGTTCCTGCTGATCTTCTCCAGCAACCTCGACGAGTTCTTCGAGATCCGCGTCGCCGGGCTGAAGAAGCAGATCAACTTCGCCCGCGAGCAGGCCGGCGCCGACGGCCTGCAGCCGCACCAGGCGCTGGCGCGCATCAGCGAGCTGGTGCACGAGCAGGTGGAGCGGCAGTACGCCATCCTCAACGACACCCTGTTCCCGGCGCTGGCCAAGCACAACATCAACTTCATCCGCCGGCGTTTCTGGACCACCAAGCTCAAGGCCTGGGTGCGCCGCTATTTCCGTGACGAGATCGCGCCGATCATCACCCCCATCGGCCTCGACCCGACGCACCCCTTCCCGCTGCTGGTGAACAAGAGCCTGAACTTCATCGTCGAGCTGGAGGGCATCGATGCCTTCGGCCGCGATTCCGGTCTGGCCATCATCCCGGCCCCGCGCCTGCTGCCGCGGATCATCCGCGTGCCGGAGGAAGTCGGTGGTCCCGGCGACAACTACGTGTTCCTCTCGTCGATGATCCACGCCCATGCCGACGACCTGTTCCAGGGCATGAAGGTCAAGGGCTGCTACCAGTTCCGCCTGACCCGTAACGCCGACCTGTCGGTGGATACCGAGGACGTCGAGGACCTGGCGCGTGCCCTGCGCGGCGAGCTGTTCAGCCGCCGCTACGGCGATGCGGTGCGCCTGGAGGTGGTCGACACCTGCCCGAAACACCTGCGCGATCACCTGCTCAAGCAGTTCGGCCTGACCGAGAGCGAGCTGTACCAGGTCAACGGCCCGGTCAACCTCACTCGCCTGTTCAGCATCACCGGCCTGGACAACCACCCGGAGTTGCAGCACGCGCCGTTCACCCCCGTAATCCCCAAGCTGCTGCAGAACGCCGAGAACATCTTCAGCGTGGTCAGCAAGCAGGACATCCTCCTGCTGCACCCCTTCGAGTCCTTCACGCCGGTGGTCGACCTGCTGCGTCAGGCGGCGAAGGACCCGCACGTGCTGGCGATCAAGCAGACCCTGTATCGCTCCGGCGCCAACTCGGAGATCGTCGACGCCCTGGTGGAAGCGGCGCGTAACGGCAAGGAGGTCACCGCGGTGATCGAACTGCGTGCGCGTTTCGACGAGGAATCCAACCTGCAACTGGCCAGCCGCCTGCAGCAGGCCGGCGCGGTGGTGATCTACGGTGTGGTCGGCTTCAAGACCCACGCCAAGATGATGCTGATCCTGCGCCGCGAGAACGGCGAAATCGTCCGCTACGCCCACCTCGGCACCGGCAACTACCACGCCGGCAACGCCAAGCTGTACACCGACTACAGCCTGCTTACCGCCGACGTCGCCCTTGGCGAGGACGTGGCCAAGCTGTTCAGCCAGCTGATCGGCATGGGCAAGACCCTGCGCATGAAGAAGCTGCTGCATGCACCCTTCACCCTGAAGAAGACCCTGCTCGACCTGATCGCCAAGGAAACCGCCGCGGCGGCCGAAGGCAAGCCGGCGCAGATCATCGCCAAGTTCAACTCGCTGACTGACCCCAAGGTGATCCGCGCGCTGTACAAGGCCAGCCAGACCGGGGTGAAGATCGACCTGGTGGTGCGCGGCATGTGCTGCCTGCGCCCGGGCATCGCCGGGGTGTCGCACAACATTCAGGTGCGCTCGATCATCGGCCGCTTTCTCGAGCACACGCGGGTGTTCTACTTCCTCAATGGCGGCGACGAGAAGATCTACCTGTCCAGCGCCGACTGGATGGAGCGCAACCTCGACAAGCGCGTGGAGACCTGCTTCCCGGTGGAGGGCAAGAAGCTCATCACCCGGGTCAAGAAGGAGCTGGAAAGCTACCTCACCGACAACACCCACGCCTGGGTGCTGCAAGCGGACGGCCGCTACCTGCGCCAGCAACCCACCGGCAACCAGAACCCGCGCAGCGCGCAGTCCGGGCTGCTGGAGAAACTGACTGCACCGGTGGTGAGCGCTCGTTAAAAAGGCCGCTTGCGGCCATCTGATGGCCCTCTCCCGCTTGCGGGAGAGGGTGCCCGAAGGGCGGGAGAGGGTGTTGGGGGCGTGCTGTAGCTTTTGCTAGCAATGCGCAGATAAGCGCCTGCTCGCTGGCGATCAGGTCGGGACGCGAAGCGGGGTGCCCGAAAGGCGGGCGAGGGGCTTCGAGCTCTTGGCGCGTCTCACCCGCCCTGCAGGCCAGCCCGCGCCCGTAGGGTGCGCCATGCGCACCGGATGATCAGCGCACGCTCAGGGTCAGATCGATGCGCTTGAGCCACTCCGCTTCGGCTTCGAAATCGGCCTGGGTCAGCGGGTTGGCTGCCAGCCAGCCATCGGGGAAGTGCACTTCCAGACTGTTTTCGCCGGCCTTGAGCTGCACCTGTGGCATGTCCTGGGTGCCGCGGATGTGATGGAAGAGGATGGCGAAGCGCAGCAGCACGCACAGGCGCATCAGCTTGACGCCTTCCTCGCCGAATTCGGCGAACTTGTCCCTGGGGATGTTGCGTCGGTGGCCGCGCACCAGCAGGGCGAGCATCTGCTGATCCTGACGCGAAAAACCGGACAGATCGGAGTGTTCGATCAGGTAGGCGCCGTGCTTGTGGTACTGGTAGTGGGCGATATCCAGGCCCACCTCGTGGACCCTGGCGCCCCAGCTGAGCAGCTCGCGGTGCCAGTCGTCGGTCAGGCCCCAGTCGTCGGCCACCTTGTCCAGTGCCGAGAGCGCCTTGGTCTCGACCCGCGCCGCCTGATCCAGGTCGACGTGATAACGCTCCATGAAGGCCGACAGCGTGCGTTCGCGCACGTCCTCGTGCTGATGGCGACCGAGCAGGTCGTATAGCACGCCTTCACGCAGCGCGCCTTCGGAGTGGCTCATGCGCTGGATCTCGCAGGCGTCGAAGATGGCTTCGAGAATCGCCAGGCCGGCGGGGAAGATGCTGCGGCGATCCGGCTTGATGCCGTCGAGGTCGATCTTCTCCACCTCGCCCAGTTTGAACAGCTTGCGCTTGAGCCAGGCCAGACCCTCGACCGTGACCTCGCCATTGCCCAGGCCGGCGGCCTTGGTCGCCAGGCCGATGGCCTTGATGGTGCCGGAGGCGCCCACGGCATCCTCCCAGCCGAGGCGGCGCAGGGCCTGCTCGATGCCCATCAGTTCCAGCCGGGCAGCGGTGTAGGCCTGGGCATAGCGCGCCGGGGTGATCTTGCCGTCCTTGAAGTAGCGCTGGGTGAAGCTCACGCAGCCCATCTGCAGGCTCTCGCGCAGCAGCGGCTCGAAACGCTGGCCGATGATGAACTCGGTGCTGCCGCCGCCGATATCGGCGACCAGGCGCTTGCCGGGGGTGTCGGCGATGCTGTGGGACACACCCAGGTAGATCAGGCGCGCTTCCTCGCGGCCGGAAATCACCTCGACCTGATGGCCGAGAATCTCCTCGGCGCGGCGGATGAACACCGCGCGGTTGCGCGCTTCGCGCAGGGCGTTGGTGCCGACGATGCGTACGGCGCCTTCCGGCAGGCTGTTGGTGAACTGGGCGAAGCGGCGCAGGCAGTCCAGCCCGCGCTGCATGGCCTCCTCGCTGAGCTGGCGCTCCTCGTCGATACCGGCGGCCAGCTGTACCTTGTCGCCGAGCCGTTCGAGGATGCGGATCTCGCCATGGTCGGCCTTGGCCAGCACCATATGAAAGCTGTTCGAGCCCAGGTCGATGGCGGCGATCAGGGGGTAATTCTCGGCAGGAGCTTTGGGCATGGGGAAGGCGTCTCGTTCGATATCCGCGTCATCGTGCCACGACTGAGCCAATGAGCCAACGCATACGGATGTCGCAGGAAACTGGTCTAGACCTGTGCCTGCCGCAGGTTCAACACGCTCAGTGGTTGTTCCAGCGCCTGCTCGTCGCAGTTGCGCCCCGGGCCGCCACGGTCCACCACCAGGAAGCGTCCGGGGTGTTGCAGGCACAGCAGCGGGTGGTGCCAGATGCCGCGGGCGTAGTTCACGCCCTGGTCCGGCGCGCTGATGAAGGCGCGGATTTTCGACTCGTCCAGCTCACCGGGCGGGGCGACGACGATCAGCATGCATGCGCCGTCCACCGGATAGAACGCCTGGCTGCCCAGCGGGTGGCGTTCGAGCATGCGGATCTCGATGGGCGCGTGCCAGGCCTTGCCCTCGAACAGGTTGACCAGGGTGCGCGGCGCTTCGCCGGCCAGCTCCACCTGCGCCAGGTCGTGGTAGCGCGTGGTGGTGCCGGCGTTGATCGGGAAGGCGTTGGCGCCGGCCGTTTCGATCACCTCGCCAAACGGCGCGAAGGCCGCGCGAGTCAGCGGCTCGATACGCAGCGGCCGTGGCGCCGGTGCGTTCACAGGTTCACCGAGCCGATGAAGTTGCGCAGCTCCTCGGTCTGCGGCGCGGCGAACAGGGCTTTCGGATCGCCGATCTCGTGCACCTTGCCCTGGTGCATGAACACCAGCTTGTCGCCGACTTCGCGGGCGAAGCGCATCTCGTGGGTGACCATGATCAGGGTCATGCCCTCGCTGGCCAGTTGCTTGACCACCGCCAGCACCTCGTTGACCAGTTCGGGGTCGAGCGCCGAGGTGATCTCGTCGCACAGCAGCACCTTGGGCGCCATGGCCAGGGCGCGGGCGATGGCCACGCGCTGCTGCTGGCCGCCGGACAGGCGTTCGGGATAGGCGTCGAACTTCTCCGCCAGGCCAACCCGTTCGAGCATCTGCCGGGCGATCTTCTCGGCTTCGGCGCGCGGGGTCTTCTTCACCACTTGCGGCGCCAGCATCACGTTCTCGCCGACGGTCAGATGCGGGAACAGGTTGAACTGCTGGAACACCATGCCGACCTTCTGCCGCAGGCTGCGCAGGTCAGCGCGGGCGGCGTCGATGTACTCGCCGTCGACTTCGATGACGCCGTCGTTGATCGATTCCAGGCCGTTGAGGGTGCGCAGGAAGGTGCTCTTGCCCGAGCCGCTGCGGCCGATGATGGCGACCACTTCGCCTTCCTCGACCTTGAGGTCGATGCCCTTGAGCACATGGTTGTCGCCGTAATACTTGTGCAGGGCGGTGACGTTAAGCAGTGACATTCAGCCTCCTTTCCAGGCGGTATGCAGCGAGCGAGAGCGGGTAGCAGAGCAGGAAGTAACCGAGGGCGACGAAGCCGTAGACCATGAACGGCTCGAAGGTGGCGTTGGCCAGCATGCTGCCGGTCTTGGTCAGCTCGGTGAAGCCGATGATCGAGGTCACCGCGGTGCCCTTGATCACCTGCACCGAAAAGCCCACGGTGGGCGCCACGGCGATGCGCAGCGCCTGCGGCAGCACCACATGGCGCAGGGTTTCCAGGCGGCTCATGGCCAGGCTTTCGGAGGCCTCCCACTGGCCACGGCCGATCGATTCGACGCAGCCGCGCCAGATCTCGGCGAGAAAGGCGCTGGTGAACAGCGTCAGCGCGGTGGCCGCGGCCAGCCAGGGCGATACGTCGACACCGAGCAGGGCGATGCCGAAGAACACCAGAAACAGCTGCATCAACAGCGGCGTGCCCTGGAACAGTTCGATATAGCCGCGGGCGAGCATGCGCGGCGCCGCCAGCGGCGACAGCCGTGCCAGCATCACCAGCAGGCCGGCGATGCCGCCGCAGACGAAGGCCACCAGCGACAGCAGCAGCGTCCACTGCAGGCCGGTAAGCAGGTTGCGCAGGATGTCCCAGAGGGTGAAGTCCATCAGCGCTCTCCCATGATGAAACGGCGACCGACCCAGGCCAGCAGCTGGCGAATCAGAATGGCCATGAGCAGATACAGCGCGGTGGTCAGCAGGTAGGTCTCGAAGGCGCGGAAGTTGCGCGACTGGATGAAGTTGGCGGCGAACGACAGCTCCTCGGTGGAAATCTGTGAGCACACCGCCGAGCCCAGCATGACGATGATGATCTGGCTCGACAGTGCCGGCCACACCTTGCCCAGGGCCGGGCGCAGCACCACATGGCGGAAGGTCTCGAAGCGGCTCATGGCCAGTGCCGCCGCGGCCTCGAGCTGGCCATGGGGGATGGCCTGGATGCCGGCGCGGATGATCTCGGTGGAATAGGCGCCGAGGTTGATCACCATCGCCAGCACGGCTGCCTCCCACTCGCTCAGGCGCAGGCCGAGCGAGGGCAGGCCGAAGAAGATGAAGAACAGCTGGACGATGAACGGCGTGTTGCGGATCAGCTCCACGTAGACGCCGAAGATGCGGTCGAACGGGCGGATGCGCCAGGCGCGCAGTATCGCCCCGACGATGCCGAGAGCGACGCCCAGCAGGGTGCCGATCGCCGTCAGGCCGAGGGTGAAGGCCGCGCCCTGCAGCAGCAGATCGCTGTGCTGCAGGACGGCGGCGAAGTCGAACTGGTACGCCATGGCTCGGCTCCCGCGTGGCTCAGAGGTCGGCCGGCAGCGGTTGCTTCAGCCACTTCTGGCTGAGCGCCTCGAGGCTGCCGTCGGCCTTGGCGTCGGCGATGATGGCGTTGACCTTGTCCAGCAGCGCGGTCTGGCTCTTGTTCACGCCGACGTACACCGGCGAGTCCTTGAGCTTGAGCTTCATGCTCGGAATGCGCTTGGGGTTGCGCTCGGCGATGGCCACCATCACCACGTTGCCGCTGGCGATCAGCTCGACCTGGCCGGACAGGTAGGCGGCGATGGTCGAGTTGTTGTCCTCGAAGCGCTTGATGGTGGCGCCCTTCGGGGCGACATTGCTCAGTTCGATGTCCTCGATGGAGCCACGGGTGACGCTGATGGTCTTGCCGGCCAGGTCGTCGAGGCTGGCGATGGCGGCGTCTTCCGGGCCGAACACGCCGAGATAGAAGGGCGCATAGGGCGCCGAAAAGTCGATCACCGCTTCGCGCTCGGGATTCTTGCCCAGGCTGGAAATCACCAGATCCACCTTGCCGGTGGTGAGGAAGGGGATGCGGTTGGTGCTGTTGACCGGGGTCAGTTCCAGCTTCACCTGCAGCTTGTCGGCCAGCAGCTGCGCGGTGTCGATATCCAGGCCGCGCGGTTTCATGTCCGGGCCGACCGAGCCGAACGGTGGAAAGTCCTGCGGTACGGCGACCTTCAGCACGCCGGCGGCGCTGATGTCTTCGAGCGCGTCGGCGTGCGCAGCGGCCGCGCCGAAGGCCAGTGCGGCGAACAGGGTACCCAGCAGGGTGCGGTGAAATTTGCCCATGTCGAACTCCCGATCAATGAAGGAAAACTCAAGCGTTTTGCTTGGTCTGCACAGTGCATCGCTTGTGCCAGATTCAATGAATTCGGGGCTTGCATCGCTGCAGACGAATGGAAACAAGGTCTTACTGGTCTGAACAGTTGCGGTAGTTGACCGAGTGGTCATGACGGCTGCTGTGCCATCGCGGTGCATTACCGGGCTGCGCTGTTCCATAAGGGCGCATCGCTTGCCTGGGGCGGGGTTCTGGCCTTACAAAGGCGGCTCAACTGGACTGACCGGCCCGAACAGTCATGCACGCTTCTGCTCCCCGCGCGGTACCCGAGTACGCCCTGCAGGCGATCCGCCGTCTGATCGAGGAAGAGGGCTATCGCCCCGGCGATGCGCTGCCGTCGCAGCGCGATCTGGCCGAGCGCCTGGGCGTCAGCCGTGCCTCATTGCGCGAGGCGCTGTCATCGCTCAGCGCGCTGGGCCTGATCAGCGTGCAGGCCGGCAAGGGCGTGTTCGTCCAGCAGGCGCCGAAAGCCGAGGCTGCAGGTGCTTTCGTCTGGCCCTTCGCCGCCCAGGTGTCGGCCGCCGACACCTTCCAGCTGCGTTTCGCCCTGGAGGGCTTCGCCTGCGGTCTGGCGGCCGGGATGATGACCGCCGAGGATCTCGACAGCCTCGAGGACAATGTCGAGCAGATGCGCCTCGAGCTGCGCGCCGGCGACTTCGAGCAGGCGGCGCGGCTGGACTTCGAATTCCACCAGCGCATCCTCGCCGCTAGCGGCAACCAGGCGATGTTCGCCCTGGTGACCTCCAGTGCGGACATCTTCTTGGAAAGCCAGAAGCTGCCGTTCATCCGACCGGAGCGGGCGATGGAAACCTGGCAGGAGCATCGTCGCATCCTCAAGGCCCTGGCCCGGCATGCCGCCGGCCCGGCGCAAAAGGCCATGCAGCAGCACATTCGCGCCGCTGCGCTGCGCACCGGCATCGCATTCGCCACCCTCGGCGATTGAGGAGTACATTAGCGGCTATTGAGAGGCTCAATCGCCCGCGCCTTTCGGTGTCAGCCAAGCCGGGCTATGATGGCGCCACTTTTTTGCTTCCGAATCACGGAGACTCATCATGAGCGAATTCATCACCAACGTCAGCGATGCCAGCTTCGACCAGGATGTCATCCAGGCCGAAGGTCCGGTTCTGGTCGACTACTGGGCTGAGTGGTGCGGCCCGTGCAAGATGATCGCGCCGGTGCTCGACGAGATCGCCAAGGACTATCAGGGCAAGCTGAAGATCTGCAAGCTGAACATCGACGAGAACCAGGAAACCCCGCCGAAGTACGGCGTGCGCGGTATCCCGACCCTGATGCTGTTCAAGAACGGCAACGTCGAAGCGACCAAGGTCGGCGCCCTGTCCAAGTCGCAGCTGGCTGCGTTCCTCGACAGCAACATCTGAGTTTCGCCGCTCTGGAAGAAGCCCCGCCTTGCGCGGGGTTTTTTCGTTTTCAGGGCTAGACGCTGTTTTTTCACGGTGTTAAATTCGGCCTCGCTGCATTTCCTTATGCAGCCCTCTGCATGCCGTCGCCGATTCATTCCTACTCGAACTCGTTCGCGATCCTGTCGCCTTCTCTGCGGCGCGGCCTCTCAAGCTAACAGCTTTCTTCTCCTCTCGATGATCATGTCATTCCTATGAATCTGACCGAACTCAAGCAAAAGCCGATTGCCGAACTGCTGGACATGGCCGAACAGATGGGCCTGGAAAACATGGCTCGTTCGCGCAAGCAGGACATCATCTTCGCCCTGCTGAAAAAGCATGCCAAAAGCGGCGAGGAAATTTCCGGCGACGGCGTGCTGGAGATTCTCCAGGACGGTTTCGGCTTCCTGCGCAGCGCCGACTCCTCCTACCTGGCCGGCCCGGACGACATCTACGTATCGCCCAGCCAGATCCGCCGTTTCAACCTGCGTACCGGTGACACCATCGTCGGCAAGATCCGTCCGCCGAAGGAAGGCGAGCGTTACTTCGCCCTGCTCAAGGTCGACAGCATCAACTTCGACCGCCCGGAAAACGCCAAGAACAAGATCCTGTTCGAGAACCTCACGCCGCTGTTCCCCAACAAGCGCCTGACCATGGAAGCCGGCAACGGCTCCACCGAGGACATCACCGGCCGCGTGATCGACCTCTGCGCGCCGATCGGCAAGGGCCAGCGTGGCCTGATCGTCGCCCCGCCGAAAGCGGGCAAGACCATCATGCTGCAGAACATCGCCTCGAACATCACGCGTAACAACCCTGAAGTGCACCTGATCGTTCTGCTGATCGATGAGCGCCCGGAAGAAGTGACCGAGATGCAGCGCACCGTGCGCGGTGAAGTGGTCGCCTCCACCTTCGACGAGCCGCCGACCCGCCACGTGCAGGTCGCCGAAATGGTGATCGAGAAGGCCAAGCGCCTGGTCGAGCACAAGAAGGACGTGGTCATCCTGCTCGACTCCATCACCCGTTTGGCGCGTGCCTACAACACCGTGATCCCCAGCTCCGGCAAGGTCCTCACCGGCGGTGTCGACGCCCACGCCCTGGAGAAGCCCAAGCGCTTCTTCGGCGCCGCGCGCAACATCGAGGAAGGCGGCAGCCTGACCATTCTCGCCACCGCGCTGATCGAAACCGGCTCGAAGATGGACGAGGTGATCTACGAGGAATTCAAGGGCACCGGCAACATGGAGCTGATCCTGGACCGCCGCGTGGCCGAGAAGCGTACCTTCCCGGCGATCAACATCAACAAGTCCGGCACCCGTCGCGAAGAATTGCTGACCGGCGAGGAAGAGCTGTCGCGCATGTGGATCCTGCGCAAGCTGCTGCACCCGATGGACGAGATCGCTGCCATCGAATTCCTCATCGACAAGCTGAAAGCGACCAAGACCAACGATGAGTTCTTCCTATCGATGAAGCGCAAGTAAGAGGATCTACTGCGCGGAGGTGATGCTGCGTTAAAAACAGACTCGAGATGCTCATGTACAGTCGTACACTCCGCTCTCTCGCCTGTTTTTGCCTTGCCTGACCTCCGCTCGCTACGATCCGATTGCACTGCCACGAGGCCGGGGAAACCCGGCCTTGTCGTTTCCGCAGGCTTCTCAAGCCTTCTGAAAGCCCGACTTCGGCGCTAAACTTTGCGGCCGACCCAAGCCCGCCCGACACGAGGCTACTGCATGCAGTATCGCGATCTGCGCGACTTCATCCGCGAACTGGAAAAGCGCGGCGAACTCAAGCGTATTCAGACCCCGGTTTCGCCCATTCTGGAAATGACCGAAATCTGCGACCGCACCCTGCGCAAGGGCGGGCCGGCGCTGCTGTTCGAAAAGCCCACCGGCTTCGCCGTGCCGGTGCTCGGCAACCTGTTCGGCACACCCAAGCGCGTGGCCCTCGGCATGGGCGCCGAGGACGTTGCCGAGCTGCGCGAGATCGGCAAGCTGCTGGCGTTCCTCAAGGAGCCGGAGCCGCCCAAGGGGCTCAAGGACGCCTGGAGCAAGCTGCCGATCTTCAAGAAGGTCATTTCCATGGCGCCCAAGGTGGTCAAGGACGCGCCCTGCCACGAGGTGATCGAGGAAGGTGAGGACGTCGACCTGAACCGGCTGCCGATCCAGCACTGCTGGCCGGGCGACGTGGCGCCGCTGATCACCTGGGGGCTGACCATCACCAAGGGGCCGAACAAGGAACGGCAGAACCTCGGCATCTACCGTCAGCAGGTGATCGGCCGCAACAAGGTAATCATGCGCTGGCTCAGCCACCGTGGTGGCGCGCTGGATTACCGCGAGTGGTGCCAGAAGCATCCGGACAAGCCCTACCCGGTCTGCGTTGCGCTTGGCGCGGACCCGGCGACCATTCTCGGCGCCGTGACGCCAGTGCCCGATACGCTTTCCGAATACGCCTTCGCCGGCCTGCTGCGCGGTCATCGCACCGAGCTGATCAAGGCCGTCGGCAGCGACCTGCAGGTGCCGGCCAGCGCCGAGATCGTGCTCGAGGGCGTGATCCATCCGGGCGAGACCGCGCCGGAAGGCCCCTACGGCGATCACACCGGCTACTACAACGAGGTGGACACCTTCCCGGTTTTTACCGTCGAGCGCATCACCCGCCGCCGCGAGCCGATCTACCACAGCACCTACACCGGCCGGCCGCCGGATGAACCGGCAATCCTCGGCGTGGCGCTGAACGAGGTGTTCGTGCCTATCCTGCAGAAGCAGTTCCCCGAGATCACCGACTTCTACCTGCCGCCGGAAGGCTGCTCCTACCGCATGGCGGTGGTGACCATGAAGAAGCAGTACCCGGGCCACGCCAAGCGCGTAATGCTGGGTGTGTGGTCGTTCCTGCGACAGTTCATGTACACCAAGTTCGTTATCGTCACCGACGACGATATCAACGCACGGGACTGGAATGACGTGATCTGGGCGATTACCACGCGCATGGACCCCAAACGCGACACGGTGATGATCGACAACACGCCGATCGACTACCTCGATTTCGCCTCGCCGATCTCGGGCCTGGGCTCGAAGATGGGCCTGGACGCTACCCACAAGTGGCCGGGCGAGACCAGCCGCGAATGGGGCCGCGCCATCGAGAAGGATCCGGCCGTGGTGGCACGTATCGATGCACTCTGGGGCGAGCTGGGAATCGATTGATGAACGTCACCCTGCAACCTTCCGGCGTCACCCTGGCCCTGCAGCCGGGCGAGCGCATCCTCGATGGCGCCCGCCGCCTCGGCTACGACTGCCCGCAGAGCTGCCGCAACGGCAACTGCCACATCTGCGCCGCCTTGCTGGTGGAAGGGCGGGTGCGGCAGAACGGCGCCGAGCTGGATCACGGCGAGCTGTTCACCTGCCTGGCCGAGCCACTGGAAGACTGCGTTCTGCACTGGGATGGCGTGCTGGCGCCGGGTGAGCTGCCGGTGCGCGAACTGAGCTGCCAGCTGATCGAGTGCCAGGACGTGGGCGGCGACGTGTTCCGTGTGCGCCTGCGCGCGCCGGCCGGCAGGGTGCCGCGCTACCACGCCGGGCAGTACCTGCTGTTGCAGCGGCACGACGGCGAGATGGCCGCGTTCTCCCTGGCCTCGGCGCCGCACAGTGGTCGCGAGCTGGAGCTGCATATCCTGGCCCGCGACGACAATACCCGGGCATTGCTCGCCCATCTGCGCGAGCAGGGGTTGGCCCGCGTGCAGCTGCCGTTCGGCGATACCCACCTGGCCGAGCTGCCGGACGGACCGCTGGTGCTGATCGCTGCCGGCACCGGCATGGCGCAGATGCACAGCCTGATCGAGCACTGCCGCGCCACGGGTTTTGCCCATCCGGTGCATCTGTACTGGGGCGCGCGTCGAGCGGACGACTTCTACGCGCTGCCGCACTGGACCGACTGGCAGCGTCTGGGCAATCTGCACCTGCATCAGGTGGTCAGCGATCAGCGCGGCTGGCCGGGCCGTTGCGGCCTGCTGCACGAGGCGGTGCGCGAGGACTTTCCCGACCTCAAGGCGCTGCACGTCTACGCCAGCGGCTCGCCAGCGATGGTCTATGCCACGCTCGACGCCCTGGTCGAAGCCGGCATGGACGCGCGCCAGATGCGCGCCGACGTGTTCGCCTACGCGCCGCGGCCGTAGCCGCACGGGCGGGCGCAAACCGCCCGGCGCGGTTCAGTAAACCCTCACCACCGCCTTGTGTCCCTTGGGTTTGGCTGTCCCGGCCGGGCTCGCCGCACCGATTAAAGTTGGCACTTTCTGATTCGATGCCGAGTCGTAACTGATGTAGGGATGGCGAAGCCTCAAGCTTTGCCGGGCGCTGGCTTCGCAGCCGCCTCATGCCCTGCGCACGAACGGCAGCTGGACATGGCTGCCGGCTCCAGGCGCGCCGCCTCAGCGTTGGCCGCCACCGACATGCGAGGAAATTGCCATGGGCTTGGGAACCATCCTGCTGATCATTCTGATCCTGATGCTGATTGGTGCCATCCCGGCATGGCCGCATAGCCGCAGTTGGGGCTACGGGCCTACCGGTGGCCTTGGGCTGGTGCTGGTCATAGTACTGGTGCTACTGCTGCTCGGTTACATATGAGCCAGCGCCTGCGTCGCTGACGCAGGCAGGCACCCTCGGCGGCTCTCGCCGCTGAGGGCCGGCTCGGGCCGGCAGCTGCCCCATTCGCCCCAGTCGCCCGGTTTTCGCAGAGGGTCAGTTGGAGCCGGGGAGTTCGTCCTTTGAAGACTCAGCGTCGCAGGAGCGAGTCATTCCCGCCCCTGAGCACCTAGCGAACCTGCACCACCACCTTGCCCACTGCCTTGCGCTGGCCGAGGGCGTTTATCGCCTCACCGCCGCGTTCCAGCGGGAAGGTCTGCGAGACCAGGGGGCTCAGCTTGCCTTCGGCGTGCCAGGCGAACAGCTGCTGGAAGTTCTCGGCATTGTCCTGCGGCTGGCGCTGGGCGAAGGAGCCCCAGAACACGCCGACCAGGGAGGCACCCTTGAGCAGCGGCAGGTTGGCCGGCAGCGCCGGAATGCCGCCGCCTGCGGCGAAACCCACGACCAGGAAGCGGCCGTTCCAGGCGATGCTGCGGAAGGCTTCCTCGAACAGCGCGCCGCCCACCGGGTCGTAGATCACGTCTACGCCCTGGCCGCCGGTGAGTTTCTTCACCTCATCCTTCAGGCTCTGCTCGCTGTAGTTGATCAGCTCATCGGCGCCTGCCTTGCGCGCCACTTCCAGCTTCTCGGCGCTGCTCGCCGCGGCGATCACCCTGGCGCCCATGGCCTTGCCGATTTCCACCGCCGCCAGGCCGACGCCGCCGGAGGCGCCGAGCACCAGCAGGGTCTCGCCGGGCTTGAGGCCGGCGCGCTGCTTGAGCGCGTGCATCGAGGTGCCGTAGGTCATGCCGAAGGCGGCCGCGGTGGTCAGGTCCATGCTCTTGGGCACTGGCAGCACGTTATAGGCCGGCACCGCCACCTCTTCGGCGAAGCCGCCCCAGCCGGTCAGCGCCATGACCCGATCACCGGGGCGCAGGTGGCTGACCTTCTCGCCCACCGCCTTGACCACGCCGGCCGCCTCACCGCCCGGTGCGAAGGGGAAAGGCGGCTTGAACTGGTACTTGCCCTCGATGATCAGGGTGTCGGGAAAGTTGACCCCGGCGGCGTGAACTTCGATCAGCACTTCGTTCTTTTTCGGCTCGGGGCTGGCGATGTCTTCCAGAACCAGGGTTTCGGCGGGGCCGAAGGCTTTGCACAACAGGGCTTTCATGGGGTCGTTCCTCTTGCGGGATGCCAGGCAGTGTAGGAGCGGGGGGGCCGGGGTCAACGAGCATGCCCGCCTCTGATAGCTCGGCATAAGCCTTGGGTGCCGGCCCGTGGATGGCTATGCTAGGCGCATCCCAGATGGAGTGACCGCCCGTGAGAGTCCTGAGTGCCCTGCTGTTGAGTCTGTCGCTGTGCCTGCCTGCCCTGGCTTCTTCGGAAAAGAAGGAAGAGGTGCCGCAGACGCTCTACTACAACCTGGTGCCCGCGCTGATCGGCAACCTTGCCGATGGCGGCAACCGCCTGAAGTTCTTCAAGGCCGACGTGGCCCTGCGCGTCAACGGCGCCGAGGCCGAGGCGCGGATCAAGCATCACGACCCGCTGATCCGCCACCAGCTGGTGCTGCTGTTCTCGGCGCAGACCAGCGAGAGCATCAACGCCCCCGATGGCCGTGAGAATCTGCGCCTGGAAGCACTCAAGCAGGTGCAGCAGGCGTTGACCGCGGAAGAGGGCAAGCCGGTGGTGGAAGACCTGCTGTTCAACAACCTGATCATCCAGTAGCAGCAGGCCGTAGCCCGGATGAAGTCCCGCGCGGCATTTCCGGGTGGCGTACGGGCTACGCCATCTGCGCCAGGGTCTTGCGAAAGCGGCTAAGCGCGGCGAGGAAGAACAGCGTGCCGATCACGGCGATGGTCAGCAGTTGCGGCCAGACGATGGCCAGCCCGGCACCGCGGTAGAGAATGGCCTGGGCCAGGTCGACGAAGTGGGTGGTCGGCGCCGCCAGCATGATTTGCTGCACCAGCTCCGGCATGCTCTCGCGCGGTGTGGTGCCGCCGGAAAGAATCTGCAGCGGCAGCAGCACCAGGATGATCAGCAGGCCCAACTGCGGCATCGAGCGCGCCACGGTGCCGAAGAAGATGCCCATCGAGGTGGTGGCGAACAGGTGCAGCGCCGCGCCTGCCAGAAACAGCGCCAGCGAACCCTCGATCGGTACCTGCAGCCAGCCCTGTACCACCAGCAGCAGCGACAGCGCGGCGGCCGTCAGCACCACCAGGCCCATGGACCAGACCTTGGCCAGCATGATCTGCAGCGGCGTCACCGGCATCACCAGCAGGTGCTCCACCGTGCCGTGTTCGCGCTCGCGGATCAGCGCCGCGCCGGTGAGGATGATCGACAGCATGGTGATCTGGTTGATCACCTCCATCACCGAGCCGAACCAGGCGCGGGTCAGGTTGGGATTGAACGCCACCCGCACGACCAGCTCGGCCGGCTGTTGCGCCTCGCCGCGGTAGCGACGGACGAACTCGGCCACCTCGCTGGCGCCGATGCTCTGGATATAGCCGGCGCCGGTGAAGGCCATGCTCACCTGGGTGGCATCGACGTTGAGCTGAATCGCCGGGCTGCGGCCGGCCAGCACGTCGCGCTGGAAGTCCGGCGGAATGTTCAGGGTGAAGGTGTAGCGCCCGGAATCCATGCCCTGATCCATCTGGCTCAGGTCGATACGCTCGGGCGTGCGGAAATAGGGCGGCTGGAAGGCCTGGATCAGCCGTTCGGAGAGCTGCGACTGGTCCTCGTCGACTACCGCGATGGCCGCGTTGTGCAGGCTCTCCGGGATGCTGGTGGCGGCCGAGTACACGCCCATGCTGAAGGCCCAGAGAATCAGCAGCACCAGCGCCAGGTCGTGCTGCAGGCTGCGCAGCTCCTTGATGCCGAGGTGGAAGATGTTGCCCAGGCTCTCCATCAGACCTCCTGTTTGCGCAGCAGGCTGGCGCTGAGCAGGGTCAGCAGCGGGATGGTCAGCAGCAAGGCGGCGAAGTAGCCGAGCATGTCCTGCAGCTCCAGCGCCTTGGAGAACAGCCCGCGGCTGATCACCAGAAACTGCGAGGTCGGGTAGAGCTGGCCGACCAAGGCGCCGATCCCTTCCAGCGAGGCCACCGGATAGATCAGCCCGGAGAACTGGATGGCCGGCACCAGGGTGGCGATGGCGGTGCCGAACACGGCGGCGATCTGACTGTTGGTGAAGGTCGACATGAGCAGGCCGAGGCCGGTGGCGCAGGCCAGATAGAGCAGGGCGCCGAGTGCCAGGGTGAAGGGACTGCCCTTGAGCGGCACGTCGAACACCGTGACCGCCAGCAGCACCAGCAGGGCGCAGTTGAACAGGCCCAGGCCGATATAGGGCAACTGCTTGCCGAGCAGGAATTCCAGGCGGGTGACCGGCGTGACGTAGAGGTTGATGATCGAACCCAGCTCCTTCTCGCGCACCACGCCAAGGGCGGTGAGCATCGCCGGAATCAGCATCAGCAGCAGGGGAATCACCGCCGGCACCATGGCCTTGAGGCTCTCCACGTCCGGGTTGTAGCGGTAGCGCACTGCAAGCGTGGCGGCGTTGGCCGCTTGCGGCTGCGGCGAACGCCGCGCCAGCTCGCTCAGGTAGTGCTGATGCAGGCCGGTCACGTAGCCCTTGATGGTTTCGGCGCGGGTCGGCATGGCGCCATCGATCCACATGCCGATCTGCGGGTTGGCGCCACGCTTGAGGTCGCGGCCGAAGTGCGGCGGAATCTCCACCGCCAGGCTGATGTCGCCATTGCGCAGGCGTCGTTCCAGTTCGTCGTAATTGGAGAGCGGCGCCTTCTCCAGGAAGTAGCGCGAGCCGGAGAGGTTGCGGTGGTATTCCTGGCTGGTGGTGGTCTGGTCGCGATCGAGCACGGCGAAGCTCAGATCCTCCACGTCGAGGCTGATGCCGTAGCCGATGATAAACAGCAGCAACACCGTACCGAGCAGGGCCATGCCGCCGCGAATCGGGTCGCGGCGCAGCTCCAGCGCCTCGCGCCGGGCATAGCTGAGCAGGCGGCGCAGGCTGAAGTGCTGACGCTGCGGCTGAGCGGGCTGTTCCAGGGGCGGCGCCTCGCTGACCGGCTGTTCGCCGACCGCCTCCTGCAGGTAGGCGATGAAGGTGGCCTCCAGGCTGTCCAGCCCGCGTTTTTCCATCAGCCCCTGCGGCGTGTCGCTGTCCAGCACGCGGCCGGCGTGCATCAGCGAGATGCGGTCGCAGCGCTGCGCCTCGTTCATGAAGTGGGTGGAGATGAAGATGGTCACGCCGTCCTGGCGCGACAGATCGAGCATCAGTTGCCAGAAGCCGTCGCGGGCCACCGGATCGACGCCCGAGGTGGGCTCGTCGAGGATCAGGATCTCCGGCTTGTGGATCACCGCCACGGCCAGCGACAGGCGCTGGCGAATGCCCAGCGGCAGACGCTCGGGAAGCATGTCCATGACCTCGCCGAGGTTGAAGCGCGCGGCCATCTGCCTTACGCGCGGCTTGATCTCGGCGGTCGGCACGTGGAACAGCTGGGCATGCAGCACCAGGTTCTGCCGCACCGTCAGCTCGCCGTACAGGGAGAACGCCTGCGACATGTAGCCGACGCGCTTGCGCGTAGCCATGTCGCGCGGATCCACCGCCTGGCCGAACAGCAGCGCCTCGCCCTCGCTGGCCGGCAACAGGCCGGTGAGCATCTTCATGGTGGTGCTCTTGCCGCAGCCGTTGGAGCCGAGAAAACCGAAGATCTCGCCGCGGCGGATGCGGAACGACACCGAATCGACCGCGACGAAATCACCGAAGCGCATGGTCAGGCCCTTGGCTTCGATGGCGATCTCGTTGCTGTCTTGCAAGGGCGGAATCACCACCTGCTGATGGCCGCGGCGGCGCTCTTCGGGCAGCAGGGCGATAAAGGCCTGCTCCAGGCTGGCGCTATGGGTGCGGGCGCGCAGTTCGCCTGGGCTGCCTTCGGCCAGCACGCGGCCGGCGTCCATCGCCACCAGATGGTCGAAGCGCTCGGCCTCCTCCATGTAGGCGGTGGCCACCAGCACGCTCATCTGCGGACGCTGCCGGCGAATGCGCGCGATCAGTTCCCAGAACTGGTTGCGCGACAACGGATCGACGCCGGTGGTCGGCTCGTCGAGGATCAGCAGATCCGGGTCATGAATCAGCGCGCAGCACAGCCCGAGCTTCTGCTTCATGCCGCCGGACAGCTTGCCCGCCGGGCGCTCACGAAAGGCCGCCATGCCGGTGCTGCGCAGCAGGTCGTCGATGCGCCGCTCGCGCTCGGCGGCGTCCTGGCCGAACAGACGGCCGAAGAAATCCAGGTTCTCGAACACCGACAGCGTCGGGTAGAGGTTCTTGCCCAGGCCCTGCGGCATATAGGCGATATGCGGGCAGACGTTGCGGCGATGGCGCGCCGTGGCCATATCACCGCCCAGTACCTCGACGCTGCCGTCCTGAATCTTGCGCGCCCCGGCGATCAGCGCCAGCAGGCTGGACTTGCCGACGCCGTCCGGGCCGATCAGGCCGACCATGCGCTGCGCCGGCAGCGCCAGCTCGATGGCGTCGAGGGCGCGGGTCTGGCCGTAGCGCAGGCCGACACCGCTCAGGCGGGCGACCGGCGCGTTCATTGCGGAACCTTGATCGCCAGATGCGCGGGCCACTCGGCGTCAGGATCGAGGCGCAGATAGGCCATGCCGGGCACGCCGGTCTTGACCTGCTGCAGGTGCTTGCTCAACAGCTCGGGATCGATGCGTGCCTTGACCCGGAACATCAGTTTCTCGCGCTCGTTGGCGGTCTCCACGGTCTTCGGCGTGAACTGGGCGACGCTGGCGACATAGCTGACCCTGGCCGGGATCACGTACTGCGGCGCGGCGTCGATCACCAGGCGCACCTCGCTGCCCAAGGCAACGCGGCCGGCCTGGCGCTCGGGCAGGAAGAAGGTCATGTAGACGTCGGTGAGATCCACCAGATTGAGCAGCTTGCCGCCGGCGCCGAGCACCTCGCCCGGCTGGGTCACGCGGTACTGCACGCGGCCGGTGCGTGGCGCCCTGAGCAGGCCGTCGTCGATGTCCACCTGCAGCCGTTCGACGCTGGCGCGGGCCGCCTCGGTGGCCGATTGCGCCTCGATGGCCTGCGACTGGGCAGCAGCGATGCCGGCCTCGGCCGAGCTGACCTGGGCGCGTGCGGCTGTCAGTGCGGCCTCGGCGCTCTGCAGGCGGGCCAGGTCGTCGTCCAGCTGCTGCTGGGCCATGGCGTTGCGCTGCACCAGGGTGGCGCTGCGCGCGTGACGTTTGCGCGCGGCCTCCAGCTCCGCCTGGCGCTGGCGCACCATGGCCTCGGCGCTGAGCTTCTCGCTCTCGCGCAGGCGGATCTGGCTGGCCGCGGTGTTCTGGCCGTTCTCGGCCTGGCGCAGCTGGGCGCGGGCCTGGGCCAGCTGGGCTTCGAGCGCCTGGGTGTCCATGCGCGCGAGAACCTGGCCTGGCTCGACGAAATCGCCCTCATCGACCTCGATGCTGGCGATGCGCCCGGCCAGCTTGGTCGCCACATCCACTTCGGTGGCTTCGATGCGCCCGTTACCGCTGGCGAACCCTTCGCCCAGGCCGTCGGGGCGTAGCTGCCACCAGGCGAGCGCGGCCAGCACGGCGAGCCCGGTGGCAAGCAAATAGGGTAGGTGAGGTGGCTTTTTCATGATCGCTGCTTCCCTTCGGCCAACCCCTGGCTGGGGCATTCATTGGCAGGCTTCCATTGTCGTCCGGCCGCGGCGGGCCGGGCTTGATGCAGGTCAAGCGGCAGGCGGCTGCCACAGGTAGGTGCAGTTTCGGCCGCGATGCTTGGCGCTGTAAAGCGCCTGGTCGCTGCGGGAAACCAGCTCGCCGGGCTGTTCGTCGCTGACCGGGTCGAGCACTGTCAGGCCGATGCTCAGGCTCAGGCGCCCCAGCGGGCTGGCAGGGTGGGCGATGGCCAGACTGGCGATGGCCTCGTGGATGCGTGCGGCCACATGCTCACCGCCATCCAAACCGGTGTTGGCCAGGATGATGGCGAACTCCTCGCCGCCATAGCGACAGGCCGCGTCGCCTTCGCGCTGCAGACTTTCGCGTAGCACGCTGCTGACCTTGCGCAGGGCGTCGTCGCCGGCCAGGTGGCCAAGGGCATCGTTGTAGGCCTTGAAGTGGTCGATATCCAGCATCAGCAGGGCCAGTGGCGCGCCGCTGCGCCGCAGGCGGCGCAGTTCGGCCG
Organism: Pseudomonas hydrolytica; assembly: GCF_021495345.1. Classification (NCBI taxonomy): domain Bacteria; kingdom Pseudomonadati; phylum Pseudomonadota; class Gammaproteobacteria; order Pseudomonadales; family Pseudomonadaceae; genus Ectopseudomonas; species Ectopseudomonas hydrolytica. Next base: position 387,874 of record NZ_CP099397.1, read on the forward strand.
GCAACTGCTGGTCGAAATAGCGCCGGTTGTACAGGCCGGTCAGGCCGTCGAGCTGCGACAGGCGCTGCAGCTGGGCCTCCAGTTGCAGGCGCTCGCTGTTGTCGCGCGACACCGCGATGAGGAACTCGCGGCCGTGCAGCTGCACCAGCTGGGTGTTGATCTCGGCCGGCTGGCGGCTGCCGTCGCGGCGGATCAGTTCGCGCTGGAAGATCCGCGAGAGGTTGTCGCGTTGCGCCTGGCGTGCCTGCTCCAGCCAGCGGTGAAAGCCGGGCAGCAGCTTTTCCGGATCGTTGCGCAGCAGCTGGGCGAACTGCTCGGGGCGGTAGCCCAGGCTGGCGTAGGTGGCCTGGTTCATGTGCAGCAGCTCGCGGTTGGTGGTGTCGAAGATGAACAGGCCGTCGTGGCTGGAATCGGTCAGGTCGAGCACCAGTTGCAGGCGTTCGCGGCTCTCGTGCAGGCGTTGTTCGGTCTCCTGGCGGCGTGTTTCCTCGATCTTGTAGCGCCGGTTCGCAGCCTGCAGGGCCTGGGCTCGCCGGCTGTTCTCCAGGGCCAGGGCCAATGCTGCGACCAGCAGCAGGCTGATGGCCAGGCTGGCACCGAGCACCACGCCGGGCAGCGGGCTGTGCAGCTGCTCGAGCAGCTCCTGGGTGGGGCTCAGGCGCAGACTGAAAGCCTGGTTGTTGAGCAGGCTCAGCGGCAGCTGCAGGCTGCGCTGCGGCGCCTGTTCCACAGCGCCGTGGCGGAACAGGCGCTGGCCGTCCTCCAGCAGCTCCACATTGAAGGATCCGGGATCGAGCTGGGCCAACAGCTCCTGCATCAGCGGTTCGACGCGAAACACGCCCTGGAGGAAACCGTCGAATACCCGCACGCCATCCTGTTCGCGGTACAGCGGGGTGTAGAGCACGAAGCCACGGCCGCCCTGGACCAGCTGGAAGCTGTTGGAAAAGCGCTGCTCACCGGTGGCCCGCGCCTCCATGGCCAGCGCATAGTTGGGGTGGTCGGGGGTGAGCCGGAAGCTCAGCGCCGCCTCGTTGCCGGCCAGCGGCAGCAGCCAGCGCATGCGCAGATCCTCGCCCAGCCACTGGATCGACTGGTAGGCGGGAAAGCCGGCCAGGGTGCGCTGCGCCTCTTCTTCCCAGCTGTCGCGCGGCAGCCGACCGAGTCGGTTCCATAGCCGGGCGATGCGCTCCAGGCCATCCACTTCCAGGTACAGGGTGCTTTCCAGCTGCCGGGCCAGCGTACGGGCCTGGTAGCCGAGACGTTCGTCCAGGCGCTGTTGCTGCACGCCTTCGATCTGGCGCCAGAGCAGTACACTGGCGCCGCTCAGCACCAGCAGGAGAAAGGCCAGCGCCAGGCGCGCCGGCCAGGCGGAAGAGGCCGGCATGGGCGGCTCCGTGGGCGATCACTTGACTGATAGCATAGTGCCTTCAGTGTTTCAGCGCATGGCGAGAATCGTTGCCCATTCAGCTTCGCTCACCGGCATCACCGACAGTCGGCTGCCACGCTGTACCAGCGCCAGGTCGACCAGCAGGGGGTTGTTCTTCAGCTGCTGCAGCGGCAGCACCTCGGCGAAGGCTTCGACGAACTCCACGTCCAGCGCGCTCCAGGGATTCTTCTCGGCGCTGGCCTTGGGGTCGTGGTAGTGGCTGTGCGGGTCAAGGGCGGTCGGGTCCGGGTACGTCTCGCCGGCAATCCGGCCGATGCCGGCGATCCCGGGCTGGGGGCAACTGGAGTGGTAGAAGAAGAACTGGTCGCCGGGGCGCATGGCGCGCAGGAAGTTGCGCGCCTGGTAATTGCGCACGCCATCCCAGCGCGCCTTGCCCAGTCGCTGCAGGTCATGGATGGATAATTCGTCGGGTTCGGACTTCATCAGCCAATAAGGCATGAACTTTGCTCCAGCAGCTGCGCCCGTTGGTGAACGCTTGTTTGAGTACCGTCTCCGACGGTCGGTGAGCGTCGGAAATTGCACAGTGTCTTGCACTAACGGAAAATGCCCGGCTTAACGCTTGGCGAGGTCGTATTACACAACAATAACGCGCGATCCACGCGCGCAGTTGCCTTGAAGGGGGAGGCAATAGATGAAACGCAAGCCAGATCTTTTATGGGTTCTCGTCATACTTTTCAGCCTGGGCGTGGTTACCACGGGTTACACCCAGAGCCTCTGGGAGCGTCAGAGCGACGCTTCCGTCAATGTAACGCAGCAGCCCTGATTCGCGGACTGCCAGCGTAAGCGCCGCAGGGAACGCGGTGCACATCTATCTTCTAGTACCACGCCTTGTCCGTCACCGTTGCCTGCAAGGGCACGTCCCAACTGGCCAGCGCCAGTTCATCCACCCGCTGACACTCGTGCGCCAGACCCAATAACGTCGGCATGTGCCAATTTTTGCGCCTGTGCAGGTAGGCCAGGCTGCGGTCATAGAAGCCGCCTCCCATGCCCAGGCGTCCGCCACGGTCATCGAAACCCACCAGCGGCAGCAGCACCAGGTCTAGGGCCCAGACCTTGCGTTGCCGTTTGGGCTGCGGGCGTGGCTCGAGGATGCGAAAGCGATTGCGCGCCAGTTTCTCGTGCCTGGTGAAGCGCTGAAACACCATCTTGGTGCTCGGCCAGGCGCTGAGTACCGGCAGATAGGTGTGCTTGCCGCGCTTCTGCGCGGCGGCCAGCAACGGGCGCGGATCGATCTCGCCGTCGTTGGGCAGATACAGCGCGATATGCCTGGCGCGGCGAAACGCCGGGCTTTGCGCCAGCTGACGATACAGGTTGCGGGCGGCCAGGCGCTGCTGGCTGGCGCTGAGCGCACGACGGCGCTGGCGCAGCAGGCGGCGCAGTTGCGGACGGCTGAGTGCGCTTGAGGTTGTCATGAGTGGGAGCTGGAGCGAGGCGGGTGGCAGCGCTGCGGGCTGCCAGGGGAAAGGGTGACTTCCCAGCGTGCCGCTGTCGGTTTAGCCCTTGAACCCGAAAGTTCAAGGTGGAGGATGCAGGAGGCGTTAAGGCTTTCCGTCAGGCGGACATGCACACCGGCCCCAACATGCAACCCCCGTGGTTGTGCGTATCGGCTCAGGGACATCCCCGACTGGCGCACACCCCAGGAAGTGGCGCCCAGTATACCCGAACCCCGGCCTTGCGGGGTGGCCTGCGACGAAGTGGCAGGCATCGCGGTATCAGGAGGCCTGATCGTCGGCCAGGGCCTGGTCGACGCGGTCGAGCAGGTCGCGTACCTGCTGGCGGGTGGAGCTGGCGTCCTGGTCCAGGCGCTGCTGCTTGTGCAGCAGGTCATGGGTGATGTTCAGCGCGGCCATCACGGCCACGCGATCGGCGCCGATCACCTTGCCGCTGGTGCGGATCTCGCGCATCTTGCCGTCCAGGTAGCGGGCGGCGCTCTCCAGATTGGCGCGTTCGTCCTGCGGGCAGGCGATGCAATATTCTTTGTCCAGGATGTGGACGGTCACGGTGTTCGACTGGGTCATGTGTCCTGCTCCAGGGCTTTGAGGCGCGAAATCATCGATTCGACCTTGTGCCGGGCCAATTCGTTCTTTTCGATCAGATGGGCGCGTTCCTCGCGCCAGGCCTGTTCATTCGCCAGCAGGAGTCGGTTGTGAGCCTTGAGCTGCTCGACACGCTGGATCAGCAGTTCCAGCTTGGCGGTCAATACGTGCAGATCGGCGTCTTCCATGGGCTCTCGCTACGGGAGGGAATGGCTGGACTATATAGGCGTGTCCCGGCGGCGGGTCAAACCCTGTGACAGTGGCGTGACGCGTACGACGGTAGCGCCCCGGCGGCCTCGGATGGTCTTGCCGCGCCTGCCGGTGCTAGGATACGAGGCCTCCATTCTAGAGATTGCGCTGTCTGGCGCCTAGCTATCTATGTCGACTTCCAGCTCCCCCTACGCCGCCTTCGCCGCTCTGCTGAGCAGCGCCGGGCATTCCGTTTCCCCCGCCGAACTGCATGGTCTGCTGCTTGGCCGTAGCTGCGCCGGTGCCGGCTTCGATGCCGATGCCTGGCTGCTCGATGCTGCCGATCTGCTCGGTGGCGAGCCGCAGGACAGCGTGCGCCAGGCGCTGATCGGCCTGCAGGAGATGGTCAAGGGCGAGCTGTGCAGCGAGGACATGGCGGTGGTGCTGCTGTTGCCGGACGATGAAACGCCGCTGGCGCAGCGCGCCGTTGCGCTGGGCCAGTGGTGCCAGGGTTTTCTCGGCGGCTTCGGCCTGACCGCCCGCGACGGCGCCTTGAGCGCCGAGGCCATGGAAGTGTTGCAGGATCTATCCGCCATCGCCCAGGTGCAGAGCGCCCTGGAGGAATCCGAGGATGGCGAGAACGACTACATGGAGGTGATGGAATACCTGCGCGTGGCACCGCTGCTGCTGTTCACCGAATGCGCCAAGCCCGCGGCGCCTGCCGCCAAACCTTCCCTGCACTGATTTGCCCCGGAGCCCGTCTTGATCAGCATCCCCAAGTCCGAATACGCCCGTCGGCGCAAGGCGCTGATGGCGCAGATGGAGCCCAACAGCATCGCCATCCTGCCGGCCGCGCCGGTGTACATCCGCAACCGCGACGTCGAGCACGTCTATCGTCAGGACAGCGATTTTCAGTACCTCACCGGCTTCCCCGAGCCGGAAGCGGTGATGGCGCTGATTCCGGGGCGCGAGCATGGCGAGTACGTGCTGTTCTGCCGCGAGCGTGACCCCGAGCGCGAGCTGTGGGACGGCCTGCGCGCCGGGCAGGATGGGGCGATCGCCACCTACGGCGCCGACGATGCCTTCCCCATCGGCGATATCGACGACATCCTCCCCGGGCTGATCGAAGGCCGCGAGCGCGTCTACTACGCCATCGGCTGCAACCAGGAGTTCGACCACCGGCTGATGGAGTGGATCAACCATATCCGTGCCAAGGCCCGTCAGGGCGCCTCGCCGCCCAACGAGTTCGTCGCCCTCGACCATCTGCTGCACGACATGCGCCTGTACAAGAGCGCGGCGGAAGTGAAGGTGATGCGCGAGGCTGCCGAGATCAGCGCGCGTGCCCACGTGCGCGCCATGCAGGCCAGCCGCGCCGGGCTGTCCGAATACCATCTGGAAGCCGAACTGGATTACGAATTCCGCAAGGGCGGGGCGAAGATGCCGGCCTACGGCAGCATCGTCGCCGCCGGCAGGAATGCCTGCATCCTGCATTACCGCGAGAACGATGCGCCGCTCAAGGACGGCGACCTGGTGCTGATCGACGCCGGCTGCGAGATCGACTGCTACGCCAGTGACATCACCCGCACCTTCCCGGTCAACGGCAAGTTCTCCGCCGAGCAGAAGGCCATCTACGAGCTGGTCCTGGCCGCGCAGGAAGCCGCGTTCAAGGAGATCGCCCCGGGCAAGCACTGGAACGAGGCGCACGAGGCCACCGTGCGGGTGATCACCAAGGGCCTGGTGGAGCTCGGCCTGCTCAGCGGCGAGGTGGACGAACTGATCGCCAGCGAGGCCTACAAGGCCTTCTACATGCACCGCGCCGGCCACTGGCTGGGCATGGACGTACACGATGTCGGCGACTACAAGGTCGGTGGCGAGTGGCGCGTGCTCGAGCCAGGCATGGCCATGACCGTGGAGCCGGGCATCTACATCGCCGCCGACAACGACAAGGTCGCCAAGAAGTGGCGCGGCATCGGCGTGCGCATCGAGGACGACGTGGTGGTGACCAGGACCGGTTGCGAGATTCTCACCGGTGGCGTGCCCAAGACCGTGGCCGAGATCGAGGCGCTGATGGCCGCTGCGCGCGCTCAGGCCGCCTGACCCTATGAGTCGCGTGCAACTGGCGATCATCGGCGGCGGCCTGGTTGGCGCCAGCCTGGCCCTGGCCCTGCAGGAAACGGCGCGCCAGCGTGGCTGGCGCATCGCCCTGATCGAGCCCTTCGCTCCGGGTAGCGACTACCAGCCCAGTTACGACGCGCGCTCCACGGCGCTGTCCTACGGCAGCCGGCTGATCTACGAGCGCCTTGGCGTATGGCAGGCCATCGCTCAGCGCGCCGAGGCGATCCAGCAGATTCACGTGTCCGACCGCGGTCGTTTCGGCGCCACCCGGCTGCTGGCCATGGAGGAGGGCGTGCCCGCGCTCGGCTACGTGGTGGAGAACGCCTGGATCGGCCATTGCCTGTGGCAGGCGCTGGACGCCGAGGTGGTGCAGTGGCACTGCCCGGCCGAGGTGGCCAGCCTGCAGCGTCTGGACGACGGCTATCGCCTGAACCTCAGCGACGAGCGCCAGCTCGACTGCGACCTGGCCGTGCTGGCCGATGGCGGCCGTTCCGGCTTGCGCGAGCAGCTGGGCATCGGCGTCAGCCACCGGCCTTACGGGCAGAGCGCAGTGATCGCCAACGTCACGCCGCTGGAAGCGCATCGTGGGCAGGCCTTCGAGCGCTTCACCGATGAGGGGCCGATGGCCCTGCTGCCACTGGAAGGCAACCGCTGTGCACTGGTCTGGACCCGCGCCAGCGCCGACGCCGAGCGTCTGCTCAAGCTGGGCGATGCGGCCTTCCTCGCCGAGCTGCAGCAGGCCTTCGGTTACCGCCTCGGCGCCCTGCAGCAGGTCGGTGTGCGGCATCTTTATCCGCTGGCGCTGAGCGAAGCCAGCGAGCAGGTGCGGCCGCATTTGGTGGTACTGGGCAACGCCGCACACAGCCTGCACCCCATCGCCGGGCAGGGCTACAACCTGTCGCTGCGCGACACCCTGGCACTGGCCGAGGTGCTGCAGGACGGCAGCGCGCCGCTCGGCGATTTCGCCACGCTGCAGCGCTACCTGCAGCGCCAGCAGCTGGACCAGCAACTGACCGTGGGTTTCTCCGACCGGGTCACCCGGCTGTTCAGCAATGCCCAGCCGCTGCTGACCGCCGGACGCAACCTGGGCCTGCTCGGCCTGGACCTGCTGCCGCCGGCCAAGCGCTGGTTCGCCCGCCAGGCCATGGGCATGGGGACGCGTAGTCTGTGAGGCGCTGCATGACCTGCCGTGCGCCGGTCTTGCCGGGCCGAAAAGGCAGGCGCACCGTGGTTTCGAGAATGGTGCGCACGGCGCACCCTATGGATTGAGAAAATGGATATGCGCGCGGATCTGATCATCGTCGGTGCCGGTATGGTCGGCAGCACCCTGGCCCTGGCGCTGGAACACAGCGGCCTGGATATCCTGATCGTCGACGGCAGCCCGCTCAGCGTATCGCCGTTCGCTGCGCAGGCGCCGTTCGAGCCACGCGTCAGCGCCCTGTCCATGGCCAGCCAGCGCATTCTCGAGCGCCTCGGCGTCTGGCCGGGCATCAGCGCACGGCGCGCCTGTCCCTACGGCGAGATGCGCGTGTGGGATGGCTCGGGCACCGGCAGCATTCATTTCGCCGCGGCCAGCGTGCATGCCGAGACGCTGGGTCATATCGTCGAGAACCGAGTGGTGCAGGACGCCCTGCTCGAACGCCTGCACGACAGCCAGATCGGCCTGCTGCCGGGGGCACGCCTGGAGCAGCTGCGCCGCTCCGGCGATGACTGGCTGCTGACTCTCGAAGGTGGCCGTCAGCTGCGCGCGCCGCTGCTGGTGGCGGCCGATGGCGGCAACTCGGCGGTACGGCGTCTGGCCGGCTGCGCCACGCGCGAGTGGGATTACCTGCACCACGCCATCGTCACCAGCGTGCGCTGCGAGCGCCCGCACCAGGCCACCGCCTGGCAGCGTTTCACCGACGATGGCCCGCTGGCCTTCCTGCCGCTGGCGGGGTCGGCTGGGGAACACTGGTGCTCGATCGTCTGGTCCACCGTGCCGGTCGAGGCCGAGCGGCTGATGGCGCTTGGTGACGAGGCCTTCTGCGCTGAGCTGGGCAGGGCCTTCGAGAACCGCCTCGGGAAGGTGCTGCACGCCGACCGCCGCCTGTGCATTCCGCTGCGCCAGCGTCATGCCAAGCGCTACGTCGAGCCGGGGCTGGCGTTGATCGGCGACGCCGCGCACACCATCCACCCGCTGGCGGGGCAGGGGGTCAACCTCGGTTTCCTCGATGCCGCGGTGCTCGCCGAGGTGCTGCTGCATGCCGCGGCGCGCGGCGAGAATCTCGCCGAGGAACGTGTGCTGAGCCGCTTCGAACGTCGGCGCATGCCGCACAACCTGGCGATGATGGCGGCGATGGAGGGCTTCCAGCGCCTGTTCCAGGCCGACCCGCTGCCCCTGCGCCTGCTGCGCAACGTCGGTCTCGATCTGGTCGACGGCCAGGCCGAGGCCAAGGCGCTGTTCGTGCGTCAGGCGCTGGGGCTGTCGGGCGACCTGCCGGAGCTGGCGAAGGCCTGACCACCACTTTACCTGTCACGGATGACCGAGGAGCGTGCAATGAAGCACCTACTGCAATGCCTGCTGGTGGCGGCACTTTCACTGTCTGCGGGCTGCGGCACCATGGCCGGTCGCGGCGGCACCGCAGAGCCGATGCCGGTGGAAACCTACAAGAGCGTCAATGGCGATCTCCATCTGCTGGGATTGCGTCCTGGCCCCAGCGGTAGCGGGAATGCCGGGCCCGTCATGTGCCTGATCAGCATCGTCTGTCCACTTCTGGTCGTGGTGTCGCTGCCAGTGGACGCGGTGATCGATACCCTGCTTCTGCCCGCCGACCTGCTGGCCGCTCGCGAGTGAAAATACGCCGTAATAACTATGGAGTTTTGTCTCGCTATTTACGTTGAGAAGGTAAATAACATTCACTACTATTCAGCCACTTTGCTCACTCACAAGAGGCTGGTCCCATGAAGGCTCGCAACGCGCTTCTCGCTGCATTCACCCTCAGCACCCTGGCTACTGCCGTTCAGGCTGCTGACGAAGTAGTCGTCTACTCCGCCCGGATCGACGAGCTGATCAAGCCGGTATTCGATCTCTACACCGAGAAGACCGGCGTCAAGGTCAAGTTCATCACCGACAAGGAAGCGCCGCTGATTGCCCGCCTCAAGGCCGAAGGTGCCAACACCCCGGCCGACATGCTGATCACCGTCGACGCCGGCAACCTCTGGCAGGCCGAGCAGGAAGGCGTGCTGCAGCCGACCAAGTCCGATGTCATCAGCGCCAACATCCCGGCCCAGTATCGCTCCAGCACCGACAGCTGGACCGGCCTGTCGCTGCGTGCGCGGACCATCTTCTACTCCACCGAGCGGGTCAAGCCGGAAGAGCTGTCCACCTACGAAGCCCTGGCCGACAAGAACTGGGAAGGCCGTCTGTGCCTGCGCACCAGCAAGAAGGTCTACAACCAGTCGCTGACCGCGACCCTGATCGAGACCCACGGCGCCGAGAAGACCGAAGAGATCGTCAAGGGCTGGGTGAACAACCTGGCTACCGACGTGTTCCCGGACGATACCGCGCTGCTGCAGGCCATCGACGCCGGCCAGTGCGACGTCGGCATCGCCAACACCTACTACTACGGTCGCCTGCACAAGCAGCAGCCGAGCCTCAAGGTCAAACCCTACTGGCCGAACCAGAACGACCGCGGCGTGCACGTCAACCTGGCCGGTGCCGGCGTGACCAAGCACGCGCCGCATGCCGAGCAGGCGCGCAAGCTGCTGGAGTGGATGACCACCCCGGAAGCGCAGACCATCTTCGCCGGCGTCAACCAGGAGTTCCCGGCCAACCCGGCGGTCGCGCCGTCGGATGAAGTGGCTGCCTGGGGCAGCTTCAAGGCCGATTCCATCGCCACCGAAGTGGCCGGCACCCGCCAGGCCGAAGCGACCATGCTGATGGATCGCGCCGGCTGGCAATAAGTCCGTAACGATCTGCTGCGTGTCGGCCCTGCACGGGCCCTGACTCGCCAGATCCTATGGCTTGGCGGCAGGCCTTCGGCGATCCGCCGTGCTGCCGTTATACTGCGACGCCCCGCTAGCCGGGGCGTCGTCCTTTTCGCCGTCGAGGAATCCGCGTGCCGCATCCCGTCCAGCGTCGCTGGTATCCCATCGTGTTCGCCATCGCCCTGCTGGTGCTGATGCCGCTGTCGGTATTGCTGCTGAGCTGGCACGAGGTGGATGCGAAGATCTGGACGCACCTGTGGCAGACGCAGATGGCGCGTCTGATCGGCAATACCCTGACCCTGGTGCTCGGCGTCGGTGTCGGGGTGACGCTGCTGGGCGTCAGCCTGGCCTGGCTCACCAGCCTCTGCGAGTTTCCCGGGCGGCGCTGGCTGGACTGGGCGCTGATGCTGCCCTTCGCCATTCCCGCCTACGTGCTGGCGTTCGTCTTCGTCGGTCTGCTGGATTTCGCCGGGCCGGTGCAGACGCTGCTGCGCGAATGGCTCGGCAGCGACTTTCGCCTGCCGCGGGTGCGTTCCACCGGCGGCGTCATCATCGTGCTGGTGCTGGTGTTCTACCCCTATGTCTACCTGCTCGCCCGCGGCGCCTTCCTGGCCCAGGGCAAGGGGCTGATGGAAGCGGCGCGGGTGCTCGGGCAAAGTCCCTGGCAGGCCTTCTGGCGCGTGGCGCTGCCGATGGCGCGCCCGGCCATCGGTGCCGGCCTGGCCCTGGCGATCATGGAAACCCTCGCCGATTTCGGCGCGGTGGCGGTGTTCAACTTCGACACCTTCACCACCGCCATCTACAAGACCTGGTACAGCTTCTACAGCCTGACCAGCGCGACCCAGCTGGCCAGCCTGCTGCTGCTCGCGGTGGCGCTGGTGCTCTATGGCGAGCGCCGTGCCCGTGGCGCCGCACGTCCGGCCAACGAGCGCCCGCGCGGCAAGGCGCTGTACCACCTGCACGGCTGGAAGGCCTTCGCCGCCAGCGCCTGGTGCGGCCTGGTGTTCGCCTGTGCCTTCCTGATCCCCGTGCTGCAGCTGCTGCTGTGGTTCTGGCAGCGCGGCCGCTTCGACCTCGACGAGCGTTATGCCGGGCTGATCCTGCACACCCTGTACCTGGGTGGCATGGCCGCGCTGATCACGGTCAGCGTGGCCATGCTGCTGGCGTTCGCCAGACGCCAGGCGCCGACGCGCGGCGTGCGCCTTGGCGTCGCCCTGGGCAACCTCGGTTATGCGCTGCCGGGTTCGGTGCTGGCGGTGGCGATCATGCTGGCGTTCAGCTTTCTCGACCGCGAGCTGGTCATTCCGCTGTCCTCGGCACTGGGTGGTGCCGGCAAGCCCTTGCTGCTGGGCAGCCTGACGGCGCTGCTGCTGGCCTATCTGATCCGCTTCATGGCGGTGGCCTTCGGGCCGCTGGAAACCAGCCTGGCGCGCATCCGCCCGTCGCTGCCGGAGGCCTCTCGCAGCCTGGGGGTGGGCGGCATCGGTCTGTTCTTCAAGGTCTATCTGCCGCTGCTGCTGCCGGGCACCTTGTCGGCCGCGCTGCTGGTGTTCGTCGACGTGCTCAAGGAAATGCCGGCCACCCTGCTGATGCGTCCCTTCGGCTGGGACACCCTGTCGGTGCGGGTGTTCGAGATGACCAGCGAAGGCGAGTGGGCGCGCGCCTCGCTGCCGGCGCTGACCCTGGTGCTGGTCGGTCTGTTGCCGGTGATCCTGCTGATCCGTCGTTCGGCGCGCGGCATCGGCTGAAGGCGGCCCCTGTCGGGGGCGACCTTTGGTCAGATGACCCCCGCCGACCTTGCGGCTACAATGCGCGCCATTCGCGAGCCGGGTGACCCGGCAAGATTCATCTAGAAGTTGCCGACGCCTGCATGGATGCAGGAGATAGAGCGAAGCAGGATGCTCGAGCCGAGGCCGCCAGTGCAAGGCGCAGACAGGCAAGAAAGCGCAGTGTGCTCCTGCACATGAGCATTTCGAGTCTGGCTGTAACGCAGCAATGGCAACGCAGATAGCTTCTAGGGGTCTGAATCGCTTCGCCAAGCCCGGAAGGAGACACCCATGGGACAGCGTACCCCCCTTTATGACCTGCACCTGGCACTGGGGGCCAAAATGGTGGATTTCGGCGGCTGGGACATGCCGCTGCACTACGGATCGCAGGTGGAGGAACACCATCAGGTGCGTCGCGAGTGCGGCGTGTTCGACGTCTCCCACATGTGCGTGGTGGACGTGACCGGCAGCCAGGCCCAGGCCTTCCTGCAGCGCCTGCTGGCCAACGACGTGGCGCGCCTGGACAGCGCCGGCAAGGCCCTGTACAGCGCCATGCTCAACGAGCAGGGCGGGGTGATCGATGACCTGATCGTCTACCTCACCGGCTCTTCTGCCCAGGAGCAGAGTTACCGTCTGGTGGTCAATGCCGGTACCCGCGACAAGGACCTGGCGTGGATGCATGCCCAGGCCGGCGACTTCGACGTGCAACTGCGCGAGCGCCGCGACCTGGCCATGCTCGCCATCCAGGGACCCAAGGCCCGCGCGCGCGTGGCCGAACTGCTGACCCAGGCGCGCGCTGCGCTGATCCACGAGCTGCGGCCGTTCCAGGGGCTGGCCGAAGGCGACTGGTTCATCGCGCGCACCGGCTACACCGGTGAGGATGGTCTGGAAATCGTGCTGCCGGTGGCCGAGGTGGTGCCGCTGCTCAACGAGCTGGTCGGCGCCGGTATTGCGCCCATCGGCCTCGGTGCGCGCGACACCCTGCGCCTGGAGGCCGGCATGAATCTCTACGGCCAGGACATGGATGAAAGCGTTTCGCCGCTGGCGGCCAACATGGCCTGGACCATCGCCTGGGAGCCGGCCGCGCGCGCCTTCATCGGCCGTGCTGCACTCGAAGCGCAGCGCGCGGCGGGTTGCCCGAGCAAGCTGGTCGGCCTGGTGCTGGAAGAGCGCGGCGTGCTGCGCGCGCATCAGGTGGTGCGTGTCGAGGGCATCGGCGAGGGTGAAATCACCAGCGGCAGCTTCTCGCCGACGCTGAACAAATCCATCGCCCTGGCTCGCGTACCGACGGCCACCGGCGAACGCGCCGAGGTGGAGATCCGCGGCAAGTGGTACCCGGTGCGAGTGGTCAGGCCGAGCTTCGTGCGCAACGGCAAAACCCTTATCTGAATCATCAGGTCGCGGCGTCGGCTTTCCCTGGCGCCACGGCCTGCTAAATTGTCCTGACGGCCCACTTGCCGTCACCGTTTACGAGGAATCGAACATGAGCAATATCCCCGCCGATCTGCGTTACGCCGCCAGCCACGAGTGGGCGCGCCTGGAGGCCGACGGCAGCGTGACCGTGGGCATTTCCGACCACGCCCAGGAAGCCCTCGGCGACGTGGTGTTCATCGAACTGCCGGAAGTCGGCAAGCAGCTGGACGCCGGCCAGGAAGCCGGGGTGGTGGAGTCGGTCAAGGCTGCCTCCGACATCTACGCGCCGGTGGGCGGCGAAGTGATCGCGATCAACGAGGCGCTGGTCGACAGCCCCGAGAGCGTCAACAGCGACCCGTACGGCAGCTGGTTCTTCAAGCTCAAGCCGAGCGATGCCAGCGAGCTGGACAAGTTGCTCGACGCCGGCGCCTACCAGGCCGCCGCCGACGCCGACGCCTGATTCGCATCGATCTGCAAGGAACCCGCTTCGGCGGGTTTTTTGTTGCCTGGGGTTTCGTCCCGGCCTGCGACCGTTGGTCGCCGGGGATATCATTTAGTCAAAATACAATATATAAAAATACATATTGTATTGAGTGAAGGTGTTGCATGGACGAGCCCATCGATATCCAGCAGTTGCGCGCCAATGCCGATGCTGCCGGGCAGCTGCTCAAGGCGCTGGCCAATCCGGATCGCCTGTTGTTGCTGTGCCAGCTGTCGCAGGACGAGCGCAATGTCAGCGAGCTGGAGACGCTGCTCGGCATTCAACAGCCGACGCTGTCGCAACAACTCGCGGTGCTGCGCCGCGAAGGACTGGTGGAAACCCGCCGCGACGGCAAGCAGATCTTCTATCGCATCAGCAGCCCGGCGGCGCTGGCGGTGATCGAGACGCTCTACCGGCTGTTCTGCGAGGGCCGGCAATGAGCATCGACTGGGCTGCCTTCACGCCCTGGAGTGCCCTGGCCGGCGGCGCCCTGATTGGCCTGGCGGCCGCGCTGTTCGCCCTGGTCAATGGTCGCGTGGCCGGTATCAGCGGCCTGCTCGGCAGCCTGCTGCAGCCCCAGGGCGAAGGGCGTGGCGAAAAGATGGCCTTTTTGCTTGGCCTGTTGCTGGCGCCGCTGCTCTGGGCGACGTTCGCCGCGTTGCCGCCGGTTCACTTCGGCACCGGCAGCCTCGGCTTGATCGCCGCCGGCCTGCTGGTGGGCATTGGCACGCGCTACGGCTCCGGCTGCACCAGTGGCCATGGCGTGTGCGGCGTCTCGCGCCTGTCGCCGCGCTCGCTGGTGGCCACCCTGTGCTTCATGGCCGCGGGTTTCGCCACGGTCTTTGTCCTGCGTCATCTGCTGAGGGGCTGAACATGGCCAGACTCAGTGCATTGGCCTGCGGTGTGCTGTTCGGTCTCGGGCTGCTGCTGGCGGGCATGGCCGATCCGGCCAAGGTGCTGGCCTTTCTCGATCTGGCCGGCGACTGGGACCCGTCGCTGGCGCTGGTGATGGCGGGAGCCGTCGGTGTCGCGGCGCTGCCGCTGAACCTGGCACCGCGGCGCGCCAGAGCCTTGCTGGGCGGCGCCATGCAACTGCCGACGCGGCGCGATCTGGACGCCCGGCTGATCACTGGCAGCCTGCTGTTCGGGGTTGGCTGGGGCATCGCCGGCATCTGTCCGGGGCCGGCGCTGACCATCCTGCTGACCGGTCACTGGCAGGCACTGTTGTTCGTTGCCGCGATGCTCGCCGGCATGCTGATCTTTACCGCGCTGGAAGGCTGGCGCGGGCGTTGACCTGGAGAACCTCGATGAAAGCCAATGTTGGAACGCTCGACCGTAGCCTGCGCATCGCCGCGGGTCTGATCCTCATCGCTCTCAGCCTGGCCGGCGTGATCGGTCTGTGGGGCTGGATTGGCGTGGTGCCGCTGGCGACCGGAGTCTTTCGTTTCTGCCCGGCCTATCCCTTGCTGGGCATCAACACCTGCAAAGTGAAATGAAGCCTGTGCCTCGATGCAGCTGAACGAAAAACGCCCGGCATCTGCCGAGCGTTTTCATGCTGCTGCGGTGAGGAGCCGTCAGGCACCCTGCGGGGCTGGCTGCTGCTGGGTGATGCAGTGGATATTGCCGCCGCCCAGGAGGATCTCGCGGCCGGGCACCATCACCACGCGATGCTCCGGGAAGACCTGTTCCAGGATGGCACGGGCCTCTGCGTCCTTCGGATCATCGAAGCTCGGCGCGACGATGCCGCCGTTGACGATCAGGAAGTTGACGTAGGAGCCGGCCAGGCGCACCGCAGGGCTACGCTCCTGGCTGCCTTCGGCGGCGTCGACGCCGGCGCATTCCTCTTCGCTGGCGTGGATCGGGCCGGGGATCGGCATCTTGTGCACGATCAGCTGGCGACCCTTGGCATCACGCACGCTCTCCAGCACGCGCATGGCGGCCTGGCAGCGCGGGTAGTTGGGATCGTTCTGATCGTCGGTCCAGGCCAGCAGCACCTCGCCCGGGCGCACGTAACAGCAGAAGTTGTCGACGTGGCCGTCTGTCTCGTCGTTGTACAGGCCGTCGGGCAGCCAGATCACCGTGTCGATGGCCAGGTGCTCGCGCAGCACGGCCTCGATTTCTTCACGCGACAGGTGCGGGTTGCGGTTCCTGTTCAGCAGGCATTCTTCGGTGGTGATCAGGGTGCCTTCGCCGTCGACGTGGATCGAGCCGCCTTCGAGGACGAAACCCTCGGTGCGATAGCGCTTGCAGCCTTCGATCTCGAGGATCTTGCGCGCCACCTGATCGTCGCGCTGCCACGGCCAGTACAGGCCGCCGTCGAAGCCGCCCCAGGCGTTGAAGGTCCAATCCACGCCGCGCACGTCGCCGCGGCCGTTGATCACGAAGGTCGGGCCGGTGTCCCGCACCCAGGCATCGTCGGTGGTGATTTCCACCAGGCGGATGTTGTCGTCGTCCAGGCGGGCACGGGCGTTTTCGTACTGCGCGGCGGAGACGCAGACGGTCACCGGCTCGAACTGGGCGATGGCCTTGGCCACGGCGGTGAAGGCCGCCTGCGCCGGCTTGCCGCCGTTGCGCCAGTTGTCCGGGCGCTCCGGCCAGACCATCCAGGTCTGGCTGTGCGGTGCCCACTCAGCGGGCATATGGAAACCATCGGCGCGTGGGGTGGTAGTCAGGGTGGTCATGTCTCGGTTCCGTAGGGTGCGCCATGCGCACCGGCAAAGTGTCTGGAGGGCTAGGTGCGCACAGCGCACCTACGGGGTCGACGGAGTTTCACCATCGAGCGTGGAGAGTGGCCAGTATAGGTTCGGCCGGCGGTCGCGGAACACACCCCAGGCGGTGCGCACCTTCTCCAGCGCGGTCAGATCGAAGCGGTGCACCAGCACGCCTTCCTCGCGCTGGCCCAGCTCCTCGACCTTCTCACCGAACTGGTTGGCGATGAACGAGCTGCCGTAGAAGGTGATGTCGTAACCGTCCTGTTCTTCGCGGCCGATGCGGTTGCTGGCCACCAGCGGCATCAGGTTGGCGCCAGCGTGGCCCTGCTGCACGCGCTGCCAGTGGTCGCGCGAGCTGATGGTCGGGTCATGCGGCTCGCTGCCGATGGCGGTGGGGTAGAAGAGGATCTCCGCGCCCATCAGCGCCATGCTGCGCGCGCATTCGGGGAACCACTGATCCCAGCAGATGCCGACACCGATCCTGGCGTAGGCGGTATCCCAGACCTTGAAGCCGGTATCGCCGGGATTGAAGTAATACTTCTCGTGGTAGCCGGGGCCGTCGGGGATATGGCTTTTCCGATAAATCCCGAGGTTGCTGCCGTCGGCATCGATGATGGCGATGCTGTTGAAACGGGCGCGCCCGGCGCGTTCGAAGAAGCTGATCGGCAGTACCACCTTCAGCTCGGCGGCGACTTTGCGAAAGTGCAGGATCGCCGGGTTCTCCTCCGCCGTGGTGGCCAGCTGGGTGAAGTCCGCGTTGGGCTTTTGGCAGAAGTAGGGCGTCTCGAACAGCTCCTGAATCAGGATGATCTGCGCGCCCTGGGCGGCTGCCTGGCGTACCAGCCGTTCGGCGTTGGCGATGTTCGCGGCGGTATCCCAGGAGCAGGCCATCTGGGTCGCAGCGACGGTAACGATACGGGACATAAAGCACCTCGTAGGCGGGAAAGCGGTCGTCCGAGGCAGTCGGCGACCTGTGACGGGGCCGTGGCGGGTGGATCGACCAGGGCAGGTTAGTCGATTTATATCCGATAAAAATCGGATTTAAAAGACTGGAAAGGCGTAATGAGGGAAATATTCAGATTTTTATCGGATAAAAATCCGGGCGTGAGTCGTAAGGAGGCACGCGCTGGGCCGTGCGTAATCGCAGACGTTCCGACATCGGGGAGATTGGTGCGCTCGGCGCACCCTACGTAAGCGGCGTGGCTCGTTTCGGCAGGGCGGCCGGCAGGTAGAGGCCCAGATAGGCATCGAACACGCGCATGCCTTCCTCGGCCAGGCGCGGGGTGATTTCGCCGTGCAACTGCACCGAGCGGGCGTAGACCCGATCGCCCAGCTCCATAGCCAGGGCAAACACGTCGATATCCACCGGCAGTTGTGGCAGGGGGAAGTGGCGGTCGAACAGCGCCTGCATCAGGCGGCTCAGTTCGATGTCGTGCTGGTGATCGGCCTGGGTCACCTCGGCCAGGCCATGCTGGGCCAGGATCAGCTGGCGCGCGGCGGCATCCGCGGCGTAAACCGCCAGCATGCGCTGCTCGACGATGCGTGACAGGTCATGCCAGCTTTGCAGGCCGCTGTGATCCACGGGCTCCAGCAGGCAGGCGCGAAAGGCCGCGTGCACGTCGCTGGTCAGCCCTTCGAGCAGGGCCGGCACGCTGGCGAAGAAGTGATAGACCGACGACGGCGGAATGCCCGCGTGCTCGGCCACGGTGTAGATCGACAGGTTGGCCATGCCCTGTTCGGCCAGCAGTTCGCGGGCGGCGGCGAGAATCTGGGCGATCCGTGCCTGGCTGCTGGCGCGCGGTTTGCGGGGGCTGGCGGGGCGCGACATGACGGGCTCCTCGGTGGGCGAGGCGCTATTGGACGTCAGGCGCAGTGGGCGAGGCAAGCCTCGCCGAACCATCAGCTGCCGTCACGGAAGCGTTGCCAGACCTGGCTGCGTACCTGGGCGTGCTTTTCCGAGAGTACCTCCAGCGGATACAGACGGCGTTTGGTGTCCTGATCCGGATAGAGGCCCGGTTGCTGCAGCAGGGCGCTGTCGATGAACTGCACGGAGTCGGCATTGCCGTTGGGGTAGAGCGTTTCGGCGGTGATCCGGGCGATCACCTGCGGTTGCATCAGGTAGTCGATGAAGCGGTGGGCGAGGTCCGGGCGCGCGGCGCTGGCGGGAATCACCAGGTTGTCGATGAACAGCACCGAGCCTTCCTGCGGCACCACGAAGCTGACCGGCTGGCCGGCCTGAGCAGCGGCCAGGGCGTCGCCGACCCAGGCCATGGCCAGGCACAGGCGGCCATTGCTGAGGTCGTCGATGTAGCGCTCGCTGTCGACATAGCGCAGGTGCGGACGCAGGGCTTCGAGCACGCTGCCGGCACGCTCGACGCGGCTCGGTGCGCTGCGGGCGAGGCTACGGCCCTGGTAGTTGAGCAGCAGCGACAGGGTTTCATCCGGTGCATCCAGCACGCTGATGCCGCACTTGGCCAGGCGTGCGCTCTGCTCGGCATCGAACAGCAGGCTCCAGCTCTCCGGCAGCGCCCCGCCGTAGGCGGCTTCGGCCTGAGGGGTGTTGATCGCCAGGCCTACCGCGCCCCATAGATAGGGCACGGCATAGCCGTTCTGCGGGTCGACGGCCGCCAGCTTGCTCAGCAGCTGTTTGTCCAGGTGCTGGCGGTTGGGCAGTCTGGCCAGGTCCAGCGGCTGGATGCGCGCGTCGGCGATCAGCGCCGGCAGGTCGTTGTGCGACGGCACCGCGACGTCGATGGCCTCGCTGCTGTGCAACGCGGCGTTCAGCTCTTCGGCGCTGGCGAAGGTGTGGTACTCGACCGCGATGCCGGTGTCGCGGGTGAAGTCGTCCAGCACC
This sequence comes from Pseudomonas hydrolytica, assembly GCF_021495345.1. Classification (NCBI taxonomy): domain Bacteria; kingdom Pseudomonadati; phylum Pseudomonadota; class Gammaproteobacteria; order Pseudomonadales; family Pseudomonadaceae; genus Ectopseudomonas; species Ectopseudomonas hydrolytica. Next base: position 406,852 of record NZ_CP099397.1, read on the forward strand.
TGCGGCGCGATGTAATCGTTCCAGTTGTAGACCCGGATGCTGTCGGCGGCCTGAGCCAGGGCGCAGGTCAGGCCGAGCAGGGCGGCGGCAAGAGCGCGTTGCATGAATAGCTCCCCGTTGATGAAGGCAACGATAACCGGCGGCCTCGGTCGCCGGAGGTTGGTTCACGTCAGCGGAGTCGCCGTGCGGCGAACCGCTGGTCCCGACGCGAAGCGTCAGAGCTGTCGGTTGGCAGTTGGCAGGCAAAAAGAAGCCGGCTCTGCGGCCGGCTTTCTCGGTGTCACACGGTATGCAGGTACCAGTTGTACTCGAGGTCGGAAATGGTGGTCTCGAACTCCTGCAGCTCGGCTTCCTTGCAGGCGACGAAGATGTCGATGTACTTGGGATCGATGTACTTGTTCAGCACTTCGCTGTCGTCCAGCTCGCGCAGGGCATCGCGCAGGTTGTTCGGCAGGCTGGGCTCGAGCTGCTCGTAGGCGTTGCCTTCGATCGGTTCGCCCGGTTCGATCTGGTTGGTCAGGCCGTGGTGGATACCGGCAAGGATCGACGCCAGCATCAGGTAGGGGTTGGCATCGGCGCCGGCCACCCGGTGTTCGATGCGCACGGCATCCGGGCTGCCGGTCGGCACGCGCACGGCCACGGTGCGGTTGTCCAGCGCCCAGCTCGGCGCGTTGGGCACGTAGAACTGCGCACCGAAGCGGCGGTAGGAGTTGACGTTGGGGCAGAGGAAGGCCATCGACGCCGCCATGGTATCGAGAATGCCGCCCACGGCATGGCGCAGCGAGGTGTTCTCCAGCGGGTTGTCGGCGGCGAAGATGTTCTTGCCGGTCTTCTTGTCGAGCAGCGAGATGTGCACGTGCAACCCGTTGCCGGCCTGACCCGGATAGGGTTTGGCCATGAAGGTGGAGTCCATCTCGTGGTCGTAGGCGATGTTTTTGATCAGGCGCTTGAGCAGCAGCGCGTAGTCGCAGGCCTTGATGGCGTCCTCGACGTGATGCAGGTTGACCTCGAACTGCGCCGGGGCGCTTTCCTTGACGATGGCGTCGGCCGGGATGTCCTGCTCCTTGGCGGCTTCGAGCATGTCCTGCAGGCAGTCGACGTACTCGTCGAGGTCGTCGATCAGGTAGACCTGGGTGGAGTGCGGGCGCTTGCCGGAAATCGGCGAGCGTGGCGGCTGCGGCCGGCCGTTCACGTTCTCCTGGTCGATCAGGTAGAACTCCAGTTCGAAGGCTGCGCAGATACGCAGGCCCAGTTCGTCGAACTTCTGCACCACCTGGCGCAATACCTCGCGCGGGTCGGCGAAGAAGGGCGTGCCGTCCAGCTCGTGCATGGTCATCAGCAGCTGCGCGGTCGGGCGCTTCTGCCAGGGTTCGTTGCACAGGGTATTGGGGATGGGGAAGCAGATACGGTCGGCGTCGCCGATGTCCAGGCCGAGGCCGGTGCTTTCGACGGTGGAGCCGTTGATGTCGAGGGCGAAGAGCGAGGCCGGCAGGTTGATGCCTTTTTCGTACACCTTGTGAAGGGCGTTTCGATCGATGCGCTTGCCGCGCACCACACCATTCATATCTGCAATAAGAAGGTCGACGAACTGGACCTCAGGATGTTCCTTAAGGAACGCGTTCGCTTCGTTAAGCTGAACGGCACGCGGGGGTACCGACATGATGCAACACCTTTTTGTTAAATATATCAATCATGCGACTGCATGGGTGTGAGTCAATCCGAAACGCACTTTACTGTCAAGCTGCCCTCGTGATGCCCTGTAGTGGGGCATGATGGCCATTTTTGGGGCGTTTCAAGGCCTTTCAGAGGCGCTTTTCCCGCATGCCGACAGGGTGCTCAGTGGGGTGTGTTCAATTTTTTACAGAGCTATTGTGTAAAAAAATGAACAAGGCTAAGCTCGGTTCAAACCCATAACAGCAATAATACGGGTGTCCCATGTTCTGTCTGCCGAGCGTCGGCGTCAGCGCTTGTACCAAGACTCTTGGTCTCGCTCCTCATCGCGTCATCGCCGCTGCGAGTCTCCGCGTGGCGCGGCCGGAGGACACTGGTTTGCAGTGGCTTTTCGGCTCACTGCGGCCCGGCAGCCCGCCTGTAACAGGCGCGTCTCGTCACGCTGCCAGCATACCCCTCAATCAGCACGATAGCGCAGCCAGCGAAACGCCGCTGCGGACCCTTCCTGGCCGGGTTGTTGCGTATCCGGCCACGGTGCTCGAGGCATCGATGCCATCGACTGGCGCCCCGGGCGGAGTTTTTCCCGTGCCTGGGGCGAAAAGCCTCGTGCCGGAGGTGCTACAGCCCTAGTAGCATCCCATCCGAATATCTCGCCTTCTCTCAGGCCTTTGGTGAGGCTTGCAGGGAGAGGGCGGGCAACGCTGAACCGGCTATAAACATATCGGTTCTACAACCCTGAGGTCTCTATGAGTACCAAGCTTGACCAGCTCACCAGCTGGCTGAAAGAACGCAAAATCACCGAAGTCGAATGCCTGATCAGTGACCTGACCGGCATTGCCCGCGGCAAGATATCGCCGACCAACAAGTTCCTCGACGAGAAGGGCATGCGTCTGCCCGAGAGCGTGCTGCTGCAGACCGTGACCGGCGACTACGTCGAGGACGACATCTATTACGAGCTGCTCGACGAGGCGGACATCGACATGTTCTGCCGCCCCGACGAGAACGCCGTGTTCCTCGTGCCCTGGGCCATCGAGCCCACCGCCATGGTGATCCACGACACCTTCGACAAGCAGGGCAACCCCATCGAGCTGTCGCCGCGCAACATTCTCAAGACGGTGCTGAAGCTGTATGCCGACAAGGGCTGGCGGCCGATCGTCGCGCCGGAGATGGAGTTCTACCTGACCAAGCGCAACAGCGACCCGGACTTCCCGCTGGTGGCGCCGATGGGCCGTTCCGGTCGTCCGGAGGTAGGGCGTCAGTCCTTCTCCATCGACGCTGCCAACGAATTCGACCCGCTATTCGAGGACGTCTACGACTGGTGCGAGCTGCAGGGCCTGGACCTGGACACGCTGATCCACGAGGACGGCCCGGCGCAGATGGAGATCAACTTCCGTCACGGCGACGCGCTGCACCTGGCCGACCAGATCACCGTGTTCAAGCGCACCATGCGCGAGGCCGCGCTCAAGCACGACGTGGCGGCCACCTTCATGGCCAAGCCGATCACCGACGAGCCGGGCAGCGCCATGCACATCCACCAGAGCGTGGTGGACATCAAGACCGGCAAGAACATCTTCTCCAACGAAGACGGCACCATGAGCGAGCTGTTCCTGCAGCACATCGGCGGCCTGCAGAAGTACATCCCCGAGCTGCTGCCGCTGTTCGCGCCCAACGTCAACTCGTTCCGCCGCTTCCTGCCCGATACCTCGGCGCCGGTGAACGTGGAGTGGGGCGAGGAGAACCGTACCGTGGGCTTGCGCGTACCCGAGGCCGGGCCGCAAAACCGTCGGGTGGAAAACCGCCTGGCCGGCGCCGACGCCAACCCCTACCTGGTGCTGGCCGCGTCGCTGCTGTGCGGCTACATCGGCATGGTCGAGGGCATCAAGCCCAGCGCCCCGGTCAAGGGCCGCGGTTACGAGCGCCGCAACCTGCGTCTGCCGCTGACCATCGAGGCGGCGCTGGAGCGCATGGAGGCCTGCAAGGCCGCCGAGAAGTACCTGGGCGAGAAGTTCATGCGCGGCTACGTCGCGGTCAAGCGCGCCGAGCACGAGAACTTCAAGCGCGTGATCAGCTCCTGGGAGCGTGAGTTCCTGCTGCTGTCGGTGTAACGGGCGGCCGGCCGCGCCAGTCGCGGCCGGCGCCACGAATTTCTGCGAGGCGCCGAGCGCCTCGCGCTAGCAAGGTGTTGGTTATGAACAAGCAAGCGAACAATCCGCAAACCGCGCACTGGCAGGCCCTGAGCCAGGCTCACCACTTGGCGCCGTTCAGTGATTACAGGCAGCTGGCCGAAAAAGGCCCGCGCATCATCACTGAAGCGAAGGGCGTGCACCTGTGGGACAGCGAGGGCAACAAGATCCTCGATGGCATGGCCGGCCTGTGGTGCGTGGCCGTGGGCTATGGCCGCGAGGAGCTGGTCGAAGCTGCCGCGACGCAGATGCGTCAGCTGCCGTTCTACAACACCTTTTTCCAGACCGCCCACCCGCCGGTGCTGGAGCTGGCCCACGCCATCTCCCAACTGGCACCGGCCGGCATGAACCACGTGTTCTTCACCGGTTCGGGCTCCGAAGGCAACGACACCATGCTGCGCCTGGTGCGCCACTACTGGGCGTGCAAGGGCAAAGCGAACAAGAAGATCATCATCGGCCGCGAGAACGGCTACCACGGCTCCACCGTGGCCGGCGCCAGCCTCGGCGGCATGAAGTTCATGCACGAGCAGGGCGACCTGCCGATTCCGGGTATCGCTCATATCCCGCAGCCCTACTGGTTCGGCGAGGGCGGCGACCAGTCGCCGGAGGAGTTCGGCATCTGGGCCGCCGATCAGCTGGAGAAGAAGATTCTCGAGCTGGGCGAAGAAAACGTTGCCGCCTTTATCGCCGAGCCGATCCAGGGCGCCGGCGGCGTGATCATCCCGCCTGAGACCTACTGGCCGCGGATCAAGGAGATCCTCGCCAGGTACGACATTCTGTTCGTGGCCGACGAGGTGATCTGCGGCTTCGGCCGTACCGGCGAATGGTTCGGCAGCCAGTACTACGACCTCAAGCCGGATCTGATGACCATCGCCAAGGGCCTCACCAGCGGCTATGTGCCGATGGGCGGGCTGATCGTCAGCGACAAGGTGTTCGAGGTGATCGAGGCGCATGGCGACTTCAACCACGGCTTCACCTATTCCGGCCATCCGGTGGCGGCGGCGGTGGGGCTGGAAAACCTGCGCCTGCTCCGCGAAGAAGGCATCGTCCAGCGGGTGAAGGCGGAAACGGCACCGTATTTGCAGCAACGCCTGCGCGAACTGGCAGAGCACCCGCTGGTGGGCGAGGTACGCGGCCTGGGCATGCTCGGCGCCATCGAACTGGTGCAGGACAAGGCGACGCGCAAGCGTTACCCGGACACCGTGGCCGCCGGCATGGTCTGTCGCGGGCACTGCTTTAATAACGGTCTGATCATGCGCGCCGTGGGCGACACCATGATCATTGCCCCGCCGCTGGTGATCAGCCGGGCGGAAATCGACGAACTGGTGGAAAAAGCGCGCAAGTGCCTGGATCTCACCCTGCGTGACCTGTCGGTCTGAAAGCCCGCAGTCACGGAAAGTTGTCAGCGGTGCCATGACCTTGCCAGACTGCGCCGGAGTGCGTGAGCCAGCCTGAATCGAGCGGCTCGCGCGTCCTCCGGATTACCGACACAACAACAGGAGCTGTACGCATGAAAACATTCGGCAAGACCCTTCTCGCGTTGTCCCTGACCGCCGCCGTGGCAGGCGCTGCGCAGGCTGACAGCAAGGTGCTGCATGTCTACAACTGGAGCGACTACATCGCCGAAGACACCCTGGCCAACTTCGAGAAGGAAACCGGCATCAAGGTCGTCTATGACGTCTTCGACAGCAACGAGGTGCTGGAAGCCAAGTTGCTGGCCGGCAGCTCCGGTTACGACGTGGTGGTACCGTCCAACCCCTTCCTGGCCAAGCAGATCAAGGCGGGCGTGTTCCAGAAGCTGGACAAGTCCAAGCTGCCGAACTGGTCGAACCTCGACCAGGACCTGCTCAAGGCGCTGGATCCGAGTGACCCGGGCAACCAGTACTCGATCCCCTACATGTGGGGCACTATCGGCATCGGCTACAACGTCGACAAGGTCAAGGCCGTGCTCGGCGACGACGCGCCGGTGGATTCCTGGGATCTGGTGTTCAAGCCGGAGAACATGGAAAAGCTGAAGTCCTGCGGCGTGTCCTTCCTCGACTCGCCGACCGAAATTCTCCCGGCGGCGCTGCACTACCTGGGCTACGCCCCGGACAGCAGCAAGGCTGACGAGCTGAAGAAGGCCGAGGAACTGTTCCTCTCCATCCGTCCTTCGGTGGCCTACTTCCACAGCTCCAAGTACATCTCCGACCTGGCCAACGGCAACATCTGCGTCGCCATCGGCTACTCGGGCGACATCTATCAGAGCAAGGCGCGCGCCGAGGAAGCCAAGAACGGCGTCAACGTCGGCTACAACATTCCCAAGGAAGGCGCAGGTTCCTTCTTCGACATGCTGGCGGTGCCGGCCGATGCCAAGAACGTCGAGGCTGCCCACGTGTTCCTCAACTACCTGATGGAGCCGGCGGTGATGGCCAACATCACCAACTACGTGCAGTTCCCCAACGGCAACGCCGCGGCTACGCCGCTGGTGGATGAGGCCCTGCGCACCGACCCGGGCGTATACCCGACGCCGGAAGTGCTGAAGAAGATCTACACCTTCCCGGACCTGGCTCCGGCGGTGCAGCGCAACATGACCCGCAGCTGGACCAAGATCAAGTCCGGTCGCTAAGCAACGCAGCAACGCCGCCTGGCGGGTTCGCCCGCCAGGCTTTCTCCAGGCAAGAAGAGGAAACGTCATGCGTCGTTCTATCCTGCTGGCCGGCCTTGTCGCCGCCGCCATTGGCATGTCCGCAGCCCAGGCGGCCAATCGTGTGGTCAAGGTCTACAACTGGTCCGACTACATTGCGCCGGACACCATCGCCGAGTTCGAGAAGGAAACCGGCATCAAGGTGGTGTATGACGTTTTCGACTCCAACGAAACCCTCGATGGCAAGCTGGCCACCGGCCAGAGCGGCTACGACGTGGTGGTACCCACCAACCACTACCTGGCCAAGCAGGTGCGTGCCGGCACCTATCTGAAGCTGGACAAATCCAAGCTGCCGAACCTGGTCAATCTCGACCCGACCATCATGCAGAACCTGGCCGCGGGCGACCCCGGCAACGAATACTCGGTGCCTTATCTGTGGGGCACCAACGGCATTGGCCTGAACGCCACCAAGGCCCGTGCCGTGCTCGGCGAAGATGCCCCGCTGGATTCCTGGGCCCTGCTGTTCGAGCCGCAGTACGCCGAGAAGCTGGCGAAATGCGGCATCGCCCTGCTCGACTCGGGCGATGAAGTGCTGCCGCAGACGGTCAACTACCTGGGCCTGTCGCCGCACACCACCAAGCGCGAAGACTACGACAAAGCCTTCGAGCAGATGATGAAGGTGCGCCCGTACATCACCTACTTCCACAGCTCCAAGTTCATCTCCGACCTGGCCAACGGCGAGATCTGCGCCGCCTTCGGCTACTCCGGCGACGTGCTGCAGGCCGCCGACCGTGCCGAAGAGGCCGGCCGCAGCGACGAGATCATCTACATCATTCCCAAGGAAGGCACCGCGATGTGGGCCGACCTGCTGGCGATTCCCAAGGACGCGAAGAACGTCGATGAGGCGCATGCCTTCATCAACTACCTGCTGCGCCCGGACGTGATCGCCAAGATCAGCAATTACGTGGCCTACGCCAACCCCAACCTCAAGGCCACCGAGCTGGTCGACGAAGGCGTGCGCGAGAATCCGGGCGTGTATCCCAGCGCGGAGGTCATGGCCAAGCTCTACGTTGCCGAGGAGCGTACCCCCGAGGTGCAGCGCTGGCTGACCCGTGACTGGACGCGAATCAAGAGCGGACGCTGATCGGCGGAAGATTTTCCTATAAAGTGCCGCGCCTTTTCGGGCGGCACACCATAACGAGGATGAAACTGTGCGAGTTACCCTGCCCAAGTCTCTGATCGCCCTGGCGGCCTCCGCCGTCTGTGGTGTGGCCCTGGCCCAGCCGAAGGTGCACATCTACAACTGGAGCGACTACATCGGCGAAGAGACCCTGGCCAAGTTCGAGGCGCAAACCGGCATCAAGCCGATCTACGACGTCTTCGACTCAAACGAAACCCTCGAAGGCAAACTGCTCGCCGGTCGCAGTGGCTATGACGTGGTGGTGCCGTCCAACCATTTCCTCGGCAAGCAGATTCGTGCCGGCGCCTTCCAGCCGCTCGACCGCGCCAAGCTGCCGAACTGGGACAATCTGGACCAGGCATTGCTCAAGCAGCTGGAAACCAACGACCCCGGCAACCAGTACTCGGTGCCCTACCTGTGGGGCACCAACGGCATCGGTTACAACGTCGAGAAGATCAAGGCCGTACTGGGCGTCGAGGAGATCGACTCCTGGGCCGTGCTGTTCGAAGCCGAGAACATCAAGAAGCTCAGCCAGTGCGGCGTGGCCTTCCTCGACTCGGCCGACGAGATGATCCCGGCCATGCTCAACTACCTGGGCCTGGACCCCAACAGCACCAACCCCGACGACTACGCCAAGGCCGAAGCCAAGCTGCTGGAGGTGCGCCCCTACGTCACCTACTTCCACAGCTCCAAGTACATCGGTGATCTGGCCAACGGCAACATCTGCGTGGCAGCCGGCTTCTCCGGCGACATCCTGCAGGCCGCCGACCGTGCCGAAGAGGCCGGCAAGGGTATCGAGATCGCCTACGCCATTCCCAAGGAGGGCGCCAACCTCTGGTTCGACATGCTGGCCATTCCGGCCGACGCGGCGAACGTCGAGCAGGCTCATGCCTTCATCAATTTCCTCCTCGATCCGCAGGTGATCGCCGACGTCAGCAACTACGTCGGCTACGCCAACCCCAACACCAAGGCCGGTGAACTGATGGATCAGGACGTACGCAACGACCCGTCCGTGTACCCGCCACAAGCGGTACTGGACAAACTGTACATCTCTGCCGAATTGCCGGTGCGTGTGCAGCGTCTGATGACTCGCGCCTGGACCAAGGTCAAGTCGGGTCAGTAATCGTTCTGCCCGGCCGCAGGGGCCGGGCACAATCTTCCGGGAGTTTTCCGATAATGGCTGTCGCTTCCAGCGCCTACAAAAAAGCCCTCGAGGGAAACCAGACACCGAAAGAGGTGCTGGTCAAGATCGATCGGGTAACCAAGAAATTCGACGAGACAGTGGCAGTCGACGACGTATCGCTGACCATCAACAAGGGTGAGATCTTCGCCCTGCTCGGTGGCTCGGGATCGGGCAAATCCACGCTGCTGCGCATGCTCGCCGGCTTCGAGCGGCCCACCGAGGGACGCATCATCCTCGACGGTGTGGACATCACCGACATGCCGCCCTACCAGCGGCCGATCAACATGATGTTCCAGTCCTACGCGCTGTTCCCGCACATGACCGTGGCGCAGAACATCGCCTTCGGTCTCAAGCAGGACAAGCTGCCCCAGGCCGAGATCGACGAGCGCGTGGCCGAGATGCTCAAGCTGGTGCACATGACCCAGTACGCCAAGCGCAAGCCGCATCAACTCTCGGGCGGCCAGCGTCAGCGCGTGGCCCTGGCCCGTTCCCTGGCCAAGCGTCCCAAGCTGCTGCTGCTCGACGAGCCGATGGGCGCGCTGGACAAGAAGCTGCGCTCGCAGATGCAGCTGGAGCTGGTGGAGATCATCGAGCGCGTCGGCGTGACCTGCGTGATGGTCACCCACGACCAGGAAGAGGCCATGACCATGGCCCAGCGCATCGCCATCATGCACCTGGGCTGGATCGCCCAGACCGGCAGCCCGGTGGACATCTACGAGACGCCGACCAGCCGCCTGGTGTGCGAGTTCATCGGCAACGTCAACCTGTTCGACGGCCAGATCGTCAGCGATGAAGCCGACCACGCGATCATCGATTGCCCGCAGCTGGACAAGCCGATCTACATCGGCCATGGCGTCAGTACCCGTGCCGAGGACAAGAAGGTCAGCTACGCCCTGCGCCCGGAAAAACTGCTGATGGCCACCGCCTTGCCGGCCGACCATGAGCACCCCGAGTACAACTGGAGCCGTGGCCACGTGCACGACATCGCCTACCTCGGCGGCCATTCGGTGTACCACGTCAAGCTCAGCTCCGGGCAGATCGTGCAGTGCTTCATCGCCAACGCCGAGCGCCGCGGCAAGCGCCCGACCTGGGACGATCCGGTGGTGGTGTACTGGGAAGACGACAGCGGCGTGGTACTGCAATCATGAAACCGAGCAAACTGACGCGCTATCTGCCCAGCGGGCGGCATGCCGTTATCGGCATACCCTTCCTCTGGCTGTTCCTGTTCTTCCTGCTGCCCTTCGTCATCGTGCTGAAGATCAGCTTCGCCGAAGCCGATGTGGCGATTCCGCCCTACACGGAAATCTACCAGTGGGCGGACAACAAACTGACGCTGCTGCTGAACTTCGGCAACTACATCTTCCTCACCGAGGATGCCCTGTACGTCTCGGCCTATCTGGGCTCGCTGCAGGTCGCCTTCTTCAGCACCCTGTTGTGCCTGGTGATCGGCTACCCCATGGCCTACGCCATCGCGCGGGCGCCGAAGGAGCGCCAGACCGTACTGCTGCTGCTGATCATGATGCCGACCTGGACCGCGATCCTGATCCGCGTCTACGCCTGGATGGGCATTCTCGGCAACAACGGCCTGCTCAACAGCCTGCTGATGGGTATCGGCCTGATCGACACGCCGCTGCAGATCCTCAACACCAACACCGCGGTGTACATCGGCGTGGTCTATTCGTACCTGCCGTTCATGATCCTGCCGCTCTACGCCAACCTGGTGAAGCACGACCCGAGCCTGCTGGAGGCCGCCTCCGACCTGGGCTCGAGCAACTTCAACAACTTCTGGCGGATCACCGTGCCGCTGTCGAAGAACGGCATCATCGCCGGCTCCATGCTGGTGTTCATCCCGGTGGTGGGTGAGTTCGTCATCCCCGAACTGCTCGGCGGCCCGGAGACCCTGATGATCGGCAAGGTGCTGTGGCAGGAGTTCTTCAACAACCGCGACTGGCCGGTGGCGTCCGCTCTGGCGGTGGTGATGCTGGCGATCCTGATCGTGCCCATCATCCTGTTCAACCGTAACCAAGCGAAAGAGCTGGAGGGCCGCCCATGAAGCGTTTCAGTTTCTCCAGCATCATGCTCTGGGCGGGGCTGGTGTTCATCTACCTGCCCATGGTCATCCTGGTCATCTACTCGTTCAACGCCTCGCGGCTGGTAACGGTGTGGGGTGGCTGGTCGGTGAAGTGGTACGTCGGCCTGCTGGACAATACCCAGCTGATGAACTCGGTGATGCGCTCGCTGGAAATCGCCTGCTACACCGCCATCGCGGCGGTGGCGCTGGGCACCCTGGCGGCCTTCGTGCTGACTCGCATCACCCGCTTCAAGGGACGCACCCTGTTCGGGGGCCTGGTCACCGCACCGCTGGTGATGCCCGAGGTGATCACCGGTCTGTCGTTGCTGCTGCTGTTCGTGCTGATGGCGCAGCTGATCGGCTGGCCGGCGCAGCGTGGCATGACCACCATCTGGATCGCCCACACCACCTTCTGCTCGGCCTACGTGGCGGTGGTGGTGTCGTCGCGCCTGCGCGAGCTGGACATGTCCATCGAAGAGGCAGCCATGGACCTGGGGGCCAAGCCGTGGAAGGTGTTCTTCCTGATCACCGTGCCGATGATCGCGCCATCGCTGGCAGCCGGTGCCATGATGTCCTTCGCCCTGTCGCTGGACGATCTGGTGCTGGCCAGCTTCGTCTCCGGTCCGGGTTCGACCACCCTGCCGATGGAGATCTTCTCCGCCGTGCGTCTGGGGGTTAAGCCTGAGATCAATGCGGTGGCCAGCCTGATCCTGCTGGCGGTGTCCTTCGCCACCTTCCTCGCCTGGTTCTTCGCCCATCGTGCCGAGGAAAAGCGCAAGAAGGCCCTGCAGCAGGCCATGGACGAAACCACCAGCCCGTCCTGGCAGCAGGAGGTCGACAGCCGCCGCAGCGCCAGCAGCAACTGAGCTTCAGGCTGAAAGCAAAACGGGCCCCGCGGGGCCCGTTTTTCATGCTGTAGGGTGCGCCGTGCGCACCGAGCCCTGCGCTATTTCACCAACGCCTTCCAGGCCTTGAGGCTGTTCACGATCTGCGTCTGGGTGGCGCGCACTTGGCGCTGCTCGTCGTCCAGTTCCTGCTGAGCCAACCCGTACAGCTTGTTCAGCTCGCCATACAGGCGGTCGACCTCGGGCACCTCCAGCACGCCGCGCGCCAGGCGCAGCCAGACCAGCAGGCGCTCCAGGCGCGGCATCTGCTCGGCCAGGTCCTCCGGCTGCTGCTGGTAGCGGCGCAGCTGCAGGGCGGCGCCTTCCTCGGCGAGCAGGGTGGGCAGCCAGTTGCCCAGGGCCGCGCTGCCCTGGCGATTGCCGCGGTTGTTGCGCTCCACCGTCCAGCCGCGCTGCAGCAGCCAGAGCGACAGTTTCAGCGACAGCAGGCCCCAGCGGCAGCCATCCAGTTCGGCGGCGAACAGCGCCGGTGCGTTGCGGCGCATGCTGTCGTCGTCCTGGCCTGCGGCCAGGCGCGGCCGCCAGTCGGCCAGCAGGGCGTCGAGCTGCTCGCGCAATTCCCGCGAGCTGGCGCGTGGCGCCGCCTGACCCAGGCTGGCGAGCAGGGCACGCAGCTCGATCAGCTGCGCCAGCCAGTCCTGCAACAGGCTCCAGTGGCCATTGAAGCGGTACTGCTCGGCCAGGCGCTGGCTGGTGCCCAGCAGATGCCAGGCCAGCGCCGCGAAAGCGTCGTCCAGGCTCATCTCGGCCGTCAGTTGCGGTGCCGGCAGGCTCAGGCTGTAGCTGCCGGAATCGAACAGGCGGTAGCCGCGCTCGGCCTTGCTGATGTCGCAAGGCATCAGCGGCAGTTCGGCAGCCAGCTCGCAGGCCAGCTCCAGCAGCGCGGCGGGCTCGCCCTGGCGCAGTTCCAGTTCCAGCTCGCAAATCTCTTCTTCGCCTTCGCCGGCGATCACCTTGCCCAGGTCCAGCGCGGCCTCGATCACCACCTTGGCCTTGCCACGGCCCCAGGCGATCTCGGCTTTCTCGCGGACGAAATCGGTGGAAAACAGCGGTTGCAGGGTTTTCTTGTCGAGCTCGGCCAGGCTGGCTGGCCAGCAGCTGTCATCGAGCTTTTTCAGGTCGAGCTTGGCCTTGCTCAGGTACCAGTCCCATTCGTTGCGCTCGGACAGGCCGGCCACGCTCTGGCCGCGACTCTTGAGGGTCTGGATGAACTGTTCGCCGTCGCGGCGCAGGCGCAGCGCGACCTTGGCGCTGGCCAGGTCACGGTCGGGGGTGTCGTAGTACTGATTGAACAGCGGGGTGTGCTGCCAGCCGCTCTTGTTGCGCTTCTTCAGCAGCGGGTGCTCGCGCAGGGCGGCCAGGGTGGCACGGCTGGCGCGCAGTTTGATTTCGGTTTCTTTGACCATGGTGGAGAGCTATGACGCCTTTATGAAAATGTGACAGACCGATGACGCGCGCTGGCGATTGGCGAAGCCGGTCCCTATACTTGCGGCCTTCTCAAAACGGGGGCTTACCCTATGCCTATCAATCCCTTTGTCAGCCTGTTCGGCCGTTCACCCATCGGCCCGATGCAACAGCATATCGCCAAGGCCCACGAGTGCGCGGCGAACCTGGTGCCCTTCTTCGAGGCCGTGATGGCCGAGGACTGGGCCACGGTGGAACAGGTGCAACAGGAGATGTCCCGGCTGGAGCATGAGGCCGACAAGCTGAAGAAAAGCGTGCGCCTGCACCTGCCCAAGAGCCTGTTCCTGCCGGTGCCGCGTTCGGATCTGCTGGAGCTGCTCAGTGTACAGGACAAAGTCGCCAACCGTGCCAAGGACATCGCCGGGCTGATGCTCGGCCGTCAGATGGCCATTCCGCAGGCCCTGCAGCCGCTGATGCGCACCTACGTGCAGCGCAGCGTTGACGCCAGCGCCCAGGCGCTGAAGGCGATGAACGAATTGGACGAGCTGCTCGAGACCGGTTTCGCCGGCCGTGAAGCGGTGCTGGTGGAAACCCTGATCGAGGAGCTCGGTTCGATCGAAAACGATACCGACCGCCTGCAAATCGAGGTGCGCCGCAACCTGTTCAAGCTGGAGAAGGACCTTCCCCCGGTCGATGTGATGTTCCTCTATCAGATCATCGACTGGGTCGGCGATGTCGCCGACCGTGCCCAACGAGTGGGCAACCGACTGGAACAACTGCTGGCGCGCTAAGCGCCAGTGTCCTTTCTGGGATCTACGGAAACTAATTTATGTCTCTGATTGCGGACTACGGGCTGGTTCTGCTCGTGCTTGCCTGCCTTTTCGGTTTTTTCATGGCCTGGGGTGTTGGAGCCAACGATGTCGCCAATGCCATGGGTACATCCGTTGGCTCGCGCGCACTGACCATCAAGCAGGCGATCATCATCGCCATGGTCTTCGAATTCGCCGGTGCCTATCTGGCCGGTGGTGAGGTAACCGAAACCATCAAGAACGGCATCGTCGATGCCAACTTGATCAGCCCTAACCTCATGGTGCTGGGCATGATGTCGGCATTGCTGGCTGCCGGCACCTGGCTGCTGGTCGCCTCGACCCGTGGCTGGCCGGTATCGACCACGCACACCATCGTCGGTGCCGTGATCGGCTTCGCTGCGGTCGGCGTGTCGATGGATGCGGTGCACTGGGGCGGCGTCGGCCCCATCGTCGCCAGTTGGGTGGTTACGCCGCTGCTGGCCGGGATCATCTCCTTCTGCCTGTTCGTCAGCGTGCAGAAACTGATCATCGACACCGACAACCCCTTCCTGAACGCCAAGCGCTACGTGCCGCTGTACATGTTCATCACCGGTTTCGTGATCTCGCTGATGACCTTGACCAAGGGCCTCAAGCATGTTGGTCTGAATCTTTCCAGCACCGAAGGTTTCCTGCTTTCGGTCGCTATCGGTGTGCTGGTCATGCTCATCGGCATTGCGATGCTCAGCCGCATCCATGTCGATGTCGAGGCTGACAAGGCCTTCCATTTCTCCAGCGTGGAGAAGGTGTTCGCCATCCTGATGATCTTCACCGCCTGCTCCATGGCCTTCGCACACGGCTCCAACGATGTGGCCAACGCCGTTGGCCCGCTGGCGGCCATCGTCGGCGTGATCCAGAGCGGTGGTGAGCTGGCCGCTGGCGCGAAGTCGCTGGTGCCGGGCTGGATCCTGCTGCTGGGGGCGCTGGGCATCGTGGTCGGTCTGGCCACCTACGGCTACAAGGTGATCGCCACCATCGGCAAGGAAATCACCGAGCTGACCCCCAGCCGTGGTTTCGCCGCCGAGCTGGCCGCCGCCACCACCGTGGTCAGCGCCTCGGGCCTGGGCCTGCCGGTTTCCACCACCCATACGCTGGTCGGCGCCATTCTCGGCGTTGGTCTGGCACGTGGCATTGGTGCCCTGAACCTGGGCATGATCGGCAAGATCTTCCTGTCCTGGATCATTACCCTGCCCGCCGGTGCGATCCTGTCGATCATCTTCTTCTTCATTCTGCGCGCACTGTTCGGCGGAGTCTGATTCCGCCTGGCGGTTTCCCCTGAGGTTGGATGCTCCTATGATGGGGCTCCGACCCAGGAGATCGCCGATGCCCTTGCCGTCCTTCCGAGAGCAGTTCGCCGCGCTGATCGCAGCGCCCTCGGTGAGCTGCACCCAGCCCGGCTGGGATCAGAGCAACGCGCCTGTCATCGAGCTGCTCGCCGCCTGGCTCGGCGACCTGGGCTTCGCCTGCGAAACCCAGCAGATCGCCCCCGGCAAATTCAATCTGCTCGCCAGCTACGGCTCCGGCCCCGGCGGCCTGGTGCTGGCCGGGCACAGCGATACCGTGCCGTTCGACGCCGCCCTGTGGCAGAGCGACCCGCTCAAGCTGACCGAAGTGGGCGACCGCTGGGTGGGCCTGGGCAGCTGCGACATGAAGGGCTTCTTCGCCCTGGCCATCGAGGCCGTGCGGCCCTTGCTCGATCAACCCTTCCAGCAACCTTTGCTGATTCTCGCCACCTGCGACGAAGAAAGCTCCATGGCCGGTGCCCGCGCCCTGGCCGATGCCGGTCGGCCACTGGGCCGTGCGGCGGTGATCGGTGAGCCGACCGGCCTCAAGCCCATCCGCCTGCACAAGGGTGTGATGATGGAGCGCATCGATATCCTCGGGCGCAGTGGTCACAGCTCCGACCCGAGTCTTGGGCATAGCGCGCTGGAGGCCATGCAGGACGTGATGGGCGAGCTGCGCGGCCTGCGTGCGCAGTGGCAGCGCGAATTCAACAACCCGCAATTCGGCGTGCCGCAACCGACGCTGAACCTCGGCTGCATCCACGGCGGCGACAACCCCAACCGCATCTGCGGGCAGTGCGCGCTGGAGTTCGACCTGCGCCCGTTGCCGGGCATGGATCCGGAACAGCTGCGCGCGGCGATTCGCGGCAAGCTGCAGCCGCTGGCGCTCAAGCATCAGGTGCGCATCGACTATGGCCCGCTGTTCCCCGAAGTGCCGCCGTTCGAGCAGCGCGCCGATGCCGAACTGGTGCGGCTGGCCGAGCGGCTGACCGGGCATGCGGCGCAGGCGGTGGCATTCGGCACCGAAGCGCCTTATCTTCAGCGCCTTGGCTGCGAGACCCTGGTGCTCGGCCCGGGTGACATCGACTGCGCGCATCAGCCCGGGGAACACCTGGAGCTGGCCCGCATCGAACCTACGGTGGCGTTGCTGCGCCAACTGATCCAACACTACTGCCTGACACGGAGCGAAGACGTGCAGCGACGATGAGACCGACCTTCTGACCGAACATGACGGCCCTGCCGGCCTACGTCTCTAGTTAATGGATTGCTCATGCACGACTACGTCACCTGGTTACGCCACGCTTCGCCCTATATCAATGCCCACCGCGACCGCACCTTCGTGGTCATGCTGCCTGGTGAGGGCATCGCCCATCCGAACTTCGCCAATATCGTCCACGACCTGGTGCTGCTGCACAGCCTCGGCGTGCGCCTGGTACTGGTGCATGGCTCGCGCCCGCAGATCGAGGCGCGCCTGGCCGCGCGTGGCCTGACGCCGCATTTTCACCGCGACCTGCGCATCACCGACGCGCCGACCCTGGAGTGCGTGATCGATGCCGTCGGTCAGCTGCGCATCGCCATCGAGGCGCGCCTGTCGATGGACATGGCCGCCTCGCCGATGCAGGGCTCGCGTCTGCGCCTGACCAGCGGCAACTTCGTCACCGCCAGGCCAATCGGCGTGCTCGACGGCGTCGACTACCATCACACCGGCGAGGTGCGGCGCATCGACCGCAAGGGCATCAATCGCCAGCTCGACGAGCGCAGCATCGTGCTGCTGTCGCCATTGGGCTATTCGCCTACCGGAGAAATCTTCAACCTGGCCTGCGAGGACGTCGCCACCCGCGCCGCCATCGACCTGGGCGCCGACAAGCTGCTGCTGTTCGGTGCCGAGGACGGTCTGCTCGACGAGCACGGCCAACTGGTGCGCGAGTTGCGCCCGCAGCAGGTGCCGGCGCACCTGGCGCGTCTGGGCAGCAACTACCAGGGCGAACTGCTCGACTCCGCTGCTCAGGCCTGCCGGGGCGGCGTGGGGCGCAGTCATATCGTCAGCTACGCCACCGATGGTGCGCTGCTGAGCGAGCTGTTCACCCGCACCGGCAACGGCACCCTGGTGGCCCAGGAGCAGTTCGAGTCGCTGCGCGAGGCAACCATCGAGGATGTCGGTGGCCTGATCGAGCTGATCAGCCCGCTGGAAGAACAGGGCATTCTGGTGCGTCGTTCGCGCGAGGTGCTGGAGCGCGAGATCGAGCAGTTCAGCATCGTCGAGCGCGAAGGGCTGATCATCGCCTGCGCGGCGCTCTATCCCATCGCCGACTCGGACTGCGGCGAACTCGCCTGTCTGGCGGTCAACCCCGACTACCGCCACGGCGGTCGCGGCGACGAACTGCTGGCGCGGATCGAGGCGCGGGCGCGGGCGCAAGGGCTCAAGACCCTGTTCGTGCTCACCACCCGTACCGCCCACTGGTTCCGCGAACGCGGCTTCGAGCCGAGCAGCGTCGAGCGCATGCCGGCGGCGCGCGCCTCGCTGTACAACTACCAGCGCAACTCCAAGGTGTTCGAAAAGGCTCTGTAGGGTGCGCTGCGCGCGCCGCATCAGGACGGAAAAGCCCCGGCTTGCATCGGGGCTACGGGCTTGTCAGGGGTAAGGGGGGAGCGCGCTGCGTCGATCCGCCGGTGGATGGGCGTGAAAGGCGGCATCCACCTCAGGCGCTGTGCTGCTGCAGGCGCATCTGCTCGAAGCCGTCGTCCCAGCCGGCCTCCCAGGCGGCGGCGGGGATTTCCTCGGGGTAGGGTTGGCGGTCTCTGGCCTGGCCCGTGAGGCCGGCCATATAGCCTTGCTGGTAGGCCTTGGTCAGGCTCTCCAGGCTCCATTGCGGCGTGGCGTCTTCGGCCATGGGCGCTGCTCGTCTTCCGTTCTTTACATTCGCCATGCTAGCCGCTCGGTCGGTGGCGAGTATGGCCGCCCATCCCGGCTTTTGCTCCGCTGGTTGGCTTTGTGACGCAGTCGGCGCTTTTCGGCGCCTTGGCTTACGAGTACGTAGCGCCGTGCGCCGGGCTGAAACGGAACGCCGCCCGGCGCGTCCGGCAGACGGGAGATCTACACGGCCAACGCCAGGATGCTGGCCTGATAGGCCGCGACGAAGGCGTCGAAGTCGCCCTTGGGCTGCGCTTCCAGCTCCGCCTGCTCGGCCAGCGAGTCGTGAGCGGCCTGCTCGAAGGCTTGCTGCTGCTCGGCGCTGAGCGGCTCGGCGCGGAAGTATTCGGCATGGCGCAGGCTCTGCTGCAGGGCGAACTCGGTAAAGCTCTGGCCCTGACGCAGAATCGCCAGCACCTGGGCCGACGGCGTCATCTCGACATCCGCCACCTTGGCCTGCTGCTGCGCCAGCGCCTCGATATGGGCGTTGCCGCCCTGGCTGCGGTCGAGCAGTTCGCACAGCGGGTGGATGCGCTCGAGCAGTTCGCTGGCCCAGGTCTTGAGCTCGATGGAGCGGCCGTCACGCTGCAGGTGCAGGCCAGGGCGTCGGCCCTCCTTGACCACCTTGAGGAAGTTGCTGGTGCAGGCGCCGCATTCACCGCTTTCCAGCAGCGGGCTGTCTTCCAGTGCGCAGAACAGCAGGAAGGCGTCGATGAAGCGCGCCTGGGGCAGATCGATGCCCAGCGGCAGGAAGGGGTTGATGTCCAGGCAGCGCACTTCCACGTACTGCACGCCACGGCTGGTCAGCGCCTGGATCGGGCGTTCGCCGCTGTAGGTGACGCGTTTCGGGCGGATGCTCGAGTAGTACTCGTTCTCGATCTGCAGGATGTTGGTATTGAGCTGCAGCCACTCGTCGCCGCGCTTGGTGCCGGCTTCGACATAGGCCGGGTAGGGCGTGCCGACCGCCAGGCGCAGGCTGTCGGTGTAGCTGGCCAGGTCGTTGTAGCAGGGGGTCAGGCCGGACTGCGCGCTGCTCTGGTAGCCCAGGTCGCTCATGCGCAGGCTGGTGGCATAGGGCAGGTACAGGGTACTGGCGTCCAGCTCCTGCAACTGGTGCGGACGGCCGCGCATGAAGCCCTTGTCCAGGGCCGGCGAGGCGCCGAACAGGTACATCAGCAGCCAGCTGTAGCGACGGAAGTTGCGGATCAGCGCGATATAGCGCGCCGACTGGTAGTCACGCGTGCTCTGTGCGTTGCCCTCGCTGCGCTGCTGCAACTGCCACAGGGCCTCGGGCAGGGAAAAGTTGTAATGGATGCCGGCGATGCACTGCATGGTCTTGCCGTAACGCAGCGCCAGGCCCTTGCGGTACACATACTTCAGGCGGCCGATATTGGAGCTGCCGTAGCGGGCGATGGGAATCGTCTCCTCGTCCGGCAGGGCGCAGGGCATCGACGGGCTCCACAGCAATTCGCCGCCCAGCTTGTCATAGGCGAAGCGATGGATGCTCTCGAGCTCGGCCAGAGTGGCGGCTGGATCGGTGGCGGTGCCGGTGATGAACTCCAGCAGCGACTCGGAATAGTCGGTGGTGATCTGCGCATGGGTCAGCGCGGAGCCCAGGGCTTGCGGGTGCGGGGTCAGGGCCAGCTGGCCATCGTGGTCGACGCGCAGGCATTCGCGCTCGATACCGTGCAGACACTCGCCCAGCAGGGACAGGTTGGCCAGCTCGCCGAGCTGAGCCAGGCGGCGGGAGAGAAGATCGCTCAAGATGCAATTCCTAACTGGGCAGTCGCCACAATATGGGGATCGCCCCCGCACTCTGCAAGGGGGCGACGATGTCCCCACATTAGACGACGTCGCTCCCGGTCGATTACACGCAGGCGAAGGTGCCTTGTGCCTTGGCGACCAGCTTGTCGCCCTGCAGCACTTCCGCTTCCACCACCTGGGTGCGGCGCCCGGCGTGCAGCACCTTGGCGTGGCACAGCACGCTGCCCTCGGAAACGGGGCGGATGTAGTTGATCTTGCACTCCAGGGTCACGCTGCTCGGGCCGCCATCGCCCAGGCTGTGGCTGGCCTGGCCCATGGCGGTGTCGATCAGCGAGAACAGCGCGCCGCCATGCAGCTTGCCGTGCAGGTTGCGCAGCTCGTCGGTCAGCGCCAGGCGCACGCGCGCCTCGCCGCCGCCGACCTGGAGAATCTCCAGCCCGAGCAGGCGGGAGAAGGCGCTGCTCGCGCCCACCTCCTGTGCGCTGCTCATCGCTTGAGCTGCTTGGCGTTGGCGAACAGCGCGGCCATGCCCCCGGTGGCCGGTGCCGGCTTGTCCTGGCTGGAATGGCGCTCGCTGCGCGGCGTGTTGCCGCCACGGTTGCCGCCGCGCGCACCACCGCGTGCACCCTCTACCTTCTCGCCCGGGGTGTCGCCCATGCGCATGGACAGGGCGATGCGGTTACGCGGGATGTCCACTTCCATCACCTTGACCTTGACCACGTCGCCGGCCTTGACCGCCTCGTGCGGGTCCTTGATGAACTTCTCCGACAGCGCGCTGATGTGCACCAGGCCGTCCTGGTGCACGCCGATGTCGACGAAGGCACCGAAGTTGGTGACGTTGGTGACCACGCCTTCGAGCACCATGCCCAGCTTGAGGTCATTGAGGGTTTCCACGCCCTCCTGGAACTCGGCGGTCTTGAATTCCGGGCGCGGGTCGCGGCCGGGCTTGTCCAGTTCCTTGAGGATGTCGCCGACGGTGAGCAGGCCGAAGCGCTCGTCGGTGAACTTGGCCGGGTCGAGGCGCTTGAGGAAGGCCGAGTCGCCGATCAGCGAGCGGATATCGCGGCCGGTGTCCTGGGCGATGCGCTCGACCAGCGGGTAGGTTTCCGGATGCACCGCCGAGGCGTCTAGCGGGTTGTCGCCGTTCATCACACGGAGGAAGCCGGCGGCCTGCTCGAAGGTCTTCTCGCCCAGACGCGGCACCTTCTTCAGCTCGGCGCGCGAGGCGAAGGCGCCGTTGGCGTCGCGGTACTGCACGATGTTCTGCGCCAGGGTGGCGTTGAGGCCGGAAATGCGCGCCAGCAGGGCGGCGGAGGCGGTGTTCACATCGACGCCGACGGCGTTCACGCAATCCTCGACCACGGCGTCCAGGCTGCGCGCCAGCTTGAGCTGGGAGACGTCGTGCTGGTACTGGCCGACGCCGATGGATTTCGGGTCGATCTTCACCAGCTCGGCCAGGGGATCCTGCAGGCGGCGGGCGATGCTCACTGCGCCGCGCAGCGACACGTCGAGATCGGGGAACTCGCGGGCGGCCAGTTCCGAGGCCGAATACACCGAGGCGCCGGCTTCGGAGACCATCACCTTGGTCAGCTTCAGGCCCGGCACCTTCTTGATCAGCTCGGCGGCCAGCTTGTCGGTCTCGCGGCTGGCGGTGCCGTTGCCGATGGAAATCAGGTCGACGCCGTGCTTGGCGCACAGCTTGGCGAGGATCGCCAGGGTGCCGTCCCAGTCGTTGCGCGGGGCGTGCGGGTAGACGGTGGCGGTGTCCAGCACCTTGCCGGTGGCATCGACCACCGCCACCTTGCAGCCGGTGCGCAGGCCCGGGTCCAGCGCCAGGGTGGCGCGCGGGCCAGCCGGCGCGGCCAGCAGCAGGTCGTGCAGGTTGCGGGCGAACACGGCAATCGCCTCGTCCTCGGCCTTCTCGCGCAGCTCGCCGAGCAGGTCGGTTTCCAGGTGGTTGTACAGCTTGACCTTCCAGGTCCAGCGCACCACCTCGGCCAGCCACTTGTCGGCGGCGCGGCCCTGGTTCTGCAGGCCGAAGCGCTCGCCGATCATCAGCTCGCAGGGGTGCAGGGCGCCGGGCAGCTCTTCGCCGACCTTGAGGCTGGCGCTGAGAATGCCTTCGTTGCGGCCGCGGAAGATCGCCAGCGCGCGGTGCGACGGCACGCCCTTGAGCGGCTCGTCGTGCTCGAAGTAGTCGCTGAACTTGGCGCCCTCGTTCTCCTTGCCCGGCACCAGGCGGGCGCTGAGGGTGGCGTTGTCCTTGAGGAAGCTGCGCAGCTTGTCCAGCAGGCTCGCGTCTTCGGCGAAGCGCTCCATGAGGATGTACTTGGCGCCTTCGAGCACGGCCTTCACATCGGCGAAGCCTTTCTCGGCATCGATGAAGCGCTCGGCTTCCTGCTCCGGGGTCAGGCTCGGATCGTTGAACAGCGCATCGGCCAGCTCGCCGAGGCCGGCTTCCAGGGCGATCTGGCCCTTGGTGCGGCGCTTCTGCTTGTACGGCAGATACAGGTCTTCGAGGCGCGTCTTGGTGTCGGCCAGGTCGATCTCGCGCTTGAGTTCGGGGGTCAGCTTGCCCTGTTCCTCGATGCTGGCGAGGATCGCCACGCGGCGCTCGTCCAGCTCGCGCAGGTAGCGCAGGCGCTCTTCCAGATGGCGCAGCTGGGTGTCGTCGAGGCTGCCGGTCACTTCTTTGCGGTAACGGGCGATGAAGGGCACGGTGGAGCCTTCATCGAGCAGGGCCACGGCGGCGGCGACCTGTTGCGGGCGCACGCCCAGCTCTTCGGCGATGCGGTTGTTGATGCTGTCCATAGATAAAGCTACCCACACTGGAACGACTAGGGTGGCCGCAGGGATGCAGGCCAGATACGAAAGCGGCGCATTATAAACACCGCGTTCAGGGGTGCTGGGAACCGTTCGGGGAAAAATCTGCTAACAATGGCTAAAGCGCCCACTCAAGCGCCTGAGCGATAATGCCGCCACTTGCCGTCCTTAGTACGGCTGTCCAAGGAGACGCCATGACCCAGTCCGCTGCTACTGTCGCCGAAGGCGAGAAAATTCTCATCGTCGATGACGACGCCCGTCTGCGCCGCCTGCTCGAGCGCTTCTTCGACGAGCAGGGCTACCGGGTACGCGCAGTGGAGAACGTCGAGCAGATGGACCGTCTGCTGGCTCGCGAACTGTTCAATCTGGTGGTGCTGGACCTGATGCTGCCCGGCGAGGATGGCCTGTCCGCCTGCCGCCGCCTGCGCGAGTCGAACAACCAGATCCCGATCATCATGCTCACCGCCAAGGGCGACGAATCCAGCCGTATCCAGGGCCTGGAACTGGGCGCGGACGATTACCTGGCCAAGCCCTTCAACCCGCGCGAGCTGCTGGCGCGGATCAAGGCCGTGCTGCGTCGTCAGGTGCCGGTGGTGCCGGGCGCACCCGGTACCGAGGACGAGAGCGTGAGCTTCGGTGAATACGAGCTGTCGCTGGCCACCCGAGAGCTGAAGAAGGGCGATCAGGTGCACATGCTCACCACCGGCGAATTCGCCGTGCTCAAGGCGCTGGTGCAGCATGCGCGCGAGCCGCTGACCCGCGACAAGCTGATGAACCTGGCCCGCGGCCGCGAGTGGGACGCCCTGGAGCGCTCCATCGACGTGCAGATCAGCCGCCTGCGTCGCCTGATCGAGCCGGACCCGTCCAAGCCGCGCTATATCCAGACCGTCTGGGGTGTGGGTTACGTGTTCGTTCCTGACGGCAACAAGTGACGCGTAGGAGCGAGCCCGGCTCGCGAATTGAAGTAACGTTTCCGCGAGCCGCGCTCGCTCCTACGGTTCTGTGCTGATGAAAGCCCCCTACTGGTTCCCGCAAAGCTTCTTCGCCCGCACCCTGTGGCTGGTGCTCATCGTCGTGCTGTTCTCCAAGGCGCTGACCCTGGTGTACCTGATGATGAACGAGGACGTGCTGGTCGACCGCCAGTACAGCCATGGCGCGGCCCTGACCCTGCGGGCCTACTGGGCGGCCAACCCCGAGGATCGCGATCACATCGCCCAGGCCGCCGGGCTCAAGCGCATCCCGCGTGACAAGGTGCCGGCCAGCGAGCAGCACTGGCCCTACAGCGAAATCTTCCAGCGGCAGATGCAGACCGAACTCGGCCCGGACACGGAAACGCGGGTGCGCGCGACCTCGCCGCCGGCGCTGTGGGTGCATGCACCGAGCCTCGGCGATGGCTGGGTGCGCGTGCCCATGTACCCGCACCCGCTGCGCGGTCAGCGGATCTGGAGCGTGCTCGGCTGGTTCCTCGGCATCGGCCTGCTGTCCACCGCAGCGGCCTGGATCTTCGTGCGCCAGCTCAACGCACCGCTCAAGCGTCTGGTCTTCGCCGCGCGCCAGCTCGGCCAGGGGCGCAGCGTACGGCTGCCGGTGGGCGATACGCCGAGCGAGATGACCGAGGTGTACCGCGCCTTCAACCAGATGGCCGAGGATGTCGAGCAGGCCGGCCGCGAGCGCGAGCTGATGCTGGCCGGCGTGTCCCACGACCTGCGCACGCCGCTGACCCGCCTGCGTCTGGCCCTGGAATTCATGCAGAGCGACTCCGAACTGACCGAGGACATGGTGCGCGACATCGAGGACATGGACGCCATTCTCGATCAGTTCCTCGCCTTCATCCGCGACGGGCGTGACGAGCCGGTGGAGGAGCTGGACTTCGCCGAGCTGGTACGCGAAACCCTGGCGCCCTACAACCAGAACGGCGAGCGCGTGCGCTTGTGCCTCGAGCCGATCCCGCCTTTCCCGCTGCGCCGGGTGTCGACCAAGCGCCTGCTCACCAATCTGGTGGAGAACGCGCTCAACCACGGTGGTGGAGATGCCGTGGAGGTGGTGGCCAGCCTGGCTGGCGATCACAGTGCGCCCTATGTGGTGCTGAGCGTGCTGGATCGCGGCAACGGCATCGATCCGGCGGAGCTGGACAGCATCTTCAACCCCTTCATCCGCGGTGATCGGGCCCGCGGCGGGCGTGGTACCGGCCTGGGGCTGGCCATCGTCAAGCGCATCGCCGCGCTGCATGGCGGCAGCGTCGAGCTGCGCAACCGCAGTGGCGGGGGGCTGGAGGCACGTGTGCGTCTGCCGCTGGGGCTGCTGCTGCCGCGCGATGCGGTCTAGCTGACGACCGGCCGTCCTCGCGGCGGCCCGAGTGCTGGCCATCTGCTGCCAAGGGCCCTGGCGCTGGGCTATGCTGTGCCGGCGCACTCACTCGAGGCCCGCATGCCCACCGCTTTTTCCCACCGCCTGCCCAGATGGAGCTGGTGGCTGCCGCTACCGCTTTTCCACCTGGGAACCTGGATTTCTCTGGCTACCCGCCTGAACGACGGGGTGGCGCTGTGTTACCTGCCGCTGGTGCTGGGCCTGGTGCTGTGCCTGTGGTGGGGCCCGCGCGTGCTGCCGGCGCTCTACCTCAACGCCCTGCTCAGCGTCCCGTTGTGGGGCCTGCCCTGGCAATGGGCGCCGCTGTATGCCTTGCCCGAGACGGCCGCCGTGGCGCTGGGCTGGTGGTTGTTGCGGCGCCACAGCTTCGACCCGGCCTTGGGCAGCCTGGCCGATCTGCTGCGTTTTCTCGCATTCGGCGTGCTGGCGCCGGCGGCGCTGGTGGCGTTGGGGTTGCAGGCCAACCTGTGGCTGACCGGCTTGCAGCTCGGCGAGCACTGGGCGCAGGCCAGCCTGGCGGTGTGGCTGAACGACGCCATCAACCTGCTGGCGCTGGCCACCCCGCTGCTGGTGTTCGGCAGCCCGCTGCTGCGTGCGCGCGGCTGGCTGCCCGAGAGCACGGCGGCCGACGCGCAAGCCCTGAGCATCAGCCGTTCCTGGCGCGGCTGGCTGCTCGCGTTCGGCATCTTCCTGGCGCTGATGGCACTGGTCGGCAGCCTGCCTCTGCTGGTCGCTCTGCCCTTTCTCGGCATCGGCATGCTCGCCCTGGCCCTGCGTTATGCCTTCGCCGGTGCGCTTTACGGCGCCGTTCTGGTGTTCGCCGCGACCCTGCCGCTGCCGTTGCTGCGCGGCGATCCCGGTTTCGCCATGCTGGATCTGCCGCGCAGCCAGTTGCAGCTGGCCGTGCTGCTGCTGATGGGCGCCGCCCTGCTGGTAGGGCGGGCCCTGGGTGACCTGCGCCAGGCGCTGAGCCGCAGCGCGCGCATGCAGCAGCAACTGGCCCGCGCCAACCTGGCGATGGAGGCCAGCCCGCTGGGGGTGACCATCGCCGACGCCCGCCAGCCGGACCTGCCATTGGTCTACTGCAACGCCGCCTTCACCCAGATCACCGGCTACAGCGCAGACGAGACACTGGGGCGCAACTGCCGCTTTCTCGTTGCCGACGACCATGCCCAGCTGGAGCTGCAGCCCCTGCGCAGCGCCTTGCGCGAAGGGCGCAGCGGGCATGCGGTGGTGCGCAACTACCGCAAGGACGGCCGGCCGTTCTGGAACGAAGTGGTGCTGGCGCCGATGCGCGACGAGCGGGGCATCAGCCATTTCGTCGGCCTGCAGCAGGATGTCACCGAACGCGTGGAGCTGGCGGCGCAGGTCGAGCAGCAGCGCGCGCAGCTGTTGCGCCAGAACCACCTGTTCAGCCAGACCGAGGACATCGCCAACCTTGGCGGCTGGGTGTTCGAACTCGGCGATTCCAGCATGTTCTGGAGCGATGGCTGCTACCGCATCGTCGAGCGCGACATCCATCTGGGGCCGCCGAGTTTCGAGCAGGCGCTGCACTACTACGACGCGCCGAGCCAGACGCTGATCATCGAGACCCTGCAGGCGGCGCTGGGCGGGCTGGATGAGGTCGATGTGGAGCTGCGTCTGGCGGCGCGCCTCGGCGGGCGCCTGGTGCGGGTGCGCGGCATGGCCGAGCGCGACGATGACGGCAGCCTGGTGCGGGTGTACGGCGTGGTGCAGGACATCAGCGAGCGCAAGCGCACCGAGTCGCAACTGCGCGAGCGCGACGAGCGCCTGCGTCTGTTTTTCGAGGCGCCGCTGATCGGCATGGCGCTGACTACCCAGAGCTTCGGCTGGGAAGAGGTCAACCAGAAGCTGTGCAGCATCCTCGGGCGTAGCCGCGACGAGCTGATGGCCAGCAGCTGGCACCAGCTGTCGCATCCCGACGACCTGGCAGGCGAACAGGCCAGGCTCGAGGAGGTGCTGCTGGGCAGCAGCGACGGTTTCGAGATGGACAAGCGTTTTCTGCGGGCCGACGGCCAGGTGGTGTTCACCCGCCTCAGCCTGCGTGCGGTTCGCGGCGGTGCAGGCCGGCAGACGCTGTTTCTGCTGCTGGTGGAAGACACCAGCGCGCGGCGCGAGGCCGAGGCGCGTTACCACACCCTGGTCGAGCACGCGCCCGAGGCGATCCTGCTGTTCAGCCCGGAGGGCGGCATCGTCGAATGCAACGAGAACGCGCTGCAACTGCTGCGTTACCGCCGCGAAGACCTGCTGGGCAAGACCATCCAGAGCATCAGCCCGCCGCGCCAGGCGGACGGCAGTCTGTCCTCGCGCGTCGGCAGGGAGCATCTGCAGCGGGCCATCGCCGGCGACACGCCGGTGTTCGAGTGGACCCATCGCGACAGTGCCGGACGCCAGCTGCCATGCGAGGTGCGCCTGGTGCGCATGCCCGGCGAGGAGCTGCTGATCCGCGCCAGCGTGCTCGACATTTCCGAGCGCCAGCGCTACCAGCGCGAGATCGAGCGGCTGGCCTACAGCGACGAGCTGACCGGTCTGCCCAATCGCCGTCTGCTGCTCGATCGCCTGCAGCACGCCATGGATCGCGAGAACCGCGAAGGCAGCCTGGGCGCGCTGCTGTTCATCGACCTGGACCACTTCAAGACGGTCAACGACAGCCTCGGCCACCTGATCGGCGATGCGCTGCTGTGCGAAGTCACCACCCGCCTGGCTCGGGAGCTGCGTACCGAAGACACCCTGGCCCGCCTCGGCGGCGATGAGTTCGTGGTGCTGCTCGAGGCGCTGGGTAGCGAGCCGCAGGCCGTTGCCGAGCATGCCGCCGCGGTGGGCGAAAAGCTGCTGCGCGGGCTGCAGGGCAGTTGCCTGATCGAGGGGCACGAGCTGGCCATCAGCGCCAGCATCGGCATCGCCCTGCATCCGCTGGGCCTGCAGCGCGCCGCCGATATCCTCAAGCAGGCCGACACCGCCATGTACCGGGCCAAGCATGCCGGACGCAATGCGCTGCACTTCTTCGCCCCGGAGATGCAGGCGGCCATCGATCAGCGTCTGCAGCTGCAGGGCGAGCTGCGCCAGGCCATTGCCCGTCAGCAATTGCAACTGGTGTTCCAGCCGCAGCTGGTCCTGGCCGACGACACGGTGGCTGGCGCCGAGGTGCTGCTGCGCTGGCTGCACCCCGAACGCGGCGAGATTTCCCCCGACCAGTTCATTCCGCTGGCCGAGGAGACCGGGCTGATCCAGGACATCGGCCAGTGGGTGCTGGAGCAGTCCTGCGCGACGTTGGCGCGCTGGCAGGCGCAATGGCCGCAACTGGTGCTGGCGGTCAATCTCAGCCCGCGCGAGTTGCGCCAGGCCGGTTGCGTGGCGCGCGTCGAGGATTGCCTGCGTCGCCACGGCGTAGCTGCGCAGGCGCTGGAGCTGGAAATCACCGAGGGCGTGCTGCTGGAGGATGTCGACCGCTGCATCGGCAACATGCAGCAGCTCAAGGCGCAGGGCGTGCGTTTTGCCATCGACGACTTCGGCACGGGCTACTCGTCGCTCACCTACCTCAAGCGCCTGCCGCTGGACCGCCTGAAGATCGACCGCAGCTTCGTTGCCGATCTCGATGGCGATGCCAGCGGGCGCATGCTGGTGCAGACCATCCTGATGATCGCGCGCAACCTGGATCTCGAATGCGTGGCCGAGGGCATCGAGCAGCCCAGCCAGTTGGCGCTGCTGCGTGAGCAGGGCTGCGCGCTGGGCCAGGGCTATCTGTTCGGCAAGCCGATGGTCGAGGCCGAGTTTCTCGCCTGGCTGCAGGCGCGTCAGGGCTGAGGCGGCCTACCAGCTCAGGCTGCCAGGGCTCAGTCGCGCCTTCTTGCCGCAGGGCCAGGGGAAATTGCTGTCGCCATGCCCGCTCGGCAGGTCGCCGTACAGCGGCACGCCGAGCGGGGCCAGGTATTCGCCGATGATCTGCTCCAGGCTGTGGTGCACGCCGCGCCGCGGGCAGTCGGTGAAGCTGCCCAGGCACACCGCCCGCGGCCTTTGCCCGGCGAAGCTGTGCAGCAGTTGCCAGAAGCTGCGTTCCAGGCGGTAGTAGGGCTCGCCGACGTCTTCCAGGATCAGGATCGAATCCTCGGCCAGGTGCAGTGCGGCGCCCGTGCCGCAGACGCTGGCCAGCGCCGTCAGGTTGCCGCCCTGCAGGGTGCCCTCGATGGCATGCTGCGGGCCGCTGATATGGCGCAGCGGCAGCTGCCGGTGCTGGCCCTTGAGCAGACTCCACAGCGCCTGCATCGAGGCCAGGCGTTCGCGCTGACCGCCGGGCGCCGACAGCACCTGATGGCCGAGCGCGGTGGCCACCGGACCGTGAATGGCCGGCAGCCCGTGCTGCGCGAAGGCGCTGAGCAGAATCGACAGGTCGGAGAAGCCGATCAGCGGGCGCGGGCTGGCCTGACGCAGCAAGGCCCAGTCGATATCCGCCAGCAGCTGCGCGCAACCGTAGCCGCCGCGCAGGCACCAGACGGCGGCGATATCGGGCAGGCTGAAGGCCTGGTGCAGATCATCCAGGCGCTGCTCCGGCGTGCCGGCCAGGTAGCGATGACGGGCGCGCACGTGGCGGCCCAGGTGATAGCGCACGCCCAGCACGTCGAGCTGCGCCAGGGTCGCCTCGAGTACGTCTTCGGCAATGGCCGCCGCAGGGGCGATCAGCGCCAGGCGGCCGTCGAACGCTCGGCTCATCCGCGACCCTTGGTGCGGGTCTGGCCGGGTTCGGCGTTCTTTTCCAGGTACTGGATGATCATCCCGGCGACGTCCTTGCCGGTGGTGGTTTCGATGCCTTCCAGGCCGGGCGAGGAGTTGACCTCCATCACCAGCGGGCCGTGGTTGGAGCGCAGGATGTCCACCCCCGCGACGTTCAGGCCCATGACCTTGGCCGCACGCACCGCAGTCATGCGCTCTTCGGGGGTGATCTTGATCAGGCTGGCGCTGCCGCCGCGATGCAGGTTGGAGCGGAACTCGCCGGCCTTGGCCTGGCGCTTCATCGAAGCGATCACCTTGTCGCCGACCACGAAGCAGCGAATGTCGGCGCCGCCGGCTTCCTGGATGTACTCCTGGACCATGATGTCCTGCTTGAGGCCGAAGAAGGCTTCGATCACCGATTCGGCGGCCTTGGTCGTCTCGGCCAGCACCACGCCCATGCCCTGGGTGCCTTCCAGCACCTTGATCACCAGCGGCGCGCCACCGACCATCTGGATCAGGTCGGGAATGTCGTCGGGGGAGTGGGCAAAACCGGTCACCGGCAGGCCGATGCCCTTGCGCGACAGCAGTTGCAGGGCGCGCAGCTTGTCGCGCGAGCGGCTGATGGCCACCGACTCGTTGAGCGGGTAGACACCCATCATCTCGAACTGGCGCAACACCGCGCAGCCATAGAAGGTCACCGAGGCGCCGATGCGCGGGATCACCGCATCGAAGCCTTCCAGCGCCCGGCCGCGATAGTGGATCTGCGGCTTGTGGCTGGCGATGTTCATGTAGGCGCGCAGGGTATCGATCACCTGCATCTCATGGCCCCGCTGCTGACCGGCCTCCACCAGGCGTCGGGTGGAATACAGACGCGGATTGCGCGACAGCACGGCGATCTTCATTGGGCACCTGGAAGGGACGAGGAGAGAGAGGGTTTTTCCTGCACGTAGCTGAGTGCCGGATTGACCACCAGTTGGCCGGTGATCAGTGCCTTGGAACCGAGCAGCACGCGATAGCGCATGGTCTTGCGGCAGGCCAGGGTGAATTCCACCGGCCACAGGCGATCGCCCAGGGCCAGATCGGTACGGATCACGTAGCGGCTCTGCGCCTGGCCGTTGGAGCTCTTGATGCGCTTGACCGATACCAGCGGCGCCTCGCAGCGATGGCGGCGCTGCACCTGGGTGCCGAGGTAGGCGGTGAAGCGCACCCAGTCCTCGCCATCGCGCTGGAAGGGCTGGATGTCGCTGGCGTGCAGGCTCGAGGTGCTGGCACCGGTGTCGATCTTGGCGCGCAAGCCGATGATGCCGAGCTCGGGCAGATTGATCCACTCACGCAGGCCGATCACGCTGAGCTGGTCGAAAGTCTTCAAGGTGAGAGTGTCCCCTGCGGCCTACACGGCCTATGATTCCGCGCATTCTAGTTGTGCCGTATGACAACTGCATCAGGCGGCCGTGCCGGATGCGAAATCCATCAGAGAGTCAGATGAGCGAAAAAGACGACGACAAGGTGCGCCTGGACAAATGGCTGTGGGCCGCGCGCTTCTACAAGACCCGTGCGCTGGCCAAGGCGGCCATAGAAGGGGGCAAGGTGCATCACCGCGGCGAGCGCTGCAAGCCGGGCAAGGAGCCGAGGATCGGCGACGAATACGTGCTGCGTACCGGCTTCGACGAGCGCACGGTGGTCGTGCTGGCGCTGTCGGCGGTGCGCCGCGGCGCCCCCGAGGCGCAGCTGCTGTATCGCGAAACCGACGAGAGCATCGCCCGCCGCGAGCAGGCTGCTGCCCTGCGCAAGGCCGGCGCCCTTGGCATGCAGACCGACGGCCGGCCGAGCAAGAAGCAGCGCCGGCAGATCCATCAGTTCAACGAACAGCAGGAGGGTGGCCTGCGCCACCCCTGGGCGGATGAGGACGAATAGCCTCGCCTGTCCGTAGGCTGTGCTAGGCGCACCGGATCTTCATTGATCGATGTCGGTGCGTACGGCGAGCCCTAGGTTTCAGCGCCCGCTGACGATGCTCATGCGGCCCAGCAGCGGCAGTTTGGCCAGGCGCGAGGTGAGCGGCAGGGTGACCTTCTCCAGCCACTCGCTGGCGCGATAGCCCAGTGGCGTGTAGCAGCTCCAGGCCAGCGCCAGCAGGCTGAGGAACACGCCGCCGACGAAGGCATCCGAGCCCCAGTGGGCGCCGGCCACCAGGCGCGGCAGCATGCCGATCACGGCAATCGCCCAGACCAGCAGCAGGCGCCAGTTGCGCGCGAAGAAGCTCATGAACAGGGCCCAGATCAGCAAGACCGAGGCGTGATCGCCGGGGAAGCTGCGGCTGGCGCTGTCCTTCATGTCCCAGCGTTCCTCCCAGTCGGGGAACAGCTCGGTCAGACGTGCGCTGCCCTCCACCACCAGCGAGGCGCTCGGGCGCTGCCAGCCCATGACCTTGACCAGTTCGGCGAAGCCGACACGCAGCAGCAGCAGAGCCAGCAGGGCAGTCAGAAAAGCGAACAGGGCGCGGCGCACCTGATGGCCCTGGAACACCAGGTCGGCCTTGAGCATCACCGCCAGCATCACCACGCCCACGCCCAGGTCCACCGGGCGCATGCTGCCGATGGCCCAGACCTTGGCCCAGAGGCCGGCGGCATGCACCGGATCGTTGAGCAGTTGGAACAGCCACAGATCGAGCCCGTCCCACAGGTCGCGAGTGGGCTGCCACAGCCAGCTGAGCAGCAGCAGCGCCGCCAGCAGATGGCAGGCCAGCAGGGCCCGTGGGCGCCACTGGCTGTTGATGAAGGTGTTCGACATGGGAATTCCCTTTGCTGATTGGCGACGGCCCGACTCGGGCGCGCGGATCATAGGTGTGTGCGCCCCCCATGCAAGCGGCTCGCAATTTTGGTTCAGCGGTTATTCAGCCTGGCGCGACGAGTGGCGGCCGGTGTGACACTCGGGCCTTGGTTAGCGGGGCGTTTGTGCATAAAATCGCCAGCCTTTTTTGCAGACCTCGAGCCCGCCGCCATGAATGACTTCAGTCAACGCTTTCTCTTCGACGACACCGACGTGCGCGGCGAGATGGTCGCGCTGCGCGAGAGCTACGCCCATGTGCTGGCCAAGCACGCCTACCCGCAGCCGGTGGCGCAACTGCTCGGCGAGATGATGGCCGCCGCCGCGCTGCTGGTCGGCACCCTCAAGTTCGACGGCCTGCTGGTGCTGCAGGCGCGCGCCGAAGGCCCGCTGTCGCTGCTGATGGTCGAGTGCTCCAGCGCTCGTGAGCTGCGCGGCATCGCCCGCTACGACGCCGAGCAGATCGGCGCCGACGCCGACCTGCAGAGCCTGATGCCCAACGGCGTGCTGGCCATCACCATCGATCCGAGCCGCGGTCAGCGTTACCAGGGCATCGTCGACCTCGACGGCGTCGACCTGGCCGAGTGCCTGTCCAACTACTTCGCCAGCTCCGAGCAGCTGCCGACCCGCTTCTGGCTCAAGGCCGACGGCCAGCGCGCCCGCGGCCTGCTGCTGCAGCAGCTGCCGCCGCACCACCAGAGCGAGCCGCAAGAGCGGCAGGAAAGCTGGAACCACGTGCTGACCCTGGCCGATACCCTGACCGCCGAAGAGCTGCTCGGGCTGGACAACCCGACCCTGCTGCATCGCCTCTATCATCAGGAGAACGTGCGCCTGTTCGACGAGCAGCCGCTGCAGTTTCGCTGCAGCTGCTCGCGCGAGCGCTCGGCCAGTGCCCTGGCCAGCCTCGGCCAGGCCGACGCCGAGCTGCTGCTGGCCGAGCAGGGCGGCAGCGTGGTGATCGATTGCCAGTTCTGCAACGAGCGCTATGCCTTCGATGCCGCCGATATCGCCCAGCTGTTCGCCGGTGCCGGCAGCGAAGCGCCGTCGCAGACACGCCATTGATGAACTTTTCTGAACGATAGGCGTTCTCTATCAGATCGGAGGCTGCCAAGCAGTTCGCTTTTCTGGCATACTCCCGCGACTTTTTTACCGTGTAGTGCAGTTGCCCCTGCACTACACAACGTTCGGAAGACTCGGCCAGCGGCCGACGGGGACCCTCATGACGCAAGCCAACAACGCCGTGTACACCGACATCAGCGCCGCGCAACTGGTCGAAGAAGCCATCCGCCGTGGTGAAGGGGAACTGGCCGCCAACGGCGCGCTGGTCGTACGCACTGGTCATCGCACTGGCCGCTCGCCGGCTGATCGCTTCATCGTTCAGGAGCCGAGCACCGAGGCGCAGATCGCCTGGGGTGCCATCAACCGTCCATTCCCGGCCGACAAGTTCGATGCCCTGTGGGATCGCGTCGCGTCGTTCAACAACGCCCAGGAGCATTTCGTCTCCCACGTTCACGTAGGCTCCGCCGAGGCGCACTACCTGCCGGTGAAGATGACCACCGCCACCGCCTGGCAGAACCTGTTCGGCCGTCAGCTGTTCATCAACCCGAGCGCCTACAACCCGGCCGGCAAGGCCGAGTGGGAGATCCTCAACGTCGCCAACTTCGAGTGCGTGCCGGAGCGTGACGGCACCAACTCCGACGGCTGCGTGATCATCAACTTCGCCGCCAAGAAAGTCCTGATCGCCGGTATGCGTTACGCCGGCGAGATGAAGAAGGCCATGTTCTCCGTGCAGAACTTCCTGCTGCCGGAAAAGGACGTGCTGCCGATGCACTGCGCCGCCAACATCGGCGAAGAAGGCGACGTGACCCTGTTCTTCGGTCTGTCCGGCACCGGCAAGACCACCCTGTCCGCCGACGAATCGCGTTACCTGATCGGTGACGACGAGCACGGCTGGGGCGAGGGCGTGGTGTTCAACATCGAAGGCGGCTGCTACGCCAAGTGCATCGACCTGTCCGAGAAGAACGAGCCGGTAATCTGGAAAGCCATCCAGTTCGGTACCGTGCTGGAGAACGTGGTGCTCGACGAGCAGCGCACCCCCGACTACAGCGACGACAGCCTGACTCAGAACAGCCGCGCTGCCTACCCGCTGGAGTACGTCGAAAAGCGCAGCGAGAAGAACCTGGGCGGCGAACCGAATGCCGTGATCTTCCTGACCTGCGACTTGACCGGCGTACTGCCGCCGGTGTCGATCCTCAACAACGAGCAGGCGGCCTACCACTTCCTGTCCGGCTACACCGCGCTGGTCGGTTCCACCGAAATGGGTTCGGGCGGCGGCATCAAGTCGACCTTCTCCACCTGCTTCGGCGCGCCGTTCTTCCCGCGTCCGGCCGGCGTCTACGCCGAGCTGCTGATCAAGCGCATCAATGCCTTCGGTTCCAAGGTCTACCTGGTCAACACCGGCTGGACCGGCGGCGGCTACGGCGTCGGCAAGCGTTTCAACATCCCCACCACCCGCGGTGTGATCGCTGCCATCCAGAGCGGTGCGCTGATCGGTGCCGAGACCGAGCACCTGCCGATCATCAACCTGGATGTGCCGAAGTCGGTTCCGGGCGTCGAGACCAACCTGCTCAACCCGCGCAACACCTGGGCAGACAAGAACGCCTACGACGAAGCCGCCAAGGGCCTGGCCAAGCTGTTCATCGACAACTTCGCCAAGTTCGATGTCAGCGAGGCGATCAAGAACGCCGGCCCGCAGCTCTAAGCTGGCCTGTGGTCTCTGACAAAGCCGCCTTCGGGCGGCTTTGTCGTTTTCGGGTAGGGTGCGCCGTGCGCACCTTGTTTATTTGCGGTGCGCGTGGCGCACCCTACCCAACCGCGTTATGGTCAGGGGCCATTCGGCGGTCAATGGAGTGACAGCGCATGTCCACCCTCAAACGCGTCTTCGGTTTCGATCAGCTGCGTCCCGGCCAGGAGGCGGTGATCAGCGCCGTGCTCGCCGGTCGCTCGGCGGCGGCGATCTTCCCCACCGGTTCGGGCAAGTCCCTGTGCTACCAGCTGCCGGCGCTGCACCTGCCGCATCTGACCCTGGTGATCTCGCCGCTGCTGGCGCTGATGCAGGATCAGCTGGCCTTCCTGCATGCCCATGGCATCGCGGCGGCGAGCATCGATTCGGCGCAGAGCCGCGAGCAGAGCATGGAGGTGATGAATCGCGCGCGCAGCGGCGAGCTGAAGATTCTGATGATCTCGGTGGAGCGCCTGAAGAACGAGCGTTTCCGAAATTTCATCGCCCAGGTGCCGATCTCCCTGCTGGTGGTCGACGAGGCGCACTGCATCTCCGAGTGGGGCCACAACTTCCGCCCGGATTACCTCAAGCTGCCGGACTATCAGCGCCAGTTCGGCATCGCCCAGGTGCTGCTGCTCACTGCCACGGCCACGCCGAAAGTGATCGCCGACATGCGCGAGAAATTCGCCATCGCCGAGGCGGACGTGGTCACCACCGGTTTCTACCGGCCCAACCTCAACCTGCTGGTCGAACCGGTGCCTGGCGGTGCCAAGGCGCAGCGCCTGCAGCAATGGCTGGCGCCGCGGCGCGGTCAGGCGAGCATCGTCTACGTCACCCAGCAGAAAACTGCCGAGCAGGTCGCCGAGCGCCTGGCGCGTGACGGTCTGGCGGTCAGCGCCTATCACGCCGGCATGGCGCACGAGGTGCGCGAGTCGATCCAGCGCCGCTTCATGGCCGGCGAGCTGCAATGCATCGTCGCCACCATCGCCTTCGGCATGGGCATCGACAAGCGCGATATCCGCAACGTGGTGCACTTCGACCTGCCTAAGTCGGTGGAAAACTACAGCCAGGAAATCGGCCGCGCCGGGCGCGATGGCCAGGCCTCGGACTGCCTGGTGCTGGCCAGTCGCGACGGTCTCAGCGTGCTGGAGAACTTCGTCTACGGCGATACCCCGGAGCTCGCCGGCATTCGTGCCGTGCTCGACGACCTGCGCGCGGTCGGCACGGGCGGGCAGTGGGAGCTGATGCTCGGCCAGCTCTCGGAGCACAGCAATATCCGCGCGCTGCCGCTCAAGACCCTGCTGGTACAGCTGGAGCTGCGCGGCATCATCGCGCCGCGCTACGCCTACTTCGCCGAGTACCGCTTCAAGCTGCTGCTGGAGGACGAAGCCTTGCTGGCACAGTTCGAGGGCGAGCGGCGCCAGTTCGTCGAGGCGATCCTCGCCTGCTCGAAGCGCGCGCGTACTTGGTCGACGCTGGACTTCGACGCGTTGTATCAACAGTACGGCGCCGAGCGCGCGCGGGTGGTCAAGGCGCTGGATTACTTCCAGGAAAGGGGCTGGCTGGAGCTGGAAAGCAAGCAGATGACCGAGGTTTACGCCGTGCTCGATGGCGGCTTCGAGGTCGAAGCCCTGGCCAATGATCTGCATGCGCACTTCCGCGCCCATGAAGCCAGCGAGATCGCCCGTATCCAGGCCATGCTCGCCCTGTTCGAGAGCCGCGAATGCCTGAGCCGCCGTCTGGCGCTGTACTTCGGCGACGAACGGGCGCCCGAACGCTGCGGGCATTGTTCGGTGTGTCAGGGGCGCGTCGCGACCCTGCCGCAACCACCGGAATTACCGCCCTTGAGCGGACGAAATGCCCAGGCGTTGTGCGCCGCCT
Organism: Pseudomonas hydrolytica; assembly: GCF_021495345.1. Classification (NCBI taxonomy): domain Bacteria; kingdom Pseudomonadati; phylum Pseudomonadota; class Gammaproteobacteria; order Pseudomonadales; family Pseudomonadaceae; genus Ectopseudomonas; species Ectopseudomonas hydrolytica. The sequence continues at coordinate 444,282 of NZ_CP099397.1, forward strand.
TCGTCGAGAAGCACCTGCAGCATGCCGGTTGCACACCGAGCCAAGAGTGCCTGACGCGCTTTCTCTGCGGCGTGACCACGCCGCTGCTGACCAAGCTCAAGGGGCGCCAGCTGGCCGGCTTCGCTGCATTGGAGGAGTACCCCTATGCCGAAGTGCGCGGTTGGTTGACGGCGTCGTTCGCGTAGGGACGCCTGGGCGTGTGCACCGGATTACGCGCAGGCATTGGTGCGCACGGCGCACCCTACGGGGTAGCGCGCTGCCCCTGGTTCAGCGTCCAGTCCACCAGCTCGCGGGACAGTTGATCCCCCGCCTGGCCGAAGGCGGCGATCACCGCCGGCACCGAGGTATCGCTCGCCGGCTGGCTGATGCTGAAGCGGCGGCTGGCGAGGATGCGTTGATCGCGCGCATCCACCAGGTTGACCTCGAGACGGATCAGCGCGTACGGGATGCCGTTGCGATATTCGCTATGGAAGCTGCGCAGGTCGCTGACCAGTTCCAGATCGGCCTGCAGGCGCTGCTCCTCGTTGCTCAGGGCCTGAATCCGGCCGTCGTCCTGGAAGGCATCGAGCAGGCGGTTGCGCAGCAGCTGCGGCGTGCGCTCGCTCCAGCGCACGCCCTGGTAGGTGTTGACCCGGTCGGGCTCGGGCAGCACGACGATGCGCGTGCCGTCGAGCAGCTGACTGCTGCTGGGGCTGTTGATCCGCAGCGCCCAGTCGACCTGTTGGCTCTGCGCCGGCAGTTGCGCCGCCGGCAGCAGGTAGATGTCCAGCGGCTCGCTCTGCGGCAGGATCGAGCAGGCGCCGAGCAGGGTGGCGGCCAGCAACAGGGTGAGACGCTTCATGGTTGGAACTCCTTGATGCTGTCGCTGCGCAGCAGGTAGCCGGTGGGGTCCTGTTCCAGGCGACGGGAGAAGCCGCGCAGGGCGCTGAGGGTGTCGCGCAGCTCGCCAATCGCCGGGCCCAGTTCGCCGAGGCCCTGCATGCCGCTGTCCAGGGCGCTGCGGTTGCTTTCCAGCAGTTGCTCGATGCTGCGGCTGCTGCGCTCCAGCGAGGCCATCAGGCGTTCGGCGTTGTCCAGGGCCTGGCTACCCTGGCCGTTGAGCAGGCGGTTGGCGGTGCGCATCAGTTCGGCCGCTTCGCGGGTGGCGGCGCCGGCCTGCTGCAGAGCGGCGCTGAGTTCGTCGCGCTGGCTGGCGATACCGGCCGTGGCCTGCTCCAGGTTCTCCAGGGTGCGCGAGACGCGCTCGGCATTCTCGCGTGAGAGCATGCGGTTGGCGCGGTTGAGCAGGCGGGTGATGTTGCTCACCAGGTCCTCGCCATTGGCCATCAGCCGGGAAAGCGGCGAGCGGTCGGCGATGATGATCCCTGGCTGACCATCCTTGCCTTCCAGTGGCGGGCTTTCCGGGCTGCCGCTGTACAGCTGGATCACGGCCAGGCCGGTAATGCCGGTGATCGACAGGCGCGCCCGGGTGTCCTGCTTGATCGGCGTATGGCCGGCGATGCGGATGCGCGCGCGCACCGTGCGCGGATCTTCCGGGTCGAGGCCGAGGCTGATCACGTCGCCGACCTTGATCCCGCTGTACTGCACCGCGCTGCCCTGCGACAGGCCGCTGACCGCTTCGTTGAAGATCACTTCGTAATCGGTGAAGGCGCGATCGGCACCGGCCTTGTTCAGCCACAGGGCGAACAGCAGCGCGGCGCCCACCGTGAGCACGGTGAACAGGCCGATCAGCACGTGATGGGCTCTGGGTTCCATTCATTGACTCCCTGCCGCGGTGGCGGCCTGTGCGGCCGCGCGTCCACGCGGGCCGTGAAAATAGTCCTGAATCCAGGCGTCGTCGGTGGCGGCCACCGCCTCCAGGCGATCGGCCACCAGCACCTTCTTCTGCGCCAGCACCGCGACCCGGTCGCAGATGCTGTAGAGCGTGTCCAGATCGTGCGTGACCAGAAATACACTCAGACCCAGGCTGTCGCTGAGGGTGCGGATCAACTGGTCGAAGGCCGCCGCGCCGATGGGGTCGAGGCCGGCGGTGGGCTCGTCGAGAAACAGGATATCCGGGTCCAGCGCCAGGGCGCGCGCCAGGGCGGCGCGCTTGACCATGCCGCCGGACAGCGAGCTGGGGTATTTGTCGGCGGCGTTGCTCGGCAGCCCGGCCAGGGCGATCTTGACCCGTGCCAGGCGCTCGGCCGCGGCGCGCGACAGGCCGGCGTGCTCGATCAGCGGCAGGGCGATGTTTTCGCTGACGGTCAGCGAGGAGAACAGCGCGCCACGCTGGTACAGCACGCCGAAGCGCCGCTCCAGCTGCGAGCGGCGCTCGGCCGACAGGCTCAGCAGCTCTTCGCCGAACACCCGCACGGTGCCGGCATTGGGCTGGCGCAGGCCGACGATGCTGCGCAGCAGCACCGACTTGCCGGTGCCCGAGCCGCCGACCACACCGAGTATCTCGCCGCGATAGAGGTCGAAATCCAGGTGCTCGTGCACCACCTGGCTGCCGAAACGGTTGCACAGGCCGCGCACTTCGATGATGGTGTCGCGGCTCACCAGCCCATCTCCATCAGAAACAGCGCCGCCAGGGCGTCGAGCAGGATCACCACGAAGATCGACTGCACCACCGCCGAGGTGGTGTGCTCGCCCACCGACTGCGCGCTGCCGCTGACCTTGAAGCCCTCCAGGCAGCCGATCAGGGCGATCAGGAAGGCGAAGATCGGCGCCTTGAGCAGGCCGACCAGAAAGTGCCGCAGCAGGTCGCTGTCCTGCAGGATCGACAGATACATCGTCAGCGGAATGTCCAGGGACACGGCGCACACCACTGCGCCGCCGACTATGCCGCTGAGCATGGCGATAAAGGTGAGGATCGGCAGGGCGATGAGCATGGCGAACACCCGCGGCAGCACCAGCAGTTCGATCGGGCTCAGGCCCAGGGTGCGGATGGCGTCGATTTCCTCGTTGGCCTTCATCGAGCCGATCTGCGCGGTGAAGGCGCTGGCGGTGCGGCCGGCCATGAGGATGGCGGTGAGCAGCACGCCGAATTCGCGCAGGAAGGAAAACGCCACCAGGTTCACCGTGTAGATGCTGGCGCCGAAGTCGGCGAGGATGGTGGCGCCGAGAAAGGCCACCACGGCGCCGACCAGGAAGGTCAGCAACGCGACGATGGGCACGGCATTGAGCCCGCACTGCTCCAGGTGCGCGGCCAGCGAAGTCAGGCGCCAGCGCGCCGGGCGCAGCAGGATGGTGAGCATGCCGCTCAGGGTCAGGCCCATGAAACCGAGCAGTTCCCGGCCGTGACACCAGGTGGTTTCCACCGCTTCGCCGATATGCCCGAGCACCTCGCGCAGCGCCGAAGGCGTGGCGTGTTGCTGCACCTGCTGACTGCCGGCCATGGCATCGGCCACCGCCAGCAGCAGGGCGCGGCGCTCGGTGCTCAGACTGTCCTGTTGCGCCAGCTGGCGCAGGCGCTCGCTGCCCAGCAGCTCCACCAGCAGCGCGGCGCCGGCGGTATCCAGCGCGGCCAGGTCGTCGAGGTCGACGCTTTCCTGGCCGTGCAGGCGTTCGCGCAGGGCCAGCACCTGGGGTTCGAGTCGGCTGTAATGGGCCAGCGTCCAGTCGCCACCGATGCGCAGGCCGCTGGCGGCGTCCGTGCTGCTGGTCTGGAGCGGGGTCAGGTATGGCGTGGTCATGGCGACAGCTTAGCGCTGCCGGGGGGCGCCAGGCCAGTCGCGCCGCCGCCGGCTACCTGAGCCGTCGCTGCGTTCGAGCGGCGAACCGCACTAAAGACCGGATGACGGGTGCATGGGCTAAGGTGATGCTCATCGTCCCGAGCCTAGCGAGCGTGCGCCATGTCCGTCGAACATCTGGATGTCCTGATCATCGGCGCCGGCCTCTCCGGAGTAGGCGCCGCCTGCCATCTCAAGCGCCTTTGCCCGGGCAAGCGTTTCGCCCTTCTCGAAGGGCGCGAGGCCATGGGTGGCACCTGGGATCTGTTTCGCTATCCGGGCATCCGCTCCGACTCGGACATGTACACACTTGGCTACAACTTCAAGCCATGGACCGATCCGCAGGCCATCGCCGACGGCCCGTCGATCCGTCGCTACATCGAGGAAACCGCCCGCGAGTATGGCATCGATGGCCTGATTCGTTATCGGCACAGGGTACTCAAGGCGGACTGGTGCAGCGCCAGCGCCACCTGGCAGTTGCTGGTGCAGCGCGGCGAGGACAGCGAGCCGCTGCGCATGAGCTGCCAGTTCCTGATGATGTGCACCGGCTACTACCGCTACGAGGCCGGCTACACCCCCGAGTTCGCCGGGCTAGAGGACTACCGGGGCACCTTCATCCATCCGCAGCTGTGGCCCGAGGGTTTCGACTACAGCGGCAAGCGCATCCTGGTGATCGGCAGCGGCGCCACGGCGGTGACCCTGGTGCCGGCGCTGGCCGAACGCGCGGCGCAGGTCACCATGCTGCAGCGTTCGCCCAGCTACGTGATCAACCTGCCGCAGCGCGATGCGCTGTCCAATGCGCTGCGGCGCGTGTTGCCGGAGAAGTGGGTGTATCGCCTGGCACGTGGGCGCAACGTGACCCTGCAGCTGGTCTTCTACAAGCTGGCCAAGCGTTTTCCCAACCTGGTGCGACGCGTCCTGCTGGGGCTGGTGCGACGCCAGCTGGGCGAGCGGGTCGATCTGCGCCATTTCAGCCCGTCCTACAAGCCCTGGGACCAGCGCGTCTGTGCGGTGCCCGATGGCGACCTGTTCCGCGTGCTGCGCCAGGGCAAGGCGCAGGTGGTCACCGCCGAGATCGAGCGTTTCACCGCGCAGGGGATTCGCCTGAAGAACGGCGAAGAGCTGGCTGCCGACGTGATCGTCAGCGCCACCGGCCTGCAGTTGCAGCTGTTCGGCGGCATCGAGGTGCAGGTCGACGGCGTGCCCTTCGAGGCGCCCAAAAGCATGGGCTACCGCGGCATCATGCTGCGCGATCTGCCCAACCTGGCAGTGGTGATGGGCTACACCAATGCCAGCTGGACGCTCAAGGCCGATCTTTCCAGCGAGTACTTCTGCCGCCTGATCAGGCACATGGACGCCATCGGCAGGCGCCAGGTGACGCCGCGGGCCGGCGAAGGCACGGTGCGCCCCGAGCCCTTTCTTGATCTGCAGTCGGGCTACATCGAGCGCGCCGCGCACCTGTTGCCGGCGCAGGGCGACCGCGCGCCCTGGAAGCTGCATCAGAACTACCTGCTCGACCTGGCGCTGCTGCGTTATGGCCGGGTGGACGACGGTTATCTGATGTTTTCCGCGCCGCACGCCGCGCAGCAGGCGGCGGTCGCTCAGCTCTGATTCGCCCCGCCTATAGCGAATGTCCTACAAAAAAATGCACAATCGCGCCGCTTTCTTTCCTGGCATTGCGCCACTACCATTTTGCGATCTGTGTCACGGATGAGCCAGCGGGTGCCGCGTCACCCATCACATGAGGAGTCGGCCATGAAGGAACAGCGCCATCTACCCGCACTGCGTGCACATATCGAGCAGTTGCTGAGCAAAGGTTGGGTCATCGCCAGCCGCAGCCCCATGACGCTGCGCAACGGCAGCCGTTGCTATCTGGTGTCCCACGGCATGCTGATCAGCGAGTCGCCATCGCGCGCCGCCTGATCTCGCTTTCCCGACCGCTGCGCCGCCCATCCCGCCCTGGCGCAGCGGTGTTTTTGGTTACCGCATGTTGCCTCGGTAGCCATCGTCATCTTTCCTCTCGCTCCCGTCCTTTCGGGGCTGTGGCCGTTTTCCACGCTGCGCCTGCCTGGGCGAATCACTGATCGAAGTCGATGTAACGCCTTGGTCCGGGTGCGGTCTGTGCCTATAACGAACCGGTTGCAGACAAGAGGAGCCACGCCATGCCCAGCCGTCGTCGATTCCTTCACGGCAGCGCCAGCCTGGCGGCGTTAGCCGCCCTGGCCCCCTGGTTGCCATCATCCGCCCTGGCCTCCAGCACGCTGATGACGCGCACCATTCCCAGCAGTGGCGAGCCCCTGCCGGTCATCGGGCTGGGGACCTCGCGCACGCACGACGTGGCCATGACGGACGAGGCGTTGGAGCCCCTGCGCGACGTGCTGCGCGAGCTGGTCAACGGTGGCGCCAGCCTGGTCGATACCGCGCCCAGCTACGGCCGTGCCGAGGCGGTGTGCGGTGCCCTTGCCGCCGAAAACGATCTGCGTCGCAAGCTGTTCCTGGCCAGCAAGGTGTCGTCTTCCGGGCGCGCGGCGGGCGAGCGTCAGGTACAGGCCAGCTTCGCTGCGCTCAAGACCGACACCATTGACCTGATGCAGGTGCACAACCTGCAGGACACCCGCACTCAGCTCGGCCTGCTGCGCGAGCTCAAGGAGCAGGGCAGGGTGCGCTACATCGGCGTGACGCATTACCTGGATTCCGCCCACGAGCGCCTGCTCGAGGTGTTGCGCCAGGAGCCGGTGGATTTCGTCCAGTTCAACTATTCCATCGGCGAGCGCAATGCCGAGCGCGAGCTGCTGCCCTACTGCGCCGACAAGGGCATCGCGGTGCTGATCAACCGACCGTTCCAGCGCTCGGCGCTGTTCGACCGGGTGCGCGGCAAGGAGCTGCCGGATTGGGCCACGGTGGAGCTGGATGCTAATTCCTGGGCGCAGCTGATGCTCAAGTTCATCCTCGCCAACCCCGCCGTGACGGCGGTGATTCCGGCCACCTCCAACCCGCGTTACATGGCCGACAACATTCTCGCCGGACAGGGCCGCCTGCCCGACGCGGCGCAGCGCCAGCGCATCATCGAGCTGTTCGCCTGAGATGCAGGCGCTCACCCGGCGCCTGGCGCGGGCGATCAATGCCGAGGAGCAGGAGCTGGCGGCGGTGCTGGCCGGCTTCGCCCTGTTCTTCTGCCTGTTCTCCGGCTATTTCATGCTGCGACCGATCCGCGAGGCGATGGGCATCACCGGCGGGGTGAACAACCTGCAATGGCTGTTCACCGCCACCTTCGTCGCCATGCTGCTGGCCGTGCCGCTGCTGGCCTGGCTCAACTCGAAGGTGCCGCGCATCCATTTCATCGACTGGGTGTACGGCTTCTTCTGCCTCAATCTGCTGGTCTTCGTCCTGCTGTTTCGCCTCGATCACGACAGCGTCTGGCTGGCGCGCGTGTTCTACGTGTGGATTTCGGTCTACAACCTGTTCGTCGTCTCGGTGGCCTGGAGCCTGATGGCCGATGTGTTCGACGGTGCGCAGGCCCGCCGGCTGTTCGCCTTCATCGCCGCGGGCGCCAGCGTCGGCGGGTTGTGCGGGCCGCTGCTGAGCGCTCTGTTGATCGGCACCATCGGCGAATCCGGGCTGATGCTGATGGCCGCCGTGCTGCTCGCTGCGGCCATGGCACTCAAGCGCTACCTGATGGCCTGGCGTGAACGCCAGGGCGCCGGGCGGCCGGGAGCGGCGCCCAGCGAGAGCCCGCGCAGGCCGGTGCCGGGCAATCCCTTCAGCGGGCTGACGCGCATGCTCGGCTCGCGTTATCTGCTGGGCATCGGCGCATTCATCCTGCTGCTGACCTCGGTCAGCACCTTCCTCTACTTCGAGCAGGCGCGCCTGGTGGCCGAACTGTTCCCGGATCGCGCCGCGCAGGTACGGGTGTTCGGCGTGATCGATTTCATCGTGCAGGCCGGCGCCCTGGCCTCGCAGCTGTTCATCACCGGCCGCGTGGCGCAGAAGCTCGGCGTGCGCGTGCTGCTGTCCGCCGTGCCGGCGCTGGTGTGCCTGGGCTTTATCGGCCTGGCGCTGGCGCCGACCTTCGCCATGCTGGCGGGGCTGATGATCGTGCGGCGCATCGGCGAGTACGCCTTCGTCCGGCCGGGGCGGGAGATGCTGTTCGCGCCGCTGGATGCCGAGAGCAAGTACAAGGCGAAGAACTTCATCGACACCGTGGTCTACCGCGGCGGCGATGCCCTCAGCGGCTGGGCCAAGGCGGGGCTGGACATGCTCGGCCACGGTGCCTGGCTGGTGGCCATGGTCGGTGCGCTGTGCGCCGCGCTGTGGGGCGTGCTCGGCTGGTACCTGGGCGGGCGCGCCGATCACCAGGCGCAAAGGTCGGGCGGGTGAAACCGCCATTGCAGGGCCCCGCCCTACCCCACTGCGACGATTTCCTCGATCAGCCACTGCAGCGCGGCGTCGCGCTGACGTTGCGCCAGGCTGACGATCTCGAGGTGGAAGGGGCCCAAGGCGAATGGCAGGTCGAACAGCTCAAGCGGCAGCAGGGTAGCGAAATGCCGGGCCAGGGCGGTGGGCAGCACTGCCGCCAGCTCGCTGCCGGCGACTATGTGCGCCGCCTGCAGGTAGTTCGGCGTGGTGTAGAGGATCTGCCGCGACAGGCCCTGTTCGCCCAGCCACTGATCGACCATGCCGCGGGTCTGCCCGCCGTGCACCCATAGGTGGCGCAGGCGCAGGAAGGTCTCCAGATCCAGGCTGCGCTGGTGCAGCAGCGGATGCTCACGGCGTACCGCCAGCTTGAGCGTCTCGCTCATCCAGCGACGGCGGGCGAAACGCGCCGGCATCTCGTCGAAACGGCCCAGCACCAGGTCCAGCTCGCCCTTGTCCAGCGCCTCCATCGGCAGGCTGGGGCTGAGGTGGCGGATATCGATGCCGATGCCCGGTGCCTTGTGGCTGAGGCGGTCGAGCAGGCGCGGCATGCACACCAGCTCGACGTAATCGGTGACGGCGATGCGAAAGCGCTGGCGGCTTTCGCCCGGCTCGAAGGCTTCGCCGGCGCTCAGGCTCTGCTCCAGTTGACGCAACGCGCTGCGGATCGGCGCCTCCAGCGCCAGGGCCCGCGGGGTGGGTTGCATGCGCCGGCCCACGCGCACCAGCAGTGGGTCACCGAGCAGTTCGCGCAGACGGCCCAGGGCATTGCTGACCGCCGGCTGGCTCAGCGCCAGGTGCTCGGCGGCGCGCGAGACGTTCTGTTCGCGCAGCAGGGCATCGAGCACGCGCAGCAGGTTGAGGTCGAAGTTGGTGAAATTCATCTACTGAATACGTCGTATCACAAGACTAAATTTCAAAAATAGTAGCGGCTTGCTTATCGTGACCCAAGCTTTTCTATTGGTGCTCGAGAGGAACAACAATGACTCAAGTCGTCTCGCCGCTTCGCTGTGCCGCCGTGATCGGCGCCGGCACCATGGGCCGCGGCATCGTCATCAGCCTGGCCAATGCCGGCCTGCGTGTGCTGTGGCTGGACAACAACCCGCAGATGGTCGAGCAGGGCCTGGTGATGGCCGAGGACACCTGGGCGCACAACGTCGCCAAGGGCCGTATCGATGCGGCCGAGGCCGCAGCGCGGCGGGCGCGGGTCGAGGCGGTGGACGGCTACGCGGCGCTGGCCGACGCCGATCTGGTGATCGAGGCGGTGTACGAGAATCTCGAGCTCAAGCAACGCATTTTCCGCGAGCTGGACGCGGTGATGAAGCCCGGCGCCATCCTCGCCAGCAATACCTCGGCGCTGGATATCGACGCCATCGCCGCTGTCACCGCGCGGCCGGAAGCCGTGCTGGGCCTGCACTTCTTCAGCCCGGCGCACATCATGAAGCTGCTGGAGATCGTGCGTGGCGGCAAGACCGTGCCGGCCGTGCTGCAGGCCGCGCAGGAGCTGGGCGAGCGCATGGGCAAGGTGGCGGTGGTGGCCGGCAACTGCCACGGCTTTATCGGCAACCGCATGCTGCATACCTACGTGCGCGAGGCGCGCATGCTGCTGCTCGAGGGCGCCTGGCCGCATCAGGTGGATGCGGCGCTGCAGGGCTTCGGCTTCGCCATGGGGCCGTTTCGCATGTATGACGTGGTCGGCATCGACCTGGAATGGCGCGCCCGCGAGCTGGCCGGCCAGGGCCAGGACGATGCGGCGGTGCAGGTGGACAACCGCCTGTGCGAGCTGGGTCGCTTCGGCCAGAAGAGCGGCCAGGGTTATTACCGCTACGCACCCGGCAGCCGCCAGGCCGAGCACGATCCCGAGGTGGACGCGCTGGTGCAGGCCGAGTCCGAACGCCTGGGCTTCACCCGCCGCGATATCGGCACCGAGGAGATTCTCGAGCGCTGCCTGCTGGCGCTGGTCAACGAGGGGGCGAAGATTCTCGAGGAGAACATCGCCGCCAACAGCCGCGACATCGATCTGGTGTATCTGAACGGCTACGGCTTTCCCGCCGAGCGTGGCGGGCCGATGAGCTGGGCCGACGGCGAGGGTGTCGCGGCGATTCATCGGCGCCTGCTGCAACTGACCGAGCGTTTCGGCGCGCACTGGCAGCCGGCGGCGCTGATCGAGCGCCTGGCCGCGGAGAACAAGCAATTTGCCGACGTACAGGAGGGCCGGGTATGAGCTATCAGGCGCCATTGCGCGATATGCGCTTCGTGCTGCACGAACTGTTCGACGCCGCCGGCCACTGCGAGCGCCTGGGCAACGGCCTGGATCGCGAGCTGATCGACGGCGTGATGGAAGAGGCGGCGGCTTTCGCCGCGGGCGAGGTCGCGCCGCTCAATCGCAACAGCGACGAAGAGGGCTGCCGTCTGGAGAATGGCCAGGTCAGCACGCCCAGGGGCTTTGCCGAGGCCTACCGGCAGTACGTGGACAACGGCTGGGCGAGCATGACCGGGCCGGTGGAGTACGGCGGCCAGGGCTTCCCGCAGCTGGTGGCCTTCGCCTTCCACGAAATGCTGATGGGCGCGTCGCTGTCCTTCCGCGTCTACTCCGGGCTGACCGAGGGCGCCGTGCTGGCACTGCACAAGCACGGCAGCGAAACGCTCAAGCAGCAGTACCTGGGCAAGCTGGTCAGCGGCCAGTGGACCGGCACCATGTGCCTCACCGAACCGCAGGCCGGCACCGACCTGGCCCTGCTGCGCACCCGCGCCGAGCCGCAGGCCGATGGCAGCTACAAGGTCAGTGGCAGCAAGATCTTTATCAGCGGCGGCGAACAGGACATCTCCGAAAACATCATCCATCTGGTGCTGGCGCGCCTGCCGGATGCGCCTGCTGGCGTGAAGGGCATTTCGCTGCTGCTGGTGCCGAAATTTATCGCTGCCGCCGACGGCACACCGGGTGAACGCAACACGCTGTCGTGTGGCGCTATCGAGCACAAGATGGGCATCAAGGGTGCCTCCACCTGCGTGATGAACTTCGACGGCGCCACCGGTTGGTTGGTGGGCGAAGCCAACCAGGGCCTGGCCTGCATGTTTACCATGATGAATGACGCGCGCTTTCAGGTTGGCTTGCAGGGCTTGGGGATAGGCGAGGCGGCCTTTCAGGGCGCGCTGCGTTATGCCCGTGAGCGCCTGCAGTCGCGTGGCCTGGCGGGTGTGCAGGCGCCGGACAAGGCGGCCGATCCGATCATCGTTCACCCCGATGTGCGGCGCATGCTGCTGACGCAGAAGACCCTGGTCGAGGGCAGCCGCATGCTCGCCGCCTACACCGCGCGCCAGCTCGACCTGGAGCACGGCGCCGAGTCGGCCGAGGCACGCAAGGCGGCCGGCAAGCGCGCGGCGCTGCTGATTCCCATCGTCAAGGCGTTCTTCACCGACATGGGCCAGGAAGTGGCCAGCCATGGCGTGCAGGTCTATGGCGGGCATGGCTTCATCCGCGAGTGGGGCATGGAGCAACTGATGCGCGACAGCCGCATCACCCAGCTGTACGAAGGCACCAACGGCATCCAGGCGCTGGACTATATCCGGCGCAAGCTGCTGGGCGACGGTGGTGCGGAGTTGTCCGCACTGCAGGCCGAATTTAGCGCGCTGTGCGATGCCCAGGCCACGCGCCCGGCGCTGAAGGAAATGGCGACCGTCGTGCAGGTGCGTCTTGGCGAATGGCGTGAGCTGAGCACGGAAGTGCTCGCCGCCTGCCAGCGCGACCCGCAGGAGATTGGCGCCACTTCGGTGGATTTCCTCCAGTACTCGGCCTATGTGCTGCTCGCCGGTTTCTGGCTGCAGGCCGCGGCGCGGGCGCAGGATGCGCTCGAGGCAGAGAGCGGCGAGGCGGCGTTCTACCAGGCCAAGCTGCACAGTGCCGAGTTCTACCTGCGCCGCGTGCTGCCGCGCGCCAGTGCGCACCGCGAAGCCCTGCTGGGCGGCGCGCAGTGCCTGATGGCCATGGATGAGGACAGTTTCGCGTTCTAGCGCGGGTTATGGGTGCGCGCGGCGCACCCTGCGTCTTCAGGGTGCGCCTCGTACGTAGGGTGCGCTGTGCGCACCATCTGCCACCGATTGCACGATCAACCCCGGATTGCATCCGGGCTACAACAAGAGGAGCACCCCATGCATCCCTTCAGCTTCGCCACCACCGCGCAGATCCTCTGCGAATCCGGCGCCAGCCTGCGTCTGGCCGAACTGTGCCGCGAGCGCGGCGCACAGCGCGTGCTGATCGTCACCGATCCCGGCATCACCCGCCTGGGCCTGCTGGAACCCCTGCTGCCGGGCTTCGCCCGCGCCGGCATGGGCGTGCAGGTGTTCGACCAGGTGCTGGCCGATCCGCCCGAGGCCGTGGTGCTGGCCGCCGTGGCCCAGGCCCGCGAGCTGCAGGCGGAGCTGGTGGTCGGCTTCGGCGGCGGCAGCTCGATGGACGTGGCCAAGCTGGTGGCCTTGCTGGCGCATCCCGACTGTGGCCAGGCGCTGAGCGAGATTTACGGCGTGGGCAATGCCCGCGGCCGGCGCCTGCCGCTGATCCAGGTGCCGACCACCGCCGGCACCGGCTCCGAGGTGACGCCTATCGCCATCGTCACCACCGGCGAGACCACCAAGATGGGCGTGGTTTCGCCGCTGCTGCTGCCGGATCTGGCCCTGCTCGACGCCGACCTGACCCTCGGCCTGCCGCCTGCGGTCACCGCCGCCACCGGCATCGACGCCATGGTGCATGCCATCGAGGCCTACACCAGCGCGCTGAAGAAGAACCCGCTTTCCGATCTGCTGGCGCGCGAAGCCCTGCGTCTGCTGGCGGCCAATCTCGATGAGGTGGTGCGCAACGGCAGCAACCGCGAGGCGCGCCAGGCCATGCTGCTCGGCGCCTGCCTGGCCGGGCAGGCTTTCGCCAACGCCCCGGTGGCGGCGGTGCATGCGCTGGCCTACCCGCTGGGCGGGCATTTCCACATTCCCCACGGGCTGTCCAATGCCCTGGTGCTGCCGCAGGTGCTGGCGTTCAACGCACCAGCGGCTGCGCCGCTGTATGCCGAGCTGGCGCCATTGGTATTGGGCGAACAGTTGCGGGCCGGCAGTGCGGCGGCGCAGACCGAGCAATTGATCGAGGCTCTGGCCGGCTTCAGTCAGCGCAGCGGCCTGCCGACCCGGTTGCGCGATGCCGGAGTGAGCGAGGTCATGTTGCCCACGCTGGCGGCGGACGCCATGCTGCAGCAGCGCCTGCTGGTGAACAATCCGCGCGAGATGAACGAGCAGCAGGCGCTGGCCATTTACCAGGCTGCTTATTGAAACCAGATTGCCATTGGTGCGCACGGCGCACCCTACGCTCGGCGTTATTTCGCCGTAGGGTGCGCCGCGCGCACCGAAGCCACCCCAAGGACCCTTGATGAGCCAACCCCAACATCTGCGTGGCGACTACCGCCACTTCCAGCCGATCACCACACGTTGGCACGACAACGATATCTACGGCCACGTCAACAACGTGACCTACTACAGCTACTTCGACAGCGCGGTGAATGCCTACCTGATCGCCGCGGGCGGCCTGGATATCCATGCCGGCGAGGTGGTCGGCTTCGTGGTCAGCTCGGCTTGCGACTACTTCGCCTCCATCGCCTTCCCCGATGCCATCGAGGTGGGCCTGCGCGTCGGCAAGCTGGGCAACAGCTCGGTGCAGTACGAGCTGGCGATCTTCAGGGCCGGCGAGGAGCAGGCCTGCGCCGCCGGGCGTTTCGTCCACGTGTTCGTGGATAGACAAAGCAATCGGCCGGTGTCGATTCCGCCGGCCCTGCGCGCAGTGCTGGAACGCCTGCTGGCCTAATGCGGGTTCGCCTGGGTCGAGCAGCCTGCTAGGCTGTGCGCAGTCATCTGCCAGGTAGTGTCCATGTCCGATCCCGAACGTGAGCAGGCGCAGCAGCGCGCCGCTCGCATCACCGCCTTCCGTGAGGAGCTGGACGAGCTACGCCGCGAGCAGGTGCTGCAACTGAGCGAAGCGCAGGAACAGGCGGTCGCCGCCCATCATCGCCAGTTGCTGACGCACTACCGGCAGACCCTGGACATCGACGCCGATGCCCGCGCGCGCCAGCTGTCGCTGGGCATGCGCCTGGCCTCGCTGTTCGGCGCGCTGGCACTGGCGGCCGGACTGTTCTTCCTGTTCTACCAGTTCTGGGGGCTGTTCGACGTGCCCGCTCAGGTCGCCATCCTGCTTGGTAGCAGCCTGGGCAGCCTGCTGCTCTGCTTCTGGCTGCAGGCCCGCGACAGCTCGGGCTACTACGCCAAGCTGGCGGCCGTGCTGGCGTTCGTCTGCTTCGTGCTGAACCTGTCGATGCTCGGGCAGATCTTCAATATCACCCCCTCGGACAAGGCGCTGCTGCCCTGGGCGGCGCTGGCCCTGCTGTTGGCCTACCAGTGTCGTCAGCGCCTGCTGCTGGTGGTGGCGCTGCTGTGCTTCGGCCTGTTCGTCGCCGCGCGCCTTGGCGACTGGGCCGGCTGGCACTGGTGGACGCTGGGCGAGCGGCCGGAGCTGTTCATGCCGCTGGCGGCGCTGATGCTGGTGCCGCAATGGCTCGATCAGCGGCGCCATGCGGGTTTCGCCGCCTGCTATCGGGTGATGGGACTGCTCTACCTGCTCGGGCCGGTGCTGGTGCTGTCTTACTGGGGCAGCGGCAGCTACCTCGCCTGGCCGACCGGCTGGATCGAGGCCTTCTACCAGACCCTCGGTTTCGTGCTCGCCGGGCTGACCCTGTGGCTCGGCATTCGCCGCGGCTGGGGCGAGGTGGTCAATACCGGTCTGGTCTTCGCATTGATCATGCTCTTCGCCAAGCTGTTCGACTGGTGGTGGCAACTGCTGCCGCGCTACCTGTTCTTCCTCCTGCTCGGGCTGATCGCCGTGCTGTTGCTGGTGATGCTGCAACGCTGGCGGCGTAGCGTGCCGGGCGGTGTGCAATGAAGCGCGCCCTGTGGCTGGGGCTCGGCGTGGTGCTGCTGAGCAACGCAGTGGCGCTGGGCGGCGTCTGGTACAACCGCAGCGGCGCGCCCGAGGCGCAGCTGCTGCTCAGCGAGCGCGAGCTGCAGCGCGTCTACGGTGGCTGGTTGCGTGAGCAGGACGATGGGGTGTTGCGCCTGCAGCTGAGCTGGCGGCATGCGGGGGAGGGCTGGCAACTGCCCTGGCTGGACGAGGCCAAGCTGCGCGAGCTGGGTTTCGCCGCTGGCACCGACGAGCAGGCCTGGGGCCGGCAACCGGCCCGCGAGGTCTGGCTGGTGCTGGAGCTCGACGGCCCCGTTCATCGGCGTCAGGTCGAACAGGCGCGCCAGGCGCTGGAGGCAGCTGAGGCCGAACTGCGGGCCCGGCCCGAAAGCGAGGTGTTGCAGCAGGAGCGCGACGAACACCGGCGTCGCCTGTTGCATGAGCAACAGCAGGCCAGTCGTCTGATTCTGGTGGATGCGGGGGTGGATGCCGAGGTGCTGCGCCAGCGCTGGCCGGATCGGCAGCGTCAGGTCGTGCTGGTCGGGCGCATGGAGCCCTATCGTCACGGCGCGGAGGCCGGCTATGGCGCGAGCATTCGCCTGGAAAACGATCGCCTCAGCGTGCCCCATGCCTACCGCGAGCTGGCGCGTGGCTGGGAGCGTAGCTACGAGCAATCAGGGTTCAAGGCGCAGGTCGAAGTCGCCTTCGGTCGTCGTCATGAACCCTGGGTGCTCAGCATCCGTCAGTGATGACGATGCCAGTGCTTCTTGTGCTTCTTCTTGCCGTGATAGTGGTGGTGATGCACTTCGCGATAGCCGCGACGATCATCCCGATAGCTGGCGTTACCCATGTGGTTGCCCAACGCGCCGCCGGCGCCGCCACCGACTGCTGCACCCACCACGCCGCCGGTGTTGCCGCCAACCTGCTGACCGATCACGTTGCCGCCTGCTGCGCCTAGCGCGCCACCGATGGCCGCCTCGGTACGGCTGCGGCGATCCGCGCCGACCATGCTGCCGGCCGCGCCGCCGAGGCCAGCACCCACTGCCGCGCCGGTATTGCCGCCGACCTGTTGGCCGACCATGGCGCCCACTGCGCCGCCCAGAGCACCGCCAAGGCCGGCTTCGGTATTGCCCGCCAGGGCGACGCCGCCACTGGTCAGACCCAGAGAGAGGAGGAGCAACTGCAGAGATTTCATAGACACCTCGATCACGGGAGCCGCTTTGCAGCGGAGTTGCTCCATTGACCGAAGCGGCTCGCCTCTGGTTCCCGACCTTCCGTCGGCAGTCTGCCGGCAAGCGGAACGGGTTCACAGTTTCGCGCAGCGACTCACAACAGGCTTTCGCGGCCCCACTGCTCCAGCGCCAGGGTCAGCGGCAGCACCTCGCCGGGGCGGCTCAGGGCGTAGCCGGGCAACTGGCCGATACGTGCCTGAAACTCCGGGTTCTGCAGCACCCGCAGCAGCGCGGCCATGGCCGGCAGCTCTAGGCTGTCCTCGCGGCACAGCAGGCAATAGTGCTCGCGCGCCATGGGAATGAAGTCCAGGCCGAACTGGCGCGCCGCGGCTTCGACACCGAAGCCGACATCGGCCATGCCGCTGGCTACAAAGGCCGCCACTGCCGCGTGGGTAAACTCCTCGTTGTGGAAACCCTTGATGGTCGCGCTGTCCAGGCCACCTTGCTGCAGCAGGTCCTGCAGCAGCAGGCGTGTGCCCGAACCCGGTTCGCGATTGACGAAGCGCAGCTCGCCGCGCGCCAGGTCCGCCAGGCCGCGCACGCCGTGCGGGTTGCCGGGGGCGAGCATCAGCCCCTGGGTGCGCACGACGAAGGTGATCACCCGCTGATCGGGGCGCAGCCAGGGCTGGATGCGGCTCATGCTCAGGGTGCCAAGCGGCCCGGCCGGCACGTGCAGGCCGGCCACCTCGCAGTCGTGGCGCTGCAAGGCGATCATCGCCTCGCTGCCGCTGCGAAATTGCACCTCCCACTGCCAGCTGGGGTCGCGTTCCAGCCATTCGCGCAGCGCCGCCACGGCGAAACCGTGGCTGGCGTGGATGCGCAGGCCGGGATTGCTGGCCTGCAGCACCCGGTTGAGCTCCAGTTCCAGCTCGCTCGCCAGGTTATCCAGCTGTGGCGACAGCCGCGCGCGAATGCGCTGGTCGGCCCACAGCAGTTTCTCTCCCAGCGGCGCCAGGCGTGCGCCCTTGCCGCGTTCCAGCTCGATCAAAGGGCTGCCGAAGAACGCCTGCCACTTGCCCAAGAGGTTCCAGGCATGGCGGTAGGAGTAGCCGACGCGGGCGGCGGCCTCGGTCAGCTTGCCGGTGTCGTGCACCGCCTGCAGCAGTTCCAGGCCCTGCGGGTCGAGGCTGCTGCCGTCGCGCTGGTGGAAACGCCAGCGCGGCTGGATGTCGATACGGATCATATGCTCAATACTTCATATTTGTGTGGCCAATTTCCCATGTTAGTTTGCCTTTCATGGGCGATTTTTCGTCCGAGTATAAGAACTTTACTTCATATATGGCGAGCCCAATGGCTCCGCCTGGGATAAGCCGACCGGCAGCCGTGACTGGCCGGCTTATCTCCTGACAGTACCGGTATAGCCGCCGGCTGGAGCATCGAACATGGCCCTTCTTCCCCAGCGCTTCGCCCCCGAGCAATGCGAGGCCGTCACCCGTGAGGTGCTCGCCGCCCACCGCGGCCAGCCCGGCGCCCTGCTGCCCATCCTCCACGACATCCAGGACCGCCTCGGCGCCGTACCGCCCGAGCTGTTGCCGCTGATCGCCGAGGACCTCTGCCTGTCGCGCGCCGAGGTGCACGGGGTGGTCAGCTTCTATCACGATTTTCGCGCCACGCCGCCCGGCCGCCAGGTGCTCAAGCTGTGTCAGGCCGAGGCCTGCCAGTCGATGGGGGTCAAGGCGCTGACCGCTGAACTGGAAAGCAAGCTCGGCCTGCCGCTGGGTGAGACCCGCGAGGATGGCAGCCTCAGTTTCGAACCGGTGTACTGCCTGGGCAACTGCGCCTGCGCACCGAGCGTGATGCTCAATGGCGAACTACACGGTCGTGTCGACGCCGAGGAAGTGCTGGCGCTGCTGGCCGAACAGGGGGCCCAGGCATGAGCGAACCGATCAAGATCTTCGTCCCGCGCGATGCCACCGCGCTCAGCCTGGGCGCCGACAAGGTAGCCAAGGCCATAGTCGCCGAGGCCGCGGCGCGCGGTATCGAGGTGCAACTGGTGCGAAACGGCTCGCGCGGGCTGTTCTGGCTCGAGCCGCTGGTCGAGGTTGCCACGCCGGCCGGTCGTGTCGCCTATGGGCCGGTCAAGGCACGCGACGTTGCCGGCCTGTTCGACGCCGGTTTCCACGAGGGCAAGGCACATGCGCTGGGCCATGGCCTGACCGAGGAGATCGAATACCTCAAGCGCCAGGAGCGCCTGACCTTCGCCCGCGTCGGCATCACCGACCCGCTGTCGCTGGAGGACTACATCGCCCACGACGGCTACCGCGGCCTCAAGCGCGCCCTCGGCATGACGCCCGAAGCGATCGTTGCCGAGGTCACCGAATCCGGCCTGCGCGGCCGTGGCGGCGCGGCGTTCCCCACCGGCATCAAGTGGCGCACCGTGCTCGGTTGCCAGGCCGAGCAGAAGTACATCGTCTGCAACGCCGACGAAGGCGACTCGGGCACCTTCTCCGACCGCATGGTGATGGAAGACGATCCCTACGTGCTGATCGAGGGCATGACCATCGCCGGCCTCGCAGTTGGAGCTACGCGCGGCTACATCTACCTGCGTTCGGAATACCCGCACGCCGAAGCGGTGCTGCTCGAAACCATTGCCCGCGCCACGGCCGCCGGCTACCTGGGCGATGATGTGCTCGGCAGCGGCAAGGCCTTCCATCTGGAGCTGCGCCGCGGCGCCGGCGCCTATATCTGCGGCGAGGAAACCGCGCTGCTGGAAAGCATCGAGGGCAAGCGCGGCACCGTGCGGCCGAAGCCGCCGCTGCCGGCCATCGAGGGCCTGTTCGGCAAGCCGACGGTGATCAACAACGTGATCTCGCTGGCGTCGGTGCCGATCATCCTCGACAAGGGCGGCGCCTACTACAAGGACTACGGCATGGGCCGCTCGCTCGGCACCCTGCCGATCCAGCTGACCGGCAACATCGCCCGCGGCGGCCTGATCGAGAAGGCCTTCGGCATCACCCTGCGCGAGCTGCTGTATGAATACGGCGGCGGTTCGGTCAGTGGCCGGCCGATCCGCGCGGTGCAGGTCGGCGGCCCGCTCGGCGCCTACCTGCCCGAGTCGCAGTTCGACACCCCGCTGGATTACGAGGCCTTCGCCGCCCTTGGCGCGGTACTCGGCCACGGCGGCATCGTGGTGTTCGACGACACCGTCGACATGGCCGACATGGCGCGCTACGCCATGGAGTTCTGCGCGGTGGAATCCTGCGGCAAGTGCACGCCCTGTCGGATCGGCTCGACCCGCGGCGAGGAGCTGCTGTCGCAGATCATCGTGGCCCGTTCCGAAGGCCCGCAGCCGGGGCGCATCGAACTGCTCAAGAGCCTCTGCGACACCATGCTCGGCGCCTCGCTCTGCGCCCTTGGCGGCATGACACCCTATCCGGTGATGAGCGCCATCAACCACTTTCCCGAGGACTTCGGCGTGTCGCAAGACAGCGCCGAAGCCCGCTGATCCGGAGGCGTCCCCATGGCCCTGTATCGTGAACTCGACTATGGCACCCCTGCTCGCAGCGGTGCTCCGGTAACCCTGGAAATCGACGGCAACGCCATCACCGTGCCGGCCGGCACCTCGCTGATGCGTGCGGCTCAGGAGGCCGGCATCGCCGTGCCCAAGCTGTGCGCCAGCGACAGCCTGGAGCCGTTCGGCTCATGCCGCCTGTGCATGGTGGAAATCGAAGGCCGCCGCGGCTTCCCGGCGTCCTGCACCACCCCGGTGGAGCCGGGCATGGTGGTGCGCACGCAGAGCCCGAAACTGGCCGAACTGCGTCGCGGCACCATGGAGCTGTACATCTCCGACCACCCGCTGGACTGCCTGACCTGCTCGGCCAACGGCAACTGCGAGCTGCAGGACATGGCCGGTGTGGTCGGCCTGCGCGAAGTACGCTACGACCCGGTGAAGACCCACCTGGCCGAAACCAAGGACGAGTCCAACCCCTATTTCAGCTATGACCCGTCCAAGTGCATCGTCTGCAACCGCTGCGTGCGCGCCTGCGAGGAAGTGCAGGGCACCTTCGCCCTGACCATCGACGGCCGCGGCTTCGACTCGCGCGTGGCCGCCAGCCAGGCCGAGGATTTCCTCGACTCCGAGTGCGTGTCCTGCGGTGCCTGCGTCAATGCCTGCCCGACCGCCACGCTGATGGAAAAATCAGTGATTGAGCTGGGCCAGGCCGAGCGCAGCGTCACCACCACCTGCGCCTACTGCGGCGTTGGCTGCTCGTTCAACGCCGAGGTCAAGGGCAACACCGTGGTGCGCATGGTGCCGAACAAGAACGGCCACGCCAACCATGGCCACGCCTGCGTCAAGGGCCGCTTCGCCTGGGGCTACGCGACCCACCCGGACCGCATCAAGACCCCGATGATCCGCGACAGCATCCACGAGCCGTGGCGCTCGGTGAGCTGGGACGAGGCCATCGGCTACGCCGCCCGGCGCTTCAAGGAGATCCAGGCACAGTACGGCCGTAATGCGGTCGGCGGGCTGACCTCCTCGCGCTGCACCAACGAGGAAACCTACCTGGTGCAGAAGCTGGTGCGCGCTGCCTTCGGCAACAACAACGTGGATACCTGTGCCCGCGTCTGCCACTCGCCGACCGGCTACGGCCTCAAGGTGACCCTCGGCGAGTCCGCCGGTACCCAGGATTTCGACTCGGTGCTGTCCGCCGACGTGGTGCTGGTGATCGGTGCCAACCCCACCGACGGCCACCCGGTGTTCGGCTCGCAGCTCAAGCGCCGCCTGCGCGAGGGCGCCAAGCTGATCGTCGCCGACCCGCGCGGCATCGACCTGGTGCGCAGCCCGCACATCCGCGCCGAGCATCACCTGCAGCTGCGTCCGGGCAGCAACGTCGCCCTGCTCAACAGCCTGGGCCATGTGATCGCCACCGAGGGCCTGATCAACGAGGCGTTCATCGCCGAGCGCTGCGAGGCCGAAGCCTTCGAGCAATGGCGCACCTTCGTCAGCGAACAGCGCAACAGCCCCGAGGCCATGGAGGCCCTGACCGGCGTGCCGGCCGCTTCGGTGCGCGCTGCCGCGCGCCTGTACGCCACCGGTGGCAACGCGGCGATCTACTACGGCCTGGGCGTCACCGAGCACAGCCAGGGCTCGTCCACCGTGATGGCGATCGCCAACCTGGCCATGGCCACCGGCAATATCGGCCGTCCGGGTGTCGGTGTGAACCCGCTGCGCGGACAGAACAACGTGCAGGGCTCCTGCGACATGGGCTCCTTCCCCCACGAGCTGCCGGGCTACCGCCACGTTTCCGATCCGGTGGCACGGCCGCAGTTCGAGGCCGCCTGGGGCGTCAAGCTGCTCGACGAGCCGGGCCTGCGCATCCCCAACATGCTCGCCGCGGCGCATGCCGGCACCTTCAAGGGCATGTACATCCAGGGTGAGGACCCGGCGCAGTCCGACCCCGACACCCAGCACGTCACCGATGCACTCAAGGCCATGGAGTGCGTGGTGATCCAGGACCTGTTCCTCAACGAAACCGCCAAGTACGCCCACGTGTTCCTGCCTGGCGCCTCCTTCCTGGAGAAGAACGGCACCTTCACCAACGCCGAGCGGCGCATCTCGCCGGTGCGCAAGGTGATGCCGGCGCTGGCCGGCAAGGAAGACTGGGAAGTGACCGTGGCGTTGTCCAACGCCCTCGGCTACCCGATGAACTACAAGCATCCGTCCGAGATCATGGACGAGATCGCCGCGCTGACGCCGACCTTCACCGGCGTCAGCTACGCCAAGCTCGACCGCCTGGGCAGCATCCAGTGGCCGTGCAACGACGAGGCCCCGGAAGGCACGCCGATCATGCACGAGGACGCCTTCGTGCGTGGCAAGGGGCGCTTCGTGGTCACCGAGTTCATCCCCACCGAGGAGCGCACCTCGCGCAAGCGGCCGCTGGTGCTGACCACCGGGCGCATCCTTTCGCAGTACAACGTCGGCGCGCAGACCCGGCGTACCGCCAACAAGGCCTGGCACGCCGAGGACATCCTCGAGCTGCACCCGGTGGACGCCGAGGATCGCGGCATCAAGGACGGCGACTGGGTCGGCATCAACAGCCGTGCCGGCGAGACGGTGATGCGCGCCAAGGTCACCGAGCGCATGCAGCCGGGTGTGGTGTACACCACCTTCCACCACCCGGAATCCGGTGCCAACGTGATCACCACCGACAACTCCGACTGGGCCACCAACTGCCCGGAGTACAAGGTCACCGCGGTCCAGGTGCGCAAGGTCGAAGTCCCGTCGCAGTGGCAGCAGGAGTTCGATAGCTTCACCCGCGAGCAGGTCAGCCTGCTGCCGGTGGTGCAGTTATGATGCCGCTGGCCCCGGCACCGGTTCGTAGGGTGCGCCGTGCGCACCACTGCCACGCCGGCCTATTCTTTGCGGCTTCCCGGTTATTCAGCGGAGCACAGCCATGGGCATGAACGCCACCCAACTGATCAAGATGGCCAACCAGATCGGCGCCTTCTTCGCGTCCCAGCCTGACCCCGCCCAGGCGCGCACTGAATACGCCCAGCATCTCAAGCGCCAATGGGACCCGCAGATGCGCACGGCGCTTTACGCCCACCTGGACGCCAGCGACGGCGAGGGTCTGAGCGAGTTCGCGCTGCAGGTGCTGCGCGATTTGCGCGGGCAGATCGAGCCACAGGCTGCTAGTGTCTGAACGCTCCATGAACTGCACATGGCCTTTGGGTGTCTCGTGAGGTGCTAGGGGCTGGTGCGCACGGCGCACCCTACGACCGCGAGGAATCCGCATCCATGTCACGCCGTACCGCCGACCCGCTTACCGATGATCGCGCCGCCGCTCCGGCACCGGACGGTTACGCCTATGTCGAGCTGGACGAGGCGGCGCACGATGGTCACGCCGTGCTGGCCGAGGAATGCGCCCTGGCCATCGCCTACAACGGCGTCGCTCAAGCGGTGATGATGGTTTCGCCCAGCGCGCTGGAGGATTTCGTCGTCGGCTTCAGCCTGACTTCTGCAGTCGTGGCGGCGGCCGAGGACATCTACGACATCCAGCTCAAGCGCGCGGGGGAGGCATTCAGCGCCGAGGTGCAGATCGCCAGCCGCGCCTTCTGGGCGCTCAAGCAGCAGCGGCGCAATCTGGCCGGCACCAGTGGCTGCGGCCTGTGCGGCGTCGAGGCGCTGGAGCAGGCGCTGCCGCAACTCGACACCCTGAGCCTCAACCCGCTGCCACCGGCCGCGCACCTGGCCGACCTGCGTACGCGCATCGGCCAGGTGCAGAAGCTGGCGCGCCAGAGCGGCGCGCTGCATGCGGCATTGTTCGTCGATGAGTCTGGCGAGATCGTCCTGTGCCGCGAAGACATTGGCCGGCACAACGCGCTGGACAAGCTGATCGGCGCGCTAAACCGTGAAAGCCGCGACGCCCGTCGCGGCTTTGCCGTGGTCACCAGCCGCTGCAGCCTGGAGCTGATCCACAAGGCGGTGCGCGCCGGCTTCGCCAGCCTGGTCAGCCTGTCGGCGCCCACCGACCTGTGCGTGCGCTGGGCGCGTCGGCACCGCCTCAACCTCATTCACCTGCCGCACCATAGTCCACCGCGGGTCTATAGCCCGGCGTCG
Organism: Pseudomonas hydrolytica; assembly: GCF_021495345.1. Classification (NCBI taxonomy): domain Bacteria; kingdom Pseudomonadati; phylum Pseudomonadota; class Gammaproteobacteria; order Pseudomonadales; family Pseudomonadaceae; genus Ectopseudomonas; species Ectopseudomonas hydrolytica. Next base: position 468,189 of record NZ_CP099397.1, read on the forward strand.
TAGGGTGTGCCGTGCGTACCAGCCTTGCGCCTCGAGGCTATTGCCGGATTGCATCCGGGCTACAGGCCCTGCAGCAGTTCGCGGTAATCCTCCACGGCGGCGAATTCCTCGGTGTCCTTCGGCCCGGCCTGGCTGTCCGGCTGGCGCACGGCGAGCAGGTGGGCGACGCCGAACTGTCCGGCGCTGCGCAGGATCGGCAGGCTGTCGTCGATGAACAGACTGCGCGCCGGATCGAAGCCGACGTCCTGACGCAGGGCGAACCAGAACTGCTGGTTCTCCTTGGGAAAGCCGTAGTCGTGAGAGCTGATCAGGCGCTCGAACCAGGGCGCCAGTTCGACCCGTTCCATCTTCAACGACAGCGAATCGCGATGCGCGTTGGTGATCAGCACCACACGCTTGCCGGCTTCGCGCAGGGCGCGCAGGAACAGCTCGGCATCCTCACGCAGGGCGATCAGATGGGCCACCTCGCGCTTGAGATCGCGGATCGAGAGCTTGAGCTCGCGGCTCCAGAAATCGGTGCAGTACCAGTTCAGCGTACCGGCATGTTGGCGAAACAGCGGCAACAGCTCGGCCTCGGCCAGCGCCAGGCTGGTGCCATGGTGCTCGGCATAGCGCTGCGGCAGGTGCTTGAGCCAGAAATGGTTGTCGAAATGCAGGTCGAGCAGGGTGCCGTCCATGTCCAGCAGGACGGTGTCGATCTGGTGCCAGGGGAGTGAAGGCATGGGCGCGCCCAGTGATGAGAGTCGTGAATCTGCCGGCCCGCGTCGCGATCATGCAATCTGCGCCGGGGATAATCGCAAAAGCCGCGGTATGATAACCCGCCAGGTCACGCCAAGGAGTTGCCCCATGCGTCAGAAGCCCACGGTGCTCGCCCGTGAAATAGTCGCCAGCAGTCGCCTGTTCCGCGTCGAGGAACTGCAGCTGCGCTTCTCCAATGGGGTCGAGCGTACCTACGAACGCCTGGTGGGCAAGGGCGCCGGCTACGGCGCGGTGATGGTGGTGGCCATGCTCGATGCCGAGCACGCGGTGCTGGTGGAGGAATACTGCGGCGGCACCGACGACTACCAGTTGTCGCTGCCCAAGGGGCTGATCGAACCGGGCGAGGACGTGCTGGTGGCGGCCAATCGCGAGCTCAAGGAGGAGGCGGGGTTCGGTGCGCATGAGCTGGAGTACATCACCGAGCTGAGCCTGTCGCCCGGCTACATGAGCCAGAAGATCCAGGTGGTACTGGCGCGCAATCTGTACGAAGAGCGCCTGCCCGGCGACGAGCCGGAGCCGATGCGGGTCGACCGCATCAACCTGCGCGAGTTGTCCAGCCTGGCCCAGCACGCCCAGTTCAGCGAGGGCCGCGCCCTGGCCGCGCTGTACCTGGTGCGTGACCTGCTGAGTCAGCGCGGGGAGTTCGTGCAGTGAGTCATCCCCATATTCCCCAGGTGATCGAGCTGGTACGTGCCGCAGGTGCGGCGACCCTGCCGTACTGGCGCAGCGACGTGGCCGTGACGGAGAAGGCCGATGCCTCGCCAGTCACTGCCGCCGACCTGGCCGCCCACCACATCCTGCTCGATGGCCTGCGCGCGCTGGCGCCGGATGTACCGGTGCTGTCGGAAGAGGCCGCCGACATTCCGCTGGCCGAACGCGCGGCCTGGACACGCTGGTGGCTGGTCGATCCGCTCGATGGCACCAAGGAATTTATCGCCGGTTCCGAGGAGTTCACCGTCAATGTCGCGCTGATCGAGCGTGGCCGCGTGGTCTTCGGCGTGGTCGGCATTCCGGCCAATGGCCGTTGCTATTACGGCGGTGCCGGTCTGGGCGCCTGGCGCAGCGAAGCGCCGGGCGATGAGCAGCCGATCAGCGTGCGTCTGGCGCCGGCGCAGGGCTTTACCCTGGTGGCCAGCAAGCGCCATTCGAGTCCGGCGCAGGAGCGCTTGCTCGGTGAGCTGGTCGCGCGCTTCGGCGAGCCGGCGCTGGCCAATATCGGCAGTTCGCTGAAGTTCTGTCTGCTGGCCGAGGGCAATGCCGACTGCTACCCGCGTCTGGCGCCCACCTCGCAGTGGGACACCGCCGCGGCGCAGGGCGTGCTGGAAGGGGCGGGCGGCGAGGTGCTGAATCTGGCCGGCGAAGTGCTCACCTACGAGGCGCGCGAATCCTTTCTCAATCCGTCGTTCCTGGCCTTGCCGGCCACTGCCGAGTGGCGTGGCGAGCTGATCGAGTTGGCGCGGACATTGTAGGGCGGGTGCAACCCGCCACATCGTCCATGGCGGGTTGCACCCGCCCTACGGCTCAATCGAGCATATCGCTGTAGCGCTCGTCCTTCCTGAACACCAGCGGCTGGTCGAAGCCGGGCACCTTCACTTCCTCGGTGGTGATGGAGATCGCCTGGTCGTCGATCATGTCGTTGCCGAAGTTGTAGATGATGTCCAGCTGGCCCAGCAGCGCCTGCTGGTCATAGGCCGCGGCCGCGGCGCGGGTGGCTTCGCGGCGGGCCAGGTAGGCGTCGAAGGCGGCCTGGCCGTGGCGCTTGCGCAGCATGCGCTCGACCACGTGCGGGGCCAGCACCAGGGCGCTGGCGTTGTTGCCGCCGAAACCCTTGGAGTTGATAAAGGCCACCTCCATTGCCTGCTCACCCACCTTGCGATCGACGGTGGACAGGCTCAGGTGCTCTTGATGCACGTCGCCGGCGACCGCGTCGATGGTCTTCAGGCCGGGCACGATGCCGTACTTGAAGGCGCCGAGGGCGGCGATCACCTGGTCGCCGCTGGCGGTGGCCAGGGAGTGGCCGACGAAGGCCTTCACCGCCGTGACCGGCCACTGTTCGATGCCGAAGGCGGCCGCGACGCGGTCGAGAATCTCCGACTCGGTGACGCGGTTGGCCGGGGTGCTGGAGCCATGGGCGTGCACGAAGCTGCGGCTGCGCACGGCGTCCAGGCCGAGCAGTTGTACGGCGCTGGCCACGGCCTTGGCCACGGTCAGGTAGTTTCCCGGGCCGGGAGCGGAAATGGACTTCTTGAAGCCGTCGGCGTTGATGAACACGTCCGGCACCGCGCCGTGGACGTCGGCACCCAGCTCCAGGGCCAGTTCATCGTCCATCAGCACCACGAACTGGCAGGCTTCGGCCAGGGTGAAGCCGCAGTTGTCGCCGAACGGGCGGCTGGCGCGGCGGAAATCCACGTCCTGCTTGCCCTCGATCTGGCGCAGGCCTTCCTCGGTGGCCAGCGCGCCCATGGCGCCATAACCCTCGATGCACTCCTGGTTGATCGGCGCCTCGCTGCTGCCGACGATGACCACGCGCGCCTTGCCCGAGGCGATCTGCTCGATGCCCTTCTGCAGGTTGTAGAGGAAGGTGGCGCAGGCGCCGGTGATGCTGCCGGTGGTGCCGACGCTGCCGAGCACGTAGGCGTTGATGAAGTCCGCCGGCATGGTGTTCAGGCCCAGGGCCAGCTGCTTGGCGGTGACGCGGCCGCCTTTCAGACGCGACTGCATCATGCCGCCGAAGCCGTTCTCGTCGAGCTGGCTCATGATGCAGCTGGCGAACACGGCGATCTCGTCCGGGGCGACATGTTGAACGATGCGCTGCCAGTCGATACCCACCGAACGCAGGGCGTCGGTGACGCCGACCACGGTCATGGCCAGGCCGCGCGGGTGGAAGCGCGAGTTGTACAGCTCGCTCGGCTCGAAGCCGGTGGGCAGCTGGCCGGCGGACTTCACCGCCAGCGGGCGGTAGCTGTCGACCTTGAATTCGCAGCTGTCATGCAGGGTGACCTGCACCTCGCTGGCGTTGAGCTCCTGCACCGACCAGTTGGCCGGCAGCGGCTCGGGCAGCTGCTTGCGCTGGGTGATGAAGCTAAGGCTGCCGCTGTGGCCGGGAGCCAGGCCGATGCTCTTCTGCCAGTGGGCGGCGTCCGGATCCAGATGCTGTTTCTCGATGCGGCGCACCAGGGTGCCGGCGAGAATGTCCTTGCCGTAGCGGCTTTCGATGTCGGCCAGGCTCAGTGGCTGGCCGTCCTGATCGCGGTACTGGCCGTCGACCACGCGTACTAGCTTCATCATCTGCGCCAGCCCGGCCAGGGTTTCCTGGCGTGCCTGGGGCTCGAGCGACTCCTGCACGGTACGACGGAAACCATGGTGGAAGGAGCTGCGCCCGGCTGCGTTGTAACCCCCAAAACCCACGATCACAGGTAAGCGCGACATAACTCAAAAGCTCCTGAACAAGGCCAGCGCGACGCCAGGCCGGCGCCAGTGGGCGCGAGCGGAGTCATAGGGCGGTGGCGTTTGGAAATATTCGGCTGCCTAACCTGACGTGGATCATGACTGTCGAGTCACTCATTCGTCCAATGTCGTGGCGAGTGCAAGGCGTGTCGCAGGTGGGAAGGTCGTTAGCGGGTAGGGTGCGCCGTGCGCACCGCTGCCCTCAGAGGTTGGTGCGCACGGCGCACCCTACGGGACAGCGTATTTCGCTGACGAGCCCGCCGGCTGGCGGGCTCGAAGGGCTCAGCCCTGGTAGCTGATATGCCCGTCGACCAGGGTGTAGCGCACCGCGCCGGGCAGGCAATGGCCGATGAACGGGCAGTTGCTGCCCTTGGAGTACCACTGCTCGCCGGCGACGGTGGAAGCCTGCGCATCGAACAGCACGATATCGGCGGCACTGCCGACGCCCAGGCTGCCGGCCGGCAGGCGCAGGGCCGCGGCCGGGCCGCTGGACAGGCGCGCGAGCAGCGTCGGCAGATCGAGCAGGCCGTCCTGTACCAGGCTCATGGCCAGCGGCAGCAGCAACTGCACGCTGCTGATGCCCGGCTCGGTGGCGGCGAAGGGCGCCAGCTTGGCGTCGCGCTCGTGCGGCTGGTGGTGGCTGGCGATGGCCGAGATCACCCCGGCCTTCACCGCCTCGCGCAGGCCGTCGCGATCAAAGCGCGAGCGCAGCGGCGGCTGCACGTGGTAGAGGCTGGAGAAATCGATCAGCGCCTCGTCGGTGAGGATCAGCTGGTACAGCGCCACATCGGCGGTCACCGGCAGGCCGCGGGCCTGAGCATTGGCGATCAGCTCGGCGCCACGGGCGCTGGTGATCTGGCTGAAGTGCGCGCGCACGCCGCTCTGTTCCACCAGCAGCAGGTCGCGGGCCAGGGCCACGGTCTCGGCGGTTTCCGGGATGCCGGCCAGGCCGAGGAAGCTGGCGGTCGGGCCTTCATGCGCCAGGCCGCCTTCGGCCAGGTCGGCATCCTGCGAGTGGAAGATCACCTGCAGGTCGAAGGTGGCCGCGTATTCCAGCGCGCGGCGCAGGGTGCGGGCGCTGCGGAAGTTGTCCAGGCCGTTGCCGAAAGCCACGCAGCCGGCATCGCGCAGGGCGACCAGCTCGGCCAGCTGCTCGCCGGCGAGATTCTTGCTCAGTGCGCCGATTGGGAAGACCTTGGTGTGCCCGGCTTCGCGGGCGCGATCGAGGATCAGTTCGGCCACCGCCGGGGTGTCCAGCACCGGCTTGGTCAGCGGCGGGCAGCACAGGCTGGTGACGCCGCCGGCCGCGGCGGCCAGGGTCTCGCTGGCAATGCTGCCCTTGCGGCTGTAGCCCGGCTCGCGCAGGGCCACCGACAGGTCGACCAGGCCGGGGGCGGCGATCAGGCCCTGGGCGTCGAGAGTCTTGTCGGCAGTGAAACCGGCCGGGGCCTGGCCGATGGCGGCCAGCTTGCCGCCGTCGATATAGAGGTCGGCGACCCGGTCCAGACCGCTGGCCGGGTCGATCACGCGTGCGCCGAGGATTGCGGTACGCATCAGTTGGCCTCCTCGGCGTTGAGTTGACGTTGGGCGTTCTGCCCGCTCATGGCCATCGACAGCACGGCCATGCGGATGGCGATGCCGTATGTGACCTGGTTGAGGATCACCGACTGCGGGCCGTCAGCCACCGCCGACTCGATCTCCACGCCGCGGTTGATCGGCCCCGGGTGCATCACCAGGGCATCGGGCTTGGCCAGCTTCAGGCGCTGCTCGGTGAGGCCGAACAGGCGGTAGAACTCGCCCTCGCTGGGCAGCAGGCCGCCCTGCATGCGCTCACGCTGCAGGCGCAGCATGATCACCACGTCGACGTCCTTGAGGCCTTCGTTGGCGTCGGTGAACACGCGCACGCCGTAGCTTTCCTCCAGGCCGATGGGTAGCAGGGTCTTTGGCGCGATCACGCGGATATCCGGGCAACCCAGGGTCTTCAAGGCCAGCATGTTCGAGCGCGCCACCCGCGAGTGCAGGATGTCGCCGACGATGGCCACCGAGAGGTTCTCGAAGTCGCCCTTGTGGCGGCGAATGGTGAGCATGTCGAGCATGCCCTGGGTCGGGTGCGCGTGACGGCCGTCGCCGCCGTTGATGATCGCCAGGTTCGGGCACACGTGCTCGGCGATGAAGTGCGCGGCGCCGGAGTCGGCATGGCGCACGACGAAGATGTCGGCGGCCATGGCCTCGAGGTTGCGCAGGGTGTCGAACAGCGTCTCGCCCTTGCTGGTGGAGCTGGTCGACACGTTGAGGCTGATGACGTCGGCCGACAGGCGCTGGGCTGCCAGTTCGAAGGTGGTACGGGTGCGCGTGGAGTTCTCGAAGAACACGTTGCACACGGTCTTGCCGCGCAGCAGCGGGACCTTCTTCACTGCGCGTGCGCCGACTTCGAGGAAGGAGTCGGCGGTGTCGAGAATTTCCGTCAACAGCTCGCGGGGCAGGCCGTCGAGTGAGAGGAAGTGACGCAGCTGACCTTGGTCGTTCAGCTGCAGCGGGCGCTTGGCGGCGAGTGGCGTCATCGCGGGGAGTCTCAGTTGGCGAGCGTCTGGAGTTCGAGGGTCAGCGGCGTGGGGCCGGACAATTTTACCCGCTCGTTGGCCGCCAGCGACAGGCAGGCGCCGACCACGTCGGGGCGGATCGGCAGTTCGCGGGCGCCCAGGTCGAGCAGGCTGACCAGGGTCACGCTGGCCGGGCGACCGTAGTCGAACAGCTCGTTCAGCGCGGCGCGGATGGTGCGCCCGCTCATCAGTACATCGTCGATCAGCACCAGGTGCTGGCCTTCTATCTCGAACGGCAGTTCGGACGGTTGCACCTGCGGGTGCAGGCCGTTCTGGGTGAAGTCGTCGCGGTAGAAGGACACGTCGAGCACGCCCAGCGCATCGTCGCGACCCAGGGCGGCAAGCAGGGCCTGAGCGACCCAGACGCCGCCGGTGCGAATGCCGATGAAACGCGGCTCAGCGATCTGGCGCTGGTTCAGGTGCTGGGTCAGGGCGCTGGCCATGGCCGGCAGCAGGTCGTTGGGGTTGGGTAGCATGGCGAAACTCCATGTGGCGGGCCGAGTCGCTCAGCCCGGACAGTTTTCCTCGAGCCAGCCCTGCAGCAGCAGAGCGGCGGCAATGGCATCGACGGGGCGCTCGCGGTAGCCGCCACTCTGGCCCTCGCGCAGGCGCTGGCCCTTGGCCTCGAAGGTGGTCAGGCGTTCGTCGTGGGTGTAGGCGGGCAGGTTGTAGCGGCCATTGAGGCGGCGGGCGAATTTCTCGGCGCGGGCGCTCATCTCGCTGGATGTGCCGTCCATGTTCAGCGGCAGGCCGACCACCACGGCGTCCGGCTGCCACTCCTTGATCAGCGCCTCGACGCGGTTCCAGTCCGGTACGCCGTTCTGCGCCTTGAGCACGCACAGCTCGCGGGCCTGGCCGGTGATCACCTGGCCGACGGCGACGCCGATCTGCTTGGTACCGTAGTCGAAGCCCAGCAGCAGGCGTAGCGGCTTGTCGCTCATCAGGCGTGCCCGGCCTGCGAGGTGAGCAGGCTGAGGTTGACCCCCAGGCGCGCCGCCGCCGCGTTGAGGCGTTGATCGTAGGGCAGGTCGAAGAGGATGCTGTTGTCGGCGGGGCAGGTCAGCCAGGCGTTGTCGGCCAGCTCCGCCTCCAGCTGTCCGGCTTCCCAGCCGGCGTAGCCGAGGGTGATCAGGTAACGGTCCGGGCCGATGCCGTCGGCGATGGCGAACAGCACGTCCTGCGAGGTGGACAGGCCCAGCTCACCCAGCTCCAGGGTGGCCTGGAACTGCATGCCGGCCGGATGCAGGACGAAGCCGCGATCGGTCTGCACCGGGCCGCCGGCGAAGATCGGCAGGCTGTGGCACAGCGCCGCCGGCTCTTCCTCGGGGCGCAGTTGCTCCATCACATCGGCCAGGTTGAGGCCGTTGGGCTTGTTGATCACCAGGCCCATGGCGCCCTGTTCGTTGTGTTCGACCAGGTAGGTGACGGTCTGCGCAAAATTCGGATCGGCCATGTGCGGCATGGCGATCAGGAAGTGGTGCTTGAGCGAGATGGGGGCTGAATTCTTCATGGCGCCTAGTTTGGAACGACAAGCCTCGGGCTACAAGCCATCCCGTAGGGTGCGCCGTGCGCACCGGCCACTGCTGTCGTTTGAAAAATGGTGCGCACAGCGCACCCTGCGTCGGGCCAGTGCCGTTGTCGCTAGTTGCTTGAAAGTCGATCGCCGCGCTCGAAGCGCCAGGTGCGGATGATTTCCAGACGGTCGATATCGGCCAGGTCGCCGGTGAAGGGGGCGTAGGGCGCGGCCAGGCGCACGATGCGCTGCGCGGCCTGGTCGAGTACCGCCTGGCCCGAGGACTCCAGCACCTGCACTTCATACAGCGAGCCATCGCGGTTGATCGACACCAGCAGGCGCAGGCTGCCGTAGATGCGCTGGCGACGGGCATCGTCCGGGTAGTTGAGGTTGCCGATGCGCTCGACCTTCTTGCGCCACTCGTCCTTGTACCAGGCGCCCTTGTCGCGCATGGTCGAGGCGGCGTTGAGGCGGTGGATCTTCGGGCGCTTGGCGTAGGCCTGAACTTCCTGCGCCAGCTCGGCTTCCAGGCTGGCGATTTCTGCCGACAGCTGGGCAGCGTCGAACACTGGCGCCGGGCGCGTTTCCGCAACCGGCTTGGCTTCCTCGCGCTTGACCGGTGTCTTCTGTTGCTGCGGTGCGCGCGTGGCGACGGCGGCCTTGGGCGCTTCCTGCCTGGTGGCCGGCTGCTGCGGGGTGGCGGGCGGCGTGACCTTGCGCACCTCGCTGTCCTGGAAGGGTGCCTGCTCGGTGGTCTTCGGTGCGGCGGCATGTTCCAGCGTGCCGCTACCCTGCTGGTTGTCCTGCGCGAGGAAGTCGGCCTCCTTGGGCTTTTCTTCGCTCTTGAAGGTGGAGAGGGTGATTTCCAGCGTCTTGCTGATTTCCGGCGGCGATTCCAGGGTGAATCCGACGCCCAGAATCAGCGCCACGTGCAACGCAGCAGCGAGAAACAGGGTGAACCCCAGGCGATCCGCCGGACGGACGGTGGCGGAGGACATGGTCGGTGGGGTGGCTGCTGCGTTCATCGCGTATCGGGTCTGCTTTCGAATGGGGCGCAGTCTGCCGGGTAGCGGTGGGCGCCTGCAAGTTGCAGGCGCCAGGCTGCCACCTGCGTCAAGCTTTTAGCCCGCGCTTGCTGGCAATGCAGTCCATCAGGCGTTCGCCGATGCGGGTGTTGAAGGCGGTATCGATCTCGCGGATGCAGGTCGGGCTGGTGACGTTGATTTCCGTCAGATGGTCGCCGATCACGTCCAGGCCGACGAAGATGAGCCCTTTTTCGCGTAGAGTCGGGCCGACTCCGGCGGCGATCTCGCGATCGCGTTCGGTCAGTGGGCGGGCCTCGCCGCGCCCGCCGGCGGCCAGGTTGCCGCGCGTTTCACCCATGGCCGGGATGCGTGCCAGGCAATAGGGCACCGGTTCGCCGTCTATCATCAGGATACGTTTGTCGCCATCCTTGATGGCGGGCAGGTAACCCTGTGCCATGATCTGTTGCCGGCCGTGTTGCGTGAGGGCCTCGAGAATCACCGACAGGTTCGGGTCGCCATCGCGGTGGCGAAATATCATCGATCCGCCCATGCCATCCAGGGGTTTGAGAATGATGTCACGGTGCTCATCGGCAAACTGGCGCAGAATGTCGGGACGCCGACTGACCAGGGTCGGTGGTGTGTATTGGGGAAACTGGGTGGCGAACAACTTTTCATTGCAGTCGCGCAGACTCTGCGGCCGATTGACCACCAGTACGCCGTCGCGCTCAGCCTGCTCGAGCAGGTAGGTGGAGTAGACGAATTCGTTATCGAAGGGCGGATCCTTGCGCATCAGGATCACGTCGAGTTCGGCGAGCGGCGTGTCCTGCTCAGCGCCCAGGGCGAACCAGCGTTGAGGATCATTGAACACTTCCACGGGGCGCATACGGGCATGAGCCACGCCGCGGGCCTGGTAGAGATCCTGCTGTTCCATGTAGAACAGCGACCAGCCGCGTGCTTGAGCGGCCAGCAACATGGCCAGCGAGCTGTCCTTCTTGAAGGAAATGCTGGCAATCGGATCCATGACGATTCCGAGACGAAGGCTCATGGGGGTAGAACTCCGCGAGATAGAGGGCGAAGGCCGGGCTGGCCGTGCCGAACGATAGCTGTCAGGGTGGCGCCGGCCGGGGCCTCGGTCAAGGGCTGGAGCTGCTCTGGCAGGCTTATAGATTGCATCTGGAGAGTGTGCTAAAAAGGCCCGACGATTGGGTCAAGCCCCATCGAAGACTGGGCCTCAGGCATACTGATAACGCGAATATAACGACTCACCGAGGCGATGGTAGGGCGAACATGGAACAGCATTCCGACGGTTTGAAAGTTATGGTGATCGACGATTCGAAAACGATTCGTCGCACCGCGGAAACTCTGCTGAAAAAAGTGGGTTGTGACGTCATCACCGCGGTCGATGGCTTCGATGCCCTGGCCAAGATTGCCGACACTCACCCCAGCATCATCTTTGTCGACATCATGATGCCGCGTCTCGATGGGTATCAGACCTGTGCCCTGATCAAGAACAACAGTGCTTTCAAGTCCACGCCAGTGATCATGCTGTCCTCCAAGGACGGCCTGTTCGACAAGGCCAAGGGGCGTATCGTCGGCTCCGATCAATATCTGACCAAGCCTTTCAGCAAGGAAGAGCTGCTCGGTGCGATCAAGGCTCACGTGCCTGACTTCACCCCGGTGGAACAAGCCTCCTGACGTTCCGGCCTGACGGCCGCACGCCACTTCTGTATTGGGAAACACCATGGCTCGAATTCTGATTGTTGATGACTCCCCGACCGAGATGTACAAGCTGACCGCCATGCTGGAAAAGCATGGTCATCAGGTGCTCAAGGCGGAAAACGGCGCCGACGGCGTGGCCCTGGCGCGCCAGGAAAAGCCCGATGCGGTGCTGATGGATATCGTCATGCCCGGCCTCAATGGCTTCCAGGCGACCCGTCAGCTGACCAAGGACGCCGAGACCAGCCATATTCCGGTGATCATCGTCACCACCAAGGATCAGGAAACCGACAAGGTCTGGGGCAAGCGCCAGGGTGCCAAGGATTACCTGACCAAGCCGGTCGACGAAGAAACCTTGCTGAAAACCCTCAATGCTGTGCTGGCCGGCTGATGCCGTGCTGGCCGCTAACTAAATAAAAAGAAGGCCAAGGCTGGCATGTCCGTGCAGACTCCTTTCCAGATTCTCCTCGAGATCGACCAGCGTTGTCGCGCCCTGGCGGCCGGCTTGCCGTCGCAACAGGCGGCGGTGCAGACCTGGAGCGGTATCGGTTTTCGCATGGGCGAGCGACTGTTCGTCGCTCCCATGGGGGAGGTGGGCGAAGTCCTGCACGAGCCGCGTTACACCCTGCTGCCGGGTGTGAAAAGCTGGGTCAAGGGGGTGGCCAACGTGCGTGGCCGCCTGTTGCCGGTGATGGACCTGTGCGGGTTCTTCGGCAATGAACTGTCGCCGCTGCGCAAGCTGCGGCGGGTGCTGGTGGTCGACCACCAGGAAATCTTCGCCGGCCTCACGGTCGACGAGGTTTTCGGTATGCAGCATTTCCCCGTGGATGCCTTTTCAGAACAACTGCCGCCCCTCGAGGCGAGCATTGCGCCGTTCATCCACGGTGTCTTTCAGCGGGAACAGCCCTGGTTGGTGTTCAGCCCTCGTGCGCTGGCTACCGATCCGGGCTTTCTCGATGTGGCTTACTAACAGATTTTCGGTTGGGTCGGTTCTGCCGACCCTTTGGCGTTACATGGGAACCGTAGTGCGGTCGGTCCAGGCGGGGGCCAGATAATGAAAAAACTCAATGCAGGCAATTTGTTGGCGGGGGCGCGCAGCAGTACGCTGATTGCAGCGCTGTTCGTCGTGCTCATCGTTTCCATCGTGTTGTTGTTCGCGAACTTCGCCTACATCAACACCCAGTCCAGCTACGATACCGAGTACATCAGCCACTCCGGTGAGCTGCGCGTACTGTCCCAGCGTATCGCCAAGGACGCCACCGAAGCGGCAGCGGGTACCGCCGCGGCCTTCGGGCTGTTGCGCGAAGCCCGTAACGACTTCCAGCAGCGCTGGGGCTATCTGACCGATGGCGATGCCAGCACCGGCCTGCCGCCGGCGCCGGCAGCCGTGCAGGCGCAGATGGCTGCGGTGCAGCAGGACTGGGATGCGCTGCGGCAGAACACCGACGCCATTCTTGCCAGTGAGCAGACCGTACTGTCTCTGCACCAGGTAGCCGCCACCCTGGCGGAAACCATTCCGCAGCTGCAGGTCGAGTACGAAGAGGTGGTCGACATCCTGCTGGAGAGTGGTGCACCGGCAGCCCAGGTTTCCGTGGCCCAGCGTCAGTCGCTGCTGGCCGAACGTATTCTCGGCTCGGTGAACAAGGTACTGGCCGGTGACGAAGACTCGGTCCAGGCCGCCGACATGTTCGGTCGCGACGCCAGCCTGTTCGGCCGCGTACTGGCCGCCATGCTCGAAGGCAATGCGGCGATGGAAATCAGCCAGGTGACCGACGAGGAAGCCCTCGAGCGTCTGGCGGAGATTTCCGAGCTGTTCGAATTCGTATCCGGTTCGGTGGACGAGATTCTCGAAACCTCGCCGGAACTGTTCCAGGTGCGTGAATCGGCGAACGCGATCTTTACCGTGTCGCAGACCCTGCTGGACAAGGCCTCGCAACTGGCTACCGGTTTTGACGACCTGGCCTCGGGGCGTGCCCTCAATACCCTGTTCGGCTACCTGCTGGGCGCCCTGGCGCTGGGCTCGATCATTCTCATCGGTCTGGTGATGGTGCGTGAGACCAACCGTCGTCTGGCCGAAACCGCCGAGAAGAACGAACGTAACCAGGCGGCGATTCTGCGTCTGCTCGACGAAATCGCCGACCTCGCCGACGGTGACCTGACCGTGGCCGCGACGGTAACCGAAGACTTCACCGGTGCCATCGCCGACTCCATCAACTACTCCATCGACCAGCTGCGCGACCTGGTGGCCACCATCAACCTGACCGCCGTTCAGGTAGCCGGTGCGGCCCAGGAAACCCAGGCCACGGCGATGCACCTGGCCGAGGCTTCCGAGCACCAGGCGCAGGAAATTGCCGGTGCCTCCGCGGCGATCAACGAAATGGCCGTGTCGATTGACCAGGTATCGGCGAACGCCTCGGAATCTTCCGCGGTAGCGGAACGTTCCGTAGCGATCGCCAACAAGGGCAACGAAGTCGTACACAACACCATCACCGGCATGGACAACATCCGTGAGCAGATTCAGGACACCTCGAAGCGGATCAAACGCCTCGGTGAATCGTCCCAGGAGATCGGTGACATCGTTAGCCTGATTAACGACATTGCCGACCAGACCAACATCCTCGCACTGAACGCCGCGATCCAGGCGTCCATGGCCGGTGATGCGGGCCGCGGCTTCGCCGTGGTAGCGGACGAAGTACAACGCCTCGCGGAACGTTCCTCGGCGGCGACCAAGCAGATCGAGGCGCTGGTAAAGACCATTCAAACCGACACCAACGAAGCCGTTATCTCCATGGAGCAGACGACTTCCGAAGTGGTGCGCGGTGCCCGCCTGGCGCAGGACGCCGGTGTGGCACTGGAAGAGATCGAGAAGGTATCGAAGACCCTCGCGGCCCTCATCCAGAACATTTCCAACGCCGCACGTCAGCAGGCCTCTTCGGCCGGCCATATTTCCAACACCATGAATGTAATCCAGGAAATCACCTCGCAGACGTCCTCGGGTACCACCGCCACCGCCAAGAGCATTGGTAACCTGGCCAAGATGGCCAGTGAGATGCGCAAGTCGGTGTCCGGCTTTACCCTCCCGGACGCCTGATAAAGGAGTGCGCTGGCTGCCGGCAGTCAGCGCAACACAGCCATGACCCAGGGCGAAGGTATGCAGTCAGCGGGCGTGTGGGCTTTGCGCCCGGTGACCGATATGTCGCAGGCCGATTTCCACGACTGGCAGGCGCTGCTCGAGGCGCGCACCGGCGTGGTGATCAGCGAGCAGCGGCGCGCCTTCCTGCAGACCAACCTGACCGCGCGCATGCGCGAACTGGGCGTGGCGGATTACGCCAGCTACTACCGCCAGGTAACCGATGGCCCGCGTGGCGCGGTGGAGTGGTCGACCCTGCTGGACCGTCTGACCGTACAGGAAACCCGCTTCTTCCGCCATCCGCCGTCCTTCGAAGTGCTGTCGCAGTATCTGCAGGAACGGTTGGCGACTGGTCTGGATAAACCCTGGGAACTGTGGAGCGTGGGTTGCTCCAGTGGTGAAGAACCTTACTCGTTGGCGATTCTGGCCGCCGAGGCTCTGCAAGGCACCGAGTCGCCCGAGCATTTCGCGGTGACCGGTACCGATATCAGTCAGGGCGCACTGAGCAAGGCCCGCGAGGGCTGCTACTCGGCACGGCGTCTGGAGCAGGTGAGCAGTGAGCTGCGCGAGCGCTACTTTTTCGCCCAGGCCGATGGACGTTTCAAGGTGGTACCGAGCCTGGCGGCGCGCGTGTGCTGCGCCAAGCTCAATGTGCTGGAACTGGCCAAGGCGCCAATGTCCGGCATGGATGTGATTTTCTGTCAGAACTTGCTGATCTATTTCCGCCGCTGGCGTCGCCGCGACATCCTCAACCGCCTGGCCGAGAGCCTGGCGCCGGGTGGCCTGCTGGTCGTGGGCGTGGGCGAAGTAGCCGGTTGGCAGCACCCGCAGTTGGTGCCGGTGGCCGACGAGCGAGTTCTGGCGTTTACCCGCAAGGGATAAGGCCAAGTTTATGAGTGGAGTGGCTATGGGTGATCGGCATGATTATGTCGCCCTGGAGTGGGTCAAAGGCGAGATAGGGGAAACCCTGAAGCAGGCGCGGCAGGCCCTGGAGGCGTTCGTCGAGAACCCGCAGGACCCCACGCGCATGCGTTTCTGCCTGACCTACGTGCACCAGGTTCACGGCACCTTGCAGATGGTCGAGTTCTACGGCGCCGCATTGCTCGCCGAGGAAATGGAGCAACTGGCCAAGGCGTTGATGGAAGGTCGCGTGGCCAACCAGGGCGAAGCCCTGGAAGTGCTGATGCAGGCCATCCTGCAGTTGCCGGTGTACCTCGACCGCATCCAGACCGCCCGCCGCGACCTGCCCATGGTGGTGTTGCCGCTGCTCAACGACCTGCGCGCCGCCCGCGGCGAGAAGCTGCTGTCGGAAACCAGCCTGTTCTCCCCGGACATGTCCGCGCGCCTGCCCGCGCTGCCCTCGGACAGCCTGGCGCGCCTGCGCACCGCCGAATTGCCGGTGCTGCTGCGCAAGCTGCGGCAGATGCTGCAGATGGCACTGGTCGGCGTGATCCGCAATCAGGATCTGGCCACCAACCTCGGCTACATGGCGCGTGTTTTCGCACGCCTGGAAACCCTGTGCAAGGACGCTCCGCTGGGCAGCCTGTGGCAGATCGCCTCCGGTATGGTCGAAGGCCTGGCCAACGGCAGCGTGGTCAACGGCACCTCCGTGCGCACCCTGCTGCGTCAGGTCGACAAGGAACTCAAGCGCCTGGTCGAACAGGGCGCCGATGGCATCAACCAGTCTGCGCCGGATGAACTGACCAAGAACCTGCTGTTCTACGTGGCCAAGGCGCCGGCGCAGTCGCCGCGTATCCGCGCCCTCAAGGAACAGTACCGTCTCGACGAAGCGCTGCCGGACACCGAAGTGGTGGACGAAGAGCGTGCCCGTCTGGCCGGCCCCGACCGCGACGCCATGCGCTCGGTGGTCGCCGCGCTGTGCGAGGAGCTGGTACGGGTCAAGGACAGCCTGGACCTGTTCGTGCGCAGCGATCGCAGCCAACCCGGCGAGCTGGACGCCCTGCTGGCGCCGCTCAAGCAGATCGCCGATACCCTGGCGGTGCTGGGCTTCGGTCAGCCGCGCAAGGTCATCCTCGATCAGATCGACGTGGTCCACAGCCTGTCCCTGGGTCAGCGCGAGCCCAACGACGCGGTGCTGATGGACGTCGCCGGTGCGCTGCTCTACGTCGAGGCGACCCTGGCCGGTATGGTCGGTCCGAGCGACGACAGCCAGAACGAACAGAGCCACCTGCCGACCACCGACGTGGCGCAGATCCACCAGCTGGTGATCAAGGAAGCGCGCAATGGCCTGGAGCAGGCCAAGGACGCGATCATCGAGTTCATTGCCTCGCAGTGGAACCACGAGCACCTGGCGCGCGTACCCGAGCTGCTGACTCAGGTCCGTGGCGGCCTGGCGATGATTCCGCTGCAGCGCGCTGCCGACCTGCTCAACGCCTGCAACCGCTATATCCAGGAACAGCTGCTGGCGCGCAAGGCCGTGCCCAACTGGCAGAGCCTGGACACCCTGGCCGATGCCATCACCAGCGTCGAGTACTACCTCGAGCGTCTGGCCGAAGACCATGGCACCCAGGGCGATCTGATTCTCGACGTGGCCGAGGAGAGCCTGGAGGCCCTGGGTTACCCGCTCAAGGAGAAGCCTTCGATCCTCGACCGCGTCGAACCGCAGGCAGAACCCCTGGCACCGCTGGCCGACCCGCTACAGGAGATCGAGCTGCTGAGTGCCGAGGACGAGCATCTCGAAGAGCCCCTCGCCGAGATCGAGCCGCTGGCCTTTGAGCCGGGCGAGACGTCCGGCGAAGCCGTTGCCGATCTCGCACTGCCCGATGCCGAGCCCGAACTGCCGGCCGCCAGCGAGACGGCCGATACCTTCACCTTCGAGCTGGAAGAGCTCGAGGAGCTGCCGGCGCTGCAGGCTGAGGAGAGCGTTGCCGCGCCCTTGCTCGATGCCGAGTCCGAGCCTGCGCTGGAACTCGAAGAACTGAGCCTGGATCAGCTGGCTGCAACGCCACAGTGGGACGAGCTTGAGCTGGCGGAGCTGGAATTGCCGGAAGTCGAACTGCCCAGCGCCCCCGAGCCCGAGGTCGAGGCGCCGGCCGCAGAGAAGCCGCTGTCGATGGCCGATGTGATGGCCGCGCCGGTGCAGGCGATCAACCCGCCTGCCGCCGATGTGCCGCCGAGCCTGCTGCCGCCGCCGGCGGACGAAGAGCCGGTGGATGAAGAGCTGCTGGAAGTCTTTATCGAAGAAGTTGGCGAGGTGCTGGAAACCATCGCCGAATACCTGCCGCAGTGGCAGGCCGATACCGACAACAAGGATGCGCTGATCGAAGTCCGTCGCGCCTTCCACACCCTCAAGGGCAGCGGGCGCATGGTGCGTGCGCTGATCATCGGCGAGCTGGCCTGGTCCATCGAGAACCTGCTCAATCGCGTGCTGGATCGCAGCATCGCTGCAAGCGAGCCGGTGCAGCAGGTGGTGCTCGACGTGGTGGCGTTGATGCCGGCGCTGGTCGAAGAGTTCGCCGCCAAGGCGCAGCGCCAGCGCGACGACGTCGACCTGTTGGCCGCCACCGCGCATGCCTTGGCCAAGGGCCTGACGCCCCCAAAATCTGACGCCCCGGCCGCCGAGCAGGTAGCCGAGCCCGCGGGCGTTGCCGAGGCTACCGCTGCCGTCGAGGAGGGCGAAAGCCTCGTCGACGAACTCACCGACGTCGGGCTTCACGGGGGTGAGACCCTCGATGGCGAATCCCTCGAGGGTGAGCCCCTCGACCCGCAGTTGCTGGAGATCTTCCGCAACGAAGCGGAAACCCATCTGGACACCCTGGTGGGCTTTCTCGCCGACTGCGCGCAGGAATTGCCGCAACCGGTGACCGATGACCTGCAGCGCGCCCTGCATACGCTCAAGGGCAGCGCTTACATGGCCGGCATCCTGCCGGTGGCGGAAATTGCCGCGCCGCTGGAGAAGCTGGTCAAGGAGTTCAAGACCAACCTGATTCAGGTGGACCTGTCCGCTGCCGAGCTGCTCAGCAGCGCCGAGCGGCTGTTCCGCGCCGGTCTGGAGAATCTGGAAAGCCAGCCATTGGCTGCCATCCCCGGCGCCAGCGAGTTTCTCGCCCGCGTCCAAGCGCTGCATCAGGAGCGGCTCGCCAACCTCGAAGACGAGCGCATGGCGCAGCACGGCGAAAGCCGTGACCCGCAACTGATCAGCATCTTCCTCGCCGAAGGCATGGATATCCTGCTGGACGCCGAGGACCTGCTGCGCAAATGGCGCGAGCATCCGTCCGAGCGCCAGGAACTGTCCGCGCTGCTGGAGGAACTGACTACCCTCGGCCGTGGCGCCGAGATGGCCGAGCTGCCGCAGATCGACGAGCTGTGCGAGGCTCTGCTGGACCTCTACGGCGCCGTCGAAGAGGGCAGTCTGGCGGTCAGCGAGCGCTTCTTCGACGAGGCGGAAAAGGCCCATGAAGCGCTGATCGGCATGATGGATCAGGTCGCTGCCGCGCTGCAGGTCAGCGCCCAGCCCGAGCGCGTTCAGGCGCTGCGCGACCTGCTTGCCGAAGCCATCGACCCGGCGACCCTGGCGTTGCTTGCCCCTGG
Organism: Pseudomonas hydrolytica; assembly: GCF_021495345.1. Classification (NCBI taxonomy): domain Bacteria; kingdom Pseudomonadati; phylum Pseudomonadota; class Gammaproteobacteria; order Pseudomonadales; family Pseudomonadaceae; genus Ectopseudomonas; species Ectopseudomonas hydrolytica. Next base: position 486,930 of record NZ_CP099397.1, read on the forward strand.
CTCGGAAGGCTTCGAGGTCATCGAGCTGGACCAGGCCACCGCCGCGCTGGAGCACAGCGAGGCGATGCCGGAGGCGCAGGAGCCGACGCTGGAGCTTGTCTCGTTCGAGCAGGCGCAGGACAGCATTGCCGAGCCCGAGCCCGAGCCCGAGCTGGAAGCGGGTTTCGATCCCGTCGAGTCCGACCTCGATGAGGAAATGGTGGAAATCTTCCTCGAAGAGGCGGTGGATATCCTCGAGAGCGCCGGCCAGGCCCTGGAGCGCTGGCTAGGCGAGCCCGACAACACCTTGCCGCTGTCGTCGCTGCAGCGCGACCTGCACACCCTCAAGGGCGGTGCGCGGATGGCGGCGATTCGTCCGATCGGCGATCTCGGGCACGAGCTGGAGTCGCTTTACGAAGGGCTGGTCGACCGTCGTTACAACTATTCTGCTGCGCTGGGTGACCTGCTGCAGCGTAGCCATGACCGCCTGGCGCAGATGCTCGATCAGTTGCAGGCGCGTCAGCCACTGGTTTCCGGTGATGACCTGATTCAACAGATCCGCACGTTCCGTCAGGGCGGTTCGGCCGCCGTGGTCGAGCCTGTTCACGAAGCGCCAGCGGCGCCGGCGGTTGTCGAGCTGGACGAGTTCGAAGTAGAAGAGCTGCCACCTCTGGCTCTGGTCGAGGATGAAGACGTACTCGACGAGATTGCCGAGGTGCCGCTCGACGACGAGCCGACGCCAGCCGAGCCTGTTGCGGAGCTGCCGCTTGACGCATGGGTGGTGGAAGAACTGCCAGCGCTGGAGGACGCTTCCGTCGAACCCGAACCCGAACCCGAACCCGAACCCGAACCCGAACCCGAACCCGAACCCGAACCCGAGCCCGAGCCCGAGCCTGCGGCGCCGGCCAGCTGGCACGAGGAGCGCGACCCGGAGCTGGTGGAGATCTTCCTCGAGGAAGGTTTCGACATCATCGACAGCGCCGGCGGTGCCCTGCAGCGCTGGATGGCCGACGTCGACAACAGCCTGGAGCTGGAAGCCCTGCAGCGTGACCTGCACACCCTCAAGGGTGGTGCGCGCATGGCCGAGATTCGCGAGATCGGTGATCTGGCGCACGAACTGGAGTTCCTCTACGAAGGCCTCTGCGGCGGTCGCCTGCGCGCCAGCCCCGAGCTGTTCGCCCTGCTGCAGACCTGCCACGACCGCCTGGCTGAGATGCTCGATGCCGTGCGCGGCCAGCGCGCGGTGCCCTCCGGCGATGCGCTGATCGAGACCATCAAGCGTTTCCGCGCCAACCCCGACGAGCAACTGAGCATGCCTTCGGCCGTGCAGCTGAAGGCCGTGGTCGAGAGCGACGACGCGGAAGAGGCCGACAGCGATATCCTCGATATCTTCCTCGAGGAGGGCGACGACCTGCTCGAGGCGATGGAAGCCGCCATGGGCCGCTGGGAAGCTCAGCGCGACGATAGCGCGGCGGTCGATGAAATGCTGCGCATCCTGCACACCCTCAAGGGCGGGGCGCGACTGGCCGGGCAGAAGCGCCTGGGCGACATGAGCCATGACCTGGAGCAGCACCTGAGCGAAGCGCTGCAACAGGGCGCTCCCTGGCCGGAAAGCCTGTTCCTCGACGTGCAGTCCGGCTTCGAGGGCCTGCAGAAGGAGCTCGATCAGCTGCGTCAGCGTCTGAGCACCAGCCTCAACGAAGCGGCGCCAGCGCCTGAGCTGCCCGTCGAGCCGCAGCCGGCAACGATGCCGACATTGGTCAACCCGATCATCGCGGCCAGCGAACAGCCTGCCCAGGTACAGTCGCCCAAGGTGTTGCCGTTCGTACGGCGCGCCGAAGAGGCGGCTGCCGAGGCCGCGTCCCGTCGTGCTCCGCAGGAGCTGGTCAAGGTTCCGGCCGAGCTGCTCGAAGGCCTGGTCAACCTGGCGGGTGAAACCTCGATCTTCCGGGGCCGCGTCGAACAGCAGGTCAGCGACGTCAGCTTCACCCTGAGCGAGATGGAAGCCACCATCGACCGGGTGCGCGATCAGCTGCGCCGCCTCGATACCGAGACCCAGGCGCAGATCCTCAGCCGCTATCAGGCCGAGGCCGAGCGCGCCGGCTATGAGGACTTCGACCCGCTGGAAATGGACCGCCATTCGCAACTGCAGCAGCTGTCGCGCGCGCTGTTCGAATCGGCTTCCGACTTGCTCGACCTGAAGGAAACCCTGGCGGCGAAGAACCGCGATGCCGAGACCCTGCTGCTGCAACAGGCGCGGGTCAACACCGAGCTGCAGGAAGGCCTGATGCGCACCCGCATGGTGCCGTTCGACCGCCTGGTGCCGCGTCTGCGTCGCATCGTGCGGCAGGTGGCCGGCGAGCTGGGCAAGCAGGTCGAGTTCGTCGTCGGCAACGCCGAAGGCGAGATGGACCGTACCGTGCTCGAGCGCATCGTCGCGCCGCTGGAACACATGCTGCGTAACGCCGTCGACCATGGCATCGAGCCGACCGAGGTGCGTCGCGCGGCCGGCAAGCCCGATAGCGGCACCATCCGCCTCGATCTCGGCCGCGAGGGCGGCGACATCGTTCTCACCCTGGTCGACGACGGCGGCGGTATCCGCCTGGAGGCCGTGCGGCGCAAGGCCATCGAACGTGGCCTGATGGATGCCGACAGCGACCTGAGCGATCACGAGGTGCTGCAGTTCATTCTCGAGGCTGGGTTCTCCACCGCCGAGAAGGTCACGCAGATTTCCGGGCGCGGCGTCGGCATGGACGTGGTGCATTCGGAGGTCAAGCAGCTCGGCGGCTCGATGAGCATCGACTCGACGGTCGGCCAGGGCACCCGCTTCACCATTCGCCTGCCGTTCACCGTGTCGGTCAACCGCGCGCTGATGGTCTACTCCGGTGAGGATCTGTACGCCATCCCGCTGAACACCATCGAAGGTATCGTGCGCGTGTCTCCGTACGAGCTGGAGGCCTACTACGCGCCGGATGCGCCGCGTTTCGAGTATGCCGGGCAGGCCTACGAACTGAAGTACCTGGGCGACCTGCTGAACAACGGTCAGCAGCCCAAGCTGGTGGGGCAGAGCCTGCCGCTGCCGGTGATTCTGGTGCGTTCCAGCGAGCACGCGGTGGCGGTCCAGGTGGACAGCCTGGCCGGCTCGCGCGAAATCGTGGTGAAGAGCCTCGGTCCGCAGTTCGCCGGGGTGCACGGCATTTCCGGTGCGACCATCCTCGGTGACGGCCGCGTGGTGGTGATTCTCGACCTGCTGGCGACCATCCGCGTGCTGCATGCGCACCTGCAGAACCAGCTGACCCCGCGCCTGGCTTCGCGCCAGCTGGCGATCAGCGAGGAAGTCGAGGTCGACCGGCCGCCGCTGGTCATGGTGGTGGACGATTCGGTCACCGTGCGCAAAGTCACCAGTCGTCTGCTCGAGCGTAACGGCATGAACGTGATGACTGCCAAGGACGGGGTGGATGCCATCGCCCAGCTGCAGGAGCACAAGCCCGACATCATGCTGCTGGATATCGAGATGCCGCGCATGGACGGCTTCGAGGTGGCCACCCTGGTGCGCCACGACGAGCGCCTCAAGGATCTGCCGATCATCATGATCACCTCGCGTACCGGTGAGAAGCACCGTGAGCGGGCCATGACCATCGGCGTCAACCAGTACCTCGGCAAGCCCTATCAGGAATCCTTGCTGCTCGAAACCATCGCGCAGTTGGTCGATAGTCAGCGGGGCAAACGGACATGACAGACAAATCCGCGGCACGTATCGCCGTAATCGCCGACACCTCGCTGCAGCGCCATGTGCTGCAGCAGGCATTGGCCGGTGGCGGTTACCAGGTGGTGCTCAACAGTGACCCGGCGCGCCTCGACGAGGACGCGCTGGCGGCCTGCGACACCGACCTGTGGCTGGTGGACCTGGCCCAGTCGGAAGACTCGCCGCTGGTCGACAGCCTGCTGGAGCGCGCCAGCGCCCCGGTGCTGTTCGGCGAAGGCCACGCGCCGGAGCGTCATTCGGAAAACTATCCGCGCTGGGAGCGCAGCCTGTTCGGCAAGCTCAAGCGCCTGGTCGGTGACCCGACCCAGGCGGTCGGCCCGAGCCTGCAGGCGCTGCTCGACGAGACGCAACGTCCGGCGCGTTTGGAGTTGCCGCAGGCATTGGCCGACACGCCTTTCAAGGCGGGTGAGCCGGCGCGCCAGGTCTGGCTGCTGGCCGCCTCGCTGGGCGGTCCGGCGGCGGTCAAGGCATTCCTCGATGCGCTGCCGGGCGGGCTGCCGATCGGCTTCCTCTATGCCCAGCATATCGATGCCAGTTTCGAGGCGGCGCTGCCGCAGGCCGTGGGCCGGCACAGCCAGTGGCACGTCAATACCGCGCGCCACGGCGATCCGGTGCGTTGCGGCGAGGTGGTGGTGGTGCCGATCGCCCATGAGATGGGCTTTGCCGACGACTGCGCGATGCAGATCAGCGAGCGCGGCTGGCCCGAGCCCTACAGTCCTTCCATCGACCAGATGATGCTCAACCTGGCGCAGCAGTTCGGCGCCCAGTGCGGGGTCATCGCCTTCAGCGGCATGGGCAGCGACGGCAGCGCGGCCGCGGCCTACGTCAAGCGCCAGGGCGGGATCATCTGGACCCAGCGCGGCGACAGCTGCGCCTGCCCGAGCATGCCCGACAGCCTGCGCGAGGGTGGTTACAGCAGTTTCAGTGCCGATCCGCGCGAGCTGGCCGTGGCTCTGGTCAATCACCTGGCCGAACATTGCAGTTGATCGGGCCCTGCCCGCCTAGGACGTTTTCATGAGTCAAACCGTCGCTACCCAGAACAGCGCTGCCAGCCTGACCGGCTTGCTGGTTCCCCTGGCCGACCGCACCCTGCTGCTGCCCAACGTGGCGGTGGCCGAGCTGATCCCCTACCGCGCGCCGCAGACCAGCGATGGCGCGCCTGACTGGTTTCTCGGTCAGATCGCCTGGCGTGACCTGCGTCTGCCGCTGCTCTCGTTCGAGGCCGCCAGCGGCGGCCAGGCGCAGATCGCCAGCGGCGCGCGGGTGGCGGTGATCAACGCCCTGGGCGGACGGCCCAAGGTCAAGTTCCTCGCCTTGCTGGTGCAGGGCATTCCGCGTTCGTTCAAGGTGGCCAGCGATCTGCCCGCCGCCGACGTCGAGCTGGCGCCGCTGGAGCTGGGCGCGGCACGTGTCGGCGACGAAGTGGTGCGCATCCCCGATCTGGCCGGGCTGGAACAACTGCTCGCCGATGCCGGCCTGATCTGAGCCCGCTTTCGACAGGAGAATAAAAAAGCCCCGGCATTGGCCGGGGCTTTTTCATGTCAGCGATGGGGTATCAACGCTGCGAGGTTTCACCTGAGAGCTTCTCGACTTCCAGATTGTCCTCGGAGGTGTGGCCGCCCCAGTAGTCGGCATTCTTGATGCCGAGCTTCTCCGGGTGGAAGACCGGGTCCTTGCCCTCGTCCTGCTGCTGCTCGTAGTCCTTCAGGCACTTGTAGGCGACCTTGTGCATCAGCACGATGGCGATGATGTTCAGCCAGGCCATCAGGCCCACGCCGAGGTCACCCAGGTCCCAGGCGAAGGTGGCAGTGTGCACGGTGCCGTAGACGGTAGCCGCGATGATGCCGAACTTCAGCAGCAGGGTGAGAATGGGGCGCTTCACCTTGCGGTTGATGTAGGCAATGTTGGTCTCGGCGATGTAGTAGTACGCCAGGATGGTGGTGAAGGCGAAGAAGAACAGGGCGATGGCGACGAAGGCGTTGCCGAAGCCGGGCATCATGTTCTCCATCGCGGTCTGCACGTAGCCCGGGCCTGCGGCGACACCGGCGATACCGGTGAACATCGCGCTGCCGTCAGGCGCCTGCACGTTGTACTGACCGGTGATCAGCAGCATGAAGGCGGTGGCAGAGCAGACGAACAGGGTGTCGATGTACACCGAGAAGCCCTGTACCAGGCCCTGCTTGGCCGGGTGGCTGACGGCGGCAGCGGACGACGCGTGCGGGCCGGTACCCTGACCTGCTTCGTTGGAGTACACGCCACGCTTGACGCCCCACTGGATGGCCATGCCGACGATGGCGCCGAAACCGGCCTCGAGGCCGAAGGCGCTCTTGACGATCAGCAGCACGACTTCCGGCAGCTTCTCGATGTTCAGCAGGATGATCACCAGCGCCACCATGATGTAGCCCAGCGCCATGAACGGCACCACTACCTGGGTGAAATGCGCGATACGCTTGACGCCACCGAAGATGATCAGACCGATCAGTACGGCCAGTACGGCGGCCGTCACGTTCGGGTCGATACCGAAGGCGGTGTTGACGCTGGAGGCGATGGAGTTGGCCTGTACGCCCGGCAGCAGCAGGCCGCAGGCGAACACGGTGACCACGGCGAACAGCCAGGCGTACCACTTCAGACCCAGGCCCTTCTCGATGTAGAAGGCCGGACCGCCGCGGTATTCACCGTTGAGCTTTTCCTTGTAGACCTGACCGAGGGTGGACTCGACGAAGGCCGAGCTGGCGCCGAGGAAGGCCACCATCCACATCCAGAACACGGCGCCCGGGCCACCGAAGGTGATGGCGGTGGCCACACCGGCGATGTTGCCGGTACCGACGCGACCGGCGAGGGTCATGGTCAGGGCCTGGAAGGAGGTGATGCCGTGTTCATCGGTACGCCCTTTGAACATCAGGCGAATCATTTCTTTGAAGTGGCGAACCTGGAGAAAGCGGCCGCGCACAGAGAAGTAAAGACCGACGCCGAGACAGAGGTAGATCAGCGCCGGGCTCCAGACCAGACCGTTTAGGGTCGAGACCAGTTCGTTCATGCAATGCTCCTGGGCACACGGCCGCCTTTTGGGCGGGACCGAAGCCCGTTGATTTGTTATTGGAAGAGAACGACGCAGCGGGGCGCCGGCCTCGGCCGGACGCGGGTTGCTGGTAGAGCGGGTCGCGCACGCGGCGCGCAGAGCATGACAAAGACTGCCCGTCTTGCAATCTCTTGAGGTCACATTTTGTTACGTCAAGGCGACATTTTACGCCTGAAGATCGCCCCACAGCTGCTGGGCGACGCTCAGGGCGACCACGGGAGCCGTTTCCGTGCGCAACACGCGGGGGCCCAGGCGGGCCGCATGAAAGCCGGCCAGCTTCGCCTGAGCGACTTCACCCTCGTTCAGGCCGCCCTCCGGACCGATCAGAAAGGCCAGGCTGTTCGGTTTGTCGTGGCTCTGCAGGGCTTCGGCGACCGGGTGCAGCACCAGCTTCAGGTCGGCTTCGATCTGCTGCAGCCAGGCGGACAGTTCCAGCGGCGGGTGAATGACTGGCAGCACCGAGCGACCGCATTGCTCGCAGGCGCTGATCGCCACCTGGCGCCAGTGGGCCAGGCGCTTGTCGGCGCGCTCGTCCTTCAAACGCACCTCGCAGCGCTCGCTGACGATCGGGGTGATCTCGCTGGCGCCCAGCTCGGTGGCCTTCTGGATCGCCCAGTCCATGCGCTCGCCGCGTGACAGGCCCTGGCCCAGGTGAATGCGTAGCGGCGATTCGGCCAGGCCGTCGAGCGCTTCACGCAGCTCCACGCGTACCGTCTTCTTGCCCACTTCGATCAGCTCGCCGAGAAACTCGCGGCCGCTGCCGTCGAACAGCTGCACCGCGTCGCCCGCGGCGTGTCGCAGCACGCGGCCGATGTAGTGGGCCTGGGCTTCGGGCAGCTCATGCTGGCCGAGAGAGAGCGGGGCGTCGATGAAGAAACGGGAAAGGCGCATAGGGAGGGCTGCAGGCGGCAAGTTCGAAGCGGCAAGTGTAAAGGGGTGGTGCGCGCGGCGCACCCTACTGCGATGGCGCCGCTTCTTCGTAGGGTGCGCCGTGCGCACCGGGCTTCGTTTATGGCTCGCTCAACCCGGATCGCGATGATCGGGATAGCGATTGTCCACGGCCACGCTGACAGTGTCGCGGGTGGCGATATCGATGCCTTCGCTGGCCACCTCGGCGAGGAAATCGATCTCCTCCGGGGTGATCACGTAAGGCGGCAGGAAGTACACCACGCTGCCCAGCGGGCGCAGCAGCGCACCGCGCGTTAGTGCGTGCTGATACACCGCCAGGCCGCGCCGCTCCTGCCAGGGGTAGGCGGCTTTGCTGGCCTTGTCCTGCACCATCTCCACCGCCAGGGCCATGCCGGTCTGGCGCACTTCGGCGACATGCGGATGATCCTTGAGATGCTCGGTGGCGCTGGCCATGCGCGCGCTCAGCGCCTTGTTGCGTTCGATCACATCGTCATCGCGGAAGATGTCCAGAGTCGCCAGGGCGGCGGCGCAGGCCAGCGGGTTGCCGGTGTAGGTGTGCGAGTGAAGGAAGGCGCGCAGGGTGGCGTAGTCGTCGTAGAAGGCGCCGTATACCTCGTCGGTGGTCAGCACCGCGGCCATCGGCAGATAGCCGCCGGTCAGCGCCTTGGACAGCACCAGGAAATCGGGAGTGATGCCGGCCTGCTCGCAGGCGAACATCGTGCCGGTGCGGCCGAAGCCCACGGCGATCTCGTCATGGATCAGGTGCACGCCATAACGGTCGCAGGCTTCGCGCAGCAGCTTGAGGTAGATCGGGTGGTACATGCGCATGCCGCCCGCACCCTGGATCAGCGGCTCGACGATCACCGCGGCTACTTCATGGTGGTGCTCGGCCAGCGTCTGCTCCATATGAGCGAACATGACGCGCGAATGCTCCTCCCAGCTCACGCCCTCGGGACGCAGGTAGCAGTCCGGGCTGGGTACCTTGAGGGTGTCGAGCAGCAGCGCCTTGTAGGTATCGGTGAACAGCGACACGTCGCCCACCGACATCGCCGCCACGGTTTCGCCGTGGTAGCTGTTGCTCAGGGTCACGAAGCGCTTCTTGCCGGCCTGGCCGTTGTTGAGCCAGTAGTGGAAGCTCATCTTCAGCGCCACCTCGATGCCCGAGGAGCCGTTGTCGGCGTAGAACACCTTGTTCAGGCCAGGCGGGGTGATCTGCACCAGGCGCTCGGACAGTTCGATGACCGGCTGGTGGGTGAAGCCGGCGAGCATCACGTGCTCGAGGCTTTCCAGCTGCTCGCGGATGCGGGCATTGATGCGCGGGTTGGCATGGCCGAAGACGTTGACCCACCAGGAGCTGACCGCATCCAGATAGCGCTTGCCGTCGAAGTCCTCCAGCCATACGCCGGAGGCCTTGCGAATCGCCACCAGCGGCAGGCGCTCGTGATCCTTCATCTGGGTACAGGGATGCCACAGGACCTCGAGGTCGCGCTGCATCCAGTGGTCGTTCAAGCTCATGGTGCGTCTCCCAATCATCAGCGCAACAGCCTACCAGAAGGCGCGCCCGCCGATCCGCCGGATACGGCCGTCCGGCCCCGTATGACGAACTTCCCCGGCGCTGCGCTGGACTAAGCTGGCGGGTTGGAATCACGCCTTTTTAATATCGTATTTCTCGATATTTCATAGCGAAATTTTCCGCTTTAAATCGATAGATTTGCCGTTAGTCTTGCTCGGAAACTGGATTAGGGAAGCCCCCATGCAATGGCGTAACACCTCTGCTCGTTATGGTCTGGTCAGCGTGCTGTTGCACTGGCTGGTGGCGCTGGTCGTGTTCGGCCTGTTCGCCCTGGGGTATTGGATGGTGGGCCTGAGTTATTACGACCCCTGGCGGCAGAGCGCGCCCGATCTGCACAAGAGCATTGGCATCCTGCTGTTCGCCGTGATGCTGCTGCGCCTGCTGTGGCGTCTGTTCAGCCCGGCTCCCGCAGCGCTGGCCAGTCACGGCCGGCTCACTCGCCTGGCCTCCAGACTGGGCCACGGCCTGCTCTATCTGGGCCTGTTCGGCGTGATGATCTCCGGCTATCTGATCTCGACCGCCGATGGCCGTGGCATCAACGTATTCGGGCTGTTCAGTGTGCCGGCAACCCTGACCGGTATCCCACAACAGGAAGACATCGCTGGCGCCATCCACGAATACCTGGCCTGGGGGCTGGTGATCTTCGCCGGGCTGCATGGCCTGGCGGCACTCAAGCACCATTTCATCGACCGTGACAGCACCCTGCTGCGGATGTTCGGGCGCTGAAGTCATTCACAACCGGGCCAAGGCCCATCTAGATCGACAACCTCGCAAGGAGAACACCCATGTTGAAGAACGCCCTCGCTGCACTGGTTCTGGGTTCCGCGCTGATCGGCGGCCAGGCCATGGCGGCCGACTACGCCATCGACAAGCAAGGCCAGCATGCCTTCGTCAACTTCAAGATCAGCCACCTGGGTTACAGCTGGCTGTACGGCACCTTCAAGGACTTCGATGGCAAGTTCAGCTTCGATGCCGCCAACCCGGAAGCCAGCAAGGTCAGCGTCACCCTCAACACCGCCAGCGTCGACACCAACCACGCCGAGCGTGACAAGCACATCCGCAGCGCCGACTTCCTCAACGTTTCCAAGCACGGCACCGCTACCTTCGAGTCGACTTCGGTCAAGTCCACCGGCGAAGGCACTGCCGACATCACTGGCGACCTGACCCTTAACGGGGTGACCAAGCCCGTGGTCATCGCCGCCAAGTTCATCGGCGAAGGCAAGGATCCGTGGGGCGGCTACCGTGCCGGTTTCGAAGGCACCACCACGCTGAAGCTGAAGGATTTCGACATCACCAAGGATCTCGGCCCGGCTTCGGAAACCGTCGAGCTGATCATCTCGGTCGAAGGTATTCGTCAGTAAAGAAAGCGGCCGCTTGCGGCCCAGCTGATGACCCTCTCCCATTTATGGGAGAGGGTGCCCGAAGGGCGGGAGAGGGCTGGTTCTCCACTGGCCTCTCCCCCTAAACAAAAACGCCGCCCATCGGGCGGCGTTTTCGTTTGCGCGTCAGCTTACTCGTCGCGATTGCGCGTGAGCAGTGCCGGCTTCTCGCCGCGCGGGCGCGTGCTGTTGCTCAGCTCGTCGAGTTGCTCGGCGGTGGGGAAGCGATCCAGGCGCGAACCCTTGTGCACGATGACGGGCTGCTTCTCACGCGGATTGCGCACGGCGGCCTCTGTGCGAGGCAGTTCGTCGCGGTCGAGCGAGGTGATGCGACCGTCATGGGCGGGACGGCCACGACCACGATTGCTGCCGTTGCGGCCCTGGCCGGGTTGTCCGCCCTGGCCGCTGCCCTGGCGACGGTTCTTGCCCGCACCATTGCCGCCGCCATTGTTGTTGCGCGGGCCCTTGCCGTTCTGACGCTGGCCCTGCGGCGCGCCATTGGCGGGTGCGGCGCCGGGACGACGCCCGCGGCCCTGCTGCTTGTTCTGGTTGGGACTGACGTAGTCGACACGGTTGCCGAAGTTGTCGATCTCGTCGTCGAGAAATTCTTCCGGATCGCGATCCGGAGGCAACGGTGGAATCGCTGCGGCGGGCTGGCTCGGGCCATCGTTGCGCGGGCCCTGGCCACGGCGCTTCTGCCCTTGCGGCTTGGCCTTCTGCTCCTTGCCGCTGTCCTTGCCCTTATCCTTGCGGCCGCTGCCGTGGCGCTCGCCCTTGGGCTTGTCGCCGCCTTCGGCCTTCTGCTTCTTCTGCCCGGCATTGCGTGGTTGACGCGGTTCGCGCACTTCCGGGCGCTCCGCTTCCACGGCGCTGGCATCGAAACCCATCAGATCGCCATCGGGGATCTTCTGCTTGGTCATGCGCTCGATGCTTTTCAGCAGCTTCTCTTCATCCGGGGCGACCAGCGAGATGGCCTCGCCGCTACGGCCGGCGCGACCGGTACGGCCGATACGGTGGACGTAGTCTTCCTCGACGTTGGGCAGCTCGAAGTTGACCACGTGCGGCAGCTGGTCGATGTCCAGACCACGGGCGGCGATATCGGTGGCGACCAGGATGCGTACCTTGTTCGCCTTGAAGTCGGCCAGGGCCTTGGTGCGCGCGTTCTGGCTCTTGTTGCCGTGGATCGCGACAGCCGGCAGACCGTGCTTGTCGAGGTACTCGGCCAGACGGTTGGCGCCGTGCTTGGTGCGGGTGAATACCAGCACCTGTTCCCAGGCACCCTGGGTGATCAGGTGGGCGAGCAGGGCGCGCTTGTGGCTGGCGGCCAGGCGGAATACGCGCTGCTCGATGCGCTCGACCGTGGTGTTCGGCGGCGTGACCTCGATGCGCTCCGGGTTGTGCAGCAGCTTGCCGGCCAGGTCGGTGATGTCCTTGGAGAAGGTCGCCGAGAACAGCAGGTTCTGGCGTTGCGCCGGCAGGCGGGCGAGGACCTTCTTCACGTCATGGATGAAGCCCATGTCGAGCATGCGGTCGGCTTCGTCCAGTACCAGGATTTCCACGTGGGACAGATCGACGCTGCCCTGGCCGGCCAGGTCGAGCAGGCGGCCCGGGCAGGCGACGAGTACGTCGACGCCCTTGGCCAGGGCCTGGACCTGCGGGTTCATGCCGACGCCGCCGAAGATGCAGGCGCTGACGAATTTCAGGTCACGCGCATAGATCTTGAAGCTGTCGTGCACCTGGGCGGCCAGTTCGCGGGTGGGGGTCAGCACCAGCACGCGCGGCTGTTTCGGGCCGTGGCGCTGTTCGCGGTCCGGGTGACCGGCGGGGAACAGACGCTCGAGAATCGGCAGGGCGAAGCCTGCGGTCTTACCCGTGCCCGTCTGGGCCGCCACCATGAGATCGCGACCTTGCAACACGGCGGGAATGGCCCGCTGTTGCACCGGAGTGGGCTGGGTGTAGCCGGCGGATTCGATCGCACGGACTAGAGCCTCGGAGAGACCGAGGGAAGCAAAGGACATGGGCAATCCTGTACGTAGTGAGGGCGTGGCCCTATGGGGTGATATTGCCTGGCTTGAATCATGCGTGGGGCGCGTGATCCCGTCCGGTACTGCTGGCTTCTGGGAGCTAGCATCCGGGCGCAAGCCTGGCGGGAAGGCCCGAGTATAACAGAGCTGATGGCCTGCGCAGCTACCAGCCTGTCGGTTGGTTCACGGCCTGGAATCTTCGGGCCTGGCGTAGCGCGCCTGCAGGCGTGCGTAGGCGGGTTCGCGCTTGAAGCGGCGCAGCTCGCGAGCGAAGTCGGTCGCCAGCTGCTGCAGCGCCGGGTCGCGGCGCAGCGCCAGGTACATGCGGTCGTGGCCGATGGCCTTGCGGTTGTAGTCGACCTGATCCAGCAGGCCCAGCTGCGCGCTGAGAAAGAGGCCCGCACGGCGGTCATTGACCACCAGGTCGACACGGTGACGCACCAGCTTGCCCAGGTTGGCTTCGTGAGTTGGCGCCTCCTCGCGGCTGAACAGCGTCGAGTTACGGAAGGCTTCGTTGTTGTACCAGTAGCCGGGCGAGATGCCGATCACCAGATCGCGCAGGTCTTCCAGGCGCTCATAGGGGTAGGGGCGATTGCGTGCGTGGAACAGCACGAACTCGACTTCGCTCAGCGGCTCTTCGACGAAGAGCATGCTCGCCTCGCGTTCGGGCAGATGGAAGATGTCCAGAATGCCGTCGGCATGTCCCTGTTCCAGCGCCAGCAGGCAGCGCTTCCAGGGCATGAACTGCAGGTCCAGTTCGATACCCAGCCGGTGCAGCACCTCGCGGCTGATCTCGTAGTCGAGACCGGCCGGCTGGCCGTTCTCCTCGAAGACGTAGGGCGGCCAGGCTTCGGTGACCACGCGCAAGGTCTCGCCGCGTGCGGCGAAGGCGAGGCCGCACAGCAGGAAGATGGCGATAATCTGGCGCTTGAATAATGGCATAGCGCCAGATTAGCGATTTTGCCCGCGCGGTGAAAGCACAGGCGATCTGCCTATTCCACCACCCGATAGCAGGGCTCATAGGCGCTGCCGCCGGGCAGTTTCATCCGATGCTGTTCGACGAAGGCCTGCAGCAGGCGATCCAGCGGACGCATGATGCTTGCCTCGCCGCGGATCTCGTACGGGCCGTGCTCCTCGATCAGGCGAATGCCGTTCTCCTTGACGTTGCCCGCGACGATGCCGGAGAAGGCGCGACGCAGATTGGCAGCCAGTTCATGCAGCGGTTGTTCGCGGGTCAGCTGCAGGCCGGCCATGGCTGCGTGGGTCGGCTCGAACGGATGCTGGAAGCTTTCGTCGATCTTCAGCAGCCAATTGAAGTGGAAGGCGTCGTTGCGCTCGCGGCGGAACTGGCGCACGGCCTTGATGCCGACAGCCATCTCGCGGGCCACTTCGGCCGGGTCGTTGAGGATCATGCGGTAGCGCTGCTGCGCCGCCTCGCCCAGGGTGGCGCCGATGAAGTCGTGCAGCTGCTGCAGGTAGGTGCTGGCGCTCTTCGGGCCGGTGAGGATGACCGGGAAGGGCAGGTCCTTGTTGTCCGGGTGGGTGAGGATGCCCAGCAGGTAGAGAAATTCCTCGGCGGTACCGGCGCCGCCCGGGAAGATGATGATGCCATGGCCGACGCGGACGAAGGCCTCCAGACGCTTCTCGATGTCCGGCAGGATCACCAGCTCGTTGACGATCGGGTTGGGCGCCTCGGCGGCGATGATGCCCGGCTCGGTCAGGCCCAGGTAGCGGCCGGTGAGGTTGCGCTGCTTGGCATGGCTGATGGTGGCGCCCTTCATCGGCCCCTTCATCACGCCCGGGCCGCAGCCGGTGCAGATGTCCAGGCCACGCAGGCCCAGCTCGTGGCCGACCCTCTTGGTGTACTTGTATTCCTCGGTGCTGATCGAGTGGCCGCCCCAGCACACCACCATCTTCGGCTCGACGCCGCTGCGCAGGGTCTGCGCGTTGCGCAGCAGGTGAAAGACGTAATCGGTGATGCCTTCGGAGCTTTCCAGATCGATGCGTTTGTTCTCCAGCTCGCTCTGCGTGTAGACGATGTCGCGCAGGGCGCTGAACAGCATCTCGCGGGTGCTGGCGATCATCTCGCCGTCGACGAAGGCATCGGCCGGCGCATTGATCAGCTCCAGGCGGATGCCGCGATCCTGCTGGTGGATCTTCACTTCGAAGTCCGGGTAGGCCTCGAGAATGGTCTTGGCGTTGTCGCTGTGCGAGCCGGTGTTGAGGATCGCCAGGGCGCACTGGCGGAACAGGCGGTAGACGCTGCCGGAGCCGGTTTCGCGCAGTTGCTGCACTTCGCGCTGGGAGAGGGTTTCCAGGCTGCCCTTGGGGCTGACGGAGGCGTTGATGCGGGGGCGTTTGAGCATGAAGTGGTCCTGGTGGCAAGGTCGCGACGAAGGCCGGCGCGGAGGGGAGTTCGAATGCGTTGTCGGAAGCAGGTGTTGTGTTTGTCGGTGGCTGGCGGTCAGTGTCTGGCGGATGGCGTGTCGGTTGCGGGTTCGCTCGGGTTCAGCAGAAATACCACATAGCCGCGGAACCAGGGACTGCTTTGCAGGTAATCCGGCGCCTGCCATTCGCCGTTTTGTATCAGGCCGATGCGAAACGGCAACTGCAGCCGTGCGATGCTCGGCAGGTAGCGCTGGTGGTCGGCGATGCTGCTGCGGCCCTGGTAGGTCTGCATCACCACTTCGTCGACCACCCCGGCCAGGCGGTTCAGCGCCGCCGGGTCGGCATTGCCGGCCCAGTCCAGCAGGCCGGTGATGCTCAGGCGGTACTGCCTAGGCAGACGCTGGCGCAGGTCTTCGAGGAAGACGGCGTAGCGGCTCAGGTGCAGCGTTTGCGCATCGAAGTCGATCTGCACCCCGCTGACCCGGTTGCCGGCACGCTGCCAGCGTTGCAACTGGCTGAGCAGCAGGGCGAATACCTCGTCGTTCCAGTCCAGGGTATGCGCGCGATACACCACCCAGAGCTCGACGTCTTTCGACAGCCTGGGCGTGGCCGGGTTCTGTGCCAGCATGCGCGCCGCGGGATCGCCGGCGCGGCGCGGGCCGTCGATCTGCCCCTGCAGCACGTACAGCGTACGGGCCTGGGCCAGCACCGGCTGTGGCGTCACGCCCGCCCACAGCCAGAACGCCTGATGCTCGCCGGCGTCGACGCGCGTGGCCTGCGCCGGCAGGCCGGCTGCCAGCAGGAGCAGGCCTACCAGTAGTACTTGAGTCGCTGCGCCCACTGGGTGTCCGCGTAGCTGCGCTTGAGGGTCTGGAACCACTGCTTGCGTTGGTCCTTGCTGATGTCCTGGCCGTCGCAGCTGTTATAGCCGCTGGGCGCATAGCAGTTGATTGCGCGGAACAGGGCGTAGGCCTTGTCCTCGCGGCTGACCTGCGGCCCAGTCAGCAGCAGCTGGTAGGCGGCCAGGCGGGAAAAGGATGCGCCCTGGAACTGGCTCGGTGCGCTGCCCAGTTCGCCGGCGGCCGGCGGGCGGTTCAGCCAGTGCTCGTCGAGGCCGTGGATGCGGATGAAGTCGCCCAGGCACAGCATGCCCTGGGCGTCCTCGGCATTGGCGGCGAGGCGTTCGGCGATCCTGACCAGGCTCGGGCAGGCATAGCCGGCATCGCTGCCACCGCTCCAGGCGAACAGGCCAGGATCCAGGCGCTGCGCTGGCTGTGTCGGCTTGTACGGGAACTGCGCGAAATCGCGGAGAAAGTCGGCGTAGCGACCGTAATCCAGATCGCGATAGAGCAGGGTGTACAGCGCGGTTGCGCGCTCGCCTGCCGGAGTCTGCTCGTTTCCCGCCTGCTGGCGCAGCAGCTCGGGGCCGGCGCCATAGGCCAGCAGGCGCTCGCGGATCGGCGCGGTGCTGATCGGCGAGTCGGTGGCGAACACCTTCTCCAGTGCGCCACTGCGCTCATGGTTCAAGGCCAGGGCCAGTTGCAGTTGGGCGCGCTGCAGCGGGTCTTGGCTGCGCGCCAGCAGTGCCTGCCAGTGCTGCAAGGCTGCGGCGTTCTCACCCTTGGCTTCCAGCGCCAGGCCGCGCAGGGTTTCCTGGCTGAAGGCGAGGGCGTTCATCGGCTCGGAACCGGCATCCGGCAGGGCGGCGAGCGCCTGCTGGGCATCGCCGCCGCGGTAGAAATGCCAGGCAGCGACCAGGTAGGCGTGCAGGCCGGGCTGGCTGGCGAAGCGCGGCTGCTGCGCCTGCAGTTGTTCGAGGCTGAGGCGCGGCTCGCGGTTGCTGCCGGGATCGCGCAGCTGGATCAGGTCGAGCATGGCCAGCAGCAGCGGGTCTTCGATGGCATCCGGGGCGAGGCTGGGCAGCAGCTTGGCGTCCAGCTCCTCGATCAGTGCGGGCATGTCGACCTGCTGCGCGCCACGCTCGAATTGCCGGGCAAAGGCCTCGGCAAAGCGCCGGGTGTCCCCGGCAAGCCAGTACACGCGACGTTGCAGGCCGCGCGCCGAGTCGCTGTAGAGGCCCTGCGGATAGTTGCTCAGGTACTGCTTGAAGGCCTTCGCGCTGGCGTCGAGGCTGGGTTTATCCACCTGCTCCGGACTGAAGAAACCGTACTCGTCGAAGGCGTTCAGCTGCGCCTGGTTCAGCGCGACGCGACCGAGCAGGTATTGGGCGGTTTCGCGTAGCCAGGGCTGTTCGCTGCTCGCGAGCTGGGCGAAGCGCTCATGGGCGTGGTCGAAGTCGCCGCGATAGAAGGCGTCGGCGCCGCGCAGGTAGTCGCCGAAGGCCCGGGCCGCGGGCGATTGCAGCTGCGTCGGCGGCGGCAGGATGTCCTCTGCTTGCGGATCGCCCTCTCCGCACAGGCTCAGCAGGCTGCGCCGCGAGCGGGCCAGTGCCTGCGCTTCGCTCGCGGCCAGATCCGGCGTGGCGCCGAGTGCATCGACGAAGCCGCGCATGGCCTGCAGGTCGTTGCTGCGGCAGCGATTGCCTTCGCCTTCGGCGAAGCGCTGTACAGCCAAGGCATCCGCTTCGCTGTCGATGCCCAGGCGCTGCAAAGCCTGGGTCAGGTACGCCAGGTCCGGGTCGACGCCTTGCTCGTCGGCCTCGGTCGCCTCGCTACGGGCGCGGCTCGCATCGAGCATGCCGAGGCTGAAGGGCACCAGGCCGTAGCCGTACTCGTAACCGTCGAGTGCCAGCGGTTCGCGCGTCAGCTTCAGGTGGCCGGCATCGTCGAGCAGCAGCTGCAGGTTGACCCGGCTGTCGTTGCCGGGGCTGAGAAAGGCGAGGTTGTTGCACGCCGAGAGCTGGTCCGAGATCAGTTTCCAGCTCGGTGCGCAGGTCATGTCGGAGCTGGCCAGGGCAGGGGCAGCGTGCAGCCCCGTGAGCAGGGCGAGGGGAAGGAGGCGCTTGAATGTCATGGGCTCATCCTTGAGCGCGGGAGCCGCTGCGCGGCTCCCTGCCCGTCAGCGTTTCAGATCGAGGTTGTTCCAGATGGCCAGGCTGGGGCCGGCCAGGTTCATGCTGTAGAAGTGCAGGCCCGGCGCGCCGCCTTGCAGCAGGCGTTCGCACATCTCGGTGATCACCTGCTCGCCGAAGGCGCGAATGCTCTCGGCGTCGTCGCCATAGGCTTCCAGCTGCTTGCGTATCCAGCGCGGGATTTCCGCGCCGCAGGCGTCGGAGAAGCGCGCCAGCTTGCTGTAGTTGGTGATCGGCATGATGCCCGGTACCACCGGGATGTCCACGCCCAGCTTGCGCACGCGCTCGACGAAGTAGAAGTAACTGTCGGCGTTGAAGAAGTACTGGGTGATGGCGCTGTCGGCACCGGCCTTGGCCTTGCGCACGAAGTTGGCGATGTCGTCTTCGAAGTTGCGCGCCTGCGGATGCATCTCCGGGTAGGCGGCCACCTCGATGTGGAAATGATCGCCGGTTTCGCTGCGGATGAACTCGACCAGTTCGTTGGCGTAGCGCAGCTCGCCACTGGCCATGCCCATACCCGACGGCAGGTCGCCGCGCAGGGCGACGATGCGCTTGATGCCGGCATTCTTGTACAGGTTGAGCAGTTCGAGCAGCTCGGCCTTGCTGTCGCCGACGCAGGACAGGTGCGGCGCGGTCGGCACCTTCACCTCGCCATCGAGTTGCAGCACGGTGTTGAGCGTGCGGTCGCGGGTCGAACCGCCGGCGCCATAGGTGCAGGAGAAGAAATCGGGTTTGTAGGCCGCCAGTTGGCGCGCCACGTCCATCAGTTTTTCATGCCCGGCTTCGGTCTTGGTGGGGAAGAACTCGAAGCTGTAGCGGCGTTCTTGGCTCATAGGTTTCTAGCCTTGGAGACGTAGGGTGGATGGCGTTTTTCCATCCACCTTGCGGGAAGTCGGCGGTGGATAAGCCAGAGGCTTATCCACCCTACGCATTAGTAGCGGTAAGCGTCCGGCTTGAATGGGCCTTCCACGGACACGCCGATGTACTCGGCCTGCTGCTTGGTCAGCCGAGTGACTACGCCACCGAAGCCCTTGACCATTTCCAGTGCCACTTCTTCGTCCAGCTTCTTCGGCAGCACTTCGACAGTCAGACGCTCGGCTTTCTTCTCGGCGGAGAGGTCAGCGAACTTCTGCTCGAACAGGAAGATCTGCGCCAGTACCTGGTTGGCGAAGGAGCCGTCCATGATGCGGCTCGGGTGGCCGGTTGCGTTACCCAGGTTCACCAGACGGCCTTCGGCCAGCAGGATCAGGTAGTCATCGTTGGCCGGATCGAAGCTGCCGGCACCGGTGCGGTGG
The DNA here is from genome assembly GCF_021495345.1 of Pseudomonas hydrolytica. Lineage (NCBI taxonomy): Bacteria > Pseudomonadati > Pseudomonadota > Gammaproteobacteria > Pseudomonadales > Pseudomonadaceae > Ectopseudomonas > Ectopseudomonas hydrolytica. Next base: position 506,353 of record NZ_CP099397.1, read on the forward strand.
ATCTTGTGCACCTGCGGCTTGACCTCTTCCCATGCCCAGTTCTTGCGCATGAAGGCGGTGTCGATCTCGTTGTCGAAGTGACCGATGTTGCATACCACGGCGCGCTTCTTCAGGGCCTTGAGCATGTTGGCATCGCAGACGTTGACGTTACCGGTGGTGGTGACGATCAGGTCGATCTTGCCCAGCAGCGCCTTGTCAATGCTGGCTTCGCTGCCATCGTTGATGCCGTCGATGTACGGCGATACCAGCTCGAAGCCGTCCATGCAGGCCTGCATGGCGCAGATCGGGTCGACTTCCGAGACCTTGACGATCATGCCTTCTTGACGCAGCGACTGCGCCGAGCCCTTGCCCACGTCACCGTAGCCGATGACCAGCGCCTGCTTGCCCGACAACAGGTGGTCGGTGCCGCGCTTGATGGCGTCGTTGAGGCTGTGACGGCAGCCGTACTTGTTGTCGTTCTTGCTCTTGGTCACGGCGTCGTTGACGTTGATCGCCGGGACTTTCAGGGTGCCGGCCTTGAGCATGTCGAGCAGGCGGTGCACACCGGTGGTGGTTTCTTCGGTGATGCCGTGAATGCGCTCGAGCATCTGCGGGTATTTCTTGTGCAGGATCTCGGTCAGGTCACCGCCGTCGTCCAGCACCATGTTGGCGTCCCACGGCTTGCCGTCCTTGAGGATGGTCTGCTCGATGCACCACTCGTACTCTTCCTCGGTCTCGCCCTTCCAGGCGAATACCGGGATGCCGGCTGCGGCGATGGCGGCAGCGGCCTGATCCTGGGTGGAGAAGATGTTGCAGGACGACCAGCGCACTTCCGCGCCCAGGGCGGTCAGCGTCTCGATCAGCACGCCGGTCTGGATGGTCATGTGGATGCAGCCGAGAATCTTCGCACCCTTCAGCGGCTGGCTGGCAGCGTACTTGCGGCGCAGGCCCATCAGTGCCGGCATCTCGGATTCGGCGATGATCAGTTCCTTGCGGCCCCAGTCGGCCAGGGAGATGTCGGCGACCTTGTAGTCGGTGAAGCCGGCAGGCGTCAGTACAGCGCTCATAATGAGTTCTCCATTCGTTGTCTGCGAATGGGCGCCGTTGATGCGTATGGTTAACGCCCCATCCGAGCCTGACAAACCGGTGTCGACCGACCTGCTGCAGCGCCCCTCGGACGGGTGGCGGGAACGACCGGAGCGGTGCCGGCCGTGTGAAACTCGCGGATTATAGCTGCCAGCGAGGCGCAGCCCAAGGTTTTCCGTCGCCCCACGCGCTGCTGGCACCTGCCACCGAGGGATTGGCCGGATCGCCGCTCACATACCCCGCTTCGGGCCATGGACGCCAGCCGGGTCACGGCTCAGGCTGCGCATTCCATCATCCGAATGCGGAGCTTCCATGACCCTTGCCTACTGGTGCGTGCTGATCGCCATCCTCCTGCCCTATCTGGCCACCACAACCGCCAAGTTCTTCGGGCCCGGTTACGGGCCGCGGGCCAACAGCGACCCGCGCGCCTTCCTCGCCGGCCTCGAGGGCTGGCGCAAGCGCGCCAACAATGCCCAGCTCAATGGCTTCGAGGTGACTCCGGCCTTCGCCGCGGCAGTGATCATCGCCCATCAGGCGGGTGGCGCCGAGCAGGGGCTGCTCGATCAGCTGGCCATGGCGTTCATCGTCAGCCGCGTGCTGTATCTCATCTGCTACCTGGCCGACTGGGGGCCGGTGCGCTCGCTGGTATGGTTCGCCGGCATGGGGCTGATTGTCGCGCTGTTCGTGGTCTCTGCCTGAGTCGCGGCGCCATGGGGTGGGGCCAGGCTGGCGCTGCCTGGTCGCCCTATGCCCTGCGTCAGGGACATCGGGACACCCGCGGTAAAACAGTGCGCTTGGCCTGATGGGGATCAGTGGCGATACTGGCGGACCGTTTTTCAAGCCGGACGCGTCACGATGAAATTCAAAGCCCTGCTGCTGGCCTGCGCCTGCCTGTTTCTGGTTGCCTGCGGTGGCGTCGATCCCGACTCGCCGCTGGGCCAGCGTCAGGCGCTGTTCAAGCAGATGCTCAAGGTCAGCGAGGATCTCGGTGGCATGCTGCGCGGGCGCATCGCCTATGACGAGGCCCGCTTCGTTGCCGGTGCGGCCGAGCTCGATCGCCTGTCGCGCGAGCCCTGGCAGCACTTTCCCGACGTCCGTGACGACGAGCGCAGCAAGGCCAATCCCGAGCTCTGGCAGCGCCAGGAGCAGTTCCAGCAGATGGCGCGCGACCTGGAACAGGCCACTGCCGCGCTGGTGCAGGCTACCGTCTCGCCGCCGCTAAGGCGTTCCCGGCTGGAGCCGGCGGTACGTGAGGTCGAGGACAGTTGCGAGGCCTGCCACAAGGCATTCCGCGCTTACTGATCGGCCCGCGCTTCGGCTTCGGCCTGCTCCAGCTCGGAGCGCGCCTCGGCCAGTTTGGCCTGACGCTTGGCGATCTTCTCCTGGTCGCCCTTGCCCATGGCGTCGCGCAGGTCCATCTCCCGCCGCTGCACCTCCTGACGTGCTTCTTCCACGCCGGCCAGGCGCTGACGGTGCAGCGAGGCTTCATCGCAATGGGCTTCGACATTGCCCAGGGCCCGGTGCAAGCCATCCAGTTCCTGCGAGTTGCCCTGCGCGCGGGCGGTCTCGATCTTCTCCTGCAGGATCTGGCGCTTGGTCGGGCAGTCGACGTCGACGTCGGCGTCGGCCTCGGCGGCCAGGAGAGGGGTGGCGTGCAGCCCGGCGGCCAGCAGCAGGCCGAGCAAGGTGGCTTGACGAATCATGGTGTTTCCTCGTGGGTGCCTATTTCGAGTGACCGTGGCAGATGCACGAGGTTCGGCCCAGGTGACCGATCACCTGGCCTGGTTCAGCTGCGTGGCGGGCCTGCTTGGGGCTGGAAACCGGCGACACCGGCCTGCTGCAGTTGCCTGCCCAGGCGCTGAACTTCGGGGTGGCTGAAGAACGCCAGCAGGCGATCGGCACCCTTGGGGCCGATTCCGGGGCGACGCAGCCAGTCGTCTCGCTGGCGCTCGATCAGGCTGGGCCAGTCGTCGAGCCCGCCGGCGTCGAAACCCGGAGGTGCGCCGAGGGCACGCAGCCATTGCCGCAGCGGTCGGTCCCTGGCCTGAGCGAAGGCCTGCTGCAGCTGTGCAGCGCGGTGCGGGCCGATGCCGGGCAGGCTCTGCAGCTGGGCCTGGTCCAGCTCCAGCCAGTCGAGCAGCCCCTGCAAGGGCAGACTGCTCCAGGTGCCCGGGCCCACCCCGCTCAGCGCCAGCCCCTGCTTGCTGCTCAGCCAGGCCAGACGGGCCTGGAACTGTTGCTGGCAGGACGGGCTGCTGCGCCAGCAGCTGAGGGCATGGTAGTCCGCGCTGCGCGGTACCTCGACCGGCGCCCGGTGCGGGCTGCGCCAGATCACGCTGTCCAGACGTGGGATGGTCAGGCCGGCCAGGCGGATCGCCACCTGGTCGCCGGGGCGGACGTCGAGGCTCTTCCAGGTCGGGACCGAGCCGAGGGCCACGCGGCTGATGCGCCTGTCGTCGAGATCGACCGGCTGCAGGCGTAGCACCGGCGTGATGCGCCCACTGCGGCCGATGCGAAAGTCCACGGCCTGCACCACCGCCAGCGCCTGACTGGCCGGGTACTTCCAGGCCACCGCCCAGTGCGGGGCCTCCGCCTGCCAGCGCGCGCCGGCGGGGCGCGTGCCCTGGCGCAGCACCACGCCATCGCTGGCGAAGGGCAGGCGATGGCGATACCAATGCTGACGCCATTGCCTGGCTTCTTCGACGCTGCGGATCGGCTTGCTGTAGTGCTGGCTGTCGGCGAAACCCAGCGCCTGCAGCTGGCTCAGGCGTTCGTCCATGCTCGCCGGGCCGTCCGGCCAGTCCCACACGAACAGGCCGATGGCGGCGCCGTCCGGGTCGCTCAGCTCGTGCCTGGCCATCATTCCGGCCACCTTGCCGCGCGCTCCGGCGCCGCCATCGCGCGCCTGCAGGTGATCCTCGAGGCGCCAGTACAGCTCGCCCTGCAGTACCAGGTCGAGCGGCTCGGGCAGCCGCGTCGGGACAGCAGGCAACTGTCGGGCGCGTGCGCTCCAGTCCTGGCCGTGGCGGCCGTCGCCACGGCTGATGGCCTGGTGCAGGCGGCCTTGCCGATAGACCAGGGTGACGGCCACGCCATCGACCTTGGGCTGGATCCACAGGTCGTCGCGACTGCCGATCCATTCGCCGATCGCCGCGTCGTTGAGCTTGCGCAGACCGGTTTGCGGGACGGGATGGGCGATTGGCCCTGCGCTGCCTGTGAGGGGGGCCGGCAGGGGCTGTCGTGCAGGCGCGAAGCATTGCTGCCAGCGCTGCAGGCGCTCGCGGGCCTGGTCGTAGAGCTCGTCGGCTATCGGCGAGCGGCCCTGGTTGTGGTAGGCGTCATCCCACTGCGCGATCTGTTGGCTGAGCGCCGCGAATTCCACCTGGGCGCGGCTGTCCGGCCAGTCGGGGCAGGGTTCGGCCAGGGCGATGAGGGGCAGGAGGAGCGGAGCGATCCAGCGCTTCATGGCAAGCATCCATGCTTGGGAGGTGGGATTGAGCCTAGACGAAACGGGTCTGAGGCGCGAATGGCGCAGGGCTCAGGAAGCGGTGTGCCGCCTGCCCGGCGCCCAACAAAAAGCCCCGCATGGCGGGGCTTCTGGGTTGTGCCGATGCCTTACAGGCCGGCCGCGGCGCGCAGGTCGGCAGCCTTGTCGGTGCGCTCCCAGGTGAAGGTGGTGAAGCTGTCTTCGCCCACGGTCTTCTGCTGCGGGGTACGGCCGAAGTGACCGTAGGCCGCGGTGTCCTGGTACATCGGGTGCAGCAGGTCGAGCATGCGGGTGATGGCGTAGGGACGCAGGTCGAACACCTCGCGCACCAGCTTGATGATGGTCTCTTCGCTGACCTTGTTGGTGCCGAAGGTGTTCACCGAAATCGAGGTCGGCTGGGCCACGCCGATGGCGTAGGACACCTGGATCTCGCAGCGCTCGGCCAGGCCGGCGGCAACGATGTTCTTGGCCACGTAGCGACCGGCGTAGGCCGCCGAGCGGTCGACCTTGGACGGGTCCTTGCCGGAGAAGGCGCCGCCGCCGTGGCGAGCCATGCCGCCGTAGCTGTCGACGATGATCTTGCGCCCGGTCAGGCCGCAGTCGCCGACCGGACCGCCGATGACGAACTTGCCGGTGGGGTTGATGTGGTACTGGGTGTCCTTGTGCAGCAGTTCGGCCGGCAGGGTGTGCTTGACGATCAGCTCCATCACCGCTTCCTGCAGGTCGGCCTGGCTGATTTCCGGGTTGTGCTGGGTGGACAGCACCACGGCGTCGATGCCGACCACCTTGCCGTTCTCGTAGCGGCAGGTGACCTGGGACTTCGCATCCGGGCGCAGCCACGGCAGCAGGCCGGACTTGCGCGCCTCTGCCTGGCGCTCGACCAGGCGGTGCGACAGCACGATGGGCGCCGGCATCAGCACGTCGGTCTCGTTGCTGGCGTAGCCGAACATCAGGCCCTGGTCACCGGCGCCCTGGTCTTCCGGCTTGGCGCGGTCGACGCCCTGGTTGATGTCCGGGGACTGCTTGCCAATGATGTTGATGATGCCGCAGGTGTTGCCGTCGAAGCCGACGTCGCTGCTGGTGTAGCCGATGTTGCAGATCACGTCGCGGACGATCTGTTCCAGATCGACCCAGGCGCTGGTGGTGACTTCGCCGGCGACGATGGCCACGCCGGTCTTCACCAGGGTTTCCACGGCCACGCGGGCGTGCTTGTCCTGGACGATGATGGCGTCGAGCACGGCATCGGAAATCTGATCGGCGATCTTGTCCGGATGCCCCTCGGACACGGACTCGGAGGTGAACAGGGAGTATTCGCTCATGGGTGGGTTCCTTGTGTGCCGTAACGGGTGGCAGGTCGCATGATGGGTTTGGCGAAGTGCCGTAACTGAATCTGAAAGCCGTTCTTCAGGCCGATGTAGAGGCTTTCGCCAGGGACCAGGCCGGCGGCCGTCGCCCAGCGCGCCAGATCGTCCTGTTCGAAGCCGAGCCAGAGATCGCCGCAGGCTTCCCTGGCCCAGCTCTGGTCATGGCTGCACAGCTCGCTGAGCAGCAGGCTGCCGCCGGGAGCGACCAGTCGCGCCAGTTGGCGAAACGCCTCGGCCGGCGTGGCGAGATGGTGCAGCACCATGTTCAGCACCACGCAATCGGCCGGCGGCTGCTCATCCTGCAGGGCGTCGGCCAGCTTCAGCTCGACGTTGGCCAGGCCTTCGGCGGCGCAGCGCTGGCTGGCCAGCTCGAGCATAGCCGGGCTGTTGTCCAGTGCGGTGACGCGGGTGAAACGGCGGGCCAGCTCGGGCAGGAAGGCGCCGTCGCCGGGGCCGATCTCCAGGGCACTGGCATCGGGCGTGAACTGCAGCGCATCGAGCAGCGCCAGCAGGCTGTCGCGGTATTGCGGCAGGCCGGCGATCAGGTCCTGCTGGGCCTGGAAACTGGCGGCCATGCGGGCGAAGAAGTCGCGGCTGACGGTGGCGCGCTGCTGATGCACGGTGGCGATGCGTGCCTGCACCTCGCCTGGCAGCGGCAGCTCGTCGATGTCGTCCAGCAGCGCCGCATGCAGGCGGCCGCCGGGTAGGGCGCGGCGGTAGAAGATGGCGTTGCCTTCGCGCCGCGTGGCCACCAGGCCGGCCTGGGCCAGCACCTTGAGGTGGTGGCTCATGCCGGATTGGCCGATGGCGAAGATCTGCGCCAGCTCCAGCACGCCGAACGAGTCGTTGCTCAGCGCGCGCAGAACGTTCAGGCGCAGCGCATCGCCGCCGGCCTTGCACAGGGCGGCGAGCTCGTCGCAGGGGTCGAAGTCCAGCTGGGGGGCGCGCAGGGTCATGGTGGCGCAGTCTAGTCGGTCATTTTTCATACAGCAACAGCAATATCAAAAAGTTTTGATATTGCTGTGTGGCTAGTGCGGCGGCTCGCTCAGCGCCAGAAAGGCCGCCGGCGCCGGGCTCAGGCTGGCACCGGGGCGCCACAGCACGTGCAGCTCGCGCTCGATCTGCAGGTCCAGCACGGTCAGGCGCTGCAGTTCGCCGCTGGCCAGTTCGCGCTCGACCACCCGCTGCGACAGCCAGGCGATGCCCTGGCCGTCGGCAAGCAGGCGCTTGAGCGCTTCGGTGCTGCCGATGGCCATGCCGGCGCGAGGCTCCAGACCATGGACGCGATAGGCCTGCTCGACGCTGGCGCGCGCGCCGGAGCCGGGTTCGCGCATGTACAGCGGGTAGGCCTGCAGCTCGCTGGCCTGCAAGGGCGCGGCTGTTCTGGCCAGCGGATGCCGGGGCGCCACCACCGGCAGCAAGGCGTCGCGAGCCAGCAGGCGATGGTCGTAATCGGCCTGGGCGAAAGGCCCTTCGACGAAGCCGAGGCTGATGCGCCCGTCATCCAGTTGGCGGGTCACCGCCTCGGTATTGCTCACCTCCAGGCTGACGAAGATCTGCGGATGCAGGGCGCGGAAGCGGCTGATCAGCGGCGGCAGCAGGTAGGCGCCGAGCGTGGCGCTGGCGCCCAGGTGCAGCTCGCCCTGCTCCAGCTGGGCGAAATCGCGCAGGTCGCGCTCGGCCGCCTGTTCCAGGACGAAGATGCGCCGCGCGTAATCGAGCAGACGCTGGCCGCCTTCGGTCAGCTGCACGCCGCGCGGCAGACGGTCGAACAGGCGCAGGTCGAGGCTGGCCTCCAGCTCCCGAATCTCCCGAGTCACTGCCGGCTGGCTGATATGCAGGCGCTCGGCACCGGCGCTGATGCTGCCGGCCTCGGCGACGGCGAGAAAGACCTTGAGGTGGTGAAGGTTCATGGCTTTGCATAAATAGAAGGCATGTTTTAGATGCTGAATATGTATTTTTCATATGGCAAGTCGATTCTTACCCTGTGCTCGTCATTCATGCCACGGGACCACCCGACTCATGCCGCGCCCCTTCAGCCGTCTGCCCGAGCCATTGGCCGTCATCCGCCACTTCACCCCCAGCTGGTTCGCCGTGACCATGGGCACCGGCGTACTGGCGCTGGTGGTCGCCCATCTGCCGTGGCAGCTGCCCGGCCTGCTGCTGTTGGCCGAAGGCCTGTGGTTGTTCGGCGTGGCGCTGTTCGCCCTGTTCAGCCTGCTGTTCATGCTGCGTGTGGCGCTGTTTCGCGAGACCATCGCGCCGATGCTGCTGCACCCGGTGCAGTCGATGTTCCTCGGCGCGATTCCCATGGGCCTGGCGGTGCTGATCAAGGGCCTGCTGCTGTTCGGTGCGCCGCGCTGGGGCGAGGGTGTCTACGCCCTGGCGCATGCGCTGTGGTGGCTGGATGCGGCGCTGGCGTTGCTCGGCGCGCTGCTGGTGCCCTACCTGATGTTCACCCGCCAGCACCATGCGCTGGAAAAGCTCACCGCGGTCTGGCTGCTGCCGATCGTCGCGCCGGAGGTGGCCGCCAGCACCGCGGGTTCGCTGGCGCCGCACCTGGCGGCGACTGACGCCCAGTTGTTGCTGGTGGCCGGCTTCGTCCTCTGGGGCGTGTCGCTGTCGCTGGCCTTCTCGCTGATTACTCTGGTGCTGCTGCGCCTGGCCCTGCACAAGCTGCCGGACACCGATTTCGCCGCCACCAGCTGGCTGCCGCTGGGGCCACTGGCCACCGGCTGCCTCGGCCTGCTGAGCATGGGCCAGGCGGCGCCCCTGGCCTTCGCCGGCACGCCGCTGAGCGGTGCCGCCGAGCTGGCCCGCGACCTCGGCCTGATCGGCGGTCTGGCCTTGTGGGGCGCCGGGCTCTGGTGGCTGGTGATCGCCACGCTGTTCACCCGGCACTACATCCGCGACAACATGCCGTTCAACCTCGGCTGGTGGGGCTTCACCTTTCCGCTGGGGGTATTCACCCTGGCCACCTTCGAGCTGCAGGCGCTGACCGGTCTGGCCTTCTTCGCCTTCGTCGGCGTGCTGCTGACGGTGCAGCTGGCGGCTGTCTGGTCGCTGGTGCTGAGCCGGACCCTGGCCGGAGTCTGGCATGGCGAACTGTTCCAGGCGCCCTGTCTGGGCGGCCCGGGCAGCCCCGCTGTCGGCGTGCTGAGCGAGCAGGCGAGCTGATTCGCGACGATCTACGACCATCTGTCATTGCCCCGCGGGGGCCGGCTGGGCGAAAATGGCCGTCTTTTTCGCCCCCTTCATCAAGAAGCAGCCCCCGTAGGAGATTTGAGCGATGCCCAGCCGTCGTGAGCGAGCCAATGCCATTCGTGCCCTCAGCATGGATGCCGTGCAGAAAGCCAACAGCGGCCACCCGGGTGCCCCCATGGGCATGGCGGACATCGCCGAGGTGCTGTGGCGCGACTACCTCAAGCACAACCCGAGCAACCCGAATTTCGCCGATCGTGACCGCTTCGTGCTGTCCAACGGCCATGGTTCGATGCTGATCTACTCGCTGCTGCACCTGACCGGTTACGACCTGGGCATCGAGGATCTCAAGCAGTTCCGCCAGCTGCACAGCCGCACCCCGGGCCACCCGGAATACGGCTACACCCCGGGCGTGGAGACCACCACCGGTCCGCTCGGCCAGGGCATCGCCAACGCGGTCGGCTTCGCCATCGCCGAGAAGGTGCTGGGTGCGCAGTTCAACCGCGACGGCCACCAGATCGTCGATCACTTCACCTACGTGTTCCTCGGCGACGGCTGCATGATGGAAGGCATCAGCCATGAAGTCTGCTCGCTGGCCGGCACCCTGGGCCTGGGCAAGCTGATCGCCTTCTACGACGACAACGGCATCTCCATCGACGGCGAGGTCGAGGGCTGGTTCACCGACGACACGCCCAAGCGCTTCGAGTCCTACGGCTGGCAGGTGATCCGCAACGTCGACGGCCATGACGCCGACGAGATCAAGATGGCCATCGACACCGCGCGCAAGAGCGCGGACCAGCCGACCCTGATCTGCTGCAAGACCACCATCGGCTTCGGCTCGCCGAACAAGCAGGGCAAGGAAGAGTGCCACGGCGCGCCGCTGGGCAATGACGAAATCGCCCTGACCCGTGCGGCCCTGAACTGGAACCATGGCCCGTTCGAGATCCCGGCCGAGATCTACGCCGAGTGGGACGCCAAGGCTGCCGGTGCTGCCGCCGAAGCCGCCTGGAACGAAAAATTCGCCGCTTACGCCGCTGCGTTCCCCGAGCTGGCTGCCGAGTTCAAGCGCCGTATCGCTGGCGAGCTGCCGGCCGATTTCGCCGAGAAGGCCGCCGCCTATATCAAGGACGTCGCCGAGAAGGGCGAGACCATCGCCAGCCGCAAGGCCAGCCAGAACGCGCTGAACGCCTTCGGTCCGCTGCTGCCGGAGTTCCTCGGCGGCTCGGCCGACCTGGCCGGCTCCAACCTGACCCTGTGGAAGGGCTGCAAGGGCGTCACCGAAGAGGACGCTGCTGGCAACTACCTGTTCTACGGCGTGCGCGAATTCGGCATGAGCGCGATCATGAACGGCATCGCCCTGCACGGCGGCTTCGTGCCGTACGGCGCGACCTTCCTGATCTTCATGGAATACGCGCGCAACGCCGTGCGCATGTCGGCGCTGATGAAGCAGCGCGTGCTCTACGTGTTCACCCACGACTCCATCGGCCTCGGCGAAGACGGCCCGACCCACCAGCCGATCGAGCAGCTGGCCAGCCTGCGCGGCACGCCCAACCTCGACACCTGGCGTCCATGCGACGCGGTGGAATCGGCGGTAGCCTGGAAGCACGCCATCGAGCGCGCCGACGGCCCCAGCGCCCTGGTGTTCAGCCGCCAGAACCTGCCCCACCAGGCGCGCGACGCCCAGCAACTGGCCGACATCGCCCGTGGCGGCTACGTGCTCAAGGACTGCGCCGGCGAGCCGGAACTGATCCTGATCGCCACCGGTTCGGAAGTCGCCCTGGCCATGCAGGCTGCCGCCAAGCTGGACGAGCAGGGCCGCAAGGTGCGCGTGGTTTCCATGCCGTCGACCAGCGTGTTCGACGCCCAGGACGCCGCCTACAAGCAGGCCGTGCTGCCGCTGCAGGTCGGTGCGCGCATCGCCATCGAAGCCTCGCATGCCGACTACTGGTACAAGTACGTGGGCCTGGACGGCCGCATCATCGGCATGACCAGCTTCGGCGAGTCGGCCCCGGCCCCGGCGCTGTTCGAGCACTTCGGTTTCACCGTCGAGAACATCGTCGTTACCGCCGAAGAGCTGCTGGACGCCTGATGCCTTGTCGCCCCTCTCCCGCTTGCGGGAGGGGGCCGGGAAGAGGGTTGTGGCTGTCGGCGGCCCTCTCCCCAGCTCTCTCCCGTCAACGGGCGAGGGGTTGAACTCCGAACCTGCGAGACACCATGTCCAACCGTCCCTACCGCGTCGCCCTCAATGGCTATGGCCGCATCGGTCGCTGCGTGCTGCGCGCGCTGCACGAGCGCGGCGCCGGGGCGGGCCTGGAAATCGTCGCGCTGAACGACCTGGCCGATCAGGCCAGCATCGAATACCTGACCCGTTTCGACTCCACCCACGGGCGCTTTCCCGGTGAGGTGAAGGTGGACGGCGACTGTCTGCACATCAACGGCGACTGCGTGAAGGTGTTGCGCCAGCGCGAGCCCGAGGCCATCGACTGGGCGGCGCTGGATATCGATCTGCTGCTGGAATGCTCCGGCCAGTACGTCACGCGTGCCGAGGCGCAGCGTTTCATCGACGCCGGGGCGCCGCGTCTGTTGCTGTCGCAGCCCATGGCCAGCGAGGCGGATATCGACGCCACGGTGGTCTACGGGGTCAATCAGGCCTGCCTGAGCGGCCGCGAGCTGCTGGTGTCCAACGCCTCCTGCACCACCAACTGCAGCGTGCCGCTGTTGAAACTTCTCGACGAGTCGGTGGGTCTGGAATACGTCTCCATTACCACCATTCACTCGGCGATGAACGATCAACCGGTTATCGATGCCTACCACCACGAAGACCTGCGCCGTACGCGCTCGGCCTTCCAGTCGGTGATTCCGGTGTCCACCGGTCTGGCCCGCGGTATCGAGCGCCTGCTGCCGGAGCTGGCCGGGCGCGTCCAGGCCAAGGCCATACGCGTGCCGACGGTGAACGTGTCCTGCCTGGACATCACCCTGCAGACCGCGCGCGACACCAGTGCCGCCGAGATCAACAGCGTGTTGCGTCAGGCCGCCGAGGCCGGTCCGCTCAAGGGCCTGCTGGCCTATACCGAGCTGCCCCACGCCAGCTGCGACTTCAACCACGACCCGCACTCGGCCATCGTCGACGGCAGCCAGACCCGCGTGTCCGGCCCGCGCCTGGTCAACCTGCTGGCCTGGTTCGACAACGAGTGGGGCTTCGCCAACCGCATGCTCGATGTCGCCGAACATTTTCTCGCTGTATCCACTTCCTCCGTACAACCAGCCCCCGTGAAGGACTGATGCCATGACCGTTCTGAAGATGACCGACCTCGACCTCGCCGGTAAGCGCGTGCTGATCCGCGAAGACCTCAACGTCCCGGTGAAGGATGGCGTGGTCAAGAGCGATGCGCGCATCCTCGCCTCGCTGCCGACCATCAAGCTGGCGCTGGAAAAGGGCGCGGCGGTGCTGGTCTGCTCGCACCTCGGCCGTCCGGAAGAGGGCGTGTACAGCGAGGAAGACAGCCTGGCGCCGGTCGCCGCCTACCTGAGCAAGGCGCTCGGCCGCGAAGTGCCGCTGGTCAAGGACTACCTCGGCGGTGTCGAGGTCAAGGCCGGTGAGCTGGTGCTGCTGGAGAACGTGCGCTTCAACAAGGGCGAGAAGAAGAACAGCGATGAGCTGGCCCAGCAGTACGCGGCGCTGTGCGACGTGTTCGTGATGGACGCCTTCGGTACCGCCCACCGCGCCCAGGGCTCGACCCACGGCGTGGCCAAGTTCGCCAAAGTCGCGTGCGCCGGCCCGCTGCTGGCCGCCGAGCTGGAGGCCCTGGGCAAGGCCCTGGACAAGCCGGCGCGGCCGATGCTGGCGATCGTCGCCGGCTCCAAGGTGTCGACCAAGCTCGACGTGCTCAACTCCCTGGCCGATATCTGCGACTCGCTGATCGTCGGCGGCGGCATCGCCAACACCTTCCTCGCCGCGGCCGGACTGCCGGTCGGCAAGTCGCTGTACGAGGCCGACCTGGTCGACACTGCCCGCGCCATCGCCGCCAAGGTCAGCGTGCCGCTGCCGGTCGACGTGGTGGTGGCCAAGGCCTTCGCCGAGGACGCCGAAGCCACCGTCAAGTCGGTCAAGGACGTGGCTGACGACGACATGATCCTCGACATCGGCCCGCAGACCGCCAAGCAGTTCGCCGAGATGCTCAAGGCCTCGCAGACCATCCTGTGGAACGGCCCGGTCGGCGTGTTCGAGTTCGATCAGTTCGGCAATGGCACCAAGGCCCTGGCCCTGGCCATCGCGGAAAGCCCGGCGTTCTCCATTGCCGGCGGCGGCGACACTCTGGCGGCCATCGACAAATACGGCGTGAGCGAGCAGATTTCCTACATTTCCACCGGCGGCGGCGCCTTCCTCGAATTCGTCGAGGGCAAGGTGCTGCCGGCAGTCGAGGTGCTGGAGCAGCGCGCCAAGTAAGGCTCGGGCAATCGGCGATGCGCCATGCGCGCCAGAGAGAGGCGCTGGCCTTTCCAAGTGAGCGGCGCATCGCCAAGGGGTTTCACCCGCTGGATTAAACCCTGGCGTGATCGGATGGTCTGTACAGACTGGACCATCGCACAAGGAGTCATGTCATGGAAAAGTGGGTCGCTCTTGCAGTCATGGGTGTTTTGCTGGCCGGTTGCGCCAGCGGTGGACGGGAAGCTGCCTGCGAGGTGTTCAGCCCCGCGCAGATCGACACGCCGACCACTCAGGATGATCAGCGTGTCGAGCAAAGCAGTGGCGAACCCACTGGCCCGGCAGCGGAACAGCGTTGCTGACAAGGAGAGGCAATGATCGGAATCAGATTGGCGGGACTTTCCGCCCTGGCAGTGCTGCTCGCTGCGTGCAGCAGTCAGCCCGCGGTGCCGGATCACTGGAATCGCTGGGTATGCGACAGCCAGGCCGAGGTGCAGTGGCGCTTCGCCAATGGCGGCTACGATCAGGTTGACCTGCGCCTGGGGGGCGACGACATCGTCTATCGCCTGACCCAGGAGCCGGCCGCGTCCGGCGCGCTGTACAGCGATGGACGCCTGTCGTTTCACACCAAGGGCGAGGAAGGCCTGGTCTACTGGACCGCGACCGACGATCTGATCGGTCGCGGCTGCAAGGCGCAGTAGAGCAGCGGCTTTAGACTTACAGCGGTATTCAAGCTTGAACCGAGCCTGCCCCTGCGGCAGGCTTGTACATTAAACAACCCAGATTGGGAGCTTCACCATGGCACTTATCAGCATGCGCCAGATGCTCGACCACGCCGCCGAATTCGGCTACGGCGTGCCGGCCTTCAACGTCAACAACCTCGAGCAGATGCGCGCCATCATGGAAGCCGCCGACAAGACCGATTCGCCGGTCATCGTCCAGGCCTCCGCTGGTGCCCGCAAATACGCCGGTGCGCCTTTCCTGCGCCACCTGATCCTGGCTGCCATCGAAGAATTCCCGCATATCCCGGTGTGCATGCACCAGGACCACGGCACCAGCCCCGACGTGTGCCAGCGCTCCATCCAGCTGGGCTTTTCCTCGGTAATGATGGACGGCTCGCTCAAGGAAGACGGCAAGACCCCGGCCGACTACGACTACAACGTCCGCGTCACTCAGCAAACCGTAGCCTTCGCCCACGCCTGCGGCGTGTCGGTGGAAGGTGAGCTGGGCTGCCTGGGCAGCCTGGAAACCGGCATGGCCGGTGAAGAGGATGGCGTCGGCGCCGAAGGCGTGCTGGACCACAGCCAGCTGCTGACCGACCCGGAAGAGGCGGCGGCCTTCGTCAAGGCCACTCAGGTCGATGCCCTGGCGATCGCCATCGGCACCAGCCACGGCGCCTACAAGTTCACCAAGCCGCCAACCGGCGACGTGCTCTCCATCGAGCGCATCAAGGAAATCCACAAGCGCATCCCCAACACCCACCTGGTGATGCACGGCTCCAGCTCGGTGCCGCAGGACTGGCTGGCGATCATCAACGAGTACGGTGGCGACATCAAGGAAACCTACGGCGTGCCGGTCGAAGAGATCGTCGAAGGCATCAAGCACGGCGTGCGCAAGGTGAATATCGACACCGACCTGCGCCTGGCTTCCACCGGTGCCATCCGTCGCTTCCTCGAGCAGAACAAGGCTGAGTTCGATCCGCGCAAATACTTCGCCAAGACCATCGAAGCCATGCGTGACATCTGCATCGCCCGCTACGAAGCCTTCGGTACTGCCGGCAACGCCTCGAAGATCAAGCCGATCTCCCTGGAAGGCATGTACAAGCGCTACGCCAGTGGCGAGCTGGCCGCCAAGGTCAACTAAGCCAGGCGCGCTGCACGAAAAACGCCGCGGCTCCTCACGGAGCCGCGGCGTTTTTTTATGGCCTGCGCTCGGGCCGTGTTACTTCGCCGAGCCGAGCAGCGAGCGGTGCTCGATGCTGAGCTGATCGAAGCGCGCGGCGCCGGCTTCGGTTTCATAGCCGGTGTTGTCCTGGGTGTAGACCCCGGCCTTGAAGTACAGGGGCCTCGCCGCCCAGGTCGGGTCCATCCGCGCGCTCCAGTTGATGCTGTTGAGGCTGATGGCCAGGGTGCCATCGGGCTTCAGGTTGATCACGTAGCGAAACGGCTGGTTCAGGCGGATGCCGCTGGCCACGGTCACGGTCTGGATGGCGGCGTCCGGGCTCGGACGGACCTTGGCGACGATGTTGCCATCGGCGGTCTTGGTCTTGTACTGGTACTCCAGCTTGAGCAGCGGCTCGGAACTCTTCAGGGCGTGAATCTGGCCGATGACGATCTTGCCGGTGGACGGCACCTGGCTGACGCTCAGCGACGCCCGCAGAAAATGGTCCGCCTCCGGGTAGGTCCAGTTGCGCAGGCGGCCGTCGGCAAAGGTTTCGCGCAGTTCGGTGCGGGGATACTTGGCGCTCTCGGTCGTGGTGCCATTGACCGGTGCCCAGAAGAAGATCGCACCTTCCTTGGACTGAAAATAGTGATCCTGGTAGCCACCGGCCAGTACGCGTGTCTCGATGGTGGTGGCGGGTACGCCCACTGGAACGCTGAGATTCCACATGGCGAGTTCGATCATGATCAAAGCTCCTGAAAGACGGAAACTTCAGTCGATGGCACATCTCATCCAGGAGTCAGTAACGGCTTACTTGGCGTTCCAGCGGGTGACACACGCGAACTAGAAGGGTGAGCAGGACTGCCCGTGACAGCAGAGCGGAAGTGCTCTGCTGGCGCGCTTTATAACGGCAATTTCGGGCATTGCGTGAGCACCGTTCGTCGCATTATTGACGTCAATATATGGTCGCAAAAAAGAGCGGTTCCAATAGGGCGTCCAATTGCCCGCAAGCCGGCGGTAACTGCGCTTAACCGACGGCTGCGCAGCGGCAGGTAAAACCCTGTAAAACACCTGGGGGCATGGGGCTTGGCGGGCTGCGCCATAATCCTCGAACTGTCGTTTCGGGAATGCCGTCACCCATGTCCAGCAAGCCTCGCCTGTTGCTCGCCTTCGTTCTCGCCGTGCTGCTGGCTGCGCTGCTCGCCTCGATCTTCCAGACCCAGACCAACCTCGCCGCGCTGCAGGCGCTCGGCGCGCCGATGCCGCTGCAGGTGCGCGTCGGCACCACCTGCCTGGACCTGCTCGGCTTCGCCCCGGTCTTCGCCCTACTGGCTGCACTGGGCTTTCTCTTCGCGCTGCCGCTGGCGACCTGGTGCGCGCAGCGCCTGCCGCCGCTGCGCTGGATGATCTTTCTGCTGGCCGGTGCGCTGGCGATCTGGGTGGCGCTGGCGCTGGCCAACATGTTGGCGCCCATGCCAACGCTGATCGCAGCCAATCGCACCCTGATCGGCACACTTGGCCTCATGGCGAGTGGCAGTGCTGGTGCCTTGCTGTTCGCTCTTCTGGCGCGGCGGGTGCGTTATCTGACGCAGCCGACGTCCTCCGATTTACCCTCATAAGGCCCCTTCCATGTCCAGACTCATTCGTGCGCTGCTGGTTGGCGCCCTGCTCGCCAGCGTGCCTGCGCAGGCGCAGGCCTATCGCATCGAGACTTTCAGCGAAGGACTGGAACACCCCTGGTCGCTGGCCTTCCTGCCGGACGGGCGCATCCTGGTGACCGAGCGGGTCGGCCGCCTGCGTATCGTCGAAGCCGACGGCAGCCTGGACCCGGACCCGGTGGCCGGGCTGCCGGAGATCTTCGTCGCGGCGCAGGCCGGTCTGATGGAGGTGGCGCTCGACCCCGACTACGTCAGCAATCGCTGGCTCTACCTCAGCTACGCCCATGGCACGACGCAGGCCAACAACACACGTCTGGCCCGCGCCCGGCTGGTAGACGACGAATTGCGCGACTTCGAAGTGCTGTTCACCGCCCAGCCGCTCAAGGCCGGGGCTTCCCACTATGGCGGGCGTATCGCCTTTCTCGCCGACAAGACCCTGGTGCTGACCCTGGGCGATGGTTTCGACTGGCGCGAAGAGGCGCAGAACCCCGGCAACCACCTGGGCAAGATCGTTCGCCTCAATCGCGACGGCAGTGTGCCGGCGGACAACCCGCTGGTGGGGCAGACCGGCGCCGCGGCGGAAATCTACAGCCTCGGCCACCGCAATGTGCAGGGCATCGTCTTCGACGCCGAGGCCGGGCGCCTGTACAGCCACGAGCATGGCCCGCGCGGTGGCGACGAGCTGAATCTGATCGAGGCCGGCACCAATTACGGCTGGCCGTTGGCGACCTTCGGCATCGACTACACCGGCGCGCGGGTCAGCCCCTACACCGAGTTGCCGGGCCTGACCCAGCCCTTGCTGCACTGGACGCCTTCGGTGGCGCCCGCGAGCCTGACCCAGTACCGCGGCGCACTGTTCCCGGACTGGCAGGGCGACCTGTTCGCCGCCACCCTGGCCGAGCGCAGCGTGCGCCGCGTGCGCCTGCACGAGGGGATGCTGGCGGGCGAGGAGATTCTGTTCGAGGAGCTCGGCGAGCGCATCCGCGATGTGCGTGCAGGCCCGGATGGCGCGCTCTATCTGCTGACCGACAACGCCGATGGTCGTCTGCTGCGGGTGGTGCCCGGCGACTGAGCGGGCTGCGTCATCCGTTACACTGGAGGCCTTTGATGAGTTCGGATCGGTCGCGTTGAAATATCTCCAGGGTTATCCCGTCGCCTTGCAGCAACAGGTTCGCCAGCTGATCGCCGATGATCGACTGGGCGACTACCTGGCGCAGCGTTACCCCGGCCGCCACGAGGTGCAGAGCGACAAGGCGCTGTACGGCTATGTGATGGCGCTCAAGCAGGAGCATCTGAAGAACGCGCCGGCCATCGACAAGGTGCTCTACGACAACCGCCTCGACCTTACCCATCGGGCGCTGGGTCTGCACACGGCGATCTCGCGGGTGCAGGGCGGCAAGCTCAAGGCGAAGAAGGAAATCCGTGTCGCTTCGCTGTTTCGCGACGCGGCGCCGGCCTTCCTGCAGATGATCGTGGTGCACGAGCTGGCGCACCTGAAGGAGGCCGAACACAACAAGGCCTTCTACAAGCTCTGCGATCACATGCTGCCGGGCTATGCGCAGATCGAGTTCGACCTGCGCATGTACCTGACCTGGCGCGAGATGACGGGCTCGGCATGAAAGCGTGCAAGATCACCGGCACGACGCGACCGTAGGGTGCGCTAGGCGCACCACGGACATCGTCCTTTCACTCGAGGTGCGCACGGCGCACCCTGGATGCTCAGCCGTGCAGGCGCACGTTGAGCTGGTCGACCACCGGTGCCCAGTCGGCGTCTTCGAGAATTTCCTCGCGTAGCAGCGCGGCCTGCGCCGGCGTCCAGAACGGGGCCTCGGACAGCTTGCACGCGTCCGGCAGCGGCGAGTGGGTGCTGATGAAGGCGTTGATGCTGGCGGCATCGTCGGGCAATCCGAGTTGCTTGAACAGCGCGGGCAGGCTGTGGACGGGCGCTTCCATGGTGGGCTCTCCAAACGTGGGGTTCATGGTTAATTACCCAACCCTAGCTCAGATAGTTCCCTTCACTCGGCCGCCAGCACTTCGAATAGCTGCAGTCGCTTGCCCATCGGCAGATTGATTTCATCGCCGGGGCGTTTGCCCAGCAACAGGTGCCCCAGCGGAGCGGCATTGCCCAGCACCTGGATGCTGCGCCCGGCGTGCCGCAGCTTCATGCTGGCGCCCTGCGGGCCGAGAAACAGCCACTGTTCGTGGCCGTCCTCGCCGGCCAGCAGAACCAGCGCGCCCAGTTCGATGCCCTGCGCTTCGTCGAAGGGGCGCGGGCGCAGCTGGCGCCAGGTGATCAGCGTCTGGCGCAGCTCCTCCACCCGCCGCGCCTGGCCGCTGGCCAGATAGGCGGCCTCCAGGCCAAGGGTGTCGTACTTGTTCTCGGCGACGTTCTCTTCATGGGTGGCCGCTTCGTGGGCGCTCAGGGCGGCCAGGTTGGCCTGCTCGAGATCGGCCTGCAACTGGCTGAGCACGGCTTGCAACAACAGGGTCTTGTTCATGTGGCGGTTTCGCTTGCAAATGGCGCGGTTATCCCAGGCCGACGGGCGGCTGTCCAGCGCGTCAGTCCGGTTCGGCGGTGAGGTGCACGCGGTTGCGTCCGGTGGCCTTGGCTCGATACATCGCGGCGTCGGCCCGGCGGATCAGCGCGGTGGCGTCGTCCTCGCCGTGATAGAGGGCGATACCGATGCTCGCGCCCACGCGCACGGCCCGTTCTTCCAGATAGATGGGCGTGTCCAGCCCCTCCAGCACGCGCTTGGCCAGGTCGCGGGCGTCTGCGGCCGTTTGCACGTTCTCGCAGATCACCACGAACTCGTCGCCGCCCAGGCGCGCCGGCAGGTCGGCGTCGCGCAGGTAGTGCCTGAGGCGCCGGGCAACCTCGGCCAGCACCTGATCGCCGAAACCGTGACCGTACTGGTCGTTGACGGGTTTGAAGCCATCGAGGTCGATCAGCATCACCGCCAGCAGTTCGTTGCGCCGCTGACTGCGGGCGATGGCCTGTTCCAGGTGCTGCTGCAGCGCGGTGCGGTTGGCCAGGCCGGTCAGCGGGTCCTGCAGCGCCAGTTCGCTGAGGCGCTGGTTGGCCAGCTCCAGCGCCAGGGTCCGCTCGGTGACGCGTTTGGCGAGGATCTGCTCGTTGAGCTGCAGGGCGGCCTCGCGCTGGCGCTTGAGCTCGTTGAAGCGGGCCGCCAGGGCGAACGACAGCAGGATCATCTCCAGGCCCGAGCCGATCTGCATGGCGTACAGGGTGATGAAGTTCGACGGGATCAGGGCGAAGTTGCGCAATGCCAGCAGCACCGCGCCGCTCAGCAGCATCAGCCAGGCCAGGGCGAACAGACGCGCACCGGGCACCCGGTAGCCGACGCAGACGAAGCTGGTGAGCAGCAGCGTCAGGGTAACGATCAGGCCGGTCAGCGACATGGTCTGCAGGGCCGTCTGCACCGGCAGGAGCAGGGTGGCGAGCACGGCCAGCAGGGTGGCGCCGCACAGTACCTGCAGCACCCGGTCCCAGCGCGGCAGCCACTGCCGGGTATCCAGGAAACTGCGCGCGAACACCACGGCGAGCAGCGCCGCCAGGGTCAGGCTGACCGGCAGCATGCGATTGCTCCAGGGCGCGGCATGCGGCCACAGGTATTGTGCACCGAGGCCGTTGAGCGACAGCACGCTGACGGCGAAGGCGAACATGAACAGCACGTAGTTGAGGAAGGGGCGTTCGCGCAGGGCAAGAAACAGCAGCAGGTTGTACAGCCCCAGGGCGGTGAGCACCCCGCAATACAGGGCATGCACCAGGTAGCCCTTCTGACTGTGCTGCTCGAAAGCGTGGGCCGACATCAGCTCACCGCTCAGGGTCATGCTGCCGCGCGAGTCGGCGCGCAGGTAGAGGGTGCGTTGCTCGCCCGGTCGCAGGACGATCTCGAACACCGGGTTGCGATGGCCGACGCTGCGCTGAGCGTAGGGCACGGTATCGCCGCTGCGCGATTCGCGCACGCCGTCGGCGCCCACGTCGTACAGCCGTACCTCGTCCAGTGAGGCGTAGTTCAGTTCGAGGCGCCAGGAGAGCGTTGCGGCCGCGCTGGACTGCAGCGGCAGGCGCAGCCAGACCACGCCCGGCACGTAGCCGAAGCTGAGGTCGCGGCGCTCGCTGGAGGGGCGAAACGGGGCGTTGGCGCGGCTGACGTCGAGCAGCGACAGGTCGGCCTGTGGATCGTCGAGAAAATCCACCAGCCCGTGCAGATTCCGCGGTGGCGTGGTCTCGTCCAGCATCAGGCCAGCCCAGGCCTGCGGGCCGGCCAGCAGCAGACAGAGCGCCAGCAGCAGGCTCGGCAGCGAGACCGGCAAGGTGCGCGACGAAGATGGGCTGGCGGACATGGCGGTGCCTGGGTGATAGGCCTGCTCGAATACTCGCAGAAAGCTTTGTCGGCCTGCTAGTGCCCCTCAGCCGTCCTTGTGCAGATGGGCGCCGAGGGTGCGCAGCGGCGCCAGTTGCCGGCAGATCAGCGCCAGTTGGGTCTGCACCAGGCGCTGGCGTTCATCGGCGTCGTCGGCGATCTGCTCCAGGGCCTGGGCCAGTTCCTGCTCTTCGTCGCTGTGAATCGCCAGCGGGCGTTCGCCGCGCAGGCCCGCGGCGATCTCGTCGAGGCTGGCGGCGAGGTGCTCGGCCTGTTCCAGCAACTGCGCCTGGACGGCCTGCGGCAGCTGTTCGCCACGGTGCGCGCCGAGTGCGGAGAGGTAGCTGAGCAGGGTGTGCGACAGCACCAGAAAGCGAAAGCCCAGATCGGCGTCCTTACGGAAGTGCCCCGGTTCCATCAGCATGTTGCCGAGCGTGGTGGATAGCGCCGCGTCGGCATTGTGGGCATTGCGCCGGGCCAGGCGATAACCGAGGTCGTCGCGTTTGCCGTGGGCGTACTGGGCGATGATCTGGCGCAGGTAGGCGCTGTTGCAGCTCAGGGTGTTCGCCAACATGCGCCCCAGGCGCCGGCCCTGCCAGTCCGGCAGGATCAGGAACACCGCCAGGCCGGCGATCAGGCCGCCGAGCAGGGTATCGATCAGGCGTGGCAGGAACAGGCCGTAGCCATCGCCGATCTGGTTGAAGCAGAACAGCACCAGCAGGGTGATCGCCGCGGTGGCCAGGGTGTAGCGGGTGGCGCGGGTGGCGAAGAAGGCCACCCCGGCGACCACGGCGAACAGCGCCTGGATGCGCGGATCGGGGAACAGGTCGAACAGCGCCCAGCCGATTCCCAGGCCGAGCAGGGTGCCGAGAATGCGCTGCACCAGCTTCAGGCGCGTGGCGCCGTAGTTCGGCTGGCAGACGAACAGGGTGGTCAGCAGGATCCAGTAGCCCTGGGTCGGGTGGATCAGGTGCAGCAGGCCATAACCCGCAGCCAGGGCGATGGACAGGCGCAGCGCATGGCGAAACAGCAGCGAGGTGGGCGTCAGCTGCTGGCCGATGCGCTCGATGACCTCGCGCAGCGAATGCGGTTCGCGATCCAGCAGGCTGCTGTCCTGTTCCTCGGCCAGGGCGTCGGGGTTGCTGGCGTTGCCGAGCAGCTGGTCGAGCGTGGCCAGGTTGCCGGCCAGCGCGCCCAGCGAGCGCAGCAGGCGGCGCCAGGCCGGGTTGCTCTGCAGATGCAGGTGGTCGAGGGAGGCGTGCAGATCTTCCAGGGCCTGACTGCACAGCTCGCGGTATTCGAACGGCTGGCGCAGCTCGATGGCGGTGGCCAGCCGCTGACAGGCCTCGCCATGCAGGCGCAGCAGGCGCTGGCAACGAAACAGCACGTCGCTGTGGAAGAAGGCTTCGGCCAGTTCGTTGTAGGGGTAGTGCGAGGAGCTGGCGCGCTCGTGGATGTCCTGGGCGAGGAAGTACAGCTTCAGGTAGCGATTGACCTTGGGCGCCGGGCGGGCGCCCCCGACCCGGTGCAGGATGATTTCCTTGGCCGCGTTGAGGGCCGACACCACCCGTCCGTTCTGCTGCGCCAGCTCCAGGCGGCGCTGCTCCACGTCCAGCTGGCGCAGTGGCTCGAACAGCGCCGCCTTGAGCTTGAGGTACTTGCCCAGTTCGCGAAACAGCCGGGCCAGGGCGAGCTGCACCGGCTGGTGGGCGAACAGCGCGTGCCAGATCACCGACAGCAGGCCGTACCAGGCGGCGCCGGCTACCAGCAGCAGCGGCTCCAGCCACAGACCGGCAACGCCGCCGCGCTGTTCCAGGCCGATCATGCTGTACACGGCGAGGATCAGCGTGCCCGAGCCGAGGGTGGCGAAGCGCTCGCCGAGCGCGCCGAGCATGGTCAGGCAGAAGGCGGAACAGGCCAGGGCAACGACGAACAGCCAGGGGTAGGGAAAGAGGAACTCCACCGCATAGGCCGCCGCACTGAAGCACACCAGGGTCACCAGCACGGTGCCCAGGCGGCCCTGCCAGCTGTCGTCGGTCTCGGTCAGGGCGCTGGCGATGATGCCGAGAAACAGCGGAATCAGCCCGTGCACCCAACCCTGCCACCAGCACAGCGCCAAGGCTCCGGCCAGGGCGATGAATACCCGCAGGCTGGCGCTGAACTTGTCCAGCGCCCAGAGGCGGCGCAGCGTTTGGCTGAGGTGAGGGCGAGGCATGGGTGACCTGGGCGGAAAAGATGTGAGCAGCCTACCGGAACTGGCCTGCCGCTGGGTATCCGTCTGCGAGCCCTGGCGGCGGTTCGCGACCTCGGCGCCAGCACCGCTGCCCTTACATGCCCTGTAGCACATCCGTCCGCGCGGGCGCGGGAGCCCCTGGGGGCGTGGACTATGCTCAGAAAGGGACCGCCGCCACGGGTTCGGTATCAATGCGGTTCCCGGGAGTCGAACGTGTTGCCTGGCTGGTTGCGTCTGTGTCTGTGTGCCCTGATCCTCTGCGCATCGGGGGGGGTGAGTGCGGCGCCGGGGGCGGTGGTGCAGTTGCAGGTGGACGGCGTGATCGGCCCGGCCAGCGCCGACTATCTGGTGCGCGGCCTGGCCAAGGCGGTGGACGAGGGCGCGCAGCTGGTGGTGATCGAGATCGACACCCCCGGCGGGCTGGATACCGCCATGCGCGCCATCATCAAGGCGATTCTCGCCAGCCCCATCCCGGTGGCCAGCTACGTCGCGCCCGGTGGCGCGCGGGCGGCCAGCGCCGGTACCTACATCCTCTATGCCAGTCATGTCGCGGCCATGACGCCGGGCACCAACCTCGGCGCCGCCACACCGGTGGCCATCGGCATGCCGGGAGCGCCGAGCCAGCCCGAGGGGGATGACAAGGCCGAGAAGGACAAGGCCACGCAAGGCGATAAGGGGACGGGCGATGCCATGACCGCCAAGCAGGTCAACGACGCCGCCGCCTATATCCGCGGCCTGGCCAACATGCGCGGGCGCAATGCCGAGTGGGCCGAGCAGGCTGTGCGCGAGGCCGTCAGCCTGTCCGCCGAGGAGGCGCTGGAGCAGAAGGTGATCGACTACCTGGCCAGGGACACGGCCGATCTGCTGCGCCAGCTCGATGGCAAGACCCTGCAGGCCGCGGGCGTCGAGCGGACCCTGGCCACTGCCGGCGCGCCGCTGATCAGCCACGCGCCGGACTGGCGCACCCGGCTGCTGGCCGTGATCACCAACCCCAGCGTGGCGCTGATCCTGATGATGATCGGCGTCTATGGCCTGTTCTTCGAATTCTCCAATCCCGGCAGCGGCGTCGGTGGCGTGCTCGGCGGCATCAGCCTGGTACTCGCCCTCTATGCCCTGCAACTGCTGCCGGTGAACTACGCCGGGGTGGCGCTGATCCTGCTCGGCATCGCCTTCATCACCGCCGAGGCCTTCCTGCCCAGCTTCGGCGTGCTCGGCATCGGCGGGGTGGTGGCCTTCGTCTTCGGTGGGCTGATCCTGATCGACACCGACGTGCCGGGCTTCGGCATCCCGCTGGCGCTGATCATCACCCTGGCGCTGGTCAGCGCCGCGCTGATCCTGGCCATCGTCGGCATGGCGCTCAGGGCCAGGCGACGTCAGCAGGTGGCCGGTGACAGCGGTCTGGTCGGCAGCCTGGTGGCCATCGCCGCGGTGCGTGAGGACGATCCACGCGCCGGTTGGGTGGCACTGCAGGGCGAACGCTGGCAGGTGCAGGGCGCTGCGCCGCTGCAGCCCGGGCAGCAGGTACGAGTCACCGCGCGCGAGGGCGTGCATCTACAGGTCAGCGCGGTGGATGAGCCGCCGCCCCGAGGAGGTAACTGATGGGTTTCGAATTGAGTTTTCTGTCACTGGCAATCATCGTCCTGGCCCTGCTCGCCTCGGCGTTTCGCATCCTGCGCGAATACGAGCGCGGCGTGGTGTTCCAGCTCGGCCGCTTCTGGCGGGTCAAGGGGCCGGGGCTGATCCTGGTCATCCCCGGTCTGCAGCAGATGGTGCGGGTGGACCTGCGTACCCTGGTGCTGGACGTGCCGACCCAGGACGTGATTTCTCGCGACAACGTCTCGGTCAAGGTCAATGCGGTGGTCTATTACCGCGTGCTCGACCCGCAGCGGGCGATCATCCAGGTCGAGGATTACCACTCGGCCACCAGTCAGCTGGCACAGACCACCCTGCGCGCCGTGCTCGGCAAACACGAGCTGGACGACATGCTCGCCGAGCGCGAGCGGCTCAACGTGGACATCCAGCAGGTGCTCGACGCGCAGACCGATGCCTGGGGCATCAAGGTGGCGAACGTCGAGATCAAGCACGTCGACCTGGATGAGTCGATGGTGCGCGCCATCGCCAGGCAGGCCGAGGCCGAGCGCGAGCGGCGGGCCAAGGTGATTCACGCCGAAGGCGAACTGCAGGCCGCAGAGAAGCTCATGCAGGCCGCCGAGATCCTCGGCCGGCAGAGCGGCGCCATGCAGCTGCGCTACATGCAGACCCTGGGCAGCATCGCCAGTGACAAGAGCTCGACCATCGTCTTCCCGCTGCCGGTGGAGCTGTTGCAGGGAATAGCCGAGAAGAAGTAGCTGCGGCGCAGGGCTATCCCCTGAAAATGGTGATGAAAACGGATGGCTGACTGCCAGGTCTTTCCTAGACTTCGATAAGGCAACGCACCCTTCCAGCGGAGGTCGTTATGCGCATCGGCGTACCCAAGGAAATCAAGAATCACGAATACCGCGTCGGCCTCACCCCGCAGTCAGTGGCCGAACTTGCCGCGCTGGGTCATGAGGTCTGGGTGGAGACCCTGGCCGGCGCTGCCATCGGTTTTGCCGACCAGGATTACCGCGAGGCGGGTGCGCAGATCGCCGCGAGCGCGGGCGAGGTGTTCCAGCAGGCGCAGTTGATCGTCAAGGTCAAGGAGCCGCTGGCGGTGGAGCGCGCCAAGCTGCGCCCGCATCACACCCTGTTCACCTACCTGCACCTGGCTCCGGATCGAGCGCAGACTGAAGAGCTGATGGCCGGCGGTGCCACCTGTATCGCCTACGAGACGGTGACCGACGCCCAGGGGCGCCTGCCGTTGCTGGCCCCCATGTCCGAGGTGGCCGGGCGCATGTCGATCCAGGCCGGTGCCAGCTGCCTGGAAAAGGCCCGTGGCGGCCGCGGGGTATTGCTGGGCGGCGTGCCCGGTGTGGCGCCAGGCAAGGTGGTGATCCTTGGCGGCGGCGTGGTTGGCAGCCATGCCCTGGCGATGGCCGTGGGCCTGGGGGCGGATGTCACGGTGCTGGACAAGAGCGTCGATGCCCTGCGCCGGCTCGATTCGCTGTACGGCAGCCGCATCACCACCCTCTATTCGACCCGCGCCGCGGTGCGTGAGCAGGTGCTGGCGGCCGATCTGGTGATCGGCGGGGTGCTGATCCCCGGCGCCGCCGCGCCCAAGCTGATCACGGCGGAAATGGTGCGGCAGATGAAGGCCGGCGCGGTGCTGGTGGACGTGGCCATTGACCAGGGCGGTTGCGCCGAAACCTCGCGTGCCACCACCCACGCCGAGCCGACCTACGTGGTCGACGAGGTGGTGCACTACTGTGTGGCCAACATGCCCGGCGCGGTGGCGCGCACCTCGACCCTGGCGCTGAACAACGCCACCCTGCCGTTCGTCATAGCGCTGGCGCAGAAGGGCACGCGCCGGGCCCTGGAGGAGGATGCGCACCTGCTGGCGGGGCTCAACGTGGCCAAGGGCGTGATCACCTGCGGCAGCGTGGCCGAGGCTCACGGTTTGCCGTTCCAGTCGGCGGCCGGGGTGCTGGAGCATCTGTAGCGGCCTGGCGGCGGTTTGTCGCTGCGCACCGATTAGGGCGATGCTGGTGGGCAGGATGCATCTCGAGCGTTGGTGCGCACGGCGCACCCTACGGGCGCCGATCCGTAGGGTGCGCTGCGCGCACCACCTGCGCGAACGGTGGTAAATGGGGCGGCCGCAGCCGTTCGGGCAGCGGCTGATTGCGAGACAGCGCCACCGGGTCTGGCCACGCTGGCCGCTTCGAAGGCGAACCCGCGCCGTGGAGGAAAGCACCATGTCCAGCCGTCGCCATCTTCTGCTCGCCGCCGGCGGCGCCCTGCTGGCCAGCCCTTCGCTGGTGCTGGCCGAGCGCCTGCTGACGCCGCGGCAGACGCTGGGCCCCTTCTACCCCGACCAACTGCCGCTCGATAGCGACAACGATCTGGTGCAGGTCGAAGGCCGGGCCGAGGAGGCGCGCGGCATTCGCGTGCAGTTGCACGGCTCGATCCTCGATGCCGGCGGTCGGCCGCTGGCCGGGGCGCTGGTGGAAATCTGGCAGGTCGATGCCAACGGCATCTATCTGCACAGCCGTGGCGGCGATCGCCAGCGGCTCGACCCCGGTTTTCAGGGCTATGGCCGCTTCGTCACGGCGGCGGACGGTCGTTATGGCTTTCGCACCATTCGCCCGGTGTCCTATCCCGGACGTACCCCGCATATCCACCTGGCGGTGACCCTGCCCGGCATGCCGCGCTTCGCCACCCAGTGCTATATCCGCGGCGAGCCGGGCAACCAGCGCGACGGTCTGCTCAACGCCATCCGCGATCCACGCCTGCGCGAACTGCTGATCGTGCCTTTCGTGCCGGTGAGCGGGCAGGTCAACCAGCAGATTGCCCGCTTCGATGTGGTCCTCGGCGTCACCCCGGCCTCATGACGATGGACTACAGCGGCCAGACCCAGAGCAGCAGCGGCACGCTGACCAGCACCACGAGAATCTCCATCGGCAGGCCGAGGCGCCAGTAGTCGCCGAAACGGAAGCCGCCGGGGCTGAGGATCAGGGTGTTGTTCTGGTGGCCGATGGGGGTGAGGAAGGAGCACGAGGCGCCGATGGCCACCGCCATCAGCAGCGAGTCGGGGCTGACGCCGAGCTGGCTGGCGGCGCTGAGGGCAATGGGGCACATCACCGCGGCGGTGGCGGCGTTGTTCATGAAATCCGACAGGGTCATGGTCACCACCAGCAGCAGGGTCAGGGTGACGATGGCATTGCCCTGGGCCAGATGCTCCATCAGCACGCGCGCCAGCAGATCGGCGGCGCCAGTTTCCGACATGGCGCCGGCCACCGGGATCAGCGCGCCGAGCAGCACGATCACCGGCCAGTCGACCGCTTCGTACACCGCGCGCAGCGGGATCAGGCGCAGCAGCATGTAGGCCAGCACCCCGGCGGAGAAGGCTACCGCGGCCGAGAGCAGGCCGAAGGCAGCCGTGGCGATGGCCAGCAGCATCACGCCCAGGGCCAGATTGGCCTGGCGTGGATCGGGAATGTTGATGGCGCGGGCGGCCAGCGGCACGCAGCCGTAGTCGCTGGCGAACTCGCTGACGTCCTCGGCGCTGCCCTGCATCAGCAGCACATCGCCGCTCTGGATCAGGGTCGAACGCAGGCGTTTGATCGAGCGGTGGCTCTGTCTGGAGATGGCCAGCAGGCTGATGGAGTAACGGCTGCGCAAGCGCGTGCTGCTGGCGGAGCGGCCGATCAGCGGCGAGTCGGGTTTGACCAGCAGCTCCAGCAGGCCGCGCTCCTCGCTGTTGGCTTCCTTCTTCTCGGTTTCGCCGCCGTTGTCCTTGCGCTGCTGCTCGGCTTCCTTGGCCTCGCGTTCGGCCTCCAGCAGCAGGTCGAGCTGGCCCAGCACCTCACCCAGTTCCTGCGGATCGGCCTCGATCACCAGTACGTCGTCGGCCTGCAGCACGCGGCGCGGGTTGGGCGCGCTCAGGCGCAGCTTGTTGCGTACCATGGCCACCACCTGGGCGTCGGCCTCGTCGAGCAACTGCTCGATCTCGCGCAGGGTCTTGCCCTGGGCCTTGCCGCCTTCCTTGACGCGCGCCTCGGTGAGGTAGCGGCCGGTATCGAAGCTGGCGGCGTTGCCCACTTCGCGTCTGGGTACCAGGCGCCAGCCGAGCAGGGTGATGAACAGCACGCCGGCCAGCGCCACCGCCACGCCCACCGGGCTGAAATCGAACATGGCGAACGGGCCATTGCCATGCTGCGCGCGGAAGCTGGAGACGATCAGGTTGGGCGGCGTGCCGATCAGCGTGGTCATGCCGCCGAGGATGGTGCCGAAGGCCAGCGGCATCAGCACCCGGCCGGGTGGCAATTCCAGGCGCGCGGCAATCTGCAGGGCGATGGGCATCAGCAGGGCGAGCGCCCCGACGTTGTTCATGAAGGCCGAGAGCAGGGCGCCGAGACCGGTCAGCGCCGCGAGCGACAGCAGCACGCCGGCGCCGCTGGGCAGCAGGCGCTGGGCCAGGCGGTTGACCGCGCCGGTGCTCTGCAGGCCGTGACTGAGCACCAGCACGCAGGCCACGGTGATCACCGCCGGGTGACCGAAGCCGGTGAAGGCCTCCTCCTCCTTCACCAGACCGGCGATCACGCAGGCCAGCAGGGCGCCCAGGGCGACCACGTCGTGACGCCAGCGGCCCCAGATGAACAGCCCCATGCTGGCGACGAGAATGGCGAAGATCAGGCCTTGGTCGAGGGTCATGGCGCGGAACTGTCCTTGTGCGAGGCGCGAAAGATGCCGGTTGTGCGTGGCCGGCGAGCCTGGGCATTGGTGCGCACGGCGCACCCTACGACACCCGCCGTATTCAGCAGACTTTGCGCCGCGCAGGCAGTTCCCCGAGCAGAATGGCGAGGATCGAGGCAGGGCGCACCGGACGCTTGGTAATCCGTTGCTCGCCAGGCGGCGATGGCGGCACTGGTGCGCGCGGCGCACCCTAGGCGCCAGGCCGTGTTGGATGCCTCAGACGTACTGCGCGGCGGCGTAGCCCGAGGCCCAGGCCCACTGGAAGTTGAAGCCGCCGAGGTGGCCGGTGACGTCCAGCACCTCGCCGATGAAGTACAGCCCCGGCACCTTGAGCGATTCCAGGGTCTTGGACGACACCTCGCGGGTGTCCACTCCGCCCAGGGTCACTTCGGCGGTGCGGTAGCCCTCGGTGCCGGCCGGTACCAGTTGCCAGTCGGACAAGCGCTCGGCAATCGCCTTGAGTTCGCCCGGGGTGTACTGCTTCAGCGGCTTGTTGGCGAACCAGCTGTCCACCAGCAGGGCCGCCATCTTCTTGGTGAAGAGCTCGGCCAGCAGGGTTTTCAGCTCGCTGTTGCCGCGCTCGCGCTGCTGCGTCGCCAGCCACTCGGGCAGGTCGATATGCGGCAGCAGGTCGATGTGCAGGGTGTCGCCCGGCTGCCAGTAGGAGGAGATCTGCAGGATCGCCGGGCCGGACAGGCCGCGGTGGGTGAACAGGATGTTCTCCTTGAAGCTCTGGCCATTGCAGCTCACCAGGCAGTCTTCCACCGAGGTCCCGGACAGCTCCGTGCACAGCGTCTTGAGCTGCGGATCGGTAAGGGTGAAAGGCACCAGCCCGGCACGGGTCGGCAGCACCTCGTGGCCGAACTGCCTGGCCACCTGATAACCGAAGCCGGTGGCGCCCAAGGTGGGAATGGACAGCCCGCCGCAGGCGATCACCAGCGACTGGCAGGTGACCTCGCCGAGATCGGTCTGCAGCAGGAAACCCCCTTCGGTTCTGGCGATGGCGTGCACCGCGGTGTTCAGGCGAATCTCCGCGCCGGCATCGCTGCACTCGGCCAGCAGCAGTTCGAGTATGTCGCTGGACTTGTTGTCGCAGAACAGCTGGCCGAGTTTCTTCTCGTGGTAGGGCACGCCGTGCTTGGCCACCAGGCCGATGAAATCCCACTGGGTGAAGCGCGCCAGGGCGGATTTGCAGAAGTGCGGGTTCTGCGAGAGAAAGTTGCCCGGCTCGCAATACATATTGGTGAAATTGCAGCGCCCGCCGCCGGACATGAGGATCTTCTTGCCGGCCTTGTTGGCGTGGTCCAGCACCAGCACGCGCCGGCCGCGGGCGGCGGCGGTAGCGGCGCACATCAGGCCGGCGGCGCCGGCGCCGATGATCAGTACCTCGGTTTGCAACACGACATTTCCTCTGACGGTTCGCGGGCGCAGGCAGGGCTGCGCGAAGACCGGCGCAGTTTACCCGAAGCCGCTCTGCGTCGCCGGTTCCGGCGGCCAGCGGGAGAATGACCGATAAAGGCTGCGCAGCTGTATCAAATATGAAACAGTGACGCTATTCGTCGCGCCTGCTATCACTACAGGCTGGCTTCTCAGGATGGATCAATGCCGATGCCCGCAGTGCGCACCTGGCTTCTGCCGCTGTTGCTGTTGCCGCCTCTTCTGGCGCTGGCCGAGCCGCTACGGCTGGTGGCCGACCCCTGGCCACCCTTCACCGACCGCCGCCTGCCTGCCAACGGGCTGGCCAGCGACCTGGTGGTGCAGGCCCTGAAACGGGCGGGCTACGACAGCCACTATGCCGAGGTGCCCTGGGAGCGAGCGGTTTGGGGGCTGCAGCGCGGCGATTACGACGTGCTGATCAACGCCTGGTACAGCGCCGATCGCGAAGCCTTCGGGCATTACTCGCAGCCGTATCTGGTCAACCGCGTTCGCTTCCTGCAGCGCAAGGGCAGCGGCATCCGTTTCGCCAGCCTGAGCGACCTGTATCCCCATCGCATCGCGGTAGTGCGCGGTTATGCCTACGCCAAGGCATTCGACAGCGACGAGCAGCTGCGCAAGGTGGGCGCCGTCAGCTTCGAGAACGCCGCGCGCATGCTGCACGCCGGGCGGGTGCAACTGGCCCTGGAGGACGAACTGGTGGCGCGCTATCACCTCGGTCGCGAGCTGCGGGCCATTCGCGGCGAACTGGAGTTCCTGCCGCTGCCGTTGAGCGAGAACGGCCTGCATATCCTGGTGCGCCTAGGCCACCCCGAGCACCGCCAGATCGCCACGCGCTTCGACCGGGCGATCCAGACCATGCGCGAGGATGGCAGCTACGCCGCGACGCTCGAACGCCACGGTTTTTGATCAGCCTCGTACCGTGCGTGCGCGCCCCTGCTGCTTGGCCCGGTACAGGCGGACGTCGGCTTCGTGCAGCAGGCTTTCCAGATCGTCCGGTTCGCCGCGGTAGAGGCCGGCGCTGAACGACAGCGGCGGGGCGCCGGCTGCGTAATGCAGGGCCGCGCACTGGTGGCGCAGCTCGTCCAGTGCGGCCTCTACCCGGTCGGCCTCGTCCAGGCTGAGCAGGGCGAATTCCTCGCCGCCCAGGCGGCCCAGCAGCATCTGCGGAAGGGTCGCGGACAGGGCGCGGGCGAACACCACCAGGGCGCTGTCGCCGCTGGCATGGCCGAAACCATCGTTGATCTGCTTGAAGTGATCGAGGTCGAGCATCGCCACGCTGACTTCACGGCCCTCGCGCTGCGCCTGCTGCAGCAGCTGCAGACCCTGCTCGTAGAAGGCGCGGCGGTTGTTCAGCCCGGTCAGCGCGTCGAACTGCGCGGCCTGTTTCAGCGCGCGCAGCAGGTCGCGGCGCTCGAGGGTGGACATCACCCGGCAGTTGAGCTCCTCGGGGCAGAACGGCTTGCGCAGGAAGTCATCGGCGCCGTGCTTGATGAACTGCGCACTGAGCGAGCCCTTGGGGTCGGCGGATACGCCGATGATGATCAGATCGTTGCGCCTGAGCTTCTGCCGCAGCAGCTTGACCAGTTCGAAGCCGCTGACGCCGGGCATGGCGTGGTCCAGCACCAGCAGGTCGATGTCCGGCTGCTCGCCGAGCAGGCGCAGGGTCTCCTTGCCGTCGCGCGCCTCCAGAACCTGGTAGCGGTGCGGGGTGAGGATGTTGCGGATGTAGTGGCGGGTGGTGTCGGAGTCGTCGGCGACCAGGATCTTGATATGGCTGTTGCTGTCGAGCCGGTGCAGCAGGCGGAAGGCGTATTCGTAGGAGTGCTGGCTCTCCTTGAGCACGTAATCGACCACGCCCTTGGCCAGCAGATCGTCGCGCCGCTGCTCGTTGTAGCTGCCGCTGAGCACGATGCACGGCAGGTGATAGCGCATCACCAGATCGACGCTCTCGCCGTTGGGGGCGTCCGGCAGGTGCAGGTCGGCGATGGCGGCGAAGAACAGCCCGGCGGAGGTTTCCAGCATCACCTCGGCTTCGCCCAGGGAGGCGCAGAACACCGGTTGCAGATCCGGTTCCTGGCGGAACAGATGTTCGAGAATCTTCAGCACCAGCGGGCTGTCTTCGATCACCAGGATATTGCGCATGCACGACTCCCCGCAGCAGGCCGTCAGGCCTCGTATCGACTTACAGTAGACGCACGCGCAGCGAGCGCCCCTTGATCTTGCCTTCGCTCAGGCGCTTGAGTGCCTGGCGTGCCACGTCGCGCTCCACCGCGACATAGGCCTGGTAATCGAACAGGGCGATCTTGCCCACCTGGCTGCCGGGCAGCCCGGCATCGCCGGTCAGCGCACCGAGGATGTCGCCGGGGCGCAGTTTGTCCTTGCGCCCGGCCGCGATGCACAGCGTGTGCATCGGCGGCAGCAGCGGCTCGCCGCTTGCCTTGGCCGCCGGCAGCGGGTACCAGGCCAGTTCCCTGCCCTGCAGGGCTTCGATGGCCTGGGCCCGGCCGGCCTCGGCCGGTGCCACCAGGCTCAGCGCCAGGCCTTTCTCGCCAGCGCGGCCGCTGCGGCCGATGCGGTGGATATGCACCTCGGCATCGCGCGACAGCTCGACGTTGATCACCATCTCCAGGCCGGCGATATCCAGGCCGCGTGCGGCCACGTCGGTGGCCACCAGCACGCTGAGGCTGCGATTGGCGAACAGTGCCAGGATCTGGTCGCGGTCGCGTTGCTCCAGGTCACCGTGCAGGGCGGCGGCGGAGATCTTTTCCGCCTCCAGCTGCGCGGCCAGCTCGTCGCACTGCTGGCGGGTGGCGCAGAAGGCTACCACCGGCTGCTTGCGAAAATGCCGCAGCAGGGTGCTGACCGCCTCCATGCGCTGGGCGGGGGCGATTTCGTAAAAGCGTTGCTCGATCTGCCCGTCATCGTGCTGCGCCTCGACTTCGACCCGCTCGGGCGTGCGCAGAAAGCGCGCGGCGAGCTGCTCGATGCCGGCCGGGTAGGTGGCGGAGAACAGCAGGGTCTGCCGGCGCGCCGGGGTCTGTTCGATGATCTCGCTGATGCTGTCGACGAAACCCATGTCGAGCATGCGGTCGGCCTCGTCGAGCACCAGGGTATTGAGGCCGTCGACCTTGAGCGTGCCCTTGCGCAGATGCTCCTGGATCCGCCCCGGGGTGCCGACGATGACGTGGGCGCCGTGCTCCAGCGAGCCGATCTGCGGGCCGAAGGGCACGCCGCCGCAGAGGGTCAGCACCTTGATGTTGTCGGCGGCGCGGGCCAGGCGGCGGATTTCCTTGGCCACCTGGTCGGCCAGTTCGCGGGTCGGGCACAGCACCAGTGCCTGGCAGCCGAAATAGCGCGGGTTGAGCGGATGCAGCAGGCCGATGCCGAAGGCCGCGGTCTTGCCGCTGCCGGTCTTGGCCTGGGCGATCAGGTCGCGGCCCTTGAGGATCAGCGGCAGGCTGGCGGCCTGGATCGGCGTCATCTCGGCATAGCCGATGGCGGCGAGGTTGGCCTGCATGGCGGCGGACAGGGGCAGACTGGCGAAGGCGTTGGTGGTCACGACTGGGGCTCGGGGCTGGCGAAACAGGCCGGCAGTGTAGCAGGCCGGCCTAGTCTTCCGGTGGTACGTCGAGCGGCCTGGCGCGGCGGCCGTCGGCCGGGTCGAGCTGGAGGAAGATCGCCGCTGCCAGCATCGACAGCAAGCCGACGCACAGATAGGTGGCCTGAAACGCCCGGAGAATCTGCTCGTCGCCGCTGAACTCGCGGCTGAAACCGCCGAGCAGCGCGGCTGCCGAGGCGACGCCCAGGCCCATTGCCAGTTGCACCACCACCGACAGCAGGCCGTTGCCGCTGCTGGCGTCGCGGTTGTCCAGATCGATCAGGGTCACGGTGTTCATCGCGGTGAACTGCAGCGAGTTGCAGGCGCCGATCAGGCTCAGCTGGACGATCAGCTGCAGCGTCGAGGTCTGCCCGTCGACCAGCGCCAGGCTGGCGATCAGCGCGCCGAGCAGCAGGGTATTGCTGGTGAGGATGCGCCGGTAGCCGAGACGATCGATCAGTGGCTTGGCCAGCGGCTTGACCGCCATGGCGGCCAGCGCCAGGGGAATCAGGCTCATGCCGGCCTGCGCCGGCGAGTAGCCCAGCGCCAGCTGCAGCAGCAGGGGCGTGAGAAAGGGCAGGGCGCCGCTACCCAGGCGCGCGAACAGGTTGCCGATGATGCCCACGGCGAAACTGCGGGTGTGAAACAGCCTGGGCGCGAACAGCGGTTGCTCGATGCGCGCGGCGCGCAGCCAGTAGGCGGCCAGGCAGGCCAGGCCGCCGAGCAGCAGAAGGGTGACGCGCATGGTCGGCAGGTGCAGCTCGCCCAGGCCCTCCAGGGCCACGGTGATCAGCAGCATGGCGGCGCCGAACAGCAGAAAACCCGGCGTATCGAAGCGGCTGCGGCTCGGCCCGCGCAGATCCGGCATATGCCGTAGCGCTGCCCAGCAGCCGAGCAGGCCCACCGGCAGATTGATCAGGAAGATCCAGTGCCAGCTGGCGACCACCACCAGCCAGCCACCCAGGCTCGGGCCGATCAGCGGGCCGAGCAGACCGGGCAGGGTGATGAAGCTCATGATCCGCACCAGCTCCGAGCGCGGATAGGCGCGCAGCACCACCAGACGCCCGACCGGCATCATCAGTGCGCCGCCAAGCCCCTGCACAATGCGTGCGCCTACCAGCATCGGCAGGGAGGTGGACAGGGCGCACAGCAGCGATCCCAGGCTGAACAGGGCGATGGCGCCGAAGAAGATGCGCCGCGTGCCGAAGCGGTCGGCGATCCAGCCCGAGGCGGGAATCAGCAGGGCCACGGTGAGCATGTAGGCGATCACCACCGACTGCATGCGCAGCGGGTCTTCGGCCAGGTCGGCGGCCATGCTCGGCAGGGCGGTGTTGAGGATGGTGCCGTCCAGCGTCTGCATGAAGAAGGCGATGGCGACTATCCAGGGCAGCAGGCGGGCGGTGCGTGGGTCGAGTTGGCTGACTGTGGATTGCATGAGGCGTCCGGCAGTGAGTGGCGGCTGTGGCCGCTCCGCCATTATCGCGGGAAGTGCTCTCCTTCGACGGCGCTGACGCGAATAAATTCGCTCCTACACGGGCCTCTGACCGGCAGGAGCGAATCGCTTGGCCAAAAGGCCTTGGGCCCTCGCTGCCATCTCAGGCCGCCGATACCGCGCGCTGCGGTTGGCCGCGCACCGGCCGCTCGCCGGCGACGAAGTAGGGTGCGTTGCTGCGCGGCAGCGGCTGACGGCCGCGAATCCGGTCGGCGATCTTCTCGGCCATCATGATGGTGGTGGCGTTGAGGTTGCCGGTGATGATCTCCGGCATGATCGAGGCGTCCACCACGCGCAGCCCCTGCACGCCGTGCACGCGGCCCTGGCCGTCGACCACCGCCATGTCGTCCTCGCCCATCTTGCACGAGCAGGACGGATGGAAGGCGGTTTCCGCATGTTCGCGGATGAAGGCATCCAGTTCGGCGTCGCTCTGGCAGTCGATACCGGGGCTGATCTCGCGGCCGCGGTAGGGGTCGAGCGCCG
Organism: Pseudomonas hydrolytica; assembly: GCF_021495345.1. Taxonomy (NCBI): domain Bacteria; kingdom Pseudomonadati; phylum Pseudomonadota; class Gammaproteobacteria; order Pseudomonadales; family Pseudomonadaceae; genus Ectopseudomonas; species Ectopseudomonas hydrolytica. The sequence goes on from NZ_CP099397.1 coordinate 543,393, forward strand.
GCTGCGCCATGATCTCGCGGGTGATGCGGATGGCGTCGCGGAACTCCTGCCAGTCCTGCTCATGACTCATGTAGTTGAACAGGATGCTCGGGTGCTGGCGCGGGTCTTTCGACTTGAGCTGGATGCGCCCGCGGCTGGGCGAGCGCATGGAGCCGACGTGGGCCTGGAAGCCGTGCTCGTTCACCGCGTTGCTGCCGTTGTAGTTGATCGCCACCGGCAGGAAGTGGAACTGGATGTTGGGCCAGGCGAACTCCGGACGGGTGCGGATGAAGCCGCCGGCCTCGAACTGGTTGCTGGCGCCGATGCCGTTGCCGGTGAACAGCCACTGCGCACCGATGCCCGGCTGGTTGAGCAGCTTGAGTGCCGGGTACAGCGACACTGGCTGGGTGCAGGCGTACTGCAGGTACATCTCCAGGTGGTCCTGCAGGTTCTGGCCGACGCCGGGCAGCTCGTGCACCAGGGCGATGTCCAGCTCGCGCAGCAGTGCGGCGGGGCCGACGCCGGAGCGCTGCAGGATCTGCGGCGAGGCGATGGCGCCGGCGCACAGCAGCACTTCGCGACGAGCACGGGCAATGGTGGGCTCGTTGGCGTTGCCGATCAGGTAGCTGACGCCGCTGGCGCGCTTGCCGTCGAACAGGATGCGGTCGGTGGTGGCATGGGTGACGATGGTCAGGTTGGGGCGCGCCCGAGCCTGGTCCAGGTAGCCCCGCGCGGTGCTGGCGCGGCGGCCCTGCGGGGTGACGGTGCGGTCCATCGGGCCGAAGCCTTCCTGCTGGTAGCCGTTGAGGTCATCGGTACGCGGGTAGCCGGCCTGCACGCCGGCCTCGACCATGGCGTGGAACAGCGGGTTGTTGCCGGCCTTGGGCGTGGTCACGCTGACCGGGCCGTCGCCGCCGTGGTAGTCGTTGGGGCCGATGTCGCGGCTTTCCGCCTTGCGGAAGTAGGGCAGGCAGTCGTGGTAGGTCCAGTCTTCCAGGCCCTTGGCCTTGGCCCAGTTGTCGAAGTCCAGGGCATTGCCGCGGATGTAGCACATGCCGTTGATCAGTGAGGAGCCGCCCAGGCCCTTGCCGCGTCCGCACTCCATGCGGCGGTTGTTCATGTGCGGCTCGGGGTCGGTCTCGTAGGCCCAGTTGTAGCGCCGGCCCTGCAGCGGAAAGGCCAGGGCGGCGGGCATCTGGGTGCGGAAATCCAGGCGATAGTCGGGGCCGCCGGCTTCCAGCAGCAGCACGCTGACGTCGGCGTCTTCGGTCAGGCGGGTGGCCAGGACGTTACCGGCCGAACCGGCGCCGATGATGATGTAATCGAATTCGTGCGACATGGGCGCTCCTGTAGCCCGGATGCGATCCGGGAAAGTGTCGGGCAGCACCCGGATTGCATCCGGGCTACGGGCTGTTCGGTCAGAACACCGAGCTGTAGCCGCCCAGCTCGACCTGCACCGACTTGATGCGGGTGTAATGGCCGAGGGTGACCAGGCCGTTCTCGCGGCCGACGCCGGATTGCTTGTAGCCGCCCACCGGCATTTCGGCCGGCGATTCGCCCCAGGTGTTGATCCAGCAGATGCCGGCTTCCAGCTTGTGGATCACCCGGTGCGCGCGGTTCAGGTCGCGGGTCACCACGCCGGCGGCGAGGCCGTAGTCGGTATCGTTGGCGCGGCGGATTACTTCCTCTTCGCTGTCGTAGATGAGGATGCTCATCACCGGGCCGAAGATTTCCTCGCGCACGATGGTCATGTCGTCCCGGCAATCGGTGAACACGGTGGGGGCGACGTAGGCGCCCTTGGCGTAATCGCCGTCGCTGACGCGCGCGCCGCCGATCAGCAGGCGTGCACCCTCGCTGCGGCCTTTCTCGATGTAGCCGAGCACGCTCTCCATGTGCGCGTAGCTGACCAGCGGGCCGAAGTTGGTGGTGTCATCCAGCGGATCGCCGAGGCGGATGCGCTTGACCCGCTCCAGCACCTTGGCCTCGAAGCGCGCCTGCAGCATGCGCGGCACGAACACGCGGGTGCCGTTGGTGCACACCTGGCCGGAGCTGTAGAAGTTGGCCATCACCGCGATATCGGCGGCGCGGTCGAGGTCGGCGTCTTCGAACACGATCAGCGGCGACTTGCCGCCCAGCTCCATGGTCACTTCCTTGAGGCTGGAGCTGGAGGCGCTGGCCATCACCTTCTTGCCGGTGACGGTGCCGCCGGTGAAGGACACCTTCTCGATGCCCGGATGTTCGGTCAGCCACTGGCCGACTTCGCGGCCGCTGCCGGTGAGCACGTTGAACACGCCGGCGGGCAGACCGGCCTCGGTGTAGATCTCGGCCAGTTTCAGCGCGGTCAGCGAGGTCACTTCGCTGGGCTTGAAGATCATCGCGTTGCCGGCGGCCAGGGCCGGGGCGGATTTCCACAGGGCGATCTGGATCGGGTAGTTCCACGCGCCGATACCGGCGACCACGCCCAGCGGTTCGCGGCGGGTGTAGACGAAGGAGGATTCGCGCAGGGGGATCTGCTCGCCCTCAATGGCCGGGATCAGGCCGGCGTAGTACTCCAGCACGTCGGCGCCGGTGACGATGTCGACGTAGCGGGTTTCGGAAAGCGGCTTGCCGGTGTCGAGGGTTTCCAGCTCGGCCAGCTCGTCGTTGCGCTCGCGCAGGATGTCCACGGCGCGGCGCAGGATGCGCGAGCGCTGCATGGCGGTCATCGCCGCCCACACCTTCTGCCCCTCGGCAGCGCTGGCCACTGCGCGGTCGACATCGGCCTGGCTGGCGCGCTGCACCTTGGCCAGCACTTCACCGGTGGCCGGGTTGATGCTGTCGAAGGTCTGGCCGCTGCTGGCGGCGACGTACTGGCCACCGATGTAGAGCTGCTGTTCGGCGAAACGGGGCATGGGCTGTCCTCTGGCGCGAATGATTGGCTAGAAAACAGCCTATTTTATTTAGATTGAACGATCAATCAATAAAAGCGACCCGGCGTGACCAAAAGCGACATGGCGGGCGCCAGTCGTCTGCAGGATGTCGCGAGGTCGCGCACCTTCTGTGCGGGAGTGTGCTGGGGGATTTGGGGGGAGGCTGGTGCGCACAGCGCACCCTACGGAGCGTTGCCCGCAGCCCGTGGATTGGCCTGGGTGGGCTGTAGGGTGGGCTTCAGCCCATCAAACCCAAAGTGGACCGCCGCCCCCGACGCGCCTTCGCCACAGGCTAGCGGGCTTTGTTCAACTGCAGGTCGAGGTAGTCGTAGGCGATGCGGCGTGCCTGTTCGGTGTCGAAGGCTTCGCCGGAAAGCGCACCGCGCAGCCACAGGCCGTCGATCAGCGAGGCCAGGCCGCGGGCGGCGAAGCGGGCCTGGTCCTGCGGCAAAACCCGGCGGAACTGGCCGCACAGGTTGGAATAGAGGCGGTGGTCGTTGACCCGCTGCAGGCGGCGCAGGGCCGGCTGGTGCATGCTGCTGGCCCAGAACGCCAGCCAGGTCTTCATCGCCGGCCCGCTGACCTGGCTGTCGTCGAAGTTGCCGTCGATCATCGCGCGCAGGTGGGCGCGCGGGCTGTCTTCGTCCAATGCACGACGACGCTTGCCCACCGCGGCGCTGAGCGCCTGCATCAGGTGGCGCATGGTCGCCTCGAGCAGCCCGTTCTTGTCGTTGAAATAATGGCTGATGATGCCGTTCGACACCCCGGCCAGGCGGGCGATATAGGCAATGCTGGCATCGGCCATGCCGACCTGGTCGACGGCTTCCAGGGTGGCGGCGATCAGTTGCGAACGGCGAATGGGCTGCATGCCGACCTTGGGCATGGGGATCTCCAGCGAGGAAAGTTGCGCCGGAGTCTAGGCGGATTTTGATCGTTCGATCAATCAAGGGAGGCGGGAGAGGGAGTCGCGGGCCACCTTTGCCGTGCGCACGGGCTTATCGGGTACCCGTGGCTGCGGAAACGACAAAGCGGGCCGCAGCCCGCTTTGTCGCGTTACCGGGGCGGCGTTACTTCAGCCAGCTGTCGACGCGCTCCGGGTTGGCGGCGATCCAGTCCTTGGCAGCCTGCTCCGGCTTGGCGCCTTCGCGGATGGCCAGCATCACCGCACCGACTTCTTCGCCGCTCCAGGACAGCTTGGCGAGGAAGGCCGCGGCATCGGCCGCCTTGCCCTTGAGTTCCGGGTTGGCCACGGTGTCGACGCGTTCGTCATCGCCGTAGACCTTCTTCGGGTCTTCGAGGAAGCGCAGCTTCCACTTGGCGAACATCCAGTGCGGGATCCAGCCGGTGACCACGATCGGCTTCTGCGCCTTCTCGGCACGGGTCAGGGCGGTGGCCATGGCCGGGCCGGAGCTGGGCATCAGCTTGATGCTGGCCAGGTTGTATTCCTTGATGGCGTCTTCGGTGCGGCGCATCACGCCAGCGCCGGCGTCGATGCCGGTGATCTTGCCGTCGAAGTCCTTGGCGTACTTCTCCAGGTCTTCGATGGTCTTGGCTTCGACGTAATCCGGCACGATCAGGCCGATCTTGGCGCCGGAGTAGTTGGTGCCAAGCACTTCCACCTTGTCCTTGAGCTTCTCGTAGTACTCGCCATGGGTGGCCGGCAGCCAGGCGGAGAGGGTGGCGTCCAGGTCGCCGCGGGCCACGCCCTGCCACATGATGGCGGGTTCGACCGGCTTCAGTTCGACCGTGTAGCCGAGTTTGCTTTGCAGGATTTCACCGGCGACGTGGGTGACGGCGACGCTGTCGTCCCAGCCGTTGACGTAGCCGATCTTCAAGGTGGGTTTGTCGGCGGCCAGGGCGCTGCCCATGCCGATGGCCAGGGCGGCAGCGCCAAGGCAGAGGTGTTTGAATACGCGCATGTTTTGGTGCTCCGTCAGTTGAGTGGCAGTTGCAAAATCGTTGACTGGCTCGTTCTCATTGCGGGCCTTGCGAACCGTGTTGCGCAGCAGGTTGCCGGTTCGCGGGCATAACCTCCCCCGTCACGGCCAAATCGGCCGCTAAGGTTCAGCGAGGAGGTTTCCGGGCTCTTGCGAGCCCGAATCGGGTCGTGGCCGGTTACAGCCCGACGTGTTTCTTCACGGCGGCGACGCCGTCCTGTCCGTCGAAGGTGGTAACGCCGCTCAGCCACTGGTCGAGGATCGCCGGGTTGGCCTTGATCCACTCCTTGGCGACGTTCTGCGGGTTTTCCTTCTCCAGCACCTTTTCCATCAGCTGGCTTTCGATCTCGACGGTGAACTGCAGGTTGTTCAGCAGCTTGCCGACGTTGGCGCAGCGCGCTTCGTAATCCGGCGGCACCACGGTGTAGACCTTGGCTGCGCCATAGTCGGGGCCGAACACGTCGTCGCCACCGGACAGGTAGGTGATGTCGTGCTGAGTGTTCATCGGGTGCGGCGCCCAGCCGAGGAACACCACCGGCTCCTTCTTCTTGATGGCGCGCGATACCTGCACCAGCATGCCGGCTTCGCTGGACTCGATCATGCGGAAGCTGCCGAGGCCGAACTGATCGCTCTTGATCATGCCTTCGATCAGCAGGTTGCCGTCATTGCCGGGCTCGATGCCGTAGATCTTGCCGCCCAGCTGATCCTTGAACTTGGCGATGTCCTGGAAGCTCTTCAGACCGGCCTCGGCGGCATAGGTGGGCACCGCCAGGGTGTACTTGGCGCCTTCGAGGTTGGGTTTCTCCAGGACCTTGACGCCGCCGTCCTTGAGGAACGGCTCGATCACCGCGTCCATCGAGGGCGCCCAGTAGCCGAGGAAGGCATCGACCTGGCCGTTCTTCACCCCGGTGAAGGCGATGGGAACCGAGGCCATGATCTTGCGCGGCTGATAACCCAGGCCTTCGACCAGGGTCATGGCCACGCCAGTGGTGGCGGCGATATCGGCCCAGCCGATTTCGGCGAAGCGCACCTGCTTGCAGCTGGCCGGCTCGGCGGCCATGGCGCCCTGCATCAGCAGGCAGGCCAGCAGACCGAAGGCGGCGGTGGTCTTGATCGTTTTCATCTGCGGTTCCCTGTGAAGTGAAACGGATTAGGAGGACTGGCGCTGCAGCTTGCCGCTGAACCAGGCGAACACGCCACGCTTGGCGGTCTGCTTGGTGCCGAAACTCTCGGTGATGCGGTCGAGGATGATCGCCAGCAGCACCACGGCCATGCCACTCTCGAAGCCTAGCCCGATGTCCAGACGTTGGATGCTCGCCAGCACATCGTTGCCCAGGCCGCCGGCGCCCACCATCGAGGCGATGATCACCATCGACAGGGCCATCATGATGGTCTGGTTGACCCCGGCCATGATCGACGGCATGGCGTTGGGCAGCTGCACCTTGAACAGCAGCTGGCGGCTGGTGCAGCCGAAGGACTGGCCCGCCTCGACGATTTCCTTGTTCACCTGGCGAATCCCCAGGCTGGTCAGACGCACGGCCGGCGGCATGGCGAAGATCACCGTGGCGATGATGCCGGGGACGCGGCCGAGACCGAACAGCATGGCCGCCGGGATCAGGTAGACGAAGGCCGGCATGGTCTGCATGAAGTCGAGCACCGGCCGGATGATGGTGGCCACGCGCTCGCTCTTGGCTGCCCAGATGCCCAGCGGGATGCCCAGCAACAGACTGATCAGGGTGGAGGAGAAGGTCAGGCCGAGGGTGACCACGGTCTGCTCCCAGAAGCCGGTCATGACGATGAGGATGAAGGCCACCGCGGTGAAGATCGCGAAGCGCATGCCGATGCGCCACAGGCCGAGGCCGACGAAGATGGCGATGAGCAGCCAGGCCGGCGGCAGCATCAGCAGGTTCTCGATACCCTCGGAGAAGCCGCTGACCAGCTTGCCGATGCTGTCGAAGGCGCCGCTGTAGTTGTCCAGCAGGTGCTGGACCACGTCGTTGACCCAGCTGCCCAGGTCGAGTTTCTTGTCACTCATGGGATTCCCCCTGCAGGCGGGTCAGCAGACGGCCCTTGCTGATGGCACCGCAGTAATGACCTTCGGCATCGACCACCGGAATCGGCCCCTCGTTGTCCACCAGGCGACTGATGACGTCTTCCAGCGGCATGTCTTCCGGCACCGGCACCACCTGCTTGAGGACGTTGGCTTCAAGAGGTCTGGGCTCGTCGCCGTCGACCATCAGGGCGATCTTCTCCAGGCTGATGGAGCCCTGGAAATGGTTGTCCTCGTCGACGATGAAGGCGTAGTGCTTGTCCAGCGCCTGCAGCTCCTTGCAGATCTTCGCTGCGTCCGGCGCCCTGCCGTTGTGCACGTAGGTGGGCACGCTGTCGGCCTTGAGCTGGCCGGCGGTGAGGTAGCGGCTGGTGTCCACGGTGTCGAAGAAGTTGCGCACGTACTCGTTGGCCGGCTTCTCGATCAGCTCCTGCGGGGTGCCGACCTGGATCAGCCTGCCGCCTTCCATGATGCCGATGCGGGTACCGATGCGCATGGCTTCCTCGATGTCGTGGGAGACGAAGATGATGGTGCGGCGGTGGGTCTTCTGCAGCTCCAGCAGCACGTCCTGCATCTCGCGGCGCTTGAGCGGATCGAGGGCGGAGAAGGCCTCGTCCATGATGATCATCGACGGGTTCACCGTCAGTGCGCGGGCCAGGCCGACGCGCTGCTGCATGCCGCCGGACAGCTCGTGCGGATACTTGTGGGCGAAGGTATCCAGGCCGACCTGCTTGAGTACTTCCATGGCGCGCTTCTCGCGCTCCTTGCGGCCGACGCCGGCCACTTCCAGGCCGAACGCGGCGTTGTCCAGCACGCTGCGCGAAGGCATCAGGGCAAAGGACTGGAAGACCATGCTCATGTCACGGCGACGCAGGTCGATCAGTTGCGATTGCGGCAGCTTGGCCACGTTCTGTCCGTCGATGTAGACGTCGCCGGCGCTGGGTTCGACCAGGCGGTTGATCAGACGGATCAGGGTGGACTTGCCGGAACCGGACAAGCCCATGAGAACGAAGATCTCGCCCTCCTCGACGCTGAACGACACATCGCTCACGCCGATCACGGCGCCTTTCTCGGCAAGAATCCGCTCCTTGCTCCAGCCTTCCTTGAGCAGGTCGATGGCTTCTTGTGGGTTGGGGCCGAAAACCTTGTACAGGTGTTCGACCACGATCTTTCCAGACTGCATGGGACGTTTCCCCTTCAATCGATATCCAGTTCGCGCTGACACGGCCGGGTACGCATCGTCGAAGCGTAGAACAGCTGCGTCAGGCCTCTGATACCTGTGTGGGTGTTTGCTGAATGTCGGGGGTTGGAAGGGGCCTGGCGGCAGGCAGGGACTGAGACACTCGGGCACGCTGCAACGCACGCGACCCGAGGCCGAGCCTGCTCGCTGCGTTGTCGATTTCCCTGGTGAGTGACCTTGGCCTTGCCGTGCTGCAAACCGCTTTCCGAACCCTCTGGCAGTGTTTCGAAGCCCATTCCCTTGGGATTTCATGCTCCTTCCTGGAGCATGCGTACATCCGAAATTTCTTGTTGGGCTGGCGCCCGATTCGAAGGTGGGCCAGCGCTTATATGTTCTTCGGTCCGGGGCGGTGGGCCCCGGTCTGCCGCCTCTGGTGAGCGCGGCAGCGACGTTGTCGGCTGACTCAACGATATAGTCTTGGGGTCTGCGCAATTATCGGTTTGCGACCCTGACGTGCTGGGCGACGACATGCCTCGTCACGCCGCTTGTTCTCCCCTCTTTCCGGCCTTGGCCGGGCTGCTCGTTTTGTCGTTTCGAGCGGGCCCTGTCGCAGCTGACGGAAAGGGATATCGAGAACGCGCTTTAAAAACCTTAACAGACTTTTTTGTCCCTTGGCCAAGGCTCAAAGCCGCGCCGGGCTTGCTTCGCGGCTCGCCAAGCGAGGCGCAGGCGGCATGCCGCGGGGGCTGTGGCGATGTTGAAAAAAATTTACAAGGACGGGTCGGGATGTGCCGAAAGGCGCCGAAAAGGTAGCGCTGGGCGCAAGATGACCGTGCGGTCACGGTCGGGTTGACGGGCCGGCCTGGACGGGGTGTTCGCCGAGGCGAGCGAGCAACGCATCGGCGCTTCGAAGTTTCTGCGGGTTCTGCCATCGTTGCCGTCTTTTCCTGGCTTTCCGCCATGGTTCTCAGTTGTTCGCTGCCAGCGGCATGTCGAAGGCTCTGTCGATGGGGCCGCCCTGGTAGCGGGTCACGCCCTTGAGCCAGGCCGCGATCATCTGCGGGTTGTCTTCGATCCAGCGCTTGGCCACGCGGCGGCGGTTGGTATTGCCCTCCAGCACGGCGCTCATCAGCTGGTTCTCCGCCGTGATGGTGAAGGTCATGTTGCGAAACAGCCGGGCCAGGTTGGGGCATTGCTGGCTGAAGTTGCCTCGCGCCACCGTGTTGACCTGTGCCGCGCCATAGTTGGGGCCGAAATAATCGTCACCGCCGGACAGATAGTTCATCTTCAGACGCTCGTTCATCGGGTGCGGTTCCCAGCCCAGGAACACGGCCCACTTGCCCAGCCGCTGGGCGCGTTCGACGTGATTGAGCATGCCGCTCTCACTGGTCTCCACCAGGCTGAAGCCCCCCAGACCGAAGGTGTTGTCGCGGATCATGCCCTTGAGCATTTCGTTGCCTTCGTTGCCCGGTTCGATACCGAAGATCTGCCCGCCGAGTTCGTTCTTGTAACGCTGGATGTCGGCGAAGTCCTTCAGCCCGGCCTCGTAGCCCGGCGTCAGCACCGCCAGGGTGTAGCGCACCGTCGGCAGATTGGTGTTCAGCTTCTCGATTCTGCCGCTGTCCAGGAGGGGTTGGACCAGTTCGGCCTGTGCCGGCATCCAGTTGCCGAGAAACACGTCCAGGTGGCCTTCGGACAGGCCGCGGTAGGTGTCGGGTAACGTCAGGCGTCTGACCTGCGTGCGGTAGCCGATTTCGCTCATCACCAGGCGCGCCACCGTGGTGGTCATGGTGATGTCGGTCCAGCCGACGTCGCTCAGGCGTACCAGTTCGCAGCGTTCCGATTCGGCCGCCTGCAACGTGGCGCAGGAGGCAAGGGTAGAAGCGAGCAGCCAACGAGAAAGTCCGTTCATGGAATGCCTCTGTTCGGGCGGCCGGAGCCGGATGGAAGATCCAGGGAATGGCGAATGGCTATTTCACAGCAAGAGGCGGGCCGCTCCGTGAATGAGAAGCGACCTCGACATGCCAGAAAAAGACGTGGCCGGCACGGAGCAAAACGACGCAATTGGATATGCGCGAGTCGATTTCAGACGTGGTCGAGGTGGTGAAAACTTGATCATTGAATCGGCTGATCCAGCCAGGCATCTCGCGAGCCTTGGGCTGACGAACAACGCCGCGGCGTTGATCCCTGCTGGTGCAGAAAGCCCGGCACAGGACGCGATCTGCGAGGTTTTGGTGCGAAGGCGACGAGTGTCGCTAGCACGAGTCGTGACTGATGGGTCATGATCGTTACCATCCATCCGTTACTGCCGGGCAACGGGTATGTAGCACCGCCCGCGGACAGTGCTACCGAAATGCTCAGGGCCCCACTGGCATGCGGTCTGGAGAGGACCCGGTCGGCTCTGTCGTCGCTCAGGGAAGACCTGTCTGGTGCGCTGCTCGGCGAGGGATGCGCTTTTATTGAACGCGCGATCAATTTAGGCATGACCTTTGCCTGGGTATGGATAGCCATCTGGTTCCCTTGAACCAGAGCCAGAATAAAACCGAGGCCCACTTCGAAGTTGGGCTCATACCGTGCTTAGCGTGAGGGTTTCATCGATGTCGCAGTTCACTCAAGGGGCGCAACCCCAGAACCGTGTCGCCCAGTCCATCGGCTTTCTGCTTCTGGACAACTTCACCCTGATTTCCCTCGCGTCGGCGGTGGAGCCCCTGCGCATGGCCAACCAGCTCTCCGGCAAGGAGCTGTATCGCTGGCACACCCTCACGCACGACGGCCTCCCGGTCAGCGCCAGCGATGGTCTGCAGATCACCCCGGATGCCGCCATGCACAGCGCGCCGGCGCTGGATGCGGTAATCGTCTGCGGTGGCGTCGACATCCAGCACAGCGTCAAGCGCGAGCACGTCAGCTGGCTGCAGCTGCAGGCGCGCCAGGGCCGTCAGCTCGGCGCGGTGTGCACCGGCAGCTGGGCGCTGGCCAAGGCCGGTCTGCTCGACGGCTACGATTGCAGCGTGCACTGGGAGTGTCTGGCCTCGATGCAGGAAGCCTTCCCGCGCGCCGCCATCACCACTCGGCTGTTCTCCATCGACCGCAACCGCCACACCTCCTCCGGCGGCACCGCACCGATGGACATGATGCTGCACCTGATCGGCCAGCAGCACGGTCGCGAACTGGCCGCCGGCATCTCCGAGATGTTCATCTACGAGCGCATTCGCAACGAGCAGGATCACCAGCGCGTGCCGCTCAAGCACATGCTCGGCAGCAACCAGCCGAAGCTGCAGGAAATCGTCGCGCTGATGGAGGCCAACCTCGAGGAGCCGATCGACCTCGACGAGCTGGCCTGCTTCGTCGACATTTCCCGCCGCCAGCTCGAGCGTCTGTTCCAGAAGTACCTGCACTGCTCGCCGTCGCGCTACTACCTCAAGCTGCGCCTGATCCGCGCCCGCCAGCTGCTCAAGCAGACCAGCATGTCGATCATCGAGGTGGCGTCGGTGTGCGGCTTCGTCTCCACCCCGCACTTCTCCAAGTGCTACCGCGAGTATTTCGGCATTCCGCCGCGCGACGAGCGCGCCGGTCAGCAGGGCCACAACCTGGTGGTGCTGCTGCCGATTCCCGAGCAGCAGATCAACTCCAGTGCCGTGCTGGCGCTCAATCGCGCCCAGGGCGAATCGACCTTCGCCAGCGTGCGCATCTGAATCGAGCCGCAATGAAAACGGGGCGCCAGTGGCGCCCCGTTGTATTTGGGTCGCGGCTAAAGCCGTCTGCATCAGGTGTAGGGTGGGCTTCGCCCACCCTACGGCTCTGTAGAAGATTGGCGCGCACAGCGCACCCCACCCAGTGGCGCCCGTCCGTAGGGTGCGCCGTGCGCACCGAGGAGTATCAGGCCGGCTTCGGCACCAGCGCCGGCAGCAGATGCCGGCTGATGGCTTCGCGCACGTTGGGCAGCAGGGTGGCGCTGCCGCCGAGCAGTTCCTCCACCAGGTGGCGCAGGGCCACGGCACGCTCCGGGCTGAGACCGCTGACGGCCAGTTCGCAGGCCTGCTCCGGCGAGGCCCCCGCCGGAATGCTCAGGCCCAGCGCGATCAGGCGCTCGCGGAAGTCTTCCTGGTCGATCAGATCGGCGTGCATCATGGTCGTGGCTCCTGGGCTTGGGGCGTCAGCGTAAGACGCCTTCCTCGATAAGTAGTTTGAAGATAGCCTCCGCGCCGTCCTGTGGCGAGACATCCTTGAGCACCTGACCGCCGCCACCACTGGCCTTGGCCGTGGCGGCCTTCATGCGTTCCGCGCCGGTCTTGGCCTTGATCACCTTCAGGCGCTTGGGCCGCGGCTTGGCCGGTTGCAGGCTGGCCTCGGCCAGCAGCGGGTCATCCACCACCGTCACCTCGTGGGCTTCGATCTGCCCGCGGCGGGCCGGGCCGAAGGCGCTCTGGCGCGCCACCGGGGCGGCATTGTCGACACTGGCCACGCAGGGCAGACGCACCTTGAGGCGACGGCGCTGGCCACGCGGCAGCGCCTGCAGCACCTGGGCCACGCCATTCTCCACTTTCTCCACCTCGGCCAGACCGACCACCATCGGCCAGCCCAGGCGCTCGGCCAGCAGGAACGGCAGCATGCCCGAGCCTTCGCCGGTTTCCGCCTGGCTGCCGGTGAGTACCAGCTGCGTACGGCTGCCTTGCAGATAGTCCACCAGCAGCGGCAGGGCGTCGGCGCCTTCGGGTTGCTCCAGCACGTCGAGCTGTTCCAGGCCCATGCCCAGGTAGCCGCGCAGCGCGTCGGCCTGTGGGTCGCCGGCATGCAGCAGTTGCAGATTCTGCCCGGCCAGGCGCAGGCCGAGCTCCACCGCGCGGGCGTCCTGTTCGGCGCGGCGCGAGCGGCCGGAGGTCGGGTGGGCGCCGACCGAGACCAGGGCGACGATATTCAGATCAGTCATGGTGTCCCCGTAGCCCGGATGCAATCCGGGAAAGCTGGTGGTGAACCCGGATTTCATCCGGGCTACGCCGCATCACGTTTTCCTTCCTGGCGCCAGGCGGCGACGCGTTCCATCAGCGCGCGCAGGATCGCCGCCGAGTCGCCGATCACCGAGAGGTCGGCACGCTTGATCATGTCGCAGCCGGGATCCATGTTCACCGCCACCACCTTGTCGCAGGCGCCGATGCCCTGCAGGTGCTGGATGGCGCCGGAGATGCCGACCGCCAGGTAGACGCGGGCGGTGACCCAGGTACCGGTGGCGCCCACCTGGCGGTTACGCGGCATGAAGCCGTCGTCCACCGCCACGCGCGAGGCACCTTCGGTGGCGCCGAGGGCGACGGCGGCCTGGTGGAACAGCTCCCAGTCCTTCACGCCGTTGCCGCCGGAGAGAATGAACTCGGCCTCGGCCATGGGAATCTGCGCCGGGTCCACGGCCACCGGGCCGAGATCCTCGATGCGCGGCAGGCTGTGGGCGACCTTCTCGCCCAGCTCCAGCGGGCGAGCTTCATGGCGGGTTTCGCTGACCGGCTCGGCGCATTCGGCCGCGGCCAGGATCAAGCGGGGCAGGGCGCGCTGGATATCCTGCTGGCCACTGCCGGCGCGGCCGATGGCCTGCTCGCCGGCGACCTGCCAGACGCGCGTGGCCGGGCGCTCGCCCAGCTTGGCGGCCAGGCGGCGGCCCAGTTCGCCGCCACCGGTGCGGCTGTCGGGCAGCAGCCAGTGACGCGGCGCCAGTTGGCTTTCCACGGCGCTCAGGGCCAGTACGCGGGCTTCCGGGGCGTAGCCGTCGAAGGCATCGCCTGCGATGCGCAGCAAGCGGTCGACGCCGGCCGTGTCGAAGGCGCTTTCCTTGTCCTCGCCGAACACCACGGCGACCACGGCGCCGCTCTCGCCGGCCAGCTTGCGGGCCAGGCCGAGCAGGTCCTTGTCATGGCTGGACAGGCGCCCGCCGACCATGTCCGGCACCACGCAGACGTGGAAGGCCGGTTGCTCGATCACATGCAGCGGCAGCTGGACTTCGACGCTGGCGCTGCTGCGCTTGCCGGCGGTGCCCTGCTGAGCGCCGCTGCGGTCGATGCGCTTGAGCCCGGCCGGGCCGATAAAGCCGGCAGCGATGGCGTGCGGGTTCTTGCGGATGATGCCGTTGGGGCCCATCCAGCTGGTCTGGTTCTGGCTCTGCATGGCCGCATGCAGCGGATGCAGGCGGTTGCGGGCGATCCACTCGGCGCGCGGGTCGCGGCGGATGATGTCGCTCATGCTGCGATCTCCTGATCAGGCGCTTGCGTAGGGCGGGTGCAACCCGCCGGACAGGTGTTGGCGGGTTGCACCCGCCCTACGTCTGTATGCAGTCGTTTCATCACTGCACCTCCGCCAGTTCACGCCTGGCTGCCGGCTTTTTTGCCGCCACCTCGACGGGCTCGATCAGCACTTCGGCCACCAGTTCGGCGATGTCCTTGATCTCCGGACGCGGGGCGACCACGCCTTCGAGCATCGCCGTGCACTGCGGGCAGCCCACGGCCACCAGTTCGGCGCCGGTCTCCTTGATGTCGACCATGCGCATGTCGGGAATCCGCTGCTTGCCGGGGATGTCGGTGATCGGCGCGCCGCCGCCACCGCCGCAGCAGCGCGAACGGAAACCGGAGCGTTCCATTTCCTTCACTTCGATGCCGATGGCCTTGAGCACGGCGCGCGGCGCCTCGTACTCGCCGTTGTAGCGGCCGAGGTAGCAGGGGTCGTGATAGGTCACGCTGGTGGCCTTGCTCTGGCCCAGATTCAGCGAACCCTTGCGCACCAGCTCGTCGATAAAGGTGCTGTGGTGCAGCACTTCGTAGTGGCCGCCGAGGGCGCCGTATTCGTTCTTCAGCACATGGAAGCTGTGCGGGTCGCAGCTGACGATGCGCTTGAAGCGGTACTTGCTCAGGGTGGCGATGTTGCGCTTGGCCAGGTTCTGGAAGGTCGCCTCGTCACCCAGACGGCGGGCCACGTCGCCGCTGTCGCGCTCTTCCAGGCCGAGCACGGCGAAGTCCACGTCGGCAGCCTTGAGCACCTTCACAAAGGCGCGCAGGGTGCGCTGATTGCGCATATCGAAGGCGCCGTCACCCACCCAGAACAGCACGTCGGTCTCTTGCTTGTCGGCGAGCAGCGGCAGGTTGAGGTCGGCGGCCCAGTTCAGCCGGCCGCCGGGGTTGAAGCCGCCCGGGTTGTCGGTGGCGATCAGGTTGTCCAGCACCTCGGCGCCCTTGTTCGGCGTGGCGCCCTTTTCCAGGGTCAGGTGGCGGCGCATATCGACGATGGCATCGACGTGCTCGATCATCATCGGGCATTCCTCGACGCAGGCGCGGCAGGTGGTGCAGGACCACAGCGTCTCGGCATCCACCAGCGCCTTGCCTTGCAGCGACACGATCGGCTGATGCGGGCCGCCGCTGTGCTCACCCAGCGGTTTGCCAGGGTAGGGCGAACCGGCGAACTGGGCGTCGTTGCCACCGGCCAGGCCGATGACCATGTCCTGGATCAGCTTCTTCGGATTGAGCGGCTGGCCGGCGGCGAAGGCCGGGCACATGGCCTCGCACTTGCCGCACTGCACGCAGGCGTCGAAGCCGAGCAGCTGGTTCCAGGTGAAGTCGGTGGGTTTTTCCACGCCCAGCGGTGCCTTCGGATCGTCCAGATCGAGGGCTTTCAGACCGGTCGAGCGACCGCCGCCGAAGCGTTCGGCGCGGCGGTGCCAGGCCAGGTGCAGGGCGCCGGCGAAGGCGTGCTTCATCGGCCCGCCCCAGGTCATGCCGAAGAACAGCTCGGACACGCCCCAGGCCACGCCGACGGTCAGTACGGCGGCCAGAATCCAGCCGCCGAAGTCGGCCGGCAGAATCCCGGCAACCGGCAGCGTGGCGATAAAGAAGCTCGCCGCGAACATCAGCAGGCTCTTCGGCAGGCGCATCCACGGGCCCTTCGACAGCCGGCTCGGCGGGTTGCGCCGGCGCTTGGCGACGAACAGGGCGCCGACGAACATCAGCACCGTGGCCGCCAGCAGGGCGAAGCCGAGGATACGGTTGTGCAGGCCGAAACCGTGCACGACGATCGCCAGCACGGCGGCCAGGACGAAGCCGCCGGCGGTGGCCACGTGAGTCTTGGACATGTACTTGTCGCGCTCGACCACATGGTGCAGATCCACCAGGTAGCGGCGCGGCATCTTCAGCAGGCCGCCGATCCAGTCGACCTTGGCCGGTCGGCCGCGGCGCCACATGAAGAAGCGCCTGGCCGCGCCGATGACCGCGAGGGCCAGGGCAGCGAACAGCAGGATGGGGAGGATGGTGTTCAACATCGGTTGGTCTCCTTGGCGGGACCGAGAGAGTTACGCCGAACCGGTTCCCTCCCCCTTGGGGGAGAGGGTTAGGGAGAGGGGAGTGGCCCGCTACCGAGTTGGCAGATCACCCTCTCCCCCCGCCCTCTCCCGCAAGCGGGAGAGGGGGCCGCTTAAAAGTCCTTGCACAGACGCAGGGCGTCGTAGATCGCCGCGTGGGTGTTGCGCTGCGCCACGCAGTCGCCAATGCGGAACAGCAGGTAGCCGTCGCCCGACTCGGACAGACAGGGCTGCGGCTTGATCGCGAACAGCGCCTCGACGTCGATCTGGCCCTTGTTGCGCGAGCCTTCCTTCAGCGCGTAGTACAGCGACTCGTCCGGACGCACGCCGTTCTCCACCACCACCTGGTCGACCACGCGCTCTTCCTTGGCGCCGGTGTATTCGTTCTCCAGCACCGCCACCAGCTTGTCGCCCTCGCGGTAGACCTTTTCCAGCATCATGTCGCCGGTCATGATCACTTCCTTGGGGTAGATGCTGCGGTAGTAGGTGGGGAAGCTGGTGCCGCCCATGGCCACGCCCGGCTTGATGTCGTCGGTGACGATCTCGACCTGCGAGCCCTTGTCGGCCATGAAGTCGGCCACCGACATGCCGGTGAATTCGCAGATGGTGTCGTAGACCAGTACGTTCTTGCCCGGCGCCACCTTGCCGTCGAGCACGTCCCAGCTGCTCACCACCAGGCCTTCGGCCGCGCCCCAGTGCTCGTTCTGCTCCAGGTACGGATGGCCGCCGTTGGCCAGAATGATGATGTCGGCGCGCATGTCCTGAATGGTCGCCACGTCGGCGGCGGTGCCCAGGCGCAGATCGATGCCCAGGCGTGCCAGCTCCAACTGGTACCAGCGGGTGATGCCGGCGATCTGGTCGCGCTGCGGGGCCTTGGAGGCGGTGGTGATCTGGCCGCCCAGGGCATCCTTCTTCTCGAACAGGGTGACGTCGTGGCCACGCTCGGCAGCGACGCGCGCCGCTTCCATCCCGGCCGGGCCGCCGCCGACGATCACCACCTTGCGCTTGGGCCCGGTGGATTTCTCGATGATGTGCGGCACGCCCATGTATTCACGGGATGTCGCGGCGTTCTGGATGCACAGCACGTCCAGGCCCTGGTACTGGCGGTCGATGCAGTAGTTGGCGCCGACGCACTGCTTGATCTGGTCGACCTGGCCCATCTTGATCTTGGCGATCAGGTGCGGGTCGGCGATATGCGCGCGGGTCATGCCGACCATATCCACGTAGCCGCCTTCGAGGATACGGGTGGCCTGGTTCGGATCCTTGATGTTCTGCGCGTGCAGCACCGGTACCTTGACCACTTCCTTGATGCCGGCCGCCAGGTGCAGGAAGGGCTCCGGCGGGTAGCTCATGTTGGGGATGACGTTGGCCAGGGTGTTGTGGGTGTCGCAGCCCGAGCCCACCACGCCGATGAAGTCGATCATGCCGGTGGCGTCGTAGTAGGCGGCAATCTGCTTCATGTCCTCGTGGGACAGGCCGTCCGGATGGAACTCGTCGCCGCAGATACGCATGCCCACGCAGAAGTCCGGGCCCACCTCGGCGCGCACCGCCTTGAGCACTTCCAGACCGAACTTCATGCGGCCCTCGAAGCTGCCGCCCCATTCGTCGGTACGCTTGTTGACCCGCGGCGACCAGAACTGGTCGATCATGTGCTGGTGCACGGCGGACAGCTCGACGCCGTCCAGGCCGCCTTCCTTGGCCCGGCGCGCGGCCTGGGCGTAGTTGCCGATCACGCGCCAGATCTCTTCCGGCTCGATGGTCTTGCAGGTGGCGCGGTGCACGGGTTCGCGGATGCCCGACGGCGACATCAGGGTCGGCCAGTTGAAGCCGTCCCAGCGCGAGCGGCGACCCATGTGGGTAATCTGGATCATGATCTTGGCGCCGTGCTTGTGCATGGCGTCGGCCAGATTCTGGAAGTGCGGGATGATGCGGTCGGTGGACAGGTTGACCGAGCTCCACCATTCCTGCGGGCTGTCGATGGCCACCACGGAGGAACCGCCGCAGATGGCCAGGCCGATGCCGCCCTTGGCCTTCTCTTCGTAATACTTGACGTAGCGCTCGGTGGTCATGCCGCCGTCGGTGGCGTAGACCTCGGCGTGCGCGGTGGAGAGCACGCGGTTGCGGATGGTCAGTTTGCCGATCTGGATCGGCTGGAACATTGCTTCGAAAGCCATTGCGGCACCCTCACGGAAAAGCGGCCTGGGGTCTTTTTGTCGGAAGGCGCTTCAGGGGCGATGGCGTCGCGGCTGAAGCCCTCCTGCATACCTTTGTTTTAGAGCGGTTTGACGCGGAACAGGCCGTGGTCGTGGCCTTCCTGCGAGGCACCGTAGACCTGCTCGGCGACGGTGCGGATGCTGCTGCCCTGGGCCTGCAGAATCTGGTCCATGGCCCCGGCGAACCAGCCGGTGAACATGTAGTCGACCGGGCGCCCGCACTTGCCGTAGACGTAGACGAAGGCCGAGTGATCCAGGCGCACCTCGCAGGTACCGGCCTCGAGGTCGATCGACTGGATCTTGAACAGGCCCCAGCCGCGCTGCGACAGGCGCTTCATGTAGTGCTCGAACACCGCCACGCCGGACAGGCCATGGCACTCGGCTTCCTTCTCGCACCAGTGCCAGGCGGACTTGTAGCCGGCCTTGTAGAGGATCTCGGCGTACTTCTCGGCGCCGAGCACTTCCTCGATGCCCATGTGGTTGTTGACGAAGAAATGCCGCGGCACGTAGAGCATCGGCAGGGCGTCGGTGGTCCAGACGCCGGTTTCGTCGTCGACCAGGATGGGCATTTCGGGGGCGTGGGTGGCCATGTGTTCAAACTCCAGAATTCGTTGTCTTGCGTGTTGAAAAATGTGGGTGAATGCCTGTGGAGCCGTAGCGAGCACGTCGAGAGGACGCGACGCAGCTATCGGTGGGCGCAGTAGGCGCCGCAGGTATTCATCATTCGCCCCAGACGTCGGCCAGTACGCGCAGCCAGTTCTCGCCCATCACCTTGCGCACCACGCGCTCGGGCATGCCGCGCTTGAGCAGGGTCTCGGTGAGGTTGGGGAACTCGCCCACGGTGCGGATGCCCAGCGGGTTGACGATCTTGCCGAAGTTGGTCAGACGGCGGGCGTAGCCCTTGTCATGGGTCAGGTACTCGAAGAATTCCTTGCCATGCCCCTGGGTGAAGTCGGTGCCGATACCGATGGCGTCTTCGCCGACCAGGTTCATCACGTACTCGATGGCCTCGGCGTAGTCGTCGATGGTCGAATCGATGCCCTTGGCCAGGAAGGGCGCGAACATGGTCACGCCGACGAAGCCGCCGTGATCGGCGATGAACTTCAGCTCTTCGTCGGACTTGTTGCGCGGATGCTCCTTCAGGCCCGACGGCAGGCAGTGGGAGTAGCAGACCGGCTTCTTCGACTCGAGGATGACTTCCTCGCTGGTCTTGGAGCCGACGTGGGACAGGTCGCACATGATGCCGACGCGGTTCATCTCGGCGACGATCTCGCGGCCGAAGCCGGACAGGCCGCCGTCGCGCTCGTAGCAGCCGGTGCCGATCAGGTTCTGGGTGTTGTAGCACATCTGCACGATGCCCACGCCGAGCTGCTTGAACACCTCGACGTAGCCGATCTGGTCCTCGAACGCATGGGCGTTCTGGAAGCCGTAGAGGATGCCGGTCTTGCCCTGTTCCTTGGCCTTGCGGATATCGGCGGTGGTGCGCACCGGCATGACCAGGTCGCTGTTATCGCGGATCAGGTTGTTGCTGGCCACGATGTTGTTGACCGTGGCCTGGAAACCTTCCCAGACGGAGACGGTGCAGTTGGCGGCGGTCAGGCCGCCCTTGCGCATGTCTTCGAACAGTTCGCGGTTCCACTTGGCGATGATCAGACCGTCGATGACGATGCTGTCGGCGTGCAATTCGGCTGGGCTCATCAGGCTTGTCCCCTAAACGGATGCGCCGAATCGGTCGTCGGCGCTTTGGGGAGAGCTTATCCCTGGGGGGCAGGGTGCCCCGGTGCAAAAACGACTGGGGGTTTGCCGAAAGCGTCAAGTCGAGGTCGCGAACGGATATGCCAGCGTTTCGTCGTAGGGTGCGCTGTGCGCACCATGGGACGCAGCCTTAGCTGGGTGCAGGCCGCTCGTGACGATCCTGGCTGGGGCTGGCGGCGAAGTGCTGGCGGTAGCAGCGCGAGAAATACGACGCCGAGTCGAAGCCGCAGGCCAGGCCCACCTCCAGCACGCTCAGATCGCTCTGGCGCAGCAGCTGGCGTGCCTTGTCCAGACGCAGACCGAGGTAGAACGCCGAAGGTGTGGTGTTCAGGTGATGGCGGAACAGTCGCTCCAGCTGGCGCACGCTGACCCCGACCTGCTCGGCCAACTCCTCGCAGGGCAGTGGCTGATCGCAGTGGCGCTCCATCTCGCCGATCACCCGTACCAGTTTCTTGTTGTGCAGGTCGTAGCGGCTGGCGATCTGCATGCGCTGGTGGTCCTGGCGGGTACGGATGCGACCGAGCACGAACTGCTCGGATACCTGCACTGCCAGCGGTTCGCCGTGATCCCGGCCGATCAGCCCGAGCATCAGGTCGAGGCTGCTGGTGCCGCCGGCGCTGGTGATGCGCCGGCCATCGATCTCGAACAGCTCCTGGGTCACCTGCAGCTGCGGATAGCGCTCGCAGAAGGCGTCGATCGCCTCCCAGTGCAGGGTCAGGCGCTGCTGCTCGAACAGGCCGGCCTCGGCCAGCACGAAGCTGCCGGTGTCGATGGCGCCGAGCACCTTGACCTCGCGTTCGCGGCGTTGCAGCCAATGCGCCAGGCGCTTGTCGTAATGCGTCAGGGGCTCGAAACCGGCGACCACGAACAGCGCCTGGGTTTCCTCCGGCAGCTCCAGCCCGGCCTCGACGTTGAGCGACATGCCGTTGCTCGCCGCCACCGCCTCGCTGTCCAGGCTGAGCAGGCGCCAGCGGTACAGCTCGCCGCGAAAGCGGTTGGCCACGCGCAGCGGTTCGATGGCCGACATCAGGCCTATCATCGAAAAACCGGGAAGCAGCAGGAAGGCGAAGGTTTGGGTCATGGGCAATCCGCCAGTAGGGTGCCCTTCATTAAGAAGCCAAGCGCCAGCGCCGCGCAAGATAAGGTCGCCATAGGTCAAGCAATGGTCGGCTAAATGGGAATTTTCCGGCGAAACGGCGCGTAAAGTGGCTCCATCGGGACCAATCGATCCCGGAACACGGTGGGGGCCGACAGGCCTCTAGAAGAACGAAAGCAAACCGCTGTGACACGATGAGGAGCACCCAGATGAAAGGTCTTACCGCGCTGGCCGCATGCTGCACCCTGAGCTTGTTCAGTTCCTCCCTGCTGGCCGCCGAAGATGCCAGTTGCCAGAAGGCACGTATCGGTCTGGTCGGCTGGACCGACGTGGTCGCCACCACGGCCGTGGCCGCAACCCTGCTCGAAGGCCTGGGCTATCAAACCACCCAGACCCAGGCCTCGCAGCAGATCATCTTTTCCGGCATCGGCAAGAAGCAGGTCGACTTCTTCCTCGGCTACTGGAAACCGCTGATGGACGACAACATCAAGCCGTTCCAGGACAAGGGCGAGGTCAAGGTGCTCGCCGAGCCGGGCCTGAGCGACGGCATCTCCAGTCTGGCGGTGCCCACCTACCTGGCCGAGGCGGGCCTGAGAACCTATGCCGACATCGCCAAGTTCCGCGACCAGCTGGAAGGCAAGATCTACGGCATCGACCCGGGCACCGGGGCCAACACCACCATCCAGAAGATGATCGACACCAACCAGTTCGGCCTCGGTGGCTTCAAACTGGTGGAATCCAGTGAGGCGGCCATGCTCGCGGCCGTCAGTCGCGCGGTCAAGGCCAAGAAGCCGGTGGTGTTCTTCGGCTGGAAGCCGCACCCGATGAACATCAAGATGGACCTGACCTACCTCACCGGCAGCGAGGACGTGTTCGGTGCCGATGAAGGCCTGGCCACGGTCTGGACCGTGGTCGCCCCGGACTATGGCCAGCGCTGCCCCAACGTCGACCGTCTGCTCAATAACCTGACCTTCAGCGCCGCCCAGGAAAGCGAGCTGATGGAGCCGATCATGGCTCGCGAGGATGCCAAGGCCGTGGCCCGTCGCTGGCTCAAGGAAAATCCGCAGGACCTCGACCGCCTGCTGGCCGGGGTGACCACCTTCGACGGTCAGGACGGCGTGGCGGCAGTACGGGCCGCCCTCGACTGAGATGCGCGGCGCCGCGGCGCCGCCTCCCACTTCAATCATCAGCTGCCGTGCGTGCGCCTCTGGCCGCGTACGGCACCCTTTCGCCTCGAATAAGGATGGAGATTCCATGAACTACGAAGTCATCGTCACCTGCGCGGTGACCGGCGCTGGCGACACCGTCGGCAAACACCCGGCCATCCCGGTCACGCCCAAGGAAATCGCCGCCGCCGCCATCGAGGCAGCCAAGGCCGGCGCCACCGTTGCCCACTGCCATGTGCGCGATCCGCACACCGGCAAGCCGAGCCGCAACGTGGCGCTGTACCGCGAGGTGGTCGAGCGCATCCGCGAGAGCGACACCGACGTGATCATCAACCTCACCGCCGGCATGGGCGGCGACCTGGAAATCGGTCGCGGCGAGCAGCCGCTGGAATTCGGCGCCGGCACCGACCTGGTCGGCCCGCTGGAGCGCCTGGCGCATGTCGAGGAGCTGCTGCCGGAAATCTGCACCCTGGACTGCGGCACCCTGAATTTCGGCGACGGCGACTTCATCTATGTCTCCACTCCGGCGCAGCTGCGTGCCGGCGCCAAACGCATCACCGAGCTGGGCGTGAAGGCCGAGCTGGAAATCTTCGACACCGGCCACCTGTGGTTCGCCAAGCAGTTGCTCAAGGAGGGCCTGCTGGAAGACCCGCTGATCCAGCTGTGCCTGGGCATTCCCTGGGGCGCGCCAGCCGATACCACGACCATGAAGGCCATGGCCGACAACCTGCCGGCGGGCATCACCTGGGCCGGCTTTGGCATCGGCCGCATGCAGATGCCGATGGTCGCTCAGGCCATGCTGCTCGGCGGCAACGTGCGGGTCGGTCTGGAGGACAACATCTGGCTGGATCGCGGCGTGCACGCCAGCAACGGCCAGCTGGTCGAGCGTGCCATCGAGATCATCGAACGCCTCGGCGGCCGCGCCCTGACCCCGGCCGAAGGCCGCGAGAAGATGAAGCTCAAGCGCCGCTGATGATTTCTCCCCTCTCCCATTGGGAGAGGGGCCGGGGGAGAGGGCCTGTGTGCATCCCCCGTAGCCCGGAGGCAATCCGGGAAAACTTCACCTGCCATGCCCCGGATTGCATCCGGGCTACCGGAGTTCACCATGACCTTCGTTACCGACATCAAGACCTTCGCCGCCCTCGGCACCGGCGTGATCGGCGCCGGCTGGATCGCCCGCGCCCTGGCTCACGGCCTCGACGTGATCGCCTGGGACCCGGCGCCCGGCGCCGAGGCCGCGCTGCGCACGCGCCTGGCCAACGCCTGGCCGGCGCTGCAGAAGCAGGGCCTGGCCCCCGGCGCCTCGCTGGAGCGCCTGCGCTTCGTGGACACCATCGAAGACTGCGTACGCGATGCCGATTTCATCCAGGAGAGCGCCCCCGAGCGCCTCGAGCTCAAGTGCGAGCTGCACGCGAAGATCAGTGCCGCGGCGCGCCCGGATGTGTTGATCGGCTCCAGCACCTCGGGCCTGCTGCCCAGCGAATTCTATGCAGACGCCAAGCATCCCGAGCGCTGCCTGGTCGGCCACCCGTTCAACCCGGTCTATCTGCTGCCGCTGGTGGAGGTGGTGGGCGGCGCGAAGACCGCCCCTGAGGCGGTGCAGGCCGCCATCGAGGTCTACCAATCGCTGGGCATGCGCCCGCTGCATGTGCGCAAGGAGGTGCCGGGCTTTATCGCCGACCGCCTGCTCGAGGCCCTGTGGCGCGAGGCGCTGCACCTGGTCAACGACGGCGTGGCGAGCACCGGCGAGATCGACGATGCGATCCGCTTCGGCGCCGGCCTGCGCTGGTCGTTCATGGGCAGCTTCCTGACCTACACCCTGGCCGGCGGCCCGGCCGGCATGCGTCACTTCATGGCCCAATTCGGCCCGGCGCTGAAGCTGCCCTGGACGTACCTTGAGGCGCCGGAGCTGACCGAGGGGCTGATCGACGCGGTGGTCGAGGGCACAGCCGAGCAGCAGGGCGAACGCAGCCTGGATGCCCTGGAGCGCTATCGCGACGATTGCCTGCTGGCGGTGCTGGAGGCGATCCGCCAGACCAAGGCCAAGCATGGCTTCGAGTTCGCCGAGTAACCGCGTCTTTCCGGTGCGCGCGGCGCACCCTACGGGCGACTCCTGTCCAGCTCCCCTCTCCCGTTGAAGGGAGAGGGGGCGGGGAGAGCCTCAACGGAAGCTGAACATGAATCTGCCGACTTATCGCACCACCATTCCCCCCGAGTGGGTGGATTACAACGGCCATCTGCGCGATGCCTTCTATCTGCTGATCTTCAGCTACGCCACCGACGCGCTCATGGACTACCTGGGCCTGGACGAGGCGGGGCGCGCCCGCAGCGGCCACACTCTGTACACCCTGGAGTGCCACCTCAACTACCTGGCCGAGATCAAGCTCGGCGCCGAGGTAGAGGTGCGCACCCAGTTGCTGGCGCATGACGGCAAGCGCCTGCACATCCACCACGGCCTCTACTACCCGGAGGGCGAGGAACTGCTCGCCGCCAGCGAGCAGATGCTGATGAACATCGACACTGCCGGCGGCCGTTCGGCCGCGTTCGACGAGCAGGTGCGGCAACGGCTGCTGGCGTTGGCGCAGGCCCATCGGAGTCTGCCCATACCGCTGCATGTCGGCCGGGTCATAGCCTTGCCCCCGGCCAGGGCCTAGTGCCCGGCCGGCAGGCCAGGATGGCCTGGTGTGCGTCCCCCCATCTCTGACAACAATTTCGCGGGCCAGCATCCCGCAAGGAGACCGCCATGAATGCCGTAGATCCCTCGCTCCAGGCCGCGCCCATCGCCGATTGGCGTACCTACCCGATCAGTGCCGACCTGGTCGGCCTCAACGCTACCCGCGACAGCCTGCTGGTCACCTGGAGCGATGGCCGGGTCAGCCCCTTCCATTACCAGTGGCTGCGCGACAACTGCCCCTGCAGCCAGTGCGTCTACGGCGTGACCCGGGAACAGCTGCTGGAGATCGTCGACGTGGCGGAGGAGCTGTCTCCACAGCGGACCCGCATCGACGAGCAGGGCCATCTGCTGATCGACTGGCTGGGCGGTCACCACAGCCGCTTCCATCCCGGCTGGCTGCGGGCCCACGCCTATGACCCGGCATCGCGCGAAGAGCGCCAGGCGCAGCGTCCGCAACCGCAGCTGTGGGGTGCCGAACTGGCCGAGCAGTTGCCGCGCTTCGACTACCAGGCGGTGCTCGAGGACGACGCCACCCTGTTGCGCTGGTTGCTGGCGGTGCGCGATCTGGGCCTGACCCAGCTGGTGGCGGTGCCGGCCAGCGAGGGCGTTCTGCTCCGGCTCGCCAAGCGCATCTCCTTCATTCGCGAGAGCAACTTCGGCGTGCTGTTCGACGTGCAGTCCAAGGCCGATGCCGACAGCAACGCCTACACCGCCTTCAACCTGCCGCTGCACACCGACCTGCCGACCCGCGAGCTGCAGCCGGGCCTGCAGTTCCTGCATTGCCTGGTCAACGATGCGACGGGCGGCGAGAGCGTGTTCGTCGACGGTTTCGCCATCGCCGAGGCACTGCACCAGGAGTCGCCCGAGCTGTTCGACATCCTGTGCACGACGCCGGTGGAGTTCCGCAACAAGAGCCGCACCAGCGACTACCGTTGCCTGGCGCCGATCATCGCGCTGGATGCCGAGGGGCGGATCGGCGAGGTGCGCATGGCCAACTTCCTGCGTGGCCCGTTCGACGCGCCGGTCGAGCGCATGCCGGCGCTGTATCGTGCCTATCGGCGCTTCATCGCCCTGACCCGCGAGCCACGCTTTCGCCTGCAGCGCCGGCTCGAGGCCGGGCAGCTGTGGTGCTTCGACAATCGGCGGGTGATGCACGCGCGCACCGAATTCGACTCGGCGAGCGGCGCGCGGCATTTCCAGGGGTGCTATGTCGACCGTGACGAGCTGCTGTCCCGGATCCGCGTGCTGCAGCGCTGATATACCCGAAATGCGCGGCGCTGCAGCGCGCCGCGCATGTCCGGCCTACTTCGGTTTGTAAGCGCAATACCCCGGCCGCGGGCCGACCTTGGGATGATGGCGGCAGGTATCCGGGCGCTTGTCGTAGACGGTGCACAGGCGCGTCTTGCGATCGAGGAACAGGCAGTCGTTGTTGGACATGCGGGTCAGGGTGAAGATGCCCGACTTCTGGTTGAAGCGCTCGACCACGCCATCCTTCTGCAGGCGCTTGGCGATGTTCTTCGGTGGCTCGCTGCGCTCGAACTCGTCCACCAGCTCCAGACGGATCAGATCGTTCAGGCGTACTTCCACCGGCAGGGTGCAGCAGCTGGAGATGCAGCTGTGGCACATGTCGGCCGTGTATTTGGCCCAGGTTTCCAGGCGGTCGATCTCGGCGGCGGCTATCAGGCGGGGCTTCATCATGGCTTTATCGTGCGGTCTGCGCCGCTGCTGTCACGGGGCGGCGATGATAGCGGGCGCGCGGCATTTGTGAAGCACC
The DNA here is from genome assembly GCF_021495345.1 of Pseudomonas hydrolytica. Taxonomy (NCBI): domain Bacteria; kingdom Pseudomonadati; phylum Pseudomonadota; class Gammaproteobacteria; order Pseudomonadales; family Pseudomonadaceae; genus Ectopseudomonas; species Ectopseudomonas hydrolytica. The sequence goes on from NZ_CP099397.1 coordinate 570,449, forward strand.
GGCTGGCAGTTGGCTACTTTGCGTTGTGCCTGTGACCTGGGTGGCAGTCGTCTCTCTGTGGCTGGACGCTCGCTGCTCCTATACTGGCAGCCACCTCGGGCTGCCGGCAGGGACGCGAGGACACTTCCACAGCGGTAGGACATAACGCATGCAATGGATCTTCATGCTGGTCGGACTGGTGCTCGGCGCGGGCGCCAGCGAATCCGTCACGGGCGCCATTCTTGGCGGCCTGCTCGGCCTCAGTCTGGGGCAGGCGCTGCGTCTGCAAGGGCTGGAGACGCGCAACGCGCAACTGACCGCACAGCTCAAGGAATTCGCCGAGCGCTTCGAGCGCGGCACGCGCGCCATGCACGAGCGCCTGGTCAAGGTGGAGCAGGGTCAGCGCGATGAACCCGCGCCCGAGCCGACTCCAGCCCAGGCCAGCGTCAATAGCGAGCCGCAAGCCGAACAACCAGTGGAATTGGTGGTGGCGCAGGCCGCCGAGCCGACGCCGGAACCGGAGCTGGACTGGACGCTGGCGCCGGAGATCGAGGCGCCAGCCCCGCAGCCGGCCGCAGAACCTGCACCCGCCGCCGCACCAACTGCTCATCGACCGCCACCCGCGCCGCAGCAAAGCCCCTGGCGCGCGCAGACGCCGCGCGAACCGAATCTGCTCGAACGCGGCTTCGCCGCTGCCAAGGCCTGGCTGCTGGGTGGCAACACCGTATTGCGGGTCGGTGTGGTGCTGCTGTTCCTCGGCCTGGCCTTTCTGCTGCGCTACGCCACCGAAGGCGTCGAGGTGCCGATCGAGCTGCGCTACATGGGCGTGGCGGCCAGTGCCCTGGCTCTGCTCGGCCTGGGCTGGTGGCTACGCCGGCGCAATCCCGGTTACGCCTTGGTGCTGCAGGGCACCGGTATCGCCGTGCTGTACCTGACGGTGTTCGCCGCCATGCGCCTGCACCCATTGCTCGACCCCGGCATGGCGCTGGGGCTGCTGGTGGCGGTCACGCTATTCTCGGCGATTCTCGCCGTGCAGCAGAACGCCCTGGGCCTGGCCGCCGCGGCAGCGCTGGGCGGCTTCGCCGCACCGATCCTGACCTCCACCGGCAGCGGCAACCATGTCGCGCTGTTCTCCTATTTCGCCCTGCTCAATGCCGGCATCTTCGCCATCGCCTGGTTCAAGGCCTGGCGCCTGCTCAACCTGATCGGCTTCGTCGGCACCTTCGGCATCGGCTTCGCCTGGGGCCTGCGCTCCTACACGCCGGAGCTGCTGGGCAGCACCCAGCCGTTCCTGATCCTGTTCTTTTTGATGTACGTGGCCATCGGCCTGTTGTTCGCCCGCCGTACCCTGCGTGACGCGGCGGATGCGCCCGAGACGCGTGACGAGCTGCTGCGCTGGTCGGCGCGGCGTGGCGATTATGTCGATGCCACCACCCTGTTCGGCCCGCCACTGATCGGCTTCGGCCTGCAGGTGGCGCTGGTGCGCCATATCGAGTTCGCTGCGGCGTTCAGCGCCCTCGGCCTCGGTCTGTTCTATCTGCTGCTGGCGCGCATACTCAAGGCGCGCGCCGGCGAGCGCGCCTTGCTGCTGGTGGAAAGCTGCCTGGCGCTCGGCGTGGTGTTCGCCAGCCTGGCCATTCCGCTGGGGCTGGATGCGCGCTGGACGGCGGCGGCCTGGGCGGTGGAAGGCGCCGGTATCTACTGGCTCGGCCTGCGCCAGGGCCGACCGCTGGCGCGCGCCTTCGCCCTGTTGCTGCAGCTCGGCGCAGCGCTGGCCTTCGTCAGTGGCCTGGATCTCGGCTACGCCAGTCTGCTGGAGGGTTCGCCGCTGGGCGCGCTGATGCTCGGCGTGGCGCTGCTGTTCAGCTACTGGCAACTGCGCCGCGAACCTGAGGCGGGCAGCGCCTGGGAGAGGCGCCTGCTGCCCTGGCTCGGCATTGCCGGCCTGGCGTTTCTCTATCTGATCGCACCGCTGCTGTTCGAGGCCCCCGGCACGGCCATCGCCTGGGCGCTGGCGGGGCTGGCGACGCTGTTGGTCGGGCTGCGCATCGCGGCGCCGAACTTCGTCTACAGCGCCTTTGCCGTGCAGCTGCTCGGCGGGCTGCTGTTCCTCGGGCAGATGGCACTGGATTCGCTGTTCGGCGGTAACAGCTTCAAGGCGGGCTGGTTCGGCTTGCTGGCCGCGTCGATGGTCGGTTTCGGCCTGATTGCCGGCATGCTGCTGGCGGCGCGCGACCCGCAGATTCGCGAGAACCGCCGGCTGCTCGGCGCATTGTCGATGGTCATGCTGGTGGGCCTGGTGTTCATCAATCTGGCCGTGCTCTTCGTGCTGCCCTGGGTGGCGGCTGCGGCGGTATGGGGCGGCACGGGGCTGCTGATTCTTTGGCTGGCGCTGTATCTGCAGCAACGCGCCGCCTTCCTGTTCAGCCTGGCGCTGCAGCTGTTCGCCGGCCTGGCCTTCCTCGCCGCCGGGCCGCTGCTGCTGGCAGGAATCAGCGGCGAGGGGCTGTCGCCGTTGGCGCATACCGGCTTCTGGACGCCCGCTGTGCTCGGCCTGGCCGCGCAGATCGGCGCCTGGCGTCTGCACAGCCTGGCGCACGGCGGTCGCGAGACGGGGATCGACGGCGTCAGCCTGCAGCGCCTGGGCCAGCTGTTACTGGCCTGGGGCGCGGCCTGGTGGGCACTGGCCCTGGCCAGCGAGGTGCTGCGCTTCGTGGCGCCGCAGCTGCAGGCAGCTGTTCTGTTGCTGGCGGCGGCGCTGACGACTCTGCTCTGGATGCTGCTGGCGCTGCGCACGCGCTGGCGCGAGCTGTCGCTGCTGTGCAGCCTGCTGGCGCCGGTGGCCGGTCTGATCCTGGCCTATGCCTGGCATCCCTTGCATCACCCGGCGGCGAATTTCGGCTGGCTCGGCTGGGCTGCGGTGCTGGTGGTGCATCTGCTCGCCCTGCGCCGTCTGGCTGAACTGCTGCCGAGCCGCGCGGCCAGCATTGCCCATGTGCTCGGCTGCTGGTTGCTGATCGGCGTGCTGGCGCTGGAACTGCGCTACCTGCTGCTGAGCCTGGCCGATCACTACAACGCCTGGCGCTGGCTGGGCTGGGCGCTGCTGCCGACGGCCTATCTCTGGCTTATGGCGCAGGCGCGTCGCCTACCCTGGCCGGTGGCCGGCTTCGAGCGCGAATACCGCCTGTGGGCAGCGGCGCCGCTGGCGGCGCTGATGCTTGGCTGGTTCTGGCTGGCCAACGCCAACAGTGCCGGCGACAGCGATCCGCTGCCTTACCTGCCGCTGTTCAACCCGCTGGAGCTGGGGCTGCTGCTGTGCCTGGGCGCGCTGCTGGCCTGGGGCCGCTTCGCCCTGCCGCGTCTCGGCCTGGAACCTGCGCGAGCGCTGCAGGTGGTGCAGGGCGTGGCGGGGTTGTCGCTGTTCGCCCTGCTTACCGTGATGGTGATGCGTACCGCGCACCACTGGGGCGGCGTGCCCTGGCAGAGCGCTGCGCTGTTCGACTCGATGCTGGTGCAGGCCGGGCTGTCCATCGTCTGGACCCTGATTGCCCTGGCACTGATGCTCTTCGGCCACCTGCGCATACGCCGCGAGCTGTGGCTGGTGGGAGCGGCGCTGATCGCCCTGGTGGTGGCCAAGCTGTTCTTCGTCGAGCTGGGCAACCGCGGCGGCCTGGAGCGCATCGTGTCGTTCATCGGGGTCGGCGTGCTGCTGCTGGTGGTGGGTTACTTCGCCCCCTTGCCGCCACGCAAGACCGAACCTTCAACCAGCAACGAGCAGGAGCCTGCCGCGTGAATATCCTTCGTCTTGGCCTGCTGCTGTCCCTGTCGCTGAGCGCCGCGCTGCAGGCCGCCGAGCGTGCGCAGGACTTTCGTCATGCCGCGCCGTTGCAACTGTCCGGCGAGGGCCCCTGGTACCGCCTGGAGCTGCCGATCGCTGCGCACTTTGCCGCGCAGCATGGCGACCTGCGCGACCTTCGCGTGTTCGATGCCCAGGGCAAGGTTCAGGCCTATGCGCTGATCCCGGGGCGCAGCGAGACCGTGGCGCATGAACAGGAGCACGGCGTGCGCTGGTTTCCCCTGCATGGCCGCGCCGATGCACAGGCGGCGCCGGCCTTGCGGGTCGAGCGCAGCACCACGGGCACACTGATCGAGCTGCGTGGCGAGTCCGCCGCCGAACCGGACCAGCAACTGCGCGGCTGGCTGCTCGACGCCAGCGCCATCGACGCCCCATTGGTGCGCCTGAGCCTGGACTGGAGCGGTGGCGAGGACGGCTTCCAGCGTTTCAGCATCGAAGCCAGTGACGACCTGCAGCGCTGGCAGAGCTGGGGCGAGGGGCAGGTGGCACGGCTGAGCTTCGCCGACGAACGCATCGATCAGCGCCAGATCGAGCTGCCCGGCCAGCGCGCCCGCTATCTGCGTCTGCTGTGGCGCGCGCCGACGCAGGCGCCGCAGCTGGAGGTGGCGACCCTGCGCAGCCGCCGCCAGGATCAGCAGGCGGCGCCGTTGGTCTGGTCCGAGCCGCTGCCGGCCGAGCGCGGCGCCGATGGGCTGTATCGCTGGCAGCTGCCGCTGGCGTTACCTCTGGAGCGGCTGCGCCTGCCGCTGGCGCAGGCCAATACCCTGGCACCGCTGCGTATCGAGGCGCGCAGCAGCGATCAGGGCGCGTGGCGGCCGCTGGCCAGCGGTCTGCTCTATCGCCTGCCGGAGAATGGCCGGGAGATGGTGCACGACGAACTGGCCTTGCCGGGCTGGCCGGTGCGTCAGTTGCGTCTGCAGCTCGACCCGCGCGGTGGCGGTCTGGGGCCGGAGGTGCCGAACCTGCAGGTCGCCTTGCGCGCCACCCAGCTGATCTTTCTCGCCCGCGGCGAGGCGCCCTATCGCCTGGCACTGGGCAATGCCGGTGCGCAATCGGCGGCGCTGCCGCTGCCCAGCCTGATTCCCGGTTACCAGGCCGAGCGTCTGGCCAGCCTCGGCCGCGCCGAGCTGGGGGATGCGAGCGCACTGGCCGGCTCCATGGGCGAGCCAGCGGCCGTTGCGCAAGGTGACTGGCAACGCTGGGGACTCTGGGCTGTACTGCTACTGGGCGTTGGATTGCTGGCTGCCATGGCGGCCAGCCTGCTGCGGCGCCCACCAGGCGCCTGAGGCGCGCGGTGGGTGAATAAACCCTGTAGTGGTAGGGGTTTTGCAGTATCTTAGGCGCCCTGCGCCAGTCAGCATCAGAGGTCAGGAAGGCCCTTGCGTATTTTGGTTCGCGTCACCGCCCATGCATTTCGTTTCGCCGCGTCCGACTGCGGCGTGCGTGCCGTTCTCCGGTTGTCGCCGAGCTGGAGGGGGCGCTGATGCAGGCCTGTCTGGCTTCCGGCTGGAGCCTGTCACCGCCGGTCCTGATGACCCTGCTGGTGTGCTTCGGGGTGGTCCTGCTGGCGCACTGGGTCACCCGCCAGCGCGACTTCCCCGAGCGTGACAGCTTCATTCTGCTGCACCTGGCCAGCCTCTGGTGGATGGGCGCCGCGGCACTGGAAATGAGCTTCTTCGCCGCCGAATGCAAGATGTTCTGGGCCAGCATGGCCTGGCCCGGCATCGTTTCCACGCCCACGTTCTGGGCGGTATTCCTCTGGCAGTACGTCAACAGCATGCGCACGCCGTTGCCGCGTAGCAGCATCCTGGGGCTGAGCCTGGTGCCGCTGCTGGTCTGGGCTCTGGCGCTGAGCAATCCCTGGCATGGCCTGTTCTACGGTGCCGGCAGCGCTCCCGTCGACGACAGTCCGGGAGCCCCGGTGCGCTATCAGCATGGCCCGCTGTTCTATGCCACGGCCGTCTACGTCTACCTGTTCATGGCGTTCTGCATGGGCGTGGTAAGCCGCGCCGCGGCGCTCAGTCAAGGGCTGCACCGCCGTCACTATCTGGCGTTCGTGCTGGTCACCGCGGTGCCCTGGGTGGCCAACGTCGGTTATGTGGTGTTCGGCTGGACCCTGTTCGGCTTCGACCCGACCCCCTTCAGCTTCGCCTTCACCCTGGCGGCGTTCTCCTGGCTGATCGTCGGCGTACGCCTGTTCGACCTGCTGCCGGTGGCGCGCCATCTGCTGCTGGAGGCGTTGCTCGACCCGGTGCTGGTGATCGATCCGCGTGGTCGGGTGATCGAGGCCAATCCGGCCGCGCTGAAGCTGGCAGGGCTGCAGCAGGGCTGGCAGGGCACCGAGTTGGGGCAGTGGCCGGTGTTCGGCGCCGACCTGCAGCGTCTGCTGAATGAGGCCGGCGAGGGCGATCAGGAGCGCCCGCTGACCCTGACCAGCGCGGCGCGCTACTACGAAGTGCGGGTGCGCGCCATCGAACGCGCCACTCGCCACGGCCCGACCCTGCTGGGCCATATGCTCTACGTACGCGACGTGACCCAGCGCCACCTCAGCGAGCTCAAGCTGGCCGAGGCCCTGGCCCTGAGTGAAGAGCGTCTGCGCACCATCTCGAATCTGCACGAGCAACTGCGCGAGCAGGCGCTGTGCGACCCGCTGACCGGCCTCTACAACCGCCGCTATCTGGATGAATTCTTCTCGCGCGAACTGGCCAGGGCGCAACGCGAAAACCTGCCACTGGCCTTGGCGCTGATCGATCTAGACCACTTCAAACGGCTCAACGACGAGTGCGGCCATCTGGTCGGCGACGACGTGCTCAAGGCTGTCGCCAAGCATCTGCTGGACAACCTGCGCAGCACCGATGCGGTGTTTCGTATCGGCGGCGAGGAATTCCTGCTGATCCTGCCGGGGCTTGATGCTCAGGCTGCCATGGCGCGCCTGGAGGCATTACGGACGCAATTGAGCCAGGTTGGCCAGCCAACGCGCATAGGTACTCTGCCGGTCACCCTGTCGGCAGGCATCGCTATATGGCCGGCGCATGGGCAGGGTCTCGATAGCCTCCTGCAGGCTGCCGACGTTGCGCTCTACCGAGCCAAGCGTGATGGTCGTAACCGGGTGGAGGTGGCCCTTCCGCCGGCAGAAGCGAACCGCGCCAGATAGATGTTTTTCGCAGCAACAACCGCTACATTTGCTTGGCAGTTCATTCCAACAACAACAAGGACTTGCCATGAACCGTCTGTTGTCTCCGCTGGCGGCCGCCTGCCTGCTGGCCAGTGCCACTTCGCTTTCCGCCGCGCCATACAGCGCGCTCTACGTATTCGGCGATAGCCTCAGCGATGCAGGCTGGTTCGCCGACCCTGATGGGCCGGCGGGAGCTACCACCCGTTTTACCAATCGTATCGGGCCGACCTATCAGGATGGCAGCGGCGAGATCTTCGGGCCGGTGGCGCCCATGCTGCTTGGCGATGCCCTTGGCCTGGGCGGAGCGGGGCTGGGGCCGGCAAATTCGGTCGAGGGCGGTAACAACTGGGCGGTCGGAGGCTATCGTACCGACGAGATCCTCAACACCATCAGCGGTCCAGGCGGGTACCTGGCCTCCAGCGGAGGGCGGGCCGACCCGAATGCGTTGTATTACCTCACTGGCGGTGGGAATGATTTTCTCCAGTTTCGTGTAGTCGATACCGCCAGCGCGCAGGCTGCTGCCGGGCGGCTGGTCGATAGCGTCGAGGTTCTGCAGCAAGCCGGCGCGCGCTACATCATGGTGTGGTTGCTGCCGGATATCGGTCTGACACCGAACTTCTATGGTGGCGGCTTGCAAGACCTGGTATCCGGGTTAGGGGCCGACTTCAACCAGGAACTGGTGAGCCAGCTAGCGGCGCTCGATGCAAACGTCATTCCCTTGAACATACCGCTCAATCTCTCGGAAACATTGAGTGACCCCGGGCGCTACGGCCTGATCGCAGACCGCGACACGGTGATTGACAGCTGTTTCGAAGGCTGCAGCAATCCGCACCCGGTCTATGGCCTGAACGGCACCGCTCCTGATCCGACCAAACTTCTGTTCAACGACAGCGTGCACCCGACCATCACCGGGCAGCGCCTGATTGCCGACTACGCCTACTCACTCCTCGCCGCTCCCTGGGAAATCACCCTACTGCCGGAGATGGCCCTAGGCACGCTGCGGGCTCATCAGGATCAGCTGCGCGCGCAATGGCTGGCAGACTGGGAGGCCTGGCAGAGCGAAGGGCAGTGGCGTGCCTTCATCAATGCCGGCGGCCAGCGCCTGGATTACGATCTGTACAGTGGCGATGCCAAGGGCAACGGCTACAGCCTCAACTTCGGTACCAGCTATAGGCTCGATGACGCCTGGCGCCTGGGCCTGGCTGCCGGGCTCTACCAACAGAGTCTGGAAGCCGGGGCCGCGGATTCCGATTACGATCTTCGCAGCTATCTGGGTACTGCGTTCGCCCAGTATCAGCACAACCGCTGGTGGGGGGATCTGTCGGCCAGTATCGGGCGGCTGGACTACGATGATCTCAAACGCAAGTTTGCCATTGGTCCGGCTACCAACTCTGAGAAGGGGGATACCGACGGCGATCTGTGGGCCTTCAGTGGCCGATTCGGCTACGACATCGCCCAGCCGGGTAGCCAGTGGCATTTGAGCCCGTTCTTCAGCGCCGACTACGTGCGGATCGAAGTAGACGGCTATGCCGAAGATGGCCAGCGTTCCACCGCCCTGAGTTACGCTGATCAGGTACGCAAATCGAAGCGCCTCGGCGCAGGCCTGCAGGGGCTGTACGATCTCGCGCCGCAGACCCGACTGTTCGGTGAGCTGGCCATGGAGAGGGAGTACGAGGATGACCCCAGCGAAGTACGCATGGCCTTGAACAGTCTGCCGGGGATCGGCTTCGAGTTGCCTGGCTATCGCCCCGATGATCGTACCTGGCGTGGCCATGTCGGGGTCAGTCATAGCCTCGGAAACGGCTTGTCACTGCGTGGCAGCTACAGCTATCGGCACGCTGACGATGAATCCCAGCATGGTTTGAATCTTTCTCTGTCGTTGGATCTCTAAGAGCTGTTCTGACGCCAGCGCACCTCTCCTTGAGGGCGCTGGCCGTCGATTCAACGCGTTCCGTCAGTTTCTCCAAACTCGCTGTGGCCTCAGGGAGGCGGCCATAGCGGGAACCGGTTAAACTGCGCGCGATTTTTTCTCTTTCCGGAGCCGTCCATGTCCCGCGTCACCCTGAGCCGCTACCTGATCGAGCAGACTCGCAGCCATAACACCCCGGCCGATCTGCGTTTCCTTATCGAAGTCGTGGCACGGGCCTGCAAGGCGATCAGCCACCAGGTTTCCAAGGGCGCCCTCGGTGGCGTACTGGGCAGCCTGGACAGCGAGAACGTGCAGGGCGAAGTGCAGAAGAAGCTCGACGTCATCTCCAACGAGATCCTCCTCGAAGCCAACGAATGGGGCGGTCACCTGGCCGGCATGGCGTCCGAGGAAATGGACAACGCCTACCAGATCCCCGGCAAGTACCCCAAGGGTGCCTATCTGCTGGTCTTCGACCCGCTGGATGGCTCCAGCAACATCGACGTCAACGTCTCGGTCGGCACCATCTTCTCCGTGCTGCGCTGCCCGGACCGCAACGGTGACACCGGCGACCTGGGCGAGGACGCCTTCCTCCAGCCGGGCACCCAGCAGGTCGCGGCCGGCTACGCCATTTACGGCCCGCAGACCATGCTGATGCTGACCCTCGGCGACGGCGTCAAGGGCTTCACCCTGGATCGCGAACTGGGCAGCTTCGTGCTCACCCACGACAACATCAAGGTGCCGGAGTCGACCAAGGAATTCGCCATCAACATGTCCAACCAGCGCCACTGGGAAGCCCCGGTACAGCGCTACGTCTCCGAGCTGCTGGCCGGCGAGACCGGGCCGCTGGGGCGCAACTACAACATGCGCTGGATCGCCTCGATGGTGGCCGACGTGCATCGCATCCTCACCCGTGGCGGTGTGTTCATGTACCCGCGCGACGCCCGCGAGCCGGACAAGCCGGGCAAGCTGCGCCTGATGTACGAGGCCAACCCGATGTCGATGATCATCGAGCAGGCCGGCGGCGCCGCCACCGACGGCAGCCAGCGCATCCTCGACATCCAGCCCACTTCCCTGCACCAGCGTGTGCCGGTGTTCCTCGGCTCCAAGGAAGAAGTGCTGCGCGTCACCGCCTACCACCGGGGCTGACCGATGCAGCCCTGGCAGCCGTTGCTCGACTGGTGGTTCGGTGCCGATGGCAGCGCGACCGACATCGTAGCGGCGCGCCGGGGCTTGTGGTTCGGCAAGCGTGACAGTCAGGACCGTGAGGCCGAAGCGCGTTTCGCTGCGCTGGTCGAGCAGGCCCTGGCTGGCGAGCTGAAGGGCTGGGCGGATGAGCCGCAGGGCTGGCTGGCGCACCTGATCCTGCTCGATCAGCTGCCGCGCATGATCTTTCGCGATACCCCGCGCGCCTTCGCGGGGGACGCGCTGGCCCGTCCTCTGCTGGAGGCCGGGCTGGAGCGCGGCTGGGACCGTGCGTTGACGCCGATCCAGCGCGTTTTTGCCTACCTGATCTTCGAGCATGCCGAGGATCTGCCTCTGCAGGCGCGTGCCGTCGAACTGTTTCGCGCTCTGCTCGATCAGGCAGGTGACGCAGAGCGCGAGCTGTTCGCCGACTTTCTCGACTTCGCCGAGCGTCACCAGCGGGTGATTGCGCGCTTCGGTCGCTTCCCTCATCGCAACGCCATTCTCGGTCGCGCCTGTACTGACGAAGAACAGGCCTTCCTGCGGGAACCTGGCTCGCGTTTCTGAACTCCAAGCGGGCAAGTCGTCGCCGGCTATGCCAAGCTTGCTGGCACCTTCCCATCAGGAGTTTCACCCATCATGTCGATGCGTATCGTCGCGTTGCTCGCCTGCTGTCTGCTCGCCGCCTGCAACAAGGTCAATCAGGACAACTATTCCAAGCTCAAGGCCGGCATGAGCAAGGCGGAGGTCGAGAGCCTGCTTGGCGCTCCGGGCGAATGCGCCGGCGCACTGGGCATGACCAGCTGCACCTGGGGTGATGACAAGAGCTATATCAGCGTCCAGTACGCCGGGGACAAGGTGATGATGTTCTCCGGCAAGGGACTCAAGTAAGCAGGAGATCTCATGCGTTCGATCCTTATCGCCAGTGCCGTTCTCGCCCTCGCCGGCTGCGCCAACTCCGGCACGGGCCGCATCCCGCAGGAGCCGCCGAAGACCGTGCAGGTCGACCTGCAGCGCTACCAGGGCACCTGGTACGAGCTGGCGCGGCTGCCGATGTTCTTCCAGCGCAACTGCGTGCAGTCCGAAGCCCATTATGGCTTGCGTGACGATGGCCGCATTGACGTGACCAATCGCTGCCGCGACAAGGACGGCGAGTGGATCGAAGCCAAGGGCGTCGCCGAGCCTCAGGTGGAAGGGCAAACCGACAAGCTCTGGGTGCGCTTCGACAACTGGGCCAGCAAGCTGCTGCCGATCAAGGGCGACTACTGGGTGCTGTACCGCGATGACGACTACCGTGTAGCGCTGGTCGGTCACCCGCAGCGCAAGTACCTGTGGCTGCTGTCGCGTACCCCGGAAGTGGATCAGGAAACCCGCGACAAGCTGCTCAGCCACGCGCGCGAGCAGGGTTACGACACCTCCGAGCTGATCTGGCGCCAGGCTGACTAGCCTGTAGCCCGTATCGCATCGGTTAGCCCCCTCTGTAGGAGCGAGCTTGCTCGCGATCAGATCCGAAGGATCGCCGGCAAGCCGGCTCCTACCCGGTGAGGGGGCTACCGCTTCACTCCCAGTCCAGGCGCGCCAGCTTCCATTCGCCGCCTTCCTGCCACCATTCCAGCCTTACCGAATAGTGCCGCGCGCTGTCGGGGAGCAGCCCTTCGGCGCCGGTCAGGCCGACCTGCGCCTCGGTGTAGCCCTTGCTGCTGATCGCCGGGTCGATCCAGCTGTTCTTGCCCAGGGCGATGACCTTGATGTTCTTGTGGCGCAGAAACAGCAAGGTCATGGTGCGTTTGGCCCACTCGCGGTCGAGTTCCTGGCGGGCCAGGAAGTCGCCGTGCAACTGCTCCAGCACCGCGCTCGCGCTCTTGGCCTCGATATTGTCCTGCAGCTGTTTAACGGCCGCCTCCAGCGCGGCTTGCGGGTCGTCGCGGCCACCGCAGCCGGCCAGCAGCAGGGTGAAAAAAAGCGCCAGGAAACCGGCCAGATAACGCCTCGACATGCTGAACTCCTTTTTCATGGTTATGATGCCGTGCAGAGCGGAACTCGGTAGTCGTACCCATCGCATCAGGAGCCCACCATGCAGACTCTGTATCCAGAGATCAAACCCTACGCCCGTCACGAGCTGGCGGTCGAGCCGCCGCATGTGCTCTATGTCGACGAGAGCGGTTCGGCGGACGGGTTGCCGGTGCTGTTCATCCATGGCGGGCCGGGCGCCGGCTGCGATGCATCAAGCCGCCGATACTTCGATCCCAATCTCTACCGTATCGTCACCTTCGATCAGCGTGGCTGTGGCCGCTCCACCCCGCATGCCAGTCTGGAGAACAACACCACCCAGGCGCTGATCGGCGATATCGAACGCATTCGCGAGCACCTGGGGATAGACAAGTTCGTGCTGTTCGGCGGCTCCTGGGGCTCGACCCTGGCGCTGGCCTATGCGCAAACGCATCCGCAGCGCGTGCACGGGTTGATTCTGCGCGGCATCTTCCTGTGTCGGCCACAGGAATTCAGCTGGTTCTACCAGGAGGGCGCCAGCCGTCTGTTCCCCGACTACTGGGAGGACTACCTCGCGCCGATTCCGCCAGACGAACGCGGCGATCTGATGCAGGCCTTCTACAAGCGCCTGACCGGCGCCGATCAGATCGCCCAGATGCACGCGGCCAAGGCCTGGTCGACCTGGGAAGGTCGCACCGCCACCCTGCGGCCCAACACCCAGGTGGTCGAACGCTTCAGCGACGCGCACCGGGCGCTGTCCATCGCCCGTATCGAATGCCACTACTTCGTCAATGGCGCCTTCCTCGAGCCCGATCAGTTGCTGCGCGACATGCCGAAGATCGCCCATCTGCCGGGCATCATCGTGCACGGTCGCTACGACGCCATCTGCCCGCTGGACAACGCCTGGGCACTGCATCAGGCCTGGCCCAACAGCGAGCTGCAGATCATCCGCGACGCCGGCCATGCGGCCGCCGAGCCCGGCATCACCGACGCGCTGGTGCGCGCCGCCGACGAACTGGCCCGGCGCCTGCTCGACCTGCCGCCGGAGGATGCATGAAGCTGCTGATCCAGCGCGTCAGCGCAGCCAGGGTCGAGGTCGAAGGCGAGGTGGTGGGCGGCATCGATCAGGGCCTGTTGGCGCTGGTCGGCGTCGAGCCACAGGACGATCAGGCCAGCCTGACTCGCGCCCTGCACAAATTGCTCAACTACCGCGTATTCAGCGACGAGGCGGGCAAGATGAACCGCTCGCTGACGGATGTGCAGGGCGGGCTGCTGCTGGTCTCGCAATTCACCCTGGCGGCCGACACCAAAAGCGGCATGCGCCCGAGCTTCTCCAGCGCGGCGCCGCCGGCGCAGGGCGAGGCACTGTTCGATGCCCTGGTCGAGGCAGCCAGAGCCCGGCATCCGCAGGTCGCCACCGGACGCTTCGGCGCCAATATGCAGGTGCATCTGGTCAACGATGGGCCGGTGACCTTTCTCCTCGAGGTATAGCGGTAGCTTGTGGGAGCGAGCTCTGCTCGCGACTCGAACGCTTCGCGAGCAGAGCTCGCTCCTACAGATTGGTCGTTCTCGTTAGAACAATCTGGCCAGCAACGCCGGCACCGCCGTCTCCACCCGCAGGATGCGTTCGCCCAGTTGCACCGGCTGCAGGCCTGCGGCCTGGCGCAGCAGATCGACTTCGTAGGGAATCCAGCCACCTTCCGGGCCGATGGCCAGGGTCACCGGCTCCTGCACGGCGCGCGGGCAGGCCGGGTAGTCACCGGGGTGGCCGATCAGGCCCAGCGTGCCGGTTGCCAACGCCGGCAGGCGATCCTCGACGAAGGGCTTGAAGCGTTTCTCGATGCTCACGTCGGGCAAGACGGTGTCACGCGCCTGCTCCAGGCCGAGGATCAGCTGTTCGCGAATGGCTTCGGCTTCGAGAAAGGGCGTCTGCCAGAAGCTCTTCTCCACGCGGTAGCTGTTGACCAGCACCAGGCGCGGAACGCCCATGGCACTGACTGTCTGCAGTACGCGCTTGAGCATCTTCGGCCGCGGCAGGGCGAGCACCAGGGTCAGCGGCAGCTTGGCCGGCGGAGCCTGATCGAGGCTGACCTGCAGCTCGGCGTGCTCGGCATCCAGGGCCATCAGCCGACCTTCGCCCATCAGCCCGCCAAGGCGGCCGACGCGCAGGCGGTCGCCGGCCTCGGCGCGGTGTACCTCATGCAGATGCTTAAGGCGTCGGCCGCTGAGGCGTACCCGATCCTCGCCGACGAAGTCTGCGTCTTCCAGCAGCAGCAGGTTCACGACAGTGGCGCGGGCGGCTGGTCTTCGGGCTTGGCCTCTTCCTCGGCCTTTTCCTCGTCGCGCTTGCGCTTGACCAGGGCGCCGGCCAGCACGCCGGCTTCGAACAGCAGCCACATCGGTACGGCCAGCAGGGTCTGCGAGAACACGTCCGGCGGCGTCAGCAGCATGCCCACGGCGAAGCAGCCGACGATCACGTAGGGGCGGCTCTTGCGCAGGGTGGCCACGTCGACGATGCCGACCCAGATCAGCAGGAAGGTGGCGATGGGAATCTCGAAGGCCACGCCGAAGGCGAAGAACAGGGTCAGGACGAAGTCCAGGTACTGACCGATGTCGGTCATCATCGCCACGCCTTCCGGGGTCACGCTGGCGAAGAAGCCGAACATGATGGGAAAGACCACGAAGTAGGCGAAGGCCATGCCGGCATAGAACAGGAAGATGCTGGAGATCAGCAGCGGCACGGCGATGCGCCGTTCATGGGTGTACAGCCCCGGCGCGATGAAGCCCCAGGCCTGGTGCAGGATCACCGGCATGCCGAGAAACAGCGCGCACATCAGTGTCAGCTTGAACGGCGTGAGGAAGGGCGAGGCGACGCCGGTGGCGATCATCGTCGCGCCGTCCGGCAGATAGGCGCGCAGCGGTGCGGCGACCAGGGCGTAGATGTCCTGGGCGAAATAGAACAGGCCGGCGAAGATCAGCAGGATGATCACCACGCAACGCAGCAGGCGCGTGCGCAGTTCGGTCAGGTGCGAGACCAGGGGCATTTCCTGGTCGGCGTCCGGCAGTTTGCTCATGGCTGTGAAGTCTTGTCCTGGGCGGCGGGCGGTGGCGGCTCGACGCTGCTCTTGTCGGCGTCGCTGCTCGGCTTGAGGCTGGCGGTGTCGAGGATGTCCTGCTTCATCGCCTTCATTTCCCGCTCGAGCTCGAGAATTCGCTCGTTGTGCAACTGACGGCGAATCTCGTCGGCGCCGATCTCGCGCTCCACTTCGGCCTTGATCGAATTGAAGCTGCGCTTGATCCGGCCGATCCACAGGCCGGCAGTGCGCACCGCCCCCGGGAGGCGCTCAGGACCGAGCACCACCAGGGCGACCAGGCCGACCAGCAGCAGTTCGGTGAAACCGATGTCGAACATGGCTCAGTCTTTCTTCGCCGGCTCTTCGACCTTGCGTGCCTGGGCGTCGATGGTCTGCCCCTTGGGCTCTTCGACCGCCGGTTTCTCGGCTTCGCCATTGTCCATCGATTTGCGGAAGCCCTTGATCGCGTCACCCAGGTCCGAGCCCAGGCTCTTCAGGCGCTTGGTGCCGAACAGCATGACCACGATGAGCAGGATGATCAGGAGTTGCCAGATGCTGATGCCGCCGAAACCCATGATGAGTTCTCCGTTGTGAAAGTTATTCCGATTGCGGTCGCGCGGCTTTTTCCGCGTGGCCGGAGAGGCCGAAACGGCGATCCAGTTCGTCCAGCACGGCCTGCGGATGCTGGCCGAGGGCGGCGAGCATGACCAGGCTGTGGAACCACAGGTCGGCGGTTTCGTAGATCAGGTCCTTGCAGTCGCCGCTGGCGGCGGCGTCCTTGGCGGCGAGGATGGTTTCCACCGATTCCTCACCGACCTTTTCCAGAATCTTGTTCAGGCCCTTGTGATACAGGCTGGCGACGTAGGAGCTGTCGGGCGCTGCACCCTTGCGCGCTTCCAGTACCTCGGCCAGGCGGCTCAGGGTGTCACTCATGGCTGTGTCCTGCATAGATGGCGTGCGGATCTTTCAGCACGGCGTCGACGGTTTTCCAGCCGCCATTCTCGTACACGCGATAGAAGCAGCTCTCGCGCCCGGTGTGGCAGGCGATGCCGCCGAGCTGCTCGACCATCAGCACGATCACGTCGGCATCGCAGTCCAGACGCAGCTCGTGCAGCTTCTGCACATGGCCGGACTCCTCGCCCTTGCGCCACAGCTTGCCACGCGAGCGTGACCAGTAGATGGCGCGCTGTTCGCTGACGGTGAGGGCGAGGGATTCACGGTTCATCCAGGCCATCATCAGGATGCGGCCGGTCTGGTGATCCTGGGCGATGGCCGGCACTAGGCCGTCTTCGTTCCAGTGGATTTCGTCGAGCCAATCGTTCATCGGTGTTCCAAATCTGCCGGGCCTGCCGGATGGTCAATTCGCCAAGTGTGCCAGTGCTGTGGCTAGCTGGCTATCGGCGCAGCACCAGATAGAGACCGCCGCCGACCATCAGCCAGGCCGGCCAGGTGGCCAGCAGGGGCGCCAGGCCCTGTACGGCGCCGGCAGCGATCAATGCCGCGCCGAGCAGGCGCAGCGGCCACTGGTCGCGTGCGTCGCTCTCGCGTGGCGGCTCCGGTCGCTGCAGGCGCTCCAGGGCATCGCGGGCGATCTGCGACAGGTGCGGCACCTGCTCGGCCTGCTGCTGCAGGTTGCGCAGCAGGTGCAGGGGGCTGACGCGTTCGCGCATCCAGCGTTCGAGGAAGGGCTGGGCGGTGCTCCACAGATCCAGATCCGGGTATAGCTGACGCCCCAGGCCCTCGATGTTGAGCAGGGTCTTCTGCAGCAGCACCAGTTGCGGCTGCACTTCCATGTTGAAGCGTCGAGCGGTCTGGAACAGGCGCAGCAGCAGCTGGCCGAAGGAGATGTCTTTCAGCGGCTTTTCGAAGATCGGCTCGCACACGGTGCGGATCGCCGCCTCGAACTCGTTGACCTTGGTGTCGGCCGGCACCCAGCCCGAGTCGATGTGCAGTTGCGCCACCTTGCGGTAGTCGCGCTTGAAGAAGGCGATCAGGTTGCGCGCCAGGTAGTCCTGATCCTCGTCGGTGAGGCTGCCGATGATGCCGCAGTCGATGGCGATGTACTGCGGGCTCCACGGCGTGCGGGTGCTGACGAAGATGTTGCCGGGATGCATGTCGGCATGGAAGAAGCTGTCGCGAAACACCTGGGTGAAGAAGATTTCCACGCCGCGCTCGGCCAGCAGTTTCATGTCGGTGCGCTGGTCGGCCAGGGTCACCAGATCGGTGACCGGCACGCCGTAGATGCGCTCCATGACCAGTACCTGATGGCGGCACAGGTCCCAGTACACCTGCGGCACGTAGAGCAGCGGCGAGCCCTCGAAATTGCGCCGCAGCTGGCTAGCGTTGGCCGCCTCGCGCAGCAGGTCGAGTTCGTCGAAGATGGTTTTCTCGTAGTCGCTGACCACCTCCACCGGGCGCAGGCGACGGGCGTCGGCAGAAGCCCGCTCGGCGATGCGGGCGAGCAGGAACAGCCAGGCCAGGTCCTGGCGGATTACCGGCTTGAGGCCTGGGCGCACCACCTTGACCACCACTTCCTCGCCGCTCTTCAGCTGCGCGGCGTGTACCTGGGCCACCGAGGCCGACGCCAGCGGCTGGCTGTCGAAGCGGGCGAACAGCTGGCTCACGGGGGCGCCGAGCTGGCGCTCGATCAGGGCGATGGCCTGATCCTCGGGGAAGGGCGGCACCTGATCCTGCAGGCGTGCCAGCTCATCGGCGATATCGGGCGGCAGCAGGTCGCGACGGGTGGACAGCAGCTGGCCGAACTTGATGAAGATCGGGCCCAGGTCTTCCAGGGCCAGACGCAGGCGCGCCCCGCGCGACAGCGCCAGTGACCTGCGCGGCAGCCAGCGCCAGGGCAGCAGCCAGGACAGCGCACGCAGCCAGAATGGCAGCGGCAGTTCGAGGAGCAATTCGTCCAGTTGGTAGCGGATGACTACGCGCTGGATGCGCAGCAGACGGCGAACGGCAAGCAGCTTCATGCGTCGGGCTTATGGGCAGAAGTGAGGCGCTCGATGCGTGCTTCCAGGCGGTCGAGGGCGAGTTTGAGTTGATCCAGCTCGGCGAAGCGCGCGTCGGCCTCACGCTGGCCGACCAGGGTGCGCGACTCTTCGGCCAGGTAATCGGCCAGGTTCTGGGTGAGGCTGGCCGCGCCATGGCTGGCCAGGTTGACCCGGCTGCGCAGGTGGCCGGCGAGCAGGGTGCTGGCCACCGGGCCAAGCCAGCGCGACAGTTCGTATTCCCAGTCCAGTTCCAGGTCCTGGAGGATGCCGGCCAATTGCAGCAGCGCGGCGCTGTCGCCATCGAGGGAGACTTCCGGGCGGTGCAGTACGGCGGTCTTGTCACGGCTCAAGGCCAGGCGCGCCAGGCTGGCGACCGGGGCGGTGAGGGTGCAGTCGGCGGGTGCGTGCCACTGCGCAGCCAGCTGCAGGCCATCGCCGCTGGGCAGGATGAACAGCTCCAGCGCAGGGCTCTGGCACTGCACGGCGATGACCTTGCCACTCAGGGTGTGCAAGCGCGGCAAGGCGGTGCCATCGAGGCGCAGGACGCGATTGAGCCCCGTCTCGACGCCCGCCAGAAGCCCGGTCAGCAGCATCAGGGCTTGATGCCGCGGTGCAGGGCGACGATGCCGCCGGTCATGTTGTGGTAGGTGACGCGCTCGAAGCCGGCGTCGACCATCATCGCCTTGAGGGTTTCCTGATCCGGGTGCATGCGGATCGACTCGGCGAGGTAGCGGTAGCTGTCGGCATCGTTGGTGATCAGCTTGCCGGCCAGCGGCATGAAGCTGAACGAGTAGGTGTCGTAGACCTTGGCCAGCAGCGGGTTGCCCGGCTTGGAGAACTCCAGCACCAGCAGGCGGCCGCCGGGCTTGAGCACGCGCAGCATGGAGCGCAGGGCGTCTTCCTTGTGGGTGACGTTGCGCAGGCCGAAGGCGATGGTGACCACGTCGAAGTGGTTGTCAGGGAACGGCAGCTTCTCGGCATCGGCCTGGACGAACTGCACGTTGCCGGCCACGCCCTTGTCCAGCAGGCGATCACGACCGACCTTGAGCATGGAGTCGTTGATGTCGGCCAGCACCACTTCGCCGGTGGGGCCGACGATGCTGGCGAACTTGCGGGTCAGGTCACCGGTACCGCCGGCGATATCCAGCACGCGGTTGCCCGGGCGCACGCCGGACAGCTCGATGGTGAAGCGCTTCCACAGGCGATGCAGGCCGCCGGAGAGGACATCGTTCATCAGGTCGTACTTGGCCGCCACCGAGTGGAAGACTTCGGCCACTTTCTCCGCCTTCTGGCTTTCCGGCACGTCCTGGAAACCGAAGTGGGTAGTGGGTTCCTGCTCCTGGGCCTTGCGTGGATCGCTCATGTCGCTCTCACCGGATGGAAAACCGCCCCATTCTAAAGCTGCCTGCCGCCTTTGTCTTGCCTGGGTGCCAGGTGAGCTGGCGGGCTGTTAGAGTGCTGTGACTTCATGCCGCAGCGTTGCGGCGCCTGCCTGATCGAGGAGCTGTCATGTCCCGCATTCGTATCGAACGATCCCATTCCCTCGGCCGTGAGGTCGCCCGAGAAAAAGCCGAGCGTCTGGCCGAGCGCCTGGCCAGCGAGTACGACGTGCGCTACCGCTGGAACGGCGACACGCTGGAGTTCAAGCGCAGTGGTGCCGATGGCAGCATTGCGGTGGGCGAGAACACGGTTCGGGTCGAGCTCAAGCTGGGGCTGCTGCTGTCGCCCATGGGCGGAATGATCCAGCGCGAGATCGAGCAGGTGCTCGACAAGTCGTTGGCCTGAGCGCAGCGGCAAGCCGGTAGGGTGCGCTGTGCGCATCGCCCCTGGGTTGCTTGGGCAGGCATGCTGTTGCCTGTTCCTAGTATGCGATTTCTAATTTTTCTCCCTAGGGTGTACCCAAGCCTGCATTCCGTGGGCGTTTCCGCTAACTGTCAAAGCGCGTGAGGTGCACCATGTCGAAAGTTGCCGTGAAGAAGAAAGTCGAAGCCGTGGCCGAGGACAAGGCCGGCCTGTTCGATGACGTGAAGGGCTACGCCCGCAAGATCTATCTCGCAGGCCTGGGCGCCTACGCCAAGGCCGGTGCCGAGGGCGTCGAGTACTTCAAGGAGCTGGTCAAGACCGGCGAAGGCGTCGAAGTCAAAGGCAAGAAGCTGGTCGACGAGCAGGTCGAGGCCGCCAACAGCCAGATCGAGTCGGTCAAGCAGTCCGTCAACTCCAATGTCACCAGCGTCAAGGGCAAGGTCGAAGTGCAGCTCGACAAGATCGAGAAGGCCTTCGACACCCGTGTCGCCGCCGCCCTGAATCGTATCGGCATTCCCTCGAAGCAGGATGTTGAAGCACTCTCTGCTAAGCTGGATGAGCTGAGCGCGTTGCTCGAGCATGTCGCGCGTACCAAATAAGGAGATCAGGATGGCTGTTAAAAAGAAAACCGAGAAACAGACCAGCTCCTGGATCGGCGAGGTCGAGAAATACTCGCGTCAGATCTGGTTGGCAGGCTTGGGCGCTTACTCTAAGGTCAGCAAGGACGGCACCAAGCTGTTCGATACGCTGGTCAAGGATGGCGAGAAGGCCGAGAAGCTGGCCAAGAGCGAAGTCGACAAGCAGGTCGGTGCGGTGAAAGCCGGCGTCGGTGCCAAGGTCGGTTCCGCCAAGTCCAAGGTCGATGAGGTCAAGGACAAGGCGATCGGCAAGTGGAGCGAGCTGGAAGAGGCCTTCGACAAGCGTCTGAACAATGCCATCTCGCGCCTGGGCGTGCCCAGCCGCAACGAAGTGAAGGCGTTGAACGACAAGGTCGACAGCCTGACCAAGCAGCTGGAGAAAATCGCCGGCGTATCGGCCAAGTCGGTGGCCAAGCCTGCTGCCAAAGCTGCGCCCAAGCCTGCCGCCAAGCCCGCCGTCAAAGCAGCGAGCAAACCTGCTGCGAAGCCGGCCGCCAAGCCTGCTGCCAAAGCTGCAGCCAAGCCGGCTGCCAAACCGGCCGCGGCGAAAGCTGCTGCGAAACCTGCAGCCGCCAAGCCGGCAGCCAAACCTGCGGCGAAACCGGCAGCCAAGGCCGCAGCGAAACCCGCTGCCAAGCCAGCGGCCGCCGCCAAGCCTGCAGCCAAGCCTGCTGCGGCGAAGAAGCCGGCTGCGAAGAAACCGGCAGCGCCCAAGGCAGCTGCGCCGAAACCGGCGGCACCGGCACCGGCTTCGGCCGCCGCGGCAACGCCGGCCGCTGCACCGGCTCCGGCTGCCACCCCGGCAACTCCAGCCACCCCGTCCTGAGTTTCTCGGGACTGAAAACGCCCGGCCTAGTGCCGGGCGTTTTCGTTTCTCGCCCCAGGGGAGCGCCCAGCCAGCAATGCGCCTCAGGCTTCCAGATAGCGCTGCGCCAGATGCTCGACAGTGCCTCGTGACGGCTGCGCCAGATGGGGCGCAACGAGCATCATGATCTGGTACACCACCAGGCGTACTTCGCCTTCCTGATCGAGGATGCGCTGGTAGTCGAGGGAGAACAGCAGGGTCAGGGTGATCTGCTCCACCAGCTGACCGAGCGCCTGGGTGCCGCTGACCAGCTGCCCGTCGGCCATCAGCCGGGCGAGCAGGGCCGCCAGCGTGCGTTTGAGTGCATTCAGCCAGTGACGGATGCCGCGCGCCAGTTTCGGCAGGCGCCCCGCCAGGTTGGACAGGTCCTGGAACAGAAAGCGGTACTGCGCCAGGCGTTCGACGATCAGGTGCAGGAACAGCCAGTAATCCTCGACGTCCAGCTCGGCATCGGCTGGTGGATCGAGCAGCGGCGCCATCTCGGCCTGGAAGCGTTCGAACAGCTCCAGCACCAGCGGCTCCTTGCCGTGAAAGTGGTAGTAGAGATTGCCCGGGCTGATGTCCAGCTCGTTGGCGATCTCCAGGGTCGAGACGTTGGGTTCGCCCTGTTCGTTGAACAACTGCAGGGCGGCTTGCAGGATGCGCTCGCGGGTCTTCATCCGTGGCTTCTTGTTGGTCGTGGCGCGGAAAGGGTGACGATAACCGGCCGGCAGATTGCCGGCCATGGCTTTCAACGGATATGCACGTAGGTGCCGGGGGCCGCCTCCATCGGCGGATGGTTCTGGTTGCCCAGCACCATCACGGTTTCGCGCTGCTCACCGGAGCGCGCCTGGATCCACTCCAGCCACTGCGGCCACCAGCTGCCCTGCTGATGCTGGGCGTCGTGGAACCAGGCGCGCGGGTCCGAGGTGAGCTTGGCATTCTCGTAGTAGTTGGCCTTGGGGTTGCCCGGCGGGTTGAGGATGCTCTGGATATGGCCGCTGTTGGACAGGACGAAACGGCGGTTGCCGCCCAGCAGCAGGGTCGAGCGATAGACCGCGTCCCAGGGGGTGATGTGGTCGTTGATGCCGGCCACGCTGAAGCTGTCGACGTTGACCTTGGTCAGATCCACCGGCGTACCGCACACCTCCAGACCGCCGGCACGGCGCAGCGGGTTGTGCTTGAAGAAGTCGAGCAGATCGCCATGCAGGGCGGCCGGCAGGCGTGTGTTGTCGTTGTTCCAGTAGAGGATGTCGAAGGCCGGCGGCTGCTTGCCGAGCAGGTAGTTGTTGACCCAGTAATTCCAGATCAGGTCATTGGGGCGCATCCAGGCGAACACCCTGGCCATGTCGCGACCGTCCAGCACGCCCTGCTGATAGGAGCGGCGCTTGGCCGATTCCAGCGTCTGTTCATCGGCGAACAGCATGGCCGGGCTGTCGATCTGGCTGTCCAGCAGGCTGACCATGTAGGTGGCGCTGGATACCTTGCGCAGCTGTCGGCGCGCCTGCAGATGGCCCTGCAGCGCGGCGATGGTGAGGCCGCCGGCGCAGGCGCCGAGCAGGTTGACCTCCTTGCTGCCGCTGATGGCGCGGCAGGCCTCGATGGCTTCCTCGACGGCCTGCACGTAGCTCGACAGACCCCATTCGCGATGGCGCGGGTCGGGGTTGCGCCAACTGATCATGAAGGTCTGCAGCCCGTTCTTCAGGGCGTACTGGACGAAGCTTTTGTCGTTGGACAGGTCGAATATGTAGTACTTGTTGATCTGCGGCGGCACGATCAGCAGCGGGCGCAGGTACTGCCTTTCGCTCATCGGCTTGTACTGGATCAGCTCCAGCAGCTCGTTGCGAAACACCACCGCGCCGGGCGTGCAGGCCAGGTTGCGACCGACCTCGAAGGCGTGCTTGCTGACCTGGCTGGGCAGGCCGTTGTTGTGCAGCAGATCGTCGAACAGATGGCGCACGCCCTTGAGCAGGCTGCTGCCGCCGGTGTTGAACAGTTCCTTGACCGCCTGCGGATTGAGCGGGCTGTTGGATGGCGACAGGGCATCGCTCATCAGGGAGGCGAGAAAGCGCGCGCGGGCGCGATCGTCCGGGGACAGGTCGCTGTCGTCGATCCAGGCGCTCAGTTGCTTCTGCCAGGCCAGATAGGCCTGCAGGCTGCGCCGATAGAAGGGGTTGAGGTGCCAGGTGGGGTCGGCGAAACGCGCGTCCTGCGGATTGACCTTGTGCAGGGTGTCGCCGAGCAGCACCCGGCCGAGCTGGCTGCCGAAGGCCAGCAGATGACGGCTGCTGCGCACCGGGCTCTTCAGCCCCTGCACGGCGAGCAGGCGCATGGTGGATAGCAGATCGCGTCCGCGGACGCCGACCACGGCGCTCTGGGCGTTCATGAAGGTGGCAGGTGCCGGCAGGGGCGCCGGATTCGACTTGTCTCGCATGGGGCAACACTCCGTCGTCAAACCGTCTAGAGACTTCAAGGCACGGGTTCAGGGCTTAACGTGTGCCTTCGCCTACGTCCAGCTTTTTCAGCAAGCCCTGTACCAGACGCGCAGGAAGTGCATTCCAGACCGCCGCGTCGGAAATGTCAGAGGCCACTGGCGGCCCCTTGGTCGAGCAACGCGACCATTGCGCACTCTGCTGGTGCGGTCAATGCTGGCGCAATGGTGCAGGCTGCGGGTGCATCACCGCACGCTGACGTTCCTCCTCGAGAAACTTCATGATGATGGGCGCCACGGCTTCGGCGCGGGTCACCAGGAACAGGTGGCCGTCGTCGATCACGTGCAGCTCGGCGTTGGGGATGCGCCAGGCCAGCAGGCGCATGTTGATCAGCGGGATCAGCGGATCGTCGTCGCCGGCCATCACCAGGGTGGGCTGACGAATCTTGTGCAGCCAATGGATGCTGGTCCAGCCGAGGCCGGCGAACAGCTGCCAGTAGTAGCCCATCTTGCCGCCGGAGCGCACCTTGCTGGCATGCGCCATGGCCAGCTTGGGATCGCGGCGGAAGGCACCGCCGTAGATATCCGGGGCGATGCGCACGCCATAGGACGGCTGGATGTAGCGCCGCGGACTGGCCATGCGCCAGAGCACCTTGGGCTTGCCCGGCACCATCACCGCGCCGGCCGAGGTGGCGGCGAGGATCAGCTTCTTGCAGCGTTCCGGGTAGTCATGGGCGAACTGCTGAGCCAGGGCTCCACCCCAGGAAACGCCGATGGCATTGACCTGGCCGTAGTCGAGGTAATCGAGCATGCGCGCGGCCAGCTTGGCCAGCCCGGGAAAGCGATAGGGCGTGGTGGGCGTGGACGAGCCACCGACGCCGGGCACGTCGAAGGCGATCACTTCCAGGTCCGGGTCGAGTGCGGCGACGAAGGGCATCACCAGCTCCAGGTTGGCGCCGATGCCGTTGAAGATCAGCAGCGGCACCAGCGGCCCCTTGCCGGGGCGCACCGCGGTGCGGATGGTTTGCCCATCGAGGTCGATGGTGCGAAATACGAAAGATGACGGCATGCGCGCAGGCCCTATCGGTTGAAACGCTGACAACGACCGTCCCGGCCGTTGCCAGAATGACCAGGGCGAACCTGGTTCACCGCGCTCGGCCAGGCCGTCGCGGCGAGCGGCACTTCCGAGTGCCGCGGGCAGTGGTGCGCAAGGTGCGCCGAATCAGCGTTCGTGCACATAGGTGCCCGGCGCGGCTTCGCCGGCCGGGTATTTCTTGTTGCCCAGTTTGCTCGGCGCAGCCTTGGTCGCGCCGGAGCGCTCGGCCAGCCAGCCTTGCCAGTGCAGCCACCAGGAGTCGGCGTGCTTGGTCGAACTTTCCTGCCAGGCCTTGGGATCCAGCGGCATCTCGCTGTTGGTCATGTAGCGCGCCTTGGGATTGCCCGGCGGGTTGAGGATGCTCTGGATATGGCCGCTGTTGGACAGCACGAACTCGCACTTGCCACCGAACAGGTGGGCCGACTTGTAGCAGGAATCCCAGGGGGTGATGTGGTCGGTGGTGCCGGCCACGACGAAGAAGTCGCAGGTGACCTGCTTCAGGTCGATCGGCGTGCCGCAGACTTCCAGCGCACCCGGGCGGGTCAGCGGGTTGGTCTGGAACATCTCGATGAATTCGCCATGCAGGGCGGCCGGCAGGCGCGTGGTGTCGTTGTTCCAGTAGAGGATGTCGAACACCGGCGGCTCGTTGCCCAGCAGGTAGTTGTTGACCCAGTAGTTCCAGATCAGGTCGTTGGGGCGCATCCAGGCGAACACCTTGGCCATGTCGCTGCCTTCCAGCACACCGGCCTGGTAGGAGCGGCGCTTGGCCGCCTCCAGGGTCTTCTCGTCGGCGAACAGGGCGACCTGGGTGTCGAGCTGGGTGTCGAGCACGCTGACCAGCAGGGTCAGGGCATGCACCTTCTGCTCGCCGAGGGCGGCATAGTGGCCGAGCAGGGAGGCGGTGGTCAGGCCGCCGGAGCAGGCGCCGAGCATGTTGACGTCCTTGCTGCCGGTGATGGCGCAGATGACGTCGATGGCTTCCTTGAGCGCCTCGATGTAGGTGGACAGGCCCCACTCGCGCTGCGCCTTGGTCGGGTTGCGCCAGCTGACCACGAAGGTCTGTACCTGGCTGCGCAGGAGGAAGCGCGCCAGGCTCTTGTCCGGCGACAGGTCGAAGACGTAGAACTTGTTGATCTGCGGCGGCACCACCAGCAGCGGACGCTCATGCACGCTCTCGGTGATCGGCTTGTACTGGATCAGCTCCAGCACGTCGTTGCGAAACACCACGGCGCCCTCGGTGGTGGCCAGGTTCTTGCCGACCTCGAAGGCGGCCATGTTCACCTGGCTGGGCATGCCACCGTTGTGAATCATGTCCTTGGCCAGGTGCGAGAGGCCGTCGAGCAGGCTCTTGCCGCCGGTCTCGAAGAAGCGTTTGACCGCAGCCGGGTTGGCCATGCTGTTGGAGGGCGCCATGGCCTCGGTCATCAGGTTGATGACGAAGTGGCCGCGGCTGGCGTCCTGCTCGGACAGTGAGCTGTGCTCGATCCAGTCGTGCAGCTCCTTGCGCCAGGCCAGGTAGGTCTGCAGGTAGCGGCGGTACAGCGGGTTCTGGCTCCAGGCCGGGTCGGCGAAGCGGCGGTCGCCGTCTTCGGGCTTGAGCTCGGACTGGCCGAGCATGACGTTCTTCAGTTCGAGGCCGAAGTGAGCGACATGCTTGACGCTATGGAAGGGTTGCTTGAGCGCCTGGGCGAGCACCATGCGGGCAGATGTCAGGAGATCCTTGCCGCGGATACCGATCACCGGGTTGAGTCCCAGGGTGTTTTCCGAGGCCTGGCGTTTCAGGTCTTCGTTGTTCTTATCACTCATCTACGACGCTCCATTGTCCTGAGACGAATACCGGCGTGTTGGCGCGCACGGCGACACAGGGCCTGGTACTGCTCGGGTTACCGGGGGCGGATCGAGTCCGCATCTTTCGTTGCACCTGGCGCAGCCAAATGCAGGGAACCTGCCAGTTCCTTGGTTACCCGAGTTTTTGAAGTTAAGCAAGCTGGTCGATGGCGCCGGAGTATGCCGCGATAGATTAGAAAACGCGCCCTAACTGCAGGGATCGGGTGGGGCGGGTAGAGGCAGCCGCTCTATGGCGAGGCTTTGTCGTGAAGCTGGCGTAGGGGGCTGTGCGCACCGCCGGCAACCAGGAACGAGCCGAGCGAGATGCGGGCGATGCTGCGCGCGCCTGCGACCGGGGGGGGGCCGCTCAGAGCATCAGGCGCACGACCGACTCGTTGGGGTCGCGCGATTGGCCGGCGGCGCTGAGCTGCGCCAGGTAGTCGGCCCACAGCTGCTCCTGCTGGGTCGCCAGCTGGTACAGGTAGTCCCAGGTGTACAAACCGCTGTCATGGCCGTCGTCGAAGCACAGTTTCAGTGCATAGTTGCCCGCCGGCTCGAGGCTGCTGAGGCCGACATTGAGCTTGCCGGTCTGCAGGATCGGCTTGCCGTGGCCCTGTACCTCGGCCGAGGGCGAGTGCACCCGGAGGAACTCGGCGCTGAGCCGATAGCTCTGCTCGCCGTAGCGCAGCTCCAGGGTCCTGGAGGCCTTGTGCAGTTTGATCGCGCTGGGGATGGGCATGAGAGAGCTCCTGAAACGATGCAGCCCGGATGCAATCCGGGACGCTTGCGAGCGCCCGCGGACTGAGTCCGGGCTACGGGCTTACAGAATATAGCGCGACAGGTCTTCGTCCTGCGCCAGTTCACCGAGGTGGCCGTTGACGTAGGCGGCGTCGATGCGGATCGGCTCGCCGCTCTGCTGGCCGGCGAGATCGCCGGCGCTGAAGGACACCTCTTCCAGCAGACGTTCGAGCAGGGTGTGCAGGCGACGTGCACCGATGTTCTCGGTCTTCTCGTTGACCTGCCAGGCGATCTCGGCCAGGCGCTTGATGCCCTCCTCGGCGAACTCGATGTTCAGCCCCTCGGTCTTGAGCAGCGCGGCGTACTGTTCGGTGAGCGAGGCATGCGGTTCGGTGAGGATGCGCTCGAAGTCCTGAGGGCTCAGGGCCTTGAGCTCGACACGGATCGGCAGGCGGCCCTGCAGCTCGGGCACCAGGTCGCTGGGCTTGGCCAGGTGGAAGGCGCCGGAGGCGATGAACAGGATATGGTCGGTCTTGACCATGCCCAGCTTGGTGTTGACCGTGCAGCCCTCGATCAGCGGCAGCAGGTCGCGCTGCACGCCCTCGCGGGAGACGTCGGCGCCGCCGGTATTGCCGCGCTTGGCCACCTTGTCGATCTCGTCGATGAAGACGATGCCGTGCTGCTCCACCGCTTCCAGGGCGCGGGCCTTGAGCTCTTCCTCGTTGACCAGGCGCGCGGCTTCCTCGTCGCGCACCAGCTTCAGCGCATCGGCCACCTTGAGCTTGCGGCTCTTCTTCTTGCCCTTGCCGAGGCCGGCGAACAGGTTCTGCAGCTGGCTGGTCATCTCCTCCATGCCCGGCGGGGTCATGATCTCCACGCCCATGGGTGACTCGGCCACCTCGATGTCGATTTCCTTGTCGTCGAGCTGGCCTTCGCGCAGGCGTTTGCGGAACAGCTGGCGGGTGTTGGAATCCTCGCTGCGCACCGGCTCGTCGCCGAAGGCCTGACGTGCGGGCGGCAGCAGGGCATCGAGAATGCGCTCCTCGGCGGCGTCCTCGGCGCGGTGACGGACCTTGGTCATTTCCTGCTCGCGCAGCATCTTCACGGCCGCATCGGCCAGGTCGCGGATGATCGACTCGACGTCGCGGCCGACGTAACCGACCTCGGTGAACTTGGTGGCCTCCACTTTGAGGAAGGGCGCATTGGCCAGCTTGGCCAGGCGCCGGGCGATCTCGGTCTTGCCGACACCGGTGGGGCCGATCATCAGGATGTTCTTCGGCGTGACTTCCTGGCGCAGATCGGCCGGCAGCTGCATGCGCCGCCAGCGGTTGCGCAGGGCGATGGCCACGGCGCGCTTGGCGTCGTCCTGGCCGATGATGTGGCGGTTGAGTTCGTGGACGATCTCGCGGGGCGTCATGGACATGGATCTGGCTCGCTATCGAAAACTGTGAGGCAGTGGACGCTACTCGGCGGCGTCCAGTTCCTCGATGGTCTGGTGGTGGTTGGTGAACACGCAGATGTCGCCGGCGATGCCCAGGGCGGTCTGGGCCACTTCGAGGGCGGACAGATCGGTCTTTATCAGCAGGGCGCGTGCGGCCGCCTGGGCGAAGTTGCCGCCGGAGCCCATGGCGATCAGGCCTTCCTCGGGTTCGACGACGTCGCCATTGCCGGTGATGATCAGCGAGGCGTCCTTGTTGGCTACCGCCAGCATGGCTTCCAGGCGGCTCAGGCTGCGGTCGGTGCGCCAGTCCTTGGCCAACTCGACGGCGGCGCGCACCAGGTGGCCCTGGTGTTTCTCCAGCTGGCCCTCGAAGCGTTCGAACAGGGTGAAGGCGTCGGCGGTGGCACCGGCGAAGCCGGCCAGCACCTGGCCGTGGTACAGGCGCCGGACCTTCTTGGCGTTGCCTTTCATCACGGTGTTGCCGAGGGATACCTGGCCGTCGCCAGCCATCACGACCTTGCCGTGGCGGCGTACTGAAACGATGGTGGTCAAGGGAAGAGTCTCCGCGCTGCGGGGCGAATTGCCCGAATGGAAACTCAGATGGGGTGCCCGCCGCGGCTTTTCAACCGGCGGCGGGAGAAAGGTCGATCAGCGGACCTGGCGCTGCTGTAACAGCAGGTTGCTGAAACCGTTGCCGGCCAGGGTCTTCTGCGCGGCTGCCAGTTGTTCGCGGCTGGCGAAGGGGCCGACCAGCACGCGGTGCCAGGTTTCCTCGCGCACCTTGCCGGTTTCCACCCGCACGTTCTGGCCGAGCAGGATGATCTGCGCGCGCAGGCTGTCGGCGTCGTCGCGTTTGCGGAACGAGCCGGCCTGGAGGAAGAACTGGGTGGTGACCGGGGCGCTGGCGATCACCGGCGGTGGCGGCGGGGGCACTTCGCCATTGAGCGCGGCCTGGGCGCGGGCGGCGTCGATCTTCGCCGCCTCCTCGGGCGTCACCGGTTTCTGCGCCGGCGGCGCAGGCGGGGTCTCTTCCAGGGCCTGCGGCAGAATCACTTCGGATTCCGGCAGCAGGGTATAGAAGTCGTACTTGGGCCGCGCCGGCTCGGCCGGTGCCGGTTTCGGCTCGGGCTTGGTCGTGCGCGCCTGTTCGCCGCGGTCGCGCTTGATCTCGTCGCGGCCCGGCTCGAGGCTGAACAGGAACATGAAGAAACCGCCGACCACCAGGCCGCAGGCCAGCCAGATCCAGCCGGGTACCGGCTTCTTGGCTGGCGCCTGGTAGCGGCTGGCGCCGCGCTTGGGTGCCGGTTTCTTGCGCGCTGCCATTTACATGCGCTCCAGGGTTTCCAGGCCGAGCAGCTCCAGGCCCTGCTTGAGCGTGCGGCCGGTCAGGGCGGTCAGGCGCAGGCGGCTGTCACGGGTGGCCTCGTCTTCGGCGGCGAGAATCGGGCAGTTCTCGTAGAAGCTGGAGAACAGCCCGGCCAGGTCGTACAGGTAGCTGCACAGCATGTGCGGCGTGCCCTTGTCGGCGACGCTGGCGAGCAGCTCGCCAAACTGCGCCAGCTTGGCGGCCAGGGCCTGTTCCTGCTCGGCGACCAGGGCGATCCGGCCGCCGATCTCGTCGATGCCCTTGCCCAGCTTGCGGAACACGCCGGCCACGCGGGTGTAGGCGTACAGCAGGTAGGGCGCGGTGTTGCCCTCGAAGCTCAGCATCAGGTCGAAGTTGAAGCTGTAGTCGCTGGTGCGGTGCTTGGACAGGTCGGCGTACTTCACCGAGGCGATGCCGACCACGCGGGCGATGCGGCGCAGCTCGTCCTCGGCCAATTCCGGGTTCTTGCTCTTGACCAGCTCATAGGCGCGCTGCTCGGCCTCGTCGAGCAGTTGCACCAGCTTAACGGTGCCGCCGTCGCGGGTCTTGAACGGGCGGCCGTCCGGGCCGTTCATGGTGCCGAAGCCCATGTGCTCCAGCTCCATGCTGGCGGGGACGAAACCGGCCAGGCGGGCACAGGCGAAGACCATCTGAAAATGCAGGGCCTGGCGCTGGTCGACGAAGTACAGCACACGGTCGGCCTTGAGCACGCCCGCGCGGTAGCGGGTCGCAGCCAAGTCGGTGGTGGCGTACAGGTAGCCGCCGCCGGCCTTCTGCACGATCAGCGGCAGCGGGTTGCCTTCGGCGTTCTTGAACTCGTCCATGAACACGCACTGGGCACCGTTGTCCTCGGTCAGCAGGCCCTTGGCGGCGAGGTCGGCGACCACCCGCGGCAGGTCGTCGTTATAGGCGCTTTCGCCCTTGACGTCGGCCATGGAGAGCTTGACGCCGAGGCGGTCGTACAGTGCCTGGCAGTGCGACAGGGAGATGTCGTTGAAACGGTGCCACAGGCGCAGGCACTCGGCGTCGCCGGCCTGCAGCTGGACCACCAGTTCGCGGGCGCGGTCGGCGAACTCGGGCGATTCGTCGAAGCGCTTCTTCGCTGCGCGGTAGAAGCCCTCCAGGTCGGCCAGCTCGCTTTCGGCGGCGGCCGGGTTTTCCTGCATGTAGGCCAGCAGCATGCCGAACTGGGTGCCCCAGTCGCCGACATGGTTCTGGCGGATCACCGTGTCGCCGAGAAACTCCAGCACCCGCGCCACGCCGTCGCCGATGATGGTCGAGCGCAGGTGGCCGACGTGCATTTCCTTGGCCAGGTTGGGCGCCGAGAGGTCGACCACCACGCGCTGCGCCGGGCCGTTCTTATGTACGCCGAGCTTGGCGTCGGCCAGTGCCGCCTCCAGGCGCTGGGCCAGGGCGTCGCTGTTCTGGAAGAAATTGAGGAAGCCTGGGCCGGCGATTTCCACCTTGGCGATACCGTCGTCGGCCGGCAGGGCCGCGATCAGCTTTTCGGCCAGGTCGCGCGGCTTCATGCCGGCCGGTTTGGCCAGCATCATGGCGATATTGCTGGCGAAGTCGCCGTGGCTCTTGTCCTTGGTGTTCTCCACCTGGATGGCCGGGGTCAGGCCAACCGGCAGCACGCCATCGGCGGTCAGGCGGTCGAGGGCTTGCTGGATCAGGTGGCGAATGCTGTCTTTCATGTTCGGCTCGGGTTGCCTGGGGCTTTGGTCGAAAACTGCGCATTATAGAAGCAGCGACCAGCGGCAGGCCATAACTTGTGGGCTGCGCGCTGCGCATCAAGGGTTGCCTGGTTGCGAATCTACGAGCTGGTGCGCACGGTGCACCCTAGGTTTGGGGAAGCACTGGTGCGTTCAGAACAGGTCGATCGGATCGACGTCCAGCGACCAGCGCACCGCACGGCCGCCGGGCATCTGCTCCAGCGCCTGCAGCCAGGGCGTCAGCAGGCGATGCAGCGGCGCACGGGCATTGCCCTGCAGCAGCAACTGCGCGCGGAAGCGTCCGGCGCGGCGTTCCATCGGCGCCGGCACCGGGCCGAGCAGTTCGATGCCGGACAGGCCCAGCTCGCCCAGCAGGTGCTCGGCTTCGTTGCAGGCCTCGTCGAGAAAGCTCTCGGCCTGGCCGGGCTTGTGCGCCTCGGCACGCAGCAGGGCCAGGTGGCAGAAGGGCGGCAGGCCGGCGCTGCGGCGTTCACTGAGCGCCTGTTCGGCGAAGGCGAAGTAGCCCTGCTCGGTCAGCTGTACCAGCAGCGGATGGTCGGCCAGGTGGCTCTGGATGATCACCTTGCCCGGTTCCTCGGCACGTCCGGCGCGCCCGGCAACCTGCACGATCAGCTGCGCCATGCGTTCGCTGGCGCGAAAGTCCGCGGAGAACAGGCCGCCATCGGCATCGAGAATCGACACCAGCGTCACCCGTGGGAAGTGATGCCCCTTGGCGAGCATCTGGGTACCGACCAGGATGCACGGCTCGCCCTTGTTGATGGTGGCGAACAGCCGGTCCATGGCGCCCTTGCGCGAGGTGCTGTCGCGGTCGATGCGCAGCACCGGATGGTCGGGGAACAGCACCGCCAGACGCTCCTCGGCGCGTTCGGTGCCGGCGCCGACCGGGCGCAGGTCGACGTGCTGGCACTTGGGGCAATTGCTCGGCTGCCGCTCGACATGCCCGCAGTGATGGCAGCGCAGTTCCCGATGGCGCTGGTGCACGGTCATGCGCGCATCGCAGCGTGGGCATTCCGATAGCCAGCCGCAGTCGTGGCACAGCAGGGTCGGGGCGAAGCCGCGGCGGTTGAGGAACACCAGCACCTGCTGGCCGGCGGCCAGGGTCTGGGCGATGGCCTGCTGCATCGGCCCGGAAATGCCCGAGTCGAGTGGCCGGCTCTTCACATCCAGGCGCAGGAAGCGCGGCTGGCTGGCGCCGCCGGCGCGCTGGGTCAGCTTGAGCAGGGCGTAGCGGCCGCTGTGGGCGTTGTGCAGGCTTTCCAGCGAGGGCGTGGCCGAGCCCAGCACGATGGGCAGGTTCTCCTGGCGCGCGCGAACCAGCGCCAGGTCACGGGCGTGATAGCGCAGACCTTCCTGCTGTTTATAGGAGGCGTCGTGTTCTTCGTCGACGATGATCAACCCAGGGTTCTTCATCGGCGTGAACAGTGCCGAGCGGGTGCCGATGATGATGTCGGCCTCGCCATCGCGCGCGGCCAGCCAGGCATCCAGGCGCTCGCGGTCGTTCACCGCCGAGTGCAGCAGGGCGATGCGCGCATTGAAGCGGCGAGCGAAGCGATCGAAGGTCTGCGGGCCGAGGTTGATCTCGGGGATCAGCACCAGCGCCTGCTTGCCGGCTGCCAGGCACTGGTGGATCAGTTGCAGGTAGACCTCGGTCTTGCCGCTGCCGGTAATGCCGGCCAGCAGGAAGGCATTGAACTGACCCCAGCCCGACGCCACGGCATTCACCGCCGCGCGCTGCTCGGCGTTGAGCGGCAGCTCCGGTTGCGCCAGCCAGTGCGCCGGCTTGGCATGGGGCTGGGTGCGACGCACTTCCACGCGCACCAGCCCTTTCTCGTGGAGCAGCTGCAGGCTGTCGCGGTTGAGCTGCAGCTGGCTGAGCAGGCCGTGGGCGACGCCATGCGGGTGTTGTGCCAGGGCCTTGAGCGCCTCGCGCTGGCGCGGCGCACGAGCCAGGCGCGGATCGTCGACGCTGGCACCGCTGTTGACCAGCCAGAAGCGCTCCTGGCGCGTCTCCGCCGGCTCGCCCTGGCGCAACAGCACCGGCAATGCCCAGCTCAGGGTGTCGCCGAGGCTGTGCTGGTAGTACTGCGCCGTCCACAGGCACAGCTTGAACAGCGGGGCTGGCAGTGGTGGGCGGGCATCGAGCAGTTGCAGGGCCGGCTTGAGCTTGTCCGCCGGCACCTCGCTCTGGCTGTCCACCTCCACCAGAACGCCGATGATCTCGCGTCGGCCGAACGGCACACGCAGGCGCACGCCGGGCTGCAGCGCGCTGCGCGGCACGCCGGCAGGGGCGCGGTAGTCGAACAGGCGGCGCAGCGGCGAGGGCAGGGCGAGGCGCAGGATCAGATCGGGCACACGAGCCTCCATGGACAGGCCGGCGATATTAGCACGCGACGGCCGGCGCCCCGCGCGGCTTGCATCGGACGACGCGTCTGGTAAGATGCGCGGCCTATTTCTGTGCGGTGCCTGACATTGGTCGGGTGGCGGCACGACTACCCCGAGGAAAGCACCATGAAAGCCGATATCCATCCGAACTACGTCGAGATCGACGCCACCTGCTCCTGCGGCAACGTGATCAAGACCCGCTCCACCATTGGCAAGAACATCAGCCTGGACGTCTGCTCCGAGTGCCACCCGTTCTATACCGGCAAGCAGAAGGTGCTGGACACCGGCGGCCGTATCGATCGCTTCAAGCAGCGCTTCGGCGTGTTCGGCGCCAAGTAAGCGACCGAGCGACAGCGGAATCTGGCATGCGCCACTCCGTGATACTGAAAAAGGCGTCCCTGGTGGGCGCCTTTTTCATTTCTCTTCTCTGTATCGACCTGGCCCAGGCCTTCTGCCCGCTGCGCGGCGATCTTGCCCAGGTCGCCGTGCGCCAGGTGGTCGATGGCGACACGGTGCGCCTGGTGGATGGGCGCAGCGTCCGTCTGATCGGCCTCAATGCCCCCGAGCTGGGGCGCAAGGGGCGCCCTGACGAACCGTTCGCGGTACAGGCCAAGCGCCGTCTGCAGGCGCTGGTCGATGCCAGCGACGGGCACGTCGGCCTGCGTTACGGCAAGCAGCGCAAGGATCGTTACGGGCGCACCCTGGCCCATCTCTACGACCACCAGGGGCGCAATCTGGAGGCTCAGCTGCTGGGCGAGGGGCTGGGTTTCATGGTGGCGGTCGCGCCGAATGCCGAACTGGCGAGTTGCCACGCCGCGGCCGAGCGCCAGGCGCGCAATGCACGTCTGGGGCTGTGGCGGCAGGACCAGGTGAAGCTGGCCGGGCAGCTGCGTGGCGGCGGGTTCGCCCTGCTGGGCGGTCGGGTGCGCGAGGTGCAGCGCAATCGAGGCGGTCTCTGGCTCGAGCTCGATGGCGGCAGGGTGCTGCGTGTGGCGCCGGAGTTGCTCGATCAGTTCGACGCACGCGCCCTGCAGCGCCTCGAAGGGCGGCGCGTGGAGGCGCGCGGCTGGGTCATCGATCGCCAGTCGCGTGGCGGCTTGAAAAACGGGCAGGCACGCTGGATGCTGCCGCTTACCCATTCGGCGATGCTGGAGGTGTTGCCATGATGCGTGCGTTGACGCTCTGTCTGATCTGCAGCTGGCTGGCCGGATGCGCCGTCAACCCGGCTACCGGTCGCACCGATTTCGTGATGATGAGCGAGCGCCAGGAGCTCGACCTCGGCGCCCGTTACAACCAGGAGATCCTCAAGCAGTACCCACGCTACGAGGATGCCGGGCTGCAGGCCTATATCCAGCGCGTCGGCGAGCGGGTGGCGCGCAGCAGCCATCGCAATCAGCTCAATTACGTGTTCACCCTGGTCGACAGTCCGGACATCAACGCCTTCGCCTTGCCTGGCGGCTATATCTACATCCACCGCGGGTTGCTCGCCTATCTCAATTCCGAGGCCGAACTGGCTGCCGTGCTGGGGCATGAGGTCGGCCATGTCACGGCCCGCCACAGCGTGCGCCAGCAGAGTCAGTCGACCGCCTGGAGCCTGCTCGGCCACGCGGCCGCCATCGGCACCGGCGTGGGGGCGGTCGGCGACCTGACCAATGTCATGGGCAATGCCTTCGTGCGTGGTTACGGTCGCGACATGGAACTGGAGGCCGACGGCCTCGGCGCGCAGTATCTGGCGCGCAGCGGCTATGACCCGCAGGCCATGATCGAGGTGGTCAAGGTGCTGAAGAACCAGGAGGACTTCGCGCGCGCGCAGGCTGCCAAGCGTGGCGAGGCGCCGGCAGCGGGTGGTTATCATGGTCTGTTCGACACCCATCCCGACAATGACCGCCGCCTGCAGGAGGTGATAGGTCCGGCGCGCGCGCTGGCGGTCGGCAATCAGGAAGTGGGGCGCGACGCCTTCCTGCAGATGCTCGATGGCCTGGTCTTCGGTGATTCGGCCGCCAGCGGCATCCGTCGCGGGCGGCATTTCTATCACGGCGAGCTGGACTTCACCCTGAGCTACCCGCAGGGCTGGCAGCTGGTCAATCGCCCCGACGTGCTGATCGGCCACAGTGCCGATGAGCAGGCCTTCATCGCCATGACGCTGGAGCCGGCGGACAAGCGCCTGACACCGGCCGAGTTCCTGCGCAAGCGTGCCGGCAGTCAACGCCTGGTGGCCGGGGAAGAGCTGCGCCTGGGCGCGCTGCAAGGCTACACGGCGGTCTTGCAGGGGCAGTCGGCGCGCCGCGTGGCGGTGATCTACCGCGACGATAACGCCTACCTGTTCATCGCCGCGGTGCGAGGGCGGGCGTCGCTGGAAACCGAGGATCAGCGCTTTCTCGAGGTGATCCGCAGCTATCGGCCGCTCAAGGCCGACGAGCGCAAGCTGGCCGAGCCGGTGCGCCTGCATCTGGTGCGGGCCAAGGCCGGGCAGAGCCTGGCGGCCCTGGCCAAGGAAGTGCCCCAGCAGGGCAATGGTGAAGCGCAGCTGCGCCTGCTCAATGGCCTCTATCCCGACGGTGTGCCGCGTGCTGGCGACTGGCTGAAAACCCTGCGCTAGCTGGCTGATTCAATAGCGACCGAACAGTCTTGTGCAGCTGTATACAACTTGCGTATCCTCGGCCGCCTGCCCGTTCAACAGCCAACAAAAGCGGAAATGCCACTATGTCAGATCTAAAAACTGCCGCTCTCGAATATCACGCTCAGCCCCGCCCGGGTAAGCTGAGCGTCGAGTTGACCAAAGCCACCGCTACCGCCCGCGACCTGTCGCTGGCCTACAGCCCGGGTGTCGCCGAGCCGGTCCGCGAAATCGCCCGCGATGCCGAGCTGGCCTACCGTTACACCGGTAAAGGCAACCTGGTCGCCGTGATTTCCGATGGCACCGCTATCCTCGGCCTGGGCAACCTCGGCCCGCTGGCGTCCAAGCCGGTCATGGAAGGCAAGGGTGTGCTGTTCAAGCGTTTCGCCGGCATCGACGTGTTCGACATCGAGGTCGATTCCGAGAGCCCGCAGGCTTTCATCGATACCGTAAAGCGCATCTCCATCACCTTCGGCGGCATTAACTTGGAAGATATCAAGGCCCCCGAGTGCTTCGAGATCGAGCGCGCACTGATCGAACAATGCGACATCCCGGTGTTCCACGATGACCAGCACGGCACCGCGATCGTCACCGCGGCCGGCATGCTCAACGCCCTGGAAATCGCCGGCAAGACCTTGGAAGAAGCCAAGATCGTCTGCCTCGGCGCCGGCGCAGCGGCCATCTCCTGCATGAAGCTGCTGGTGAGCATGGGCGCCAAGGTCGAGAACATCTTCATGATCGACCGCAAGGGCGTGATCCACGCCGGCCGCGATGACCTGAACCAGTACAAGGCGGTATTCGCTCACGAAACCGACCGCCGCACCCTGTCCGATGCCCTCGACGGCGCGGATGTGTTCGTCGGTCTGTCCGGTGCCAACCTGCTGAGCCCGGAAGACCTCAAGCGCATGGCGGCCAACCCGATCGTCTTCGCCTGCTCCAACCCGGATCCGGAAATCAAGCCGGAGCTGGCGCACGAGACCCGCAGCGACGTGATCATGGCCACCGGTCGTTCCGACTACCCGAACCAGGTCAACAACGTGCTGGGCTTCCCCTTCATCTTCCGCGGTGCCCTGGACGTGCGCGCCACCCGCATCAACGAAGAAATGAAGATCGCCGCTGCCCTGGCGCTGCGTGACCTGGCCAAGCTGCCGGTACCGCAGGATGTATGCGATGCCTACGGCGGCATCAAGCTGGAGTTCGGCCGCGAGTACATCATTCCGAAGCCGATGGATCAGCGTCTGATCACCGTGGTCTGCGATGCCGTGGCCAAGGCCGCGATCGAGTCCGGCGTGGCGACTCTGCCCTATCCGAAGCACTATCCGCTGCAGTCGGTGGATGAAGTGTTCAACGGCTAAGCCGTTCGGATGCCAACAAAAAACCCGCTTCGGCGGGTTTTTTGTTGTTCGGTGACGGGCACTGATCAGAACAGATCGATTGGCGCCATCTCGTCGGCCGGCAGCGGGCTGCCAGGAATGCCCATGCCCGGTTCGAATTCGCTCATCGGCGGCGGCGAGTCCTCGCTCTTGAACAGCTCGAAGTAGGCATCGGGGGTGCCAGGTGCTGCGGCGCGCCCGCTGACCGGATCGACGCGCAGGGTCAGCAGGCCCTTGGGTTCCTTCGGCAGATGGCTCGGGCGGTCCTTGAGCACTGTGCCCATATAGTTCATCCAGATCGGCAGGGCCACGGTGCCGCCATACTCGTGGCGACCCAGGCTCTCCGGTTGGTCGAAACCGGCCCAGACGGTGGTCACGTAGTCGGCGTTGTAGCCGGAGAACCAGCTGTCCTTGGACTCGTTGGTGGTGCCGGTCTTACCGGCCAGGTCATCGCGGCCCAGGGCCAGTGCGCGGCGACCGGTGCCGCGCTTGATCACGTCCTGCAGCATGCTGGTCATGATGTAGGCGGTGCGTTCGTCGATGATCTGTTCGGCCGTCCTGGGTTCTTCCGGCGGCAGGTCGTCGGTGGCGTTCACGGCGAGATTGGCGATCTCCTCCGGCGGCTCGCTGCCGGGTACGCGCGCGGGGTTGGCGCGGAACAGCGGCTTGCCGTGGCGATCATCGATGCGCTCGATCAGGTAGGGCTCGATCTTGTAGCCGCCGTTGGCGAAGGTGGCCCAGCCCTCGGCGATCTCCAGCGGTGTCAGGCTGGCGGTGCCCAGGGCCAGGGACAGGTTGCGCGGCAGGTCCTGCGGAGCGAAGCCGAAGCGTTCGATGTAGCGCAGGCTGCGGTCGATGCCCATGTCCTGCAGCAGGCGAATGGACACCAGGTTGCGCGACTTGTACAACGCCTCGCGCATGCGAATCGGGCCGAGGAAGGTGTTGTTGTCGTTCTTCGGGCGCCACTTCTGCGTCAGATAGTCGTCGGAGAGAATGATCGGCGCGTCGTTGACCAGGGTCGAGGCCGTGTAGCCATTGTCCAGCGCGGCACTATAGATGAAGGGCTTGAAGCTGGAGCCGGGCTGACGCTTGGCCTGGACGGCGCGGTTGTAGTTGCTCTGGTCGAAGGAGAAGCCGCCGACCAGTGCCTGAATGGCGCCGCTGTAGGGGTCGAGGGAGACCAGCGCGCTTTGCGCCGCCGGTACCTGCATGAAGCGCAGGCTTTCGTCCGCCTGACGCTGCACGCGAATGATGTCGCCGACCTGGGCCACGTCCGCCGGTTGCTGGGGGCGTGGGCCGAGGCTGTTGGTGTTGAGGAAGGGGCGCGCCCATTTCATGCTGTCCCAGGACACCGCCTGCTCTTCGCCGTTGCGGGTCAGGACGAGGACGCCGCTTTTTTCCACCTGAGTGACCACGGCCGGTTCCAGGCCGCCAATGGAGCGGAACTTGGCCAGCTCTGCCAGCCAGGCGTCGCGGGTCAGACCCGGTAGCCGGCTCTCGGGGCCGCGGTAGCCGTGACGCTGATCGTAGGCGATCAGCCCTTCGCGCAGCGCGGTATTGGCCACTTCCTGAAGATGGCTGGGGACGGTGGTGGTGACGTTGAAGCCTTCCGTGTAGGCCTCGCTGCCATAGCGACCCACCATCTCGGCGCGTGCCATCTCGGCTATGTAAGGTGCGCTCAGCTCCGGCGCCGGGACGTGGTAGCGGGCATCGACTTCTTCCGCCAGGGCGGTTTCGTAGCTGGCCTGGTCAATGCGTCCGAGGCGGTAGAGGCGGCCGAGAATCCAGTCGCGGCGTTCCTTGGCACGGGTCGGATTGACCAGCGGGTTGTAGCGCGACGGCGCCTTCGGCAGTCCGGCGATCATGGCCATCTGCGCCAGGTTCAGATCGCGAATCGACTTGCCGTAATACACCTGCGCGGCAGCCTCGATGCCATAGGCGCGGTGGCCGAGGTAGATCTTGTTGACGTAGAGCTCGAGGATCTCGTCCTTGCTCAGCTCGCGTTCGATCTGCAGGGCCAGGAGGATCTCCGTGGCCTTGCGCGAGAAGCTGCGTTCGCTGGTCAGGAAGAAGTTCTTCGCCACCTGCATGGTGATGGTGCTGCCGCCGCTCTGAATCTGCCCGCTCTTCAATAATTGCGTGGCAGCGCGCATCAGACTGGTCACATCGACGCCATAATGGTTGGCGAAATTATCGTCCTCGGCGGCCAGCAGGGCACTGATGAACTCCTTGGGGATTTCATCGAAGCGGATGGGCGAGCGGCGCATCTCGCCGAATTCGGCGATCAGCTTGGCATCGCTGCTGTACACGCGCAGCGGGATCTGCAACTGCACCTGGCGCAGCGACTCGACGGACGGAAGGGTCGGGCTAAGATAAAGAAACGCACCGCTCAAACTGAGCAACAGCCCACAAAAAACGGCAACGCAAGACCACCAGAAGAACTTCAGCAGGCGTATCAAAATGTTCGGAATTCCAAGTAAAAGAATGAGTTAAGCAGGAGTCGAGGCAAAAAGGGAAAAGCTGTTCACATTATAAGCGTTTTTTTTCCCGGGGAGCCATTTGCGCTTCTGTCAAGACTGATATTTAATGTGGAAAAACATAAATAGTCCGTAAGTCGCGGATGCCAATAGGAAAACGGTCGTGCTAGGGCTCTTCACTAAGAAAGCGAATACGCTGCTGGGGATCGATATCAGCTCGACTTCGGTCAAGCTCCTCGAACTGAGTCGCTCGGGAAGCCGCTACAAGGTAGAGGCTTACGCAGTCGAGCCGCTCCCGCCAAACGCGGTGGTTGAGAAGAACATCGCCGAGCTGGAGGGGGTCGGTCAGGCGCTGTCACGCGTCTTGGCCAAGGCCAAGACCGGCGTCAAGACCGCAGCCGTAGCGGTCGCCGGTTCGGCGGTCATCACCAAGACCATCGAGATGGAGGCCGGCCTTTCCGAGGATGAACTGGAGAACCAGCTGAAGATCGAGGCTGACCAGTACATTCCTTATCCGCTCGAAGAAGTCGCGATCGATTTCGAGGTTCAGGGGCCTGCTGCGCGTAATCCTGAGCGCGTCGAAGTGCTCCTCGCCGCGTGCCGCAAGGAGAACGTCGAAGTTCG
Organism: Pseudomonas hydrolytica; assembly: GCF_021495345.1. NCBI lineage: Bacteria > Pseudomonadati > Pseudomonadota > Gammaproteobacteria > Pseudomonadales > Pseudomonadaceae > Ectopseudomonas > Ectopseudomonas hydrolytica. The sequence continues at coordinate 612,005 of NZ_CP099397.1, forward strand.
CGAGGCTGCGCTGGCGCTTGCCGGCCTGACGGCCAAGGTGGTCGACGTCGAGGCCTATGCGCTGGAGCGTGCTTACAGTCTGCTGGAGGCACAGCTGGGTGGCGGCCACGACGAGCTCACCGTGGCTGTCGTCGATATCGGCGCCACCATGACCACGCTGAGCGTGCTGCACAACGGTCGCACCATATATACCCGCGAGCAGCTCTTCGGTGGCAAGCAGCTGACCGAGGAGGTGCAGCGTCGTTATGGTCTTTCCGTCGAAGAAGCCGGCCTTGCCAAGAAGCAAGGTGGTCTTCCGGATGACTACGACAGCGAGGTTTTGCAACCGTTCAAGGAAGCTGTCGTTCAACAGGTCTCGCGTTCCCTGCAGTTCTTCTTTGCTGCTGGCCAGTTCAACGATGTCGACTACATCCTTCTGGCTGGTGGAACCGCGTCCATTCCCGATCTTGATCGACTGATCCAGCAAAAGATCGGCACGCAGACGCTAGTGGCTAATCCCTTTGCCGATATGGCGCTTAGCAGCAAGGTCAACGCCGGTGCGCTGGCCAGTGATGCGCCGGCACTGATGATTGCCTGTGGTCTGGCGATGAGGAGTTTCGACTGATGGCGCGGATTAACCTACTTCCCTGGCGTGAACAGCTGCGCGAGGAGCGCAAGCAGCGGTTTCTGGTAAGTCTTGTCGGCGTGCTTATCATTGCTGCTGGTCTTGTTTTTCTCGCGGACCAGATGTTGAGTGCCGCAATCGATAATCAGAATGCGCGTAATGAGTTCATCAAGAAGGAAATTGCGGTTCTTGATGCGCGTATTCAGGAAATTAGTGAACTGCGTACGCGTCGGCAGCAGCTTCTGGAACGAATGAAGATCATTCAGGATTTGCAAGGCAACCGTCCAATCATTGGGCGTGTGTTCGATCAGTTGGTGAGAACATTACCTGATGGGGTGTATTTCACCGGTGTGAAAATGGAAGGTAAGAATATAGCCATTGTCGGTGCTGCTGAGTCGAATAATCGTGTCTCCAATCTCATGCGTAACCTGGATGGCTCTGAGTGGCTGACGGCTCCCAATCTCACGGAGGTCAAGGCGGTTACAGCGGGGGCTCTCGATCAAGCGAACGTGTTCCAGCTGACCGTTCAGCAGACCCAGCCTGAACAGGAAAAAGTGGAGGCGGCGCAATGAGTATCAAGGATTCTCTGGAGGGGCTGCGCAGCATAGATCTCAATGATCTCGACTTGAATAATGTCGGATCTTGGCCGGGTGCCGTGAAATTTATCGCGGGCGTCTTGTTGCTTATCTTGGTTCTTGCGCTTGGTTACAACTTCCATCTCAAGGATCTTCAGTCTGTTCTCGAGCAGCGTCAGCAGGAAGAAGTCACGCTTAAGGAACAATTCTCCAGTAAGGCCTTCCAGGCTGCCAATCTGGAGGCATACAAGGAGCAGATGCAGGAAATGGAGGTTTCGTTCGGGGCGCTCCTGCGGCAGCTGCCGAGTGATACCGAAGTGCCGGGGCTGTTAGAAGACATTACCCGGACAGGGCTGGGTAGTGGCTTGGAATTCGAGGAAATCAAGCTGCAACCTGAAGTCACCCAACAGTTTTATATCGAACTTCCGATACAGATCAAAGTGACGGGCGGCTATCACGATTTGGCGACCTTTGTTAGTGGTGTTGCTAGTCTGCCACGAATTGTGACTTTGCATGATTTCGAGCTCACGCCCCTAAAAACTGAGGCGGGAAGTTCTCTTGGTATGAATATCTTGGCCAAAACTTATCGCTATAATGATAAGGGGGTCCAATAATGAGTCGCTATACGCTTGTTATTGTATTCTGTGTTGCTGTGCTGTCCGGCTGTGGTGGCGGTGGTGGGTTTTCGGATTTGCAAGCCTACATGGATGAGGTTCGGGCTAGGCCTAAGGGCGCTATTGAGCCTCTGCCAACATTCCAACCCTATGAAAGCTTTACTTATCGTGCTGCTTCCTTGCGCAGCCCTTTTCAGCCGCCAGTCAAGATCGATATGGTCAGTCGGCAGAAAGGAGGGCAAGAGGTCAAGCCTGACGAGAGTCGTGTTAAACAGTTCCTTGAAGGTTTCAATATAGAAACATTCGAAATGGTCGGTACGTTAGAGAATACTTCTGGCTTCTATGCTCTTGTTAGTGGTGCGGGAGGGGTTCATCGAGTCAAGGTTGGCGACTATCTCGGACGTAATCATGGCCGTATCGCCGCAATCGATAGTTCGAAGGTGGATGTTGTTGAAATTGTTCCCGATGGCGAGGGTGGCTGGCTGGAGCGGCCGCGGAGCCTTTCCCTTAAGGAGCGCTCTTAAGAAGGGCGGTACAAAATGAATATAATTACTCAGTCTGTCAGCCGGAATATGAGAATGAAGAGCTCTTTGTCGCGTATAGGGGTCGTGTTGCTGCTTGCTATGTCTTCGCCTATGGTGTTGGCGGCAAACTTACAAGCTCTCGATGTAGCAAGTCTCCCAGGTGATCGCGTTGAGCTCAGGCTAACGTTTGATGAGCCGGTATCGGCTCCTCGAGGTTACACAATCGAACAGCCGGCGCGGATCGCGCTTGATTTACCAGGTGTGACCAACAAGCTCGGTGCCAAGAATCGTGAGCTTGGCGTGGGGAACGCTCGCAGTGTAACGATTGTGGAGGCCAAGGATCGGACTCGCTTGATAGTCAATCTCACTAATTTAGCGCCTTATAGTACTCGGGTAGAGGGCAATAATCTCTATGTGCTGGTTGGGGCGGGGACTGTCGCTAATACACCGGCGGTTGCGCCAGTGGCTGTTGCGCCGGTGTCTGGTGGTCATGCTGTCAGCGCCGGAAAATCTGTAAGTAATATAGATTTTCAGCGTGGGGAGCAGGGGGAGGGTAATGTTTTCATTACTCTTTCCGATGCAACGGTAACGCCTAACATACAAGAGCAGGGTGGAAAAATCCGCCTCGATTTTGCCAAGACGCAATTGCCCGATTCTTTAAGGGTGCGGCTGGATGTTAAAGATTTTGCGACTCCTGTGCAGTTTGTCAGTGCTACGCACGTTTCGGGGAGTGCAAGTATCATTGTCGAGCCTGTGGGTCTATATGATTATTTGGCGTATCAAACGGAAAATAAGCTAACGCTCAGTGTGAAGCCGTTGAGTCAAGATGACGCTGATCGGCGCAAGGCAGAGAGATTTGCCTATACGGGCGAGAAGCTGTCGCTCAATTTTCAGGATATTGATGTTCGTTCCGTTCTGCAGTTGATCGCTGATTTTACGGATCTGAATCTTGTTGCCAGTGATACTGTTGCAGGAAATATTACCCTGCGTTTGCAAAACGTTCCTTGGGACCAGGCGCTTGATCTGGTCTTGAAGACCAAGGGGCTAGATAAGCGAAAAGTTGGTAACGTCCTACTCGTCGCGCCCGCTGATGAGATAGCTGCGCGCGAGCGCCAGGAGCTGGAGTCTCAGAAGCAGATTGCGGAGTTGGCCCCGCTGCGCAGAGAGTTGATTCAGGTTAACTATGCGAAGGCTTCAGATATAGCTACGCTCTTCCAATCGGTAGCTAATATTGAAGAGGGCGGCAGCGAGCGAGGTTCTGTTACTGTCGACGATCGAACCAATAGCATCATCGCCTATCAGACTCAAGAGCGTTTGGATGAGCTCAGAAGAATTGTTGCTCAATTGGATATTCCAGTTCGCCAGGTAATGATTGAGGCCAGAATAGTTGAGGCCAATGTCGATTATGAGAAAGCTCTTGGCGTGCGCTGGGGGGGGACTAAGGTATTTGGCGGGGGTAAGTGGGTTGGCTATGGTAACGACGATAACGGGGATGAAAGCGGGAACTCTGGGGATGAGGCAAGTGGTAACTTTCCCTTCGTTGATCTAGGGGTGACGGGGCGAACGTCGGGAATTGGTATCGGTTTTGTAACGGATAATACCATTCTAGATCTTGAGCTTTCTGCGATGGAAAAAACAGGGAATGGCGAGATTGTCTCTCAGCCGAAAGTCGTGACGGCCGATAAGGAAACGGCGAAGATCCTTAAGGGGACCGAGGTGCCATACCAAGAGTCCAGTTCGAGCGGTGCTACAACCGTTTCTTTCAAGGAGGCGGCTTTGGCTCTGGAGGTGACGCCTCAAATTACCCCTGATAATCGGATTATTATCGAGGTTAAAGTCAATAAGGACGAGCCGGATTACACAAATGCTGTGCTTGGTGTACCGCCTATCAAGAAGAATGAGGTTAACGCAAAAGTCCTCGTGTCAGACGGTGAGACGATTGTTATAGGCGGCGTTTATTCCAATACGCAATCCAAGGCTGTTGACAAAGTTCCGTTCTTGGGAGACCTGCCCTATCTTGGCCGCGTATTCCGTCGCGATGTGGTCACCGACCAAAAGTCGGAGCTGCTTATCTTCTTGACTCCGCGTATTCTGAACACTCAAGCCATTGCCGTGAACCGATGACCTAAGTGCGCAATGTAATCCTCGTTGGCCCGATGGGAGCTGGAAAGAGCACCATCGGGCGTCTGCTTGCCAAAGAGCTGCGTTTGCCTTTCAAGGACTCCGACAAGGAGATCGAGCAGCGGACCGGTGCCGATATTCCCTGGATCTTTGATGTGGAGGGGGAGCAGGGCTTTCGTGAGCGGGAGCAGGCGGTAATCGCCGAGCTGTCGATGCAGGATGGTCTTGTGTTAGCCACTGGCGGTGGGGCGGTGATGCGTCCGGAGAATCGCCAGGCGCTGCATGCTGGAGGTCGCGTGGTGTATCTGCACACCTCGGTGGAGCAGCAGATCGACCGTACTTCACGGGATCGCAATCGCCCGCTGCTGCGTACCGCCAATCCCGCGCAAGTGCTGCGCGATCTGATGGCGGTGCGTGATCCGCTTTATCGGGAGGTCGCGGATATTGTCATCGAGACGGACGAGCGCCCGCCGCGGATGGTGGTGCAGGAAATTCTCGCGCGTCTGGAAGACTTGTCGCCCCGTTAACGGGCGTGCCGCTCTGGCGGTGCGAATGATCAGAGCCTGTACGGTAATCCCACCTCGTCAGGCGCTGTTCGCCGCTTCTTCCCAAGCGAAAGGCGACAGCTATCGCTACGCGACTGGCACGCTAAAGTCGGGCCGAACTGCGTTATCCTAGAGCCCTTTTTATCCTGGGGGCCTCATGCAGACTCTTCACGTTGAACTCGGCGAGCGCAGCTATCCGATCTATATCGGGAGCGGGCTGTTGTCGCGTCCCGAATTACTGTCTCGTCACGTCGCGGGGCGGCAGGTTGCAGTGGTCACCAATGAAACCGTCGCACCTCTTTACCTGCAAACCCTGTTGAAATCGCTGGAAGGTTTCAATGTCGCCACGGTGGTGCTGCCCGATGGCGAGGCCTTCAAGAATTGGGAAACCCTGCAACTGATCTTCGATGGCCTGCTGACGGCGCGTCATGATCGTCGCACCACGGTCGTTGCGCTCGGTGGCGGGGTAATCGGCGATATGGCCGGCTTCGCGGCTGCCTGCTATCAACGCGGCGTGGATTTCATCCAGGTGCCCACCACCCTGTTGTCGCAGGTCGATTCGTCGGTGGGGGGGAAAACCGGGATCAACCATCCGCTTGGCAAGAATATGGTGGGTGCCTTCTATCAGCCCAAGGCGGTCCTGATCGATACCGCCAGCCTCGATACGTTGCCGGCGCGCGAGCTTTCGGCCGGATTGGCCGAGGTGATCAAGTACGGCCTGATTTGCGACGAGCCGTTTCTGGGCTGGCTCGAAGCCAACATGGCTGCGCTGCGCAGCCTTGATCAGGATGCCCTGACCTATGCTATCGAACGTTCATGCGCTGCCAAGGCGCAGGTGGTCGGGGCGGATGAGCGTGAATCTGGGGTGCGTGCGACGCTGAACCTCGGTCACACCTTCGGCCACGCGATCGAGACCGAGCAGGGCTACGGCGTCTGGTTGCATGGCGAAGCGGTCGCTGCCGGTACGGTGATGGCGCTGGAAATGTCTCATCGGCTTGGCTGGATCTCCGTCGCCGAGCGCGATCGCGGCGTTCGTCTGCTGCAGGCCGCGGGATTGCCTATCGTGCCGCCGCGGGACATGACGCCGGCGCAGTTTCTTGAACATATGGCGGTAGACAAGAAGGTGCTGGATGGCCAGTTGCGCCTGGTGTTGCTCAAGCGCCTGGGGGAGGCCGTCGTTACCGCCGACTATCCGCGTGAAATTCTCGACGCCACGCTGCGTAGCGACTACGTAGCGCTGGCTCAGTCGTTCAACTCTTGAAGAGTGATCCATGACCAGTTTGCATGCTGATGAAGCTTTCCTGGCGCATTACCAGTTCAGTCACGACCCGTTCGCGCCGCGTGTTCCCGGTTTCAAGTTCTTCCCCGCCCAGCGCAAGCCGGTTCTGGGGCAGTTGCATCATCTGGCGCGCTACAGCCAGTTGTTGTTGGCGGTAGTCGGTCCGCAGGGTAGCGGCAAGACCCTGCTGCGCCAGGCGTTGGTCGCTAGCACCAACAAGCAGGCGGTGCAAAGTGTGGTGATCGCCCAGGGTGTGGCGGGTAGCGAGGCGTTGCTGCGTCAGGTGGCCCAGGGGCTTTCGGTCGCTCAGGCGGATGTGCGCTCGATTCTGACGCAGGTGGGGCAATTAGCCCTGACCGGTCAGGAGGTCTACCTGCTCATCGATGATGCCGACCAGCTGGACGATGCCGCGTTGAAAAGCGTGCTGGCATTGGCCGAGGGCGATAGTGAGGGGCGGCCGCATGTGTTTCTCTTCGCCGAGCAGGACCTGCTGAGCCGGCTGGAGGCGCTGGCCGGTGGTGAGGAGTGCTATCACGCCATCGAGCTGCAGCCCTACAGCGAGGAGGAAGCGCGCGATTACCTGGCGCAGCGCCTGGAGGGCGCCGGACAGGGCATTGACGTGCTGAGCGAGGAGCAGATCGAGGAGATTCATCTGCGCTCTCAGGGGTGGCCGGGAGGCATCAACCAGGAGGCGCGAGAGCTTTTGGTCGAGCAGATGCTGGCCCAGCGTTCGGCTGGGCGCGGTGCAGGTGGTGGATTCTCCTTGCCGAAGAAGCATCTGCTGGCATTGGCTGTGGTGCTGGTCGGCGTTGCCGCTGCCTGGTTCATGCAGGGACGTGAGTCGTCCCCTGCGCCGGTAGCCACGAATACCACGCTGCCTTTGCAGTCTTCGGCACTGGCGGTGGAGGCCGGTGAGCCGGCTCAGGCGCCTGCGACTGAAAGTCGCACGCCGGCCATCGAGTTTGCCGGTGCCAGCCAACCGCTGCCATTGCCGCTGGTGGGCGAGGCGCAGACGGTCATTCGCCAGCCTCTGGCCGAGGCCGCTGGTGAAGAGCTGGACAATTTCGAGCCGCCAGCTTCTCCTGAACGCTCGACGGTAACCCTGCCGCCTGATCCAATCCCTGCTGCACCTGCACCTGCACCTGCACCTGCACCTGCACCTGCACCTGCACCTGCCAAGCAGCCCGAACCCGCTGCTCCCAAGCCGGTCGTTGCTCCAGCTCCAGCTCCAGCGCCGGCTCCCGAGCCCAAGTCGGCGCCGGCTCAGCCAGCGGCACCGAGCAGCGCTGCCAGCAACTGGTACGCGCAGCAGCCCGGCTCTCGTTATGCGCTGCAGGTCGTGGGCTCGCGGTCGGAGTCCAATATCCAGGCGTTGGTGCGCGAAGGGGGTGGCGAGTACCGTTACTTCAAGAAGATGCACCAGGGGCAGCCGCTGTACGTCCTGACCTACGGTAGCTTCGCCACGCGTGATGCTGCTCAGGCGGCGGTGAAGACGCTGCCGGCCAAGTTGCAGGCCAACAAGCCCTGGCCGCGTACGCTGGCGAGCATCCAGCAGGAGATGAGCCGCTAAACGCTCTGCTTGGCATGACCGCCTGGTCGTTAGCACGACCTGGCGGTCTTATCCTTCGTTTTCGCGACATAAGTTTTCATTGCTTCGTCACGAAGATTTGTGACGGCATGGGTGGATATGTACAATGACCTCCCTTTTGCCTACGCAAAGCTGGCCCGTGTCCGCTTTTCATGGCTAAGCGGTTGAATTAGAAAGCAATTTGCCTGAAGTCTAGGCAGCCTGGTGAGAGTTTCCCCTATGAAAGCAGGTTTGTACCGTCCTGATGAGTTCAAGGATAACTGCGGCTTCGGCTTGATCGCCCACATGCAAGGTGAGCCTAGTCATCACCTGCTCAAGACCGCTATTGAGGCCCTCACCTGCATGACTCACCGCGGCGGTATCAACGCCGACGGCAAGACCGGTGATGGCTGCGGCCTGCTGATCCAGAAGCCCGATCAATTCCTGCGCGCCATCGCCCAGGAGCAATTCGGCGTCGAACTGCCTGCGCAATATGCCGTGGGCATGGTGTTCTTCAATCAGGATCCGGCCAAGGCCGAGGCCGCGCGCGAGAACATGAATCGCGAAATCCTGGCGGCCGGCCTGCAACTGGTGGGCTGGCGCAAGGTGCCGATCGATACCAGCGTGCTAGGCCAGCTGGCGCTGGAGCGCCTGCCGCAGATCGAGCAGGTGTTCATCGGTGGCGAGGGTCTGAGCGACCAGGAATTCGCCATCAAGCTGTTCAGCGCCCGCCGTCGTTCTTCGGTGGCCAATGCCGACGACGCCGACCACTACATCTGCAGCTTCTCGCACAAGACCATCATCTACAAAGGCCTGATGATGCCGGCGGACCTGCAGCAGTTCTACCCGGATCTGGGTGACGAGCGCCTGCAGACCGCCATCGCGGTCTTCCACCAGCGTTTCTCCACCAACACCCTGCCGAAGTGGCCGCTGGCGCAGCCCTTCCGCTTCCTCGCGCACAACGGCGAGATCAATACCATCACCGGCAACCGCAACTGGGCGCAGGCCCGTCGCACCAAGTTCGCCAACGAGCTGATCCCCGATCTCGACGAACTGGGCCCGCTGGTCAACCGTGTCGGCTCCGACTCCTCGAGCATGGACAACATGCTCGAGCTGATGGTCACCGGTGGCATCGACCTGTTCCGCGGCCTGCGCATGATCATTCCGCCGGCCTGGCAGAACGTCGAGACCATGGACGCCGACCTGCGCGCGTTCTACGAGTACAACTCCATGCACATGGAGCCCTGGGATGGCCCGGCCGGCGTGGTGCTGACCGATGGTCGCCATGCCGTGTGCCTGCTCGACCGTAACGGTCTGCGCCCGGCGCGTTGGGTCACCACCAAGAACGGCTACATCACCCTGGCCTCGGAAATCGGCGTGTGGGACTACCAGCCCGAGGACGTCATCGCCAAGGGCCGTGTCGGCCCAGGGCAGATCCTCGCCGTCGACACCGAGACCGGCCAGGTGCTCGACACCGAGTCCATCGACAGCCGCCTGAAGTCGCGCCATCCCTACAAGCTGTGGCTGCGCAAGCATGCCCAGCGCATCAAGGCGACGCTGGAAGACCGCGACCATGGTTCGCCCTTCTACGACCCGGACCAGCTCAAGCAGTACATGAAGATGTTCCAGGTCACCTTCGAGGAGCGTGACCAGGTGCTGCGTCCGCTCGGTGAGCAGGGCCAGGAAGCGGTCGGCTCCATGGGCGACGACACCCCGATGGCGGTGCTCAGCCAGCGCGTGCGCTCGCCTTACGACTACTTCCGTCAGCAGTTCGCGCAGGTCACCAACCCGCCGATCGACCCGCTGCGCGAGGCGATCGTCATGTCCCTGGAAATCTGCCTGGGCGCCGAACGCAACATCTTCAGCGAATCGCCCGAGCATGCCACCCGCGTGATCCTCAGCAGCCCGGTGATCTCGCCGGCCAAGTGGCGCGCGCTGATGAACCTGGATCGTCCGGGCTTCGACCGTCATGTCATCGATATGAACTACGACGAGTCGCTGGGCCTGGAAGCCGCCGTGCGCAACATGGCCGATCAGGCCGAGGAAGCCGTGCGCGCCGGCAAGGTGCTGCTGGTGCTGACCGATCGTCACATCGCCCCGGGCAAGCTGCCGGCGCATGCGTCGCTGGTCACCGGTGCCGTGCATCACCGCCTGGTGGAAAAGGGCCTGCGCTGCGACTGCAACATCCTGGTGGAAACCGCCACCGCGCGTGACCCGCATCACTACGCCGTGCTGCTGGGCTTCGGCGCCTCGGCGGTGTACCCGTTCCTGGCCTACGAAGTGCTGGGCGACCTGATCCGCACCGGCGAAGTGCTGGGCGATCTGTACGAAGTGTTCAAGCACTACCGCAAGGGCATTTCCAAGGGCCTGCTGAAGATCCTGTCGAAGATGGGTATCTCCACCGTCGCGTCCTATCGCGGCGCGCAGCTGTTCGAGGCCGTCGGCCTGGCCGATGAAGTCACCGAGCTGTGCTTCCGCGGCGTGGCCAGCCGCATCCAGGGCGCGCGCTTCGTCGATATCGAGAGCGAGCAGAAGCTGCTGTCCTTCGAGGCCTGGAACAACCGCAAGCCGATCCAGCAGGGCGGTCTGCTCAAGTTCGTCTACGGCGGTGAATACCACGCCTACAACCCGGACGTGGTACGCACGCTGCAGGAAGCCGTGCAACAGGGCAACTACGCCAAGTACAAGGAATACTCGACGCTGGTCGACACCCGTCCGGTGTCGATGATCCGCGACCTGCTCAAGGTCAAGGAGTCCGCCACGCCGATCAGCCTCGACGAAGTCGAGCCGCTGCAGTCGATCTTCAAGCGCTTCGACGCCGCCGGTATCTCCCTCGGCGCGCTGTCGCCGGAGGCGCACGAGGCGCTGGCCGAGGCGATGAACCGTCTGGGTGGTCGCTCCAACTCCGGTGAGGGCGGTGAAGACCCGGCCCGCTACGGCACTATCAAGAGCTCCAAGATCAAGCAGGTGGCCACCGGCCGCTTTGGCGTGACCCCGGAATACCTGGTCAACGCCGAAGTGCTGCAGATCAAGGTGGCCCAGGGCGCCAAGCCCGGTGAGGGCGGCCAGCTGCCGGGTGGCAAGGTCAACGGCCTGATCGCGCGTCTGCGTTATGCGGTACCGGGCGTGACCCTGATCTCGCCGCCGCCGCACCACGACATCTATTCGATCGAAGACCTGGCGCAGCTGATCTATGACCTCAAGCAGGTCAACCCGAAGGCGCTGGTGTCGGTCAAGCTGGTGGCGGAAGCCGGTGTCGGCACCATCGCTGCCGGTGTGGCCAAGGCCTATGCCGACCTGATCACCATTTCCGGTTACGACGGTGGCACCGGCGCGTCGCCGCTGACCTCCATCCGCTATGCCGGCGCGCCCTGGGAACTGGGCCTGGCCGAAACCCACCAGACCCTGCGCGGCAACGACCTGCGCGGCAAGGTACGGGTGCAGACCGACGGTGGTCTGAAAACCGGTCTGGACGTGATCAAGGCGGCCATCCTCGGCGCCGAGAGCTTCGGCTTCGGCACCGCGCCGATGGTCGCGCTGGGTTGCAAATACCTGCGCATCTGCCACCTGAACAACTGCGCCACTGGCGTGGCCACGCAGAACGACAAGCTGCGCAAGGATCACTTCATCGGCACCGTCGAGATGGTGATGAACTTCTTCACCTACGTCGCCGAGGAAACCCGCGAGTGGCTGGCCAAGCTGGGCGTGCGCAGCCTGGAGGAGCTGATCGGCCGTACCGATCTGCTCGAAGTGCTGCCGGGCGAAACCGCCAAGCAGGGCAACCTGGATCTGTCGCCGCTGCTGGCCAGCGCGCATATCCCGGCCGACAAGCCGCAGTTCTGCCAGGTGCCGAAGAACCCGCCGTTCGACGAAGGCCTGCTGGCCGAGAAGATGGTGGACATGGCCAAGGACGCCATCGCCGGCAAGACCGGCGGTGAGTTCGAGCTGAACATCGGTAACTGCGACCGCTCCATCGGCGCACGCATTTCCGGTGAGATCGCCCGCGTGCATGGCAACCAGGGCATGAACGACGCACCGATCACCTTCCGCTTCAAGGGCACTGCCGGTCAGAGCTTCGGCGTATGGAACGCCGGTGGTCTGAACCTGCGCCTGGAAGGCGATGCCAACGACTACGTAGGCAAGGGCATGACCGGCGGCAAGATCGTCATCACCCCGCCTGCCGGCAGCCCGTTCGCCACCGAGGACAGCGCCATCATCGGCAACACCTGTCTGTACGGCGCCACCGGCGGCAAGCTGTTCGCCACCGGTACCGCGGGCGAGCGTTTCGCCGTGCGCAACTCCGGCGCCCACGCCGTGGTGGAAGGCACGGGCGACCACTGCTGCGAGTACATGACCGGCGGTTTCGTCTGCGTGCTGGGCAAGACCGGCTACAACTTCGGCTCGGGCATGACCGGCGGCTTCGCCTATGTGCTCGATATGGACAACGGCTTCTACGACCGCGTCAACCACGAACTGGTGGAAATCCAGCGCATCAACAATGAAGCGATGGAGGCCTACCGCAGCCACCTGGAAAGCGTACTCGCCGAGTACGTCGAAGAGACCGGCAGCGAGTGGGGTCAGAACCTGCTGGAGAATCTGGACGATTACCTGCGCAAGTTCTGGCTGGTGAAACCGAAAGCGGCGAGCCTGAAGTCGCTGTTGTCCAGCACCCGTGCCAACCCGCAATAAGAATGCGCCTGAAGTGGTTTGATGAGGTAACGCAATGACTGAACGTCTGAATAACGACTTCCAGTTCATCGAAGTCGGGCGCAAAGACCCGAAGAAGAAACTGCTGCGTCAGCGCAAGAAGGAATTCGTCGAGATCTACGACAACTTCAAGCCGGCGCAGGCCGCTGACCAGGCACATCGCTGCCTGGGCTGCGGCAACCCGTATTGCGAGTGGAAGTGCCCGGTGCACAACTTCATTCCGAACTGGCTCAAGCTGGTGTCGGAAGGCAACATCCTGGCCGCCGCCGAACTCTCGCACCAGACCAACACCCTGCCGGAAGTCTGCGGCCGCGTGTGCCCGCAGGATCGTCTGTGCGAGGGGGCCTGCACCCTCAATGACGGCTTTGGCGCGGTGACCATCGGCTCGGTGGAGAAGTACATCACCGACACGGCGTTCGCCATGGGCTGGCGCCCGGACATGTCCAAGGTCAAGCCGACCGGCAAGCGCGTTGCGGTGATCGGTGCCGGCCCGGCCGGCCTGGGCTGCGCCGACGTGCTGGTGCGCAACGGCGTGACCCCGGTGGTGTTCGACAAGAACCCGGAAATCGGTGGCCTGCTGACCTTCGGCATCCCCGAGTTCAAGCTGGAAAAGACCGTGCTCAGCCGTCGCCGTGAAGTCTTCACCGGCATGGGCATCGAGTTCCGCCTGAACACCGAGATCGGCAAGGACGTGACCATGCAGCAATTGCTGGATGAGTACGATGCCGTCTTCATGGGCATGGGCACCTACACCTACATGAAGGGTGGTTTCCCGGGCGAGGACCTGCCGGGCGTCTACGACGCGCTGGATTTCCTCATTGCCAACGTCAACCGCAATCTCGGTTTCGAGAAGTCGCCAGAAGACTTCATCGACATGAAGGGCAAGCGCGTGGTGGTACTGGGCGGTGGCGACACCGCGATGGACTGCAACCGCACCTCGATCCGTCAGGGCGCCAAGGCCGTGACCTGCGCCTACCGTCGTGACGAAGAGAACATGCCCGGCTCGCGCAAGGAAGTGAAGAACGCCAAGGAAGAGGGCGTGAAGTTCCTCTTCAACCGCCAGCCCATCGCCATCGTCGGCGAAGACAAGGTGGAAGGCATCAAGGTGGTCGAGACCCGTCTCGGTGAGCCCGATGCCCGTGGCCGTCGCAGCCCCGAGCCGATCCCCGGCTCCGAGGAGATTATCCCGGCCGAAGCCGTGCTGATCGCCTTCGGGTTCCGTCCGAGCCCGGCGCCCTGGTTCGAGCAGTTCGAGATCCAGACCGACAGCCAGGGCCGCGTCGTGGCGCCCGAGCAGTCGCAGTTCAAGCACCAGACCAGCAACCCGAAGATCTTCGCCGGTGGCGACATGGTGCGTGGTTCCGACCTGGTGGTGACGGCGATCTTCGAAGGTCGTAATGCTGCCGAAGGTATCCTCGACTATCTGGGCGTCTGACTGATTCGTCGCGGCCTGCCCGCGACAAATTGACCCGATGGACAAAAGGCACGGCACCCGCCGTGCCTTTTGTTTTGCGCTCTGCGAAAATGCCCGCACTTTTTTCTAGGACTCTGCCATGACCGCCCTGAAGAACGACCGTTTCCTGCGTGCCCTGCTCAAGCAACCCGTGGATGTCACGCCGATCTGGATGATGCGCCAGGCCGGCCGCTATCTGCCGGAGTACCGCGCGACCCGGGCCAAGGCCGGCGACTTCGTGAGCCTGATGAAGAACCCGGAACTGGCCTGCGAGGTCACCATCCAGCCGCTGGACCGCTACCCGCAACTGGATGCGGCGATCCTCTTTTCCGACATCCTCACCATCCCTGATGCTATGGGCCAGGGCCTGTACTTCGAGACCGGCGAAGGCCCGCGCTTCAAGAAGGCGGTCGGCAGCCTGGCCGATATCGAGGCGCTGCCGGTGCCGGATGCCGAGAAGGACCTGGGCTACGTGATGGACGCGGTGCGTACCATCCGCCGCGAGCTGAACGGTCGTGTGCCGCTGATCGGCTTCTCCGGCAGCCCTTGGACGCTGGCCACCTACATGGTCGAAGGCGGCTCGTCGAAGGACTTCCGCAAGTCCAAGGCCATGCTCTACGACAATCCCCAGGCCATGCATGCGCTGCTCGACAAGCTGGCGCAGTCGGTCACAGCCTACCTAAACGGGCAGATTCTGGCCGGGGCGCAGGCGGTGCAGATCTTCGATTCCTGGGGCGGCGCGCTGTCGGCGGCGGCCTATCAGGAGTTCTCCCTGGCCTACATGAAGAAGATCGTCGACGGCCTGATCCGCGAGCACGACGGGCGCCGCGTGCCGGTGATCCTGTTCACCAAGGGCGGCGGTCTGTGGTTGAAGTCCATGGCCGACAGCGGCGCCGAGGCGCTGGGTCTGGACTGGACCTGCGATATCGGCAGCGCGCGTGCCCGTGTCGGTGCCAAGGTCGCCCTGCAGGGCAACATGGACCCGGCGGTGCTCTACGCCAAGCCGGAAGCGATCCGCGCCGAAGTGGCGCGCATCCTGGCCGCCTACGGCGCCGGCAGCGGCCATGTCTTCAACCTAGGCCATGGCATCACCCCGGAAGTCGACCCGGCTCACGCGGGCGCCTTCTTCGAGGCGGTGCACGAGCTGTCGGCGGCTTATCACCGCTGATCGATCACCTCACAGAGGCCGCGCGAGCGGCCTCTTCTGTGTCCGGCGGTCAGCACATGACCGAATGCCTCGCGTCTGTCACGGGCTTTGCATAGAATCCCCAGCACAGACAGCTCAGGGAGGTGTGCGATGCGACGTGTGGTGTTCAACCAGAAGGGCGGCGTAGGCAAGTCCAGCATCGCCTGCAATCTTGCAGCGGTGAGTGCGGCGCAGGGCTACCGCACCCTGCTGATCGACCTGGATGCGCAGGCCAACTCGACCCATTACCTCACCGGCCTGACCGGCGAGGAAATCCCCATGGGCATCGCCGATTTCTTCAAGCAGACCCTGTCATCCGGACCGTTCGCCAAGAAGGGCAAGGTGGATATCTACGAGACGCCCTTCGACAACCTGCACGTGGTCACCGCCACCGCCGAGCTGGCCGAGTTGCAGCCCAAGCTTGAGCAGAAGCACAAGATCAACAAGCTGCGCAAACTGCTCGACGAGCTGGCCGAGGACTACGATCACATCTACCTGGACACCCCGCCCGCGCTGAATTTCTACACGGTTTCCGCGCTGATTGCGGCAGACCGCGTGCTGATCCCCTTCGACTGCGACAGTTTCTCGCGCAATGCCCTCTATGGCCTGCTGGCCGAGATCGAAGAGCTCAAGGACGATCACAACGAGGAGCTGGAGGTGGAGGGCATCGTGGTCAACCAGTTCCAGCCGCGCGCCACCCTGCCGCAGCAGCTGCTGGATGAGCTGATCGCCGAGGGCTTGCCGGTGTTGCCGGTGAATCTAATGAGCTCGGTGAAGATGCGCGAGTCGCACCAGGCCTGTACACCGCTGATCCATCTGGATGCACGGCACAAGCTGACCCAGCAGTTCGTCGAGCTGCACGATCTGCTCAACGCCGGTTGAGAATGAAAAAGGCGCCTGGAGGCGCCTTTTCGTGTGTCGCTGGCCCTAGCGCACCACGAACACGTCGCACGGCGCCTTGTGCAGAAAATGCTGCGCCAGGCTGCCCAGCAGCGCCTGGGACAGCGCGCTGCGGCCGTGGCTGCCCAGCACCAGCAGTTCGCTGCGGCGGACTTTGATCTGTTCCTGCAGGCAACGCAGGATTCCGCCCTGGATAACCTCGTGGCTCAGTGTCGGGCCTTTCTCCGGCAGGTTCTGCGCCTCGTCCTGTAGCAGCTGGTCGATCAGGCCCTGCTGGGTCTGCAATTGCAGCTGCACTTCCTTCGGGGTGCCCTTGTCCGGTTCGAACACATGCAGTGCATGCAGCTCTGTCCCCTCCGGTAGCAAGCGATAGGCCTGGCCGAGGGCGCTGCAGGCGCACAGGGAGAAGTCGATGGCGGCCAGGGCGCGTTGATAGGGGGCGAAGTCGTTGCGCGCCACCAGCAGCAGCGGCACGGTGCAGCGCCGGGCGATGCGATCGAGGCTGGTGCCGGAGAAGAAGTCGTGACGCTGATGATGGCCGCCCAGCACCAGCAGATCACAGCCGCTGTCCTGAACCTGCTGCAGGACCACTTCGGAGGGTTTGCCGCTGAGCATGCGCAGCTCGGTGCCGGCAGGGGCGAACTGGGTGAGGCTGCGGTCCAGCGCCTGGCGTGCCTTTTCGTGTTGCTCGCTGCTCTGGCTCGGATCGAGCACATGCAGCAGGGTCAGGCGGGCGTTGTGCTGCTGGGCGAGTTGGGTGGCGCGGCACAGAGCCATGTCGGCCGTGTCACGAACATCATGGGCGATAAGGATATGGTTGAACATGGTGACGGCTCTCCTGCCGATACCAGTCGGCAATTTTATTGTGCCTGTTCAATTAGCCGTTCTTTTGACCTATGGCAAGCTCGCGGACTGTTGCCGATTGTGTGAGCGGAGCGGCAGAAGCGTTCAGCGTAGTCGCAACTGATACAAGCCGCGACTCTCTGCCACCACCTCGCCATCGACACCGGTCAGTTGCAGCTCCAGCAGGTACTCGGCCTTGCCTTCGCGCGCTGCTCGCGCCTGCAGATCGTCAATCTCCTGTGCCGACAGGCGCGCCTCGACGCGGATGTCGCCGCTGGCCGGGCGGCGAAAGCGCAGGTTCAGTTCCTTGACGATGGGGTAGAAGCGCTGCACGTCGAAGCTGGTGAGAAACAGCGCGCCGCCGGGAATTTCCGCCAGGGTGAACAGCGCCCCCGCATACATGCTGCCGATATGGTTCTGGTTGCCTTCCAGCGGCATACACAGGCGTACGAAGCCAGGTTCGAGCACTTCGGCCTGGAGCCCGCTGCGGCGGACGAAGGCGATCTGCTGTTCGGTGAGCTGGCGGGCGATTTCCACGGGCAGGGGCATGGCGGCACTCCTAGGGGGCGTACCGCCAGACTAAGGGTTGGCCGGCGCCCTGCAAGTGACCGCAGCGGCCGCTGCGAATGACCGAAGCGCTCAAGCATCCGTCGATGCTCTGGAGGCCGTCCCTGCGCTGTGCGCACCGGCACCGCGTTTATCGGCGGTGTGCATGGCGCACCCTACCCTTGGACGATGGTTACCGCGGGATGCAGGCTAGACGCCCTGCTGGCGCAGCCAGGCCAGCAGTTGCGGCAGCGGCATGGCGCCGCTCTGGCGGGCCACTTCAACGCCACCCTTGAACATGATGAGGCTGGGAATGGAGCGAATGCCGAGCTGGCCGGACAGCTGCGGGTTGGCCTCGCTGTCCAGTTTGCCCAGGCGACAGCGCCCCCGCAGCTGCGCCGCGGCCTGGGCGAAGGTCGGCGCGAAGGCCTGGCAGGGCCCGCACCAGCTGGCCCAGACATCCACCAGCAGGGGTAGGTCGCCCTTGAGCTGGCTGGCGAAGTTGCCCTGGGTCAGTTCGATGGGCGCTGCAGGCAGCACCTCGGCCTTGCAGCGCCCACAGCGCGGGGCATCGCCCAGGCGCTCGGCAGGGATGCGGTTGAGCCTGTTGCAGTGCGGGCAGGGAATCAGCAGCGGATCGGACATGAGGCGAGGCTCCGTGGGTCATGTGCCTTAAATGGAGCCAGCGCCTGCGGATATCAAGTCAGACCGGGGTCAGCGGGAAGAACCAGGGGATGACCAGGGTGGCCACGCCCCACAGCAGCAGGTTCAGCGGAATACCGACCTTCATGAAGTCGGTGAAACGATAGCCACCGGCGTTGTAGACGAAGGTGTTGGTCTGGTAGCCGATGGGGGTGGCAAAGCTGGCGCTGGCGGCGAACATCACCGCGACCACGAAGGCGCGCGGATCGACGCCCAGGTGCTGGGCCATGCCGATGGCGATGGGCGTCACCAGTACCGCCACCGCGTTGTTCGACAGCATCTCGGTGAGGATCGAGGTGAACAGGTAGATGAAGCTCAGCATCAGCAGTGGCCCGGCCCAGGGCAGCCAGCCCATGACGTTCTCCACCAGCAGCTTGACCAGGCCGACCTTGTCCATGGCGATGCTGATGGCCAGCATGCCGAAGATCAGGCTGAGGATCTTCCAGTCCACTGCCTTGTAGGCGTCCTCCACATCCAGGCAGCGGGTCGCCAGCACGGTCACCGCGCCGATGATCGCCAGGCCCTCGATGGGCATCACGCCGAAGGCGGCCAACAGCATCACCGCCAGGGTGGCGCCGATGGCGATGGGCGCCTTGTCGCGGCGGAAGGCGCGCTCCTGCACGGCGTTGAGGCTGATCAGCTCGCCGTTGTCGGCGAAGCGCTTGATTTGCGCGGGGGTGCCTTCGACCAGCATCACGTCGCCGAACTGCAGCTCGAAGTCGTCGAGGTTGCCCTGCACGTTCTCGTCCTGGCGGTGCACGGCGAGCACGGCGATGCCGTAGCGCGCGGTGAGGTCGAGGTCGCGCATGGGGCGGTGGCTGTAGCGCGAGTTACGCCCGACTATGGCCTCGGCGAGGATCACGTCATGGCTGCTGATGGTCTCGAAGGCATCGCCACGGTTGAAGCTCAGGTGGCCGCTTTCGCGCAGTTCCACCACGTCCTTGACCTGGCCATGCAGCACCAGGCGGTCGCCGCTGGCCAGCAGGGTGTCGGCGCCGGGTTCGGTCAGCTCCAGCTCTTCACGAAACAGCTTGAGTACCTGCAGGCCGCTGCCGCCATTGAGGTTGGCCTCGTGCAGGGTCTTGCCGATCATCGGTGAGTCGTGCGGCACCAGCAGCTCGGTCATGAAGGTGCGCGACAGGTCGGGGCGCAGCTGGCGCGACAGGGTCTCGCGCTCCGGCAGCAGGTGGCGGCCAATGGTCAGCAGGTAGAGCATGCCGACCGTAGCCATGATCAGGCCCGCGCCGGTGATCTCGAAGATGCCGAAGGGGGCGAGGCCGGCCTTGCGCGCCACGCCGTCGACCAGAATGTTGGTCGAGGTGCCGATCATGGTCAGGGTGCCGCCGAGGATGGTGGCGTAGGACAGCGGGATCAGCAGCTTGGACGGCAGGGTGCCGGCGCGGCGCGCCAGGGCGATGGCCACCGGGGTGAGAATGGCCACCACCGGAGTGTTGTTGAGGCAGGCCGATACCACCAGCGCGGTGAGGGTAAGGCCGGTGAGCACGCGGATCGGGCTGGTGCCGACCAGATTGCCCAACCAGTTGCCCAGCGCATCGATGCAGCCGGTGCGCTCCAGTGCGGCGGACAGCACGAACATGCAGGCGATGGTCACCGGCGCCGAGTTGGAAAGCACGCTGAGCACTTCCTTGGGCTCCAGCAACTGGCTGACCAGCAGCGCCGCCACGGCGATCGCGGCGACGATGTCCGGGCTCCACTTTTCGCGCACGAAGGCGTACAGCACCCAGATCAGCAGGGCGCCGACGAACAGCAAGGGCAGGGAGTCCCAGGGCATGAGCATCCTTAGCGTCGAATCTCGTGTGAGGTATCGGGCGCGCACCGGGGCGGCCTGGCAGGGCGCCAAGATAGTGGGGTTCTGTTAGATAGTCTAAGAATGTTTGGGAAGGTTTATATGCCTTTTCGATTTAATGGATAAGGCATCCGGCTTTGGTAGCTGGCGCGTTATCCGTCCATCCGCCCGAGCTGACCGGATGGGTAGGGCGGGGGCAACCCGCTGCCAGCGATGGCGGGTGTTATCCCGTGCGGTCAGCGGGCGGTTGGTGCGCGCGGCGCACCCTACGGTCAATTTACGAGGAGCAGCTGATTTCCAGGTGCTTGCCCCACTCCGGCGGGCGCTGGGCATAGCGCTGCATGCCCGGCTGTTCGTCGAACGGGCGCGAAAGCACCGCGTGCAGTTCGCGCACCGGGCCGTAGTCACCGGCCTCGGCCGCCTCGATGACCTGCTGCGCCAGGTAGTTGCGCAGGATGTACAGCGGGTTGACGGCGTGCATGCGCGCTCGGCGTTCGTCCTGCTGCTGGCCCTCGCGCTCGCAGCGCGCCAGATAGTCGCGGCCCCAGGCATCGAAGCCGGCCAGATCGACGAAGTCGTTGCGTACCACCTGCAGCGCATCGGCCGGTGCCTGCTCGCCGAGCTGGCGGAAGAACAGGCTGTAGTCGGTCGCCTTGCCCTGCTGCATCAGTTGCAGCAGGCGCTGCACCAGGGCTTCGTCGTCATCCTCGGCGCTGGTCAGGCCCAGGCGCTTGCGCATCAGGTCGAGGTAATGGGCCTGATACAGCGGCAGAAACAGCTCCAGGGTCTCGCGCAGCTTCTCCACCTCGATCATCGGCATCAGCGCCTGGGCCAGGGCGGCCAGGTTCCAGTGGGCGATGGGCACCTGGTTGCTGAAGCTGTAGCGGCCGGTGTCGTCGGAGTGGTTGCAGATGTGGTTGGCATCGAAGTCGTCGAGGAAGGCATAGGGACCGTAATCGAAGGTGATGCCGAGGATCGACATGTTGTCGGTGTTCATTACCCCATGGCAGAAGCCATAGGCCTGCCAATGGGCGATCATCGCGGCGGTGCGCTCCAGCACCTCGCGGAACATCGCCAGCCAGGGCTCGTCCTGCGTGAGGCACTGGGGAAAGTGGTTGGCCAGCACGTGTTCGCCGAGCACCTTGAGCTGTTCATGCTGGCGCGTGTAATAGAAATACTCGAAGTGGCCGAAGCGCACGTGGCTTGGCGCCAGGCGCAGGACCATGGCCGCGCGCTCCTGCTTCTCGCGCCATACCGGGGTGTCGGAGGTGGTCACGCACAGCGCGCGCGAGCTGGGGATGCCCAGGGCGTGCAGGTGTTCGCTGGCGAGGAACTCGCGGATGGACGAGCGCAGCACGGCGCGGCCGTCGCCCATGCGCGAGTAGGGGGTCTGGCCGGCGCCCTTGAGGTGCAGGTCCCAGTGCTCGCCGGCCGCGTTGACCACCTCGCCGAGCAGCAGGCCGCGGCCATCGCCCAGACGCGGCGTATAGCCGCCAAACTGATGGCCGGAGTAGACCATGGCGCGCGGCTCGGCTTCACCCCACAGCTTGTGCCCGGCGAACAGCTCGGCGAACTCCTCGCGCTGCGCCTCGGCCGGGTCGAGATCGAGCAGGGCCATGGCGGCACTGCTCGCCACCACCAGGCGTGGCTGCTCGATGGGTTCGGGCAGCACTTCGGTGGAGAAAGCGTCACCAAGACGGGCGAAGCGGTTGTCGAAAGTCAGTTGGTCGAGCTTTTTCACCGGAGGCCTCGTCAGGTCGCCGCGGGCGGCGGATTTTTCTTGTCGGCGGCGCCGGCGGCGGCCGCCTTGATCACATCCTTCTGCAGATGCTGCTCAGCGTCGAGGTTCTTCACGTACACGTCCACCTGGCGGAAGGCGATGTTGATGCCGTGCTTGGCGAATTCGCGATCGATGAAGCGGTTGATCTCGTCGGTAGCCGGGTTGCGGTCGCCGAGGTCGCGCACGTGGATGCGCAGCTCGTGATCCAGGGTGCTCTCGCCGAAGCTGAGGAAGTAGACGATCGGCGACGGCTCCTTGAGTACGCGGGGGTTTTCCTGGGCGGCCTGCAGCAGCAGTTTGCGCACCAGATCCAGATCCGAGCCGTAGCTGACGCCCACCTTGAGGGTGACGCGGGTGACCGTGTCGCTCAGCGACCAGTTGATCAGCTGGCCGGTGATGAAGGTCTTGTTCGGAACGATGATTTCCTTGTGGTCGAAATCGGTGATGGTGGTGGCGCGAATGCGGATCTTGCTCACCGTACCGGACAGGTTGCCGATGGTGACCACGTCGCCGATGCGCACCGGACGCTCGAACAGGATGATCAGGCCGGAGATGAAGTTGGCGAAGATCTCCTGCAGGCCGAAACCCAGGCCCACCGACAGCGCCGCCACCAGCCATTGCAGCTTGTCCCAGCTCACCCCCAGGGTGGACAGGGTGCTGACGATACCGATACCCACCAGCACGTAGGACAGCAGGGTGGTGGTGGCGTAGGCGCTGCCCTGGGCCAGCTTCAGGCGTGACAGCACCAGCACCTCGAGCAGACCGGGCAGGTTGCGCGCCAGGGCCACGGTGATGGCGACGATGATCAGCGCGCCAAGCACGTCCATCAGGCTGATCGGCACCATGGTGGCGGTATCGCCGGTGCCGCTGCTGTATTCGTACAGGCTGACGGTTTCCAGGTAGGTGAACACGCCGATCAGTTCGGCCCAGACCCAGTACAGGCAGACCAGGAAACCGGCCAGCAGGGCCAGGCGGATCAGGCGCAGCGACTGCTGGTTGACCTGTTCGATATCCAGCGTCGGCTCCTCGATGCTGATCTCGCCGTCGCCTTCCTTGCTCTGTGCCTGGCGCTTGGCCAGGGCGCGCTGGTAGGCCAGGCGCCGTGCAGCCACGCTCAGGCCGCGGATCAGGGCGGCTTCGACGATCAGCCAGATGATCAGCAGATAGAGGGTGTCGATCAGGCGGTCGGTCAGCTTCAGGGCGGTGTAGTAGTAGCCGAAGGCAACCGCACCGATCAGCGCCAGCGGCAGCACATTGAACAGCATCCCGACGCTGGTACGCAGCGCCGAAGTGTGTTCCCGCTGCGGCGCATTGAACAGCAGGCGGAACATCAGCCAGGCCATCAGCGCATAGCAGCTGAGCACCACACAGATGCCGATCACGTCGCTGGCCAGGCTGTCGGGCTGGTGCTCGGCGATGCTCACCACCGCCACCAGCGCCATCACCACCATGCCCAGATGGCGCAGGTGGCGGCGGAAGAAGGACACGTTGGCCGGTGGCCAGTGGAAGTGCAGCACCGCCACGCCATCGGGTGCCAGGATGCGATGCAGGGTATAGAACACCAGCCAGGCTTCGGCCATCTCGTAGAACGCGCCGCCCAGGTAGAGGTTCTGCCCGCGTGCATCGTGCAGCAGGGCATAGCCGCAGAGCATCAGGAACAGCGCGACCGGCAGCGCCAGCACCAGGTTCAGGCCCAGGGCGAAGGGGGTGTGCAGCTGGCTGTCACGCTTGTAGTGGCCGATATCGGCATGCAGGTTGCCGAGCTTGCCGAACAGGTACTGGCGGCGCCACAGAATCAGCGCGCAGAGCAGCAGCAACGGCAGAAACACCAGCGGTCGCTCCAGCAGCGCGGCGCTCAGTTCGCTCAGCACCACGCCCCAGGGCAGGCTGTCTAGCTGCTGCTGCAGGCGCCGCGGGGCACTTTTCAGCCACTCGAGATCCAGCGGCTTGTTGCTGGGAATCCAGAACATCTGCTCGTCGATGGTGGCGCGCAGGTTGCTGGCGGTGCTGTGCAGTTCGCGCTGGTTGAGCTGCAGAGTGATCGACTCGTTGAGCAGGGAGTTGAGCGAGCGACTCAGGCGCTCGAGCAGCTCGCGGCGCGTTTTCAGCTGATCGAGCAGGGCATTGCGCAGCTCCGGGGTGACGTTCTCGCTCGGCTGGCCCTGCAGCAGGTTGTCGACATAACGCGCCGGATCGCTGATCTCGTCGCGCTGCTTGTTCAGGTCGAACTGATACAGGCGGATATCGGCGATCTCGTCGGCCAGTCGGCTGTCTTCCAGCTGCAGCTGCGGCAGGGCCTGTTTCTGCTGATAGAGGATGCGCGACAGCAGCAGGCTGCCCTGCAGCACCCGGATCTGCTCGTCCAGGGCCTGGTTGGCCTGGTTGAGGTTATCCAGTTGCTGGCGGGTTCTCAGGTTCTGCTCGGTCAGGCTGTTGAGGCGGTCGGTGGAGCGCAGCAGGTAATCGGACAGCTTGAGGTTGAGCGAACTTTCCCGAGCCAGCAGGCGGTCGGAGCTGGCACGCTCGGCCTCGCGCGACTGCTCGGCGACGGTCTGCTCCGACTCGGCGCGGCGGCGTTCGTTGATCAGGCTCTGCAGCTCCTGGCGCTCCAGCTCGGCGCGGCGGATGCGCTCCTCGAGCAGCGCACGCTGGGCGCTGCCGAGGTCCAGCAGCTGGCTGTTGCCGGCCATTTCCTGGCGGCGCAGCTGGGTCTGCGCGGCGAGCTGGGCGAGCTCGGCGTTGAGCAGGGCGCGCCGTTCCGGCGTCAGCGGCTTGCCGTCGTCCCGGCCGCTTTTCAGGCTGTTGTTGATCTGCTGGCTGCGCGCCTGGTTCTGGCTGATCTCGGCCTGGGCGCGCTCGGGGCGGGTCTGCGCGGTGATCACCAGGCTATTGGCCTCGATGATCGCCTTGTTCCATTCGGTCAGCTGGTTGGAGCGCTCGTTCAGCAGCTGTTCCAGTTGTGCCAGCGAGGTGCGCGCGTGGCGCTCGGCGGCGGCTACCTCGGGGCTGGCCTTGAGCCGGTCCAGCTCGCGCTGGGCTTCGGTGATCAGGCGTGGCGCGCCATCGAGCTGCTTGCGCAGATCGTTCAGCCGCTGTTCGCTGGTGTCGCGGTCCTTGAGCATGCGCAGCGTCTGCTCGAGGGTCTGCTTCAGCGCCAGTTGCTCGGCCTCCGGCAGTTTGCGGTCGGCCAGGGTATCCAGGCTCTGCTGGACATCAGCGGCCTTGGGCGGCTCTTCGGCGTGCGCGGCGCTCAGGCCGAAACACAGGAGAAACAGGATGAGGGCTAGCGAATGGCGCAACTGGGGCATGATGACCTGGCGGCAGAGAAGTGGACGAGCTGAGTGTAGGCGGCAGGCGCTGGCACCTTCGGCGATGACGAGCGGCCTAGGTCTGCGATCCTAGCAAAGTCTCAGAGGAACAGCCCGGGGCCCGGACGACTGCCCTCGGGGAATCTGACGCCGACCTTGCGCACCTTGTTCCCTTCCATCGAGGCCACCGTCCAGGTCAGACCCTGCCACTCCACCTGATCGCCGACCACCGGCTCGCCGCCGATTTCATGGGCGATGAAGCGGCCCAGCGGCTGATGGCCGTCCAGACCGTCCAGCTTGAGGCCGTAGAGCGCGGCCACGGCGGCCAGTTCGGCGTCACCTTCGAGTACGAAGTCGCCGAAGAAGCGCAGGTCCTGGCCCCGTTTGGGAGCCTGGCTGAACAGCTTGCCGAGCGCCGGCAGGTCGTGCTCATGGCCGATCACACAGAGCAGATCCCCGGCCTCCAGGCGTGTGCTGCCCGAGGGGTGGAGCAGTTCGCGGCCGCGAAACAGGGCGGCGATGCGGGTGCCGTCGGGCATGTTCAGCTCGCGCAGGGCGGCGCCGATGCACCATTTCTCCGCGCCCAGGCGATAGACGAACAGCTCCCACTGGCTGGTGGGGTGTACCTCCAGGCCGGCGCGCGATACCGGTGCCGGCTCCGGCGGTACGGTGACGCGCATCAGCTTGGCGGCCAGCGGCAGGCTGGTGCCCTGCAGCAGCAGCGACACCAGGACGATGAAGAAGGCCACGTTGAAAAACAGCTGTGCGTTGGGCAGGCCGGCCATCAGCGGGAAGACGGCGAGGATGATCGGCACCGCGCCGCGCAGGCCGACCCAGGCGATGAACATCCGCTCGCGGTCGTGGAACGCGCGAAACGGCAGCAAGCCGAGGAAGATCGACAGCGGTCGGGCGAACAGGATCATCCACAGCGCCAGGCCCAGCGCAGGCACGGCGAT
The DNA here is from genome assembly GCF_021495345.1 of Pseudomonas hydrolytica. Classification (NCBI taxonomy): domain Bacteria; kingdom Pseudomonadati; phylum Pseudomonadota; class Gammaproteobacteria; order Pseudomonadales; family Pseudomonadaceae; genus Ectopseudomonas; species Ectopseudomonas hydrolytica. Next base: position 638,022 of record NZ_CP099397.1, read on the forward strand.
GGGCAGCAACTCATGCGGCGTGACCAGCAGGCCGAGCACCAGGAACATGCCGATCTGTGCCAGCCAGGTCAGCCCGTCGAGCATGTGCAGGATGCCGTGACGCGAACGAATCGGCCGGTTGCCCAGCAGCAGGCCGCACAGGTAGATGGCGAGAATGCCGCTGCCGCCCACGGCCGTGGTGATGGCGAAGATGATTAGGCCTCCGCTGACCACCAGCAGTGGGTAAAGGCCGGTTGCCAGTTCCATGCGGTTGATCAGCAGGAGCAATAGCCAGCCGCCGCCGAGGCCGAGCAGGGCGCCGAGGCCGAACTGCTGCACCAGCTGGATCGGCAGGTCCCAGCTGAAGCCGCTTTGGCCGCTGGCGAGCATGGCGATCAGGGTGACGGTGAGGAACACCGCCATCGGGTCGTTGCTGCCGGACTCGATTTCCAGCGTGGAGCTGACCCGCTCGTTGAGGCCGCGGCCGCCGAGCAGGGAGAACACCGCTGCGGCATCGGTGGAGCCGACGATGGCGCCGATCAGCAGGCCCTCGAGCAGGCTCAGGTCGAACAGCCAGGCTGCGGCCAGGCCGGTCAGCCCCGCCGTTATCATCACCCCCAGCGTGGCCAGTGACAGCGATGGCCACAGCGCCACGCGGAAGCTCGACACCCGTGTGCGCATGCCGCCATCGAGCAGGATCACGGCCAGCGCCAGGTTGCCCACCAGATAGGCCAGGGGATAGTTGTCGAAGACGATGCCGCCGGGGCCGTCGGTGCCGGCGAGCATGCCGACAGCGAGGAAGATCACCAGAATAGGGATGCCGAAGCGGGTGCCGAAGGCGCTGACCAGAATGCTGGCCGCCACCAGCAGGGCGCCGATCAAGAACAGATTGTTGATGGCGGCGGCGTCCAACGGCGTACTCCTGGCCTGGTGGTGAAGGCGCCGTTATGCATGGCGCGTGCCAGGGATTCTAACCGTTGCCCTCGTGGCGCTGTCAAAAAGGTTATTACATTTTTCTAAATTGCCCCGAAGCGACGCGGGCCGGGCCGCCTCGGAGCATTGGCTCAGGTCAGAACCAGGCGTCCTGCATGCCCAGGCAAGTGTCGTCGCGCGCTTCGAGGATGGCCAGGTCGTGGTGGCAGCCAGGCACTTCCCAGGTCAGGAAGTAGCGCGCGGCCTGCAGCTTGCCGCGGTAGAAGGCCTGCTCCTCGGCATTGTCCGTGCGGGCCAGGCCCTGCTCGGCGCGAATCGCCTGTTCCAGCCAGCGCCAGCCGATCACGGTGTGGCCGAACACCTTCAGGTACAGCGCCGAGTTGGCCAGGCCCTGGTTGACCTTGCCGCTCATCAGGTCGCCGAGCAGGGCCAGGGTCACCGCCTGCAGGCGGGCCAGCAGTTGCTCCAGCGGCTGGCGCAGGGTGGTGAGCGACTCATGCGCGCTGGCGCGCTGGCAGCAGTCGTTGATCAGCTTGAGCAGCTGCTTGAGCGCGGCGCCGCCGTTCATCGAGACCTTGCGCCCGAGCAGGTCGAGCGACTGGATACCGTGCGTGCCTTCGTGGATCGGGTTGAGGCGGTTGTCGCGGTAGTACTGCTCCACCGGGTACTCGCGGGTGTAGCCGTGGCCGCCGAGGATCTGGATGGCCAGCTCGTTGGCCTTGAGGCAGAACTCCGAGGGCCAGGATTTGACGATGGGGGTGAGCAGGTCGAGCAGCTCCAGCGCCTGCTGGCGCTGTTCGGCGGTTTCCAGGGTCTGGGTGTCATCGAACAGGCGTGCGGCATACAGGCCGAGGTCGAAGGCGCCTTCGACGTAGGCCTTCTGCGTCAGTAGCATGCGCCGCACGTCGGCGTGCTCGATGATGGAAATCTGCGCGCTGCTCGGGTCCTTGCCGTCCGGCTGGCGGCCTTGCGGACGGTTGCGCGCGTAGTCCAGCGAGTACAGGTAGCCGGCATAGCCGAGCATGATCGCGCCCATGCCGACACCGATGCGCGCCTCGTTCATCATCTGGAACATGTAGGAGAGGCCGGCGTGCGGCTTACCCACCAGGTAGCCGACGCACTCGCCGTTGTCGCCGAAGTTCAGCGCCGTGGAGGTGGTGCCGCGCCAGCCCATCTTGTGGAACAGGCCGGCCAGGGTGACGTCGTTGCGCGCACCCAGGCTGCCGTCTTCATTGACGTGGAACTTGGGCACCAGGAACAGGCTGATGCCCTTCACCCCGGGCGGTGCGTCCGGCAGCTTGGCCAGCACCATGTGCACGATGTTCTCGGAGATCGGCTGGTCGCCGCCGGAGATGAAGATCTTGTTGCCCTTGATGCGGTAGCTGCCGTCGGCGTGCGGTTCGGCCTTTGTGCGGATGTCCGACAGCGACGAGCCGGCGTGCGGCTCGGTCAGCGCCATGGTGCCGAAGAAGCGGCCATCGATGATCGGCTGCAGGTAGCGGGCCTTCTGCTCCTCGCTGCCGAAGGCCTCGATCAGGTTGGCCACGCCCATGGTCAGCATCGAATAGGAGCTGGTGGCGATATTGGCCGACTGGAAATGGGCGAAGCAGGCCTGCGACAGCAGGTTGGGCAGCTGCATGCCGCCATGCTCGAAGTCGCGCGTCGCATTGAGGAAACCCGCCTCGTGGAAGGCGCGCAGGGCCGGTTCGACCTCCGGGATCAGTACCGCGCCGCCGTCGACGTATTGCGGCTCGTGTTCGTCGTTCTTGCGGTTGTGCGGGGCGAACAGTTCTTCGGCGATGCCGCGTGCGGTGCTGATCGCCGCCTCGAAGGTCTCGCGGTTGTGGTCGGCGAAGCGCGGACGCTGGGTCAGGGCTTCGGCGTCGAGCACCTCGAAGAGTTCGAACGCCAGGTTGCGGGAGCTGAGCAGGGTCTCGGACATGGAACGGGCCTCCAGATGATCGAGCGAGTCTAGGCAGCCAGTCGCCTGGCTGCCCAGCATCATCATCGGTGGTGATAAAGCCCTACATCACCCGTAGGAGCGGCTGGGCGGCATTGCGCTTCAGCCGCGTTTCGCAAACGGGGCAAAGCCCAGCGCCAGCTCGCGGGTCAGCTCGGCGGCGGGCATGGGCCTGCTGCCGGCGACGTTCTGTCCGGCCCACAGCGGCGAGAAGTCGCCGCTGCCCTGGGCCTCGGCCGCCGCGCGCAGCGGCGCGATGGCCGCGGTGGCCAGAGGGAAGGCTGGCGCTCGTTCGCTCAGCGGCCCCAGCTCGCGCATCAGACGGTTGACGATGCCGCGCGCAGGGCGCCCGCTGAACAGGTTGGTCAACGCCGTATGGCGCGCCGCCGGGCTTTGCAGGGCGGCGCGGTGGATGGCGCTGGTGCTGGCCTCCGGGCACAGCAGGTAGGCGCTGCCGACCTGCACCCCGGCAGCGCCGAGGGCCATGGCCGCGGCTACGCCGCGGGCGTCGGCGATGCCGCCGGCGGCGATCACCGGCACCGACAGCGCATCGACCAGTTGCGGCAACAGGGCGAAGAGGCCGAGCTGGCGGCTCAGGTCGAAATCGAGAAAGTGTCCGCGATGGCCGCCGGCTTCCAGGCCCTGGGCGATCACCGCATCGACGCCTTGCGCCTGCAGCCACAGCGCCTCGTTCAGGGTGGTGGCGCTGGAGAGGATCTTCGCCCCGCTGCGCCGGACTCGCTCCAGCAGATCCGGCTGCGGCAGGCCGAAGTGGAAGCTGACCACCGCCGGGCGAAATTCCTCCACCAGCGCGGCCGCTTCGGCGTTGAACGGCAGACGTCGGGGCCCGACGACAACGCTCGCCGGGTCTACGCCCAGTTCGTCATAGTAGGGCGCCAGCGCTTCACGCCACCCAGCCTCGCGGGCCGCGTCCGGCTCGGGCGGCACATGGCTGAAGAAGTTGAGGTTGAACGGCCGCTCGGTCAGCTCGCGCATCGCCTGCAGCTCCTGGCGCAGGGCGGCCGGCGTGAGCATGGCGCAGGGAATCGAGCCGAGGCCACCGGCCTGGCACACGGCGGCGGCCAGGCGATGATCCTGCGAGCCGGCCATCGGCGCCTGGATCAGGGGCAGGTCAGTGCCGAGCAGGGCGGTGAGAGACATGGGGTGGCTCCATTTCAGCATGGGATCGTGGTTCGGACACCTGCCAGGCCCACAGGACGGCCCAGAGCAATGCTGCGGTACCGATAAGGAAGCTGCTCGTGAGGCTATGGCCAGCGGCAGTCCAGTGTTGCACCAGCCAGGGGCCGAGCAACTGGCTGCCGCTGTACAGACTGATCAGCAGGGCGGCCAGGCGCAAGCCCTGGTCCGGGTTGAGGGCGCGGGCCAGGCGCTGGGTCAGCAATACGGTGCCGAGGAAGGTCCCGCCGACCAGCAGGGCGCAGGTCATGACGCCAAAGGGGCCGGGCAGCAGGATCGGCATCGTCACGCCGAGCAGTTGCAGCAGGTAGTTGGCCAGCAGGGCCCGACGATCGCCCAGCCAGGCGCCGGCACGATTCCACAGCGTCGCCGAGAGCAGGCAGGCGAGCGCCGTCCACCACCAGTTGCCGACCAGTAGCGGATGACCGGCGGGCAGCTGTTCGCGGGCCATGGCCGGCAGAAAGGTCAGTGGCAGGATGTAACCCAGGCCCGCCCCTAGATAGGCCATCAGCAACGCCAGGTTGTGGCTGCCGAACAATGCGCCACGGGCGGTCGCGGGTGGCTTGTCGGGCAGATCCCGCGCCAGGCGCCGCAGCATCGGAGCGCAAAGCAGCGCCAGGGGCAGGGCGCACAGCGCGATCGGCAGCCAGCGCATCGGCCCCTGCCATGGGGTGATGGCCACCAGCAGGCCGCACAGCAACATGCCGCCACCCAAGCCCAGATAGACCAGACCGCTCAGCGCCGTGGCCTGGCGCAGGGCAAGCCACTCCAGCACCAGGGCCGGGGCCAGCACGAAGACCACGCCGTTGCTGACGCCGTTGGCCAGGCGCAGGACGGCCAGCAGGTCGACGTCGTGGGTGAACACCTGGGCCAGGGTCAGGCCGGCATTGACCAGCAAGGCAGCCGGCAAGCCCTGGCGTAGGCCGCGCGGGTTGGCCATGAACAGCGCGAGCAGGGCGCCAAGCAGATAGCCGAGATAATTCCAGGTCGCCAACTGGGCGCCTTGGGCCAGATCGAACAGGCCGTCGTCGAGCAGCAGTGGCAGCAAGGGGGTGAAGGCGAAACGGCCCAGTGCGTGAACGACCACCAGCGCCAGTGCGGCGGCGAGCAGGGCAGTGAGGTGGGCACGGTCGAGTCTGGGCATGGGGGCCTCCGGTCGTGCTGCCCACCTTAGCCATTGTCGTTGCTTGATGGTTAGTGAAAAATATTGCGGTCTATTTTCACTTTTGGTGAATGTCATGGATGCCTGGCAACGACTCAATCCGCAGCTGCTGCGTTATTTTCTCGCCGTGGCTCGGGAGGGCTCGCTGAGCGCCGCCGGCGTGCGCCTGCACTGCGTGCCGTCGAACGTCTCGGCGCGTCTTCGGCAATTGGAGCAGCAACTGGACATCCGGCTTTTTCAGCGTCAGGGGCAGCGTCTGCGAGTGACTGCGGCCGGCGAACGCCTGTTGCCCCATGCCGAGCATCTGGAGCAGCTTTGCCAGATGGCCTGGCGCAGCGTGCAGGAAGATATCTGGAGCGGCGATCTGCGTCTGGGGTCGATGGAAACCACCGCCGCGGTGCGTTTGCCTGAGCTGCTGGCGGCTTTCCACCAGCGGGCTCCGCGAGTGAACCTGCAGCTCAGCACCGGGCCGAGCCGGCGACTGGTCGAGGGGGTGTTGTCAGGAGAACTGGACGGCGGATTGATCGGCGGGCCGTTCGAGCATCCTCAGCTCGACTGCCTGCCCATCTGGCAGGAGGAACTGATGCTGGTGCTGCCGCCCGAGCAGGATGGCACCCAACTGGAGAGTCGACCGCAGACTCTGCTGGGTTTCCCCGATGGGTGCCATTACCGCGAGCGCCTTGAGCGCTGGGCCGTCAGTCGTGGTTTGCAGGTGGCGGCGCGGCAGAGCTATGGCTCCATCGACGCGATCTTTGCCGGCATTGCTGCCGGCATGGGGATCGGCCTGTTGCCACGCAGCCTGCTCGACAGTCACCCGCGTGTGCATCTGGTGCACTACCAGGCCATCGCCCCGGAACTTGGTGCGACCAGCACGCTGCTGGTACGCCGCCGCGATGCCGCTGAGCATCCGCCGTTGGCCTTGCTGCTGGAGCTGATGCGCGCGTAAAGCCCTTCCAACGGGTAAACTTGGCGACCGCTTCGGAGACCTCCATGAACTACCGCCACGCCTTCCATGCCGGCAATCACGCCGACGTGCTCAAGCACCTGGTGCTGACCCGCCTGCTCGCCCTGCTGTCGCGCAAGGAGGCGCCCTTTGCCTACCTCGACAGCCATGCCGGGCTCGGCCTGTACGATCTGCAGGGCGATGCCGCCAGCCGTACCGGCGAGTACCTGGAGGGCATCGGCCGCCTATGGCAGGCCACGCAGCTGCCGGATGCGGTGGAAGCCTATCTGGAGGTGGTGCGGGCGATGAACCCGGATGGCGAGCTGCGCTACTACCCCGGTTCGCCGGAGCTGGCGCGCCTGCTCAGCCGTGAGCAGGATCGTCTGCAGCTCAACGAGAAGCACCCCGAGGATGGCCGCCTGCTCAAGGACAATATGCGTGGCGACCGTCGCGTAGCCGTGCATCTGGGCGAGGGCTGGCTGGTGCCGCGGGCGCTGATGCCGACCCGCGAGAAGCGCGTGCTGCTGCTGATCGATCCGCCCTTCGAAAAGACCGACGAGCTGCAGCGCTGTGTCGAGGCCTTGAACGAAGCGCACGGACGCATGCGTCAGGCCATCGTCGCGATCTGGTACCCGATCAAGGACGAGCGCCAGCTGGCGCGCTTCTACCGCGATCTGCAAAAGAGCGCCGCGCCCAAGCTGCTGCGTGCCGAACTTTACGTGCATGCCCCCGACGACGCCACGCGCCTGACCGGTTCGGGTCTGGTGCTCAGCAATCCGCCATGGGGCCTGGAGGACGAGCTCAAGCAGCTGCTGCCCTGGCTGGCCGACGCGCTCGGGCAGAGCCAGGGTGGCTGGCGCCTGGATTGGCTGATCGAGGAAAAGTCGGCCGGCTGAGCGAGCGGGCCGGTGCGCATGGCGCACCCCACGGCCACGCAGGCGTCACCTGGAGACGAAGTCGTCGCCGACGGGCCGCTCAAGCCGGCTTGTGGTTGGGTTCGATGTGATAACTCAGGTTGCGCCGCGGGCTGAGGTACTCCAGCACCTCCAGCGGTAGCTGCGCCGGTCGCAGGCTGCGAGCGATGGCCAGCTTCGGCTCCTGCGCGAGGTCGAGGATCAGGGCTTCCTCCTTGGCTACCTCGGCGTCGTAGACAATCAGCGTGGGCTTGAGCGCCTGGCTCGGGTTCATGCCCAGCACCAGCGCATAGCGCTCATCCTCCAGCTGTACCAGGCTGCCCGGCGGGTAGATGCCCATGACCCGGATGAAGGCCTTCAGCGCCACCTCGTCGAAGCGCTCGCGCTGCTGCTTGAACATCAGCGCCAGGGCTTCGTGCGGGCTCAGCGCCTGGCGCGGGTCGAGCGGGTTGCACAGGTTGTCGAAGTGATTGGTGATGGCCACCAGGCGGCTCAGCCGGCCGATAGCGGCTTCGCGCAAACCGCGCGGGTAGCCACTGCCGTCGCAATGCTCGTGGTGCTCGTGGATGATGCGCAGCACCTCGTCGTCGAGCATCAGCTTCTGCCCCATGCGCAGGCCGAAGTCGCTGTGCATCTGCAGCAGTTGCTGCTCCGGGCGGGTCAGCGGCTCCGCCTTGAGCAGCACCTTGCTCGGTACTTCCAGCTTGCCGATATCGTGCAGCAGGGCGCCGAGCCCCAGGCTGTGGCAGGCCTCGCTGTCGAGGCCGAGCTGGCGCCCGAGCAGCAGGGACAGCACGGTGACGTTGAGGGCATGGAAGTAGCTGTCCTCGGCGGCCTTGCCGGTAATGCCGTGCAGCACCACGCCGGGTGCGCCGAGCAGCGTCTCGACCATCGCGCCGACGATGACGCCGGCCTGGCGCATGGCATCTTCGGGGCGGCTGCGCAGCGTCTGGTTGAGGGTCTTGATGCGCTGACTGGCCTCGATGAAGCGGCGATCCACATCAGCCAGACGCGTACGCAGCTGGCGCAGCCTCTCGGCGCGCTGTTGGCGCTCCTGGCTTTGCGGGTCCACGGTCGGTTCGGCAGGCGCTGGCGGTGGCGTGCTTTCGGCCTGGGCCAGGGGCGGACAATCGCTGCGTGCCGGGTCGTAGCGCAGCTGCTTGAGCTTGAGCGCGCGCAGGGCGCTGATCTGCGCCTCGTCCTTGATCTTGAAGCTGCTGAAGGCGAAATCGTGCTCCCACCAACTCAGGTCCAGGTGAACGTAAAGACCGATGCACAGCTGCTCGGGGGAGATGTAAGGAGTGTGGGCGGGCATGCCGTGCTCGCAGGCTGGTGGCTATCTGCCCGCAGTTTAGTCCGCCACGTGGTCGCCGGGCAGCCTTTCTTCCGCTGGGACGGTCAGGCCATCACGTCGATGTGATTGCCCAGATGTGGCGGATTGCTAGGCGCGCTGGCCGGTGCCGCCGACTGCACCAGGCCGGTGATGTTGGCGGCCTGCAGCTCCAGGGTCTTGCGCAGCAGCAGGAGCGACATCTGCGCAGAGATCTGCGCCGATGCCTGACTGGATACCTGGCTGGCGATGCTGCTCAGTTCCACGATGGCTTACTCATGCTGCGGGCTCAGGGGGTAGGCATACGCCTGTTCCGCCCAGGCCGCAATAGCCGCCCGGATTCTTCGCCAGGTACTGCTGGTGATAGGTTTCGGCGTAGTAGAAGGTCGGCGCTTCGCGAATCTCGGTGGTGATGCTGCCCAGGCCGGCCTTGTCCAGCTCTGCCTGGAAGCGCGCCTGGCTGGCCAGGGCGGCCTCCAGCTGGGCGTGGTCCTGGCAATAGATGGCCGAACGGTACTGGGTGCCCTGGTCGTTGCCCTGGCGCATGCCCTGGGTCGGGTTGTGCGCCTCCCAGAACACCTTGAGCAGCGCGTCGAAGCTGGTCTGCTGCGGATCGAACACCACCAGCACCACTTCGGTATGCCCGGTCAGGCCGGAGCAGACCTCCTCGTAGGTGGGGTTGGGGGTAAAGCCGCCGGCGTAGCCCACCGCCGTGCTGAACACGCCCGGCTGCTGCCAGAAGCGCCGTTCCGCGCCCCAGAAGCAGCCGAGGCCGAATACCGCCTGCTGCATCTGCGCCGGGAAGGGCGGCTTGATCGGATTGCCGTTGACATGGTGCTGCTGCGCCACGGGCAGGGGCTCGGCGCGGCCGGGCAGCGCCTGCTCGGCGGTCGGCAGGGCGAGCTTGTGGGCAAGAATCTGGGAACGCAGAACCATGGCGGTCTCCTGAACTATGGGCAGCTAATGGACCATCGGCCGTGCGGGATGTTACGTCCGCTGGTCGGCCGGGTGGTGGCTCTCGCCCTGTGGGCGGCACGGGTAGCGGCGCAGGCTGTCGATCAGCTCGCGGCCGGGAATGGGTTTGTCGAACAGATAGCCCTGGCCGACATCGCATTTCTGGCGGCGCAGGAAGCCGAGCTGGGCGCCGGTCTCGATGCCTTCGGCGACCACCTTGAGCTTGAGATTGTGGGCCATGGCGATCACCGCCGAGGTGATTTCCATGTCGTCCTGGTTGTCGGGGATGTCCTTGATGAAGCTGCGATCGATCTTGATCACGTCGATGGGAAACTTCTTCAGGTAGCTGAGCGAGGAGTAGCCGGTACCGAAGTCGTCCATCGCCAGGGTCAGGCCCAGGCTCTTGAGACGGCCGAGCTGGTGGCGAGTGTCTTCGGTGGCCTCCAGCAGCAGGCTCTCGGTCAGCTCCAGCTCCAGCAGCCGCGGGTCGAGCTGCTCCTCGTGCAGGATGGCGGCGATGGAGCCGACCAGGTCGGGGTCGGAGAACTGCTTGGGCGACAGGTTGATTGCCACCTGCAACTCGCCCAGGCCGATGGCGGCGATCTGCTTGCTCATGCGGCAGGCCTGGCGCACCACCCACTTGCCGATGGGGATGATCAGGCCGGTTTCCTCGGCGACGCTGATGAACTGGTCCGGGCGGATCATGCCCTTTTCCGGATGGTGCCAGCGCAGCAGCGCCTCCATGCCGAGCAACTGGCCGTTCTTCAGGCACAGCTTGGGTTGGTAGAACACCTCCAGCTCGCTCTGGGTCAGGGCGCGGCGCAGGTTGTTCTCGACGAACAGCTTGTAGTTGGCCTCGGCATTCAGCGCCTCGGTGAACAGCTGGACCTGGTGCTTACCGTTGGCCTTGGCCTTGTGCAGAGCCAGACCGGCGTGCTTCATCAGCGTCTGCGGGTCGTCGCCATGCTCCGGGGCCAGGGCCAGGCCGAGGGAGCCGGTGATGCTGATCAGCTGATTGTCGACGAACAGCGGCTTGTCCAGGGTCTGCAGCACCTGATGAGCCACGCGCAGGCCGCAGTCCTGGTCGCAGCCGTCGAGCAGGATGGCGAACTCGTTGCTGGCGAAGCGCGCCAGGGTGCCTTTGGCGCCGAGGCTGTTGCGCAGGCGCCGGGCCAGGGCCGAGAGCAGCTTGTCGCCGGTCTGGTGGCCGAGGCTGTCATTGATGCGCTTGAAATTGTCGATGTCCACCAGCAGCAGACCGAGCGGCGGGCGCGGGCTATGGGCGAAGCGCTCCTCGAGGCTGCGGATGAAGGCAGGGCGGTTGCCGAGGTTGGTCAGGTTGTCGGTGTAGGCCAGGCGCTCGATGCGCTGTTGGGCCAGCTTGGCCTCGGTGACATCTTCGTAGATGCCGATGTAATGGGTCAGCTCGCCGTCGTCGCCATAGACCTTGGAGATCGACAGGTGGCCCCAGTAGGGCTCCAGATTCTTGCGCCGGCTGCGGAATTCGCCCTGCCAGCTGCTGTGCTCGGCGAGGCTGGAACGGGCATCGAACAGCAGATCGCTGAGATTGGCCAGGGCCGGCAGTTCGGACAGACGATGGCCGCAGACCTCGTCGCTGCTGTACAGGGTGATCGCGGTGAAGCTGGGGTTGACGTACTCCACCCGGCCGTCGCGGTCGACCAGCAGAAAGGCGCTGGCGCTCTGTTCGACGGCGCGCTGGAACAGGTGCAGGGCGCTGGTGGCGTGGCGCTTCTGCTGATTGATCAGCACCTGGGCGAACTGATCGGCCAGCTCGCCGGCGAAGGCGATCTCGTCGGCCTGCCAGGTGCGCGGGCCGCCAACGTGTTCCAGGCAGAGCACACCGACCACTTCGCCTTCGATGCGAATGCTGGCGTCGAGCATCGAGCAGATGCCCAGCGGCTGCAGGTAGCTGGCGGTCAGTTCGCAGGTACGCGGGTCGTGCTGGGCGTCATGGGCGTCGATGGCGCGGCCGCTGTGCAGCGCCTGCAGATACTGCGGGAAACTGCGCGCGTCTATCGAGGGCAGCTGTTCATGGCGGTCCAGATCGCGGCGGTACAGCGACACCGAGTCCAGATGGTGACTGCCCAGCTTCCAGATGCCGGCGCGCGCGACGCCGTAGACCTCGCAGGCGGCCTGGGTGATCAGTTCGGCCGCCTCCTGCTGCGGGTTGCTGGAGGCGTAGCGCTGGCGCGCCAGGCGCACGATCAACTGCTGCTGTGTGCGTGAGCGCGCCAGGTGCTGCAGGTGGTCATCCTGGGTGCGCTGGTACTGCTGCAGGGAACTGCGCAGTTGCTGGTTCTGCGTGTGCAGCTCCTGTTCGGTGGCGGCGTACCGATCGAGGCTTTCGTCCGCCACCAGCAGATAGCCGCGCAGCAATTGGCGGTTGCGCTGCTTGAACGGTTCGCCCACCTCCAGCAGCGTGAGGGCGCCCTGCGGCGTATGCAGGGTGTAACGCACCAGGTAGTGCGGACCTTGCAGCAGCTGCTGCTGGATGGCGTCGTGCAGGCGGTAGCGCGCCTCGGGTTCCATCAGGCTGGCGTAGGGAGCATCCACCAGCGCGCACAGATCGCTGGCGCTGATGCCCAGCTGGCGTTCGCAGGCCGGGTCGAGAAACAGCAGGGCCCAGCTTGGCTCGTTCAAGCGCTCGAAACGCAACATGCCGAGCCGCGAGGGCACTGGCAACTGCGTCACAACCTCGGCTGCCGAGCGGGTGCCGGCATCGGGATGGCTTTTCATTGGGCGTTGGGCTTCCAGTATGCTGACCAGGCGAGGCTTCCGTTCTCGGTACAGGGCCGCTGCCAAGGGGGCAGCGGCATGGACGGAGGCTAGGGCTCAGGCCTACTTCACTATAGCGTTCGGCAAGGGTGCATGATGCAAACGATACTGACAAGAAAACTCATGGCCATGGTGCTTGGCGGAGCACTTTTTGTGGCCATGCCGGCGGTTGCCAGCGCCGATGACGCGGCAACGTTGCAGGGCGCCGAGCAGGTTGCCTACCTCGATGGCCTCAAGCGCCTGTACCTGACCGACAACGAGCGCCAGGCGCTGCTGGCGCACAGCAATGCGCTGCTCGACACCTATGCCCTGCGCGCCGGCTACCAGGTCGGCCAGGCGCAACGCCAGGACCTGCTGTACCGCATCAGTCTCGGTGCGGCCGGCGAACTGATCCTGCGCGAGGAAAGCCGGGGCGCCGAGGGCACCGCCATCTCCGTGCGCAATCAGCGGTTCTCGGTGTTCGGCATCGATCCCTTCATCCGTTACGAGTGCCCTGCCGGCGGCGTGCGTTGCGTGCTGATCAATCCGGGCGACGGCAGCCCCTTGCTGACCATCCTGCGCGATCACCAGGGCGCTGCGGAGCTGGCCAAGGCTCTGAGCTTCCTGATTCGCAACGTGCAGAAGGGATAAGGCAGCCACCCACGCAGGCGCGTGCAGGGAGGCCATGCCCTGCGGCGTGTTCGCAGTGCCCCCGATGTGTTCCTGCCTGGCGTGCCGCGCCATAAAAAAACCCCGCCTGGATGGGCGGGGTTGAGGGACGAGCGTGGCGTGCTCGAAACGGTTTACAGCAGGATGGTGCGGATGTCGGCCAGCAGCTGCGACAGACGCTGGGTGAAGCGCGCCGCGGCAGCGCCATTGATCACCCGGTGGTCGTAGGACAGCGACAGCGGCAGCATCAGCTTGGGCTGGAAGGCCTTGCCGTCCCACACCGGCTGCATGGTGGCCTTGCTCACACCGAGAATCGCCACTTCCGGCGCGTTGACGATCGGCGTGAAGCCGGTGCCGCCAATGTGGCCGAGGCTGGAGATGGTGAAGCAGGCGCCCTGCATGTCATCAGCCGAGAGCTTCTTGGTGCGGGCCTTGTCGGCCAGTGCGGCGGCTTCGCCGGCCAGCTGCAGCAGGCTCTTCTGGTCGACGTTCTTGATCACCGGCACCAGCAGGCCGTCCGGCGTATCGACGGCGAAGCCGATGTGCACGTACTTCTTGCGGATGAGCGCCTTGCCGCTCGGGGCCAGCGAACTGTTGAAGTCCGGCAGTTCCTTGAGCAGGTGGGCACAGGCCTTGAGCAGCAGCGGCAGCACGGTCAGCTTGACGCCGGCCTTTTCCGCCACGGCCTTCTGCGCGACGCGGAAGGCTTCCAGGTCGGTGATGTCGGCCGAGTCGAACTGGGTCACGTGTGGCACGTTGAGCCAGCTGCGGTGCAGGTTGGCGGCGCCGACCTGCATCAGGCGGGTCATCGCCACTTCTTCGATTTCACCGAACTTGCTGAAGTCCACGGCCGGGATCGGCGGAATGCCGGCGCCACCCGTAGCGGCTGCAGCTGCCTGCGGTGCGGCCTTGGCCTTGTGCATCATCGCCTTGACGTACGCCTGCACGTCTTCCTTGAGGATGCGACCTTTCGGGCCGGTGCCGGCGATATCCGCCAGTTCCACGCCGAAATCGCGGGCCAGCTGACGCACGGCCGGGCCGGCATGCACCTTGGCGCCATCGCGCTTGGGCGCATTGGCGACTTCGGCGGCAGCAGCCGACAGCGAGGCGATGGCGCGCACTTCGGCGGCCACTTCCGGCGCCGCACCTTCCGGCACACGGTGCACTTCCTGGCTGGCTTGCGCCGGGGCGGGTGCAGAAGCAGAGCCGGCTACCTTGAGCTTGAGGATCAGGTCGCCGGTGCCGATTTCGTCATCCAGCTTGACCAGCACTTCTTCCACCACGCCGGCAGCCGGCGAGGGGATCTCCATGGAGGCTTTGTCGGATTCCAGGGTCAGCAGGCTCTGGTCGGCTTCGATGCTGTCGCCGGCCTTGACCATGATCTCGATGACCTTGCCCTTGGCGCTGGAGCCGATGTCTGGCACGCGTACGTCCTGCACGCTGCTGCCGCTCGGTGCGGCGGCCGGTGCAGGGGTTGCAGCGGGTGCGGCGGCCTGCGCGGGAGCGGCTGCCGGAGTAGCAGCTGCGGGGGCAGCGCCTTCGACCTTGAGCTTGAGGATCAGGTCGCCGGTGCCGATCTCGTCGTCCAGCTTGACCAGCACCTGCTCCACCACGCCGGCAGCCGGTGCAGGGATTTCCATGGAGGCCTTGTCGGACTCCAGGGTCAGCAGGCTCTGGTCGGCTTCGATGCGGTCGCCGACCTTGACCATGATCTCGATGACCTTGCCCTTGGCGCTGGAGCCGATGTCCGGCACGTGCACGTCCTGCACGCTGCTGCCGGTGGCAGCGGCGGCGGGTGCGGCTGCCGGAGCGGCCGCTTGCGGGGCCTGGGCAGGCGCAGCTTCGGCTTTCGGCGCCGGTGCGGCTTGCGCAGCCCCTTCGACTTCCAGCACCAGCAGCTCGTCGCCTTCCTTCAGGCGGTCGCCGATCTTGACCTTGATTTCCTTGACCACGCCGGCCTTGGGCGAGGGCACTTCCATGGAGGCCTTGTCGGACTCCAGGGTCAGTACGCTCTGCTCGGCGTCGATACGGTCGCCGACCTTGACCAGCAGTTCAATCACCTCGCCTTCACCGCCGAGGTCGGGTACGCGAATCAACTCACTCATCGCTACGCTCCTTAGCAGTCCAGGGGGTTGGCTTTGTCGGCGTCGATGCCAAACTTGGCGATGGCGTCAGCCAGCACCTTGGCTTCGATTTCGCCACGGTCTACCAGGGCTTCCAGGGCGGCCAGCACGACCCAGTTGCGATCCACTTCGAAGAAGTGACGCAGCTGCTTGCGGCTGTCGCTGCGGCCGAAGCCGTCGGTGCCCAGCACCTTGTATTCCTTGCTCGGTACCCACTGACGAACCTGCTCGGCGAACAGCTTCATGTAGTCGGTGGAGGCGATGACCGGACCCTTGCGACCGCTGAGGCACTGCTCGATGTAGGTCTGCTGCGGCTTCTGGCCCGGGTGCAGGCGGTTGCGACGCTCCACGGCCAGGCCGTCGCGGCGCAGTTCGTTGAAGCTGGTGACGCTCCATACATCGGCACCGATGTTGTACTCGTCGCGCAGGATCTTCGCCGCTTCGCGCACTTCGCGCAGAATGGTGCCGGAACCCAGCAGCTGCACGTGGTGTGCGGCTTCCTTCTTGTCTTCCTCGAGCAGGTACATGCCCTTGATGATGCCTTGCTCGATACCCTCCGGCATGGCCGGCTGCTGGTACGACTCGTTCATCACGGTGATGTAGTAGAAGATGTCCTGCTGCTCTTCGGTCATCTGGCGAATGCCTTCGCGGATGATCACGGCGAGCTCGTAGCCATAGGTCGGGTCGTAGGTGCGGCAGTTGGGGATGGTCGCTGCCAGCATGTGGCTGTGACCGTCTTCATGCTGCAGGCCTTCACCGTTGAGGGTGGTACGGCCGGCGGTGCCGCCGATCAGGAAACCACGGGTGCGGCTGTCGCCAGCGGCCCAGGCCAGGTCGCCGATACGCTGGAAGCCGAACATCGAGTAGAAGATGTAGAACGGCAGCATCGGCTGGTTGTGGTTGGAGTACGAGGTACCGGCGGCGATGAAGGAGCTCATGGCGCCGGCTTCGTTGATGCCTTCCTCGAGGATCTGACCCTTCTTGTCCTCCTTGTAGAACATCACCTGGTCTTTATCGACCGGCTCGTACAGCTGGCCGACCGAGGAGTAGATGCCGAGCTGACGGAACATGCCTTCCATACCGAAGGTACGGGCCTCGTCCGGGATGATCGGAACGATGCGCTGGCCCAGTTCCTTGTCCTTGACCAGCTGCGCGAGGATGCGCACAAAGGCCATGGTGGTGGAGATTTCGCGGTCGCCCGAGCCGTCGAGGATGGCCTTGAGGGTATCCAGCGGCGGAGTGGGGATGCTGAAGCTCTTCTGCCGGCGCTGCGGGACGAAGCCGCCCAGCGCGTTGCGGCGCTCGTGCAGGTACTTGTACTCGGGGCTGCCCGGCTCCGGTTTGACGAACGGCAGCTTTTCCAGGTCCTCGTCCTTGACCGGAATGTCGAAGCGGTCGCGGAACTGGCGCAGGCTGTCGACATCGACCTTCTTGGTGTTGTGCGCGGTGTTCTTCGCTTCACCGGCGCCGGTACCGTAGCCCTTGATGGTCTTGGCCAGGATCACGGTCGGCTGGCCGCTGTGGTTCACGGCCTGATGGTAGGCCGCGTAGACCTTGTACGGGTCGTGGCCGCCACGGTTGAGCTTCCAGATCTCGTCGTCGGAGAGGTCCTTGACCATCTCCTTGAGTTCCGGGCTATTGAAGAAGTTTTCGCGCACATAGGCGCCGTCTTTGGCCTTGTAGTTCTGGTATTCGCCGTCGACCACTTCGTCCATGCGACGCTGCAGGGCGCCGTCCTTGTCCTTGGCGAACAGCGGGTCCCAGAAACGACCCCAGACCACCTTGTTGACGTTCCACTGGGCGCCGCGGAACACGCCTTCGAGTTCCTGGATGATCTTGCCGTTGCCGCGCACCGGGCCGTCGAGGCGCTGCAGGTTGCAGTTGATGACGAAGATCAGGTTGTCCAGCTTCTCGCGGCCGGCCAGGGAAATGGCGCCGAGGGATTCCGGCTCGTCGCACTCGCCGTCGCCCATGAAGCACCAGACCTTCTGCTTGCCGGCGGGGATGAAGCCGCGCGCTTCCAGGTACTTCATGAAGCGGGCCTGGTAGATGGCCTGGATCGGGCCGAGGCCCATGGAGACGGTGGGGAACTGCCAGAAGTCCGGCATCAGCCAGGGGTGCGGATAGGAGGACAGACCCTTGCCGTCCACTTCGCGGCGGAAGTTCTGCATCTGCTCTTCGCTGATGCGCCCTTCCATGAAGGCGCGGGCGTAGACGCCGGGGCTGGCGTGGCCCTGATAGAACACCAGGTCGCCGCCGTGTTCTTCGGTCGGGGCCTGGAAGAAGTAGTTGAAGCCGATGTCGTACAGGGTCGCCGAGGAGGCGAAGCTGGAAATGTGGCCACCCAGATCCGGGTCGTCCAGGTTGGTGCGCATCACCATGGCCAGGGCGTTCCAGCGCACCAACGAGCGGATGCGGCGCTCCATGAACAGGTCGCCGGGCATGCGCGCTTCGTGGGTGACCGGGATGGTGTTGCGGTACGGCGTGGTGATCGCGTAGGGCAGTTGCGCACCGCTACGGGTGGCCAGCTCGCCCAGACGGGTCATCAGGTAATGGGCACGGTCTTCACCCTCACGGTCGAGGACGGATTCAAGGGCGTCCAGCCATTCCTGGGTTTCGATCGGATCGAGGTCTTGCATGGCTTGCTCCAGGGCGGAAAGGCTTCCAGAATCGGAGGCCAGTTGGATCTCGCCGGCTTTTTGAGCGGGCGAGTTGAAATTCTTGGATTTACCGGGGGTAGGACCGGCCGCTTGTAGTTTTACTACATTCCGACGCCGGATTCAGCCCTCTGGATACAATTCTTTAGTAGTAAAACTACAATCCGCGGTTCTGCCGGCCGCGCGCGCCCTGCGCCAGTGGGGCTTCGGGCGGTTGTGCCGTGCGTCCGGCAACCCGCCAAAAGGATAGACCATGAGCCTGCCGTCGCCGGTCGAATTGCCCTCTTCTCTGATCCCCCTGGCCGAGCGTGCCGAGCAGTCGCTACAGGCTGCATTGCTCGAACATGAGGCGCTGCCTGCAAAGCTGGCGCAGTGGCCGCAGGCGCGGCGCGAGGCCTGGCGTCAGGTCACGGCACTCAGCGACTTCGTCAGCGAGCAGGCGATCCGCGATCCGCAGATGTTCATGGCGTTGGCCGACTCCGGCGAGCTGGAGCGCAGCCTGAAGCCCGGCGAGTTGCGCGATCAGCTGGCAACGCTGCTGGCCGAGTGTGCCGACGAGGACGCGCTCGGCCGCTGCCTGCGGCGCTTTCGCAACCGCCAGCAGCTGCGCATCATCTGGCGCGACTTCAGCCGCCAGGCGGCGCTGGCCGAGACCTGCCGCGATCTCTCCGATCTGGCCGACGCCTGCATCGATCTGGCCTACCACTGGCTCTATCCGCGCCATTGCCAGCAGTTCGGCACGCCGATCGGTCGACGCAGCGGCCAGGCGCAGCACATGGTCATCCTCGGCATGGGCAAGCTCGGCGCCCATGAGCTGAATCTGTCTTCGGACATCGATCTGATCTTCGGCTACCCGGAAGGCGGCGAGACCGAAGGGGTCAAGCGGCCGCTGGATAACCAGGAGTTCTTTATCCGCCTCGGGCAAAAGCTCATAAAAGCCCTGGACGCCATCACCGTCGATGGCTTCGTGTTCCGTACCGATATGCGCCTGCGCCCCTATGGTTCATCCGGTGCGCTGGTATTCAGCTTCAATGCGCTGGAGCAGTACTACCAGGATCAGGGGCGCGACTGGGAGCGCTACGCCATGATCAAGGCGCGCGTGGTCGGCGGCGACCAGGCCGCCGGCGCCGAGCTACTGGAGATGCTGCGGCCCTTCGTCTACCGGCGCTATCTGGATTTCTCCGCCATCGAGGCGTTGCGCGCGATGAAGCTGCTGATCCAGCAGGAGGTGCGGCGCAAGGGCATGAGCGAGAACATCAAGCTCGGTGCCGGCGGCATCCGCGAGATCGAGTTCATCGCCCAGGCCTTCCAGCTGATTCATGGCGGGCGCGACCTCAGCCTGCAGCAGCGGCCCCTGCTCAAGGTGCTGGCGACCCTCGAGGGCCAGGGCTATCTGCCGCCCGCGGTGGTGGCGGAGATGCGCGAGGGTTACGAGTTTTTGCGCTACACCGAGCACGCCCTGCAGGGCATCGGCGACCGGCAGACGCAGATGCTGCCGGCGGACGCGCGCGACCAGGCGCGGGTGGCGGCGATCATGGGCTTTGCCGACTGGGCGAGTTTCCATGAGCGTCTGATGCACTGGCGCGGGCGCATCGAATGGCATTTCCAGCAGGTGATCGCCGATCCGGACGAGGATGAGGCCGCCGCCGGTAGCGCCTGCGTGGGCGCCGAGTGGCTGCCGCTGTGGGAAGCGGCCATCGACGAGGAAAGCGCTGCGCGCCAACTGCAGGAGGCGGGCTTCGTCGAGCCGCTGGTCGCGCTCAAGCGTCTTGGCGACCTGCGCAATGGGCCGCAGGTTCGCGCCATGCAGCGCCTGGGGCGTGAGCGGCTGGATGCCTTCGTGCCGCGTCTGCTGGCCGAGACGGTCGAGCACGAGGCGCCGGACCGCGTGCTGGAGCGGGTGCTGCCGCTGGTGGAAAAGGTGGCGCGGCGCTCGGCCTACCTGGTGCTGCTCTCGGAAAACCCCGGTGCCCTGCAGCGGCTGATCAGCCTGTGCGCCGCCAGCCCGTGGATCGCCGAGCAGATCGCACGCTTCCCGCTGCTGCTCGACGAACTGCTCAACGAAGGCCGGCTCTACCATCCGCCGCTGGCGCCGGAGCTGGCGGCCGAGCTGCGCGAGCGGCTGATCCGCATCCCCGAGGACGACCTGGAACAGCAGATGGAGGCGCTGCGTCACTTCAAGCTGGCCCACAGCCTGCGCGTGGCCGCCTCGGAAATCGCCGGCACGCTGCCCCTGATGAAGGTCTCTGACTACCTGACCTGGCTGGCCGAGGCCATTCTCGATCAGGTGCTGGCGCTGGCCTGGCAGCACACGGTGCAGCGTCATGGCCGGCCGTTTCGTACCGATGGCACGCCCTGCGACCCCGATTTCATCATCGTCGGCTACGGCAAGGTCGGCGGCCTGGAGTTCGGCCACGGCTCGGATCTGGACCTGGTGTTTATCCATGACGGCGATCCGCAGGCCGAGACCGACGGCGCCAAGCCCATCGACGGCGCGCAGTTCTTCACCCGCCTGGGCCAGCGCATCATCCACCTGCTGACCACCCAGACCACCTCCGGCGCGCTGTACGAGGTGGACATGCGCCTGCGGCCCTCCGGCGCGGCGGGGCTCCTGGTCAGCTCGCTCGGCGCCTTCCAGCGCTATCAGGAAAACGAGGCCTGGACCTGGGAGCACCAGGCGCTGGTGCGCGCGCGGGTGCTGGTGGGCTGCCAGCGTCTGGCCGGCGAGTTCGCCCGCGTGCGCGGCGAGGTGCTGGGGCGGCAGCGCGAAGTGGCGGCGCTGCGCACCGAGGTCAGCGAGATGCGGGCGAAGATGCGCGACAACCTCGGCACCCGCGCCACCGCCGCCGGCACCGCGGAAAACGCCTTCGACGCAGCGGCTTCCTTCGATCTGAAGCAGGACGCCGGTGGTATCGTCGATATCGAATTTATGGTGCAATACGCGGCCCTGGCCTGGTCGTGGCAATACCCGCAACTGCTCGAATTCACCGACAACATTCGCATCCTCGAGGGGCTCGAACGCGTTGGTCTGATGTCGTCCGAAGATGCCGGTCTGCTGCGTGAGGTCTACAAGATTTACCGCTCGGCTGCCCACCGCCAGGCGCTGCAGAAGCAGCCCGGGGTGGTGCCGGGCGATCAGTTCCAGGACGAGCGCCGCGCCGTGATGCGCCTGTGGCGCGAACTGGGGCTGAGTTGAATGACGGGGCTGCGGCCCCACCTAATTGTTCGAACCGTGAAGCGAATTTGAGGAGCAGGCAAGATGTCGATGTCCGACCGTGATGGCGTGATCTGGTACGACGGCGAGCTGGTGCCGTGGCGCGAAGCCAACACCCATGTGCTGACCCACACCCTGCATTACGGCATGGGCGTGTTCGAGGGCGTGCGCGCCTACAACACCCCGGACGGCACCGCCATCTTCCGCCTGCAGGCGCACACCGACCGCCTGTTCGATTCGGCGCATATCTTCAACATGCAGATCCCCTTCTCCAAGGAAGAGATCAACGAAGCGCAGCGCACCGCGGTGCGAGAAAACGGCCTGGAAAGCGCCTATCTGCGTCCGATGGTGTTCTTCGGCAGTGAGGGCATGGGCCTGCGCGCCTCGGGTCTCAAGGTGCACGTGATCGTCGCCGCCTGGCACTGGGGCGCCTACATGGGCGAGGAAGCGTTGGTCAGCGGCATCAAGGTGCGCACCAGTTCCTACACCCGTCACCACGTCAACATCTCCATGACCCGCGCCAAGGCCAACGGCAACTACATCAACTCGATGCTGGCCCTGCAGGAAGCCATCTCCGGCGGTGCCGACGAGGCCATGCTGCTGGACCCGGAGGGTTACGTGGCCGAGGGTTCGGGCGAGAACATCTTCCTGGTCAAGGACGGTGTGGTGTACACCCCGGAAGTGACCTCCTGCCTCAACGGCATCACCCGCAGCACCATCCTGACCCTGGCTGCCGAGCATGGCATCAAGGTGGTGGAGAAGCGCATCACCCGCGACGAGGTGTACATCGCCGACGAAGCCTTCTTTACCGGTACCGCCGCCGAGGTCACGCCGATCCGCGAAGTGGATGGTCGTCAGATCGGCATCGGCCGCCGCGGCCCGGTCACCGAGAAGCTGCAGAAAGCCTACTTCGACCTGGTCACCGGCAAGACCAGCGCCCACGCCGAGTGGCGTACGCTGGTCAAGTAAGCGATTCCTCGAAGGCTCGACGGGGAGGCGAAAGCCTCCCTGGTCGTTTCTGGAAAAGATATGAAGATATTGATCGTTGGGCCCAGCTGGGTGGGCGACATGGTGATGGCGCAGACCCTGTTCCAGTGCCTGAAGCAGCGCCATCCCGAATGCGAGATCGACGTGCTGGCGCCCGAGTGGAGCCGGCCGATTCTCGAGCGCATGCCCGAGATGCGCGCCGCGCTGAGCCTGCCGCTGGGCCATGGCGTGCTCGATCTGGCCACGCGCCGGCGCATCGGCAAGTCGCTGGCCGGCCAGTACGACCAGGCCATCCTGCTGCCCAATTCGCTGAAGTCCGCACTGGTGCCCTGGTTCGCCGGGATTCCCAAGCGCACCGGCTGGAAGGGCGAGATGCGCTATGGCCTGCTCAACGATATCCGCAAGCTGGACAAGGCGCGCTATCCGCTGATGATCGAGCGCTTCATGGCGCTGGCCTATGAGCCGGGCGCCGCCTTGCCGCAGCCTTATCCGCAGCCGCGTCTGCAGATCGATGAGGCCAGTCGCGAGGCCGCTCTGGCCAAGTTCGAGCTGCAGCTGGATCGCCCGGTGCTGGCGCTGTGTCCCGGCGCCGAGTTCGGCGAGGCCAAGCGCTGGCCGGCCGAGCACTATGCCAAGGTCGCCGAGATCAAGATTCGCGCCGGCTGGCAGGTCTGGCTGTTCGGTTCGAAGAACGACCATGCCGGCGGCGAGGACATTCGCATGCGCCTGATCCCGGGCCTGCGCGAAGAAGTCAGCAACCTCTCCGGGCAGACCAGCCTGGCCGAGGCCATCGACCTGATGTCCGCCGCCACGGCGGTGGTGTCCAACGATTCCGGCCTGATGCACGTGGCAGCGGCGCTGAATCGCCCGCTGGTGGCCGTCTACGGCTCCACTTCGCCGGGTTTCACGCCGCCCTTGGCCGACCAGGTGGAAATCGTGCGCCTGGGACTGGACTGCAGCCCCTGTTTCGAGCGCACCTGTCGCTTTGGTCACTACAACTGCCTGCGCGAGCTCAAGCCGCGGCCGGTGATCGAGGCGCTGGACCGTTTGGTCGGCGATCCGCTGGCATTGGTCGAGGGCGACTGATTTGCGGGTGCTGATCATCAAGACCTCGTCGCTGGGCGACGTGGTGCATACCCTGCCGGCACTGACCGATGCGGCTCGCGCCATTCCCGGCATCCGCTTCGACTGGGTGGTGGAGGAAGGCTTCGCCGAGATTCCCGCCTGGCATCCGGCCGTTTCCCAGGTGATTCCGGTGGCCATCCGTCGCTGGCGCAAGCACCCGCTGCGCACCTGGCGCAGCGGCGAATGGGCGCGCTTCAAGCAGCGTCTGCGCGAAACCCGTTACGACCTGGTGATCGATGCCCAGGGCCTGCTCAAGAGTGCCTGGCTGACGCGCTACGTGCAGGCGCCGGTGGCCGGGCTGGATCGCGATTCGGCGCGTGAACCGCTGGCCAGCCGCTTCTATGACCGGCGCTACGCAGTGGCCAGGGATCAGCATGCCCTGGAGCGCGTGCGCCAGTTGTTCGCCCAGGCGCTGGATTATCCACTGCCGGCCGGCAGCGGCGACTATGGCCTGAATCGCGCGGCGATGATGGACGCCGTGGCGCAGCCCTATCTGGTGTTCCTGCATGGCACCACCTGGGCCAGCAAGCACTGGCCGGAAGCCGACTGGCGCGCCCTGGCCGAGCGCATGGACGAGCTGGGCTGGGCCGTGCGCCTGCCCTGGGGCAACGAGACGGAGAAGGCACGTGCCGAACGCATCGCCGCCGGCCTCACGCATGCCGCCGTGCTGCCGAAACTGAACCTGGCCGGCGTAGCCAAGGTGATCGCTGGCGCCAGCGCCTGCGTTTCCGTCGACACCGGTCTCGGTCATTTGGCTGCGGCGCTGGATGTGCCGAACATTTCCCTCTACGGTCCGACCCTGCCCGGCAAGGTGGGCGCCTATGGCCGTAGCCAGATTCATCTGTGCGCCAGTGGCCCGAACGCCGGCAGCGGTGACCGTGACAAGCCCTGCTTCGATGGCCTCGGTGCAGAGCGCGTTGGCCTGGAACTGGAGGCGCTGCTGCTGGCGCCTCCCGGCACCCTTTAAGGAGCGGCTATGCAACTGGCCTTCGTTCTCTACAAGTACTTCCCGTTCGGCGGGCTGCAGCGCGACTTCATGCGCATCGCCCTGGAGTGCCAGGCGCGCGGCCATGCCATTCGCGTCTACACGCCGATCTGGGAAGGGGAAAACCCAGGCGGCTTCGACGTGCGCGTGGCGCCGGTGCGTGCGCTGTTCAATCACCGCCGCAACGAGAAGTTCACGGCCTGGCTGCAGGCGGACCTGGCGCGCGATCCGGTCGACCGGGTGATCGGCTTCAACAAGATGCCGGGTCTCGACGTGTACTACGCCGCCGACGGCTGTTTCGAGGACAAGGCGCAGACCCTGCGCAACCCGATCTATCGCCGCTGGGGCCGCTACAAGCACTTCGCCGATTATGAACGCGCGGTGTTCGCGCCCGAATCGAAGACCGAGATCCTGATGATTTCCGAGGTGCAGCAGCCACTGTTCATCAAGCACTACAACACCCCGCTGCAGCGCTTTCACCTGCTGCCGCCGGGCATCGCCCAGGATCGCCGCGCGCCGGCCAATGCGGCCGAGATTCGCGCCGAATTCCGCCGCGAATTCAAGCTGGCCGACGACGACCTGCTGCTGGTGCAGATCGGTTCCGGTTTCAAGACCAAGGGCCTGGATCGCAGCCTCAAGGCGCTGGCCTCGCTGCCGCGCGAGCTGCGCAAGCGCACGCGCCTGATCGCCATCGGCCAGGATGATCCCAAACCCTTCCTGCTGCAGATCAAGGCGTTGGGTCTGTCCGATCAGGTGCAGATCCTCAAGGGGCGCAGCGACATTCCGCGCTTTCTGCTCGGCGCCGATCTGCTGATTCACCCGGCCTACAACGAGAACACCGGCACCGTACTGCTGGAGGCGCTGGTCTCCGGCCTGCCGGTGCTGGTCACCGATGTCTGCGGCTACGCCCACTACATCGCCGATGCCGATTGCGGGCGCGTGCTGTCCAGCCCGTTCGAGCAGGAGCAGCTCAACCGCACCCTGGCCGACATGCTCGCCGACCCCGAGCGTCGTGCATTTTGGGGGCGCAACGGCCTGGCCTACGCCGACAGCGCCGACCTGTATTCGATGCCGAAGAAGGCCGCCGATGTGATCCTTGCGGAGAAGCGCGCGTGAAGCTGATGCTCGCCGAACCCTTCAAGAGGCTGTGGGCGGGCCGCGATGCCTTCGAGGCCGTCGAGGCGCTGCAGGGCCAGGTCTACCGCGAGCTGGAAGGCCGCCGCACCCTGCGCACCGAAGTCGACGGCCGTGGCTACTTCGTCAAGATCCACCGTGGCATCGGTTGGGGCGAGATCGCCAAGAACCTGCTCACTGCCAAGGCCCCAGTGCTGGGCGCCGGGCAGGAGTGGCAGGCCATCGCCCGCCTGACCGAGGCCGGGGTGCCGACCATGACCGCGGTAGCCTATGGCGAGCGCGGCGCCAATCCGGCCAGCCAACACTCGTTCATCATTACCGAGGAACTGGCGCCGACCGTCGACCTGGAACAGCTCAGCCTGAACTGGGCGCAGCAGCCACCCAAGCCTGTGCTCAAATGGGCGCTGATTCGCGAGGTAGCGCAGATGACCGGCACCATGCACCGTGCCGGCGTCAATCATCGCGACTGTTATATCTGTCATTTCCTGCTGCATACCGACCGGCCGATTCAGGCCGATGACCTGCGCCTGTCGGTCATCGACCTGCACCGCGCCCAGGTACGCAGCGCCACGCCAAGGCGCTGGCGCGACAAGGACCTGGCAGCATTGTATTTTTCTGCGCTGGATATCGGCCTGACCCGCCGCGACAAGCTGCGCTTTCTACGCAGCTACTTCCAGCGTCCTCTGCGCCAGGTACTGCGCGATGAGGCGCGCCTGCTCGCCTGGCTGGAGCGCAAGGCGGCGAAACTGTACGAGCGTAAGCAGCGTTATGGAGATCGACTGTAGATGTCGGAGAGCAAGACATTGATCGGCCCTGGGGTGAGCGTCGCGCTCGTACCCTGTCCGGCGCTCGGAGATACCACTTTGTTCCTGCGCCTGGCCTGGCGTCTGCAGGCCGCTGGCGCGAAGGTCAGCCTGGCTTCCGCTTCGTTGGCCTCTATACATGAGTACCTGCCGGGTCTGGAAATAATCGGCGGCAAACCCGATGTGGTGGGTCTGGCAGAGCGCAATGACCTGGTGATCTGTGCCATCGACTGGCAGGTCGACGCGCCGCTGGGCAATGTGGCCTATCTGGCTGGCAAGAAGCTGCCACGCGCATTCAAGCCCGAGCAACAACCCGTGTCACTGTTCGGGTATGAGATCGCCGGGGCGCATAACGTGATCTGTCGCGATCCGAAGGCCGGCAAGAGCATGGTGCAATGGATCGATCTTTATGCCGAGCAGATACTGGGGCTCGACCTGACTCAGCCCATTGCAGGCCTGCAGGCGATGCCTGTTCCGCCGGCGGATGCGGAGCGGCGCGTCGCGATTTTTCCAACGACGCCCCATGCCAGCAAGAACTTTTCATGCTCTGGGTTTCGCCGTCTGGCACGTTCTCTGGCTGCCAGAGGGTGGCTGGTCGAGTTCGTTGTAATCCCCGCCGAGCAGCAGAGGTTGAGTGCTGAATACGCAGACTACAGGGTGCATGCCTTCGCGGATCTGAAAGGGCTCGTCGACTTTCTGCGTACATGCTCCGTTGTCATCAGCAACGACTCTGGAGGCGGGCATCTCGGTTCGCTCATGGGGCTGCGTACGTTCACCATTACCCGCCGTCGTACCGATTTCACCTGGCGTCCGGGTTTCAATGAGCTCAATTACGTGATCAATCCGGTGCTGAGCTTCAAGTGGCTGGGCAATACGGTCTGGCGCCCTTTCATTCCGCTGCGCCGGATCGTGCAGGCCTTGCCGAACTGGAAGGGACGGCAGGCATGACGACTTGGAAGCATGACCTGCAACATCCGCAATTGCTTGAGGCTTTCGGTACGCTCGAGGCCGTATTCGCCCTCAAGGGAGAGCGCCTCACTTCCGATCCCCTGTCCGAGGTGATCCGCGTCGAGCTCGACGGCGTGCGCTATTACGTCAAGCGCTACTGGGGCGCCGGCAAGGGGCTGCGCCGCTATCTGGGGCGGCCGCGGGTCAAGGCCGAATGGCAGAATCTCAAGCTCTTCGCCAAGTGGGGCATTCCCACCGCGCCGATCATCGCGCATGGGCTGGAGCGCCGCGCCGGCGCGTTCGTGCGCGGTGCGCTGGTGACTCGCGAGCTGGAAAACACCCGCGACATGGCCGAGATGGCCAGTCAGGGCGATCCGCGGCTGCATGATTCGCACTGGGTGGCAGCGGTCAGTCGGCAACTGGCGAACCATACCCGGACGCTGCACGACCATAGCTTCACCCACAACGATCTCAAGTGGCGCAACCTGCTGGTCAATGACAAGGCCGAGCTGTTCTTCATCGATTGCCCCACCGGCAGCTTCTGGTGGGGCCCCTTGCTGCGTTACCGCATCGTCAAGGACCTGGCCTGCCTGGACAAGGTCGCCAAATACCATCTGTCGCGCACGCAACGCCTGCGCTTCTACCTGCAATATCGCCAGCGCAGTCGGCTGAGTCGTGGTGACAAGCAGCGTGTGCTGCAGATTCTCAGGTTCTTCGAGGGACGCGAATGAGTGATTTCATCGCCGCGCAGGATCGCGCGCTGCTCGAGCGTCACGGCCTTTCCAGTTTCGAGGCGCTGTGGGCGCTGCAACTGGAGGCCGTGGATGAGCCCAACACCGAGCGCGGTGGCTGGAGCACGGTGTATCGCCTTGAGCTGGACGACCGCGCCTTCTACCTCAAGCGGCAGAGCAATCACCTGACTTACAGCCTGCTGCGCCCGTTCGGTGAGCCAACCTTCGCTCGCGAGTTTCGCAACATTCGCCGTTATGCCGAATTGGACATTCCGGCCTTGCAGGCTGCCTTCTTTGCCGAGCGCAAAGTACCCGGCGAGCGCCGCGCTATCCTGCTGACCCGTGCGCTGGATGGCTGGCAGGATCTGGACAGCTGGTTGGCGCGCTGGCAGACCGTCGACGCCGCGCGGCGTACAGCTGTCCTGCGTGCCTGTGGCGAGCTGGCGCGATGCCTGCACCAGGCTGGGCAGGTGCATGGCTGCTTCTATCCCAAGCACATCTTCCTGCGCGAGCAGGGCGATAACGTCGAGGCGCAACTGATCGACCTGGAGAAGACCCGGCCATTGTTGCTGGGGCGACGTGATCGAATCAGGGATTTGGAACCCCTGTTGCGCCGCGCCAGGGTCTGGAGCGAGGCCGAGGTGCGCGAGCTGCTGGTGGCCTATCTGGGCAGCCCTGCGCAGGTCGATATCTGGTGGCGGCTGCTCGAGGCGCGCCAGCGCCACAAGGAGGCGCGTTGATGCCTTTGCACAAGCTGAGTCAGGCCGGGCGGACGCCGACACTGCCGCTGACGCTGGAGCTGGCAGGCGAGCCTCTGGTGCTGGAACGCCTGCTACGCGTGTTGCCGGGGCAGCGTTATGTCGGCGTGGCCCATTGGCTGGGGCGCCAGGTGCTGGCCAAGGTGCTGGTGGGCGGCAAGGCGCAGCGGCATTTTCAGCGTGAGCTGGAGGGCGCCGAACGGATGGCGCGGCAGGGACTGGACACGCCGGAGCTGCTGGCGCACGGATTCGTCGAGGGGCAGGGCGGCTGGCTGTTGTTCGAGTATCTGGATGGCGCGCAGAGTCTCTGGCAGGCCTGGCGCGAGGTCGCGCAGCAGCCGCTGCTCGGCGATGGCCAGCAAGGCGTACTGGCAGAAGCGCTGGGCGCCATCGGGCGGATGCATGCGCAGGGCCTGTGGCAGGACGATCTGCATCTGGACAACCTGCTGCGGCACGAGGGGCGCCTGTACCTGATCGATGGCGGCGGCGTGCGTTGGGAAACGCCGGGCCAGCCACTGTCCCGCGCGCACGTGCTGGAAAATCTCGGCGTGTTCTTCGCTCAGTTGCCGGCCGAGCTGGATCCCTTTCTCGAAGAGCTGCTGATCCACTATCTGCTAGCCAATGGCGAGCACGCGTTGCCTCTGGAAATGCTCCAGGCCGAGATCGCCAAGGTGCGTCGCTGGCGTCTGCGCGATTATCTGAAGAAGGCGGCGCGCGACTGCAGCCTGTTCGCCGCGCGCATCGGCGCCTTCGGCCTGCGCGTGGTGCGTCGCGAGGCCGAGGCGGCCCTGCAGCCGCTGCTGTCCGACCTGGATGCTCGCATCGAGGCCGGGCATATCTACAAGACCGGTGGCGCCGCCACGGTGGCGCGCGTCGAGCTCGATGACCGGCAGCTGGTGGTCAAGCGCTACAACGTGAAGAACTGGCTGCACTGGCTCAAGCGCTTCTGGCGACCCAGCCGCGCCTGGCACAGCTGGATCGAAGGCAATCGCCTGGAGCTGCTCGGCATCGCCACGCCGCGCCCGTTGGCGGTGATCGAGCGGCGCTGGTGCTGGCTACGGGGCCGCGCATACCTGATTACCGACTATTGCGGCGGGCAGGATATAATTGCGCGTTTTGAGGCATACAAGCAGGCCGTACCCCCGGAAAACGAGCTGCTGGCGCTGGATCGACTGTTCGCTGCCCTGCTGCGCGAGCGCATCAGCCACGGCGATTTCAAGGGGCACAACCTGTTCTGGGATGACGCGCAGGGCGCCTGGTCGCTGATCGACCTGGATGCCATGCGCCAGCATCACAGTACGCGCAGTTTCGCCCGGGCCTATGCCCGCGACCGCGCCCGTTTTCTGCGCAACTGGCCGGCGGACTCCGCCCTGCACCAGTTGCTCGACCAACGTTTACCGCAGGTGCCCGGCACCTGCCCGAATTAGAGGCTCAAACCTGTGGCACTGACCATTCTCGGCCTGTCCGGCGCCCTCAGTCACGATCCGTCCGCTGCGCTGTACATCGACGGCAAGCTGATCGCGGCGGTGGAAGAGGAGCGCTTCGTGCGCGACAAGCACGCGAAGAACCGCATGCCCTACGAATCGGCCAAGTTCTGCCTGGAACAAGCCGGGATCAAACCGTCGGACGTCGACGTGGTGGCGATTCCCTTCGCCCCCATCAGCATCTTCGAAAAGGCCCGCTGGCAGTACGCCAAGCGCTATGCCTACGCGCCGGATCGCGCTCTCGATGCGATCCTGTTCGGCAACCGCCGGTACAAGCGCTACAAGAAGCGTATCGAGTGGTGCCTGGTACAGCTGGGCTTCGACCTGAAGAAGGTCAAGATCGAACCGGTCGAACATCACCTGGCCCACGCCTCCAGCGCCTACCACTGCTCTGGCTTTCAGGAAAAGACCGCGATCCTCGGCATCGACGGCAAGGGCGAGTACGCCACCACCTTCTTCGGCTGGGGCGAGAACGGCAAGATTCACAAGATCAAGGAGTTCTACGATCCGGATTCCCTCGGTGGCCTGTACGGCGCGATCACCGAGTATCTTGGCTTCGAGATGCTCGACGGCGAGTTCAAGGTCATGGGCATGGCGCCCTATGGTGATGCCGCCAAGTACGACTTCTCGCGCCTGGCCAAGTTCGAGAACGGCGAGCTGATCATCAACACCGAGTACGCCAACGTCATCGGTTTCCGTCGCTACAAGGAAAATGGCAAGGGCTACTACTTCTCGCCCAAGCTGATCGAATGGCTGGGGCCGAAGCGTCAGGGCGACATCGCCGACGATCCCTACATCCATTACGCGGCCAGCATGCAGGCACTGTTCGAGAAGCTGGCGCTGGAGATGATGGAGTACTACTTAGGCGACATCCTCAAGGAAACCGGCAAGATCGCCTTCGCCGGCGGCTGCGCGCTGAACGTCAAGCTGAACCAGAAGATCATCGCCCGCGACGACGTCAAGGAGCTGTTCGTGCAGCCGGCCTCCGGCGATGCCGGCACCGCCGTCGGCGCCGCCGCCTATGTCTCGCACCAGCGCGGCGTACCGGTGGAGAAGATGGAGCACGTCTACCTCGGCCCCTCGTACAGCAACGAGGAGGTCATCGCCGCCTGCGCCAAGCACCCGAACAAGCCGGTGTTCAAGCGCATCGACAATACCCCCGAGCGCATCGCCAGGATCATGGTCGACGGCAACCCGGTGGCCTGGTTCCAGGGCCGCATGGAGTTCGGCCCGCGCGCCCTCGGCGGCCGCTCCATCATCGGCTGCCCGAGCGTGCCGGGCGTGGCCGACCGCATCAACGAGCAGATCAAGTTCCGCGAGCGCTGGAGACCCTTCTGCCCGTCGATGCTCGACACCGTGGCGCCGAAGATGCTCAAGGTCGATCACCCGAGCCCGTTCATGACCTTCACCTTCGAGGTGAACGAGGAGTGGAAGGAGCGCGTCGGCGAAGTGGTGCACGAGGACGGCACCTCGCGTGCCCAGGTGCTGGAGCGCCAGTACAACCCGCGCTGGTACGACCTGATGCTGGAGCTGGAGAAGCTCACCGGCAACGGCGTGTCGCTGAACACCTCGCTCAACCGCCGCGGCGAACCGATGATCTGCTCGCCGACCGATGCGCTGAACATGTTCTACGGCTCCGACCTGCAGTACCTGATCATGGAGGACATCCTCGTGGTCAAGGACGGCAAGGACTGGTATGACCACGTCTGACCAGGCTCATGGCGAGCCCGAACGTTGGGTGCTGCAGTTCTGCCACGGCTATGACGGCCCCTTTCTGGATTGCGCGCGGCAATACGCCGTGCTGTTCAAGGGCACGCCCTACAAGGTCTGCACGGTTTACCTGACCGGCAAGCCGAGTGCCGAGGTCGAGCGCGGCTCGGCCTCCGACGAGGTGATTTTCCTCAACTACTCCAGCGCTCAGGTGCGCGGCCTCAAGCTGGGAGCGATCCGCGATTTCCGCCGGATCGCCACCTCGCGCCACTTCGCCCTGTGCATCGCCCACCGCTTCAAGCCGATCTACGTTGCGCTGCTCGGCAGCAACCTGCCGGTGATCGGCGTGCATCACGCTTTCGGTGACTACAAGCGTCGTTCCCGACAGCTGTTCGCCAATTTCTTTCGCAAGCGCCTGGCGCTGCTCGGCGTGTCCAACGCCGTACGCGACGACATGCGCGCCTGTCTGCCCGATTGGCCGGCCGAACGCATCGAAACCCTCTATAACCGCATCGACGTCGAGGCCGTGCAGGCCGAGCAGGTATCCCGCGAGGTCGCGTGCGACCATCTGGGGCTGCCCCAGGATGCCTGGATAGTCGGCAACGTCGGCCGTCTGCACCCGGACAAGGACCAGGCCACCCTGATCCGCGGCTTCACCCTGGCATTGCCGCAACTGCCGGCAGGCAGTCTGCTAGCGATCATGGGCAGCGGCCGCCTGGAGGCGCAGCTCAAGGCATTGGCGGCGGAACTGGGCGTCAGCGAGGCGGTGCGCTTTCTCGGCCAGGTGCCGAATGGGCGACATTATTTCAAGGCGTTCGACGTGTTCGTGCTGACCTCCGACCACGAGCCGTTCGGCATGGTGCTTTTGGAAGCGATGGCGGCAGGGGTGCCGGTGCTGGCGACCGATTGTGGTGGGGCGCCCGAGGTGGTTGGCGAGCCTGATGCGCTGTTTGCACTGGGTGACGATGCGATGTTGGCATCTCGCCTATCGGCTCTACCGACCACCGAGCGCAAAAGTGCCGAGCATGCGGTGAAGGACTGTTTCACTGACGCGGGCGCCCATGCTCGTTTCTGGTCGCTGGGCCTGATGCCATTGAGGAAGCCGTGATGCCTGAGCGCGTATCCAGGCAACTGGTTTATCTGGTTTACGGAGGCAAGCCGGAATATCACCAGGAGGCCAAGTACAGCATTCTCTCGGCCCTGCACCATGCGCAGGGCGCCTGCCCTCGAATTCTGCTGTACACCGACGAGCCTGGGCAGTTCCAAGGTTGGCCGGTCGATCTGATTGCGCTCGATGCCGATACCTTGAAGGACTGGACAGGCCCGGCGAGCTATCTGCATCGCCGCAAGGCTGCTGCCATCCGCGATGCAATGCAGTATGCCGAGCAGAGCATCTTCATCGATACGGATACCTTCTTTCTGGACTCGCCAGTGAGGCTCTTCGAGCGACTGGCAAAAGCGCCCTGGCTCGTCGATGAAATCGAGGGTGTCTGGAAAGAATACAAGGGCGACGCCCTGCATGATGCTTTGGCACCCTATTTGGCAGAACGGCATGGTGTCGATCAGCAGATGTTGTTGATCAATTCAGGAGTTCTGGGCTTCCAGGATGATGCTTCTGGTTTGATGGATGAGGTGCTGAGTCTCATCGATGTCATGCATCCGATGGTTCCCAAGATTCATATCATCGAGCAATTCGCCGTTGGAGTCGCGGCCAGGCACCTGGGGCGACCTGCGGAGTCTCGTGGGGTGATAAAGCATTACTTCTCAGGCAAGAACTATTGGCGTCACCTGGTCGCGGCGTTCTTCCAGCGCCATGGTGAGGCGTTTTCAGCACTTGCCGTGCAGGCGGTGCGTGAGATGCCAACTACAAAACCCAGGCCTGCCTGGTGGCATCGTTTGAACTTTCGTTTGCGAAGTCTGTTCCTGCCCTCTCGAGTCCGCTCTCATGCCAAGCTGGCTTACTACGCTGCGGTGATGCGCACCGATCCTTATGCTGAGGCCTGTGGCCGTGGGTATGCAGAGGAACTACGGCGCAAAGCTATGCCTAAAGGCGAAAGTCTCAATGGGCAGCCTTGGAGCAAGGTGCTGAGCAGGCCGCAGAAGGAGCAGCTGGCCAGGCTGTTGGGTGAAGCTGTTTCAGGGAGCTCTCGTGATCTTTCCTAGTCGTGTTTTCGAGGTGTTCCGGTGAACGTGCTTTTTCTGGTCCAGGCCGAGCAGCGGGCAATACTGGATCGACTGTATGACGGTATCGCGCAAGCGTGCGATAGCTGTGACATCCGCTGGCTGAGCAGCGATGAGCAGGCCCATCTGCAGCGTTACTTCCATGAGCATGTGGACGTATCGCGTTACGACAGGATTCTATTCTTTCTACGTTTCAAGAAAGAAATGCGGCAGTGGCGTTTTATTCGCACCCTGCCCAATCTGGTGATTCTGGAGCACGACGCCTACCAGAACTACATCCCCTGCAAGTACACCGGAAAGTTCAGTGCGCACTACCGGCGGATGCCATGGGCGCGCATCATCAGTTCAGGCGCCCAGGTCAGTCAGCGCCTACGCGAGGAAGGATTTGACGCCTGTTTCGTGCCCAAGGGTTATGACCAGGCCCTGCTGTCCTACCAAGGCCGGGAGCGGGATATCGAACTGGCCTTTGTTGGCAGCACCAAGAGCGTGGCCTACAGTGGGCGCAAGGCGTTGCTCGAGGAGCTGGGGCAGGTGGAGAACCTGCTCGTGACCAAGACCAAGTCGGGGGCGGAGTATTGCGATACCCTGAACCGCATCCGCTTCTTCGTTAGCGCGGATGTTGGCATGGGCGAGTACATGATCAAGAACTTCGAGGCGATGGCCTGTGGTTGTGTGCTGCTGGCTTATGACCATGGTGAAGTGGAGAACTCGGCGCTGGGCTTCGTCGACATGCACAATCTGGTTCTGTATCGAAACGTCCCGGAGCTGCGCGAAAAACTTAACCTGCTGCGGCAGGATCCGCAGAGGGCTGCCGCTATCGCAGAGGCGGGGCGTCAGCTGGCCGAACAGCGCTATGGCTTTGGCGCTATCGGGCGCCAGATCGTCGAGACCATGCGTCCGCCGTTACGTCCCGCACGACAGGCATCCTGGCTGCAGCGGCAACTGCGCAAGATCGGTGTTTACTACTGATGCAGACGCAGGTGGATGTCCTCAACATCATGTGGGGGGGCGGCTCGGCCTTCGCCTCCGTGCACAAGGTGCACCGTGACATCCTTCGACTCGTCGGGACCGGCATGGTTGTTAACAGCCTTTTGCTGCAAGGTGGAGAGGCTGAGCCGCTGGCGGAGGTCGGCGAGGTCTTCAGTCTGGGATTGTCTTCGACACGCATCAAGGGGCGCGGGCTTGCCGCGTTGAGACGCTGGTTCGATCGCCGCAGTCTGGCCAGGTGGCTGGCAGCGCGTCGGCCGCGGGCGGTGCTACTTGATGGCATCGGCGTGGCGGCCTACATCCTTCCGCTGCTGGCTGCGCTGAGCGAGGTGCGAATCATTGTGCTGTTTCATGGGCACAAGCGCCTCAAACCTGAGCACATCAGGCTGCTGCAACGCTTCCCTGCCGAGAGGCTGGAGCTGGTGGCGGTTTCCGAGACACTGGCGGGCGATCTTGAGCGCCAGATCGGGCGCAAGGTCGTGGGCGCTCGCATCGCCCTGGAGCCGGTTGCTCTGGGCGCGGCCCTCAAGAGCAGGGAAGAGGCCAGGCGTATTCTCGGCCTATCGGTACCTGTGGAAGGGCGCGTCATCGGGGCTGTTGGCCGGTTGGTCAAAGAAAAGGGGTTCGGCCTGCTGATCGAGGTGGCGTCAGGGTGGTTGAAGGCGCATCCCGCTGACCGGCTGGTCATAGTCGGCGAGGGCTCGGAACGGCAGGCGCTGTTGGCGTTGGCGTATAAACTCGGTATAGCTCATCAGGTGCATTTGCCAGGTCACGTGGCAGAGGCTCCTCGCCTTTACCGGGCCTTCGATTTGTTGTGTATCCCCTCGCGACAGGAAGGTTTGGGCCTGGTGTTGCCCGAAGCCGTGATCGCCGGCGTTCCGGTGCTGGCGACGGACCTGCCGGTTTTCCGCGAACAGCTGGCGGGCAGCTCTGGTTTGGTCGCCTTGGATCAAAAGGCCGCCTGGGTGGCAGCCTTGAATGAGCATCTGCAGAGTGATCCCCACGCATTGGCGCGAGTGCAGCGCGCGGGTCTGGATCCCGAGGGAGCCTGGTTGCGCTTCCGTGAGCGATACGGTGCGCTGTTGCGTTAGTCCTTTAGGACGGCCGATGTCAGGGCTGCCAGCGGGAACTGTTCGGCGAGACCGAGATTTTCCAGTAGGCGTGTGAAGTGGGCGAGATTGCGCCGGGCTTTGGCTTTCGATAACGGCCGGCGCTGAAAGCTCAGGTCGGCGATGTCGATCAGGCCCAGCGAGCCTTCCGGCGTCAGCACGATATTGCCCAGGTGAAGCGAGCGGAAATAGATGCCACGGCGATGCAGCGTACGAATGAAGTCGCTCAGGATTGGCAGGTGTTTGCCGAACGCATCCGGTTCATCCAGATAGATGTCTTTAAGCGTTTTTCCCTGCAGCGGACTGTACAGCACCGCGCTCAGGGAAGAGTCTTCTAGCCGATACAGTTCCAGCGGTGTGAGAGTGGCAATGCCCAGTTCCTTCAGTCGCACGGCGTTGAGCCAGAAGCGATCCGAATAAGGAACGAACAGCGCCGAAGAGATCAGACGCTTGCGTCTGAAGAGCTTGAGAAAGTTGCCATCGGCCAGTCTGTAAACTTTGGGGCCGAGGCTGTCCTCCTCCAGTACCTGCGCGCCGGCCGTCAGGGTGGCCAACATGTCATTGTTGAGTTTGGTTTTGATGGGCATGGGTCTTGAGGCGTGCATGTGGAGTCGGGATTGGCGAAGAGCATGCCGCCGAGCAAGCGGCGTTTTCGTCTTCGTCGAGTTTTTTGTGCTCGCATCGGTCATTGTTGTTGCTTTTGCCATTGCAGACGAGCGCCGCTTGAAC
This sequence comes from Pseudomonas hydrolytica, assembly GCF_021495345.1. NCBI lineage: Bacteria > Pseudomonadati > Pseudomonadota > Gammaproteobacteria > Pseudomonadales > Pseudomonadaceae > Ectopseudomonas > Ectopseudomonas hydrolytica. The sequence goes on from NZ_CP099397.1 coordinate 674,503, forward strand.
GGCTGCTAAGCCGAGCTCAGAGAGGTGTCGCGCGGCCGGCCAGAGTTGAGCTTGGTGCGTAATGCGAGCTTTGTGATTCCAGTCGTCCTGAGGGTGTCGATATAGAATATCAGGTCGACCGAGCATATGCCGGAGCGGAACAGTCTGCCAATGAACTGTAGAATGCTCGCCTCTCATTACGGGCCGTCAGAATGTGGCCCATCTTATTGGAGCGAAGATGGTAGGGGTTCGTGTCGCAGGCGTGACCAGTGTTTTGTGTCTGGGTTATTTATGGTTCCTGATCGGCATCGTTTGGATCCCCACCAACAAGCTGTATCAGCAGGGGCTGGTAGTCTTGCTTTGGCTTCCAGCTCTCGTGACTGCTGTGCTTTGGCGGAAACGTCTGACCGCAGCATGGCAGTCTGAAAAGCTTCTTCTTTGGCTGGTCTTCCTGCTGTTGGCCTGGGCTGGACTGAGTGTCACCTGGACGGAAGCCGGAGAACCCTTAAGAGAGCTTAAGCGCGTTCTTTACGTCGGCCTGTTTCTGGGCGCCTTCGTTCTGCTGGCACTGGAGAAGCCTGCTTTCGTGTGGAAAGGTTTGGGGCTGGCCTTCGCTCTCTTGGCGCTGTCCTGCCCCATCAGTATCTATCTGTTTTACGGACTGGATATTCACCCCCTTCAAGCGAGGCTCCACGGGATAGGGCAGGCAGGTCATCCTATTCTGGGCGCCTACGTGATGGCGTTGGCGGTAGTGTGGGGGCTGCAGTGCCTACCCCGTATCGGCTGGCAGCGCATCGTATGGGGTGCTCTGCTCGTCATGCTCATGTTGTTTATCGCATTGGGGCAAAGCCGCGGGGCCATGCTGGCGCTGGGCCTGGCTGCCATTTCGATGCCTTTCTGGGGCGGCGGTCGGGGGGCCTGGCTGGTATTCCTTTCTGCATGCCTGATAGCCCTTGGAGGTTTTTTCTTTTTTGCTCCTTTCATCCTTGAACGCGGATTCTCCCACCGTCCGGACATCTTCTGGTCCAGCGTGGATATGATCTCGCAGAACCCCTGGCTGGGCCTGGGTATAGGGGCGGATTACCGTGTAGTGACAACCCACTTTCCCAGGGGAGTCGACCATTCCCATAATGTGTTCACCCACGCCGCGATTGAACTCGGGATACCGGGGCTGGTGCTATGGGCTGCGTTGTGGCTGGCGGCGTTCAGGGTGGCATGGGGGGCGCGTCAGTCACGAGAGGGACGCATTCTGCTAAGCAGTCTTCTGGTTTCGTTTGTCGCACAGCAGTTCGACGCTGCCAGCCTCTGGGGAAGCCCTAGAGCGGAGTGGTTCGTGACTTGGCTGCCGATAGGCCTGGCCATGGCTCTCGCCATTCAGCGTGGTCGAGTAGAGGAACATGGCGTGCCCCGACGCCCCTGAAACATTTTTGCCGCGTCATTTCCAGCGCAAGCGTCTTGGGCGGGGGCGAGGAAAACTTGTAAGGTTGCCGACGTGCTTAATAGGCACGTGCTGCTACAATCCGCCCCTTGCTAATCCTGCCAGTGCGTGAGGCGAGCCGAATGGCCAATTCCAACCAGCAATCCAGCATGAAGGTGTATCTGCGGTTGCTGCGCTACGTGGTCCCCTACTGGGGGCTGTTCACCATCAGTATCCTCGGCTTCCTGATCTTCGCTTCCACCCAGCCGATGCTGGGTTACATCCTCAAGTACTTCGTCGACGGCCTGTCCAACCCTGACGCCAGCCTGTTCGCAGGCGTGCCCTGGCTGCTCGAGCATGCGCCGTGGGTGGCGCACCTCAAGCTGCTGCAGGCCGTGCCGTTGCTGATCGTGCTGATCGCCCTGTGGCAGGGCATCGGTTCCTTCCTGGGTAACTACTATCTGGCCAAGGTCTCCATGGGGCTGGTGCAGGATCTGCGCGTGGCGCTGTTTAACAACCTGCTGACCCTGCCCAATCGCTACTTCGACAACCACAACTCCGGGCACCTGATTTCGCGGATCACCTACAACGTGACCATGGTCACCGGTGCCGCCACCGATGCGATCAAGGTGGTGGTGCGTGAGGGCATGACGGTGATCTTCCTGTTCGCCACGCTGTTGTGGATGAACTGGAAGCTGACCCTGGTGATGGTGGCGATCCTGCCGGTGATCGGTCTGATGGTGACCAGTACCAGCAAGAAATTCCGCAAGCAGAGCAAGAAGATCCAGACCAGCATGGGCGACGTCACCCATGTGACCTCGGAGAGCATCCAGGGCTATCGCGTGGTGCGCAGCTTCGGTGGCGAGGACTACGAACGGCAGCGTTTCCTCGATGCCAGCGAGCAGAACAAGCTCAAGCAGCTGAAGATGGTCAAGACCAACGCCGTCTACACCCCGTCGCTGCAGTTGGTGATCTACAGTGCCATGGCGGTGCTGATGTTCCTGGTTCTGCTGCTGCGTGGCGATGCCTCGGCCGGTGATCTGGTGGCCTATATCACCCTGGCCGGCCTGCTGCCCAAGCCGATTCGCCAGCTCTCGGAGGTCAGCTCGACCATCCAGAAGGGCGTGGCCGGTGCCGAGAGCATCTTCGAGCAGCTCGACGAGGAGCCGGAAGTCGACCGCGGCACCCAGGAGCGCGAGCGCATCAGCGGCCGCCTCGAGGTGCGCGATCTGAGTTTCAGCTACCCCGGATCGGAAAAGCCGGTGCTGAACAACATTTCCTTCGTCGCCGAGCCCGGGCAGATGGTGGCGCTGGTCGGACGTTCCGGCAGCGGCAAGTCGACCCTGGCCAATCTGATTCCGCGCTTCTATCACCATGAGCAGGGCAGCATCCTGCTCGATGGCGTGGATGTGGAGGATTACCGCCTGCGCAACCTGCGCCGCCACATCGCGCTGGTGACCCAGCACGTCACCCTGTTCAACGACACGGTGCGCAACAACATCGCCTATGGCGATCTGGCTGGCGCGCCGCTGGAAGCGGTGCAGCAGGCGGCGCGCGATGCCTATGCCGCCGAGTTCATCGAGAAGATGCCGCAGGGCTACGACACCCTGGTCGGCGAGAACGGCGTGCTGCTCTCCGGCGGCCAGCGCCAGCGCCTGGCCATTGCCCGCGCGCTGCTCAAGGATGCGCCCCTGCTGATCCTTGACGAGGCCACCTCGGCGCTGGATACAGAATCCGAGCGGCATATCCAGGCCGCGCTGGATCAGGTGATGCAGGGCCGCACCACGCTGGTGATCGCGCACCGCCTGACCACCATCGAGAAGGCCGATCTGATTCTGGTGATGGACCAGGGGCAGATCGTCGAGCGCGGCAGTCATGCCGAGCTGCTGGCGCAGAACGGCTATTACGCACGCCTGCATGCCAAGCAGTTCGAGGAAGGCGGCGAGCCCGTCGTGGTCGAGCAGGACGTCTGATGCTCAGTCACCTGCGATTCTGGCGCGAGCGCGGTTGGGCGCCGATCTCCGCCGCCGACTATGCCGATGCCTGGGCCAACTTCGGCGGCAGCGTCGCCACCCATCCCGAGGTGGTGGCGCGCCTGGCCGATCTGGCCGGGATTCCCGTGCGTTATCTGGGCTGGCTGGCCGACGGTCAGCTGCAGGCGGCGATGCCCACCTGGGGGCGGCATCTGGCGCTGTCCAAGGACGTACTGAAGCAGCAGGGCCGGCGCGGCCTGTTCGACCTGGGCAATGCCGAGGTGATTCTGCCCATAGCCCAGAATGTGAAAGTGGCGGTGCAGCACCGCATGCGTTACGTATCCGAGCTCAATGCGGCGCAGATCAGCTCGCTGCGCGAACAGCCGGAGGGTCTGGCGCTGGCGCGCGAGCCGGAGCAGTACAGCAAGAAGTTCCGCTACAACCAGCGCCGCGAGCAGCGTCTGCTGGAGGAGGCGGGCGGGGTGATCCGGCCGATGCTGGAGCTGACGGCGCAGGAGCAGGCGCGCATCTATGCCGATCTGTTCCAGCGCCGCTGGGGCTTCGAGGCCACCGGCAAGGCTCACTTGGCGGAAGTGTTTACCCGGCTGCGCAACTTCATGACCGGCTCGCTGATCTACCTGAACGACGAGCCGGTGGCGATCCAGGTGCTCTACCGGGTCGAGGCGCCGCGGTGGGTCAGCCTGGAGTACATCAACGGCGGGGTCGACCCGCAGCAGCGCGAGTTCAGCCCCGGCAGCGTGCTCAGCTTCGTCAACACGCAGAGCGAGTGGGAGCAGGCGCGTGCGCTGGGCAAGCCTTTGCGCTATTCCTTCGGACGCGCCGACCGCGAATACAAGGATCGCTGGTGCCACCGGGTGCCGGTCTACCAGGTCTGAGGCCATGAACGGACGCAAGCAGCAACTGCTCAAGCGCCACCGGCGCAACAAGCGCATCGCCCTATTGGGGGCGCTGCCGGTGCTGGTATTGCTGGGGGTATTGGTCGCCTGGTGGTTGCCGCCGCTGCTCCTGGTGCTGGGCTGGGTGGCGCATGAGGCCTGGTTCGCCGATCACCTGTTCTATTCGCCGCGCGACGATTACCGCTACGACTTCCCCGCGGATTGCCTGAGCGTCCCGGCGCGGCTGGAACAGGGTGTGTTGCGCGTCGATGCCGAGCTGGATGGTCATGACACCCTGATTCTCGAACTGCGGCTCGAAGCCACCTGGCTGGGGCGCTGGCTCGACCCCCATGTCCTGTTCGGCGGCGACCGCCAGGATTTCGAGCGTGGCGTGGCCGGGCGGCGCTATCTCAATCTCTCCGGGCAGAAGGTCGATGGCCTGGCCCTCGTGCCGCGTTTCTGTCGCATCCATGGCGAGCCGCGCCTGCATGCCATGCGCAACCCGGATTACGCCGGGCAACGTCTGCTGATCGTCGCGCCGCATGCCGATGACGCCGAGCTGGCGGCCTTCGGCCTCTACAGCCGGGCGGCCGAGGTCGCCATCGTCACCCTGACCCAGGGCGAGATCGAGGCTGAGCATTACCAGCGCCTGGGCCTGGAAAAGGCCGCCGCTGCGCGTCTCAAGGGCCGTCTGCGCGCCTGGGACAGCCTGGCCGCGCCGCTCTGGGGCGGGGTTTCGCAGGCGCGCTGCGTGCAGCTTGGCTACTACTGCCTGCAGCTGCCCGCCATGGCCGCGGCTCCCGAACAGCCCTTCGCCTCGCGCGAATCCGGCGAGAGCGATATCCGCAGCGTGCGCCAGTACAACCCGCTGACGCTGCCGGCCGATGACGATGGCCTGCCCACCTGGCGCAATCTGGTCGCCGATCTGGGGGCCGTGCTCGAGCACTTCCGCCCGGAAGTGGTGTTGACCCCGCACCCCGAGCTCGACCCGCATCACGACCACGTCGCCAGCACCCAGGCGCTGCTCGAGGCCGTGGCCGCCTGCGCCTGGCAGCCGCAGACGCTGCTGCTGTATGCCAATCACCTGCATGACAACGACCGCTGGCCCATGGGCCCGGCGGGCAACGGCATCGCCCTGCCGCCGGCGATCACGGCGCTGCCGGCCGATCGTCTGTGGAGCCCCGTGCTCGATGCCGAGCAGCAGCTGGACAAGGCCATGGCCCTGGCGCTGCAGCACGACCTGCAAGGGCCGCTGCCGCTGAAGAAGCGCCTGCGCCGCTCGATCCAGCGCCTGCTGGCCGGGCGACGCTGGCCGGCCAGCGGAGAGGACGAGTTCTTCCGCAAGGCGGTGCGCCGCCATGAGCTGTTCTGGGTACGCCCCATCGGTCGCTGAACCAGCGCCTTCGAACCCCTATGTTATGATCCGCGACGATTTCGTCGCCCCCGGAGCCTTCATGAAGCTGACCCTGCCCCGTTACGACCAAGCCCCCGTTCTGGTGGTGGGCGACGTCATGCTCGACCGCTACTGGCATGGCGGCACCTCGCGCATCTCGCCGGAGGCGCCGGTGCCGGTGGTGCGCGTCGAACAGATCGAGGACCGTCCGGGCGGTGCGGCCAACGTCGCGCTGAACATCGCCGCGCTCGGCGCGCCGGCGCTGCTGGTGGGCGTGACCGGTGAGGACGAGGCCGCCGACAGCCTCACCGACAGCCTGGCTGCCGCTGGCGTCGAGGCGCATTTCCAGCGCATCGAGGATCAGCCGACCATCGTCAAGCTGCGCGTCATGAGCCGGCACCAGCAATTGCTGCGCATGGATTTCGAAGAGCCCTTCAATACCGATGCCGCGGCCATGGCGCGCGAGGTCGAGGCGCTGCTCGCCGGGGTCAAGGTGCTGGTGCTCTCGGACTACGGCAAGGGCGCGCTGCAAAACCATCAGGTGCTAATCCAGGCCGCGCGCAAGAAGGGCATTCCGGTGCTGGCCGACCCCAAGGGCAAGGACTTCTCCATCTACCGCGGCGCCAGCCTGATCACCCCCAATCTGCACGAGTTCGAAACCATAGTCGGCGGCTGTGCCGATGAGGCCGAGCTGGTCAGCAAGGGCGCCAAGCTGATGCGCGAACTGGAACTGGGTGCGCTGCTGGTGACCCGCGGCGAGCATGGCATGACCCTGCTGCGCCCGGAGCACGCGCCGCTGCACCTGCCGGCGCGCGCCCGTGAGGTGTTCGACGTCACTGGTGCCGGTGATACGGTGATCTCCACCCTGGCCGCTTCCATCGCGGCTGGCGAAGAGCTGCCAAATGCCGTGGCATTGGCCAACCTGGCCGCCGGTATCGTGGTCGGCAAGCTGGGCACGGCCGCCATCAGCGCCCCCGAACTGCGCCGTGCGGTACAGCGCGAGGAAGGCTCCGAACGCGGCGTGCTGAGCCTGGACCAATTGCTGATCGCCATCGAGGACGCCCGCGCCCACGGCGAGAAGATCGTCTTCACCAACGGCTGCTTCGACATCCTCCACGCCGGTCACGTGACCTATCTGGAGCAGGCCCGCGCCCAGGGCGACCGTCTGATCGTGGCGATCAACGATGACGCCTCGGTCAGCCGCCTGAAAGGCCCGGGCCGGCCGATCAATGCCGTCGACCGGCGCATGGCGGTGCTCGCCGGCCTCGGCGCGGTGGACTGGGTGGTGAGCTTCGGCGAGGACACTCCCGAGCGCCTGCTCAAGCAGGTGCAGCCGGATGTGCTGGTCAAGGGCGGCGACTACGGCATCGACCAGGTGGTCGGCGCCGATATCGTCCAGGCCTATGGCGGCGAAGTGCGCGTGCTCGGTCTGGTGGAAAACAGCTCCACCACCGCCATCGTCGAGAAAATTCGCAACAAGTAGCGCCCCTTTGCGATGGGCTCGGTGCCTAGCCGGCCGATGAGCCTGAGTCTGCCTTGACCCGATTGCCGTCCGGCGGCGGCTTGAGGGTCATAGGCGCTCGCCGGCTGGCGGCGCATCATCGTTGGCATCCCTCATGTGGAGTGAGATGCCATGACCGTCGATGTACAGGGCCAGGCCCTGAGCATGCTGAGCAAGCTGGCCCAGGCCGACTGGCCAGACCGCCTCAAGCTGCGCAAACCCTTCGAGAAACTCGTCTACAACGGCAGCCGCGCCAGCTTTCGCCTGGCTGCCGGGCGTGCAGCCAGCAAGCCGCGTCAGGCGCGCCCGGCGGCTGACGATCTGTTCGACCTGTCATTGAGCGACGAGCAGCAGATGCTGGTGGAGATGCTTCAGGGCTTTGCCTTGGAAGTGCTACGCCCCGCTTCGCACGAGGCCGATGCCCAGGCGCGGGTGCCGGCTGCGCTGATCAATCAGGCCCGCGAGCTGGGCCTGGCCCACTACGGCGTCGGCGAGGCGCAGGGTGGACTGGCCGGCGAGCGCACCGTGCTGAGCAATGCGCTGATCGCCGAAAGCCTGGCCCAGGGCGACTTCTCCCTGGCCGCCGCGTTGCTGCTGCCGCTGTCGGCGGCCAACTGCATCCGCCGTTGGGGCTCGCCGGCGCAGCAGGCGGCCTGGCTGCCGGCCTTCGTCAGTGAGGCGGGCGCCGATGCCTTCGCCTTGGCGGTAAGCGAACCGGGTGTGCTGAGCGATCCGGGACGGCCCGCCACCCGTGCACGCAAGCGTGGCAAGCACTACCTGCTCGATGGCGAGAAAGCCCTGGTGCTCGGCGGGCTGGAAGCCAGCCGGTTGATCGTCAGCGCCCAGGCCGGCGACGGGCCGGGGCTGTTCATCGTCGATGCGACGAGCAAGGGCATCAGCCGGCGCGCCGAACCGGGCATGGGGCTCAGGGCCTGCGGCTTGGCGCGCGTGCGCCTCAAGGGCGTCAAGGTGCCGGCCGAGCGCCGCCTGGCAGCGGCCGATTTCGATTTTCAGGCCTTTCTCGATCACTCCGCGCTGGCCCTCTGCGCCCTCGCTGTCGGTACCGCGCAGGCGGCCCTGGATTACGTCACCACCTACTGCAACGAGCGCCAGGCCTTCGGCGAGCCCATCAGCCATCGCCAGGGCGTGGCCTTCATGGTCGCCGACATCGCCATCGAACTGGATGCCATGCGCCTGCTGCTCTGGCGCGCCTGCACCCGCGCCGAGGCCGGCTTGCCGTTCCGGCGCGAAGCCTACCTGGCGCGCCTGTTCTGCGCGGAGAAGGCGATGAAGATCGGCTCCGATGCGGTGCAGCTGCTCGGCGGCCATGGTTTTACCCAGGAACATCCGGTCGAGCGCTGGTATCGCGATCTGCGCAGCGTGGCCGTTCTGGCCGGCGGCCTTCATCTCTAGCAGGCAGGCAACCATGAATCTGGAAACCCCGAAGAAATTCCGCGGCCTGCAGCAGCAGGCGCAGCAAGTGGCCAGGCATTATTTCCGGCCGATCTCGCGCAAGTACGACAAGGCCGAGCACGCCTATCCCAAGGAGCTGGATCTGCTCGCCGCGTTGCTCGACGGCATGAACGAAGGCTCGCCCGATGCCGTCGGCGCCGGTTCGGCGAGCAAGCGCGGCGCTGCCCGTGAACAGCAGGACGGCATCAAGAACGGCGGCAACCTGGCGGCGCTGCTCGGTGTGATGGAGCTGTGCTGGGGCGATGTCGGCCTGCTGCTGGCCATGCCGCGCCAGGGCCTGGGCAACGCGGCCATTGCCGCGGTGGCCAACGACGAGCAACTGGCGCGCTTCGGCAAGACCTGGGCGGCTATGGCCATTACCGAGCCGGGCTGTGGCTCGGATTCGGCGGCGATCCGCACCACGGCGGTGAAGGATGGCGATCACTACGTGATCAACGGCGAGAAGATCTACGTCACCTCGGGGGAGCGTGCCGATGCCGTGGTGGTCTGGGCCAGCCTCGACCGCAGCCTGGGGCGCGCGGCGATCAAGTCCTTCGTGGTGGAGAAGGGTACGCCGGGCATGACGGTGACCCGTCTGGAGAAGAAGCTGGGTATCAAGGCGTCGGACACCGCCTCGATCAGCTTCAGCGACTGCCGGGTACCGGCGGCCAACCTGCTGGGCAACGCCGAAATCGACGTACAGAAGGGCTTTGCCGGGGTCATGGAGACCTTCGACAACACCCGGCCGCTGGTCGCCGGCATGGCGGTCGGCGTGGCCCGCGCGGCGCTGGAGCGTACCCGCGAGCTGCTGAGCAAGGCCGGTTGCCGCTTCGATTACGCCAGGCCGCTGCTCAGCGTCACCCATGCCGAGGCCACCCTGTACCGGCTGGAGGCGGAATGGGAGGCGGCGCGCCTGCTGACGCTGAAAGCGGCCTGGATGGCCGACAACAAGCTGCCCAACTCCAAGGAGGCCTCCATCGCTAAGGCCAAGGCCGGGCGGGTGGCCAGCGAGGTCACGCTCAAGTGCGTGGAGCTGGCCGGTGCCCTGGGTTATGGCGAGGACGAACTGCTGGAGAAATGGGCGCGTGATTCGAAGATTCTCGACATCTTCGAGGGCACTCAGCAGATTCAATTGCTGATCATCGCGCGGCGCCTGCTGGGCAAGAGTTCCAGTGAGCTCAGGTAGATCCGGCAACGCAGCAGCCATGAAAAAAAGCCCGCATCTGCGGGCTTTTTTCTAGAAACGGAAGACTTCCGTATCGATCTTGATGGGTTCTGCCACCGGGATCCTCGGCCCCGCGGCGGGCGGCTCCTGGGGTTTGGCCTTGGCCACTGGCGGCTTCTTGCGGGGCGGCTCGGGTACAGGCTCTTCGACCACGGCGATGGGCTGGATGGCCACTGCCAGCTCTGCAGCCAGGCGCTGCAGCAGCGCGCTCTGGGCCTTGACCTGCTCGGCCAGCGGGCCGCCATGGGCCTCTTCCATGCGGATCAGGCGGCTGTCACGCAGTTGGCCGTTGCGATCGAGCAGGCGCCACTGGGCTTCCAGAATGGCGGGCTGAGTAGGGCCGGAGTCCAGGCGGGTGATGGTCAGCATCACCTGCGCATCGGCGTTGAAGCCGGGAGCGGCAGGGGCCAGGGCCAGGCGCTGGCTTTCCAGGCGCCAGGCCAGCTGGCGCAGCATCTGCTGATCGATATCGTTGGCCAGACCGCTGGCCCAGCGCGCTTCCGGCGCTGCCACCAGGCTGCCATCGGGCTGACGCTGCAGCAGGTGCTGCTGGCGCAGGTAGTCGGCCACGCTGATCGGGCCCACCAGTACCGCCATACCCGTGTCCTTGGTCGGGGTGACGGCGTCGCCGCTGTCGAGCTGATAGAGCGGCACCGGCTTCTGCTGCAGCAGGCTGCAACCGCTCAGAACGAGCAGAGTGGTCAGAAGCAGGGCCAGAGGGCGTACTACAGTCATCATTCGTTCCCGGCAGCCGCTTCTGAGGCAGCTGCACATCAATCCCATATCATGCCAGCGGGTCACTTCCTCATGACCCGGGCCGCGTATCATCCGTCAAACCGCGCTACGACTCCAGCCTTGGCCGCTTGCCGGTAGCAGGTAATCGCGGAGCAATGGGGTGATCGGGCGAGGCTATTCCACCAGAAGCTGATCGACTCGCTGGAAACCTCGGGGCAGTTTGTTGCCGCGCCTGCCACGCTCGCCCTTGTAGTGCTCCAGGTCGTCTGCCTTGAGCGTCAGGGTGCGCTTGCCGGCCTGCAGCACCAGGCTGGCGCCACTCGGCAGCACGGCCAGGTCGGTCAGGTATTCCTCGCGACTGGCCACTCGCTCACCGGGTATGCCGATGATCTTGTTGCCCTTGCCTTTGCCCAGTTGCGGCAGATCGGTGACCTTGAACAGCAGCAGACGGCCTTCGGTCGTCACCGCGGCCAGCCAATCGTCTTCCAGGTTGGTTACAGGCTTGGGTGCCACCACTTTCGCGCCATTGGGCAGACTGAGCAGCGCCTTGCCGGCCTTGTTCTTGGCCTGCAGGTCCTCGCCCTTGACCACGAAGCCGTAGCCGGCGTCGGAGGCGATCACGTACAGCGCGCTGTCTTCCGGCAGCATCACGCATTCGAAGGTCGCGCCTGGCGGCGGGGTCAGGCGGCCGGTCAGCGGCTCGCCCTGGCCACGCGCCGACGGCAGGCTGTGGGCGGCCAGCGAATAGCTGCGGCCGGTGGAGTCGATAAACACCGCGTACTGGTTCGAGCGTCCGGGCGCGGCGGCCTTGAAGCCGTCGCCGGCCTTGTAGGACAGGCCGGTGGCGTCGATGTCGTGGCCCTTGGCGCAGCGCACCCAGCCTTTTTCCGAGAGCACCACGGTGACCGGCTCGGTCGGCATCAGCTCGGTTTCCGACAGCGCCCTGGCCTCGGCGCGGGCAACGATCGGCGAGCGGCGGTCGTCGCCGTACTTCTCGGCGTCCTCGATGATTTCCTTGCGCACCAGCTTCTTCAGCTTGGCTTCGCTGCCGAGCAGGGCCAGCAGTTTCTCGCGCTCCTTGGCCAGCTCGTCCTGCTCGCCGCGGATCTTCATCTCTTCCAGGCGCGCCAGCTGACGCAGGCGGGTGTCGAGGATGTAGTCGGCCTGCACCTCGGTGAGGCCGAAGGCTTCCATCAGCACCGGCTTGGGTTGGTCTTCGGTGCGGATGATGCGGATCACTTCATCCAGGTTGAGGAAGGCGATCAGCAGGCCTTCCAACAGGTGCAGGCGCTTTTCCACCTTGTCCAGGCGGAACTGCAGGCGGCGGCGCACGGTGCCGACGCGGTACACCAGCCACTCGCTGAGCAGGGTGCGCAGATCCTTGACCTGCGGCTTGCCGTCGAGACCGATGACGTTGGTGTTGACCCGGTAGCTGGACTCCAGATCGGTGGTGGCGAACAGGTGAGTCATCAGCTCGTCGGCATCGACGCGGTTGGAGCGCGGGATGATGACGATGCGGGTGGGGTTCTCATGGTCGGATTCGTCACGCAGGTCGGCGACCATCGGCAGCTTCTTGGCCTGCATCTGCGCGGCGATCTGCTCCAGCACCTTGGCCCCGGACACTTGGTGCGGCAGGGCGGTGACGACGATATCGCCGTCCTCGATGCGATAGACGGCGCGCATGCGCACCGAGCCGCGGCCGCTCTCGTAGATCTTCAGCAGGTCCGCCTTGGGCGTGATGACCTCGGCCTCGGTGGGGAAGTCCGGGCCCTGGATGTGTTCGCACAGCTGCTCGACCGTGGCGCCCGGCTCGTCCAGCAGGCGCACGCAGGCAGCCGCTACCTCGCGCAGGTTGTGCGGCGGCACGTCGGTGGCCATGCCCACGGCGATGCCGGTGGTGCCGTTGAGCAGCAGGTTGGGCAGGCGCGCCGGCAGAGTGGCTGGCTCGTGCATGGTGCCGTCGAAGTTCGGTACCCAGTCCACGGTGCCCTGGCCCAGCTCGGACAGCAGCACCTCCGAGTAGCGCGACAGGCGCGCCTCGGTATAGCGCATGGCGGCGAAGGACTTGGGATCGTCCGGTGCACCCCAGTTGCCCTGGCCGTCGACCAGGGTGTAGCGGTAGGAGAACGGCTGCGCCATCAGCACCATGGCTTCGTAGCAGGCGCTGTCGCCGTGCGGGTGGAACTTGCCGAGTACGTCACCGACGGTGCGCGCGGACTTCTTGTGCTTGGCGTCGGCGTCCAGACCCAGCTCGCTCATGGCGTAGACGATGCGCCGCTGCACGGGTTTCAGGCCGTCGCCGATGTGCGGCAGGGCGCGGTCCATGATCACGTACATGGAGTAGTTGAGATAAGCCTGCTCGGTGAAATCGGCGAGTGACCGGCGTTCAACGCCTTCCAGGCTCAAATCGAGGGATTCGCTCATGCGGGCCTCATTGCAAGGTTGATTGGCGCAGCACCAGGGTGCCGCCCTTCTGACTGAATTCGAGTTGTTTCAGGGCGCTCATGCCCAGCAGCACTTCGTCGCCGTCCATGCCGGGGGCGATCAGCGCGGCGACGTCGCGCAGCTCGATGTCGCCCAGGCGCAGGCTGGCCAGGCGCGTGCGGTGGCCGGTGGCGCGGCCGTTGGCGGTGCTGATGACGATCGGCGCACCGCGCACCAGGCCCAGGCGCTCGGCCACCGCGCTGGGCACGGCAACCTGGGTGGCGCCGGTGTCGAGCAGGAAGGTGACCTTCTGGCCATCGATCTGCCCGTCCACCAGGTAATGGCCCTGGCGGCTGCTGGCCAGGCTGACTTCGACGAAACCGTCGCCATGCAGCGACTGCGGCGTGCGGTTGGGATTGTGCTGGCGGTCTTCCCAATTGCCGAAGAAATGCGTGGCCAGCAGCAGGCCGGCGCCCCAGGCGAGCACCAGCATCACCCGTCCGGCGCGGCGGCCAGGTGCCTGTTCGCTCACGGCCGGCGGCTCCAGCCGCCCTTGGGCGCGGCGAGGCGCCAGACCAGGGGGCGTGATTCACCGTCGGCGCGGGTCTGGCCGCCGTTGTCGACGCCGATCCAGGCGCCGTCCTTGTCGATCCACAGGGCTTCGGCCATGCCGTAGGTCCGCGCATAACGGCGCTGTTCGGCCAGCGCCTCGCCGGCGAACGACCAGCAGATGTCCATCTCACCGTCGCCCAGGGTGCGCCGGCAGATGCGGTGGGCCTGGCGCTCGAGGGTGAAGAGTTTCTCGCCGAAATAGGCCAGGCCGGAGAAATCGCGCGGCGCCATATGGCCGCCCAGGGCCTCGGGAGAGGCTTCCTCGCCGCTTTCGCTGGTCAGCACGCAACCACCGGTGCAGCGCCAGCCGCTACCGCGGCGATGCATGACGGTAAGGCCGCGGCGGCGCTGCTCGGCGGCCAGCCACAGGCGCTCGCCGGCCGGGTCGATGGCGATGCCCTCGAAGCCCTGGTTGAAGTGCAGCAGCATGCCGCTGGCACGTGCCTGACGCACCAGGCCGCTGGGCAGGTTGAGCCACTGGGCGTTGCCGTTGCTGCTCACCTGCAGCACGGCGGCGCGGGTTTCGCTGACCAGATAGCGGTTGCCCTGGGCATCGCAGGACAGGCCCTCGAAATCCAGCTTGCCGCCGCGCACCAGGCCGGCTGCCCAGTTGCGCATGCGCAGGCCCCAGGGCAGGGCGCTTTCCGGTGGCTCGGGGGCGACGAACGTCTCCGCCTCGGCGCGCAGCAGGCTGCCGTCCAGCTGCAGCTGGTACAGGCGGTCGTCATCGCGGTCGGACACCGCCCACATGATCTCGCCGCACAGGGCCAGGCCGGACAGGTTGCCGCCGTTGATCCCTTCTACCGGGTATTCGGCCTGCAGCTTGAGCTCCTCCAGCACCACTGGCTCGGCGTGGACCACGCCGGCCAACAGACCGAGTGCAAGGAAAAGACTGCGCATCAGGCCAGTACCTCGGCCAGGTTGCCTTTGGTTTCCAGCCAGCTCTTGCGGTCGCCGGCGCGTTTTTTCGCCAGCAGCATGTCCATCACTTCGCGGGTGCCCTCGAAGTCGTCGAGGGTCAGCTGCACCAGCCGGCGGGTGTTCGGGTCCATGGTGGTTTCGCGCAGTTGCGGCGGGTTCATCTCGCCGAGGCCCTTGAAGCGGGTTACCTGCGGCTTGCCGCGGCGCTTTTCGGCCACCAGGCGGTCGAGGATGCCGTCGCGCTCGGCGTCGTCCAGGGCATAGAAGATCTCCTTGCCCTGGTCGATGCGGTACAGCGGCGGCATGGCCACGTAGACGTGGCCGGCATCCACCAGCGGGCGGAAGTGACGGACGAACAGGGCGCAGAGCAGGGTGGCGATGTGCAGGCCGTCGGAGTCGGCGTCGGCGAGGATGCAGATCTTGCCGTAGCGCAGCCCGGAGAGGTCGCTGGAGCCCGGATCGATGCCGATGGCCACGGCGATGTCGTGCACCTCTTGCGAGGCCAGTACCTCGCTGCCGTCGACTTCCCAGGTGTTCAGGATCTTGCCGCGCAGCGGCATGATGGCCTGGAACTCCTTGTCGCGCGCCTGCTTGGCGCTGCCGCCGGCCGAGTCGCCCTCGACCAGGAACAGCTCGCAGCGCAGCGGGTTCTGCCCCGCGCAGTCGGCCAGCTTGCCGGGCAGCGCCGGGCCCTGGGTGATCTTCTTGCGCTCGACCTTCTTGCCCGCCTTGAGACGGCGACCGGCGTTGCTGATGGCCAGCTCGGCCAGGGCCAGGCCGGTTTCCGGGTGGGCGTTGAGCCACAGGCTGAAGGCGTCTTTAACGACTCCGGAGACGAAGGCGGCCGCCTCGCGCGAGGACAGGCGCTCCTTGGTCTGCCCGGAGAACTGGGCGTCCTGCATCTTCATCGAGAGGACGAAGGCGATGCGCTCCCAGACGTCTTCCGGGGCCAGCTTCACGCCGCGCGGCAGCAGGTTGCGGAACTCGCAGAATTCGCGCATGGCATCGAGCAGGCCCTGGCGCAGGCCGTTGACGTGGGTGCCGCCCTGGGCGGTGGGGATCAGGTTGACGTAGCTTTCCTGCACCGCATCGCCGCCTTCGGGCAGCCACAGCAGGGCCCAGTCGACCGCTTCCTTGTTGCCGGCCAGGCTGCCGACGAAGGGTTCGGCGGGCAGGCGCTCGAACTCGCTGACGGCATCGACCAGGTAGGAACGCAGGCCGTCCTCGTAATGCCATTCGACCTTCTCGCCGGCGGCCTTGTCCTCGAAGGTGACGCTCAGCCCCGGGCACAGCACGGCCTTGGCCTTGAGCACGTGCTTGAGGCGGCTGACCGAGAACTTGAAGGAGTCGAAGTACTTGGCGTCGGGCCAGAAGTGCACGCTGGTGCCGGTATTGCGCTTGCCCACCGTGCCGATCACTTCCAGCTCGCTGGCCTTGAACCCGTCGGCGAAGCTCATCTGGTACTCGTTGCCGTCACGCTTGACGGTGACCACCACGCGGGTCGACAGGGCGTTGACCACGCTGATGCCGACGCCGTGCAGACCGCCGGAGAACTGGTAGTTCTTGTTGCTGAACTTGCCGCCGGCGTGCAGCTTGGTGAGGATCAGTTCCACACCCGGCACGCCTTCTTCGGGGTGGATATCCACCGGCATGCCGCGGCCGTCGTCGATCACCTCCAGCGAGTTGTCCTCGTGGAGGATCACCTGAATCGACTTGGCATGCCCGGCCAGCGCCTCGTCGACGCTGTTGTCGATGACTTCCTGAGCCAGGTGGTTGGGGCGGGTGGTGTCGGTGTACATGCCCGGGCGTTTGCGCACCGGGTCGAGGCCGGAAAGGACTTCAATGGCATCGGCGTTGTAGGCGTTCTGCTGGGCCATGGGCTCTCTTGTTCGTCAATTGGATACGGAAAAGTCGATATCACGCCAAAGTGTGGCGTTAATGCCGGCAAAAGCGAAGAGTATCGGCAGGCGTTCGGCGAAGCCCTGGAAGCCATGGTCGCCACCGGCCTGGATGCGCAGGGCGCAGCCGCGGTAGTAACGTTCGGCATCGCGGTAGTCGAGGGTTTCATCGCCGGTCTGCAGCCACACCTGATAGCGCGCCGGGTCGTTTGGCGGCGGCACTTCCAGTTCGGCCAGGGTGTGGATGTGGTCCTCGGTGAGGTCCCAGGTCTCGTCGCTGTAATAGTTCTTCTGCGGGCCCAGGTAGCCGTCGAAGCGCAGGTGCGGGCGCACCGCGGGGTTGATCAGCAACGCCTTGAGCCCGTGCTGCTCGGCCAGGTAGGTGGCGTAATAGCCGCCCAGGGAGCTGCCCACCAGCAGCGGCGCGCCAAGCTCGGCGACCAGCGCCTGCAACTGCAGCATGGCCTGGCGCGGATGATGATGCAGGGCCGGCACGCGCAACTGCTGCGCCAGGCCCAGGCGGGTCATGGCACCGCTCAACTGGCAGGCCTTGTGCGAGGCCGGCGAGCTGTTGAGGCCGTGGATATAGAGGATGGATGCGGTCATGGAGCGGGAGGCTACTACAAAAAGCGGCTATAAGCTGCAAGCCGCAAGCTACAAGAAAATGCAGGACGGCACCTGCCGGAACTGCGCATGGTGACGTGCGGCCTGGTGCGGCTCAGTAGCCCTTGACGCTGTAGTCGATCTCGAAGGTGATGCCGGTGACGCGCGAGACGCCGGTTTCCAGGGTGCCGTCGGCATGCAGGCGCAGCCAGCGGTAGCCGGGGGCTTCGCTGCCGACCTGGAATTCCTCGCTGCCGGGGGCGAACTGCACGCAGGTCGAGGGCGAGGCGAGCAGGCGCAGATTGCCGCGCTGCTGATCGAATTCCTGATGGACATGCCCCCAGAGCAGGGCGCGGGCCTGCGGGTGGCGGTCGAGCACGGCAAACAGGGCATCGGGGTTGCGCAGGCCGATGGGTGCCATCCACTTGCAGCCGATGGGCACCGGATGATGGTGCAGGCAGATCAGGTGATGACGCTGCGGTGCCTCGCTCAATGCCCGCTCCAGCAGCTCGAGCTGGCTGTCTGCGAGAAAGCCCGGTACGGCGCCGGGAATCGACGAGTCGAGCATGACGATGCGCCAGGCGCCCAGGTCGATCACCGGCTCCAGCAGGTCGCTGCCCTGGCAGGCGGCCTGCATCGGTGGGGTTTCGTCATGGTTGCCGGCCAGCCAGCGCGCCGGTGCGCCGATGGCCGCGGTGAGCTGGCGAAAGCGTTGGTAGGAGGCCTGGCTGCCATCCTGCGACAGATCGCCGGTGGCCAGGATCAGGTCGATCTGCGCTTGTTCCTGCTGCACCCGTTCGATCACCCGCTGCAGGCTGTCGCGGGTATCCATGCCCAGCAGCTTGCCGTCCGCTTCGGCGAACAGATGGCTGTCGGACAGCTGCACCAGCAGGACCGAGGAATCAGCGGAAGGGGTGGGCAGGCTCGGCAAGACCGTCTCCTAAGGCACAATCGAGTGAATTATGGTGGTTGCCGCGGTAAAGGGAAAACCCGGGAAGCGGACGCAGATCACAGAAAACAGCGCAACCTCGCGCTATCGGCCAGACGGGTCGAAGCTTGATCGGCCGATGCTGCCGTTCACTGCACCGGCAGGGCTTCGTGGCCGCAGGCCAGGCAGTGACTCAGCCACTCGCCGAGAAACAGGTTGAGCTGGCTCTTTTCGTCCGGCTGATGCATGGCCGCGTTCGGGTAAGGGTAACGAATGTGCAGGCGGCGGGCATTCTCGGCGCCGACCACTTCTGCCATGCGCGCGTCGTGGTAGACCCGCACTTCAAGCTGCGGCACCGGCAGCCAGGGCAGGCTGTGCTCCTGGCGGGCGCGCAGGGTGGTGGTGTAGGGGCAGGCTTCCAGCACTTCCAGGCTGAGGATGCCAAGCAGGTGGTCGCCCTGGCTCAGGGCCACGCGGCGTACCTGGTGATCGGTGCGCATGTTGGGCAACAGGCGCATCAGGCGCACGTAGTTGGCCTCGCAAGCCGCCTGCAGCTCG
This sequence comes from Pseudomonas hydrolytica, assembly GCF_021495345.1. Classification (NCBI taxonomy): domain Bacteria; kingdom Pseudomonadati; phylum Pseudomonadota; class Gammaproteobacteria; order Pseudomonadales; family Pseudomonadaceae; genus Ectopseudomonas; species Ectopseudomonas hydrolytica. The sequence continues at coordinate 693,018 of NZ_CP099397.1, forward strand.
ACCAGGTCGACCCGATAGCGCTCGCGCAACAGATTCACGACCACATTCCTCGTACTTCGTCTCGATTCAGGGCCAGCCACTGCAGGGCGATGATGCTCGCCGCGTTGTCGATGCGCCCGTCGCGTACGGCGGCCAGGGCATCTTCCAGGGCCATCACCTGCACGCGAATGTCCTCGCCTTCTTCAGGCAGGCCATGCACGCCGCCGGCGCCCTCGCTGCTGCAGCGCCCGACGAACAGATGCACGCGTTCGTCCGAGCCGCCGGGCGAGGGGTAATACTGGGTAATCGGCCACAGCGAGGTCAGGGTCAGATCGGCTTCCTCGACGGCTTCGCGACGGGCGACCTCCTCGGGTTCCTCGTCCTTGTCGATCAAGCCGGCGACCAGCTCCAGCAGCCAGGGGTTGGTGCTCTTGTCCATGGCGCCGACGCGAAACTGCTCGATCAGCACCACCTCGTCGCGCTGCGGATCGTAGGGCAGCACGCACACCGCGTCGTGACGCACGAACAGCTCCCGGGTGATGGAGGGGCCCATGTCCCCGGAGAACTGGCGATGGCGCAGCTTGATCCGGTCGAGCCGATAGAAGCCGCGAAAGCAGTTCTCGCGCGAGAGGATTTCGATGTCGTCGTTGCCCATATTGCCCCCAGATGGTCGTAACGGGCCAAACCGCGGCCCGTTACGCATCACACTAGCGAGCATCCGGCCCGCCGATCAAGCCTGGCTGACGGAAAACGCCTGCTCAGACCTTCTGGTACAGCTGACTGCCCTGTGCCTTGAACTCCGCCGCCTTGGCCTGCATGCCCTGTTCGGCGTCCAGGTCGACGGCGTCGATACGCTGTTCCTTAGCATAGTCGCGCACCTCCTGGGTGATCTTCATCGAGCAGAACTTCGGCCCGCACATGGAGCAGAAGTGCGCCACCTTGGCCGAGTCCTTGGGCAGCGTCTCGTCGTGGAAGGCACGCGCGGTGTCCGGGTCCAGGCCCAGGTTGAACTGGTCTTCCCAGCGGAACTCGAAGCGCGCCTTGGACAGGGCGTTGTCGCGAATCTGTGCGCCCGGATGACCTTTCGCGAGGTCAGCAGCATGCGCGGCGATCTTGTAGGTGATGATGCCGGTCTTCACGTCATCCTTGTTCGGCAGGCCCAGGTGCTCCTTGGGCGTGACGTAGCAGAGCATGGCGCAGCCGAACCAGCCGATCATCGCTGCGCCGATGCCGCTGGTGATGTGGTCGTAGCCGGGGGCGATGTCGGTGGTCAGTGGGCCGAGGGTGTAGAACGGCGCCTCGTCGCAGCATTCCAGCTGCTTGTCCATGTTCTCCTTGATCAGCTGCATCGGCACGTGGCCAGGGCCCTCGATCATGCACTGCACGTCGTGTTTCCAGGCGATCTTGGTCAGCTCGCCGAGGGTCTCCAGCTCGCCGAACTGCGCGGCGTCGTTGGCATCGGCGATGGAGCCGGGGCGCAGGCCGTCACCCAGGGAGAAGGACACGTCGTAGGCCTTCATGATTTCGCAGATGTCTTCGAAATGGGTGTAGAGGAAGTTTTCCTTGTGATGCGCCAGGCACCACTTGGCCATGATCGAGCCGCCGCGGCTGACGATGCCGGTGACGCGCTTGGCGGTCAGCGGCACGTAGCGCAGCAGCACGCCGGCGTGGATGGTGAAGTAGTCCACGCCCTGTTCGGCCTGTTCGATCAGGGTGTCGCGGAACAGCTCCCAGGTCAGGTCCTCGGCGATGCCGCCGACCTTCTCCAGCGCCTGGTAGATCGGCACGGTGCCGATCGGTACCGGCGAGTTGCGGATGATCCACTCGCGGGTCTCGTGGATGTGCTTGCCGGTGGACAGGTCCATCACCGTGTCCGAACCCCAGCGGATGCCCCAGGTCAGCTTGGCCACTTCTTCCTCGATGGAGGAGCCCAGGGCGCTGTTGCCGATATTGCCGTTGATCTTCACCAGGAAGTTGCGGCCGATGATCATCGGCTCCAGTTCCACGTGGTTGATATTGGCCGGGATGATGGCGCGGCCGCGGGCGACTTCGCTGCGCACGAACTCGGGGGTGATTTCCTTTGGGATCGAGGCGCCGAAGCTGTGGCCGGCGTGCTGTTCGTTGAGCAGGCCGGCTTCGCGGGCTTCGGCCAGCTTCATGTTCTCGCGGATGGCGACGAACTCCATCTCCGGCGTGATGATGCCTTTCTTGGCGTAGTGCATCTGGCTGACGTTGTGCCCGGCGCGGGCCCTGCGCGGGTTGCGCACGTGGGCGAAGCGCATGGCCGACAGCTCGGCATCGTTCAGACGGCGCTGGCCGAACTCGGAGGACAGACCCGGCAGCTTCTCGGTGTCGCCGCGATCCTCGATCCAGGCGCTGCGCACGTCGGCCAGGCCCTTGCGCACGTCGATGGTGACGTTCGGGTCGGTGTAGGGGCCGGAGGTGTCATAGACGGTGACCGGGGCGTTGATCTCGCCACCGAAGTCGGTCGGCGTCACGTCCAGGCTGATTTCGCGCATCGGCACGCGGATGTCCGGGCGCGAGCCTTGGACATAGACCTTCTGCGAACGGGGAAAGGGTTGTACCGACTGCTGATCGACCTGAGCCGATTCACTCAGGTTCTTTTGTTGTTGTGCGCTCATCAAGGCTCTCTCCAGATTAAATGTCGGAGGTAGAACCTGAGAGAAGAGGGCGAAGGCGCACCATGGGCGGTGCCGAGAGGACTCGCCGATATGCTGGCGAGGACATCTTGTTCCCTACGCAGGCCTTAACCTGATCAGGTTCAACGGGATCCGGCAGCTGCCAATCTCAGCCCCGCATATGGGGCACCCCGACAAGAACTCGGGCAGTCTAAACAAGCTGGTGGGAGAAAACCAACCCGGCGGTCAATAAAGGTCGACCCGTGCGTCGGAAAGCGACTGCCGTCGCCGCCGCTGAGGGATTGTTGCGGACGAGCAACATAGCTTGCCGCCAGCTAGACTTATGCCGCTTGCGGCGCTCTTGACCCTCGCCTGCGGCGCCCCGTAGCCTTGCCGATTACCGCCTATTCAAGGATTGACCTCCATGTTGCGCAGACTTTCCCTGGCTGTTGCTATTGCCGCTGCTTCGGTGGGCCTGGCCCAGGCCGAAGAGGCCCCGCTATCGAGCAAGACCGACCTGGTCACCGTGTATCAGGAAGCGGCGAGAAACAACGCCGATATCGCCGCCGCGCGCGCCGATTATCAGGCTCGCCGCGAAGTGGTACCGCAGGCCCGTGCCGGATTGCTGCCCAACCTTTCCGCTGGCGCCAACTACGGGGACACGCGCACCGAAGTCGATTCGCCGAGCGCCACCGTCTCGCGCAGCGGCCTGGTCTATCAGGCCAACCTCAGCCAGCCACTGTTCCGCGCCGATCGCTGGTTCCAGCTGCAGGCGGCCGAGGCCACCAGCGAACAGGCTGCTCTGGAACTGTCCGCCACCGAACAGAACCTGATCCTGCAGAGCGCCGAGACCTACTTCGCCGTGCTGCGTGCCCAGGACACCCTGGCTTCGACCAAGGCCGAGGAGGCGGCATTCAAGCGTCAGCTCGATCAGGCCAACGAACGTTTCGACGTCGGGCTTTCCGACAAGACCGACGTGCTCGAGGCGCAGGCCGGTTTCGATACCGCGCGTGCCAACCGCCTGCTCGCCGAGCGTGCCGTGGATGACGCCTTCGAAGCGCTGGTGACCCTGACCAACCGCGACTACCTGGCCGTCGAAGGGATCGTCCACACCCTGCCGGTGCTGGCGCCGACACCGAACGATGCCAAGGCCTGGGTCGATACCGCTGCAGCGCAGAACCTCAACCTGCAGGCCAGCCTGTATGCCGTCACGGCTGCCGAAGAGAACCTGCGCCAGCGCAAGGCCGGCCATGCGCCGACCCTGGACGCCGTGGCCAGCTATCAGAAGGGTGACAACGACAGCCTGGGCTTCACCAATTCCGGCGCCTTTGGTGCGCCGCGCTACAGCGGCGACGTCTCCCAGCGCTCCATCGGCCTGCAGCTGAACATCCCGCTGTACAGCGGCGGCCTGACCAGCTCCCAGGTGCGTGAGGCCTACCAGCGTCTGGGGCAGACCGAGCAGCTGCGCGAAAGCCTGCGTCGCCAGGTGGTGCAGAACACCCGCAACCTGTTCCGCGCAGTGAACACCGACGTGGAAACCGTGCAGGCCCGTCGTCAGTCGATCATCTCCAACCAGAGTGCCCTGGAAGCCACCGAGATCGGTTATCAGGTCGGTACCCGCAACATCGTCGACGTGCTCGATGCCCAGCGTCAGCTGTACAGCGCCGTGCGCAACTACAACGATGCGCGCTACGACTACATCCTCAACAACCTGCGCCTGAAGCAGGCCGCCGGCACTCTCAGCCCGGCCGACCTGGAAGCGCTGGGCAGCTTCCTCAAGCCGGACTACAACCCGGACGAGGACTTCCTGCCGCCGGATCTGGCCTCGGCCGCCGAGTCGCGCCTGCAGGGCAATCCGGATTTCTGAGCCGCTTGCGCAACGAAAAAAGCCCGACTTCGTGTCGGGCTTTTGCTTTACAGGCGGCGTGCCACCCGCAGGGTGCGCCGTGTGCACCAGGGATCAGATGCCGGTGGCAAGGCCTGGACGGCCCCGCGCCACCCTACATGAGGCGGCGCAAGCCCTCCAGCAGCCTGTCCAGCGCGCCCTGGTTGGCCCGCAGCACCTGCAGGCCGGCCTCGCGCATGCGCTCGGCGCGATCCGGTTCGCGCCATAGCGCCTCGACCTCGTCGGCCAGGTCGGTGGCGTCCTGCACCTCGCCCAGCGCGCCGGCCTCGCGCAGTTGTGCGGCGATCTCGAGGAAGTTGAACAGATGCGGGCCGCTTAGCACCGGCTTGCCCAGGGCTGCCGGCTCCAGCAGGTTGTGCCCGCCGTTGGCCACCAGGCTGCCGCCGACGAACGCCACGTCGGCCAGCGCATAGAGAAACAGCAGCTCGCCCATGGTGTCGCCCAGCAGCACCTGGTCGCCGGCCTGCACGGCTTCGCCGCTGGAGCGCCGGCGCGTCGTCAGGCCCAGGTTCAGGCACAGCTCATGCACCGCGTTGAAGCGCTCGGGGTGGCGCGGCACCAGGATCAGCAGGGCGTCCGGCCTGGCGAGCAGGAGCTGCCGATGGGCGGCCAGGATGATCTCGTCTTCGCCGGCGTGGGTGCTGGCGGCGATCCACAGCGGGCGCCGCTCGGCCTGCCACTGGTGGCGCAGTTCGCTGGCGCGGCGGGGCAGCTCGGCATCGATCTTCAGGTCGAACTTGATCGAGCCGGTCACCTCCACGCAGTTCGGGCGTGCGCCCAGATCGAGAAAGCGCTCGGCCTCGGCCTGGGTCTGCACCGCGATCAGCGACAGCTCGGCGAGCATCGGCGCGGTGAGTTTGCGCAAGCGCGCATAACCGCGTGCCGAACGCTGCGACAGCCGCGCATTGGCCAGGGCTACGGGAATGCCGCGTTTGGCGCACTGGTGGATATGGTTGGGCCACAGTTCGGTTTCCATCACCACCGCCAGGCGTGGTTGCACGCGCTGGAGAAAACGCGACGCGGCCCAGGGCAGATCGTAGGGCAGGTAGCAGTGCTGCACGCTGTCGCCGAACAGCGCCTGGATGCGTTCGGAGCCGGTCGGCGTCATGCAGGTGACGGTGATCGGCAGGTCCGGATAATGCGCCTGCAGCGCGCGGATCATTGGCGCGGCGGCGATGCTTTCGCCCACCGATACGGCATGCACCCAGATGCCGCCCGGCTTCATCGCCGGCAGGCCGAAGGAGAAGCGCTCCCGAACGCGCCGCGCATAGGCGGGTGCCTTGCGCGCACGCAAGGCCAGGCGCAGGGCGATCAGAGGCAGGGCCAGGTGCAGCAGCAGGGTATAGAGGTATCTGTTCATGGGCGCGCAGCTTAGCGTCGCCAGCCTGAGCCTGGAAGTGCGATCAGGTCTGCGGGCGCAGCAGCTCCTGCGCCAGGCAGTCGGCCAGCCAGCTGGCCGCAGGGCCGAGGGCGCCGTCGCGGCGCCATACCAGTTCCACCACCAGCGGCAGCGGTGCCCAGTCGCTGCGCAGTTCCTGCAGGTGGCCCTGATAGGTCGGGTACTGCGCCACGTGACGCGGCAGCCAGGCCCAGCCGACGCTGCGGATCACCAGCTCGGCCATCACGTAGAAGCTGTCGGCGCGCCACACCAGCGGGCTGATCTGCTCGCCGCCCGGATAGTGGCTGTCCTGCGGCGTCATCAGCAGTTGGCGATGCTCGGCCAGGTCGCGTCGTTCCACCGAATCGAGCCGCGCCAACGGATGCTGCGGGCTGCACACCGTGACCATTTCGATGGTGCCCAGGCGCTGGCTCTCCAGTTCCCGCGGCATCTGCTCGTGATGAAACAGCAGGCCGAGATCCGCCTGGTGCTGCAGCAGCTTGCGCGCCACGTCGCCCTGGGCGCCGCTGGAAAGCTGAACCTCGAGCAGGGGAAAGGCATTGGCCAGCGCCTCCAGGCTGGCCAGCACCGGCTGGTAGGGCATGGCCTCATCCTGCGCCAGGCGCAGGCGTGCCTCCTCGCCACGGGCCAGGCCCAGCGCGCGGCCATCCAGGCGCTGGCACTGCTGCAGCACGCTGCGTGCTTCCTCCAGCAGCGCCGTTCCCGCTTCGGTCAGGCGCGGCTGGCGTCCGCTGCTGCGCTCGAACAGGGTGACGCCGAGATCGGTTTCGAGCAGGGCGATGGCGGTGCTGACCGCCGACTGCGCGCGCCCGGTTTCCCGCGCCACCGCGGAAAAGGAACGGCATTCGGCGGTGCGCACGAACAGATGCAGCTGGTCGAGGTTCCAGTTCATGGCTGGCCTATCTTCATAGTAGATAGGTAATGACTTTATCCCATCGCCGAATTGCTTAGAATCGCGCCATGTTTCAGGAGTCGCCATCATGCCCGGATACCTCTACCTCGCCATTGCCATCGCCGCCGAAGTGGTCGCCACCACCTCGATGAAGGCCATCGACGGCTTCAGCAAGCCGTTGCCGTTGCTGCTGGTGGTGGGCGGTTACGCGATCGCCTTCTGGATGCTGACCCTGGTGGTGCGCACCATTCCGGTGGGCATCGCCTACGCCATCTGGGCCGGCCTGGGCATCGTGCTGGTCAGCATCGCCGCGCTGTTTCTCTACCAGCAGAAGCTCGACCTGCCGGCCGTGCTCGGCATGGGGTTGATCGTCAGCGGGGTGGTGGTGATTCAGCTGTTCTCGCAATCGACCGGGCACTGATCGGCCGCGGCCGAGGAGGCTGACGGGTTATACTGCGCGCCTGTTTTTTCGCCGAGGCCCGTTCATGTCCCAGTCTCTCAGCACCGATGTCCTGATCGTCGGCGGCGGTATCGCCGGCCTCTGGCTCAATGCGCGTCTGCGCCAGCAGGGCTTCGCCACCGTGCTGGTGGAGTGCGGCAGCCTGGGCGGCGGGCAGAGCCTGAAGTCGCAGGGCATCATTCATGGCGGTGCCAAGTATGCGCTGCACGGTGCGCTCACCGGCGCCTCCGAGGCCATCGCCGACATGCCGCGCCGCTGGCGCGAGGCGCTGGCCGGCACGGGCGAGCTGAACCTCGCCGGCGTGCGCATTCTGTCCGATGCCCATTACCTGTGGTCGCCAGGCACCCTGGCCGGCAACCTCACCAGCTTCTTCGCCAGCAAGGCCGTGCGCGGGCGCGTCGATCAGGTCAAGGGCGAGCAGCTGCCACCGGCTTTGCAGCATCCGAAATTCAAGGGCAAGGTCTATCGCCTGGCCGAGCTGGTGCTCGACGTGCCCAGCCTGATCGCCCGTCTGGCCGAGCTGGCTGGCGATGGCTTGCTCGCCGCGCGGCAGATCGAGCCGCTGCGCGAAGACGGCGAGCTGTGTGGCCTGATCGTCGATGGCCGCGAGATCCGTGCGCAGCGAGTGGTGCTGAGTGCCGGCGCCGGCAACGCCGCACTGCTCGCTGCGCTGGGTGTCGAGCAGCCGGCGCAGCAGTTGCGTCCGCTGCACATGGTGCTGGCCAAGGGGCCGGCGCTGAAACCGCTTTACGCCCATTGTCTCGGCGGCGGGCCGAAGCCGCGGGTGACCGTCACCACCCATCCGGCGGCCGATGGCCAGTGGGTCTGGTACCTCGGCGGCGATCTGGCCGAGGCCGATGGCGTGGCCCGTGACGAGTCGGCGCAGATTCAGGCGGCGCAGAAGGAAATGGCGGCGTTGCTGCCCTGGGTCGATCAGAGCCAGACGCGCTGGGCCACGTTGCGCGTGGACCGTGCCGAGCCCGCGCAGTCCGGCCTGGTACGGCCGGACAACGCCTTTCTCGCCGAGCAGCAGCGCCTGCTGGTGGGCTGGCCGACCAAGCTGGCGCTGGCGCCGGACTTCGCCGATCGCGTGCTGGCGAGCCTGCAGCGCGACGGGGTGCAGCCGGCCACTCATGCGCCGCTGCCGGAGCTGCCGCGCCCGGCGCTGGGTCAGCCGATCTGGGAGGCACTGCTGCCATGAAAAGCACATTGCACGACCTGCACCGCCCGCTGGGTTCCACCGGCCTGATGGTCTCGCCGCTTGGCCTCGGTACGGTCAAGCTCGGTCGTGATCAGGGCGTCAAATACCCCAACGGCTTCACCATCCCAGACGATGCCCGGGCCTCGGCCCTGCTGCGCCAGGCCCGCGAGCTGGGCATCAACCTGATCGACACCGCTCCGGCCTACGGTATCAGCGAGCAGCGTCTCGGCCCGCTGCTGCGTGGTCAGCGCGATGAGTGGGTGATCGTCAGCAAGACGGGCGAGGAATTCGAGGGCGGCCAGTCGCACTTCGATTTCTCCCCGGCACACACGCGGCTGTCGGTGGAGCGCAGCCTCAAGCGTCTGCAGACGGACCGCATCGACCTGCTGCTGGTGCATTCCGATGGCAACGACCTCAGCGTGCTGCGCGATACGGGGGTGTACGAGACGCTGGCCTCGCTCAAGCGCGAGGGCAAGATCCTCGCCTATGGCCTCTCCGGCAAGACGGTCGAGGGCGGGCTGCTGGCGCTGGAACTGGGCGACTGCGCCATGGTCACCTATAACCTGAGCGAGCAGGGCGAAAAGCCGGTGCTGGACTACGCTGCCAGTCACGCCAAGGGCATTCTGATCAAGAAGGCCCTGGCCAGCGGGCACGCCTGCCTGGCCGAGGGTGTCGATCCGGTGCGTGCCAGCTTCGAGCTGATCTTCGATCACCCGGGGGTCAGCAGTGCCATCGTCGGTACCATCAACCCGGCCCATCTGGCGGCCAACGTGGCCACCGCCGCGGCGGTGCTGCAGGACATCTGCTGAGTCGTCACGTCCTCTTACAGGCTCGGGTTGTGCTGGGCGCTGTGCTTGGGGCAGCCTTGAGCCGTTTTCGCTTCACCCTGACCCACGCATGGATCCCGGCTGCCTGGCCGGGGGCATGACCAGCCGGATGAAGGAGTCGAGATGCCGCGTACGCTGATCCGCAAGGACCCGAGTAACTTCAAGACCCTGCCGTTGTTCGTCGAGGCCGGACCGGACGGGCTGCGATACCAGAGCCTGGGGCAGCCGCTGAACTTCCGCCAGATGCTCGAGCGGCGCCGCCCGGTAGAGGTGGCGGACAGCTCGCGCTTTGCCGTGGAGCTGGCCAACCTTGGCGTCTCGGTGCGCCTGACCTTGCGCCTGCAGGGGCGTGACTACTGGCTGCTGGTGCGTCAGCGCCGTCCTGATCGGGGCGACACCGTGCTCAAGCTGATCTCCGGTTACGTGCCAGCACATGAACTCAACCTGCCATTGCTCACCGCCATTCAGGAGGTGGCCGAGGAGTGCCTGCTGGAGAGTGCTGACGGCTGGTTGTCCGGGCGCTTCGCCGATACCTGGCTGCCGACGCCCTATCAGGGCGCGCTGCGCTACCGCGAGGCCAGTCATTTTCGCCTGAGCCCGCTGTCCGGCGCGGCGCGTCCGGTGCAATGCGGCAATCTCACCCTGCTGGAACGCCCGCGGGCCTACGTGCACCTGCCCACCGCCTCGCTGCAGCTGGTCTATGACCTGAGCCTGGAGCTGCCGCGCGATGCCCGTCAGCTGAGCCTGTTTCACGTCGACGAGTGCCTCGAGGACGGGCAACTGGTGGCGCGACTGGAGCGCCGCCGCCCGGATATCTACCTGCTGGCCCTGCAGCGTGGGGTACCCAATGGCGGGCTGTTCACCCTGCGCAAGGGCGAGCTGCTGCCGGCCAATACGCGCGGCTTGTGGCTGTCGGAGAGTTTTGCCGAGCAGGACGGCTGGCTGGTGCGTGACGAGCGTGTGCGCTGGAAGGACTGGCTGCGCCGCTGCGGTGTGCAGCCGCAGCCGCAGCCGCAGCCGCGGCGGGCGCTGGTCGGTGCGTCGTAGGGCATATCTCTTGGGGAGCGCTGGTGCGCATGGCGCACCCTACGGGCCGTAGCGTCGCGTCGTAGGGTGCGCCGTGCGCACCATACCTGAGCCGTCCGTCAGTGCGCCCGGCTTTCGTGCATGCGCGTCAGTTGCCGCTCCAGCAGCGCCGGGTAGGGGTCGAGCAGGCGCTCGACGCAACTGGCGCCTTCCGGGCTGGCGATCGGGCGGATGCGTGCGCGCTGTCTGGCCAGGGCATCCTGGGCGACGCGCTGTTCCACCAGCAGCAGGTTGCGGCTGTGTTGCGACAGGGCCAGGGCATCCAGCGCGCTGTCGCTCAGCAGCAGCTCGGCCTGACCCAGCTCCTCCAGATCGCTGCCCAGGGTCAGACCCAATTGCAGCTGCAGGGTAATGCCGCTGTCGGCAACCTCGATCTGCAGGGCATGGCCGAGCGCACGCATCAGCTCGCCACAGCAGATGGCGTGGGTCAGATAGTCCTCGCCGCACTCGCTCTCATGGAACAGCATCAGGCTGCTGCCGTCCTTGAGCGTGTGCAGTTGGCCCTGGTACAGCGCAGCCGCCTGCTCCAGGCAGCCGCGGTAGCGCTCCAGCAGGTCCAGCAGGCGCGTGCGCGGCAGGCGGCGCAGCTGCTCCTGAGCGCCGAGCTGGATGGCCAGCACGGCACTGGCCTGCACCTGGCGCGGAGCCTTGGCCGCTGGGGCAGGCGCCGCCGGCTCGTCGTTCAGCTCGGCAAAGGGATCGTCCGGCTCGATGGCCTCGGGCCAGGGCTTGAGCGGTTCGTCGTCGGCAGCGTCGAGGTCGTATTCATCGAACGCCCGCTCGCTGACCTCGGCCTCCTCGTCGAGCTCGACGAAGGCGCCGTCGTCCGGCTCGTCCAGGTAGCTTTCGTCCTCTTCGAAGACCGGCTCATCGTCCAGTTCCGGCTCGGCTTCCGGCTTTTCCGGCACCAGTCGCGCCTGCAGCTGGCGCGCCAGATCGCCGATTTCGTCGTTGCGTCCGGCGCCGGGAGCAGGGTCGTCCGGGTCGCGCAGCCACAGCCGCATCTGCAGCAGCGGCGTGGAGATATGCCGGCCCAGGCGCATGCTCAGCGACAGGGTCAGCGCCAGCAGGATAAGGCTGAGAATGCCCATGCTCTGCAGGCTGATGGTCATCGGCTGCTGGAACTGGCCCATGTCCAGGCTGATGCGCAGTTGCCCGGCGATCACCTCCTGGAAGGTGATGGGCGTGGAGTACAGGCCCTCGGTCTCGCCCAGCACGCTGCGCGTCGGGCGCGCGCCGGCTTCGGCGAGAATGCGGTTGTCCACACTGTAGATCGCCGCGTGCGCCACCAGCGGATTCTTCGCCAGGTTGTTCAGCAGCACGTTGAGGCTGAGGATGTCGTTGGACACCAGCAGCTCGGTGGCCGAGGCCGCCGTCTGGGTGATCAGCGCCTGCCCCAGTGCGTCGGCCTGCTGCTGCATGGCCTGCTTGAACTGCATGCCCATGACCCAGGCATAGATGAGCATGGCCAGGGCCACCAGCAGCAGGCTGTGGCTGGCGATGCGCAGCACCAGGGGCACCCGCCGCTGACGCAGCGCGTGGAAGATCATGATGAAGAAGTTGTCGGGTTTGACGGGCGCGGGCCGGTTCACAGAGCACGGCTCTTGTCGACTGAAGATGCCGCGCAGTATAGCGAGCGGCCTGGAGCGGGCAAAGCGCGCGACTGCCCGGAGAAGGGGGAAACTGGGTAGAATGTGCGCCTTTTCGTCGGTCGGTGGCCCATTCGCCGTTGCCCGGCCTCAACTCGTCTGCTGCGGAGGGCGCGTCTTGCGCGAAATCGTCCTGATCAATATCACCGGCGAAGATCGCCCCGGACTCACCGCGGCCATCACCGGCGTACTGGCCCAGGGTGGGGTGAATATCCTCGACATCGGCCAGGCGGTGATCCACGACACCCTGTCGTTCGGCATCCTCATCGAAATTCCCGACAACGGCCGCTCCCAGGCCGTGCTCAAGGATCTGCTGTTCACCGCCTACGAGCTCGATCAGCAGGTGCGCTTCACCCCGGTTTCCGAGGACGACTATCGCCAGTGGGTGAGCGGCCAGGGCAAGGCCCGCCATATCGTCACCCTGCTGACGCGCAAGGTCAGCGCCGAGCAGTTGCAGCGGGTCAGCGCCATCACCGCCAAGTACGGCCTCAACATCGATCATATCGACCGTCTTTCCGGGCGCATGCCGCTGGACATGCCGGCCGAACAGGGCAAGGGCTGCATCGAATTCTCCGTCCGCGGCGAGCCGGCCGACCCGGCGGCGTTGCGCGCCGAGTTCCTCAGCGTGGCCCAGGAGCTCAACGTCGATATCGCCTTCCAGCGCGACTCGGTGTTCCGCCGCAACCGCCGCCTGGCCGTATTCGACATGGATTCGACGCTGATCGAGGCCGAGGTGATCGACGAGCTGGCCAAGGCTGCCGGCGTGGGTGAGCAGGTGGCGGAAATCACCGAGCGCGCCATGCGCGGGGAACTGGACTTCCGCGCCAGCTTCAAGGAGCGTCTGGGCCTGCTGCAGGGCTTGTCGGAGGACGTGCTCGAGGAGATCGGCGCGTCCCTGCGTCTGACCGAGGGCGCCGAGGTGCTGTTCGCCGAGCTCAAGCGCCTGGGTTACAAGACCGCGATTCTCTCCGGTGGCTTTACCTATTTCGCCAAGCAGCTGCAGGCCAAGCTGGGCATCGACTACGTGTTCGCCAACGAGCTGCAGATCGAGAACGGCAAGGTCACCGGCGTGGCCGTCGAGCCCATCGTCGATGCCCAGCGCAAGGCCGATCTGTTGCGCGAGTTGGCGCAGAAGGAAGGCTTGCAGCTGGAACAGACCATCGCCGTGGGTGACGGCGCCAACGATCTGCCGATGCTCGGGCTGGCCGGCCTGGGTGTGGCCTTCCGCGCCAAGCCGCTGGTCAAGCAGTCCGCCAAGCAGGCGATCTCCACCCTGGGCCTGGATGGCATTCTCTACCTGCTGGGTTTCCGCGATCGCGAAGGCCAGGAGTAAGACCAAACAAACGAAAAAGCCGCCCTCGGGCGGCTTTTTCGTTTGCGCGGCATCATTCGTCGCCGGCGGAGAAGTCGTAGTCCATCGACTGGCTCGGGCCCTGCAGGTAGTAGCCCTGGATGAAGTTGACCCCGGCCTGCCACAGTGTGGCCAGCACGCTGGCGCTTTCGACGAAGGGCACGATGGTCAGCTTGGCCTGCGCATGCAGACTGCTGAGCAATGTCTTCAGCGCTTCCTGATTGTCGGCGTTGCCCAGGTCCTGGGAGAAGGACCCGTCGATCTTGACGAAATCCACGTGCAGGTGCTTCAGCGTATTGAACGGGTTCAGCGCGCAGCCGAACTGGCTCAGCGCCACCTTGCAGTGCAGTTCGGCCAGACCCTGGGTCAGGGCCTTCGCCTGCTTGAGGTAGGCGATGGCGTCCGGTTCGCTGAACTGGAACACCAGCGCGTCGGAGGGCAGGCGGGCGGCCTTGAGCGCGACACTGAGCCACGGCAGCAGGGTCTGGTCCTGCAGGCTGGCGCTGGACAGGTGCACGAACAGTCGGGTGTTGTGGCCCTTGGTGCGATGGTCGGCGAGCAGCTTGATCGAATTGAGGATCACCCAGCGGTCGATCTTCTCGCCCAGGCCGGCTTCCTTGGCGGCGGCGAGGAATTCCATCGGCGGCACCTCTTCGCCCTGCGGGCTGAGCAGGCGCAGCAGCACCTCGTAATGCTCGTTGGCGTCGCCGCGCAGACTGATGATCGGCTGGAACAGCAGGCGGAAGCTGTTGTTCTCCAGCGCCTGCTGCACCATCGCCAGCAGGTTGCCGCGGCTGGCGGCGGCGGCCAGCTCGTCGGCCGGGTTGAACAGCTTGATGGCATTGCCATTGGTGAGTTCGTCGGCGCAACGGTGGGCGCGTTCGACGACTTCCTGGGCCTTGGCAGTCTTCTCGCTGAGGCCGGCGACGCCGACCGACAGGGTGGTCTGCGCGGTACGCCCGCTGACATCGAACAGATGGCCTTCGACTTTCTTCAGCAGTGCCGCCAGGCTGGCCTGACACTGTTCGGGCGTCTGCCCAGGCAGCAGTGCGGAGAACACGTCGTCACCGAAGCGGGCCAGCTGGGTGTCGGCCGGGAAATGCGCGCGCAGCAGGCCGGCCAGGTCGGTCAGCAGCAGGTCGATGCCGGCCAGGCCGATCTCGCCTTGCAGGCTGGCGTAGCGGTCGACGCGGATATAGGCGAGGGTCGAAGGCTGACCGGTGCTGACGGCGCGCTCGGCGGCGCCATCCATCAGCTCGAGGAAGTGGCTGCGGTTGAACAGGCCGGTGACCAGGTCCTGGCTGCTGATCTCGCGCAGTTTCTCTTCCAGCTCAGCGTTGGAAGTTTCCGCGCGGATCACCACCTGGATGCAAGGTTCGCCATCATAGGTGGCCGGGGAGAAGCTCATCTGCGCCGGGAAGCTGCTGCCGTCGGCGCGTACGCCCTGGCAGTTCAGTTCGGCATTGCCTTCGGCGCTCTGGTAGTTCTTCAGGAAGTCCTTGAAGGCACCCTGATCGGCACTGGCGATCAGGTCGATCATCGGCATGCCTTCCAGTTCTTCGCCATCCTCGTAGCCGAACAGCTCGAGATAGGCGCGGTTGGCGTAGATATGCATGCCGTCGTGGACGTAGGTGATGGCGTCGACCGAACTTTCCAGCAGCAGCTGGCAGCGTTTTTCCGCCTCGCGCAGCGCGACTTCGGCGGCGCGGCGGGCGCGGCGTTCCTCGAGGTTGGCCAGCTCGCGTTTGGCCACCAGCACCAGGCGTTCGTCTTCACCCTGGGGCAGGGCATCCTGGGCGCCGAACAGCAGCGCTTCGGTGATGCTCTCCGAGTCGTTGCCGTCCACCAGCTGCACCACCGGAATGTCCTTGGCCTGGCGGCGAATGGCGCTGATGGCTTCGCTGGGGTCGAGCTGTTCGCTGCTGGGCGCGCAGATCAGCAGATCCCAGGTCTGTTGCAGGGTTTCGGCCAGGTCTTCGCTGGAGGTCAGGCGATGCACGCGCGTGGCATGCCCGGCGTTGCGGAACAGACTGACCAGGCGCTCGGCTTCGTTCTGCGAATCCTCGAGAATCAGCAGGCGGATGGTTTTCTTTTCGATGGCCATAGGTGGGGGTCAATACCGCGCCGAACGGGCGCGAAAAGGCGACAAATGGTGAGTTGGCCGCAGCCTACAGCGACTTCCAGAGTGAGTCAAAATCTTCCTCCCCGGCAGGCTTCTCGCTTTGCGAGGCTGTGACCGGCTTCCCGGCAGCGCCCTCGTCATCGCCCACCCGACGATACTCGAACTGGCTGAAACTGCCGCTGCTGACCTGCTTGCGCATCAGCACCGCGCGGTGTTCCTCGCCCTGGTCGTTGATCAGCACCTTGCTGCCTTCCTGGAAGGGCAGGCGGGGAGTGATGAGGCTGGCGGGGCGCGAGATGGCGCTGATCTCCGGCAGCAGCAGGGCACGCAGGTACTGGCTGCTCTGTTCGGCCTTGCGCAGCAGCTGCAGGCCGCAGGGCTGTGCATGCGGTGCGATCAGTTCGATGCCCATCTGCGTGCCGCCACCGCGGACCTGGCGGATCCAGCGCACGATCGCCACGCTCCAGGCCTGGTTTGGGTTGTCCTGTACGCCCAGCAGTTCACCGGCCTGCAGCTGGCTGGGCACTTCCTTGGGCCAGGACAGGCAGTAGCCGCCGGGGCTGTGATTGACGATGGCCAGCGGATAGGTGGGGTAGCTCTCGCCATTGCTCTCGGGCTGCGCCTGCTCGCCGGGCGTCACCTTGGTGTACTGGATTTCCTCGAAATGGATCTCGTCGGCCGCGTTGCGTTGGGCGTCGAAGGCATTGGACCAGACATCGGGCTCGCCGGTAGCGGGTTTGAACACCGCTGCGCCGACCTCGACCGGACGCTTTAGCATCTCGGCGAAGGAGCGGCGTCCCGAGAGGAAGAAGTGCAGCGCCGTCATGCCAATGCATAGTGTCAGATTGCCCTGCCCCGGGGTGCGCTGGAAGGTGCGCTCGGCGATATCGCCCCAGGCAGCGGCCACGTGCTGCAGCAAGTCGAGACTAATGCCCTCCGGTATCAGCAGGCGCGATTTGCTGCGCTGGTCTTCCGGCAGTTCCAGGTACTCCTTGAGTGCATCGACCAGGGGCTGCGTATCGATGCCCAGCAGGTTGTGCAGCTCGCCGCTCTGATACAGCGAGCGATAGCGCGGCGGGCCGTCGACCTGGGGGGCGAGGACGAACAGGCTGCCGGGCTGGTCGCCCGGTTGCAGCTTGATCAGTGCGCTCCAGGGTTCCAGCGCTTCTGCCAGGCGGGCGATGCCGCTCTGGCGCATCTGGTTGGTGCGGGCGCAGCCGAGCAGCAGCGCCGTCACGTAGGTCTGCTCGGTGCTCAGGCCCTGGGTGTGGCGCGCCAGCGGGTCGCGGATGACCTGGCGCTGCAGGCGCTGCTCGAGAGCGATCTGGTACAGCTGGTGCAGCTCCAGCCAGAGTCCTTCGGGTACCGGGCAGTACAGCTGGCTGGCGCGAATCAGCGGGCTGCACAGGCTATGGCTGGCACGCTGCAGGGCGATGGCGAGCAACTGGTCGCGATCCTTGCCACTGCGGGTCATGGCGCGGGAGATAATCAGCTTGTAGCCGACGGCCAGATGGTTCTGCAGGGCCTGGCACAGGTTGGCGACCTTGCGCGGGCGTTCGTCGAGCACGATGGCCTGATTGAGGAAGTGCCGCTCCAGGTGCTGGCAGACGAAGTTCACTTCCGGGCGCAGCAGCTCCAGCAGTTGCAGGCGGTTTTCCGAAGGGGTGAGGAGTTGGTTGAGTTCCACCAGGCTCTGGTACAGCTGGCGCGCGGTTTCACCGATGTTCGCCTTGGGCAGACCGGCGATCCAGCGCTTGAGATCGCGGGGGCTGCCGTCGCAGAAGCTGAGGCTTTGCTTGCTCGGTGTGGGAACGCGCAACAACTGAAGGTGGGGACTCTGTTTATCCATCAAACTCGGATACTCCGGCCACGCAAAGCAAGCGGCTCTAGTAATAGTCTTTCGAACTCTAGCAGCATCTAGCTGCGCTGGCAGCCCGTCCTCGGGTAGGGCTGCCTCGCCAGAGTACGGCTCTATGACCAGATGGTCGATCTTCGGGTTCAGTTTCCCTGATCGTTCAGAGCTGCGCGTTGCCCAGCAGCTGGCCCATGCGCACCGTGCTGCCGGCGGTCAGTTCCTCGGCCCACTGCACCTGCTGCGGACCGAACAGCACGATGGCGGTGGAGCCCAGTTTGAAACGACCCAGCTCAGCGCCCTTGGCCAGCTCGATAGGTCCGCGCGACTCGGCGTCATAGCGTGTGCTCTTCAGCTCGCGCTTGGGCGGAGTGACCAGGCCGGCCCACACGGTCTCCACGCTGGCGACGATCATCGCGCCGACCAGCACCACGGCCATCGGGCCGCGATCGGTGTCGAACAGGCAGACCACCCGCTCGTTGCGGGCGAACAGTTCCGGTACGTTCTCTGCCGTGGTCTGGTTGACCGAGAACAGGCGCCCCGGCACGTAGACCATTTCCTTCAGCGTGCCGGCCAGCGGCATATGCACGCGGTGATAGTCCTTGGGCGACAGGTACACGGTGGCGAACTGGCCGCCCATGAAGGGCGCGGCGCGTTCGGCATCGCCGCCGAGCAGCTCGGTGGCGCTGAAGCTGTGGCCCTTGGCCTGGAACAGGCGACCGTGTTCGATGACGCCGAGTTGGCTGATCGCGCCGTCGGCCGGGCAGAGAATGGCGCCGGGGGTCTCGTCCAGAGGACGCGTACCCTCTTTCAGCGCGCGGGTGAAGAAGGCGTTGAAGTGTTCGTAAGCGCTCAGGTCCTCGACCTGGGCTTCGCTCATGTCGACCCGATACTGCTTGGCGAACCAGGCGATCAGACGATTCTTCAGCCAGCCGATACGGCACTCGGCGACGCAGCCGATCAGGCGCGACAGCAGGTGATGGGGAAGCAGGTACTGGCTGAGAATGAACAGACGTTGTTTCATCATGTGTCCTTGAGGGGTAAGGTCGTTGCCGGCATGCAGCGAATGGGCGATGCGGCTCAGCGTTCGATGGGGGTGTCGGGCAGGTTGCCCCACTCGGCCCAAGAGCCGGCGTAGGCCTTCACTCTGGGATAGCCCAGCGCCTTGGCCACCACGTAGGTGAAGCCGGAGCGGCGATGGGTCTGGCAGTGGGTGATCACTTCCTTGTCCGGGGTGATGCCCAGATCCTGCAGGACGTCGGCGATGTCCGTGCGGATGCGCAGGTGGCGCTGCGGGTCCATGCCGGCGGTCCATTCGAAGTTGACGGCGCCGGGGATGTGTCCGCCGCGCGCCGAGCTCAGCTTCTCGCCGCGGTACTCGTCGGCGCCGCGTACGTCCCAGATGGCCAGATCGCTGGCGCCCAGGCGCGACTGGAGATAGTCCCGCGTCGCGGTGGGCTGCTCATGCAGGGTCAGCGACGGCTGGCTGCGCTGCACAGGGGGCGTTTCCTGGCTCAGCTCGCGTCCTTCGCCGATCCAGGCATGCAAGCCGCCGTTGAGGAAGTGGTAGCGGGTGTGGCCGATCACGTCGAGCAGCCAGATGAATCGTCCGGCCCAGGGACCGCCCTCGTCGTCGTAGACCACGTAGGTGGCGTCCGGTCGATGGCCTATGTCGGAGAACAGCGCTTCGAGCTGGTCTCGTTGCGGCAGCAGGCCGGGCGCCGGTGGCTGGCCCAGCTGCGTGCGCTTGGCATCGACCCAGCGGGCGCCGGGAATGTGCCCGGCGGCATAGCGTGCGGCGCCGCTGAGATCGAGCAGGATCAGGTCGGCGGCGTCCAGGCGCTCGGCCAGTTCGGCGGGCTCGATGACCAGGGGCAGATTGTCGAAGGCGGACATGGCGGCCTCCTCGTATGAAAAGAGGTCGATTGTAGCGGAAAGCGCGCGTCGCGTTACCCGCCCGCGTCAGCGCGCGCGTCTGGAGAAGCTGGCCAGGGCGCGCTCGATGCACTGCACGGTCTTGGCGAAGGCCTGCAGGCTGAGCTCGTTGAGCGGCTGCCCGCCCTGGTCGGCGACCAGCAGCATCACCACTCGGCCGTTGTTGGCCAGCGAGCGCAGCAGCAGGTGTTCGCTGGGGAACAGGGCCTTGAGATTGCCCGGCAGCAACGCCGAGAACTGCGCGACATTGGCCGGGCTCAGGCGCAGCTGGCCGGGCTCGCTGAGCAGGCGGCGCAGGACCTGGCTATGCGCCGGGTCCAGGGTCAGGGTTGCTGCGTCGGGGCCGAGGCCGGCCTGCTGCTGGGCCTGCAGGCGACTGTGCTGGCGGTCGGCGAGCAGCAGCAGTACGCGCTTGAGGCCGCAGGCCTGCAGCGCATCGCGGGCGCAGGCGGTCAGTTGCGGCACGTTGGCGAAGCTGCTGGGGTCGGCAAGCAGGCGCGCGCAGTGCTCGCGCCAGGCGGCGAGATGGTCGCGCTTGGGGATGGCCGCTGGAGTCGGCGCGGGCTTCAGGCGGTGCGCGTCCCAGGGCCAGAGCAGAGCCTCGGCCGGGTGCCAGAGTGCGGCGTCGTGGATCAGGCGCGCACTGCTCACTGCATGCTGGTGCACCTCCTGTTGCAGTTCGCTCAGCGGCAACTGCAGATAGAGGCCGGTCAGGCGTTGCCAGCGCAGGCTGTGCGGCGTGTCCCAGGCGTGGTGGGCCGATACCGCCAGGCCGTTGGCCAGCAGCACGCAGTTGCTCGGCTGGGTCAGCCAGCGGCGCAGCGGGATATCGGCGTCGAGCAATTGTTGCTGATGCAGCGGGTGTTCGTTGTCGCGGGCGATATGCAGCGCCTTGACCAGCAGGCGTCGGTCGCGTTCCAGCAGGCGGTAGCCTTGAACGATCCATTCCGGCAGGCGCCAGCGCTCCGCCAGCTTGATGCACAGATGAATCAGCGGAACGCCGAGCAGTTCCTGCTCGACCCGTGCGGGACGCTCGCCCTTGAGCAGAATGCGCTGCTCCCAGGCCTCGAACAGCTGGGGATGGGCGCACAGCAAGGGCCAGAGCGGCGCCAGAAACAGCAGGCTGCAGCCGTGCAGCTCGTTCCACAGGCGCGCCAGCCGGGCGCCGAACAGGCCGCGGGCCTGCTGGCTGGCGTGCTGGCTGATCAGCAGGATCTGTCGCAACGCCAGGGGAATGTCGTTTTCCGGCAGGGCGGGTGCCTGATTGAGCAGCGCTTCGCAGCGACTCAGGCCGAGACGTGACAACGCGGTTTCCAGGCTGTCGGCGGGGGCGCTGAGGCTGCTGCCCGACTGGTTGGCTTCGCGCAACACCTGCAGGGCGAAGGAAGGGCTGAGCTCGATGGCTTCGGCTATCTCGCGCCAGGTGCGGCGGCTGTCGCTCAGGGTGCGACGCAAGCGCGCATGCTGCTCCTGCTCGATTGGCAGGGGCAGCTTGCCCAGCTGTTGCAACCAGGCGTCGAGGGTGCGTGGCAAGGGCTTTGGCGTCGACATGTGGGTTGAGCCGATCTGGCTTTTGACCTTAACTGGCTATAGTCTGGCGTATAAGTTCCGATAATTAGAAGGGCTGTTTTTAATAACCTTCTTTCTTGAGTTCATAAGTACTTCTTTATGGTCAAAATCATAGGCATCGTCGTCGTGTTTGCGTGCGTGTTCGGCGGCTTCGTTCTCTCCGGTGGTCAACTGATGGCACTGGTCCATCCCTTCGAGGTTTTGATCATCGGCGGGGCGGCCCTGGGGGGCTTCCTCCAGGCCAACCCGGGCAGCATGTTCATGACGGTGTTCAAGAAGTCGCTGAGCATGTTCGGCACCCGCTTCACCCATACCTACTATCTGGAAGTGCTCAAGCTGCTCTACGAGATCCTCAACAAGAGCCGCCGCGAGGGCATGATGGCCATCGAGGCGGACGTCGAGGACCCCAACGCCAGCCCGATCTTCAGCAAGTACCCCGGCGTGCTCAAGGATGCGCGGATGACGGCGTTCATCTGCGATTACCTGCGCATCATGTCCTCCGGCAACATGGCCCCCCACGAGCTGGAAGGCCTGTTCGACATGGAGCTGGCCAGCCTCAAGGAGGAGGTGGAGCATCCGGCCCATGCGGTGGCCAAGATCGCCGACGGCCTGCCGGCCATGGGTATCGTCGCGGCCGTGCTGGGTATCGTGATCACCATGTCGATCCTCGCCGAGGCGGACAACGCGCAGATCGGCGAAAAGGTCGCCACGGCGCTGGTCGGTACCTTCCTCGGCATCCTTGCTTCCTATGGCTTCTTCGGCCCGCTGTCGAATGCGCTGGAGCATGACGCCAAGGAAGAGCTGAACCTTTACGAGGCGATCAAGGCGACGCTGGTGGCCTCGGCGTCCGGCATGCCGCCGAGCCTGGCCGTGGAGTTCGGGCGCAAGGTGCTGTTCCCTGCGCACCGGCCGAGCTTCAGCGAGCTCGAGCAGGCCATGCGTGGCAACTGAGCCGAGACGCTGAGCCATGGAAAACAACCAACCCATCATCGTCAAGCGGGTCAAGAAGAACGCTGGCGGGCATCATGGTGGCGCCTGGAAGATCGCCTTCGCCGACTTCGCCACCGCCATGATGGCGTTCTTTCTGGTCATGTGGCTGATGTCGTCGGCCACGCCGGAGCAGAAGAAGGCCATTTCCGGTTACTTCCAGGACCCCATCGGCTTTACCGAGAGCGCCAGCCCGCACGCCATCGATCTGGGCGGCTCGCCCACGCCGGCGCCCGACCGCACCCTCAACCCGGAAATCCAGGACCTGACCGATAGCCAGGACGTGGACATCGACGCCGACCAGGTCGAAAGCCTGGCCGACAAGCTCGAGCGCGAGCGTCTGGAGCTGGTGCTGCAGGAGCTGCAGAACAAGGTCGAGGAAAACCCCGAGCTGCAGCGTTTCAAGGATCAGATCCTGTTCGAGATCACCCAGGACGGCCTGCGCATCCAGATCGTGGATGCCGAGAACCGTCCGATGTTCGCCCTCGGCAGCGCCAACCTGCAGCCCTACTTCGAAGACATCCTGCTGGCCATGGCCGACACCATTCGCGCGGTGCCGAACAAGATCAGCATCAGTGGCCATACCGATGCCAAGCCCTTCGTCGGGCGTGGCGATTTCGGCAACTGGGAATTGTCAGCCAACCGTGCCAATGCGGCGCGGCGTGCGCTGATCGCCGGCGGTTATGCCGATGAGCAGGTGGCGCGGGTGGTGGGCTACGCCTCCTCGGCGCTGTTCGATCGCAACGATCCCTTCAACCCGGTCAATCGGCGCATCGATATCGTGGTGCTGACCAAGAAGGCGCAGCGTGCCATCGAGGGTGAGCAAGGTGGCGAAGAGCCGCCCGCTCCGGCCGACGGCGCCGCACCGGGCGGCGCGGCGAACGAACCGCTGCCGGCCGGCCAGGTGCGCGAGCGGCTGAACATCTTCGAGGAAGGCGCCCTGCAGTTCGATCAGCTGGGCAATCAGTAATCGTCTTCGGGCAGGCTGGCAAGGATGTGGCGGTAGCTGGCCATGCGCTGCGCCTGAATGCGCCCGTCCTCCAGGGCCTGTAGCAGCGCGCAACCGGGCTCGCGGTCGTGCTTGCAGTCGCGGAAACGGCAGCGCCCGAGCAGGTCGTGGAACTCGATGAAACCAGCCTCCACATCGTCGCGGCTGACGTGGCCCAGGCCGAATTCGCGGATGCCGGGGGAATCGATCAGTTGGCCGCCGCCGGGAAAGTGGAATAGCCGCGCCGTGGTGGTGGTATGGGTGCCCTTGCCGGTCAGCTCCGACAGCGCGCCGACGCGGGTGTCGACGCCCGGCAGCAGGCCGTTGACCAGTGACGATTTGCCGACCCCGGACTGGCCGACGAAGACGCTGACGTGGCCGTCCAGGCGCTTCTTCAGCTGCTCCATGCCATCGCCCTGATGCGCCGAAACTTCCAGCAGGGGATAGCCCAGCTGGCGATAGACCTTGAGCAGGGCCTCCAGCGCCACCTGATTCTGCTCGTCGATCAGGTCGGCCTTGTTCAGCAGCAGCAGCGGACGGATGCCGGCATGTTCAGCGGCCACCAGGTAACGGTCGATCAGGTTGGCGTGCGGTTCGGGCAGGGGCGCGAAGACGATGACGATCTGATCGACGTTGGCTGCCACCGGCTTGAGCTGGCCGCGCATGTCCGGACGACACAGCTCGCTGCTTCTCGGCAGCTGTGCGACGATCACGCCATCGCCCTGGTTGCCGGGGCGCCAGACCACCTGGTCGCCGGTGACCAGCGCCGGCAGGTTGGCGCGCAGGTGGCAGCGGAATACCCGCCCGGCCAGTTCACCCTGCAGCCCCTCGATTTCCACCTGCACGCCGAAATGCGCGATCACCAGTCCGGTCTGTTCCGGGCCGAGGTCGCCGCCTTCCAGTGCTTCCACAGCGCGTGATTCGCGCTTGGCGGCGCGGGCAGCGCGTTCGCCCTGGATTTTTTCGATACGCCAGTTCTGGCGGCGATTGAGTTGGCGTTTGGCCATGGAGCTTCCGGGTGGTGGAGAGTCGATCGCGGCGAGTTTAGCATGAGCGCCTGGCGGCGATTCGGTCGCCGTCACGGGGAGCCGGGTAGCGATGGGGCAAGGGGGAGCGGTGACGCGTCTGCCGCTGGTGCGGGCGATGCTGGCGCAAGGGCTGGCGATCATCCTGGTGGTGGGGTTGGTGTACCTGCTGGCGTTGTTGGGCCGGCCGCTGCCGTTGATGGCGGTGAGCCTGGTGCAAGGCGTGGCGGCGGCGGCCATCGGCTGGCGCCTGGGGCTGTCGCGCTGGTGGCTGTGGATCAACCTGGCGTTCCTTCCCGCCTTGCTGCTGGTGCAGCGTGCCGAACTGCCGGCCTGGCTGTTCCTCCTGGGGTTCGTGCTGTTGCT
This sequence comes from Pseudomonas hydrolytica, assembly GCF_021495345.1. Classification (NCBI taxonomy): domain Bacteria; kingdom Pseudomonadati; phylum Pseudomonadota; class Gammaproteobacteria; order Pseudomonadales; family Pseudomonadaceae; genus Ectopseudomonas; species Ectopseudomonas hydrolytica. The sequence goes on from NZ_CP099397.1 coordinate 717,251, forward strand.
GCTGGTCAACTGGAACAGCCTGCGCGAGCAGGTGCCGCTCTACCTCAGCGGGCGCCGAGCCCGGCAGCAACTGCAACAATGGTTGGCCGAGCGCGAGCAGCCGCCGAGCTTCGTCGATCTGGGGTGTGGTACGGCCGGGACGCTGTTGTACCTGGCGCGGCAGTTTCCCCGCGGGCGCTTCGTCGGGGTGGAAACCGCACCCCTGCTGTTCGCCCTCGCCTGGCTGCGCTGCCTGCTGCAGGACAACTGCAGCATCCGCTACCAGTGCCTGTGGCGCACTGATCTGGCGGAGTTCGACGGCGTTTACTGTTTTCTTTCGCCGGTGCCCATGCCGCGGCTGTGGGCCAAGGCCAGGACCGAGATGCGTGCCGGATGCTGGTTGATCAGCAACAGCTTCGAAATTCCCGGCGTGCCGGCCGACCAGGTGCTGGAGCTGAACGAGGGGCGGCAGACCCGCTTGCTGCTGTGGCAGATGAAGGGCAGGGATATCGGCTAGCAGGTAGTTTCTCGGCAGCCTGTTAAACTGGGCGTCTGAGCCAAGGAGCCCCCATCATGCAGAACCCCAACAACCTGATCTGGATCGACCTGGAGATGACCGGCCTGGAGCCGGAGCGGGACGTGATCATCGAAATGGCCACCATCGTCACCGACAGCGAGCTGAACGTGCTTGCCGAGGGGCCGGTGATCGCCATCCACCAGAGCGACGAGACCCTGGCCGGCATGGACGAGTGGAACACCCGCACCCATGGTCAGAGCGGGCTGACCCAGCGCGTGCGTGAGAGTCGCATCGACACGGCGACGGCCGAGGCGCAGACCATCGCCTTTCTCGAGCAGTGGGTACCGAAGGGCAAGTCGCCGATCTGTGGCAACAGCATCGGTCAGGATCGCCGCTTCCTCTACAAGTACATGCCGGCGCTGGAGGCCTACTTCCACTACCGCTACCTGGACGTCTCGACGCTGAAGATTCTCGCCGGCATGTGGGCGCCGCAGGTCAAGGACAGCTTCCAGAAGACCGCGACCCATCAGGCGCTGGACGATATCCGTGAGTCGATTGCCGAGCTCAAGCACTATCGTCAGCATTTCCTGAAGGTGTAGGCCCTGCCTGCTATCCACCAGACCGCGTAGAACCATCGTTCCGTAGGGTGCGCCGTGCGCACCGCGTGGCCGGCCAGTGGTGGCTCACGGTGCGCGCGGCGCACCCTAGGTGCTTCCGCACTGCTGGTGTCGCCCAAGCGCCCACTCGACATGCTCGCGCACCAGCTCGGACGGATGCTCGCGCCGCGCCTTCAATGCCTCCAGCACCGCAATGGTCGAAGGTGCATTGCCCAGACCCACCGCCAGGTTGCGCAGCCAGCGCTCGTAACCGGCGCGGCGTAGCGGCGAGCCTTCGGTGCGGCTGAGAAATTCCTCTTCCGTCCACAAGAACAGCGCCGCCAGCTCGGTATTGTCCAGGCCATGGCGTGGCTGGAAGTCGCCCTGCTCGGTGGGCCGGGCGAAGCGGTTCCACGGGCAGACGATCTGGCAGTCGTCGCAGCCGAATACCCGGTTGCCGATGGGCGCGCGCAGTTCTTCGGGTATCGATCCCTTCAGCTCGATGGTCAGGTAGGAGATGCAGCGCCGCGCATCCAGTACATAGGGGGCGACGAAGGCGGCGGTGGGGCAGATGTCCATGCAGGCGGTGCAGCGCCCGCAGTGTTCGCTGCCGTGCGCGGCATCCACCGGCAGCGGCAGGTCGACGAACAGCTCGCCGAGAAAGAAATAGCTGCCGGCCTTGCGGTTGAGCACCAGGGTGTTCTTGCCGATCCAGCCCAGGCCGGCCTTTTCAGCAATGGCCTTTTCCAGCACCGGGGCACTGTCGACGAAGGCACGGTAGCCGAACGGACCGATCTGCTGCTGCACGCGTTCGGCCAACTGCTGCAGGCGCTTGCGGATCAGCTTGTGATAGTCGCGGCCCAGCGCATAGCGCGACACATAGGCCTTCTCCGGCTCGGCCAGACGTTTGGCCATCTGCGTGTCGCCGGGCAGGTAATCCATGCGCAGCGACACCACGCGCAGGGTGCCGGGCACCAGCTCGTCAGGGTGCGAACGTTTGCTGCCGTGGGCGGCCATGTAGTCCATCTCGCCCTGATAGCCGGCAGCCAGCCAGCGCTGCAGGTGCGCTTCATGCTCACCCAGCGTCACGTCGGCGATGCCGACCTGCTGGAAGCCCAGCTCACGGCCCCAGTCCTTGATCGACTGGGCGAGGGCATTGAGGTCGAGGCGGTGGTCGGACATGAGGCGGGCGCGAGCGATGGAGGTGCGTATAATTCTGCCAGACATCTGCCGCGAGCGAGCCATGCATCCACTTTCCGCCTCCTTGCCCCTGAGCCTGCACAGCGCCGAGCAGGTGCGTGCGCTGGATGCCGCGCTGATCGCTGCCGGCACCCCCGGCTACGAACTGATGCAGCGCGCCGCCCATGCCGCCTGGCGCGTGCTGCGCAGGCGCTGGCCGGATGCTGGCGAGATCACCGTGCTGGCCGGGCGCGGCAACAATGCCGGCGACGGCTATCTGATCGCGGCGCTGGCTCAACGCGCCGGCTGGCGGGTGCGGGTACTGGCGGTGGGCGAGCCGGCGGCGCTGAGTGGCGATGCGGCGCAGGCCTGTGCCGAGGCGCGCAGCGCCGGAGTCGACGTGCGACCCTGGAGCGAATGTGCGCCGCTGGCCGGCGTGCTGGTCGATGCGCTGCTCGGCACCGGACTGGCCGGCCCCGTGCGCGAGCCTTATGCCCAGGCCATCCGCATGATCAATCAGAGCGGTCTGCCGGTGCTGGCGGTGGATATCCCGTCCGGCCTGCAGGCCTACCATGGGGCGCGCCTTGGCGTGGCGGTGCAGGCCGACGTGACGGTGACCTTCATCGCGCTCAAGCTCGGCCTGTTCACCGGTCTCGGCCCTGAGTTGTGCGGCGAGCTGCAGTTCGACGATCTACAGGGCGACCCTCGGCTTCTGGCGCAGGCCCCAGCCCTGGCGCAGCGCCTGGACCTGGCCAACCTGCCGCGTCTGGCGCCGCGCTCGCCGCTGGCGCACAAGGGCCAGTTCGGCCACCTGCTGGTGGTCGGTGGCGATCTGGGTATGGGTGGCGCGGCGCTGCTCAGTGCCGAAAGCGCGTTACGCGCCGGTGCCGGTCTGGTGTCGCTGGCGACCCGGCCCGAGCATGTGCAGGCGGCGCTGGTGCGGCGCCCGGAAGTGATGTGTTCGGCGCTGGCGTCGGCCAATCAGCTGCTCGGCCTGGCCGAGCGCGCCACGGTCTGCGTGGTCGGGCCGGGGTTGGGCCAGAATGCCTGGGGCCGCAGCCTGCTTTCGGTGGCCGCGGGTCTGCCGGTGCCTCAGGTGTGGGATGCCGATGCGCTCAACCTGCTGGCGGCCGGTCAGGTCGGTGCGCCGCGGCAGGGCGTGCTGACCCCGCATCCGGGCGAGGCCGCCCGTTTGCTGGGCGTGGCGAGTGCCGAGGTGCAGGCGGACCGGCCCGCCGCCGCGCGGGCGCTGGCCCAGCGCTTTGGTCTGGTGGTGGTGCTTAAGGGGGCGGGCAGTCTGATCGCCGCTCCGGACGGAAGCCTGGCGCTCTGTGATCGCGGCCATCCGGCCATGGCCGGTGCCGGATTGGGGGATGTATTGGCGGGCCTGATCGGCGCCTTGCTGGCGCAGGGCATGACGGCCTTCGATGCCGCTTGCCTGGCGGTGTGGCTGCACGCGCATGCGGGCGAAAATCTCGGCAGGCAGGGGCGTGGGCTGGCTGCTGGCGATCTGCCTGACACCATTCGTCAGTTACTGGAGGAGTTCTGTCCTTGTCTGAGTTGAGACTCGAGGCTGCCGACGAGGCGGCGATGCTTGCCCTGGGCGCGCGTATCGCGCATGCCAGCGGTGGCGTGGGAGTGATCTATCTGCATGGCGACCTGGGGGCGGGCAAGACCACCCTCTCGCGCGGCATGCTGCGCGGCCTGGGCCATGCCGGGGCGGTGAAGAGCCCGACCTTCACCCTGGTCGAACCCTACGAAATCGGTGCGCTGCGCGCCTTTCATTTCGACCTCTATCGCCTGGTCGATCCGGAGGAACTGGAGTTTCTCGGCATCCGCGACTACTTCGAGGGGGATGCACTCTGCCTGATCGAGTGGCCGGAGCGCGGCGCGGGCGTTTTGCCAAAGCCCGACCTGGACATTACCATTAGCCCCCAAGCGGGCGGCCGTTCGCTGTTGCTGCAGGGGCACGGGGCTCGCGGGGATGCCTGGTGCGAGGTCCTGAGCAGCAAGGCATAGATAAGAATCGATGGGGTTGGGTATGCGCATAGGCGCGCTGGTTACCGCTGTGGGAGTGTTGTGGGCGGCCCTGGCTGCCGAGGTGCTGGCTGCCTCCGACGTGCGGGGCGTGCGCCTCTGGCGCGCGCCCGACAACACCCGCCTGGTCTTCGACCTGTCCGGCCCGGTGCAGCACAGCGTGTTCACGCTCGCGGCGCCCGATCGCATCGTCATCGACGTCAGCGGCGCCAAGCTGGCGACCAATCTCGAACAGTTGTCGCTGGCCAACACGCCGATCACCGGCGTACGCAGCGCGCAGCGCAGTGCCGACGATCTGCGCGTGGTCATCGACCTGTCGGCGCCGGTCACGCCCAAGAGTTTCTCCCTGGCGCCCAACCAGCAGTACGGTCATCGCCTGGTGGTGGATCTGTTCGATCAGGGCAGTACTCCGCCCGCGGCCCAGACGCCCAGCGTCGCCGCCAGCGCGCCGCCCGTGCCGGTGACGCCGACCCAGCCACCGCCCAAGCTGACCCCCGTGCCCAACGGCAAGCGTGACATCATCATCGCCATCGACGCCGGTCATGGGGGGGAGGATCCGGGGGCGCTGTCTCCGGTCAAGGGGCAATACGAAAAGCACGTGACCCTGGCCATTTCCCGCGAACTGCAGCGGCAGATCAACGCCGAGAAGGGCTTCCGTGCCGAACTGGTGCGCACCGGCGACTACTTCATTCCGCTGCGCAAACGCACCGAGATCGCCCGCAAGAAGGGCGCCGATCTGTTCGTGTCCATTCACGCCGACGCCGCGCCGCGGGCTTCCGCCTTCGGTGCCTCGGTGTATGCGCTGTCCGAGCGCGGCGCCACCTCCGAGACCGCGCGCTGGCTGGCCGACGCCGAGAACCAGTCCGACCTGATCGGCGGTGCCGGCAACGTCAGCCTGGACGACAAGGACAAGATGCTCGCCGGCGTGTTGCTGGACCTGTCGATGACCGCCTCGCTGTCCTCGAGCCTGAACGTCGGGCAGAAGGTGCTGAGCAACATGGGACGCATCACGCCGCTGCACAAGCGCCGCGTCGAGCAGGCCGGCTTCATGGTGCTGAAATCGCCGGACATCCCGTCGATCCTGGTGGAAACCGGCTTCATCTCCAACCCCAACGAGGCCAAGAAGCTGCATACCGCGAGTCATCAGCAGGCGCTGGCGCGTTCGATCACCTCCGGGGTCAAGCAGTTCTTCCACGAAAATCCGCCGCCTGGCACCTATGTCGCCTGGCTGCGCGACGAGGGCAAGATCGCCGCCGGTCCGCGCGAGCACGTGGTAGCGCGTGGCGAGAGCCTGGCGCTGATCGCCCAGCGCTATCAGATCAGCCTGGCGGTCCTGCGCAGCGCCAACAACCTCAATGGCGACGTGATCAAGGTCGGCCAGACATTGCAGATTCCCGCCACCGCGCTGGCGGCCCAGTAGTGAGCGTTATGTCCCGTATTCATCTGCTCAGCCCGCGTCTGGCCAACCAGATCGCCGCGGGCGAGGTGGTCGAGCGTCCGGCTTCGGTAGCCAAGGAACTGCTGGAAAACAGCCTGGACTCCGGTGCGCGGCGCATCGACGTGGAAGTCGAGCAGGGTGGCGTCAAGCTGCTCAAGGTGCGTGACGACGGCGGTGGTATCGCCGCCGACGACCTGCCGCTGGCCCTGGCGCGCCACGCCACCAGCAAGATTCGTGAGCTGGAAGACCTCGAGGCGGTGCTCAGCATGGGCTTTCGCGGCGAGGCGCTGGCCTCGATCAGCTCGGTGTCGCGCCTGACCCTGACCTCGCGCACCGCCGATGCCGATCAGGCCTGGCAGGTGGAAACCGAAGGGCGCGACATGCAGCCTCGGGTGCAGCCTGCGGCGCATCCGGTCGGCACCTCGGTGGAAGTACGTGACCTGTTCTTCAATACTCCGGCGCGGCGCAAGTTCCTGCGCGCCGAGAAGACCGAATTCGATCACCTGCAGGAAGTGATCAAGCGCCTGGCGCTGGCGCGTTTCGACGTGGCCTTCCACCTGCGCCACAACGGCAAGACGGTGTTCGCCCTGCACGAGGCCGGCGACGAAATCAGTCGCGCGCGCCGCGTCGCCGCCGTGTGCGGCCCGGCCTTCCTCGAACAGGCGCTGCCCATCGAGATCGAGCGCGGCGGCCTGCGTTTGTGGGGCTGGGTGGGCCTGCCGACCTTCTCGCGCAGCCAGGCCGATCTGCAGTACTTCTACGTCAACGGCCGCATGGTGCGCGACAAACTGGTCGCCCACGCGGTGCGCCAGGCCTATCGCGACGTGCTGTTCAACGGCCGCCATCCGACCTTCGTGCTGTTCCTGGAGATCGACCCGAGCACGGTGGACGTCAACGTGCACCCCACCAAGCACGAGGTGCGTTTCCGCGACAGCCGCATGGTCCATGACTTCCTCTACGGCACCCTGCATCGTGCCTTGGCCGATGTGCGCCCGGAGGATCAGGTCGCGGCGCCGGCGGCGGTCATGCCCATGGTGCGAGCCACGGGGCTGGCGGCGGGCGAATTCGGCCCGCAGGGGGAAATGGGCCTGGCCGCCAGCGTGCTGGAAACGCCCGTGGCCAACCCGCAGCCGGCCTGGCGTGGCGCCGGGGCTGGTTATCAGCAGCCGGCCGGCAGTCCCGGGGTTCCGGTCGCCGAAGCGCAGGCGGCCTATCGCGAATACTTCGCGCCGCTGCCAGGGGCGCAGCCCGCACCGCTGCCACAGGAGCAGGGCGACATTCCGCCGCTCGGTTATGCGGTGGCGCAGCTCAAGGGCGTCTATATCCTCGCCGAGAATGCCCAGGGCATGGTGGTGGTGGACATGCACGCGGCGCACGAGCGCATCACCTACGAACGCCTGAAGCAGGCCATGGCCAGCGAAGGCCTGCGCGGTCAGCCGCTGCTGGTGCCCGAGTCCATCGCCCTCAGTCAGCGCGAGGCCGACTGCGCCGAAGAGCACGGGGAATGGTTCCAGCGCCTGGGCTTCGAATTGCAGCGCCTGGGTGAGGAAACCGTGGCGATTCGCCAGATTCCGGCCCTGCTCAAGCAGGCCGAGGCCACCCAGTTGGTGCGCGACGTGCTGGCCGATCTGCTCGAATACGGCACCAGCGACCGCATTCAGGCCCATCTCAACGAGCTGCTGGCGACCATGGCCTGCCACGGCGCGGTGCGCGCCAACCGGCGTCTGACCCTCCCCGAGATGAATGCGCTGCTGCGTGACATGGAGCAGACCGAGCGCAGCGGCCAGTGCAACCACGGTCGTCCGACCTGGACCCAGCTGGGCATGGACGATCTCGACAAGCTGTTCCTGCGAGGTCGCTGATGGCTGCCGCGCTGCCTCCGGCCATCTTCCTGATGGGGCCGACCGCTGCCGGCAAGACCGATCTGGCCCTGGCGCTGGCCCGCGTGCTGCCGTGCGACCTGATCAGCGTGGATTCCGCACTGGTCTATCGCGGCATGGATATCGGCACCGCCAAGCCGGACAAGGCCGTTCTGGCGGAGTTTCCCCACGCCCTGATCGACATTCGCGACCCGGCCGAGAGTTACTCGGCGGCGGAGTTTCGCGCCGATGCCCTGGCCGCCATGGCCGAAAGCGCCGCGCGCGGGCGCATTCCGCTGCTGGTGGGCGGCACCATGTTGTATTACAAGGCGTTGCTGGAAGGCCTGGCGGACATGCCCAGTGCCGACCCCGTCGTGCGCGCCGAGCTCGAGGCGCGCGCCGCCGTCGAAGGCTGGGAGGCGCTGCACCGGGAACTGGCCGAGGTCGATCCGCAGTCCGCGGCGCGCATCCATCCCAATGACCCGCAGCGTCTGACCCGCGCGCTGGAGGTCTATCGCGTCAGCGGAATGAGCATGAGCGAGCACCGCCTGCGTCAGGCCGCGGGAAATCCCGAAGGGGGCACATCGGCCAGCGGGCAATTACCCTATACTGTTGCTCAGCTTGCTATCGCGCCGGCGCAGCGCCAGATTCTGCATGAGCGCATCGCACAACGATTTCAGGCGATGTTGGAACAGGGTTTCGTCGAAGAGGTCGAAGCCCTGCGCAGTCGAAGTGACTTGCACGCGGGATTGCCGTCTATACGGGCGGTAGGCTATCGCCAGGTCTGGGAGTACTTGGACGGCAAGCTGTCACGGGAGGAAATGGTCGAGCGCGGCATCATTGCCACTCGGCAGTTGGCCAAACGTCAGTTCACCTGGTTGCGGGGATGGGGCGATCTGCAGTGGCTGGACAGTCTGGCCTGCGACAATCTGCCTCGCACCTTGAAATACCTGGAAAGCGTCTCCATATTGAAATGAGACCTTGCCGCTGGCCGTCTATCCTTGGGGGTGGGGCGGCCTGATGCCATTGTTTACTTACTAAAAATTATTGAAATTGATCCTTGAAAGGAGTGCGGCACATGTCAAAAGGGCATTCGCTACAAGACCCTTACCTGAATACCCTGCGTAAGGAACGCGTCCCTGTTTCCATCTATCTGGTCAACGGCATCAAGCTGCAGGGCCAGATCGAGTCCTTCGACCAGTTCGTCATCCTGCTGAAGAACACTGTCAGCCAGATGGTCTACAAACACGCCATTTCCACCGTCGTGCCCAGCCGTCCGGTGCGCCTGCCGAGCGCTGGCGACTCCGAGCAGGCCGATGCCGAGCCGGGTAACGCCTGATAGGGGGCTGCATTGTTCTTCGAGCGTCATGAGGGCGGTGAGCGGGCCATCCTGGTTCATCTGGAAGGCCAAGACTCCGAGGCGAGCGAAGACCCCCAGGAGTTCCAGGAGCTGGCCATGTCGGCGGGCGCCGACATGGTCGCCTTCTTCAGCGTGCCCAGCAGCCGTCTGACCGCCAAGTACCTCATCGGTAGCGGCAAGGTCGAGGAGCTGCGCGACCAGGTCAGGGCCATCGAGGCCGAACTGGTCATCTTCAATCACACCCTGACACCGAGCCAGGAGCGCAACCTCGAGCGTGCGTTCGAATGCCGCGTGCTCGATCGTACCGGGTTGATCCTCGACATCTTCGCCCAGCGCGCGCGTACCCATGAAGGCAAGCTGCAGGTCGAACTGGCGCAGCTCGATCACATGAGCACGCGCCTGGTGCGGGGCTGGACCCACCTCGAGCGGCAGAAGGGCGGTATCGGTCTGCGCGGGCCGGGTGAAACCCAGCTGGAGACCGACCGTCGCCTGCTGCGCGTGCGCATTCGCCAGATCAAGCAGAAGCTCGAGAAGGTGCGCAGCCAGCGTGAGCAGGCTAGGCGCGGGCGCAAGCGTGCCGACATCCCTTCGGTGTCGCTGGTGGGTTACACCAACGCCGGCAAGTCCACGCTGTTCAATGCCCTGACCGCTTCCGAGGTCTATGCGGCCGACCAGCTGTTCGCCACGCTCGACCCGACCCTGCGCCGGCTCGAGCTGGATGACCTGGGGCCGATCGTGCTGGCCGATACCGTGGGTTTCATTCGCCATCTGCCGCACAAACTGGTCGAGGCCTTCCGCGCTACGCTGGAAGAATCGAGCAATTCCGATCTGCTGCTGCACGTGATCGACGCCCATGAGCCCGAGCGCATGGCGCAGATCGAGCAGGTGCAGGCGGTGCTCAAGGAAATCGGCGCGCATGAATTGCCGATGCTCGAGGTGTACAACAAGCTGGATTTGTTGGAAGGTGTCGAGCCGCAGATTCAGCGCGATGCCGATGGCAAGCCGCAGCGAGTCTGGTTGTCGGCCCGAGAGGGGCGTGGTCTGGAGTTGTTGCGTCAGGCCGTGGCGGAGCTGTTGGGCGAAGATCTGTTCGTCGGTGTGCTGCAGCTGCCACAGCGTCTGGGACGGCTGCGTGCGCAGTTCTTCGAGCTGGGGGCGGTGCAGAGCGAGGGGCACGACGAGCAGGGGCAGAGTTTGCTGTCGGTACGTCTGCCGCGGATCGAGCTCAATCGCCTGGTGAGTCGCGAAGGTCTGGAGCCTCAGGCCTTCATCGAGCAACATACTTTGCAATAAAGCCTGGGGCGGCGGCTTTGCCGTTACCAAGGGGCTTTCGGTAGCATTGGCCGGCGCGCCGTGGGCGCGCCTTCGCTTTATCAGTACGGAGAACGCTATGGCTTGGAATGAGCCGGGTGGCAACTCGAACAATCAAGACCCTTGGGGCGGCCGCAAAGGCGGTGGCCGGCAGGGGCCGCCGGATCTCGACGAAGCGTTCCGCAAGCTGCAAGAAAGCCTCAATGGCTTGTTCGGTGGTGGCAAGAAACGTGGTGACGACGACTCCGGTCGCAGTGGCGGCGGTGGTGGCTTCGGCCTGCTGTTCGTCGGTCTCGGCCTGCTGGCCGTGGTCTGGCTGTACAGCGCCATCTATGTGGTGGACGAGCAGGAGCAGGCCGTGGTGCTGCGCTTCGGCAAGTACCACGAAACCGTCGGTCCGGGCCTGAACATCTATTTCCCGCCGATCGATCGCAAGTTCCAGGAAAACGTCACTCGCGAGCGCGCATACAGCAAGCAGGGCGCGATGCTGACCGAGGACGAGAACATCATCGAAGTGCCGCTGACCGTGCAGTACCGCGTCAGCAACCTGCAGGACTTCGTGCTCAACGTCGACCAGCCGGAAGTCAGCCTGCAGCACGCCACCGACAGCGCCGTGCGCCACGTGGTGGGCTCCACCGAGATGGACCAGGTGCTGACCGAGGGTCGTGAGCTGATGGCCAGCGAGGTGCGCGAGCGCCTGCAGCGTTTCCTCGACAACTACCGCACCGGTATCACCATCACCCAGGTGAACATCCAGAGCGCTGCGGCGCCGCGTGAAGTGCAGGAAGCCTTCGATGACGTGATCCGTGCCCGTGAAGACGAGCAGCGCGAGAAGAACCAGGCCGAGTCCTACGCCAATGGCGTGATTCCGGAAGCGCGCGGTCAGGCCCAGCGTCTGCTGGAGGAAGCCAACGGTTATCGTGACGAAGTCATCGCCCGCGCCCAGGGTGAGGCCGACCGCTTCACCAAGCTGGTGGCCGAGTACCGCAAGGCGCCCGAGATCACTCGCGAGCGTCTGTACATCGACACCATGCAGGAAGTGATGAGCAACACCAGCAAGGTTCTGGTGACCGGCGACAAGGGGCAGAACAACCTGCTCTATCTGCCGCTGGACAAGATGATCGACAGCCGCGGCGGCTCTTCCGCCGGCAGTGCTTCGAGCAGCAGTGGCAGCATGAGCCGCGATCCTGCCGTACCGCTGAGCAGCGATATGTCCCAGCGTAACCTGCGTACCCGGGAGAGCCGTTGATGAGCAACAAGTCCCTGATCGGCCTGATCGTGGCCGTGGTTCTGGCCCTGGTGGCGTGGAACAGTTTCTACATCGTGGCGCAGACCGAGCGCGCGGTCATGCTGCAGTTCGGTCGTGTGGTCAATCCCGATGTGCCGCCTGGTCTGCATGTGAAGATTCCTTACGTCAACCAGGTGCGCATCTTCGATGGTCGCCTGCTGACGCTGGATTCGACCTCCTCGCGCTTCCTGACCCTGGAGAAGAAGGCGCTGATGGTCGACGCCTACGCCAAGTGGCGGGTGAAGGATGCCGAGCGTTTCTATCAGTCCACCTCCGGCATGAAGCAGGTCGCCGACGAGCGCCTGGCGCGTCGTCTGGAAGCCTCGCTGCGTGACCAGTTCGGTAAGCGCACCCTGCACGAGTCGGTGTCCGGCGAGCGTGATGCGCTGATGGCCGACGTGACCGCGACCCTCAATCGCGCCGCCGAGCGTGAACTGGGTATCGAGGTGGTCGACGTGCGGGTCAAGGCCATCGACCTGCCGCGTGAAGTGAACCGCAGCGTGTTCGAGCGCATGAGCACCGAGCGTGAGCGTGAGGCGCGCGAGCACCGCGCCAAGGGGCGTGAGCTGGCCGAAGGTATCCGCGCCGATGCCGACCGTCAGCGCCGCGTACTGCTGGCCGAAGCCTACCGTGAAGCCGAAGAGCTGCGCGGTGACGGTGATGCCCAGGCTGCCGCCATTTACGCCCGTGCCTTCGGCCAGGATCAGGAGTTCTACTCCTTCTACCGCAGCCTGCAGGCCTACCGCGAAAGCTTCGCGGACAAGCGCGACGTGCTGGTGCTGGACCCGGGCAGCGATTTCTTCCGCTACCTGGAGAAATCCAAGCCTTAAAACCGCTGCAAGCCGCGAGCTGCAAGCCACAAGTTCAAGCCTGGCGCTCACTTGTCGCTTGAAGCTTGTGGCTTGAGCCTTTTAGCGTGGTATCATGCGGCAGCCGGGAAAATCCCGGCTTTTTTGCGTCTGTGGGAATCATGTGGCAGGAACTCGGCATCGCACTGTGTCTGGTACTGGTGCTGGAAGGCATCCTGCCCTTCCTCTATCCGCGCCACTGGCGCGGAGCGGTCTTGCTGGCAGCTCGCCTGCCCGACCGCCGACTGCGCCTGATGGGGCTGGCCAGCATGCTGCTGGGTACTGCCCTTCTATATCTGCTTCACTGAAGGCTTGTGCCGCCCGGATCAAGAGGGGAATGGCGAAATGGCAACGGTAGACCGCTGGCTGCTGCCAGATGGCATCGAAGAAGTACTGCCGCCGGAGGCGGCGCGCATCGAGGCAGCCCGCCGTCAGGTGCTGGACCTGTTTCAACGCTGGGGGTACGAGTTCGTCGTCACCCCGCATATCGAATACCTGGAATCCCTGCTGACCGGTGCCGGTCAGGATCTCGACCTGCGTACGTTCAAGGTCACCGATCCGCTGTCCGGTCGGCAGATGGGCTTTCGCGCCGACATCACGCCGCAGGTGGCGCGCATCGACGCCCACACCCTGCGCCGCGAAGGGCCGAACCGCCTGTGCTACGCCGGCAGCGTGCTGCATGCCCAGCCGCGTGCACTGACCACTTCGCGCAGCCCGATCCAGCTCGGCGCCGAGCTATACGGCGACGCCAGCCCGGCCAGTGACATCGAGGTGATCAGCCTGCTGGTCGAGACCCTGGAGCTGGCCGCGGTACCGGACGTGCACATGGACCTCGGTCATGTCGGCATCTACCGTGGCCTGGCGCGGGCCGCCGGGCTGTCCGGCGAGGTCGAACAGCAGCTGTTCGATGCGCTGCAGCGCAAGGCCATGGACGAGATCGAGGCGCTGACTGCGGCGTTGCCGGCCGGGCTGGGCAACATGCTGCGCTCGCTGGCCGAGCTGTGCGGCGGTCGTGAAGTGCTGGATCTGGCTCAGGCCGCGCTGGTCGAGGCGCCGGATGCGGTGCACGCCGCGCTCGATGAGCTGGTGGCCATCGCCGATGCGCTGGAGCTGCGTTACCCCGAGCTGCCGCTGTATTTCGACCTGGGCGAGCTGCGCGGCTACAACTATCACACCGGTGTGGTATTCGCCGCGTTCGTCCCGGGCGAGGGCGGTGCCATCGCTCAGGGCGGTCGTTACGACGATACCGGCGCGGTATTCGGCCGGGCGCGCCCGGCAACCGGTTTCTCCACCGACCTGAAGACCCTGGTGACGCTGGGCGACATGCGCCTGGACGAGGCGGTCCGCGGCGTGTGGGCGCCGGACAATCATGATCTCTATCTGTGGCAGGCCGTGCGTCGCCTGCGCAGTGAGGGTGAGCGCGTGGTACAGGCGCTGCCCGGACAGAGCGAGGCGGATGCGCGCGAAGCAGGCTGTGACCGTCTGCTGGCCCTGCGCGATGGACGTTGGCAGGTGGCGCCCCTGGCGTCCTGAATTCATTTTCGCCGGCCCGCGGCCGGCATCGAAGCTTGCGCGAAGAGGACAAGTTTATGGGTAAGAATGTCGTCGTCCTGGGCACCCAGTGGGGTGATGAGGGCAAGGGCAAGATCGTCGACCTGCTCACCGAGCAGGCCGCTGCCGTAGTGCGTTATCAGGGTGGCCACAACGCCGGCCACACCCTGGTGATCGACGGTGAAAAGACCGTGCTGCACCTGATTCCGTCCGGCATCCTGCGTGAGGGTGTCGAGTGCCTGATCGGCAACGGCGTGGTCGTCGCGCCCGACGCCCTGCTGCGCGAGATCACCAAGCTGGAAGAGAAGGGCGTGCCGGTGCGTCAGCGCCTGCGCATCAGCCCTGCCTGCCCGCTGATCCTGTCCTACCACGTGGCGCTGGACCAGGCGCGCGAGAAGGCCCGTGGCGATGCCAAGATCGGCACCACCGGCCGTGGTATCGGCCCGGCCTACGAAGACAAGGTCGCGCGTCGCGGCCTGCGCGTCGGTGACCTGTTCCACCGCGAGCGTTTTGCCGCCAAGCTCGGCGAGCTGCTGGACTATCACAACTTCCAGCTGGTCAACTTCTACAAGGAACCGGCCATCGACTTCCAGAAGACTCTGGACGAGTGCATGGAGTACGCCGAGCTGCTCAAGCCGATGATGGCCGATGTCACTGCCGTGCTGCATGACCTGCGTCGTGAAGGCAAGGACATCATGTTCGAAGGCGCCCAGGGCTCGCTGCTGGACATCGACCATGGCACCTACCCCTACGTCACCAGCTCCAACACCACTGCCGGCGGTATCGCCACCGGTTCGGGTTTCGGTCCGCTGTACCTGAACTACATCCTCGGTATCACCAAGGCCTACACCACCCGCGTCGGCTCCGGCCCGTTCCCCACCGAGCTGTTCGATGACGTCGGCGCCTTCCTGGCCAAGCGTGGTCACGAGTTCGGTGCCACCACCGGTCGTGCCCGTCGTTGTGGCTGGTTCGATGCCGTGATCCTGCGTCGCGCCATCGAGATCAACAGCATCTCCGGCCTGTGCCTGACCAAGCTGGATGTACTCGACGGCCTGGAAACCATCCGCATTTGCACCGGTTACAAGGACGCCAACGGCCAGGTGCTGGTCGATGCGCCGACCGATGCCGACAGCTACCTCGGTCTGCAGCCGGTGTACGAGGAAATGCCGGGCTGGAGCGAGTCCACCCTGGGCGCCAAGACCCTGGAAGACCTGCCGGCGGCGGCTCGCGCCTACATCAAGCGCGTGGAAGAGCTGGTCGGTGCGCCGATCGACATCATCTCCACCGGCCCGGACCGCAACGAGACCATCGTGCTGCGTCATCCGTTTGCCTGATCGCCACCGTGCTGAAAAGCCGCCTTCGGGCGGCTTTTTTGTGGCCTGCGCTTGGCGGAGCCAGGAGAGCCGTTTGCATCCATGCTGCGGATTGCTCGTTTGGCTGATCGCTGTTTTTCGCCTCGGCGTTGGGCATGCGCCTTGCTTGTGCTCAATAAATCCCGGAAGTCGCCGTTATAGCTGTTACGGTCGTTGAGGAGTGTTCCCAGTGTTCGCCATCGTTTCCATGCTGCGCAGCCGTCTGCTGCGCCCGGTGTTCGTTGCCCTTGGTCTGGCCATGTTGGTGCAGGTCGGCCTGGCCGTATGGCTGATGCGCGCCTCGGTCGATGGCATGGTCGAGGATCTGGCGCAGCGCCTGGGTGGTGAAAGTCGCCGTCTGGGTGAGGAGCTGGGCGCTGCCGAGCGTGAGATGAGTCAGGGATTGTCCGCGCTGGCCAGCAGCACGCGCTCGCGACTGGGCGAGGGGCTTTCCAGCCAGCTGAAGAGTGAGCAGGCGCAATTGCGCGTGGTGCTCGAAGGCAATCTCAAGCAATCCGGCCAGGCCCTGGCGCAACTGCTCGCCGGTGTTGCGCCCAAGTCCATCTGGGATCTCGATATCCCGGCGCTCACCGCCCTGACTCGTATCGCCCAGCAGGATCCGGCGGTGCTCTTCGCCATCATCTATGACGCCGAGGGCAAGCGTCTGACGCGCAATTTCAATCGCAGCAGCGCGCAGGTACGTGAGCTGATCGCGGCCGGGGAGGGGGATTCGCCACTCGACAAACTGGTCGATGCCGCCTCGCGCAGTCCGCGGGTCTATCTGGTCGAGGCCGACATCAACCCCATGGGGGCGCAAATCGGCAAGGTGCAGATGGGCCTTTCCCTGGATGTGGTCGAGCGCGAGCTGGCGGCGCTGGACGGGCGCTTCGGGGCCTTGGTCAATGGCGCGGGCGAGTTGGTGGACAGCAGTCTGGCCGGCGCTTCCGAGGAGGCGACGCGGGCGCTGCGTGAGCGCCTGCAGTCGGCCGAGCGCTACACCCAGGAAATGGCACGCAATGGCGGTGAGTCGGTGCGCGTGGCGGCCGATTCGCTGCGCTGGAACATCGCCCTGGGGTTGCTGCTGGTCGGTGCGTTGGCGCTGGTAGCGGTGGCCCTGGTGCTGGGTTGGCGCGTGCTCAGTCGCCTGCGCCTGCTCAGTGCGGCGCTCAACGACCTGGCGGCGGGTGAGGGTGATCTGACCCGGCGCGTGAGTATCGACAGCCAGGACGAAGTGGGCGAGATGGCCGATGCGGTCAATCGCTTCATCGCCAAGCTGCAGCCGATCGTGCGTGAGTCCGGTGAGGTGGCGCTGCGCACCAGTGAGCAGATTCGCAGCCTGACCCAGCGCGGTGTGGCGGCCGAGGCGGCTGCTGGGCGCCAGCGTGACGAGGTGGCCGGCAGTCTGCAGGCGCTGGAGCAGATGGCCGACGAGGCGCAGGCGGAAAGCCAGGCCATGCAGGAGGCGCTGCAGCGTGTCGATACCATTCGCCAGGCGGCGCACGAGAATGCGGTCATCGCCCAGCGCCTGTCGGCTCTGATCGAGGGGCTGGTGGCGCGAGTGGCGGACGGCTCGGCGGTGATCGAGCGGCTGGCCAAGCAGAGCGAGCAGATCGAAGTGGTGCTGACGGTGATCCAGTCGATTGCCGAGCAGACCAACCTGCTCGCGCTCAATGCCGCCATCGAGGCGGCGCGCGCCGGCGAGAGCGGTCGTGGTTTCGCCGTGGTGGCTGATGAGGTTCGAGCCTTGGCGAGCAAGACCCAGCAATCGACCGGGGATATCCAGACCCATATTGCGGCATTGCAGCGTGGCGCGCAGGAGGCCGTGGCGGCCATCGCCCAGGCCGGTGCGCAGGGCAGTGAGGGGCTGGAGGTGCTGCGCGACAGTGCGCGCCTGCAGCAGTCGGTGCAGCTATCGGTGGACGAGGTGCATGGCGCAATCAACGCCGCGACTCAGGCCGCGGCGCATCAGGCCGAGGGCGCGGGAGCGGTGCGCGGGCGTGTGGAGATCATCCATGCCGAAGCGCAGCATGCCGCCGAAGCGGTGGCGGCGATTGCCGGCAATGCGCGGGCCCTGGACGAGCTGGCGGCGCAACTCAAGGCCAGTCTGGGGCAGTTCCGGGTGTAGGGTGCGCCGTGCGCACCTCGCTGGCCTGCTGCTGAGCTCATGGTGCGCACGGCGCACCGGCGTTTTGCAGGCAATAAAAAACCGAGTCATCTGACTCGGTTTTTTGAAATTTGGTGCCCAGGAGAAGACTCGAACTTCCACGGTGTTGCCACCACTGATACCTGAAACCAGCGCGTCTACCAATTCCGCCACCTGGGCACACTGCAATGTTCGTCGTTGCCGACACGGAGCGTTGCATCCGTTATTTGCAAAGCGGGTTATCAAGCCACTTCACGAAATTTGGTGCCCAGGAGAAGACTCGAACTTCCACGGTGTTGCCACCACTGATACCTGAAACCAGCGCGTCTACCAATTCCGCCACCTGGGCACTGAAAACGATGAATCATCATCGGCTTCGTGTTACAACGTCTGCTCGACGCTGTGGGCGCGAACTATACGGGCGGGCATTTACCTTGTAAACCCCTGACCCCAAAAAAATTATTGTCACGGGAAAAGCTGCCGCGAATGCCTTTTTCGCGCTTCAATAGACGTATGGCATACAACCTTTATACATAAGCATAGGTAATCCCTTTTACATGGCCGATTGGCAATCCCTCGATCCCGAGGCCGCCCGCGAGGCGGAAAAATACGACAACCCCATCCCTAGCCGCGAACTGATTCTGGCCCACCTGGCCGAACGGGGTTCGCCCGCCAGCCGCGAGCAGCTGGTCGAGGAATTCGGCCTCGACACCGAGGACCAGCTCGAGGCGCTGCGCCGCCGTCTGCGCGCCATGGAGCGCGATGGCCAACTGATCTATACCCGCCGCGGCACCTACGCGCCGGTGGACAAGCTCGACCTGATCTGCGGTCGCATCAGCGGTCACCGCGACGGCTTCGGCTTCCTCGTGCCGGATGACGGCAGCGACGATCTGTTCCTCAGCCCGGCGCAGATGCGCCTGGTATTCGATGGCGACCGCGCCCTGGTGCGTGTGGCCGGTCTCGACCGTCGCGGCCGCCGTGAAGGCGGCATCGTCGAAGTGATCAGCCGTGCCCACGAGAGCATCGTCGGCCGCTACTACGAGGAAAGCGGTATCGGCTTCGTGGTGGCCGACAACCCGAAGATCCAGCAGGAAGTGCTGGTCACGCCGGGACGCACCGCCGGCGCGCGCATCGGCCAGTTCGTCGAGATCAAGATCACCCACTGGCCGACCCAGCGCTTCCAGCCGCAGGGCGACATCGTCGAGGTGATCGGCAACTACATGGCGCCGGGCATGGAGATCGACGTGGCGCTGCGCAGCTACGACATTCCGCATGTCTGGCCCGAGGCGGTGATCAAGGAGGCGCGCAAGCTCAAGCCCGAGGTGGAGGAGAAGGACAAGGAGAAGCGCATCGACCTGCGGCACCTGCCTTTCGTCACCATCGATGGCGAGGACGCTCGCGACTTCGACGACGCCGTGTACTGCGAGAAGAACAGCAGTCGCTGGAAGCTGTTCTCCGGTGGCTGGAAACTCTACGTGGCCATCGCCGACGTGTCGCACTACGTCAAGGCCGGCTCCGCCCTGGATGCCGAAGCCACCGAACGCGGCAACTCGGTGTACTTCCCCGAGCGCGTCGTGCCGATGCTGCCGGAGGAGTTGTCCAACGGTCTGTGCTCGCTCAACCCGCACGTCGATCGGCTGGCCATGGTCTGTGAAATGACCATGTCCAAGAGCGGCCAGATGGTCGACTACAAGTTCTACGAGGCGGTGATCCATTCCCACGCGCGCCTGACCTACAACAAGGTCAGCCTGATGCTGGAAGATCCCAAGAGCAGCGAGGGCAAGTCCCTGCGCAGCGAGTACAAGGAGGTTCTGCCGCACCTCAACCAGCTCTATGCGCTTTACCAGGTGCTGGTGGCCGCTCGTCACGAGCGTGGCGCCATCGACTTCGAGACGCAGGAGACGCGCATCATCTTCGGCACCGATCGCAAGATCGACGAGATCCGCCCGACCCAGCGCAACGATGCGCACAAGCTGATCGAGGAATGCATGCTGGCGGCCAACGTCGCCACCGCGCGCTTCATGCAGGATCACGACATTCCGTCGCTGTATCGCGTGCATGATGGTCCGCCGCCGGAGCGTCTGGAGAAGCTCAAGGCCTTCCTCGGTGAGCTGGGGCTGTCGCTGCAGCGTGGCAAGTCCAAGGACGGTCCGACGCCCAAGGATTACCAGCGCCTGCTGGAAAGCATCCGCGAACGCCCGGATTTCCACCTGATCCAGACCGTGATGCTGCGCTCGCTGAGCCAGGCGGTATACAGCGCGCAGAACGAGGGCCACTTCGGTCTCAACTACGAGGCCTATACCCACTTCACCTCGCCGATCCGTCGCTACCCCGACCTGCTGGTGCACCGCGCCATTCGCAGCGTGATCCGCTCCAAGCGTGAAACCAAGCACGTGGAGCGCGCTGGCGCGGCGAGCATGCCCAAGGCGCGCATCTATCCGTACGACGAGGCGACCCTGGAAAAACTCGGCGAGCAATGCTCGATGACCGAGCGCCGCGCCGACGAAGCGACGCGCGACGTGGTCAACTGGCTCAAGTGCGAGTTCATGCAGGATCGCGTCGGCGAGACCTTCGCCGGTGTGATCACCGCAGTGACCGGCTTCGGCATCTTCGTCGAGCTGCGCGACATCTACGTCGAGGGCCTGGTGCATGTCACCGCGCTGCCGGCCGATTACTACCACTTCGATCCGGTCCATCATCGCCTGTCCGGCGAGCGCAGCGGCCGCAGCTTCCGCCTTGGCGACAGCGTCGAGGTCAAGGTGATGCGCGTCGATCTGGACGAGCGCAAGATCGACTTCGAACTGAGCCAGGGCAAGACCGACAAGGGCGATGATGCGCGCCGTGGCGGCAAGCCGAGCGGCATGGGCAATACCGACGTGCAGAAAAGCCGTGAGGTGAAGAAGGCCCTGCTCGACAGCGCCAAGAAGAGCGGCGGCAAGGCGCCGGCGAAGAAAACGTCCAGCCATCGCAAGGGCGCGCCTGCGCCCAAGGCCAAGGCCGAGACAAGCGGTAGCAAGCCGAGCAAGCGTAAGGCGAAACGATGAGTCAGTTGGAAAAGGTCTACGGTGTGCATGCCGTGGAGGCGTTGCTGCGCCACCATCCCAAGCGGGTCAAGCAGCTGTGGCTGGCCGAGAGCCGTCAGGCGCCGCGTATCCAGCCGATGCTGGAGCTGGCGGCGCAGCACCGCGTGCCGGTCGGGCACAAGGAACGCCAGGAGCTGGACGAATGGGCCGAGGGCGTGCACCAGGGCGTGGTCGCCGAGGTCAGCCCGAGCCAGGTCTGGGGTGAGAACATGCTCGACGAGCTGCTCGAGCGCAGCGAGGGCGTACCCCTGCTGCTGGTGCTGGACGGCGTGACCGATCCGCACAACCTCGGCGCCTGTCTGCGCACTGCCGATGCCGCGGGGGCGCAGGCGGTCATCGTGCCCAAGGACAAATCCGCCACCCTCAACGCCACCGTACGCAAGGTGGCGTGCGGCGCGGCGGAGGTGATTCCGCTGGTGGCGGTGACCAACCTGGCACGCACCCTGGAAAAGCTGCAGAAGAAGGGCCTGTGGGTGGTCGGCACCGCTGGTGAGGCCGAGCAGGAGCTGTACCAGCTCGACATGACCGGCCCGACGGTGCTGGTCATGGGCGCGGAGGGCAAGGGCATGCGTCGCCTGACCCGCGAGCATTGCGATTACCTGGTCAAGCTGCCCATGGGCGGCAGCGTCAGCAGCCTCAACGTCTCGGTCGCCACCGGCGTCTGCCTGTTCGAGGCGGTGCGTCAGCGTCAGGCCAGGGGCAAGGGCTGACTGCTCAAATAATCGCCAATTCGCCTTGCGTGCGGCAGGGGGCTTCTCTAGAATGGCGCCCCTTGCCGTAACGGCAGGCCTTTTTGCGCCTACCGCCCGGCAAGCTCATCACGAGAAAAACCCACTCCTTGCCTGACCACCTTAGTTGGCAGGCTACAACCCGTAAGGAGCATTTATGCGTCATTACGAAATCATCTTCCTGGTTCACCCGGACCAGAGCGAGCAAGTCGGCGGCATGGTCGAGCGTTACACCAAGCTGATCGAAGAAGACGGTGGCAAGATTCACCGCCTGGAAGACTGGGGCCGTCGTCAGCTGGCTTACGCCATCAACAACGTCCACAAAGCCCACTACGTGATGCTCAACGTAGAGTGCACCGGCAAGGCCCTGGCCGAGCTGGAAGACAACTTCCGCTACAACGACGCCGTGATCCGTAACCTGGTCATCCGTCGCGACGAGGCCGTCACTGGCCAGTCCGAGATGCTGAAGGCCGAAGAAAACCGCAGTGAGCGCCGCGAGCGTCGTGAACGTCCTGAAAACGCCGAGTCCAACGACGGCGATGACAGCGACAGCAACGACAGCGACAACGCTGACGAGTAATCCACGGATCTATTGAGGAGCCAATCACATGGCACGTTTCTTCCGTCGTCGTAAATTCTGCCGCTTCACCGCTGAAGACGTGAAAGAGATCGATTTCAAAGATCTCAACACCCTGAAAGCCTACATCTCGGAAACCGGCAAGATCGTTCCCAGCCGTATCACCGGTACCAAGGCTCGTTATCAGCGTCAGCTGGCCACCGCTATCAAGCGCGCCCGCTTCCTGGCCCTGCTGCCCTACACCGACAGCCACGGCCGCTGAGATCGGATAGTCGACAAGCGTTAAGGAATAGATCGCATGCGCGCCCTGGCTGAATACATCATGCGCGGCCGTATGCAGGCCACCCTCGTGGTGGTGGGATCGGCAGCGATGCCGCTGTTGTTCTGGTTGAGTGCCGCCGCCGGCAGCCTGGTGCTGTTGCGGCGCGGAGCCAGCGATGCCATGGGCATCCTGGCCTGGGCCATGCTGCCGGCGATAGCCTGGTGGTACTTCGGCGAACCGCGCACCCTGCTGGTGCTGGTCGGTGCGCTGAGCCTGGCGTTGTTGTTGCGCGCCAGTTGGACCTGGAACCGCATACTGCTGTGCAGTGTGGCGCTGGGCCTGGTGTATGGAGTGGTCCTCGGGGCGGTGTTCCGCGAACCCATCGCGGCCATGGCCGGCGAGCTGCAGAAGCTCTTGCCGACCATGTTCGATGGGGCTCACCAGCAGTTGTCGGTGGGTGAACGCGAGCGTCTCGAGGCCCTGATCGCACCGGTGCTGACCGGATTGCTGGCGGCCTTGCTGCAGATCCTGAGCTTGCTGAGCCTGATTCTTGGGCGTTACTGGCAGGCCGTGTTGTACAACCCAGGCGGTTTCGGTCGCGAGTTTCGCGCCCTGAGACTGTCGCTGCCGCAGGCCTTGTTGCTGCTGGCGGGCATGATGCTAGGCCCCAATCTGGGGCCGCAGTTGGCCATGCTCACGCCGCTGTGCAGTGTGCCTTTGCTGTTCGCCGGGATCGCCCTGGTGCACGGCCTGGTGGAAAAGGGAGGGCTCGCTCGCTTCTGGCTGGTGGGCATGTACATCACGCTCCTGCTGTTCATGCAGCTGATCTATCCGCTACTGGTGGTCCTGGCCATCGTCGACAGTCTGTTTGATTTTCGCGGTCGCCTGGCGCGCAAGAACGGCCCGGGCTCTGCGAACGGTGAAGGTTAAAAGTTAAGAGGTAAGACCCAAATGGAAGTCATCCTGCTGGAAAAAATCGCCAATCTGGGCAACCTGGGCGACAAAGTGAACGTCAAGGCCGGTTACGGCCGTAACTTCCTGCTGCCGCAGGGCAAGGCCACCGCTGCTACCGCTGAAAACGTAGCTGCGTTCGAAGCCCGCCGCGCCGAGCTGGAAAAACTGGCTGCCGAGAAGAAAGCTTCCGCCGAAGCTCGCGCTGCCCAACTGGCTGAGCTGGAAGTCACCATCACCGCCACCGCTGGCGATGAAGGCAAGCTGTTCGGTTCGATCGGTACCCACGACATCGCTGACGCCCTGACCGCCTCCGGCGTTGAAGTGGCCAAGGCCGAAGTTCGTCTGCCCAACGGTACTATCCGTCAGGTCGGCGAGTACGACGTTGCACTGCACCTGCACACCGACGTCGAAGCCACCGTCAAGGTGATCGTGGTCGCTGCCTAACTCGCAGCCGCCAAGCGGACTTGCGCTCAGGTGCGGGTCTGCTGACAATCGGGCACGGCATCGCTTCGGCGATCCGTGCCCGTTGTTTTTTCTACTGCAGTAATAATTCCCCGAGCCTATGAACGACATCAGCATCCCCGAGCAATACGACCTGCAGACCGCTGCCCTGAAAGTGCCGCCGCACTCCATCGAGGCGGAGCAGGCGGTGCTGGGTGGCCTGATGCTGGACAACAACGCCTGGGAACGCGTGCTCGACGCCGTATCCGATGGCGATTTTTATCGCCATGACCATCGCCTGATCTTTCGCGCCATCTACAAGCTGGCCGAACGCAACGCGCCGTTCGACGTCGTCACCCTGTCCGAACAGCTGGACAAGGAAGGGCAGCTTTCGCAGGTCGGCGGCCTGGCCTATCTGGGCGAGCTGGCCAAGAACACGCCGTCGGTAGCCAACATCAAGGCCTATGCGCAGATCATTCGCGAGCGCGCCACGCTGCGCCAGCTGATCGGCATCAGCAACGAGATCGCCGACAGCGCCTATGCGCCGGAAGGCCGTACCGGCGAGGAAATCCTCGACGAGGCCGAGCGCAAGATTTTCGAGATCGCCGAGGCGCGCCCCAAGACAGGCGGCCCGGTGGGCATCAACGACATCCTGGTCAAGGCCATCGACCGTATCGACCAGCTGTTCAACAACGGTGACGCGATCACCGGTCTGTCCACCGGCTTCGATGATCTGGATGGCAAGACCAGCGGCCTGCAGCCGGCCGATCTGGTGATCGTCGCCGGTCGTCCGTCGATGGGTAAGACCACCTTCGCCATGAACCTGGTGGAAAACGCCCTGATGCGCAGCGACAAGGCGATCCTCGTCTACTCGCTGGAAATGCCCTCGGAATCCATCGTGATTCGTATGCTGGCGTCCCTGGGGCGCATCGACCAGACCAAGGTGCGTGCCGGTCAGCTCGACGACGACGACTGGCCGCGTCTGACCAGCGCGGTCAACCTGCTCAACGACCGCAAGCTGTTTATCGACGATACCGCGGGCATCTCGCCGAGCGAGATGCGCGCGCGTACGCGGCGCCTGGCGCGCGAGCATGGCGAGATCGGCCTGATCATGGTCGACTACCTGCAGCTGATGCAGATTCCCGGCTCCAGCGGCGACAGCCGGGTCAACGAGATTTCCGAGATCTCGCGCTCGCTCAAGGCCCTGGCCAAGGAATTCAACTGCCCGGTCATCGCGCTGTCGCAGCTCAACCGCTCGCTGGAGCAGCGCCCCAACAAGCGCCCGGTGAACTCGGACCTGCGTGAATCCGGAGCGATCGAGCAGGACGCCGACATCATCATGTTCGTCTACCGCGACGAGGTCTATCACCCGGAGACCGAGTACAAGGGCGTGGCCGAGATCATCATCGGCAAGCAGCGTAACGGCCCCATCGGCACCGTGCGTCTGGCCTTCCTCGGCAAGTATTCGCGTTTCGAGAACCTGGCGCCGGGCAGCTATCAGTTCGAGGACGAATAACGGCAGCTGATCCTGCTCAATGAAAACGGGCGCCCAGCGGTTAAGATGGGCGCCCGTTTTTCGTTCAGGCTTCCCTCATGCGTCCGCTTGCCGCCATCGTCGATCTCTCCGCCATCGCCCACAACTACGCCGTGGCCAAGCGCTGCGCGCCGGGGCGCCAGGCGTTCGCAGTGGTCAAGGCCAATGCCTACGGGCATGGCGTACGCGAGGTGGTCACCGCGTTGCACGAGGTAGCCGACGGCTTTGCCGTGGCCAGCCTGGAGGAAGCCGCCGAGGTGCGCGCCATGCACGGCGAAGCGCGCATCCTGCTGCTCGAGGGTTGCTTCGAGGCCAGCGAGTACGCCATCGCCGCGCAGCTTGGCCTGGATCTGGTGGTGCAGAGCGCGGCGCAGGCAGACGCGTTGCTCGCCAGTGAGCCGGCGCGCCCGCTCAACGTCTGGCTCAAGCTGGACTCCGGCATGCATCGCCTGGGTTTCGACGCGGCCAGTCTGCGCCAGTGGCATGCACGGCTCGAGATGGCCGAGCAGGTGGCCGAGCTCAATCTGCTCAGCCACTTCGCCTGCGCCGACGAGCGCGGTCATCCGCTCACGGAACTACAGGTCGAACGCTTTCTCGATCTGCTGGATCTGGATTTCAATCATCGCTCGCTGGCCAACTCGGCTGCGGTGCTGACCATTCCGGCCGCCCACATGGACTGGCTGCGCCCCGGCATCATGCTCTACGGCGCCACGCCTTTCGCCGACTTCAGTGCGCGCGAGCTTGGCCTGAAGCCGGCCATGACCCTGGCGGCGCGGGTGATCGCCGTGCGCGAGGTGGCGGTCGGAGAAAGTGTCGGTTACGGCGCGGCCTGGGTAGCCGAGCGGCCCTCGCGTATCGCCACGGTCAGTTGCGGCTATGCCGACGGCTATCCGCGCCACGCACCCAGCGGCACGCCGGTGCTGGTCGACGGGCAGCGCGCGCCGTTGGCCGGCAGAGTATCGATGGACATGCTGACGGTGGATATCACCGATCTGCCCGAGGTGGGTATCGATTCGTCGGTGGAGCTGTGGGGCGCGCAACTGCCGGTGGACGAGGTGGCGCATGCCAGCGGCACCATCGGCTACGAGCTGCTGACCAAGGTCACCGCGCGCGTGCCGCGGCGCTATATCGGCTAGCGCCGCGTTGGCCCGGCGGGGATCACGCCAGCCCGCTGGGTACCTTCAGTACATCGAGCTGCAGGCAGGCCTGCTCGCTCAGCTCGCCGTCTTCGCCGTGCACGCGTGAGCCGGAGCGCCCCAGCTCCTTGACCCGGTACAGCGCCTGATCGGCGGCCTTGTACAGCCCGGTGAAGTTTTTGGCATGGCGCGGATAGAGCGCTGCACCGATGCTGATGGTCACGCGCAGGCGCTCGGCGCCGTAGTGCACCGGTTCGGACAGCTCGGCCAGCAGGCGCGCGGCGATCTCGCGGGCCTGGGTTTCGGCATCGCTGCCGCCAATCAGGGCGGCGAACTCGTCGCCGCCCAGGCGCGCAACCGCATCGCCAGCGCGCACGTGCTCGCGCAGGCGCTTGGCGATCACCTGCAGCATCATGTCGCCAGCGGCGTGGCCAAAGCGGTCGTTGATCGGTTTGAAATGATCCAGATCGATCAGCAGCAGCGCCACGCTCTCGCCGTGGCGTTCGGCATGCGCCAGGGCCGATTCGCAGCGCTCGACCAGATAGCGCCGGTTGGGCAGCTCGGTAAGCGGGTCATTGAAGGCCGCATGCTCCAGCTCGCGTTCGCGCTGGCACAGGCGCTCGTTCGCGGCCGCCAGTTCGGCGGTGCGTAAGTTGACCGCTGCCTGCAGTTCGTCGGCGCTGGCCTGAATCTGGGCAAGACGTGCCGTTTTCTCTCGATCAGCCTGGAGCAAGGCTTCCGCCTTTTCCTGTTTGAGCATTTGAATTCGATAGGCGAGGGCGAACGAAAACAGAATGGTTTCTGCCGCGACCGAGATAGGGAATAGGTAGGCGGTGAAGTTGTTCGGTTCGATCAGGCCAGCAGCCCGCATTACCAGAACCAGCGTACTGGCGAGTACCGCGCCGTAGCCGAGCAGGTAGAAGCGGGCCGGGAAGAAGCCCTGGCGCACGCGAACAATGGCGCTGAACAGTGCAGAAGGGACGGTAACGATAGGCGTCAGTGCAATGATCATGGCGCCTTCGGCGCGATGGCCTAGGGCGTTGATGACGATGGCGATCACGTACAGGATGCAGCCGGCGTTGAGCAGGCGATGTGGCCAGATCAGGCCGTGCCGGGTGAACAGCAGCTCCTGGGTGAAGCGCATGACGAAGATCCCCCACAGCGATGGCAGGGTAATGCGATCCAGCCAGAAAGGTACTGGACTGCCGGGCCAGAGGTACTGAAAGCCGTGGCCGGTCATGCTGAGGATGAACACCAGCACGCTGCCGGTGGCTAGGACGTACCACAGGTAGGCTTTGTCGCGCAGTGCGATCAGGATGAACAGGTTGTACAGCAACAGCGCAAAGATGACGCCATAGATCAGGCCGTAGCCCAGATTCTCGTGGCTTGCCAGCTGTTGCAGATCGGCAAGTTGCCAAACCTTGAGCGGAAATGAATTGCCCGCCGGGTCAAGGCTGCGGAAGTAGAGCGTCAGTGGTTGCTCGGTCAGCTCCGGCAGCTTGAACAGCATGCGCCGGTACGGATGGTCGCGACCTTGTGCATAGGGCACCGCGGTGCCGGTTGGGCGCTCTACCCAGCCACCCTGCCCATCAGGGAGGTAGAGATGCAGGCGATAAATCGTGATCCCTGCATTCTCCAGCCACCACTGCGCGGGCGCATCGCTGCCGCGTTGCAGGGTGACCTTGATCCACCAGGGGTGACGGCTCTGGCCAACGGTGGCGCGGCCTTCGGCCGGCTTGAAGAGAGCCTGCACAGCAGGGTCGGCCATGTCGCCGATTTGCAGCCTGCCGCCTACGTCTTCCAGAAGCTCTACGCTGTCGTTCAGCAGCATACCGCTGCTGTCTGCACGCAGTGTTATGGAGGCGGCAAAGACCCAACTGCAGCAGCAGGTCAGGAACAAGACCATCAGTCCCTTACAAAGAGAACGCCCCACCTGCTCACCCCTTGTATCAAGCCGTCTGGTAGCGGCCTAGATTGGCTTATCGGCGGCAGTATAGCTATTTGCTAGCTATGTGATCACAAAGGCGGGGATTTTGGCTGGCGCGAGTTGATCACTTTTTATGCTACTATCCGCGCCCCTCGAGAAAGCCCGTTGATCAAAAAATATGCAAGCCGCCAAGCCGCTGTTCGACTATCCCAAGTACTGGGCCGAGTGTTTCGGGCCTGCGCCCTTCCTGCCGATGAGTCGGGAAGAGATGGATCAGCTCGGCTGGGACAGCTGCGACATCATCATCGTTACCGGTGATGCCTACGTCGATCACCCCTCGTTCGGCATGGCCATCATCGGTCGCCTGCTCGAGGCTCAGGGCTTCCGGGTCGGCATCATTGCCCAGCCGGACTGGCGCAGCAAAGACGACTTCATGAAGCTCGGCGAGCCGAACCTGTTCTTCGGCGTGGCGGCCGGCAACATGGACTCGATGATCAACCGCTACACCGCGGACAAGAAGATCCGTTCCGACGACGCCTACACTCCCGGCGGTCTGGCCGGCAAGCGCCCCGACCGCGCCAGCCTGGTCTACAGCCAGCGCTGCAAGGAGGCCTATACCCACGTGCCGGTAATCCTCGGCGGCATCGAGGCCTCCCTGCGCCGTATCGCCCACTACGACTACTGGCAGGACAAGGTGCGCCGTTCGATCCTGATGGACGCCACCGCCGACATCCTGCTCTACGGCAACGCCGAGCGCGCCGTGGTGGAAATCGCCCAGCGTCTGTCGCGGGGCGAGAAGGTCGAAGCCATCACCGATGTACGCGGCACCGCGTTCATTCGCCGCGACACTCCCGAGGGCTGGTTCGAGGTCGACTCGACCCGTATCGACCGCCCCGGCCGCGTCGACAAGATCATCAACCCCTACGTCAACACCCAGGACATGGAAGCCTGCGCCATCGAGCAGGCCAAGGGGCCGGTCGAAGACCCCAACGAAGCCAAGGTGGTGCAGATTCTCGAAAGCCCGCGCATGACCCGCGACAAGACGGTGATCCGTCTGCCGTCGTTCGAAAAGGTGCGCAACGACCCGGTGCTCTACGCCCACGCCAACCGCGTGCTGCACCTGGAAACCAACCCGGGCAACGCCCGCGCGCTGGTGCAGAAGCATGGCGAGGTGGACGTGTGGTTCAACCCGCCACCCATTCCCATGACCACCGAGGAAATGGACTACGTGTTCGGCATGCCCTACGCGCGCGTGCCGCACCCGGCGTATGGCAAGGAGAAGATCCCGGCCTACGAGATGATCCGTTTCTCGGTGAACATCATGCGTGGCTGCTTCGGCGGCTGCACCTTCTGCTCGATCACCGAGCACGAGGGCCGCATCATCCAGAACCGTTCGCACGAGTCGATCATCCGCGAGATCGAGGAAATGCGCGACAAGGTGCCGGGCTTCACCGGCGTGGTCTCCGACCTCGGCGGGCCGACCGCCAACATGTACCGCATCGCCTGCAAGGACCCGGAGATCGAGAAACACTGCCGCAAGCCGTCGTGCGTGTTCCCCGGTATCTGCGAGAACCTCAATACCGATCACTCCTCCCTGATCGAGCTGTACCGCAAGGCGCGTGCGCTGCCAGGGGTGAAGAAGATCCTGATCGCTTCCGGTCTGCGCTATGACCTGGCGGTGGAGTCGCCGGAGTACGTCAAGGAACTGGTTACCCACCACGTCGGCGGTTATCTCAAGATCGCGCCGGAGCACACCGAGCGTGGCCCGTTGGACAAGATGATGAAGCCGGGCATCGGCAGCTACGACCGCTTCAAGCAGATGTTCGAGAAGTACTCGAAGGAGGCGGGCAAGGAGCAGTACCTGATCCCGTACTTCATCGCCGCGCACCCGGGCACCACCGACGAGGACATGATGAACCTCGCCCTGTGGCTCAAGCGCAACGGTTTCCGCGCCGACCAGGTGCAGGCCTTCTACCCCTCGCCGATGGCCACCGCCACGGCCATGTATCACTCGGGCAAGAACCCGCTGCGCAAGGTCACTTACAAGAGCGATGGCGTGACCATCGTCAAGAGCGAGCAGCAGCGCCGCCTGCACAAGGCCTTCCTGCGTTATCACGACCCGAAAGGCTGGCCAATGCTGCGTGAGGCGCTGGAGCGCATGGGCCGCAGTGATCTGATCGGCAATGGCAAGCACCATCTGATTCCCACCTACCAGCCGCAGACCGACGAGTATCAGAGCGCTCGGCGCAAGAACTCGACGCCGGCCGGCAGCAAGAAGGTGGGCAAGGTGCTGACCCAGCACAACGGCCTGCCACCGCGTGCCAGCGATGGGGGCAAACCCTGGGACAAGCGCGAGCAGGCCAAGGCGGCGGCTTTCGCCAAGCTGCAGGAGCAGAAGAAGGGCGGCAAGCCGGGCGGCGGGAAGAAGAAGCCCAGGCCGGTCGCGCCGCGCTGAAGGAGAACGCCAGCCTAGTGCTGGCGTTTTCTTGTCTGGCGGTCGATTCGGGCAGCTCTTGGTTTTTGTCTTAATTGGTACTAAGGTGCCAATTAAACAAGAATACTGGAGCCCGCCATGCGCACCGCCGTCCTCTCTCTGCTCGCGCTGCCCCTGCTGCTGACCGCATGCGGGGATTCCGAAGCGCCGCCCGTCGCCAACCTCGATTTTCAGAAACAGCTGCAGACCCAGCTGATCAAGGCCAAGCCCGGTGAGGTGATCGAAATTCCTGCCGGGACCTGGCAGCTCGACCGCAGTCTCAGCCTCAAGGTCAGCGGGGTGACCCTCAAGGGCGCCGGGATGGACAAGACCATCCTCAACTTCAAGGGCCAGAAGTCCGGTGCCGAAGGCCTGCTGGTGGACGCGTCCGACTTCACCATCGAGGACCTGGCGCTGGAGGACACCAAGGGCGATGCGCTCAAGGTGGTCGGCGGCAGGAACATCATCATCCGCCGCGTGCGCACCGAGTGGACCAACGGTCCGGCCACCGAGAACGGTGCCTACGGCATCTACCCGGTGCAGACCGAGAACGTGCTGGTCGATGGCGTGGTGGCCATAGGCGCCTCGGACGCCGGTATCTACGTCGGTCAGTCGCGCAACGTGGTGGTGCGCAACAGCCGTGCCGAGCGCAACGTCGCCGGCATCGAGATCGAGAACACCATCGGTGCCGACGTCTACGACAACGTCGCCACCGGCAATACCGGCGGCATCCTGGTGTTCAACATGCCCAACCTGCCGCAGCCGGGGCACACCACGCGGGTCTACCGCAACAGGGTCGAGGGCAACAACCACAAGAACTTCGGGCACAAGGGCACGCCGGTGGCGAGCATCCCGGCCGGCTCCGGCGTGGTGATCAACTCCAACGACAAGGTGGAGATCTTCGACAACGACATCGGCGAGCACCGCACCGCCAACGTCATCGTCAGCAGTTACTTCAGTACCGGCTACACCGATCTCTCCACCGAGGCGGATTTCGATCCCTACCCGGAGGCCATTCATATCCATGGCAACCGTTTCGGCCCGGGTGGCGACAGCCCCGACAACCTCGAACTGAAGGCGCTGAAACTGGCCAAGTTCGGGCTCAACGGCCGCCTGCCCGACATCCTCTGGGATGGCTACGTCAACCCGGACAAGCTGGTGGATGGCAGGCTGCCGGCCGAACTGGCGATCTGCATCGACAATGGCGAGGCCGGCATCGTCAACGTCGACGGTCCCGGCGGCTACAAGAACATCAGCACCGACATGACGCCGCATCGCTGCGAGTTGCCGCGCCTGCCCGCGGTCGAACTGCAGGCGGCGCTGGCCGAGGCGGGTGAGGAGGCATGAGAGCCGGCTGGCTGTTGCTCGCCACCCTGTTGCTCGGCGCCTGCGAGCAGCAGCGCGCGCCCCTGTACCTGCCCAGTGGCGAGGACTATCCCGACAAGCTCAGCGCCTGGGGTGTATTGCAGCAACGCGGCGGCCAGCTGCAGCCGGCCGCCGGCGTGCTGCCCTACGACCTCAACACGCCACTGTTCACCGACTACGCGCACAAGCTGCGCACCGTCTGGCTGCCCGCGGGCCGCAGTGCGCAATACGCCGAGGCGCAATTCGACTACCCCGTCGGCACCGTGCTGAGCAAGACCTTCTACTACCCGCGCGATGCCCAGGGCCGGCTGCTGCGCAGCGAGCAGCACGGCGTCGAGGCGCTGCAGCTCGATCGGGTACGGCTGCTGGAGACGCGTATCCTGCTGCGCCAGGAGCAGGGCTGGGTGGCCTTGCCCTACGTCTGGGACGAGGCCCAGGGCGACGCCACCCTGGACTGGGCCGGCACCAGTTTCGACCTGCAGCTGCAGGATGCGACTGGCGAGGTACTGGCGGTGGACTATCAGGTGCCGGACGCCAACCAGTGCGCCGGTTGCCATGAACAGCAGGCGGGCAAGGGCGTGCAGCCGCTGGGGCCGAAGGCGCGGCACCTGAACAAGGATTACGCCTATGCCGATGGCACGGTCAATCAGCTGCAGCGCTGGCAGGCCGACGGGCTGCTGCAGGGCGTGCCGGCCGACCTGGCCGGGGTACCGCGCAATGCACTGTGGGGCGCACCGCGTGAAGGGGAGGGCCTGGAACATCAGGCGCGCAGCTATCTGGACGCCAACTGCTCGCACTGTCACAACCCTGAGGGGCCTGGGCGCACCTCCGGGCTGTATCTCGACCCGGCTACGCCCCTTGGCATCGCCTATGGGCTCTGCAAGCAGCCGGTGGCCGCGGGCAAGGGCTCCGGCGACCGCCTGGTGGACATTCACCCCGGCGCGCCGGAAAAGTCGGTGCTGAGCTTCCGTCTGCACAGCACCGACCCCAGCATCATGATGCCCGAACTGGGCCGCTCCACCTCCCACCGCGAAGGCCTGGAGGTGATCGATCGCTGGATCGCCAGTCTCGACGGCGAATGTTGAAGTCCGCACGCATATAGTCATCAGGGTCGCTGGCGCCTGCTCTATAGTTGTGCGTCCATTTGACCCTGGTGCGGGCTGTGCCCCGATAAGGGGCCTGCCGGGCGCGGCACGCTGGAGAACCAGCGGGTTGTCTCTGGCATAAGTCTTGCGCGGCACAGGGTATCGTCCAGGCTAGCAGGAGGCCGCCGTGTCGATTCATGTCGCGCTGCATCACGTCACCCACTACCGCTACGACCGCGCGGTCAACCTCGGGCCGCAGGTCGTGCGCCTGCGCCCGGCACCGCACAGCCGCACGCGCATCCTCTCCTACGCCCTGAAGGTGGAGCCGGGCCAGCACTTCATCAACTGGCAACAGGACCCGCAGGGCAACTACCTGGCGCGCCTGGTGTTTCCCGAGAAGACCCGCGAATTCAAGGTCGAGGTGGACCTGGTCGCCGAGATGGCGGTGTTCAACCCCTTCGATTTCTTCCTCGAACCCTATGCCGAGCGCATTCCCTTCGCCTACACCGAGGGCGAGCAGCGCGAGCTGGCGCCGTACCTGGTCAAGCTGCCGGCCACGCCGCTGTTCGCCGAGTACCTGGCCGGCATCGAGCGCACGCCCAGGCCCAGCGTCGATTTCCTGGTGGAGCTGAACCAGCGCCTGTCGGCCGACATCCGCTACCTGATCCGCATGGAGCCGGGCGTGCAGACGCCGGAGCAGTCGCTGCAGCTGGCCTCCGGTTCCTGCCGCGATTCGGCCTGGCTGCTGGTGCAGCTGCTGCGTCATCTGGGACTGGCGGCGCGCTTCGTTTCCGGCTACCTGATCCAGCTCACTGCTGACGTCAAATCCCTCGACGGCCCCAGCGGCACCGACAAGGACTTCACCGACCTGCACGCCTGGTGCGAGGTGTATCTGCCCGGCGCCGGCTGGATCGGCCTCGACCCGACCAGCGGCCTGTTCGCCGGTGAAGGCCATATCCCCTTGGCCTGCAGCCCGGAGCCGTCTTCAGCGGCGCCGATCACCGGCGGGCTGGACGAGTGCGAGGTGACGTTCGAGCACCTGATGAGCGTGGAGCGCGTGTGGGAGGCGCCGCGCGTCACCAAGCCCTACAGCGAGGCGCAGTGGCAGGCGATCCAGGCGCTGGGGCGACGCATCGACGATGACCTGAGCAAGCACGACGTGCGCCTGACCATGGGCGGCGAGCCGACCTTCGTCGCCCTCGACTATCCCGATGACGACGAGTGGAATACCGCCGCGCTGGGGCCGAACAAGCGCCGCCTGGCCGCCGACCTGTTCCATCGCCTGCGCGAGCACTACGCCCCCAATGCGCTGGTGCATTTCGGTCAGGGCAAGTGGTACCCGGGCGAGCAGTTGCCGCGCTGGTCGCTGAACTGCTTCTGGCGCCGCGACGGCGAGCCGCTGTGGCATGACCCCAAGCTGCTAGCCGACGAGAAGCGCGGCTACGGTGCCAGCGCCGACACCGCCGCGCGTTTTCTCGCCGCGCTGGCGGCGCGTCTGGATGTGGACGCCGGCAACGTCTTCCCGGCCTATGAGGACTGGTTCTACTACCTGTGGCGCGAGCGCAAGCTGCCGGACAACGTCACCCCGGACGACCCGCGTCTGAGCGACCCGCTGGAGCGCGAGCGCCTGCGCAAGGTGTTCGATCAGGGCCTCGACGCCGTGGTCGGCCACGTCCTGCCGCTGGCGCGCCAGGTGGTGGGCGAGGGCTGGCAGAGCGGGCGCTGGTTCCTGCGCGACGAGCATTGCCGCCTGCTGCCAGGCGACTCGCCGCTGGGCTACCGTCTGCCGCTGGATTCGCTGCCCTGGGTGAGCCAGGCCGACTACCCCTACATCAATCCGCTCGATCCCAGTCAGGCGTTGCCGCCGTTGCCCAGCCCGGCGCAGATCCAGCGCCAGTTGCGCGGCGTCTGGCGCGGCGCCAGTGCCGGCCCGCAAAGCGTGCGTCCGGCCTGCGGGCAGTCGGCTGCCGGCATCGTGCGCACCGCGCTGTGCGCCGAGCCGCGCGAGGGCCGCTTGTACCTGTTCATGCCGCCGCTGGCGCATCTGGAGGACTACCTGGAGCTGGTCGCGGCCATCGAGGCCGTGGCTGCCGAGCTGAACTGCCCGGTGCTGCTGGAAGGCTACGAGCCACCGCT
Source organism: Pseudomonas hydrolytica (assembly GCF_021495345.1). Taxonomy (NCBI): domain Bacteria; kingdom Pseudomonadati; phylum Pseudomonadota; class Gammaproteobacteria; order Pseudomonadales; family Pseudomonadaceae; genus Ectopseudomonas; species Ectopseudomonas hydrolytica. Next base: position 752,410 of record NZ_CP099397.1, read on the forward strand.
GGACCCGCGCCTGCTGCACTTTCGCGTCACCCCCGACCCCGGCGTGATCGAGATGAACATCCACCCGGCCGCCAGCTGGGACGAGCTGGTCGAGCGCTGCGAATTCCTCTACGAGGCGGCGCGTCAGTCGCGCCTGTCCAGCGAGAAATTCATGATCGACGGGCGTCACACCGGCACCGGCGGCGGCAACCATTTCGTCCTCGGCGGTGCGACACCGGGCGACTCGCCTTTCCTGCGCCGCCCCGACCTGCTGCGCAGTCTGATCAGCTACTGGCACAACCACCCGTCGCTGTCCTACCTGTTCAGCGGCCTGTTTATCGGCCCGACCTCGCAGGCGCCACGCGTGGACGAGGCGCGTAACGACGCCCTGTACGAGCTGGAAATCGCCTTCGCGCAGATGCCCGAGCCGGGCCGCGACTGCCCGCCCTGGCTGGTCGACCGATTGCTGCGCAACCTGCTGGTGGACGTCACCGGCAACACTCACCGCGCCGAGTTCTGCATCGACAAGCTGTACTCGCCGGACTCGGCCAGCGGTCGCCTCGGCCTGCTCGAACTGCGCGCCTTCGAGATGCCGCCGCACGCGCAGATGAGCCTGGCTCAGCAACTGCTGCTGCGCGCGCTGATCGCGCGGTTCTGGCAGGAACCCTACCGCCCGGCCAGGCTGGTGCGCTGGGGCACCGAGCTGCACGATCGCTTCCTCCTGCCGCACTTCGTCGAGCAGGACTTCGCCGATGTGCTGCAGGAGCTGTCGGCCTTCGGCTATCCGCTGCGCGCCGAGTGGTTCGCCCCGCACCTGGAGTTCCGTTTTCCCAAGGCCGGCGACTTCGCGGTCAAGGGCATCGACCTGGAGCTGCGCCAGGCCCTGGAACCCTGGCACGTGCTGGGCGAGGAGGGCGCCATCGGCGGTACTGTGCGTTACGTCGACTCGTCGCTGGAGCGTATGCAGGTGAAGGTGAACGGCATGGCGCCGGATCGCTACGTGCTGACCTGCAACGGCGTGCCGGTGCCGCTGCGACCGACCGGCAAGGTCGGCGAGTTCGTCGGCGGCGTGCGCTTCCGTGCCTGGCAGCCGGCCAGCTGTCTGCAGCCGACCATCGGCGTGCACGCGCCGCTGGTGTTCGACCTCGTCGATACCTGGATGCAGCGCTCGCTGGGCGGTTGCCAGTACCACGTGGCGCATCCGGGCGGGCGCAACTACGACAGCCTGCCGGTCAACGCCTACGAGGCCGAGAGCCGGCGCCTGGCGCGCTTCTTCCGCCTGGGCCACAGCCCGGGCAAGCGCCCCGTCATGCAGCCGATAGACAATAATGAACTGCCGATGACCCTGGATCTGCGTCGTAGTTGATCCAGCGCCCCGTAGGAGCCGGCTTGCCGGCGATGCTTCGATTGTCGCGTCGGATCGCCCGCAAGCGGGCTCCTACTGGGAACGTCCTGCGTCAAACCTTTTGAGCCTGCCATGCACGACCTGCTAGCCGATTACCCGCCGCCCAACGGCGCCTACCACGAACTGCTCGACGCCAAGGGCAACGTGCGTCCGCACTGGCGCCGCCTGTACGAGCAGCTGGCGCGCAGCCGCCCGGAGCACCTGGCGCAGCGCGAGGCCATGCTGGCGCGGCAGATTCAGGAAAACGGCGTCACCTATAACGTTTACGCCGACCCGGATGGCGCCGACCGCCCGTGGGAACTGGACCTGCTGCCCAACCTGATCCCGGCTGACGAGTGGCAGCAGATCGCCGCCGGCGTGGCGCAGCGCGCGACCCTGCTCAACCGCGTGCTGGCCGATCTGTATGGCCCGCAGAAGCTGATCGCCGAAGGCCTGCTGCCCACCGAGCTGGTGTTCGGCCACAACAACTTCCTCTGGCCGTGCCAGGGCATGCAGGCGCCGGGCGGTACCTGGCTGCACCTGTATGCCGTGGACCTGGCCCGCGCGCCGGACGGGCGCTGGTGGGTTACCGCCGACCGTACTCAGGCGCCCTCCGGCGCCGGCTATGCGCTGGAGAACCGGCAGATCGTCTCGCGCGCCTTCCCCGAGCTGTACCGCGACCTGCGCGTGCAGTACCTGGCCAGTTTCTTCCGTACCCTGCAGGACACTCTGGCGCGCCAGGCCCCCAGTGGCGGCGAGACGCCGCTGGTGGTGCTGCTGACGCCGGGGCGCTTCAACGAAAGCTATTTCGAGCACCTGTACCTGGCGCGCCAGCTCGGCTACCCGCTGGTCGAGGGCAGCGACCTGACCGTGCGCGACGCCACCCTCTACCTCAAGACCCTGGCCGGCCTGCGCCGCGTGCACGCGGTGCTGCGCCGCCTCGACGACGACTACTGCGACCCGCTGGAGCTGCGCACCGATTCCGCCCTTGGCGTGCCCGGCCTGCTCGAGGCGGTGCGCCGTGGTCGCGTGCTGGTGGCCAATGCCCTGGGCAGCGGCGTGCTGGAATCGCCCGGCCTGCCCGGTTTCCTGCCTGCCATCAGCGAGCACCTGCTGGGTGAGGAGCTGCTGCTGCCGTCCATCGCCAGCTGGTGGTGCGGCGAGCCGCCGGTGCTGGACGAGGCGCTGGATAAGCTCGACGAACTGCTGGTGCGCCCGGCCTTTCCCTCGCAAAGCTTCGCCCCGGTGTTTGGCCGTGATCTGGACGAGGCGCAGCGCGCCAAGCTGGCCGCACGCCTCAGGCAGCGCCCCTACGCCTACGTGGCGCAGGCGCGGGCCAAGCTGTCGCAGGCGCCGGTGTGGGACGGCAGCGGCCTGCAGCCACGCGCCATCGGCATGCGTGTGTTCGCCGTGGCCAGCGCCGATGGCTACCGGGTGATGCCCGGCGGCCTGACCCGCGTGGCCGGCGAGGCCGATGCCGAGGTGGTGTCGATGCAGCGCGGCGGCGCGAGCAAGGACACCTGGGTGCTCGGCACCCGGCAGAGCGCGGGCGAGCCGTGGCAGACGCAGCGCACCCTGGGCAGCGCCGATCTGGTACGCAGCGACCCCTTCCTGCCTTCGCGGGTGGTGGAGAACCTGTACTGGTTCGGTCGGTACGCCGAGCGCTGCGAAGACGGTGCGCGCCTGCTGCGCATCATGCTGGCGCGCTACGTCGACGATGACGACGACCCGCAGGCGCTGCAGAGTGCCCTGGCACTGGCGCAGGAGCTGGGGCTGCTGGCCGGCGCGGATGAAGGCGAGCTGGAGGCGCGCCTGCTGCAGGCACTACTGGGCAGCGACTGGCCGGCCAGCCTGCGCGCCAATCTGCAGCGCCTGCAATGGTCGGCCGGTAGCGTGCGCGGCAAGCTGTCCCAGGCCAACTGGCAGGCGCTGGTGGAGTTGCAGCGCGAGGCGCAACTGCTTGAAGGCCAGCCGGCCGACTTCGGCGAACTGCTGGACTTTCTCAACCGCCTGCTGATGTCGCTGGCGGCGCTGTCGGGTTTTGCCCTCGACGACATGACCCGCGACGACGGCTGGCGCTTTCTCATGCTCGGCCGCTATATCGAGCGCCTGCAGTTTCTCTGCGACAGCTTCGCCGGCTTCCTGCGCAGCGGCTCGGCCACCGACCAGTCGGCGCTGGAGTGGCTGCTGGAGCTGGGCAACAGCAGCATCACCTACCGCACCCGTTACCTGGCCTCGGCGCAGTTGATCCCGGTGCTGGACCTGCTGCTGCTGGACGAGCAGAACCCGCATGCGGTGATCTTCCAGATGCGCACCCTGCTGCGCTCGCTGGAGGGGCTCAACGAGCGCTTCGAGCTACCGGCCGAGCGCTACCTGGTCTATCTGGAACAACAGTTGAGCGCCTTCAGCCTGGCCAGCCTGGAGAACCCGCTGTTCGGCCCCGGCAGTACCCGCGCGGTGCTCGAAGGCCTGGCCGACCTGCTGGTGGCCATCAGTGAAGCCGCAGGTGCGGTTTCCGATCACCTCGGGCTGCGTTTCTTCGCCCATGTCGATGTCAGCCAGCGGACGCAATCCTCATGAGCAGCGCGCTGTATCAGGTTCTCCACGATACTCACTACCGCTACTCGGCGCCGGTTTCCCTGGCGCAGCAGCTGGCGCACCTGTGGCCGCGCGAATGCCCTTGGCAGCGCTGTCACGAGCAGGAGCTGCGCATCGACCCGCAGCCCTGCCAGCGCCGCGACGGCCTGGACGTGTTCGGCAACCCGCTGACGCGCCTGGTGTTCGAGCGCCCGCACGAGCAGCTCAGCGTCAGCGCGCGCTTGCGCGTCGAGGTGCTGGCGCGCGCGCCGCTGGATCTGGATGATTCGCCGAGCTGGGAGGCGGCCTGCGCGGCGCTCAGCTATGGCGGCCGGCCCATGGCGCCGGCCCTGCTGGAGGCGGCGCGCTACCGCTTCGAATCGCCCTACGTGCGCCTCAAGCAGGTCTTCGCCGAGTACGCCGATGACTGTTTCACGCCGGGCCGTCCCCTGTTGCAGGCCGGTCAGGCGCTGATGCAGAAGATCTTCGAGGAGTTCAGCTTCGATGCCGGCGCCACCCAGGTGGCCACACCCTTGCTGCAGGTGCTGGAGGAAAAGCGCGGCGTCTGCCAGGACTTCGCCCACCTGATGTTGGCCTGCCTGCGTTCGCGCGGTCTGGCGGCGCGCTACGTCAGCGGCTACCTGCTGACCCAGCCGCCGCCCGGCCAGCCGCGGCTGATCGGCGCCGACGCGTCGCATGCCTGGGTATCGCTGTACTGTCCGCGGCAGGGCTGGGTGGATTTCGACCCGACCAACAACGTGCGCCCGGCGCTGGAGCACATCACCCTGGCCTGGGGCCGGGATTTCTCCGATGTGTCGCCGCTGCGTGGAGTGATTCTGGGAGGCGGCAGCCACGACCCGGAAGTGCAGGTCACGGTGCTGCCGCTGGGATAGGCGGGATGAAGGGCCTCGCCTGAGGCCCTTGGGGTGACTCAGTCGGCCAGGGTCAGGCTGCCTTTCATCAGCGAGTAGTGGCCGGGGAAGGAGCAGAAGAAGCTGTAGTCCTCGCCAGCGGCCAGTTTGCTGACATCGAAGGTCACCGAGGTGCTCTCGCCACCGCCGATCAGGTCGGTATGAGCGATGACGCGCTCGTCACCGGCCTTGAGGTAGCTGGCGTCTGGGCCGGCGGGAATGCCGTCGGTGGCGATGCCGGGCATGTCGGCAGTCTTGCTCAGCACCCAGTTGTGGCCCATGGCGGTCTTGGGCAGGCTGCCTGTGTGCTTGAGGTTGACGGTGAAGGTCTTGCAGCTCTTGCTGACGGAGATGGCCTGGGTGTTGAAGGTCATCTGGTCGGTCGACTCGACATCCACTGCGCATTCGGCAGCCAGGAGCGGGGTGCTGGCCAGGCCGAGCAGAGCGATTAGAGCAGCGTTACGCAACATCTTGATTCCTCCAGTTTCTGATAACCCGGTCAGGTCAGTAGAGACTGGCACAGCTGCCTGCGCTTATGCATGCGACCGAACGCCACGTCTGGTTATTCAGCAAATCTGTGGATAACTCTGTGAGGAAGCTCTGCAGCGGGTTCTCCAGGCCCTGTGCCTGCGGGCTTTCTGGGTAGCTGGTCAGCTTTTGCGCAGATCACCGGTTTGCAACAAAAAATGCTTTGTAATGAATTGCTTGAGGCGAGAGCTGGCACTTGTCCATGCGGCTCGAGAATGGTTTGCCGGTTATCCCCGAAAGCGGTGGAGCAAGCTGTGGATAAGCTTGGGGAAAGCCGCTCGCGACTGCGCCCGGCAAGGGGCGCAGGGAACTGGCCAGAAAATCGCCGCGGTTAACGACTGTGGGGTTTGCGCAGCGCCTGCCACAGACGCGCCGCGAGGCTCACCAGGGGGACGCTGAGCACCCCGGCGACCACGCCCAGCAAGGCATTGAGCAGGGTCGGTACCAGCGCCGAGAGCAGCTGCCCGGCATCGCGGGCGACCCATTCGGCGGCATGATGCACGGCGCTTTCCACCGGCGGCAGGCCATGGCTGAGAATGCCGCCGCCAACCATGAACATGGCCGCGGTGCCGATCACCGACAACGACTTCATCAGCCAGGGGGCCAGGCGCAGGATGCCGCGGCCGCAGGCCCGGGCGAAGGCGCTGGCGCGCTGGCTGAGGTAGAGCCCGGCGTCGTCCAGTTTGACGATGCCGGCCACCAGGCCGTAGACGCCGACGGTCATCAGCAGGGCGATACCGCTGAGCACCAGCACCTGATTGAGGAAACTGGCAGTGGCGACGGTGCCCAGGGTGATGGCGATGATCTCGGCCGACAGCACGAAGTCGGTACGCACCGCGCCGCGGATCTTGTCGCGCTCGAAGGCCACCAGGTCCACCTGCGGATCGGCGATGGCCTCCAGCAGCGGCTGCTGCTCGTCGCCCTCATGCCGGTGCAGCAACTTATGGATCAGTTTCTCGGCCCCTTCGTAGCAGAGGAACAGACCGCCGAGCATCAACAAGGGCACCACCAGCCAGGGCGCCACGGCGCTGATCAGCAGCGCGGCCGGCACCAGGATCGCCTTGTTCACCAGCGAGCCCTTGGCCACCGCCCAGACCACCGGCAGTTCGCGATCCGCCTTGACCCCGGTGACCTGCTGGGCATTGAGGGCGAGGTCGTCGCCCAGCACGCCGGCGGTCTTGCGCGCGGCGATCTTGGTCATGGTGGCGACGTCGTCGAGGACGCTGCTGATATCGTCGATCAGGGCGAGCAGGCTGCTTCCGGCCATGTTGCGGCTTCCATGAGAAAAGAGGCCGCAGATCGTAGCATCGTGTTACATGTCTGCGTACAGGCTCAGATGGGCGAGCGATCCACCCACTTCGGCGCTACGCTGGGGCGCCATTCGCTCAGGGCGTCGAGCAGGTCCTGCGGGCTGTCTGCGATCTGCAGCATCTCGCGGTGCTGCGGACGCACGAAGCGCTCGGCCACCAGATGATCGAGAAAATCCCCCAGCTTGCTGTAGAAACCGTTCACTTCCAGCAGCCCCAGCGGTTTGGCGTGGTAGCCGAGCTGGCCCCAGGTCCACACCTCGAACAGCTCTTCCAGGGTGCCGAGGCCGCCGGGCAGGGCGATGAAGGCGTCGGCCAGTTCGGCCATGCGCGCCTTGCGTGCGTGCATGCCGTCCACCACCTCCAGGCAGGTCAGGCCGCGGTGGCCAATCTCGGCGCGCTCCAGGCTCTGCGGGATGATGCCGATCACCTCGCCGCCGGCATTCAGCGCCGCGTCGGCGACCACACCCATCAGGCCGACGGCGCCGCCGCCGTAGATCAGGCGCAGGCCGCGTTGGGCCAGGTGCTGGCCAAGCGCTTCGGCAGCCTGACGATAGACGGGACTGGCGCCGGGGCTGGCACCACAGAAGACACAGACGCTACGCAGGGACATGTACGGGCTCCTTGGCTGAATGTGCCAAGGGTAACCAGCCGCTGCGCTGCCACCAAGGGTCAGTGCCGCGTATCAATGCCGCAGGTGGCGCAGGCGTAGCTGGCGAGCAGTTGCTTGAGCAGGTCGTTGAGGTGCATGACGCGGCTTCCTGACGCGGGGACATGTCATTCAGGCTAGTCCCGCTGCTGGCGCCGCGCCGTTAGATTGTTTCGATGAGGGCGATAGCCGTCACTCCATCACATCAGCTCCATCGCGCTCATGCCGGCCAGGCCCAGCAGCACCACGCCACAGGCCGCGTAGGTCAGGCGGTGCCAGAGCAGCGAGGCGGTGCGGCGGAACCAGTCCACCAGACCGGCGCAGATGAAGCACCAGAGCAGTGAGGACACCATGAAGCCGGCGAAGAACACCGCCAGGTGCGTCGGCGTTGGCTGGGCAACGCCGATGGCCGCCATCGCCCCGCCCATGGCGGCCCAGTAGACGATGTTCTGCGGGTTGGTCAGCGACAACGCCGCGCCGGCGGCGAATGCGCCTCCGGCCGCGATCTGGCCGTCGTCGCTGGGTTGCGGCGGACGATGGGCGTCGCGCAGCGACTGGTAGCCGAGCCAGGCCAGATACAAAGCGCTGGCCAGGGTCAGGGGATAACGGATCTGCGCGCTGTCGAGCAGCAGGGCCAGGCCGGTGAGACCGAGAGCGGCCCAGGTGGCGTCGCCGACCAGTGAGCCGATCTGTACCAGCAGGGCGGGTTTGTAGCCGTCACGCAAGCCGCGGCGCAGGGTTTCGCTGAACACGGCACCCGGCGCGGCGTTGAACACGAAGCCCAGGAGCATGGCGGCGAGGAAGAAGCTGAACATGGAGTGTCCTTACACGGCAGGCAAAAAAGTCAGAGGTTCTTAGCAGATGGCGTGCCAGCGAATTACAGAAAGTTTTCCACGGGCTCTGTGTGTATCTCTGTGCACAAGCTGGTGGCCTTTGTCTGACGGCCTCGTTATGCGCCGTTCAGCGCAAGCTGACGAATATTTGAGCAAGGCAATTTTTCCTTTGTGCACAGGGGCTTGACAATCTCTCAGGGTGTTTTCCAGGTATCTCAGGATTGTCCACGATAGCTGTGGATAATTTTGTTGGTAAGGCCTGTAAGCATTGCCGCAGGCGATGATTTTCGAGGTCTTCAGCACTTTGCCGGTTTTTTGATCAGCGCCTCGTAGGCATCGGGCGAGGGCGGAAACGGGGCAGGATGTCCAGCGTTTTCGCAGGGGATTCTCTGCACAAGACAGGGTTATCCCCGGATTCTGTTGGCAGTTTTGTGGATAAGCTGGTGGCAAAGCCTTGAGGCCCGTGTCGGGCTTGCTCATGAGGCAGGCGATGAGTTCATCGCCTTCATCGTGGCTCCAGCGCGCCAAGCTGCGTGGAGCGGCCGAGCAGTTGCAGGGCGCGGTCCGGATAGTCGGTGATCAGGCCGTTGGCGCCCATTTCCAGCAGCCGTCGCATGTCGGGCTGCTCGTTGATCGTCCACAGCTGCACGTGCAGGCCGCGCGCCTGGGCATTGCGCACCAGGCGCGGGGTGGCCAGGGTCAGGCCGCTGTGTTGGGGCGGAATCTGCAGCACCGGGTAGGAGGGCGACAGCAGATCGCTCAGGCCCAGCCAGTTCAGTGCCAGCAGCAGGCGCACCGAAACCGGTCCGGCGGAGGTGGCGACTTCCGGACAGAGTTCGCGGAAGCGTTTCAGGCTGCGTTCGTGAAAGCTGCCGACCAGCACCCGGTCGAGCTGGTCGTAGCTGGCCAGGGTTTCGCACAGCAACGCTTCCATGCCCACATCGGGGACCTTGATCTCGACCACCTTGGGTATCAGGGGAAACCGTTCCAGCACCTCGCGCAGGCTGGCGATGCGGGTGCCCTGGCCGCGGTAGGGATAGCTCTGGCCGCCATCGGCCGTCCAGTGGTAGCCGGCGTCGAGCGCCTGCAGTTCGGCCAGGCTGTAATGGGCCACCGGGCCTCGGCCATTGGTGGTGCGCTCGAGGGTATCGTCATGGATGACCACCAGCTCGGCGTCCTGGCTCAGGTGCAGGTCCATTTCCAGCATGTCGACGCCGAGTGCCACCGCGCGCTCGAAGGCGAACAGGGTGTTCTCCGGCCACAGCCCCTTGCCGCCGCGATGGGCGATCACCAGCGGGCGCTCGCCCAGGTCGGCCAGCACTTCGGGCACCGTGGCCGGGCGGCTGGTCAGCGCCAGCACCAGCAGGGCGATGGCGAGCAGCAGCAGGGGGGCGAGCAGGAAGCGGGCGAAGCGCAACATGGGCCGGGTCTCGACAAGGGTTCGGGACTTTGTGCCCCAGCGCAGCGGCATTGGCAAGCGCCAATGCCGCGGCCGGTAGGGTGCGCTGTGCGCACCGCGGGCACCCGCCATGGGTGATCTGTACCTCAGGAGCTATCGGCGCTTAACTGGCCAGCAGCCAGACACCGGTGGCGGCCGACGCAGCGCCGGCGATGCGTACCAGCGGTGCCGCGGCTTGCGGCAGGAAGCGCACCAGGGCGAAGCCGACGGCGTGCAGCGCGGCCGTGGCGACGACGAATCCGATGGCGTAGCCAAAGGGGCTGGCCAGGTCCGGCAGCTCCAGGCCGTGGGCGACGCCGTGGGTCAGGGCGAATACTGCGGTCAGGGTCATGGAGACGGCCACCGGCAGGCGCGCCGCCACGGCCACCAGCAGACCGAAAGCCAGCACCGAACCGGCGATACCGGTTTCCATCAGCGGGATTTCCACGCCGGCGAAACCCAGCAGGCCGCCGATCAGCATGCTGCCGACGAAGGTCAGCGGCAGCGCCCAGCGCGCCGCGCCGCTTTGCTGCGCGGCCCACAGGCCGACGGCGAACATCGCCAGCAGGTGATCGAGGCCGAACACCGGGTGGGCCAGGCCGGCCATGATGCCCGAGTCGCCATGCCCGGGATGGGCGAATGCCAGCGCCGGGGTGCAGAACAGGGCGATGGCGTAGAGGGTTTTGCGCAGATTCATGTGGATCTCCTTGAAGTGGAATCAGGCCGCCGTGAGCATGCCCTGGCGTTCGATGAAGGCGATGATCTCGTCGAGACCCTGGCCGATTTTCTGATTGCTGAAGACGAAGGGCTTGTCGCCGCGCATCTTCAGGGTGTCGCGCTCCATCACCTCCAGCGAGGCGCCGACCATGGGCGCCAAGTCGACCTTGTTGATCACCAGCAGGTCGGATTTGCAGATGCCCGGACCGCCCTTGCGCGGCAGCTTGTCGCCGGCCGACACGTCGATCACGTAGAGGGTCAGGTCGGACAGCTCGGGGCTGAAGGTGGCCGACAGGTTGTCGCCGCCGGACTCGACGATGATCAGGTCCAGGCCCGGGAATCGGCGGTTGAGCTGCTCGACCGCTTCCAGGTTGATCGAGGCGTCTTCGCGGATGGCGGTGTGCGGGCAGCCGCCGGTTTCCACGCCGATGATGCGCTCGGGCTCCAGGGCCTCGTTGCGCACCAGGAACTGGGCGTCTTCCTGGGTGTAGATGTCGTTGGTGACCACGGCGATGTTGTAGCGCTCGCGCAGGGCGCGGCACAGGGCCAGGGTGAGGGCGGTCTTGCCGGAACCGACCGGGCCGCCGATACCGACACGCAGAGGTTGGCTGTTCATGTGCTGATGTTCCTCGTCAGGAGCGGAAGAGACGCGAGTACTGGCGCTCGTGCGCCATGCTCGCCAGGGCCAGGCCGAAGGCGGCGCTGCCCCAGTGTTCGGGGGAAAGGCTGGCGGTCTGCTGCTGGGCGGCCTCGAGCGTTGGCAGCAGGCGGCTGGTCAGGCGCTGGGCGGCCTGCTGGCCCAGCGGCAGCACCTTCATCAGTACGGCCAGCTGATTTTCCAGCCAGCCCCAGAGCCAGGCGGCCAGGGCATCGTCCGGGGTGATCTGCCAGGCACGGGCAGCCAGCGCCCAGGCCAGGGCCAGGCCCGGTTCGTGATGGCTTGCGAGAAGTTCGCGCGCGGCTTCGTCCAGCTCGGGCAGGCCTTCGAGCAGTTGTCGCAGCGAGTAGCCCATCTGCCGGCTTTCCAGAGCCAGCTCGCGGGTTTCGCGGCTGGCGCGGTGCCGTTCGGCCAGTTCCTGCAGGCGCGGCCAGTCGCCCTCGTGCGCGGCGCGACAATGTGCCAGCAGCAGCGGCGCTTCGAAGCGGGCGAGGTTGAGCGTCAACTGATCGGCCAGCCAGCGTTCGGCGGCGTCGGCATCCTGGATCAGGCCGCTGTCGATGGCCCACTCCAGGCCTTGCGAGTAGCTGTAACCGCCGATGGGTAGCTGCGGGCTGGCCAAGCGCAATAGGGCCCAGGCCGGTTTCATAAGCTGACCCCGATATGCGTGGGCGATGTCGCTTGGCTCACTTGCGCACACCGAACTGGTGCAGGCGCGGGCCGTAGTTGAACTCTTCGTCGCCATGATGGGAGTGATGATGACCGCCACCGTAGGCGCCCTGCTCGGGCTGATAGGGCGCCTGGACGGCCTCGACCGTGGCGCCGAGCTGCTCCAGCATGGCCTTGAGCACGTAGTCGTCGGGCAGGCGCAGCCAGCCGTCGCCCAGTTGCAGGGCGACATGGCGGTTACCCAGGTGATAGGCGGCGCGCATCAGCTCGAAGGGGCTGGCGCAGGTGACGTGCAGCAGCGGCTCGGGTTTGGCGCGCACGCGCACGATGCGTCCGTCCTTGGCCTGCAGAAACTCACCATCGGCCAGTGCCGGTTGGCCGCGTTCGAGGAACAGGCCGACTTCCTCGCCCGCGGTGGTGAAGCAGCGCAGGCGACTTTTGCTGCGGGCTTCGAAGGTCAGTTCCAGTTCGGCGTCCGCAGCAGCCTGCGGCGCGATTCGGGTGTGGATCACCAGCATGCGTATCTATTCCGGGGCAATGTGCCCGGAAATAGTGCAAGTGGCTTGCCAAGGCCGAGAAGCGGCGCTGGACGGGGCGTTCAGGCGCTCTGTGGATAACTTGGCGAAGCGGTCAGGATTTATTTGGTGCGTTTTCGCTGCGTGCGCACGCTTGTGGTGCGCGCTACTCGGAGGGCTTGCCCAGGCCCAGCCAGTGCTTGCCGCCGATCATGATGAAGCGCAGCTGCTGGATGATCTTGGCTTCGGCGCTGAGGTGCGCCGGCAGATTCTCCGCCGGCGGGTCGATCAGTTCGGGCAGGGTGGCGAACACCGTCTTCACCACCAGATCCGACACCACGTCGAGGCCGGCATCGTCGAGCTGCGGCATGCGGTTCATCAGCTTGAGGTCGGCGGCCAGATCGCTGGTGATGCGTTCGCGCAGGGCGGCGATGGCCTGGCGCACCGGCTGCGAACCGCCGTACTGCTCGCGGGCGAGAAACAGGAACTGGCCATGGTTGGCGGCCACTTCGGCGAGGAAGATGCGCACCGAGGCGTCGATCATGCCGCGCATCTCGAACTCGTGACGGCGCACCTGGCGGATCGCCGCGCGGAAGGTTTCGCCCACCTCCGCCACCAGCGCCAGGCCCAGCTCGTCCATGTCGGTGAAATGGCGATAGAAACCGGTGGGGACGATGCCGGCGACGCGGGTCACCTCGCGCAGGCTCAGGCTGCCAAAGCCGCGGCCGCTCTCCATCAGGGTGAGGGCGGCTTCCATCAGGGCCTGGCGGGTCTGCTGCTTCTGTTCGGCGCGTGGCGTCATGCGAGATCGGGTCATTGAGCGATGCCGCACTCTAGCAAATGCGCGGCGCCAGCGTCGAACCATGGTCGGCAGCTTTCAGTGAACAACTGTTGACTGAAATAAGGTGGTCTGTCAGCCTTGTGCACAAGTGTTCACTGGAATCGATTTATGGCTCTGCTTTCCCTGGCGCTGGCGCGGCATGTCGCGCGCGGCCTGCAACCGCTGCGCCGGCTCTGTGCATCCGGCTGGCTGCGCGAGGCGGACGTCGACCTGTGCCTGCGTCTGCTGCACCCGGCGCTGCGCCTCAATCGCGTGTTCGCCCAGGTCGAGGCGCGTCGTTGGGTGGCCGACGACATGCTGGCAATCGAGTTGCGCTGCAACGGCAATGCCCGAGACTGGCGAGCCGGGCAACACGTTCAGCTCTATCTGGAGCAGGACGGCGTGCGCCACGGGCGCAGTTACAGCCTGACCAGGGTGACAACCGACGGGCGCATCGAACTGGCGATCAAGCGCCAGCCGGGCGGGCGCCTGTCCAATCGGCTGCTCGATCGCCTGGCGGTTGGCGAGGTGATCGAGCTGGGCCAGGCCTTCGGCGATTTCGCCTGGCCGCAGGAGCAGGGCGCCGTGCTGTTGCTGGCGGCCGGCAGCGGCCTCACGCCCTTGCTCGGCCTGCTGCGTGACGCGCTGGCGCGGGGCTTCGCCGCACCGGTGACGCTGCTGCATCAGGTGCGTCGCCAGGGGCAGCAGGCCTTTGCCGAGGAGTTGCAGGCGCTGGCGGCGCGTCATGCCAACTTGCAGGTGCGCTGGGCCTTCAGTGGTGAGGTGGGTGGCCGCCTGACGGCCGCACAGCTGGCGGCGCTGCCGGGCGAGCACCTGTTGCTATGCGGCCCGCGTGGTTTCGTCGAGCAGGCGTGCGGCTGGTGGTGCGACGCCGGGCGCGGGGGCAGCCTGCAGGCGGAAAGCTTCAGCCCGCTGCCAGTGCTGGCCGAGGCCGATACCGGCGAGGTTCGTCTGCGCTTCGCGCGCAGCGGCCAGCAGGTTTCGGGCAACGGCAATGCCAGTCTGCTGGAGCAGGCCGAGGCCAGCGGGCTGCGCCCGGCTCATGGCTGTCGTCAGGGCATCTGCACCAGCTGCACCTGTCTTCTGCTGGCCGGCACGGTGCGCGATCTGCGCAGCGGCGAGCTGTTCGCCGAACCCAATCAACCCATTCGCTTGTGCGTCAGCGCCCCGCATGGGGATGTGGAGATCGACCTGTGACGACCCGCCTGGACCGTGAACTGAGCCTCGCCGAACTCGAAGCCTTCGGCCAGGAACTGGATGCCCTGCGCCAACGCACCCTGGCCGATCTGGGCGAGGCCGATGCGCGCTACATTCGCCGTGTACGCGCGGCCGTGCGCGGGTGCTGCTGGACTGGTCGCGCGCTGCTGGTGCTCGGTTGGTTCCCGCCGACCTGGCTGCTCGGCACCCTGCTGCTGGGCCTGGGCAAGATCCTGGAGAACATGGAGCTGGGCCACAACGTGATGCACGGCCAGTACGACTGGATGAACGACCCGGAATTCGCCGGTCGCCAGTACGAGTGGGACATCGTCGGGCCGGCCGATTTCTGGCGGCACACCCACAACCACGTGCACCACACCTACACCAACGTGCTGGGTATGGACGATGACGTCGGCTACGGCGTGGTGCGCCTGTTCCCGGAGCAGCGCTGGAAGCCGTTCTATCGCTGGCAGCCGCTGTGGGTAACGATTCAGGCGCTGCTGTTCCAGTACGCCGTGGCCATTCAGCACCTGCGCCTGGACAAGCTGGTCAAGGGGCGTATCAGCAAGGAGGAAGTGAAGCCGCTGGCACGTCGGTTCGGCGCCAAGCTGGTGCGGCAATGGGGCAAGGACTATCTGGCGTTTCCGCTGCTGGCGCTGTTGCTCGGCGCCAACGTACTGGCCGTACTGAGCGGCAACCTGGCGGCCAATCTGCTGCGCAATCTGTGGACCTTTCTGGTGATCTTCTGCGGTCACTTCACCGAGAAGGCGGCGGTATTTGCACCCGAAATACTGGAGGGGGAGACCCGTGGGCACTGGTACCTGCGTCAGCTGCGCGGTTCCAGCAACCTGTCCGGTGGGTCGCTGCTGCATATCCTCACCGGCAACCTCAGCCACCAGATCGAGCATCACCTGTTCCCCGATCTACCGGCGCGGCGCTATGCCGAGCTGGCGCGTGAGGTGCGCCTGATTGCCCAGCGCTATGGCCAGCATTACAACTGCGGCACCCTGTGGGGGCAGTTCGCGACCGTGCTGCGGCGCATCTGGATCTACCGCTTGCCCGCGACAGGAACGGCGTGACTCGCGTGAAAGGCATAAAAAAGCCCGGCATGCGCCGGGCTTTGGGGGGACGCCAAGGGTTCAGGCCGTGTGGCCACGCTGCTTGATCAGGCGATCGGAACCGCCCTCGGCCAGTTGAATGCGCTGGGCACCAGGGGTGCGCTCGGAGCCGTCTTCGGCCAGCTGGATGCGCTGCGCGCCGGGAGTGCGGTCATAACCGCCTTCGGCCAGCTGAACGCGCTGAGCGCCCGGAGTACGTTCATAGCCGCCTTCTACCAGCTGGATGCGCTGAGCACCCGGGGTACGGTCGGAGCCGTCTTCGGCCAGCTGCAGGCGTTGCGCGCCGGGAGTGCGGTCATAACCGCCTTCGGCCAGCTGAACGCGCTGAGCGCCCGGAGTACGTTCATAGCCGCCTTCTACCAGCTGGATGCGCTGGCTGCCCGGAGTGCGGTCGGAACCGTCTTCGGCCAGTTGAATGCGTTGTACGCCCGGGGTGCGCTCCGAGCCGTTCTCGGCCAGCGGTGCGAGGGGTTGCTGTTGTACCTGGCTGTCCTTGGCTTCGCCCACCAGAGGGAAGGGCGCGCTGCTCGGCGCGGCGAATGTGCTGGTGGTTATCAGGCTAAGGGCCAGTGCGGCGAGAGTCAGTTGAGTTTTCATGTCGATGTCTCCGTAGGGGAGTAATAAGTGGCGTCGGAGTCAATTGTTGGGAACATGGACACGGATAAGAACTTGACTGACCTGATAGTGAACATCGATCCCCTCAATACTTGATTGGGAGGCTCTATCTCGGCACTTATGGCCTGGCGTCAGGGCGCTTGGCGGATGCTTCGCAAGGCATCGCGCTGGCCGTCGGGCACGCGTATGCTTGGCGACTTTTGCGGGGCACGGTCGAATCGGCCCCTTCTGCAGTTCTCTAGAGGCGGGTGCAGCCATGCTTGCGGTACAGGCAATTTTGCCGATCTTCGCCCTGATCGTTCTCGGCTACCTGCTTGGCTGGCGCCAGTGGCTCACCAGCGAGTCGGCCGCTGGCCTGGCCAATATCACCTTCAAGCTGTTCATGCCCACGCTGCTGTTCGCCGGTATCGCCAAGGCGTCGCTGGCCGAAGGCCTGTCGCCGATGCTGCTGCTGGCCTATTACCTGCCGGTGCTGCTGGTGTTCGCCGCGGTCAATGCGCTGGCGCACTGGCGGCGCGGTACGGCGACGCCGCTGGGCCTGGTGGCGGCCTTCTCCAACAACGTGCTGGTGGGCATTCCGCTGATCGCCAGCCTGATGGGCAACGACGGCCTGCTCTACGTCTTCGCCATCCTGGTGTTTCACAGCCTCACGCTGTTTTCCCTGCACAGCTTCTACGCCGCTTTCGGCAGCCAGGAGCGGGTCGATACGCGCGCGCTGCTGAAGAACCTGGCCAACCCGATGATCATCGGCCTGGCATTGGGGGCGTTGCTCAATCTGTCCGGGCTGGTCGTGCCGGAGAGCCTGTGGCGGGCGGTGACCTGGCTCGGCCAGGCCGCCTTGCCCTGCGCGCTGATCGTGCTTGGCGCCAGCCTGTCGCGTTACCGCCTGCGCCCGACCGGCGAGGCCTGGGGCGTGGCGTTGGCCAAGCTGCTGCTGTTCCCGGCGCTGGTCTGGTGGCTCAGCGGCCAGCTGCCTGGCCTGAACGACACCGCGCGCAGCGTGCTGGTGCTGCTCGCGGCCTGTCCCAGCGGGGTCAACGTGATGGCCTTTGCCCGTAGCGCCGAAGACAGCCGCAGCGTCAGCGCGGCGATTTCCCTGTCCACACTGCTGGCGGCGGTTTCCCTGCCGGCGTGGATGCTGCTGGTGGGGTTCTGAGCGCTGCGCCAGGCGATTCCCTCTTCCGGGCGATAGGCGTGTTTGCGGTGTCTGGCTAGCATCGCGCCTCTCGCTCCGCTGAGGACTGCATCGATGAAACGACTCGCCCACGTGCTGCTCGGCCTGTTGCTGGTGTTCGGGCTGACCCTTGCCGGCTTCGTCGCGCTCAACTGGGCGCCGGATCGTCCTCTGGACGAGCTCAAGGCGCGCTGGGCGCCACCGCCTTCGCAGTTCGTCGAGCTCGATGGCCTGTCCGTGCACCTGCGTGACCAGGGCCGGCGCGACGATCCCGAGCCCATCGTCCTGCTGCACGGCACCTCGGCCAGTCTGCACACCTGGGAAGGTTGGGTGACGGAGCTGGCCAAGCAGCGCCGGGTGATCAGCCTGGATCTGCCCGGCTTCGGTCTGACCGGGCCATTCCCCGATGGCGATTATCGCCTCGAGCGCTATACCGGCTTTCTCCTCACCCTGCTGGACAGGCTGCAGGTGCCCCGTGCGGTGCTGGTGGGCAACAGCTTCGGCGGCCAGCTGGCCTGGCGCTTCGCTCTGGCCCATCCCGAGCGCAGCGCGCGGCTGGTGCTGGTGGACGCCGCCGGCTATCCGCGCAACGCCGAATCGGTGCCGATCGGCTTTCGCCTGGCGGGCGTCCCGGCCCTGGCGCCGGTGATGAGCCGTTTGTTGCCGCGCGCGATGATCGAGTCGAGCCTGCGCAACGTTTATGGCGATCCAGACAAAGTCGATGACGAACTGGTCGAGCGCTACTACCAGCTGACGCTGCGCGAGGGCAACCGCCAGGCGCTGCGTCAGCGCTTCGCCCAGGCGCCCAGCGGCGAGCTGCACGAGCGCATCGGCGAACTGCAATTGCCGACGCTGATCATCTGGGGCGGGCGTGATCGCCTGATTCCGCCGGACAATGCCGAACATTTCGCCGCCGACATCGCCGGCAGCCAGCTGGTGCTGTTCGACGACCTCGGCCACGTGCCCCAGGAAGAGGACCCGCAGCGCACCGTTGCGGTGCTGCTCGCCTTCCTGGCTCGCTAGGGCTCTAGCGCGGTACTTTCCAAGCCATTGATTTTGTTCGGGGAGACATCCTTCGGCGGCGGCTGGCGCGTTTCCTGCTATGGCCTCGCGGGGCGGTTGGCTTTGGCGAATCTTCGTCTAGGCTGACGGGATAACGAACAAGAACAGCAGGAAACTGCATGCGCAAGGGCATTCGAGTTTTCGTCCGGGTCGTGGACGCGTTCAACCGGAGGGTCGGGCGTTTCGCCATGTACCTGATCTTCGCCATGCTGGCGGTGCTCCTGTACTCCTCGATCAGCAAGACCTTCTTCACCCCGTCGATCTGGACCCTGGAAAGCGCCCAGTTCCTCATGGTCGCCTACTTCCTGCTCGGCGGCGCCTACTCGATGCAGCTCGACGCCCATGTGCGCATGGACCTGGCCTACAGCCACTGGTCGCCGCGCACCCGCGCCGTCGTCGATGCCATCACCGTGTTCATGCTGATCTTCTATCTGGTGATGCTGCTGATCGGCGGCATCTCCTCCACCGAATACGCCATCGAATACAAGGAGACCAGCTATTCGGCCTGGTCGCCCTACATGGCGCCGATCAAGATCGTCATGTGCTTCGGCATCGCCCTGATGCTGCTGCAGGCCATCGCCACCTTCTTCAAGGATTTCTACGCCGCCCGTGGGGAGACCCTGTGATGAGCTACGAGCTGATCGCGCTGTTGATGTTCTCCTCGATGATGCTGCTGCTGCTCACCGGCAAGCGCGTGTTCGGCGCCATCGGCTTCGTCGCCGCAGCGGCAGCGCTGCTGCTGTGGGGCGACGGTGGCTCGGAGATGGCCTTCAGCGCGGCGATGAAACTGATGAAGTGGTACCCGCTGCTGACCCTGCCGATGTTCGTGTTCATGGGCTACATGCTCTCCGAGTCGGGCATCGCCGAAGACCTCTACCGCATGTTCCACGTGTGGATGGGCCCGCTGCCGGGGGGCCTGGCGGTGGGCACCATCTTCCTGATGGTGGCGATCTCGGCGATGAACGGCCTGAGCGTGGCCGGCATGGCCATCGGCGCCAGCATCGCCTTGCCCGAGCTGCTCAGGCGTGGCTACGACAAGATCATGATCACCGGGGTGATCCAGGCCGGCAGCTCGCTGGGGATTCTGATTCCGCCCAGCGTGGTGCTGGTGCTCTACGGCATGATCGCGCGCCAGCCGGTGGGCCAGCTGTGGCTGGCCGGGGCCATTCCCGGGCTGATGATGGCCGGCATGTTCATGCTCTATATCGCCATTCGCTGCCGCCTGCAGCCGCACATGGGCCCGCCGCTGGCCAAGGCCGAGCGCGAGCAGATCTCCTGGAGCGAGAAGCTGCGCCTGCTCAGCGCCGGGCTGGTGCCGCTGTTCATCTTCTTCTCCATGACCGGCTTGTTCCTGCTGGGCTACACCAGCCTGGTGGAAAGCTCGGCGGTGGGCGCCTGCGCAGCCACCCTGGCGGCGCTGTTCAAGGGCCGGCTGAACGGCAAGGTGATGGAGGAAACGTTGCGCAAGACGCTGGCCATCAGCTGCATGTTCATGTGGATCATCCTCGCCGCGTTGTGCTTCGGCGCGGTGTTCGACGGCCTCGGTGCGGTCAGGGCGATCGAGCAGTTCTTCGTCGACAGCCTGCACCTGGGGCCCTGGCAGATCCTGATCATCATGCAGCTGTCGTTCATCCTGATGGGCATGTTCCTCGACGACACCGCCATGCTGGTCATCGTCGCGCCGCTCTACGTGCCGCTGGTGGGGGCGCTGGGCTTCGACCTGATCTGGTACGGCGTGCTCTACACCATCACCTGCCAGATCGCCTACATGACCCCGCCGTTCGGCTACAACCTGTTCCTCATGCGCGCCATGGCCCCGCCCGAGGTGAGCCTGCGCGACATCTATGTCTCGGTCACCCCCTTCGTGCTGATCATGGCGCTGGCCCTGGTGCTGGTGATGGCCTTCCCGCAGCTGGCGCTGTGGCTGCCGCAACTGCACTACGGCGGCTGATTCACGGAAATCGGCGCGCCTGGCGCGCCAACAGTCGAGCCGGCGCCCGCCGGTCACTGGCAAGGCCGCCGCGGTGCACGCGGCGGCAATGAGCGGTTGTATTGCATCTGCATCGACACTATTGGAGAGACCAGCATGAGTACGAGACGCGATTTCCTGAAAACCGCCGCGGTCGGCACCGCTGCCCTTGGCTCGGCGCACATCTACGCCGCCGAGCCGAAGAAGATCACCTGGCGCCTGCAGACCTACGCCGGCCCAGCGCTGGCCGAGCACGTGATCAAGCCGTCCATCGATGCCTTCAACAAGGCGGCCAACGGCCAGATGGAGATCCAGCTGTACTTCGCCGACCAGCTGGTGCCCACCGGCGAGCTGTTTCGCGCCATGCAGCGCGGCACCATCGACGCGGTGCAGAGCGACGACGACTCCATCGCCGCACCGGTGGACGTCTCGGTGTTCGGCGGTTACTTCCCCTTCGCCACCCGCTACAGCCTCGACGTGCCGGTGCTGTTCGAGCAGTACGGCCTCAACGAGATCTGGGCCGAGGCCTACGGCGAGGTCAAGGGCGTCACCTGGCTCGGCGCCGGCGCATGGGACCCCTGCCACTTCGCCACGGTGCAGCCGATCACCAAACTGGCTGACCTCAAGGGCAAGCGCATCTTTACCTTTCCTACTGCCGGCAAGTTCCTCGCCCGCTTCGGCGTGATTCCGGTGACCCTGCCCTGGGAAGACGTCGAGGTGGCGGTGCAGACCGGCGAGCTGGACGGCATCGCCTGGTCCGGCATCACCGAGGACTACACGGTGGGCTGGGCCAACGTCACCAAGTACTTCCTCACCAACAACATCTCCGGCGCCTGGATCGGCTCCTACTTCGCCAACTCGGACAAATGGGCCGAGGTGCCCGAACACCTCAAGACCCTGTTCAAGCTGTGCATGGACAGCTCCAACTACTACCGCCAGCACTGGTACTGGGGCGGCGAGGCGCAGCTGCGCGTGGAGGGCGGCAAGCTGCAGCTGACCTCCATCCCCGCCGAGGAGTGGGCCACGGTGGAAGCCGAGGCGCTGAAGTTCTGGGACGAGATCGCCAAGACCAGCCCGCGCTGCGCCAAGGTGGTGGACATCTTCAAGAAGTACAACGCGCTGATGGCCAAGGCGGGGGCGCCTTATCGCGGTTGAGCCTGCGCAGCGTCAGGCGAAACCATGCGCCCGTACCCCTAGGTACGGGCGCGGTTCTATTGGCGAGGCCCCAGGTCTGTTTGGTGCGCGGCCGGCCTCGGTTGTCTGGTGCGCACGGCGCACCCTACGGTTAGTCCTGCCGGCCTGGCGCCGCGCAGGCAGATTTTTCCCGCCTCGACCTGCCATCCCGGCAATCCTGTACCACACTCAATGGGCCTGAAACGGACGCTGTCATAGGCGTCGTGCTGTGCCCATGCGCTGTCGGCCCTGCCAGGCCGGTCATGAATGCCCAGCCGTGCGCCGAACCCGCCCGCGATAACAACAAGACACAGGGGTTAGCATGTTCAAACCACGGGATGTAAAGACCCTGGGCGATGCCCGGCGCATCGTCGAGGAACGTGGCCTGAGCCACGTGAAGGTCGGTCTGTTCGACAACGATGGGGTGATGCGCGGCAAGTACATGAGCCGCAGCAAGTTCTTCTCCGCCCTGGAGCACGGCTTCGCCTTCTGCGACGTGGTGCTCGGCTGGGACGTCAAGGACCAGCTCTACGACAACGCCCAGTACACCGGCTGGCACAGCGGCTACCCCGATGCGCCGGTGCGCATCCTGCCGCACACCTGTCGCGAGATTCCCTTCGAAAACGGCATGTTGCTGTTTCTCGCCGAGTTCGATCAGCAGGCCGAGGCGGTGTGCCCGCGCGGCACCCTGCGCCGGGTGATCGAGCGCTGCCAGGCCATGGGCTTCGAGCCCTATGCGGCGCTGGAGTACGAATTCTTCATGTTCGACGAAACGCCGGAGTCGGCGCGGGCCAAGGGCTTTCGCGATCTCAAGCCGTTCACCCCGGACTGGTTCGGCTACTCGATGATCCGCAACTCGGTGCACGCCGAGCTCTATCACCAGATCCTCGAGATGGGCGAGGCGATGGATTTTCCCATCGAGGGCCTGCATACCGAGACCGGCCCCGGTGTGCTGGAGGCGGCCATCGCCTATGACCGCGCCGAGGCGGCGGCGGACAAGGGCGCGCTGTTCAAGACCTTCATGAAGGTGCTGGCCCAGCGCAACGGCCTGATGGCCACCTTCATGGCCAAGTGGTCGGGCAAGTACCCCGGGCAGAGCGGGCATATCCACGTGTCCCTGCGCGACCGTGCGAGCGACAAGTCGGCCTTCTTTGATCCCGATCAGGCGCACAACATGAGCAAGCTGCAGCGGCATTTCCTCGCCGGCCAGCAGCGCCTGATGCCGGAATTCCTGTGCATGGTGGCGCCGACCCTGAACAGCTACCGGCGTCTGATTCCCGGCTTCTGGGCACCCACCGACGCCACCTGGGGCGTGGAGAACCGCACCGCGGCGCTGCGGGTGATCCCCGGCAGCGACAAGTCGCAGCGCCAGGAGTACCGCCTCGGCGCCGCCGACGGCAATCCCTTCCTGGCCTTGTCGGTGGCCATCGGCTCGGGGCTGTACGGAATCATGCAGCAGTGGGAGCCGACCGCGCCGGTCAGCGGCAACGCCTATGCGGTCAAGCACCCCGAGGAGCTGGCGCTGCCGCGCACGCTGTGGGATGCGGCGCAGCGCCTGAAGGGCTCGCAGGCGGCGCGCGAGCTGTTCGGCGACGCCTTCGTCGAGCACTTCGCCGCCAGCCGCGAATGGGAAGAGCGCGAGTACCGCCGCCATGTCAGCGACTGGGAGCTGGATCGCTACTTCGAAATCATCTGATTCCCCATTCCCGTAGCCCGGATGCAATCCGGGGCGGCTTTTCGTCGAGTGTCCCCGGAGTGCATCCGGGCTACGAAGGCAAGATTCGTGGAGCACCTAATGAGCAAACTGCAATGCATTTCCCCCATCGACGGTTCGGTCTACGTCGAACGTCACCTGGCCTCCAACCCCGAGATCCAGGCCGCGCTTGCCCGTGCCGAGCTGGCGCAGCAGACCTGGAAACGCACACCGCTGCGTGAGCGCATCGCCATCGGTCGGCGCGCCATCGACGCCTTCGCCGCACGCGAAAGCCAGCTGGCCGAGGAGCTGTGCTGGATGATGGGCCGGCCGATCCGCTACGCCGCCGGCGAGATCCGCGGCTTCGTCGAGCGCGCCACGCATATGGCCGATATCGCCGAGGGTTCGCTGGCCGATATCCGCCTGCCGGACAAGCCCGGCTTCACCCGCTTCATCCGCCGCGAGCCGTTGGGTGTGGCACTGGTCATCGCGCCCTGGAACTACCCCTACCTGACCGCCGTGAATGCGGTGATGCCGGCACTGCTGGCGGGCAACGCGGTATTGCTCAAACACTCGGCGCAGACCCCGCTGTGCGCCGAGCGCATGGTCGAGGCCTTTGCCGAGGCCGGCCTGCCCGAAGGCGTGTTCCAGTACCTGCACCTGAGCCACGGCGAGACCGAAGCGCTGATTCGCGCGCCGACCATCAACCACGTCGCCTTCACCGGTTCGGTGCCGGGCGGGGCCATGGTCGAGCGGGCGGCGGCCGGGCGCTTCATCAGCGTCGGCCTGGAGCTGGGCGGCAAGGATCCGGCCTATGTGCGCGCCGACGCCGACCTGGCCCATGCGGTGGAAACCGCCATCGACGGCGCCTTCTTCAACTCCGGCCAATCGTGCTGCGGTATCGAGCGCATCTACGTGCACGAGTCGCTGTACGACGCCTTCGTCGAGCAGGCGGTGGCGCTGGTGCGCCAGTACAAGCTGGGGCGCTCGGATGACCCGCAGATCACCCTGGGCCCCTTGGTGCGGGCCGACGCCGCCGATTTCGTCCGCGCGCAGATCGCCGAGGCGGTCGCGCAGGGCGCCAGGGCGCATATCGACCCGGCCGAGTTTCCCCTGGATGCGCCGGGTACGCCCTACCTGGCGCCGCAGGTGCTGACCAACGTCAACCATGAAATGCGCGTGATGACCGAGGAATCCTTCGGCCCGGTGGTGGGTATCCAGAAGGTCGCCAGCGACGAGGAGGCGCTGGCGCTGATGAACGACAGCGAGTTTGGCCTGACCGCGGCGATCTTCAGCCGCGACGTCGATGCCGCCATGGCCCTGGCCGATCGGGTGGAGGCCGGCACGGTGTTTCTCAACCGCTGCGACTACCTCGACCCTGGGCTGGCCTGGACCGGGGTGAAGCACTCCGGACGTGGCTGCACCCTCTCAAGGGTCGGCTACGAGCAGCTGACCCGGCCGAAATCCTTCCACTTCAAGACTCAGCTGTGAGGCGCGCAATGATTCTCGATCAGTACCGCATGAACTGGAATTACCCCACCTCGATGCGCGTCGGCGTCGGCCGCATCAGCGAGCTGGCCGAGGCCTGCCGCCAGCTCGGCATGCGCGCGCCGCTGCTGTGTACCGACCCCGGCCTGGCCGCGCTACCGATGATCGACGCGGCGCTGCGCCAGTGTCGCGATGCAGGCTTGAACGCAGGACTGTTCTCGGCGATCAAGGGCAACCCCACCGGCGCCAACGTGATGGACGGTGTGGCGGCGTTCAAGGCCGGCGGGCATGACGGGGTGATCGCCTTTGGCGGCGGCTCGGCGCTGGATGCCGGCAAGGCCATCGCCCTGATGGTCGGCCAGGATCGACCGCTGTGGGATTTCGAGGACGTCGGCGATAACGCCAGCCGGGTCAATGTCGCCGGCATGGCGCCGGTGGTGGCGGTGCCGACCACCGCCGGCACCGGCTCGGAAGTCGGCCGCGCCTCGGTGATCACCGACGACGCGGCGCATATCAAACGCATCATCTTCCACGCGCGGATGCTGCCGGCGCTGGTGATTCTCGACCCGGAGCTGACGGTCGGCCTGCCGGCGAAGCTCACCGCCGCCACCGGCATGGACGCGCTGTCGCACAGCCTGGAGGCCTTCTGCTCGCCGCTCTTCCATCCCATGGCCGAGGGCATCGCGCTGGAGGGCATGCGCCTGGTGCAGCAGTACCTGCCGCGTGCGGTCAGTCAGGGCACCGACGTCGAGGCGCGGTTGCAGATGCTGGTGGCCTCGAGCATGGGCGCCACCGCCTTCCAGCGCGGCCTCGGCGCCATGCACGCGCTGGCCCATCCGCTGGGGGCGCTGTACGACGCCCATCACGGCCTGCTCAACGCAGTGCTGATGCCTTACGTGCTGGTGGCCAACCGCGGCGCCATCGAGCCGCAGATGGAGAAGATGGCGCGCTATCTGGCGCTGCCGGGCAGCGGCTTCGAGGCGGTACTGGACTGGGTGCTGGCGCTGCGCAGCGAAGTGGGTATCGCCCACAGCCTGGGCGAGATCGGCATCGACGATGCACGCATCGAGCAGGTCGGGCGCATGGCCGAGGTGGACCCTTCGGCGGGCACCAACCCCATCGCCTTCAGCGCCGCGCAGTACAGCGCCTTGTTCGAGAAAGCGCTGCGCGGGGCCTTGTAGCCCGGATGCAATCCGCGAGCTGTCGACCTGCTTTGCCGTAGATCTTGTAGGAGCCGGCTTGCCGGCGATCATCGCGGATCGCCCGCAAGCGGGCTCCTACAGGTTATGCGGGCTTATTCTCCAGCCTGCTCTGCCTGCAGAGCTTCCAGCGCCGGCGCGGCATAGATGCCCACTTCCACCGCCAGCTCCATCACCCGCGGCAGGTCGCTGGCGTACACCAGTACCGCCTGCAGCTCGTCGTCCAGCGGTTCGCTGAAGTCCACCAGCACATAGCCGCCGGTTTCCGGCGACAGCGCCGAGAGCTGCACCTGAATGCGGTTGAGCGCCTTGAGCGGCTCGGTCTTGGCCAGTTGCTTGGGCTTGAGCACGAACTGCACCTGCGGGCCGAAGGACTCGGTGATGCGCTGGAACAGCTCTTCATAGCTGTCGGCCTGAAACAGCACGGTATCCGGCAGGCTGCCGACCACCACCCACTCGCCCAGCGGGATGGGGAATTCATCGTCGTAGTTGACGTCCGGATTGGCGGCGAGGAAGGCGGCCGGGTCGGCATAGGCTTGCGCGGCCTCGTCGGCGATACGCGCGATCTCGTCCTCGGCCAGGCACCCGGAGCTTATCTTGGCGATCAGTTCTTCCAGCTGGGCTTTCATCGGGGCATTCCTGTTCGAGGGCGAAGGCGCGCAGGATAAGGCAAAGCACGCCGCGCTAGAAGTAAGCCAGGAGGCGGCCGAGGCTCATCACCAGTATCCACGCCAGCAGCGACAGCGCCGCCTGTAGTCGACCGAACAGTGGCGCATGCGTATCCCAGTCGCTCAACCGGGCACTCCACAGATGACGAAACAGCAGAGCATTGGCGACGCCCAGCATGATCAGCAGCAGCTTGAGCTGCAGCAGACGGTCGACTGCCAGCGGCCCGGCGTCGGCGGCGAACAGACAGATGCCGCTGCCCAGCAGGAGCAACAGGCCGGCTACCGCCAGCGGCGTCAGCGTGCGCGACACCGCTGTCAGCGGGAAGCCGCGGCCGGCGCCCAGCAGGCGCGCATCGAGCAGCAGCATGGGCCCAAGCAGCAGCACCAAGCCCAGCAGATGCAGCAGGTTGAACGCCGGGTAGAGCAGTGCCGAGCTGCGCATCTGCTCGCCCAGCGCCGAGGCTTCCAGCCAGGCGGCCCAGGCGATCAGGCTGTCCATCTAGCGCAGTTCGATGGTGCGACCGTCGACGATGATGCGCTCGGCACGGATTTCCGCGGTGCCGTCCTTGCGCGGGTAGCCGACTATGGTCACGGTCTTGCCCGCTGTGAGGTCGGCCTCCGGCAGGCCACGCGCTTGCAGGCGACTGATCGGGGCGAGGATCACCTGCCAGGTGCGCCCGTCGTGTTCGATGCTCACATCGGCGTGGGGGTTGCGATAGTTGACGCTCTGCAGCGGCACTTCCAGGGTCAGGAGCTGGTCCGCGTCGTAGGAGCTCCAGCCGTGATGAGCCTGGGCAAGGGCGGCGCTGAGCAGCAAGCCAAGCGTGGCGGTGAGAAGCAGCAGTTTCTTCAGCATGACGGGTCACCCGGTGGGCTGGTTGAACACCGGGTAAACCTAGACCCTCTGACCGGCGCTGCGGCGCATGGGCACATTTGGAAACAGAATGGGCGCGCGCCGCTGCCTCAGCCGTAGCGCTTCTTCGCTTCGATGGCCAGGCCGCTGCCGATGCTGCCGAAGGTGTTGCCTTCCACGCTGCGCGCATTGGGCAGCATCGCCGCCACGCTCTGGCGCAGCGCCGGTACGCCGCTGGAACCACCGGTGAAGAACAGCGTGTCGACCTGCTCAGCAGTGATGCCGGCATCGGCCAGCAGCTGCGTGAGGCTGGCGCGAATGCGCTCGAGCAGCGGCTCGATGGCGTTCTCGAACAGCGGCCGGGTCAGCTCGGCGACCAGGCCCGGCTCGACGCGCGACAGGTCGATAGGGCGTGCATCCTGCTCGCTGAGGGCGATCTTGCTCTCTTCCACCTGCATCGCCAGCCAGTGCCCGGCGCGCTGTTCGATCAGGCCGAACAGGCGGTCGATACCGGTGGCGTCGACGATGTCGTAACGCATGTTCTGCAGGGCCAGCTGGGTCTTCTGCGCGTACAGCGCGTTGATGGTGTGCCAGGTGGCCAGGTTGAGGTGGTAGCTGGTGGGCATGAAGGCGTCGCTCTTCATCCGGCTGCCGTAGCCGAACAGCGGCATCACCCCGGCCAGCGACAGCTGCTTGTCGAAGTCGGTGCCGCCGATATGCACGCCGCCAGTGGCTAGGATGTCGTCCTGACGCTCGGCCAGGTGGTGGCGCTCAGGGGCCAGACGCACTAGGGAGAAGTCCGAGGTGCCGCCGCCGATATCGACGATCAGCACCAGCTCCTCGCGCGCCAGGCTCGACTCGTAGTCGAAGGCCGCGGCGATGGGTTCGTACTGGAACGACACCTCCCTGAAGCCGAGCTTGTGCGCCACGCTCACCAGGGTGTTCTGCGCCTCCTGGTCGGCGCCCGGGTCGTCGTCGACGAAGAATACTGGGCGGCCCAGCACCACTTCCTCGAAGGCACGCCCGGCCTGGGCTTCGGCACGTTTTTTCAGCTCGCCGATAAAGAAGCCGAGCAGGTCCTTGAACGGCAGGGCACTGCCCAGCACGGTGGTTTCGCTTTTCAGCAGCTTGGAGCCCAGCAGGCTCTTCAGCGAGCGCATCAGGCGCCCTTCGTAGCCTTCCAGGTACTCGTGCAGGGCCAGGCGGCCATAGACCGGGCGGCGCTCCTCGGTGTTGAAGAAAATCACCGAGGGCAGGGTGATCTTGCCGTCTTCCAGGAGCAGCAGGCTGTCCTGGCCGGGGCGCAGCCAGCCGACGGTGGAGTTGGAGGTGCCGAAGTCGATGCCGCAGGCGCGGGCAGGCGTGGAGAAGGACATGGAAACGCAGGGCCGAAAAAATGGCCGCGCATTCTATGTCAGGGGCGCGGCGACGGCGAGCCGCCTGTCAGGACGGCAGGTTGGCGCTGTGCCGCCTGCTCTGCCACTGGCTCCACTCGAAGCCCAGCACCACCAGCAGCGACAGGGCGAACGGCAGCAGCAGGTAGAACACGCGGAACACGATCAGCGCCGCCAGTACGTCGGCCGGGCGGATTTCCGGCATGGCGGCGAGGAAGGTGACCTCCAGCACGCCCAGGCCGCCCGGCGCGTGGGACAGCAGGGCCAGGGAGAAGGACGCGAGGAACACGCCGAGCACCACCAGGTAACCGGGGTGATTGTCGGCCGGCAGGGCGAAATAGATGATCGCCGCCGCGCACAACAGCTCCAGCGGGCCGGCCAGCAACTGGCGAGCGACGATGGGCAGACGCGGGTACTCCACGTGCAGCTTGCCCAGCGTCCAGGGCTTGAACTGGCGCCAGGCGCCGAGTACGTAGAGGCCGACCAGCGTCAGCAGCAGCGTGCCGATGCCCACCGAGACCAGCGGCGTGATGTCGGCGACGCGGTGGATCAGGTCGGGCTGGGCGATCAGCACGCAGCCGCTGGCCAGCAGGGTGCCGAGGGCGAAGGTGAAGGAGCAGAAGACGATGAGGATGCCGATTTCCTGCGGCGTCAGGCCCTTGCTGCGATAGGCGCGATAGCGCACCACCGCGCCGGAGAACACCGAGGCGCCGATGTTGTGAGCCAGGGCGTAGGTGGTGAAGGAGCACAGGGTGATGAAGCGCCAGGGAATCTGCTTGCCCAGGTGGGCGATGGCGATGCGGTCGTACCAGGCCAGCGCCCAGTAGGCACCGAGTGTGGCGCCGGCGGCCATGAGCCAGTTCAGGTGGCTGATGGCGCGCAGGCTGTCGGCGATCTCGTCGAGGGAGATGGTGCGCAGCTCGCGGTAGAGCAGGAAGCAGGAGGCGACCACGGCGCTCAGACCGATCAGCGTCCAGATCAGATCGCTGCGTTTCAGCTTGGGTTTGGCTTCGACAACGGACACTGCGACTCCTCGCTCGGCAGCCCCGTCAGGCGATCTTGCCGGCCAGGGGGCTGTCGAGGCTAATGTTCAGCGACCTTGTAGGTCGGCTCGCGATGGCCGCGGGCAGATGGTGCCCTTCGCGGCGCGCTGCGCAGTATCAGGGAGGCACTGCTTTCGCTCAACAGGCAAGCGCGTATCGCCGTGTCGGCGTCTTCAGATCCAGGCCAGGGTAAGGGCGGCCAGCACCGCATAACGACCGGCCTTGGCCAGGGTGACGATAGCCAGAAATACCCACAGGCGCTCGCGCATCACCCCGGCGACCAGGGTCAGCGGGTCGCCGATCACCGGCATCCAGCTCAGCAGCAGCGACCAGCGACCATAGCGTGCGTACCAGGCCTGCGCCTGCTGCAGCCGCGCCGGGCTGACCGGAAACCAGCGGCGCTCGCGATAGCGTTCGAGGGAGCGGCCCAGCAGCCAGTTGACCCAGGAGCCCAGCACGTTGCCCAGGGTGGCCACCAGCAGCAGGGCCCAGAGCGGGTGCTGGCCGGCCAGCAGCAGGGCGACCAGAACGGCTTCGGACTGCAGCGGCAGCAACGTCGCCGCGCCGAAGGCCGAGAGAAACAGCGCCGGATAGACGGACAGCGTCAGCATGGCAGGAGCGCGCCGGCCGCTGGGCCGGCGAGGTTCAGGACTGCGATTCCTGGCCGCTGTTGGCCATGATCTCTTCCAGGCTCAGGCCGGTCAGGCCATGGATGGTCTTCCACAGGTAGTAGAAGATGGCCATCAGCATGATCATCGAGGGGATGGCGATCATCGGATAGCTGAGCAGAGTCATGCGCCCCAGTTCGTCGTTGAACGCCTCGGTGCCGGCCGGGCTGTTGACGATCCACTTGGCCAGCACGTAGTTCATGAACGAGGAGAAGAAGAAGGTGCCGCTGAGCCAGTAGGTGGCGCGCATCAGCCGCGTTTCGAAATGCTCGACGTGGCCGCCCTGTTCCAGGCGCTCGTGGATCTTGTCGACGTTGAGCACCGTCTTGTTGAACAGCAGGGTGCGGATCAGCGGGTAGCGGGTGCGGGTGGAAACCAGCACGGCGATGCCGATCAGCCCGGGAATCAGCGCTTCCTTGACCGCCAGCCACTGGGTGTCGAGCTTGAGCAGGCCGATACCGCCGGTCAACGCGACGCTGATCAGACCGAGCAGGGCGATGAAGTTGAATTTGCGGTACTTGATCAGCTCGAACGCGCCCCAGCCCAGCGGGAAGGCCAGTGCCAGCAGCAGCGCACCGTCGGCTCCCAGGCGATGCTCGCCGCTCAGCTTCATCAGGATGAAGGAGGGAATCAGGATACTGATGGCCAGATCGATCAGCGGACGGGGCTTGTGTGTCGGGGTACGGCTGTCGGTAGTTGCGGTCATGGTAGCTGGAGTCTGCTTAGGAGGCCCGATGATCGCCTGCCCGGCGCGCCAGGGCCAGCCCGACTGTCGGTTTGGAGTGTGAAAAAGTATGAGTCGACAGCCTGCCGACAGGCGAGAACAGGCGCCTTGCGATGCTAAAGTGATGGCACAGCCTGGGAGTTCACGTCATGCCGAGAATCGCCTGCCTATGCCATCTGCTGATCAGTGCTGCCGTTCTGTTGCCCGGCGCCAGCTGGGCGCGTGACTGCATCGGCATGGTGCCAGCCGGCAGCTCCACCTTCTGGAGCGCGGTGGAGGCCGGTGCACGGCAAAGTGCCGACGAGCTTGAGCTGGACTTGTACACCCGTGGCCTCAGTCACGATGGCGATGTGGAGGTGCAGTTGCAGCTCATCGAGCGGGTGGTGGCGCGCGGCTGCAGGGGGCTGATCATCGCCCCGACCGGGCAGGCCATCGAGTCGCGCGTCGCGGCCCTGCGCGCGCAGGGCATCCCCACGGTGTACATCGATCGTGATATCGCCGGAGAGGGTGCCTACGGCCTGGTCGCCACCGACAACTTCCTCGCTGGGCAGCTGGCCGGGCAACAGCTGGCCGAACTGCTGGGCGGTCGTGGCCGGGTCGCCCTGCTGCGCCTGCGTCAGGATTTGCAGTCGACCCGCGAGCGCGAACGCGGCTTCCTGCTGGCGGCGCAGGCGGCCGGTCTGGAGGTGGCCTTTGACGCCTATCTGGGCGACGACCGGGAAGGCATCGTCGCCGCCCTGAGCGAACACCTGCCCCGGCTCGATGGCCTGTTCAGCCCCAATGGCAGCAGCACTCGCGCGACCCTGGCGGCCCTGCGCCAGCTGGGCAAGGCCGGGCAGGTGCGCTTCGTCGGTTTCGATGGCGGCGATCTGCTGTTCGATGCCGTGCGCCAGGGCGAGATCCAGGCATTGTTGCTGCAACAGCCGCAGGCCATCGGCGATCATGCGGTGCGCCTGGTGCAGCGCGCCTTGCGTGGCGAACCGGCTGCCGCGCGTCTGCGTCTGCTGCTCGAGCCCCGCGTACTCACCGCCGACAAGCTGGCCGAGATGGCCTCGCCAGAACAGCCTTGGTGATGCACGAGACGGGCGTTTATCATCCTTCGCCTGGTCGCCCTGAATTGGCTGTAGGGCGCGCCCTAGACGGTGGCGAACGATGATTCGGAATTGCATGGCCGGTGTTCTTGTGCTGCTCTGCTGCCTGAGCGCGGCGGCTGCCGAGCTGAGGCTGTACACCGAGGATTACCGGCCGTTCAGCTATCTCGAAGAGGGGCGGCCGAGCGGCATGGCGGTGGCGGTGGTCGAAGAGCTGATCCGCCGTACCGGCGAGGTGGCGCGCATCGAGCTGGTGCCCTGGACCCGCGGCTACCACCAGGTTCGGCAGCAGGCCGATACCGCCCTGTTCTCCACCGTGCGCACGCCGGCGCGCGAGCCCCTGTTCCACTGGGTCGGGCCGATTGCCCGCGGTCATACGCGCTTCTACAGCCTCAAGGAGTCCGGCGTGCGCGTGGCCAACCTGGACGATGTGCGTCAGCTCGGCACCCTTGCCGTGCCCAAGCAGTGGTACAGCTACGAGCTGTTGCGCGAACAGCAGATGGAGAATCTCTACGGGGTGCCGACCCCGCAGGACATGTTGCGCATGTTCCGCCATGGCCGGGTCAAGCTGCTGCTCGCCAACAACCTCACCCTCGATGGCATGTTGGCCGAGCAGGGCATGCACGCCAGCCAGTTGCAGGAACAGTTCGACCTGATGCCCAACGACTCCTACATCGCCTTCTCGCGGCAGACCGATCTCGAACGCGTGGCGCGTTGGCAGCGTGCCCTGGACGAGATGCGCCGGGACGGCAGCCTGGAGCGCATCTACCGGCAGTGGTTTCCCAGCGCCGATGACGAGGCGCTGGCCGAGCTGTTGCGTGTCGATTGAATCGCGCCTTGCTGACCTCGGACTGGAGGTGCGCGCGGCAGGCTGGTTAACCTGTGACTTTCCCCTGTGACGAGCGCACTGATGCCCCGTACTTCCAAGCCTCTCGACCTGAACAGCCGCGCCCAGCTATTTGCCCACCTGGCGGCGATGGAGCGGGCCGGTGTGCCGATCGACCAGGCACTGGCCGGGCTGATGCTTGGCGCCCGCCATGAGCCGGCCGTCAGGCGCCTGCGGCAGATGGTCGGCGGCGGGCGCGACCTGGCGAGTTCCGGCCAGCTCAGTGGCGTATTCACGCCATTGGAGAGCACCCTGGTACGGGCCGCGCAGGAGGCCGGCGGACTGGCGCATATTCATGAACAGTTGGCCCAGCGTTACGCCGAGCAGGCCAACCATGCCGCTGCCCTGAAGTCCCGCCTGCTTCTGCCCGCCGGCATTCTGCTGCTGGCGCTGGCGGTCAAGCCTCTGCCGGCATTGGTGGGCGGTGCCCTCGGCCTGGGCGGCTATCTGGCGCAGGTGGCGTTGCCGGTACTCTGGCTGCTCGGCCTGTATTTCGGTGTGCGCTGGCTGTGGCGCCGTTGGCAGCTGCGTGCCGCGGCGCAGCCCACTGCGCTGGATGATCTGATCCTGGCCATGCCGCTGCTGGGCAGCCTGCAGCGGCGGGCCGACCTGCGCAATTTCTGCGACAGCCTGGGCCTGTTGCTGGAGGCCGGCATGCCGGTGCTCGACGCGCTGCCGCGTGCCTGCGCGGCGCAGAGCAATGCCCGCCTGCGGCGGGATTTCGCCAACCTGGCGCCGCGGGTGGCGGCCGGACAGTCGCTGGCGCGTGCGTTCGATGCCCTGGCGTTCCCCGGCAAACCCATGCTGATGGCCGTGCTCAATACCGGCGAGGCGACCGGTCGCCCGGGCGAGGCGTTGCTGCGCTTCGCCCGCCTGCAGGCGCAGCAGCTGGCCGCCCGGCAGCAGGCGCTGGCCACCTGGCTGCCGCGCCTGTTCTATCTGGCCGTGGCCGGCTGGATGGCTTACGGGCTGCTGACCGGCGGTGGATTCTTCCCGGCGCTGCCGGCGGGGCTGGCTGGCCGGTAATTTGCTGGTCAGGCGTACGTCGATCCGGTTGAAAGCTGAGCGCAAGTGCCCTGCGCTAACCTTCACCGCGTCTACGCCAATAGCAAAAAGACCAAGAAGCGATTCAACCGAATCTGGAATACGCCCCATGCCCATCCTGCAACGTGCATCCCACCATGAGCTGCGTAGCGCCTTCAGAGCGCTGCTGGCTTCCGAGCGCTGCTATCACACCGCCTCGGTCTTCGATCCCATGTCCGCCCGTATCGCCGCCGATCTCGACTTCGAGGTCGGCATCCTCGGCGGCTCCGTCGCCTCCCTGCAGGTGCTCGGTGCGCCGGACTTCGCCCTGATCACCCTCAGCGAATTCGTCGAGCAGGCCGCGCGCATCGGCCGCGTCGCCCGCCTGCCGGTGATCGCCGATGCCGACCACGGTTACGGCAACGCGCTCAACGTGATGCGCACCGTGGTCGAGCTGGAACGCGCCGGCGTCGCCGCGCTGACCATTGAAGACACCCTGCTGCCGGCCCAATTCGGTCGCAAGTCCACCGACCTGATCTCCATCGAGGAGGGCGTCGGCAAGATCCTCGCCGCGCTGGAAGCGCGCGTCGACCCGGAGCTTTCCATCATCGCCCGGACCCATGCCGGCGTACTGGAGGTGGACGAGGTGATCCGCCGCACCCGCGCCTACGAGGCGGCCGGGGCCGACGGCATCTGCCTGGTCGGGGTCAGGGACTTCGCCCACCTGGAGCAGATCGCCGCAGGCCTCAAGGTGCCGCTGATGCTGGTCACCTACGGCAACCCCGAGCTGCGCGACAACCAGCGC
This sequence comes from Pseudomonas hydrolytica, assembly GCF_021495345.1. Classification (NCBI taxonomy): domain Bacteria; kingdom Pseudomonadati; phylum Pseudomonadota; class Gammaproteobacteria; order Pseudomonadales; family Pseudomonadaceae; genus Ectopseudomonas; species Ectopseudomonas hydrolytica. The sequence goes on from NZ_CP099397.1 coordinate 787,259, forward strand.
CTGGCACGCCTGGGCGTGCGCATCGTGGTCAACGGCCATGCGGCCTACTTCGCCGCGATCAAGGCCACCTACGACTGCCTGCGCGAGCAGCGCGGCGCCCAGCCGTGCGACCTCAACGCCACCGAGCTGACCCACAAGTACACCATGCCCGAGGATTACATTCTCTGGGCCAAGGAGTTCATGGAAGTCCGCGAGTAACGACAGGCAGCACTTGCACTTCGCCTGCCCCGGGCGCATATCTGTTCGGTAGGGGCGAGGAGGTGCAGCATGGCAAGTGGTTGGGCGAACGACGACGCGGTACAGGAACAGATCGACAGCAGCATCGAGGACGCCATCGCGCGTGCCCGCAGCCAGCTGCCGAAAGGCGAGAGCCTGCGGCACTGCGAGGAATGCGACGCCGTCATTCCCGAAGCCCGTCGTCAGGCGATTCCCGGCGTGCGCCTGTGCGTAAAGTGCCAGGCCGAGCACGACCGGGAAAACGCCGCCTACAGCGGTTACAACCGCCGCGGCAGCAAGGACAGTCAGCTGCGCTGAGCAAGCGGTACGGCACCTATTCGAGTCCTGATGGTCTAGTGCTACTAAGACCGTGACTCAGGAAGAGGAGGTGCCTGCATGACGATTTTCGAAGCCTTGCGCATCAGCCACGACATCCAGCGCGAACTGGCGCAGAAACTGATCGCCACCCAGGGCGACAGCGCCGAGCGCCACGCCTTGTTTTCTCAGCTCAAGCAGGAACTGGCCGTGCATTCGGTGGCCGAAGAACGCCATTTCTATATCCCCCTGATGCAGCAAGATGCTGGTGTGGATCTGTCGCGCCATGCGATTGCCGAGCATCACCAGATGGATGAAATGGTCGAGGGCCTGGAAGAAACCGACCCCAGCAGCCCGAGCTGGCTGGCGCAAGCCAAGGCGCTGGCGGAAAAGGTCGAGCACCATCTCAAGGAAGAAGAACACACCTTCTTCCAGATGGCCGGCAAACTGCTTCGCGACAAGGAGAAGCAGCAACTGGCCGGTGATTACCTGAACGCCTACGACCAGATGAAGCAGGCGTCCTGACAGACCAATGAGAGCCGGGCATAACGCCCGGCTTTTGCGTCAGAACAGGAAATACCGCTGCGCCATCGGCAGCACCTCGGCCGGCTCGCACCAGAGCAACTGGCCGTCGGCCCTGACCTGATAGTTCTGTGGATCGACCTCGATGTTCGGCAGGTAGCCGTTATGGATCAGGTCGGTCTTCTGCACCTCGCGGCAGCCTTTGACCACGCCGATCTTCTTCTTCAGACCCAGCTGCTCGGGCATGCCGGCGTCGAAGGCGGCCTGGCTGATGAAGGTGATGCTGGTGGCATGGCGGCTGCCGGCGTAGCTGGCGAACATCGGCCGGTAATGCACCGGCTGCGGTGTCGGGATCGAGGCGTTGGCATCGCCCATCAGGCTGGCGGCAATCGCCCCGCCCTTGAGGATCAGCGTCGGCTTCACGCCGAAGAAGGCCGGGCGCCAGAGCACCAGATCCGCCCACTTGCCCACTTCGATCGAGCCCACTTCATGGCTGATGCCATGGGTGATCGCCGGGTTGATGGTGTATTTGGCGATATAGCGCTTGGTGCGGAAGTTGTCGTTGCCGGGGGCGTCCTCGGGCAGGGCGCCGCGCTGTTTCTTCATCTTGTCGGCGGTCTGCCAGGTACGCGTGATCACCTCGCCGACGCGACCCATGGCCTGGCTGTCGGAACTGATCATGGAGAAGGCGCCGAGGTCGTGGAGGATGTCTTCTGCCGCAATGGTTTCCCGGCGGATACGGCTCTCGGCGAAGGCCACGTCCTCGGCGATGCTCGGGTCGAGGTGGTGGCAGACCATCAGCATGTCCAGATGCTCGTCGATGGTGTTGCGGGTGAAGGGCCGGGTCGGGTTGGTGGAACTGGGCAGCACATTGGGGAAGCCGCAGGCCTTGATGATATCCGGCGCATGGCCGCCGCCGGCGCCCTCCGTGTGGTAGGTGTGGATGGTGCGGCCCTTGAAGGCGCCCAGGGTGGTCTCGACGAAGCCGGACTCGTTCAGGGTGTCGGTGTGGATCGCCACCTGCACATCGTATTGGTCGGCCACGCTCAGGCAGTTGTCGATGGCCGCCGGGGTGGTGCCCCAGTCCTCGTGCAGCTTCAGGCCGATGGCGCCGGCCTTGACCTGTTCGATCAAGGGCTCCGGCAGCGAGGCGTTGCCCTTGCCGGTGAAGCCCAGATTCATCGGGAAGGCGTCGGCGGCCTGCAGCATGCGCGCCATGTGCCAGGGCCCCGAGGTGCAGGTGGTGGCGTTGGTGCCGGTGGCCGGTCCCGTGCCGCCGCCGATCATGGTGGTGACGCCGCTCATCAGCGCCTCTTCGATCTGCTGCGGGCAGATGAAATGGATATGGGTGTCGATGCCGCCCGCGGTAAGGATCATGCCCTCGCCGGCGATCACCTCGGTGCCGGCGCCGATGGCGATGGTCACGTCGGGCTGGATATCCGGGTTGCCGGCCTTGCCGATGGCGGCGATGCGTCCGTCCTTGAGGCCGACGTCGGCCTTGACGATGCCCCAGTGGTCGATGATCAGGGCGTTGGTGATCAGGGTGTCGACCACGTCGGCGGCGCACAGCTGGCCCTGGCCCATGCCGTCGCGGATCACCTTGCCGCCGCCGAATTTTACTTCTTCACCGTAGGTGGTGAAGTCCTTCTCGACTTCAATCCACAGGTCGGTATCGGCCAGGCGCACCTTGTCGCCGAGGCTGGGGCCGAACATGTCGGCATAGGCTTGTCTGCTGATCTTCATTGGCTCGTCCCGTAGGGTGCGCTGTGCGCACCGTTGCTATCTGTGTCGTTGCTGGTGCGCGCGGCGCACCCTACGAAAATTGGTATCTCAAAGATCGCCCATCACCCGGCCGGCGAAGCCGAACACCCGGCGCGCGCCGGCCAGATCGACCAGTTCCACCTCACGGCTCTGCCCAGGTTCGAAACGCACCGCGGTGCCGGCGGGGATGTTCAGGCGCATACCTCGCGTGGATGCTCGATCGAAGATCAGCGCATCGTTGGTCTCGAAGAAGTGATAGTGCGAGCCGACCTGGATCGGCCGGTCGCCACTGTTGGCCACGGACAGGGTCAGGGTGCGGCGGCCGGCATTGAGCTCGATCTCGCCGTCGGCAATCTGGTATTGGCCGGGAATCATGGGTTGCTCACTCCAGAATCAATTGCATAAAGGTCAGATCCAGCCAGCGCCCGAACTTGCGGCCGACCTGGGGCATCTGCCCGGTGGTGATGAAGCCGAGGCGCTGGTGCAGGCGAATCGAGGCGGCATTTTTCGACTCGATGGCGGCGACCATGACGTGCAGGTTGGCGACCCGAGCGCGCTCGATCAGCGCCTGCATCAGCGCCGGGCCCAGACCCTGACCGCGCTGGTCGGCGCGTACGTAGACCGAGTGCTCGACGGTGTGGCGAAAGCCCTCGATGGTGCGCCAGATGCCGTAGCTGGCGTAGCCGACTACCTCGCCGGCGGCGTCATGCGCGACCAGCACGGGAAAGCCGGCCGCCGTGCGTTCGGCCAGCCAGGCGCGGCGGTCGGCCAGGTCCACCAGGGTCTCGTTCCAGATCGCCGTGGTGTGCTGCACGGCGTCGTTGTAGATGGCCAGGATTCCGGGCAGATCGGCTTCGCCGGCATTCACTATCGAATAACTCATGAATCACGCAATCGGCTGGTGGACGGTCACCAGCTTGGTGCCGTCGGGAAAGGTGGCTTCGATCTGAATCTCCGGGATCATCTCCGGCACGCCCTCCATCACCTGCTCGCGACTCAGCAGGGTGGTGCCGAAGTGCATCAACTCGGCGACGGTCTGGCCGTCGCGCGCGCCTTCGAGCAGCGCGGCGGAGATATAGGCCATGGCTTCCGGGTAGTTGAGCTTGACCCCTCGGGCCAGACGGCGCTCGGCCACCAGGCCGGCGGTGAAGATCAGCAGTTTGTCTTTTTCTCTTGGTGACAAATCCATGACGGCTCCAGTCTTGGAGCGGGCAAGGCTGTGCCCTGTCCGCAATGGTGCTTCGGTCGCTTGGTGGACAGCGGCGTGCGCTGTTCCACTCTGGCGTGGCTGTAATGCAATTTGTAGGAGCCGGCTTGCCGGCGATTAGGCCTCTGCTGATCGCCGGCAAGCCGGCTCCTACCTGTTCGTTGTGCTCAGGTACTCCAGATTCGCGGCGGCACCGCCTCGCGCCCCAGCAGGGCCGGGCGCAACAGGCGCCACAGGGCGATCAGCCAGGCACGCCCCTTGAGTGCTTCGCTGGCCAGACAGCGGGCGACCAGCAGGCCCGCGAGCTGGCTGAGATCGCCACGTACGCCTTCGATCTTCAGTTCGCGGCAGCGCTCGAGTAAATCACTGTCCACCTCGCCACTGACCAGCAGGGTGGCGAAGACCGGCTGGCCGTTCAGGCCGATGGGCGAGTCGAGCAGGCCGTCGCCGCCGCTCACGCGCTGGCGCTCGTGCCACAGCAACCTGCCGTCACGGCGAACATCCAGCGCGGCCTGAAAGTGGCCGCTGGCAAAGCGCTCGTCGGCGGCGGGGCGGCCGAGGGCGACGATATCCCAGTACAGCAGGCGGGCGTCGCCGTGCAGCTCGATCTGCGTGTGCAGTTCGGCCTGGGCGCCGGCATAGACGATGGTTTCCTGCGGCAGCCATTCCAGGGTGGCACCGGCCTCGACGCGCAGGCGCAGATCCTGGCGGGCGACGCCGGCGGCGCGGTACCACTTGGCTGCGCCGGGGCTGGTGAGCTGCACCCAGGTGCGTTCGCCGGCATGGGCCGAGATGTCCAGGCGGTCGCCACCGGCGATGCCGCCGGGCGGGTGGACGATGATGTGCTGGCACACCTCCGGCCCCTCGGCGTGGAGGTGTTTCTGCACCCGGAGAGGGCCAAGATGGCGCCTGCGCACCGGCGTGGTGCGTTCGCCGTGGCGCGCGTAAGCCAGCTCCAGCTCGGCGGGCCAGCTGGGCGTGAACAGGGCGGCAGGCAGATTCATGGCAGGGCAGGTTCCACGCAATAGTTGACCGAGTGGGCAAGCAAGAGGCGTGCCTCGAACCAATTCGGTGCGTGTGGCGCGGCATGCGGCCACACACCCACGTAGGGTGTCGCGGGGCCGCCTAGGCCGTGCGCACCAGGGCAGCGAGACGTTCGCGGTAACCGTCCGCCGTGCGAACCCCGCCTGCGAGCGGCAGCAGGGTCCCTATGCCTTGAGAGGACCGCGGGGCGCACCCTACTAGATGGCCACCAGTCCGCGTACGCCCTCGGCTTCCATGTTCTCGCCGCGGCCCTGCTGGACGATCTCGCCGCGGCTCATCACCAGGTACTGGTCGGCCAGTTCGGCGGCGAAGTCGTAGAACTGCTCCACCAGCAGGATGGCCATGTCGCCACGGGCGGCGAGCTTCTTGATCACCGCGCCGATCTCCTTGATCACCGAGGGCTGGATGCCTTCGGTGGGTTCGTCGAGGATCAACAGGCGCGGCTGGCTGGCCAGGGCGCGGCCGATGGCCAGCTGTTGCTGCTGACCACCGGACAGGTCGCCGCCACGGCGATGCTTCATTTCGCGCAACACCGGGAAGAGTTCGTAGATGAACGCCGGCACTTCCTTGGCCTGGCTGCCGGGAAAGCGTGACAGGCCCATCAGCAGGTTCTCTTCCACCGTCAGGCGACCGAAGATCTCGCGGCCCTGGGGCACGTAGGCGATGCCGGCGTGTACGCGCTGGTGCGGCTTGTAGGTGGTGATGGCCTTGCCTTCCCATTGCACATGGCCGTCCTTGGCCGGGATCAGGCCCATCAGGCACTTGAGCAGGGTAGTCTTGCCCACGCCGTTGCGGCCGAGCAGGCAGGTGACCTCGCCGACCTTCACGTCGAACGACAGGCCACGGAGGATGTGGCTGCCGCCGTAATACTGGTGGAGTTGTTGGACTTGCAGCATATCGATGTCCTTAGCATGCGGTGCGCGCGGCGCACCCTACGGGATGAAATGCACCGCGCCGGGTAGGGTGCGCTGTGCGCACCGACTGTCAGCGACCCAGATAAACCTCGATCACCCGCTCGTCGTTCTGTACCTGCTCCAGCGAGCCTTCGGCCAGCACGCTGCCCTGGTGCAGCACGGTGACGTGGTCGGCGATGGAGCCGACGAAGCCCATGTCGTGCTCGACCACCATCAGCGAGTGCTTGCGTGCCAGGGACTTGAACAGCTCGGCGGTGAACTCGGTTTCGGCGTCGGTCATGCCCGCCACCGGCTCGTCGAGCAGCAGCAGGTGCGGCTCCTGCACCAGCAGCATGCCGATCTCGAGGAACTGCTTCTGGCCGTGGGAAAGCAGGCCGGCCGGGCGATGGCGCGAGGCTTCCAGGCGGATGGTGCTCAGCACTTCCTCGATGTGATCCTTCTGCTCGCCGTTGAGCCTGGCGCGCAGGCTGGCCCACACCGACTTGTTGGTCTTCTGCGCCAGCTCCAGGTTCTCGAACACCGTCAGCGCTTCGAACACCGTGGGCTTCTGGAACTTGCGGCCGATGCCGGCCTGGGCGATCTGCACCTCGCTCATGCTGGTGAGGTCGTACTGTTCGCCGAAGTAGGCGACGCCGTTGTCCGGGCGGGTCTTGCCGGTGATCACGTCCATCATGGTGGTTTTGCCGGCGCCGTTGGGGCCGATGATGCAACGCAGCTCACCGACGCCGATGTACAGGGTCAGGTTGGTCAGCGCCTTGAAGCCATCGAAGCTGACGTTGATGTCTTCCAGGGTGAGGATGGTGCCATGGCGGACGTTGACGCCCTTGCCGACGTTCTTGCCGGTATCCAGCGCCAGGCCGGTGGGGTCGAAGGCGGCTTCGAGCATGGTCTCGGGCAGGGGAGTGGCTCTCATTGATCCTTCTCCTTCTTCAGCAGGCCGATCATTCCCTTGGGTAGAAAGAGGGTGACGACGATAAACAGCGCGCCCAGGGCGAACAGCCAGTACTCGGGGAAGGCCACGGTGAACCAGCTCTTCATGCCGTTGACGATACCGGCGCCGAGCAGCGGACCGATCAGCGTGCCACGACCACCGAGGGCGACCCACACGGCGGCTTCGATGGACTGGGTCGGCGCCATCTCGCTGGGGTTGATGATGCCCACCTGGGGCACGTACAGCGCGCCGGCCAGGCCGCACAGCACAGCGGATAGCACCCAGATAAACAGCTTGTAGCCGAGCGGATCGTAGCCGCAGAACATCAGGCGGTTCTCGGCGTCACGCAGGGCGGTCAGCACGCGGCCGAACTTGCTGCGCGCCAGGCGAAAGCCCAGGTACAGGCTGCCCACCAGCAGCACCACGGTGGCGAAGAACAGCGCGGCACGGGTGCCCTGCGCGGTGATGTCGAAGCCGAGAATGCGGGTGAAACCGGTAAAGCCGTTGTTGCCGCCGAAGCCGGTTTCGTTACGGAAGAACAAGAGCATGCCGGCAAAGGTCAGCGCCTGGGTCATGATCGAGAAGTACACGCCCTTGATCCGCGAGCGGAAGGCGAAGAAACCGAACACCAGGGCCAGCAGGCCGGGCGCCAGTACCACCAGGCACATCGCCCAGAGAAAACTCGAGGTGCCGTACCAGTACCAGGGCAGCTCGCTCCAGGCCAGGAAGCTCATAAAGGCCGGCAGCCCGTCGCCGGCCGACTGGCGCATCAGGTACATGCCCATGGCATAACCGCCGAGGGCGAAGAACAGGCCGTGGCCCAGCGACAGCATGCCGGCGTAGCCCCAGACCAGGTCCAGCGCCAGGGCGACGATGGCGTAGCAGAGGATCTTGCCCACCAGCGTCAGGGCGTAGGCAGAGACGTGCAGGGCATGATCGGACGGCAGCAGGTGCAGCAGCGGCATGGCGAGCAGCACGGCCAGCACCAGCAGGCCGATGGCCAGCGAAACCTGTGGGCCGAGCTTGGCGCTGGCGCGGGCCAGTAGGCTCTTGTTAACAGGCATGGGATTCAGTGGCATGGTCATCAGTCGATCACCCTTCCTTTCAGTGCGAACAGACCCTGCGGGCGTTTCTGAATAAACAGAATGATCAGCGCGAGGATGAGGATCTTGCCGAGCACCGCACCGATCTGCGGTTCGAGGAACTTGTTCACCACGCCCAGGCCGAAGGCCGCCAGCACGCTACCGGCCAACTGGCCGACGCCGCCGAGCACCACCACCAGGAAGGAGTCGATGATGTAGCTCTGACCCAGGTCCGGACCGACGTTGCCGATCTGGCTCAGCGCCACGCCGCCGAGGCCGGCGATGCCCGAACCGAGGCCGAAGGCGAGCATGTCCACGCGCCCGGTGGGCACGCCGCAGCAGGCGGCCATGTTGCGGTTCTGCGTCACCGCGCGCACGTTCAGGCCCAGGCGCGTCTTGTTCAGCAGCAGCCATGTAAGGACCACGACGAACAGGGCGAAGCCGATGATGACGATGCGGTTGTACGGCAGCACCAGGTTGGGCAGCACCTGCACGCCGCCGGACAGCCAGGCGGGGTTGGCCACCTCGACGTTCTGCGCGCCGAAGGTGACGCGCACCAGCTGGATGAGGATCAGGCTGATACCCCAGGTGGCCAGCAGGGTTTCCAGCGGGCGGCCGTAGAGATGGCGGATCACCGTGCGCTCCAGCACCATGCCGATGCAGGCGGTGACCAGAAAGGCGATGGGCAGCGCGGCCAGCGGGTAGAGCGTGAGGTATTCGGGGGCCAGGCGCTGGAAGCTCAGCTGCACCACATAGGTGGTGTAGGCACCGAGCATCAGCATCTCGCCGTGGGCCATGTTGATCACCCCGAGCAAGCCGAAGGTGATGGCCAGACCCAGGGCGGCGAGCAGCAGGATCGAACCCAGCGACAGGCCACTGAAGGCCTGGCCGAGCAGTTCGCCGATCAGCAGTTTGTTCTTCACCTGGGCCAGGCTTTTCTCGGCGGCGGCGCGCACGGCGGCATCGCTTTCCTCGCCATCGAGCAGGCTTTGCAGACGCGTGCGGGCCAGCGGGTCGCCGGTCTTGCCGAGGCGCTCCACGGCGGCCAGGCGCACGGTCGGGTCGCTGGCCTCCAGCTGCAGGTTGGCCAGGGCCAGGGTAATGGCGTCCCGCACGGTTTCATCGGCTTCGATGCTCAACCGGCTTTCCAGCAGCGGCAGCAGTGCCGGCGGCGTATTGCGTTGCAACTGCTTGGCGGCGGCCAGGCGCGCGGCGGCATCGTCAGCGAGCAACTGATGGCTGGCCATGGCCACGCCCAGCAGGCCGCGCAGACGGTTGTTCAGACGCAGTTTGCGCGGCGTGCCGTTGGCCTTGGCTGCGCCATCGGCGGCCTGCCAGGTGCCGCTCTGTTCGATGAAGGCTCGCTTGTCGGCATCGCTGCCGACGCGGCCCTGCTGCAGGGCCTGCAGCAGTGGCAGGCGTTCGGCATTGGGCGCGGCGGCCCAGTCCTGCAGCAGCTTGGCCTGCTTGCCGGCGTTGGCAGCGACGAAATCGTCGGCCTCGCCAGCCTGCGCCGCCAGGGGCAGCCACAGCAGCAGGCTCAGGAGAATTCGGGTAATGGCAGTGGGCATAAGGGTGTCCTTGGCGTAGCCCGGATGAAGTCCGGGGCGAGCTTCCCGGATTGCATCCGGGCTACGGCGACCCTCTCCCCCGCCCCTCTCCCGCAAGCGGGAGAGGGGAGACAAGCGGCACTGCGGTTGCCGCTTGCGGGAGAGGGCTTTTGCCTTAGTTCGACTTCACCGGGGTATCGGCTTTCTTGTCGTTGCCTTCGATGAAGGGGCTCCACGGCTGGGCGCGGATCGGGCCTTCGGTTTCCCAGACCACGGAGAACTGACCGTCTTCCTGGATCTCGCCGATCATCACCGGCTTGTGCAGGTGGTGGTTCTTCTCGTCCATCTTCAGGGTGAAGCCGCTCGGCGCGGCGAATTCCTGGCCGGCCATGGCTTCACGCACCTTGTCGACGTCGGTGGTGCCGGCCTTCTCGACCGCTTGCGCCCACATGTGGATGCCCACGTAGGTGGCTTCCATCGGGTCGTTGGTCACCACGGTGTCGGCGTTCGGAAGCTTCTTGGCCTTGGCGTAGGCCTTCCAGTCGGCGACGAACTTCTCGTTGACCGGGTTCTCCACCGACTGGAAGTAGTTCCAGGCGGCCAGGTGGCCGACCAGCGGCTTGGTGTCGATGCCGCGCAGTTCCTCTTCACCCACGGAGAAGGCCACCACCGGCACTTCGGTGGCTTCCAGACCCTGGTTGGCCAGTTCCTTGTAGAACGGCACGTTGGAATCGCCGTTGACGGTGGAGACCACGGCGGTCTTGCCGCCGGCGGCGAACTTCTTGATGTTGGCGACGATGGTCTGATAGTCGCTGTGGCCGAAGGGGGTGTAGACCTCTTCGATGTCCTTGTCGGCGATGCCCTTGCTGTGCAGGAAGGCGCGCAGGATCTTGTTGGTGGTGCGCGGGTAGACGTAGTCGGTGCCGAGCAGGAAGAAGCGCTTGGCGCCGCCGCCGTCTTCGCTGAGCAGGTATTCCACCGCCGGAATGGCCTGCTGGTTCGGCGCTGCGCCGGTGTAGAAGACGTTCGGCGACATCTCTTCGCCTTCGTACTGCACCGGGTAGAACAGCAGGCCGTTGAGTTCCTCGTAGACCGGGAGCACGGATTTGCGCGATACCGAGGTCCAGCAGCCGAAGGTCACCGCGACCTTGTCCTGGGTCAGCAGCTGGCGGCCTTTTTCTGCGAACAGCGGCCAGTTGGAGGCCGGGTCGACCACCACCGGCTCCAGCTGCTTGCCGAGCACGCCGCCCTTGGCGTTGATCTCCTCGATGGTCATCAACGCCATGTCTTTGAGCGATGTTTCGGAAATGGCCATGGTGCCGGACAGCGAGTGCAGGATGCCGACCTTGATGGTCTCGGCGGCCTGGATGGACCAGCTCAGGCCCATGGCGGCGATGGAAGCGGAAAGGGTAAAGGCCTTGATCAGGCTGCGACGTTGCATGGTGCGATCTCCATTCTCATCTTGAGTAAGTGGACAGCTCTTTATTGTTTGGCAGTGATTCAAAGGTCATACCGTCACCCTTGCGCCGGCAGCGCCCGCTGGCGGGCGCTGTGCAGCATGTGCAGGGTGATCTTGCGCACTTCCGCCTTGCTGACCTCTATATGGGTCTTGAGCAATAGCTGTGCCTCTTCGCAGCGACGCGACAGGATCGCGCCGAGGATGCGGGCGTGTTCCTCGTAGGTGAGTTCCACGCGCGGCCCCTGGGTGAAGTCCAGGCGCCTGATAATTCGGATCTTTTCGCTGACTTCGGCGTGCAGGCGGGCCATCTCGCGGTTGCCGGCTGCTTCCACCAGCTGGCAGTGAAAACGCTCGTCCAGACGCGAAACTTCGCGGCCGTCCTGCAGGCGCTCCTCGGGTTGCACCATCCAGGTGCGACGCAGCTGTTCCAGGGCCTCCGGCAGCTCGCCAGCGGGGCGTTCGCACAGACGCTTGACCGCCTCCAGTTCGAGGACGATGCGCACTTCGTAGAGCTCCTCGAAGTGGGCGAAATCGAACGGCTTGACCTGCCAGCCGCTGCGGAAATACACCTCCAGATAACCCTCGCGCTCCAGGCGATACAGCGCCTGGCGCACCGGCGTGCGGCTGGCGGCCATGCGCTCGGCGATCTCGCCTTCGGAAAAACGGTCGCCCGGCAGCAGGCGGAACTCGAAGATGTCGTCCTTGAGCTGGGCATAGATGCGCTCGGCGAGATTCTCCGGGCGCTCCTTGCCACGCCTGGCGGGGCTGACCAGTTGCATCTCAGGCCGCCTCGCTCGGGGTCAGCAGGAGCAGGGCATCGCCCGGCGTCACCGCCTTGCCGGGGGCGCAGCGCAGCGACTTGACCGTGCCGGCCACCGGCGCGGTCACCGCCAGCTCCATCTTCATCGCCTCCACCACCAGCAGCGGCGTGCCGGCTTCCACGTGCTGGCCGGGCTCGACCAGCACCTTCCACACGCTGCCGCTCATCTCGGCGGCAACCAGATGGCCATCCAGATCGGCGTCGTCATGGCTTGGGCTGGTCAGCGCTTGTGCGGCGCTCGGATCGTCGTCCTTCCACAGCTCGACTTCGGCATCGAAGGCGGCTTTCTGCTGGCGCTGGAAGGCTGCGATATCGGCCGCGTTGTCGGCGATGAAGCGGTTGTAGGCGGCGAAGTCGAATTCGGTCTGCTCGATGCGGATCTGCGCGCGGCCCTCGCGGAAGGCTTCGCGGAATGTATCCAGCTCGGCCTCGCTGACCGGGTAGAAGCGCACCTGATCGAAGAAGCGCAGCAGCCAGGGCTGGCCGTTCTCGAACTGGGCGTTCTTCACGTACTTGTTCCAGATCGGCAGGGTGCGGCCCACCAGCTGGTAGCCGCCGGGCGAGTCCATGCCGTAGATGCACATGTACATGCCGCCGATGCCCACGGTGCCTTCGGCGGTAAAGGTGCGCGCCGGGTTGTACTTGGAGCTGAGCAGGCGATGGCGCGGGTCCAGCGGCACGGCGCAGGGGGCATCGAGGTAGACATCGCCGAGGCCGAGGATCAGGTAGCTGGCGTCGAACAGGATGTCGCGGACCTGCTCGCGGCTGGCCAGGCCGTTGGCGCGCTGGATGAAGTCGACGTTGTTCGGCAGCCAGGGCGCATCGCTGCGCACGGTTTCGCGGTAGCGCTCGAGGGCGGCGAGGGTGGCGCTGTCCTCGAAGGCCATGGGCAGGTGGACGATACGGGTCGGCACCTTGAGCTCGGCGACATCACCAAGGTTCTCCTCCAGGTGCAGCAGGTGGTCAAGCAGGGTGCGCTGGTGCAGCACGCGGCTGTCGTAGCGCAGCTGCAGCGAGCGAACGCCGGGGGCGAGCTCTTCCAGGCCACGCAGCGGCTCGGCCTTGAGCGCCTCCATCAGCAGGTGCACGCGCAGACGCAGGGCCAGATCCAGCACGTTGTCGCCGTATTCCAGCAGGATGTAGGCATCGCCCGCCTGGCGATACACCGCACGCGGGCGGCTGCCCTCGGCCGGCAGCTCGGCCAGCACCGTGGCGGAAACCGTGGTGTCCGCTTGCAGCGACGGCGCCGGCAGGGTCACCGCGCTGATCGCGGCCAGGGCTTCGATGCTGCCCAGTTGCGCCTGCTCCAGGCTCTGCGCCTGCTGGAAACCGATGGGGTGAAAGCGCAGCTTGTCGCCGGGTTTGACCTGGCCGACCTTCCACAGCTCGGCCTTGGCGATGGTCACCGGGCAGACGAAACCGCCGAGGCTGGGGCCGTCCTTGGTCAGGATCACCGGGAAGTCGCCGGTGAAGTTGATCGAGCCGATGGCGTATTCGCAGTCGTGCACATTGGACGGGTGCAGGCCGGCTTCACCGCCGTCGGCCCGCGCCCAGCTCGGTTTTGGGCCGCTCAAACGCACGCCGAGGCGGTTGGAGTTGTAGTGCACCTCCCATTCGGCGGCGAAGAATTCCTCGATGGCTTCTGCGGTGAAGAAGTCCGGCGCGCCGTGTGGGCCATAGAGCACGCCGATGTTCCAGGTGCTGCCGTAGCTTGGGATCAGGCTCGGATGCGCCGCCTGTGGCGGGGCGATTGGCGCGGGCGTGGTGCAGGCCGCCAGCTCGGGCTGGGAGATGGCCAGCATATCGGCGGTGCGCAGGGTGCGCCCGGCATGGCCGCCGAACTGGCCGAGGGCGAAGGTGGAGCGGCTGCCCAGATACAGCGGCACGTCCAGGCCATTGCGCACCGCGAGATAGGTGCGGCAGCCGCTGAGCGCGCGGCCCAGCTTGAGCACCTGGCCGGCCTTGACCTCGATTGGCTGCCAGTAGGCCACCGGCGCATCGTCCAGGGTGGCCGGGCAATCGGCGCCGGTCAGGGCGATCAGTGCATCGCTGTGAAAGCGCAGCGTCGGGCCTTGCAGGGTGAATTCCAGGCCCGCGGCCTCGGCATGGTTGCCGACGATGCGGTTGGCCAGGCGGAAGGCGAAGTCGTCCATCGGCCCGGACGGCGGCACGCCGATATCCCAGTAGCCGAGACGGCCCGGGTAGTCCTGCACGCTGGAGTAGGTGCCGGGCTCCAGCACTTCGATCACGCTGGCCTTGAAGGTGAAGCTGTCGAGCAGACGCGTCCACACTTCGCCTTTGGCGAAGCGCTCGTCGGCCACCACCTGGCGCAGGTAATCGAGGTTGCTGGCGATGCCGTGCAGGCGGGTTTCGCCCAGGGCTTTCTGCAGCTTGGCGATGGCCTCAGCGCGAGTGGCAGCATGCACGATCAGCTTGGCGATCATCGGGTCATAGAAGGCCGAGACCTCGCTGCCGGTGCTGACCCAGCCGTCGACGCGCACGTCGGCGGGGAAGTGCACGTCGGTGAGTACGCCCGGGCTGGGCTGGAAGTTCTTCAGCGGGTCTTCGGCGTAGATCCGCACTTCGATGGCGGCGCCCTGCGGGGCGCGGTTCAGCGCGGCCCAGTCCAGCGCATCGCCTGCGGCCACGCGCAGCATGCATTCGATCAGATCGAGGCCGGTGACCATCTCGGTGACCGGGTGCTCGACCTGCAGCCGGGTGTTCACTTCGAGGAAGTAGAAGTCGTCACGGGCGGCGTCATAGATGAACTCCACGGTGCCGGCGCTGCGATATTGCACCGACTCGCCCAGTTGCACGGCGGCGGCGTGCAGGCGCTCGCGGGTGGCCTGCGGCAGATTGGGTGCCGGGGTTTCCTCGACCACCTTCTGGTTGCGCCGCTGCAGCGAGCAGTCGCGTTCGCCGAGGGCGGCGACGCGGCCGGTACCGTCGCCGAAAATCTGTACTTCGACGTGGCGCGCCTGATCGACGAAGCGCTCGAGAAACACCCCGGCATCGCTGAAGAACTGCTCGCCCATGCGCTTGACGCTGTCGTAGGCGCTGGCCAGCGCGGCGGCGTCGCTGCAGCGGGTCAGGCCGATGCCGCCACCGCCGGCGGTGGTCTTGAGCATCACCGGGTACCCGATGCTATCGGCGGCGCTCAGTGCTTCTGCCAGGCTCTGCAGCAGGCCGGTGCCCGGCGCCATCGGCACCTGGGCCTGGGCGGCCAGTTCGCGGGCGCGGTGCTTGAGGCCGAACTCGCGAATCTGCGCAGGCGTAGGGCCGACGAAGGCGATCCCGGCGGCTTCGCAGGCATCGGCGAACTCGGCACTCTCCGAGAGAAAGCCGTAACCGGGGTAGATCGCCTGGGCACCGGTTTCCTGCGCCGCGGCGAGAATCTTGTCGATACGCAGGTAGCTGTCGGCCGGCTTGTCGCCGCCCAGGGCGATGGCGATATCGGCGTCGCGTACGTGCTGGGCATTGCGGTCGGCGTCGGAGTAGACGGCCACGCTTTTCACGCCCAGGCGCTTGAGCGTACGGATGGCTCTGACTGCGATCTCGCCACGGTTGGCGATCAGGACGGTATGGAACATCTGTTGCGGCCTCCTGGCTTGCTGCGCGCATGTGCGGGCAGGCGCTGATCTGTTCCCTCTCCCCTCGGGGAGAGGGCTAGGGAGAGGGGGCATGCACGCCACCCTGTCCCCTGCTATTCACTTCCTGGTTTCGGCGATAAAGGCGCGCCAGCCACCGAAGCCGGTGATGTCGCGCGCGCCATCCAGCGCGTAGGGCTCGCAGATAAAGCCCTTGACCCAACGGCCGTCGGCCAGCTCCAGGTTGCCGATGCCCAGTGGTGGCGGGATCTCGGCGACGAATTCACCGAAGCGCGCCTGCGGCACGTCCCACAGTTCGACGATGATCTCGGCGCCGTCCTCGGCGACCCGCGCCAGGCCCGGTTTGGGCGGCACCGTGCCGGGCAGTGCGAAGAGGCGGTAATGCGCGGCGCTGGTGGTCTGCTCCACCAGCACGGCATCGCGCGTGGTGAGCTGGAAGTTCAGCGGCATGCCGGTCAGGTGCGCGCCGACCACCGCGACACGGATGCAGCCCGGCGCCGGTTTGTCGCTGGCGATTTGCACGGGCAGCGGCTTGCCAGTGGCGCCCAGCGGCAGATTGAGTGCCTGCTGCCAGCGCTGGCCGAAGGCGGCCAATGCCTGGTCATGCCAGGCCGGGGCGATCAGGGTGATGCCGGCCGGCAGGCCGTCGGCACGCAGGCCGGCCGGTACGGCCAGGGCGCACAGGTCGGCGAGGTTGGTGAAGTTGGTGTAGGTGCCGAACTGGCTGTTGAATAGCACCGGCTCTGCCTGCATCTCGGCCAGGGTGCGGATGGTCGGCGAGGTCGGCACCACCAGAGCGTCGAAGCCGGCCAGAGCGTCGTTGATGCGGCGGCTCAGCTCAGCGCGGATGTATTCGGCCTTGTAGGCGTCGCAGGCGCTGTACTGGTGGCCGTTTTCGACGATGCCGCGCACCACCGGATTGATATGCGCCGGGTCGACCCCTTCCACCGCGACGGTGCGCTCGGCGACCCAGGGGCCGTAGTAAAGCTGCTCGGCCAGTTGCCGGAAGGGTGTGAAATCGATCTCCACCAGCTCGGCGCCCAGTTCACGCAGCTTGCCCAGGGCGGCCTCATAGACGGCCTGGTTCTGGCTGTCGCCGAAGAACTCGGGGTTGGCCGGCACGGCCAGACGCGGCAGGGCCGGCATGCCGACCCTGGCGCTGTTCGGGTTCTTGCGGCTGTAGGCGTCGGCGGCGTCGTAGCCACCGGCGATACTGGCCACGGTCAGCGCATCGGCCACGGTCAGGGCGAACACCGAGATGCAGTCGATGCTGCGGCAGGCCGGCACCAGGCCGGTGTTGGGCAGCCAGCCCTTGGTCGGCTTGAGCCCGACGATATTGTTGAAGCCTGCCGGCACGCGGCCGGAGCCGGCGGTGTCGGTGCCCAGCGAGAATGGCACCAGACCGCGCGCGACCACGCTGGCCGAGCCGGAGCTGGAGCCGCCGCTGACGTAATCCGGGTTGAAGCTGTTAGGCACTGCACCGTAGGGCGAGCGGGTGCCGACCAGGCCGGTGGCGAACTGGTCGAGGTTGGTCTTGCCGATCAGGATGGCGCCGGCGGCGCGCAGGCGGGCGACCACGCTGGCGTCGGTTTCGGCGCCGTAGGCGAACTCCGGGCAGGCCGCGGTGGTGGGCCAGCCGGCGGCGTCGATATTGTCCTTGATGGCGAAGGGCACGCCGTACAGCGGCAGCTTGCTCAGGTCGCCGGCGGCATCTTGCAGCGCGCTGGCCAGGGCATCGAGTTGAGCGTTGAGCTGAGCTGCGCTGGCCAGGGCGATCCAGGCGCTGTCATCAGTGCGCAACTCCAGGCGCAGGGCGTGCAGCAGTTCGGCTGGCGATTGACCGTCGCGGTAGGCTTGCTGCCACCCGGCGAGGGTGAGGGCGGTCGGTGCGTTGGACATGCTTCGAGATTCCATCTTGTATCCAAGTTGGGATCGCTAGAGCAATGACGGTGCCAGTTCTGCTAAGGCCTTTGTTTTCAGCGGGTTAGGTGATTTTCAGCGCGATGGGTAAGGGCGCTGGCAGGGTGGGTTGCACCGCGGTGGGGCCGCCCTGCAAGCGGATGGTGCAGAGCTTCAGGGGCTGCCGGTGCGCTCGGCGCAACGGGCATGTAGGGTGCGCCGTGCGCACCACCGGGGTTCTGTGATGACCGCTGGTGCGCTTGGCGCACCCACATTTACGGCACCAGGTAGTTTTTCACGCCGGTAAAGATGATCTGCGCGGCCAGGGCGCAGACGAACAGGCCCATCAGGCGGCTGACGATCTGCAGGCCCTGGTCACCGAGCAGGCGCTCGAACTGGTTAGACAGGTACAGCACCACGCCAACGGTGAGGCTGGCGAGGAAGATCGCCGCCACGGCCACCAGCTTGTCGTCCCAGTGCGGCTGGCTGGCGCCCATCAGCAGCAGGGCGCCGATGGTGCCGGGGCCGACGGTCAGGGGAATGGTCAGCGGCACGATGGTCACGTCCTGCTGCACGTTGTCGCTCTGCACCGCCGGCTTGCCCTGGGCCATGCCGAGGGCGGAGATGAACAGCACCGAGCCCGCGCCGATGCGGAAGGCGTCGATGGTGATGCCGAACAGGGTGAAGATGTGCTTGCCGAACAGGTACAGCAGCACACTGGCGATCAGCGTGGCCAGCGCCACCTTCCAGGCCAGGCGCTTGCGTTCCTTGAGGGTGTAGCCGCGGCTCAGGCCGATAAAGCAGGAAAGGACGAAGAAGGGGCTGTAGAGCACCAGCATCTTCAGGTACAGGCTGAACAACTCGGACGCCATGGCGGCAGGCTCGCAGAAAGGCAGGAAAGGCTATCAGTGTGGCAGCGCATCGCGCTGGCGACGCAGTTCGCGTTCGGCGATCCAGTGCTCGATCAGCTCGCGCAGCTGCGACAGCTCCACCGGCTTGGACATGTGCCCGTCCATGCCCACCGCGCGCGCGCGTTCCTTGTGTTCGCTGAGAATATGCGCGGTCAGTGCCACCACCGGTGTGCGCGGGCGCTTCTCGCTCTTTTCCCAGGCGCGCAGCTGTTCGGTGGCGGAGAAGCCGTCGAGCACCGGCATTTCGCAGTCCATCAGTACCAGGTCGTAGGGCTGCGCCTTCATCGCGCTGAGGGCTTCCTCACCGTTGCTGGCGGTGTCCGGCTTGAGATTGAGCTTGCCGAGCATGCCGCGGATGACCTTGGTGGAGATGCTGTTGTCCTCGGCCACCAGAATGCGGAAGTCGGCCGGCACGTTCAGCGGCGTGCTCACCGGCGTCGGTGCGGCCTGCGCAGGACTGTCGTTGGGGCGCTGGGCCAGCTCGTCGGCCAGGGTGGTCTTGAGCGTGTAGCCGGCCACCGGCTTGGCCAGGATGCGCTTGATCCCGGCGTTGCGTGCGATCACCTTGCTCGGCGCGTTGCTGATGCCGGTGAGCATGATGATCAGGATGTCGTGGTTGAGGCTGGGGTCTTCCTTGATCTTGGCCGCCAGTTGCATGCCGGTCATGCCGGGCATGTCCTGGTCCAGCAGCACCGCGTCGAAGTACTCGCGCATATGCGCCTTGGTGCGCAGCAGGGCCAGGGCCTCCTTGCCGGAGGGCACGGCGCTGACCTGCAGACCCCAGGCATTGCATTGCTGCACCAGCACCTTGCGGCAGGTGTCGTTGTCGTCCACCACCAGCAGGCGCGCACCCTGCAGCGGGCTGTCCAGATCGGTTTCCGGCTGTTCCAGGCGGGCGGGGTCCAGCGGCAGGGCCAGCCACAGGGTGGTGCCCTGGTTGCTGCTGCCCTGAATGCCGAACTCGCCACCCATCAGGCGCACCAGCTGGCGCGCGATGATCAGGCCGAGGCGCCCGCCCAGGCGGGTGGCGGAGAGGAAGTCGCGGCTCTGCAGTTCGGCGTTGAGCAGGGCGTCGCGCTCTTCCGGCAGCAGCGGCCGGCCGCTGTCCTGCACGGCGATGCGCAGGCGGTGCTTGCCGTCGCTGCTGTCGAGTGCGGCCACCAGCAGGATCTCGCCCTCGTCGGTCTGCTTGAAGGCATTGTCCAGCAGGCTCAGCAGGGCCTGGCGCAGGCGCGTGGGGTCACCGCTGATCACCCGCGGCACCTGCGGCTGGATGAAGCTGATCAGCTCCACCTTCTGCTGCTCGGCCTTGGCGCGGAAGATGTCGAGGCAGTCCTCGATCAGCGCGCCGAGGTCGAACTGCACGTCGTCCAGTTCGATCTGCCCGGATTCGAGCTTGGAAATGTCGAGAATTTCGTTGATCAGGGTGAGCAGCTCGTTGCCCGAGCTGTGGATGGTCTGCACGTAGTCGCGTTGCTTGGCCGACAGCGGCGTGCCCAGCAGCAGTTCGGTCATGCCCAGCACGCCGTTCATCGGCGTACGGATCTCGTGGCTGATCTTGGCCAGGAACTCGGCCTTGGCGCGCAGCTCGGCGCTGCTGGCGGCCAGCGCGGTGCGGCTGTCGAGGGTGTCGGAGGTGATCTGCCGCTGACGTTCGGTCAGCGAGACGCTGAGGATCAGGCCGGCCAGGGTCGCCACGCTGAACACGCCGAGCACCAGCCAACCCGGGTTGAGCTGATCGAAGCCGAGCAGCACCGGCACGAAGAAGCCGAAGCCGAGGTTGAACACCAGCATGCCCACGGCGATCAGCCGCGCCGGCTGGTAACCGGCGCGCCAGTGCAGGCTGCCCACCAGCAGCAGGTTGATGCTGCTCAACGCCACCAGCAGATAGACCAGCGAGCTGAACCAGAACAACCCGGTCAGTGCGATGCACAGCGCATACACCAGCAACAGCAGCGCGTTGCCCTGCAGCAGGCGGTTGAGCGGGCTGTGCTGCACCGTGGTGCCGTGGAAGAAGCTCAGGCCGAAGGCCAGGGCGCTGAAGGCGGCGAACAGCGCCGACAGATCGGCGATCAGCGACTGGTTGTAGCCCAGGCTGGGCAACCACTGGGCGAAAATGCCGAGATTGGCCGACGAACACACCGCCAGACCGATATTCACTCCGGCCAGCCACAGACCGGTGGCGCTGCGGCTGTAGAAGAAGCGGATGAGGTTGTACAGGGTCAGCAGCAGCAGGGCGCCGAACAGCATGCCGTAGAGGTAGGCGGGCTTTTCCAGGCTGACCAGTTCGGCCTGATCCATGACCTTGAACCAGGTCATCAGCGGATGGTTGGACGTCAGACGGACGTAGGCGACGCGGGCCTGGCCGTCGTTGGGCAGGGGCATCAGGTAGAAGCGCGAAGGCAGCGGACGCGAGTCCAGCGGCATGGCTTCGCCGGTGTGCAGGTTCTGCTCCAGCTGGCCATCCCTGAGCAGGTAGTAGTCGAGGTACTGCACCCGCGGTGAAAAGACCCAAAGCCAGGCGGGCTGCTGTTGCGGGGCGAGTTCGACGCGCAGCCAGACGGCATGCTGGCTCGGCGGGAAGGTGAAGGACTGTTTGCTAAGCGGCTTGAACTGCTGGCGCTGGGCGCGTACTTCTTCCAGGCCCAGGCGGGCGCTGGCGTCGACCAGATAGGACCAGCTCTGGGTGCCCGTCGAGGACGGGGCGGCGCTGGCTGTCAGGCTGAGGCCGAGCAACAGCAGGCTGGCGAGTAGTCCGATGGCAATCCTGAGCCGGCACACGGTTAAGTCCTTCTAAATGAGTGGCCGGATTATAGCCAAGCATTTGCTCGGGGGAATACGGCGCGGCGGGGCTTTTTATGGCCTGCCGCGGCGTATTCCCTGAGCGGCCTCAGCCTTCGCCTTGCTCGCGGGCAATGGCGCGGTAGCCGATGTCGCTGCGGTGGAACATGCCGTTCCAGCGAATCTTCTCGGCCAGGCGGTAGGCCTGCTGCTGGGCTTCGGCCACCGTGCGACCGATGGCGGTGGCGCACAGTACGCGCCCGCCGGCAGTGACGATCTGGCCGTCCGAAAGCTTGGTACCGGCGTGGAACACCTTGCCGTCGAGTTGGGCGGCTTCATCCAGACCTTCGATCACGTCGCCCTTGGCGTAGTCGCCCGGGTAGCCGCCGGCTGCCAGCACCACGCCCACGGTCGGACGCGGGTCCCAGGTGGCTTCGACCTTGTCCAGCGCCTTGGCCAGCGCGGCCTCGACCAGCAGCACCAGGGAGCTTTCCAGGCGGCACATGATCGGCTGGGTTTCCGGGTCGCCGAAGCGGCAGTTGAATTCGATGACCTTGGGCGCGCCGGATTTGTCGATCATCAGGCCGGCATAGAGGAAGCCGGTATAGACGTTGCCTTCGCTGGCCATGCCGCGCACGGTGGGGTAGATCACCTCGTCCATCACGCGCTGGTGCACCTCGGGCGTCACCACCGGTGCCGGCGAATAGGCGCCCATGCCGCCGGTGTTGGGGCCGGTATCGGCGTCGCCGACGCGCTTGTGGTCCTGGCTGGTGGCCATCGGCAGCACGTTCTGGCCGTCGACCATGACGATGAAGCTGGCTTCTTCGCCGTCGAGGAACTCCTCGATCACCACGCGCGAACCGGCCTCACCGAAGGCGTTGCCGGCGAGCATGTCGCGCACGGCGTCTTCGGCTTCGGCCAGGGTCATGGCGACGATCACGCCCTTGCCCGCAGCCAGGCCGTCGGCCTTGATCACGATGGGTGCACCTTTTTCGCGCAGGTAGGCCAGCGCCGGCTCGATCTCGGTGAAGTTCTGGTAATCGGCGGTGGGGATCTTGTGGCGGGCCAGGAAATCCTTGGTGAAGGCCTTGGAGCCTTCCAGCTGGGCGGCGGCGGCGGTGGGACCGAAGATGTCCAGGCCGCGCGAACGGAACAGATCGACCACGCCCTTCACCAGCGGCGCTTCCGGACCGACGATGGTCAGCTGCACGTTCTTCTCGGCGAAGTCGGCGAGCTGCTCGATGGCCAGCACGTCGATGGCCACGTTCTCGCATTTGGCTTCCACCGCAGTGCCGGCGTTGCCCGGGGCGACGAAGACCTTCTCGACGCGCTTGTCCTGCGCCACTTTCCAGGCCAGGGCGTGTTCGCGACCGCCGCTGCCGATGATCAGTACATTCATTGCGTTCTCCTCGAGGAGGTGGGCCAGGGGCCCCGATGGTGGATGAGAAAAGCGTCATCCACCCTACAAAAGCTTATTCCTGCAGACCTTCGGGGGCGCGATGGAGCGGGTAGATGCAAGGCGTCCGGGCCCTCACCAAGCGGAGTTGCCTTCTGGCAATGAGCATTGGGGAGGGGCCGGACAACGCAGCAGATGCCTGCTTCAGTGCGTCCCTGTCACTCAGTGCCGGAAGTGGCGCATGCCGGTAAATACCATGGCAATGCCGGCTTCATCGGCCGCGGCGATCACCTCGTTGTCGCGCATCGAGCCACCTGGCTGGATCACCGCGGTGATGCCGGCCTTGGCCGCGTTGTCGATGCCGTCGCGGAACGGGAAGAAGGCGTCGGAGGCCATTACCGCGCCCTGCACTTGCAGGCCGGCATGCTCGGCCTTGATCGCGGCGATGCGCGCGGAGTTGACGCGCGACATCTGGCCGGCGCCGACGCCCACGGTCTGGCGGTTCTTGGCGTAGACGATGGCGTTGGATTTGACGAACTTGGCCACTTTCCAGGCGAACACCAGGTCATGGATCTCCTGCTCGCTCGGCGCGCGCTGGGTGACCACCTTGAGGTCTTCGGCCTTGATCATGCCGATGTCGCGGCTCTGTACCAGCAGGCCACCGTTGACGCGCTTGAAGTCCCAGCCCGCAGCGCGTTCGGCCGACCATTCGCCGCATTCGAGCAGGCGCACGTTGGCCTTGGCGGCCACCACTTCACGGGCGGCGGCGGAGATTTTCGGGGCGATGATCACTTCGACGAACTGACGCTCGACAATGGCCTTGGCGGTCTCGCCATCCAGCTCGCGGTTGAAGGCGATGATGCCGCCGAACGCCGACTCGGTGTCGGTGGCGTAGGCCAGGTCGTAGGCCTTGCGGATGCCGCCTTCGTCTTCCGGTACCACGGCCACGCCGCACGGGTTGGCGTGCTTGACGATGACGCAGGCCGGCTTGACGAAGCTCTTCACGCATTCCAGCGCGGCGTCGGTGTCAGCCACGTTGTTGAACGACAGTTCCTTGCCCTGCAGCTGGATGGCAGTGGAAACGCTGGCCTCGCCCTTCTTCGCCTCGACGTAGAACGCCGCGCTCTGGTGCGGGTTCTCGCCGTAGCGCATTTCCTGCGCCTTGATGAACTGGCTGTTGAAGGTGCGCGGGAAGGCGCCACGGCCTTCGGTGGACAGGGTGTCCGCCGCCTGGTCGATGGTGCCCAGGTAGTTGGCGATCATGCCGTCGTAGGCGGCGGTGTGCTCGAAGGCCTTGAGCGCCAGGTCGAAACGCTGGGCGTAGGTCAGGCCGCCGGCTTTCAGCGACTCGACGATGCCGGCGTAGTCGCCGGTGTTGACCACGATGGCGACGTCCTTGTGGTTCTTCGCCGCGCTGCGGACCATGGTCGGGCCGCCGATGTCGATGTTCTCGATGGCATCGGCCAGATCGCAATCAGGCTTGGCCACGGTGGCTTCGAAGGGGTAGAGGTTGACCGCTACCAGGTCGATCGGCTTGATGCCGTGCTCGTCCATCACCGCGCCGTCCAGCGCGCGACGGCCGAGGATGCCGCCGTGGATCTTCGGGTGCAGGGTCTTGACGCGGCCGTCCATCATTTCCGGGAAGCCGGTGTAGTCGGCGACTTCCACCGCGGCCACGCCGTTGTCCTTGAGCAGCTTGTAGGTGCCGCCGGTGGAGAGGATTTCCACGCCAAGGGCGGACAGCTCGCGAGCGAATTCGAGGATGCCGGTCTTGTCGGAGACGCTGATCAGGGCGCGGCGAACGGGGAGGCGGGTGGTCTGGTCGGTCATGGTAGGGTCCATTGGAACAGGTAAATCAGTGAAAAAGGGCGGCACCTGGCCGCCCTTTTCCGGGAATTCGCTTACAGCAGGTCGTACTGCTTGAGCTTCTTGCGCAGCGTGCCGCGGTTCAGGCCGAGCAGCTCGGAGGCCTTGGTCTGGTTACCCTTCACGTGGTTCATGACGGTTTCCAGCAGCGGCGCTTCCACTTCGGTGAGCACCAGGTTGTATACGTCGGTGACGTCCGCGCCCTCGAGATGGGCGAAGTAGTTGTGCAGCGCCTTCTCCACGGCGCCGCGCAGGGTCTGGCCCTCTTCGCTCGGCGTATTCAGGTGCTGTTTAAGGCTGGTGTTGTCACTCACGGGTGCAATTCCACTCACTAGGGTCTCTGTCATCAACGTCATGCGGCCACCTCGTTTCCATCGTTGTGCCGTTCGCGAAAGAATGCGCGAACGTGGGCGCACTGTGCGTCCGTACTGTCCAGACGATTGAACTGGGCGCGAAACTCCCTGGCGCCCGGCAGGGTTGCCAGATACCAGCCGACATGCTTGCGGGCGATGCGTACGCCCATCAGGTCGCCATAGAAGGCGTGCAGTGCGGCCAGGTGTTCCAGCAGGATGCGTTCCACTTCGAGCAGGCTCGGCGCCGGGAGAACTTCACCGGTACGCAGGTAGTGCTCGATTTCACGGAAGATCCACGGCCGGCCCTGAGCGGCGCGACCGATCAGCAAGGCATCGGCGCCGGTGGCATCGAGCACGGCCTTGGCTTTTTGTGGGGAGTCGATGTCGCCATTGGCGAACACCGGAATCGATACCGCCTGCTTGATGGCGGCGATGGTGTCGTACTCGGCTTCGCCGGTGTAGAGGTCGGCGCGGGTGCGGCCATGCACGGCCAGGGCGGTGATGCCGGCATCTTCGGCGATCTTCGCCACGGCGATGCCGTTCTTGTTCTGGCGGTCCCAGCCGGTGCGGATCTTCAGGGTCACCGGTACGTCCACCGCAGCGACCACCGCCTCGAGGATCTCGCGCACCAGCGGCTCGTCGCGCAACAGGGCGGAACCGGCGGCCTTGTTGCAGACCTTCTTGGCCGGGCAGCCCATGTTGATGTCGATGATCTGCGCGCCCAGCTCGACGTTCTTGCGCGCCGCCTCGGCGAGCATCTGCGGGTCGCCACCGGCGATCTGCACCGAGCGCGGCTCGGGATCGCCGGCATGCAGCAGGCGCAGGCTGGACTTGCGGCTGTTCCACAGGCGCACATCGCTGGTGACCATCTCCGACACCACCAGGCCGGCGCCGAGGCGGCGGCACAGCTGGCGGAACGGGCGATCGGTGACGCCGGCCATGGGGGCCAGGATCAACCGATTGGGCAATGTGTAAGGGCCAATACGTGGGGCCGACATGGGGCGTCCCTGCTTGTTGGTTCGCAGTTGAGACTGTTGGCGATCAACACCTGTCCTTCACCGTGTCTCGGGGGAAACGGCGGGGGACCTGTGCTCGCGAAAGGGTGGGCATGATACCCGCTCTGGATGACCGGATAAAGGCTGTTTTGAACAAATTCTGAACAGCGATGGCCTTATCGCCAGGAGTTAGATGGAAGACCTGCGGCCAGGCGTCGCGCGGGCTGCAGGCTATTCCGGCGAGTGGAAGCTGAGGCTGTAGTTGACCGCGCGGGTGCCCGGGTCGAGGATGTCCAGGGAAATATGGATGGGCGTCTGCGGCGGCATTTCGCTCTGCCCGGCCAGCTCGCCGGCGAGGTACTCGCTGGGTTTGAAGCGGCGGCTGGCGACCAGTTGGCCGCCGAGGTCGGCGAAGCGCATTTCCAGCAGCGGGAAGGGCTGGGCGAAGGGCGCGCGGTTGTAGAGGATGGCATCGACGATCAGCGCGCCGGAGAACTCCGGATGGCTGCGCACCACCAGGTTGCTGCTGCGAATCTGGCTGATGTCGACCTTCGACGGCAGGCTGCAGCCGATATTCGGGCACAGCTGCTCGAACCAGGGGCGATAGCGATCCTGGCGCGCCAGTTCGTCGAAGTTGTAGGCCACGTACTGGGCCAGCAGGCCGGCGGCGGCCAGCAGGTTGAGCAGGCCCCAGCCCAGCACCCGGCCCCAGGCGATGCTCTGGTGCGGTTGCCACTCCAGTTGCAGCGGCTCGTCGTCCAGCTCGAACAGGCGTTCATCGCGCAGACCGGGTTCGCTGCGCGCGCTCCTCGGTTCTTCGCGCTTGGCGCCGACCTGTGGCGCCGGCGGGTCCTGATCGTCCTGGTGCTGATCCAGGTCGCCCAGGCGTGGCTCGTCCGGCTCGTCGAGTTCTTCGATGGCCGGTTGCTGGCGCGGCGGGGCGACGGCGGTCGGGGGCTCGTCCACTGGCCGGATCGGGGCGGCTACTTCCGGCGATGCCTGCTGATCCTCGGCTTGCAGCTCGAAACCGCTGCGCTTGACCGGCTCGTCACGCAGCAGGGCTTCGGCCCAGGCCTCGTCGTGCGGTTCGTCCTGTTCGGGCGGCGGGGCGCTGCTGAAAGTCTCGCTGTAGCGCGGCGCGCGTTCCAGGGCGAGAAACTGCTGCGACAGCTGCTGCTCCTGTTCCTCCAGCTTGGCCAGTTCCTCGTCGAGATCGAGGCTGTCCAGGTCGAGGTCGTCGTGGATCCACAGCGTGTCGTCGGCGGGTTTGCTCGGCGCCGGCTTGCGCGGGGGTTCCGGCTGGATCTTGGCGGCCGGCGCGGGCGCCGGTTTGGCTGCGCTTGGCGGCGCACTGGCCGCGGCCTTGCCGAACAGCTGCTCGGCGGCATTGAACACATGCAGACAGGCCCCGCAGCGCACGGCGCCATGGGCAGCAGCCAGCTGCGCCTGGCTGACGCGGAAGCTGGTGCGGCAATGGGGGCACTGGGTGACGTGGCTTTCGCTCATGCGCAGATCCGGGAGTTCGAGGCGGCTAGTCTAAAGCAGTAGCTGCAGGCTTCAAGCCGCAAGCTGCAGCCAGGGGTGCGGCTGCGAACGAACGGCGTTCCGTTTGTTTCATGATCGAGTCGGCCCGATCGCGAACGCATTCGCCGTGCAGGACGCTCTAGCGCTTCACCCCGCTGATGCGTACCCAGCCATCCTTGATTGCCGTTGGGTCGAGGTCGAAGGCGCCGGCGTAGGCGGCGCGAACTTCCTCGGCCTGTTCGGCGAGGATGCCCGACAGCGCCAGGCGTCCACCTTCTTGGACCAGCGCGGTGATCTGCGGTGCCAGGGAAACCAGCGGGCCGGCCAGGATATTGGCTACCACCACCTCGGCCGGCTGCTGCGGCAGATCGGCCGGCAGGTACACCGGGAAGCGTGCCGGGTCGATGCCGTTGCGATTGGCATTGTCGCGCGAGGCTTCCAGCGCCTGCGGATCGATATCGGTGCCCACCGCCTGCGGCGCGCCGAGTAGCAGGGCGGCAATGGCGAGGATGCCCGAGCCACAGCCGAAGTCGAGTACCCGGCAGCCGTCCAGATTCTGGCCGTCGAGCCATTCCAGGCACAGTGCGGTGGTCGGGTGGGTGCCGGTGCCGAAGGCCAGGCCCGGATCGAGCAGCAGGTTGACCGCATCCGGCTCGGGCGCGGCGTGCCAGCTCGGCACTATCCACAGGCGCTGGCCGAAACGCATCGGCTGGAAGTTGTCCATCCAGCTGCGCTCCCAGTCCTGATCCTCGATGCGCTCGACATGATGTTCCGGCAGCGTGCCGCCACACAGCAGCTGCAGGTGGGCGATCAGTGCGGTCTCGTCGGTATCGGCCTCGAACAGGGCCAGCAGGTGGGTGTGCGACCACAGCGGGGTGGTGCCCAGGTCCGGCTCGAAGATCGGCTGGTCTTCGGCGTCCATGAAGGTCACCGATACGGCGCCGACCTCGAGCAGGGCGTCCTCGAAGGTCTCCGCCTGCTCGGGCGTGATGGCGAGACGGACTTGTAACCAGGGCATGGGCAACCTCATGAGCGATGCGGCGGGGCGTTTGGCCGCGCAGCTTACTTGAACGGATGGCCGGGCTGCCAGTTCGGCCGCCGGCCGGAAACGACAAGGGCCGCCAGATGGCAGCCCTTGTCGGTACAGCAGGCCTAAGCCTCAGTGCTTGTCCATACCCAGTTTCTTTTCCAGGTAGTGGATGTTCACGCCGCCTTTGACGAAACCCTTGTCACGGGTCAGGTCGCGGTGCAGCGGCACGTTGGTCTTGATGCCGTCGACCACGATCTCGTCCAGGGCATTGCGCATGCGCGCCATGGCCTCGTCGCGATCCTTGCCGAAGGTGATCAGCTTGCCGATCAGCGAGTCGTAGTGCGGCGGCACGCTGTAGCCGCTGTACAGGTGCGAGTCGACGCGTACGCCATTGCCGCCCGGAGCATGGAAGTGCTTGACCTTGCCGGGGCTGGGCATGAAGTTGTCCGGGTCTTCAGCGTTGATCCGGCACTCGATGGAGTGGCCGAGGATCTTCACGTCTTCCTGCTTGATCGACAGCTTGTTGCCGGCGGCGATGCTGAGCATCTCCTTGACGATGTCGATGCCGGTGACCATCTCGGTGACCGGGTGCTCCACCTGGACGCGGGTGTTCATCTCGATGAAGTAGAAACGGCCGTCTTCATAGAGGAACTCGAAGGTGCCGGCGCCACGGTAGCCGATCTCGACGCAGGCATCGACGCAGCGCTTGAGCACTTCGGCGCGGGCCTTCTCGTCGATCAGCGGGGCCGGAGCCTCCTCGATCACCTTCTGGTGGCGACGCTGCAGCGAGCAGTCGCGGTCATATAGGTGGATGGCGTTGCCCTGTCCGTCGGACAGCACCTGGACTTCCACGTGACGCGGGTTGCCGAGGAATTTCTCCAGATAGACCATCGGGTTGCCGAACGCGGCACCGGCTTCGGTGCGGGTCAGCTTGGCCGACTTGATCAGGTCTTCTTCCTTGTGCACCACGCGCATGCCGCGACCACCGCCGCCGCCAGCAGCTTTGATGATCACCGGGTAGCCCACTTCACGGGCGATGCGCAGGGCCTCTTCCTCGTCTTCCGGCAGCGGGCCGTCGGAGCCCGGTACCACCGGCACGCCGGACTTGATCATGGCGTCCTTGGCCGACACCTTGTCACCCATCAGGCGGATCACGTCGGCTTTCGGGCCGATGAAGGCGAAGCCGGAGTTCTCCACCTGCTCGGCGAAGTCGGCGTTCTCGGCGAGGAAGCCGTAACCCGGGTGGATGGCGGTGGCGCCGGTCACTTCAGCGGCGCTGATGATGGCCGGGATGTTCAGGTAGGACTTCGCCCCGGGCGCCGGACCAATGCAGACGGACTCGTCGGCCAGGCCCAGGTGCATCAGTTCGCGGTCGGCGGTGGAGTGCACGGCCACCGTCTTGATGCCCAGTTCCTTGCAGGCGCGCAGGATGCGCAGGGCGATTTCGCCACGGTTGGCGATAAGGACTTTTTCCAGCTTCTGCATTGCAGGCTCCCCGCGCATCAAACGATGGTGAACAGGGGTTGGTCGTACTCAACCGGCTGGCCGTTTTCCACCAGGATGGACTCGATCACACCGCTGGCTTCGGCTTCGATGTGGTTCATCATCTTCATCGCTTCGACGATGCACAGGATGTCGCCCTTCTTCACGCTCTGGCCGACTTCGACGAAGTTGGCAGAGGTCGGCGAAGCGGCGCGGTAGAAGGTGCCGACCATCGGCGAACGGGCCACGGTGCCGTTCAGCTTCGGCGCGGCGGCCGGAGCGGCTTCGGCCGCCGGAGCTGCGGCAGGAGCAGCCACCGGAGCGGCGACAGGCGCCGGCATCGGGGCGGCGGCATAGACCTGCTGAGCCGGGGTCTTGCTGTGACGGCTGATGCGTACGGACTCTTCGCCCTCTTTGATCTCCAGCTCGTCGATACCGGATTCTTCCAGCAGCTCGATCAGTTTCTTGACTTTACGGATATCCATGAATGGTCAACTCCCAGAGGTGAGGTAGGACTTGTCTACCAGGCTGCGCGTCAGGCGCGCCCGGTCAGTTGTTCGAGTGCCGCTTCCAGGGCCAGCCGATAACCGCTGGCGCCAAGGCCGCAAATCACCCCTACGGCAACGTCGGAAAAGTAGGAGTGATGGCGGAAAGGTTCACGCTTGTGCACGTTGGACAGGTGCACTTCGATGAATGGGATGCTCACCGCCAGCAATGCGTCACGTAATGCGACGCTGGTATGGGTAAAAGCGGCAGGATTGATCAGGATAAAGTCGACACCTTCGCTTTTCGCCGCATGAATGCGCTCGATCAGCTCGTACTCGGCGTTGCTCTGCAGATGCAGCAGATGGTGGCCGCCCTCGCGGGCGCGGCGCTCCAGATCCTGATTGATTTCGGCGAGGGTGGTGGCGCCGTACTTGTCGGGCTCGCGGGTGCCCAGCAGGTTGAGGTTGGGGCCGTGCAGCACCAGAAGGGTGGCCATGATCGCGTTCCTTGTTGTTCGAGCTGCGCCGGACTATGCCGTAGCTGCTTCGATGTCGGCAATAGCCGACACGATGCCCGGCGTTTGCGGCAGAAATATGACTATAGCGGCAGATCTGGTCGTTGCCAGGCTAAGCAGGGTGCCTAGCGCGTGCTGGCCTGATCCAGACGCGCGGCGAAGGTGGCGGCATCGACCTCACCTACGACACGCAGATCGAGCAATTCGTCACCATTGCCGGCAAACAGCTGAATGGCGGGAGGGCCGAACAGGCGGTAGCGATCGAGCAGGGCGCGCTGGGCGGGGTTGCTGTCGGTGATGTCGAAGCGGATCAGGCGCCAGCCGGCCAGTTTGCTGCCCACCTCGGCATTGCCGAACACTTCGCGCTCGATGACCTTGCAACTGATGCACCAGTCGGCATACCAGTCCAGCAGCAGGGGCTGGCCTGCGTTCTTCGCCTCGGCCAGGGCTGCGTCCAGCTCGGCCGGGCTGCTCAGGGTTTGCCAGGCACCGCTCTTGGCACTCACCGCGCCGCTGCCGGCCTGCAACTGGCCGAGCGGCCGGAGCGGATCGCTCGCGCCCTGCAGCGCGCCGACCCAGGCGGCCAGGGCATAGACCAGCAGCGCCAGTCCGGCGATCTGGCCAAGCTTCTGCCGGTGCGTCTTGGGGCCGAACTCCAGCGCACCGAGGAACACCGCCACACCACCGGCCAGCAGGCCCCATAGTGCCAGGCTGAGGCTGCCTGGCAGCACGCGCTCCAGCAGCCACACCGAGACGGCCAGCAGCAGCACGCCGAAGGCATTGCGCACGCTGACCATCCAGGTGCCGGTCTTGGGCAGCAGCGCGCCGCCACCGACGGCGAACAGCACCAGCGGCGTGCCCATGCCAAGGCCCAGGGCGAGCAGCCTGAGGCCGCCGCCAAGGGCATCGCCGCTGGCGCTGATATAGAGCAGGGCGCCGGCCAGGGGCGCCGATACGCAGGGGCTGACCAGCAGGCTGGAGAGCACGCCGAGCAGGGCGGCATTCAGATGCGAGCCGCCATGGGTCTTGCTTGCCAGGCGATCCAGCGGGTCGCTGATGGCGCGCGGCAGGCGCAGCTCGAAGAGGCCGAACATGGCCAGGGCGAAGACGGTGAAGAAGGCGGCGAAGGGCACCAGTACCCAGGCCGACTGCAGGCGCGCCTGCAGATTGAGGCCGGCGCCGAACAGTCCCATCAGGGTGCCGAGAATGGCGAAGCACAGGGCCATCGGCAGTACGTAGGCCAGCGACAGGGTCAGCCCGCGCATGCCGCCGAACTGGCCGCGCAGTACCACTCCGGAGAGGATCGGCAGCATCGGCAGCACGCAGGGCGTGAAGGTCAGCGCCAGGCCGCCGAGGAAGAACAGGGCCAGCTCCTTCCAGTTCCAGGCCGCTGCCGTTGCGCCCAGGGGCGTCAGGCGGCCGGTGTCGGCGGTGGCGGGCATCTCGCCGATCTCGATGAACTCGGTCTCCGGCGGATAGCACAGGCCCTTGTCGGCGCAGCCCTGATAGCCGACCTGCAGGCGCAGCGGGCGCTGCTCCGGGTTGTCCAGCGGCAGGCGGATATCCAGCACACCGTAATAGACCTCGACATCGCCGAAGAACTCGTCGTGCTTGGCCTGGCCGGCGGGCAGCTCGGCCTCGCCGAGGACCAGATCGGCCGGCTCGACGCTGAAATTGAAGCGGTGGCGATAGAGGTAATAGCCCTCGGCAGCGACGAAGCGCAGGGTCACCGCCTGGGCGTCGCTGTCGACCAAGCTCAGCTTGAAGGCTTCACGCACCGGCAGGAAATCGCTGCTGTTGTTCAGCGGCGCACCAAGCGGCGACGCGGCCGGGCGCTGATCGAACAGATTGGCGCTGGCGGGCAGACTCAGGCAGAGCAGAAGCAGGGGAAGCAACAGTCGACGCAGTGACATCAGGCGAATATCTCGGCGAAAGGTGGCGGCATGATACCGGAAAGCGCCCAACCGCATTGTCATCGCCGCGCCGGAGCGTCGAATGCCGGCGATGGGCGGAGCCTTGGAGAGGGCAGCTTTCGTCGAGTTCCGGCCTGCGCTGTCGTGTCGCAGGGCGCTACACGCGAAACGCCTGCACGGCGCTGTGCAGCTGGCCGCCCAGGTGCAGCAGATTCTCGCCCTGGGCGCGGCCCTGGCCGATGCGCTGCAGGTTGTCGTCGCCCAGTTGATGGATGCGTTCGCCATGCTCGCGAATCTCGCTCACGGCGTTGCTCTGCTGGGCAACCGCGCCCGCGATGCGCTCGGCCATGCTGGCGATGGTACGGATGGCCGAGACGATCTCGTCGAGCGCGCCATCGGCCGCCTCGGCCTTGCCGGCGGTCGCCTCGGCGTGCTCGACCTGCGCGCGCATGGCCTGTACCGACTGGTGGGCGGCCTGTTGCAGGCGACCGATCACTTCCTGGATTTCTGCGGTGGCGCTGCCGGTGCGCTGCGACAGCGAGCGTACTTCATCGGCCACCACGGCGAAGCCGCGGCCCGCCTCGCCGGCCCGCGCGGCCTCGATGGCGGCGTTGAGGGCGAGCAGGTTGGTCTGTTCGGCGATGCCGCGAATCACCGTCAGCACGCTGCCGATGGTGGCGGTCTCGTCGGCCAGGCGCTCGATGGCCTGGGCGTTGTCCTGCACTTCGCCGACCAGCGCATGCAGGCCCTCGAGACTCTGGCCGATGACGCGTTGGCCCTGCTCCAGGGCGCGGCCGGCGTCGCGGCTGGCATCGGCGGTCTGGCTGGCATCCTGCGCCACCTGGCTGATGGTCGCTTCGAGCTCGCCCAGTGCGTCGCGAATCAGCGCCGTGTCACCGGCCTGGCGCTGCGCGCCGGCATGCAGGCCGCCGCTCAGCTCGGCCAGGGTGCGGCTGGAGCCGGCGACCTGTTCGGCATGGCCGCGAATGCTGGCGACCAGCTCGACCAGGTAGCGGCGCAGGTGATTGAGCGAGTCCTCGATATCGCGCAGCTCGCGGGTGCGCGAGTCGATGCTGATCGCCGTGCCGAAGTCGCCGCTGGCCCACTGCGACAGCGCCGGCACCAGACGCCCTAGCACCTGCGACAGGCGCCGCTGGATACGGTCGATGACCAGAGCGATAAGCAGGATCAGGCCGATCATCAGGCCCTGGATCAGCCGCACTTCGCCCTGGATGCGGGCGTATTCGGCCTTCACCACCGGCTCCAGCGCGGCCAGCGCCTGCTGCAGCTGGTCCACCCGCTGGGCGGTGGCCAGGGCCAGTTGCTGGCGTTGTTCGACCAGTTCGCGGGTGCGTTGCAGTTCGCTCGGGTAGCGGCGTACCAGGTTGGCCAGCTCGCGCTTGAGCTCGACGCCGCGATCTTCGGCCTGCTGTTGCTGTTGAGCATCGTCCAGCCCGAGCAGCGCAGCGAAACCGACGCTGGCGGAACTGTCGGCCTGCTGCACGCCGAGCAGCGGCAGACCGTCGATGGCCTGCACCTGCTGACCGAGGGCGTTGAGCTCGCGCTCGACATCGCCGAGCAGCTCGCTGCGCCCCTGGCTGATGAAACGCTCGCGGGCGTGCGCCAGCTTCAGCAGGCGCGAGCCGGCTTCCTGCAACGGCTTGCGATAGCTGGCCGCGCTCGGGCTGCTGGCACTGTCGACGTACTGGCTCAGCTGTTCCAGCGCGGCGAGCATCTCGCGTTCGGCCTGCAGCAGCAGGCCCTGCGGGTCGCCGGCCAGCTTGCCGGCGGCCAGCAACTGGTTGGCGCTGAAGTCGCGCAGCTGCTCCAGGCTGGGCCGCAGCTCGTCGGCCAGTTGCCGCGGCAGTTGTTCGAGGGAGGTTTCGAAGGTGTCGATGGCCTGGGTCGCCGTGCTGTGCTGCACGGCATTGCCGCTGGCCAGGTAGGCCTGGATGTTGTCGGCCACCTCGCGCTGGAACTGCTGCGACAGCGTCAGGTAACGCTCCATCAACTGCACCGGCTGCTGCAGCGCACGTTGCGACCACCACAGGGTCGCCGCCAGGGCGACGCAGACGGTGACCAGCAGCAGGGTATTGAGGTTGGTGAGCAGCTTGAGGCGCATGGCAGGCTCGATCGACGGCTTAACGATGCGCGCGAGCTTATTGCGGTTTGGTTACAGGCTGATGACGCTGTGCGCTGGGTCACGTTTTGCCTGTCACGGCGCCGAGTCGCCAGCAGCCGTCACGCTTTGCGCTGGGGCGGTCCGGATGGGGGCGCGCAACTCCGGCGGCCCGGGCGGCGGATCTGCCGGTGAGGTCCTGCTAGCTGCTTCGGTACAGCTCCACCCGGTTACGGCCGCCATGCTTGGCCGTGTACAGCGCCTCGTCGGCGCGCTTGGACAGCGCATTGCCATCGAGCCCCGGTTGCAGCATGGCGATGCCGCAACTGAAGGTGCAGGACAAATCCTGCGGCTGCGCCGGGTAGTGGATCTCGGCGAAGCGCTGGCGAATCTCTTCCAGCACCCTGAGCGCCGACTGTTCGTCGGTATCGGGCAGCACCACGGCGAATTCCTCGCCACCGTAACGGCCGATATGGTCGGTCTTGCGCAGGCGCTGCTTGAGGAACAGGGCCAGGCTCTTGATCACCCGGTCGCCCATGGGGTGGCCATAGGTGTCGTTGACCTTCTTGAAATGGTCGATATCGAGCATGGCGAAGGCCAGCGGCTGCTCGTCGCGGCGCGCGCGGAAGCAGGCGTCCTCGAGCAGCTGGAGGGTGTGGGTGTGGTTGTACAGACCGGTCAGGCTGTCGCGCACCATGCGCGCCTTGAGGTTGCGCGCACGGGCGGCGCGGTTGCGCACGGTGGCGATCAGATGACGCGGCTTGATCGGCTTGGTGAGGAAATCGTCGCCGCCCTCGCTCATGGCGTCGAGCTGCTTGTCCAGGTCGTCCTCGGCCGACAGGTAGATGATCGGCACGCTGACGTAACGGTCGTTATGGCGGATCACCTTGGCCAGTTCGGTGCCGTTGCACTCGGGCATGTACATGTCGAGGATGATCAGATCGGGCTGGAATTCCGCCAGCGCGTCCATCGCCTGGATCGGCTCGGTCAGGGTGTGGGTGAGGATGCCGGCGCTGTTGAGCACGCGCTCGGTGTGGGTCGCCTGGGCCTTGGAATCGTCGACGATCAGCACCTTGTACGGGTCGTACTGCGAGACGTGGGTCAGCACCTCGATGCGTTCGAGCAGGCTCGAGGCGTCCAGCGAGCCGGTGAAGAACTCCTGGCCGCCGGCGCGCACCGCGGCCAGGCGGGTCGGGGTGTCGGTGTCGCAGTGGCTGAAGAACAGCAGCGGAATCTTCTGCTCCAGACCCTCTTGCACCGAGCCAGCCAGCTCGAGGCCGGCGCCGGCGAAGTCGACGTCCATGACGATGGCCGCCGGGTGACGTTCGGTAATGGCGGCGCGGAAGGCGCGCTCGTCGTTCAGCGCCTGTGCCGCCAGACCGAAGAACTCCAGCTGCTGGGCCAGACGCTCGGCGCGCTGGGCATCCTGCAGGGCGAGATACACCGGCTTGCGCAGCGGCGGCAGGAAGGTCTGTTCGAAGGCATCGCTATGCCGCAGGCCGGTACGCGAGAGGCGCTGCATGGCCTGATTGAGACGGGCGATCAGGGTACTGTTGAGGCGACCGCGGTTTTCCAGCACCTCGTCGAGGCTGGCGCCGATGCTTTGCGCCAGCTGCGCA
This sequence comes from Pseudomonas hydrolytica, assembly GCF_021495345.1. Classification (NCBI taxonomy): domain Bacteria; kingdom Pseudomonadati; phylum Pseudomonadota; class Gammaproteobacteria; order Pseudomonadales; family Pseudomonadaceae; genus Ectopseudomonas; species Ectopseudomonas hydrolytica. The sequence continues at coordinate 823,576 of NZ_CP099397.1, forward strand.
TGCTCGATCTGCTCGAAACGCTCGGCGTAGCGCAGCAGGCGCAGATTGGCCTCGCTCAGCTCGGCCATGCCGGCTTCGTTCCATTCGCTGCGCTGCAGGCGCTGCCAGACTTCCAGCACCTGGCGTGCCTGATGGATCACGCGCTGGGCGAAGTGATGCTTGAGGCGGTCGCGACTGGGATCTAGGTGCTCGGTCATTGGCCGACTTCTATATGACAGGGAGTCAGTGGTGGCTTGATGCTATCACTTGCTGGCGGAGCTGACAGTGCCGTCGATCAATTGACGGCGGTATTTCTGTCGAATAAGCGACAGAAAGGTGGTTTTTCTCTACCGGCGGTAAGTTTGCGCCCACGCCCTGCGTTTTGCGGCAGGCTTGCCTTATAGTGCGGAGCAGGTCGCAACCCGTGCTGCGGGACGCGGTCGAATATTCGAATTCGCTTGAAAAGGACACTGTCATGCTGGACTGGAAGAATCGCGCGGCGAGCTCGCCCGACGGTACCGACAATACCGCGAACCTGGGGCGCGAGCGCGGCGGCGCCAGCCTGATCGGCCGCGCGCTCGGCGGCCTGCTGGGGGTGTATCTGCTGGTGGCGCTGGTGGTCGGCTGGTACTGGAGTCAGGAGCCGGCGGCCTTCGCGGTGCAGCAGCATGCCCAGGCCGCGGCGCAGCAGGCGCAGCGCCAACTGGTCAGCGGTTACACCACGGTGGAAACCCTCAAGGAGGTGGCCAGCACCCTGCTGGACAAGCCCGGCGGTTACCTGTCCAACGACCTGGCGCCGCCCGGCCTGTGGCTGGACAACATGCCGAGCTGGGAATACGGCGTACTGGTGCAGGTGCGCGACTTCTCCCGCGCGCTGCGCAAGGATTTCGCCCGCTCGCAGTCGCAGTCCACCGAGGACCCGGATCTGGCCAAGGCCGAGCCGCGCTTCCACTTCGACAACAAGAGCTGGGCACTGCCGGCCTCGGAATCCGAGTACCGTGAGGGCATCAAGGCGCTGGACCGCTACCTGAGCCGCCTGGCCGACACCAGCAAGCAGAACGCGCAGTTCTATACCCGCGCCGATAACCTCAACAACTGGCTGGGCGATGCCGGCACCCGTCTGGGGTCGCTGTCGCAGCGGCTGTCCGCCAGCGTCGGCCAGGTGCGCCTGAACACCGAGGTGCTGCCGCCGGATTCCGGTCTCAAGGAAGTCGAGGGCGGGGTGTACGAAACGCCCTGGCTGCAGATCGACAACGTGTTCTACGAGGCGCGCGGTCAGGCCTGGGCGCTCGCCCATCTGCTGCGTGCCGTCGAGGTGGATTTCGCCGACGTCCTGGCGAAGAAGAACGCCACCGTCAGCGTACGCCAGATCATTCGTGAGCTGGAGGCGGCGCAGGCCACCCTGTGGAGCCCGATGGTGCTCAACGGCAGCGGCTACGGCATTCTCGCCAACCACTCGCTGGTGATGGCCAACTACATCTCGCGCGCCAACGCCGCGATCATCGATCTGCGTCAGCTGCTGAGCCAGGGTTGATGGACGCGATCTCGGCCGCCGAGGCCGCGCATCGCGCTGCCTCCGACAGCGAGCGGGTGGCCTGGGTCGACGAGCACGACCGACCGCTCGGTGGCGTGTCGCGGGCCGAACTGCGCGAGCGCGGCCTGATCGGCCGCGGTACCTACATCCTGCTGTTCAACTCCGCCGGCCTGCTCTGCGTGCATCGGCGCACCCTGAGCAAGGCGCTGTATCCCGGTTACTGGGACGTGGCGGCCGGCGGCATGGTGCTCGAGGGCGAGGACTACCTGCTGTCGGCCCAGCGCGAGCTGGCCGAGGAACTGGGTATCGTCGATGCCGAGCTGACCGAGCACGCGCACTTTCTCTATGACGCACCGGAAAGCCGGCTGTGGTGCATGGCCTACTCGGCGGTATCCGACGCGCCCCTGGTGCTGCAGCCGGAGGAAGTGCTGGAAGCGCGCTTTATCAGCGTCGAGCAGGCGCTGGAAGAAACCCGCTACCTGCCGTATTGCCCGGATTCGCTGGCGGCGTTGGAGCGCTACATAAAAAGGCCATAAACAGGCCGCTTGCGGACGGCTGATGGCCCTCTCCCGCATGCGGGAGAGGGTGGTTGTGTTAGCTCCTGTGCGCACCGCCTTGCCTCGGATGCAGGGCCTTGGTGCGCACGGCGCACCCTACGGCGTCGCGGATTCCGAGCGCCGCATGCACGATGGCGAACGGCGTCGCCAAAGTGCCGCACAATGACGCAAATTCATACTTAGCAAGCGCCGCCTTTGCCGTTACACTGCGCGACCTTTTCGGCGGACGTCTGTCCGCTTGCGCTGCCCCTGCCTGAGTGGGGCTTCGCGGTCGACGCCCGTCGGCCAGTCGCTATCCTGACCCCTACGAGGACAAGCCGGTGGTCAAGAAAGCTTCGTCATTTTCCGCCCTGAGCGGTCTCGTCTACTCCACCGATGGCGGTCGCCATTGCCCGGACTGCAACCAGCCGGTGGATGCCTGCATCTGCAAACAGACGCGCATTCCCGAAGGCGATGGTATCGCCCGCGTACGCCGTGAAACCAAGGGCCGTGGCGGCAAGACGGTGACCACGGTCAGCGGCGTGCCGCTGGCCGAGGAACCGCTCAAGGAGCTGGCCAGTGCGCTGAAGAAGCGTTGCGGTACCGGCGGCGCGCTCAAGGACGGGGTGATCGAGATTCAGGGCGATCATGTCGAACTGCTGTTGGCCGAACTGAGCAAGCGCGGTTTTACCGCGAAGAAGTCCGGCGGCTGAAGCTCCATTTCCTAAACTTCGATGGTGCTCATGCGGTCAACCGCCGAGCAAACGTCATCTTGCACCCTTAATTTCCAGGCTGGCCGTCTACGAGGCCAGACTCACTCTCATGGGAGAACCCGATGTCCGCACGACGCACCCGCAAAGACGACGGCAGCCAGTGGACCGTAGCCGACAGCCGTAGTGTCTACGGCATTCGCCATTGGGGCGCCGGCTATTTTTCGATCAATGACGCCGGTCGTATCGAGGTGCGTCCCAACGGCCCGGACAGCCCGCCCATCGACCTCTACGATCAGGTCGACGAACTGCGCCAGAGCGGCCTGTCGCTGCCCCTGCTGGTGCGCTTTCCGGACATCCTGCAGGATCGCGTGCGCCGTCTGACCGGGGCCTTCGACGCCAGCATCGCGCGCCTGGATTACCAGAGCCGCTACACCGCGCTGTACCCGATCAAGGTCAACCAGCAGGAGGCGGTGATCGAGAACATCATCGCCACGCAGAATGTTTCCATCGGCCTCGAGGCCGGCTCCAAGCCCGAGCTGCTGGCCGTGCTGGCGCTGGCGCCGAAGGGCGGCACCATCGTCTGCAACGGCTACAAGGACCGCGAGTTCATCCGCCTGGCGCTGATGGGGCAGAAGCTCGGCCACAACGTGTTCATCGTCATCGAGAAGGAATCCGAGGTGCGCCTGGTGATCGAGGAGGCGGCCGAGCTCAAGGTCGCGCCGCAGATCGGTCTGCGCGTGCGCCTGTCTTCGCTGGCATCTTCCAAGTGGGCCGACACGGGCGGCGAGAAGTCCAAGTTCGGCCTGTCCGCCGCGCAGATTCTGCAGGTGGTCGAGCGTTTCAAGGCCGCCGGGCTGGACCAGGGCATCCGCCTGCTGCACTTCCATATGGGCTCGCAGATCGCCAACATCGCCGACTATCGCAAGGGCTTCCGCGAAGCCATCCGCTATTACGGCGAACTGCGCGCCATGGGCCTGCCGGTCGATCACATCGACGTCGGCGGCGGTCTGGGCGTGGACTACGACGGCACCCACTCGCGCAACGCCAGCTCGATCAACTACGACATGCAGGACTACGCCGATGCCGTGGTCGACATGCTCAAGGAATTCTGCGACCGCCAGGAAATCCCCCATCCGCACATCTTCTCCGAGAGCGGCCGGGCGATGACCGCGCACCACGCCGTGCTGCTGGTGCAGGTCACCGACGTCGAGCGGCACAACGACAAGGTGCCGGAGATCGATCCCAGCGCCGAACAGCCGGAAGTGCTGCAGGTGCTGATCGAACTACTGGAAGACAGCGACCCGGAGATGGTCGCCGAGACCTACTGGCGCGCCACCCACTACATCGAGGAAGTGGCCGCGCAGTACTCGGCCGGCAAGCTCAGCCTGGCGCAGAAGGCCCTGGCCGAGCAGTGCTACTTCGCCATCTGCCGTCGCCTGCACAACCAGCTCAAGGCCCGTCAGCGCTCGCACCGTGCGGTGCTCGACGAACTCAACGACAAGCTCGCCGACAAGTACATCTGCAACTTCTCGGTGTTCCAGAGCCTGCCGGACACCTGGGCCATCGGCCAGATCCTGCCGATCCTGCCGCTGTCGCGCCTGGACGAGGAGCCGCTGCGCCGCGCGGTGCTGCAGGACCTGACGTGCGACTCCGACGGCAAGATCCGCCAGTACGTCGACGAGCAGTCCATCGAGACCAGCCTGCCGGTGCACGAGATCCGCGAGGGTGAGGACTATGTGCTGGGCATCTTCCTGGTCGGCGCCTACCAGGAAATTCTCGGCGACATGCACAACCTGTTCGGCGATACCGACTCGGTGAACATCTACCAGGCGGCCGACGGCAGCGTGGTGCATGCCGGCATCGAGACCCACGACACCATCGAGGACATGCTGCGCTACGTGCACCTGTCGCCCGAGGAGCTGATGACCCACTACCGCGACAAGGTGGCCAGCGCCCGCATCAGCGCCCGCGAGCGTACGCAGTTCCTCGATGCCCTGCGCCTGGGTCTGACCCGCTCTTCCTACCTGGCTTCCTGAGCACTATGGTGCGTGCGGCACACCCTGCAGCAGGGTGCGCCGTGCGCATCGAGCCGAGGGTTCAGCCGATCATCCCGTAGCCGCGCGCCATCAGCGCGGCCAGCAGCGGGATGGCCAGCAACAGCAGCAGTTCGAGGCGGATGCTCCAGGTCACCAGGGTCACCTGCCGGGGGCTCGGCTCGGGCACCTGGCCGGCCTTCACCGCGCCGCGCCATTTGATGAACACCACGGTGGGCAGGATCGACAGCAAGCCGACCAGGACGAACAGCCCCACCTTGGCGTGGAACAGGCCGTTGCCCATGTAATAGGCGACGCCCTTGCCAAACCACAGCACCCGGGCCACCCCGGTGGCCAGCACCAGAACGGCGCAGATGCCGTAGGCCAGGTCGGTGAGCATCAGGCTGCGCGCACGGCGCAGATCCAGCGGCGTCTTGAACAGCACGTGCTCGACGCTGAGCAGGGCGAACAGGGCGAAGATCGACAGAAAGTGCAGATAGGCGACGAAGGCGGCGGCCATGGGAGCTCCTTGCGGCAGACGGGCGGAGGGCGGATCAGCGGTCGGCTCGGGCGAACCACAGGTCGCGCCGCGACAGCTGCCAAGCATAGCCAGCCAGCACCAGGCTGCGCAGTCCCATGAAGGCCAGAAATGCCAACCACAGCCCGTGATTGCCCAGGCCTTGCAGCCACCAGCCCAGCGGCAGGCTCAGGGCCAGGGCGATGAGCATCGCGTCGCGCATTTCTCTGGCTCGAGTGGCGCCGATAAACAGGCCGTCGAGCAGGTAGCTCCACACCGTCAGCAGCGGCAGCAGGGCCAGGTACGGCAGGTAGCTCAGGGCCAGTTCGCGCACTTCGGCGATGTCCGTCAGCATCCAGACGAACCAGTGTCCGCCGAGCAGGAAGAACAGGGCGAAGCCGGCGCTGGCCAGCAGCGACCAGGCGCCGGCCACCAGCAGTGAACGGCGCAGTGCGTCGCGGTCGCGGGCGCCCAGGGCGTGACCGCACAGGGCCTCCACGGCATGCGCCAGGCCGTCGAGGGCGTAGGCGGTGAGGGTCAGGCCGTTGAGCAGCAGGGCATTGGCCGCCACCGTGGCGTCGCCCAGGCGCGTGCCCTGCACGGTGACGAGAAAGAACACCAGCTGCAGGGCCAGGGTGCGGATAAAGATGTCGCGGTTGACCGCCAGCAGTGGGCGCCAGCTGCTCCAGTGCCGCAGCGCGCGGCTATCGAGACGGCCGGGAAAGCCTGCGAGCGCGCCACGGGCCAGCCACAGGCCGAGCAGGGCGCCGCTCCATTCGGCGATTACCGAGGCCCAGGCCGCGCCGGCCACGCCCCATTCGAGACCGAGCACGAACAGCAGGTCCAGCGCGACGTTGAGCAGGTTGGCAGTGAGCAGAATGGCCAGCGGGCCACGGGCGCTCTGCGTGCCCAGCAGCCAGCCGACCAGGGCGTAGCTGGCCAGGCTGGCGGGCAGGCCGAACAGACGGATCTGGAAGTACTGCCGCGCCAGCGTATCCAGCTCGGCGGAGGGCTGCATCAGATGCAGCGCGGCATTGCTCAGCGGCAAGGCCAGCAGGCTCAGCAGCAGGGCCAGCAGCACGCCCAGGCTCAGACCCTGCACCAGCACCTGACGCAGCGCACCGCCATCGCCGCGGCCCGCCGCCTGGGCGGCGAAGCCCGTGCTGCCCATGCGCAGAAAGCCCATGGCCCAGGTCAGCAGGGTATAGAGGCTGCCGCCCACCGCCACCGCCGCCAGTTGATGGGCGTGCGGCAGGTGACCGACCACGGCCGTATCGACCAGTGCCACCATGGGCACCGAGAGGTTGGACAGGATCATCGGTGCGGCCAACGCCCAGACCTTGCGTTGGGTGGGGGCGTGGCGCCAGGCGTCGAGCAGGGCGAACATGGGCGGCTCCGACAAAACGCCGATTATAGGCTCGGGCTGACGAGCCGCGCACGCCGCAGGCAAGGGTTTCGGGACTGTGCGTGGCTTGGCGATTTTTTCTGCGCAGCTCGTTCGCGCAAGGGCGCTCGGCTATAGTTGTCGGCCTCTGCGCCCCCTGATTCCGGAGCCCGCAATGCCGAACAAAGGACTGCTTCTGGCCTTGGTGCTGACCCTGCTCAGCGCCTGTGATTCCTCTGAACCGCCTGCCACGGTCACCCCAGCCACCCCCGCTGCGCAACAAGCGCAGGCGCCGAAGCCGACGATCGATCGCGAAGCCTTGGCCAAGCGTCATGCCGGCCGCGAGCTGGAGGTGGTGGACGTCTCCGAAGTGCAGCTCGATGGCGCCAGCGCGCTGTCGGTGACCTTCTCCATGCCGCTGGACCCCGACCAACCGTTCGCCGAACGCCTGCACCTGGTCGACAGCAAGAGCGGCAAGGTCGACGGCGCCTGGGAACTGACCGACAACCTCAGCGAGTTGCGCCTGCGTCACCTGGAGCCGCAGCGCAAACTGGTGCTGACCATCGATGCCGGTCTGCAGTCGATCAATGGCGGCAAACTCGCCAAAGAGCACGTCAGCCGCCTGGAAACCCGCGACCTGCAGGCCAGCGTCGGCTTCGCCAGCCGCGGTTCGCTGCTGCCGACGCGCCTGGCCGAAGGCCTGCCGGTGATCGCGCTGAACGTCGACAAGGTCAACGTCGAGTTCTTCCGCATCAAGCCCGAGGCGCTGCCGCGCTTCCTGTCGCGCTGGGGCCGCGCCAGCAACCTGGATACCTGGGAGGCGCGCGAGCTGTTGCCGATGGCCGATCTGGTCTATGGCGGCCGCTTCGACCTCAACCCGGCGCGCAACACCCGTGAAACCCTGCTCTTGCCCATCGCCGGGCTGGAGCCGTTCAAGCAGCCTGGTGTTTATCTGGCGGTGATGCGCGAGGCTGGCAGCTACAGCTACTCGCAGCCGGCGACGCTGTTTTCCCTGAGCGATATCGGCCTGTCCGCGCATCGTTACCGTGACCGTCTCGACGTGTTCACCCAGGCGCTGGAGGGCGGCAAGGCGCAGTCCGGCGTGCAGTTGGAACTGCTCGATGGCGATGGCGCGCTGCTCGCCGAAGGCAAGACCGATTCGGCCGGCCATGCGCAACTGCCGCTGCCGGCCAAGGCCCAGGTGCTGCTGGCCAAGCAGGACGAGCAGACCAGCCTGCTGCGCCTGAACAGCCCGGCGCTGGACCTGGCCGAGTTCGATATCGCCGGGCCCAAGGCGCACGCGCTGCAGTTCTTCGTGTTCGGCCCGCGCGATCTGTATCGCCCCGGCGAGACCGTGCTGCTCAACGGCCTGCTGCGCGATGCCGATGGCCGCCCGGTCAAGGCTCAGCCGGTCAGCGTCGAGGTGCGCCGCCCGGACGAGCAGATCAGCCGCAAGTTCGTCTGGAATGCCGGTGATAACGGCCTCTATCAGTACCAGTTGCCACTCGCCGAAGAGGCGCCGACCGGCCGCTGGCAGCTGTTGCTCGACCTGGGCGATGGCAGCCCGCAGCTCTACGAATTTCTTGTCGAGGACTTCCTGCCCGAGCGCCTGGCCCTCGAACTCAAGGGCCAGGAGCAGCCCTACGCGCCGGGTGACAGCGCCGAGTTCGCGGTGACCGGACGTTACCTCTACGGTGCACCGGCCGCCGGTAATCGCCTGACCGGGCAACTCTACGTACGCCCATTGCGCGAAGCGGTGGCGAGCCTGCCGGGTTACCAGTTCGGCGATATCACCGAGGCCGATCTGAGCCAGGATCAGGAACTCGACGAGGTCAATCTCGACGACCAGGGTCGTGCCGTGTTGCGCCCGGAAAACCGCTGGGGTGACGCCAAGTCGCCGCTGCGTTTGATCCTCCAGGCCAGCCTGCAGGAGTCCGGCGGACGCCCGATCACCCGCCGCATCGTCCAGCCGGTATGGCCGGCCGAGCGCCTGCCGGGCGTGCGCGGGCTGTTCGAGGGCGAGGAGGTCGATGCCGACAGCCTGGCCGAATTCGAAATACTGGTGGCCGACGCCGCCGGCAACAAACTGGCGGCCGACAACCTCAACGTGCGCCTGGTGCGTGAGCGTCGCGACTATTTCTGGAGCTTCTCCGACGGTGAAGGCTGGCGCCACAACTACAACGAGAAATTCCTCACCTTGAGCGACGAGCCGCTCAAGGTCGCCGCCGGCGGCACCGCCAAGGTCAGCTTCCCGGTGGAGTGGGGCCCGTACCGGGTCGAGGTGGTGGACAACCAGACCGGCCTGGTCAGCAGCCTGCGCTTCTGGGCCGGCTACCGCTGGCAGGACAACGCCGATGGCGGCGCGGTGCGCCCGGACCAGGTCAAGCTGGCCCTGGACAAGCCGGCCTACGCCGCTGGCGACGTGGCCCAGATCACCGTGACTCCGCCCGCTGCGGGCAACGGCTACCTGCTGCTCGAGTCCAGCGAGGGGCCGCTGTGGTGGCAGGAAATCAGCGTGCCGGCAGGCGGCAAGACCTTCGAGCTGCCCATCGATGAGAAATGGGCGCGTCACGACCTCTACCTCAGTGCTCTGGTGATTCGCCCTGGCGAGCGCAAGGCCCAGGTCACCCCGAAGCGGGCCGTTGGCCTGCTGCACCTGCCACTGGAGCGCGCCCCGCGCAAGCTGGCGCTGAGCCTGGAAGCGCCGGAAAAAATGCGTCCGAAGCAGCCGCTGAAGGTCAAGGTCAGTGTGCGCAACGCCGACGGCAGCATCCCCGACAAGGTGCATGTGCTGGTCGCCGCGGTGGACGTGGGCATCCTCAACATCACCAGCTACGCCACCCCCGATCCCTTCGCCAACTTCTTCGGGCGCAAGGCCTATGGCGCCGACCAGCTGGATATCTACGGTCAGCTGATCGAAGCGCAGGGGCGTGTTGCCAGCCTGGCCTTCGGCGGTGACGCCGGCCTTGCCGCCGGTGGCAAGCGCCCGGATACCAGCGTGCTGATCGTCGCCCTGCAGAGCGATGCGCTGCAGTTGAACGACAAGGGTGAGGGCGAAGTCAGCCTGGACATTCCCGACTTCAACGGCGAGCTGCGGCTGATGGCCCAGGCCTGGAGCGACGAACGCTTCGGCATGGCCGAGGCCAAGACGGTGGTCGCCGCGCCGTTGATCGCCGAACTGTCGATGCCGCGCTTCCTCGCCGGTGGTGATGAAACCACCCTGGCGCTGGACCTGACCAACCTGTCCGGCAGCGAGCAGAAGCTCGATGTGCAGCTGGGCGTTGAAGGCCAGCTGCGTCTGCTCGGCAAGGGTGAATCGCCGATCAGTCTGAAGGATGGCCAGCGCACCACCTTGCGCATTCCGGTGCGCGCCGAGGGCGGCCTGGGCCAGGGCCGTATCCATGTCGAGGTGCAGGGCCTGGCGCTGCCGAACGAGACGCTGGGCGACTTCAGCCGTGAGTGGACACTGGGTATTCGCCCGGCGTATCCGGCGCAGTTGCAGCACTTCCGCGCGGTACTGGGGGAGGGCGAGCCCTGGAGCCTGCCGGCCGGCACCCTCAACCAGTTCGAGCCTGCCGGGCTGGAGGCCGTGCTGGCCCTGTCGAGCCGCCCGCCGCTGAACCTCGGCGAGCAGATCCGTGCGCTCAAGGCCTACCCCTACGGCTGCCTGGAACAGACCACCAGCGGCCTGTACCCGTCGCTCTACGCCGACGCCGCCAGCCTCAAACGCCTTGGCCTGGAAGGCGAGCCGGACGAGCAACGGCGCAAGAGCATCGAGCTGGGCATCGAGCGTCTGCTCGGCATGCAGCGCCACAATGGCGGCTTCGGCCTGTGGAGCGCCGAGAGCGAAGAGGAATACTGGCTCACCGCCTATGTCACCGACTTCCTCCTGCGCGCCCGCGAGCAGGGCTTTGGCGTACCGGCCGAGGCGCTGAAGAAGGCCAGTGATCGCCTGCTGCGCTACCTGCAGCAGAGCAGCCTGATCGAGGCCAGCTACAGCCAGGACTACGCCCACACCCGCTTCGCCGTGCAGGCCTATGCCGGCTACGTTCTGGCGCGTAGCCAGCAGGCGCCGCTGGGCACGCTGCGCAGCCTGTTCGACCGGCGCAGCGAGGCGCGCTCCGGCCTGCCGCTGGTGCAACTGGCCGCGGCGCTGAAGCTGATGGGCGATGCGCCGCGTGCCGAGCAGGCGTTGAACCAGGGGCTGATCCAGCAACGCGATGGCGAGCGCTGGATGGCCGACTACGGTAGCCCGCTGCGTGATCAGGCGCTGATCCTCGCCCTGCTGGAAGAGCACGACCTGGTGGCCGGCCAGCGCGAGCAGCGGCTGTTCGACCTGGCCGACGAACTGGCCGGCCAGCGCTGGCTGTCGACCCAGGAGCGCAACGCGCTGTTCCTCGCCGGTCGCGGCATTCTCGGCAAGCCGGAGCAGGCCTGGAGCGCCAAGCTTGCCAGCGGCACCTTCCAGTTCGAGCTGAGCAACCAGCAGCCCGGCATCAAGCTCGAGCGTGGCGAACTGGCCGAGCCGCTGAGCGTCAGCAACGCCGGCAGCGCCAAGCTGTATCAGCAGCTGACCCTGTCCGGTTATCCGAGCCAGGCGCCGCGCGCCGGGGGCGAGAACCTCAGCATCGAGCGCGAGTACCTGGGCATGGACGGCCGTCCGCTCGATCTGCAGCGTCTCGACAGCGGTGAGCTGGTGCTGGTGCACCTGGCCGTGCGGGCCAAGCAGCGGGTACCGGATGCGCTGGTGGTGGACCTGCTGCCGGCCGGTCTGGAGCTGGAAAACCAGAACCTGGCACAGAGCGCGGCGAGCCTCGACGACGCCGGCAGCAACGTCAAGGAATGGCGCCAGTCGATGCAGAATGCGCGGATCAAGCACCAGGAATATCGCGGTGATCGCTACGTGGCAGCAGTGGACGTGGAAGGCTACGGCACCACCCATCTGCTCTACCTGGCCCGTGCGGTGACACCGGGCAGCTATCGGGTGCCGCCACCTCAGGTGGAGTCCATGTACCGGCCGAGCTGGCAGGCGTTGGGCACTGCGCCGGAGAGTCTGGTCGTCAGGGGGCGCTAAAAGCTGTCCCGGATTGCATCCGGGCTACAGGAGTTGCGTAGCCCGGATGCAATCCGGGGATTTTCGAGCACAAGGAGGTGCCGAATGGTGAAATACCGAAGAGCCAAGGTAGCCGGCGGCTGTTATTTCTTGACGCTGGCTCTGCAAGACAGACGTAGTGATCTGCTGTTCAAAAACGCGGCGGTTTTACGTCGATGTATGCAGGATACGCAGGCACGACTGCCTTTTCGTGTACCTGCGTTGGTGGTGCTGCCAGATCACGTTCATATGCTGATGGTGCTACCACCTGATGACGCCGATTTCTCTGCGCGAATACGTATGCTCAAGGCCTCTTTCGTGGGAGCACTACGCCAGCGGGTTGGCAGCGAAGTGCGCACCAACGCCAAAGGTGAGGCCAACATCTGGCAGCGACGTTTTTGGGAGCATCTGATTCGTGACGAGCAGGATTACCGACATCATGTGGACTACATCCATATCAATCCGCTCAAGCATGGTCTGGTCGCTCGCGTACGGGATTGGCCATTTTCCAGCTTTCATCATTATGTGCGTCAAGGCTTGCTACCCATCGACTGGGCCGGCGGAACAGGTGTCGAGATCGAAGATGCTGGTGAATGAGGTATTCCCCGGATTGCATCCGGGCTACGCGGGATCTGTAGCCCGGATGCAATCCGGGAGCTTGTGCTGACCATGCCATTCAAACGCTGGCGGCGTTGGCTGCTGATCCTCCTGCTTCCCCTCGCCCTGCTCTGGCTGGCCGACCGCCTGTTCCCGCTGCCCCTGCCCGAAGACGACCTGGCGCGCGTGGTGCTGGCCGAAGACGGCACGCCGCTGTGGCGTTTCGCCGACCGCGACGGCGTGTGGCGCTACCCGGTGACGCCGGGCGAGGTCTCGCCCTATTACCTCGAAGCATTGCTGACCTACGAGGATCGCTGGTTCCGCCAGCACCCCGGCATCAACCCGCTGGCGCTCGGGCGTGCGGCCTGGCAGAACCTTACCGGCGGGCGCGTGGTGTCAGGCGGCAGCACGCTGTCGATGCAGGTGGCGCGTCTGCTCGATCCGCATGGCCGTGACCTGCCCGGCAAGCTCAAGCAACTGTGGCGCACCGCGCAGCTGGAATGGCACCTGTCCAAGGACGAAATCCTCACCCTGTATCTGAATCGCGCGCCCTTCGGCGGCACCCTGGAGGGCGTGGCCGCCGCCAGCTGGAGCTATCTGGGCAAGCCGCCGAGCCAACTGACTCGCGCCGACGCCGCGCTGCTCGCCGTGCTGCCGCAGGCGCCCAGCCGGCTGCGCCCGGACCGTCATCCCGAGCGAGCCCAGGCGGCGCGCGACAAGGTGCTGCGGCGCCTGGGCGAATATCAGGTATGGCCGCAGGCGCAGGTCGACGAAGCGCTGGAAGAGCCGGTGTTCCTCGCGCCGCGCCGTGAGCCGAGCCTGGCACCCCTGCTGGCGCGGCGGTTGAATCGCGCCGGCAGCCCGCCGGTGATTCGCACCACGCTGGATGCGGGTTTGCAGCTGCGTCTGGAGGATCTGCTGCTGGGCTGGCGCGCGCGCCTGCCGGAGCGTACCTCGGCGGCGATCCTGGTGGTGGAGCACGAAAGCATGGCCGTGCGCGCCTACCTGGGCTCGGTGGATATCGCTGACACGTCGCGCTTCGGTCACGTCGACATGGTGCGCGCCCTGCGCTCGCCCGGCTCGACGCTCAAGCCCTTCCTCTACGGCATGGCCCTGGATGCCGGGCTGATCCACTCCGAATCGCTGCTGCAGGACGTGCCGCGGCATTACGGCGACTACCGTCCCGGCAACTTCGCCGCCGGCTTCGTCGGCCCGGTGTCGGCCAGCGAGGCGCTGGCCACCTCGCTGAACCTGCCGGCCGTGCAGCTGCTCGAAGCCTACGGACCGAAGCGTTTTGCCGGCGAGCTGCGCAGCGCGGGGCTGCCGATCCGTCTGCCGGCGCTGGCCGAGCCCAACCTGGCGCTGATTCTCGGCGGCGGCGGCGCGCGTCTGGAATCGTTGCTGGCCGGTTACAGCGCCTTCGCGCGTGGTGGCATGGCGGCCCGTCCACGCCTGCAGCCAGAAGATGAACTGCGCGAGCGCCGTTTGCTGTCCCCCGGTTCGGCCTGGATCATCCGGCGCATTCTCAGCGGCCAGGCGCGCCCGGATCGTGACCCGCGCGCACAGCTGGCGCAGCGCCCGACCCTGGCCTGGAAGACCGGCACCAGTTACGGCTTTCGCGATGCCTGGGCCATCGGCGTCGGCCCGCGCCATCTGATCGGCATCTGGATCGGCCGCCCGGACGGCACCCCGGTGCCCGGCCAGTTCGGTCTGGCTTCCGCCGCGCCGCTGCTGTTGCAGGTGCATGATCTGCTGGTCAATCGCGACAGTCAGCGCGGCATCGCTGCGCCGGCCGATCCGCAGCCGGCCGAGGTCGGCGTGGCCGCCATCTGCTGGCCGCTGGGCCAGCCGATGAGCAAGGACGACCCCAACTGCCGACGCCTGCGCTTCGCCTGGACGCTCGAGGGCACCACGCCGCCTACCTTGCAGGCAGCCGATCAGCCGGTGGGCAGCGGTCTGCGCGAGCGCTACTGGGTCAATGCCGAAGGCCGACGCGTCGGTCCCGGCTGCGCCGGTGCACAGATGCGCGAGCTGCTGCTGTGGCCGGCGCCGCTGGAGCCCTGGCTGCCGCGGCGCGAGCGACGTGCCGCTCGTCTGCCCCTGGCCGATGCACACTGCCCGCCGCCAGCGCAGGCGCAACCGGCGCCGCTGACCATCGTCGGGGTGCGCCAGGGCGAGCGTCTGCGTCAGCCGCAGGTCGGCGGCGAGGCGCTGCGCCTGAGCCTTTCCGCCCTGGGCGGCAGCGGCCGGCGCTGGTGGTTCGTCGACGGTCGGCCGCTGGGCGACAGCGCGATGGATGCACCTTTCAGTCATGCCTTCGAACCCGGGCAGCATCAGCTCAGCGTGCTCGACGAGGCGGGTCAGACCGCCCGTGTGCAGTTCGAGGTGACGCGTTGAGCGGCCACCCCAGATGGCGTTTTGCTGGCTAAACTCAGCAGGCAGAGTTCGCACGGGTGATACGAGCGATGACTGGGTTGTTGCGCCTGCTGCTGTTGTCGCTGCTTTGTGCCGAACTCTCGGCGACGGAGCTGGTGCTCTATACGGAAGAGAATCCGCCCATCAACTTCAGCCAGGCCGGTGAGCCTGACGGCATGGCCGTCGAGGTGGTCCGGGAGCTGCTGCAGCGCACCGACAGCCGCGCGCAGATTCTCAGCGTGCCCTGGGCGCGCGGCTACCGGATGGCGACCACCCAGCCCGACGTCGGCCTGTTCGTGACGGTGCGCACCCCCGAGCGCGAGACGCTGTTCCGCTGGGTCGGGCCGATCATCAGTACCCGCACCAGTCTGTACGCCCGCAGTGGCGAGGCGCTGCCGGTCACCAGTCTGGAAGAGGCCCGGCAACTGGGGCGCATCGCCGTGCCGCGTGACTGGTATTCGCATCAGGTGCTGGTGCGGCTGGGGTTCAGCAACCTGGAGCTGGTGCCGAAACCCCACGAAATGGTGCGCATGACCCTGCTGGGGCGGGTGCCTCTGATGGTCTACGAGGACCAGTTGCTGCCGGGCCTGCTGCAGGAGGTGGGCGCGGCGCCGGATGCCCTGCAACATGTGCATACCTTCATGCGCACCAGCAGCTATATCGCCTTCTCCCTCGGCACCGACCCGGTGCTGGTGCAGCGCTGGCAGGCGGAACTCGACGCGATGAAGCACGACGGCAGCTTCGCGCGCATCCATCTGCGCTGGTTTCCCGATGAGCCGCCCGCGGGATTGCTGGCCGATCAGGACCTGCTGCCGTGAATGACCGGGGCCGACCGCACGTCTGAAAACGACGGATTGCCCCTTATTTCTTGCCCCTGAGCGCCGATACGGTTTGCGCGTGGTCTTGTCTGTAATATTGTGGACACAATTGTATCCAATGTGTCTGGCGAACTTCTGGAGTGCCCTATGCTTCTATGGCAACGCAGTATTCAGTGGCAGTTGATACTCAGCATGGGCGCTGCCCTGCTGGCCAGTATTCTGATCGTCGTGGGCATCTACTCGGCGGTGGTCAATCGTCTGACCGAGCGCTACCTGATCGAAGAGGCGTTACCGGCGCGGGTGCTGGCGATCCGCAACGATCTGGAACGCGTGCTCACCGCACCGATCACCGCCAACGCCTCGATTGCCGAGAACAGCCTGGTGCAGGACTGGCTGGCCGCCGGTGAAGACGCTGCGCGACGCGACGAGTTCGCTCGCTACCTGGAAGGCGTGCGTGCCCAGCAGAACGCCATGACCACCTCCATCGTCGCCCTGGCCAGCGGCAACTACACCACCGGTGAAGGGCTGATGCGCACCCTCGACCGCAGTCAGGCAGAGAACCAGTGGTTCTATCGCCTGGTCGACAGCGACCGCGACCGCGTGCTGGAGATCGATATCGACAAGACCACGCGCCTGCCCACGCTGTTCATCAATCAGCGCATCAGGCAGGGCGGCAAGACGCTCGGTGTGTCCGGGCTGGGCTACAACCTGGCGGACATGTCGAAGATGATCAGCGAGTTCCGTTTCGGCACGCGCGGCCAGGTGTTTCTGATCGACAGCCAGGGCAACGTCAAGGTGCACCCGCGCACGGAGCTGAGCGGCAGCGGCAGGCTCGTTGAGCTGTTCGGCGCCGACGCCGGCCGCCAGGTGCTGGCTGGCGACAGCCGTGCGGTGCGCTTCGAGCGCGACGGCGAAACCTTTCTCGCCGTGGCGCAGAAGTTCGCCAGCCTGGACTGGCTGCTGGTCAGCGAGGTGCCGGAGGCGGAGATCTATGCCGAGGCGCGTCAGGCGCTGCTGCTGACCAGCCTGATCGGCGTCGCCGTGGCGCTGCTGTTCCTCGGCCTGGTGGTATTGCTGGCGCGCGGGCTGGTGCGGCCGATTCGCCAGGTCACCCAGGCGCTGGTGGAAATCGGCGGCGGTGGCGGCGACCTGACCCGTCGGCTGGATGAGTCGCGCGCCGACGAGCTGGGTGACCTGGCCCGCGGCTTCAATCGTTTCCTGGGCAGCCAGCGCGAGCTGATCGGCGACGTGCTGGCCACCAGCGAACGCCTGCGCACGGCGGTCGCGCAGGTGGCGCAGGTGGTGGAGAACACCGCCGGGCGCGCCGGGCAGCAGCAGGAAATGACCGATATGGTGGCCACGGCCGTGCACGAGATGGGCCTGACCGTGCAGGAGATCGCGCGCAACGCCAGCAATGCCGCGCAGTCCTCGCACACGGCGCGTGACGAGGCGAAGACCGCCCGCCAGGTGGTGGGGCAATCCATCGCCCATATCGAGCGGATGTCCGCCGATATCGGCAGCGCCGCCGAGGCGGTGGCCGAGCTGGCCGAGCAGGTCGCCTCCATCGACCAGGTGCTGGCGGTGATCCGCGGCATCTCCGAGCAGACCAATCTGCTGGCGCTCAACGCCGCCATCGAAGCGGCGCGGGCCGGCGAGATGGGCCGCGGTTTCGCCGTGGTCGCCGACGAGGTGCGCACCCTGGCCAGCCGTACCCAGGCTTCCACCGACGAGATCCAGCAGATGATCCAGCGCCTCAAGCAGGGCGCCGACACCGCGGTGAGCTCCATGCACGCGGGGCAGGCGGCGACCGGTACCGGGGTCGAGGCCAGCCAGCGTACCGGGCAGTCGCTCGGCGCGATCACCGAGCAGGTCGAGCGCATCAGCGACATGAACACCCAGGTAGCGGCGGCGACCGAGGAGCAGAGCTCGGTGACCGAGGAAATCAACCGCAACGTGCAGGGCATCGCCGACCTGGCGCATGCCACTACAGGCGAAGTGCGAGCCTGCCGCGAGGATTGCCAGACCCTGCGTCGCCTGGCCGATGACCTGGCCGGACAGATGGGCAAGTTCAGGCTTTGAACGGCGGCGGCCGGGTAGGCGTGCCGCGCGATCCGCAATCAGCGGGTCTCAGTGATCAGCCGCAACCAGACGGTTGCGGCCTTCGCGCTTGGCTCGGTAGAGGGCGCTGTCGACGCGCTTGAAAAAGGCGTCGGCATCGCTGTCCTGGCGTTTGTCGAAACTGCCGACGCCGAGGCTGGTGGTCAGTTTCAGGCGCTGGTCGGCCAGTTGCAGTCCTTCGCTTTCCAGCTCCTGGCGAAAGCGCTCGGCCATTTCCCGGGCCTGGGCCAGGGTGGTGCCGGGCAGCAGCACGCCGAATTCCTCGCCGCCCAGGCGCAACAGCGCGTCGCCGTCACGGCGAAACACCTGGCGCATGCGTTCGGCGAAGGCACTCAGACAGGCGTCGCCACCGGCGTGGCCGTGCTCATCGTTGACCTTCTTGAAGAAGTCGATGTCCAGCAGCACCAGCGACAGCGGCTCGCCCTGACGCAGGGCATTGGCCACCAGGCTGGGGAACAGGTTGTTGAACTGATAGCGGTTGCCCAGCTGGGTCAGGCTGTCGGTGCGGCTGAGCAGATCGAGCTGGCTCTGCTGCTCCAGCAGTTTCAACTCCAGCTCCAGGGTGGCGCGGTATTCCCGGTGATTGCGGCCGAGCACCAGAATCAGATAGCCGAGGTAGCAGGTCAGGGTGATCAGCATGGCGTGCATGCTCTGCCAGTTCAGCGCCATGACCGCCAGGCCGGGCAGGTAGAGCAGGGCCAGCGCCAACAGTGCACGGCCGCGGCGCATGGCGAAGTTGAAGGTCATTGCGGTGCTGAAGGCCACCGTGGCCAGGGTGGCGATCAGCTCCGAGTCGTCGTACTCGCTGCGGTACAGCACCCAGGCGTGGGCCTGGCCCCAGCACAGGGCGGTGAGCAGGATCAGCCCCCAGTGGTGATCCAGCCAGCGCTGCAGTTGCACCGGGCTGTCGAGGCCGTGCGGACGATGCAGCAGGCGCGCCGTGAGCAGCGCGGCGAACAGGATGGAGCCGAGCAGACCGCTGGCCAGCAGGCTGCCGGGCGAGGCGCTGAAACCCCAGGTGAGCAGCCAGGCGAGCAGGTAGAAGAAGCCGCCCAGGCGAGTGCGGATGCGCGTGTCGTCCACTTCGCGCCACAGGGCGAAGGTGTTGGGCTGGCGCGGTACTTCGGCGTCGGTCATGGTCGTGGCCCGCCTTGCCTGACGGCCGCCTCCGGTGCGGCGCAGGCGAGGGCAGCACCTTCTCCCGAAAATATTTTGTGATCACAGGAACTGCTTGCTCGAGCATAACGCCTTTTGCGCAGACGCAGGATGTCTAATTGCCAGTAGCTGTTCGCCATTCGTCAGCCGCGGCGGATCAGCCAGATACCGGCCACGATCAGCAGCAGCCCGGCCACCTTGCCGAGGGTCACCGGCGATTCGCGAAAGCCGGCCCAGCCGAAATGGTCGAGGGTGATGGCCATGGCCAGCTGGCCGGCGATCACCAGCACCATGAACAGCAGCGCACCGACCCGCGGCCCGGCGAAGGCGGCGGTGGCGATGAAGAAGGCGCCGAGCAGACCGCCGCTCCAGTGCCACCAGCTCAGTTCCCTCAGTGCGCCCAGGCCGGGCATTTCGCGCTGGCTGAGGGTCATCAGCAGCAGCGCCAGGCCGCCCACGCTGAAGGAGATCAACGCCGCGGCCAGCACGCTGGCGAGATGGCGGGCAAGCTGGCCGTTGATGCCGGCCTGCAGCGGCAGCACGGCGCCGGCGATGAATGGCAGGGCGAGCAGCCAGCCGCTGACATGATTCATGGGCAACTCCAGAAAGGACAAGCGAGATGAAGGGCGTTACGGCAGAGGCTTTTCCAGTTGCACCAAGGCGACGCGGCTGCCATCGGGCGCGCGGCGCTCGACGATGCCGACGGCGTTGTAGCCCAGGCGGCTGTAGAGCAGCAGGCCGCCGGCATTGGCGTTGAAGCAGGAAACCTTCATCAGCGGCACCTTGTAGCGCTCGCGTGCGAGATTTTCCATCACCTCCACCAGGTACTGCGCCACGCCCTGGCCGCGTGCCCAGGGCGCCACCATCAGGTTGCCCAGGGCGCAGAATTCGCCATGCTGCCATTGGTAGAAGTTGGCGAAGCCGGCGATCCTGCCGCCGAGTTCGACCACGGTGCTGTCGCGGCGCTCGGCGATGGCGGCGGCGAGCTGGCCGACGTTCAGCGGCCAGACGGCCTTGGGGTAGCAGAAGAACAGTTCCTCGGCGTTTTGCGGGAAGCCGACCACTTCGCCAAGGTCGGCGGCCGTGGCCGGGCGGTGCTGCAGGTTTGCGTTCAAGCGGGATGATCCTTGTTCAGCGCGGTGGATATTGCGAGAGCACCTGAGTGACGGTTTCGCGGATCGCCCGTTCGCGTTCCGCCGGGCTGGGCGGCTGGCTGCGCATCACCTGCTCACCGCTGCCACGCCAGACCAGCTTGCCGTCGCGGGCGTCGTACAGATCGATCTGCAGGGTGGCGACCTTGTAGTCCACGCGGCGCGTTTCGGTGAAGGCCGGGCCGCCCCAATACCCTCCCCAGTAGCCGCCCCAGCCACCGCCGTACTGGGTGGTGATCTGGTCCTGGCGCTCGTCGACGATCAGCACGCTCTGCACCTTCAGGTCGCCCTGGCCATCGGCCGCCTGGCGCAGACCGCGCTGGTCGAGCTGTTCGGCCACGGCCTGGCTGATGCGGGCCTCGGTGATGTCGCTTTTCAGGCGGGCATCGTCGGGTTGATAGGCCAGCCGCTGCTCCATCCAGCTCCAGCTGCGGTAGGCGGCGAAGTCGCGGCTGGGGTCGAAGTCGCGCTCCAGGCTGACGCTGGCGCAGCCGCTCAGCAGCAGGGCGAGGAGCAGGTAGGGCAGGGTACGCATGATGCTCTCCGGAAGCAGTCGATCAATAGGGAGGGTAGCCGTCGAGGGCGGCGCGGATGGCCGCGCGCATGGCATCGGCCTGCGCCGCCTGGTCCTTGCCGGCGACGGCTTCGCCGCTGCCTGACCAGACCACCTGATGGTCGCGTGGGTCGATCAGCTCGATGCGCACCACCGCCACTCTCTGCTCGTAGGTGCGGACGATGGGCACGCTGCCGTAGGCGCCGTAACGGCGATCCCAGTGGCTGCCGGTGCCATAGTAGCCGCCGACGTTGTCCTGGTACTGACGCAGACGGGTTTCCTGGCTGATGTAGGCGCGGACCAGCAGGTCGCCGGGGCCGTTGAGCGCCGGACGCAGGCCGTATTGATCGAGACCGGCGCTGACGCTGTCTGCCAACTGCTCGCCGCCGGGGGCGCGGCCGTCCAGCCAGCTCCAGCTGCGGTAGCGGCCGTAGTCTCGCGGTGGCGCGGGGTAGGCGCTGCGGTCGAAGGTGCTGGCAGCGCCAGGCGGCGCCGGCGGCATCGGCAGCGATTCGGCCTGGTAGGGGTTCTGGCTCTGGCAGGCCACCAGCAGCGGCAGGATGAACAAGGTTATGGCGGTGCGCATGGTCGTCTCCGTGGTCGCGCGCGACTTCCCCGATGGCTTCAGGCTACGCCGGGCTGCCGGCTTCGTCCAATGCGCTCAAAGGGGCCGGCAGACCCAGTGCAGGTAGCGGCCGAGGCCGGCGAAGGTGGGGTGGCGGCGGTGCGCCAGCTCCATTTCCAGCAGGTCGATGAGCTCGGCCTTGGCCTGAAATTCCTGCGGCATGTAGTCGTGAAACACGCGCACGCCGCTACGGCTTTCGACCTGCCAGTGCTCGCCGAGTTGCGTGGCCAGCTCGCGCGGGTCGAGCGGGCGTTGCGGGGTCAGGCTCTGGCCCTCGCCGGCGAAGCGTTCCTTGCGCAGCTTGCGAAAATGCCCCTTGAGCAGGTTGCGGTAGATCAGTGCGTCCTTGTTGTAGAAGGCCAGCGACAGCCAGCCGCCCTTGGCCGTCAGCTGGTGCAGCACCGGCAGGATGGCGCCCGGTTCGGCCAGCCACTCCAGCACGGCGTGGCACAGCACCAGGTCATAGGGCTGATCGAGTCGGCCGAGCAACTCCTGCCAGGGCGCCTGGATGAAGGTGGCGCGCTGCCCGGCCTCGGCGAAGCGCTGGCGCGCCCCTTCGAGCATGGGCTCGGCGGGTTCGGCCAGGGTGACGTCATGGCCGCGCCCGGCCAGCCACAGACTCATGTGACCGAGACCGGCACCGACATCCAGCACCCGCAGCGGACGGTCCGGCAGCGCTTCGGCCAGGTCGGCCTGCAACACGGCCAGGCGGATGGCACCCTTGGCGCCACCGTAGATCTTCTCGGCGAAGCGGGTGGCGAGTTCGTCGAAGTGGCGGTCGCTCATTTGAGGAAGCGCCGTTCGTTGTCGGCGAGCTTGTCGAGCACGGCCTGGTTCATGTCGAGGCCCAGCTCGCTGCACAGCTGCAGGAGGTAGAGCACCACGTCGGCCACTTCCTGCCCGGCGTGGGCGAGCTGTTCGGGGGACAGCTGGCGGGACTGCTCCTCGCTCAGCCACTGGAAGATTTCCACCAGCTCGGCCATTTCCACGCTGGCGGCCATGGCCAGGTTCTTCGGGCTCTGGTAACGACGCCAGTCGTTGTGATCGCGAATGGCGTGCATGCGCGCGGTGAGTGCAGCGATGTTCATGGTGCGGCTCCTGTCGAGCCGCATAGCTTCGGCCCGAACGGGGGCGACCGCAAGTCGTTGCTGGGAGCGCATGGCCCGTAGCCCGGATTGCATCCGGGCTACGTCAGGCAGGCAGCGGCTGCCAGCTCCCGGCCATATGCGGCGTATCGTTTTCGCCGATCAGGCGGAACTGCCCGCTTGCGGCCGGCTCGCTGGCCTGCAGGGCGACATGGGTCGGCAGCAGCACCGGTTTCTGGAAGCGCACCTCCACCTCGTACCCGGCCAGTGGCAGGTGCGCCTGCAGCGCGCCCAGGCTGCCGGCCTTGTTCCACAGGCCATGGGCGATGGCGCGGGGGAAACCGAACAGCTTTGCCGTCACGGCATACAGGTGGATCGGGTTGTAGTCACCGGCCACGCGGGCGTAACGCCGGCCGGTATCGGCAGGCACGGCCCAGTCGGCCAGTGGTGCCAGCGGCAGAGGCTCCTGTTCGGCTCGGGGTTGCGGCTGTCCCTCGAGACGCAGGGCGCGACAGAGGATGCGGCTGTCGCCTTCCCAGAGCAGGCCGAGCTGGTCCTCCAGTCGGGTGATCAGGCTGAAGGTGGCGCCCTTGTCGTGCGGCTGCAGATCGCTCACCTGCACGCTGACCTGGAACGGCCCCAGCCCGCCCAGCGGACGCAGCACGCGGATGCGGTTCTCCAGGTGCACCAGGCCCAGCAGCGGAAAGGGGAAGCGGCGGTCGGTGAGCAGCTGCATTTGCAATGGGAAGGCGAGGATGTGCGGATACACCGGCGGCAGATAGGCGCTCTCGGCAAGGCCGCAGACCTGGCGATAGCGCGCCAGGTGCTGCGGATCGATGTCCACGCGGCAGCGCAGGCCCAGGTCGGGCAGCTGACGGCCGGTGACCTTGCGCCGCAGCGCGGCGCGCAGGAACAGGCCGGGCAGGGCAGGTGGGGTGTCGAGATCGAGCCAGTCGATGGCCATTGGCGAACTCCTTGGCGAAGGGATGGCAGCAGCTTAACCCTCAGACCCGTGCTGGCATTGGCTGTTCTGCCCAGCGTGTGCGCAGGGCAGTCAATCGGTCTGCTGCGCGGTTTGCGCGCGGCGGCTCGCTGCCCCTAAGATGGCGCGGTTCACGAATAATGCTCACGAATAAGAAGAACAGCAGGAATCATGCGTGATCTGACCGACGATGTGGCGCTGATGCGCCCGGTAATCGATGCCCTGCGTGCCAGCGGAACCGATCCTGACCGCGTGCTGGTGCGCGTTGGCCTGCCGCCCGGCGGGCTGCCGGCCGGCCGTTTCCCCCATGCGGCGCAGGCGGCGTTCTGGAAGGCCGCCAGCGAAGAATGTGGCGAGGAGCATGTAGGCCTGTACCTGGCCCAGCACCTGCCGGCTTTCCATGGCCTGCTGCTGGAATATCTGTTTCTCTCCAGCGAAACCTTCGGCGCCGGCCTGCGCCATGCCCTGCGCTATGTGCGCCTGCTTTCCGACACCCTCAATGCGCGCCTGGACGTGAGTGGCGAAGTGGCCGTGCTGACCCTGGGCATGGACGCGGAAACGCCGCGGCATTTTCCGGAAATGCTGGCCGGCGCGGTGATCCGTCTGTTCGCCGCGCTGACCGAGAACGATTTTCGCCCGCGCGAAGTGCGCTTCATGCATGCCGAAGGCGCGCCCGCCGAGCGCTACCAGGCCACCTATGGCTGTCCGGCCCGCCTGGGCGCCGAGGACTGCGCGCTGGTCTTCGATGCCGCTGTGCTGAACAAGGCCTCGCGCCACGCCGCCCCGGAACTGCTGCGCATGCATGAGTCGCTGGCGCGGCGGCAACTGGCGGAGGTGGAGCGGCTGGATCTGGTGCGTCAGGTGCGCGAGCTGATCGCCGAGCTGCTGGTCGACGGCGGCGCGACGCTGGAGCAGGTAGCCGGCCGCCTGAACATGCCGGCGCGGCGTCTGCGTGAGCGCCTGGCCATGGCCGGCGTGCGCTTCAACGACCTGATCACCGATTACCGCTGCCGCCTGGCCAAGGAGCTGCTGCTCAAGACCGACGAGCGTATCGAAGTGATAGTCGAGCGCACCGGCTTTTCCGAGCCGAGCACCTTCTACCGCGCGTTCAAGCGCTGGGTCGGCGAAACGCCGGTGGAGTTTCGCAAGCGCGGCAAGGCGTGATCCCGGGCAGGGTGCGCCATGTGCACCCACGCCCCTGCCGGCTTCAGCTGATGACCGCGGTGCGCGCGGCGCACCCTACCTCATGCGCCCCTAGGGTGGGCCGGGCGGCGATCCGCTTCAGCCCACCACCGTAACGTTATCAAGCCCCCAACAAACTCTGCCCACACACGCGCAGCACCTGCGCGGTCACCGCGCCCGAGCCCGGTTGGGCGAACCAGGCCACGGCCTCGGCGACGTCCTGCGGCAGGCCGCCCTGGCTCATGGAGTTCATCCGTCGTCCGGCTTCGCGGATGCCCAGCGGAATGGCCGCGGTCATCTGCGTTTCGATGAACCCCGGTGCCACGGCATTGATGCTGATGCCCTTCTTGCCCAGCGCCGGCGCCCAGGCCTGGGCCAGGCCGATCACGCCGGCCTTGCTCACCGCGTAGTTGGTCTGGCCCATGTTGCCGGCGATGCCGCTGATCGAGGCGATCAGCACCACGCGGCCGTTGTCGTGCAGCTTGTCGGCGTCCAGCAGCGCCTGGGTCAGCACCTGCGGCGCCTTGAGGTTGACGTCGATCACCGAGTTCCAGAAGGCATCGCTCATCTTCGCCAGGGTCTTGTCGCGGGTGATGCCGGCGTTGTGTACGACGATATCCAGGCCCTCGGGCAGCGCCTCGACCAAGCGCTGCGGCGCGTCCTCGGCGCAGATGTCCAGGGTCACCGCCCGCCCACCCAGGCGCGCGGCCAACGCCTGCAGCGCATCGGCCGCCTGTGGCACGTCGAGCAGCACCACCTCGGCGCCGTCACGGGCGAGCACCTCGGCGATGGAGGCGCCGATGCCGCGCGAGGCGCCGGTGACCAGGGCCTTCTTGCCGGCCAGCGGGCGCGTCCAGTCCCTGACCTGTTCGGCGCAGGCGCCAAGGCGCAGCACCTGGCCGGAGACATAGGCGCTCTTGGGCGAGAGGAAGAAGCGCAGCGCACCTTCCAGCTGCTGATCGCCACCCTTGCCGACATACAGCAGCTGCACGCTGCCGCCGCGACGAATTTCCTTGCCCAGCGAGCGGGTGAAGCCTTCCAGGGAACGCTGCACGCTGGCGGCGACGGGGTCCTTGAGCGACTCGGGGGCGCGGCCCAGCACCACCACGCGCGGGCTGTTGGCCAGGCCCTTGAAGGTGGGCTGGAAGAAGTCGCGCAGCTCGATCAGTTGCTCGAAGCGGGTCAGGTGGCTGGCGTCGAATACCAGCGCCTTGAGTTTCGGGCCGTGCTCGGCGGTCCAGCGCGGCAGCTCCAGCTGGCCGTCGCGTGCGGCGAACAGCTGATCGGTGAGCTTGTTGGCGAAGGGCAGCACGGCCTTGAGCAGGTCGCCTTCACCGCCCAGCAACAGGGCGCCATCCACCGGTCGCACGCGTCCGGCCATCCAGCGCTCCAGGCGCACCGGTGCCGGCAGGCCGAGGGCACCGACCAGGCGGCGGCCAGTGGGGGAGTTGGCGAAGGCGAGGTAACGGTCGGACATGAAGGGCTCCTGCGGGCGAATCGAAAGTCGTGTCACTGTACGCGGCGACAGGCAAAGCGCAATTGACTCTGTTGCCCCACGCGCCGGCAAGGCGGCCAATGTTCGCACCTGTCCGAGGTTTAGCCTGTGCGATCAGGCTACAGTGTCAGTCTCATGTTTCTGGGAACCGGCTGACGAGCAATAGTTCGTCGTTCGATTCTGCTCATTCGACCAGCAAGGAGTTCTCATGGCCCAGTTGCGCCGGGTCGCCATCGTAGGCGGCAACCGTATTCCGTTCGCCCGTTCCAACACCGTCTACGCCAGGGCGAGCAACCAGGAGATGCTCACCAGCGCCCTTGAGGGGCTGGTGGAGCGCTTCAACCTGCATGGCGAGCGCCTCGGTGAGGTGGTGGCCGGTGCGGTGCTCAAGCATTCGCGTGACTTCAACCTGACCCGCGAGTGCGTGCTGGGCTCGCGTCTGGCACCGGAAACCCCGGCCTACGACCTGCAGCAGGCCTGCGGCACCGGCCTGGAAGCCGCGATTCTGGTGGCCAACAAGATCGCCCTCGGGCAGATCGACTGCGGCATAGCCGGCGGCGTCGACACCACCTCCGATGCGCCCATCGGCGTCAACGAGGGGCTGCGCCAGATCCTGCTGGAAGCCAACCGCGGCAAGAGCACCGGCGACAAGATCAAGAGCCTGCTGAAGATTCGTCCGCGCCACCTGGCGCCGCACATTCCGCGCAATGGCGAGCCGCGTACCGGGCTGTCGATGGGCGAGCATTGCGAGCTGATGGCGCAGCGCTGGGCCATCCCCCGCGACGAGCAGGATCAGCTGGCGCTGGCCAGCCATCAGAAGCTGGCGGCGGCCTATGCCGACGGCTGGCAGGACGATCTGATGACGCCGTTTCTCGGCCTGACCCGCGACCAGAACCTGCGCCCGGACATCAGCGCGGAGAAGCTCGCCACCCTCAAGCCCTGCTTCGAGCGCGGCCCGCGCGGCACCCTGACTCCGGCCAACTCCACGCCGCTGACCGATGGCGCCTCGGTGGTGCTGCTGGCCAGCGAGGAGTGGGCCCAGGCCCGCGGCCTGCCGGTGCTGGCCTACCTGCGCGACGGCGAGGCGGCGGCGGTGGATTTCGTCCAGGGCAAGGAGGGCCTGCTGATGGCGCCGGTCTACGCCGTGCCGCGTCTGCTGGCGCGCAACGACCTGAGCCTGCAGGACTTCGACTACTACGAGATTCACGAAGCCTTTGCCGCCCAGGTGCTGTGCACCCTCAAGGCCTGGGAAGACGCCGACTACTGCCGGGAACGCCTGGGCCTGGCCGCGCCGCTGGGCGCCATCGATCGCAGCAAGATGAACGTCAAGGGTAGCTCGCTGGCCGCCGGCCACCCCTTCGCCGCCACCGGAGGGCGCATCGTCGCCAACCTGGCCAAGCTGCTGGCGGTGGCCGGTCAGGGGCGCGGGCTCATCTCCATCTGCGCCGCGGGCGGTCAGGGTGTGACCGCAATCCTCGAGCGGTAATCCAATACGGGTGATCGCAAGTCATCGCGGTCACACGATGTAAGCAACTCCGTGAATTGAGGCGGCCTGCGCGATGCGCGGCCGCCTATTTTTTTGCCCGGACTCTGCGCCCCGCCAAGCATGCGCACCCGCTGCGTGCCGCGCGCACCCTGCGGTGGCCTGCCGCGCGGCAAATGACCACAGCGTTGTTTGCCGACGAACCGGCTAGTCTTTTCCCTGAGCGTTGATCCAGATCAATGCAATTTGGGGTAGATGTGCCCGTGCGCTGCCGCCCCCCACCTTCGTTGTGCCTCATTCGATAAGAACAATTCTGGCGTGCTGTGCTCCAAAGCCTTGGAGTTCATGGCCCGGCTAACCGTGCCGGGCCCGAGATAACCTGTACGAGGACGTGCCATGTTCGGCTTAGAGGCCCTAGATCTCGCCCGGATCCAGTTTGCCTTCACCATTTCCTTCCACATCGTCTTTCCCGCCATCACCATCGGTCTGGCCAGCTATCTGGCGGTGCTCGAAGGGCTGTGGTTGAAGACCGGCAATACGGTGTACCGCGATCTCTACCATTTCTGGGTGAAGATCTTCGCCGTGAACTTCGGCATGGGCGTGGTCTCCGGCCTGGTCATGGCCTATCAGTTCGGCACCAACTGGAGCGCCTTCTCCGACTTTGCCGGCGCCGTCACCGGGCCGCTGCTGACTTACGAGGTGCTCACCGCGTTCTTCCTCGAGGCGGGCTTCCTCGGCGTCATGCTGTTTGGCTGGAACCGCGTCGGGCCGGGCCTGCACTTCTTCTCCACGGTGATGGTGGCAGTCGGCACGCTGATCTCCACCTTCTGGATTCTCGCCTCCAACAGCTGGATGCACACCCCGCAGGGCTTCGAGATCGTCGACGGTCGGGTGATCCCGGTGGACTGGTTCGCGGTGATCTTCAATCCGTCGTTCCCCTATCGCCTGGCGCACATGGCCACGGCAGCCTTCCTCGCCACCGCCTTCTTCGTCGGCGCCTCGGCGGCCTGGCACCTGCTGCGTGGCCGCGACAACCCGGCGATCCGCAAGATGCTGTCGATGGCCGTGTGGATGGCGCTGCTGGTGGCGCCGGTGCAGGCCTTCATCGGTGACCTGCACGGCCTCAATACCCTGAAGTATCAGCCGGCGAAGATCGCTGCCATCGAAGGGCATTGGGAAAACGTCGGTGACGAGCCGACGCCGCTGATCCTGTTCGGCTGGCCGGACATGCAGCGCGAGGAAACCCGCTTCAAGGTGGAGATTCCCGCCCTCGGCAGCCTGATCCTGACCCACAGCCTGGACAAGCAGGTGCCGGCGCTGAAGGACTTCCCGCCCGAGGACCGGGCCAATTCCACCATCGTGTTCTGGACCTTCCGCGTCATGGTCGCCATGGGCCTGATGATGATCCTCACCGGCCTCTGGGGCACCTGGCTGCGCCGTGGCGACCGGCTGTTCCAGTCGCGGCCGTTCCTGCACCTGGCGGTGTGGATGGGGCCGAGCGGCGTGATTGCCATTCTCGCCGGCTGGTACACCACCGAGATCGGCCGTCAGCCCTGGGTCGTTCATGGCCTGATGCGCACCGCCGACGCTTCGTCCGGGCATAGCGCGACCCAGCTGGGCGTCACCCTGGCGCTGTTCGTGGTGGTTTATTTCGCCCTGTTCGGTGCTGGCATCAGCTACGTGATGCGCCTGGTGCGCAAGGGCCCGCAGCTCGAGGAAGGCGACGAGATGTCCCAGGGCGGGCCGGGCAAGTCGCGAACCCCGGCGCGGCCGCTGTCGGCGGCGGACGAGGGGATGGAAGAGGGCGAAACCGACAGCTTGCCGGAGAGGAACTGAGCATGGGTATCGATCTTTCGCTGATCTGGGCGGTGATCATCGCCTTCGGCGTGATGATGTACGTGGTGATGGATGGCTTCGATCTGGGTATCGGCATCCTCTTTCCCTTCGTGCGTGACGAGGGCGAGCGCGACGTGATGATGAACACCGTGGCGCCGGTCTGGGACGGCAACGAAACCTGGCTGGTGCTCGGCGGCGCCGGGCTGTTCGGCGCCTTCCCGCTGGCCTATTCGGTGGTGCTGAGCGCCCTCTACCTGCCACTGATCCTGATGCTGCTGGGGCTGATCTTCCGCGGCGTGGCCTTCGAGTTTCGCTTCAAGGCCAAGGCCGACAGGCGCCACCTGTGGGACAAGGCCTTCATAGGCGGCTCGCTCACCGCCACCTTCTTTCAGGGGGTGGCGCTGGGTGCCTATATCAATGGTTTCGAAGTGGTGAATCGCACCTATGCCGGCGGCCCGTTCGACTGGCTGACACCCTTCTCGGTGTTCTGCGGTCTGGCGCTGATCGCCGCCTATGCGCTGCTCGGCTGCACCTGGCTGATCATGAAGACCGAGGGCCGCCTGCAGCAGCAGATGCACGACATGGCGCGGCCGCTGGTGCTGGTAGTGCTCGGCGTGACCGGTATCGTCAGCCTGTGGACGCCCTTCGCTCACTCGGCCATTGCCGAGCGCTGGTTCAGCCTGCCCAACCTGTTCTGGTTCATGCCGGTACCGGTGCTGGTGCTGCTGTGCACCTGGAAGCTGCTCAAGGCGGTGGCCGACAACGCCAACTATTCGCCCTTCCTGCTGACCCTGGTGCTGATCTTCCTCGGCTACAGCGGCCTCGGCATCAGCCTGTGGCCGAACGTGATCCCGCCGTCGATCAGCATCTGGGAAGCCGCCGCGCCGCCGCAGAGCCAGGGCTTCATGCTGGTGGGCGCGCTGCTGATCATCCCCTTCATCCTGATGTACACCGCCTGGAGCTACTACGTGTTCCGCGGCAAGGTGACCCAGGACGATGGCTATCACTGAGGTGCGACTGATGACCAAGGTCGAGCAAGAGAAGAAACCCCTGTGGCAGCGCCTGGGCTGGCTGGCACTGATCTGGGCGGCCAGCGTGCTGACCCTGGGCGCGGTGGCCTGGCTGCTGCGCCAGTTCATGAGTGCGGCGGGGCTGGGCACGCCGGGCTGAGGCCGGCGGTTGATCCGCCCGGCCGATTGTTTCCATACTGCCTGCTCTGCCGTATGCCGAGGAGGCGCGATGTTCGCCCTTAGCGACACCCTGGAGCGGCGCTTCGCCGCGCTGAAAACCGCTGCCGACTTCCACTCGCTGCGTCATGTGCAGGAGCGCCGGGAGTCCTACTGGGTGCGCCGGCGGGTCGCGCAGGCGCCGTCCTTCGTCGTCGATGCCGGCGCCATGCTCAGCGTGCGCATCGCTGGCGTCGAGGCCTATGCGGCCACCAGCGATACCAGCCAGGCCGGCCTGCAGGCGGCTCTGGAACGCGCCGAGCAGCTGGCCCGTGCGCTGGCCGGACACAACCTGCTGGATTTCGGCGATCTGCCGCAGCCTGCCGAGCGGGCCGATGACGTGATGCCCGGCTACCAGCAGCCGCAGGCCAGCGCCGCGCACTGGTTCGAGCTGCTGATGGCCGAGTCGGCGCGCCTTCCCGGCGACACGCGGCTGGTGGACAGCCACATCGGCCTGACCTTTACCGCTCACGAGCAGATCTACCTCAACAGCGCCGGTGCCTGCCTGCGCCGTGCCCAGCGCTACGTCTTCCCGCAGGTCGGCGTGACCGCCAGCGACGGGCATGACAGTCAGAGCCGCAGCTTCGGCGGCACTCATCTGGCGCGCCAGGGCGGTGCCGAGGTGCTCGATCAGCTGGGCGTGATCGGCAGCGCCAGCCGTATCGCCGACGAGGCGCTGCAACTGCTGCTGGCGCCCAATACCCCGAGTGGCCCGCGCGATCTGCTGGTGATGCCCGATCAGATGATCCTGCAGATTCACGAGTCCATCGGCCATCCGCTGGAGCTGGACCGCATCCTCGGTGACGAGCGCAATTTCGCCGGCACCAGCTTCATCCGTCAGGAAGATTTCGGTCATTACCCATACGGCTCGCCGCTGCTCAACGTGACCTTCGACCCGACACTGCCCGGCGAGCTGGCCAGCTACAGCCATGACGATGACGGCAGCCCGGCGCAGCGCGAATACCTGATCCGCGATGGCATTCTCCAGCGCCCGCTCGGCGGCGCGCTGTCGCAATGGCGCAGCGGCCTGCCGGGCGTGGCCAACAGCCGCGCCTGCAGCTGGAACCGGCCGCCCATCGACCGCATGGCCAATCTCAATCTGGAGCCGGACGACAAGAGCCTGGCCGAGCTGATCGGCGGCATCGAGCGCGGCATCCTGATGAGCAACAACCGCTCCTGGTCGATCGACGATGCGCGTAACAAATTCCAGTTCGGCTGCGAGTGGGGCCAACTGATCGAGAACGGCGAACTGAAGGGCGTGGTGAAGAACCCCAACTACCGCGGCATCAGCGCGCAGTTCTGGCGGGGCCTCAAGGCGGTGGGCGATGCCAGCACCTTCGAGATACTGGGCACGCCCTACTGCGGCAAGGGCGAGCCGAATCAGGTGATTCGTGTCGGGCATGCCTCGCCAGCCTGCGTATTCGCCGATATCGACGTTTTCGGAGGGGCCGCCTGATGAACGCACGTCAGCATTTCTGCGAGTTGCTGGCTCATCTGCAGGCGCAGGTCGCCGGCGAGGAGGGCTTCACCCTGGCCTACAGCGCCGAGCAGTCCGGCTTTGTCCGCTTCAACCACGGGCGGGTGCGCCAGGCCGGGCAGGTGCAGCAGTCGTACGTGACCCTGGCGCTGTACCAGAGCCAGCGCCACGCCGAGAGCCGGCTGGCGCTCGGCGGCACGCTCGAGGAAGACCTGCCGCGCCTACAGCAGGCCCTGCAACAGCTGCGCGCCGTGCTGCCGACGTTGAACGACGACCCCTATCTGCGCCTGAACCGCGAAGCCTGGCGCAGCGAGCTGGCGGTCGAGGCCTCGCTGCCCGACAGCGCGGCCATGGCGCAGCAGATCGTCAGCGCCGCCAGCGGTCTGGATCTGGTCGGCTTTCTTGCCGTCGGGCCGCAGTACCAGGGCTTCGCCAGTTCCTGGGGCGCGTTCGGCTGGTATGCCGCCAGCAGTTTCAACCTCGAATTCAGCCTGTTCCATGACAACGGCCAGGCGGTGAAAAGCGCCTATGCCGGCGAGCAGTGGGACGTCCAGGCGTTCGCCCGCAAGCTCGAGGACGCGCGGCAGCAGCTGGCCTATCTCGGCCGCCCGGCCAAGGCCTTGCAGCCCGGGGCTTATCGGGCCTACCTGGCGCCGGCTGCGCTGGAGGAGCTGATCAGCCTGTGTTGCTGGGGTTTCGGCGCGCAGGCGCTGGCCTCGGGTGGCAGCCCCCTGCAGCGTCTGTTCAGCGGCAAGGCCGAGCTCAGCTCACAGGTGGTCATTGAAGAGCGTATCGAAGGCGGCCTGGCGCCGGCGTTTACTGCCGAAGGACCGCGCCAGGCGCTGCGCCTGGTCAGCCAGGGCCGGCCCGGCGAGCGCCTGGTCAGTTCGCGTAGCGCCGCCGAATACGGCCTGATCGCCAATGGCGCCTGCAGCGGCGAGTATCCGCTGTCCCTGCGCATGCACGGTGGCGAGCTGGACGAGCAGGACGTTCTGCAGCGGTTGGGCAGTGGTCTGTATATCGGCAACCTATGGTACGGCAACTTCTCCGATCTGCCGGCCGCCCGCCTGACCGGCATGACCCGCTTCGCCACCTTCTGGATCGAGGATGGGCAGATCCAGGCGCCGGTCAACACCATGCGCTTCGACGACTCGCTGTTCGATGTGCTCGGCGCGCAGCTCGAAGCCCTGACCCGCGAGCCCGAACTGCTGCTGCCCGGCGGCACCTACGGCGCCCGGCAGACCGGCTCGATGGCGCTGCCGGGGGCATTGCTGTCGCGCTTTACCCTGACCTTGTAGGCGGCCTACTTGCTCGCCTTGAGCACCACGAACTTGGGGTTGGCCGCCACCTGCTCGACACCGCGAAACAAGCGCGCCAGCTTGGCGTGATAGCCCAGGTGGCGGTTGCCGACTATCCACAGTTCGCCGCCGGTCACCAGCGCCGCGCGGGCCTGCTGGAACATGCGCCAGGCGAGAAAATCACCGACCACCTGCTGCTGGTGAAACGGCGGATTGCACAGCACCAGGTCCAGCGAGCCGGCCGGTTGCTCGGCCAGACCGTCGCCGGCACGGATGGTCGCCGGTCGCTCGCCCAGCGCCGCTGCCCAGTTTTCCCGCGCCGACTGCACGGCCATGTATGACTCGTCCACCAGGGTCAGCTGCGCCTGTGGGCTGCCCAGGGCGTAGACGATGCCGAGCACGCCGTTGCCGCACCCCAGGTCGGCGACGCGGCGCGCGTCGAGGTGCCGCGGCAGGTGTGGCAGAAACGCGCGGGTGCCGATATCCAGACCGTCGCGGCAGAACACGTTGGCGTGGTTGATCAGCTCCAGCGCCGGCTTGTCCAGCCGGTAGCGCGTGGGGTAGGGCGAGTGCGGCGCGGCTTTCGCTTCCGGCGTGGCCAGCAGCAGCCGGGCCTTCTTCACCGCCAGCGAGGCCTGCACCGGGCCGATGTATTGCTCCAGCAGGTCACCGGCGGCGCGCGGCAGGTGCTTGACCATGGCGGCCGCCACCACCCGCGCTCCCGGCGCCAACTGGCCGTGCAGACGGATCAGCTGCTCTTCCAGCAGGGCCAGGGTCTTCGGCACGCGGATCAGCACCCAGTCGAACGGTCCCTGCGGCGTCTCGCTGCTCGGCAGGAAGCGCACCGCGTCGCGATCCAGGCCATTGCCGGCGAGGTTGTTCTCTAGGGCGATGAAGCCCAGGTGCGAATCGCTGCTGCTGGTCACCTGGCAGCGTCCGGCCAGCGAACAGGCGAGGGCGCCGAAGCTGTCGTTGAGCAGCAGTAGCGAATCCTCCGCGCGCAGACCCTGCTCGTGCAAATGATTGAGCAGGTACTCGTCCGCGGCGTCGAAGGCCTGTAGGGGCTCGTTCGGCTGGTGCGGCTGGCGCAGCAGCTCGAGGCTGGCAAAGGGCGTGGTGAAAATAGGCATGGAAACCATCGGTGTTTGCCGGTCGCGCAATGGGCGACACTGACAGCTGATTCGGACAAGGGGACGATTATGACTGCCAGCGAAGACAAGTTCACCCGTCAGACGCTGACCGCTATCCAGGTCTGGTCGCCCAGTCTGTTCAGCCTGCGCTGTACGCGCGATCCCGGCTTTCGCTTTCGCGCCGGCCAGTTTGCCCGACTCGGCGTGCGCAAGGCGGACGGCTCGGTGGTCTGGCGCGCCTATTCGATGGTCTCGGCGCCGCACGACGAGTTTCTCGAGTTCTTCTCCATCGTGGTACCGGGCGGTGAGTTCACCAGCGAGCTGAGCCGTTTGCAGGTGGGCGACGAACTGCTGGTGGACAAGACTGCCCTGGGCTACCTGACCCTCGACCGCTTCATCGATGGCCGCGACCTTTGGCTGCTGGGCAGTGGCACCGGTATCGCGCCGTTCCTCTCGATCCTGCAGGATTTCGAGGTGTGGCAGCGCTTCGAGCGCATCAACCTGGTCTACAGCGCGCGCAGCCGCGCCGAGCTGGCCTACCAGGCGATGATCGAGGGCTTGAGCGCGCTGGAGCACCTGGCCGAGTTCGCTCACAAACTCACCTACCTGCCGGTGGTGACCCGCGAGCAGGTGCCGGGCTGCCTGGGCGCACGCATCACCGAACTGCTCGACAGCGGCGAGCTGGAGCGCGCTGCCGGCCTGCCGCTGACGCCCGAGCACTCGCGGGTGATGATCTGCGGCAACCCGCAGATGATCGACGACCTGCGCCAGCGCCTGAAGGCACGCGGCCTGAATCTGAGCCTGAGCAGACGGCCCGGGCAGGTTGCGGTGGAGAACTACTGGTAGCGCACCAGACTGGCGATCCGTGCCCGACTTTCACAATAGGCGCTGGTCTGCGAACTGCAGCTTGCCCAGCTTCAACTAGGCTAACTAGGGCCACTTCTGGGAGGGTTTTCCATGCCGCTCGAACATCACCCGCTCAACCGCGAGTTTCCTCAACAGCACGGCGCCCTGCGCAAACTGATGCAGAGCGATGCGCGCTTTGCCCGTCTGGCGGAGGAATACGAAGCGCTGGATAAGCGCATCTACGAGATAGAGGACGGCCGCTCAGCCACGGATGATCTGACCCTGCAGGGGCTCAAGCTGCAGCGTGTGGGATTGAAGGACGAGATCGCCGGCATGCTGCAGAACGCTACCTGATCCACGCTTGACCCGGATCAAGGGCGGGGCGATGACGGCGGGCTAGGCTGCGAGCGACATTTTGCTCAGGAGCTACCCATGCACGTCGATCATCACCCGCTGATCCATGATTTCCCTGAACACCGCGCCGAGCTGCAGCGTCTGCGTCAGGACGATGCACAGTTCGCACGTCAGGCCGAGGAATACGAGGCGCTGGACAAGCGCATCTGTCGCATCGAGGACGGCATCGAGCTGCTCGACGATGTCGCGCTGCAAGGGCTCAAGCTCAGCCGCGTTGTGCTCAAGGACGATCTGGCGAAACAGCTCAAGCGCGCTGCCGGGCACTGTTGCGGCTGCGGCAATGGTTGCCGGGGCTGACAGGTACCCACCGTTGCGGATGTGATCCGGCCTACGGCCTCAATGCACCGGCGGGTTGATCAGATAGGTGAGCAACCCGTCCGCCTCTTCCTCCGTCCACACCGCACGCGGCGGCCTGGGCAGCTCGCTGAACAATTGCTGCCAGAACGCCAGAGCCACCGCGTCCTGCCGGTAGTAGCGCAGTAGCCAAGGGCTGCCATCGCCCATCAGTTGCTGCACCAGCGCGCGGCCGATGCCGCGGCGACGGTACTTTTTCAGGATGAACAGGTCGGCGAATTCCGGTGCCTCGATGCCGGGCAATTCGCTGCGCTCGAGCAACAGGAAACCGGCGATGAAGCCGTCGGCGAGAATCAGCTGCGCGCTCCAGCCGGGCTCCTGCCAGTAGCGCTGCAGGTGCGGCTGATGGATATAGAAACGGCCGTCCGTCTCGACGTCTTCCTGCTCCCAGTCGGAACTCTCGTAGGCGTAGAACTGGTAGAGGTTGACGATCAGCGGCAACTGCTCGGCGGTGGTGGGCAGCAGTTCGATCTGCATGGACGGTTCCTGGCGACGACTTGGCGGGTCTGTAAATTTATCCAGTTGTTCGGTATCGTTCCAGCCTTCTTCACCCCGGCAGGATTGATCGGCAATGGCCAAGGCAAAACGCATGTACGGCTGCACCGAGTGCGGCGCCACCTTTCCCAAATGGGCAGGGCAGTGTGGCGAGTGCGGGGCCTGGAACACCCTGGTGGAAACCGTGCTGGAAGGCGCTTCGTCGCCGAGCGGGCGTACCGGCTGGGCTGGCCAGCAGGCGGCGCTGAAGACCCTGGCCGAGGTCAGCGTCGAGGAAGTGCCGCGCTTTTCCACCGCCTCCGGCGAGCTGGACCGCGTGCTCGGCGGCGGCTTGGTGGACGGCTCGGTGGTGCTGATCGGCGGCGACCCCGGCATCGGCAAGTCGACCATTCTGCTGCAGACCCTGTGCAATATCGCCACGCGCTTTCCGGCGCTGTACGTCACCGGCGAGGAGTCGCAGCAGCAGGTGGCCATGCGCGCCCGTCGTCTGGGCCTGCCCGAGGACAAGCTGAAGGTGATGACCGAGACCTGCATCGAGTCGATCATCGCCACCGCGCGCCTGGAAAAGCCCAAGGTCATGGTGATCGACTCGATCCAGACCATCTTCACCGAGCAGCTGCAGTCGGCGCCCGGCGGCGTGGCCCAAGTGCGCGAAAGCGCCGCCCTGCTGGTGCGCTTCGCCAAGCAGAGCGGTACCGCGGTCTTTCTGGTCGGCCACGTGACCAAGGAAGGCGCGCTGGCCGGCCCGCGCGTGCTGGAGCACATGGTCGACACCGTGCTGTATTTCGAGGGCGAATCCGACGGTCGCCTGCGCCTGCTGCGGGCAGTGAAAAACCGCTTCGGCGCGATCAACGAGCTGGGCGTGTTCGGCATGACCGACAAGGGCCTGAAAGAGGTTACCAACCCCTCGGCGATCTTCCTCACCCGCGCCCAGGAGGAGGTGCCGGGCAGCGTGGTGATGGCCACCTGGGAAGGCACCCGGCCGATGCTGGTGGAGGTGCAGGCACTGGTCGACACCAGCCACCTGGCCAACCCGCGGCGCGTCACCCTGGGCCTGGATCAGAACCGCCTGGCCATGCTGCTGGCCGTGCTGCATCGTCACGGTGGTATTCCCACCTACGATCAGGACGTGTTCCTCAACGTGGTCGGCGGGGTCAAGGTGCTGGAGACCGCCTCGGACCTGGCCCTGATGGCGGCGGTGATCTCGAGTCTGCGCAACCGTCCGTTGCCGCACGATCTGCTGGTGTTTGGCGAGGTGGGGCTGTCCGGCGAGATCCGCCCGGTACCGAGCGGTCAGGAGCGTCTGAAGGAGGCCGCCAAGCATGGCTTCAAGCGCGCCATCGTGCCCAAGGGCAATGCGCCCAAGGAGGCGCCGGCGGGGCTATCGATCATTGCCGTGACACGCCTGGAGCAGGCGCTGGATGCGTTGTTCGAGTAAGTCCTTACGAATCCGGTGTAGCCCGGATGAAATTCGGGAGGCTCGTTGACCCCGGCGCTCGTTCAGGCTGTGAGATGCGGCGTTCTGTCGCGAAGGCGGCCTGGTGCAGCTTGATCCGGATCAATAGGGAGCAAGCTTTCGACGAGCAGCATCGAGGCGTATTCACAGCAAGGAGACGCCATCATGTTCCTGTTCTTCGATTTCTTTTCCCGCGCGTTCAACTTCGATGCCAAGGCCGGGCAGTCGCGTGAAGCGCATGGTGAAGTGCTGCGTGTTCAGGCGCTTCGCCAGCGTCGCCAGCAGCGCAAGGCCGAGGCGGCGAAGACGCGCCATTGAGGCGGCTCAGTCGTCCTCGCCGAGCGCCGCCAGCTCGCGCTCGAGCAGGTGCTCGTCACCCAGGTTGAGTTCCACCAGGCGGCGCAGATGGCTGATGGATTCCAGGTCGATATGGCGGCAGACGAAGCCGAGGTAATTCTGCTGGGTGCGTGTGAGCACCACCTCCATCTTCACCTTGGCCTCGTCACCCAGTTCCACCAGCGCTTCGAAGGGTTGATCCGGGTCTCCGCTCCAGTCGCGCGGCGTCTTGACCAGCAAGCCCTTGAGCGAGATGTCGTGCAACGCCGCCTGCCATTGCCGCTCGCCCTGGGCGATCACGGTGGGGGCGTCGAAGGCGATGCGCTGAAAGCGTCGACGCTCGTTGGCTGTTTCACTCATGCCCATGCTCCTGGATGGTTTCCCTCACTATAGCCAAGGCTGATGGCAATGTACCGCGACCTGTTCCACCCTCGGCGCCTGTCGGACAGTAATTTGACAGTTGCTCGAGTGTCGCCAAAGCTCCTTATGCGGTTTCTATTACTGAATATTGCGGAGCAACAGACTATGAGCAAGCGACTGCTGGGCAAGGGGTTGATCTTCGGTTTGCTGAGCATGGCCAGCGCAGGGGCTTTCGCCAATGCTGCCGGCGGTAATGGTTGTGGCTGGGGCAACATGGTGTTCGAAGGGCAACGTGGGCTCGCCCCGCACCTGCTGGCCACCACCACCAACGGTACGTCGGGTAATGCCACCTTCGGTATGACCTCCGGTACCAACGGCTGCGACACCAGCGTGGCGATGGGCTACGGTGGCCGTTCCTGGCTGGCAATGAATGGCATGCTCGACTCCATCGCCGAGGACATGGCCATGGGGCAGGGCGAGGCGCTGGATGCCTACGCCACCCTGCTGGGCATCGAAGTGCAGGACCGTGCGCACTTCGCCAAGGTCACCCATGAGAACTTCAATTCGATCTTCTCCGGTGCCGATGTCACCAGCGAGCAGGTGCTGGCCGCGACTCTGGATGTGATGAGCCGCGATGCCCAGCTGGCGCGCTACGTGAAACAGCCGGCGTAGGCGCTAACGCCCGCTTCGTTGTCGGTGCGCATGGCGCACCCTACGGCCCGCAGCGTTCAGTAGGGTGCGCCGTGTGCACCGGCTGTATTCCGTACACGACAAGGAAATCTACAAGGCAAAAAGAAGCCCGCCGAGTTGGCGGGCTTCTTCATTTCTCGGTTGGGCTTAGTTGCCGTACACCGGGAACTTGGCGCACAGAGCCTTGACCTGCTCGCGTACGCGGCCTTCGACTTCATCGTTGCCGATGTTGGCCAGCACTTCGCAGATCCAGCCGGCCAGCTGACGGCACTCGTCTTCCTTGAAGCCGCGAGTGGTCACGGCAGGGGTGCCGATACGCAGGCCGGAGGTGACGAACGGCGAGCGCGGGTCGTTCGGTACGCTGTTCTTGTTCACGGTGATGTAGGCGCGACCCAGGGCGGCGTCGGCGTCCTTACCGGTGATGTCCTGCTTGATCAGCGAGAGCAGGAACAGGTGGTTCTGGGTGCCGCCGGAAACCACGTCGTAGCCGTTGTCGATGAACACCTGGGCCATGGTCTGGGCGTTCTTGATCACCTGGGCCTGGTAGGCCTTGAACTCGGGCTGCAGCGCTTCCTTGAAGCAAACCGCCTTGGCGGCGATGACGTGCTCCAGCGGGCCGCCCTGGCCGCCCGGGAATACCGCGGAGTTGAACTTCTTCTCCAGCTCTTCGTTCTTGCGCGCCAGGATCAGGCCGCCACGCGGGCCGCGCAGGGTCTTGTGCGTGGTGGTGGTGACCACGTCGGCGAACGGCACCGGGTTCGGGTACAGGCCGGCGGCGACCAGACCGGCAACGTGGGCCATGTCGACGAACAGGTAGGCACCGACCTTGTCGGCGATGGCGCGGAAACGCGGGAAATCCAGCACCTGCGAATAGGCGCTGAAGCCGGCGATGATCATCTTCGGCTTGTGCTCCACGGCCAGACGCTCGACTTCGTCGTAGTCGATCAGGCCCTGGTCATTGATGCCGTACTGCACGGCGTTGTAGATCTTGCCGGAGAAGCTGACGCTGGCGCCGTGAGTCAGGTGGCCGCCGTGGGCCAGGCTCATGCCCAAGACGGTGTCGCCGGCGTTGAGCAGAGCCATGTACACGGCGCTGTTGGCCTGCGAGCCGGAGTGCGGCTGGACGTTGGCGTAGTCGGCGCCGAACAGCTCCTTGGCGCGATCGATGGCCAGCTGTTCGACCACGTCGACGTATTCGCAGCCGCCGTAGTAGCGCTTGCCCGGGTAGCCTTCGGCGTACTTGTTGGTCAGTACGCTGCCCTGGGCTTCCATCACCGCCGGGCTGGTGTAGTTTTCCGAGGCGATCAGCTCGATGTGTTCTTCCTGGCGCTGGGCTTCCTGCTCCATTGCGGCAAAGAGTTCGGCGTCAAAACGAGCGAGGTTCAAATCACGGCTGAACATGGCGGTCCCCTGGGAATCAGCTGGGCGGTAGAAAGAGGGGGCGGATTCTACCGCAAAGGTCGCATTCAGGCATATGAAGGTCGGTCATGAGGCAGACAAGTGGCCTTCAAGAACCGTTGCAAGCCGCAGGCTGCAAAGAGAGGTGCCAGGTGCTCCCGTTGCGCTGTCGGCTCGTCACCTGATTCGCCGGGAGCTTCAGCTGAACATGAACAGCGCCGCGCCGCCGAACTGGGCGCTGAACTGGCGCGGCTGCATCGGCCGGCCGAGTAGGTAGCCCTGCACCTCGTCGCAGCCGTGCTCGCGCAGGAACTCCAGCTGGGCATGGCTCTCCACGCCTTCGGCGATCACCATCATGTTCAGGCTGTGCGCCATGGCGATGATGGCGCGGGCGATCTGCGCGTCCTGCTCGCCGTCCGGCAGGCCGTCGACGAAGCTGCGGTCGATCTTCAACACGTCGATGGGGAATTGCTTGAGGTAGTTCAGCGAGGAGTAACCGGTGCCGAAATCGTCCACCGCGATGCACAGGCCCAGGCGTTTGAGCTCGCCCAGGGTCTGCATGGCGCTGGCCACATCGCGCATCAGAATGCTCTCGGTCAGTTCCACCTCGAGGCAGGCCGGGGCCACCCCGGTTCGCTCCAGAATGGCCGCGATGCGCGCGCTCAGGTCGCCTTCGGCGAACTGGCGGGCGGACAGGTTGACCGAGATCTTGGGAATGCGAATCTTCTCGTCGTGCCAGGTCTTGAGCTGGCGGCAGGCTTCCTCCAGCACCCACTCGCCGACCTGTACCACCAGTCCGAGCTCTTCCAGCACCGGGATGAAATCGGTGGGCGGTACCAGGCCGCGGCCCGGGTGATTCCAGCGCAGCAGCGCCTCGACCCCGGTGAGGCGGCGTCCATCGCCGGAGAACTGCGGCTGGTAATGCAGTACGAACTGGCCCTGTTCCTGGGCGTGGCGCAGGTCGCTTTCCAGCTCCAGGCGCTCCAGCGCGCTGGCGTTCATGTCAGCCTGGTAGAACTGGAAGTTGTTCTTGCCGCGTTCCTTGGCGTGATACATGGCGGTATCGGCGTTCTTCATCAGCTGGCTGAGCTCGTCGCCGTCCTGCGGGGCGAGGGCGATGCCGATGCTGGCGGTGACGAAGAACTCGCGCCCTTCGA
The DNA here is from genome assembly GCF_021495345.1 of Pseudomonas hydrolytica. Classification (NCBI taxonomy): domain Bacteria; kingdom Pseudomonadati; phylum Pseudomonadota; class Gammaproteobacteria; order Pseudomonadales; family Pseudomonadaceae; genus Ectopseudomonas; species Ectopseudomonas hydrolytica. The sequence continues at coordinate 865,496 of NZ_CP099397.1, forward strand.
GCACGAAGGGCCGGGCCAGGCTGTCGAGAATCTGCTCGGCGACGTGGATCGCCCGGTTCAGCGCACCCTCGCGGGTGGCGCGCGGCTGCAGCAGCAGGGTGAATTCATCGCCGCCCATGCGCGCCACGGTATCGTCGCCATCGACGCAGGCCGACAGGCGCACGGCCACGTCCTTGAGCATGCGATCGCCGGCGGCATGGCCGAGCGAATCGTTGATCGGCTTGAAGCGGTCGAGATCGAGGAACATCAGCACCACCCACTCGTTGTGCCGCTCGGCGTGCTGCAGGGCGCTGTGCAGACGGTCCTGGAACAGGGTGCGGTTGGGCAGGTGGGTCAGGGCGTCGTAGTAGGCCAGGCGATGGATGCGCTGCTCGCTGGCCTTGCGTTCGCTGATGTCGCTGAAGAAGCACACGTAGCTGACCAGGTCGCCTTCCTCGTCGTGCACCGCGGTGATGCCGACCCAGGCCGGGAAGTTCTCGCCGCCCTTGCGCTTGAGCCACACCTCGCCCTCCCAGCTGCCGCGCTGGTTGAGCTGGCTGAGGATGTACTGCAGATGCGCCGCCTGCTGACGGTCGGCGGTGAGCATGCCGGGCAACTGGTCGAGCACCTGGCCGGCCGAGTAGCCGCTGACCCGGCTGAAGGCCTTGTTGACCTGGACGATGTAGCCGGCCGGGTCGGTGACCAGAATGGCCGCGGTGGAGTGTTCGAACACCGTCGCGGCCATGCGCAGGTCCTTCTCCGCGCGGCGCTGCTGGCTGATGTCGCGGCCGACACCGAGGATGCCCTCGAAGCGTCCGTTCTCGTCCCACATCAGCACCAGGCGCAGCTCCACCGGAATCTTGTGGCCGTCGGCGCGCAGGCAATCGAAGACGAACAGCTGATCCGGCAGCTCCTCGCGCAGACGCTCGAGGCGGTCACGTTCGCCGAGCGAGTCGCGAATGCGTTCGAGCAGCAGGTTGAGGCCGTTCAGTTGCTGCGGATTGGCCGCCAGGCTGTAGAAGCTGTTGGCCATGACCCAGTCCACGGAGTAGCCCAGCACCGGTTCCACCGAGGGGCTGACGTAGTTGAGATGAAGCGCGCTGTCGGTGGAGAAGATCACGTCGCTGATGCTCTCGGCCAGCAGGCGGTAGCGCTGCTCGCTGTCGCGCAGCGACTGGTTGCGTTCGATCTGCTCGGTGATGTCCTTGGCCACGCCGATCAGGCGGCTGACCCGGCCTCGCTCGTCCCGCGCCAGGGCCTGCTCGCGGATGCTGAACCAGCGCCACTGGCCGTCGCGATGGCGCCAGCGCAGGACCGATTCGAGCAGCAGGCCGTCGCCGACCACCTTCTGCAGGTTGCGGATGCGCCAGTAGTAGTCGCTGTCGTCCGGGTGCAGCACGCGCTCCCAGAAGTCCCCCTCCATGGCCTTGAGTTCGGTCTTGCTGTAACCCAGCGGCAGGCCGAGGCTGTGGTTGCTGAACAGCACCCGCTTGTTCTGCATGTCGTGCACGTAGAGCAGATCGGGCACCGAGCGCACCACCTCGGACCAGAAGCGCTCGCGCTCGATCAGCGACAGCTCGATGCGCTTGCGGCTGGTGATGTCGCTGATGCTGAGGGTCACCGCCTGGTAGTCCTGGATCATCTCCGGCAGGCGCAGCACCAGCCAGACGTGGCGCTGCAGGCCCTGGGCGGTGACCAGCTGGGTTTCCAGCTCGACCAGGTTGGGGCCTTCCAGCACCGCCACGGCGAGCCGGTAGCGCAGGTCATCCGGCTGCAGCGGGCCGTTGTCGAACAGTTGCTGCCAGGCCTGTTCGGTGGATTTCACGCCCAGCAGATTGAGCGCCACCTGGTTGGCTTCGGTGATGTGCAGCTGGTCCAGAAGCGCCTGGTGATGGCGGGCATCGGCCTGCAGCCAGCGGTTCAGACCGGCGGCGTCGCGCAGTTTCTGCTGCAGCAGGAAGCTGCGCAGTCCCGCCAGGTCGAGCACGCACAGGGCGACCCCGGTGCCCTCGAAAATGTCCTGATAGCGCCGGCGCGTCTCCTGCAGCACGCGCATCGCCTGCTGCTCGTCGGTCACATCTCGCAGCACCCAGACGTAGCCGGCCTGCCGACCGAGTTCGCTGATGTCGCTGCGGGTCACCGCGAACAGGCGGCCGCGGCCTTGCTGCTCGACTCGTACCAGCTCCGGGCCCAGGTCGCTGGGCGCTTGCGGACTGTTGAGCAGCAGCGGGTCGAGGTCGGGCAGGAGATCCAGCAGATGGCGGTCCCAGGCCGCTTCGCTGCTCAGGCCGAACAGGGCCTCGGCCTGAGGGTTGAGGTAGCGCAGCTTGCCGTCGGCCTGGGTCACCAGGATGCGCTCCTCGACCGCGGCCAGCGCACTGGCGGCCTGGCGCAGCGAGCGTCGCGACTCGGTATTGAGCCGCTGCAGGCGGCGCTGTTCCCGCTGCAGACCGTAGAGGGCAAGCAGGGTCAGCAGGCTGCACAGGGTGAACAGCAGGAACTTGCCGGCCAGGGTCGGCATCAGTTCGTTGCCGGCGCGATCGGCGTCGAACAGCGCACGCAACTGCCAGTCGCTGCCGGGCAGGGCAATCAGTTCCAGGCTCTGCGCCTGTTCGGCCGCGGTAACCGGTGCGATGACCTGGCCGGGCTGGCGCAGATCGTCGGCGCGGGCCATCACCCGCCGGCTCTGCAGGTCTTCGAGCAGCCAGTCGTGCTCGCTGTGGTGCTGCTCGCGAAGCCAGTCGCGCAGGGCGGTCATGCGCAGGCGCAACACACGCTGGCTCTCGTCGTCCTGGCGCAGAAGGAGATAGAGGGCACCCTCGTCCTGGGGGCTGAAGGCGAAGTGATAGTCCGCTGCGCCAATGCGCTGCTGCAGCGCGCGGATGAAAGGCAGGTCCGGCGATTCGCCGGCGCTGTCGGCCAACCGCTGACCTTGAGCATCCAGCCAGACGATGCTCTGCAGTGTCGGGAAGATGCTGCGCAGGGGGGCGATCGGCGCGGTCACATCACCGCGCGTTTCGGCCGCTTGTAGCATGGCCTGGCCGGCCTGGGCCTTGAGGCGCATGTTCAGGCTCAGGTGTTTGGCCAGCTGTTCGCTGTAGCCGCGGCTCAGTTGCTTCTGGCTGTCCAGCAGCTGGCGGTATTCCTGCGTCAGCTGCCAGGCCAGCAGTCCCAGCATCGCCAGCACCAGTGCCATCAGCACGCGCCGCAGCGCTTCGCGCCGTGGCGCGCGCGACTCGCCCGAGGGGCTCGACGGCTGGGAGGAGGGAGTCGACACGTTCAAAACCTGCAGCTACCACGGAGCTAGGTGGGCATTGGCGCGCAAGCAGGCCTGCGCTCGCGCCAGCCGGGTAGCATGCCTGCAAAAATGGCCAAGTGCCAGCTTGTCCGACGAGCGTAGGTTTGCCCTGCTTCGCGCATTCCGGTAGCTTTGCCCCGCGCGTGATCTGCCCGCGCGGTACTTGGCGTTCGCTGCGGCAGGGGCTAAGGTCTCTGCACATCGCCTCCGGGCAGGCTGGGTGAAAAACCGCTGCATGCGGCCATGCGGCAGCGAAAACCGGCGCAAGTTGCTGATCTGCACGCGGTAGACTGCGCACTTCGCTGGTAGCGTCATGCATGGCCCACGCTGCGCCGCGTTTTCACGTGCTCTGCAAGGCGCGCCACTTTCAGTTTCCATCCCCATCAGTCAGGTTCTCCATGGCTCAGTACGTCTACAGCATGCATCGGGTCAGCAAGGTCGTCCCGCCGAAGCGTGAAATTCTCAAGGACATCTCCCTGTCGTTCTTCCCAGGCGCCAAGATCGGCGTGCTCGGCCTCAACGGTGCCGGTAAGTCGACCCTGCTGCGCATCATGGCCGGCGTCGACACCGAGATCGACGGCGAAGCCCGGCCGATGCCGGGCATCAAGGTCGGCTACCTGCCGCAGGAGCCGCAGCTCGACCCGAGCAAGACGGTGCGCGACATCGTCGAAGAGGCCGTGGGCGAGATCAAGCAGGCTCAGGCCCGCCTCGATGAAGTGTATGCCGCCTACGCCGAGCCGGATGCCGATTTCGACGCGCTGGCCGCCGAGCAGGCCAAGCTGGAAGCCATCCTGCAGGCGTCCGACGGCCACAACCTGGAGCGTCAGCTGGAGGTCGCCGCCGATGCCCTGCGCCTGCCGCCATGGGACGCCAAGATCGAACACCTGTCCGGTGGCGAGAAGCGCCGCGTGGCGCTGTGCCGCCTGCTGCTGTCGGCACCCGACATGCTGCTGCTGGACGAACCGACCAACCACCTGGACGCCGACTCGGTTGCCTGGCTGGAGCGCTTCCTGCACGACTTCCCCGGCACAGTGGTAGCGATTACTCACGACCGTTACTTCCTCGACAACGTCGCCGGCTGGATTCTCGAACTCGACCGTGGCCACGGCATCCCCTACGAGGGCAACTACTCCGGCTGGCTGGAATCGAAGGCCAACCGCCTGGCCCAGGAAGCCAAGGCCGAGGCGTCGCACGCCAAGGCCATGAAGGCCGAGCTGGAATGGGTACGCCAGGGCGCCAAGGCGCGTCAGGCCAAGTCCAAGGCGCGTCTGCAGCGTTTCGAGGAAATGCAGTCGCAGGAATTCCAGAAGCGCAGCGAGACCAACGAGATCTACATCCCGGCCGGTCCGCGCCTGGGCGACAAGGTCATCGACTTCCACAACGTGTCGAAGTCCTTCGGCGACCGCGTGCTGATCGACGATCTGTCCTTCAGCATCCCGAAAGGCGCCATCGTCGGCGTGATCGGCGGCAACGGCGCGGGTAAGTCGACCCTGCTGCGCATGATCACCGGCAAGGAGCAGCCGGACTCCGGCACCATCGAGATCGGCGAAACCGTGCAGATCGCCAGCGTCGACCAGAGCCGCGACATGCTCGACGGCAGCAAGACCGTGTGGGAGCAGATCTCCGACGGCTTCGACATGATCAAGGTGGGCAACTACGAGGTGCCGTCGCGCGGTTATGTCGGGCGCTTCAACTTCAAGGGCGCCGACCAGCAGAAGTTCGTCAAGGATCTCTCCGGCGGTGAGCGCGGTCGTCTGCACATGGCGCTGACCCTCAAGCAGGGCGGCAACGTGCTGCTGCTCGACGAACCGTCCAACGACCTCGACGTGGAAACCCTGCGTGCGCTGGAAGAAGCGCTGCTGGACTTCCCCGGCGCGGCCATCGTGATTTCCCACGACCGCTGGTTCCTCGACCGTATCGCCACCCACATCCTCTCCTACGAGGACGACGGCAAGGTCAACTTCTTCGAAGGCAACTACACCGAGTTCGAAGCCGATCGCAAGAAGCGCCTGGGCGATGCCGCCGCGCAGCCGCACCGCGTGCGTTACAAGAAGCTGGCGCAGTAAGCGTTCAGTGGAAGAAAAAACGGAGCCTGCGGGCTCCGTTTTTCGTTGGCGGCGTAGGGTGCGCCCTGCGCACCGATGCCTTCGGCCTGTTAGCGATCAGAGTTTGGCCAGCAGGCTTTCCAGCGCCTTGGCCTGGTCCTCGGCCAGATCGATGATATGAAAGCCCGCCCAGCAGTGCTGGCCGTCGGCGCCGGGGCGGCTCCACAGGCAGTCGGCGCCCAGGCGAACCTCCTGTATCTCCTCTTTTCCGGCAGTACAGACCAGGCGGCACTGCAGCACGGCATCGGCTGCATGCGGGGTGTCGCTGAACAGCATGAAACCGTCGGCGGACAGATCGACGATCCGGCCCAGGCGCTGTCCGCTGTTCAGGTCGAAGACCTCCAGCTGCATTTCGGTGCCATGGCGGCTGTGTTGGCGACGCTCTTCCATGGTAATTCCTCAGCGGGGTTCGGCCGCGCGCCCGGTGAAACGCTGCAGCACGCGGTAAATGGCAGTCAGCGCGCGATCCATCAGCGGTGTCGCGCGTTCGGGTGTAACGATGCGGGCCAGGCCCTTTTCCATCTCGCTGGCCAGCACGTTCAAGGGCTTGATCGCCACCCGCTGACCGCTGTGGTCGACGAACATGTAGTTGTGAGTGGTGGGGCTGAACCAGGAAAGCTTGAGCACGCGGCTCTGCCCGTCGTTGACGAACTCGAACCAGGTGCCGAACTCGACATCGGCCAGCTCCCTGGCCAATGCCTGGGCGCGTGCCGACAGCTTGGCGCGTGTCGGCGCCTGGCGCACCAGGTCGGCGTCTTCGCCGAGCATGGCGCCCAGAGGGCTTTCCGGCAGGGTGGGCTTGAGCTGGGCAGCCAGCTGCGGCTGCTTGGCCTGCACTGCGTGCTGGCAGGCCACCAGATCCTGCAGCAGGCGGCGGATGCCGTCCTCGTGGTAGCCGCCGAGCAGCTCCAGACCCTTGCGCAGATCAGCGAGCATGGGCACGCGCTGTTCCTGCAACTGCAGCACCTCGGCCTCGCCCAGCGGCGTGCCGCTGCGGGCCAGCTGCTCGGCCACTTCGCAGGCACGCAGCCATTCGGCGCTCTGCTCGCCGTGGCGCAGCAGCACGAAGACCAGCACGTCGGCCCAGGTCAGCTCCAGGAAGTTGCGAATGATGGCCGGCAGGTCGCGCTGCCCGACGCATTGCTGGATCACCTCCAGCGCCTGTTCGCGAGCGCCGAGCAGACGATCCCGGCCCTTGGCCGCCTCAACCGCACGGCGCTCACGCAGCTCGACCTTGTGGCGCAGGGTGGCGACGTATTCGTTGAACTCCTCGATCAGGCTGTCGAAGAGGTTCAGGTCGCCGACGAAGCCATGGATGACCCGCTCCACCACCCACTGCATCTTCGCCAGCAGGCCGCGTTCGTCGCCTTCGTTGCCGTAGAGCACGCCGGCCTGGGCCATGGTGTTGAGCAGCCGGCGAGCCGGATGGTGATGCTGGGTGAACAGCGCCTTGTCCTGCAGGGCGATCTTCAGATAGGGCGTGTGCAGATGGGAGAGGGCGGTCTTGCAGCTGTCCGGCAGGTTCTCGTCGTCGAGGATGAAGTCGAACAGCATGCCCACCAGGTCGATCACGTCGGCTTCCTGATCGGACACCTTGCTGTCGCCGGGCAGGCTGCTGTGGGATTCCAGCTGCTGCTGCAGATCGGCCTTCAGCCCTTCGACCGCCTGCGGCTTGTGCAGGCGCTGGGCCAGCTCATGGGCGGATTGCTGCTGCATGCGGTTGAGCGCGGCGAGCAGTTCGCTGGCGCTGTAGGTGCGGCTGGCTCCGCGCGGCGAAAAGCTGACGATGCTGCGCGTGCCGCCCAGCAAGGGGGCATCCGGCGAGCTCTGGCGATGTTCGCCAAGCAGGCTGGACAGGCCGCTGAACAGGGCCGCCGGGTCGCTGGGTGGTGGTGCGCTGAGGTCCAGGTCGAGCAGTGCCGGCTCGGCTGGCTCGATACCGGGGCTGCCAGGGTTGCCGGGGGGTCCGGTATTGCCGGGAGGCGCCGTTCTTGCCGGCGCCGGTTCGGTCTTCGGCGTTTCCGGGCGACTGACGCTCGGATTGACCTGTGCGCTGTACTTGAGATTGGGCAGCACGCCGGCATCGATCAGACGCTGGTTCAGCGCGCCGTACAGCGAGTCGAGGCTCTGCATCACGTGGCGATCGAAGAGCATGTAGAGAATGGTCTTGATCTGCAGCGGGAAAGGGCAGGGCGCCAGTGCATCGCGGAAGGCCTGGGCGATGGCCTGCGGGCCGAAGGGATTGCTGTCCTCACCGAGCTTCTGGCCATTGTTGAGCAGCGCCAGGCGCTGCTCCAGGGCGAACAGCGGCTGGGTGCAGCGCGCCTTGACCCGACTGACCATGTTGGTGACTTGCAGGGTCTCCTCGTAATCCTCGTTCTGCACCAGAGCCAGCTGCTCCGGGTCCAGTTCGGCCTGCGTCTGATTCTGCAGCTTGCCTTCGAGGAAGTCGGAGAAGTTGTTGGCGATGGTCTGGTGGTAGCTGCGTTCGATCTGTGGGCGCTGCCGGCGAATCTCGCGCATGCTGTCGAAGAACAGCGTCTGCACCTTGTTGTTCTCGGCCTTCTCGGCGCATTCGAACAGGGTGTCGTCGACCTGACCGAACACGCCGCTCAGGTGTTCCGCCAGACGGTTCATCACCAGTTTGCGACAGCTCTGCACCAGATCACTGAAGCGCGGCTGGATGCCGCGGCTGGCGAGGCTGACCACCTTGGGATGAACGGGGGGCTTGTCCTGGTTGCTCATGGACTATCCTGGCTGGGGTCGTCGGCTGGCGCGTCCTGCGTCGGGCCGCAGTTCGATGAAACATATAGTAGTCCATGCTCTGCCTGCAAAGCATTGTCGTAAAAGCAGTTTGTAGGGGTTGACAGGGGCGTTTTGCTACGTAAAATGGCGCGCCTCTGAAGCGGGAAAGCGAAAGCCGAAACGCGGCAGAGATGGAAGACCGAAGTTCCGCGATAGCTCAGTCGGTAGAGCAAATGACTGTTAATCATTGGGTCCCTGGTTCGAGTCCAGGTCGCGGAGCCAACTTCCAGACGGGGTATAGCGCAGTCCGGTAGCGCGCTTGCTTTGGGAGCAAGATGTCGGGAGTTCGAATCCCCCTACCCCGACCATTTTTCGGGTCGTTAGCTCAGTTGGTAGAGCAGTTGGCTTTTAACCAATTGGTCGTAGGTTCGAATCCTACACGACCCACCATATAGAACGACAAAGCCCGCCTTGTGCGGGCTTTGTCGTTTTTGCGCCTCATACGACCGTCTCGCGTTGCCGCGGCCGCGCTGGCCGGTTCGCGCAGGTGCGCCATGCGCATCACGGGCGGTCGGCTGTCTACAAGGGTAATTCCAACATTCTCCGTGCGGGCGCTTCAGCTCGTAGGGTGGGCTTTAGTCCACCAACGGTGGTCGGCGTTTTGTAGCCCGGATGCAATCCGGGGAAATTCTCAAAGTTGAATGGTCGTTGCGGATCTCATCCGGGCTACGTGCTTGCTGCTTGTCTCCCCTCTCCCGCTTGCGGGAGAGGGGCTGGGGGAGAGGGGCAATTTGCAGATTCACCTGCGGCTCCCTATTCCATGAATGGAAGAGGGTCACCAGCAGGCCGCACGGCGGTCGCTATCAATGCAGCTTCAGGCGCGGCTCGGTGCTGCGGCCGATGCGGTCGCTGAGCATCAGCAACAGCGTGCGCAGGGTGCCGTACAGCGCCATCTGGTGCATGCGGTAGAGCGAGACGTAGAACACCCGCGCCAGCCAGCCCTCGAGCATCACACTGCCGGTGAGGTTGCCCATCAGGTTGCCCACCGCGGAGAAGCTCGACAGCGAGATCAGCGAACCATAGTCGCGGTAGCGGTACTCCGGCAGCGCCTGACCGCTGATCTTCAGCCGCAGCGACTTGGCCAGCAGCGAAGCCTGCTGGTGCGCAGCCTGAGCCCGTGGCGGCACGTTGCGGCCGTCGCTGTCCGGTTGCGGGCAGGCAGCGCAATCGCCGAAGGCGAACACGTCATCGTCCAGCGTGGTTTGCAGTGTGGGGCGCACCTGTAGCTGGTTGATGCGGTTGCTTTCCAGGCCATCCAGATCCTTGAGAAAGCCCGGCGCGCGGATGCCGGCAGCCCAGACCTTGAGGCTGGCCGGGATGAAATTGCCGTCGGCGGTCTTCAGGCCGTCGGCGGTCACTTCGCTGACGGCGGCGCCGGTCAGCACGGTGACGCCGAGCTTTTCCAAGGTCTTGTGCACCGGGCGGGCGATGCGCTCGGGCAGGGCCGGCAATACGCGGGGGCCCGCCTCGATCAGGGTGATGCGCATGTCTTCGGGGCGAATGCGATTGAGGCCGTATGCGGCCAGTTGCTTGGCTGCGTGATGCAGTTCCGCCGCCAGTTCCACGCCCGTGGCGCCCGCGCCGACGATGGCGATATCGATCTGGCCGCCGGCTTCGCTTTCGTTGGCATGGGCGCGCAGATAGTGGCTGAGCATGCGTCGGTGAAAGCGCTCAGCCTGTGCCCGGGTATCGAGGAAGATGCAGTGCTCGGCCGCGCCCGGCGTGCCGAAGTCATTGGTGGTGCTGCCTACTGCGATCACCAGGCTGTCATAGGCGATGCGGCGCTCGGGCATCAGTACCTGGCCGTCGTCGTCCAGCGTCGCTGCCAGCGTGATGCTCTTGCCTGCGCGGTCGAGGCCGGACATGCGCCCGAGCTGAAACTCGAAATGGTTCCACTTGGCCTGGGCCACGTAGTTGAGTTCGTCTTCGGAGGAGTTCAGCGAGCCGGCGGCCACTTCGTGCAGCAGGGGCTTCCAAATGTGGGTGAGATTGGCGTCGACCAGGATGATCCGGGCTGCGCCGCTCTTGCCTAGTTTTCTACCCAGACGGGTGGCCAGCTCCAAACCGCCGGCGCCGCCGCCGACAATCACGATGCGATGGGACATGGATAACGCTCACAAGGCTTTGAAAAAGTCGGTGTGAGTGCGAGAGGGCGAGCGCGAGGCAGCTCATAGCACCAGTCGACTCAGAAAGCGGCTCAGCAGGCCCAGGCCAATGGTCACGGCCACGACCACCACCAGCAGGCGCCAGACGTGAAAGGGCTGGCGCTCCACCTGATGCTGCGGCGCGCTCAGGTACTGGTCGACTTTCTGCTGGTCATCGGGGCTCAGGCGGCTGGTCATCGGTAGGCCTCTGCTTGAATGCGGCTATTCTAGGCTTGCCCGCCAGCCTTGGCGAGCTTCGTTGTCCTGCGGGTCAGATGGCAGGGCGAGGGGGCTGACCTGGACGGCGTCGTGCAGGCGGATGATGCCGCCCTCGATCACCCGTGCGGTGATGCCGCCGTGGCCGCGCATGGCCTGGAAGGTGCCGGGGCCGAGGCGTTCCTCCAGGCGCGCGCAGGGCTGGCACCAGCCGGTGGTTTCCAGTAGCGCCTGGCCGATGCGAAAGCGCCGACCCTTGAGGCTGAACAGGTTGATGCCGGCAACCGCGATGTTGCGGCGCAGCTCGTCGGGGTGCAGAGGCGCATCGCGGCCGAGCAGGGCGGCGACAACCGCCAGGTGCTCCCACTGAATCAGCGTCACCTGCCGCGCATTGCGCGGGCCGGGACGGCTGTGATCGCCGGTCAGGCCGGCCTCGCGCCGCGCCTCTACCGCCTCCACCTCGAGCATCGCTTCGCGCGCCCTGGGCCTTACTCCTATCCAGCGCACCTGGCCGATCTGCGGCACCTCGGCCAGTAACTGCTGCAGCGGGCTCACAGGCCGATCCCTATATCGAACAGCAGGCTGCGGCCCAGATTCTGGCGCAGGAAGTCCGGAGCATCCGGATGGGCGAACAGCACGCGGGCGAAGCGTGGGCCGACCAGCGACAGCGAACGCCAGCCCTGGCGCAGGTATTCAGTGGGCGGCGGAAAGTGGCTGTTGCAGTCCAGCACTGCACGCTTGAGGCTGACGAAGGCGATCAGGTCCAGCTCGCTCAAGTCCAGACCGCGCTCGCGGTAGTTATGCGCCTTCTTGCGCAGGGTAGGGGCCAGGCGGGCCTGCAGCTCGCTGGCGGGAATGCGTTTGGGGCGCGCCTCGCGCCGCACCAGCTGGCTGAGCGAAAAGGCGCTGCGCCGACGCTCGAGTTCGGCGCGCCACTCGTCGTTGAGCCTGCGGCCTTCGTCCAGCACGAAGAACACCTCGAAGTTGGCGTCGCGAAAGAGCACGTCCGGTGGCTCCTGGGCGCCGGGCGTGAAGTCCTCGGTCTGATGACGCACGTTCAGCGCCTGCAGCAGACGCTGACAGACCCAGCGCTCACGCTCCCACTTCTTGGCGTTGGAGAGAAAGGCGTTGGCTTGTTCAGCCTGGTGCGTGAGCAGGCGCAGGTAGTCGGAATCGTCCATGCCGAAAGCTTAGCCGCAGCGCGGCCCGGGATGCCAGACATCGTGCTGCTGATCCGGTGCCGAGGGCCGGTGTAGACTGCCTGGCGTGACTGCGCAGATGACGGAGCAACGACAAGGTGGATAGGCATGATCGCGTCTGAGCTGCTGGCGTTCAGCACTCTGCTGGCTGGCTGGCTGATCTATGGGATGGCGCTGCTCTGGGCGGTAACGCGCGCGCCCTGGCTGGAGCTGTTCAGCGATCTGCGGCGTCAGCACCTACTGTTCGGCACCATGCTCGCCCTGTTCCTGTTGTGGCTGGTGCGCCGCGACTTCGATTCGGGCCTGTCCTATCACTTCATCGGCATGACCGCGGTGACGCTGCTGCTGGATTGGCCTTTGGCCGTGCTGGCGGGGCTGGCGGCTCAGGTGGGGCTGCTGGCCATCGGGCGTCTGGATCTGGCCGCGCTCGGCGTCAACGGCGTGCTGCTGGTATTGATCCCGGTGCTGGTCACCGAACTCTGTGCACTGCGGGTCGAGCGTGCGCAGCCGCGCAACCTGTTCGTCTACATCTTTTTCTGCGGCTTCTTCCCGGCGGCGCTGGCCACGCTCCTGACCCTGCTTGGCGGCCTTGGGCTGCTATGGATGGATGGCTTGTTTCCCATGCCACCCTGGCTCGACGACTTTGCCGGCTACCTGTGGCTGGTAGCGTTCCCCGAGGCCTTTATCAACGGCACCGTGGTCACCGCCTTGGTGGTGTTCTATCCGGACTGGCTGGAAACCTTCAACCGCACCCGCTACCTGCAGGCCCCCTGGAAGGAAGAGGATCGCGGCGAGTGAATGGCGCGCTATCGGCCTTTTGAATGGGCGCAGGCAGCTTGATCCTGGTCAATGCCTGGAGCGAGTCCTCCGCCATGCTGTGCAAAACGCCTCCGAGGACGCGAACATGAGCATTCACAGCTGGGCCAGAGCGGTTCTGAAAGTCGATTTGCAGGATGCCGAAGACCAGGGTTTCGATCCGGTGCCGGCGTTGCGCGCGTTGCTGGCCGAAGTCGTGCAGATGAACAAGGCGCTGCGCGATCCCGAGGAACTGGCCCACGAGCTGCAGTTTCTCGCCGACAACCTCGATGACGAGCGCGACTACGCCTTTATGCGCCCCTGAGAACCGTCGGGTGCGCTGTGCGCACCGCTTCCGTATCGGCTCCGATTGGTAGTCAATGCGGCCGCGTTGGCAGATCGCCGCTAAACAGGTCGTCTTCCAGATCATTGCCGGGAATCGCATGCTCCTCGGCGGCCCAGGCACCCAGGTCGATCAGTTTGCAGCGCTCGCAGCAGAAGGGACGGTAGGTGTTTTCGACTTTCCACTCCACTGGCGCGCCACAGGTGGGGCATTGAACGGTGGTGGTCATGGCTGGCCTCCGCGTAGAGTGAGATAGAAGGAGTGCAGGCGACCGACCTCGGCATCCAGCCAGGCCATATCGCGATCATTGACCAGCACGTCATGGGCATGGCGCAGCCGCTCTTCGCGGCTGGCCTGGGCCTGGAGAATGGCGCGAACCTGCTCTTCAGTGCTCTGGTCGCGGGCAACGGTGCGCTGCACCTGCAGCTCTACAGGCGTATCCACTACCAGTACGCGCTGGGTCAGATGGCGCTGACCGGACTCGATCAGCAAGGGCGACACCAGGATCGCATAAGGCGATTCTGCGCGTGCCAGCACCTGGGCGATCTCCTGCCCGATCAGCGGATGCAGCAGGCTCTCCAGCCAGCGGCGCTGTTCGGCGTCGGCAAACACCAGCTTGCGCAGGGCGCCGCGGTCGAGCTGGCCGTCCGTCTGCAGGACGCCGGTGCCGAAGTGTTCGACGATCTTCGCCAGCGCCGGCCGGCCCGGTTCCACCACCCAACGGGCAGCGTGATCGGCGTCCACCACGTGTACACCACGATCGATAAAGCCTTGCGCCACCGCGCTCTTGCCGCTGCCGATGCCGCCGGTCAGGCCGAGTATCCAGGGTTTCATCACGCCGTTGCGGTCTCGTTGCTGCTCAAGGCCGCGATTGTAGGGGGGATTCGCCAGTGATGCGAGGCCGTAGGCTGCGCCATGCGTACCGCCTCGGTGGGGGAGTTGCAGTTTCTGCGCAGGCGTACTGCCTGCGGCCGGCCCCGGTGCAATCCGGGACCGGTATTTCAGAACCCGGCAAACTTCAGATAGCTACCGGTAATCACGTCACCCCAGAGCAGGGCGATCCAGCCGGCAATGGCCAGATAAGGTCCGAAGGGGATCGGCGTACTGGAGTCGCTACCACGCAGGCGCAGCAGAATCACCCCAAGCACCGCCCCGACCAGCGAGGACAGCAGGATGGTCAAAGGCAGGATCTGCCAGCCGCCCCAGGCGCCGAGCATGGCCAGCAGCTTGAAATCACCGTAACCCATGCCTTCCTTGCCGGTGATCAGCTTGAACAGCCAATACACCGACCATAGGCTCAGATAGCCCGCAATCGCCCCCCACAGCGCGTCCTCCAGGCTGGTGAACAGTCCGAAGTAATTGACGATCAAGCCCAGCCATAACAGCGGCAGCACCAGTACGTCCGGCAGAATCTGATGATCGGCATCTATCAGACTCATCGCCAGCAGCCCCCAGGCCAGCACCAGCATGGCCCCGGCCTGCCAGGTAAAACCGAAATGCCAGGCGATGTAGCCGGAAAGCAGTCCGCAGACCAGCTCGACGATGGGGTAACGCTTGCTGATCGGGGTCTTGCAGTTCGAGCACTTACCGCGCAGGAAGAGGTAGCTGATGACCGGGATGTTCTCCCAAGGGCGAATCTCATGACCGCATTGTGGGCAGGATGAGTTGGGGAGGATCAGATTGAAAGTCTGTGCAGGGGGCGCCGCCGGTAACTCCAGTACCTCTCGCGCCTGGCTCTGCCAGTCACGTTGCAACATCAGGGGCAATCGATAGATCACAACATTAAGGAAGCTGCCGACCAGCAGGCCCAGCAGCAGGGCGCATAAAACAAAGGCCAGCGGGTTGCTGGCCATGACATTAAAAACGGACATACGTATTTAGCCGCCGACCACATTGCCAAGCTGGAAGATCGGTAGATACATGGCAATGATGAGGCCGCCAACTAATACGCCCAACACCGCCATGATCATCGGTTCCATTAAAGCTGTTAGATTGTCTACCATGTTATCAACTTCTGCTTCGTAGAAACTTGCAACTTTGTCGAGCATGTCATCCAGTGCGCCAGACTCTTCTCCAATGGCCGTCATTTGTACTGCCATTGAGGGAATACATTTGTGGTTCTCATTGAAAAATTTAGTTGAGTGCCGCTAGAGACATCGGTTTTTATTTTGTGTACGGCGTTTCGAAAAACTACATTTCCGGTGGCTCCGGAAACAGAGTCTAGCGCATCCACTAAGGGAACACCTGCTGCGAAAGTCGTGGATAGGGTTCGTGCGTAGCGGGCTACTGCGGACTTGTAAAGAATATCTCCAATTATAGGAAGTTTTAGTAGGGCTCTGTCTTTTGTGTCGCGAAATCTCTCTGAGCGCTGGTTTAGCTCTTTGATTAAAAAGGAAAAGGAAAAAACAATGAAGACCATTAGAAGCCACCAGTTTTGGAGGGCTTCTGATAGACCTAGTACCATCAGGGTGAAGGCTGGTAGTTCAGCGCCGAACCCTTGAAAGACGGATTCAAAGGCGGGGACTACCTTTACGAGCAAAATTACACTGACCACGATGGCTACTACAATTACCGCTATCGGATAGGTCATTGCTTTCTTGATTTTTGCCTTGAGAGCTTCAGTTTTTTCTTTATAAGTCGCAACTCGATCTAGTAAGTTTTCCAATGCGCCGGACTGTTCTCCTGATTCGACCAAATTACAATACAGATCGTCAAAGTATTGTGGCTGCTTGCGTAGTGCTGACGCAAAGCTATTGCCTGCAGAGACTTCCTGCTTAAGATCGTCTACCAGCTTGCGCATATTGGGATTTTCAAAGCCCTCGGCGATGATATCAAAGCTTTGCAGCAGTGGAACGCCAGCTTTCATCATCGTCGCCATCTGTCTGGTAAAAAGGGCGATATCAAGTGGTTTGATCTTCTTACCTTTGCCCAGTGAGAAGCTGGATTCGGGGCGGACTTTCGTCGGATTGATGCCTTGCTTGCGCAGCTGAGCCTTGATCAATGCAATGTTCTGTCCACTAAGCGTTCCCTTCACCTTGCCGCCGCGCTTGTCGGTGCCTTCCCAGACGAAGGTGCTGGTTTTTAAAGCTTTTGTCGTCGCCATGGGGCTAATCCTTGGTCACGCGGTTGATTTCCTCCAGGCTGGTCACGCCTTGCATGGCTTTGAGCAGGCCGGAGGCACGCAAATCATTAAAGCCATCTTTGCGCATTTGCGCTGCAATATCGATGGAGTTGCCTTCCTCCATGATAATCCGTTGCAGGTTGGGCGTGTTTTTAACCACTTCATAAATACCGACACGACCCTTGTAGCCATTCTTGCAGTTTTCGCAGCCGGCCGGCCCGTAGAGCTTGAAGGTGCCGATCTTTCCTTCGGGGAAGCCCTCTGCCAGAAGGGTTTCACGGGGCACATCCACTTCTTTCTTGCAGCTATTACACAGCTTGCGCGCCAGGCGCTGAGCGATGATCAGGTTGACCGAGGTGGCGATATTGAACGAGGGCACGCCCATATTGCGCAGGCGGGTCAGGGTTTCCGCGGCGCTGTTGGTATGCAGGGTGGACATCACCATATGGCCGGTCTGCGCCGCTTTCACTGCGATGGAAGCAGTGTCCAGGTCGCGGATCTCTCCCACCATGATGATGTCCGGGTCCTGGCGTAGGAAGGCGCGTAGCGCTGCCGTGAAATCCATGCCCTGCTTTGGGTTGACGTTGACCTGATTGATGCCTTCCAAGTTGATCTCCACCGGGTCTTCGGCGGTGGAGATATTCACGTCTGGGGTATTGAGGATATTCAGGCCGGTATAGAGCGAAACCGTTTTGCCCGACCCTGTGGGGCCGGTTACCAGGATCATGCCCTGTGGCTGCTTGAGCGCATTCATATACAGCTCTTTCTGGCTTTCCTCATATCCCAGTGCGTCGATACCCATCTGCGCACTGGTGGGATCGAGAATCCGCATCACGATCTTTTCGCCCCACAGGGTGGGCAGGGTGTTGACACGAAAGTCGATGGCCTTGCTTTTGGATATCTTCATCTTGATTCGGCCGTCTTGAGGCTTTCGCCGTTCGGAGATATCCAGAGCGGCCATTACCTTGAGGCGTGCGGCAATCCGTGGCGATAGCTGGATGGGAGGGCGAGCAACCTCATGCAGAATGCCGTCGGTACGGAAGCGCACCCGGTAGGCCTTTTCGTATGGCTCGAAGTGCAGATCGGAGGAGCCCATGCGGATGGCGTCAAGCAGCATCTTGTTGACGAAGCGCACCACCGGGGCATCATCAGCATCGCCTCCAGTGGATGTGTCGTTCTTGTCGTCGTCGACCGCCTCCACATCCAGGCCGTCCAGATCTACATCGCCCAAGTCCTCCATGCCGCTGTTGGCGCTTTCGAAGAACCTTTCGATGGCATCGCCCAGCTTGTCATCCTCAACCAGCACGGCTTCAGTATTCAGGCCAGTGCTGAACTGAATATCGGTAACTGCCTGATGGTTGGTAGGATCGGAAACGCCGATAAAGAGCTTGTTGCCGCGCCGCCATAGTGGTATCGCACGGTGCTGGCGAATCAATTTCTCACTTATTAACTCTTTAGGTTGACCTTCTTTGTCGACGGCGGTGAGATCAACAAACGCCACGCCAAACTGCTCAGATGCTAGCTCTGCCAGGTCGCGGCCTTTAGCTAGCTTGCTTTGTACTAGGTAGGTTACCAGTGGCACCTGATTGCGCTTGGCCTGTGCTTGGGCCTGTAGGGCGCTTTTCTCATCTAGCAATTGAGCGGTAACCAGCTGCTTTGCTAGTCCAGAAAGGGAAATCGCTTCGTTCATCGGAAGGGGCCTGCGTGATGCGAATCCGAGCCTTATAGCCTAGCAGTCAGCAACTTCCAAATTTAGATTGGCATGGTGACAAAAAAGGTCAACTAATGCCTTTAGATGGAGGTCGGGTGGAGTCTCCGCTTTCCAAGAGCTCTATCTATCGTGTTGTGGTTGTTGGCATGGTGCGTGCATGCGCATGTGGTAGGTCATAGAGCCTGATACCAACTTAGGAGATTTTTCATGAAAGCTCAAAAGGGTTTCACCCTGATCGAACTGATGATCGTTGTCGCGATCATCGGCATCCTGGCTGCTATTGCGATTCCTCAATACCAGAATTACACCGTACGCAGCGCAGAGCGTGCTTGCTTGGCTGAGACCAAAGCATATGCGAATGTTCTGATGGTGTGGCTGCATGAGGGGGGGACCAACCAAGCCGCTCCGAATAACGTAGCTCCGGCTGCTCCGGCTAACGGTGCTTGCACTGGCTTTACCGGCGGCGGTAACGCCGCTGCATTTGGTACTCCGGTAGTGGGTACTCCCCGCGCACCCGGCGTCGCGACCCAATCTGTCCCGCTGCAATAATTCTTAATGCTCAAGTCACAGGCGTTCGCGTAAGCTGCGTCTAGGTGATGCAGAAGCGCCCCGCTCTCGGGGCGCTTCTGGTAATGGACGGCTTTGACATCACGTTGTTGTTTAGTTGTGGGGTTTAAATGCGCGGCCAATTTCAAAAAGCATTCACATTGATAGAGCTAATGATAGTAGTCGCTATTATCGGCATATTGGCGGCAATCGCATTACCTACTTATCAGGCCTATACCATTCGAAGTGCTGAGCGGGCATGTTTGAGTGAAACTAGAGCTTATGCCTCTGTGCTAACAGTTTGGCTGCATGAAGGGGGCGTGCTTTCGGATTTGCCAGCTCAGCCAATTAATGGTGCTTGCAGTACTTTTAGTGGCGGTGGTGCTGGAGCTGCATTGGGAGTGCCGCTGGTTGGGACGCCTAGACAACCTGGCGTGGCTCTTCAGTCAATAATGCTCAATTGATTCAGAGTGTAAGCCGCATCGACAAATCCACCGCCTTCACATCCTTGGTCAGCGTGCCTAGCGAGATGTAGTCCACGCCCGTTTCTGCGATCACGCGCAATGTGCTGTCGTTGATCCCGCCCGAGGCTTCCAGCTTTGCGCGGCCGGCGGTGAGTCTGACCGCTTCGCGCATATCTTCCAGTGACAGTTCGTCGAGCATGACGATATCTGCCCCCGCTTCCAGCGCTTCGCGCAGTTCTTCTAGGCTTTCCACCTCCACTTCCACCGGCTTGCCGGGGGCGATCTGGTGGGCGGTGTTGATTGCCTGGGCGATGCCGCCGCAGGCAGCGATGTGGTTTTCCTTGATAAGGAAGGCGTCGTACAGCCCGATGCGGTGGTTATGGCAGCCGCCACAGGTGACGGCATATTTCTGCGCCAGCCGCAGGCCCGGAAGGGTCTTGCGGGTATCCAGCAGTTTTACCTGGGTGCCCTCGACCAGGTCGGCATAATGGCGGCAGCGGGTCGCTACTGCCGAGAGCGTTTGCAGAAAATTCAAGGCGCTGCGCTCGCCGCTGAGCAGGGCGCGCGCCGGGCCTTCGAGGCGGAACAGGGTCTGGTCGGCGCTGACCTTGTCGCCGTCCTGGACCTGCCAATGCACCGCCACGCGTGGGTCGAGCTGGCGGAACACCGCGTCCACCCAGGCTGTGCCGCACACTACAGCCGCCTCGCGCGTGATCACCCGGGCGCTGGCGAGGCGCTCGGCCGGAATCAGCTGGGCGGTAATGTCGCCGCTACCAATGTCTTCGGCCAGGGCGCGACGGACGTTGGCTTCGATTTCGCTGCTGAGGTCGGCGAGGGTCAGGTTGGGCATGATCGGCTCCGGTGTAGGCGAGCCGCGATTATAGAGGCAGGCGGATGCAGGGCAATGGCCGGCAGGGGCTGCGCCTTATCGGATTCATTCGCGAGAAACCCGGCACTTTTGCCGCGGCGCACGGCTCCTACGCTGTGAGCGGGCATGGTTCGGGCCGACCGCCGGTGCAGCGCCTATTGCCCGAGCGCTATACGCTGTAGATGCGCCACGCCGGTCCTGCGCGAACGACCGTCTGGAGGTGGCTGGGTGCTATCTGTGATCTGCATCATGTATGCGTGAAAAATTGGCTTGGTATGGCGCGCAGCCTCCCTATAATGCCTTTACTTTTTTCATTATTGACGCCAGGCCTTTGACGTTACGGACGACGCTCGGTTGACGCTGTGCAGACCAGGAGGCTCGGGTTCGAGCAGTCTGCGGGAGACTAGAATGAAGACCGACGCGAACGTGGTTCACCTGAACAAGGCGGCCACAGAGCAATCGCCAACTTCGCCGGTAGGAAGACTGCCCGTGGCGCTGATTCAGGTGCGTGACAAAGCCGCGCAACAGCTCAAGCAGAGCCTGCAGAGCCTGTTCGACAATGCCGACGATACGCTTTTCGAAATGGCGGATCGGGCGACCACCAATGCCGAGCAGAATGCCTTCTTCGAGGCGATGCGCGACCTGCGTCTGAAGCGCAAGAACATTGAGCGCGGTTTCCTGCAGAAGGTGTTCGAAGCCTTCTCCACCCTCAATCAGTACGAAATCGGCAAGCCGCAGCCTGCGCTGGATGCGGTGTCGTTCGACAGCCTGAGCCTGGTGCAGAACGACGAACTCGAGGAAACCGTGGCGCTGGACGCCATGGTGGCCAAGGTGATGAGCCGCGACGCCATGGCGCTGGGCCATCTCACCACCCGTCTCAATGCGGTGATCAGCAAGAAGCTCGACGACAAGAGCAACCCGCTCGGTCCGACCCTGCTCAGCGAATATTTCCTCGACGCCTGCAGCGGCCTGGGCGTGGAGATCAAGGTCAAACTGATCATTCTCAAACTGTTCGAAAAGTACGTGCTGGGCGGCTGCGACCAGCTTTACGCCGAGGCCAACCAGGCGCTGGTCAGCGCCGGTGTTCTGCCCGAACTCAAGTCTGCGCCGCCGCGCCGCCAGCAACGTCCGGCTGCCACCAGTCATGCCCACTCTGCCGGTGACGAGCGCATGCCCCTGCTGGAAGGGGCTGACGAGAGCGTGCAGGAAGTCTTCGGTGCCCTGCAGGATCTGCTTTCCCAGGTGCGCGGCAGTGCCATGCCGCGCCGCGCCCAGGTCGCCGATGCACTGCCGATCACCAGCAACGACCTGATGCGCCTGTTGTCGCATATGCAGCAGCGTACCCCGATGCAGGTCAGCCTCGAGGATTTCGACCTGCGCGACCAGCTCGAGCAGCTGCTCGCCCGTGCCAGTGCCAAGACTGGCAAGGCGCGCGTGGTGGGTGAGGTCGACGAGGACGTGATCAACCTGGTGTCGATGCTGTTCGAATTCATTCTCGACGACCGCACGCTGCCCGATTCGCTCAAGGCGCTGATCGGCCGCCTGCAAATTCCGATGCTCAAGGTGGCGGTGCTGGACAAGACCTTCTTCAGCCGTGGCAGCCATCCGGCTCGTCGCCTGCTCAACGAAATCGCTTCTGCGGCATTGGGCTGGGTCGATCAGGACGACGCCCAGCGCGACAGCCTGTATCAGAAGATCGAGCAGGTGGTGCAGCGTCTGCTCAACGACTTCGTCGATGACCCGGCGATCTTCTCCGAGCTGCTTGCCGAGTTCATGGCCTTCACTGGCGATGAGCGTCGTCGTAGCGAACTGCTGGAACAGCGCACCCGCGACGCCGAAGAGGGCAGCGCCAAGGCCGAGCTGGCTCGCCGCCAGGTCGAGCAGGCGCTTAACGAGCGTCTGCTGGGCAAGACTCTGCCGGAAGTGGTGGTGCGTCTGCTGCAGGAGGCCTGGAGCAAGGTGCTGATGCTGACCTGCCTCAAGCATGGCGTGGATTCGGACGAGTGGCAGGCTGCTTTGCAGACCATGGACGATCTGGTCTGGAGCGTTTCGCCGCACGAAGATCCGGAAGCCCGTCTGCGTTTGCTGGAGCTGGTGCCCGGCCTGCTCAAGTCCCTGCGCGAGGGCATGGCCAGCGCGGCCTTCGATCCGTTCTCCACCAGCGAATTCTTCAGCCAGCTGGAGGCGTTGCACGTGCAGGCCTTCCAGCGCTTCAAGCGCGCCACCCCGGAAACCGAGACGGCCGCTGCCGAAGATGCGGTGCATACCGATCCGAGCGAAGCCGGCATCGAACTGCCGCTGCTGGAGCTGCCGACGGCCGAAGAGGTCGAGGATACCCCGGCTATGGTCGAGGTGGTCGAGGAGATCGTTCTGCTCGCACCGGGCCAGACCCGTCCGCAGGAGCCTGACGTGGTGCTGCCGGACGACGACGAGGCGTTGCTGCAGGTGGATAGTCTGCGTGTGGGTAGCTGGGTGGAAATCCAGGAAGATGAGGAGCACAAGCTGCGCTGCAAGCTGGCGGCCATCATCAAGCCCACCGGCAAGTATGTGTTCGTCAACCGCACCGGCATGAAGGTGCTGGAAAAGACGCGCAATGCGCTGGCCGTGGAGTTCCGCCGTAACGCCGTACGCCTGCTCGACGATGCTCTGCTGTTCGACCGCGCTCTGGAATCGGTCATCGGCAATCTGCGCAAGCTCAAGCACAGCTGACGGGTTCTCGCAGGAGTGCTTCCTGCGAGATGCTTGGCGTACGCGTTGCCTGCGGGCCGTTGTCTGGCCCGTCAGGTCTCGACCTGTATACGTCTTGCCTTGAACTGCTTCCCTCTCGGTGTAATGCCGTTCCCCTAAGAAATGTTCTGACACGGTCAGCCTCTCACTCCTGCGAGGAGAGGGGAGGCAGGTCGTTTCGCCGTTCTCTCGGCCGCTCTCCACTCGGCGTGCCCCCAATAAATGGGAGAGGAGAGCCAATCCCCTGGTCTCTGAGTGAATAGCATTGCCTCCCCGCCTGCGCACATCCTGTTGCTGTCTCGCTCTTGGCCGCTGCGATTGGCTGCTCTAGAGTGGTGACTCGATCAGGAGCGCCGCATGCAGCTTGACCCTTCCACCGGCTGGTTCCAGGGCATTCGCCATTGCCCGTCGCCGAATTTCAATGCTCGTCCTGACGGCGAGATATCCCTGTTGGTGGTGCACAACATCAGTCTTCCGCCCGGGCAGTTCGGTACCGGCAGGGTGCAGGCATTCTTTCAGAACCGTCTGCCGCTGGACGAACATCCCTTCTTCGCCGAGATCGCCACGCTGCAGGTTTCCGCGCACTTCTTCATCGAGCGCGACGGCGCGCTGACCCAATTCGTTTCCTGTCTGGACCGCGCCTGGCATGCCGGCGTGTCCTGGTTCGAGGGGCGCGACAACTGCAACGATTTCTCCCTCGGCGTGGAGTTGGAGGGCACCGATGATCAGCCTTATACCGACGCGCAATACGCCAGGCTGACCGCGCTGACGCGGCAGTTGCTGGACGCTTACCCGGCGCTGTCGACGCAACGCATTCGTGGCCATAGCGACATAGCGCCGGGGCGCAAGACGGACCCTGGCCCGGCGTTCGACTGGACGCGCCTGCACAACGCATTGAAGGAGCGGTAGCGATGAGTTTTCTGGTGATTGTGCTGGTGCTGTGGGTCGAGAAATTTTCCGCCTGGCGCCTGCGCATCCAGCAGGATGGTCCCTGGCTCGCGCAGTTGCAGCGCCTGCAGCAGGGCAGCCTGCAACAGGCGCCCTGGTTGTGTCTGGCGGTGCTGGTGCTGTTGCCCGTGCTGGCTTTGGGGCTGGTGCTGCTGATTCTCGAGCCGCTGGCATATGGCTGGCTGGCCTTGCCGGTGCATCTGCTGGTGCTGATCTACAGCCTGGGCCGCGGCGACCTGCTGGCTGCACTGGGGCCGTTTCGCGATGCCTGGCGGCGTGGCGACGGGCAGGCCGCCTATCATGTGGCTGAACGCGACCTCGCCCTGCAACCCGAGGACGGCACGCTGCTGCTGCAGCAGGTTCAGGGGCATCTGCTGTGGCAGGCCTATCAGAGTTTCTTCGCGGTGATCTTCTGGTATCTGCTGCTGGGGCCGATGGCGGCCTTGGCCTACCGTCTGCTGGCCATGAGCGCCGAGCATGCCGAGCAGCCGGCGCTACGCGAGCGTGCCGTGCAGCTGCGCCATGCCTTCGACTGGCTGCCGGCGCGGGTACTGGCCGCCAGCTTTGCCCTGGTCGGCAACTTCGTGGCGGTCAGCCGCGCCTTGCTGCATGAACTGCTGAGCTGGGACATCTCGGCCGCGCAGGTGGTGATCAGGGCAGGGCGCGCCGCCGGGGAGATGCCCGAGCCGGTGATGGGCGAGGCGGGCGTCGATACCCTGGATCAGTTGTGGCAGCTGCTGATTCGCGCGGCGGTGGTCTGGTACGCCGGCTACGCGCTGTGGGTGCTACTGGTCTAAGACGGCCTTCCAGATACAGCGCTCCGGCAGAAGCGCTGGTCCACTAACGCACGGGTTGCGCCGCCCGACTGCCTTGCAAATCCGCTTGCGAACCAGGGTAAGGGGACAAGGAGCGCGGCATGCTCTTAACCTTAAGTTACACAGAGCGGTGTCGATAACGGGTATATAAGGTGCCGTAGCCGATCCTGTTTGGTGCGTTGCGTCACATTTATCTGCCGGTGGTCGTTGCGTTCACTCGCATTCACAGGTCGGGCTGCACAGGACACCGTCGACAGCCCATGAGAGGCTGCGCGGCCGTTCGAGTGATCTAATAACAATAATGGCAACTGGAGACGTCTAGTGAAGACCGTGTTGTATCCGGCCATCGCGCTGATGAACCGCCTCAGCTTCGGCATGAAGTTCAGCCTGATCAGCGTTCTGTTCTTCCTGCCCATGCTGGTCACCAATTTCTATCTGGTGCGCGACTCCTATCGCCAGTTCGTCGGTACGCAGACGGCCCTGGAGAGCCTCGAGCTGCTCGGCGGCAGCCTGCGGCTGCGTCGGGATCTGCAGAGCCTCAACGACCTGGTGCAGATCAACGCGATGATCGGCCAGTCCGGCCAGGCTGGCGATCTCGAGGGTCGCATCGGTCAGCTGCAGCAGTCGCTGGCCGACAGTCTGCAAGCCTTGCAACCCGTGGCGCGCGACGCCGAGCAAGCGGCCGAGTTCGTCGCCAAGCGCGATGAGCTGCTGGCCGAGCTGAAAAGCGCGGTGGCCGAGACATCCCTGCAAAGCAAGACGGTGATAGTCGAGAAGCTGCTCGGCTCCTCCCAGGTGTTCATCAAGCTGGTGGCCAGCCAGGCCGGCCTCAGCCAGGACCCGCAACGCCAGGTGCGGCAGATCACCGAGTTGATCACCAATGTCACGCCGCAAGTCACCGACGTGCTCAGTCAGGGCCGCGCGGTCGGTGCCTATTCCCTGGGCCAGGGTTTTCTCAACTCCGCGGCCAGTACCAAGTTCGACGATCTGCTGCTGCAACTGGAAAAGCTGCATGCCGAGTACGGCCTGAACCTGCAGGATGCGCTGGCCGGCAACGTCGCCGCGCAGAACGGCCTCGGCGGTCTGGCCGAGGCCAGCCGGCAGACTCTCAAGGACAGTGCCGTGCTGTTCGAGGATCAGGTGATCATCGCCGATAGCCTGGACACGCCCTGGACCCAGTTCTACGACCAGGTCAGCCAGCAGATGGCCAAGACCTACGCCTTCAACGACGGCCTGCTGGCCTTCCTCGATAGCCAGCTGAGCGAGCGCCTGGTCGATAACCGCGCACAGATGGTGCTGCTGGTGGTCGCCCTGGTGGTGGTGTTCCTGCTGATCGTCTACCTCTACAGCGGTTTCTACGTGTCCACGCGCACCACCCTGAAGACCCTTGGCCAGGTGATGGACAAGGTGGCAGCAGGCGACATGACGGTCAGCTTCCGCGCGCAGAGCCGCGACGAGCTGGGCGAGCTGGGCCAGGTGTTCAACCAGACCGTGGCGCGCATTCACGATCTGATCGAGCGCGTCGGGCATACCGTGGGCGAGGTCGGCGGCCAGGCCGATCGCGTCGAACTGGTGTCCGGTGAGAGCAACCAGGCGGTGGCTGGCCAGCGCGCGCAGATTGAACAGGTGGCCACGGCGATGAACCAGATGTCCGCCACTGCCCAGGAGGTGGCGCGCAGTGCTGCCGCGGCGGTGGGCAGTGCGCAGAGCGTCAATCAGGAGACCGTCAGCGGTCGCGCGCTGGTCGAGGCGCAGGTCGGTGCGATTCAGCGCCTGGCCAGTGAGATCGACCAGTCGGTGGCGGTGATCAACCAGCTGGCCAGCGACAGTGCCGCCATCAGTCAGGTGCTGGACGTGATCAAGGGCATCGCCGAGCAGACCAACCTGCTGGCGCTCAACGCGGCCATCGAGGCGGCACGGGCCGGCGAGCAGGGCCGCGGCTTCGCCGTGGTGGCCGATGAGGTGCGCAACCTGGCCAAGCGCACCCAGCAGTCCACCGAGGAAATCGAGGCGATGATCGCCAAGCTGCAGGGTGGCGTCGGTGCCGCGGTGAAGGCGATGAACGCCAGCCACCAGATGGCCGACGGCACGGTCAGTGAATCCGGCAAGGTGCAGCAGGCGCTGGAGAACATCCTCGGCGCGGTCGGCATGATCGTCGACCAGAATCAGCAGATCGCTGCGGCGGCCGAGCAGCAGACGGCGGTGGCGCACGATATCGATCAGAACATCGTCGAGATCAACCATGCCGGTGAGCGCACGGCTGCCGGCGCCAGCCAGACCGAGCAGGCCAGCCGCGAGCTCAGCGAGCTGGTGGCGCGGCTCAAGCAGCTGATCGGCGCGTTCCGGGTGTAGGGTGCGCTGTGCGCACCATCACTATGCCCAGCCGAACAGCTCATCCGCGTTACGGCTGCTGGCCGCCGCCAGCTCCTCGGCCGTGACGCCGCACAGCGCCGCCAGCTCGGTGCAGATGTCCGCCAGGTATTCTGGGCTGTTGCGCTGATTGGGGTGCATGGCCGGGGCCATGTCCGGCGAGTCGGTTTCCAGCACCAGGGCCTCCAGCGGCAGCTGCGCCATCACCTTGCGCAGCCGATTGGCCTGCGGCCAGGTGGCGGCGCCGCCGAGACCGAGGCAAAAGCCCAGCTTGATGTACTCGCGTGCCTCTTCGGCGCTACCGGCGAAGGCATGGATGATGCCGCCGCGCTTCAGCCGCCAGCGCTTGAGGGTGGCGATGGTCGCGGCATGGGCGCGGCGCACGTGCAGCAGCACCGGTAGCTCGAACTCGTTCGCCAGCTCAAGCTGCGCCTCGAACAGCGTCTGCTGGCGCTGCCGATCCAGATCCTCCAGGTAGTAATCCAGACCGAACTCGCCGACGGCGCAGAGCTTGCGGTGTCCGGCCAGCCTGCCCAGCCAGGTGCGCAGTTCATCGAGATGCTGCGGCCGGTGATCATCCAGATAGACCGGGTGCAAACCGAAGGCGGCATACAGGCCGTCGTTCGCCTCCACCAGTTGCCACAGGCGTTGCCAGTTGGCCTGGTATACGCCAAGCACCACCATGCGCTGCACGCCCAGCGCGCGGCTGCGCGCGAGCACTTCGTCGCGATCGGCGTCGAAGTCGGGGAAATCCAGGTGGGTGTGGGTGTCGATCAGGTGCATCGCTTGCCTCCGGTTGATGTCGCTCGTGGCCAGCAGGCATCCGGGCGCGGATTGCCGTATTGTTCCACTTCCTGCCAGCTGCAGGGAGCGCCGCCGCATTTTTCCAGTCGAACGGATACAAGCAGGCGGCTTGGTTTCGATGGAGGAAGAAGGTTGCAGCGCATACGCAGAGCTTTGGCCTGGCTGGTCGCCGTGGTGTTGTTGCTGGTGGCGGTGCTGATGTTGTTTCTCGCGCTGTTCGACTGGAACCGTGCTCGGCCGCTGATCAACGAGCAGGTGTCGACGGCGCTGCAGCGGCCTTTCGCCATCGAGGGCGACCTGCGTGTGGTCTGGAGGCCCGAGGCCGGGGAACGGGGCTTGAGCGGCTGGCTGCCATGGCCGCATTTTTCTGCCGAGCAGGTGCGCCTGGGCAACCCTGAATGGGCGCAGGGCGACACCTTCGTCAGCCTCGACAGCGCGCGTTTTCGCCTGGCGCCGCTGCCGCTGCTGTGGAAGACGGTGAGCATTCCGAGCATCGAGCTGGGCACCGCCCTCGTCGATCTGCAGCGCCTGGGCGATGGCCGCGCCAACTGGAGCTTCGACCTCGGCAAGGACGCCGAGGCCGAGCCACGCGACGAGCCCGCGGCCTGGACCCTGGACATCGGCACCATCGCCTTCGCCAGGGGGCATGTTCAGCTCGATGACCGGAGCAGCAAGACGCGCCTCGAAGCCGTGGTGGAGCCGCTCGGCGAGCCGATTCCCTTTGCCGATATCGTCGGCAAGGGGGCTGCCGATCGGGCGGCGGCGCAGGACTATGCGTTCGCCTGGCGGACCAAGGGCGATTTCCGCGGCCAGCCGATAATCGGCGACGGCAAGGTTGGTGGCCTGCTGGCCTTGCACGATGCCTCGCTGCCTTTCCCGCTGCAGGCCGATCTGCGCATCGGCGCTACCCGTATCCGCGTCGCCGGCAGCCTGACCGACCCGCAGAACCTCGGCGCGCTGGACCTGCGCCTGCAGCTGTCCGGCAACAGCCTGAGCCAGCTCTACCCGCTGACCGGCGTGACCCTGCCCGACACGCCCGCCTACAGCACCGACGGCAGGCTGCAGGCGGACCTGCGCGACGCCGATGGTGCGATCTTCCGCTACCTCGATTTCAACGGGCGCATCGGCGCCAGCGACATTCATGGCGACCTGACCTTCGTCGCCCGCCAGCCGCGGCCCAAGTTGTCCGGCCAACTCACCTCCAATCAACTGCTGTTCAGCGACCTGGCGCCGCTGATCGGTGCCGACTCTGCCGCCGACAAGCGCAAGCGCGGCGAGCAGGATCGCCAGCCGGCGAACAAGGTGCTGCCCGTCGCGGAGTTTCGTACCGAGCGCTGGCGCACCATGGACGCCGACGTGCGTTTCGTCGGCAAGCGCATCGTGCACAGTGAGCAGCTACCCATCAGGAACCTCGACACCCATGTGCTGCTCAACGACGGCATGCTCAGCCTGGAGCCGCTGCGCTTCGGCATGGCCGGCGGCACGCTCGACGCGCAGATTCGCCTCAACGGTGCGCTCACGCCCATGCAGGGGCAGCTGCGCCTGAGCGCGCGCGAGCTCAGGCTCAAGCAGCTGTTCCCCACCTTCGCGCCGATGCAGACCAGCCTCGGCGCGCTCAATGGCGACGCCAGTCTCAGCGGCAGCGGCAATTCGGTGGCGGCCCTGCTGGGCGGTGCCAACGGCGAGCTGAAGATGCTGATCAACGACGGGGCGGTCAGCCGCGGGCTGATGGAGATCGCCGGGCTGAACGTCGGCAATTACCTGGTGGGCCGGCTGTTCGGTGACGAGGAGGTGAAGATCAACTGCGCGGCCGCCGACCTCGGCATCAAGCAGGGCCTGATGAGCACGCGCCTGTTCGTCATCGACACCGAGAACGCGGTGATCAAGGTCGATGGCAGCGCCAACTTCGCCAGCGAGCGCCTGGATTTCACCATCACCCCGGCGACCAAGGGCTTTCGCATCTTCTCCCTGCGTTCGCCGCTGTACGTGCGCGGGACCTTCAAGCAGCCGGCGCCGGGGGTGCAGGCGACGCCGCTGGCCCTGCGTGGTGCCGGGCTTGTGGCATTGGGCGTGGCGGTGGCGCCGGCGGCCGGTCTGCTGGCGCTGGTGGCGCCCAGCGCGGGTGACGAGCCGAGCCAGTGCGAGCCGCTGTTGCAGAAGATCCGAGGTGGTTAGCAGGAGGCATCGGAGCTGGATTTAGGGTGCGCTGCGCGCACCGATCTTCCCCAGCATTTGCTGCGCATGGCGCACCCTACCTCTGGGTGCGGGCCTTGAAGCTGCGCTCGATGGCCTCGATGCCGGGCTGATAGTCGTCCTGCTCGACCGCCTGCAGCGTCCAGGCCAGCACCCGTTCGGCGATGCGTTCGTGCTGCTGGCTCATGGCATTGACCCGCACCGGCAGAAAATCCAGCAACTGGGTATCGCCGAAGGTGGCCAGGCGCACCGCCGGCCAGCTCGCGCCGCCCTGTTCGCGCAGGGCATCGAATACCCCTTCGAGCAGCACGTAGGCAGTGGTCAGCAGCGCGTCGGGCGGGCCGGCCTCGGCCAGCAGTGCGCGCATCTGGCGGTGGCCGCTGGCGCGGCTGAACAGCTCGCCGTGATAGACGCTGACGCGGCCGTCGAAGCCGGCCAGCGCCGCGCGGAAACCGCGTTCGCGCGCCTGGCTGATCACCAGCTGCGGGCGTGCGCCGAGCAGGGCGATATGCCGCGGCGCCGGTTGCAGCAGGCTTTCGGTGAGGCGGCGGCCGGCCTGTTCGTCATCGCTGACCACCGAGCGGATGTGCTGAGGCGACAGCGCGCGGTCCACCGCCACCACCGGCAGGCCGGAGGCGACCAGCTCGGGGTACAGCGGATCATCCGCCGGCAGGCAGCTGGCGACGATCAGCGCTTCGCAGCGGCGTGAGCGGAACAGCTCCAGCAGCTGCCGCTCGCTGTCGGGGTCATCGTCGGAGCTGGCGATCAGCAACTGGTAGCCCGCGGCCCGCGCCTTCTGCTCCAGCAGCTTGGCCAGGCGCGCATAGCTGGGGTTCTCCAGGTCGGGGAGGATGAAGCCCAGGCAGCGGCTCTGTCCGCGGCGCAGGCTGGCGGCCTGCTGATCCGGCCTGTAGCCATGTTCCTGCACCACGGCCAGCACCCGCGCAACGGTTGCCGGGCTGATACGCCGGCGTTCGGCCTGGCCGTTGATCACGTAGCTGGCGGTGGTCACCGAGACCTGAGCCAGGCGGGCGATGTCGCTGAGTTTCACAGGCGCACCCTGTTGAAGAAAGGTTTTGGGCGGGGAGTCTAACCTGTCGTGACGACGACCGGGCTTCAAGGATCACCCATTATCGGCTAAGGTGCCAGTGCTTGATGAATCGTTTCAGCAAAACGCTTCATCGACTAGTCTGGAACCTGTTCCCCGCTCCGGGGCCGACGCGCAGCAGGCTGCGCGCAGGTTTCGCACCTACAACAATAAGCCGGAGGTACCCCATGCTCGAACTCGATGCCAGCCAGATCCAGATGGGCCGGGTTGCGGCGAACAAGGACGAAGCCCTGGCCATGCTCGGCGACGCGCTGGCCAGTGCCGGCCTGGCTACTGCGGCTTATCTCGAGGGCCTGCGGGCGCGCGAGGCCCAGGGGTCGACCTTTCTCGGTCAGGGCATCGCCATTCCCCATGGCACGCCGCAGACCCGCGATCAGGTGCTGCGCACCGGCGTATGCCTGATCCAGTTTCCCGCCGGCGTGGACTGGGGCAACGGCCAGCTGGTCCATCTGGCCATCGCCATCGCTGCCCAGTCCGATGAGCACCTGCATCTGCTGCAACTGCTGACCCGCGCCCTGGGCGAGGGGGATCTGAGCCAGGCGCTGCGCGAGGCGCGTGAGCCGGCGCAGATCCTCGAACTGCTGCAGGGCGCGCCGCAGGCATTGGCGCTGGACGGGCAACTGGTGGCCCTGGGGCAGCCGGCTGAAGACTTCGACGAATTGCTCTGGCAGGGCGCGCGCCTGTTGCGCCAGGCCGGTTGCGCCAGCAGCGGCTTCGCCCTCGGGCTGGCGCGTGGCGAACCGCTGCCGCTGGGCGACGGCCTGTGGTGGCTGCACAGCGAGGCCAGCGTCGAGCGGCCGGGGCTGGCCTTCGTCACCCCGGCGCAGCCGCTGAGCTTTCGCGATGAGGCGCTGCGCGGCCTGTTCTGCCTGGCCAGCCAGGGCGAGGCGCATCGACAGGCGCTGGAGCGGTTGTGCGACGTATTGATCGGCGGGCGCGCCGCTGCGTTCAGCGAAGCCAGCGACAGCCGCCAGGTGATCGAGGCGCTGGGCGGCGAGGTGCCGCCGGACTGGCCGAGCCTGGCGCTGCCGCTGCTCAACGCCCATGGCCTGCATGCCCGCCCGGCCAAGGTGCTCAGCGAACTGGCGCAAGGTTTTGCCGGCGAGATTCGCGTGCGCCTGCAGGGCGATGCGGGCGCCGGGGTCTCGGCCAAGAGCCTCAGCCGCCTGCTGGCGCTGGGCGCGCGACGCGGGCAGATGCTGGAATTCAGCGCCGAGCCCGGCATCGCCGATGCGGCGTTGCCGGCGCTGCGCGCGGCGCTTGCAGCCGGCCTGGGGGAAACCGTGGAACCGCTGCATGAAGAGGCATCGGCGCCGGCCGCGCCGGTCGCACCGCTGGCCGGCAGCTCGCTGCAGGCCGTGGCGGCCTCGCCGGGCATCGCCATGGGGCCGGCGCTGGTGCGCACGCCGCCGGTCTTCACCTTCGCCGAACGGGGGCAGGGCGGCGATCACGAGCGCAGCCGCCTGGACGAGGCGCTGCGCAGCGTCGCCGCGCAGCTCCAGCGCCTGGTGGACGGTGCCGGTGTGGCGAGCATCCGCGAGATCTTCAGTGCCCACCTGGCCATGCTCGACGACCCGGCGTTGCGCGAGGATGTCGAGGCGCGTCTGGCCACTGGCGCCAGTGCCGAGGCGGCCTGGCAGCTGGAAGTGGAGGCCGCGGCCAGGCGTCAGGAGGCGCTGCACGACCCGTTGCTGGCCGAGCGCGCTGCCGATCTGCGCGACATCGGCAACCGCGTGCTGGCCCATCTGTGCGGTGTGGAGCTGCCCGGGGAACCGAGCGAGCCCTACATCCTGGTGATGAGCGAGGTGGGTCCTTCGGATGTCGCCGCGCTGGATCGCCAGCGCGTCGCCGGCATTGTCACCGCGCGCGGCGGTGCCACTGCGCACAGCGCGATCATCGCCCGTGCCCTGGGCATCCCCGCGCTGGTGGGTGCCGGCGATGGCATGCTGGCGCTGGCCCAGGGCACGCCGCTGCTGCTCGATGGCGACAGCGGTCTGCTGCGTGTCGCCCCGGCTGCGGCCGAGCGCGACCAGGCGCTGCGTGAGCGCGAGCAGGCGCAGCGCCGCCGCGAGCAGGCGCATGCCGAACGCCTGCAGGCGGCGCAGACCCGTGACGGCCTGCGCGTGGAGGTGGCGGCCAATATCGGCGCCAGTGGCGAAACCGCCGATGCGGTGGAACTGGGCGCCGATGCGGTGGGCCTGCTGCGCACCGAGCTGGTGTTCATGGAGCACGCCCAGGCGCCCGACCAGGCCGCTCAGGAGCGCGAGTATCGGCGCGTGCTCGACGCCCTGGACGGCCGGCCGCTGGTGGTGCGCACCCTCGACGTCGGTGGCGACAAGCCCTTGCCCTACTGGCCGATGCCGGCCGAGGAGAACCCCTTCCTCGGCGTGCGCGGCATCCGCCTCAGCCTGCAGCGCCCGGAAATTCTCGAAACCCAGCTGCGCGCACTGCTGGCATCGGCCGATGGCCGTCCGCTGCGCATCATGTTCCCCATGGTCGGCGCGGTAGAGGAGTGGCGCGCGGCGCGTGACCTGGTGCAGCGCCTGCGCGCAGAGATCGAGGTAGCCGATCTGCAGCTCGGCATCATGATCGAAGTGCCTTCGGCGGCGCTGCTGGCGCCGGTGCTGGCGCGCGAGGTGGACTTCTTCAGCATCGGCACCAATGACCTGACGCAGTACTGCCTGGCCATCGACCGCGGTCATCCGACCCTCTCGGCGCAGGCCGACGGCCTGCACCCGGCGGTGCTGCGCCTGATCGAAATGACCGCCACGGCGGCGCATGCCGAGGGCAAGTGGGTCGGCGTCTGCGGCGAACTGGCCAGCGACCGTCTGGCCGTGCCGCTGCTGGTCGGCCTGGGCGTCGACGAGCTGAGCGTGACGCCGCGCTCGATTGCCCTGGTCAAGGCGCGCGTGCGCGAACTGGATTGCCAGCAGGCTCGTGCCCTGGCGGCACGGGCCCTGACCCTGGACAGTGCCGGCGCGGTACGCGCGCTGGTCGCGGAGATGCACTGATGGCACGCATTCTGACCCTCACCCTGAACCCGGCGCTGGATCTGACCCTGAGCCTCGAGCGCCTGCAGGCCGGGGCGATCAACCGCTGCCATGAGCTGCGCAGCCACGCCGCCGGCAAGGGCCTGAACGTGGCTCAGGTGCTCGCCGACCTCGGCCACAACCTGAGCGTGGCCGGTTTTCTCGGTCGCGCCAACGCCGCACCGTTCGACAGCCTGATGCACAAGCGCGGTTTTCACGACCTGTTCGTCCGCGTGCCGGGCGAGACGCGCAGCAATATCAAGTTGGCCGAAGCCGATGGTCGCATCACCGACCTCAACGGTCCCGGCCCGCAGGTCGAGGCCGAGCACCTGCAACGTCTGCAGGACGAACTGCAGCCGCTGTTGGCCGGGCATGACGCCGTGGTGGTGGCCGGCAGCCTGCCGCGTGGGGTGACGCCGCAATGGTTCGCCGGCCTGCTGCGGCAGATTAAGGCCAGTGGCGTGCCGCTGGCGGCCGATAGCAGTGGCGAGGCCCTGCGTGCGGCGCTGGGCGTCGCGCCCTGGCTGATCAAACCCAACGAGGAAGAACTGGCCGAGGTCTGCGGCGGCGATCTGTCCGCCGCCGTGCAGGGCCTGCGTGCACAGGGCATCGAGCATGTGCTGCTGTCGCGCGGCGCGGCCGGTGTCGACTGGCATGGCCCGGACATCGCCCTGCGTGCGGTGCCGCCGCGGGTCGAGGTGGCCAGCACGGTCGGTGCCGGCGACTCGCTGCTGGCGGCCAGCCTGCATGGCCTGCTCGAAGGCTGGCCGGCCGAACGCATCTTGCGTCTGGCCACCGCGGTGGCCGCGCAGGCGGTCACCCAGATCGGTTTCGGCATCCACGATCGCGAGCAGTTGGCCCGTCTCGAGGCGGCCGTACAACTGCACCCCATAGAAGAATAAGAGGCACTGACATGAACCTGCTGATCGTTACCGCCTGCCCCAATGGCCAGGTCACCAGCGTGCTCTGCTCGCGTCTGTTGCAGGCGGCAGCCGAGCGCCTGGGCTGGCAAACCCGTGTCGAGGTGCACGACGCCCGCGCCATCGGAGCGCCCTTGAGCGAGGCGGATATCGCCGCTGCCGATCTGGTGCTGGTGGTCAAGACCGGCGAGCTGGCGCTCGGCCGTTTCGTCGGCAAACCCCTGCTGCAGGCCACGCCGGCCGAGGCGCTGGCCGACCCGCAGCGCTTTCTGCGCGAAGCCCCCGAGCGGGCCCGGCCCTATGCCGAGGATGCCGCCGCGCCGAGCGGGAGCAAGCGGCTGGTGGCAGTCACTGCCTGTCCCACCGGCGTGGCGCACACCTTCATGGCCGCCGAGGCGCTGCAGCAGGCGGCGATGCGTATGGGCATCGAGTTGCAGGTGGAAACCCGCGGCTCCGTGGGAGCGCGCAACCTGCTCGACGAGGCCGCCATCGCCGCTGCCGATGCCGTGCTGCTGGCCGCAGACATCGAGGTGGACACCGCCCGTTTCGCCGGCAAGAAGGTCTATCGCTGCGGCACCGGCGTGGCACTGAAACAGCCGCAACAGACCCTGGAACGCGCCCTGAACGAGGCACGCCCGCTGGCCGAGGCGGCGCCCAGCGCCGGCAGTGCGCCAGCCGCCAGCGGCGAGAAGTCCGGCCCCTACAAGCACCTGCTCACCGGGGTGTCCTACATGCTGCCGATGGTGGTGGCCGGCGGTCTGCTGATCGCCCTGTCGTTCGTCTTTGGCATCGAGGCGTTCAAGGAGGAGGGCACCCTGGCCGCTGCGCTGATGAAGATCGGCGGCGAGACCGCGTTCCAGCTGATGGTGCCGCTGCTGGCAGGCTACATCGCCTATTCCATCGCCGACCGTCCGGGCCTGGCACCGGGGATGATCGGCGGGCTGTTGGCCAGCTCGCTGGGCGCCGGCTTTATCGGCGGTATCGTCGCCGGTTTTCTTGCCGGCTATTCGGCCAAGGCCATCGCCCATTGGGTGCGCCTGCCGGCCAGCGTCGAGGCGCTCAAACCGATTCTGATCATTCCGCTGGTGGCCAGCCTGTTCACCGGGCTGGTGATGATCTACCTGGTCGGCAGCCCGGTGGCCGGCATGCTCGCGGGGCTCACCGCCTTTCTCGACGGCATGGGCAGCACCAACGCGATCCTGCTCGGCGTGCTGCTCGGCGGCATGATGTGCGTCGATCTCGGCGGGCCGATCAACAAGGCGGCCTATGCCTTCTCCGTCGGCCTGCTGGCGTCGAGCAGTTATGCGCCGATGGCCGCGACCATGGCGGCCGGCATGGTGCCGCCCATCGGCATGGCCATCGCCACCGTGCTGGCGCGGCGCAAGTTCGCCCAGAGCGAACGCCAAGCCGGCAAGGCGGCCGGGGTGCTGGGGTTGTGCTTCATCTCCGAGGGGGCGATACCCTTCGCCGCCAAGGACCCGCTGCGGGTGATCCCGGCGAGCATCGCCGGCGGCGCGCTGACCGGCGCGCTGTCGATGTACTTCGGTTGCAAACTGATGGCGCCGCATGGCGGGCTGTTCGTGCTGCTGATCCCCAATGCGATCAACCATGCCTTGCTCTACCTGCTCGCCATCGTCGCCGGCAGCCTGGTCACTGGCGTGCTCTATGCGCTGATCAAGCAGGGCGAAGCGCAGCCGCTGGTGGCCAGCGCGCAATGAGTGCAGGGGCGCGAGGCTCGGTTACACTGGCCTAATCAGCGCCTGGGAAGTAGGGGCGGCGGCTCACCCGCCTGCCCCTTGGCGCCATCCCCCTCAGCCAGAAAGGATCTTCTGTAGATGACTCAAGCTCTCGCGCATCGCTGGCGCTTCTTCCGTGCCGGCGGTTTCGATCAGGTGCAACTGGAAACCCCGGCCGACCTCGCCGCCCTGCGCGGCCTGGACCAGAAACTCTGGGCCAGCCTGGCCTGCCCGGTGAACAACCTGGAGCTGGACCGGCGCATGCTCGATTACATCGACCTGAACAAGGACGGTCGTATTCGCGCCCCGGAGATTCTCGACGTGGTGGACTGGACCCTGGCACGCCTGGCCGACCCGGCGGTGCTGTTCCAGCCGGGGCCGCTGCAACTGGCCTCGCTGACCGACGATGCCGAGGGCACGCGCCTGCGTCTGGCCGCCCAGCGCCTGCTGAGCCTACTCGGGCGTGCCGATGGCGATAGCCTGACGCCAGCCGATACCGCCAACCTGGCGCAGCTGTTCCCGCCGCACGAGGCCAACGGCGACGGCCTGGTGCCGGCCAGCCTTACCGACGACGCCACGCTCAAGGCGGCCATCGCCGACATCATCGCCTGCCTGGGCGCGCAGACCGACCGCAGTGGCGAGCCGGCCATCGGCGTCGAGCAGATCGCTGCCTTCTTCGATCAGGCGCGGCAGATGCACGCCTGGCATGCCCGGGTCGCCGAGCAGGGGCTGGACGTGTTCGGCGAGGGCACGGTGGCGGCGGTCGAGACGCTGAGCGCGGTGCGCGACAAGATCGACGACTATTTCACCCGTGTGGCCATGGCTGAGTTCGACCCGCGCGCGGCGGCGTTGATGAACGCCCGAGAAGAGGAGCTGGTGCGCCTGGCCTCGCTGTCGCTGGCCGATGCCGGCGAAGTGGCCGGCCTGCCGCTGGCCGCGGTGCAGCAAGGCGATCATCTGCCGCTGAGCAAAGGTCTCAACCCGGCCTGGCAGGACGCCATTGCCGCTTTCCGTCAGCGCGTGGTGGTGCCGGTCTATGGCGAGCTGGACAGCCTGTCGCGCGAGCAGTGGCAGCACCTGTTGACGCTCTGTGGCAACTACCTGGCCTGGCAGGCGGAGGCGCCCAAGCCGGCGATCGCCGAGGTGCTGAGCCGCGGGCGCATTCTCGAACTGGTGGAGCAGGGCATCGAGACGCGCCTGCTGGCCCTGGTCGAGCAGGACAAGGCGGTGGCCGAGGCGGCTGGCGGCCTGGTCGATCTGGACAAGCTGATTCGCCTGCGTCACGGCCTGATTGAGCTGCTGCGAAACTTTGTCTCGTTCCAGCGTTTCTATGCCCGCCAGGACAAGGCGGTGTTCCAGGCCGGCGTGCTGTACATCGACGGCAAGAGTTGCGATCTGGTGGTGGAAGTGGGCGATGTCGAGGCGCATGCCAAGGTGGCGGCGGCCAGCGACTGCTTCCTGCTCTACTGCGCCTGCACCCGTCGCGGCGAGCCGGTGCGCGGCAAGGAGGCGCTGAACATCGTGGTGGCGGTGACCGCCGGTAGCGAGGGCGACCTGCAGGCCGGTCGCCATGGTCTGTTCTACGACCGCGACGGCAACGACTGGGATGCCACCGTGGTCAAGGTGGTGCAGAACGCCATCAGCATCCGCGAGGCGTTCTGGTCGCCGTATCGACGCGTTTCCAAGCTGGTGTCCGATCAGGTGCAGAAGCTGGCGGCCAGCCGCGACGCCGACATGGTCAACAAGGCCGCGGCCAAGGTCGGCGAAACCGGCGCCGCGCCTGCTGCGACGCCGGCACCGGCGTTCGATATCGCCAAGTTCGCCGGGATCTTCGCCGCCATCGGCCTCGCCGTCGGCGCCCTGGGCACGGCGCTGGCCGCGGTGGTGACGGGGATTCTGTCATTGGTCTGGTGGCAGATTCCGCTGCTGTTTATCTGCGTGCTGCTGGCCATCTCCGGCCCTGCCATGCTGCTGGCCTGGTTCAAGCTGCGTCGGCGCAGCCTGGGGCCGATCCTCGACGGTAACGGCTGGGCGGTGAATGCCCAGGCGCGCATCAGCATTCCCTTCGGCACCGAACTCACGCAGATGGCGGTACTGCCCAAGGGCAGCGACCGTGCGCTGCGCGACCCCTATGCCAACAAGCCGGTGGTATGGCCCTGGATCATCGCCCTGCTGCTGGCGCTGGGGCTGGGCTACTACGCCTGGAGCAACGGCGTGTTCAAGCCGACGCCGGAGGTGCCGGCCGAAGCGGCGGCGCCCGTCGACGCCGCGGCTGGCTGAAGGGCGCGGGTGCTTTTGTAGGAGCCGGCTTGCCGGCGATCTTGTTGTGGCGGATAGACTGATCGCCAGCAAGCTGGCTCCTACAAGGTCTGTGGCTCTTAGCCGGGTAGAGCGTACTCGCGAAGCAGTGCGCCGCCGTTGGACGTGTCTGACACGGAGATGCGGCGGACTGTTCGCTGGCGCTACGAGCGGCCGGCGTCCCGGTCCGCCCTACGGCGTCCGGGCTCATGCCGCTCAACCCGCCAACAGTTCCGCCACCCAGCGCGGCAGCTGCTCGGTAGCCGGCCCATAGCGTTTCTCGGCGAACAGCGAATGGCCCTGGCTCGGTTCCAGATTGATCTCCAGCGTATGCGCGCCCGCACGACGTGCCTGCTCGACGAAACCCGCCGCCGGGTAGACATGCCCCGAGGTGCCGATGCTGACGAACAGCTCGCACTGCTCCAGGGCGTCGTAGATGCGCTCCATGTGATAGGGCATCTCGCCGAACCAGACGATATCCGGGCGCAAGGTGCCGACCAGGCCGCAGCAGGTGCACGCCCGGCTGACCGGCATGTCATCCAGTAGTGGAAAGCGCTGCTGGCTGTTGCTGCACAGCATCGACTGCAACTCGCCGTGCATGTGCAGCAGGTTCCTGGAGCCGGCACGCTCGTGCAGGTTGTCGACGTTCTGCGTGACCAGCAGGAAATCGCCCTGCCAGCCGGCCTCCAGTTCGGCCAGGGCCAGATGCCCGGCGTTCGGCGCGATGGCCGGATCACGCAGCTGGGCGCGGCGCATGTCGTAGAAGCGCTGCACCAGCGCCGGGTCGCGGGCGAAGCCTTCGGGCGTGGCCACCTCTTCGATGCGGTGGTCCTCCCACAGGCCGTCGGATGCGCGGAAGGTGCGGATGCCGCTCTCGGCGGAAATCCCCGCACCGGTAAGGATGACGATGTTCGGATGAGACATTGGCGCTCCAGGGAGATCGGGGTCAGGCGCCACTTTATGCCAAGGCCGGTGCTGCGGGGAGTTGGCTGAGCCTAATGCCGCCGCAGAATCCCTGAACTCTCGCCTGTGCTCCGTATCCACAGATCACGGCCCCGGTCTGGACGGGGCGGTGATTCGGGGAGTTAGGAATGTTCGAGAACAACAAGGTGCAGCCCCTGCGCATCACCCTGACGGCCTGGCTGGTCGCCATGCTCGGTGCGCTGCTGGCGCTGGGTGGCGCCTATCTGGCGTGGCTGGGCGGGTCCTGGTACTACCTGCTGGCCGGCCTCGGTCTGCTGCTGGTGGGCGTGCTGATTCATCGCCGCCAGCGGGCGGCCCTGTGGCTGTACGCCCTGGTGCTGCTGGCGAGCCTGGCCTGGACGGTGTACGAGGTGCGCTTCGACTGGTGGCAGATGGCGCCGCGCATCGACCTGTGGTGCGTGCTCGGCCTGTGGCTGCTGCTGCCGTGGATCAACCGGCACATCGCCCCCGGGCAGCCCTGGCGTGACGGCGCCAGCGTGGTGCTGGGCATCGGCCTGCTGCTGGGCGCGGGCATGGCGGGCTATTCGCTGACCCAGGATTACCATCGCCTGCCCGGCCGTTTCGACGAGCCGCGCATGGCCGCTGCCGCCGCGGTGCCGACCCGGCGTTCGGCCAGCGAATGGACAGCTTACGGCGGCTCGTCGCGTGGCGAACGCTACGCTGGTGCCGAGCAGATCACCTCGGCCAATGTCGGGCGGCTGAAGAAGGCCTGGGAGTTTCACACCGGCGATCTGCCCGGTGAAGGCGACCCCGGGGAGATTACCAATCAGGTGACGCCGCTGAAGGTCGGTGACAACCTGTTCATCTGCACGCCGCACAGCATCGCCATCGCCGTGGATGCCGATACCGGCGAGGAGCGCTGGCGCTTCGACCCGGCCATCAATCGCCAGGCCGAGTACTACCAGCACATGACCTGCCGCGGCCTGGCCTATCACGATGCGGCTGCCTATGCCGGCCCGCTGATCGCGGCGCGAGACGGCGCGCTCCCCGAGCTTTCGCCGCAGGC
This sequence comes from Pseudomonas hydrolytica, assembly GCF_021495345.1. Taxonomy (NCBI): domain Bacteria; kingdom Pseudomonadati; phylum Pseudomonadota; class Gammaproteobacteria; order Pseudomonadales; family Pseudomonadaceae; genus Ectopseudomonas; species Ectopseudomonas hydrolytica. Next base: position 906,028 of record NZ_CP099397.1, read on the forward strand.
ACCGCCACGCTGCACCCAGCGCCTGTTCCTGCCGACCAACGACGCGACCCTGTACGCGCTCGATGTGCACGACGGCGAGCCCTGCGAGGAGTTCGGCGAGGGCGGCATGGTCGATCTCAAGGTGGGCCTGGGCGATGACGCGCTGGGCGTCTACCTGCCCACCTCGCCACCGGTGGTCACCGAGAAGCTGGTGATAGTTGGCGGTTCGGTGACCGACAACGGCTCGGTGGATTCGCCGGGCGGGGTGATTCGTGCCTATGACGTGCGCAGCGGCGAGCTGGTGTGGAACTTCGATCCTGGCCGTCCCGATGCCACCGAGCCGCTGCCAGCCGGCGAAACCTACGTGCGCAGCACGCCGAACTCCTGGACCATCGCCACGGCGGACGAGGCACTGGGCCTGGTGTACATCCCCATGGGCAACCAGACGCCCGATCAGTGGGGTGTGCAGCGCAGCGCCGAGGCCGAGCGTTTCACCGCGGCGCTGGTGGCGCTCGACCTGGAAAGCGGACGGGTGCGCTGGGAGTTTCGCACCGTGCACCATGATCTGTGGGACCGCGACCTGCCGTCCCAGCCCACCCTGGTGGATATCGAAGGCCCCGAGGGGCCGGTGCCGGCGATCATCCAGGCAACCAAGCGCGGCGACCTCTACGTGCTCGACCGGCGCAGCGGCGAGCCCATCGTGCCGGTCAGCGAACAGCCGGTGCCGCAGGGCACGGTGGAGGGCGACTTCACCGCGCCGACCCAGCCGGCCTCGGCACTCAGCTATGCCCCCGAGGAGCCGCTGCACGAGCGCGACATGTGGGGCGGTACGCCGTTCGACCAGCTGATCTGCCGCATCCAATTCCATCGACTGCGTTACGAGGGCGACTTCACCCCGCCGTCGGAGCAGGGTTCGCTGATCTATCCGGGCAACGTCGGGGTGTTCAACTGGCCCTCGGTGGCGGTCGATCCGCAGCGGCAGATCCTCTTCGGCGCGCCCAATTACCTGGCCTTCGTCTCGCGCCTGGTCAAGCGCGAGGAGGGCGGCGAGCAGGCCGGTGCCGGCGGCAGCGAACGCGGCCTGCAACCCAACCTCGGCGCGCCTTACATGGTCAGCCTGGAGCCCTTCCTGTCACCGCTGGGGCTGCCATGCCAGGCGCCGCCATGGGGCTATGTCACCGCGGTCGACCTGCGCAGCATGGACAAGGTCTGGCAGCGCAAGAACGGCACCAGCCGCGACAGTGCGCCGCTGGGTATTCCCCTGACCGTCGGTGTGCCGAACCTCGGCGGCCCGTTGATCACCGCCAGTGGCCTGGGCTTTCTCAGCGGCACCCTGGACTACTACCTGCGCGCCTACGACATGCGCACCGGCGAGGAGCTGTGGAAGGACAGGTTGCCGGCAGGCGGCCAGGCCACGCCGATCAGCTACGTCTCGGAAAAGACCGGCAAGCAGTACGTGGTGGTGATGGCCGGCGGGCACGGCTCGTTCGGTACGCGCATGGGCGACTCGCTGGTGGCCTGGACGCTGGAGGAAGATGAGTAAACGGAACAAGGCCCGCAGAGCGGGCCTTGTTCAATGTCAGTGGTGCTCACGAGTCGCGCGGAACTTGATCTCCGGCCAGCGCTCTTCCATCAGGCTGAGGTTGACGCGGGTCGGGGCCAGGTAGGTGAGGTGGCCGCCGCCGTCCACGGCGAGGTTCTCGTAGGCCTTGTCCTTGAATTCCTTGAGCTTCTTCTCGTCGCTGCATTCGATCCAGCGCGCCGACCAGACGTTGATCGCCTCGTAGGCGCACTCCACCTTGTATTCCTCCTTCAGGCGGCTGGCGACCACGTCGAACTGCAGCACACCGACGGCGCCGAGCACGATGTCGTTGTTGCGTTCGGGGAAGAACACCTGGGTGGCGCCTTCCTCGGCCAGCTCCTGCAGGCCCTGGCGCAGCTGTTTGGATTTCAGCGGATCCTTCAGGCGCACACGGCGGAACAGTTCCGGGGCGAAGTGCGGGATGCCGGTGAAGCCCAGGTTCTCGCCTTCGGTGAAGGTGTCGCCGATCTGGATGGTGCCGTGGTTGTGCAGGCCGATGATGTCGCCGGCGTAGGCTTCTTCCAGGTGTTCACGCTCGCTGGAGAAGAAGGTCAGGGCGTCGCCGACGCGCACGTCCTTGCCCAGGCGCGCGTGGCGCATCTTCATGCCCTGGGTGTACTTGCCCGAGCAGATGCGCATGAAGGCGATGCGGTCGCGGTGCTTCGGGTCCATGTTCGCCTGGATCTTGAACACGAAGCCGGAGAACTTCTCCTCGGTCGGCTCCACCGTGCGCTCGTTGGCTGCGCGTGGCAGTGGGCGCGGCGCCCAGTCGACCACGGCGTCGAGCACATGATCGACACCGAAATTGCCCAGCGCGGTGCCGAAGAACACCGGGGTCATTTCGCCCTTGAGGAAGGCTTCGGGCTCGAATTCATGGCAGGCACCCTGCACCAGCTCCAGCTCCTCGACGAAGCGCTCGTACATGTCGCCCAGGTGGTTGCGGGCCTCGTCGGAGTCCAGCTTCTGGATGATCTTGGCTTCGGTGCGCTCGTGACCGTGGCCCGGGGTGTAGACCACGATGTAGTCGCCGCTCAGGTGGTAGACGCCCTTGAAATCCTTGTAGCAGCCAATCGGCCAGGTGATCGGCGCGGCCCTGATCTTCAGCACCGCCTCGATCTCGTCGAGCAGCTCGATGGGGTCGCGGATGTCGCGGTCGAGCTTGTTGATAAAGCTGACGATGGGCGTGTCGCGCAGGCGGCACACGTCCATCAGGGCGATGGTACGCGGCTCGACGCCCTTACCGCCGTCGAGCACCATCAAGGCCGAGTCCACCGCGGTGAGGGTGCGGTAGGTGTCTTCGGAGAAGTCCTCGTGGCCGGGGGTGTCGAGCAGGTTGACGATGTGCTCGCGGTAGGGGAACTGCATCACCGAGGTGGTGATGGAGATGCCGCGCTGCTTCTCCATCTCCATCCAGTCGGAGGTGGCATGACGGTCGGATTTACGCGACTTCACGGTGCCGGCCACTTCGATGGCCTTGCCCATCAGCAGCAGCTTCTCGGTGATGGTGGTCTTACCGGCGTCCGGGTGGGAAATGATGGCGAAGGTACGGCGCTTGGCGACTTCGGCGGCCTGGGTGGTCATGAATATGTGCCTGGATGGAAGCGTTGAAGGCACCTTGGTGCCTGGAAAACTGGCGATTATACCGATAACTGCAGGCGCTGGCCGAGGGGCGACCATCGGGTTTCTCAAGCGCGCCGGGCGATGCCTCTCGGCACCTGCGCAGATGCGTAAATAACGCGTAAATGAATGGTTATGAAAATTATTCCCATATAGAGTAGCCGCCCGTCGCAGTGGGTCAGGGCAGGGGTTGCTCCGTCGTGTTCAAGAAAATCATCTTCCAGTTGCACTGGTTCTTCGGCATCAGCGCCGGCCTGGTGCTGGCCATCATGGGTATCACGGGAGCCCTTTACAGTTTCGAGGGCGAGATCACCCGGGCCCTGAATGCCGAGCGCTGGCAGATCCAGCGCAGCGAGCAGGGCTGGCTCGAGCCCGCCGAACTGGTCGCCAGGATCGAGTCGGCCAGCGCCGACCGGGTCGCCAGCCTGTGGCTCGATAGCCGCCACGATGGCCCCGGCACTGCCTTTCTCGCGCCGCCGCCGGGCGAGCGGCGCGGGCCGCGCGTGACCTTCGACCCCTACACCGGACAGATACTGGCCGAGCCCGTCGGTCAGCAGTTCTTCGGCCTGATGCTGCAGCTGCACCGCTTCCTGGCCATGGGCGAAGTGGGCAAGCAGATCACCGCGGCCAGCACCCTGGCGCTGCTGTTCTTCTGTCTGTCCGGCCTGTATCTGCGCTGGCCGCGCCAGGCGCTGAACTGGCGCACCTGGCTGACACTGGACTGGAAGAAGAAGGGTCGCAGCTTCAACTGGGACCTGCATGCCGTGGCCGGTACCTGGGCGCTGCTGTTCTACCTCTGCGCCGGGCTCACCGGCCTGTACTGGTCCTACGACTGGTACCGCGAAGGGCTGACGCGCCTGCTCTCGGACAATCCGCCCGAGCAGCATGGCGAAGGGCGGTCGCGCGCTGGACGTGATGCGAGCGCCGGGCCTGCACTGCAGGTCGATCACTCGGCCATCTGGCAGGGCGTGCAACAGGCCGCCGGGCCCAGGCTGGTCGCCTGGAACCTGCGCTTGCCACCGGTGGCGGGGCAGCCGGCGACGGTCTTCTATGTGCTCGACGACGCCGAGCATGTGCGTGCCTTCAACCAGTTGCAGATCGACCCCGCTACCGGCGTCGTCAGCCGCCATGAGCGCTACGCCGACAAGAGCTTCAAGGCGCAATTGCTGACCAGCGTCTATGCCCTGCATGTCGGCGAATACTTCGGTCTGACCGGGCGCATCCTGATGATGCTGGCCACGGCGGCCATGCCGCTGTTCTTCGTCACCGGCTGGCTGCTGTACCTGGATCGCCGACGCAAGAAGCGCGCAGCAGCGGCTGCGCGCGGTGCGCTGAAAACGCATGACTCCGGCGAAGGCTGGCTGGTCGGCTTCGCCAGCCAGAGCGGCTATGCCGAGCAACTGGCCTGGCAGAGCGCCGGGCAATTGCAGGCCGCCGGCATCCCGGTGCGGGTCGAGCCGCTGTCGCGCCTCGATGCCGACAGCCTGCGCCGGACGCGCAAGGCGCTGTTCGTGGTCAGCACCTTCGGTGACGGCGAGGCGCCCGATGCCGCGCTGGGTTTCGAGCGCAAGGTGCTGGGCGGCTCGCTGCCGCTCGAACAGCTGAGCTACGCCGTGCTGGCGCTGGGCGACCGGCAGTACCAGCACTTCTGCGGCTTCGCCCGGCGCATCAACGACTGGCTGGGTTTGCAGGGCGCGCAGCGCCTGTTCGACAGCGTCGAGGTCGATGGCGCTGACCAGGCCGCACTGCAGCGCTGGCAACAGCAGCTGAGCGAGCTGACCGGCGCCGCGCCGATGCGCTTCGAACAGGCGCCCTGGCAGAGCTGGACGCTGGCCGAACGGCGCCTGCTCAACCCCGGCAGCCAGGGTGCGCCGGTGTTTTTCCTCGGCCTGACGCCGCCTGCGCAGAGCACCTGGCAGGCCGGCGACATTCTGGAGATTCGTCCGCGTCATGCGCCGGCTGCGGTGCAGGCCTGGCTGCAGCACTCCGGCTGCGACGGCCTCGAGCCGGTGACCCTCGATGGCCAGGCGCTGAGCCTTTGCGAAGCCCTGGCCGAACGCCAGTTGCCGGACAGCCTCGCGCATCTGGTCGGCCTGCATGCCCAGGCGCTGGTTGATGCCCTGGCGCCGCTGGGTTCGCGTGAATACTCCATCGCCTCGGTGGCGGCCGATGGCGTGCTGCAACTGATCGTGCGCCAGGCCATGCAGGCCGACGGCAGCCTGGGCCTGGGCTCCGGCTGGCTGACCGAGCATCTGCCAGCCGGCGGGCAATTGCTGGCGCGGGTGCGGCGCAACAGCGGCTTCCACCTGCCGGACGACGACCGCCCGCTGATCCTGATCGGCAATGGTACCGGCCTGGCCGGACTGCGCTCGCTGCTGCGCGCACGGACACTGGCCGGGCAGGGGCGCAACTGGCTGTTGTTCGGCGAGCGCAACCGCGCCTGCGACTTCTTCTGTGGCGACGAGCTGCAGGCGGCGCTGGCCGCAGGCGAGCTGCAGCATGTGGATCTGGCGTTCTCCCGCGACCAGGCCGACAAGCGCTACGTGCAGGACCTGCTGCGCGAGCAGCGCGAGCGTCTGCATGCCTGGCTGGCCGAGGGCGCGGCGATCTACGTTTGCGGCAGCCTGCAGGGCATGGCCGGCGGCGTGGATGCGGCATTGCGCGAGCTGCTCGGCGACCAAGAGGTGGACGATCTGATCGAGGAAGGGCGCTATCGCCGCGACGTGTATTGAGCCGGTGGGCGAGCGGTGCAAGCCGCTCGCCGCGAGGTGCTGCAATGGCACTGAAACACGGGTGCGCGAAACTGGCTGAAAGCCCCGCCTGTTCAGCATTTCAGGACGTTTTGTGTGATATCCGGAACGTGCTGAAATTAGGCAGAATTTCCGGTTGATCTGCGCGGCGCATGGTCTTAAAGTCCGCGCCCGAACGTCCATGCTGGAAACGATCCATCCGGCTCAAGTACTGACGACGAGAGGTTGCCGGCCGGCGAATGGTCGGTACCGGTGATGCTCGGCGACATGCCTTGGGAAGTAGGCGAACCAAAGTGGGGAAACTGTCAGACGTTCAGGCCGGCGTGTTGCGCGGCCAGCCCCGACACGTGGTGGAACCTGTAAGCGGTTCTGCTGCCCGAATCAATGTGTTCCCGGTTTTGCCATTGGAGTCACCAGCATGTCGATCAAGGTCGAAGACTATTACGCACCCGCCACTTTTGCCCGCATGAAGGCGTTCGCCGATCAGCACGAAACCCCGTTCGTGGTGATCGACCGGCAGATCATCAGCGATGCCTACGATCAGTTGGGCAACTGCTTCCCCTTCGCCAAGATCTACTACGCGGTCAAGGCCAACCCCGCCGTGGAGATCATCGAACTGCTGCGCGACAAGGGTTCGAGCTTCGACATCGCCTCGATCTACGAGCTGGACAAAGTCATGGCCACCGGTGTCGGTCCGGAGCGCATCAGCTACGGCAACACCATCAAGAAGTCGCGCGACATCCGTTATTTCTTCGACAAGGGCGTGCGCCTGTTCGCCACCGACTCCGAGGCCGACCTGCGCAACATCGCCAAGGCCGCGCCGGGCTCCAAGATCTACGTGCGCATCCTCACCGAAGGCTCCACCAGCGCGGACTGGCCGCTGAGCCGCAAGTTCGGCTGCCAGCCGGACATGGCCCTGGACCTGCTGATCCTGGCCAAGCAGCTGGGCCTGGTACCCTACGGCATCTCCTTCCACGTCGGCAGCCAGCAGCGCGATATCGATGTGTGGGACGCCGCCATCGCCAAGGTCAAGGTGATCTTCGAGCGTCTGCGCGAGGAAGACGGCATCACCCTGCAGATGATCAACATGGGCGGCGGCTTCCCGGCCAACTACATCCAGCGCACCAACGACCTGGAAACCTATGCCGAGGAAATCACCCGCTTCCTCAAGGAGGACTTCGGTGACGATCTGCCGGAGATCATCCTCGAGCCGGGCCGCTCGCTGATCGCCAACGCCGGCGTGCTGGTGTCCGAAGTGGTGCTGGTGGCGCGTAAGTCGCGCACCGCGGTCGAGCGCTGGGTGTATGCCGACGTCGGTAAGTTCAGCGGCCTGATCGAAACCATGGACGAGTCGATCAAGTTCCCCATCTGGACCGAGAAGAAGGGTGAGATGGAAGAGGTGGTGATCGCCGGCCCGACCTGCGACAGCGCCGACATCATGTACGAGCACTACAAGTACGGCCTGCCGCTGAACCTGGCCAGCGGCGACCGCCTGTACTGGCTGTCCACCGGCGCCTACACCACCAGCTACAGCGCGGTGGAATTCAACGGCTTCCCGCCGCTGAAGTCCTACTACCTGTAAGACCGCCGCGTAGGTTGCGCCTGCCCGCTAGTAGCGGTGCGCATGGCGCACCCTACCGGTGATGTCACGGTTGCTCGATCAACGCCCACCTTGTGTGGGCGTTGTCGTTTCTGCCGACCAGAGCCGGCTGATTCCCGCTGTTCAGCGTGCCAGAGCGGTCCGTCAGATGGAGCGAAAGGGCGCCGACAATTTTGTTACAAATAAGTTTCATGTAAATCATTCGTAAATATTGATTACGATTGAATCTCAAATACTATCGCGCGCAGTTTTCATCTGGAGTGATTCTCGTGAGCGATAAACATAACAAGCGTGCACCCTTTCCCCAGCGGCATCTGCTGGCCTCGGCCGTCGGCCTGGCCCTGCTGTCCGGCTTTGCCGTGGCGAAGGAGTCGGCAGTCGAACTGGGCGATGTAACCGTCCAGGGGCAGCAGGAGAACGGGCTCAAGGTCGACAAGGCGTCCTCGCCGAAACAGACCGCCGCATTGCTCGATACGCCGCAAACGGTCAACGTCATTCCGGAAACCCTGTTCCGTCAGCAGAACGCCCGCACCCTGACCGATGTGCTGAAGAACACCCCCGGCATCAGCTTCAACGCCGGCGAAAACGGCTTTGCCAGCGGCACCAACAACTTCAGCCTGCGCGGTTTCGATACCAGCGGCAGCATTTTCGTCGATGGCGCGCGTGACAACGGCAGCTATACCCGCGACGTGTTCAACGTCGAGCAGGTCGAGGTGTTCAAAGGCCCGGCGGCCGACAACGGCCGCGGTGGCGCCGGTGGCTACGTCAACCAGGTGACCAAGACGCCGACGCTGGAAAGCTTTATCGCCGGTGGCGCCAGCTTCGGCTTTGATCAGTACGACTCCGAGCCGCGCCGCCGCGCCACGCTCGACACCAACCAGATCATCAACGACAGCACCGCGCTGCGCCTCAACCTGCTGGTCGAGGACAGCGGCGTCGCCGGCCGTGAGCATGCCGAGAAGAACAGCTGGGGTTTTGCGCCGTCGCTGGCCTTCGGCCTGGGTACGGAAACCCGCGCCATCCTCGCTTACGAGCATGTCGAAATGAACGACCGCCCGGACTGGGGCGTCTCGGGTGCCTCGGTCAAGGGCATGAAGGGCGACACTCCCTACAATCCGGCGCTCTCCGGGGTCGACCGCGATGAGTTCTACGGCCTCAAGTCGGACTTCGACGACACCACCAGCGACGCGCTGCTGGTCCGTCTGGAGCACGACCTCTCGACCGGCATGACCCTGAGCAACCAGACCCGCTGGGCCCGCGTCGACCGTCAGGCGCGCTACACCGTACCCTTCCAGTATCTGGGTGGTACGCAGCTGCGCACCGATACCCAGTTCTACGACCGGGTCAACACCAGCCTGAGCAACCTGACCAACCTTTCGGCGCAGTTCGCCACCGGTTCGATCAAGCACAACCTTGCGGCCGGTCTCGAACTCACTCGTGAGGAGGCGGAGGCGGGTACCTATGCCGAGGTCAACCCAGGCAACACCGACATCTTCGACCCGGACTGGGAGCGCAGCGGGCCGGTCTCCAAGCGCAGCCGTCTGCGTGAGCGCAGCGACGTAAACGTCGATACCGTAGCGCTGTACGTCTACGACACCCTGGAGTTCACGCCGCAGTGGCAGCTGACCGGCGGCCTGCGCCTGGAGCAGTACGACGTGGACATTCGCAGCCGTAACGTTCAGACCGGCGCGGCCGTCGGTGCCGATGGCTTCGATGACCGTGAGTTCAGCATCGGCGGCAAGCTCGGTCTGGTCTACAAACCGGCGCAAAACGGCAGTGTCTACGCAGCTTATGGCGTCTCCACCCAGCCCCCGGGCTCTTACCTGTCCAACCCGGACATTTCGCGGGTAAACGGCCAGGCCTTCCCGGGGTTCGTCGATGGAGCCGATCCGGTGCGTGCGCACAACTACGAGATCGGTACCAAGTGGGACTTCTTCGACAAGCGCCTGTCCACCACCGCGGCGCTGTTCTACACGGAGAAGAAGAAGGTCGCCATCACCGGTCGTGACGTCGGCGAGACCAGCGACAGCCTCAAGGGTTACGGCGAGCAGGTGGTCAAAGGGCTGGAGCTGGGCGCCAGCGGCAAGATCACCGACAACTGGGATGTCTTCGCCGGCATCGTGTTCATGGACAGCGAGCGCAAGCACAGTGCCTACCTGGACGAGGTGCGTCGTCGCGCCAATCCGGGCGACTACGGCGCCGCCCAGCGTACCGATGGCGACGAGCTGGCCTTCACGCCCAAGGTTTCCGGCAACCTGTGGACTACCTACCGTCTGCCGGTGGGGCTGACCCTGGGTCTGGGTGCGCAGCATGTCGGTTCGTCCTACCTCGGACGTCCGGATGACGCCAGCCGCATCGTCGCCAATGGTCTGTACGGCAAGCTGCCGAGCTATACCACCTTCGCCGCGATGGCCAGCTACGAGGTCAATCAGAATGTCGACGTGCGCCTGAACATCGACAACCTGACCAACGAGGAATACGCCGTGTCCAGCAACTGGAACGGGCGTCGCGTGATGCTCGGCGATCCACGTACCTTCACCCTGAGCACCAACTTCCACTTCTAAGCACGCTGTGCCCAGACGCCCCGATTGCAACGCAGTCGGGGCGTTTTCATTGGGTGGCAGCCGATCGGACTTCTTTCCGGGTGCGGCTGCCCTTTAGAATCATTCGCAACGGCGCTTGCCCTGGAGAACCCCGAACATGATGCTGAGCATTCCCGACGTGCTGAATGCCGAACAACTGCAGCAGTGCCGCGCCGCGCTCGAGGGCGGCAACTGGCAGGATGGTCGGCTCACCGCCGGGCACCAGGCGGTGAACGTCAAGGCCAATCAGCAGCTGGCCCAAGATGACCCGCTGACGCAGCAACTGGGCGATTTCATCCTGGCCTGCCTGGCCCAGCATCCGCGTTTCATGGCCGCCGCGTTGCCGCTGAAGGTGGTGCCGCCGCGCTTCAATCGCTATACCGAGGGCGGCACCTATGGCGACCATATCGACAACGCCGTGTTCAGCGTGCCGGGCACGCCGCATCGGATTCGCGCCGACCTCTCGGCCACCCTGTTCTTCTGCGAGCCGGACGAGTACGAAGGCGGCGAGCTGGTGGTGCAGGACAAACGCATCAAGCTGCCGGCCGGCCATCTGATTCTCTATTCCAGCGGCAGTCTGCATCGGGTCGAGCCGGTGACTCGCGGCGCGCGTCTGGCATCGTTCTTCTGGGTGCAGAGCCTGGTGCGTCAGGACGAGCAGCGCAGCGTGCTGCTGGAGCTGGACGACAGCATCCAGGCGCTGCGCCAGCAGGTGCCGGACAGCCCCGAACTGGTTCGGCTGACCGGGATCTACCACAACCTGTTGCGGCAATGGACGCAGACCTGAGTCAGCCCAGCGCCAACTGCGCTGCATGCCCCGGATTGCGTCCGGCTACAAATCAACGATGACAATGCGCCGAGAAACGCCATGGCCTTGCCCAAACTGCAGCAGATTCCACCGACCATCGCCGCCGTCGCCGACTACGAACCCTATGCCCGCGAGCGCATGAGCGAGCAGGCCTGGGCCTATCTGGCCGGCGGCGCCGCCGACGAGCTGAGCCTGGCCGACAATCGCGCCGCGTTCGAGCGTCTGCGCCTGCGTGGGCGGGTGCTGCAGGATCTGAGCGGCGGCAATACGCGCCTGCGCCTGTTCGGCCAGGATTTCGCCCATCCGGTCTTTCTCGCGCCGGTGGCCTATCAGAAGCTGGCGCATCCGGAGGGGGAGCTGGCCAGCGTGCTCGCGGCTTCTGCGCTGGGCGCCGGCATGGTGGTCAGCACCCAGGCCAGCGTCGAGCTGGAGGCCATTGCGGCGCAGGCGCAGGCACCCCTGTGGTTCCAGCTGTATATCCAGCCTGATCGCGAGTTCACTGCGGCCTTGATCCGCCGTGCAGAAAGCGCCGGCTACCAGGCGTTGGTGCTGACCGTGGACGCCCCCGTCAATGGCGTGCGCAATCGCGAGCAGCGCGCAGGTTTCGCCCTGCCGGCAGGCGTCGAGGCGGTCAATCTGCGCGGAATGCGGCCACTGCAGGCACAGGCCGAGCCGCACAACGGCAGTCTGCTGCTGGGTGGCCCGCTGCTGGCCGCGGCGCCGACCTGGGCCGACCTCACCTGGCTGCGTGAGCAGACGCGCTTGCCAATCCTGCTCAAGGGCATCATGAGCGGCGCCGACGCCGAACAGGCGATGGCGGCGGGGATGGACGGGCTGATCGTCTCCAACCATGGCGGACGCACGCTCGATGGTCTGCCTGCGACCATCGACGTGCTGCCCGAAGTCGCCGCCGCTGTGCAGGGGCGTGTGCCGCTGCTGCTCGATGGCGGTATCCGGCGTGGCAGCGACATCCTCAAGGCGCTGGCGCTGGGGGCGGACGCCGTGCTGGTGGGCAGGCCCTACGTCTTCGCTCTGGCGACCGCCGGGGCTATAGGCGTGGCGCATGTGCTGCAACTGCTGCGGGCCGAGCTGGAAGTGGCCATGGCCCTGACCGGCTGCGCCGATCTGGCCAGTATCGGGCCGCAGGTCATCTGGCGTTCGACGCTACGCTAGGCCGCCTGCCATCGGCCAGCAGGACCGCCGCCAACCCCTGGGGCATGGATCCTGTGCGCAACATGCGCATAAGAGCGCAAGGTTGTTGCTGATTATTTCATGCGGATGATATAGATTTGCATTTAGCTGCAAGCCGCTTCGCCGTGCCTGCGCGACCCGCTGCTCGTGACCCCCGGATATCAAGGGCAACGTCCGAGTATTTATGTGAATAATTATCAGTAGTCTAAGGTAGCAATTATCAAATGCGCGCCAAGAACTGCCAACGCTCCCTGCCTTCCAAGCGCCTGCTGGCCACTGCCGTCGGTCTTGCAGTCGCCTCGCTGAGCCTGCCCGCTCTGGCTGACGACGCCGTGCAGCTGGACAATCTGACCGTCAAGGCAAAGAGGGACAGCGGCTACAAGACGGAGAGCTCCGCATCGGCCAAGTACGTCAAACCGCTGCTCGATACGCCGCAGACCATCAATGTGGTGCCGGCCGAGGTGATTCGTGAGCAGCAGGCGCTGAGCCTGCGCCAGGTGCTGTCCAACGTCTCCGGCATTACCTTCAACGCCGGGGAGGGCGGTGGCGGCTCGGGTGACAGCATCAACATCCGCGGTTTCTCCGCCAACGCCAACCTGCAGATCGACGGCCTGCGCGACAGCGCCCAGACCAGCCGCACCGATACCTTCAATATCGAGCAGGTCGAGGTCATCAAGGGCCCCAATTCGGTATTCGGGGGCGCAGGTACCACGGGCGGCAGCATCAACATCATCAGCAAGCAGCCGCTGCAGCGAGACTTCACCGAAATCGGCGCCGGCCTCGGCACCGACAACTACCACCGCCTGACCCTGGACACCAACCAGACCCTCGATGGCGTGGGTGTCGGCAGCGCCGTGCGCCTGAACCTGATGGCGCACGAGAACGATGTCCCCGGGCGTGACCAGATCGACCGTGAGCGCTGGGGCATCGCGCCTTCGCTGGCGCTGGGCCTGAGCGAGGCGACTCGCCTGACCCTGAGCTATTTCCACCAGAGCGATGACAACCTGCCCGACTACGGCGTGCCCGCGCTGGATGGCAAGAAGCTGGCCGGCGTCAGCCGCGAGGATTACTTCGGCTGGAAGAATCTGGACAAGGAGCGCATCGAGCAGGACGCGTTCACCGTCAACCTCGAGCACGACATCAACGACGCGCTGCGTCTGCAGAACCTGACCCGTTACAGCCGTGTGGATCGCGAGACGGTGGTTTCCGCGTCGCATGTGAACCTGACCGGCGTGCCGGCGGGTAATTATCGTCCGGCCGGCCCGCAGGGTTATGGGCGTGACGTCACCACCGAAATGTGGATCAACCAGACCAACCTGCGCGCCAGCTTCGACACGTCCGGGCTGGCCCACGAGCTGGTCACCGGTGTCGAGGTGTCGCGCGAGAATCTCGACCTCAAGACCTACAACCATGGCCTGGGCAATGCCGTGTATCCGGGCAGCGGTTTCGACCTGTCCAACCCGCCCGGTCGCTGGAACGGCCCGATCAACAAGACCACCACCGGTTACACCGAGAACCAGCTGGATAACCGTGCGCTTTACGTGTTCGACAGCATTGCACTGAGCCCGCAGTGGGACCTGAACCTGGGGCTGCGTTATGACTGGTTCGATGCCGAGAGCGAGTCCTTCTCCGCCAGTCATGTGCGCACCGGCCGCTTCACCTCCACCGATGAAGAGCTCAGCAGCCGTGCCGGCCTGGTCTACAAGCCGGCCGAAAATGGCCGCATCTACGTCGCCTGGGGCACCTCCTTCAACCCCTCGGCGGAGAACGTCGCTTCCAACGGCGGTGGCTTGAACGCCGCGACCCAGAGCCTCAATCCCGAGAAGAACGAGACCTGGGAGCTGGGCACCAAGTGGGAGTTGTTCGACGGCCGCCTGATGCTCGATGGCGCGCTGTTCCGCGTCGACAAGACCGATGCGCGCGAGCAGCTGGCCGATGGCAGCTATATCCTGGCGGGCGAGCAGCGCGTGCAGGGTGTCGAGCTGGGGGCTACCGGCAAGCTGAGCGAGCGCTGGGACGTCTACGCCAACTACACCTTCCTCGACAGCGAGACCCTCAAGTCCACCATCGACCCGAACCGCGAGGGTCAGGCGCTGGGCAACACCCCGCCGCACTCGTTCAACCTGTGGACCACCTACGAGGTCGCTCAGGGTTGGACGCTGGGTTATGGCGCCCGTTACGTCAGCGAGCGCAACGTCAGTGCCAGCACCCAGGCCAAACTCGACGCCTACTGGCTGCACAACGCGATGATCGGCTACAAGGTCAACCGCAACCTCGACCTGCAGCTGAACGTCAACAACCTGTTCGACAAGGATTACGTCGAGCGTGTGCGGCAGAACATCGGTACCACCGCCCGCTCCTCGGCCATCGAGTACGGCGATGCGCGCTCGGCGATCCTGTCGGCGACCTACAGCTTCTGAGTGCCGCTGCGGCTTCCCTGGAAGTCGCCAGAAAGCAAAACGCCAGCCCCGGGGGCTGGCGTTTTGCATTGCAGTGTCCTGAATCAGAACTCGATGACGGTGGACAGCCAGAGGCGGCGCCCTTCTTCCAGAGTGCCGGTGGTCGACTGGCCGATCTGCGTGTAGTCGGACGCCCATCCGGTGGAACCGGTGTTGGTGGTGTAGTAGCTGCCGCTGGTGAAGTCCTTGTCGAACAGGTTGTAGATCGTGGCGCTGAACGTCAGGTTTTCGGTCGCCTTGAACGAACCCCCGAGGTGGAAGACTTCATAAGCCTTCAGATCACCGACGGCATCGTAAAGGGCCTTGTTCGCGGCGGTCAGGTTGGCGTAACGATCGGTGAAGCGGGCGCGCTCACCGCGATACTCCCCCTTGAACCACAGGGTCAGGCGGTCATTGGCAGCCCAGCTCAGGCGCGCATGGGCCATGTGCTCCGGCGTATTGGTGAGAGGCGCGCCTTTGTTGATGCCGCTTTTCTGTTCGCTGTCGGTGTAGGTGTAGTTGACGGCCAGCGCCCAGGCCGGTGCGAACTGCCAGCGACCCGCTACTTCCACGCCCTTGGTCACGGCTTCGCCGATGTTCACGCTCTGGGCGAAGTTCTCCTGAGTGAAACCCGGGCCATAGCTCACGCAGCCTGGCTGGTTCGGGTTCGCCGTGTAGAAACAGTTCGCCAGCGGTGTGCCGTCGTCGATCTTGTCCTTGAACTTGTTGTGAAACAGGGTGACGTTGGCATTGAAGTTGGCGAGGTTGTCGTAGTACGCGCCGATTTCGGTGTTGGTGGTGATCTCCGGGTCGAGGTCCGGACTGCCGATGGTGATGGTCGAGCCCTGGCCGGTCACACCGTTGATGCCATCGTGCAGCTGATTGAGCGTCGGAGTCTTGTAGCCACGGCTGACGCCGCCCTTGAGTGTCCAGGCGTCAGTGGTGTTCCAGACCAGGTAGGCGCGCGGGCTGATGTGGCCGCCGAAGGCTTCATGATCTTCGTAGCGGGCGCCCAGGGTCAGCGCCAGGTTGTCGCGCAGACGCCACTCGTCTTCGGCGAACAGCGCCCAGGAAGTCTGCTGGAAATCTTCGTCGGCGATGCCGTCGGTGACCTTGGCGTCCCACCACTGAGCGCCGACGGTGGTGATGTGCGATTCGCCCACTGGAGCGACCAGCTTGGTGTCGACGACCAGATCGGTCGACTTCAGCTCGCGGTCGTCGCCGATGATGATCGAGGGGAATCCGGTGTACGAGTTGCCGATCGGGTTACCGGGAATGGTGCGGCCGAAGGTTTCCGTGGTGTTGTGGGTGACGCTGCTTTCCAGCGTACCGAAGCTGAAACGTCCGGTATGGCTGAGGGCGAACTGATCGCGCTGGAAGCGCAGTTCATCCTTGTAACCATTGGCACGCAAGGGGGCATTGGTGGTGCAGCCGTCGGTCGCACTGCCGCCGTTCTTGCCATCGAGATTGCCCAGCTGGCAGTCGTCGTTGTTGTAGACCTGACGGCCGCGCTCGAAATCCAGCGAGAAGTCGTGGCTTTCGTTCGGGGTCAGCGTCAGGCGGCTGCCGAAGGTCGCGTTGCGGCCCTCGACCGGCGACGCGCCACGCTTGCTGACGGTACTGTCGTTGTCGAACTGCAGCTCCGACTCGCCGCGGTCATAGAAGCTGCCGCGCACAGCCAGGCCCAGCAGGCCTTCGACCAGCGGGCCGCTGGCATAGAGGCTGGTGCTGCTGGTGGCGCCATAGTCGCGGTTCTCCTGGAAGGTGTGGTCCAGGCTCAGGCTGGCTCCCCATTCCTTGGCCACCTTGCGGGTGATGATGTTGACCACGCCGCCCATGGCGTCAGAGCCATACAGGGTCGACATCGGCCCACGAATCACCTCGATGCGTTCGATGGCGGACATCGGCGGCATGAAGCTGGTGGCGGTTTCGTTGAAGCCGTTGGGCGTGACGTTGCCCGCGGTGTTCTGGCGCCGGCCGTCGATGAGGATCAGGGTGTAGTCGCTGGGCATGCCGCGAATGCTGATGTTCAGGCCGCCGGTCTTGCCGGTGCCCTGGCGCACGTCGATGCCTTCGACGTCTTCCAATGCCTGCGCCAGGTTGCTGTAGCGCTTCTGCTGCAACTCCTCGCGGCTGATCACGCTGATGCTGGCGGGGGCTTCGGTGATCTTCTGTTCGAAGCCGGAAGCGCTGACGACCACGTCGCCCAGGGCGATCGGCTCGTTGGCCTGGGCGCCGAAGCTGGCGGCCAGCGCAACGGCGCTAGCCAGGGCGGTACGGGAATTGAGGGCGGACATCGATCTACTCCTGGCAGTATGAGAGTGCAGGCGGAACGGTTGCGAACGGCCGGGATGATAGTGATTTGCATATAGGGTTCAATCGCGGGTGAGATCGATGACCACGGCAACGGCCTGGACGTGCCGTGGTGGCTGGGCTGCAGCCAGGTGTAAATTTTGTAAGTGCGATAAATTCTCGAATGCGCGGACAGGCTTTGCGGATGTTTTCCAGGCGCTCTAAGCTGCCGGCATGAACCGTATTCTTCTCAACTGCGACATGGGCGAGGGCTTCGGTGCCTGGCGCATGGGCGACGATGCGCTGGCCATGCCGCTGATCGATCAGGCCAACCTCGCCTGCGGCTTCCATGCCGGCGATCCGCTGATCATGGCGCGCAGCGTCAACCTGGCGATGGAGCATGGCGTGCGCATCGGCGCGCATCCTTCCTATCCGGATCTGCAGGGCTTCGGCCGCCGCCATCTGCAATGCTCGGCCGAAGAGGTGCGGGCGCTGGTGCTGTATCAGATCGGCGCGCTGGATGCCTTCTGCCGCGCCGCCGGTGGCCAGTTGGCCTACGTCAAGCCGCACGGCGCGCTGTACAACGATCTGGTGCGCGACGATGCGCTGCTGATGGCGGTGCTCGATGCCTGCCACTGCTACCGCAAGGGCCTGCCGTTGATGGTGCTGGCTCTGGCCGACAACGGCCGAGAGCTGCGCCTGGCCGACGAGGCGGACGTGCCGTTGATGTTCGAAGCCTTCGCCGACCGCGCCTACCTCTCGGACGGCCAGTTGGCTCCACGCCGGCTCAGTGGCGCGGTGCACCAGGATCCCGAGCGCATCCTCGCCCAGGCGTTGGCCATCGCCCGTGGCGAGCCCTTTGCCGATATCGATGGCAAGCCGCTGCAGTTGCGCGCCGACAGCCTGTGCGTGCACGGCGACAACCCCGAGTCGCTGGCCGTGCTGCGACGCTTGCGGGCGCAGCTGGATGCATTGTGAGGCGCGAGCCAAACATGACGTAGGGTGCGCCGTGCGCACCAGCGAGTTTTTGCAAGCCACGCAGCGATTGGTACGCGCAACACCCCCTACGCAGGCCGGCTAGCGGGGGCCGTTCGGCTGCCAGTCCAGGGTCAGCGCCTCCTGCCAGGCGAAACGCTCGAAATGACTGGCCACCACCTCCTGCAGGCGTTGCAGTTCTTCGCTGCCGGCGGCCTCGACCCGCAGGCGCAGCCCGTGAGCTTCGGCCTGCAGCGAGGCCAGGCCGAAGGCGAACTCGATACGGCCCTGTTGCGCGTCGAAGCTGACCGGAATCTTGTGTGCGAAGTGCTTGCACAGCCGGCCGATGTAGCGCGCGGGCGTGTCGGTGGTGACGAAAGCGCTGCTGCTCAATGTGTTCATCGCTGCTCCTTGGGTGCATTGCGCACCGGGTCTGCTGGTGGCCGCCGCTCCATCGCGTAGCGGCGGCAAGTCGGTTCAATAGGCCAGGGTGAAACGCTGACGGACATGCTGCGGCTGCTCGACTTCGTCCAGCAGCGCCACGGCCAGGTCCGCCAGCGAGATGCGTCCGGGCTGGTCGCCGTCCATCAGCAACTCGTCGCCTCCGAGGCGGAACTTGCCGGTGCGCGGCCCCGGCTCGAGCAGGGCGGCGGGGGAGAGGAAGGTCCACTCCAGCTCATGCTCGTCACGCAGCATGTTCAGTGCTTGGCGTGCGCCCTCGGCGCCTTCCTCGTACTCGGCGGGAAAATCCGGCGTGTCGATCAGCTGCAGGCCGGGGGCGACATAGAGGCTGCCGGCGCCACCGACCACCAGCAGGCGCCTGACTCCGGCCTGCCTGCTCGCAGCGAGGATGGCACGACTGCCGGCGATGAACTGCTCGCGAATGTCGGCCACACCCCAGCCGGGGTTGAAGGCACTGAGTACCGCATCGTGGCCACGCAGCTGTTCGGCCAGCGCCGCGCTGTCGTGCACGTCCGCTCGCACGGCGACCAGATTGGCATGAGCGGGCAGTTTTTCCGGATGGCGTACCAGGGCGGTGACCTGGTGGCCGCGATTCAGGGCTTCTTGCAGCAGCGGCGCGCCGACGTAACCGCTGGCGCCGATCAGGGCGAGTTTCATGGGGAGTGCCTCGGTGTGTGAAGGTGAACACATCATCCCTATGGATAAACGCCGGAAAAACTGGCTTGATGCACTTGGATAATTAAGCAGGGCTTCATAATGGAGCAGCTCAAACGCATGGCGCTGTTCGCCACGGTGGTGCAGAAGGGCTCGATGGTCGCTGCCGCCGAGGTCCTAGGCATGAGCGCGTCGGCCGTCAGCCAGCAGATCCGTCGGCTGGAGGAGGCCACTGGCGTCAGCCTGCTGCATCGCACCACGCGCAAGTTGACCCTGAGCGAGGCGGGGGCCCAGTTCTACGAGAGTTGCAGGCAAATCGTCGAGTTGGCCGAGCAGGCCGAGCAACGTCTGGCCGAGCAGCGTGACGCGCCGGTTGGTGAGCTGCGTATCGCCGCACCGGTCGGCTTTTCCGGGCCGGTGTTGAGTGAAGCGCTGGCGCCGCTCTTGAGCGCGCATCCGGCGCTGAGCCTGCGTCTGTTTTTCCAGGACGAGCAGATCGACCTGATCGAGCAGCGTATCGACCTGGCCATCCGCGTCGGCCAGCTGGATGACTCCAGCCTGGTGGCCCGGCATGTCGCGGACTGGCGCATGCTGGTCTGCGCTGCGCCGGCCTACCTGGCGCGCCACGTCTGGCCGACGCAGCCGCAGCAACTGCTCGATCTGGACTGGATCGCGCTGAACACCGAGCGCAGCCAGCATCTGCAGCTGCACGGGCCGGGCGGCGCAACGCAGCGCCTGCGTCTGGAAAGTCGCATCGCCTGCAACAACGTTCTTGCGGCGCGCCAGTTCACCCTGGCGGGCATGGGCGTTTCGCTGCAGCCGGAGCCGGAAATCCGCGAGCTGCTGGCGCGCGGCGAGCTGCTGGCCCTGCTGCCGGACTGGCAGCTGGAGCCGATCGGCCTGCATATCGTCACCCCGCGTCGCGACGCGCAACCGGCCAAGGTGCGCTATGCCATCGAGGCGCTAAGGCGGCATCTGGTCAGCGCATGATGATCAACAGTCGGCATCCGTCTCTGGCTGTGCGAGGATGGCCGGCAATCAATCTCTCCATCAGAAAGGACCCGTGATTCGCACCGATGAAGACGCCCAAACGTATTGAACCCCTGGTCGAGGATGGCCTGGTGGACGAGGTGCTTCGCCCGCTGATGAGCGGCAAGGAAGCAGCGGTCTATGTGGTGCGCTGCGGCGACGAGCTGCGCTGCGCCAAGGTCTACAAGGAAGCCAACAAGCGCAGCTTCCGCCAGGCCTCCGAGTATCAGGAAGGGCGCAAGGTGCGCGGCAGCCGCCAGGCGCGCGCCATGGCCAAAGGCAGCAAGTACGGGCGCAAGGAGCAGGAGCAGGCCTGGCAGAACGCCGAGGTCGCTGCGCTGTTTCACCTGGCCAGTGCTGGCGTGCGGGTGCCCAAGCCCTATGACTTTCTCGATGGCGTGCTGCTGATGGAACTGGTCACCGATGGCGAGGGTGACGTGGCCCCCAGGCTCAACGACGTCGACCTGCACCCGGACGACGCCCGTGAATTCCATGCCTTCATGATCCAGGAGATCGTCAAGATGCTCTGCGCCGGCCTGGTGCATGGCGACCTGTCGGAATTCAACGTGCTGCTCGGCCCCGACGGCCCGGTGATCATCGACCTGCCGCAGGCGGTGGACGCGGCGGCCAACAACCATGCCTTCAGCATGCTCGAGCGCGACGTGCGCAACATGGCCGAGTACTTCGGCCAGTTCGCCCCCGAGCTGAGATACACCAAGTACGCCAAGGAAATGTGGGCACTCTACGAGGCCGGCAAACTGACGCCGCACACCCAGCTGACCGGCGAGTTCGCCGAACCTGAGGACGCCGCCGATATCGATGCGGTGATGCGCGAGATCAAGGCCGCCCTGGCCGAAGAAGCGAAGAAACAGGCGCTGCGCAACGCCGAAGACGAGCCCAAGGACGTCGAACCCACACCACCCTGGATGCGTTGAGAGGGGGCGTAGGGTGCGCCGTTCGCACCATCTTCACACTGCGCCCGGTGCCGCGGGTGGGACTTTATAACTGGCGCGGCCCTACGGTTGACGGTGCGACGAACACCCCGGCGCACCGCAGCCCACCCCTTCCTCCAATCCCTGCAGAATCGGACAATCCGGCCGGCTATCGCCTTGACAACTGTCGGCCAGCTCCACCAGCGTATCGCGTAACGCGCTCATCTCGGCGATCTTGCGTTCCAGTTCTGCGATATGTCCCTCGGCCAGCGCCTTCACATCGGCACTGGCGCGCTGCTTGTCCTGCCACAGGGCCAGAAGCCGGCCCACTTCCTCCAGAGAAAACCCCAGATCCCGCGCCCGCTTGATAAAGGCCAGGCGGTGCAGATCCGACGCGCTGTACTGCCGATAACCACTCTCCGACCGCCCGGCGCGCGGCAGCAGGTCGATGGACTCGTAGTAGCGGATCATCTTGGCGCTGAGGCCGGTGTGCTTGGCGGCTTGGCCGATGTTCATGGATGCAGCCTTCTTGTCGGCAGAAACTCCGCGTGACTATGCCAGAGGGTTGAACCCGAAATGAATCTTGAGTTGGCCGATGATCATGCTGATCCAGAATACCGTCAGGCTGAAGCAAGTGAAGTACAACCATATCGACAGGGGTAGGCTGACCCTGGGTTTGTTCAAGCCCAGGGTGTAGCGGAAGCTATAACGGTGCATCCGGCAGAAACGGTCGAAAGGGCTGACGGACTCCTGCCTGAAATCAGGAAGCCTGGAAAAGTATGGGTCGAGCCGACTTATCCCATGGAAGCACATGTAGATGCCGTTGAAGCCGCCGGCGACGAAAAGCAGCACCCAGACGAGGACCAGCACGATTTCCAGGGGCGATGCGTCACTCACGCCGGGATACGCCTAGGCAAAGGGGCCAATCTGTAAATACCTGCCGAGCGCCGCCAAGCCTAATGTGATCCAAATGATGGTGAGGCTGAAGAACGAGAAATACAGCCAGAGCGATAGACCCGCGCCTACAGTGGGGCGGCGTATGCCTAGCGAGTAGAGAAAACTGTACTTGTGCAATCTATAGAAACCATCGAATGGGCTCCGTGATTCCCAGCTTGGATCAGGCTTGCTGGAGAAGTACCTATCCAGCCTGCGAATCCCGAAGAAGGCAGCATAGACATGATTGAGGGTGCCGGTCACCAGTATGAGCAATAGGGTATTCGCCAGAACGGCCCTGACCGATAGTGTGGCGTCCATTATCGGCTCGATTCATCGTCCGCTGTGCCTACCTGTCGGGCCAGCTCAGCCTCCCGCTCTGCGATAGCACGCTCCAGTTCCGGGGAGCGCTTGGCCCATTGTTCGGGTGGCAGGGGGTTTGACCATTCCACCGCTTCTGGGGCGGTCAGGTCGGGGATATTGGCGAGTTTTCGGATCAGCAGTACCGCAATCCAGGGCAAACCGAAAATGGTCAGGCCGAGAAAGGTCATGCAGGCAGCACCGAACTGGCCTTGCTTCAGCTCGCGGAACAACTGCTGGAATGCCTCGATCCATGCCCCCAGGTAGCCGCCGCGCTGAACCTTCTCATAGGCGTCTTCACGGGTGGTATCAGGCACCGCCTCCGGGCCGATTTCCATAAAGCTGCGAATACATTCCCACTGCGCCATGGAGCCAGTGCCACCTCCGGTATTGAGCATCATCACCCAGCCCGGTTTGTTCTCCGAATAGGCCTCATGCTCCTGCCCTTCGAGGGGCAACCAGAGGATAAGTGCACCCTGCTTGCTGGCGCCGCCGGTATTGAGGCTAAGCGCGCTGGGGGACACAGCATGCACACGCTCCCAGGGAACGAACCAGTAGTTGCCGTCCGGCTCGGTCACGCAGACCTCACGGCGCTGTCGGTTGAAGCGCAGGGGCGGTGTCAGTGGTTTACGCCATTGCTTTATAAAAAAGTACCAAAGCGGCCCCATGATCGCCGCCCCCACCAATGGGATAATCCCCAGATAGACCCAAGTTACACCTGGAACGGCAGAAGAGCTTGCAACGACCCAAACAGAAATCGCAATGAATACGAGGGACATGGCATGCAGCGTCATCCACCCCCCCCCCATGGCGAAACTACCGATATCCAGATAAACCGAGTTTTTGCGCCAGATGATATTCATCAGATCCTGGGGTGGCTGCCCGGTTGGTATCGGCAAAGGGGCCAGATGCTCCTGTTGGCGGAGAAAGCCGCGTTCGATATCGCCGGCCTGTGCGTTCATTACTGATCCTCGGGAGTCAAGACTGTCCGTTCGACCTCAACGGCGGGTAGGCTGTCGCTGAGCAATGGGCCGTCGCTGCTGCCATGCTCGGTAATACTGGTACCACGGATGATATAGCGCATGCCCTGGGCACCACCGACCACTAGTTGGCGGGGTTAAGGGTGCCGGTCAGCATGGCCAGGGGGTTATGGTAGATCACCTGCAACTGCCAGTAGCTGCCCTCCGGCTGTGCCGGCAGCTTGCCGCTCAGGCGCAGGCCCATACCCTGATGGATGGACAGCCACTGGCTGTGCACAGCGGCCAGCCAGTGGTGGGTGCAGTCGGTGGTAGAGACACTCTCCGGCTAGGTCAGCAACCCGGGATGGCGAACATCGTGATCACGAAGCCACATCGAATCCGCGCAACGCAAAGAAGCTCTGCCCTTGAAACTGCTGTGCTGAGCGCTGCGCGACGCTGAACACGAGTCGATCATGGACGAAGTGTCCGAAGAAGCGATGCACGGACTCACTGACTTCTCTGGGGTTCTTGTCGAACCATTCCGACAGCAGTACCAGCCAGATATCGGCCTGCTCCCGCGTACCCGCTGCGCGCCAGCCCAGCTTGGGATTGTTCAGGGCCAGGCGCATGTCATTGGCCTCTTCATCGACCTCTTCCAGCCAGCCGAAGTCATCCCGTAGCCTGGCGCGCTCGTCGGTGATGGCTTGCAGGCGCTGTGTACGGTCATCACGTTGCGCCGCAGTTTCGCGAGAGATACCAAGCATGCCGCTCATGCTGCCCAGTGCACTGATGCGCAGGCGCTCTTCCTCTTCTGCCAGTTGTCGCAGGCGTTCCTGGTAGGGCCTCCACAGCGCGGCCAGCCAGCGGATGTACAGACGCATATGGGCGGCGAAGAGCAACTCCTGCGGGCGCATGGGGGCGACGGCATAGAAGGGCTTGACGCTCTTCAATTCGGCGATGCTGGTTTGCGCCTCGCGCTCATAATGGCGGCTCAGCCCTTTGGCGCTGGCCTGCTCGAAGTGATCGTTGAAGATAAAGAGAGAGGCAGTATCCGCATCGATTTCATACAGCTGATCCAACGAAGGAAATGGCGCCCCCGCTCTGCGCGCGGCGTGATACATCTCATGCAGGCTCACCAGGGCCAGTTCGGCACTGGGCTTCTGCTCCCCGGGGAGCAGGCTGCCGCCGATATCCTCGCTAACGCCGGGCATCCATTTCTCCCGCCAGTTGGCCTTGCTGCTGCCAAGCAGGCGAGCACGGCGGTAGAAGCGACGTTCATGGGCCGCCACCAGATGCAACGCCTGCTTGACGTGCTCGGGCAAGGGGCCGCCATCGTCCAGCACGGTGCGCACGGGCAAGGGCAGGTAAGGAAGGTCGACATGGCTGCGGTCAACACCATCGAAGAGCCCAGCAAAGAGGATAGTCAGCGTCTTGCCCTGATAGCGGTAAGTGCCGTCGGCGGGTTGCGGCTCACGGCTTAGCAGTTCATGCAGGAAGGCGCGTGCCAAAGTGGCGCCGTAATCGAAGCCATAGACGGTCAATTCGATCCGTTTGAGAAGGGGGCGACCGGTTTGTGCCTCGATCTTGCCTATTGCGTCATTGATGAAATCAATTGCGCCCTCGATACGCGTATCAGCGCCGGTCTTCAACAGCTCGGCTACGAAGGCGTTATCACGCACAGGAGCCAATAGCTCGACGCTGGCATCGATTAAAGCTCCCTGGAGCAACTTCCCCGCCTTGACAGGCTTTTGCAGAAAGGCCTTGAGGTCTCGGCTGATGCGTTCCCACCAACTGCGTTTGGCATCGAGGATATCCTTAGCAGTCTCGATGGCCTCATCCTTGACCGCGTCAGCCGGTATATCGCTGGCCGTCGACTCGAAGCTAGCTAGTCCACTATTGGCGATTAGATTCAAGTCAGCGGAAAAATCCTCACCCAGGCCGGATGCATAGAATTTTCTATATGAAAAGAGTGGATCCTGAGGCTGATTGGGTTGATCAAACTTATGTACAAGGAACAGTTTAGCGATGTTACTGACCCGCCCCGTTTGCATATCCTTGATGCGGTGACGCCCGAAGCCGTCGAAGAAAAAACCGATCCTCAAGGTATGTTCACAGGGCGCGATATGCGAGCTGCGTTGCGCAGGGTTGCAGCGTGCGGACATGGCCGCTGCCTGTTCGGCAATGGTGTTGCTCATGGCGTAGTACCTTCCTTGGGTGCTTCCTTGAGGTTTTCATAAGGGCTGTCCAGATTGGGGCTCCAGAACAGACGCACCTGATCCCCCGGAAAAAAGTGCACATGCAGATACTTGTCTTGCCGGGTGCGGTGCGGGTTGGGCACTTGCCGGGTGATGGTCTCTTTTTCAACGCCCTGGCGAACCTGTTCCCCGGTGCGTCCCTTGATCCACTGCACTGTCAGCACATCGCCTTCGATACGCGCGCAGCATACGGCCCCACCATTGCCACCCCAGGCCTCGTTGACGAAATAGCTGAAGACAGGTCTATCCGTATGGTTGTGTCCATACAGAATGGCGCCGGGCATACGGGTGTAAGCCCAGGCTGCATAGGTGAGCACCAGCGCTACCGGCAGCAACAATTTGATCAGCGATCTGGCCGAGGCCGGCAAGGCACGCCAGCGGCGGAGCCCTTTATTAATGCGGTTCATCTGCTACCTCCTGTTCGGGTGCTTCCTTGAAGTTTTCGTAAAGACTGTCCAGATTGGCGCTCCAGAACAGACGGACTTGATCACCGGGGAAGAAGTGCACATGCAGGTACTTGTCTTGCCGGGTACGAGGCGGGTTGGGCACTCGCCGGGTGATGGTTTCCTCCCGCAGCCCAGCCTCGTACTGAGCTTGGGTGGTGCTCTTGATCCATTGCACTGTCAGCACATCGCCTTCGATACGCGTGCAGCATACGGCCCCACCATTGCCACCCCAGGCCTCGTTAACGAAATAGCTGAAGACAGGGCGATCCGTATGGTTGTGTCCATACAGAATGGCGCCGGGCATGCGGGTGTAAACCCAGGCTACGTAGGTGAGCACTAACACTATCGGCAGCAGCAGTTTGATCAGCGATCTGGCTGAGGCCGGCAAGGCCCGCCAGCGGCGGAGCCCTTGATCAACGGGGTTCATCTGCCATCTCTTGTTCGGGGGCTTCCTTTAGTGCCTTGTAAGGGCTGCCTGGGGTGGGGCTCCAGAACAGACGTACCTGATCCCCCGGAAAGAAATGCACATGCAGGTAATTGTCTTGCCGGGTGCGGGGCGGGCTGGGTACTTGCCGGGTGATGGTTTCCTCACGCAGCCCAGCATCGTACTGGGCTTGGGTGGTGCTCTTGATCCATTGCACGCTCAGCACATCACCCTCGATACGTGAGCAGCAGGCGGCACCTCCTCCGCCAAAAGCCGATGCATTTCCACCCCAGGCTTCGTTGACGGCGTAGCTGAAGATGGGGCGGTCGGTGTGGTTGTGTACGTACAGAGTTGCGCCGGGCATTTGCCGGTAAGCCCAAGCCATACAAACCAGCAGTAACGCCCCCACTAGCAACAAACCGATCAGGCTTTTGTGTGGCGATGATGGCGCCCACTTCATCCCTGTTCGTCCCGCTCGGCGAGCGCGTTGGCGAGGGCCAGCCCCTCATGCTCCACGCGCTGCAGCATCAATGGCCAATCGGGATGCAGGCTTAACGATTGGCCACTCATCAAGCTGTAGAGCGCGTGGAAGGCTTGATCCGACTGCTGGCTCAAGCCTGCTTCTCGAGCGTGCGATAGTGCCTGGCTTACCTGATCCAGGCGCTCGCCATGGCAGTCGCTGAGAAATACCTGCGGGGCATGCTGTTGCAACTCCTCCACCAGCGCCTGGGCATGCAGATCGACACCCAGCGCTTCGACCAGCGCCTGGTCGAGTTCGATGGGGTGATAGGCAGGCACGCTGCCTTGCGCCAGGCCCTCGAAGCGCTGCCAGCCCTGGGCGCTCGGTAGCCACCAGTGTTCGATGGGCCCGAATAGCCAGGCGTGCCAGGGTTGTTCCTGGCGTGCATGAAGGACGGGCAGCACGTTGCGCGCGTAGCTGCGTATCAGCAGCGTGTCGCCATCGATGTCGCGGCAGGCGAGGGCATCGCCCAGGTGTTGCTGCAACTGCAGCATGCTCAGGCGGCTACTCAGCCAGCCATGCCGGGCAGCGGGTGCGAGCCGTTCGTATTGTTCTTGCAAGGCGCTGAACGGTTGGCCACTCAGTTCGACCATTGCCGGGCCTTCGTAGCGCAGATGCTCCATGTCTGCCTGGTGCAGCAACGGCCAGATACTATGCTCGGCCAGCAGCGCTTGGCGGGCATCGGTGGAGAGGAGGCCAAGCTCCACCACCATGGTCAGGCTATGGCTAGCGGCCAGCGCCTGTTCCCAGTCACTGCGCGAGACGTCCAGATCATTCATATCGAGATTCCTGCCAGGATTGCGTTACCTTCGCGCATGGCTTTGCGCAGGCATTCGAGGCAGATGCCCTTGGGGGGCGTTAACTTTTTTCCGGCCGTGACGCGTTCGAGCAAACTGCCCGCTTGGTCGCTATCGGCCATCCCCGGTATCACCGGCATCAAAATCTTCAACCCCGACCCTCTACCCGGCCCACCCCCCGAATTCATCTTGATCGTCGCCCCGCTCAGGGTCACGCCGCTCGGGTCGAGCTTGAGGAAGCTGCCGCCGCCAGAAGCCGTGAGTTCCATGCCGGCGTCGATCACCACCTTGCTGCCGGCGTTGTAGTGAATCTCGTTGCCGGCTTCGATGAACTGGCCGGTGCCGATCCTGTTGTGCTGGGTGACGGCGACGGTGAGGTGGTCGTTGGCGCGCACTTCCACTTTGCGGTCGAGGTCGGTGGTGCGGTGTTCTTCGGCCTTAAGCTCGGTGTAGCTGTTGGCTTCGACCGTATCGTGGCGCTCGTTGCCGACGCGGATCTTCTGGTTGTGCTCAATGTTCTCGTCCCAGTCGCGCTGGGCGTGGATGTAGATTTGCTCGGCGCCCTTGCGGTCTTCGATGCGAAATTCGTTGTAGCCGCCACCGCCGGGGCTGCTCAGGGTCTTGAACACGCTGCGGGTCTTGTTCGCCGGCAGGTCGTAGGGCACGACGTGCTCGGCGTGGTACAGGCAGCCGGTGATCAGCGGCTGGTCGGGGTCGCCTTCGAGGAAGGTGACCAGCACTTCCATGCCCACCCGGGGAATGGCGATGCCGCCGTAGGCCTTGCCGGCCCAGTTGGAGGCCACGCGCAGCCAGCAACTGGTGGTGTCGTTGCCCAGGCCTTCGCGGTCCCAATGGAACTGCACCTTCACCCGGCCGTACTGGTCGCAGTGGATTTCCTCGCCAGCCGGACCGGTGACCACGGCCGTCTGGCTACCCAGTACCTTGGGTTTGCGATGTTCGAGCGCCGGGCGGTAGGGAATGTCCCAGGGCGTGGCGGTGAAGCGGTTGCGGTAGCCCTGCTGGAAGCCATCGCCGGGCAGGGTGTTGCTGGTGACCGACTCCTCCAGCACCTGCGGCTGCTTGCCTTCGTGAATCACTTCATCGAGTAGCCACAGGTCATTCCACTGCTGGCGCGGGTGGCCGGCCAGGGCGAGGAAGTGGCCGCTGATCAGGTACGCATCGCTCTCGCCTTCGGCCAGTTCGTAGTCGCTGCGCAGGCGCTCCAGGCTGCGTTTGGCCAGGTGCTTGCCGCGTGTGCGGTCGGTAAAGCGACCAGGGTAGTCGTAGACTTCCAGCGCCGGGCTGAACTCGCTGCGGTAGTCCGCCTCCATCCTCAGTTTGGGCTGCTCGAAGTCGTAGTCGCGCCAGGTGGCATGGGTGCTGCGGGTTTCCAGGCGCACGCCGAAGGCGCGTACCACTTCGTGATCGGCGGCCAGACCGCTGCCTTGCTGGTAATTCAGCGGATCGAGCTTGGGGAAGACGCTGGCGTCGTCGCCGAACACCAGGCGGTGGCTGTCTTCGCTGTGCTGGAAATGGAAGCTGATGCCTTCTTCCTCGCACAGGCGCTGGATGAAGTGCAGGTCACTCTCGTCGTACTGCACGCAGTAGTCGCGTTCGGGGTAGAGGTAGCCGAGCTGGAACTGATAGGCGTCGCTCTGGATGCCGTGCTCTTCGAGGATCTGGCCGATGATCTGCGGCACGGTGAGGTGCTGGAAGATGCGCTGGTTGTGGCGATGAGCCAGATAGGCGAGCTGAGGCCGCAGGCTGATGCGGTAGCGCGTCAGGCGCTTGCCCGAGTCGCCCTGTTCGATGGCGTAGACCACGCCATGCACACCCTTGCCGGAGGGGCCGAAGGTCAGGTAGGCGGTCTGGTTGATCAGCGCGTCGAGGTCGAGATCGGCGCGCTGGCTGACCAGCTCGATATCGAAACGGTAGGGCTTGTTGAGCGCTTCGCGCCCCTCGAAGCTCAGTACCTGCAGGTCGTTGTCGACGGCGGGAATGGCGAGGGTGATATGCGCCTGGTTGGCATCCAGCATGCCGTGGCCTCCATCCTTGAGTTGGGCGAGGCCTGAAGGGTGCCGGACGCGGCGTCTCGGTTCAATGATGGCATTCCCATACTATGCACCGGGTCATGAAAAAAGCGCCGAGGCGTCCGGGCTCGCTCCCTTGCTAGAGGTCTTGCGGTTTCCAGCGGGTCAGCAACAGGGCGTTGCTCACCACGCTGATGCTGGACAGCGCCATGGCGGCGCCGGCGAGCATGGGGTTGAGCAGGCCGGCTGCGGCCAGGGGAATGCCGACCAGGTTATAGATGAAGGCCCAGAACAGGTTCTGGCGGATCTTGGCGTAGGTGCGTCGGCTGATTTCCAGCGCGGCGGGCACCAGGCGCGGGTCGCCGCGCATCAGGGTGATGCCGGCCGCGTGCATGGCGGCATCGGTGCCGCCGCCCATGGCGATGCCGACATCCGCGGCGGCCAGTGCGGGGGCGTCGTTGATGCCGTCGCCGACCATGGCCACGGTGCCGTGCTGGCGCAGTTCGCCGATCAGGCGCGCCTTGTCTGCCGGCAGCACCTGGGCGTGGGGCTGATCGATGCCCAGTGCGTCGGCAACGGCGGCGACGCTGCCCGGGTTGTCCCCGCTGATCAGGTGGCTGCCGATGCCCTGTTCGCGCAACTTGGCGATGGCTTGCACGGCGCCGTCCTTGAGCGTGTCACCGAAGGCCAGCAGGCCCAGCAGACGCGGCGTCTCGCCGGTTTCGATCAGCCAGGACAGGGTGCGGCCTTCGGCCTCCCATGAGCGGGCGTATTCGGCCAGCGGGCCGCTTGGCAGGTGCAGCTCGTCGAGTAGGCGATGGCTGCCCAACTGCAGCGCACGGCCACTCACCGTACCGGCGATACCGCGGCCGGGCAGGGCGCGGCTGTCGCTGAGCGCGGGCAGGGCGATCTGTCGTTCGGCGCAACGTTGCAGCACGGCCTTGGCCAGGGGATGCTCGCTGCCCTGCTGCAGGCCGCCGGCCAGGCGCAGCAGTTCGTCCTCGCTGGCCTCGGCCAGGCCGATATGGACGATGCGCGGCTTGCCTTCGGTGAGGGTACCGGTCTTGTCGAAGGCGATGGTGTCGACGGCGTGGGCCACTTCCAGCGCTTCGGCGTCCTTGATCAGGATGCCGTGGCGCGCGGCGACGCCGGTGCCGGCCATGATCGCGGTCGGCGTGGCCAGGCCCAGCGCGCAGGGGCAGGCGATCACCAGCACCGCCACGGCGTTGAGCAGGGCGTTTTCCAGTGGCGCGCCGAATGCCAGCCAGCCGAGCAAGGTGGCCAGGGCGACCAGCAGCACCGCCGGGACGAAGACCTGGCTAACCTTGTCCACCAGCTTCTGGATCGGCGCCTTGGCCGCCTGGGCGTCTTCCACCAGGCGGATGATGCGTGCCAGCACGGTTTCCGCGCCCAGGGCGGTGGTTTCCACCAGCAGGCGGCCTTCACCGTTGATGGCGCCGGCGGTGACCTTGTCGCCCGGCTGCTTGGCCACCGGCAGGCTTTCGCCGCTGATCAGTGCCTCGTCGGCGTGGCTGTGTCCCTCCGTCACGCGCCCGTCCACCGGAAAGCGTTCGCCCGGTTTGACCAGCACCTGGTCGCCGAGCGCCAGGGCCTCGATGGCCACGTTTTCCTCGCGGCCGTCGATCAGGCGCACGGCGCGATCCGGGCGCAGCGCCTGCAGGGCGCGGATGGCGCTGGCGGTCTGGCGTTTGGCGCGGCTTTCCAGGTACTTGCCGAGCAGGATCAGGCTGATGATCACCGCCGAGGCCTCGAAATACAGGTGCGGCATGCCGCCAGGCGGCGTTACGGCCCATTGATACAGGCTCAGGCCGTAGCCGGCGCTGGTGCCGATGGCCACCAGTTGATCCATGTTGCCGGCACGCGCCTTGAGCGCCTGCCAGGCGGCGCGATAGAAGCGTGCGCCGAAGATGAACTGCACCGGCGTGGCGAGCAGGAACTGCAGCCAGGCCGGCAGCATCCAGTGCAGGCCGAAGGGCTCCACCAGCATCGGCAGCACCAGCGGCAGGGTCAGGGCAATGGCCGCCAGCAGTGTCAGGCGCTCGCGGCGCAGGCGACGGTGTGCGTCGTCGGTGCTCGGGCGAGCGTCGGGCAGGGTGGCTTTGTATCCGGCAGCGACCACGGCCTTCACGGCCTGCTGCGGATCGAAACCGGCGAGCACCTGCAGGTGAGCCTTCTCGTCGGCCAGGTTGACCGCCACCTGGCGGATGCCGGGCACCTTGTGCAGGGCGCGTTCGATACGGCCGACGCAGCTGGCGCAGGTCATGCCCTCGATGCCCAGTTCCAGCGGCTGGCTGGGTACGGCGTAGCCTGCGTCCTCGATGGCGGCGATCAGCTGCGTCAGGCTGGCGCCCGGCGCTTCGACGCGTGCCTGCTCGCTGGCCAGGTTGACGCTGGCGCTGGTCACCTGTGGCAGCTTGCGCAGTGCGCGTTCGACACGTCCGGCGCAACTGGCGCAGGTCATGCCCTGGATCGGCAGGTCGAAGGTGGTCATGGTCGGGCTCCCTGTAACGGCATGGCTACAGGATCAACCTTGACCCCATGGCAAGGTCAAGCCTTCAGTGCGAGGGCGGCGCGGCATGCAGTCGCAGGCCGCTGCTGTCCATGGCGATGCGATAACGCCGGACCTCGCCTGCGTACAGGTCCAGCGCCTCGCCATTGAGCTGGGCGATCCCGCCCTCGCAGGAGCCGCTGCCGGTCAGGCCGAGGCGCAACGAGACCTTGCCCGGTGGCAGGTTGAACGCCACCGACTGGCCCTGGTGCAGACGTGCGGCCATCTGGTCATACAGATACAGCGCCACCTCGCAGGTGGTGGCCACCTCGAGACGCTCGCGCGAGACGATCAGCACCGCATAGCCTTCGCCTTGGGTCGTGGTAGGCAGCGGGGCCAGGGGTTGGGCGGCGAGCGTCGGGCTCAGCAGGGCGGCGAGCAACAGAACGGGGCGCATGGCGACTCTCCCTTCGGTGGTCTACAGAGCTTGGCCGATATGGTGGGATGAGCAAGTGATCCAGGCCAGGGGCTTGACCTTGCCATGGTGGCAAGCTTGAGACTGGCTGCAGGCAAATCAACCTCAAGGAGTTGGCAGATGCAGATTTTCAAGGTGAGTGGCATGTCCTGCGGGCACTGCGTGCGGGCCATCGGCGAAGCGATCAGGGCGCTGGATGCGGCGGCCGAAGTACAGGTCGAGCTGGCGAGCGGTGAAGTGCGGGTGGCCAGCCGGCTGAGTCAGGAGCAGTTGCTGGCGGCGATTCGCGAAGAGGGCTACGAGGCGCAGCCAGCCTGAGCACCCTTCGGCCCGGAGCCCTGCCGAGCGCAGGGCTCCATGGCGATGCTATGTCCAGGCTGTCAGCAGCCCCCTGAAGCAGCTGTCGACCATTGCCGGGGTGTCGAGCTGCGGATCGAACAGATTGGGGTCGCGCAGCCAGTCGCTGAACAGGCCGACGATCAGCGCATGCAGGGTGCGCGCCGCCAGGCGAGGGGTGATGCCCGGCTGCAGCAGGGGCTGCACCGCCTCCTGGGCGAACTGGCGTTCGCACAGGTCGATGAACTGATTGATGAAGGCTTCGTGACGCTCCTCGGCTTCACGCAGCTCTTCGGTGAACTCGCAGCGCCGCAACAGGATGGTGAAGATGCGCCGGCGTTGCTCGTCCTGCACCAGGTTGGCCATGGCCTCGACGCACAGATCGCGCAGCATCTGCAGAGAGACAAGGCTGTCGGCCGCCTCCAGCTGCTCGGCCAGCGGCTCCAGCGGCAGGCGCACCTGGTTGAGCATTTCGTGAAACAGGTGCGCCTTGTTCTGAAAGTGCCAGTAGATGGCGCCGCGCGTCACGCCGGCGCGTCGTGCCAGCTGCTCCAGGCTGGTATGGGCCACCCCCTGTTCGAGAAACAACTGCTCCGCTGCGGCGAGGATGGCGCAGCGGGTTTTCTCCGCATCTTCTTTGGTTCTACGCATGGCGCTCCGGTTAATTGAAGCTAGGCTTTTTTTGGTGCCGAGTGTACCGATTTTACCCTGCCAGCTGGTGGCGCAGCGTGACCGTCCGGTCCGTTGCGCCTCTTCTGCAGTGCGTGTCGCCAAGGAGAGGAGTTCCCCATGCCGCTCGTTCGTCTGCTGCGTTGCTGCCTGCCCTTCAATCTAGCTCTGTTGTCGTCGGTTGCACTGGCTGCCGATGCGCCGCCAGCCGCGGTGACGGTGGAGCGCGTGGTGGCCGGCGAATTGCCGATCGTGCTGGAGTACCCGGCCCGCACCACGGGCTATCGCGAGGTGCAGGTACGCGCGCAGGTCGGCGGCATCCTGCAGGAACGCACCTATCAGGAAGGCAGCCGGGTGCAGAAGGATCAGGTGCTGTTTCGCATCGACCCGCGCCCCTACGAGGCCGCCCTGGCTCGTGCCAAGGGCGCGCTGGCGCAGGAGCAGGCGCGTTTCCGACAGACCGACCGCGACCTCAAGCGCATCCGTGAACTGCAGAAGAAGGGCTTCGCCAGCGAGAGCGAGCTGGACAATGCGGTGTCCAACTTCGAGCAGAGCAAGGCCAATATCGAGGCGGCCCAGGCCGAGGTGCAGTCGCGCCAGATCGACCTCGACTACACCACGGTGAAGGCGCCGATCACCGGCATCACCAGCAAGGAGAGCGTCTCCGAAGGCAGCCTGATCGTCGCTGGCGACCCCAGTGCCAGCCTGCTTACGCAGATCACCCAGCTCGACCCGATCTTCGTCAATTTCGCCTATCCGGATGCCGAGGCCGAACGCCTGCGGCGCGAGCTGTCCGAGGGCAGCCTGGTGCCGCCGGCCAGCGGCAAGCTCAGTGTGGAGGTGCACTTCGGCGACGGTTCGGCCTATCCGGTGCCCGGCGAGGTGGACTTCACCGACAGCCTGATCGATCGCGGTACGGGCACCGTCAGTGCCCGCGGCGTGGTGCCCAACCCCGATCAGAAGCTGCTGCCGGGGCAGTTCGTGCGCGTCAAGGTCAAGGGGCTGACGCGCCCGCAGGCCATCACTGTGCCCGAGCGGGCCGTGGCTCAGGGGCCGCGCGGCACCTTCGTCTACGTCGTCGACGATCAGGGCATCGCGCGCATGCGCCAGGTCGCCACGGGCGATACATCGGGCGGGCGCTGGCTGCTTCTGTCCGGGGTCAGCGATGGTGAGCGGGTGATTGTCGATGGCCTGGCCAAGGTGCGTCCGGACAGCCCGGTGCAGGTCGAGGAGGCGAAGGCGGCCACGGCCCAGACCCCGGCTCAGGAGTAACGGCCATGATCTCGCGCTTCTTCATCGATCGCCCGGTATTCGCCACCGTCATCTCCATCGTCATCGTGCTGGCGGGCCTGGCCGCCATGCGCGCGCTGCCCATCGCCCAGTACCCGGAAATCCTGCCGCCTCAGGTCTCGGTTTCGGCCGCTTATCCCGGCGCCAGTTCGCAGGTGATCGCCGAGACCGTGGCGGCGCCGCTGGAGCAGGCGATCAATGGCGTCGAGGACATGATCTACCAGCTGTCCAACTCGTCCAGCAGCGGGGCGATGAGCCTGACGGTTTATTTCGAGGTGGGTACCGACCCCGATCAGGCCACCATCAACGTCAACAACAAGGTGCAGGCGGCGCTGGCCAAGCTGCCCGAGGAGGTGCGCCGCCAGGGCGTGAAGGTGGAGAAGAAGTCCTCCGACATTCTCCAGGTGATCACCCTCTACTCGCCGGATGACTCGCGTGACCCGATCTTCATCAGCAACTACGCCCTGATCAACGTCATCGACGAGCTCAAGCGCCTGCCCGGCGTGGGCGATGCCAGCCAGTTCGGCTCCAAGGACTATTCCATGCGCATCTGGCTGCGCCCGGACAAGCTGGCGCAGTACAACCTCACGCCCACCGATGTGGTGAACGCCATCCGCGAGCAGAACTCGCAGTTCGCCGCCGGCAGCTTCGGCCAGCAGCCGCTCAAGGAGCCGCAGGACTTCACCTACACGGTCACCACCCAGGGCCGCTTCACCGATCCCAAGGAGTTCGAGAACGTCATCCTGCGCACCGATGCCACCGGCGCCAGCCTGCTGCTCAAGGACGTGGCCCGGGTCGAACTGGGGGCGCAGGACTACTCGCTGGTCACCACCCTGAACGGCCAGCAGAACGCCGCCTTCGGCATCTACCTGCAGCCCGGCGCCAACGCCCTGGACACCGCCGAAGCAGTGCAGCGCACCATGGAGCGCCTGAGTAAGCGCTTTCCCGAGGGCATCGCCTACAAGATTCCCTACGACACCACCAAGTTCGTCCAGGTCTCCATCGAGGAGGTAATCCACACCTTCTTCGAGGCGCTGGTGCTGGTGGTGCTGGTGGTATTCATCTTCCTGCAGAACTGGCGCGCCACGCTGATTCCGGTGCTGGCCATTCCGGTGTCGCTGGTCGGCACCTTCGCCGGGATGTACATGCTGGGTTTTTCCATCAACCTGCTGACCCTGTTCGGCATGGTGCTGGCCATCGGCATCGTGGTGGACGACGCCATCGTGGTGATCGAAAACGTCGAGCGGGTGATGCGCACCCAGGGGCTCGGCCCGCGTGAGGCGTCGATCAAGGCGATGGAGGAGGTCACCGGGCCGATCATCGCCATCGTCCTGGTGCTCTGCGCGGTGTTCGTGCCGGTGGGGTTCCTCGGTGGCCTGGCCGGGCAGATGTACAAGCAGTTCGCGATCACCATCGCGGTGTCGGTGGTGATTTCCGGGATCGTCGCCCTGACCCTTTCGCCCGCACTCTGCGCCCTGTTGCTCAAGCCCGGCCATCATGAGCCGGCGGCGCCCTTCCGCGCCTTCAACCGCTTCTTCGACAAGGCCACCGAGGGCTACGGCGCCGGGGTGCGCTTCTTCCTCAAGCGCTCGCTGGTCGGCCTGCTGCTGTTCGGCGGCATGATCGCGCTGATCATGCTGCTATTCGCACGGGTGCCCGGCTCGCTGGTGCCCGACGAGGATCAGGGCTACGTGATCAACGCCTACTACCTGCCGCCGGCCGCCTCGCTCAATCGCACCGAGGCGCTGAGCAGTGCGGTGAGCCAGCAGTTGATGGAGCACCCGGCGGTGGAGGATGTGGTGACCTTCGCCGGTTTCGACGTGCTCACCTTCGGCGTGCGCAGCAACGCCGGGGTGTCCTTCGTGCCACTGAAGGACTGGAGCGAGCGACGCACGCCGGAGCTCGATGCGCGCAACCTGACCCACGAGTTCATGGGCATGGGCGCCGCGCAGAAGGACGGCCTGGTGCTGTCGTTCAACCCGCCGCCGATCACCGGCATGAGCACCACTGGCGGCTTCGAATCCTACATTCAGGATCGTTCCGGTGGCAGCGTCGAGCAGCTCGGCGAGAAGGTGCAGGCCTTCGTCCAGGCTGCCAGCCAGCGTCCCGAACTGGCCGGCGTGCAGAGCACCTTCAGCGCCAACGTGCCGCAGTACTACATCGACCTGGATCGCACCAAGACCCGCGCGCTCGGCGTGAGCGTCAGCGACGTGTTCACCGCCATGCAGGCCACCTTCGGCAGTTACTACGTCAACGACTTCACCCTCTTCGGGCGTACCTGGCAGGTCAGCCTGCAGTCCGAATCGGAGTTCCGCCGCAAACCGGAGGATCTGGGCCAGGTCTACGTCCGTTCCAGCACCGGCGATCTGGTGCCGCTGTCGACCCTGCTGCGGGTGCGGCGCATCCTCGGGCCGGATTCCTATGACCGTTTCAACGTCTATCCCTCGGCCAAGGTACTCGGCGGCCCGGCGCCCGGCTACAGCTCGGGGCAGGCGCTGGCGGCCATGCAGGCGGTGGCCGACGAGGTGCTCGGCGAGGACTACAGCCTGGGCTGGATCGGCTCGGCCTATCAGGAACTGGCGACTCAGGGCTCGGGCGCCCAGGCCTTCGTCTTCGGCCTGATCCTGGTGTTCCTGATCCTGGCGGCGCAGTACGAGCGCTGGACGCTGCCGCTGGCGGTGGTCACTGCGGTGCCCTTCGCGGTGTTCGGGGCGATTCTCGCGGTGTGGCTGCGCGGCATCCAGAACGATGTGTACTTCCAGGTCGGCCTGGTCACCCTGATCGGTCTGGCGGCGAAGAACGCCATCCTCATCGTCGAGTTCGCCGTGCTGCTGCGCGCCGAAGGCAAGGGTATCTTCGACTCGGCGCTGGAGGCGGCCAAGCTGCGTTTCCGCCCGATCGTCATGACCTCGCTGGCGTTCATCCTCGGTTGCGTGCCGCTGGCAATCAGCTCCGGGGCCGGCTCGGCCAGCCGCCACTCCATCGGCACCGGGGTGATCGGCGGCATGCTCGCGGCCACATTGCTGGCCACCTTCCTCATTCCCATGTTCTACCTGCTGGTGGAGACCGGGGCGCAGCGCCTGAGTCGTCGCGGCAAGGCGCAGGTGGGAGACGAGGCGCATTGAGACATGGCGGGCCGCTATCTGGCGGCCCGGCCTTCCGTCGAGCGTGCGGTCGGTGAGATGATTAGTCGGCTAACAAATAGCCCGGAACGCTCATGAACCTCCGCACGCTTCTGATTCTCGGCGCGCTCTGCGCCTTCGGCCCGCTGGCCATTGATTTCTACCTGCCAAGTTTCCCCACCCTGGCGCAGCAGTTCGCCACCGACGTCGAGCATGTGCAGCTGTCGCTGGCGGCCTACTTCGTCGGCATCGCCATCGGTCAGCTGTTCTACGGCCCGCTGGCGGATCGCTACGGCCGGCGCGTGCCGCTGCTGGCGGGGGTGGCGCTGTTCACCGTGGCCTCGCTGGCCTGCGCCCTGGCGCCGAGCCTGGAATGGCTGATCGGGGCGCGCTTCGTGCAGGCCCTGGGCGGCTGCGCCGGCATGGTCATTACCCGCGCAGTGGTGCGCGACCTGTGCGATCCGCTGGCTTCGGCCAAGGTGTTCTCGCAACTGGTGCTGGTGATGGGCCTGGCGCCTATCCTCGCGCCGCTGGGTGGTGGTCTGCTGCTGAAAACCCTCGGCTGGCCCTGGATCTTCCACAGCCTGGCGATCTTCTCCGGCCTGTGCCTGCTGGCCGTGCTGCTGTGGCTGCCGGAAACCCGTCCGCAGCATCTGCAGCCCGCGCCCCTGAGCGGCGCCTTCGGCCAGTACCGGGCCCTGCTCGGCAATGCACCGTTCATGGGTTACAGCCTGGCCGGTGGTGTGGCCATGGCCGGGATGTTCGCCTACATCGCCGGCTCGCCTTTCGTCTTCATCGAGCTGTACGGCGTGCCGGCCGAGCATTACGGCTGGTTGTTCGGCAGCAACGCGGCGGGCTTCGTGCTCATGGCGCAGGTCAATGCGCGTCTGGTGCTGCGCGGCGGCCCGGCGCTGTGGCTGCGGCGCATGGTGCTGGTGTATCTGGCCAGCGGCCTGTGCCTGCTGGCGCTGGCGTTGTGGCAGCCGGCGCAGCTGTGGCCGCTGCTGATCCCACTGTTCGTCTGCGTGGCCAGCCTGGGCTGCGTGCTGCCCAATGCCACGGCGTGTGCCATGGCCGGGCAGGGCCGGCATGCCGGCAGCGCATCGGGTCTGCTGGGTAGCATGCAGTTCAGCGTGGCGGCCAGCGCCTCGGCACTGGTGGCCTTCCTGCATGATGGCTCGGCCATGCCGATGGCCCTGGTGATCGCCCTGTGTGGCGGCGTCGCCTGTGCTTTCGCCTGCTGGAGCAAGCGCTTCGTGGTCTGATACGGCGCGTTACAGGCGGGCTGCCTTGAAGGTGTCGCAGCGTCCCGGCTGGCCCGTCTCGAAGCCGGTGCTGAACCAGCGCACGCGTTGCTCCGAGGTGCCGTGGGTGAAGGCATCCGGTACCACCTGGCCTTGCGTGCGCTTCTGCAGGCGGTCGTCGCCGATGGCGCTGGCGGCATTCAGCGCCTCTTCCAGATCGCCGGGTTCGAGCCAGTCGTGGCGGCGCTGGGCATGGTGGGCCCAGACGCCGGCCAGGCAGTCGGCCTGCAGTTCCTGACGCACCAGCAGGCCGCCGTCGCCCTCGACCCGCTCGCCGCGCTGGCGAGCCGCGTGAACCCTGGCCGAGACGCCGAGCAGGGTCTGCACATGGTGGCCGACCTCATGCGCGATCACGTAGGCCCGGGCGAAGTCGCCGGCGGCGGCGAAGCGCTGCTCCATCTCGCGAAAGAAGGTCATGTCGAGGTAGACCCGCTGATCGCCCGGGCAGTAGAAGGGGCCGACCGCCGAGCTGGCGAAGCCGCAGGCCGAGTTCACGCCGCCGGAAAACAGCACCAGCTGCGGGTCGCGATACTGCTGGCCGGCGCTTTGGAACAGCTCGCGCCAGGTGTCTTCAGTGTCGCCGAGAATGGCGCGGACGAACTCGCGCTGCTGGTCATTGGCGGCCGGTACGCCACCTGACGGGCCGACCTGGGACTGGGTGGCCTGGTCGGCGATCTGGCCGAGAATCTGCAGCGGGTCCTGGCCCATCATCAGGCTGACGATGACCACCAGGGCGACGCCGCCCAGGCTCAGGCCGCCGCCCACGCGTCTGCCGGTGCGGCCACGGGCATCCACCACGTTGTCGCTGCGTCTGCCGCGTTGCCAGCGCATCGTTCGCTCCCCTGATCGGTCGTTGCGGTAGGTGCGGTCAGTTGCCCGGATAGTCGCTCAGCACGACATCCTGGCGTTGGTTGTCCAGGCCGATCACCTGGTAGGCATCGACACGGTCGCCGTACTCCATGCCGGGCGAGCCCATGGGCATGCCGGGCACGGCAGCACCGATCAGGTCGACGCGCTTACGCAGCTTGAGAATGTCGGCGGCCGGTACATGGCCTTCGACGAACTTGCCGTCGATCACCCCGGTGTGACAGGACGCCAGACGTGGCGGGACGCCGAGCCGCTGCTTAACCGCGCTCATGTCGGCCTCGACATGGTCGTTGACGGTGAAGCCGTTGTCCTGCAGATGATCGATCCAGGCCTTGCAGCAGCCGCAGTTGGCGTCGCGATGCACGTCGATGGTCAGGGCTTCGCCGGCCTGGGCCAGGCTGGTGAAGAGAAAGAGGGCGAGCAGTGAACGGCGCATGGCAAGGCTCCAGGGAAAACGAATGCCCAGCATAGCGCCGGCTGTGGCATGGCCCAAGCCATTGCGACTATGCGTCGCGACCGACGGCGGCCTATGCTGCGTGCATCCTTGGCTACCGGGAACCCGTCGATGCTGCTTGCACGAATCGTCCTGCTGATCCAGATCGCTGCCTTGGTCGGCTTGGGGCTGGCCTATTTCATCCGCCCCGAAGAAATGACCAGCCTCAGCGGCGCGCTGCTGATGAGCAACGCCGCGGTGACCGAAGTCCGGGCCTACTACGGAGGGCTGCAACTGGGGCTGGCGGCCTACCTGGCGATGGCGCTGATGCGCCAGGACCTGCTGCGTCCGGCCTTGATCCTGCTGGTGCTGCTGTACAGCGTGCTGGCGCTGGCGCGCATTGCCGGGCTGTGGCTCGATGGCGGCACGCAGCAGACCTTCAACCTCTACGCGCTGCTGCTCGAGGTGGTCTCGGCCGGCCTGGCCTGGTGGGCGTTGCGCGGCTTGTCACGCTGAACCGTAGCCCGGATTGCATCCGGGCTACGGCAGGTGCTTCAGCGCCGTTCCAGCAATACACCCGCTTCCATATGGTGGGTGTAGGGGAACTGGTCGAACAGGGCGCAGCGCGTCACCTGGTGGGTGTCGCTCAGCTGGGCGATGTTGGCGGCCAGGGTCTCGGGGTTGCAGGAGATGTACAGGATGCGCTCGAAGCGCCGGGTCAGCTCGCAGGTGTCCGGGTCCATCCCGGCGCGCGGCGGGTCGACGAAGACGCTGCCGAAGTCGTAGCTTTTCAGGTCGATGCCGGCCAGGCGGCGGAACGGGCGCACCTCGTTCAGCGCCTGGGTCAGCTCCTCGGCGGACAGGCGCACCAGCTCGACGTTGTTCACGCCGTTGTCAGCCAGGTTGGCCAGGGCGGCGTTCACCGAGGTCTTGCTGATTTCGGTGGCCAGCACGCGCCGCGCGCGGGTGGCCAGCGGCAGGGTGAAGTTGCCGTTGCCGCAATACAGCTCCAGCAGGTCGTCATCGCGTTCGCCTAGAGCCTCATACGCCCAGCCCAGCATCTTCTCGCACACCGCGCCGTTGGGCTGGGTGAAGGCACCTTCCGGCTGGCGATAGCGGAAGCGGCGCCCGGCCACGGTGAGTTCCTCTTCCACGTAATCGCGGCCGATCACCAGGCGCTGGCCACGCGAGCGGCCGACCAGGCAGACGTTCAGCTCGCTGGCCAGTTTTTCCGCCGCGGCCTGCCAGGCCTCGTCCAGCGGGCGATGGTAGGCCAGGGTGATCAGCGCGTCGCCAGCCAGGGTAGTGAGAAATTCCACCTGGAACAGCTTGAACGACAGCGCCTCGCTGGCCTGCCAGGCGGCGCGCAGGCGCGGCATCAGCTCGTTGATGCGCAGGCTGGCGATGGGGAAGTCGTCGAGCAGGATCGGCGTGTGCTTGTCGCCCGGCGCGAACATCGCGTAGTGGCGCTGGCCGTCTTCACGCCACAGGCGGAACTCGGCGCGCAGGCGGTAGTGCTCGCGCGGCGAATCGAACACCTCGGGCTCGGGCGCGGCGAAGGGGGCCAGCAGCTCGATCAGGCGCTGCTTCTTCTCGGCGAGCTGGGCGTCGTAGGTGGCGGGGTCGAATACGGGGGCACTCATGGCAACACTCTAAAGCGGCGACGACCGGCTGGGCGGCCGGTCGTCGGTGGGAGGAGGGTCAGGCGAAGTAGGCCAGCTTGACGATGAACAGGGCAGAGAGCACCCACATCGCCGGGTTCAGTTCACGCCAGCGGCCGGACAGCACCTTGACCGCGGTCCAGGCGATGAAGCCGAAGGCGATGCCGTTGGCGATGGAGAACGTCAGCGGCATGGCCAGGGCGGCGACCACCACCGGGGCGGCGACGGTCAGGTCGTCCCAGTCGATCTGCGCCAGGCTGCTCATCATCAGCACGGCGACGAACAGCAGCGCCGGAGCGGTGGCGTAGGCCGGCACCGAGCCGGCCAGCGGGGCGAAGAACAGGCTGAGCAGGAACAGCGCGGCGACCACGCAGGCGGTCAGGCCGGTGCGCCCGCCGGCGCTGATGCCGGCAGCCGATTCGATGTAGCTGGTGGTGGTGCTGGTGCCCAGCGCGGCGCCGGCCATGGTGGCGGTGCTGTCGGCCATCAGCGCGCGGCCCAGGCGCGGCATCTTGCCGTCCTTGTCCAGCAGGTCGGCCTTCTGCGCGACGCCGACCAGGGTGCCGGAGGTGTCGAACAGGTCGACGAAGAGGAAGGCGAAGATCACGCTGATCAGGCCGATATCCAGCGCGCCGGCGATATCCAGCTGCAGCAGGGTCGGCATCAGCGACGGCGGCATCGAGACCACGCCCGGCAGCTCGGACAGGCCGAGCACGATGGACAGGCCGGTGACCAGCAGGATGCCGATCATCACCGCGCCGGTGACCTTGCGATAGGCCAGCGCGGCGATGACGAAAAAGCCCAGGCAGGCCAGCAGCGCGCCGCCCTTGCTCATGTCGCCCAGGCCGACCAGGGTGGCCGGGTGGTCGACCACGATGCCGGCGTTCTTCAGCGCGATGATCGCCAGGAACAGGCCGATACCGGCGGCGATGCCGGCACGCAGGGCCAGGGGGATGCTGTTGATGATCCACTCGCGGATCTTGAAGATCGACAGCAGGAAGAAGATCGCACCGGAGAGGAACACCGCGCCCAGGGCGGTCTGCCAGCTGTAGCCCATGGTCATGACCACGGTATAGGTGAAGAAGGCATTGAGGCCCATGCCCGGCGCCAGGGCGATCGGGTAGTTGGCCAGAAGACCCATGATCAGCGAGCCGATGGCGGCGGCCAGGCAGGTGGCGACGAACACCGCGCCGTGATCCATGCCGGTCTCGGCCAGCATGTTGGGGTTGACGAAGAGGATGTAGGCCATGGTCAGGAAGGTGGTGATCCCGGCCAGTACCTCGGTGCGTACCGAGGTGTTGTGGGCTTTGAGTTGGAACAGTCTTTCCAGCATGGAGTCTCCCCGAGGCGCAAGTGCACCAAAAATGCTCAGAAGCAAGCAAAGCATATTCCGGCCGGAAATTGCCGGTTTCTGCAAAAGCCGCGCATGATACCAGCAAGGTTTTTCGCCGGTGAACTTATGGGCCTGCGACGCAGACGGCCGGCCCAGCGGCCGTTGCCATGCAACCTTGAGGCCATTTTCATGACCGAGCAGACAGTTTCTGCTTCAGCCCGAAGGAGTGAAAAAGATGAGCAAGCGAGCATTGATCGCCGTCGCCGAGGGGGTCGAGGATCTCGAATGCGTGACCCTGATCGACGTGTTGCGCCGTGCCGAGATCGAGGTGCTGGTAGCCAGCATCGAGGAGCGCCGGATGATCACCTGCGCCCGTGGCACCCGCCTGACCGCCGATGCCATGCTGGTGGACGTGCTGGCGCAGGATTTCGACCTGATCGTGCTGCCTGGCGGCATGCCCGGTGCGCAGCACCTGGCCGAGTTCGAGCCGCTGGCCGAGCGGGTGCGCCAGCAGGCCAAGGCCGGTGAGCTGTTCGCCGCCATCTGCGCTGCGCCCGCCCTGGCGCTGCAGCAGTACGGCGTGCTGCGGCAACGGCGCATGACCTGCTACCCGGCCTTCAGCGATCGCCTCAGCGGTTGCACCTTCGTCGACGAGGCGGTGGTGGTCGACGGCAACTGCATCACCAGTCAGGGGCCGGGTACGGCATTGGTCTTCGCCCTGACCCTGGTGGAACAGCTGGTCGGCCGCAGCACGCGCAACGAGGTGGCGAAGGCGATGCTGGTGTAGGACCGCGGCACTGAATCTGTCCCCGGATTGCATCCGGCTACGCAAAGCGCCGTCCAGGAATGGTGGGCTAAAGCCCACCCTACGAGCTGGTGTGGAAACCCAGCAGAGCTGGTGCGCACGGCGCACCGGTTGCCACGCGCATCGGCGTGTAGGGTGCGCCACGCGCACCGAGAATCCGCGATGCCTTACGACTGCTCCTGCTCCAACAAGCGCCGTTTGCGCTGCAGCCCCCAGCGGTAGCCGCTGAGGCTGCCATCGCTGGCCACCACGCGGTGGCAGGGCACCAGCAGGCCGATGGCATTGCTGGCGCAGGCACGGGCCACGGCGCGTGGGTGGCTGTGCAGCTGC
Organism: Pseudomonas hydrolytica; assembly: GCF_021495345.1. Classification (NCBI taxonomy): domain Bacteria; kingdom Pseudomonadati; phylum Pseudomonadota; class Gammaproteobacteria; order Pseudomonadales; family Pseudomonadaceae; genus Ectopseudomonas; species Ectopseudomonas hydrolytica. The sequence continues at coordinate 950,777 of NZ_CP099397.1, forward strand.
CCGGCCAGTTCGGCGTAGCTGCGGGTTTCGCCCTTGGGTATGCGCTGCAGCGCCTGCCATACCCGCTGTTGAAAGGCCGTGCCGCGAATGTCCAGGGGCAGATGGATGGCGCGCTGCGGTTCTTCCAGTTGCGTCAGCACCTGCTGCAGCCAGCTGCGCAAACTCTCTGCATCCTCTTCGAGGCGGGCGGCGGCGAAGCGCTGTTGCAGCTCCTCGCGCAGCCCCTGTGGATCATCGCCGAACAGCAGGGCGCAGACGCCCCGGTCACTGGTCGCCAGCAGCACCTGGCCGAGCGGGCAGGGGGCGATGCTGTAGCGCAGGCATTCGCCGGCGCCACGCTGGCGGCGCTGTGCGGGCGTCATGGCCTGGGGTTTTTCGTACAGGGCACGGGTGCCGGAGTAGCCGGCGGCCAAGGCGGCGTCGAGCACGCTGTGCGCCTGTGCCAAGCGCTCGTCGAAACGGCTGCGGCGTTCAGCTGCAGCCCAGGCATGGGGCGTCAGGCCGGTGCGCGCCTTGAATGCACGCGCCAGATGCGAGGGCGACAGGCCGATGCGTGCCGCCAGCTGTGGCAGCGTCAGGCGTTGCTCACCACGCAGCAGCGCGCAGGCGGCCGCGACCAGCGTATCGAGCTGTTGCGCCGGGCTTTGTCCTTGCGGCGAACAGCGCTTGCACGGGCGGAAACCGGCGGCTTCGGCGCTGGCGGCGTCGCTGTAGAAAACCACGTTGTCGCGCCGCGGCCGCCGTGCCGGGCAACTCGGCCGGCAATAGATGCCGGTGGTGCGCACGGCGAAGACGAAGGCGCCATCGTGTTGCGTATCGCGCGCGCAGACGGCCTGCCAGCAGTGGTCGGAGTCGAGCATCGGTATGTTCCTCGTGACTGACTCGATTGTCGGCCCGCGGCCGGGTCAGTGCCAATCCGTAATGCGCTTTCAAAGCCGGGCTAGTCTAAAGGCTGTCTGGGAGCTGCCGCGCCAGGACGGGCGACGTGGTGGCAGCTCGAGCAAACCCGGGGAGGGCGCATGCGGCGATTGATTGGCTGGGTACTGGTGCTGCTGTGCTGCAGTGCACTGCTACCGGCAAGGGCGTTGCCGCTGAGCAAGGCGGAGCAGGCCTGGCTGGCGCAGCATCCGCGCTTGCTGGTGGGGGTGGAGCGTACCGGCTGGCCGCCCTTCGACATGGTGGAGAACGGTCGTTACCAGGGCATCAGCGCCGACTACCTGCGCCTGCTCGGCGAGCGCCTCGGCGTGCAGGTCGACGCGGTGTACTACGACGACTGGGAGCAGGCCCTGGCGGCGCTGCGCAAGGGGGAGATCGATATCCTGCCCTCGGTGGCGCGCACCCCGGAGCGCGAAAGCTGGATGCGTTTCAGCGACCCCTACCTGATCAGCAGCAGCCTGATCTTCAGTCGCCCCGAGGTGCAGATCCAGCGGGTCGCCGACCTGGCCGGCAAGCGTGTGGCCATCGAGCGTGGCTACGTCCTGCAGCAGCGGTTGCGCGATGAAGTGCCCGACGTGCTGCTGATCGAGGCGCTGAATACCGAGGAGGCCCTGCGCGCGGTGTCCTCGGGGCGCGCCGATGCCTACCTCGGCGACATGATAGTGGCCAGCTACCTGATCCGCCGGCACAACCTGACCAACCTGGAGCTGCGTGGCGAATCGGGGCTCAGCAGCAGCGAGATCCGCTTCGGCGTGCGCCGCGACCTGCCACAGCTGGTGGAGCTGCTCGACCGCGCCCTGGCCAGCCTGAGCGGCGAGGAGCGCGAGACCATCCGGGTGCGCTGGTTGCCGCCGCTCACCGAGTTCAACTGGCGCAAGGCCCTGCAGGTGGGCTGGCCCTACGTGCTGGGGCTGTTCGTGCTGATCGTCTTCGTGCTGATCTGGAATCGCCGCCTGACCGTGCAGATCGCCGAACGTCAGCGCGCCGAAGCCGAGGCCAGGCGTCAGCGCAGTACCCTGTTGGCGCTGATCAACGCGATACCCGATCCGATCTGGTTCAAGGACTGCGACGGCGTCTACCGCGGCTGCAACCCGGCGTTCGCGGCAATCTTCGGGCGCAGCCCGGAGACGGTGGTCGGTTGCCGCGACGAGCAACTGTTCGATGCCGAGCTGAGCCGCGAGCGTGCCGGCCTCGACCGCCGTGCCCTGACCAGCCGCATGCCGCTGGAGACCGAGACCTGGCTGACCCATGCCGACGGCCGCCGGGTGTTCTACGACACCCTGCGTGCGGCCTTCTACGACGACCGCGGGCAGCTGCTCGGGCTGGTCGGTACCGGCCGCGACATCACCGTGCGCAAGGAGGTGGAGGTCGCCATGGCGCGGGCCAAGGCGATGGCCGAACAGGCGGCGCAGGCCAAGGCCGACTTCCTCGCCAACATGAGCCACGAAATCCGCACGCCGATGAACGCCATCATCGGCATGTCGCACCTGGCCCTGAAGACCGATCTCGATCCCCGCCAGCGCGATTACCTGAACAAGATCCAGCAGGCCGGCCAGCACCTGCTGGGGGTGATCAACGACATCCTCGACTTCTCCAAGATCGAAGCCGGCAAGGTGCGCGTCGAGTGCATCGAGTTCGACCTCGAGCAGGTGCTCGACAACCTGGCCAACCTGATCGGCGACAAGGCTGCCGGCAAGGGATTGGAGTTGCTGTTCAGACGCGATGCGCAGGTGCCCTGCGTCCTGCTCGGCGATCCGCTGCGGCTCGGTCAGATCCTGATCAACTACGCCAACAACGCGGTCAAGTTCACCGAGCACGGCGAGGTCGAGGTGTCCATCGAACTGGAGAAGCGCGACGGCAAGCAGGTCTGGCTGCTGTTCTCGGTGCGCGATACCGGCATCGGCCTGAGCCCGGCGCAGCAGGCGCGGCTGTTCGAATCCTTCCAGCAGGCGGACAGCTCCACCACCCGCCGGTACGGCGGCACCGGACTGGGCCTGGCCATCTGCAAGCGGCTGGCCGAGGCCATGGGGGGCGAGGTGGGGGTGGACAGCGAGCTTGGCCGTGGCAGCCGCTTCTGGTGCCGCCTGCCGTTCGCCCTGGGCGACCGCCAGCGTGCGGCGCTGCAGCCGCAGGCCGATCTGCGTGGCCGACGCGTGCTGGTGGTCGATGACAATGCCAACGCCCGCCTGGTGCTCAGCGAGATGCTGCGTGGCATGACCTTCCGTGTCAGCGAGGCGGCCGACGGCCTTCAGGCGCTGGCGCTGCTGGAGCAGGCCCAGGCGGCGGGCGATGCCTTCGAACTGCTGTTCATCGACTGGCAGATGCCCGGCATCGACGGGCTGGAGCTGGCGCGGCGGGTACGCGCACTGGCGCTGTCTCCGCAGCCCAAGGTGCTGATGGTCAGCGCCCACGGCCGCGAGGATCTGCTGCAGGGCGCACGGCGCATGGGGGTCGAGGACGTGCTGCTGAAACCGCTCAACCCCTCGCTGCTGTTCGATGTGGCGATGCGCTGCCTGGATGGCCGCGCCGACAGCGGTCACGCACACGGCGCCGTCAGCACCGGCATACCGGATTTCGCCGGGCGCCGCGTGCTGCTGGTGGAAGACAACGCGTTGAACCAGGAGGTGGCCAGTGCCCTGCTGCAGGAGGCCGGCCTGCAGGTGGAGGTTGCCGGCAACGGGCAGCAGGCCATCGCGCGGCTGCAGGCTGCGGCGGACGACCATTACCAGCTGGTGCTGATGGACATGCAGATGCCGGTGCTCGATGGCCTGGCCGCGACCCGTCTGCTGCGCGCCCAGGCGCGCTTCGCCGCGCTGCCCATCGTGGCCATGACCGCCAATGCCCTGGCCGACGATCGTCAGGCCTGCCTCGCGGCCGGCATGAACGATCATCTGAGCAAGCCCATCGAACCTACGGCCCTGTGGAGCACTCTGATGCGTTGGCTGCCGGGCGCGGACAGCGGCCTGCGGCAGGCGCAGGAGACGGTGGAGCTGGACCTGCAGCTGCCCGGAGTCGACGTGGCCGCTGGCTTGCGTCGGGTACTGGGCAAGCGCGAGCTGTACCTGGAGCTGCTCGGCAAGTTCGCCAGCGTGCAGGCCGATTTTCCGGCACAGCTGCGCGGTGCCCTTGCCGATGGCGACAACGCCCGTGGCGAGCGCCTGGCTCATACCTTCAAGGGGTTGGCCGGCAGCATCGGTGCCAGCGCCCTGCAGGCGCAGGCGGCCGAACTGGAACGTGCGCTCGCCAGCGGCAGCGATGCGTTCGAGGCGCTGCTGGCCGAGTTGGAGCGGCAACTGCAACCGCTGCTCGCTGCCATTGCCATGCACCTGCCGCAGGTACCGAGCAGCGCGGCGGAGGGCTTCGATCAGGAGCACTTGCGAACGGTCTGCCGGCAGCTCGCGCACCTGCTCGACGACGACGATCCGCGCAGCGGAAAACTGCTGGCCGAGCAGGGCGAAATGCTGCAGAGCGCCTTTAATGAGGGGTATGCAGCCATCGCCCGTGCGGTACAGGGCTACGACTTCGAGCGGGCGCTGCAGGTGCTGCGCGAGGCCGCGGCGCAACGAGGCATAGAGTGCTAACGAGGCATTGAGTGCTGAGGCACGGAGAGACGCGATGGTCGAGATGCTCGACAGACCCGAACAGGAAATGGTGCTGGTGGTGGATGACACCCCGGACAACCTGCAGCTGATCAGCGAGCTGCTGATCGACCGTTATCGGGTCAAGGTCGCCAGCAACGGCGCCAAGGCCTTGCGTATCGCTCAGGCCAGCCCGGCGCCGGATCTGATCCTGCTCGACATCATGATGCCGGAGATGGACGGCTACGAGGTCTGCCGCCAGCTCAAGGCCGACCCGCAGACCCGCGACATTCCCGTGATCTTCCTCACCGCCAAGAGCGAGGTGGCCGCCGAGCAGCTGGGGTTCGACCTGGGCGCCGCCGACTACATCACCAAGCCGATCAGCCCGCCCATTCTGCTCGCCCGGGTCAGGGCGCAGCTGCAGCTCAAGGCTGCCACCGACTACCTGCGCGACAAGAGCGAATACCTGGAGCTGGAGGTCAAGCGGCGCACCCGCGACATCCAGAAACTGCAGGACGTGACCATCGAGGCCATGGCCAGCCTGGCGCTGATGCGCGACAACCCGCGCAGCCGCCATCTGCAGCGTATCGAGCGTTACATGAGGTGCCTGGCCACGGCCCTGGCCCGGCAGCAGCCGGCGCTGAGCGCCGAGCTGGACGCCGAGCGCATCGCCCAGCTGGGACGTTCGGCCATGCTCCACGTACTGGGGCGTCTGACCCTGCCCGACCGCGTGCTGCTCAGCCACGGCGAGCCGGAGGAGGCCGATCTGCGCCTGTTGCAGGAGGGCGTGACGGCCGCGCGTGACGCCCTGGAGCGCGCCGAGCGCAAGCTGGGCGGCAATGCCGGCTTCCTCTCCGATGCCAAGGACATCGTCTACGGTCAGCACGAGCGCTGGGATGGCAAGGGCTTTCCGCAGGGGCTGCATGGCGAGCAGATTCCGTTGTCGGCGCGACTGATGGCGCTGATCGTCCATTTCGAGGAACTGACCTGCCCGCACCCCTATCTGCCGCGCATCAGCCCGGCGCAGGCGGTGGCGCAGATCAGCGCGGCCAGCGCCACGCGCTTCGATCCGATGGTGGTGCTGGCCTTCGTCGAAGCGACGCCGCAGTTCATCCGTATCGCCGAATCCCTGGCCGACGACGCCGCTGCGGTCGGCGTCGAGCTGCAGCGGCTGGAAGATTCGCTGGCCGAAAGCATCGAACTGACCCTGCCATCGGCGCCATGACCCGGCGCCGCGCCATCCATTGCTCGCCCACCTTGTAACCTGGGGTGCGCCGTGCGCACCACGGCTGGTGCGCATGACCTGGGCGGTCCCGCGACACCGGCGTCGCGCCATGGCCGGGAGCTAGTCGACGATCCGCTCCACATGATGGCAGGCCACCTGCCGCGCATCGATCAACCTGAGCTCCGGGCGTTCGCCGCGGCAGCGTTCATCGGCATGCGGGCAGCGCTTGTGGAAGGCGCAGCCGGAGGGCGGATTCAGCGGATTGGGCAACTCACCGCTGATGCGTACCCGCGGCTTGTCCGGATCGGGATGGATGGCCGGCGTCGCCGACAGCAGGGCGCGGGTGTAGGGATGCAGCGGGCGGGCGTAGAGCGCTTCGGCCGCGCCCATCTCTACCGGGCGGCCGAGGTACATCACCAGCACCTCGTCGGCGACGTGGCGCACCACCGCCAGGTTGTGCGAGATGAACACGTAGCCGGTCTCATACTGCTCCTGCAGGTCCATGAACAGGTTGAGCACCTGCGCCTGGATCGACACGTCCAGCGCGGAGGTCGGCTCGTCCGCCACCAATACCTTGGGCTGCAGCATCATGGCGCGGGCCAGGGCGATGCGCTGGCGCTGGCCACCGGAGAACATGTGCGGGTAGCGCTGGTAGTGCTCGGGGCGCAGGCCCACCTGCTGCATCATCGCCTGCACCTTCTCACGGCGCTCGGCACGCGACAGGTCGGTGTTGATCAATAGCGGTTCGGCCAACTGATCGCCGACCTTCTGCCGCGGGTTGAGCGAGGCATAGGGGTTCTGGAACACCATCTGCACGTCGCGGCGCAATTGCTTGCGCTCGGTCCTGCTGGCGCCGGCCACCTCGCGCCCGGCGATCTGCAGGCTGCCTGCGCTGGGCTCTTCGATCAGGGTCAGGGCGCGGGCCAGGGTGGACTTGCCGCAGCCGGATTCGCCGACCACCGCCAGGGTCCTGCCGGCCGCCAGCGTGAATGACACGCCATTGAGCGCCTGCACCGTTGCCGATGGCTTGAACAGACCCTGCGAGACGCTGTAGTGACGGGTCAGCTCGTGGGCTTGCAGTACGGTGTGCATCAGGCCACCTCCGCCGTGGGTACCAGAGGGAAGAAGCAGCGCGCGGCGCCTCGCTCGTGTGCGTCCAGCGTCGGGCGTTGCTGGCGGCAGCGCTCCTGCACGTAGGGGCAGCGTGGCGACAGCAGGCAGCCCTGCGGACGGTCGTAGCGACCGGGAACGATGCCCGGCAGCGTGGCCAGCCGATGGGCGCCGGCACTGTGTTCGGGAATGGCCTTGAGCAGTGCCTCGGTGTAGGGGTGGCTGGGCGCGTCGAACAGGGTCGGCACCCGGCCCAGTTCCACCGCCTGTCCTGCATACATCACGCAGACGCGCTGGGCGGTTTCGGCGACCACCGCCAGGTCGTGGGTGATCAGCACCAGGGCCATGCCTTCATCGCGCTGCAGATTCAGCAGCAGCTCCATGATCTGCGCCTGGATGGTCACGTCCAGCGCGGTGGTGGGTTCGTCGGCGATCAGCAGCTTGGGTTCGGCGGCGATCGCCATGGCGATTGCCACGCGCTGGCTCATGCCGCCGGAAAGCTGGTGCGGGTAGGCCTCGAGGCGGCTGGCGGCGCCGGGGATCTCCACCCTTTCCAGCAGCTGCAGGGCACGGGCCCGCGCCGCCTTGCCTTTCAGACCGAGGTGCTGGCGCAGCACTTCCTCGATCTGGAAGCCCACGGTGTAGCTGGGGTTGAGGGCGGTCATCGGGTCCTGGAACACCATGGCCAGGTCCTTGCCGACGATATGCCGACGCTGGCGGCCCTTCAGGCGCAGCATGTCGGTGCCGTCGAACTGCAGGCAGTCGGCCTGTACGATGCCGGGCGCATCGATCAGGCCCATCAGCGCCATCATGGTCACCGACTTGCCGGAGCCGGACTCGCCGACGATGGCCAGCACCTCACCCTTGTCCACCCGCAGGTCGAGACCGTCGACCACCGGCACGGCGTCGGCAGCGCCGAAGCGCACCGAGAGGTTGCGGATATCCAGCAGGCTCATGGTGTGGTCTCCAGTCCGCCGTGGTGCGCACGGCGCACCCGAGGGGGCCGTGCAGTAGGGTGCGCCATGCGCACCGGGATCATCATGTGCATATGGGCCTCCTCAGATGGCGTTCTTCAGTTTCGGGTCGAGCGCATCGCGCAGGCCGTCGCCCATCAGGTTGATGGCCAGCACGCTGAGCAGGATGGCCAGACCAGGCAGGGTCACCACCCACCAGGCACGTTCGATGTAGTCGCGCGCCGAGGCCAGCATGGTGCCCCACTCGGGCGTGGGCGGCTGCACGCCGAGGCCGAGAAAGCCCAGTGCGGCGGCGTCGAGAATCGCCGAGGAAAAGCTCAGCGTGGCCTGCACGATCAACGGCGCCATGCAGTTGGGCAGCACGGTGACGAACATCAGCCGCAGCAGGCCCGCGCCCGACAATTGCGCAGCGGTGACGTAGTCGCGGCCCAGTTCGCCCATCACCGCCGCGCGGGTCAGGCGCACGTAGGAAGGCAGCGAGACGATGGCGATGGCGAAGATGGTGTTGATCAGCCCAGGGCCGAGGATGGCGACGATGGCCACCGCCAGCAGCAGCGACGGCAACGCCAGCATGATGTCCATCAGGCGCATGATCGACGGGCCGAGCAGACGCGGGAAAAAGCCGGCAGCCAGGCCCAGGAGGATGCCGGGGATCAGCGACAGCACCACCGAGGCCAGGCCGATCATCAGCGACAGGCGCGCGCCGTGGATCAGCCGCGAGAGCAGGTCGCGGCCCAGCTCGTCGGTGCCGAGCAAAAAGCGCCACTGGCCGCCGTCCAGCCATACCGGCGGGGTGAGCAGGAAGTCGCGGTACTGTTCGCTGGGATGGTGCGGCGCGACCCAGGGAGCGAACAGCGCACAGAACACCATCAGCAGCATGAACGCCAGGCCGCCAAGCGCGCCCTTGTTGTGGCTGAAGGCCTGCCAGAAATCCTTCAGCGGCGAGGGGTAGAGCAGGCTCTGGTCGAGGCTGGTGGCTGCAGTCATGGGCATGCCCCCTGGGTGGAGTGCGCTGTGCGCACCGATGGTTGGTCGCCGCTATTGGTGCGCACGGCGCACCCTACAAGACGATTCATCACGCCTTCCTTACTTCTGATGGCGAATACGTGGATTGGCCAGGCCATAGAGGATGTCCACGGTGAAGTTGACCAGGATCACCAGGCAGGCGATCAGCAGGATGCCGTTCTGCACCACCGGGTAGTCGCGCGCGCCGATCGATTCGATCAGCCATTTGCCGATGCCGGGCCAGGAGAAGATGGTCTCGGTCAGCACCGCACCGGCCAGCAGGCTGCCGATCTGCAGGCCGAACACCGTCAGCACCGGGATCAGGGCGTTGCGCAGGCCGTGCACGAAGACCACCCGCGCCTGCGACAGGCCCTTGGCCCGTGCGGTGCGGATGTAGTCCTCGCGCAGCACCTCGAGCATGGCCGAGCGGGTCATGCGTGCGATCACCGCCAGCGGGATGGTGCCGAGCACGATGGCCGGCAGGATCAGGTGGCGCAGGGCATTGCCGAAGGCGCCAGGCTCGTCGCTGAGCAGGGTGTCGATCAGCATGAAGCCGGTGACCGGCGGGATGTCGTAGAGCAGGTCGATGCGCCCGGAGACCGGCGTCCAGCCCAGGCCCACCGAGAAGAACATGATCAGTAGCAGACCCCACCAGAAGATCGGCATCGAATAGCCGGTGAGCGAGATGCCCATCACCCCGTGGTCGAACAGCGAGCCGCGCTTGAGCGCCGCGACCACGCCGGCGATCACCCCCAGGGTGCCGGCGAACAACAAGGCCGCCAGGGCCAGTTCGACGGTGGCGGGAAACAGGGTGAGGAACTCGCGCCACACGCTCTCGCGCGAGCGCAGCGACTCACCCAGGTTGCCGCTGGCAAGCTGGCCGATGTAGTCGAAATACTGCTGGTACAGCGGCTTGTTCAGGCCCAGGCGCTCCATGGCCTGGGCGTGCATCTCCGGGTCGACACGGCGTTCGCCCATCATCACTTCCACCGGGTCACCGGGGATCAGGCGAATCAGCGCGAAGGTCAGCAGGGTGACGCCGAAGAAGGTGGGGATCAGCAAGCCCAGGCGGCGTGCAATGAAGCTCAGCATGGCGGTGGGTAACTCCTAGTCAGAACGGTATCGAGCCGCCTGGAATTCCGGCGATCGCTTCGCGCAGGTAGCAGGTTAGCCGTTCGATCACGACGCGGCCCGAAGGTTTGTTCGGGCCGTCGTGCGTGGCTGTCTCACGATGGCGGTCGCGCAACGGCGGTCGCGCAGCGGGCTATCAGTTGTTGCTGACACCGCTGAAGCTGTTGCGCCCGAAGGGACTGATCTCGAAGCCTTTGACGCTGCTGCGCATCGGTTGGTAGACCGTGGAGTGAGCGATCGGCGTGATCGGCACTTCGCGCTTGAGAACCGCCTGTGCCTGACGGTACAGCTCGCTGCGTTGCTCCTGTTCGGTCACGCGCTTGGCGGCGACCACCAGCTTGTCGTATTCGGCGTCGCACCACTTGGAGAAGTTGTTGCCGTCTACCGAGGCGCAGCCGTACAGGGTGCCGAGCCAGTTGTCCGGGTCGCCGTTGTCGCCGGTCCAGCCGATCAGCATTGCGTCGTGTTCACCGGCATGGGCGCGCTTGATGTACTCGCCCCATTCGTAGCTGACGATGCGCGCTTTGATGCCGATCTTGGCCCAGTCGTTCTGCAGCATCTCGGCCATCAGCCGCGCATTGGGGTTGTAGGGGCGCTGCACGGGCATGGCCCACAGGGTGATCTCGGTGCCTTCCTTGACGCCGGCGGCCTTGAGCAGCTCCTTGGCTTTCTCCGGATCGTAGGCGGCATCCTTGATCGACTCGTCATAGGACCACTGGGTCGGTGGCATGCCGTTCACCGCCAGCTGGCCGGCGCCCTGGTACACGGCGTCGATGATGGCTGTCTTGTTCACGGCCATGTCCAGCGCCTGACGGACTTCGCGCTTGTCGAAGGGCGCGCGGGTGACGTTGTAGGCGATGTAGCCGAGGTTGTAGCCCGGCTCGGTCGGTACGTTGAGGTTCTTGTCGGCCTGCAGGCTCTGCAGATCGGCAGGGCGCGGGTTGAGGGTGACGTGGCATTCGCCGGCGCGCAGCTTCTGGGCGCGCACCGAGGCGTCGGTGTTGATGGAGAAGATCAGGTTGTCGATCTTCACCTGCTCGGGCGCCCAGTACTGGGTGTTGCCCTTGAAGCGGATCACCGCGTCCTTCTGGTAGCGGCTGAACACGAAGGGGCCGGTGCCGACGGGCTTCTGGTTGATCTCCGCGGCCTTGCCGGCCTTGAGCAGCTGGTCGGCGTATTCGGCCGAGTGGATCGCGGCAAAGTTCATCGCCAAGTTCTGCACGAAGGCGGCGTCGACGGCGTTGAGGGTGAAGACCACGGTCATGTCGTCGGTCTTCTCGACCTTGGCGATGTTCTTGTCCAAACCCATGTCGGTGAAGTAGGGAAATTCACTGGGGTAGGCCTGGCGGAACGGGTGGTTGCGATCAAGCATGCGCTGATAGGTGAAGAGCACATCGTCGGCGTTGAAGTCGCGAGTCGGCTTGAAGTAATCGGTGGTGTGGAACTTGACCCCTTCGCGCAGATGGAAGGTGTAGGTCAGACCATCTTCGCTGACGTCCCAGGAGGTGGCGAGGGCCGGTTGGGCCTTGGTGCCGCCGCGTTCGAATTCGGCGAGGCGGTTGAAGATGGTTTCCGAGGCCGCGTCGAAATCGGTGCCGGTGGTGTACTGGCCGGGGTCGAAACCACCCGGGCTGCCTTCGGAGCAATACACCAGATTGCTGGCGTGGGCGAACGAAGCACTGGTGAGCAGGCCTGCGGTAAGCAGGGCCTTGCACAGGGGAGACATACGCATGCGAACCTCTTTTTTCTTTTTTTGTTCGCGCCTGGGTGCAGCGCGAGCTCGGTATGCGGTGAAGGCGGGTAGCCCAACCGGGTCGAACTCGAAATTAAGTCATGCTGAAATAGGGGTCAACAAAAATTAAGCAGCACTAACATTGCGCATGTTTGCCCTAAATCGGGGCAAAAATCACTCGTTGACGGGGTGATCGTCGAAAAGCGCCATGGTGGTCATGGTCAGCACTTCGGCCGGGGTGTCGGCGCTGTTGGCCAGGCGATGCAGCTTGCCGGCATCGAAATGCACCGAGTCGCCGGGGCCGAGCGGGTAGTCGCGACCTTCGATGGTGTAGACGATCCGCCCGCTGAGCACGTAGGAAAACTCCACGCCTTCGTGGGCAATCAGCTCCGACTGGTAACCCACCGGAATGTTCATCTTCACCGCATTGATCGAGTTACCAGGAAAAGAGCTGGACAGGCGTTCGTAGGCCAGCAGCTGGCCGCCGACGGTGTAGCGCACCCGCTCGTTCACGTGCGAATCCGGCTGCGGTTGGGCGGGCTGGTCGAACAGCACGTTGAGCGGCACATCGAGCGCCTTGGCGATGCTGGCCAGCGAGGATAGCGAGACGCCGGTCAGGTTGCGCTCTGCCTGGGACAGGAAGCTGGCGGTCAGGCCGGCCTCGGCCGCCACCTGATTGAGAGTCTTGCCGGCGGCCCGCCGGTAGCGGCGCAAACGTTCGCCAATGCGATCTGCGGTCATGAAAGTGGCTCGCTATTCGGGTCAGCGGAGTATACCCATGAGCCGCCGCGACTCCAGCCCGATACCGGCGAGCTTTTTAAGTCAGGCTGAAAAAGGCTTTGACCAAAATTTAAGTAGAACTTAAATTTTTGCGACAAGTTGCCCGCCGACGATGTCCGTCTTGGGGCCAGACGAGGATGTGCAGATGACACTGGGAGTCGGCGGCAGTACGCCGGAGCAGGCCTTGGCGCGCCTGCAGAACATGATGGCCGGCGCGGAGCCGATCAGCGAGGCGGAGTACCAGGCACGCATCGCCCGCGCTCAGGCGTTGATGCGCGACCAGGATATCGCCGCGCTGTTCCTTGCCGCCGGCAGCAACCTGCAGTACTTCACCGGCGTGCAGTGGAATGCCAGCGAGCGCATGGTCGGTGCGATTCTGCCGGCCAGCGGCGCACTGGAATATCTGGCGCCGGCCTTCGAGGAGGGCACGGTGCGCGACTTTCAGGTGGTGCCCGGCACGATCAATACCTGGCAGGAGCACGAAAGCCCCTATGTGCTGTTTCTGAACTGCCTGAAGCGCCTCGGGGTATTGCCCAATGATGGTGCGCCGCCGAAGGTAGGCCTTTGTTCTTCCTTGCCTTTTTTCATGTTCGAAGGCATCCGCCAGCTGACCGGCGGTTATCGCTTCGTCGACGCCGGGTGCGTCACCACGGCCTGCCGCCAATGCAAGTCGCCGGCGGAAATCGCGCTGATGCAGCGCGCCAAGGACATGACCCTGGAGGTGCACAAGGCTGCTGCGAGCATCCTCCATGAAGGCATCAGCACCACCGAGGTCGCCGAGTTCATCCGCCAGGCGCACCGCCGCGTCGGTGCGCCTGGCTCGACCTTCTGCATCGTCCTGTTCGGTGCTGCCAGCGCCTTTCCGCATGGGGTCAAGCATGCGCAGCGGCTCAAGGACGGCGACATGGTGCTGATCGACACCGGCTGCAAGGTGCACAGTTACCTGTCGGACATCACCCGCAGCTACGTCTTCGGCACGCCCAGCGCGCGCCAGCGCGACTTCTGGAACAAGGAAAAAGCCGCGCAGCAGGCAGCGTTCGAGGCCGCCACCCTGGGGGCGCCCTGTTCGTCGGTGGACGCGGCGGCGCGGCGTAGCCTGGAGGCCGCAGGGCTTGGGCCTGGTTACGCCTTACCGGGCTTGCCGCACCGTACGGGGCACGGTATCGGCCTGGACATTCACGAGGGACCCTATCTGGTCGGCGGCGATGACACACCGCTGGCAGAGGGCATGTGCTTCAGCAACGAGCCGATGATCTGCGTGCCGGGCGAGTTCGGCATCCGCCTGGAGGATCACTTCTACATGACCGCCGACGGCCCGCGCTGGTTTACCCAGCCCAGCCATTCGGTGGACGACCCCTTCGGTCTGGACGTTTAACCGCGCGGAACCGGTGCCGGAGCGCCGTCACCGGTTCCCGGCGTCAGGGTACTTTCACCTTGGCGAAATTGTTCGAGCCCAGCGGGCTGAGCACGAAGCCTTCGACGCCCTTGCGCAGCGCCGCGAACTGTTTGGGGTGGGCCAGGGCGATCCACGGCGCCTGTTCGTGAAAGATGCCCAGGGCCTGGCGATACAGCGCGGCGCGTTTATCCTGCTCGGGTTCGCGGCGCGCCTGGGCGATCAGCGTATCGAAGGCCTTGTCGCACCAGCCCGCCTGGTTCTCGCCGCTCTCGGCGGCGGCGCAGGACAGATTGGGGGTGAGGAAGTTGTCCGGGTCGCCGTTGTCGCCGGCCCAGCCCATGAACACCAGATCGTGCTCGCCGTTCTTGGCCCGCTTGATCAGCTCGCCCCACTCGAACACGCGAATGTCGCTGCGGATGCCGATGGCGGCGAGATCGGCCTGCAGCATCTGCGCGCCGATACCGGGGTTGGGGTTGGTCGGCCCGCCACCGGGGCGAGTCCAGATCGACAGGGCGAAGCCATCGGGGTGACCGGCCTCGGCCAGCAGCTGACGGGCCCGTTCGGGATCGTGCGGCCAGTCCTGCAGCGTTTCGTCATGGCCCCACAGGGGCGCCGGGTAGGGCGCCACGGCCGGCGTGGCATTGCCCTCGCCAAACTGCGCGCGAATGTAGGCGGCCTTGTCGAACGCCAGGTTGATCGCCTGGCGCACGCGCACGTCACCCAGCCGCGGATGGCGGGTGTTGATGCCGATGTAGGCGGTCAGCAGCGAATCCAGCTCCAGCACCTGCAGTTGCGGATCGGCCTTGAGCGCCGGGATGTCCACCGGCCGCGGGTAGAGGGCGATCTGGCAGTCGCCGGCCTTGAGCCGTTGCTGGCGCACGTTGGGCTCGGGGGTGATGGCCAGTATCAGGCGTTCGATTGCCGGTGCGCCGTCCCAGTAGTCCGGGTTGCCGCGAAAGCGCACCTGGGCGTCCTTGGCGTAGCGCTCGAAGACGAAGGGGCCGGTGCCGATGGGGGCGTTGTTCAGCCGCTCGGGCTTGCCGCTGGCGAGCAGATGCTCGGCGTATTCGGCCGAGTAGATCGAGGCGAAGCCCATGGCCAGGTTGGCCAGAAAAGGCGCCTCGGGATGCTTCAGAACGAAGCGCACGCGATGCTCGTCGAGCTTTTCGATGCGCTCGATCAGTTGCGCCAGACCCATGGACTCGGCGTAGGGGAAGCCGCGCAGTGACAGCTTGTGCCAGGGATGCGCCGGGTCGAGCTGGCGCTGGAAGCTCCACAGCACGTCGTCGGCGTTGAAGGTGCGGCTTGGCGTGAATTCCTTGTTGGCGTGGAATTTCACCCCCTCGCGCAGGGTGAAGGTGTAGTTCAGGCCGTCATCGCTGATTTCCCAGCTCTGCGCCAGCGCCGGAACGATGTCGGTGCTGCCGGGGGCGAAGGCCACCAGGCGTTCGAACAGGGTTTCCGCCGTGGCGTCGGCGGTGGTGGCAGCGGTGTACTGGACGATATCGAAACCTTCCGGGCTGGCTTCGCTGCACACCACCAGATTGGCCGCCTGGACCTGAGCAGCAAACAGGGCGGCCAGCAGCACGCCACCGCGCTTGAGGGGCAGGGTAGACATTTGAACTCCCGATCCAGATAGAAACGGCGCACCCCAAGGTGCGCCGTCTGCCGTCAGTTGCCGATGCTCACACCATAGAAGGAGTTGAGGCCGAACGGGCTGATGCGGAAGTCCTGCACCTCCTTGCGCATCGGCTGGTACACGGTGGAGTGGGCGATGGGCGTGTTCTGCACATCGGCCTTGAGCAGGTGCTGAGCCTGCTTGTAGAGCACGGTACGTTCTTCCTGGTCGTTGATCGCCTTGGCCTTCTTGATCAGCGCGTCGAACTCCTTGTTGCACAGGCGGCTGTAGTTGTTGCCGCCAATGGCGTCGCAGCCGTACAGCACGGCCAGCCAGTTGTCGGGGTCACCGTTGTCGCCGGTCCAACCGATCAGCAGGGTGTCGTGCTCGCCGGCCTTGGCGCGCTTGTTGTACTCGCCCCACTCGTAGCTGACGATGCGCGCCTTGATACCGACCTTGGCCCAGTCGGCCTGCAGCATCTCGGCCATCAGCTTGGCGTTGGGGTTGTATGGGCGCTGCACGGGCATGGCCCACAGGGTGATTTCGGTGCCTTCCTTCACGCCGGCAGCCTTGAGCAGTTCCTTGGCCTTTTCCGGGTTGTAGGGGGTGTCCTTGATGGTGTCGTCATAGGACCACTGGGTCGGCGGCATGCCGTTGACCGCCACCTGGCCGGCGCCCTGGTAGACGGCGTTGATGATCGCCGGCTTGTTGATCGCCATGTCCAGCGCCTGGCGTACTTCGAGCTTGTCCAGTGGCTTGTGCTCGGTGTTGTAGGCCAGGTAGCCGACGTTGAAGCCAGCCTGCTCGGGCATTTGCAGCTTGGGGTCCTTCTTCAGGTTTTCCAGGTCGGCCGGGCGCGGGAATACGCTGACATGGCACTCGCCGGCGCGCAGCTTCTGCATGCGCACCGACGGGTCGGTGTTGATGGCGAAGATCAGGTTGTCGACCTTTACGTCGTCCGGCTTCCAGTAGTCCTGGTTGCCCTTGTAACGGATCTGCGCGTCCTTCTGGTAACGGCTGAACACGAAGGGGCCGGTGCCGATGGGCTTCTGGTTGATGTCCGCAGCCTTGCCGGCCTTGAGCAACTGGTCGGCGTACTCGGCGGAGTGGATCGAGGCGAAGCTCATGGCCATGTTCTGGATGAACGCGGCATCGACGGTGTTGAGGGTGAAACGCACCGTGTGCTCGTCGAGTTTCTCGATCTTGGCGATGTTGTTGTCCATGCCCATGTCGGTGAAGTACGGGAACTCGGTGGGGTACGCCTTGCGGAACGGGTCGTCCTTGTTGAGCATGCGGTTGAAGGTGAACAGCACGTCGTCGGCGTTGAATTCGCGGCTGGGCTTGAAGTACTCGGTGGTGTGGAACTTCACCCCGGGGCGCAGCTTGAAGGTGTAGGTCAGGCCGTCGTCGGAGACCTCCCAGCTCTCGGCGAGGCCAGGCTCGACCTGGGTGCCGCCGCGCTCGAACTGAGTCAGGCGGTTGAAGACGGTTTCCGCTGCCGCGTCGAAATCGGTACCGGTGGTGTACAGGCCGGGGTCGAAACCGGCGGGGCTGCCCTCGGAGCAGAACACCAGATTGGCGGCGCTGGCGAGGGGGGCGCTGGCGATCAGCCCAGCGGTAAGCAAAGCCTGGATAACGGCGTTCTTGCGCATCTTGACCTCATCGTTGTTGTGGTTGTGATCCTTGAGGAGCCTCTTGTGGAGGCCACCACCGAAGCTATGCAGCCCCTGTGCCCGAGGCAAGCGAGATGTCGCGCCGGAAATGGTTAGCGCTACAGCGTTGTAACTTGCTGTCGCATTTATGAAAAAATCGCAGGAAAAAGATGGCGAAACGCCGTTATCTGGCGATAACGGCGTTGCGTTGTTGCGGGGCGTGGTTCAGGGCATCTGCACTTCGATGACGCCGTCGGCGCTGACCGTGACCTGGCTGGTGCCGGCCTCGATTTCCGGGGTCGGTGCCGCCTCCATCATCGCCATGCCCTTGGCGGCATACGCGCGCATCGGCATCGGCGGCTGGAAGCCACCGGTGTTGAGGTTCAGGCTGACCAGCTTGTAGCCCTTGCCGCCGAGTGCTTCGGTGGCCAGCTGGGCGCGTGCCTTGAAGGCGTTGACGGCGTCCTTGAGCATGGCGTCCTCGCGGGTCTTGCGCGTGTCGGTGGCGATGCTGAAGTCCATGCCGGCCATCTTCATCGATTGCAGCAGCTCACCGGTCAGCGCGGACAGGCGGGCGAAGTCGGCGCTTTCCAGGCGCACTTCGGCGCGCTCGCGCCAGGCGGTGATCTTCTGGCCCTTGTCGTCGTACACCGGATAGCTGTGGCGGCTGCCCAGCTTGACCGAAACGCCACGGACCTGGCGCACCTGCTCCAGCGCCTTGTTCAGGGTGTTGGTGATCTCGGCAGCCAGCTTGGCCGGGTCGGCATGCTGCGCCTCGGTATAGAGGGTGACGTGCATCAGGTCGTGGGCCACTTCCTGGTTGACCTCGGCGCGCAGGGCGATCTGGTTGTAGCGCGCCTCGGCGGCCAGCAGGCCGGTGCTGGCCAGGCTGGCGGCGGTCAGGGCGAGGGCGGTGGCGATACGGGTCATGGTGCGCATGGTGCGGTTCCTTTTTTCGATGGCCTGTTGGCCGTTTCCCGAGGTTAGACGTAGGCGAGTGGCGATCCGGGTTAACGCCGATGAAATTTTTTTCAGCCCGCTCGGCAATCCGCCGGCAGCGGGGGCGTGCGGCCGGTTGCCGCAGCGGCGGAAGGCCGCGCCAGGCTTGGTTATACTCGCCGCAACCAATGGAGTCGCCATGCTCGAGCCCGTGCAGTTGCTATCCGCCAGTCGCCAGAACCTCTGGCGCCTGACCCTCATCCGTATTCTCGTGCTGGCGGCTCAGGCCGGCTCGGTCGGTCTCGCCTACAAGTCGGGCATGCTACCGCTGCCCTGGTTGCAGTTGTCGGTCACCCTTGGCATTTCCCTGCTGCTGTGCCTGGGCACGGCTGTGCGCCTGCGTGGCCCCTGGCCGGTGACGGAGTTCGAATACGCCGTGCAACTGGCCTGCGATCTGATCATTCACAGCGTGCTGCTGTATTACTCGGGCGGCTCGACCAACCCCTTCGTCTCCTATTACCTGGTGCCGCTGACCATCGCCGCGGCGACCCTGCCGTGGATGTTCACCATCGTCCTGGCCGGTCTGGCGCTGGCCGGTTACACCCTGCTGCTGGTATGGACCCACCCGCTCGAGCTGCCCGCCGCGCGCGAGAGCCTGCTGGTCTACGGCATGTGGCTGAGCTTCGCCCTGGCGGCGTCCTTGATCACCTTCTTCGTCGCCAAGATGGCCGAGGAGTTGCGCCGCCAGGACGAGCTGCGCGCCGAGCGCCGCGAGGAAAGCCTGCGCGACCAGCAACTGCTGGCCGTGGCCACCCAGGCTGCCGGCGCTGCCCACGAGCTGGGCACGCCGCTGGGCACCATGAGTGTGCTGCTCAAGGAGCTGCGCCAGGAGTACCGCGACACCCCGGCGCTGCAGGACGACCTGGCGCTACTGCAGGAGCAGGTCAAGCTGTGCAAGTACACTCTGCAGCAACTGGTGCGTGCCGCCGAGAACGACCGGCGTCAGGCGGTGGTGGAGCAATCCTGCGTCGAGTGGCTGGAAACCACCCTCAACCGCTGGCACCTGATGCGCCCCGAGGCCAGCTACCGCTACCAGTGCCTGGGGCGTGGCACGCCGCCGCGCATCATGCCGCCGGCGGATCTGACCCAGGCGCTGCTCAACCTGCTCAACAACGCTGCCGACGCCTGCCCGGACAAACTCGACATTCGCCTGGACTGGGACCACCAGTGGCTGCGCCTGAGCATCCGCGACCACGGCGCCGGCGTGCCGCTGGCCATCGCCGAGCAGCTCGGGCGGCCTTTCTTCACCACCAAGGGCAAGGGCTTCGGTCTTGGTCTGTTCCTCAGCCAGGCCAGCGTGACCCGTGCCGGCGGCACGGTTAAGTTGTATAACCACGAGGAAGGCGGCACCCTCACCGAATTGAAGTTACCGCGAGCCTACGGCGTGGCCTGACAAGGAAAACCCAGCATGAGCGAAGAATCCCTGTTCGAAGGTGAAGAGCAGCCCCATCTGCTGCTGGTCGACGACGACCCTACCTTTACCCGTGTGATGGCGCGGGCCATGAGCCGCCGCGGCCTGCGCGTGTCCACCGCCTCCAGCGCCGACGAGGGCCTGGCGCTGGCCAAGGAAGACCTGCCGGACTACGCCGTGGTCGACCTGAAGATGGAGGGCGACTCCGGTCTGGTGCTGCTGCCCAAGCTGCTGGAGCTGGACGCCGAGATGCGTGTGGTGATCCTCACCGGCTATTCCAGCATCGCCACTGCGGTGGAGGCCATCAAGCGCGGCGCGGCCAACTACCTGTGCAAGCCGGCCGATGCCGATGACGTGCTCACCGCGCTGCTTTCCGAGCATGCCGACCTCGACAGTCTGGTGCCGGAAAACCCCATGTCGGTGGACCGCCTGCAGTGGGAGCACATCCAGCGTGTGCTGGCCGAGCACGAGGGCAATATCTCCGCTACCGCCCGCGCCCTGGGCATGCACCGCCGCACGTTGCAGCGCAAATTGCAGAAGCGCCCGGTTCGTCGCTGAGCCTTTGCATACCTAGACCCGCCGCCCGGCCCACCCTACAACTGCGTAGCTTTTGCCAATGGCGAAGCATGCCCCGGCCCACCCTACAACTGCGCGGCTATTGCCCATGGTCGAAGGATGCTTAGCCAGCTAACATAGGTCGTCAGACAACCTGCTGGTGTCGCCATGTTCGCCGTCGCTGCACAAACCCTCGCCATCACCGCGCCCGTGTTCGCCATGCTGTTTCTCGGCGTGGCGCTCAAGCGCCTGCACTGGATCGATCGCGCCTTTATCGACACCGCCTCGAGCCTGGTGTTTCGCGGCACCATGCCGACCCTGCTGTTTCTCGGCATCGTGCGCGCCGATCTGAGCGCGGCATTGCAACCGGCGCTGCTGCTGTTCTTCGTCGCCGCCACCCTGGTCTGCTTCCTGCTGGCCTGGGGCTGGGCGATCTGGCGCATTGCCCATGCCGAGCGCGGCATCTACACCCAGGGCGCCTTTCGCGGCAACAACGGCATCATCGGTCTGGCCCTGGCCACCAGCCTTTACGGCGACTACGGCCTGTCCCTGGGCGCGGTGCTCGGTGGCGTGGTGATCCTCTGCTACAACGTGCTCTCGGCCATCGTCCTGGCCATCTACAGCCCAGGAGCCAGGACCGGGCCGCTGGCCATCGCCAGGAGCATTCTGATCAACCCGCTGATCATCGGTGTGCTGCTGGCCATTCCCTTCGCCTACTGGCAGATCGCGCTGCCGGCGTGGCTAATGACCTCGGCCGAATACTTCGCGCAGATGACCCTGCCGTTGGCACTGATCTGCATCGGTGGCACCCTCAGCCTGGCTTCCCTGCGGCAGAGCAGCGGCATTGCGCTGAGCGCCAGCCTGATGAAGATGGTCTGGTTGCCGTTGCTAGCCACCTACGGCGCCTGGATGTACGGCTTCCGTGAGGCGGACCTGGCGATCCTCTTTCTCTACTTCGCCAGCCCCACGGCGGCCGCCAGTTTCGTCATGGCCCGCGCGGTGGGCGCCAACCATGAACTAGCGGCGGCGATCATCGTCATCACCACGCTGGCGGCGGTGATCACCACCAACGTCGGGCTGCTGATACTGCAGTGGGGCGGCTGGATCTAAGGGCGGGCGGCAGGGTGCACCATGCGCCCGATGGCGGTGATGGCTGGTGCGCACGGCGCACCCTACGAAGTCCTAGGAAACGTTGCGCTGGTATTCCTCGATCACTTCCTGCGCCGCGCGGAAGGCATCGATGCTGGCCGGTACGCCGGCGTAGACCGCGCAGTGCAGCAGGGTCTCGCGGATTTCCTCGACGGTGCAGCCGTTGTTCAGTGCGCCGCGCACGTGGCCCTTGAGTTCCTGCGGGCATTTCAGCGCGGTCAGCGCTGCCAGGGTGATCAGGCTGCGGGTCGCGCGCGGCAGGCCGCTGCGGGTCCACACGCCGCCCCAGGCGTGTTCGTTGACGAAGTCCTGCAGCGGCTGGGTGAACTCGGTGGCATTGCCCAGGGCACGGTCGACGAAGGCGTCGCCCATCACCTCGCGGCGCACCTGCACGCCGCGGTCATGGTTGTCGGTCATGCTCAGATGCCCCCCTTGCGATGGTTGTGCCAGGAGCGCCCGGCGACGATCACCAGGGTGACGGCGGTCAGCGGCAGCACGTAACCGAGCATGGCGTCGCCGAAGGTCTGGGCGAACGGGCGACCGGTGCTGAACAGCACCAGATACAGGGTGTAGGCCACGTAATAGGCGAGGAACAGGGCGCCTTCCCAGCGGTTGATGCGAAAGCCGGTGAAGAAGATCGGCAGACAGGCGACGGCAACCGCGATCATCACCGGGAAGTCGAAGGCCAGGGCATTGGGCGATACCGAAATGGCAGCAGGCGATACCAGCGAGGCCAGGCCCAGCACGCACAGCAGGTTGAAGATGTTGCTGCCGACGATGTTGCCCACGGCGATGTCGCGCTCGCCCTTGAAGGCAGCGATGATCGAGGTGGCCAGCTCCGGCAGCGAGGTGCCGATGGCGATCACCGTCAGGCCGATCACCAGTTCCGACAGGCCGAGGGCACGGGCCAGTTGCACGGCGCCTTCGACCAGCAGGTTGGAGCCGCCGACCAGCAGCGCCAGGCCGGCGACGATCAGACCGAGGTTGATGACCCAGGCATAGGGCTTGGCCGGTTCATCGAGGCCGAATTCCTTGGCGAACTCGTCATCGTCGCTCTTGTTTTCCTTGCGTGCGCTGTAGATCAGAAAACCGGTGTAGGTCAGCACGCCGCCGAACAGCAGGGCGCCGTCGAGGCGGCTCAGCGCGCCGTCCCAGGCCAGGGCATAGACCACCAGGCTGGCGCCGATCATGATCGGCACGTCGAGGCGGATCAGCTGGCGCGAGACGATCAGCGGCGCCACCAGGGCGGTCATGCCGAGAATCAGCAACACGTTGGCGATGTTGCTGCCGATCACGTTGCCGATGGCCAGATCGCCACTGCCGTTGAAGGCCGATTGCACGCTGACCGCGGTTTCCGGGGCGCTGGTGCCGAAGGCCACCACGGTCAGGCCGATCACCAGGGGCGGAATGCCGAACTGCGCAGCCAGCTTGGCGGCGCCGCGCACCAGCACTTCGGCACCGGCAACCAGCAGCACCAGGCCGGCGATCAGGTAGACGTAGGTCATCATTGTCATTGCAGGAAAGCTCCGAAAAAAGTGCGGCTAGTGTAGCGATGGCGTATCGCCGCGCCAGTGGGTGCTGGCAGCGATTTGTTACCGACCCTGTTCAGTCCAGCGCTTCGACTCGCACCGGCACCACGCCGGCACGCAGCATGTCCAGCTGCTGCGCCGCGCGTCGCGACACGTCGATGATGCGCCCGCGCACGAAGGGACCGCGGTCGTTGATACGGACCACCACGGTGCGGCCGTTGTTCAGGTTGGTGACCTTGACCCGGCTGCCGAACGGCAGGCTGCGGTGTGCGGCGGTCAGCGCCTGCTGATCGAAGCGTTCACCGCTGGCGGTCTTGCGCCCGTGGTGGCGGTCGCCGTAGTAGGAGGCCTTGCCGGTCTCGCTGCTGCCTGAGCCGCCGCCGAAGGTGGAGCAGCCGACCAGCAGGGCGAGCGCGCCGAGTAATGCGCAGGTGCGCAGCCCGGATGTAATCCGGGGCAATGAAGGTTCCCGGATTGCATCCGGGCTACGGATCGTCATCTGTTCTTTCCCCATGAAAAAACGCCGGGGGAACCGGCGTTTTTCAGTATCAAGCGAAACGGCCTGGCTCAGCCTTCGAGCTTCTTCTTCAGCAGTTCGTTCACTTGCCCCGGGTTGGCCTTGCCCTTGGAGGCTTTCATGGCCTGGCCGACGAAGAAGCCGAACATCTTGCCGCGCTTGGCTTCGTCGCTGGCGCGGTACTGCTCGACCTGCTCGGCGTTGGCGGCCAGCACCTCGTCGAGCATCGCCTCGATGGCGCCGCTGTCGGTAACCTGCTTGAGGCCCTTGCTCTCGATGATCGCATCGGCGCTGCCTTCACCGGCGGCCATGGCCTCGAACACCATCTTGGCGATCTTGCCGCTGATGGTGTTGTCCTTGATGCGCAGGATCATGCCGCCCAGGTGCTCGGCGGAAACCGGCGACTGCTCGATCTCCAGGCCTTCCTTGTTGAGCAGGCTGGACAGCTCGCCCATCACCCAGTTGGCCGCCAGCTTGGCATCGCCGCAGACCTTGGTCACTTCTTCGAAGTACTCGGCCATCTCGCGGCTGGCCGAGAGCACGCTGGCGTCGTAGGTGGACAGACCGTACTGACTCTGGAAACGCTCGCGCTTCTGCGTCGGCAGTTCCGGCAGCTGGCTGCGCACCTCGTCGAGGAAGCTCTGCTCGATCACCACCGGCAGCAGGTCGGGGCAGGGGAAGTAACGGTAGTCGTTGGCTTCTTCCTTGCCGCGCATGGAGCGGGTCTCGTCCTTGTTCGGGTCGTACAGGCGGGTTTCCTGGATGACCTTGCCGCCGTCCTCGATCAGCTCGATCTGGCGCTGGATCTCGTGGTTGATCGCCTTCTCGATAAAGCGGAAGGAGTTGACGTTCTTGATCTCGGCGCGGGTGCCGAAGGCTTCCTGGCCTTTCGGGCGCACGGAAACGTTGCAGTCGCAGCGCAGCGAGCCTTCGGCCATGTTGCCGTCGCAGATGCCCAGGTAGCGCACCAGGGCGTGGATGGCCTTGACGTAGGCCACCGCCTCCTTGGCGCTGCGGATATCCGGCTCGGAGACGATCTCCAGCAGCGGCGTACCGGCGCGGTTCAGGTCGATGCCGCTCATGCCGTGGAAGTCTTCGTGCAGGCTCTTACCGGCATCCTCTTCCAAGTGCGCGCGGGTGATGCCGATGCGCTTGACGGTGCCGTCTTCCAGGGTGATGTCCAGATGGCCCTTGCCGACGATGGGGTGATCCATCTGGCTGGTCTGGTAGCCCTTGGGCAGGTCCGGATAGAAGTAGTTCTTACGGGCGAAGACGTTCTGCGGCGCGATATGTGCGTCGATCGCCAGGCCGAATTTCACCGCCATGCGTACCGCCTCGGCGTTGAGCACCGGCAGGGTGCCGGGCATGCCGAGGTCGATCAGGCTGGCCTGGGTGTTGGGCTCGGCGCCGAAGCTGGTGGCGCTGGCCGAGAAGATCTTCGATTGCGTGCTGAGCTGAGCGTGGATCTCGAGCCCGATTACGGTTTCCCATTGCATCTGTCTATTCCTCAGAAACCAGTCGGTGCTTGTTTGTGCCAGTCGCTGACCTGTTGGTACTGGTGCGCGACATTGAGCAGACGACCTTCCTGGAAGTAGTTGCCGAGCAGCTGCACGCCCACCGGCAGACCATCGACGAAGCCGGCCGGCATTGACAGACCGGGGATGCCGGCCAGGTTGGCGGTGATGGTGTAGATGTCTTCCAGGTAGGCGGACACCGGGTCGGCGTTCTTCTCGCCCAGCTTCCAGGCCAGGTTGGGCGTGGTCGGGCCGAGGATCACGTCGACATCCTTGAAGGCGGCGACGAAGTCGTTCTTGATCAGGCGGCGGATCTGCTGCGCCTTGATGTAGTAGGCGTCGTAATAGCCGGCCGACAGCGCGTAGGTGCCGACCATGATGCGCCGTTTGACCTCGGCACCGAAGCCTTCGCCGCGCGAAC
The DNA here is from genome assembly GCF_021495345.1 of Pseudomonas hydrolytica. Classification (NCBI taxonomy): domain Bacteria; kingdom Pseudomonadati; phylum Pseudomonadota; class Gammaproteobacteria; order Pseudomonadales; family Pseudomonadaceae; genus Ectopseudomonas; species Ectopseudomonas hydrolytica. The sequence continues at coordinate 976,009 of NZ_CP099397.1, forward strand.
GCTTGTACAGGTCTTCGAGGTTCACCGGGTTTTCGCAGCGATAGCCGAAGCGCACGCCATCGAAGCGCGACAGGTTGGAGCTGGCTTCTGCCGGGGCGATCACGTAGTAGGCGGGAATCGCATGCTGCATGTTCGGCAGGCTGATGTCCTTGACGGTGGCGCCGAGCTTTTTCAGCTCCTCGACCACAGCCATCACCTTCTCGCCGATACGCGCGTCGAGGCCGGCGCCGAAGTATTCCTTGGGCAGGCCGATGCGCAGGCCGGCCAGCGGCTGGGCCAGCGCAGCCAGGTAGTCATCCACCGGCTGATCGACGCTGGTGGAGTCCTTGGCATCGAAGCCGGCCATGGCGCCGAGCAGCAGGGCGCAGTCCTCAGCGGTGCGGGCCAGCGGGCCGCCCTGGTCGAGGCTGGAGGCGTAGGCGATCATGCCCCAGCGCGAAACGCGGCCGTAGGTGGGCTTGATGCCGGTGAGGTTGGTCAGCGCCGCCGGCTGACGGATCGAGCCGCCGGTGTCGGTGCCGGTGGCGGCCGGCAGCAGGCGTGCGGCCACGGCAGCAGCCGAGCCGCCCGAAGAGCCGCCGGGTACGCGGCTGGTGTCCCAGGGGTTCTTCACCGCGCCGTAGTGGCTGGATTCGTTGGCCGAGCCCATGGCGAACTCGTCCATGTTCAGCTTGCCGAGGGTGACGGTGCCGGCGGCCTTGAGCTTCTCCACCACGGTGGCGTCGTAGGGCGCCTTGAAGCCGGTGAGGATCTTCGAGCCGCAGGAGGTCAGCACGCCGTTGGTGCAGAACAGGTCCTTGTGGGCGATCGGGGCGCCGAGCAGCGGGCTGTTTTCGCCGGCCGCGCGACGGGCGTCGGCGGCCTTGGCCTGTTCGATGGCCAGATCTTCGGTGACGGTGATGAAACTGTTGAGCTGCGGGTCGAGCTGCGCGATGCGCGCCAGCAGGGCGCGGCTCAGCTCTTCGGCGGAGAACTGCTTGGCCTCGAGGCCCTTGGCGATCTCGGCGAGGGTCATTTGATGCATGTCGAGCCCTTTCCTTTATTCGATGACTTTCGGCACGAGGTACAGGCCGCTTTCCACGGCCGGGGCGATGGCCTGATAGGCGTCGCGCTGGTTGTGCTCGCTGACCACGTCGGCGCGCAGGCGCTGGGTGGCTTCCAGCGGGTGGGCCAGGGGCTCGATGCCCTGGGTGTCGACCGCCTGCATCTGGTCGATCAGGCCGAGGATGCTGTTCAGGGTTTCGGTGGTTTGCGGAATATCGCTTTCGTTCAGGCCAAGGCGGGCCAGGTGGGCGATTTTTTCCACCTCGGAGCGTTCAAGCGCCATCGGGGGTTCTCCAGTGGAAGTGTGAAGGGCGCGCGGGTAGCCAGGCTGCAGGGAACGGATGTCGTGAGCTGGCGGTCAAAGGCCGCGATGTGCGGCTGCAAGGCCCGGAAAAACAGGCAATCTACCATATTGCCGCCTTGCTCAAAATCCCTGCCGTTGTTAGAGTTTGCCGCACTTTTTACCTGCGCGTTTTCCGCGCCTGGCCTTCACCCACGCGTTGCCTAGGGTCCCTTCCTAATGTTCAAGAAACTGCGTGGCATGTTCTCCAGCGATCTTTCGATCGACCTGGGCACTGCCAATACCCTTATTTATGTGCGCGAACGCGGCATCGTGCTGAACGAGCCGTCCGTGGTCGCCATCCGTACCCACGGCAACCAGAAGAGTGTCGTGGCCGTCGGCACCGAGGCCAAGCGCATGCTCGGCCGTACCCCCGGCAACATTTCTGCGATTCGCCCGATGAAGGATGGCGTGATCGCCGACTTCAGCGTTTGCGAAAAGATGCTGCAGTACTTCATCAACAAGGTTCACGAAAACAGCTTCCTGCAGCCGTCGCCGCGCGTACTGATCTGCGTGCCGTGCAAATCGACCCAGGTCGAGCGTCGCGCCATTCGCGAATCGGCCCTGGGCGCCGGTGCCCGTGAAGTGTTTCTGATCGAAGAGCCGATGGCCGCTGCCATCGGTGCCGGCCTGCCGGTCGAAGAGGCCCGCGGTTCGATGGTCGTCGATATCGGCGGCGGTACCACCGAGATCGCGCTGATTTCCCTCAATGGCGTGGTTTACGCCGAGTCCGTCCGCGTCGGCGGCGACCGTTTCGACGAAGCCATCATCACCTACGTGCGCCGCAACTACGGCTCGCTGATCGGTGAAGGCACCGCCGAGCGCATCAAGCAGGAAATCGGCACCGCCTACCCGGGCGGCGAGATTCGCGAAGTCGACGTGCGCGGTCGCAACCTGGCCGAGGGCGTACCACGCAGCTTCACCCTGAACTCCAACGAAGTGCTCGAAGCGCTGCAGGAATCCCTGGCGACCATCGTCCAGGCGGTCAAGAGCGCGCTGGAGCAGTCGCCGCCCGAGCTGGCCTCGGACATCGCCGAGCGCGGCCTGGTGCTGACCGGTGGCGGCGCGTTGCTGCGTGACCTGGACAAGCTGCTGGCCCAGGAAACCGGTCTGCCGGTGATCGTCGCCGAAGACCCGCTGACCTGCGTCGCCCGTGGCGGCGGCAAGGCGCTGGAAATGATGGATCGCCACGCCATGGACCTGCTCTCCACCGAGTAAGGGTTCCGCTAGTGGCTCGCTGTCGTGCCGCCTCCGGGCGGCACGCGCATATTCGAGCATTGCAGTACACTCGGCCCAACCTTCGCCTGACCGGTTTTGCCCTTCGCATGAAATCGCGCGCTTTCCGCCCATGTGGCGCACAAGGAGCAGGTCATTAAGCCGCTCTTCGCCAAAGGTCCCTCGCTGGGCATCCGCCTGCTGGTATTCGCCGTGCTCTCGGCGGTGCTGATGGTGGTCGACGCGCGTTTCGAGGCGCTCAAGCCACTGCGCAGCCAGATGGGCCTGGTGCTGACGCCCTTCTACTGGCTGGCCGACCTGCCGGTACGCGCCTGGGACGGTGCTACCCAGCAGATCTCCTCGCGCAGCGAGCTGATGGCCGAGAACGAGAAGCTCAAGGCCGAGGCTCTGCTGCTGCAGCGCCGTCTGCAGAAACTGGCCGCGCTCACCGAGCAGAACGTGCGCCTGCGCGAACTGCTCAACTCCGCCGCGCTGGTGGACGAAGAGGTGCTGGTCGGCGAGCTGATCGGCGTCGATCCCAACCCCTATACCCACCGCATTCTGATCGACAAGGGCGAGAAGGACGGCGTGTTCCTCGGCCAGCCGGTGCTCGATGCCCGGGGCCTGATGGGCCAAGTGGTGGAGATCATGCCCTACACCTCGCGCGTGCTGCTGCTCACCGATAACACCCACAGCATCCCGGTGCAGGTCAATCGCAACGGCCTGCGCGCCATCGCGGTCGGTACCGGCAACCCCGAGCGCCTCGAATTGCGTCACGTCGCCGATACCGCCGACATCAAGGAAGGCGATCTGCTGGTCAGCTCCGGCATGGGCCAGCGCTTCCCGGCCGGCTACCCGGTGGCCACGGTCAAGGAAGTGATCCACGATTCGGGCCAGCCCTTCGCCATCGTCCGCGCTGTGCCCACCGCCGCGCTCAACCGCAGCCGTTACCTGCTTCTGGTGTTCTCCGATCAGCGTACCCCGGAGCAGCGTGCCAACGATTCGGCCGAGGCCCAGGAAGCGGCTGATCGCGAAGCCGAGCGGGCGCGCGAGCAGGGCGAGCAGAAACCTGCCGAGGGCGATGCGCCGGTGACCCCTGCTGCCGCCCAGGAGACGAACTGATGGTCGGTGTTCAATCGCGCAACGGCTGGGTGATCTGGCTCAGCCTGGCGCTTGGATTGTTGCTCAGTGTTTCACCGCTGCCCGAGTTCATGCAGATCGGCCGCCCACTGTGGGTCGCGCTGATCCTCACCTATTGGGTGCTGGCGTTGCCGCATCGCGTCGGCATGACCACGGCCTGGTTGCTGGGGCTGGCACAGGACGTGTTGTTCGGTACCCTGCTGGGGCAGAACGCGCTGATCCTGACCCTGATCACCTTTCTGGTGCTGAGCCTGCATCAGCGTCTGCGCATGTTCCCACTGTGGCAGCAGAGCGTGGTGCTGATGGTGGTGTTCGGTCTGGCCCAGCTGGTGCAGCTGTGGCTCAACGCCCTGACCGGCAGTCGTCCGCCGACCCTGGCCTTCGTCCTGCCGGCACTGGTCAGCGCACTGCTCTGGCCCTGGATCTGCGGCATCCTGCGCGGCCTGCACCTGCGCCTCAACGTCAACTGAGCGCGGCCCGCCGCACGGCTGGTCGCGGTTCGCCAAGGGAGATACCCGTATGGCCGAGCTGTTCCTGGCCTCCGCCTCGCCCCGCCGGCGCGAGCTGCTGGCACAGATTGCCGTGCCCTGCGTCACGCAAATCGCCTCGATAGATGAAAACCCGTTGCCAGATGAGCCTGCCACGGCCTATGTAGAGCGTCTGGCGCGGGAAAAGGTACGTGCCGGACTGACCGCCCTGGGCGGCCGCGCCAATGCCGTGGTGCTGGGCGCCGACACCGCCGTGGTGCTGGATGGACGCATTCTGGGCAAGCCCCAGGATTTCGCCGATTTTCAGCGCATGCTGCGCGCCCTGGCCGGACGTACCCATCAGGTGCTGACGGCCGTAGCCCTCGTCAGCGGCGATCGCGAAGCGGCGCGTGTGGTGGCCAGCGACGTCACCTTCCGCGCCCTGAGCGAGGCGGAGATCGAGGCCTACTGGGCCAGCGGCGAACCCTGCGACAAGGCAGGCGGATATGGTATTCAGGGACTGGCGGCGGTGTTCGTCAGTCGTATCGAGGGCAGTTATTCGGCGGTGGTCGGTCTGCCCTTGTGCGAAACGGCGCAACTGCTGGCGGATTTCGGCATCCCCTGCTGGCAGATGCCGACGCAAGGCTAGGTGCAGGCGCGACGTTCAGGATGGAATCGCCCATGAATTCGCGCCTGCAGAAACAATCGGCGTCACGTCGAACCGACAACGAATCCAGCGGGACGGATGCATGAGCGAAGAGATTCTGATCAATATCACGCCGATGGAGTCGCGCGTGGCGGTGGTGGAAAACGGCGTGCTGCAGGAAGTGCACGTCGAGCGCACGCAGAAGCGCGGCATCGTCGGCAATATCTACAAGGGCAAGGTGGTGCGGGTGCTGCCCGGCATGCAGGCGGCGTTCGTCGACATTGGCCTGGAACGTGCGGCCTTCATCCATGCCTCGGAGATCTCCACCCGTGAAGGCGCTGCCGTCGAACCGATCAGCGCCCTGGTGCACGAAGGGCAGAGTCTGGTGGTGCAGGTCACCAAGGACCCCATCGGCAGCAAGGGCGCGCGCCTGACCACCCAGCTGTCGATTCCCTCGCGTTACCTGGTGTACATGCCGCGCACCAGCCATGTCGGTATCTCGCTGAAGATCGAGGAAGAAGCCGAGCGCGATCGGCTCAAGCAGGTGGTGGCCGACTGCGTCGCCGCCGAGGGCATCGAGGAGGCTGGTGGCTTCATCCTGCGCACCGCGGCGGAAGGGGCCGGCGCCGACGAGATTCTCATCGACATCCGTTACCTGCGCCGCCTGTGGGACCAGATCGCCGCTCAGATCCAGAACGCCAAGGCCCCCTCGGTGATCTACGAGGACCTGTCCCTTGCGCTGCGCACCCTGCGCGACCTGGTCAGCCCGCGCACCGAGAAGATCCGTGTCGACTCGCGCGAGACCTTTCAAAAGATCACCCAGTTCGTCGCCGAGCTGATGCCGGAAATCGCCGACCGCCTGGAACACTACCCCGGCGAGCGGCCGATCTTCGACCTGTACGGCGTAGAAGACGAAATCCAGCGCGCGCTGGAGCGCAAGGTACCGCTGAAATCCGGTGGCTACCTGGTGGTCGATCCGGCCGAGGCGATGAGCACCATCGACGTCAACACCGGCGCCTTCGTCGGTCACCGCACGCTGGAAGAGACCATCTTCAAGACCAATCTGGAGGCGGCCACCGCCATTGCCCGTCAGCTGCGCCTGCGCAACCTGGGCGGCATCATCATCATCGACTTCATCGACATGGAGGACGAGGAGCACCAGCGCCAGGTACTGCGCACCCTGGAGAAGCAGCTGGAGCGCGACCACGCCAAGACCAACATCATCGGCATCACCGAGCTGGGCCTGGTGCAGATGACCCGCAAGCGCACCCGCGAGAGCCTCGAGCAGATCCTCTGCGAGCCGTGCAGCGCCTGCCAGGGCCGCGGCAAGCTGAAGACGCCGGAAACCATCTGCTACGAGATCTTCCGCGAGATCCTGCGCGAGGCTCGTGCTTACCAGGCGGAGGGTTATCGGGTGCTGGCCAACCAGAAGGTGGTCGACCGCCTGCTCGATGAGGAGTCGGGCAACGTCGCCGATCTGGAGGCCTTCATCGGCCGCACCATCAAGTTTCAGGTGGAAACCATGTACTCCCAGGAACAGTACGATGTGGTGCTGCTCTGAGCACGGGAAGCCCTGAGGTGGGTGGTCTGGGGCGTCTGTTTCTGCAGCTGCTGCGCTGGGGGCTCGGTCTGTGCGCCGCGCTGCTGGTGCTGGCGGCGCTGTATGTCAGCCTGGGTCGCGAGCTGGTGCCGCTGGTGGCCGAGTACCGCCTGGAGGCGGAGGACCACGCTAGCGAGGCGCTGGGCGTACCGGTGCGCATCGGTCGGCTGGAGGGGCGCTGGCAGGGCTTCGCGCCGGTGCTGGTGGCTCACGATGTGCAGATCGGTGCGCAGGATCTGGGGCTCGGCCTGGATCGCGTGCAGCTGCTGCCGGATATGCTCGGCAGCCTGCTGGCGCGGCAACCGCGCATCGCTCATCTGCAGTTCGATGGCCTGCAGCTGAACCTGCAGGAAGACGCCGAGGGTGCCTGGCACCTGCAAGGCTGGCCACAGCGTGACGGCCCCGACGCGGATGTCCAGCAGGTGCTGGAACAGTTGCGGATAGTGCGGCGCATCAGCCTGTTCGACAGCCGTATCGTCCTGCAGCCGCGCGACCAGGAGCCGCTGCTGCTCAGCTACGTCAACCTCAGCCTGGGTTATGGCCGCAACAGCCAGCGCCTGGATGGTCGCCTGCTGCTGCCCGATGGTCAGCCGCTGGCCTTGCGCCTGCGCACGCGGATGCAGCCGCAGAGCTGGCGCGAGGCCGAAGCCGAGCTGTACCTGAGCCTGCCGCAGAGCGACTGGGCGGCCTGGCTGCCGCAGCGCCTGACCGGCGACTGGCACCTTGAGCGCCTGCAGGCCGGCGGCGAACTCTGGCTCAAGGCGCGCGGGCTGGCCCTGCAGCAGGGTGCCCTGCGCCTGCATGCACCGCAGGTGGTCGGCGCGCATGGCGAGCAGGAGCCGATCACCCTGGACGACCTGGCCTTCAATGCCTACTTCCGTCAGGAGGCAGGCGGGGTGCACGCGCAGCTCGATTCGTTGGCCATGACCCATGGCGAGCAGCGCATTGGCGAAGTGCATCTGAACCTGGCGCAGCACGGCGCCGGCAGTGCAGAAGAGCGCTGGGCGCTGAGCGCCGACCGCCTCGATCTGGCGGCCTGGGCGCCCCTGGTGCACGCCCTGGCGCCCCTGCCGGAGGCCGCCGAGCAGGCGCTGGTCGGCCTGGCGCCGCAGGGCAGCGTCAGCAATCTGCTGCTGGACTACTTCCCGCAAGCAGAAGGCGCCGAGCGTCTGCGCTTCGCCGCCAACCTCGAGCGCGTGGGCATCGCCGCCTACCACGGCGCGCCGGCGGCAGAGAACGTCAGCGGCAGTGCGTCGGGCAATCTGTTCCAGGGCGAGTTGCGCCTGAACAGCGAAAACTTCGCCCTGCATCTGGATCAGCTGTTCCCCGAGCCCTGGCGCTACCGTCATGCCCAGGCGCGCCTGAGCTGGGCGTGGAACGACGACGGCCTGACCCTGGCCAGCCCTTACATGCGCCTGGATGGCGAGGAAGGGCAGATCGCCGGAGACATGCTGATTCGCCTGCGTCGCGATCCCGATGCCGAGGACTACATGGACCTGCGCGTCGGTCTGCGTGACGGCGATGCGGCCTACACCGAGAAGTATCTGCCGAGCCGTTCACCGGGAATGAGCGCCGAGCTGGACAAGTGGCTGAAGACTGCCATTCGCTCTGGCCGGGTGGAGGAAGGCTACTTCCAGTATCAGGGATCGCTGAACAAGGGCGCTTCGCTGGGGGCGCGCAGCCTCAGCCTGTTCTTCCAGGTCAAGGATGCCGAACTGGCCTTCCAGCCGGACTGGCCGTCTCTGCGCGAAGGCAACGGCGAGGTGCTGATCGAGGACGACGCGGTACGCGTGCGCCTGCAGAGCGGGCGTCTGCTGGACAGCCGGGTCAGCGAGGTGACCGCCAACATTCCCCTGCTGCATGACGGCAAGCCGCCGCGCCTGAAGCTCGACGGCAAGGTGCAGAGCAGCCTGGGCGATGCCATCAAGCTGCTGCGCGAAGCCCCCATCGGTACCGCCGAGATCGTTGCCGGCTGGCAGGGTGAAGGGCCATTGAGCGGACGCCTGCAGCTGGATGTCCCTTTGCAGAAAGGGCCTAAGCCGGGCGTGATAGTGGACTTCGCCACCGAGGGCGCCAGCCTCAAGCTGAGCAACCCGGATCTGCAATTGAGCCAGGTGCAGGGCGCGTTTCGCTTCGACAGCGCGTCGGGGCTCAGTGCTCCGGACGTGCGGGCGCAGGTGTTCGGGCGTCAGGTGCGCGGCAAGGTCAGCGCCGAAGGCTCGCGCGGCCAGGCGCGCACGCTCTTCGATCTGCGCGGCCAGGTGCAGGTGGAAACGCTCAGTCAGTGGCTGGGTGGTCCGCAGAAGCTTCCGGTCGGCGGGCTGCTGCCCTATCGCCTGCGGCTGACCCTCGACGGAGACGACAGTCAGCTGCGTGTCGACTCGAATCTGCGCGGCGTGGCCATCGATCTGCCCGCGCCCTTCGGCAAGACGGCCGAGCAGGAGCGCCATGCCGAGTGGCGCATGACCCTGAGCGGACGCGAGCGGCGCTACTGGGCCGACTACGAGGGGGTGGCCAGTCTCAATCTGGCGGCGCCGGCAGGGGCTCTGGCCGACGGACGCGGTGAACTTGTAGTGGGCGGCGAGCCGGCTCGGCTGCCCACTGCGCAGGGGCTGGGGGTGCGTGGCACGCTGGCGGAGCTGGATCTCGATGCCTGGAAGCAGCTGTCCGTGGATCACCCGGTAAAGGTGGACGACGACAGCCAGCGTCTGTTCCGTGGGGGGCAGCTGAATATCGGGCGTTTCCGCGGGTTTGGTCAGGAGGTCGAGCAGCTGCGCATCGGCCTGACGCGACAGGGGCAGGCCTGGGAACTGCAGCTCGACAGCGAGCTGGCGGCCGGGCGGGTGCTGCGCGCCGATGCCGAGGGTGTGCCTATCCGCATCGATCTGCAGCATGTCAGGCTGCCGGCACCCGATCCTGAGGCTGCGAAGGCCGGCGATGCGCCCGATCCGCTGGCGGACGTCGACCCCCGGCAGATTCCGGCGCTGGACATCCGTATCGAGCGCGTGCAGCGCGGCGACAAGGTGCTGGGTGCCTGGTCGCTGAAGGTGCGCCCGGAAGAACAGGGGGTGCGCTTCGACGAACTCGATCTCGACCTGCAGGGGCTGAAGATCGGCGGCAGCGCAGGCTGGCGCGGCGCGCCGGGCGCCACGCGCAGCTGGTACAAGGGGCGCATGCAGGGCGGGGACCTGGGCAAGGTACTGCTGGCCTGGGACTTCGCCCCCAGCGCCACCAGCGAAAGTTTTCGTGTCGACATCGACGGCAGCTGGCCGGGCTCGCTGGCCTGGTTCTCGCTCAAGCGTTTTTCCGGCACCTTCGAACCCTCCCTGCGCAAGGGACAGTTCGTCGAAGTGCAGGGCTCGGCGCAGGCATTGCGGGTATTCGGCCTGCTCAACTTCGACTCCATCGGCCGCCGCCTGCGCCTGGACTTCTCGGACCTGCTCGGCAAGGGCCTGAGCTATGACCGGGTCAAGGGCAACCTGCAGGCCAACGACGGTCTGTTCGTTACCCGCGAACCGATCACCCTGACCGGGCCGTCTAGCAACCTCGAACTCAAGGGCAACCTGGACATGCGCAACGAGCGTATCGACGCCAAGCTGCTGGTGACCCTGCCGGTGACCAACAACCTGCCGCTGGCCGCGCTGATCGTCGGGGCGCCGGCCGTCGGCGGTGCGCTGTTCGTGGTCGACAAGCTGCTGGGAGACAGGGTCGCGCGCTTCGCCAGCGTGCAGTACGACGTCAAGGGGCCACTGCAGGATCCGGAAATCAGCTTCGACAAGCCGTTCGAAAAACCGCAATGAGCGGACGGCTTGGCGTACTCTGTGGCAATCAGAACCGATGAGTAGCCCCATGAATCTCGCTGTGATCCAGATGGTCAGCCAGGACGACGTGCAATCCAATCTGCGCCTGGCCCGGCGCATGCTCGAGCGTGCGGCCCAGGGCGGTGCGCGCCTGGTTGTGCTGCCGGAGAACTTCGCCGCCATGGGCCGCCGGGATCTCACTGCCATCGGCCATGCCGAAGCCGCTGGTGAAGGGCCGATCCTGCCCTGGTTGAAACAGGCCGCCCGCGACCTCAGCTTATGGATAGTGGCCGGCACCTTGCCGCTGCCGCCGGATGACGAACCGCAAGGCAGGCCGCATGCCTGCTCGCTGCTGATCGACGAGCAGGGCGAGCGCGTGGCGCGCTACGACAAGCTGCACCTGTTCGACGTCGACGTGACCGATAACCGCGGCCGCTACCGCGAGTCGGACGATTTCGTTCATGGCCAGCGCCTGGTGGTGGCCGACACGCCGGTTGGGCGCCTGGGCCTGACGGTGTGCTACGACCTGCGCTTTCCCGAGCTGTTCGGCGCACTGCGTGAGGCTGGCGCCGAGCTGATCAGCGTGCCGGCGGCCTTCACCGCCGTGACCGGGGCCGCCCACTGGCAGGTGCTGACCCGGGCCCGAGCCATCGAGACCCAGTGCTACATATTGGCAGCGGGGCAGGGCGGCGAGCATCCGGGGCAGCGTCTGACCTTCGGCCATTCGGCGATCATCGATCCCTGGGGAACGGTGCTGGTGGAGCAGGATCAGGGCGAGGGCGCCCTGCTGGCCGCCCGCGATGCCGCCGAGCAGGCGGCTATCCGCCAACGCATGCCGGTGCAGCAGCACCGCCGATTTTTCTTGTCGGACGTGCCGCGTCCGATCGTTGTGGAGTGACCATGAATACGATGTTGCAATCCGTCAGCGAGCACCTGCTCGCCCCCGGCGAGCTGACGCTCGACAGCCTCAGCAGCGTGCTGGGCGAAGTCGCAGGGCCAGGCATCGATGCCGCCGATCTGTACTTCCAGAGCCAGATTTCGGAAACCTGGGTGCTTGAGGACGGCATCGTCAAGGAAGGCAGTTTCAACCTCGATCAGGGGGTTGGCGTGCGTGCCCAGTCCGGTGAGAAGACCGGTTTCGCCTACAGCAATGCGATCAGCCTCGATGCGCTGAGCCAGGCGGCGCGCGCCGCCCGCTCCATCTCCCGCGCCGGCCAGCAGGGCCGCGTGCAGGCCTTCGCCAGCCCTCAGGTGACCCAGCTGTATGCCGAAGGCAACCCGCTGGATGTGCTGGAGCGTGCCGAGAAGGTCGAGCTGCTCAAGCGGATCGACCGCGCCACGCGCGCGCTGGACCCGCGCATCAAGCAGGTCACGGTGAGCCTGGCCGGGGTCTGGGACCGCATCCTGGTGGCCGCTCATGACGGCAGCCTGAGCGCCGACATCCGTCCGCTGGTGCGCTTCAACGTCAGCGTCATCGTCGAGCAGAACGGTCGTCGCGAGCGCGGCGGCCACGGCGGTGGCGGGCGTACCGACTACCGTTACTTCCTCGAAGAGGATCGCGCCATGGGCTACGCCCGCGAGGCCCTGCGCCAGGCGCTGGTCAACCTGGAGGCGATCCCCGCGCCGGCCGGCACGCTGCCGGTGGTGATGGGCGCCGGCTGGTCCGGCGTGCTGCTGCACGAAGCGGTCGGCCACGGCCTGGAGGGCGATTTCAACCGCAAGGGCAGCTCGGCCTACAGCGGCCAGGTCGGCCAGAAGGTCGCTTCCAGCCTGTGCACCATCGTCGACGACGGCACCCTAGCCGGGCGACGTGGCTCGCTCAGCGTCGATGACGAGGGCACCCCGACCCAGTGCACCACGCTGATCGAAAACGGCGTGCTCAAGGGCTACATGCAGGACAAGCTCAACGCCCGCCTGATGGGCGTTGCCGCCACCGGCAACGGTCGCCGCGAATCCTACGCGCACCTGCCGATGCCGCGCATGACCAACACCTACATGCTGGCCGGCGAGAGCGACCCGGAGGAGATCATCCGTTCGGTGAAGAAGGGCATCTACTGCGCCAACCTGGGCGGCGGTCAGGTGGACATCACCAGCGGCAAGTTCGTCTTCTCCACCAGCGAGGCCTACCTGATCGAGGACGGCAGGATCACCGCGCCGGTAAAAGGCGCCACCCTGATCGGCAACGGTCCGGAGGCCATGAGCCGCGTGTCCATGGTCGGCAACGACCTGGCCCTGGACAGCGGTGTGGGTACCTGTGGCAAGGACGGCCAGTCGGTGCCGGTGGGTGTCGGTCAGCCGACGCTGAAGATCGATGCGATCACGGTCGGTGGAACCGGCGCGTAGATCCTGGGATGCACGCGCACCTGGGTGAGCGGAGCGGGGCGTGCCCGACGGGCGCCGGACATGCCCTGGGGAGTCAGCGCAGACCGCGTTGTATCTCGTCCAGCTCGCGGATGTACTTGAACACCTTGCGCGCAGCGGCCGGTGGCTTGTTGTGCGCAGCCTCGTGCTGGGCATGACGGATCAGCCCGCGCAGGTGCTGGCGGTCGGCGTCGGGGTAGAGCTCGACGAAACCTTCCAGCGCGCTGTCGCCCTCGCCGATCAGGCGGTCGCGCCAGCGTTCCAGGGCGTGGAAGCGCTCGTTGTATTCACGGGTGGAACTGTCCACCTGGTCGATCAGGGCGAGGATCGCCTCGATATCCTGTTCACGCATCAGCTTGCCGATGAACTGGATATGACGCTTGCGCGCGGCATTGGCGGTGTGTTTCGGCGCTTCGGCCAGGGCACGGCGCAGGGCATCGGTCAGCGGCAGCTTGGCCAGCAGATCCGCCTTGAGCGTGGTCAGGCGCTCGCCGAGATCCTGCAGGGCATGCAGTTCGCGTTTGACCTGGGATTTGCTCTTCTCCAGGGAGAAGTCGTCGTAGGAATCAGACATGGGGTGGGTCCAGAGGGAAACGCCGCCATGATAGCAGCAACCGTGACTGGCGGCCTGTGGGCGGGCAGTCGAGAGCGGGCCACTGGCGCCCGCGATACATGGATCAGGAGTGGGTTATGAGTGAAGTAGAACGGATCGGGCCGCAGGCCTTGCCGGCGCTGCAGGAACAGGTCGAGGCGATTCTCGCCGAGGCCGCGCGGCAGGGCGCCAGCGCCTGTGAAGTGGCGGTTTCCGCGGGCCAGGGGTTGTCCACCACGGTGCGCCAGGGCGAGGTGGAAACCGTCGAGTTCAATCGCGACCAGGGCTTCGGCATCACCCTCTATGTCGGCCAGCGCAAGGGTTCGGCGAGTACCTCGGCCACTGGCGAGGCCGCCATCCGCGAAACCGTGGCTGCCGCCCTGGCCATCGCCAGGCACGCCAGCGAAGACGAGTGTGCGGGCCTTGCCGACGCCGCGCTGATGGCCCGCGACATGCCGGAGCTGGATCTCTACCACCCCTGGTCGATCACCCCGGAGCAGGCCGTGGAGCAGGCACTGGCCTGCGAGGCGGCCGCCTTCGCTGCCGACGCGCGGATCAAGAACGCCGACGGCACCAGCCTCAACACGCACCAGGGTTGCCGCGTATACGGCAACAGCAACGGCTTCATCGGCGGCTACGCCAGCACCCGCCACAGCCTGAGCTGCGTGATGATCGCCGAGGGCGAAGGGCAGATGCAGCGCGACTACTGGTACGACGTCAATCGCCAGGGCGAGCTGCTGGCCGATCCTGCGGGCATCGGTCAGCGCGCGGCCGAGCGCGCGGTCAGCCGCCTCGGCGCACGGCCGGTCCCGACCTGCGAGGTACCGGTGCTGTTCGCAGCCGAGCTGGCTGGCGGGCTGTTCAGCCATCTGCTGGCAGCCATTTCCGGCGGCAATCTGTACCGTCACTCGTCCTTCCTCGAAGGCGCCCTCGGCCAGTGCCTGTTCCCCGAGTGGCTGAGTCTGGACGAGCGTCCGCACCTGCCACGCGCGCTGGGCAGCGCAGCCTTCGACGGCGACGGTCTGGCCACCTATGCCAAGCCGTTCGTGGAGAAGGGCGAGCTGGTTTCCTACATGCTCGGCACTTATTCCGGGCGCAAGCTCGGCCTGCCCAGTACGGCCAACTCCGGCGGCGTGCACAACCTGTTCGTCACCCATGGCGATGAAGACCAGCAGGCGCTGCTTCGCCGCATGGGGCGCGGTCTGCTGGTCACCGAGCTGATGGGCCAGGGCCTGAACCTGGTCACCGGCGACTATTCGCGCGGGGCTGCAGGCTTCTGGGTGGAGAACGGCGAGATTCAGTTCCCGGTGCAGGAGGTGACCATCGCCGGCAACCTGCGCGACATGTTCCGCCAGATCGTTGCCGTGGGGCGCGACCTGGAACGGCGCGGCAATATCTGCACCGGGTCGGTACTGATCGAGAAGATGACCGTCGCCGGCAGTTGAGATGGTAGAGACGACAAGGCCACCCGCGGGTGGCCTTGTTCGTTTTGGAAGCTTTACTCGCCTTCCTCGAAGTAGTTCTCGATCAGCCCGACCAGTGCTTCCAGCGCCTCGTGATCCCGTTCGCCCTCGGTGTGCAGGTGCACCGGGGTGCCCTTGCCGGCTGCCAGCATCATCACCGCCATGATGCTCTTGCCGTCCACCAGACTGTCGCTGGTGCGGCCGATGCGTACCTCGCAGGGGTAGGCGCTGGCCACGCCAACGAACTTGGCGGCCGCGCGAGCATGCAGGCCGAGTTTGTTGATGATGGTGATTTCACGTGCAGGCATCGCGGCATGGTTCCTTAGCTGAGGTCGCGGTGACGTACCTGGACGTTCTTCAGCGGTTTCTTCAGGGCCTGGCTGAGGCGATTGGCCAGGTACACCGAGCGATGGTGCCCGCCGGTACAGCCGATGGCGATGGTCACGTAGGCGCGGTTGCTGGCGGCAAAGCGCGGCAGCCATTTTTCCAGGTAGGCGAGGATGTCCTGATACATTTCCTCCACCTCCGGTTGCGCGGCGAGGTAGTCGATCACCGGCTGCTGCAGGCCGGAGAAATCGCGCAGCTCCGGTTTCCAGTAGGGGTTCGGCAGGCAGCGGGCATCGAACACCAGGTCGGCATCCACCGGCATGCCACGCTTGAAGCCAAAGGACTCGAAGAGAAAGGCAGTACCCGGTTCCGGCTGGTTGAGCAGCCTCAGCTTGAGGCTGTCACGCAACTGATAGAGGTTGAGATGGGTGGTGTCGATCTTCAGGTCGGCCAGGTCGACGATGGGCGCCAGCACCTGGGTCTCGTCGGCGATGGCTTCGGCCAGCGAGCGGTTCTCGTCGGTCAGCGGGTGACGCCGGCGGGTTTCCGAGAAGCGCTTGAGCAGCGTCTCGTCGTCGGCGTCGAGGTAGAGAATGTCGCAGCGGATATTGCGCTGGCGCACCTGCTCGAGCAATTCGGGGAAACGCCGCAGATGGCTCTGCAGGTTGCGCGCATCGATCGACACGGCCACCTGCGGCAGCAGCATCTCGGTATTGAGCAGGGCGCGTTCGGCCAGGTCCGGCAACAGGCCGGCAGGCAGGTTGTCGATGCAGTAGAAACCGTTGTCCTCAAGTACATCGAGGGCGGTGCTCTTGCCCGAGCCGGAGCGACCGCTGACGATGATCAGGCGCATGCTTATAGACCGTTCTGAATGTCCACGACCACCTGGTAGAGATCTCCGCCACTCGCTGCCTGGCGCAGACGTTCACGTACATCCTGACGGTCGAGCATGCTGGCGATCTGGCGCAGCAGCTCCAGATGGGCATCGGTTGCCGCTTCCGGTACCAACAGGACGAACAGCAGATCCACCGGCGCACCGTCGATGGCGTCGAAGTCGACGGCGGTCTCCAGGTGCAGCACGGCGCTGATCGGAGCACTGCAGCCGGCCAGGCGGCAGTGGGGAATGGCGATGCCGTTGCCGAAGCCGGTGGAACCGAGCTTCTCGCGGGCGATAAGGCTTTCGAAGATATCCTGGGCGTCCAGGTCGGGCAGGTCGCGCGCCACCAGGTTGGCGATCTGTTCGAGCACGCGTTTCTTGCTGCCGCCCGGCACGTTCACCAGGGAACGGCCGGGGGTCAGGATGTTTTCAAGTCGGATCATGGATGGGGAATGTCAGCGGGCCGTGGCGCCTTGCAGGCGTTCGAGCTGCTTTTCCTTGTGCTTGATGAGTTGACGGTCGAGTTTGTCGGCCAGCAGGTCGATGGCTGCGTACATGTCCTGGTGTTCTGCGTTGGCGACGACTTCGCCGCCGGCGACGTGCAGGGTGGCTTCGATCTTCTGCTTGAGTTTCTCGACCTCCATGGTCACCTGAACGTTGGTGATCTTGTCGAAGTGGCGTTCCAGTCGGCCCAGTTTCTCGCCGATATAGTCACGCAGGGCGTCGGTCACATCCAGCTGATGTCCACTGATGTTGACTTGCATACCGCTTTCTCCTTGTTGCCTTGTGTAAGAGACGGGTCATGTGCGACCCGCCGCCGGAACACGTTGGCCTGGGACCTGGGGTCTCCAGTCGATCTGGCCTACATCAGTCGCTTGCGCTCACTGGAGGGCGCTATGCCGAGGGACTCGCGGTACTTGGCGACCGTCCGACGGGCGACTTGGATGCCTTGTGCCTCCAGTAAACCAGCGATCTTGCTGTCGCTCAACGGCTTTTTCGCGTTTTCTGCGGCGACCAGTTTCTTGATGATGGCGCGGATCGCGGTGGACGAGCATTCGCCGCCCTCGGAGGTGCTGACATGGCTGGAGAAGAAATATTTCAGCTCGTAAATGCCACGCGGGGTGTGCATGAACTTCTGTGTGGTGACGCGTGAGATGGTCGACTCGTGCATGCCCACCGCCTCGGCGATATCGTGCAGAACCAGAGGCTTCATCGCCTCGTCGCCATAGTCGAGGAAGCCGCGCTGATGCTCGACGATCTGCGTGGCCACCTTCATCAGCGTCTCGTTGCGGCTCTGCAGGCTCTTGATGAACCAGCGCGCCTCCTGCAACTGATTGCGCATGAAGGTGTTGTCGGCGCTGGAGTCGGCGCGTTTGACGAAGCCGGCATACTGCGGGTTGACGCGCAGGCGCGGCATCGCCTCCTGGTTCAGTTCCACCAGCCAGCGGTCGTTGTGCTTGCGTACGATCACGTCCGGCACCACGTATTCCGGCTCGCTGGATTCGATCTGCGAACCCGGGCGCGGATTGAGGCGCTGGATCAGGTCGATGACCTGCTTGAGCTCGTCTTCCTTGAGTTTGGTGCGGCGCATCAGCTGGGCGTAGTCGCGGCTGCCGAGCAGTTCCAGATAGTCGCTGACCACGCGCTGGGTTTCACTGAGCCAGGGTGTTTTGGCGGGCAGCTGGCGCAGTTGCAGCAGCAGGCATTCACGCAGGTTGCGCGCGCCGATGCCGGCGGGTTCGAACTGCTGGATGCGGTGCAGCACCACTTCCACTTCGTCCAGCTCGATGTCCAGCTCGGGGTCGAAGGAGTCGGTGACTTCTTCGAGCGATTCTTCCAGGTAGCCGTCGTTGTTGATGCAGTCGATCAGGGTGGCGGCGATCAGCCGGTCCTTGTCCGACATGGGGGCCAGGTTCAGCTGCCAGAGCAGATGGCTCTGCAGGCTCTCGCCGCTGGAAGTACGGGTGGTGAAATCCCACTCGTCGTCGTCATTGCTCGGCAGGCTGCTGGCGCTGGTCTGGTAGATGTCTTCCCAGGCGGTGTCGACCGGCAGCTCGTTGGGGATGCGTTCGCCCCATTCGCCCTCTTCCAGGTTGTCCACCGTCGGCGCGGTTTCCTGGTAGCTCTCTTCCTTGGCCGGGGAAGGGGGGGCGCTCTCTGCGCCGTCGGCCATGGGGTCGCTGTTGTCGAAGTCGTCGCCGTCTTCCTGGCGCTCGAGCATGGGGTTGGATTCCAGGGCTTCCTGGATTTCCTGTTGCAGGTCCAGGGTCGACAACTGGAGGAGGCGGATAGCCTGTTGCAGCTGCGGGGTCATCGTCAGCTGCTGGCCCATCTTGAGGACTAGCGATGGTTTCATTGCAGACCTTAATTTACTGGCGAGTTACGCCTTCCACATCAGGGCGCCGAAGCGCCGCCAGGAAGCAAATTATATGCCTGAACTTCTGGGCTTTGCCTAGAGGCTGCCATATTTCTGTAGCGAAACAGCGGGCAGCCTACAGGCGGAACTCGTGGCCCAGGTAAACCTCTTTCACCGTCTGGTTGGCGAGGATGGTCTGCGCATCGCCCTCGGCGATCAGCTGGCCATCGTTGACGATATAGGCGGTTTCGCAGATATCCAGGGTTTCGCGCACGTTGTGATCGGTGATCAGGATGCCGATGCCCTTGGCCTTGAGGTGATGGATGATCTGCTTGATGTCGCCCACCGAGATCGGGTCGACGCCGGCAAAGGGCTCGTCGAGCAGGATGAACTTGGGGTTGGTGGCCAGGGCGCGGGCGATTTCCACGCGGCGCCGCTCGCCGCCGGACAGGCTCATGCCCAGGCTGTCGGCGATATGGTGGATGTGGAACTCCTGCAGCAGGTTCTCCAGCTCTGCCTGACGCCCGGCGCGGTCCAGGTCCTTGCGCGTCTCAAGGATCGCCATGATGTTGTCGGTCACCGACAGCTTGCGAAAGATCGAGGCTTCCTGCGGCAGATAACCGATGCCGGCACGGGCGCGACCGTGCATCGGCTGATGGCTGACGTCGAGGTCGTCGATCAGCACGCGGCCCTGATCGGCGCGTACCAGGCCGACGATCATGTAGAAGCAGGTGGTCTTGCCGGCGCCGTTGGGGCCAAGCAGGCCGACGATCTGGCCGCTTTCGATGCTCAGGCTGACGTCGCGCACGACCTGGCGGCTCTTGTAGCTTTTCGCCAGGTGTTGGGCTTTGAGAATGGCCATTACTGCTCTGCCTGCTGGTCCGCGGGTTTGTTCTTCGGCTGGATGACCATGTCGATGCGCGGACGCGGCGTGCTGACATTGCCGCCAGTGGCGCGGCCGGCGTTGACGATCTGGCGACGGGTGTCGTAGACGATCTTCTCGCCTTCGAAGGTATTGCCTTCCTGGATCACCTTGGCCTGATCGATCAGCACGATGCGTTCGTTGCTGGCGAAATACTGGATGGTACGGCCGTAGGCCTTGACGATTTCCTTGTCCACTGCCGGCTTCTGCTCGTAATAGGCAAGGTTGCCCACCGAGGTGAAGACGTCGATGTCGCCGCTGGCGGTCTGGGTGATGGTCACGGTGTCGCCGGTGATCTTCAGGGTGCCCTGAGTGATGATCACGTCGCCGCGGTACACCGCCACGCCCTGCTTGTCATCCAGTTCGGCGCTGTCGGCCTGGATGCGAATGGGCTGGTTGCGGTCGGACGGCAGAGCCCAGGCGCTCGCGCTTCCCAATGCGGCGCCGAGGGCGAGAATCAGGGGGAGGGTGTTAACGAACCTCATGCTGGCCTCTTACGTTGGACTGCAGGAGCATCCTGCCGTCATTCAAATACGCTTTCATTCCTTGTGCCGTGGTCACCCCGTTGGCCGCGACGATTCTAACGGCTTGCTCGGTCTGCGCATATTCCTTGTCGGGAATAACGGTCATGCGGCTGCTGGTGATGATGGTCGGGCGATTCTTGGCGTCTGTGCGGGCAATGCGCACGTCGTCGATCAGTTCTACCTCGACGCCGCCGGGCGAGACCTCGGCACGCTTGCTGGTGACGTTCCAGGGCAGTTCGTCGCCGCGGTAGAGATCCAGCTTGGGCATTTCGATAAGAGTGATGTCGGTGCTCTTGATGTGCTCGAGCTTGTCGGCGGTCATGCGGTAGTGCAGTTTGCCGTCGTCCTGATATTGCACGGAGCGTGCGCCGATCACGTAGAAGTCGATGGCCTGCTCGTGATTGCTCTGCTGGGTCCGGCGCGTGCTGTCCGGAGCGATGTTCCAGTAGCCGAGCGCCGCCACGATCACGGCGATCAGGGCAAAGATCAGGGTGTTGAGGATTTTGCGCGGCATGCTGTTCTCTACAGGTAGGCGGCCTGGGCCGCATCCAGCGTGCCCTGGGCACGCATGATCAGTTCGCAGAATTCCCGCGCCGCGCCATCGCCGCCACGCGCCTGGGTCACCCCATGAGCGTGCTGGCGCACGAAGCTGTCGGCGCTGGCCACGGCCATGCCCAGTCCGACCCGGCGCATCACCGGAAGATCCGGCAGGTCGTCGCCCAGATAGGCGACCTGCTCATAGCTTAGGCCGAGTTCGGCGAGCAGACCGTCGAGAACGACCAGCTTGTCTTCGCGGCCCTGGAACAGGTGCTGGATGCCCAGGTTGTTGGCGCGGCGCTCGACCACCGGGGTCTTGCGCCCGCTGATGATGGCGGTGCGCACGCCGGAGTTGATCAGCATCTTGATGCCGTGGCCGTCGAGCGTATTGAAGGTCTTGAACTCGCTGCCGTCTTCGAGGAAGTACAGGCGGCCGTCGGTGAGCACGCCATCGACGTCGAACACCGCCAGTTTCACCGCGCGGGCACGCTGCAGCAGGTCGTTCATCACATCACCCCCGCGCGCAGCAGGTCGTGCATGTTCAGTGCGCCGACCGGTCGATCCTGGTCGTCCACCACCACCAGCGCATTGATCTTGTGGTCTTCCATGATCTTCAGGGCCTCGGCGGCGAGCATTTCGGCGCGGGCGGTCTTGCCGTGCGGCGTCATCACCTCGTCGATCGAGGCCTGGCGCACGTCGATGCCCTTGTCCAAGGTGCGGCGCAGATCGCCGTCGGTGAAGATGCCGGCGAGGCGGCCGTCGGCTTCCAGCACCACGGTCATGCCCAGGCCCTTCTGGGTCATTTCCAGCAGCGCATCACGCAGGCTGGTACCGCGATTCACCCGTGGCAGGGCGTCGCCTGCGTGCATGACGTTTTCCACCTTGAGCAGCAGGCGGCGGCCGAGGGCGCCACCGGGATGGGAGAAGGCGAAGTCTTCCGCGGTGAAGCCGCGCGCTTCCAGCAGGGCGATGGCCAGGGCGTCGCCCAGCACCAGGCTGGCGGTGGTTGAGGAGGTCGGCGCCAGGTTCAGCGGGCAGGCTTCCTGCGACACGCGGGCATCGAGATTGACCTCGGCGGCCTTGGCCAGGGGCGAGTCCGGGTTGCCGGTCATGCTGATCAGGCGGATGCCGAGACGCTTGATCAGCGGCAGCAGGGTGACGATTTCCGCGGTGCTTCCGGAGTTGGACAGGGCCAGAACGATATCGTCCTTGGTGATCATGCCCATGTCGCCATGGCTGGCTTCTGCCGGGTGGACGAAGAAGGACGTGGTGCCGGTGCTGGCCAGGGTGGCGGCGATCTTGTTGCCGATGTGTCCGGATTTACCCATGCCGACCACCACGACGCGGCCCTTGCAGGCCAGAATCAGTTCGCAGGCCTTGATGAAGTTGGCGTCGATGCGAGGCAGCAGTTCCTGCACCGCTTCGAGTTCGAGGCGGATGGTACGCTGTGCGGAATCAATCAGGTCGCGGGTCTGGTTCATGCTCGAATGGGGCTGCCGGACGAAAAAGACGGGGATTATAAACGGAAAAGATGATCGCGCTCACCTTTGCTGAAGCGCAGCGTCATGCCGAAGCTGTCGCAAGTCTGAACGCCGTATCTGGCTGCTATTGGGCGCGATAAGCGGCAAATGCTATAGTCCGCGGCCATTTTGCCCCTCTGGCTGGCGCGTGTCCTCGCTCGTGGAGGGGGCGTCTGCCAGGAAGGCCCGATTTTCAAGGAGTTCAGATGAGCGCCGAGCACGAGTACGCGATCGAGTTGCAGGGCGTCAGCTTTCAGCGCGGTACGCGGGCGATCTTCGACAAGGTCGACATCCGCATTCCGCGCGGCAAGGTCACCGGTATCATGGGGCCGTCGGGTTGCGGCAAGACCACGCTGTTGCGTCTGATCGCCGCCGAGCTGCGGCCGTCCGCCGGCGAGGTGCGGGTGGCGGGCGTCAATCTGCCGAGCCTGTCGCGTGACGAACTGTTCGACATGCGCAAGCAGATGGGCGTGCTGTTTCAGAGTGGTGCGCTGTTCACCGATCTCGACGTGTTCGAGAACGTGGCCTTTCCGCTGCGCGTGCACACCCAGCTGCCGGAAGAGATGATTCGCGACATCGTCCTGATGAAGCTGCAGGCCGTTGGTCTGCGCGGTGCGCTGGAGCTGATGCCCGACGAGCTGTCCGGTGGCATGAAGCGCCGCGTGGCGCTGGC
Organism: Pseudomonas hydrolytica; assembly: GCF_021495345.1. Classification (NCBI taxonomy): domain Bacteria; kingdom Pseudomonadati; phylum Pseudomonadota; class Gammaproteobacteria; order Pseudomonadales; family Pseudomonadaceae; genus Ectopseudomonas; species Ectopseudomonas hydrolytica. The sequence goes on from NZ_CP099397.1 coordinate 998,413, forward strand.
CCGGGCCATCGCGCTCGATCCGCAGATTCTCCTGTACGACGAGCCCTTCGTCGGGCAGGACCCCATTGCCATGGGCGTGCTGGTACGGCTGATCCGTCTGCTCAACGATGCCTTGGGCATCACCAGCGTGGTGGTGTCCCACGATCTGGCGGAAACCGCCAGCATCGCCGACTACATCTACGTGGTCGGGGATGCCCAGGTGCTGGGCCATGGTACGCCGGCCGAGCTGATGGAGTCGGATAACCCGCGCATTCGCCAGTTCATGAAAGGCACTCCGGATGGTCCGGTGCCGTTCCATTATCCGGCACCGGACTACCGCGAAGATCTGTTGGGGAGAGGTTGATGCGCAGAATTTCACCGCTCGAACGGCTGCGTCTGTTCGGTCGTGCGGGTATCGATGTGGTGGCGACCCTGGGGCGCTCGGTGCTGTTTCTCGTCGGCGCGGTGTTCGGCCGCAGTCGCGCCGGCAAGCCGCTGCAGCTGCTGATCAAGCAGCTGTTCGCCGTGGGCGTGATGTCCCTGGCGATCATCGTCGTTTCCGGCATTTTCATCGGCATGGTACTGGCCCTGCAGGGCTACAACATCCTGGTCAGCTACGGCTCCGAGCAGGCGGTGGGGCAGATGGTCGCCCTGACCCTGCTGCGCGAACTGGGACCGGTGGTCACCGCATTGCTGTTCGCCGGTCGCGCGGGGTCCGCGCTGACCGCCGAAATCGGCAACATGAAGTCCACCGAGCAGCTGTCCAGCCTGGAAATGATCGGCGTCGACCCGCTCAAGTACATCATCGCGCCGCGCCTGTGGGCCGGCTTCATCTCCATGCCGCTACTGGCGATGATCTTCAGTGTCGTCGGCATCTGGGGTGGGGCGATGGTCGCCGTCGACTGGCTGGGTGTCTACGAGGGCTCGTTCTGGTCCAACATGCAGAACAGTGTTTCCTTTTATGACGACGTGCTCAACGGCGTGATCAAGAGCATCGTCTTCGCCTTCGTGGTGACCTGGATCGCCGTGTTCCAGGGCTATGACTGCGAGCCCACTTCCGAAGGCATCAGCCGCGCGACCACGCGTACCGTGGTGTATGCCTCGCTGGCCGTGCTTGGCCTGGATTTCATTCTGACCGCTTTGATGTTTGGAGATTTCTGATGCAAAACCGCACGCTGGAGATTGGTGTCGGCCTGTTCCTCATGGCCGGTGTGCTGGCCCTGCTGCTGCTGGCCCTGCGCGTCAGCGGCCTGAGCGTCGGTACCTCGGGCGACACCTACAAGGTCTATGCCTACTTCGACAACATCGCCGGGCTCACCGTGCGCGCCAAGGTGACCATGGCCGGTGTGACCATCGGCAAGGTCACCGCCATCGATCTGGATCGCGACAGCTACATGGGCCGGGTGACCCTGGAGCTCGACGGTAGCGTCAACAACCTGCCCGAGGATTCCACCGCGTCGATTCTGACCGCGGGTCTGCTCGGCGAGAAATACATCGGCATCAGCGTCGGCGGTGACGAGGAGGTGCTCAAGGATGGCGGCACCATTCACGACACCCAGTCCTCGCTGGTGCTGGAAGACCTGATTGGCAAATTCCTGCTCAATTCGGTCAATAAAGATGAAGCCAATTGATGAGGGCTCCCCAGATGCTCAAGACCTTGCGTAATTCCCTGTTCGCGTTGCTGGCCGCCATGCCGCTGCTGGCGCTGGCTGCGCCGAGCGCCCATGAGGTGGTGCAGCAGACCACCGACACCCTGCTGGCCGATCTCAAGGCCAACAAGGAGCAGTACCGCAGCAATCCCGCTGCCTTCTACGATTCGCTCAACCAGATTCTCGGCCCGGTGGTGGATGTCGACGGCATCTCCCGTGGGGTGATGACCGTGCGCTATTCGCGCCAGGCCTCGCCGGAGCAGATGAGCCGCTTTCAGGAGAATTTCAAGCGCAGCCTGATGCAGTTCTACGGCAACGCCCTGCTCGAGTATGACAACCAGGACATCCGCGTGCTGCCGGCCGGCGGCAAGCAGGATGCCGAGCGCACCTCGGTGGGCATGGAGATCCGTGATGCCAAGGGCGCGGTCTATCCGCTGTCCTACACCATGGTGGCGATGGACGGGACCTGGAAGCTGCGCAACGTGATCATCAACGGCATCAACGTCGGCAAGCTGTTCCGTGATCAGTTCGCCCAGTCGATGCAGAACAACCGCAACGACCTGGACAAGGTCATCGACACCTGGGCCGACACCGTCGCCAGGGCGCGTCAGGCACGGGGCGAGTCGTGAGTCAGGCGAGCATCAGCGAAAGCGCGCCGGGGCAGCTGCAGCTTTCCGGCGTGCTCGACTACAGCACCGGCCCGCTGCTGCGCGAGCAGGGCGCGCGCCGGATCGCCGCCAGCAGTGCGGCGCGTCTGTCGCTCGACTGCGGCGCGGTTGAGAAGTCCAGCAGCGTCGGTCTGGCCCTGCTGCTGGCATTCGTCCGCGATGCGCGCAAGGCCGGGCGCGAGCTGGTGATCACCGGCCTGCCGGAGGACATGCGGCAGATCGCTCAGGTCAGCGAGCTGCTGGAGTTGTTGCCGCTGGAGTAGCGGTGCCGCGGGTGCGAGGCATGCGCGGCGCACTGCCGTCGTTCCGTCAGCAGCGCTGCATGCGGGGTTCGCAGGCGGGAGGCTTTTTTGTATGATGGCCGACCCGCGGGCTCAGGTGCCCGAATGCGTCAGTCGAGGTCGAGCATGCAGGCTGCAGAAGTAAAAAGCCTCCTAGAGGAAAAACTCCCGAATACCCAGGTGGAAGTGGAAGGCGAAGGCTGCAACTTCCAGCTCAACCTGATCAGCGACGAGCTGGCCGCCCTCAGCCCGGTCAAGCGTCAGCAACAGATCTATGCCCACCTCAACGCCTGGATCGCCAATGGCAGCATCCATGCCGTGACCATGAAATTCTTCAGCCAGGCCGATTGGGCCGCGCGTTCCTGAGCCTGCGGGCGACGAGATTCCTATGGACAAACTGATCATTACCGGCGGCGTTCGCCTCGATGGCGAAATCCGCATTTCCGGGGCGAAGAACTCCGCCCTGCCGATTCTCGCAGCGACCCTGCTGGGCGACGAGCCCGTCACCATCTGCAACCTGCCGCACCTGCACGACATCACCACCATGATCGAGTTGTTCGGTCGCATGGGCGTCGAGCCGGTGATCGACGAGAAGCTGTCCGTGGAAGTCGATGCACGCTCGATCAAGACCTTGGTGGCGCCCTACGAGCTGGTGAAGACCATGCGTGCCTCGATCCTGGTGCTCGGCCCCATGGTCGCGCGCTTCGGCGAGGCCGAAGTGGCCCTGCCCGGCGGTTGCGCCATCGGTTCGCGTCCGGTCGACCTGCACATCCGCGGTCTCGAGGCCATGGGCGCGCAGATCGACGTGGAAGGCGGCTACATCAAGGCCAAGGCGCCCGAGGGCGGCCTGCGCGGTGCGCATTTCTTCTTCGACGTGGTCAGCGTGACCGGCACCGAGAACATCATGATGGCCGCGACCCTGGCCAAGGGCCGCAGCGTGCTGGAAAACGCCGCTCGTGAGCCCGAGGTGGTCGACCTGGCCAACTGTCTGATCGCCATGGGGGCGAAGATCCAGGGCGCCGGCACCGACACCATCATCATCGATGGCGTCGAGCGCCTGCACGGCGCGCGTTTCAACGTGATGCCCGACCGTATCGAAACCGGCACCTACCTGGTGGCCGCTGCCGTCACCGGCGGTCGGGTCAAGGTCAAGGACGCCGATCCGTCGACCCTGGAGGCCGTGCTGGCCAAGCTGCAGGAAGCCGGCGCCGAGATCACCACCGGTCCGGACTGGATCGAGCTGGACATGAAGGGCAAGCGTCCCAAGGCCGTCAACCTGCGCACCGCTCCGTATCCGGCGTTCCCTACCGACATGCAGGCGCAGTTCATCGCCCTCAATGCCGTGGCCGAAGGCACCGGTACGGTGATCGAAACCGTCTTTGAAAATCGCTTTATGCACGTCTACGAGATGCTGCGCATGGGCGCCAACATTCTGGTCGAGGGCAACACCGCCATCGTCACCGGCGTCGAGAAGCTCAAGGGCGCACCGGTCATGGCCACCGACCTGCGCGCGTCGGCCAGCCTGGTACTGGCGGCGCTGATGGCCGAGGGCGATACCCTGATCGACCGCATCTACCACATCGACCGCGGTTACGAGTGCATCGAGGAGAAGCTGCAACTTCTCGGCGCCAAGATCCGCCGCGTACCGGGCTAAGCCTCCGTTGTCGTAGGGCCGCTCCCTGTCGGAGCGGCCGCTTCCGCTCAAGGAAACCGTTTCATGCTGACCATCGCCCTGTCCAAAGGCCGTATCCTCGACGACACCCTGCCGCTGCTGGCAGCGGCGGGCATCGAGCCGACCGAGAATCCGGACAAGAGCCGCAAGCTGATCATCCCGACCACTCAGGATGACGTGCGCCTGTTGATCGTGCGTGCCACCGACGTGCCGACCTATGTCGAGCATGGCGCGGCCGACCTCGGCGTGGCCGGCAAGGATGTGCTGATGGAATACGGCGGGCAGGGCCTGTACGAGCCACTGGATCTGCAGATCGCCAAGTGCAAGCTGATGACCGCCGGCAAGGTCGGCGCGCCGGAGCCCAAGGGGCGCCTGCGCGTAGCCACCAAGTTCGTCAATGTCGCCAAGCGCTACTACGCCGAGCAGGGCCGTCAGGTCGACATCATCAAGCTCTACGGCTCGATGGAACTGGCGCCGCTGGTGGGCCTGGCCGACAAGATCATCGACGTGGTCGACACCGGCAACACCCTGCGCGCCAACGGCCTGGAACCGCAGGAGCTGATCGCCACCATCAGCTCGCGCCTGATCGTCAACAAGGCTTCGATGAAGATGCAGCACGGCCGCATCCAGGCGCTGATCGAAACCCTGCGTGGCGCGGTCGAGGCGCGACACCAAGGCTGACTCCTTTCCGCGACTTCTGGTCGCGGCAGCCTATCCGTGTCATAGCCATTTTTCTTGGGTGCCCGCACGGTGGGCTTGCTACTCTAGCGGCGCCTGAGATTTGCCATTACACGAGGCTTTGCCATGACCGCTCCCATTGCCGTTCGTCGACTCAACGCCGCTGACCAGGACTTCGCCCGACACCTGGATCATCTGCTGAGCTGGGAAAGCGTCTCCGACGATGGCGTCAATCAGCGTGTGCTGGAAATCATCCAGGCCGTGCGCGAGCGTGGCGATGCCGCGCTGGTCGAATACACCCAGCGTTTCGATGGCCTGGAGGTCGCCTCCATGGCCGACCTGATCCTGCCGCGCGAGCGTCTGGAACTGGCCCTCGAACGTATTTCCCCCGCACAGCGCCAGGCGCTGGAAGTCGCCGCCGAGCGCGTGCGCAGCTACCACGAGAAGCAGAAGCAGGATTCCTGGCGCTACAGCGAGGCCGACGGCACCGTGCTGGGGCAGAAGGTCACGCCGCTGGATCGCGCCGGTCTGTACGTGCCGGGCGGCAAGGCTTCCTATCCATCCTCGGTATTGATGAACGCCATCCCGGCCAAGGTCGCCGGCGTGCCCGAGGTGGTCATGGTGGTGCCGACCCCGCGCGGCGAGATCAACGAGATCGTCCTGGCTGCCGCCGCCATCGCCGGCGTCGACCGCGTGTTCACCATCGGTGGGGCCCAGGCCGTGGCGGCGCTGGCCTATGGCACCGAGAGCGTGCCGCCGGTGGACAAGATCGTCGGCCCAGGCAACATCTACGTGGCCACCGCCAAGCGCCACGTGTTCGGCAAGGTGGGCATCGACATGATTGCTGGGCCTTCTGAAATTCTGGTGGTGTGCGATGGCCAGACCGATCCGGACTGGATCGCCATGGACCTGTTCTCCCAGGCCGAGCACGACGAGGACGCCCAGTCGATCCTGGTCAGCCCGGACGCTGCCTTCCTCGACCGCGTTGCCGCAAGTATCGCCAACCTGCTGCCGACCATGGAGCGTGCCGAGATCATCCGCACCTCGCTGGAAGGCCGTGGTGCGCTGATTCAGGTGGCCGACATGGCCCAGGCCATCGAGGTGGCCAACCGCATCGCCCCCGAGCACCTGGAGCTGTCGGTGGCCGATCCGGAAGCCTGGCTGCCCGAGATCCGTCACGCCGGCGCGATCTTCATGGGTCGCTACACCGCGGAGGCCTTGGGCGACTACGTGGCCGGCCCCAATCACGTGCTGCCGACTTCCGGCACCGCGCGCTTTTCCTCGCCGCTGGGGGTGTACGACTTCCAGAAGCGCTCGTCGATCATCTTCTGCTCGCCGGACGGTGCATCGGAGCTGGGCAAGAGCGCCTCGGTGCTGGCCCGTGGCGAGTCGCTGACCGCGCACGCTCGCAGCGCCGAGTACCGCATCAAGCCCTGAGGGTAGGGTGCGCCGCGCGCACCTTGTGAATGTTTTGGTGCGCACGGCGCACCCTACGGGATCACGCTTCGCAGGTTGCACGAAGCGATATCCATCGCCCATGCAACGCATTTCGAGGAGAGAAGGGCAGATGAGCAAGTTCTGGAGCCCCTTCGTCAAGGACCTGGTGCCCTATGTGCCGGGTGAGCAGCCCAAGCTGAGCAAGCTGGTCAAGCTCAATACCAACGAGAACCCCTACGGCCCGTCGCCCAAGGCCATCGCGGCGATGCAGGCCGAGCTGAACGACGACCTGCGCCTGTACCCGGACCCCAACGGCGACCGGCTGAAACAGGCCGTGGCCGACTACTACGGCGTGAGCACGGCGCAGGTGTTCGTCGGCAACGGCTCCGACGAGGTGCTGGCGCACGCCTTCCATGGCCTGTTCCAGCATGACAAGCCGCTGCTGTTCCCGGATGTCACCTACAGCTTCTACCCGGTCTACTGCGGCCTGTATGGCATCGAGTTCGAGGCGCTGGCGCTGGACGAAAATTTCCAGATCCGTGTCGAGGACTATGCCCGGCCCAATGGCGGCATCATCTTCCCCAATCCCAACGCGCCGACCGGCTGCCTGCTGCCACTCGAGGCCGTCGAGCGTCTGCTGCAGGACAGCCCGGATTCGGTGGTGCTGGTGGATGAAGCCTATATCGACTTCGGCGGCCAGAGCGCCATCGCCCTGGTCGACAAGTACCCGAATCTGCTGGTCACCCAGACCCTGTCCAAGTCGCGTTCGCTGGCCGGTCTGCGCGTCGGTATCGCGGTTGGTCACCCGGACCTGATCGAGGCGCTGGAGCGGATCAAGAACAGCTTCAACTCCTATCCGCTCGATCGCATGGCCATCGCCGGCGCAGCGGCGGCGTTCGCCGATCGCGAGTATTTCGAGCAGACCTGCAAGCAGGTGATCGCCAGTCGCGAGGCGGTGGTCGCCGGGCTGCAGGGGCTGGGTTTCGAGGTGTTGCCGTCGGCCGCCAACTTCGTCTTCGCTCGTCACCCGGGCAAGGATGCCGCCACCCTGGCGGCCGGTCTGCGCGAGCAGGGCGTGATCGTGCGCCACTTCAAGCAGCCGCGCATCGCCCAGTTCCTGCGTATCACCATCGGCACGCCGGAGCAGAACCAGGCCCTGCTGGATGCCCTGCAAGGTCTTTGATCCAGGCGGGCTGAAAAAAGCCGGTGGCGCGTCAGCGTCACCGGCTTTTTTCATGGCACCGAGGGGCTTATTCGTGGTGCGGCTGGCCAAGGAAGGTCAGCGAGGTGAACAGACCACGGCTCTCGATATTCGGGTCGTTTTCCACCGGTACGTAGACCGAGGCGCTGATGATGTTCAGCGCCTCGTTGCGCACCGTGACCTGGGCACGGCCCTCGGCATCGGTTACCGCGCTGACCTGGTGCGGCGCGCCACGATAGTCACCGACCAGCTCGACGCCTGCCATCGGCTTGCCGTCCACCAGCACGCGCACTGGCAGCGGCTTGCCCGGGCCGACCTTGAGCGGGTCGGTTTCCGGCACTATGACCATCTTCAGCGGCTCCAGCGCAGGCAGCTTGGCGTCTTCGGCGTAGATCGCCAGGCTGTACTTGTAGGTGTGCAGCGACTGGGTCGAGTTCGGCACCTGGCTGCGGCCCTGGTTGATCCACTGGCCGTCCGGGGTCTTCGACCAGGCGCCGTTGTCCAGTGCCACGCCGAGTACGGCGGGTTTCTTCAAGGGTTGCAGGCGGGCATGGTCGGCCAGGCGCTCGACGGTCACCGGAATCATCTTGCCGGCGGTGTCATAGGCCCAGGAGCCGCTGATCTTCTCCGGCTTGAAGGCGTCGTCCTCGGCGCCATGGCCGTAGACCACTTCGATGTTGCCGCGACGCTCTTCGGTCCACAGGCCGTGGGCGAGGGCGCCGCTGCTGGCGAACAGGCCGGCGAGCAGCAGGCAGGCGGGAATGCGCATGAATATCTCCAATTCACAGGTTGAGGGTCAGGTTGACGCTGAGGTTGCGGGGATCGCCGGGCATTACCCAGACGCTGTTGAACGAGCGCTCGTAGTACTTGCGATCGAACAGGTTGTTGAGGTTCAGGCCCAGGCTCAGGTCCTTGGTGGCCTGCCAGCGGGCCAGCAGATCGACCGTGGTGTAGGCCGGCAGCTCGAAGTTGCTGCCGGTCTGCCCGGAACGGTCGCCGACGTAGTTGACTGCGGCGCCGAATTCCGAGCCCTGCAGCGAGCCGCCCTGGAACTGGTAGACGCCCATCAGGCTGGCGCTGTTGCGGGCGATGCCGAGCAGATCGCTACCCTCGGGGATACTGTTGTCCTTGGTCACCTCGGCGTCGATGTAGGCATAGGCGCCGATCACCCGTAGGGCATCGGTGAGCTGGCCGCTGACCTGCAGATCCAGGCCCTGGCTGCGGGCCTTGCCGGCGGCGATGCTGTCGCCGGGATTGTTCGGGTCGGCGGTCAGCACGTTTTCCTTCTCGATATGGAACAGCGCCACGGTGGCGCCGAGGCGGCTGTCGAACAGGTCGAGTTTCAGGCCGGTCTCGTAGCCGAGGCCCTTCTCCGGCTTGAACACCTGCCCCTGGGCACCGATGGTGTTGGGCTTGAACGACATCGAGGCGTTGGCGAACACGCCGACTTCCGGCGTCAGCTGGTAGAGCACGCCGGCACGCGGGGTGGCGACCTCCTTGGTCTGCTCGTTGCTGACCCGCGTGCTGCGGTTGCGCGCGGTCTGCTCGAAACGCTCCAGACGCACGCCGAGCAGGCCGCTCCAGCGTTCGCTGAAGGTGATCTGGTCCTGCAGGTTGAGGGCGTAGCTTTCCGTGTGTTCGTGGAAGTCGTTGGGATTGACCAGGGGCGGCTTGGGCTGGCCATAGATCGGGTTGTAGATGTTCTGGCCGTAGCCCAGACCGGTGACGCTCTGCGGGTACTTCTGGCTGTTGCGGTAGTTCTCGTACTCCAGGCCCAGCAGCGTCTGGTGCTGCCAGCCGGCCAGCTCGAACTGGCCGTGCAGCTCGGCCTGGGTGATGCTGTCGTTCCACTCGAAGCTGCGCTCGCGGTAGAAGCGCGTGACCTGGTCGCCGATCAGTCGCGACGGCTCGGAGCTGTTGCCGTCCAGGGTGCCCTGGCTGTAATGGCTGGCCAGGCGCAGCTTCCAGGCATCGCTGAGAAAGTGTTCCAGGCTCACCTGCAGTAGCTGGTTGTCGTTGCGGATCTCGCCGTCGTTGGGTTCGCCGAGGAAGGTCGAACGCTTGACGGCCCCCATCTTGCCGTCAACGGCGGGAATGCCGCGGTCGAACACCGAATCGGTGCGCGAGAACTCGCTGTCGATCATCAGCAGGGTGTCCGGCGACAGCTGCCAGCTCAGGCTCGGGTTGACGATCTGCCGCTGATTGCCGACGTGATCGCGGAAGCTGCCGTTGTCCTCCACCGCCAGGTTGACGCGCGAGAGCAGCGTGCCCTCGTCGTTCAGCGGGGTATTGACGTCGAGGCTGCTGCGGTAGCGATCCCAGCGTCCGGCGCTGGCCTTGAACTGGGTGAAGGCTTCCTGTTGCGGGCGCTTGGTGACGATGTTGACCAGCCCGCCCGGATCGCCACGGCCGTACAGGGCGGCTGCCGGGCCCTTGAGCACTTCCAGGCGCTCGATGGCCGAGGCGTCCGGTGAGCTGTAGCTGCCGCGGTTGATGGCGAAGCCGTTGCGGTACAGCTCGCCGGTGGTGAAGCCGCGCACGCTGTAGTTGAGGAAGGCCAGGCCGCCGAAGTTGTTCTGTCGAGACACGCCGCCGGCGAAGTCCAGGGCTCGGTCGATACGGCTGCTGCCGAGGTCTTCTAGCACCTGAGCCGGCACCACGCTGATGGCCTGGGGAATCTCGTTGATCGGCGTGTCGGTGCGGGTGGCGCTGGCCGAACGCGTGGCGCGATAGCCCTGTACCGGGCCGTCGGCCAGCTCCGGGCTGGCGCTGATGATGCTGTCTTCCAGCTGTGCGGGGGATTCTCCAGCCAGAGCGCAAGGCACTAGCAGGCTGGCGAGCAGGGCGGGAACGGCGCGCAAGGGGGAACTCCAGTCGATGACATTTGATGTAATAACATAACATTAAATGTTATCGAGAAAAGTTCCCAGGTGAAAAATAGAACCTGTCAGTTGCCGTTGATGGGAGGGCGGATGCCGACTTCTGCGGTCAGGGTGAGCGACTTGCCGTTGCGCATCACCTCGATGCGGATCTTGTCGCCCGGCTTGGTGCGCGCCACCTGATTCATCGAGCGGCGGCCGTCGCTGGCCGGTTCGCCATCGATGCTGAGGATCAGGTCGCCGGGCTGCAGTCCGGCCTTCTGCGCCGGGCCGTCACGATAGACGCCGGCGACGACGATGCCGGGGCGTCCTTCCAGGCCGAAGGATTCCGCCAGTTCGGGCGTCAGCGGCTGTACCTCGACGCCCAGATAGCCGCGGATCACCTGGCCGTGCTCGATGATCGCGCGCATCACCTCCAGTGCCAGCTTGACCGGAATGGCGAAGCCGATGCCCTGCGAGCCACCCGACTTGGAGAAGATCGCGGTGTTGATGCCCACCAGGTTGCCGTGGGCGTCCACCAGCGCGCCGCCCGAGTTGCCCGGGTTGATCGCCGCGTCGGTCTGGATGAAGTCCTCGTAGGTGTTGAGGCCCAGCTGGTTGCGGCCGGTGGCGCTGATGATGCCCATGGTCACCGTCTGGCCGACGCCGAAGGGGTTGCCGATGGCCAGGGTGACATCGCCGATGCGGATGCTGTCGGAGCGCCCCAGGGTGATCGCCGGCAGATCGGGCAGGTCGATCTTCAGTACCGCCAGGTCGGTTTCCGGGTCGTTGCCGATCACTCGGGCCAGGGTTTCACGGCCGTCCTTGAGGGCCACGATGATCTGGTCGGCGCCGCTGACCACATGATTGTTGGTCAGCAGATAGCCTTCCTTGCTCATCAGCACTGCCGAGCCCAGGCTCGATTCCATGCGCTGCTGGCGTGGCAGGTTGTCGCCGAAGAAGCGGCGGAAGGTGGGGTCTTCGAACAGCGGATGCGCCGGTTTGCTCACCAGCTTGGTGGTGTACAGGTTGGCTACTGCCGGTGAGGCGGTATCCACGGCTTCGGCATAGGACACCGGGCCCTCCTGCAGGCGGCTGTACAGCGGCGCCTGCACCAGTTGCACGTCCTGGCTTGGCAGACCTACCCATTGCGGGTAGCGCTGGATCAGCAGCAGCGCGAGCAGCACGCCGACCAGCAGGGGCCATCCGAGAAAACGCAGGGCCTGGGGCATCGAGAGCATCCTGAGGGTTGCGAGGGCCAAAGGCGGCCCTTTAAGGTGGCGCATTATAGTGAGGAGCTCGCCAATTAGGCAGCGGCTCGCAACAGCTTGTGAGGATCTTTCATGGCCATTGCCCTGTCTACCCTGGTTGGCGAAGCCGACCAGCTGCTCAACGCGTCACGCATCAGCGATTACTGCCCCAATGGCCTGCAGGTCGAGGGGCGGCCGCAGGTGCTGCGCATCGTCAGCGGCGTCACCGCCAGCCAGGCGCTGATCGAGGCGGCGATCGAGGCCGAAGCCGACGTGTTGCTGGTGCATCACGGCTACTTCTGGAAGGGCGAGAACCCCTGCGTCACCGGCATGAAGCAGCGTCGTCTGAAAGCGCTGCTGGCCCATGACATCAGCCTGCTGGCCTATCACCTGCCACTGGACGTGCACCCCGAGGTGGGCAACAACGTGCAACTGGCGCGTCAGCTCGGCATCGTCGTCGAAGGCCCGCTGGAGCCGGACAATCCGCGCACGGTAGGCCTCGTGGGTTCTTTGGAGGAGCCGATGAGCGCCGTCGATTTCGCCCGTCACGTGCAGCAGGTGCTGGGGCGCGAGCCGCTGTTGGTCGAAGGCGAAGGCCTGATCCGCCGGGTCGGCTGGTGTACGGGGGGCGGGCAGGGCTATATCGATCAGGCGATCGCCGCCGGTGTCGATCTATACCTGACCGGTGAAGCCTCCGAGCAGACCTTCCACAGCGCGCGCGAGAATGGCGTGAGCTTCATTGCCGCCGGCCATCACGCCACCGAGCGCTACGGCGTGCAGGCGCTGGGCGATTATCTGGCGCGGCGTTTCGCCCTGGAACACCTGTTCATCGACTGCCCGAATCCGGTCTGATTCGGACTTTCGTGCAGCTATAACGCTAGATCTTTTCGGTCTAACCGGCGCCCTGAGTATAAGCAGATGCTGTGGTAGAGTGCGCGCTCGTCCACGGCCCGCCGGCCCCATTACAGCAAACCGTGAGTAGCCATGCTCGATAAACTGACCCACCTGAAGCAGCTGGAGGCGGAGAGTATCCACATCATTCGTGAAGTGGCCGCCGAATTCGACAACCCGGTGATGCTCTATTCCATCGGTAAGGACTCCGCCGTGATGCTGCATCTGGCACGCAAGGCGTTCTTCCCTGGCAAGCTGCCGTTCCCGGTGCTGCACGTCGATACCCGCTGGAAGTTCCAGGAAATGTACCGCTTCCGCGAAAAGATGGTCAGCGAGATGGGCCTGGAGCTGATCACCCACATCAACCCCGATGGTGTGGCGCAGGACATGAATCCCTTCACCTACGGCAGTGCCAAGCACACCGACGTGATGAAGACCGAAGGCCTCAAGCAGGCGCTGGACAAGTACGGCTTCGACGCCGCCTTCGGTGGCGCGCGCCGCGACGAGGAGAAATCCCGCGCCAAGGAGCGTGTGTACTCCTTCCGCGACAGCAAGCACCGCTGGGACCCGAAGAACCAGCGCCCCGAGCTGTGGAACGTGTACAACGGCAAGGTCAAGAAGGGCGAGTCGATCCGCGTCTTCCCGCTGTCGAACTGGACCGAGCTGGACATCTGGCAATACATCTACCTGGAGCAGATCCCGATCGTGCCGCTGTACTTCGCCGCCGAGCGCGAAGTCGTGGAGCTCAACGGCACGCTGGTGATGATCGATGACGAGCGCATCCTCAACTACCTGACACCCGAGCAGAAGGCCAGCATCCACAAGAAGATGGTGCGCTTCCGTACCCTGGGCTGCTACCCGCTGACCGGCGCGGTGGAGTCCACCGCGGCGACCCTGCCGGACATCATCCAGGAAATGCTCCTGACCAAGACCAGCGAACGCCAGGGCCGGGTCATCGACCACGACGCCGCCGGTTCGATGGAAGAAAAGAAACGCCAGGGCTACTTCTAAGGATTCCTCATCATGAGTCACCAGTCTGATCTGATCAGCGAGGACATCCTCGCCTACCTGGCCCAGCACGAACGCAAGGAGCTGCTGCGCTTCCTCACCTGCGGCAACGTCGACGACGGCAAGAGCACCCTGATCGGGCGCCTGCTGCACGACTCCAAAATGATCTATGAGGACCATCTGGAGGCCATCAGCCGCGACTCGAAGAAGGTCGGCACCACCGGCGACGACATCGACCTGGCGCTGCTGGTCGACGGCCTGCAGGCCGAGCGCGAGCAGGGCATCACCATCGACGTGGCCTACCGCTACTTCAGCACCGCCAAGCGCAAGTTCATCATCGCCGACACTCCCGGCCATGAGCAGTACACCCGCAACATGGCCACCGGCGCGTCCACCTGCGACCTGGCGATCATCCTGATCGACGCCCGTTACGGCGTGCAGACCCAGACCAAGCGCCACAGCTTCATCGCCTCCCTGCTGGGCATCAAGCATATCGTCGTCGCGGTCAACAAGATGGACCTCAAGGGCTTCGACCAGGCTGTGTTCGAGCAGATCAAGGCCGATTACCTGAAGTTCGCCGAAGGCATCGCGCTCAAGCCGAGCACGCTGCACTTCGTGCCGATGTCGGCGCTCAAGGGCGATAACGTGGTCAACAAGTCCGAGCGCTCGCCCTGGTACGACGGCCAGTCGCTGATGGAAATCCTCGAGACCGTGGAAGTGGCGGGCGATCGCAACTTCGACGACCTGCGCTTCCCGGTGCAGTACGTCAACCGTCCCAACCTGAACTTCCGCGGCTTCGCCGGCACCCTGGCCAGCGGCATCGTGCGCAAGGGCGACGAAGTGATGGCGCTGCCGTCGGGCAAGACCAGCCGGGTCAAGTCCATCGTCACCTTCGAGGGCGAGCTGGAGCACGCCGGTCCGGGCCAGGCCATCACCCTGACCCTGGAAGACGAGATCGACGTGTCGCGCGGCGACATGCTGGTGCATGCCGACAATCGTCCGCAGGTCACCGACAGCTTCGAGGCCATGCTGGTGTGGATGGGCGAAGAGCCGATGCTGCCGGGCAAGAAATACGACATCAAGCGTGCCACCAGCTATGTGCCGGGCTCGATCCCCAGCATCGTTCACCGCGTCGACGTGAACACCCTGGAGCAGGGCGCGGCCAGCGAGCTGAAGCTCAACGAGATCGGCCGGGTCAAGGTCGCCCTGGATGCGCCGATTGCCCTGGATGGTTACGAGTACAACCGCACCACCGGTGCCTTTATCGTCATCGACCGCCTGACCAACGGCACCGTCGGCGCCGGCATGATCATCGCCGACCCGGTGGCGCAGGGTGGCGGCCAGCACGGTCGTCTGGCCCACGTATCGACCGAGGAGCGCGCCGCGCGCTTCGGCCAGCAGCCGGCCACCGTGCTGTTCAGCGGCCTGTCCGGCGCCGGCAAGAGCACCCTGGCCTATGCCGTGGAACGCAAGCTGTTCGACATGGGCCGTGCGGTATACGTGCTCGACGGGCAGAACCTGCGTCATGACCTGAACAAGGGCCTGCCGCAGGACCGCGCCGGCCGCGCCGAGAACTGGCGCCGCGCCGCGCATGTGGCGCGTCAGTTCAACGAGGCCGGGATGATCGCCCTGGCCGCCTTCGTCGCCCCGGATGCCGAAGGTCGCGAGCAGGCCAAGGTGCTGATCGGCGGCGAACGCCTGGTTACCGTGTACGTGCAGGCCTCGCCGCAGGTTTGCCGTGAACGCGACCCGCAGGGCCTGTACGCCGCCGGTGGCGACAACATCCCGGGCGAGGGCTTCCCCTACGACGTGCCGCTGGATGCCGATCTGGTGATCGACACCCAGACGCAGTCGGTCGAGGAGGGCGTCAAGGCAGTACTGGATCTGCTGCGTATCCGCGGCGCGATCTGACGCTCTTGCGCTGAACGAAAAGCCCCGCCCTCGTGCGGGGCTTTTTCATTCCTGGCAGCGGCCGTAGGGGCGAACTTTGCCCAACAAAAAGCCCCGCAATGGCGGGGCTCGGTGTTTCTGGCTGACGGGTTACTTCTTCAGACCGTAGCTCTCGTCCAGCATGCCGGGGCCGTCGCTCTTGGGCGCATAGTCCTTGGGCATCTCATAGTTCTTCGGCGGGGTCAGGCGCTCGCGCTTCTCGCCGGCTTCGGTGCTGTTGAGCGTGGCCAGCAGGCGCTGACGGGTCAGCTCGTCCAGAGCCAGGCGGTTGGCGCCGTCGGACAGATGCTCCTGCACGTCCTGGTAGCTCTGGGTGAGTTTCTTCACCAGGCTGGCGGTGGTGTTGAAGTGGGTCACCACTTCGTTCTGGTAGGCCTCGAAGCGAGCCTGCATTTCATCCATCTGCCGCTGGGTACGGCCCGGTGCGGCATTGGGGGCCAGGCGGGCGAGCAGAAAGCCCACGGCGATGCCGACCACCAGGGTCAGGGCGGGTATCAACCAGGCTGCAAGTGTCTGTTCCACGAGTCCTTCCTCTCAAAACGGCTTTGCTTTACGTTAGCGGCTCGAGCCTGTGCTGTATACGGTCATGCCGCTTTGCCGCACAGGCAGTTTGCTAGACGAGTCGACCCGGTACGGGGTCACGGAGTTCAGTGTTGCTCAGTCGCGAAACCCCCCTTTCCATCGCCGGCCCGGTGGGGCAGCTCGAAGCCCTTTTGCTCGAAGTGCCCGAAGCCCGTGGCGTAGCCCTGATATGCCACCCCAACCCGGTGCAGGGCGGCACCATGCTCAACAAGGTGGTGTCCACCCTGCAGCGCACCGCGCGCGACTGCGGCTATCACACATTGCGTTTCAATTACCGCGGCGTTGGTGCCAGTGCCGGGGCTCACGACATGGGCACGGGCGAGGTGGATGACGCCGAAGCCGTGGCGGCGTGGCTGCAGGACAAGTATCCGCATTTGCCGATTACCCTGCTGGGCTTTTCCTTCGGAGGCTTCGTCGCCGCTGCGCTGGGGGCACGCCTGGAGGTGCGCGGCCAGGTGCCGAGCAAGCTGTTTATGGTGGCACCGGCAGTGCACCGGCTGACGGCCGACACGCCGCCTGCAAGCCAGTGCCCGCTGGTGCTGATCCAGCCCGATGCCGATGAAGTGGTCGAACCGCAGGCGGTCTACGACTGGTCGGCTCACCTCGGACGTGCCCATGAGCTGCTGAAAGTGGCAGAATGCGGCCACTTCTTTCATGGCAAGCTGACCGATCTGAAGGACCTCCTTCTGCCGCGTCTGTGAGCTTGGCGTAGGGTGCGCCGTGCGCACCACAAAGCTGGTGCGCACGGCGCACCCTACGATCAATCTGGCATTCAAGGCGTCCCGCGGCCTCGGCTCGCGCGATCAGCGAATAGTTCAAGCAAAGCGAATCTGACATGACCACCCGTATCCTTACCGGTATCACCACCACCGGCACGCCGCACCTGGGCAACTACGCCGGCGCCATTCGCCCGGCCATCGCGGCCAGCCGCGACCCGCAGATGGACTCGTTCTATTTCCTCGCCGACTATCACGCGCTGATCAAGTGCGACGACCCGGCGCGCATCCAGCGCTCGCGTCTGGAAATCGCCGCGACCTGGCTGGCCCTGGGCCTGGACACCGACAAGGCGACCTTCTACCGCCAGTCCGACATTCCCGAGATTCCCGAACTGTGCTGGCTGCTGACCTGTGTCGCCGGCAAGGGCCTGCTCAACCGCGCCCACGCCTACAAGGCCTCGGTAGACAAGAACCTTGAGCAGGGCGAGGACCCGGATGCCGGCGTGACCATGGGCCTGTTCAGCTACCCGGTGCTGATGGCGGCGGACATCCTGATGTTCAACGCGCAGAAGGTGCCGGTCGGTCGTGATCAGATCCAGCATGTGGAAATGGCTCGCGACATCGGCCAGCGTTTCAACCACCTGTTTGGCAAGGGCAAGGACCTGTTCGTGCTGCCCGAGGTGGTGATCGAGGAAGAGGTGGCCACGCTGCCGGGACTCGATGGACGCAAGATGAGCAAGAGCTACGACAACACCATCCCGCTGTTCGGCAGCGCCAAGCAGCTCAAGGACGCCGTGGCGCGCATCGTCACCGACTCCAGGCTGCCGGGTGAACCCAAGGACGCCGAAGGTTCGCACCTGTTCACCCTGTACCAGGCTTTCGCCACTCCGGCGCAGCAGGCCGAGTTCCGTGCCGAGCTGGAAGGCGGGCTGGCCTGGGGCGAGGCGAAGAACCGCCTGTATCAGTTGCTCGAAGACACCCTGGGCGAGGCACGCGAGCGCTACAACGCGCTGATCGCCCGGCCGGCCGATCTGGAGGACATCCTCCTCGCCGGCGCTGCCAAGGCGCGCAAGATCGCCACGCCTTTCCTCGGTGAGCTGCGCGAGGCGGTGGGCCTGCGCTCGTTCCGCGAGCAGGTGCAGGTGGCTACCGGCGAGAAGAAGAAAGCCAGCAAGAGTGCACGCTTCGTCAGCTTCCGCGACGACGACGGCAGCTTCCGCTTCCGCCTGCTGGACGCCGATGGTGAGCAACTGCTGCTGTCGAAATCCTTCGCCGATGGCAAGTCGGCCGGCATGATCAACAAGCGCCTGCAATCCGGCGAGCCGCTGGATGTGCGTGCCGAAGGCCTGGCGTTCTCGGTGTGGATCGATGGCGAGAACGTGGCCAGCAGCCCCGAATTCGCCGATGGTCAGGCGCTGGAAGCGGCCATCACCCGTCTGCGTGAGGCGCTGGCGCCGCAGGAGTGAAGTAGCCCGGATGCAATCCGGGCTACGGCCATGATTGCCAACCAACGGGGGCGTCGCTAAAGTGACGCCCCCGTTTTTACTTGCCCGGCTAACGAATCATGACCCCCTTAGAGCGTTATCAGGCCGATCTCAAACGGCCCGACTTCTTCCATGATGCGGCCCAGGAAAACGCCGTTCGTCACCTGCAGCGTCTGTACGACGACCTGATCGCGCGCGATCAGGGCAAGTCCGGCCTGATGAGCAAGCTGTTCGGCAAGAAACCGCAAGGGCCGGTCAAGGGGCTGTACTTCTGGGGCGGCGTAGGGCGCGGCAAGACCTACCTGGTCGATACCTTCTTCGATGCGCTGCCGTTCGAGCAGAAGATGCGCACCCACTTCCACCGCTTCATGAAGCGTGTGCATGAGGAGATGAAGACCCTCAAGGGTGAGAAGAACCCGTTGACCATCATCGGCAAGCGCTTCGCCGACGAGGCGCGGGTGATCTGCTTCGACGAGTTCTTCGTCAGCGACATTACCGACGCCATGATCCTGGCCACCCTGCTCGAAGAACTGTTCAAGAACGGCGTATCGCTGGTGGCCACCTCCAACATCGTGCCGGACGGCCTGTACAAGGACGGCCTGCAGCGTGCGCGCTTCCTGCCGGCCATCGCCCTGCTCAAGGAGCACACCGACATCGTCAATGTCGACAGCGGTGTGGACTATCGTCTGCGGGCGCTGGAGCAGGCCGAGCTGTTCCACTTCCCGCTGGATGCCGAGGCCGATGCCAGCCTGATGAAGAGCTTCCGCAGCCTGCTGCCGGACTGCACGCACATGGTCGAGAACGAGGCGCTGATGATCGAGAACCGCGCCATCAACGCCGTGCGGGTCTGCGAAGACGTGGCCTGGTTCGAGTTCCGCGAGCTGTGCGATGGCCCACGCAGCCAGAACGACTACATCGAGCTGGGCAAGATCTTCCATGCGGTGATCCTGGCCAATGTCGAACAGATGGGCGTGGCCAAGGAAGACATGGCGCGGCGCTTCATCAACCTGGTGGACGAGTTCTACGACCGCAACGTCAAGCTGATCATCTCCGCCGAGGTGGAGCTCAAGGACCTGTATACCGGTGGCCGCCTGAGCTTCGAATTCCAGCGCACCCTGAGCCGCCTGCTGGAAATGCAGTCGCACGAGTTCCTCTCGCGCCCGCACCGGCCCTGACAACTGCCGAACCACGAAAAAGGCGACCCGAGAGGTCGCCTTTTTTGTGTCCTGGGTGGTGCGTGCTTCACCTAGGGTGCGCCGCACGCACCAAAAGCCCCTTATCAAGGCCCTACGTCGGCGCCTGTTTGTTGGTGCGCACGGCGCACCCTACGCCGGTCACCGTTCAATTCTTCGCCAGCTTCTGCCGATACTGCGCCAGCATCTTCTGCGCGTGCGCCACTTCCAGGGCCTCCATGGCATTGATCGGCTTGATCGCTGCGGCGCGCTCGAGGTGGGTGATCACCTTGTCCTCCTGATCGTCGCCGTACACGTAGGTCAGGGCGTTGGCGTACTCGTAATGGCCGATGGGCAGGTCGTCGCGGGCCTGGAAGCTGCGCTGGAAGTACTTCTCCATGTTGTCGGCGCTGACCCCGTAGGTCATCTTGCCCACCAGCTTGCCCACCTTGCGGATCACTCCCGCTTCATAACCACCATACAGCGCCAGGGCGAACGGCTGCTGCGGCTGCTTGGCCAGCAGAGCCTTGAGCTCGTTGGGAATCTGCGTGGTATAGCCGCGCTTGAGTACCACCGGCACCGACAGTTCCTCGCCCAGGCGCGCCTTGGCGTAGACGCGGCCGAACTGCGCGACGGTATCGGCTTGCACCAGTTCGCCGGCTTCGTCGGTATAGGCAATCACTTCTTCCAGCAGGCGATGCTTCTCGGCCTGGTCCGGTACCAGGAACATGGCGTAGATGACCTGGGCGAACATGGCCGGGACCTGGCCGCCGACGCCGAGCGCCAGACCCTGTTCCTTGGCCTGGGCGAAATCGCCGCGGAACATCAGGCGCCAGACGTCCTGCAGTTTCTGGGCATAGATATCGGCCTCTTCCGGCTGGCCGGTAAAGCCGGTGCCGGCTGCCACGGTCTTCTCCAGCGCCTGCGGATGGCGGGTGGCCATGTTCACCACCCAGTCGGCGTCGGGGAAGGGATAGTCGCCGAAGCCGCGGGTCAGCTGCGGCCAGGCCTGACGCAGCTTGTCGCCGCTGTAGTCGTAGGCGCTCTGGTCGAGCGGGAAGGGTTTCCAGTTGTCGGCCGCGGCAGCGCTGAGGCTGCAGGTGGCAAGCAGGGCAATCAGTAGACGGCGCATGGCGATGAACCTGTTGTTGTTATGGTCGCCTCCCGATCATAGGGCGCTCAGGGGATGCGCCAACCTAACCAAGGGTGGGCTGGCGCTTTGCCGGCTGGCGGCGGATGCCGTCGTGCGGCGTGACGCGCTCAGCCCGGGTTGTCCTTGTGCTGAAACTGGCGGCGGTACTGGTTGGGCGACAGCTCGGTGTGCTGGCGGAACAGGCGGGCGAAGAAACTGGCGTCGTCGTAGCCGACCTCGTAGCTGATGGTCTTGATGCTCTTGCGGGTGGAGGAGAGCAGGCTCTTGGCGGTTTCGATGCGCAGGCGCTGCAGGTAGTGCAGCGGCTTGTCGCCCGTGGCGCCCTGGAAGCGGCGCATGAAGTTGCGGATGCTCATGCCGTGTTCACGGGCCACGTCCTCGAAGCGGAACTTGTCGGCGTAGTGCTCCTCCAGCCACTGCTGGATCTGCAGCACGGTGACGTCCTGATGCAGTTTCTGCCCGCCGAAACCGATGCGTCCGGGTGTGTAGCTGCGCTGCACCTCGTAGAGGATGTCGCGGGCCACGCCCTGGGCCACGCTGGCGCCGCAGTAGCGTTCGATCAGGTAGATGTAGAGGTCGCAGGCCGAGGTGACGCCGCCGGCGCAATACAGGTTGTCGGCATCGGACAGGTGCTTGTCCTGGTTGAGCAGCACCTTGGGGAAGCGCTGGGCGAATTCGCCGAAGAAGCGCCAGTAGGTGGTCGCTTCCTTGCCGTCGAGCAGGCCGGCCTCGGCCATCCAGAACACCCCGCTGGCTTCGCCGCAGATCGCCGTACCGGCCGCATGCTGGCGTCTGAGCCAGTCCAGCACCTGCGGGTAGCGGCGGCTGAGTGCATCGAAATCGTCCCAGAAGGCCGGCAGGATGATCACGTCGCAGGCTTCCAGGCTCCCATCCACGGGAACCTGCACCTTGCTGAAGCTGTTCACCGGCTGGCCATCCGGGCTGACCAGGCGAATCTCGAAGGGCGGCTCATGGCCAAGCCCCTGCTGCTTGGCGTAACGGATGCCGGCCATGTGGAAGAAGTCCTTGGCCTGCATCAGAGTGGAGGCGAACACGCCGTCGGTGGCGAGAATGCTGACGCGATGCAGAGCCGCACGCGGCGGGGAGATCACCATGATTGTTCTTCTTTTTAAAGGCTAAGTGGTCATGCTGCGGCTGGATCGTCTTATTTTTTGGCGCATGTGTCCAGTGTGACCAAGCGTTTGCTTGGCTAAAGTCGAGGCCACTTTTCACGCAGTGACAGATGCAGGTGAGGCCATGATCCCCAGAACGATATTCAGCTCCGACCATGAACTGTTTCGCGACAGCGTGCGCAAGTTTCTCGAACAGCAAGCCGTGCCCTTCCATGCGCAGTGGGAGAAGGATGGCCATGTCGATCGCGCGCTGTGGAACAAGGCAGGCGAGGCTGGCCTGCTCTGTTCGCACATTCCCGAGGAGTACGGCGGCATGGCCGCCGATTTCCTCTACAGCACCGTGGTGATCGAGGAGATCGGTCGCCTGGGGCTGACCGGCATCGGTTTCTCGCTGCACTCGGACATCGTCGCGCCCTACATCCTGCATTACGGTAGCGAGGCACAGAAGCAGCATTACCTGCCCAAGCTGGTGAGCGGCGAGATGGTCACCGCCATCGCCATGACCGAGCCGGGCGCCGGCTCCGACCTGCAGGGCGTGAAGACCACCGCGGTGCTCGATGGCGACGAATACGTGATCAATGGCTCGAAGACCTTCATTACCAACGGCTGGCTGGCCGATCTGGTGATCGTCGTGGCCAAGACCGACCCCAAGGCCGGTGCCAAGGGCACCAGCCTGTTCCTGGTGGAGGCCAACACCCCAGGTTTCTCCAAGGGCAAGCGCCTGGAGAAGGTCGGCATGAAGGCCCAGGACACCTCCGAGCTGTTCTTCCAGGACGTGCGCGTACCCAAGGAAAACCTGCTGGGCCAGGCGGGCATGGGCTTCGCCTACCTGATGCAGGAGCTGCCGCAGGAACGTCTGACCGTCGGCGTCGGCGCACTGGCCTCGGCCGAGGCGGCGCTGCAGTGGACGCTGGACTACACCCGCGAGCGCAAGGCATTCGGCAAGGTCGTGGCGGACTTCCAGAACACCCGCTTCAAGCTCGCCGAGATGGCCACCGAAATCCAGGTTGGGCGGGTATTCATCGACCGCTGCCTGGAGCTGCACCTGCAGGGCAAACTCGACGTGCCGACTGCGGCGATGCTCAAGTACTGGACCACCGATCTGCAGTGCAAGGTGCTCGACGAATGCGTGCAGCTGCACGGCGGCTACGGCTTCATGTGGGAGTATCCGATCGCACGCGCCTGGGCCGACGCGCGGGTGCAGCGCATCTATGCCGGAACCAACGAGATCATGAAGGAGATCATTTCCCGCTCGTTGGTGTGATCGGGAGCGCCCCGCGGGGCGAACTCGGACGTTGCCCCGCGGCTCCAAGGCAGAAATGTCTGGAGAACTTCATGAGCCGATTGAGCGATCTGGCCGCGTCCCCGTTCCCGGATTGGGACGGCAGCCCGGCGGCTGCCCGTGAGCTGCAGACGCACCTGGCCAGGCGAGTGCGCCTGGAGGACGACTACCCGCCGCTGCGGCGCCTGGCGGGCGTGGACGTTGGGTTCGAGGAGGGCGGCAGCATCACCCGGGCGGCCGCGGTCCTGCTCGATGCCGATACGCTGCAGCCGCTGGCCGAATGCGTGGTCCGCATTCCCACCAGCATGCCCTACGTACCTGGGCTGCTGTCCTTTCGCGAATTGCCGGCCCTGCTGCAGGCATTGGCCGGCTTGCCGCAGGAGCCGGATCTGATCTTCGTCGACGGGCACGGTATCGCCCACCCGCGCGGCTTGGGCATCGCCGCGCACCTGGGGGTGGTCAGCGGCTTTGCAACCATTGGCGTGGCCAAGAAGATCCTGACCGGGCATCACGCCGAGCTGGCCGAGACGCGTGGAGCGCGGGTCGAGCTGCTGAGCAGGAGAGGCGAGCAGATCGGCTGGGTGCTGCGCAGCAAGGATCGCGTGCGGCCGCTGATCGTTTCGCCGGGCAATCGGGTCAGTCTAGAGCGGGCGCCCGAGCTGGTGATGGCGTGCGTCAGGCGTCACCGCCTGCCTGAACCGACCCGGCTGGCCGATCGCCTGGCATCGCGACGCGATACCAGGAGCGATCAGTCCTCTCTTTTTTAGGGCGCGGGGTTGGGCTGTGCCTTGTGAATCGCCTCGATGCCGGCGAGCACTTCCTCGGACAGCTTCAGCTCGGCGCTGGCCAGGTTGCTGTCCAGTTGCTCCAGGCTGGTGGCGCCGATGATGTTGCTGGTCACGAAGGGCTGCGCGGTGACGAAAGCCAGCGCCATCTGCGCCGGATCCAGGCCATGCTCGCGGGCCAGGGCGACGTAGCGCGAACAGGCTGCTTCGGCCTGCGGGTTGGTGTAGCGGGCGAAGCGGCTGAACAGGCTGATGCGTGCACCGGCCGGGCGTGCACCGCCCTCGTATTTACCGCTGAGCATGCCGAATGCCAGCGGTGAATAGGCCAGCAGGCCGCACTGTTCGCGAATCGCCACCTCTGCCAGGCCCACCTCGAAGCTGCGGTTGAGCAGGTTGTAGGGGTTCTGGATCGATACTGCGCGTGGCCAGCCGCGGCTCTCGGCCAGTTGCAGGAACTTCATGGTGCCCCACGGCGTTTCGTTGGACAGGCCGATGTGGCGAATCTTGCCTGCCTTGACCTGCTCGTCCAGCACTTCCAGGGTTTCTTCCAGTGGCGTGAAGTCCGCGTCGCGATGCTGGTAGCCAAGCTGGCCGAAGAAATTGGTCGGGCGTTCCGGCCAGTGCAGCTGGTACAGATCGATCCAGTCAGTCTGCAGGCGCTTGAGGCTGGCATCCAGTGCGGCGACGATGTGCTCGCGGTTGAATTTGAGCTGGCCGTCGCGGATGTGGCTGATGCCGTTGCCGGGGCCTGCGATCTTGCTCGCCAGAATCCAGTCGGCGCGGTCGCCATGCCGCTTGAAGTAGCTGCCGATGATCTGCTCGGTCCTGCTGTAGGTTTCGGCGCGCGGCGGCACCGGATACATCTCGGCGGTGTCGATGAAGTTGATGCCGCTGGCCTTGGCCCGTTCGATCTGGGCGTGGCCTTCGCTCTCGCTGTTTTGCTCGCCCCAGGTCATGGTGCCCAGGCACAGTGCGCTGACATCGAGATCGGTTCGGCCTAGCTTGCGGTATTCCATGGAGCACTCCCTTGGCAAAAGAGTCATACAAGCAGGTTGAAATTTTTTTCGCAATCAGGATAATCCGGCACCTCTTTCTGCGGTGGAAGTGATGCGCCGCCTGCCGAAGAATCTTGCCGTATTGTGGACGCGCTGACCCGAGCCCCCGATAGCGTCCGTATGCGGCTGCCTTTGACTTGTCAAAGTACGCACTATCCAGTAAGATCCGCCGTCTATTTTTTGCTGGGCGGCCCCTGAGGCTATAAAGAATGAAAACTTTTACTGCTAAACCGGAAACAGTAAAACGCGATTGGTTCGTCGTTGATGCTGCTGGTCAGACCCTGGGTCGTCTGGCCACCGAAATCGCGAGCCGTCTGCGTGGCAAGCACAAGCCTGAGTACACCCCGCACGTTGACACCGGTGACTACATCGTCGTCATCAACGCCGAGCAGGTGCGTGTAACTGGTGCCAAAGCCAGCGACAAGAAGTACTACTCCCACTCCGGTTTCCCGGGCGGCATCAAAGAGATCAACTTCGAGAAGCTGATCGCTCGTGCTCCTGAGCGCGTGATCGAGACCGCGGTCAAAGGCATGCTGCCGAAGAACCCGCTGGGTCGCGACATGTACCGTAAGCTGAAGGTGTACAAGGGTGCCGCTCACCCGCACACCGCTCAGCAGCCCCAAGAACTGAAGATTTAACGGAATAGTTCATTATGTCGGCGACTCAAAACTACGGCACTGGCCGTCGCAAGACCGCAACCGCGCGCGTATTCCTGCGTCCGGGCACCGGTAACATCTCCATCAACAATCGCAGCCTGGATACCTTCTTCGGCCGCGAGACCGCTCGCATGGTCGTGCGTCAGCCGCTGGAGCTGACCGAGACCACCGAGAAGTTCGACATCTACGTTACCGTTATCGGCGGCGGTGTCAGCGGTCAGGCCGGTGCCATCCGTCACGGCATCACCCGCGCTCTGATCGAGTACGACGAGACCCTGCGCAGCCCGCTGCGTAAGGCCGGTTACGTGACTCGCGACGCCCGTGAAGTCGAGCGTAAGAAAGTTGGTCTGCGCAAGGCGCGTAAGCGTCCGCAGTACTCCAAGCGTTAATTCGCTGGCGCTTTCGAAAACGCCCAGTTTCCTTACGGAACTGGGCGTTTTTTATGGGCAAGAAGAAAAGCTGCGACAACGTGCCGCAGTCGCGCAAGCCGCGCCCGACAAGGCTTTCACCGGCCTCTTCAGGGGTAATTACCTTGTCAGAAAAGGGGCTTTTCTTTACCATTTGGCGAATTTTTTGCGCGGCCCGATTTTTACCTAGTAGAGGCCTGAACAACAGGCCACAAAGCTGATGGGAGACGACTGAATGAGCAATGACGGCGTGAATGCAGGCCGGCGTCGCTTCCTGGTTGCAGCCACCTCCGTGGTGGGTGCAGCAGGAGCGGTAGGTGCTGCGACTCCGTTCGTGGGGTCATGGTTCCCCAGTGCCAAGGCCAAGGCGGCCGGTGCACCGGTGAAGGTGAACGTCAGCAAGATCGAGGCTGGTCAGCAGATGGTTGCTGAGTGGCGCGGTCAGCCGGTGTTCATCGTGCGCCGTACCGAGGAAATCCTGGCCAACCTGAGCAAGATCGAGGGCAGCGTCGCTGACCCCGAATCTGCCGAATCGGTACAGCCAGAGTACGTCGACAAGAAGAACCGCGCGATCAAGCCTGAGCTGCTGGTTCTGGTCGGTCTGTGCACCCACCTGGGCTGTGCGCCGTCCTTCCGCCCGGAAGTGGCCCCGGCCGACCTCGGCCCGGATTGGGTTGGCGGTTATTTCTGCCCCTGCCACGGTTCGCGCTACGACCTCGCCGGTCGTGTGTACAAGGCCCAGCCTGCGCCGCTGAACCTGCCGGTTCCTCCGCATAGCTACGAGACGGATGATGTGATCATCATCGGTGTGGACCAGGAGAACGCCTGATGAGCAAATTCATGGAATGGGTGGATGCGCGTTTCCCCGCCACCAAGATGTGGGAAGACCATCTCTCCAAGTACTACGCACCGAAGAACTTCAACTTCTTCTATTTCTTCGGCTCCCTGGCGCTGCTGGTGCTGGTCAACCAGATCGTTACCGGTATCTGGCTGACCATGAGCTTCGAGCCTTCGGCCGAAGGCGCCTTCGCCTCCGTCGAATACATCATGCGTGATGTCGAGTACGGCTGGATCCTGCGCTACCTGCACTCCACCGGCGCCTCGGCGTTCTTCGTGGTGGTCTACCTGCACATGTTCCGCGGTCTGCTCTACGGTTCCTACCAGAAGCCGCGCGAGCTGGTGTGGATCTTCGGCATGCTGATCTACCTGGTGCTGATGGCCGAGGCCTTCATGGGCTACCTGCTGCCGTGGGGTCAGATGTCCTACTGGGGTGCCCAGGTGATCATCTCCCTGTTCGGTGCCATCCCGGTGATCGGCGACGACCTGACCCAGTGGATTCGTGGTGACTACCTGATCTCCGGTATCACCCTGAACCGCTTCTTCGCCCTGCACGTGATCGCTCTGCCGATCGTGCTGCTCGGCCTGGTCGTGCTGCACATCCTGGCGCTGCACGAAGTCGGCTCGAACAACCCGGACGGCGTCGACATCAAGAAGCTGAAGGACGAGAACGGTGTACCGCTGGACGGTATCGCCTTCCATCCCTACTACACCGTGAAAGATATCGTCGGCGTGGTGGTGTTCCTGTTCGTGTTCTGCTTCGTGGTGTTCTTCTTCCCGGAGATGGGTGGTTACTTCCTCGAGAAGCCGAACTTCGAAGCGGCCAACCCGTTCAAGACCCCCGAGCACATTGCGCCGGTGTGGTACTTCACCCCGTTCTACGCGATCCTGCGTGCGGTACCTGACAAGCTGCTCGGCGTAATCGCCATGGGTGCTGCCATCGCCGTGCTGTTCGTCCTGCCGTGGCTGGACCGCAGCCCGGTCAAGTCGATGCGCTACAAAGGTTGGCTGAGCAAGATCTGGCTGCTGGTTTTCTGCATCTCCTTCGTCATCCTCGGCGTACTGGGCGTGCTGGCTCCGACTCCGGGTCGTACCCTGCTGTCGCAGGTGTGCACCTTCCTGTACTTCGCGTACTTCATCCTGATGCCGTTCTACACCAGGATGGAGAAGACCAAACCGGTTCCGGAAAGGGTGACTGGCTGATGAAAAAGCTCTTCGCTGCATTTGTTTTCGCTGCGCTGCCGGCTCTGGCCATGGGCGCCTCCAGCAACTATCCGCTGGACAAGGTAGATATCGATCTGCGCGACCAGGCTGCCCTGCAGGACGGCGCGCGCACCTTCGCCAACTACTGCATGGGCTGCCATGCCGCCCAATACCAGCGTTACGAGCGTGTTGCCGATGACCTCGGCATCCCGCACGAAATCATGCTCGACAATCTGGTGTTCAACGACGCCAAGATCGGCGACCACATGAAGATCGGCATGCGCCCCGACGACGCCAAGGCCTGGTTCGGCGCGGCGCCGCCCGATCTGACCCTGGTCGCTCGCGTGCGTGGCAACGACTGGCTGTACACCTACCTGCGTACCTTCTACGACGATCCGTCCCGTCCGCTGGGGGCCAACAACAAGGTATTCCCCAACGTCGGCATGCCGAACGTGCTGGTCAGCCTGCAGGGCAAGCAGGTGATCGGTTGCAAGCAGGTTCAGGTGGTGGAGAACGGCAAGAAGCAGTTCGACCCGCTGACCGGCGCGCCGATCACCCACGAAGCCTGCGATCAGCTGACCATCGAGCCGAACACCGGCAAGCTGAGCGAGGCCGAGTTCGACGAGAAGATCAAGAACCTGGTGACCTTCCTGGCCTACTCGGCCAACCCGGTCAAGCTGAAGTCCCAGCGCATCGGTACCTACGTGCTGCTGTATCTGGCGTTCTTCTTCGTGTTCGCCTACCTGCTCAAGCGTGAGTATTGGAAGGACGTTCACTAAGTCGTTCACCTGTCGCAGAGCCTGCGCGCCCTGATGGGCGCGCAGGTTTTTGTGCCCTACCATCCTGGTGCCTGGTCCGTGAGGGCCGCCGCCAGCGACGTCAAAAATTGCCCCGGCAATTTTTCCGTGTTTCTGAATAATCAAAAAAAGCGAGGAGGATCGCCATGGCGGTGACCAATAGGTTGACCTGCTACTCCGACCCCGCCGACCACTATTCCCATCGCGTGCGTCTGGTGCTCGCCGAGAAAGGTGTCAGCGTCGAGATCGTCGATGTCGAACTGGGCCGTTGCCCGCCCAAGCTTGCGGAGATCAATCCGTACGGCAGCGTGCCGACCCTGGTCGATCGTGATCTGGCGCTGTACGAGTCGTCCGTGGTGATGGAGTATCTGGACGAGCGTTATCCGCATCCGCCGCTGTTGCCGGTCTATCCCGTGGCACGCGCCAACAGCCGTCTGCTGATGCACCGCATTCAGCGCGACTGGTGCGCACTGGTCGATCGTATTCTCGACAAGCGCAGCAAGGAGGCCGAGCGTCAGCTGGCGCGCAAGGAGCTGCGCGAGAGCCTGACCGGCGTATCGCCGTTGTTCGCGGACAAGGCATTCTTTCTCAGCGATGAGCTGAGCCTGGTGGATTGCTGTCTACTGCCTATTCTCTGGCGCCTGCCGTTGCTGGGCATCGAGCTGCCGCGACCGGCCAAGCCGCTGCTCGACTACATGGAGCGCCAGTTCGCCCGCGAGGCCTTTCAGGCCAGCCTTTCCGCTGCAGAACGCGCAATGCGCTGAGAAGGAGGATAACCATGAATTCCAGTCGTCCCTACCTGATCCGTGCTCTTTACGAATGGATAGTCGATAACGACTGCACGCCACACCTACTGGTCAATGCCGAGTTCCCCGGTGTCCAGGTTCCGTCCGGTTTCGCCAGCGACGGCCAGATCGTGCTGAACGCTTCGCCCAGTGCCGTTCGCCATCTGCATATGGATAACCAGGCCGTCAGCTTCGAGGGTCGCTTCGGTGGTGTGGCGCACAGCCTGTACATCCCGGCGGCGGCGGTGCTGGCGATCTATGCGCGGGAAAATGGCCAGGGCATGGTGTTCGACATGGAGCCGCCAATGGCCGGCGGCCCGGAAGAGTCGGGGCCGGATGACGACGGTCCGTCCGGTGGCGAACCGCCGCGTCCTAGTGGCCGGCCAAGCCTGAAGGTGGTCAAGTAAGCCGCCGCTGTGCGATCAGAACGAAAACGGGCGCCCCAGGGCGCCCGTTTTTACTTGCAGCCTGAGGGGCTGCAGCTTTCTCAGTTGGTGTACTCGAACAGGCGCACCACCTTCTGCACCCCGGAAACGCCCTGCACCACGCGAGTGGCGGAGTTGGCTTCTTCACGGGTGACCAGGCCGAGCAGGTAGACGATGCCGTTCTCGGTCACCACCTTGATCCGTGCGCTGGGCACCGTGGCGTCGGCAACCATCTGGGTCTTGATCTTGGTGGTCAGCAGCGAGTCGTTGCTGCGCGCCAGCAGCGAGGCTGGCTGCTGCACCTGCAGCTCGTTGTAGACCTTCTTGACCCCCTGCACGCGGCGAGCGGCCTGCGCGGCAGCCTCCTTCAGCTCGCTGCGCGGCGTCTGGCCGGCGAGCAGGATCACGCCGTTGTAGGCGGTCACCACGATGCGCGAGGTGGGGCTGGCCAGGTCGGCATGGGCGTTGCTGACCTGCGTGGCGACATTCGGGCCGAGGAACTGGTCGTCGATCTTGTTGCCAATGCTGCGGCTGCCACAGCCGGCAAGCGTCAGGGTAACGGCCAGGGCGGCCAGAATCAGGGCGGAACGCTTCATTCTTCACTCCCAAACAATTGACTGTCGATCAGGTCGCACAGGCAGTGGATCGTCAACAGGTGGACTTCCTGGATGCGTGCGGTGACTTTGGCTGGAACGCGGATTTCCACGTCCTCGGGCAGCAGCAGCGAGGCCATGCCGCCGCCGTCGCGACCGGTGAGGGCGACGACAGTCATCTCGCGATCATGGGCAGCTTGAATGGCCTGGATGACATTGGCCGAGTTGCCGCTGGTGGAAATCGCCAGCAGCACGTCGCCGGGTTGGCCGAGGGCGCGGATCTGTTTGGAGAACACCTCGTTGTAGCTGTAATCGTTGGCGATCGAGGTGATGGTCGAGCTGTCGGTGGTCAGGGCGATGGCCGGCAGGCTAGGCCGCTCGCGTTCGAAACGATTGAGCAGCTCGGAGGAAAAGTGCTGGGCGTCGCCTGCCGAGCCGCCGTTGCCGCAGGAGAGAATCTTGCCCTCGTTGAGCAGGGCCTGGACCATCACCAGGCTGGCATGCTCGATGTAGGGGGTCAGGACTTCCATGGCCTGCTGCTTGGTGTCGATGCTGGCTTGGAAGAGCTGGCGGATTCGGGATTGCATGTCCATCGGTTAAACCTTGAGTTTACGGCCGTCAGGCATCGAAGGCGTTCTTGATCCAGTCGAGGCGAGTGGCGCCCTCGGTACTGATGGCGACCACGTCGAAGCGGCAGGGGTGGCGGGCCCAGCGGGAGTTTTGCTGGAGAAAGAGCTCGGCGGCCATGACCAACTTGCCACGCTTGCGCGCATCGACACTCTCCAGGGCGCCGCCCCAGGCGCTGTGGCGGCGGGCGCGGACTTCGACAAATACTACTGTATCGCCGTCGAGCATGACCAGATCGAGCTCGCCACGGCGACAGCTCCAGTTCTGTTGGATCAGGCGCAGGCCGTTGCGTTCCAGATGCTGTCGAGCCGCCAGTTCGGAGGCTCGACCAAGATCGTTATGGCTGCTCAATTGAGGCTGTCGGGGAGGCGCTGGACCTGACCGCCGCGGAACTCCGCCCAGGGCAGCTGGCGCTCGATGCGTTGCGTGGCGTTGAGGCTGAGGCTGCCCGACAGGCCGTCGATGCGCGAATCCGGCAGCGCCTTGAGCTGGCCCAGGCGCGGTGCCAGGCGATAGGCATCGACGCCCATGGCGTACAGCCGGCCGAGGCTGCCGCCGGCCTGCGGCCACTGGTTGCTGACCTGCTGGCGCAGCGGGGTGTGGGCGTCCAGCAGCCAGGGCGTTTCGCAGAAGCGAATGCCTTCCAGGTCCTGATACTGCGCCTGGCTGTGGGCGCCGGTGAACAGGTGGGAGGTGGCGTACACCGGCACGTCGCCGGCGTACTGGAAGGCCAGGGTCGGTTTGATCTGCTGAGCCTGCTGCGGAGTGGCCGCAAGGAAGATGAAGTCGACGTCCTGGCGGCGTGCCGGTTGTGCGTCCAGGCTGGTGCCCAGGGTGTTCTGCAGGCGACGGGCGCGTGCCTCGCTCTCGCGCAGCTGGAACAGCTCGGCGATCTGCCGGGCCAGCTCCACCGGCTGGTCGACGCGTTCGGCGGCGATCAGGGTGCCGCCCTGGGCCTGCCAGTTCTGGCGGAAGGCGTCGAGCACGCGATCGCCCCATTCACCGCGCGGCACCAGCGCGACGGCACGGCGCATGCCGTCGTTCCAGGCGCGGCGGGCGACTTCGCGAGCCTCGTCCTCGGCGGCCAAGCCGAACTGGAACAGCTGCGCCGGGCCTTCCTGGCCGGCATCGCTGTAATTCAGCGCCAGGGTGGTGATGGGCAGCTGCTCGCGGTCACTGAGCTGTTTGACCAGGGGCTTTTCCAGCGGCCCGACCACCAGTTGCACGCCATCGGCCTGGGCCTGCTGGTAGAAGGCGTCCAGCGAGCCGATGCGCGCGCTGTCGTAGAGCTTGATTTCCGGCGGGTTCTGCCCGGCCTGCTGGGCTTCGTAATGAGCGGCCAGGAAGCCATCGCGCAGGGCGCGTGCGACGCTGGCCAGCTGGCCCTCCTGCGGGAGCAGCAGGGCGACGCGGTTCAGCGGCTGGCTGGCCAGTTCGCGCAGCTTGCCCAGCGCTTCTGGCAGCTGTTCGGCGGCAGGGTGTTGCGGATTCTGCGCTACCCACTGGTCGATGGCGGCTTGCTGCTGTTCCAGGGTGGCGCTGCTTTTGGTCACTCGGGCCAGTTCCAGCCAGCCGGCCAGGTCGCTGTCGGCGCCGGCCGAGGTTTGTGCCGGCAGGGTGGAGACCAGTGCCCAGATATTCTCGTGGTTGTCGCGAGCGGTCTGACCGCTCAGCAGAGGCGCGATGAAGACGCGCTCGCGCGCGGCGGCGAGTGCCTGGCCGTCGGCTTCGAGGGCGCGGGCGCGGACCAGCTGGGTGCGAATCTGCTGCTCTACTGGCAGCTCGGCAAGGCGCTCAAGGCTGGGGTGCTGCAGGGCCTGCAGGGCGCTCTTGGGCTGCTTGCGCGCCATCGCCAGTTCCGCTTTCAGGGTGCTGGCGAAGATCTGTTGCGCCGGTTGCAGGCTGGCGATATCGATCTGTTCCAGAATGCGCGCGGCGCGGGCCATGTCTTTCTGCTTGTAGGCCTGATCGGCCGCGGACAGGCGCAGCAGCGCAGCCTGTTCCGGTTTGCTCTCGGCGGCCTGCTGGAGCATCTGCTCGATGCTGGCCTGCGGGGTGCGTGGCAGCTGGCCCAGATTGTTGGAGGGCGAGCTGGCGCAGGCGGCGAGCAGGCCGGCCAGGCAAAGGGCGGAAAGAGGGCGCAGGCTAGCGATCATCGGGTCATCCTGATACTTGAGCAAATCAAGCGGCGATTGTACCCAACGCCCGAGATCGGTGCGATGCCACTGGGGCGGAACGGGCTAGAATGAGCGCTCTTTCAATTAACGAGGTGTTTCCAGTGAGTCAGTCCGCCGTCGCCAGCGTCCAGCCCGGCACCCTCTACGTGGTCGCCACGCCGATCGGCAATCTGGACGATATCAGTGCTCGTGCGCTGCGGATCCTGCGCGAGGTTGCGCTGATCGCCGCCGAAGACACGCGACACTCGGCGCGGCTGATGCAGCACTTCGGCATCGGGACGCCGCTGGCGGCCTGTCACGAACACAACGAGCGCGACCAGGGCGGGCGCTTTCTGGCGCGGCTGGAGGCGGGCGAGGACGTGGCGCTGATTTCCGATGCCGGTACGCCGCTGATCTCCGACCCGGGCTATCACCTGGTCCGTCAGGCGCGTGCTGCCGGGTTTGCCGTGGTGCCGGTGCCCGGCGCCTGCGCTCTGATCGCGGCACTGTCGGCGGCGGGGCTGCCGTCGGATCGATTCATCTTCGAAGGTTTTCTGCCGGCCAAGGCAGCCGGGCGCCGTGCGCGTCTGGAGCAGGTGCGCGAGGAGCCACGCACGCTGATCTTCTATGAAGCGCCGCATCGGATTCTCGAGTGCCTGGAGGACATGCGCGCCGTTTTCGGTGGCGAGCGTCAGGCATTGCTGGCACGTGAGCTGACCAAGACCTTCGAAACCCTCAAGGGCTTGCCGCTGGACGAACTGTGCGCCTGGGTGGCCGCCGACAGCAATCAGCAGCGGGGCGAGTGCGTGGTTCTGGTGGCGGGCTGGCAGGCGCCTGAGGGCGAGGAGGCGGTCAGTGCCGAGGCGCTGCGGGTGCTCGATCTGCTGCTGGCGGAAATGCCGCTCAAGCGTGCGGCGGCGCTGGCGGCGGAAATCACCGGGGTGCGCAAGAACCTGCTCTACCAAGTGGCGCTGACGCGCCAGGGATGAAGCCGCAGGCACGCTCCGCTCGCGCAGCTTGTGCGGTGACGGAGTTCGCGAGCTGAGCTGGAGCCCGCCTGCTTTTTCTTGCCGCTGGTGGCTTGCGGCTTGCGGCTTTGTTAATCTTGGCGGCGGAGAGTCGATCGGACAGTCGCTGCCTTCGCAAGAAGGGGGAGGAAAGTCCGGGCTCCATAGGGCGGAGTGCCAGGTAACGCCTGGGAGGCGTGAGCCTACGGAAAGTGCCACAGAAAATAACCGCCTAAGCGTTTCGGCGACGGTAAGGGTGAAAAGGTGTGGTAAGAGCGCACCGCACGGCTGGCAACAGTCCGTGGCTAGGTAAACCCCACTCGGAGCAAGACCAAATAGGGTTCCATTGGCGTGGCCCGCGCTGGAACCGGGTAGGTTGCTAAAGGCGTGCAGTGATGTACGTCGTAGAGGAATGGCTGTCCTCGACAGAACCCGGCTTACAGATCGACTCTCCTCCCTTCTTTTCTTCGGTTCGCGCTTCTATTTCCCGCTCGTCTGATACCGAAAAAATCTTACTCTTAAGAAACTACTTTAACTTCGATTTTCAGCTCGCTGGATTGGCAGGATTTTGTGTGCCATTTGCCGCTTCGGTCATCGCTTTTTCCCTCCCTTTAATTCGCTAAATCTCCGTCCTGTAAGGATTTTTCCCTTCTGGCGCGCCTTGACGGTGGGGTATGGGCGTTCCTATAGTGTGCGCAAGTGGTGAGAAGTGGCATGAAGTGGGTTTTTTTGGGCAGGGAAAGCTAATTACAGGGGAAGCGCAGCCGTGTTTCGCGGAGCTAACGCCATCAGTCTCGACGCCAAAGGGCGCCTCGCGATGCCGAGTCGGTATCGTGACGAGCTCGTTGCGCGTTGCAATGGCCAGCTCATCGTGACCATCGACGCCGTTGACCCCTGCCTTTGCGTTTATCCCCTGGCCGAATGGGAACTGATCGAAAACAAGCTGCGCGAACTGGCTTCGTTTCGTGAAGAGAACCGTCGCCTGCAGCGTTTGCTGATCGGTAATGCCGTCGACCTCGAGCTGGATGCCAGTGGCCGTTTCCTGGTGCCGCCACGCCTGCGCGAGTACGCCAAGCTGGACAAGCGGGCGATGCTCGTCGGTCAGCTGAACAAGTTTCAACTCTGGGATGAAGATGCCTGGAATGCCGTAGCCGAAGCCGACCTCGCTGCCATCAAGCAGCCCGGCGCCCTTTCCGATGACTTGCGTGACCTGATCCTGTGACCATGACCGATAGCACCTTGCGCCATATCACCGTGCTGCTCGACGAGGCCGTCGAGGGGCTCGCCGTGCGCGCCGATGGCTGCTACATCGATGGCACTTTCGGGCGTGGCGGGCACAGCCGGCTGATCCTGCACAAGCTCGGGCCAGGTGGGCGGCTCCTGGGGTTCGACAAGGATCCTCTGGCAATAGCCACCGGGGAAGCATTGGCGGCCGAAGACGGCCGCTTTGTCGTTGTACAGCGCAGTTTTGCGGAACTCGGCGACGAGGCTGTTGTCCGCGGCATTTCCGGTCAGGTCTCCGGCATCCTGCTGGACCTCGGCGTGTCCTCGCCGCAGCTGGATGATCCCGAGCGTGGTTTCAGCTTCCTCAATGACGGCCCGCTGGACATGCGCATGAATCCGGATGTCGGCGTCAGTGCCGCTGACTGGATCGCCACCGCGGAAGAAGACGAAATCGCCCGCGTGCTCAAGGATTACGGCGAGGAGCGTTTCGCCAAGCGCATGGCGCGGGCCGTGGTGCAGCGCCGCGAGCAGCAACCCTTCACCCGCACCGCCGATCTGGCCAAGGTGCTGACCGAGGCCAACCCGGCCTGGGAAAAGGGCAAGAATCCGGCCACCCGCGCTTTTCAGGGCATCCGCATCTACATCAACAACGAGCTCGGTGATCTCGAGCGCGGTCTCGATGCGGCGCTGGAGGCGCTGGAGGTCGGTGGTCGCCTGGTGGTGATCAGCTTCCACTCGCTGGAAGACCGTATCGTCAAGCAGTTCATGAAGCGTCAGGCCAAGGGCGAGGCGGACAAGCTGCCGCGCGACCTGCCGATCATCCCCAAGGCGTTCGAGCCGCGTCTGAAGCTGATCGGCAAGCCGGTCTACGCCGGTGACGCCGAGCTCAAGGCCAATCCGCGCTCGCGCAGCGCGGTGATGCGCATCGCGGAGAAATTGCGGTGAGCCGCCGGCTGATCAAATCCATGCCCAACGGCAGCTTCCTGATGCTGCTGTTGTTCATCGCCATTCTGGTGTCCGCGGTCGCGGTGTCCTACAGCGCGCACTGGAATCGTCTGCTGCTCAACGAGCTGTACGGCGAGCTGAGCGAGCGCGACAAGGCGCAGGCCGAGTGGGGCCGGCTGATTCTCGAACAGAGCACCTGGACCGCGCATAACCGCATCGAGGCACTAGCCACCGAGCGCCTGAAGATGCACATCCCCGATCCCGCCGACGTGCGCATGGTGCGGCCATGATCGGTCTCGAAGGCGCGCTCTATCCCTGGCGTTTTCGCCTGGTGCTGGTGCTGCTCGCGCTGATGGTGGGCGCCATCGCCTGGCGCATGCTCGACCTGCAGGTGCTGGACCATGATTTCCTCAAGGCGCATGGCGATGCCCGTAGCGTGCGGCATATCCCGATTCCTGCGCATCGTGGCCTGATCACCGATCGCAACGGCGAGCCGCTGGCGGTCAGTACGCCGGTCACCACCCTGTGGGCCAATGGCAAGGAGCTGCAGGCCGGTCGCGCCCAATGGCCGGTGCTGGCTGCGGCGCTGGGGCAGGATCCGGCCAACTTCGCCGCCCGCCTGGAGCAGAACAAGGAACGCGAGTTCATGTACCTGGTGCGTGGCCTGACGCCGGAGAAAGGCCAGAGCGTGCTCGATCTGAAGGTGCCGGGCGTGTACGCCATCGAGGAATTCCGCCGTTTCTACCCGGCCGGCGAAGTGGCTGCTCATGTGGTCGGCTTTACCGATATCGACGACCGCGGTCGCGAGGGCATGGAGCTGGCTTACGAAGAATGGCTGGCTGGCGTGCCGGGCAAGCGTCAGGTGCTCAAGGACCGTCGCGGCAAGCTGATCAAGGACGTGCAGGTTGCGCAGAATGCCAAGGCCGGCAAGGCGCTGGCCCTGTCCATCGACCTGCGTCTGCAGTATCTGGCGCATCGCGAGCTGCGCAATGCCTTGCTCGAGCACGATGCCAAGGCCGGCAGCCTGGTGATGGTCGACGTCAAGACCGGCGAAGTGCT
This sequence comes from Pseudomonas hydrolytica, assembly GCF_021495345.1. Classification (NCBI taxonomy): domain Bacteria; kingdom Pseudomonadati; phylum Pseudomonadota; class Gammaproteobacteria; order Pseudomonadales; family Pseudomonadaceae; genus Ectopseudomonas; species Ectopseudomonas hydrolytica. Next base: position 1,036,018 of record NZ_CP099397.1, read on the forward strand.
GGCGATGGTCAACCATCCCACCTACAACCCGAACAACCGCCGCAACCTCACTCCGGCGGCCATGCGCAACCGGGCGATGATCGACGTGTTCGAGCCCGGCTCGACCATCAAGCCGCTGTCGATGGCCGCTGCGCTGGAAACCGGTCGCTGGAAGCCCAGCGACATCGTGCAGGTGGGCAACGGTACGCTGCAGATCGGCCGCTACAGCATTCGCGACGTCTCCCGTACCCAGGGGCCGGCGCTGGATCTCACCGGCATCCTGATCAACTCCAGCAACGTCGGCATGAGCAAGATCGCCTTCGACGTGGGTGGCGATCAGCTGTTCCAGGTCTTCACCAAGCTGGGCTTCGGGCGCGATACCGGCCTGGGCTTCCCCGGCGAGCGGGTCGGCAATCTGCCCAATCACCGGCAGTGGCGTCAGGCGGAAACCGCGACCCTGTCCTACGGCTATGGTCTGTCGGTCACGGCAGTGCAGCTGGCGCATGCCTATGCGGCACTGGCCAACGGCGGTGGCATGACGCCGCTGTCGATGATTCGCGTCGACGGCAAGCCGGCCGCGCTGCAGGTGGTGTCGGGCGAGGTCGCCAAGACCATGCAGGGCATGCTGCAGGAAGTCACCGAATCGCCGCGCGGTGCCGTGCGCGCCAGGGTTCCCGGTTATCACGTGGCCGGCAAGAGCGGCACGGCGCGCAAGACCAGCGTCGGCACCAAGGGTTACCAGGCCAACTCCTACCGTTCGCTGTTTGCCGGTTTCGCCCCTGCGCAGAACCCGCGCATCGCGCTGGTGGTAGTGATCGACGAGCCAGGCAAGGGCGCCTACTACGGCGGCCTGATTTCCGCCCCGGTGTTCAGCCGGGTGATGGCAGGCTCGCTGCGTTTGATGAACATCGCGCCAGACAATCTGCCGCCGCCCGAGCAGAAGATGGCGGCCGTTGGCCAAGGAGGGCGCAACTGATGCCCATGCCACTCAATCAATTGTTGCCAGCCGCCGAGAGCGGCGTGCTGATTCGTGAACTGACCCTGGACAGCCGCAAGGTGCGTCCGGGCGATCTGTTCCTGGCCGTGCCGGGTACCCAGCAGGACGGCCGCGTGCATATCGCCGATGCCGTGGCGCGTGGCGCCGCCGCCGTCGCCTTCGAAGCCGAAGGCGCTGCACCCATGCATGCTGAAAGTGCTGTGCTGGTACCGGTCAAGGGGCTGGCTGGCCAGCTTTCTGCCATTGCCGGACGCTTCTACGGTGAGCCGAGCCGCGCTCTGCATCTGATCGGCGTCACCGGCACCAACGGCAAGACCAGCGTCAGCCAGCTGCTGGCGCAGGCCTTGGATCTGCTCGGCGAACGCTGCGGCATCGTCGGTACCCTGGGCACCGGCTTCCATGGCGCGCTGGAGCAGGGCAAGCACACCACGCCCGATCCGGTCGGCGTGCAGGCCACCCTGGCCTCGCTCAAGCAGGCCGGTGCGCGTGCCGTGGCCATGGAGGTTTCCTCCCATGGTCTGGATCAGGGCCGCGTCGCGGCGCTGGAGTTCGACGTGGCGGTGTTCACCAACCTGTCGCGCGATCACCTCGATTACCACGGCAGCATGGAGGCCTATGGCGCCGCCAAGGCCAAGCTGTTCGCCTGGCCGAACCTGCGTTGCCGGGTGATCAATCTGGATGACGCCTTCGGCCGGGAGCTGGCGCAGCAGGCGCATGACTCGCGGCTTATCGGCTACAGCCTGAGCGACGCCAGCGCCTTCCTTTATTGCAGCGAAGCGCAGTTCGACGATCACGGCGTGCGCGCGCGCCTGGTCACGCCGCGGGGCGAGGGCGTCCTGCGCAGCAACCTGCTTGGCCGTTTCAATCTGAGCAATCTGCTGGCGGTGGTCGGTGCGCTGCTGGGCATGGACTATGGCCTGGACGAAATCCTCAAGGTGCTGCCGCAACTGCAGGGGCCGGCCGGCCGCATGCAGCGCCTGGGTGGTGGCGACAAGCCGCTGGTGGTGGTGGATTACGCCCACACGCCGGATGCCCTGGAAAAGGTGCTCGAGGCGATGCGCCCCCATGTGCAGGGTCGTCTGCTCTGCCTGTTCGGCTGCGGCGGTGACCGTGACCGCGGCAAGCGCCCGCTGATGGCAGCGGTGGCCGAGCGCCTGGCCGATGTGGTGTGGGTGACCGACGACAACCCGCGCAGCGAAGATCCGGCGCAGATCGTCGCGGATATCCGTGCCGGCTTCTGCGCGCCGGAGCAGGTGCAGTTCATTCACGGCCGTGGCGATGCCATCGCCCGCCTGATCGCCCAGGCCGAGGCCGCCGACGTACTGGTGCTGGCCGGCAAGGGCCACGAGGATTACCAGGAGATCATGGGCGTGCGCCATCCCTTCTCCGACCTGATCGAAGCGAACGAGGCCCTGGCGGCCTGGGGGGCGGCCCATGCTTAAGCCCTGGCTGCTCAGCGAAATAGCGGCTGATCTCAGCGCGCGCCTGATCGGCGACGACGTCGCCTTCTCCGCCGTCGGCACCGACAGCCGTACCATCGCCCCTGGCCAGTTGTTCGTGGCGCTGACCGGGCCGCGTTTCGACGGCCATGACTACCTGGCCGAGGTTGCCGCCAAGGGCGCGGTTGCCGCGCTGGTCGAGCGTGAAGTGGCCAATGCGCCGCTGCCGCAACTGCTGGTGGCCGATACCCGCCTGGCCCTTGGGCAGCTAGGGGCATTGAACCGTCAGGCATTCACCGGCCCGCTGGCTGCCGTGACCGGCTCCAGCGGCAAGACCAGCGTCAAGGAGATGCTCGCCGCCATTCTGCGCGCCGGCCTGAACGGCGCGGTGCTGGCCACCCGCGGTAATCTCAACAATGATCTGGGCGCGCCGCTGACCCTGCTCGAACTGGCGCCGGAGCACCGCGCCGGGGTAATCGAGCTGGGCGCCAACCATGTCGGCGAGATCGCCTACACCGTCAGCCTGACCCGTCCGCAGGTGACCATCATCACCAATGCCGGCAATGCCCATGTCGGCGAGTTCGGCGGGCCGGAGAAGATCGTCCAGGCCAAGGGCGAGATTCTCGAAGGCCTGGCGCAGGACGGCGTGGCCGTACTGAATCTGGACGACAAGGCCTTTTCCACCTGGCAGCGTCGCGCCGCCGGTCATCAGGTCCTGAGCTTCGCCTTGCGCGACACCCGGGCCGACTTCCACGGCAGCGACCTGGCCCGCGACGAGCGCGGTTGCCAGGGCTTCACCTTGCGTAGCCCGGTCGGTAGCGTGCGCATTCAGCTCAATCTGCTGGGCGAGCACAACGTGGCCAACGCCGTGGCCGCCTGCGCCGCCGCCCATGCCCTGGGCCTGCCGTTGGTCGCCATGGCCAAGGGCCTGGAAAACCTGCAACCGGTCAAAGGCCGCGCCGTAGCGCAGCTGGCGCCGAACGGCATGCGGGTGATCGATGACAGTTACAACGCCAACCCCGTGTCGATGTGCGCGGCGGTGGATATACTCGCCGGCTTCTCCGGTCGCACCGTTCTGGTGCTGGGAGACATGGGCGAGCTGGGCGAGTGGGCCGAACAGGGCCACCGCGATGTCGGCCGCCATGCCGCCGGCAAGGTCGACGCGCTCTATGCGGTCGGTCCGCTGATGCGCTTCGCTGTCGAGGAGTTCGGCTCAAAAGGCCGTCACTTCGTCGACCAGGCCGAACTGATCGAAGCACTTCGTGCCGAACAGGCCGGCAGCACACTACTAATCAAGGGTTCACGCAGCGCTGCCATGGACAAGGTCGTGGCCGCGCTGTGTGGCGTATCTGGGGAGATTCACTAAATGCTGCTGCTGCTGGCGGAGTACCTGCAACAGTTCCACAAGGGCTTCGCGGTCTTTCAGTACTTGACCCTGCGCGGCATCCTCGGCGTGCTCACCGCCCTGGCCCTGTCGCTGTGGCTCGGGCCCTGGATGATCCGCACCCTGCAGGTGCGTCAGATCGGCCAGGCGGTGCGCAACGATGGTCCGCAGTCGCACCTGTCGAAGAAAGGCACACCGACCATGGGCGGTGCGCTGATTCTCACTGCCATCGCCGTGAGCACCCTGCTCTGGGCCGACCTGTCCAACCGCTACGTGTGGGTGGTGCTGGCCGTGACCCTGCTGTTCGGCGCCATCGGATGGGTCGACGACTACCGCAAGGTAATCGAGAAGAACTCGCGCGGCCTGCCGAGCCGCTGGAAGTACTTCTGGCAGTCGGTGTTCGGCCTGGCCGCAGCGATCTTCCTCTACATGACCGCGCAGAGCCCGGTGGAGACCACCCTGATCCTGCCGCTGCTCAAGGACGTCAGCATCCCGCTGGGCATCGGTTTCGTGGTGCTGACCTATTTCGTCATCGTCGGCTCGAGCAATGCGGTGAACCTGACCGACGGCCTCGACGGCCTGGCGATTCTGCCCACGGTGATGGTGGCGGGTGCGCTGGCGGTGTTCTGCTACCTGTCGGGTAACGTGAATTTCGCCGAGTACCTGCTGATTCCTTACGTGCCGGGCGCCGGTGAGCTGATCGTGTTCTGCGCCGCGCTGGTGGGCGCCGGCCTGGGCTTTCTGTGGTTCAACACCTACCCGGCGCAGGTCTTCATGGGCGACGTCGGTGCGCTGGCGCTCGGCGCCGCGCTGGGCACCATCGCCGTGATCGTGCGCCAGGAAGTGGTGCTGTTCATCATGGGCGGCGTGTTCGTGATGGAAACCCTGTCGGTGATCATCCAGGTCGCCAGCTTCAAGCTGACCGGCAAGCGCGTGTTTCGCATGGCGCCGATCCACCACCATTTCGAACTCAAGGGCTGGCCCGAGCCGCGCGTGATCGTCCGCTTCTGGATCATCACCGTGATTCTCGTGCTGATCGGCCTGGCCACCCTGAAACTGAGGTAATAGAGCGTGACCCTGATCGCTTCCGACCAGTTCCGCATCGTTGTCGGCCTCGGCAAGAGCGGCATGTCCCTGGTGCGCTTTTTGGCGCAGCAGGGCGTGCGCTTCGCCGTGGCCGACACGCGCGCGAACCCGCCGGAGCTGGAAACGCTCAAGCGTGACTACCCGCAGGTGGAAGTGCGTTGCGGCGAGCTGGACGTGGAGTTCCTCTGCCGCGCCTCGGAGCTTTACGTGAGCCCGGGCCTGGCCATTTCCACGCCAGCCCTGGCCGCGGCCGCCGCGCGCGGGGTCAAGCTGTCCGGCGATATCGATCTGTTCGCGCGCCACGCCAAGGCGCCGATCGTGGCCATCACCGGCTCCAATGCCAAGAGCACCGTTACCACCCTGGTCGGCGAAATGGCCGCTGCAGCCGGCAAGCGCGTCGCCGTCGGCGGCAACCTCGGCACGCCGGCACTGGATCTGCTGGCCGACGATGTCGAGCTGTACGTGCTGGAGCTGTCCAGCTTCCAGCTGGAGACTACCGATCAGCTCAACGCCGAAGTGGCCACCTGCCTGAACATCAGCGAAGACCACATGGATCGCTACAGCGGTCTGCCGGCCTATCACCTGGCCAAGCACCGCATCTTCCGCGGCGCGCGTCAGGTGGTGGTCAACCGCGACGACGCCCTGTCGCGTCCGCTGATCGCCGATCAGGTGACCTGCTGGGAATTCGGCCTGGGCAAACCGGACTTCAAACGCTTCGGTCTGCTCGAGGAAAACGGCGAGAAGTCCCTGGCGTTTCGCTTCGAAGCGCTGCTGCCGGTGAGCGAGCTGAAGATCCGCGGCGCGCACAATCAGTCCAACGCCCTGGCGGCGCTGGCGCTCGGCCATGCCGCTGGCCTGCCGATGGAAGCCATGCTCGCCACCCTGCGCCAGTTCGCCGGATTGCCGCATCGCTGCCAGTGGGTCGGCGAGCGCGCCGGGGTCAATTATTACGATGATTCCAAGGCCACCAACGTCGGTGCCGCGCTGGCGGCCATCGAAGGCCTCGGTGCCGATATCGCCGGCAAGCTGGTGCTGATCGCCGGTGGCGACGGCAAGGGCGCCGACTTCTCCGCGCTGAAGGCGCCGGTGGCGCGATTCTGCCGCGCGGTGGTGCTGCTCGGTCGCGATGCCGAGCTGATCGCCGCTGCTCTGGGCGATGCCGCGCCACTGGTGCGCGTGACAACCCTGGACGAAGCGGTGCAGCGTTGCAGCGAACTGGCAGAGGCCGGCGATGCCGTGCTGCTGTCGCCGGCCTGCGCCAGCCTGGACATGTTCAAGAATTTCGAAGAGCGCGGGCGTCTGTTCGCCCAGGCCGTGGGAGGGCTCGTCTGATGCTGGCCTTCCTCCACGTACGTCCCTCGCCACTGCTCGGCCGCGGCCTCGACGTCGACTTTCCGATGCTCGCCGGTTGCCTGGGCCTGCTGGGGCTGGGCCTGGTGATGATCACCTCGGCGTCCTCCGAGGTGGCTGCAGCGCTGTCGGGCAACCCGCTGTACCACATGATTCGCCACCTGATTTACCTGATCGTCGGGCTGGGTGCGGCGGGTGTGGTGCTGCTGATTCCCATGAGCTTCTGGCAGCGTTACGGCTGGATGATGCTGCTGGCTGCTTTCGCTTTGCTGGTGCTGGTGCTGATTCCCGGCATCGGCCGCGAGGTCAACGGTGCGCGGCGCTGGATCGGTTTCGGTGCATTCAACGTGCAGCCCTCGGAGATCGCCAAGGTCTTCGTGGTGGTCTATCTGGCCGGCTACCTGGTACGCCGTCAGGAAGAGGTACGCGAGAGCTGGGCCGGCTTCTTCAAGCCCTTCGTCGTGTTGCTGCCGATGGCGGGCCTGCTGCTGCTGGAGCCGGACTTCGGCGCCACCGTGGTGATGATGGGCTCGGCCATGGCCATGCTGTTCCTCGGCGGCGTCGGCATGCTGCGCTTCGGTCTGATGGTGGCGCTGGCGGTTGGCGCAGTGTTCGTCCTGGTGCAGACCCAGGAGTACCGCCTGCAGCGTCTGATCACCTTTACCGATCCCTGGGCCGACCAGTACGGCTCCGGCTATCAGCTGACCCAGGCGCTGATCGCCTTCGGCCGCGGCGAATGGTTCGGCGTCGGCCTGGGCAACAGCATTCAGAAGCAGTTCTACCTGCCGGAAGCGCACACCGACTTCGTCTTCTCGGTGCTGGCCGAGGAGCTTGGTCTGGTTGGCGCGCTCGCTACCCTGGGGCTGTTCGTCTTCGTCAGCGTGCGTGCGCTGTACATCGGGCTGTGGGCGGAAAAGGCCAAGCAGTTCTTCTCCGCCTATGTGGCCTACGGTCTGGCCTTCCTGTGGATCGGTCAGTTCCTGATCAACATCGGCGTGAACACCGGTCTGCTGCCGACCAAGGGCCTGACCCTGCCGTTCCTCAGCTACGGCGGCTCGTCGCTGGTGATCTGCTGCGTCAGCCTGGCGCTGCTGCTGCGCATCGAGTGGGAGCGGCGCAACGTGCTGGGCAACGAAGACGTGGACTTCACCGAAGCGGACTTCGCCGAGGAGGCCAGTCATGCGCGGTAACGTGCTGATCATGGCCGGCGGCACCGGCGGCCACGTATTCCCGGCGCTGGCCTGCGCGCGCGAGTTCCAGACTCGCGGTTATGCCGTGCACTGGCTGGGCACGCCGCGCGGCATCGAGAACGAGCTGGTGCCACAGGCTGGTCTGCCGCTGCACCTGATCAACGTCAGCGGTCTGCGCGGCAAGGGCAAGCTGTCGCTGCTCAAGGCGCCGTTCCAGCTCCTGCGCTCGCTGCTGCAGGCGCGCCGCATCGTGCGTGAGCTGCAGCCGGTCTGCGTGCTCGGCATGGGCGGCTACGTCACCGGGCCTGGTGGTCTGGCCGCGCGCCTGGCCGGCGTGCCGCTGGTTATCCACGAGCAGAACGCCGTCGCTGGTACCGCCAATCGTCTGCTGTCGCGTATCGCCACGCGCATCTGCGAAGCCTTCCCGAATACCTTCGGCGCTTCCGACAAGCGGCGCACCACCGGCAACCCGGTGCGTGAGGAGCTGTTTCTGGAAACGCCGCGCGAGCCGCTGGTCGGGCGCAAGCCGAAATTGCTGGTGCTGGGCGGTAGCCTGGGCGCCGAGCCGTTGAACAAGCTGCTGCCTGCCGCGCTGGCCGAACTGCCGGCCGAGTTGCGTCCGCAGGTGTTCCACCAGGCCGGCAAGCAGCACGCAGAGGTCACTGCGGAGCGTTATCGCGATGCTGCGGTCGAAGCCGAGGTCGCGCCCTTCATCAAGGACATGGCGCGCGCCTACGGCTGGGCCGATCTGGTGATCTGCCGCGCCGGCGCGCTCACCGTCAGCGAACTGGCCGCCGCCGGCCTGCCGTCGTTTCTCGTGCCGCTGCCGCACGCCATCGACGATCACCAGAGCCGCAATGCCGAATACCTGGCGAAGGAGGGCGCCGCCGTCCTTCTCCCGCAACATGCCACTGACGCGGCCAAGCTCGCCGCGCAGCTCACCGAGGTTCTGATGCACCTGGAAAAACTCAATGTCATGGGCGCCACCGCGCGCCGTCTGGCCAAGCCCGATGCCACCCGCACGGTGGTGGACATCTGTCAGGAGGTGATGCGTGGCTAAGTCGCCTGCCGCGGTCAAGGCCGAAGTACGGCGCATGCGCCGTATCCGCCGTATCCATTTCGTCGGTATCGGCGGCGTTGGCATGTGCGGTATCGCCGAGGTGCTGCTGAACCTGGGTTACGAAGTGTCCGGCTCCGATCTCAAGGCCTCGGCGGTGACCGAGCGTCTGGAAAGCTTCGGTGCGAAGATCTTCATCGGCCACGCTGCCGAGAACGCCGAGCAGGCCGATGTGCTGGTGGTGTCCAGCGCGGTCAACACCAGCAACCCGGAGGTCGCCACCGCCCTGGAGCGGCGCATTCCGGTGGTGCCGCGTGCCGAGATGCTCGCCGAGCTGATGCGCTACCGCCACGGCATCGCGGTGGCCGGCACCCATGGCAAGACCACCACCACCAGCCTGCTGGCCTCGGTGTTCGCCGCCGGCGGTCTCGATCCGACCTTCGTCATCGGTGGCCGTCTGAACGCCGCCGGCACCAATGCCCAGCTCGGCTCCAGCCGCTTCCTGATCGCCGAAGCCGACGAGAGCGACGCCAGCTTCCTGCATCTGCAGCCGATGGTCTCGGTGGTCACCAATATCGACGCCGACCACATGAGCACCTATGGCGGCGACTTCAACAGGCTGAAGAAGACCTTCATCGAGTTCCTGCACAACCTGCCGTTCTACGGCCTGGCCGTGCTCTGCGTGGACGATCCGGTGGTGCGCGAGCTGCTGCCGCAGGTCGGCCGCCCGACCGTGACCTACGGCTTTGCCGAAGACGCCGACGTGCGCGCGATCAACGTGCGGCAGGAAGGCATGCGCACCTACTTCACCGTGCTGCGCCCGGACTGCGAGCCGCTCGACGTGTCGGTGAACATGCCGGGCAATCACAACGTTCTCAATGCCCTGGCGACCATCGCCATCGCCACCGACGAAGGCATCGACGATGCCGCCATCGTCGCCGGGCTGTCGGGCTTCCAGGGCGTCGGTCGGCGCTTCCAGGTCTACGGCGAACTGCCGGTGGATGGCGGCAGCGTGATGCTGGTGGACGACTACGGCCATCACCCGCGTGAAGTGGCCGCGGTGATCAAGGCCGTACGCGGCGGTTGGCCGGAGCGCCGTCTGGTGATGGTCTACCAGCCGCACCGCTACAGCCGTACCCGCGATCTGTACGACGACTTCGTGCAGGTGCTCGGCGAAGCCAACGTGCTGCTGCTGGTGGAGGTCTACCCGGCCGGTGAGGAGCCGATCCCCGGTGCCGACAGCCGGCAGATGTGCCACAGCATCCGCCAGCGCGGCCAGCTCGATCCGATCTATGTCGAGCGCGGCGTGGACCTGGCGCCGCTGCTCAAGCCGCTGCTGCGTGCCGGCGACATCCTGCTGTGCCAGGGCGCGGGCGATATCGGCGCGGTGGCGCCGCAACTGATCAAGCACCCGCTGTTCGTGGGGGAGTCGAAATGAGTTTGCACAGTAGCCTCGATCCCAAGGCTTTCGGTCGCGTCGCCGTGCTGTTCGGCGGCAAGAGCGCCGAGCGCGAGGTGTCGCTGAAATCCGGCAATGCCGTGCTCTGCGCCCTGCAGGCGGCCGGGGTGGACGCCTTCGGCATCGACGTGGGCGATGATTTCCTGCAGCGCCTTGCCAGCGAGAAGATCGACCGCGCCTTCATCGTGCTGCACGGCCGCGGTGGCGAGGATGGTTCCATGCAGGGCCTGCTCGAGTGCGCCGGCATTCCCTACACCGGCAGCGGCATCCTCGCCTCGGCGCTGGCCATGGACAAGCTGCGTACCAAGCAGGTCTGGCACAGCCTCGGCCTGCCGACGCCGCGTCACGCCGTGCTGACTTCGCAGGCCGACTGCGAAGCGGCGGCTGCCGAACTGGGTTTCCCGCTGATCGTCAAGCCGGCCCATGAAGGCTCCAGCATCGGCATGGCCAAGGTCGACAGCGTCGAGGCGCTGATCGCTGCCTGGCAGGACGCCGCCCGCTACGACAGTCAGGTACTGGTCGAGCAGTGGATCGCCGGCCCCGAGTACACCGTGGCCGTGCTGCGTGGCGAAGTGCTGCCGCCCATTGGCCTGGGCACGCCGCACAGCTTCTACGACTACGACGCCAAGTACCTGGCCGATGACACCCAGTACCGCATTCCCTGCGGCCTCTCGGCCGAGAAGGAGGCGGAACTGAAAGAGCTGACTGCGCGCGCCTGCGAGGCCGTGGGCACCCAGGGCTGGGCGCGTGCAGACGTGATGCAGGATGCCAGTGGCCAGTTCTGGCTGCTGGAAGTGAACACCGTACCGGGCATGACCGATCACAGCCTGGTGCCAATGGCCGCGCGCGCCGCCGGTCTGGACTTCCAGCAGCTGGTGCTGGCGATCCTGGCCGACAGCGTCGAGGCGAGGGGTTAAGTCATGACCGTGGCTTTGCGTCACCAGGACACGCTGAGGGCTCCGCTGCGCGGCAAGCCCGCGCCGCGTGGCGCCAGCCGCCTGGTGGCCAAGGAGCCGATGCGCCTGCGTCTGCCCAAGCCGGATTTCTCCTGGGTCGGGCGTTTGCTCTGGCCGCTGCTGCTGGTTGGGCTGGGGTTTGGCGCCTACGAAGGTGCGCAGCGTCTGCTGCCCTACGCCGACCGCCCGATCGCACGCATCAGCGTGCAGGGCGATCTGGCCTACGTCAGTCAGCAGGCGGTGCAGCGGCGGATCGCGCCGTTCATCGAGGCGAGCTTCTTCAGCGCCGATCTGCGCGGCATGCGCGAAGAGCTGGAGCGCATGCCCTGGATCGCCCATGCCGAAGTGCGCCGCGTCTGGCCGGACCAGATCGACGTGCGTCTGGAAGAGCAACTGCCCATCGCCCGCTGGGGCGACGAGGCGCTGCTCAACAACCAGGGGCAGGCCTTCGCGCCGCAGGAGCTAGACAACTATCAGCATCTGCCGCAGCTGTACGGCCCGCAGCGGGCGCAGCCCAAGGTGATGCAGCAATACCAGATGCTCAGTCAGCTGCTGCGGCCGATGGGCTTCACCGTGGTCGGGCTGCAGTTGCGCGAGCGCGGCAGCTGGTTCCTCTCGGCCACCGAGAACGCCAGCGGCCAGCGCATCGACATCCTGCTGGGGCGTGATCACGTGGTGGAAAAAATGCGTCGTTTCGCCGCCATCTATGAGCGGGAACTGAAAGAACAGAGCGCGAACATCGCGCGCATCGACCTGCGTTACGCCAACGGCCTGGCCGTGGCCTGGCGCGAGCCGGTGGAGCCGGCCGCGGCCGAGCAGAAAGTGAATTGAGGAGAGGCAGGACTAATGAGTAGCGCGCAGAGCGGCAAGATGATCGTTGGCCTGGACATCGGCACCTCCAAGGTGGTGGCGCTGGTGGGCGAGGTGACGGCCGACGGCCAGCTGGAGATCGTCGGTATCGGCACCCATCCGTCGCGCGGGCTGAAGAAGGGCGTGGTGGTCAATATCGAGTCCACCGTGGCCTCGATCCAGCGCGCCGTGGAAGAGGCGCAGCTGATGGCCGGCTGCCGTATCCACTCGGCCTTCGTCGGCGTGGCCGGCAATCACATCCGCAGCCTCAACAGCCACGGCATCGTCGCCATCCGCGACCGCGAAGTGAGCAGTGCTGATATCGAGCGTGTGCTCGACGCCGCGCAGGCAGTGGCCATCCCGGCGGATCAGCGCGTGCTGCACACCCTGGCGCAGGACTACGTGATCGACAACCAGGAAGGCGTGCGCGAGCCGCTGGGCATGTCCGGCGTGCGTCTGGAGGCTAAGGTGCACGTGGTGACCTGTGCGGTGAACGCGGCGCAGAACATCGAAAAATGCGTGCGCCGCTGCGGCCTGGAAGTCGACGACATCATCCTCGAGCAGCTGGCCTCGGCCTACTCGGTACTGACCGAGGACGAGAAGGAACTGGGCGTATGCCTGGTGGACATCGGCGGCGGCACCACCGATATCGCCATCTTCACCGAAGGCGCGATTCGCCACACGGCGGTGATCCCGATCGCCGGTGATCAGGTCACCAACGACATCGCCATGGCCCTGCGTACCCCGACCCAGTACGCCGAAGAGATCAAGATTCGCTATGCCTGCGCCCTGGCCAAGCTGGCCGGTGCCGGCGAAACCATCAAGGTGCCCAGCGTTGGTGATCGCCCGCCGCGCGACCTGTCGCGCCAGTCCCTGGCCGAAGTGGTCGAGCCGCGTTACGACGAGCTGTTCACCCTGATCCAGGCCGAGCTGCGTCGCAGCGGCTACGAAGATCTGATTCCCGCCGGCATCGTCATGACCGGCGGTACGGCGAAGATGGAAGGCGCGGTCGAGCTGGCCGAGGAAATCTTCCACATGCCCGTGCGCCTCGGTGTGCCGCACAGCGTCAAGGGCATGGCCGACGTGGTGCGCAACCCGATTTATTCCACCGGTGTGGGGCTGCTGATGTACGGGCTGCAGAAGCAGAACGACGGCATTTCCATGTCGGTGAACGGTCCTTACCAGGACGAAAACAAGACCCCGGTACTCGAGCGCATCAAGCGCTGGGTGCAAGGCAATTTCTGAATTTGCAGTAGGCGTTACAACTAGAAAGGAAGGAGAGGGATCATGTTCGAACTAGTAGATAACATTCCGCAAAGCGCGGTGATCAAAGTGATCGGTGTCGGTGGTGGCGGCGGCAACGCAGTCAATCACATGGCGGTCAGCAACATCGAAGGCGTCGAGTTCATCTGCGCCAACACCGATGCGCAGGCGCTGAAGAACATCGGTGCGCGCACCGTGCTGCAGCTCGGCCCGGGCGTGACCAAGGGCCTGGGCGCTGGCGCCAATCCGGAAGTCGGTCGTCAGGCCGCGCTGGAAGATCGCGAGCGCATCGCCGAAGTACTGGCGGGCACCGACATGGTGTTCATCACCACCGGCATGGGCGGTGGCACCGGTACCGGCGCCGCGCCGGTAATCGCCGAGGTGGCCAAGGAGCTGGGCATCCTCACCGTTGCGGTGGTGACCCGTCCGTTCCCGTTCGAAGGCCGCAAGCGCATGCAGATCGCCGACGAAGGCATCCGCGCACTGGCCGAGAGCGTCGACTCGCTGATCACCATCCCCAACGAGAAGCTGCTGACCATCCTGGGCAAGGATGCCAGCCTGCTGTCCGCCTTCGCCAAGGCCGATGACGTGCTGGCCGGCGCGGTGCGTGGCATTTCCGACATCATCAAGCGTCCGGGCATGATCAACGTCGACTTCGCCGACGTGAAGACCGTGATGAGCGAGATGGGCATGGCCATGATGGGCACCGGCTGCGCCAGCGGTCCGAACCGTGCTCGCGAGGCCACCGAAGCCGCTATCCGCAACCCGCTGCTGGAAGACGTCAACCTGCAGGGCGCGCGCGGCATCCTGGTGAACATCACCGCCGGCCCGGATCTGTCTCTGGGCGAGTACTCCGACGTGGGTAACATCATCGAGCAGTTCGCTTCCGAGCACGCCACCGTCAAGGTCGGTACCGTGATCGACGCCGACATGCGCGACGAGCTGCACGTCACCGTGGTCGCCACCGGCCTCGGCGCGCGCATGGAGAAACCGGTCAAGGTGATCGACAACACCGTGCAGGTTGCCGCCAGCCAGCCGGTTGCCCAGCAGCCCGCCGCGCAGCCGCGCAGCGAGCAGTCGGTCAACTACAAGGACTACGAGCGTCCGACCGTGCAGCGCCAGAGCCACAGCGGCGCGGCCACTGCAGCCAAGCTCAATACCCAGGACGATCTGGACTACCTGGATATTCCGGCTTTCCTGCGTCGCCAGGCTGATTGATGGAATGTATCAGGAGTATAAGGGTGATTGGTGTTCAGCAAAGGTCGGTTCTGCTATCATTCCCGACCATTGTTGAAAACAGTTCGCAACTAGCGATATAGCGGCCAAGCCATGATCAGACAACGCACCCTGAAGAACATCATCCGTGCCACCGGTGTTGGCCTGCATTCGGGGGAAAAGGTTTACCTGACCCTGAAGCCGGCTCCGGTGGATACCGGCATCGTGTTCCGTCGCACCGACCTCGACCCCATCGTGGAAATTCGCGCGCTGGCCGGGAATGTCGGTGAAACCACCATGTCGACCACCCTGGTCAATGGTGATGTCAAGGTGGATACGGTAGAGCACCTGCTTTCGGCCATGGCAGGCCTGGGCATCGATAACGCCTACGTCGAGCTCTCCGCATCCGAAGTGCCGATCATGGATGGCAGCGCCGGCCCCTTCGTATTCCTGATTCAATCCGCTGGCCTGCAGGAGCAGGAAGCGCCGAAGAAGTTCATTCGCATCCTGCGTGAGGTCACGGTGGTGGAGGGCGACAAGCGCGCCACCTTCGTGCCCTTCGACGGATTCAAGGTGAGCTTCGAGATCGACTTCGATCACCCCGTGTTCCGCAATCGCACGCAGAGCGCCAGTGTGGATTTCTCCAGCACGTCTTTCGTCAAGGAAGTCAGCCGGGCCCGCACCTTTGGTTTCATGCGTGACATCGAGTTCCTGCGTTCGCAGAACCTGGCGCTCGGTGGCAGTGTGGAAAACGCCATCGTGGTCGACGAGTATCGCGTGCTCAACGAAGACGGCCTGCGTTACGAGGACGAATTCGTCAAACACAAGATTCTCGATGCCATCGGCGATCTGTACCTGCTGGGTAACAGCCTGATCGGCGAGTTCAAGGGCTTCAAGTCGGGGCATGCGCTGAACAATCGCCTGCTGCGCACTCTGATCGAGCAGACCGATGCCTGGGAAATGGTGACCTTCGAGGACGCCAAGCTCGCGCCGATCTCCTACATGCGCCCGGTAGCGGCCGTGTAGTCGAACTCTCTTTCCAGATGCAATTGAGGCCACCTTCGGGTGGCCTTTTTTATGGCTGCTCGTGAGGGAGTCGCTGCACAGGACGCACCCTACGGCTTTGCCGACGAATGGAAGGAGGGTGCTATTCGTCTTTCTGCGTATGGCTCGCCAGGCGCTCAAGCGCCGCCCGCAGCCGGGGGTCGCGGATACCTTCGGCACTGGCCTGGATGTTCTGTGCGGCGCCCTTGGACAGCTGCAGGGTGCGACCGGTTCCACGATTTTGCCCGCCTTGAGGTTGCACCTTGAACAGGATTTTCGTTAAGGTCGCGAACTCTTCGAGTGCCTGCAGTTGTCGTTGCAGTCGTTTTTGCTGATAACGCAGGCGTGTTGCCCAGTGGCCATCGGTCACTATCAATAGCAGACAGCCGTCACGCCAGGACGCTACATGACAGTGCTCCCGGGCGGCTGGTTGTAGCTGGCTTTCGACAAGACGCTGCAGGTTGGACAGGCGTTGCGCCTGACCGAACAGCGCTTTCAGGGGCTTGGCTTCGCGTAGCAGCGTAGCGGGTGCCTGGGCCGGCAAGGGACGGAACGTCATGGCAGGAGGCCTTAAGTTGCGGAGTGGCCATGGTAGCAGAGCATGCTGCCGGCCAGTGCTCTGCCTGAAGGGGATGCCATGCACATTATCCTGCTGCACAGCCGACATGGTTCGGCGCGAACCATCAATCTCGATCTGCGCTGGCTGCTGCTGGCCGTCTTCCTGCTCCTCGGCCTGACGCTGGGGGCCGGCGCCGCGGTGGGGGCCAAGTGGCTGACCGCCGAGCCCATAGCCGATCAGTCGCTGGCGGCCGCCCTGGATCAGCAGCGCGAGCAGGTCGGTGCGGTGCGCCTGGATGCGCAGCGCCAGCTCGATGCCTTCGCCGTGCACGTCGCCGAACTGCAGGCGCGCCTGACCCGACTCGATGCACTCGGTGAGCGTCTGACCG
The DNA here is from genome assembly GCF_021495345.1 of Pseudomonas hydrolytica. NCBI lineage: Bacteria > Pseudomonadati > Pseudomonadota > Gammaproteobacteria > Pseudomonadales > Pseudomonadaceae > Ectopseudomonas > Ectopseudomonas hydrolytica. The sequence goes on from NZ_CP099397.1 coordinate 1,052,233, forward strand.
AACTGGCCGAGCTGGACGCCGGCGAGTTCGATTTTTCCCTGAGCGTCGGGCAGGGCGGCGCGGAAGATGCCCTCGGCGCCTCGGCCTATGCGCCGCCACCTTTCATGAGCGCACTGGATGAGCTGGCGCTGCGTGTGGAGAGCCGCGAGCAGCAGCTGGAAGTGCTGGAACAACTGCTCGGCGAGCGTCGTCTGAACGAGGCGGAGATGCTGTCCGGCCGCCCCGTTCTGCAAGGTTACGTGTCTTCTCCCTTTGGGCGCCGCGTGCATCCGCTGACTGGCCGCTCGAGCATGCACAAGGGGATGGATTTCGCCGCCAAACCCGGTAGCGACGTGGTGGCGGTGGCCGCTGGCGTGGTGACCTTCTCCGGCAAGAAGAGCGGTTATGGCAATACCGTGGAGATCAGCCACGCCGACGGCTACGTCACCCTCTATGCCCACAACCAGAGCAATACGGTGCAGATCGGCGATCTCGTGCAGCGTGGCCAGACCATCGCCAAGGTCGGTCGTAGCGGCCGCTCCACCGGTTACCACGTGCATTTCGAGGTCAGCAAGGATGGCCGTCAGGTCAATCCGGCGCTGTACATCGCCCGCGCCAACGGCGTCGAGTGAGCGGGCGGCAATCGTCACCTCTTGAATCCCGGGTATTCGCCCCCATCTAACGGAGCACGCTGCGCCTGGCTCGCCGAGGCAGGCGCTGCCTGCGCCATCACGCGGTAGCAATGGGCTGACAACGTCACTTTCCTCCCCGGCTTTTCCGGGTAGAATGCCCCCTTCGCCCGCAGCCATGCTGGCTGCCAGGTCGCGATTTGCGCCGACCTCCATCCATTCGCCGGAAGATCCTGTCGATATGTTTGCGCCTCTGTTGAAAAAACTTTTCGGAAGCAAGAATGAGCGTGAAGTCAAACGCATGCTCAAGGCGGTGCAGTCCGTCAACGCCCTCGAAGAGCAGATGATCGCCCTCTCGGACGAGCAACTGCGTGGCAAGACCGAAGAGTTCAAGGCCCGTCTGGCCAAGGGCGAAACCCTCGATCAGTTACTTGCCGAAGCCTTCGCCGTGGCCCGTGAGGCCGGCAAGCGCGTGATGGGCATGCGTCACTTCGACGTGCAGCTGATCGGTGGCATGACCCTGCACGAAGGCAAGATCGCCGAGATGCGTACCGGTGAGGGCAAGACCCTCGTAGGTACCCTGGCGGTCTACCTCAACGCACTGTCCGGCAAGGGCGTGCACGTGGTCACCGTCAACGAATACCTGGCCCGCCGCGACGCCAACTGGATGCGTCCGCTGTATGAATTCCTCGGCCTCACCGTGGGCATCGTCACCCCCTTCCAGCCGCCGGAAGAAAAGCGTGCCGCCTACGCTGCCGACATCACCTACGGCACCAACAACGAGTTCGGCTTCGACTACCTGCGCGACAATATGGCGTTCAGCCTGGAAGACAAGTTCCAGCGCGAACTGAACTTCGCCGTGATCGACGAAGTGGACTCGATCCTCATCGACGAGGCGCGTACGCCGCTGATCATCTCCGGTCAGGCCGAGGACAGCTCCAAGCTGTACATCGAGATCAACCGCCTGATCCCGCGCCTCAAGCAGCACATCGAGGAAGAGGAGGGCGTGGTGACCCAGGAAGGTCACTACAAGGTCGACGAGAAATCGCGTCAGGTCGAGCTCAACGAAGCCGGCCACCAGTACGTCGAGGAGATGCTCACCGCTGCCGGTCTGCTGGCCGAGGGTGAGAGCCTCTATTCCGCGCACAACCTCGGCCTGCTGACTCACGTCTATGCCGGCCTGCGCGCCCACACCCTGTTCAACCGCAACGTCGAATACATCGTGCAGAACGGCCAGGTGATCCTGATCGACGAGCACACCGGCCGGACCATGCCGGGGCGTCGCCTGTCCGAGGGCCTGCACCAGGCCATCGAAGCCAAGGAAGGGGTGAACATCCAGGCCGAGAGCCAGACCCTGGCCTCGACCACCTTCCAGAACTACTTCCGCCTGTACAACAAGCTGTCCGGCATGACCGGTACCGCCGATACCGAGGCCTTCGAGTTCCGTCAGATCTACGGTCTGGACGTGGTGGTGATCCCCACCAACAAGCCGATCGCCCGTAAGGACTTCAACGACCTGGTCTACCTTACCCAGGAAGAGAAGTACCAGGCGATCATCACCGACATCAAGGACTGCCAGGCCCAGGGCCGGCCGATCCTGGTCGGTACCGCCTCGATCGAGACTTCCGAGTACGTCAGCCAGCTACTGCAGAAGGAAAAGATCGAGCACAAGGTGCTCAATGCCAAGTACCACGACAAGGAAGCCGAGATCATCGCCCAGGCCGGCCGCCCGGGCGCGGTGACCATCGCCACCAACATGGCCGGTCGCGGTACCGACATCCTCCTCGGCGGCAACTGGGAAGTGGAAGTCGCTGCGCTGGAGAACCCCACCGACGAACAGATCGCGCAGATCAAGACCGAGTGGCAGAAGCGTCACCAGCAGGTGATCGAGGCCGGCGGCCTGCACGTGATCGCCTCCGAGCGCCACGAGTCGCGGCGTATCGACAACCAGCTGCGTGGTCGTGCCGGTCGCCAGGGTGACCCGGGCTCCAGCCGCTTCTACCTGTCGCTGGAAGACAACCTGATGCGCATCTTCGCCTCGGATCGGGTGAAGAACTTCATGAAGGCCTTGGGCATGCAGTCCGGCGAGGCCATCGAGCACCGCATGGTCACCAACGCCATCGAGAAGGCCCAGCGCAAGGTCGAAGGCCGCAACTTCGACATGCGTAAGCAGCTGCTCGAATTCGACGACGTGGCCAACGAGCAGCGCAAGGTGATCTATCACATGCGCAACAGCCTGCTGGCTGCCGAGAACGTCGGCGACACCATCGCCGAGTTCCGCGAGGAAGTGCTGACCGCCGCCATCAACGGCCACATTCCGCCGCAATCAATGCCCGAGCAGTGGGACGTCGCCGGCCTGGAATCCACCCTGCAGAGCGATTTCGGCCTGAAGCTGCCGATCCAGCAGTGGCTGGACGAAGACGACAAACTGTACGAGGAGACCCTGCGCGAGCGCATCCTCGCCGAGCTGGTGGCGGCCTACAACGAGAAGGAAACCCAGGCCAGTGCCGAGGCCCTGCGCACCTTCGAGAAGCAGATTCTGCTACGCGTGCTGGACGATCTGTGGAAAGACCACCTGTCGACCATGGATCACCTGCGTCACGGCATCCACCTGCGCGGTTATGCGCAGAAGAACCCCAAGCAGGAATACAAGCGCGAGTCCTTCGCCCTGTTCCAGGAGCTGCTGGAGTCGATCAAGCGCGACACCATTCGCGTGCTCAGCCATGTGCAGGTGCGTCGCGAAGACCCGGCCGAGGAAGAGGCCCGTCTGCGTCGCGAGGCCGAAGCACTGGCCGAGCGCATGCAGTTCCAGCATGCCGAAGCATCGGCGCTGGCAGCCGAACAAGATGGCGCCGAGGAAGGCGCAGTCGCCACCGCCACCGCGCCGGTGCGCAGCGAGAACAAGGTCGGCCGCAACGAACCCTGCCCTTGCGGTTCGGGCAAGAAGTACAAGCACTGCCACGGTCAGATCAACTGATCGTCGGTCCGCATGGACCGCTTGCAGTAGAGGGCGCATCAGCTATGCTGCCTGCGCCCTGACAACGCCGCGACGGCCCTGCCGCTCGCGGCGTTTTACCATTTCACCCGGCCGCCGCTGCGGTCACTGCACACTTGAAGGAGCGCTCTCTATGGCTGTTGGTCTTGGTCCGCTGTCTACCCTGCACCCGGTACCCGGTTTCGAACTGGGCATCGCCTCGGCCGGCATCAAGCGCCCGGGGCGCAAGGATGTGGTGGTGATGCGCTGCACCGAGGGTTCGCGTATCGCCGGGGTGACCACCACCAACGCCTTCTGCGCCGCGCCGGTGCTGCTCACCCGCGAGCGCCTGGGTGGCGAGGTGCGCTACCTGCTGACCAATACCGGCAATGCCAACGCCGGCACCGGTGCCGACGGTCTGGCCCGTGCGCGCCGCGCCTGCGCCCGCCTGGCCGAGCTGACCGGCGTGGCCGAAAGCGCCGTGCTGCCGTTCTCCACCGGGGTGATCGGCGAGCCGCTGCCGGTGGAGAAGATCGAGTCCGCGCTGCAGGCCGCACTGGACGATCTCAAGACCGACAACTGGGAAGCGGCCGCCACCGGCATCATGACCACCGACACCCTGCCCAAGGGTGCCAGCCGTCAGTTCCAGCACGATGGCGTGACCATCACCGTCACCGGCATCTCCAAGGGCGCCGGCATGATCCGCCCGAACATGGCCACCATGCTCGGCTACATCGCCACCGACGCCAAGGTCGCCCAGGGCGTGCTACAGGATCTGGTGCGCGACGCGGCGAACAAGTCGTTCAACCGCATCACCATCGACGGCGACACCTCCACCAACGACTGCTGCATGCTGATCGCCACCGGCCAGGCCGCACTGCCCGAGATCAGCGAGGCCTCCGGCGAGCTGTTCACCAAGCTCAAGCAGGCGGTGTTCGAGGTGTTCATGGAAGTGGCCCAGGCCATCGTCCGTGACGGCGAAGGTGCGACCAAGTTCGTCACCGTGCAGGTCAATGGCGGCGGCACCCACCAGGAATGTCTGGACGTGGCCTACGCTGTGGCCCACTCGCCGCTGATCAAGACCGCGCTGTTCGCCTCCGACCCCAACTGGGGGCGCATCCTCGCTGCTGTCGGCTATGCCGGCGTAGCGCAACTGGATGTAAGCAAGATCGACGTGTTCCTCGGTGAGGTCTGCATCGCCAGCAAGGGCTGCCGTGCCGCCACCTACACCGAAGAGCAGGGTGCAGCGGTGATGGCTCGTGAGGAAATCACCATCCGCATCGAGCTGGGCCGTGGCACCTGCAGCGAGACCATCTGGACCACCGACCTGTCCCACGAGTACGTCAAGATCAACGCCGAATACCGCACCTGAGTAACTTCGGCTTTGCACTATTCCCGCGCCTCATGCCCCATGACGCGCGGGAATTTGCTATTCGGGGTGCGGACTTTTAACGTCGAGCGACTTCTGGCATTTCAGGAACCTAGGCGAGGACACGCAAGATGGCACTGCAACTGGTGATTGGCGACAAGAACTATTCCTCCTGGTCTTTGCGCGCGGCGCTGGTGGTCGATCTGGCCGGCGCCGACTGCGAAGAGGTGTTGGTGCGCCTGTATCAGCCGGACAGCCGCGCGCAGTTGCTGCGCCATTCGCCCACCGGCAAGGTGCCGGTTCTGCTGACCGAGCAGGGCGCGGTGTGGGACTCCCTGGCGATTGCCGAGTACCTGGCCGAGTGTTATCCCGAGGCGCAGTTGTGGCCGCAGGAGCGCCAGGCTCGCGCGCTGGCGCGCAGTGTCTGTGCGGAAATGCACAGCGGCTTCACGGCGCTGCGCAGCCATCTGCCCATGGACCTGGCGCGGGACAAGGCGCTGGCCGAGCTGCCGGATGCGGCGCAGGCCGATATTGATCGCATCTGCGCGATCTGGGCCGATTGCCGCGAGCGCTATGCCAGCTCGGGCAACTACCTGTTCGGCCAGGCCAGCATCGCCGATGCTTTCTACGCGCCGGTGGCCGCGCGCCTGCGCAGTTATCATGTGGTGCTGCCGACAACGGCAGCGGCCTATGTCGAAACCATCTACCGCTGGCCGGCGTTCCAACGCTGGTATCAGGCGGCATTGCAGGAGGTAAAGGGGTGAGGCGCGTTCATGTCGCAGCAGCGGTGATTCGGGGTGTCGATGGACGCATCCTGATTGCCAGGCGCCCTCAGGACAAACACCAGGGCGGTCTGTGGGAGTTTCCCGGCGGCAAGGTGGAGGAGGGCGAGGCCGTGCGCGTCGCCCTCGATCGCGAGCTGGAAGAGGAACTGGGCATTCGCCCACAGGCGGCGCGCCCGCTGATCCAGATTCGCCATGATTACCCGGACAAACAGGTACTGCTGGACGTCTGGGAAGTGTCGGCCTTCAGTGGCGAGCCCCATGGCGCGGAAGGCCAGCCGCTGGCCTGGGTCAGTGAGCGGCAGTTGCTGGAGTATGAATTTCCCGCCGCCAACAAGCCCATAGTCGCCGCCGCGCGTCTGCCGGAGCGCTACCTGATCACCCCCGATGGCCTGGAGCCGAGCGAGCTGCTGGCCGGCATCCGCAGCGCCCTGGCGCAGGGCGTGCGGCTGATCCAGCTACGCGCACCGAACATGTTCGATGCGCAGTATCGCGACCTGGCGGTGGACGTGCAGGGGCTGTGCGCCGGCAAGGCGCAACTGATGCTCAAGGGACCGTTGGAGTGGCTGGGCGATTTTCCTGCCGCCGGCTGGCACCTGACCGCCGAGCAGCTGCGCAGGTATGCCGCTGGCGGCCGCCCCTTCCCTGAAGACCGCTGGCTGGCGGCGTCCTGCCACAGCGCCGAGGAGCTGGCGCTGGCTTCGCAGATGGGCGTGGATTTCGCCACGCTGTCGCCGCTGCAGGCGACGGCGACGCATCCCGAGGCGCCGCCGCTGGGCTGGGAGGCTGCGAGCGAGATGCTGACCCATTTCAACCTGCCGGCCTATCTGCTGGGCGGCGTTGGTCCCGGCGATATCGAGCGCGCCTGGCAGACCGGCGCTCAGGGCGTGGCGGGTATCCGCGCGTTCTGGCCGCAGTAGGGCCGCCGTACACAGCGAGCAGCCATCGCGGTGTTTCCTGGTGCGCGCGGCGCACCCTACGGCTTGTCAGCAGCCTTCCACAGTACCTCATTGACGCCCTGGCGCCTGGCGATCAGGCGGGCGGCGACGAACAGCAGGTCGGAGAGGCGGTTGACGTAGGCAAGCCCTTCGGCGCGCAAGGGTTCGACGGCATTGAGGTGCTGGCAGCGGCGCTCGGCGCTGCGGGCGAAGCTGCGGCAGACGTGGGCCTGCGCGATCAGGCGCGAGCCGCCCGGCATGATGAAGTTTTCCAGAGGCCCGACCTCCTCGTTCCAGCGGTCGATGGCGGCCTCCAGGCGTTCGATTTCGCCCTGCTGCAAAGCCTGGTACTCGGGCATCGCCAGTTCACCGCCCAAGTCGAACAGGCGATGCTGACAGGGGCTCAGCACTTCACCGATCTCCTGGAGGCCTGGCCAGGTGGCGGCGGCTTCTTCCAGGTCTGCGAGCAGCAGACCGAGCTGGCTGTTGAGCGTGTCCAGTTCGCCGATGGCTTCGATGCGCGGATGGTCCTTGCCGACCCGACGACCGTCGGCCAGGCCGGTTTCGCCCTTGTCGCCGGTGCGGGTATAGATCTTGGAGAGGCGCATGCCCATGACTCAGAGTCCTGTGTTGTCGGCAGTGGAGGCCAGTGGCAGGCGCAGGGTGAAACAGGTGCCCTGGCCCGGGGTGGAGTGCACCTCCATCTGCCCCTTGTGGTTGTTGGTGACGATGAAATAGGACACCGCCAGGCCCAGGCCGGTGCCCTGGCCGACTTCCTTGGTGGTGAAGAAGGGCTCGAAGATGCGCTTGCGCACGGCCTCGCTCATGCCGATGCCGTTGTCCTCCACCTGCACCTCGGCCCAGCCGCCGACCTGACGGGTGCGCAGGGTGATGCGGCCGGGTTCGTCGTCGTCGCGCTGGTGGATGGCCTGGGCGGCGTTCTTCAGCAGGTTGAGCAGCACCTGTTCCAGTTCGTTGGCGGTGGCGGCTACCGGGCCCAGCTGCGGGTCGAAGTCGCGGACGATCTGCAGGGCCTTGAAGTCGAAGCTGTCGGTCAGATCGAAGTCGTTGCCGGCGATCTCCAGCGCCTGGTCGATCAGGGCGGGCAGGTCGCAGGGCGACAGCTGACGATCGCTGCGGCGACTGAAACTGAGCATGTGGCTGACGATCTTGGCGGCACGCTGGCCGGCCTGCTGGATGCCGTCGAGCAGCCGTGGCACCTCGCGCGCCTGCATGTACTGCTCGATGGCCTCCAGGCTGACGCCGGCCTGCTCGGCCTGCTCGCGGTTCTTCTCCAGTTCCGGCGACAGGCGCCTGCGGATGTTCTGCACGTTATGCAGGATGGCGCCCAGCGGGTTGTTGATCTCGTGAGCCATGCCCGCGGCCAGCCCGCCGACCGAAAGCATCTTTTCCGATTGCACCATCATCTCTTCCAGGGCCAGGCGCTGGGTGATGTCGTCGATGCGGATCACCACGCCACGCCCGGTGCCGCCCATCAGCGGGTAGAAGGTCAGGGCGTAATGGCGCGGGTCCTCGTCCTTGTGCCAGGTAACCCGTTCGATCTTCTCCACCCGATGCTGCTCGGCGGTGCGCCGCAGCTGCGGCAGGAAGGGCTTGAGCGGCGGAAAGGCGAGAAACACCGGTTGGTTCAGCGCCTCGTCCAGGCGGGTACCGGACAGGGCGCTGGCCTCCTGATTCCACTGGGTGACGTAGAGCTGCTCGTCGAGGGCGATCAGCGCCGAGGGCATGGAGTCGATGATGCTGTTGAGGTAGTTCTGAAAGCCGGTGAGCTTCTTCTCGATCTTGCTGCGCACCTGCACTTCCAGTTCCAGCTTGCGGTTGGAATGGCGGGTTTCCTCGGCCAGGCTCTGGGCCTGATCGAAGGCCTGCTGGGCGTCGTCGCGGGCGCGCTTGAGCTGCTGTTCGCGCGCTTCGATGCGCATCAGCATGGTGTTGAAGGCATCGGCGAGGCTGCCGATCTCGTCCTGGTTGCCGCGGGTGGCGCGCAGCGCATAGTTCTCCTCGCGGGTGACCTGGCGCGACAGTTCCTCCAGGCGGCGGATCGGCTTGGTCACCAGGCGCTTGATCTGCCTGGCCACCAGCAGCCAGAGCAGCACGCTGAGGGCCAGAATCGCCAGGCTGGCGCTCAGCGTGCCGGTGTAGAACACCCCAGGCAGCTCGCTGGAAGCCACCAGCAGCAGGGCGCCGGGGCGGCCACTGGGGTGTGGCAACTCCACCAGCAAATTGGTGCGAAAGGCGGTTTCGCGCCAGTGCTGCAGCTGGCTCAGCTGTTGCGGTAGCTGCAGTTTCTCGCCGCGCTGCAACTGCGCCAGGCTGACGCCGTTGCTGTCGTAGATCACCGCCGCACGCAGCGGCGCGTAATCGTCCAGGCGCTTGAGCAGGGCTTCGGCCGAGGCCGGCGAGTGCAGCGCCTCCTTGCTCAGGGTGGGGCTGGCGATCAGTCGGCCGAGGGTGTGCAGGGCCTGGGGCGCCATGCTCTCCTGGGTGATCCAGTAGGCCGCGCTGATAAAGGCCAGGTTGGCGATCAGCAGCACCGCGGCGAGCAGCACCAGCAGCGCGGCGAGCAGTTTGCGGCCGACCGGCAGGTTGTCGAGGCGCTGACGCAGTCTCATGGGGCTATCGCTGTGGTGGATGAAGGCGGCAGGTTAGCGCGGCCGGTCGCCCCTTGTCATGCCGCCAGGCGTGTGGCGGATGTGGCCATGTAGGCGGCCTGCGTTGTCAGTCCAGCGGCAGACCGCGCGCGGCGAGGTGGCTGAGCAGGCGCTGCTGCAGGTGTTGCAGGTGCGGCAGATGCAGGTCGTGACGCTGCGCCGCGGCGCAGGCGTAGCCGAGCAGGTAGGCGATCTCGGTGCGCCGCCTCTGGGCGACATCCTGATGCATGGAGGAGTAGTTGAGGGCGGTGGCTGCAATCACCCGCTGCACCTCTTCATGCAGGTTATCGGCCGCTGCCGGCTGGCCGCAGCGTTGCAACAGTTCGCCGAGTTCGGCGCACAGCGTGGCGACTTCGGCCGGATGCTCGCGCAGACCGCCGTTGCGGCAGTCATGCAGCACGGTCAGCGGGTTGATCGCACAGTTCAGCGCCAGTTTGCGCCACAGCCGCGCGAGGATGTCCGGAGTCCATTGATGGGGAATGCCGGCGCGCTGCAGCTCGTCCAGCCACGCCGGCGGCGTCGGATCGAGCGGGTCGCCCAGCCAGGTGTGACCATGGCCGGCGAACACCACCTCGAAGCCGGGCTGGCGAAAGGCGCCCTCGGTACTGGAGAGAAACAGGCAGCGCTGCCCGGGCAGACGCTGCGCGACGCCATCCTGGCTGCCCAGGCCGTTCTGCAACAGCAGCAGCTCGGCGCCTTCGGCCAGGCGCGGCGCCAGTTCCGTTGCGGCGGCCTGCGCGTCGTAGGCCTTGCAGGCCAGCAGCAGGCGGTGGATGGGCGCATCGGCCTGGGGTAGTTCGGCGGGAATGGCGTAGTGGCTGGGCGCGCCGTCTTCGATCAGGGTCAGGCCGCCGGCCGCCTGGTATTCGGCCAGGCGCTCCCGGTTGCGCAGGATCAGCCGGACCGGCAGCCCGGCACGCGCCAGCCGCGCGGCCCACAGGCTGCCCAGGCTGCCGGCGCCCAGTACATGCCAGGTCATGGCAGCGGCAGGCGCGTGGCCGCGACCCGACCGCTGGCGTAGGACTCCGGCAGCAGGTTCTCGGCGTGCTGCAGCAGTTGCTCGGGGGTAGCGGGCAGGGCCTTGGCATCCAGGCCGACCAGGCTGATGCCGGCCTTGAGGGTGATGAAGCCCTCGCTGGTCTTGAAGGCCTTCAGGTTGAGGCCTTCATGCAGACGCTTGAAGCTGCTCGGGGAGCATTCATGCAGGTCTTCGAGCAGGGTGATCAGGCCGAAGTGGTTTTCGTCCAGCCGGGTCAGCACGTCCAGCGGGCGCACCAGCTGTTGCAGACGGCGTGCCACGCCATGCAGCAGTTCGTTGTAGAAGCGGTCGCCATACTGGCTGCGCAGCTGGCCGGCCTCCTGCAGGCCGATCAGCAGGTAGCACACCGCACCGCCGCGCGACTCGATCTGGCGCAGGCTGTCGGTGAGCTTCTGGCGCAGATAGCGCGGGTTGCCCAGCCCTGTGAGCGGGTCGACCAGATTGCGCCGCTCCAGGCTGGCGATGTTCTGCGTCAGCATGCGGTTTTCCTGCAGCAGGCGCTGCAGGGTGTTGCACAGGCGGTCGGCGGCGTAGACGCGCGGCACCAGTTGCTCGTTCATCGCTGCCTTGCTGATGAAATCGTCGACGCCGCGGTCGAAGGCCTCGCCCAGCACGTTCTCGCCTTCCTTGCCGGTGAGCAGAATGACGTAGGTGTAATGGTCGGCGGTTTCGTCCAGCTGGCGCACCCGGGCGGTCAGCTCGAGGCCGTCAATCTCCGGCATCAGCCAGTCGGCCAGCAGCACGCTGGCGGGGCGCTGTTCGAGCAGTTGCAGGGCCTCGGCGGCGCTGCTGGCGAAGCGTACGTCCTGATAGCCGGCCTGGCTCAATGCGCGACCGATCATGGCGCTGGAGAACTTGGCGTCGTCCACCACCAGGATGCTGAGATGGGGGTTTGGCATGGGGCAGGCTCGCAGGCAGGGAGGAAGGACGCCAAACGGCGTTTTACAGACTGGTTATAATGGGCCCGCCATAGTTATCGTCAAGTCAGGCGCGTTCACTCCGTGAAGAGGATCGCGCCGTCCATCAGGAGCACGCTCATGCCTTCTTTCGACGTGGTGTCGGAACTGGACAAACACGAACTGACCAACGCGGTCGACAATGCCATCAAGGAGCTCGATCGCCGCTTCGATCTGCGCGGCAAGTGCAGCATCGAGAGCAAGGACAAGACCCTTACCCTGACTGCCGAGGCCGAGTTCATGCTCGAGCAGATGCTCGACATCGTGCGCAGCAGCCTGATCAAGCGCAAGATCGATTGCCAGTGCATGGAGGCCAAGGACCCCTATGCTTCCGGCAAGGTGATGAAGCAGGAGGTGACCTTCCGCGAAGGCATCGACAAGGAGCTGGCGAAGAAGATCGTCGCCCACATCAAGGATGCCAAGCTCAAGGTGCAGGCCGCCATCCAGGGCGAGCAGGTGCGCGTCACCGGCAAGAAGCGCGACGACCTGCAGGAAGCCATCGCTCTGCTGCGTGGTCACGAGTTCGGCATGCCGCTGCAGTACAACAACTTCCGCGATTGAACCTTTGCGGCGCCCAAGCGTCGCAGACCCTGTCTGATAGCATTCTGACCGCCATGGCATGCCATGGCGGTTTCGTTTCATGTACGGGAAACAGGAGCACCCTATGGAGATGAACGTCGACGAACTGGTGAAAATGTCCGAGGCCTGGCTGCCCGTGGTGCTGGAGTACAGCGGCAAGCTGACCCTGGCGGTGATCACCCTGCTGATCGGCTGGTGGCTGATCGGTCGGCTGACCGCCAGCATCGGGCGTCTGCTCGAGGCGCGGCGCGTGGATCGGGCGCTGAGCAGCTTTATCGGCAGCCTGGTGAGCATCGTGCTGAGGGTGCTGCTGCTGATCAGCGTAGCCTCGATGATCGGCGTGGAGACCACCTCCTTCATCGCCATGATCGGTGCCGCGGGTCTGGCCATCGGCCTGGCCCTGCAGGGCAGCCTGGCCAACTTCGCCGGCGGCGTGCTGATCATGCTGTTTCGCCCGTTCCGCGCCGGTGACTGGATCGAGGCGCAGGGCGTGTCCGGCAGCGTCGACAGCATCCAGATCTTCCACACCACGCTCAAGACCGCCGACAACAAGGTGGTGATCGTGCCCAATGGCGCGCTGTCCAACGGCCACATCACCAATTTTTCGCGCGAGCCGCGGCGCCGTGCCGACATCAATATCGGCATCGATTATTCCAGCGACATCAAGCGCGCCCGTGAGGTGCTGCTGGAGATCGCGCAGGATCCGCGCGTGCACCTCGAGCCGGCGCCGGTGGTGTTCGTCACCGGCCTGGGTGACAGCGCGGTGAATCTGTCGCTGCGCGTGTGGGTGGCGACGGGGGATTTCTGGCCGGTGACCTTCGCCTTCACCGAACTGGCCAAGGAGCGCCTGACCGAAGCCGGCATCGGCATTCCGTTCCCGCAACGGGTGGTGCATCTGGCCAAGGCCGATTGACACCGGACTGGCAAGTTGGTGTGTTCTGCGCGTAGCGCTATTTATCGCTGGGCCAAGATCATTAGCGTGGCGATCTTGTGTACTGGTTTCGCCCCTCACGGGCGAGTCACTTTCTCTTGCTTGCCCAAGAGAAAGTAACCAAAGAGAAGGGCACCCCAACATCCGGCCCCGGCTACGCCGGGGTTCCCTCGCTCCATCACCGCTCCAGGGGCACGCCGCGAAGGGCCATCCCTGGCCCATCGCGGCTCTCGCGACATCCATGTCGCTCAACCCCTTCCACAGTGATTCCACTCGGCCTCCTGAAGGGGAATTGGGCGTCGTCTGTGAGGTCGCGATGTAGGAGCAGAGCAGAGGCACATGTGAGGGGGTTAGAGGTATGGCACAGGGAGGGGGTGGCCGGAAGATGCCGGGGAAAGCCGGAAGAGCCCGGATGACGCGGGGTGTGGGCGGGCTGCTTGTGCCAAAGCAGCGCGAAGTAGAAACGGGCCGTTTTTTGGAGTGGTGGCCGGATTTCGCGAATGCTTTGGCATTGCAGCCTTAGACCATCCAGCCCCCCGCCCATACCACGCGGCCGATGATATGCAGCTCGGCCAGGCGATCCCTGGGCACGATGATCGGTTGGTACTCCTTGTTGTGGCTGATCACGCGCACCGAGCCATCGAAGTCGCGCTGCAGGCGCTTTGCATAGAGATGGTCATCAAGCATCACCACATAGACACCCTCACCCTCAAGCGCATTGCGGCTCAGGTCGATCATTACGGTGTCGCCATCTTCCAGCAGGCCGGTCATCGAGTCGCCGTCTACACGCAGGCAGGCCAGGTCAGAGGGCGTCAGGCCCTTCTTGCGCAAGCTGTAGCGCGTGAAGGACAGCTCCACCAGAACGCGGCTGCGTTCATTCCAGGCGCCGCTGCCTGCACTGCAGCGGGCGTCATACAGCGGGACGTAGGCATACACATCGTCATCCTTGACCTGGGGTGCTTGCCTTTCAACCTCATTCCCTTTGCCCGTCATCAGCCATACCAGGCTCACGCCAGTGCACTCAGCCAGAGTGATCAGCATTTTTCGGGTGGGCTCACCTCCCTTCAGATATCGCTGAATCCCGCTCTGGGAGATCCCCGACCTCTTCGCTAAAGCGTTAGCACTACCCGCTATCTGCACCAGCCTTTGCAGGCGTTGCAGGAAGGCATCTGCGCTTTCAGCTTCGGCATTCGAACTTGAAAGCCGCATGGCTTCGTCAGTTTCAAGTTTCAACTTAGCGCAACCTATTGATTTATAAGGATTTAACTCTTTAGAGCGTAAAAACAAACCCCAAAGAACCAATTGCCTAACCTGAAAGCGTTTACTTTCATGTTCTATAGCGCTATGTTTATGCCGTAAGACACGTTAAACATCACCACATGACCACCCCGCCAGGCGGTCTTTGGATCACGACATGAACACAGCGGAAATCCCATCTGACCCAGCTCTGCGCTGGGAGTGGATCAAGTTCCAGCTACGGGCCAAAGGCACGTCGCTGGCGAAACTGGCGCGCGAGCAGCACGTCACCGGGCCAGCCCTGAAGAACGTAAAGCGCACGCCCTACCCACGTATGGAGCGCGTTATCGCTAAAGCACTAGGCATTACCGTCCAGGCGCTGTGGCCAGAACGCTGGGATGCCAATGGCAACCCCAATCGTCAGCGCCCCAAGCGCCCGGAGGCTATGTCCGCGCGTATGCAAAAGCATAACGCAGCTTATGACCTTGGGCACCGTAAAACAGGGACGGATAAGTAGACATGAGTCGCGGAAAAATGTTGCGGGACGACCGCACCTTCGATTTGTTCGAGATCCCACAGCCAGTTCTGGCAATACCTGGTCAGGGCAATTACTCGGTACAGGTGAGCGAGATTGTCGGCGAGATGCTCAAGGGCGCCGCCGTTGATCGCTACGAGATCGCCACCTGCATGTCGCGCTTGTCCGGCGATGACGTGACGAAGCACATGCTCGACGCCTGGGCCAGCCCAGCCCGCACCGATCACAACCTTCCTTTCTATAGAGCGGCACTGCTCGAAGAGGTGTGCGCCAGTCACCTGCTGACCAACTGGCTGGTAAGCCTGCGCGGTGGCCGGGTGGCCTACGGGCGTGATGCTCTGCTGGCCGAACTGGGGCGCCTGGAGCGAACCCGCGATGAGTCGGCACGTCAGGCCCGTGAACTCAAGCGGCGGCTTGGTGGCGACCATGCGTAAGTGGTTCGCCGCTGGAGAACTAGCCGGCTTGCCTGGAATGCCGAGCACCGTGCAAGGCGTCAACCTGCGCGCGAAGCGCGAAGGCTGGGAAGCACAACTACGTTTGGGACGAGGCGGTGGCCAGGAATATAGCCTCGCCGTTCTGCCCGCCGAGACGCAGGCCGCGCTGCTGGCGCGCCTGGTCAATGATGCCGAACCCCAGGCAGAAGTCGCGCCCATCCAAGCGCATGAAATCGCGTTGCGTGACGACATTTCAGCGTCACGCCTTACCGATGATCAACGTAGCGTGATGACGGCGCGCCTGGCATTCGTGCGTGAAATCGAGCGCATGAGCCAGGTGGTCAGCCAGCAGCGGGCCATCATGACGCTGATTGGCCTGGCGCGTGACGGCCAGCTCAAGACTCGTATCGCCGCCGCCATCATTGTTGCTACGCCAGTCGTTGCCCTGTTTGAAGGGCGCAACCTGGTGGCCTACCTCGACCCGGTGGGCATCCCGACCATTTGCGAGGGCTGGACGTATGGGGTGCGCCTTGGCGACATCGCGACGGATGCCGAGTGCGACGAAAAAACCCGGCTCGCGCTGCAGGAAGCCGCGAGCATCTTCGAGCGCTGGGTGCCCGCCAAGGTCATCGCCACCATGGACACCAAGAGCATCGCGGCATTCCTGTCCCTGATCTACAACACCGGCCCCGGCAAGCCAGGCGTCAAAGACGGGTTTGTCTGGCTCAAGAATGGCCGGCATTCGACCATGCTGCTGCACCTGCAGGCCGGTCGCATCGAGCCTGCATGCGCGCAACTCAGCTACTGGGTGAGCGCTGGCGGCCGCAAGCTCAAGGGGCTGGAGCGCCGCCGAGCGGCTGAGCGACAGTTGTGTGAGGCCGGCCTATGACCTGGCTTACCAGTCTGCGCCTCTGGCTGCCCCTGGTGCTGATTGCCGCCCTGGGTCTGCTGGTCAACCACCTGGAGCGATCCGCCTACAAAGACGGCTACGCCAAGGCACGCGACGAGGGCGCTCTCGCCCTGGAGAAGCTGCGCGGCGAGCACCAGGAACAGGAGCTGGTCCGCGCCCGCGCTGCCGAAGCCAGTGCCAAAGCCGCCGCCAAACGCCTGCAGGAAGAACAGGCCCGCAACGACAAGCTCGCGACCGACCTGGCCGAGCAACAACGCCAACACCGTCAAACCACCGACCGACTCTCTGGGGAGATAGCCCGTGTCAATGACCTCTACCGCAAGGCGCTTGATGCCGAGCCTGAGCCGCTGCCTGCTTGCGTCTTCACTGCTGGCTTTGTCCGCGTGTGGGACGAAGCCACCGGAGCCCGTACCCGAGCCGCTGTGCCCGCCGCCGCAGATCCCGGCCGAGCTGCTGCGCAAAGGTCACCTCGAACACGCAGACCCCACCCTCGCGGGTGGACTCGCTGAAGCTCACGTCGGTGGCCACCGCCGACATCGTGCCCATATAAGGGTGCACAAGGGTGGCGGCACCAGGTGCGTCCAGGGCCTCGATCAGCTTGTCGCGCTGCAGGTCGTAGTCGTCGCCGGCAACGAAGAACGCCAGGCGCCATTCCTTGGCCCGGCGCCCCATGTCCTCGGCATAAGGCACGTCGCGGCGCGGGTACTCATGCACCAGCCAGCGCCGGCCGGCAGTGGTGTCGGCCCGCTCTACATAGAACTCCACGCCCCGATAGCTGCCGCGCAGCTCCGGGTCAATACGATCACGCCAGGTCATGTGCTACGCTCCTGGCATTCATGTCAAAGGAGGACAACGCATGAAACCCATCGAGAGAGCGGCTCTTATTGCCGGTATTGCAGGCCTTGTTGCAGGCTGCGGGCTTGCATGGCTTTTTGAAGGTGCCAGCGTGTGGTTCTACGTTCTTGGCGGTGCCGCGCTTGCTGGCGGTATCTTCGCTGCAGCGAGCAAAGACATAGAGGCCAAGCAAGCGGCGAAAAGTGAGTAGCATCACTGCACCACCCCCAGCAGGCCGCTTTCCACGCTGTAGTCCAGGCCGCCATTGGCTTTCATCGACGCCACGCGCGCGCGGCCTTCCTGATCGATCTTGATCCGCAATTCACCGCCCACGTCCTGGCGCCCTGGAGCAACCAGGGGCGCCGGGCGGTTGCTGAATGCTGGCGGGCCAAGCTTCGGCGCCGCAGCTGCACCGGCAGGAGCCGCAAGGCTCTGCGACAGACCGCCCCCCGTCATCCAGTCCGGCAGCCAGCCGGTCAAGGCGCTGACCTTCTGTTTCAGCCAGCCTGTAAGCTGCTCGAAGCGCTCGGCGAGGGGCTGACGGGCTTCTCCCTGGGTGCCATCGAGCGCGACCTGGCTGCGGTGGTCGACGGCCTCGATCAGTTCGTGGGCGATATCGCCGAGGAGATCACCAGCGTGATCCGCTTCCCGGTGAACATCGTCGGCCTGGTGCTGGGCGGTTACAACCGCATCCGCAATGCGGTCATGCGCCCGGTCAACGCCCTGGACTTGTACAGCGGCAACAGCGTGCTGTCCCTGGGCGGTTCTGGCCGGCTGCGCACCACCGCCGGCACCCCGGCCAGGGCAGTACGCATGCTGCGCGAGGCCGGTACCGCTGGCGACTCGGTAGCCGTTCCCTTGGCCGGCACCCCGGAGAGCACCCAGCGGGCCGGCAACATTTTGGCGGCCAACCAGTTGAATGGGCGCCTGGCCGCAACGACCGCAGCCCGCGTAGTGGCCGAGACCGACTGGCTGGCTCGCCAGGACGCCGATGCAGCCGCCCAGGATGCCCTGGCCCTGATCGATCACGCGCTGCAGACGGATGAGCCGGTCAGCGATGACGTTTACAACGCCCTGGTCGCGTTGCGCGCGGCGCTGTCGACGGATCTGCGCACCCGCGCCCTGGCCATGCCGAACCTGACCCAATACACGCCGCAGGCCACCCTGCCGGCCGTGGTGATCGCCCACCGCCTTTACGGCGATGCGACCCGCGCCGACGAGATCTGCGTGCGCAACAACGTCCGCCACCCCGGCGCCCTGCGCGGCGGGATGGCTCTGGAGGTACTCAGTGAGTGATGAGCAGGTGATTCTGCAGATTGGCAGCGACCGGCACACCGGCTGGCAGGAGGTGAGCATCCGCCTGAGCCTGGAGCAGATGGCCGACGAGTTCCAGTTGAGCCTGACCGAGCGCTGGAGCGAGTCCGGCGACGTGCGCCCGGTATCGCCTGACGAGCCCTGCACCGTATCGATTGGCGACGAGCTGGTGTTGACCGGCTACCTGGACGAGGTGCTGCCGGACTATGACGCGGAGACCCACACCATCGTCGCCAACGGCCGCAGCAAGGCCGGCGACCTGGTCGATTGCAGCGGCCGCGAACAGCGCCTGGACGGTCGCACGCTGCAGCAGATTGCGGCGACTTTGGCACAGCCCTACGGCATCGAGGTCGTGGACACCGTGGGCGCGACCAAGCCGTTCCGGGCGTTCGTGCTCGAGGACGGGCAGCCCATCGGCGAGGCCATCGAGCGTGCAGCACAGATCCGGGGCGCTCGGGTAGTCAGTGACTCCCAGGGGCGCCTGCTGATCGTCCACGCCGTTCAGCGGGAGATCCGTACCGCCCTGGTGCTGGGGCAGAACATCCGCCGTGCCTCTGGCGTGTTCAGCAACCGCGACCGTTTCAACCAGTACATCGTCGAGGGCCAGACGCCGGGCAGCGATGAATGGAGCGGCGTGCAGGCATCGGCGCCGCTTGGCCGTGCGCATGATCCGCGCGTGCGTCGCCCCCGCAGCACCCTGGTGGTCTGCGATACCCCTGCTGACAGCCGGGACTGCGCCGCACGGGCCGAGCTGGAGGCGCGCATGCGCTGGGCCAAGGGGCGTGGCGTGACCTACACGGTGGACGGCTGGAAGCACGAGCAAGGCGTCTGGCGGCCGGGCGACCTGGTGCCGGTAAAGGACGCATACCTCGGCCTCGACGAGCAGCTCCTGGTCAGCGCCGTGCAACTGATCGAGGGCAATGATGGGCGCCGCGCCGAGATCCGTGTGGTGCCGCCTGCAGCGTTCGAGCCTGTTCCGATCCCCGAGCCGGAAGCATCCGGCGGCGGGGCGAATGACTGGGGGTGGTGATGGATCAGCGCACGATGTCTCGCCTGCTCAGCCCCATTTGGCGCCGTATGCGCCTTCTGGTGTCTCGCGGCGTACTGAAGATGGTGGCCGACGAGCAAACCCTGCAGAGCGTGCAGGTCACGCTGCTGGGCGAGTCGCCGGCATGGGCCGAGCGCTTCCAGCAGTACGGCATTACCTCGGTACCGCACGGCGGCGCCGAGGCCGTGGTGGCGTCCGTGGGCGGCGCCCGCGCGCACCTGGTTGCACTGGTGGTTGATGACCGCCGTTACCGCATGTCCGGGCTTAAGGGCGGCGAAGTGGCCATCTATGACGATCTGGGCCAGTCCGTACACCTGACCCGCGAGGGCATTGTGATCAAGGGGGCTGGCCTGCCGCTGGCGTTCGTCGACTGCCCGGTGGTGACCATGGACGGCGACCTCGAGGTCGCCGGCAACGTGCGCGACCACACCAGCACCATGCAGGGCATCCGCGATATCTACAACGACCACCACCACGGTGGGCCAGGCCCGACGCCGGGGATGAACTGATGGATATCGCCCTGGTTTACGACCCCAACGCCAAAGCCTTCGACCTGGCCATCGCGGGCGGCGACCTGGTGGTCGACAGCGGCCTGGAGACCGCCGTGCTGCTGTCGCTCTACACCGACCGTCGTGCCCTGGCCGAGGACGTGCTGCCGGACGACGGCACCGACCGTCGTGGCTGGTGGTGCGACGCCTACTCGGATCGCCTGCAAGGCTCGCGCCTGTGGCTGCTGAGCCGCGAGAAGGACCTGGACCGCGTTCTGCGCCGTGCCGAGGAATACGCCAGCGAGGCGCTGGACTGGCTGATTGAGGACGGCATCGCCAAGGCCGTTGACGTCGAGGCCATCCACCTGCGGCGTGGCGTGCTGCAACTGATCGTGGGCATCGAACGCCCGACCGGCGCCGCCGTAGTGCGCCGTTATGACTATGTATGGGGATTGAACGATGGGCTTTAAGCGTCCGGCGCTGCCCGAGCTGATCGGGCGAATCGACAACGACCTGGTGTCGCGCCTGCCAGGCGCGCAGGCCGAGTTGGCCAGCCGCCTGACTCGCATTCTGGCAACCGGCGAAGCCGGCGTTGCCCATGGCCTTTACGGCTATTTGCAGTGGTTGGAGAAGCAACTGTTCCCCGAGACCTGCGACGACGACCTGCTGCACCTGCACAGCGTTGGCGTACCACGGCGCCAAGACAGCACCGCCACCGGGCCGCTGATCTTCACCGGTACCACAGGTGCCGTGATCGATGCCGGCACCTTGGTGCAGGTCGATGGGCAGGAATACCGAACCGTCCAGGACGTCACCCTTGTGGCCGGAACTGCGACTGTCGAGATCGAGGCGTTGACTCCTGGTAGCGCCGGCAGCCGGCCGGCTGGCGTACAGATGACGCTGGTCTCGCCCGTGGTAGGCGTGAACGCTACAGCGACTGTCGGGGCGGCCGGCATCACGGGTGGCGCCGACATCGAGAAGTTCGATAGCTGGCGTGACCGCATCATGCGCCGCCGTGCCCGCATTCCTCGCGGTGGCGCCGAGGGCGACTGGGCCGAATGGGCACTGCAGGTGCCGGGTGTGACCCGAGCGTGGGAGGACCCGCTGGGCATGGGGCCGGGCACCATCGTTATCCGCATCATGGCTGATGACGCTGCCGATGGGCCGATGCCGTCGCTGCAGCTCCTGCAGGAAGTCTTCGACTATATCGCCACTCAGCGCAACGTCACCGCGCACGTGTACGTCATTCCGCCGGTGCCGGCACCGTTCGTGCCGCAACTGCGGGTGACGCCGGACAACACCGGCACCCGGACGGCCGTCGAGCAGGCGCTCCAGGATCTGGTCCTGCGTGCCGGCAAGCCGGGCGGCACGCTGACCATCTCGTCGATTCGCACTGCAATTGGCACTGCTGCAGGCGTGACTGACTACGAGCTGGAATGGCCGACCGCCAACGTCACCCATGCGCACGGCCATTTGCCGATCTGGGGAGGTGCCGAGTGGCTGGCCTGACGGCTAACGACTACCGCCAGCAGCTGTTCGCGCTGCTGCCGCCGGGCATCGTTTGGAATGCTGATCCGACATCGATGCTGCAGCGCCTGCTGGCCGGCCAGGCGCGAGAGTTCGCCCGCATTGACGAACGTGCGCAGGCACTGCTGATCGAGGCCGACCCGCGCCAGGCCTTGTACACCTTCGAGGACTGGGAAGCCAGCTATGGCCTGCCATCGGCCTGCGCGCCGGCCGTGCAGTCCATGGCCGACCGCAAGGCGGCGCTGATAGGCCGCATCGTTGGCCGGGGCGGCATGACCATCCAGGACTACCTGGATCTGGCCGAAGGGCTCGGCTATGCCGGCGCCCAGGTGATGGAGTTTCGAGAGGCCACCGTCGAGGTCGACACACCGACCGGGCACACCGGAGCGGTGATCGGCGACGACATGAACGGCGCGGACTGGGATCTGACCTGGCGCGTGCTGCTACCCAACGGCGTGGTGCGCGAGTCCGTCATCGGCGAAGCCGTGATCGGCGATCCGCTGCGCTCCTGGGGCGATGAACTCATTGAATGCTCGCTGCGGCATGCCGCGCCGAGCTGGCTAATCCTGCAAGTTGGATATCTGGAGGGGTAAATGGAAAAGGTAGGTGCATACACCGACCGGGTCACCGAGAGCGGCGAATGGCGCCCCGGCAACCCGGCCTCGGGACAGCAGGCCACGCCGATGCTGGCGGGCTATTTCAACATGATGCAGCGCGAGCTGGTGGCGGTGGTCGAGGCGGCGGGCTTGGCGCTGGATGTAGAAGACGACACGCAACTACTCAAGGCCTTTCGTGCGCTGACGGACGGGGCTGTTCTGAGCTTCTCGGAGAGCGTCGTTCTTCCCGCCAAGCCTGGCTTATTCCTGCTCAGCGCCGGTGGCGGCGCACGAACATTCTACTTACCACCCAGCGATAGCGTGGGTGGGGCCTCCGATGGCATTGAGGTTGTCGTGCGGCGGTCAGATGCGTCCGCGAATGTCCTCGTTCTGGCTGTCAGCGGTGACGACAAGCTCATGCTGGATACCACAGCTAACGCTGCCGGACAGACTACGACTGAGCTTCTGTTTGCAGGCGATTATCTGCGCCTGCGCAGCGACGGTGCTGGAAAGTGGTGGTGCGTTGGGCAGGCGCAGTTGCCGGCCAGTATCGCGACGGGTTTCGTGAAATGGGATGTGGCGGGCGTTTACACATTTACCGTCCCTGCAGTGCTACGCGCCGGCCGACGAAGGGCTCTAAGTAAGGCCACTGGAGCCGGCGGTGCCGGATCAAGGATCAATACAAGCAGCGGCGGCGGCGGTGGCGCCGGCGCAACCGGTTTCAAAGTGCTGGACTTGATCGGGGTGACATCGTTGCCAATCACCGTAGGTGCGGGTGGCGCGCCGGCAGCTAGCGGAGTGAATGGCAACAACGGCGGCGCAACCTCCATCGGGGCCCTCATGACCGCCAACGGCGGTAGCGGTTCCACCTCTGCGGGCCAGGGCGGTAATGGGTCAGGGAACGCACCGGGGGCCGATTTTGTGATTCCGGGCAGTGGTGGCGAGAACCGCGGCTACTTCCTTACTGAATCCAGCTCTAGCTATTACACGGCTGGCGGTGGTGGCGGTTCGTACTGGGCCGGCGGCGCCAGGGCGCACGGTGTCGCGACTCCTTCCGCCGGCTTCGACGGTGCGGTCGGTGGCGGCGGTTCTGGCTCTACCGGCTCTAACCCGGCCGGCCGCGGTGGCGACGGCGTTGTAACTATCGAATGGTGATGATTATGTGGGCGCGAATCGACAGCGGTACCGTGGCCGAAACCACGGAAATCAATCCTGCCGGACGTTATCACCCCTCGTTGGAATGGGTTGAATGTCCGCCCGAAGTCAAGCCTGGTTGGCTTTATAGCAACGGGGCGTTCTCGCCACCGGAAAGCAAGCCTCAGGTAGTGACCAAGGAGGACGTAGATGCGGAACGGGATCGTAGGATCGATTCTGGCGTTGAGTTCGCTGGCGTCGTGTTCCAGTCGCGGGCGACCGACCGCGAGAACATCGCTGGCGCCGCCCAGCTTGGCTTCATGGCAATGGTTGCGGGTGTTCAGCCCGGCGACTTGCGTTGGGCTAATCCGGATCAGGACTTCACCTGGATCGCTTTGGACAACAGCCTCGTGCCGATGGATGCTCAAACGGTGGTGGCCTTTGGCAAGGCGGCGGCGGAGCGCAAGCAAGCGCTGATCTTCGCCGCGCGGCAGCTCAAGGACATGTCCGAGATCCCGGCCGACTACACCGACGACAGGTGGTGGCCATGATCATGATGGGGCGCTTTCCTCTGCCGCTGAATGTGCAGCTGCTCGATGGCGGCGAACTGGCCCGCCTACTCACCGAGTTCATGTACCACGACCCGACCGGGCCGACTGTACACGTGCCAGCCGGCTTCGAGACGGACTTCGCCAGCGTGCGCCCGCTGCGCAACATCGCCGTGGGCCTGCTGGCCCTGAGCTTAGTGATTGGCTGGTTCCTGCCGGTGCTGGGCGCGACGGTCGGCACTGCTGGCTATGGCGCCCTGGCGCTGTATGCCAGTGTCGTCGGCTATGGCCACGCGGCGGCGACCATTCATGACCGTCTGTACGCCACGGGGGAGTTGTCTCGCGATTGGGCGGATCGGGTGTTCTACAACGCCCTGCGTGCCAGTGGCATTGCCCGATGGCGAGCCTGGTTGATGTATGCCGGCGTCCGCCTCGGTGGGCACTGGCGCTACAAGAAGAAGTAAAGAGAGGCGACCCGTTTCGAGTGTTCCAGCACCCAAACGGGCCGCAGCTGGGATATCCAGGCGGATCCGGTTGGGCTGTTCTGATTGATCTGGCCAGATACTCATATAAATAGCCCGCCATGTGGCGGGCTCTACCTATGATTGATGGCTAGACCCACGCTCAAGCTGTCTCCTTGCTAAGCACCTGGCCGAGGATGCTGACAAGCAGTCTGAACGGTACGGTGTCGTTGCCGCCCTCAGCAAGCTTGCGGCCAGGTGCTGAATAGACCGCCAGCTCCCTGTCTAGGAGGATGCGTGCAGCGTTCACCATCGTTCCCTCTAAAGGGTTTGGCACCAGTACTAGTAGTTCGGCATAGAGTTCATAGCCTTGCTCGCCCTCAGCAGCTAGGGGGTTTACCAGGATGCTGAACTCCTTCCCGAGCACCTTGCCATTCATCCTCCATGGTGCGGGTGATACTGGCTCAATTGATGCCCTAAATCCCTTGAATTGGTCGCACATTGATGGCCAGTAGTCGGCCAAATACTCCAACTGATGCTCGATTCTCTTCCACCCGTTGGCCAACCCAGCAAGGTGACGCTCCGCTTCTTTGTAATCATCCACCAGTTTCATGCTTTTCCCTCTTGCAGCAGTCTGTGATAGCCGGAAGCCAGTAAAGTCGATTCAAGGGCGTTTCTCAATGCCAAAGATGCCGCAAAGCGGTGGCACCCATCGCTATACGAGGCATGCCAAATCCACCGCCAGGCTGTGCCAAAGTCGGCGCGCCCTTACAGCACAGACGCAGGAGCGGTTGTGCTTTAGAAAATCTCGCAAGCTCGCGACCCGGTCCCGTCAGGAGGCCGAGTGGAGGTGTTGCGTAGGGGGGCGAGCCGCAGGGATGCGGCGAGAGGCTTAATGGGCCAGGGACGGCCCATGTAAGCCGGCCCCCGGAGCGGCACCGGAGCGAGGGAAGTTTCGCGCAGCGAAACCCGGATGCCGGGTGCCCTTCTTTGGCACACCTTTCTTGGGCAAGCAAGAAAGGTGTGGCGCCCGTAAGGGGCGCAACCCAAACATTCAGCTGACGCGGTAACGGATAGTGCCAAGCCAGTAAGCGATACGCACACAAACTTGCCAGTTCGGTATCAGGCCTTTTCCGCCGGGGCCACCGGGGCGTCTCCGTTGGGCTGGCGTCTGTCACGGCCCCACTGGAGGGCGATGAGAATCAGCGTCGGGATGCCCAGCAGCGCGGTGGCGAGGAAGAAGTGGGCGTAGCCGAGCTTCTCCACCATCACCCCGGAGTAGCCGCCGATCAGGCGCGGCAGCAGCAGCATGATGGAGCTGAGCAGCGCGTACTGGGTGGCGGAGAACTTCAGGTTGGTCAGGCTCGACAGATAGGCGACGAAAGCGGAGGTGGCCAGGCCGGCGCTGAAGTTGTCGCAGCTGATGGTGACGATCAGCATGTTCAGGTGCGGGCCCATGCCTACCAGCAGCATGAACAGCAGGTTGGTCGCCGCCGAGGCGAAGGCGCCGATCAGCAGGATCGGCATGATGCCGAAACGCACGATGAGCAGGCCGCCGACGCCGGCACCGAGGAGGGTCATGATCAGGCCGAACACCTTGCTGACGCTGGCGATCTGTTCCTTGGTGAAGCCCTGGTCGATATAGAAGACGTTGGCCATCACCCCCATCACCGTGTCGGACAGGCGATAGGTGGCGATCAGGCTCAGCAGCAGCAGCGCCTGCCAGCGATAACGCACGATGAAATCGTTGACCGGCGTCAGCACCGGCGCCATGCCGCCCCAGAACAGGCTGGAAATGGACAGGCCGGTGAGCAGGGTATAGAGCAGGGCGCGCAGGAAGGCGCGGTCGTAGTACAGCAGGTCTTTCAGGCTCAGCTGGCCCTGCAGCATCAGCAGCAGATCGCTGTCGTAGTACTGGGTGACCATCGCCGGCACGGAGATCAGCAGAATGATCAGCAGCAGCACGGAAAGTAGCTGGTGGAAGAAGCCGTACTTCGCCGCCGCGGTCTTCAGCACCGGCGCCAGGCCGCCCCAGAACAGCCCGGAGGCGCTGACGCAGGCCAGCGCGGTATAGAGCATCGCCCGCATGAACGCGCGGTCGTTGTAGAGCAGGCTCTGCACCGTCACGTCGCCCAGCAGCGTCGCCACCAGATCGCTCTGGTAGAACTGGATGAACAGGGTGGGCACGGAGATCACCAGCACGATGACCGCCATGATCGCCAGCAACTGATGGAAGAAGCCGTGCTTGGGCGGCGGCGCATGGATATGCGGCGGGGCCGGCGGTTCGCGCATCCAGATGGAGGTGAGCAGCCCCGGCAGCATCAGCAGGGCAAATACCAGGTAGGTGCCGGCCCAGGCGCTGAACTGATAGTTCTTCGCGGTGGAGCCGAAGCCCTCGGCAAAGTACAGCGCGCCTGCGGTGGCCAGCAACGCGGCGACGCGGTAACCGGTCATGTAGGCGGCGGCCAGGGCGGCCTGATGCTCGTCGCCGAGAATCTCCAGGCGGTAGGCATCCACGGCGATGTCCTGAGTGGCCGAGGCGAAGGCCACCAGCACGGCCAGGGCGATCAGCCAGGACAGGTGGGTCTGCGGGTCGAAGTTGGCCATGCCGACCAGGCCGATGGCGACCAGCCCCTGAGCCAGCACCAGCCACGAGCGACGGCGGCCGAGCTTGCCCAGCAGCGGCAGGCGCCATTGGTCGAGCATCGGCGCCCATACCCACTTGAAGGCGTAGGCCAGGCCGATCAGGCTGGCGAAACCGATGGTCTCGCGCGCCACGCCGGCTTCGCGCAGCCACACCGAGAGGGTCGAGAACACCAGCATGTAGGGCAGGCCGGCGGCGAAGCCGAGAAGCAGCAGAGCCAGGGTGGCGGGATTGGCGTAGGTGGCGAGGGCTTCTCGCCAGGATTTGCGTGGCATCAGGCTCGAATCTGGGGCAGGGGTATCGGATTGGTAGCGCACTCTAACTGTTGTGCTCCATCGGGCGCCAGCCGTGCCGACGCATATCCACACGTTCGTTCAGGATGCTGACGCCCTCGGCGCGCAGGCGGGCCCGCTGCTCGGCGCCCGAGGCGCTGCCGGCCGCCAGACTCAGGCGTCCGCCGGCCGCGATCACGCGGTGCCAGGGTAGCGTCGTGCCCTCCGGCAGTTGGCTCAGGGTACGCCCGACCCAGCGCGCGGCGCGGCCAAGCCCGGCCAGCTGGGCCAGTTCGCCATAGCTGACGACCTTGCCGCTCGGCACCTGCGCCAGCACCAGATACAGGGCCTCGCGGCGGGCGTCGGCGCTTGCCGGCGGCGGCGCCTGCCATGCAGACTCTGGCGGGTTCGTTCCAGTCATGTGGGTCTTCCTTATCATGCGCGTACTGCTCGCCTTGATCCTTGCTGTCCTGATGAACCCGGCCCTGGCAGACACCGTCTGGCTCAACAACGGCGACCGTCTGAGCGGTGAGATTGTCCTGCTCGATGGCGGCAAGCTGGCGCTCAAGACCAAGTATGCCGGCCAGGTGCTGATCGACTGGAAGGATATCGACACCCTCAGTTCGGACAAGCCCCTGCTGGTCAGGCGTAGCGGTTTCGACAGCGAGCGAGGCGAAAGGTTGGCCGCCGCCGGCAGTGGCATGGTGCGGGTACAGGGCGAGCGCGAGTACGTGCTGCCGCTGGCGCAGATCACCCGCCTGGTTCCGCCGCGCCCGCTGCTGGAGGACCGTGTCTGGGAGGGCAATCTCGATGCCAAGCTGGACATGAAGCGCAACCAGAACGACGTCGACGAGTGGAAGCTCAAGGGCAATACGCGGGTCGAGCATGGTCGTTGGCGCCACGTGCTCAGTGGCGAGCTGGAGCGTGAGACCAAGAACGACAAGAAGGTCGAAGACAACTGGGAGCTGGAGTACGACCTCGACCGTTTCTTCACCGAGCACTGGTTCTGGCGGGTCGGGCTGGAGCAGAGCGAGGATGAGTTCGAAACCATCGACCGTCAGCGCATTCTGGGTACCGGGCCGGGGTATCGCTTCTGGGACAACGAGTTGGGACGGTTCGACCTGATCGGCCAGTTCAACCGCGTGCGTCTGGAGTCCGATCTGGCCGATCGGGCCTTCAACACCACCTCCATCGAGCTGGACTACAAGCGCCTGCTGTGGGGTACGCGTCTGGAGTTCTATGCCAACGCCGAGCTGCAGCTCCCGCACATCGATGAGATCGACTACGTGCTCGACAGCGAGTTCGGCCTGCGTTATCGCCTCAACCAGTGGGCGCGGCTGTCGCTCCTCTACGAGCTGGATCAGCTGCGAGGCCTGGGCCAGACGGTTTCCGACCGCCATTACCTGCTCGGCGTCGGGATCGGTTGGTAAGCCGGTAACTCCCTCCGCCAGCCGCGCCACGCGGTGCCGCTCGGCGGAAACGCTGAACTCCGCTGCGCGTGGCCGGTCAGCTCTTGCTCTAGCGTCGGGCTTGCGCATAATGCCCGGTTTTTCGCCCACCAGAGCCGTATAGACCTGCCATGTCGCGTGCAAAATCCTTATCCCTGCTTGGTCTGAGCCTTACCATGCTCAGCTCCGCAACCCTAGCCGATACCGTCTGGCTGACCAATGGTGACCGCCTGACCGGCACCATCCGCTTCTTCGACGGCAGCAAGCTGCTGCTGGAAACCGACTATGGCGGTTCCATCCCGCTGAGCTGGAAGAAGATCGCCACCCTCGAGAGCGACCACGAATTGCTGGTCAAGCTCGGTCCGGTCAACGGTGAGCGCGCCAAGGCGCTGCTCGCGGCCGAGCCGGGCAAGGTGACCCTGGCCAATGGCGATGTGCCGACCACCGTCGAGCTGGCGCAGATCGAGCAGATCATGAAGCCCAAGCCGCTGGTGGAGGACTTCACCTGGAAGGGCAACGTCGATCTGGCCCTGGACTACAAGCGCGGCGAGCGCGATTCCGACGACTACGATGTGGACGTCAAGACCCAGGCGCGTCATGGCCTGTGGCGGCACAACGCGCAGGCCGATTACAACCGCGAGCTGAAGAACGACGTGGTGAGCACGGATAACTGGAGCGCCGAGTACGCCCTCGACCGCTTCCTCACCGAGCAGTGGTTCTGGCAGGGGCGCTTCGAGTACAAGCGCGATCGCATCGAAGAGGTCGAGCGCCAGCGTACCCTGGGTACCGGTCCGGGTTACCAGTTCTGGGACAACGAGCTGGGCGCCTTCTCCATCGCCACCCTGGCCAACCGCAGCGACTACCGCTACAGCGATGGCGAGCAGGATCGGTTCTACGCCTTGAGCGTCAAGTGGGATTACAACCGCTACCTGATCGGCAAGACCGTGGAGCTGTTCAGCTCCGGTGAAGTCGGCAAGCCGCTCGAGGGCGTGGCCGACTACACCCTGGATGCCGAAGTGGGCCTGCGCTACAAGGTCACCGACTGGGCCTCGCTGAACATGAAGGCCGAGAAGGACATCGTCAGCGGCGCCGACGGCGACCTGGACGAAACCCGCTACACCCTGGGCTTCGGCGTGGGTTGGTAAGCAGGCCGGTTGGTCGCTGAAATGAAAAGCCCGCGATTCACTCGCGGGCTTTTTCGTTGCAGCAGGCTCAGCTCTGTTCGAGATCCCGGTTGCGCCAGCCGGCGCCGCCAGGCAGCAGCAGGTTGAGCAGCAGGGCGCTGACCGCGCACAGGGAAATGCCCGACAGGGCGAATTCCTTGCCGCCGATCACCATGCCGCCGATGCCGAATACCAGTGTCACCGAGACGATGATCAGGTTGCGCGCCTCGGACAGATCGACCTGATGGCGGATCAGGGTATTGAGGCCGACCACGGCGATGGAGCCGAACAGCAGGCAGAGAATGCCGCCCATCACCGGAGCCGGAATGCTTTGCAGGGCCACGCCGAACTTGCCGATGAAGGCCAGGGCAATGGCGAAGACCGCAGCCCAGGTCATGACTTTCGGGTTGTAGCTCTTGGTCAGCATCACCGCACCAGTGACTTCGGCGTAGGTGGTGTTGGGCGGGCCGCCGAACAGGCCAGCTGCCGAGGTGGCCAGGCCGTCGCCGAGCAGGGTGCGATGCAGGCCGGGCTTCTTGACGAAGTTCTTGCCGGTGACGTTGCCGATGGCGACCACGCCGCCGATATGCTCGATGGCCGGCGCCAGCGCCACGGGCACCATGTACAGGATCGCCCCCCAATGCAGCTCCGGTGCGATGAAATTGGGCACGGCGAGCCAGGAAGCCTGTGCCACTGCGCTGGTGTCGATCACCCCCAGCACGGCCGAGATCGCGCAGCCAACGGCGATGCCGGCGAGAATCGGCACCAGACGGAAAATGCCGCGGCCGAGCACGGCCACCAGCAGGGTGGTGAGCAAGGCCGGCATCGAGATCATCATCGCGGTGCTGTAGGGCACCAGCTCGACGCTGCCGTCACCGGCCTTGCCCATGGCCATGTTCACCGCCACCGGCGACAGCGCCAGGCCGATGGAGATGATCACCGGAGCAATCACCACCGGCGGCAACAGGCGGTCGATGAAGCCAGGGCCGCGCAGTTTCACCAGGGCCGAGAGCAGGATGTAGACCAGACCGGCGGCGATCACGCCGCCCATCACCGCAGGCAGGCCGAACTCGCCCTTGGCGGCCAGGATCGGCGCGATGAAGGCGAAGCTGGAGGCCAGGAACACCGGCACCTGGCGCTTGGTCACCAGCTGGAACAGCAGGGTGCCGATACCGGCGGTGAACAGCGCGACGTTGGGGTCCATGCCGGTGATCAGCGGCATCAGCACCAGAGCGCCGAAGGCCACGAACAGCATTTGCGCGCCGGAAATGCCCTGGCGCCACAGCGGGTCGTTGAATTCCGTTCGCGACATGCTCAGGCGTCCTTCTGCTTGGTGCCGAAAATCTTGTCGCCAGCATCACCCAGGCCCGGAATGATGTAGCCGTGTTCGTTCAGACGCTGATCGATGGAGGCGGTGAAGATGGTCACGTCCGGGTGCGCCTGCTCGACTGCCTTGATGCCTTCGGGGGCGGCGACCAGCACCATGGCGCGAATGTCCTTGCAGCCGGCCTTCTTCAGCAGGTCGATGGTAGCGACCATGGAGCCGCCGGTGGCCAGCATCGGGTCGATGATCAGGGCCAGGCGCGAGTCGATTTCCGGCGCGAGCTTCTCCAGGTAGGTGTGCGCTTCGAGGGTCTCCTCGTTGCGCGCCACGCCCACGGCGCTGACCTTGGCGCCTGGGATCAGGCTGAGCACGCCGTCGAGCATGCCGATGCCGGCGCGCAGGATGGGCACCACGGTGATCTTCTTGCCGGCGATCTTCTCCACCTGCACGGCGCCCGCCCAGCCTTCGATCTCGTAGCTTTCCAGCGGCAGGTCGTTGGTGGCTTCATAGGTCAGCAGGGCGCCGACTTCCTGGGCCAGCTCGCGGAAATTCTTGGTACTGATATCGGCGCGGCGCATCAGGCCGATCTTGTGACGGATCAGCGGGTGGCGGATCTCGCGAGTGGGCATGGGCTGGGATCTCCAACGGGGCTCTGGGAAAAATCGCGTTAGATTAAAGCATTGCTCATGCCAAGTGGTGGGTGACTGATGGGTCACGCCTGTCGCTTGGCGAGCATCGGCTACGCTGGTCAGTCGAGGCTTGGCAAGCGCCCTGCGGGTCTGTACCTTTGCCCGCTTTTATTTGACGGGTCGATCAGTTTTCAGCTGTCCCCGCTATTCATCAGCCCTTTGAGAGAGAACGCCCATGTCCGCCGATCTCGCGCATATCCGTCAAGTCATGGCGGAAGCCGATTGCCTGTTCACCGAAGCCGAGGTGGAAGCGGCCATCGACAAGGTTGCCAGCCAGATCAACGCCGAACTGGCCGAGCGCAACCCGGTGGTGTTCTGCGTGATGAACGGCGGCCTGATCTTCTCCGGCAAGCTGCTGACCAAGCTGAACTTCCCCCTGGAAGCGTCCTACCTGCACGCTACGCGTTATCGCAACGAAACCAGCGGTGGCGAGTTGTTCTGGAAGGCCAAGCCGGAAGTCTCCTTCATCGACCGCGATGTGCTGATCATCGACGACATCCTCGACGAAGGGCATACCCTGGGCGCGATCATCGATTTCTGCCGCCATGCCGGCGCGCGTGCGGTACACACGGCAGTGCTGATCGACAAGGAGCACGAGCGCAAGGCGCGCCCCGACCTGAAGGCCAACTACGTGGGCCTGCAGTGCATCGACCGCTACATCTTCGGCTACGGCATGGACTACAAGGGCTACTGGCGCAACGCCGCCGGCATTTACGCGGTCAAGGGGCTGTAAGCGGTTGTAACGCGCAGGGTGCGCTGCGCGCACCAGCTTTCCTGATGCTTTTCCCGGTGCGCACGGCGCCCCCTACATGGCGTGCTGCGCGTCGGGGCTCGCCTCCAGCCAGCGCAAGGCCTTTTCCCGCGCCTGCGGCAGATCCCGCACATATGCCAGCTCGCCTTCGCGGCGCTGCACGCCGGCGCGCCGCAGTTGCAGGCGTACCTGGGCGGTGGGGCCGCTGAGGATCAGCGCCACGCCCTGCTGGCGATAGTCGCGCAGCACGTTGTCCAGCGCCGCCAGGGCGGTCATGTCCAGCAGCGGCACGGCGCTGATATCGACCACCACCACTTTCACGCCGGGCGTGAAGCGGCGCAGCACGCTCAGGGCCTTCTCTGCCGCGCCGAAGAACAGCGGGCCGCGAATGGCGTAGGCCAGTACGTGCTCGGGCAGGTCTTGCAGCGCTTCTCGCTGTTGGCGGTTCAGGGCGGCCGTATCGGTCAGCTCGCTCATGCGCTTGATGAACAGGCCGGCGGCCAGCAGCAGGCCGACGCCAACGGCCAGCACCATGTCGAACAGCACCGTCAGCACCAGGCAGGTCAGCAGCACCAGCACATCGCTGCGTGGGGCGATGCGCAGGGTGTGGGCAACATGGTGGGGTTCGCTCATGTTCCACGCCACCATCAACAGCAGCGCGGCCAGAGCCGCCATCGGCAGGTAGCTGAACAGCGGCGCGAGCAGCAGGATGGCGGCCAGCACCACCCCGGCATGGACCAGTGCCGCCAGCGGCGAGAAGGCGCCGGCGCGCACATTGGCGGCCGTACGGGCGATGGCCGCAGTGGCGGTGATGCCGCCGAAGAAGGGCGCGGCCAGATTGCCCAGGCCCTGGCCGATCAGTTCGGCGTTGGGATCGTGCTTGCTGCCGGTCATGCCGTCGGCCACCACAGCACACAGCAGTGACTCGATGGCGCCGAGCATGGCGATGGCGAATGCCGGGGCGAGCAGTTGGCGAATCAGCTCGAAGGACACTACCAGCGGCTGGCCGTCAGCGCCGGGCAGGCTCCAGGGTATCGCCAGGCTGGGCAGGAAGGGCGGAATGCCGGGATGCTCGATACCGTCGAGCTGATAGCTGAAGCGTTCGCCCAGTGTCGCCACCGGCAGCCCGAGCCGTTCCAGGGCCAGCGCGAGCAGCGCGCCAATCGCCAGAGCAACGAGGTGGGCGGGAATCTTCGGCGCCAGGCGTGGCCAGATCAGCAGCGTCGCCAGGCACGCGATGCCAACCAGCGTGTCGCCGGGTTGCAGGCTGGGCAGGGCGCGCACCAGAAGATTCACCTGCTCCAGCAGATGTTGCGGCGCGCCGGCCAGGTGCAGGCCGAACAGGTCCTTGATCTGCAGGATGGCGATGACGATGCCGATGCCGGCAGTGAAGCCCAGGGTCACCGGATAAGGCACGAATTCGATCAGGCGTCCGGCGCGCAGCAGGCCCAGGCTGATCAGGATCAGCCCGGCCATCAGCGTGCACAGCAGCAATCCGCCGAGGCCGTATTGCTGGGTGATCGGTAGCAGGATCACCACGAAGGCGGCGGTTGGGCCGGAGATGTTGAAGCGCGAGCCGCCGCACAGGGCGATCAGGGGCGCGGCGATCAGCACGGTATAGAGGCCGTGCTGCGGTGCCACGCCCACCGCGATGGCCAGCGCCATGGCCAGCGGAATGGCGATGATGCCCACCGTCAGACCGGCGCTCAGGTCTCCGCGCAGGGCCTTCCACGAGTAACCGGCGCGCAGCGTCTGGCGCCAGGCGGCGAACAGCGGTAACGATGGGCGTGACATGCTGGCTCCCTAGTGGCTTGGCGCATTATAGGAGCACGACCACGGGCTGCGGCATGACCTAGGTCGGCTGTCGTGTCGCCTGCTCGCGTGTTAGCCTGCCCGGCTGCGCGTTGAGCCGCGCGCGGCTCGGCGGTACACTGCCGGCCCTCTGTAATGCTGGCGGGAGCGGGCGATGCGTAAAGACAAGAAGCAGGTGATTGGCGAAGAAATCAGCGATGACTCGATCAAGCTGTTCCTTGCGGTGGAACCAGCGGACGCCACGCCGCCTTCGCTGCACAAGCTGATCAAGGCTTACCGCGGTCTGCGTATCGATGATTTCGAGCGTTTCGTAGGCTTCTTCGTCGCCGAAGGCTACGACCTCTCCGCCACCGATGCGCAGGGCAATGATTTCATCGCCCTGATTCAGGATCAGCGTAATGCCGAGCCCTATATCGAAGTGATCAAGGCTGCTCGCGGCTGATTCTGGTAGGCATAGGCAAAAATGCCCGCGCTCCGTTGAGGAGGCGGGCATTTTTTATGGCCTGCCATCCATGGCGGCCACCCAGCGGGCCGTCGAAATGCCTCCCGGCCATTTTTATGGGCTGCGGATCGTGAATTCGGGGCAATAAAAAACCGGCCTCAAGGGCCGGTTTTTTCAAGAACCTGTCGCGATTAGGCGGCAGCAGCTTCGCCCAGCGCCTTGATGTGCGCGTTCAGGCGGCTCTTGTGACGAGCGGCTTTGTTCTTGTGGATGATGCCTTTGTCAGCCATGCGGTCGATGACCGGAACGGCTGCAGTGTAAGCGGTCTTGGCAAGCTCGAGATCCTTGGCAGCAATAGCCTTGACCACGTTCTTGATGTAGGTACGAACCATCGAGCGCAGGCTGGCGTTATGGCTACGGCGCTTCTCAGCCTGTTTGGCGCGTTTTTTGGCAGAAGGTGAGTTGGCCACCGTCAAGCTCCTCGAAAACTGGGGGGTTACGACAAATAAGGCCGCGAATCATGCCGATCCATCTGCCTGCTGTCAAGTCTGATGACGCTTTCCTGTGCTGGCCTGACCAGTGGTGGCTCGCTACACTCGTCGCCTTCGTTGGGCGGCGGATTGTCCGCTACTGCACCTCTTTATGGAAGCCGAAACACCCCATGAATCTGCTCAAATCCCTGGCTGCCGTCAGCTCTCTGACCATGGTGTCGCGCGTGCTGGGGTTCGTGCGCGACACCATCATCGCCCGCACCTTCGGCGCGGGAGTGGCATCGGATGCCTTCGTGGTGGCGTTCAAGCTGCCCAATCTGCTGCGCCGTATTTTTGCCGAAGGGGCGTTCTCGCAGGCCTTCGTGCCGATCCTGGCCGAGTACAAGATGCAGCAGGGCGAGGAGGCCACGCGCACCTTCATCGCCTACGTGTCCGGTTTGCTGACCCTGGTGCTGGCGCTGGTCACGGCCATCGGCGTGCTTGCGGCGCCCTGGATAGTCTGGGCCACGGCGCCCGGGTTCGCTGCCGAGGCCGAGCGTTTCGAGCTGACCGTCGATCTGCTGCGAGTGACCTTCCCCTATATATTGCTGATCTCCCTGTCATCGCTGGCCGGCGCCATTCTCAATACCTGGAACCGCTTCTCGGTGCCGGCATTCGTGCCGACCCTGCTCAACGTCAGCATGATCGTTTTCGCGCTGTTTCTGACGCCCTATTTCGATCCGCCGATCATGGCGCTGGGCTGGGCCGTGCTGGTTGGCGGGCTGGCACAGTTACTCTGGCAGCTGCCGCATCTGAAGAAGATCGGCATGCTGGTACTGCCGCGCCTGAGTTTCGGCGACCTGGGCGTCTGGCGCGTGCTCAAGCAGATGGGGCCGGCGATCTTCGGCGTGTCGGTCAGCCAGATTTCCTTGATCATCAACACCGTCTTCGCCTCGTTCCTGGTGGCCGGCTCGGTGTCCTGGATGTACTACGCCGACCGCCTGATGGAGCTGCCCTCGGGGGTGCTGGGCGTGGCGCTGGGGACCATCCTGCTGCCGGCGCTATCGAAAACCTACGCGAGCAAGGACCGTGACGAATACCGCCGCCTGCTCGACTGGGGGCTGCGCCTGTGCTTCCTGCTGGTGCTGCCCTGCACCCTGGCGCTGGCAATTCTCGCCGAGCCGCTGGTGGTGTCGCTGTTCCAGTACGGCAAGTTCACCGCCAACGATTCGCTGATGACCCAGCAGGCGCTGATGGCCTACGCGGTCGGCCTGCTGGCGCTGATCCTGGTGAAGATCCTCGCGCCGGGTTTCTATGCACAGCAGAACATCAAGACGCCGGTACGCATCGCGGTGGTCAGTCTGCTGGCGACCCAGGCGATGAACGCGCTGTTCGTCTTCGGTCTGGAAATGGCGCACGTCGGCCTGGCGCTGGCGATCAGCCTGGCGGCCTGTCTGAACGCCGGCCTGCTGTACTGGCAGCTGCGCCGCGCCGATATCTTCCAGCCGCTGCCGGGGTGGGGGCTGTTCCTGCTCAAGCTGGCGGTGGCGGTGGCGGTGATGGTGGCGGTGCTGCTGGGGCTGCTGCAGATAATGCCGGCCTGGGCCGAGGGCGAGATGCCGCTGCGTCTGCTGCGCCTGGGCGCGCTGGTGCTTGCCGGCGTGGTGGTGTACTTCGGCACGCTGCTGCTGCTGGGGTTTCGTCTGCGCGACTTCGCGCGCAGGGCGCTATAGCTGTTGTAGGGTGCGCCGTGCGCACCAGCAGGTCGCGGCGGGACCGGTGCGCACGGCGCACCTACGACTCCCGGCTTCGCGATGCCTGTTGTGCATGGCCTGCTGTGCGTATAATCGGCCACTTTGTGAACAAGAAGCGTGCTATGCAGCTGGTTCGAGGTCTTCATAACCTGCAGCCCCAGGCGCGGGGCTGTGTGGTCACCATCGGTAATTTCGACGGCGTTCATCGTGGGCACCAGGCCATCCTGGCGCGCCTGCGCGAGCGTGCTGCGGAATTGGCCGTGCCCAGTTGCGTGGTGATCTTCGAGCCGCAGCCGCGTGAGTTCTTCGGTCCGGACACTGCGCCGGCGCGTCTGACTCGCCTGCGCGACAAGCTCGCCCTGCTGGCCGCCGAAGGCGTCGACCTGGTGCTGTGCCTGGCCTTCAACCGCCGCCTGCGCGAGTTGTCGGCCGCCGAGTTCGTCCAGCGTGTGCTGGTCGATGGCCTGGGCGTGAAGGATCTGGAGATCGGCGACGATTTCCGCTTCGGCTGCGACCGTGCCGGGGATTTCGAATTTCTCAAGGCCGCCGGCCAGCGTTACGGCTTCAGCGTCGATGCCTCGACCACCGTCGAAGTGCTCGGCGGCCGGGTCAGCAGCACGCGCGTGCGCCAGGCGCTGGCCGATGGCGATTTCGAGCTGGCCGAAGCCTTGCTCGGCCGGCCGTTTCGCATCGCCGGGCGCGTATTGCACGGGCAGAAGCTCGGCCGCCAGCTCGATGCGCCCACTGCCAACGTCCAGCTCAAGCGGCGCAAGGTGCCGCTGACCGGGGTCTATCTGGTGAGCTGCGAAATCGATGGCGTGATTCAACCGGGCGTCGCCAATATCGGCGTGCGCCCCAGCGTTGCCGGTGACGGCCGCGCCCATCTGGAAGTGCACCTTCTGGATTTTGCCGGCGATCTGTATGGCCGGCGCCTCTCGGTGGCTTTCCACCACAAGCTGCGTGATGAGCAGCGTTTCGCCTCGCTGGAGGCCTTGAAGGCGGCGATTGCCGCTGATATCGCCGCTGCCCGTGAATATTGGCAGAGCCACCCGCTGATGAAGAGCCCGAAATGACCGACTACAAAGCTACGCTGAACCTGCCCGATACCCAGTTCCCGATGAAGGCCGGCCTGCCGCAACGCGAGCCGCAGACCCTGCAGCGCTGGAACGAGATTGGCCTGTATAGCAAGCTGCGCAAGATTGGCGAAGGTCGGCCGAAGTTCGTCCTGCACGACGGCCCGCCCTATGCCAACGGCAGCATCCACATCGGTCATGCGGTGAACAAGATCCTCAAGGACATCATCA
This sequence comes from Pseudomonas hydrolytica, assembly GCF_021495345.1. Classification (NCBI taxonomy): domain Bacteria; kingdom Pseudomonadati; phylum Pseudomonadota; class Gammaproteobacteria; order Pseudomonadales; family Pseudomonadaceae; genus Ectopseudomonas; species Ectopseudomonas hydrolytica. Next base: position 1,090,219 of record NZ_CP099397.1, read on the forward strand.
CCCGCTCCAAGACCCTGGCCGGCTTCGACGCGCCCTACGTGCCGGGCTGGGACTGCCACGGCCTGCCGATCGAGCACAAGGTCGAAACCACCTTCGGCAAGAACCAGCCGGCGGACCTGACCCGCGAGCGCTGCCGCACCTACGCCAGCGAGCAGATCGAAGGGCAGAAGGCCGACTTCATCCGCCTCGGTGTGCTGGGCGACTGGGACAATCCGTACAAGACCATGGATTTCGCCAACGAGGCCGGCGAGATCCGCGCCCTGGCCGAGATGGTCAAGCAGGGCTTCGTGTTCAAGGGCCTGAAGCCGGTGAACTGGTGCTTCGACTGTGGCTCGGCCCTGGCCGAGGCCGAGGTGGAGTATCAGGACAAGAAATCCGATGCCATCGACGTTGCCTTCCCCATCGAAGACGCAGACAAGCTGGCCGCCGCCTTCGGCCTGAGCGAGCAGAGCAAGCCGACCGCCATCGTCATCTGGACCACCACGCCCTGGACCATCCCGGCCAACCAGGCGCTCAACGTCCATCCGGAATTCACCTACGCCCTGGTAGACACCGGCGAGCGCATCCTGCTGCTGGCCGAGGAACTGGTCGAGTCCTGCCTGCAGCGCTACGGCCTGCAGGGCCAGGTGATCGCCACCGCGCCGGGCGCGGCGCTGGAGCTGATCCGCTTCCGTCACCCGTTTTACGAGCGTTTCTCGCCGGTGTACCTGGCCGAATACGTCGAGCTGGGCGCCGGTACCGGCATCGTCCACTCGTCGCCGGCCTACGGTGAGGACGACTTCCGTACCTGCAAAGCCTACGGCATGAGCAACGACGACATCCTCAGCCCGGTGCAGAGCAATGGCGTCTACGCCCCGGACCTGCCGTTCTTCGGCGGCCAGTTCATCTGGAAGGCCAACCCGGCCATCGTCGAGAAGCTGGCCGAAGTCGGTGCGCTGCTCAAGCACCAGCCGATCCAGCACAGCTACATGCATTGCTGGCGCCACAAGACCCCGCTGATCTACCGCGCTACCGCACAGTGGTTCGTCGGCATGGACACTCAGCCCAAGCAGGGCGGCACCCTGCGTGAGCGCGCGCTGGCCGCCATCGAGCAGACCCAGTTCGTGCCGGCCTGGGGCCAGGCGCGTCTGCACAGCATGATCGCCGGCCGCCCGGACTGGTGCATCTCGCGTCAGCGCAACTGGGGCGTGCCGATCCCGTTCTTCCTGCACAAGGCCACCGGCGAACTGCACCCGCGCACCGTCGAGCTGATGGAAGAGGTCGCCAAGCGTGTCGAGCAAGAGGGCATCGAAGCCTGGTTCAAGCTCGACGCTGCCGAGCTGCTGGGTGCTGAAGCGGCTGACTACGACAAGATCAACGACACCCTCGACGTCTGGTTCGACTCCGGTACCACCCACTGGCATGTGCTGCGTGGCTCGCACGGTCTCGGCCACACCACCGGCCCGCGCGCCGACCTGTACCTGGAAGGCTCGGACCAGCACCGCGGCTGGTTCCATTCGTCCCTGCTGACCGGCAGTGCCATCGATGGTCACGCGCCGTACAAGGCGCTGCTGACCCACGGCTTCGTGGTCGACGAGAACGGCCGCAAGATGTCCAAGTCGCTGGGTAACGTGGTTGCGCCGCAGGAGGTCAACGACAGCTTGGGCGCCGACATCATGCGCCTGTGGGTCGCCTCCACCGACTATTCCGGCGAGATGGCCGTGTCCAAGGTGATCCTGCAGCGCAGCGCCGACGCCTACCGCCGCATCCGCAACACCGCGCGCTTCATGCTGGCCAACCTCAACGGCTTCGATCCGGCCAAGGACCTGCTGCAGCCCGAGCAGATGCTCGACCTCGACCGCTGGGCCGTCGACGCAGCCCTGCGCCTGCAGGAAGAAATCATCGAAGCCTACGCCGACTACCGCTTCTGGAACGTCTATTCCAAGGTGCACAACTTCTGCGTGCAGGAGCTGGGCGGCTTCTACCTGGACATCATCAAGGACCGCCAGTACACCACTGCCGCCGACAGCGTGGCGCGCCGCTCCTGCCAGAGCGCGCTGTTCCACATCAGCGAGGCGCTGGTGCGCTGGATCGCGCCGATCCTGGCGTTTACCGCCGAGGAAATCTGGCAGTTCCTGCCGGGCGAGCGCAACGAGTCGGTGATGCTCAACACCTGGTACGCGGGCCTGGAGCGTCTGCCGGAAGGCTTCGAGCTGGACCGTGCCTATTGGGACCGCGTCATGGAGGTCAAGGCTGCGGTCAACAAGGAGCTGGAGAACCTGCGCACGGCCAAGGCCATCGGTGCCAGCCTGCAGGCCGAGGTCACCCTGTTCTGCGACGACGCCAAGCAGGCCGACCTGGCCAAGCTCGGCGACGAGCTGCGTTTCGCCCTGATCACCTCGGCGGCGCAGACCGCGCCGCTGGCCGATGCGCCGGCCGATGCGGTGGTGACCGAGGTCGAAGGCCTGAAGCTGAAGATCCTCAAGTCCGCCCACGCCAAGTGCGGCCGTTGCTGGCACTTCCGCGCCGATGTCGGCAGCCATGCTGCGCATCCTGAGCTGTGCGGCCGCTGCGTGAGCAACATCGAAGGCGAGGGTGAGGTACGCAAGCATGCCTGAGTCCTCGCGTTTCGGGCATCTGCCCTGGCTGCTGCTGAGCGTGCTGATCCTGGTCGCCGACCGGGTGACCAAGGACATCTTCGAGGGCATGCTGAGCATGTATCAGCGCATCGAAGTGATTCCTGGCTACTTCGACTGGACCCTGGCCTACAACACCGGTGCGGCATTCAGCTTCCTGGCCGATGCCGCCGGCTGGCAGCGCTGGTTCTTCGCCGCCATCGCCATCGTCGTCAGCGTCGTGCTGGTTATCTGGCTCAAGCGCCTCAAGCGTCACGAGACGTTGCTGGCCGTGGCCCTGGCCATGGTCCTGGGTGGCGCGCTGGGCAACCTGTATGACCGCGTGGTGCTCGGCCACGTGGTCGACTTCATCCTGGTGCATTGGCAGAGCCGCTGGTTCTTCCCGGCGTTCAACCTGGCCGACACCTTCATCACCATCGGCGCCATCCTGCTGGCGCTGGATATGTTCAAGAGCGACAAGTCCGCGAAGGAGGCTGCGCAATGACAGACGTACGCATCGGTCCGGACAGGGAAGTGACCCTGCATTTCGCCCTCAAGCTGGAAAACGGCGATGTGGTCGACAGCACCTTCGACAAGCAGCCGGCGACCTTCAAGGTCGGCGACGGCAACCTGCTGCCCGGTTTCGAGCAGGCGCTGTACGGCTTCAAGGCCGGCGACAAGCGCAGCGTGCAGGTGCAGCCGGAGCAGGGTTTCGGCCAGCCCAATCCTCAGAACGTGCAGGTCATGCCGCGCAGCCAGTTCGAGGGCATGGAGCTTTCCGAGGGCCTGCTGGTGATCTTCAACGACGCCGCCAACGCCGAACTGCCGGGCGTGGTCAAGGCGTTCGACGACAAGCAGGTCACCATCGACTTCAACCATCCGTTGGCCGGCAAGACGCTGCAGTTCGACGTGGAAATCATTGAGGTCAAGGCGCTCTAGCCTGCGCTGCCGCTCTTGTAGGAGCGGCTTCAGCCGCGAAGCTCTTGTTGCAGCCTGCGCTTATCCCGCGCAGGCTGTATCTTTCCGGGATCGCCCCATCGCGTCGTGCGATCCCCGATCAATACCGAGACAGCCAGCATGCATATCAAACTCGCCAATCCCCGTGGCTTCTGCGCCGGCGTCGATCGCGCCATCGAAATCGTCAACCGTGCGCTGGAAGTGTTCGGCCCGCCGATCTACGTGCGCCATGAAGTGGTGCACAACAAGTTCGTGGTCGAGGACCTGCGCGCGCGCGGCGCGGTATTCGTCGAAGAGCTGGATCAGGTGCCGGACGACGTCATCGTCATCTTCAGTGCTCATGGCGTGTCCAAGGCCGTGCGCGACGAGGCGGCACGGCGGGGCCTCAAGGTATTCGACGCCACCTGCCCGCTGGTGACCAAGGTGCATATGGAAGTGGTGCGCTACAGCCGTGAGGGTCGTGAGTGCATCCTGATCGGCCACGAAGGTCACCCGGAAGTCGAAGGCACCATGGGCCAGTACGACGCCAGCAACGGCGGCGCCATCTACCTGGTGGAAGACGAGGCGGATGTCGCCGAGCTGCAGGTGCGCAACCCCGAGAACCTGGCGTTCGTCACCCAGACCACCCTGTCCATGGACGACACCAGCAAGGTGATCGACGCCCTGCGCGCCAAGTTCCCGGCCATCGGCGGCCCCCGCAAGGACGACATCTGCTATGCCACACAAAACCGTCAGGATGCGGTCAAACAACTGGCCAGCGAGTGCGACGTGCTGCTGGTCGTCGGCAGCCCCAACAGCTCCAACTCCAACCGCCTGCGCGAGCTGGCCGAGCGCATGGGTACCCCAGCCTACCTGATCGACGGCGCCGAAGACCTCAAGCACGAATGGTTCGACGGCGTGAAGGGTATCGGCATCACCGCAGGTGCCTCGGCGCCTGAGGTGCTGGTGCGTGGGGTAGTAGAGCAATTGCGCGCGTGGGGTGCGGCGGGGGAGACCGAGCTGGAGGGACGGCCGGAGAACATTACGTTCTCGATGCCGAGGGAGTTGCGGGTCAGGTCAATTTGACGCAACTCATCGTTTTATAAAGAAGCCGGCGAAAGCCGGCTTCTTATTTGGATGTATCACCAGTTGCATCGAGCCGCGAGAGTGCCTCCTCTAGCATTTGCTGCCGTTAGCGTCAGTGTTCCTGCTGCAAGCCGTCCTGTCGCTGTAGCTGTGAGTGTGTAGGCATTGGCCGTGACATTGTCTACAGCAATAGAGAACTCGCTTGTATTTGCAGGGAGGTTATTAAATCCCGCGTAGCTGCCAGCATTTTGTGCCCGGCGACGCTCGGCATTGGCAGCCGCTTGCATTAGCAGAGACTTGCCATCTTCGCAGGCGGCTCGCTCCAGGTAGGCCGTATAGTTTGGAATAGCAATGGCTGCCAAGATGGCGATGATCACAACCGCGATCATCACCTCTATTAGCGTAAAGCCTTTTTCTCGTTTCATCATCTGTCCTTATTCCTCGTCGATCCAGTACAGCCGGGGCGTTACGGGCATCCAAATACACTGAGGGTTGTTGTCGCAGCGGCATTTCTCTGGGTTCGCACTTGTAGCGCAAGCGTCAGGCGGGTTATTGCCACCAGTAGGGGTCGGAACAAGTTGCGATGGATCGTGATACACCCAGCACGCATTGCCGGCGCAGTAAATCTGCGGATTGGACGGCAGGCTGGTCGCGTTGGTCTCTACATATCTGGTGGTGGAAATGGCGGCAGCATTTTTCAGCATGACGGTATAAGCACGGCTGATACCTAGTGACGCCTTGCAGGAATTGGAATTCGAGCGTGGCTCGTAGGTGCTGAACAACACCATTCCGTCGGCTACCAAGGGACGGGACAGCACTTTCTCACCTTGTGCTGTTAGGCGGATATACCACCCACCGTTGGTGCTGCTGAATTGCTGTTCGGCAGCTGCTTTCTCAGTGGCGTTACCTGTTTGCGCTAGATTAGCGGTCGCATCATAGAGGTTTCCCTCGGTGAAAGTGCTCTCGCTGGCAGTGCCCTTTATGAGTTTGTCGGTGCGGAAAGAGTAGAAGCGATCTTGAATATTTTTATCCAGCGGATGACCGCGATAGCCACTCCCAATGTTCACGGTAAGGACTCTGGTATTGCCAACGTTGAGCAGGGCAAGCTCTGCCTCATGGTAGAACCGTCGCGCAGCGGCGGTTCCAGCGCCTCCCACATCAGCAAATACACCGTTGCCTCCGCTACCTGCTGGGCTGACCAAGCTTGCCCCACTCGAGCCGTTGTTAATATGGAAGCGCCAGATTTGGCCCCCCATATCGCCAACGAAGAACTGTCCGGCTAGGCCTTGTGAGTCGATCACCGCGTTGCCGTTGGCATCGGGACGTAGTCCGATAACCGATACTCTGCTGGGGATGCTGTAACGCATGCGACTGAGCGTAGCGTCATGCCCGGCCGCGCTACTGGCTGACCAGATTTTTGCGCCAGTTACTGCATCTACGATATAGACAGCGTTACCCATGGTATCGACGGTACGTTCACTGACGTTGTCCTGATTCGGGTCGTAACCGCCGCCAAAGATCAGTACGTCCTTGATCGTGGAACCAACCTGAATCTTTGTGCGTACCGGTGCCGACCAAGTTTGCCCCAGTTGCTCAAAGCCTGCGGTGACTCCGCCTTGGATTTTCCATAGCAGCTGTGGTGAGTTTCGATTGGTAATGTCCAGTGCATAGATGTCACGGCCGCCACGGCCCATGGTGGCGTAGGCGTAAACGAATTCATTGGGATTAAGACCGGTCAGCAGCGGGCCAGAACGATCTGCTGGGTTAACCCCCCCGTAAATCACCCCGTTGCCATTGACATCATTGGCCCACACCACAACGGTGTTATCCATGCCGTAACGGCGCGGTTTCAACGTCGTCGACTTGGCATCTAGACGCAGCTGTCGGACGTTGGCAAGCAGCGGCTCTGGCATAAAGGCGAATCGTTCCACGCCATTGCTGGTATCGAACAACTGAATGAAACCTTCGTTGCTGCCGATGACTACTCCTTGGTCCTCGTTGGTGCAACGGCGACTACTGTCGTAGGTATTGCAGGCGTAAGTCACCAAGCTAGGCGTGGCATGTAGAGGGTCGCCCAACGCACGGCGCTCATTATTTGTCGCTGGATCAAGGCCGCGGATATAGCTAATTAGCTCACTGCGTTCATCCGCATTTGCTGCGCCAAATTTATCTGCGGTAAGAGCCGTGTTGCCTGTTGCGATAGCGGTGAGGGCATTGGAGTTAGGAGTGACGTTCGTCAGCAGCAAGCGACTGCCACTGGCCGGCAAGCGAGATGCGGCACCGCCCAACACTATGCTGCCTCCGTCGCGGTCAGCGGACCAGAAGCTTCGCGAGTCACTGCGGAAAAAACCGGTATTTGCGTCAATGGCAGGGATACCATCGGCATCCACGATGAAAGCTGCACCATTAGCAGTTGCCATTCGATAGCGTTTCAGGTTGCCAGGCCAGCGATCAGTCTCCGAAGGCCTGAACAGGGAGAAATAGAGTTCATCCTTGTTGTCTTGGCGGTTGAAGGTATTGGCTGGTGCGGTGGCGCTGACGAAAGTGGTGTCAGTGGCTAGCACCTCCTGAATGATCCGGTTGAAAGCATCACTTAGTTCACCAGCATTCTCGGCGGTGCTGAAGGAGCCCCCGCCATTGCTGGCGACCTCACGCAGGAAGGTCTTGATTTGGTTGCTGGCGGTAGTGCCACTGGCATCTAGTGCGAAGCCGACTGTATGGGTGGTGATGTAATGATTGCCTTCCAAGCTGGATTGATCATTCTCAGTGATCCAACGAGCAAGGGTGCGTGCACAGCGCTCGCCGTCGTCGCTGGCGTCGTTGGAGCAACTGAGGCCTGTGAGGGATGCGATGGCGTTCTTGGCTGCTGTCGTATTGTTATTGGCTTGGCCATCGGTTAACAGCACGATGTGGTTGGCTTGGCATGCGCTGTCGATAGGCGATGGTCGCCCGCTGACTTCGTTGCGCATGTAGCGCACGGCATCTAAATAGGTAGGGACGATTGGTGTGCCGTCTGCGGCTGTCATGTTCTGTACTAAAGCATTCACGTGGCTGCGCACAGTAGTTACCAGGCCGCCGGAACTGAGTTTAAGTCTCAGTTTGATCGACTGTCCCGGATTGTCTTCGAACGCCACAGCTTGCAGGGAAGTATCGGTGGTGTGGCGGACAAACATGTTCAATGCGTTACCGCGATCCCAAGCTGAGTTGGCGAAGATACTTGTCAGCGCGCCGTTGAGGCTGCTGATATCGCAGGTGACCGGTTGTCCCGATACCCAGCCGGTGCCGCTGTTAATATTGCAGTCGCTCTCGGATGTCCGTGTGGTGCGATTGCTTAGGTTATTACTAGTAGCTTGAAAGGCGGTGGCTGTTGCGCTGTTCTGGAAACTGATACGACTAACTTGGTTAGGGGAGGTCACCGTACTAGATGGTGTCATCACCACCTCGGCTTTCATAACGCTGGTGCCGCGCGCGATCGGAAGATTCTCGAAGCGAATGCCCAGTTGGTTGCGGCTCAGTGGCAAGCTGTTCTGGTTGAGCGTGACGGTGCCACTATTGTTCTGATAGCCGTCGTTGGCATTGGTGGTGACGCGAGCCTCAATAATCGGATTGAAGCAGCCGTCCTTTCCGCCGGTATAGCTAAGCGTAAGCACAGGCTGGAGGCCTCCTGCGCCGTCAAAGCTATGGGCGCTGCGTGAACCGGTGCCTGCCGTTGGGGTGATATGGAACGCCATAGAGTTGTTACCACACCAACTGCCGAGGTTCACCACTTCCTGCACCAAGGCAGTGACATCGGGGCCTGGTATCGGCTCAGGGGTGGCTTGGCTAGTCCAGGGGGCCGGTGTCCATGTGCTTACGGCCGTGGTCTTGGCTCGAGTTTGCAGGTTGCTACCATTGGTGAAGGTGCTGGCATCACCAGTGCGTTCCGCCCGGACTTCGAAGGTCACCGGAGTGTTATTAGCTGCTGAGGGAAAGAAGTCGATACGTGCGGAAGTGACCGTGGCACCTTGAGGGATGCTCACATCTTGAAAGCGCAGAGCGCCCATTCGCGATTCAGGGGCAAGACCTTCTACGGTGTAGTTGACGACTAGTGACGGAGCGTTGCCAGTTGAGCAGTTATTGGCGCAGAACGTGTAATCCTGTGCATTCTCGTTTGAAGTGCTGGTGTTAGTCAGGCGGACAAACATGCCTTGTACCGGATCACCGTTTGGCGCCGCGCTCTTCAATGTATTGAACTGTGAAGTGATATCGATTGCAACGCGATTACCGGAAATCCATCCGTTAGCCTGAATATTGGCCGCAGTCTGGTAGGTCCGAGTCCCCACAGGGTTGCTGTCGTTAAGCGGCGCGGGTGTTTTATTGTTCTGCAACTGCACATTGATAAGCGGATTGCGTCTTGCCGCTGCAGGGCTGTTGGTAGGGGTGATCTCGATGTAAGCATTCGTGATCGTTGCATTGGCCGGGATATTGAGCCCTTGGAAATGAAACAAGGCCATAGTGCCTAGGCTACGGCGTAGGTTCAAATCAGTCATGGTGCTGTTGGTGCACACTGCATTGCCAGGGCGCGAGGGTGGGCTCAGACGGCAGGCATATTCAGTACCGCCGCTGGTCAGGCGAAAAAAACTGCCGGTAGTGCCAAGAATGGAGCTTGCCTGATTGGGCAGAGGCTGGGTGGTGTCGATGACGCCCATGATGAGGTTCGGGTTGTCGACCACCGCGCTACCAAGCGGCGAGATGGCCTGCGTCGCATCATCCGAACTCTGCCTAATATTTGGTACGCCGGCGACCAGCTCTACATCGCCGCCTAGTTCCTTATCAATATATTCGACTGGGTATACGTAGCGAGTATTACCATAGGCGGCTCGGGGGTTGAGTACCATTACGCCAACGTTGATGTTACTGGTGTTGCTCATGATGTCGCTGAAGGCGTCCTTCAGCACCATCATACGCGACTGCTGGGAGCCCGTAGCCGTGTTGTTGCTGTCCAAGCGCCAGTTCATCGAGCCGGAATTGTCGAGAATGAACAGGACATTGGGTTTGACGCTGTCGTCAATAGCCGGTCCGCCAAAAAAGACTTCGGTGTCGTCGGCATGGCTGAATGCCGCGCTGAGAATCAGCGTACTGGTTACAGCGGAGGAGAGCAGGGTGCGCAGTTGAATTAGGCGCTTCATGGTGTGGTCCTCGTGCCTGATGAACAGGCAATGCAACATTCAAATAGGGCTTAGGGGATATAACGGTTCTGCAGACCTTGGCGATGAGTTGCGGTGGCACCGCAATTGCCATCGTTGTCGCAGGCCTGTCCGGTGCTCACAACGTCGAAACGAATGACGTAGAGCCCTTGAGACATTCCACTACCCTCCAGAATTGGAATTTGCGTGCTTGTGTCAGCCAGCGGGGCAGCTTCATAGGTGATGGCCCCGGAAGCGTTCAAGTTACCGATGGCGTTGGGGTGCCAGCCACTGCCCGGTTGGAAGTACTGATTAGCCCAACGTTGCAAGCCACTTTCGGCAGCCTGAAATGCAACGTTTTGCTGTTGATTGTTGGAGGAAATACGCAACTGCAGGTTGGATTGTGAAGCTGCAGTAATGGCAATAATTGTGAGCATCAGCAGTAACACCAGGCTGACGAGCAGAACCATCCCTTGCTGGCGAGTATTCATTGCAGACGATTCCTAAGTTCGTAAGTGGCGCTAAAAGTCCGAGGATTTAAAAGTGTGCCTGTCGTCCTAGAGTCAGAAACCGTGATCTGAATATGAATGGCCTTGGCTGTGAGAGGATCGTTGCCTGGAAGGAAGGTAAAGGCCATGCTTGCGTTGTCTAGAATGGGATCTCCATTACGACGTATACCGCTGTTGGCGTTTGTATAAGTAATTGGCGGTTCAAAGGCGAGTGCTGTAGTGCCGCAACCAGTACCAGGAGTTGCGTAACGAAAAGTCAGGCTGTTTGTACCTGCGGTCGTGACTGCCGCGTCGGGAAGCGATGTGTTGTCCGGCGAAAAGGTGGTGACGGTATCTGATGCTACACAGCCCTGATAGCCCGCTCTCCGAGCATCTTGTCCAATTATTTCCAGAGCCAATCGACCACTTTCCTGCATAAAAGTGAGTTCGGTGTTGTCGCGGTCGGCAAAAAAGCTGCGGCTGAAAATTTCAGTGACACCAAGGATCAATAACGAACTGATCACGATGGCAACCATGAGTTCGACTAGTGAAAGCCCTTTCTGTGTGCGATTCATAGTTCTGCCTCTACTATCAGATCACTATTCTCTGCGTTTGCCTCTTGCCATTCGATGGTGACGCGGTATACGGAGCCGCTTTGGCGCTCCACACTCGCTGTTTGGACATTCGGTAAACTGCTGCGGACTTGTACGCACCATTCTGAAAGATCTGCCGTAGCTTTGGGTGAGCCTGTAGCTGCCGCGTTTCCACCAGCGGGGCAGTTTGCTGAGGAATACGAGTAGTTGTAATCAGTGCTTTGTGATGCGTGAGTGACGGTAAAAGAGGTGTAGGCACTATTGCTGGTGACCTTGTTGGCGCGCATACGGTCAATGATGTCATATGCCAGCAACGTCGCTTGGCTGCGGGAGTAAGCGCTTTCGCTCGACTGAAGACTCTGCATCATCAATGTGCCCATGCCGAGCAGACCGATAGCAAGTATCACTACGGCCACCATCACCTCGATCAGAGTAAAAGCTTTTCCCTCATGGCGGTTTATGGCTCTCATTCGGTTCCCTCCGAACTCTGGGGTGTGTTGTTGGATGTACTGCTCGTCAAGCTTGCGCGGCCTATTGTATTGATCTCTATATTGCGTCCTCCCACGTTGATGCTCGCTGTGGTTTGGGGACGGCCATTGGCTTGGAAGGTGACAGCTACATTGCTCGCGGTCACACCAGTAGGTATGGATACCACCCGAATGTCCTCGCTACCGTCACTCACTATCCAAGTGGACCCGGTGGTGGTCACGCTGACTGAGGCGCGTCTGGCAATCGCTTCGCTGCGTGCCAGTTGTAAAGCGCCTAGCAGGCTGTTTCGGGCGGAAGTTTCTCGGCCGCTTTCCATCATTGCCTGATAGCTGGGTACAGCGATGCTCGAGACAATTGCGATGAGGGCAATCACTACCATCAGCTCAATCAGCGTGAATCCTCTGCTTGATTCCATAACCACTCCGCCAGCGATAAGCCCAAAGACACGATGCTAATTTAGCCACCAAGTGTTTTCAGACTCCGTTCAAGCCAGACGGGCGGGCGTTTTGGCAGATGAATTGACTCTGCGCCGCCAGGTGCTGTGAGGCGTGTCACGCTGTGGCTCAGCAGTAGGCTCCACGCGCGGGTGGCTGATTGCGAACCCGCCCTGAAAGCGCGATGACCACTTGGCGTTGCGGAGCGCCCCTCTTGCAGAGAGTGAAGGTTCCGTTCAGGGCTCGGGTGGTGCCGTCTGCTTCGAACTGGATATGAGACTTGTTGCGGTTCCAGTGCCAGGAAAGGCCTTCAGCAATCTGCGTTTGATAGAGCAGCTCATCGCCTATATCCCGTTGTCCGTTAGCGTTGTGGTCTACGAATATCAAGAGTGTGCCGCGCCAAATGGTGGACTCCGAGCAGCGGCTTTCGCCTTGACATAAAGTGACGACGCGGCGGGTATACACCGCATTGCTGCGCGTGTGATGAAGCAAGGAAAGCAACTGATTAACGGCTTGCGTTCGCTCATTGTTCTCAATTTGCTGCCGCAGGTTGGGCAGTGCGATGCTGATCAATACCAACAGCATAGCGAGCGTGCTTATCAGCTCAAGAAGCGTACGGCCATAGATTTTCCGAGACATTATCCAGCATCCTTGCCAGTCGGTTATTCATGAATGCGAAGATTAGCCTAGGATCGATAGATGAAAAGTCCCGCACAGGTGGTGGTAGTGGGAGGCGGAGCACTGGGAATGCTTTCTGCCTTGCTGTTGGCAGAGGCAGGGCAACAGCTTGTGCTGCTCGAGGCGCGAGGCACAGGCAGCGAATCCTCCTGGGCCGGCGGTGGCATTGTTTCGCCGCTCTATCCGTGGCGCTACAGCGCGGCGGTGACGGCGTTGGCGCATTGGTCGCAGGATTTCTATCCCGGTTTTGCGCGGCAGATGTGGGAAGACACTGGCGTCGATCCCCAGGTGCATGTCACCGGGTTATATTGGCTGGATCTCGATGACGAGGCCGAGGCGCTGGCTTGGGCGGCGCGTGAGGGGCGGGTTTTGCGTGGCATCGACATGGCCAGCGTGCATGAGCAGGTGCCGGTACTGGGTGAAGGTTTTACCCGCGCCATTCATATGCCGGATGTGGCCAACGTGCGCAACCCGCGGCTGGTCAAGGCGCTGAGGGCGGCGTTGGCTGCCATGCCCAACGTGGAGCTGCGTGAGCATTGTCCGGTCACCGGGTTCATTCAGGAGGATGGGCAGATTCGCGGTGTAATCACCAGCGATGGCGAGGTGCGTGCCGAGCGCGTGGTGCTGGCAGCCGGTGCCTGGAGTGGCGAGATGCTCAGGACGCTTGGCCTGGAGTTGCCGGTCGAGCCGGTGAAGGGGCAGATGATCCTCTACAAGTGCGCCGAGAATTTTCTGCCGAGCATGGTGCTGGCCAGGGGACGTTATGCGATTCCGCGGCGAGATGGGCATATCCTGATCGGCAGTACGCTGGAGTACGCCGGCTTCGACAAGACGCCGACCGATGGCGCGCTGGAGAGCCTCAAGGCTTCCGCCGAAGAGCTGCTGCCGGCGCTGAAGGATGCCGAGGTGGTGGGGCACTGGGCGGGATTGCGGCCGGGCTCACCGCAGGGCATTCCCTTTATCGGGGAGGTGCCTTCGCATCCGGGCTTGTGGCTCAACTGCGGGCACTTTCGCAACGGCCTGGTGCTTGCACCTGCGTCCTGCCGGTTGCTGACCGACCTGCTGCTTGGGCGCGAGCCGATCATCGATCCGGCGCCCTATGCGCCAGCGGGGCGGTTGGGCTGAGTGGGCGGAAGGTGCGCGCGTGGCGCACCCTCCGCATGCAGGCCCACGGTAGGGGCGCTGCTTAGTCGATCCCCAGCTTCTTCAATCGATAGCGCATCGAGCGGAAGGTCAGGCCCAGGCGCTGGGCCGCCGCCGTGCGGTTCCAACGGGTTTCTTCGAGCGCCTGCATGATAAGTTTGCGTTCGATGCCTTCGAGATAGTCTTCCAGATTGTCGATCAGCGCCAGGCTGGCCTCGCCGGTTTCGCCGCTGGGGCCGCTCGCATCGGCCAGGCGTAGGTCGGCGGGGCTGATCTGGTCGTCCTCGCACAGGGTGTAGGCGCGTTCGAGCATGTTCTCCAGCTCGCGCACGTTGCCCGGGAAGCGATAGTTCTTCAGTTTCTCCAGCGCTTCGGGCTGCAGCTTGGCGGCGCTCAGACCGCTACCCTCGGCCAGGCGGGCGAGCATGACCTCGGCCAGTTGGGCGATGTCCTCGCGGCGTTCGCGCAGCGGTGGCACGCGCAGTTCGATGACGTTGAGGCGGTAGTAGAGGTCCTGGCGGAAGCGCCCGGCGGCCACCTCGGCGGCCAAATCCTTGTGGGTGGCGCAGAGGATGCGCACATCGACCACCACTTCCTGCTGACCACCGACGGCGCGTACGGCCTTTTCCTGAATGGCGCGCAGCAGCTTGACCTGCATCGGCAGCGGCAGGTCGGCCACTTCGTCGAGGAACAGGGTGCCGCCGTTGGCAGCCTGGAACAGGCCCTGCTTGTCCTCGATGGCCCCGGTGAAGCTGCCTTTCTTGTGGCCGAAGAACTCGCTCTCCATCAGCTCCGAAGGGATGGCGCCGCAGTTGACCGGGACGAACGGCTGTTCGGCGCGCGGGCCCTGCTCGTGGATCAGACGCGCCACCAGTTCCTTGCCGCTGCCGGACTCGCCGCTGATATACACCGGCGCCTGGCTGCGGGCGAGCTTCTGGATCTGCTTGCGCAGTGCCTTCATCGGCGGCGAGTCGCCGAGCAGGCGGTTGTCCACCGGAGCGCCTTCGCCCTCGGGGGAGCGGATGCGCAGGGCCGTGGCGACCAGCTCGCGCAGGCGGCCGAGGTCCACCGGCTTGGTGACGAAATCGAAGGCGCCGGCCTTGAGCGCATTGATCGCGGTATCCAGGCTGCCGTAGGCGGTGATCATTGCCACCGGTACCTGCGGGTGGCGCTGTTGGATGTGTTGCACCAGGTCGAGGCCTGTGCCGTCGGGCAGGCGCATGTCGGTCAGGCACAGGTCGAACGGCTCGCGGGCCAGCCATTCGCGCGCTTCCTTGACGTTGCGTGCGCTGCGCGTGTCCAGCTTCATCCGGCCGAGGGTGATTTCCAGCAGTTCGCGGATGTCCGGTTCGTCGTCGACGATCAAGGCTCTCTGGCGGGTCATGGTCAGCTCAGTTTGCGCGGATGGGCAAAGGTGATGCGGAAGCAGCTGCCGCCCCCTTCGCGTGGTTTGTAGTCGAGACGCGCCTGGTTGCCCTGGCACAGCTCGCGGGAAATATACAGGCCGAGGCCGGTGCCCTTGTTCTCGGTGGTGTAGAAGGGCTCGAAGATGTGCTGCTCCTGCTCGGGCGGCACGCCTGGGCCGTCGTCGAGGATTTCCAGCACCGGCAGGTCGCTGCTTGGGTCCCGGAACAGGCGTAGCCAGACCTGGCCGATCCTGTGCTGCTTGGCACTATAGCGCAGGCCGTTCTGCACCAGATTGGTCAGCACCTGGGTCAGCTGGTGTGGGTCCATGCGTGTCTGCAGGCTGCCGCCCTGGGTCTCCAGATGGATCTGCCGATCAGCCGGTGCGGAGCTGCGAAACTCGCTGGCGAAGCGGTGCAGCCAGTATTTCAGGTCGAGCAACTGCGGTTCGGCCTGGCGTCTGCGCGACAGTTGCAGCACGTTCTCGATCACCAGATTCATGCGTTTGGAGTGATCCTGGATGATCTGCGCCAGACGCTGGTCCGGCCCCTGCAGATCCTCCGACTCCTGCAGCAGCTGGGCGGCGTGGCTGATGGCGCCCAGCGGGTTGCGGATCTCGTGGGCGATGCCGGCGGTCAGTCGGCCGAGCGAGGCGAGCTTGAGCTGCTGAGCCTGCTGGGCGATCTGCGAGATGTCGTCGAGAAACACCAGGGTGTGCTGCTCGTCGCCGCGTTGCAGGGAAATGAAGCTGGGCTGCAGCACCGGGCCGTCCACCTGAGCCTGCAGGCTGTCGGGGCGCAGGGTGGGGTTGTGTAGCCACTGCTGCAGGCGTTTCACCAGTTCCGGGCAGTGCGGGTCGATGATCTTGCCGGCCAGCTCGCCGCGCCCCAGCAACTGGGTGGCGCCCTGGTTGGCCAGTAGCACGCGGTGCTGGGTGTCCAGCACCAGGATGCCGGTACGCATGCGCTGCAGGATCTGGGCATTGAGCTCTTCCAGATTGGCCACATCGGCGGCGCGCTGTTCGGCGAGGCTTTCGCTGACCTGCAGGCGGCGAGTGATGCCCTGAATGAACAGTGCGCCGGCGAAGCACAGCGCACCCAGCGCGCCCGCCTGAACGTATTGGGCGGCAGCAGCGGGGCGGCTGAGGCTGAGATAGAAGGTCAGATAGATCAGCGCCATCGCGGCAATGGCGGCGATCAGCAGGCCGATACGGCCGCGCAGCAGGATGTTGGCGATGGCCACGGCCACCACCAGCAGGTTGCCGATGCCGCTGGGAGTGCCTCCTGCCGCGTAGAACAGCGCGGAGAGAAAGATCACATCCACCAGCGCCAGGCTGAACAGCTGCATCAGATGCTTGGGTTTCTGCACCAGCACGGCGATGAAGATGTTCAGGATCAGGTAGGCCCAGCTGCCGCTGCGGAACAGGTCGATATGCACGACATCGAGCAACTGCTCGTCGAGATTGCTGGAGATCAGCAGGATCAGCGCCAGACCGATGCTCAGGCGATAGAAGTGATAGAGCCTGAGGATGCGTCGGCCTGGCGTGCTGCCGAGGGTGCTGGCGTCAGCGATCACCGGTGTGTGGGCCCTGTTCGAGGTGAGCCTGGCTGCAGTACCAGCGCTGGTCCTGGCTCAGTGCCTGGCTTTGCGGCACATGCACGCCGCAATGGGCGCAACGCACCATGGGGGCCGCGGTGTGCTTGTCCTCGCTTGGGCGAGGGCGCTTGGGTTGGCCGATGAAGCGGCGCCAGATCCAGATCGCGGCGAAGATCACGGCGACCCAGAACAGCAGGCGGAACAGGCCCATGGTGTGCCCTTTTATCTGTTATCCGGTTGAAGCCGGCAGTTTAGCCAAGCTGTGACCATCGGCACAGGGGGCTGATGGCAGGCTGTGAGCTGTTTCCGCGCGGCGAAAGCGGGTGTGGAAGGGCGTTCGGCGTCGCCTGACCAGGACCGGCTGGGAATGGGGGCGACAAAAAAGGGAGGCCGTGGCCTCCCTTTTCGCTGCGACGCGTCGGTCAGTCGAACAGGCCGAAGGTCAGGTAGCTCCAGATCGAACGCTTCTTGGCGGTTTCGCCGGTCTTGGCGTCCTGCTGCAGTTCGGCCGGGATCTGCTGCTCGGCGTCCTCGTACTGGCGGATCACGTCCTGGCTGGCGCGGGTTTCACCCGGCGGCAGCGGCGTGTCGGTTTCGATCAGGCCGAGGGTGGCCTTGGCCAGCCAGGAGCGGCCGTCGGCTTCTTCCTCGCGCGGCACGAACTGGCCGTTCTCCAGGCTTGGGTGATCCGGGTAGTTGAGCTTGAGGGTTTCCAGGCTGGTGGCGGCCAGATCGTTCAGGGCCAGGCGCTGATAGGCTTCGGTCATGATCGCCAGGCCGTCGCCCACGGCGGGGGTTTCCTGGAAGTTCTCCACCACGTAGCGACCGCGGTTGGCGGCGGCGACATAGGCCTGACGCTTGAGGTAGTAGTGACCGACATGGACCTCGTAGGCAGCCAGCAGGTTGCGCAGGTAGATCATGCGCTGCTTGGCGTCCGGGGCGTAACGGCTGGTCGGGTAGCGGCTGGTGAGCTGAGCGAACTCGTTGTAGGAGTCGCGGGCGGCGCCCGGGTCACGCTTGGTCATGTCCAGCGGCAGGAAGCGCGCCAGCAGGCCGCGGTCCTGGTCGAAGGAGGCCAGGCCCTTGAGGTAATAGGCGTAGTCGACGTTGGCATGCTGCGGGTGCAGACGAATGAAACGCTCGGCCGAGGACTTGGCGGCTTCCGGCTCGACGTTCTTGTAGTAGGCGTAGATCAGCTCGAGCTGCGCCTGCTCGGCGTAACGGCCGAAGGGGTAGCGCGACTCCAGCGCCTTGAGCTTGGCGATGGCCTGGGTATAGCTGCGGTTGTCCAGGTCGGCCTGGGCCTGCCGGTACAGCTCCACCTCGCTCAGGTTTTCGTCGACCTCCGGCTGCTTCGAGGAGCAGGCGGCGGTGAGGGCGAGGATGGCGATCAGCAGCAGGTGTTTCACTTGCATGGCGGCTTGCGTCCCTGTGACGGCCGCGCGGCCGTCCTGTTATGATGAGCGCCCCCTGGAACCCCCTGGGGCAAAGACGCCGTATTTAACCACAAGCCTGACGCCGAAACCAAAGGCCGGGCTCCCGCCCTTGCCCAAGAGCCTGTTCAAAGTTTCGCGAGCTAGAGCAATGCAAGGCAAAAACAGGCTAGGACGCGTAGTTTACGAGCTGTAAATGAGCATGACTCGCTTCGCTCGCCCCTTCGGGGCCGCACTGAAGTGCGTTAGCCGCAAGCGACTTTTCGAGCCTGTTTTTAACGCAGCAGGGCCGACGCGCAGCAGACCTTGAACTGGTTTTGAAGATGACTTCCATAGACAAACAATTGATCCAACTCCAGGCCATCGTCCCCTTCGAACAGGGCGGTCAGCGCCTCGACCAAGTGGCTGCGCAGCTGTTTGGCGAGTTTTCGCGCTCGCGCCTTTCCACCTGGATCAAGGACGGTCGCCTGACCGTCGACGGTGCCGTGGCGCGCCCGCGTGACACCGTGCATGCCGGCTCGACCCTGGTGCTCGATGCCGAGCAGGAAGCGCAGGGCGAGTGGGTGGCGCAGGACATCGAGCTGAACATCGTCTACGAGGACGAGCACCTGCTGGTGATCGACAAGCCGGCAGGCCTGGTCGTCCACCCAGCTGCCGGGCATGCCGATGGCACCTTGCTCAACGCCCTGCTGCATCACGTGCCGGACATCATCAATGTGCCGCGCGCCGGCATCGTGCATCGTCTGGACAAGGACACCACCGGCCTGATGGTGGTGGCCAAGACCCTGCAGGCGCAGACCAACCTGGTCGAGCAGCTGCAGAAGCGTAGCGTCAGCCGCATCTACGAATGCATCTGCATCGGCGTGATCACCGCCGGCGGCACCATTGATGCGCCGATCGGCCGCAGCTCCAGCCAGCGTCAGCGCATGGCCGTGACCGATGGCGGCAAGCCGGCGATCAGTCACTACCGCGTGCTGGAACGCTACCGCTCGCACACCCATGTACGGGTCAAGCTGGAAACCGGGCGCACCCATCAGATTCGCGTGCACATGAGCCACGTCGGCTATCCGCTGGTGGGCGACCCGGTGTATGCCGGGCGCTTCCGCATTCCGCCGGCGGCCAGCCAGAGCCTGGTGCAGAGTCTCAAGGAGTTTCCACGCCAGGCCCTGCATGCGCGCTTCCTCGAGCTGGACCATCCGGCCACCGGCAAGCGCATGAAGTGGGAATCGCCGCTGCCGGATGATCTGGTCTGGCTGCTGACCCTGCTGCGTCAGGATCGCGAGGCCTTCGTCGGGTGAGCGTGCATGACTGGCTGACGCCCGACTGGCCCGCGCCGGCCAACGTGCGTGCCTGCGTCACCACCCGCAGTGGCGGTGTCAGCGCGGCGCCGTTCGATACCTTCAACCTGGGCGATCACGTCGATGACGATCCAGCAGCCGTCGCGGCCAACCGCGCGCAGCTGGTCGAGGCCCTCGGTTGCCAGCCGGCCTGGCTGCGTCAGGTGCATGGCGTCGTGGTGGCCGAGGCCGACCCGGCTGTGGTCATCGAGGCCGATGGCAACTGGACGGCCACACCCGGCATCGCCTGCACGGCGATGACCGCCGACTGCCTGCCAGCATTGTTCTGCGACCGTGCCGGCACCCGCGTGGCGGCAGCCCATGCCGGCTGGCGCGGGTTGGCCAGTGGCGTGCTGGAGGCGACCGTGAAGACGCTGGACGTGGCGCCGCAGGAGCTGCTGGTGTGGCTTGGCCCGGCCATCGGCCCGGCCGCCTTCGAAGTGGGTAGCGAGGTGCGCGAAGCCTTCGTGCACCAGCATGCCGAGGCGGCCGGCGCCTTCCTGCCCGGCGCCAAGGCCGGCAAGTTCATGGCCGATATCTACCAGCTGGCGCGCATTCGTCTGGCCGCCATCGGCGTGACTGCGGTCAGCGGTGGCGGGTTCTGCACCTACAACGATCCGCGTTTCTACTCCTATCGCCGCAGCCCGCGTACCGGGCGCTTCGCCTCGCTGGTCTGGCTGCAGTCCTGAGGCAGCTGCTGCCTTGATCCAGTGGAACGAGCTCCGTTCGCGAGCCCTGTAACCCAAAGGCTTCGCGAGCAGAGCCCGCACCTGCCTTTAGGTGCGGGCATCCGTCTCGTGTGTTTTGGTCCTTAATCACTCTCATCAATAGTGCTGTGCCGAGCGAGACGACCGGTCATATGCTCGGCGCCATGAACAGCATTCGACTCGACAAGCGTGACCTGATCCTGAGCAAGGGCTCGGCGGTGATGACCCGGCGCGGCTATCACGGCACCGGCGTGCTGGAAATCGTCCAGGCTGCCGGCATTCCCAAGGGCAGCTTCTATCACTACTTCGCCAGCAAGGAAGACTTCGCCCTGCAGGCGCTGGCCTTCATCTATCGCCCGCGTCTGGAGCGTTACGCCCAGGCGTTGAGCAATGCCGCGCTGAGCCCGCGGGCGCGCATCCTGGCCTAC
The DNA here is from genome assembly GCF_021495345.1 of Pseudomonas hydrolytica. NCBI lineage: Bacteria > Pseudomonadati > Pseudomonadota > Gammaproteobacteria > Pseudomonadales > Pseudomonadaceae > Ectopseudomonas > Ectopseudomonas hydrolytica. Next base: position 1,110,730 of record NZ_CP099397.1, read on the forward strand.
TACCGCGACCTGCTGGCGCACTTCGCCCGCCAGGACACGCCGCAATATCACTGCTTCATCGGCAGCCTGAGTTTCGAGATGAGCGAGATGCTGCCGGCCATCGGCGCCGAGGTGGAGGCGATCCAGCAGGCCTCGGTGGACATCCTGCGCGACTGCCTGGAGCAGGCGCAGGCCGCCGGTGAACTGCCGGCCACCGAGGACTGCGGCAATCTCGCCACTTTCATCAGCGATGCTTGGCAGGGCGTGCTCGCCCGCCTCAAGGTGGGTCGCAACCTGCAGCCGCTGGAAGCCTTCATTAACCGCCTGGAGCGTTTGCTGCAGGCCTGATCACCGTTCAACCCAGAGGAAAGATGATGAGCGCCCCCGTACAAGCCCTGTTCGCCCCCTTCCGCCTCGGCAACCTGGAGCTGCCGACCCGTGTGGTCATGGCGCCCATGACCCGTTCCTTCTCGCCGGGTGGCGTCCCCAATGCCAAGGTCGTCGAGTACTACCGCCGTCGTGCGGCGGCGGGCGTGGGCCTGATCATCACCGAAGGCACCACGGTCGGGCACACGGCCGCCAACGGCTACCCGAACGTACCGCGTTTCCATGGCGAAGATGCCCTGGCCGGCTGGAAGCAGGTGGTCGATGCGGTGCATGCCGAAGGCGGCAAGATCGTTCCGCAGCTGTGGCACGTGGGTAACGTGCGCCGCCTGGGCACCGAGCCGGATGCCAGCGTGCCCGGTTATGGCCCGATGGAAAAACTCAAGGACGGTCAGGTGGTGGTGCACGGCATGACCCAGGCCGATATCGATGAGGTGATCGCCGCCTTCGCCCAGGCCGCACGCGACGCCAAGGCCATCGGCATGGACGGCGTGGAGATCCACGGCGCCCACGGCTACCTGATCGACCAGTTCTTCTGGGAAGGCAGCAACCAGCGCAGCGATCAGTACGGCGGTGACCTGGCGGCCCGTTCGCGTTTCGCCATCGAGCTGATCCAGGCGGTGCGCGCGGCGGTCGGCCCGGACTTCCCGATCATCCTGCGCTTCTCGCAGTGGAAGCAGCAGGACTACAGCGCGCGTCTGGTACAGACCCCGGAGCAGCTGGAAGCCTTCCTCAAGCCGCTGTCCGAGGCCGGCGTGGACATCTTCCACTGCTCGACCCGCCGTTTCTGGGAGCCGGAATTCGAGGGCAGCGACCTCAACCTCGCCGGCTGGACGCGCAAGCTCACCGGCAAGCCGACCATCACCGTCGGCAGTGTCGGCCTGGATGGCGAGTTTCTGCAGTTCATGGTCAAGACCGACAAGGTGGCCGAGCCTGCCAGCATCGAGAATCTGCTCGAGCGCCTGAACAAGGAAGAGTTCGACCTGGTCGCCGTGGGCCGCGCGCTGCTGGTCGACCCGGACTGGGCGCTGAAGGTGCGTGAGGGGCGTGAGCAGGACATTCTGCCGTTCAGCCGCGATGCACTGATGCAACTGCATTGAACCCCATGGGCGCCCTGCCGGGGCGCCCCAGCGAGGAGTGTCAGTGATGTCCAAGAGCCTGGTTTCCTGGGGGCTGTTCGCCGTCTTCGTCGCGCTTGCCCTCGGCCTGCAGGGCCATGCCCAGATGTTTGTGTTCGCCGGCGCAGTGGGCGTGGCGAAGGCGCTTGTGTGGGCGGCCTGGCTGGCATTTGTCGGCTACTCGATCCACTGCAGTCGCCGCGAGAACCTCTTCAAGAGCGTTCGCGGCATCGCTCGTCTGTACTGGGGGCGACAGATCATCATCGATCTGTATCCGGGGGTAGCGCTGGTCCTGGCGCTGATTGCCCTGCATCAGGGAGCTCTGGTGATGCTGGCCTGGTTGCTGCCGGCGCTGCTGTTCGCCAACCAGGCCACCCTGCTGTACATCGCCATTCATTTCGAGTCTTTGCTGGCTCTGTTCACACCCTGAGCAGGCGCTAGCGTGGCGGCCCCTCAGGGCCGCCACACCGCATCGCCCTATCAATGACGGGTTTCACCCGCTCGGGGTGCAAGCTCCGCGTTGTCGCCAGCTTCCGGCTGCGGTTGCATGGCGCCGCGCAGATGCTGCTCGAACTGCACCACGATGCCTTCCCAGCTGAGGTGACTGGCATGGCGGCGCGCATTCAGACGTATGCGACGCAGCGTTTCCGCATCTGCCAGCGCCTGGCAGGCGATTTCGCAGAAGCCGTTTTCGTCGCCAGGGCGGGCTAGCAGGCCGTTATGACCGTGGTGGATATGCTGGGCCGCGGCAGCCTGGTCGAAGGCCACGACGCCAAGGCTCGAGGCCAGGGCTTCCAGCACCACGTTGCCGAAGGTTTCCGACAGGCTGGGAAAGAGGAACAGATCGCCCGAGGCGTAGTGCATGGCCAGCGCCTCGCCACGCTGCAGCCCGCAGAACAGGGCATCCGGCAACTGTGCCTGCAGACTGGCGTGCAGCGGCCCGTCACCGACCAGGATCAGGCGCATGCGCCTTTGCGGGTGCGCCTGCTGCAAGGCGCGAAAGGCCTTTACCAGCAAACCGAGGTTCTTCTCCGCAGCCAGACGCCCGACATGCAGCACCGCCATATCGTCCGGCCCCAGGCCCCAGTGCTTGCGCAGCTCGTCGCAGCGTCTGCCGGGGTGGAACAGCTGGCTGTCGACGCCGCGGGCGAGCAGGGCCAGGCGCTCGAAGTCGCGGCGCTGCAGCTCCACCTTCTGGCCGATGCTAGGCACCAGGGTCATCTGCGTGCGGTTGTGAAACCAGCGCAGGTAGTTGGTCAGGGCGCGGGTCAGCAGGCCGAAGCCATAGTGCCCAGTGTACTGCTGGAAATTGGTGTGAAAACCACTGACCACCGGAATCGCCAGGCGCCTTGCCGCACGCAGGGCGGAGAGCCCCAAAGGGCCTTCGGTGGCGATGTAGAGCACGTCCGGGCGCTGGCGTTTCCAGCGCCTGAGCAGTTTGTGCAGCGACGACTGGCCCCACTGCAGGCCGGGGTAGCCGGGCAGCGGCCAGCCGCGGGTCAGCAGCAGTTCGGGATCCGGCTGTGGTGCGCTGTCGTGCGCCTGCCGCGGGCGTATCAGCTGCACGCGGTGGCCTCGGCTGCGCAGCCCATCGACCAGGCGGCCGAGGGTGTTGGCGACGCCGTTGATTTCCGGCGGGAAGGTTTCGCTGATCAGGGCGATATGCAGAGTGGGAGCGTCCATGTACGCAGTCTCTGCCGCGGTGATGTAGTGAAGGTGACGCTTTTGTTGCGTTTATATGTCGGTCGAGCCGGCCGTGTCCTGGTTCACGCTGCCCGGTGTGCGCAGAGGCGGTGCCGAGTATGCGATTGATCGTGGCGGGCCTAGACTGCTGTCGATTACAGGAGAGTGCCATGGCTTACAACAACGACAACGCCCAGGCTTTTCGCCGCGATTACCGCGCCGCCATCCATCCGCTGTACAACCCCTGGCTGCATGCAGCCTTCGTCCTGACCTACGGTCTGCTGTGCATGGGCTTGCTGTGGCGTACGCTGGATGCGGTTGCCGCCTGGCAATGGCTGCTGGTGCCGGCCACGCTGGTGTTCTTCAGCTGGGGCGAGTATCAGGTGCACAAGCGTCTTGGCCACAACAAGACGCGCTTCGGCAGACTCTTCTACAAGCGCCATACGGGCGATCATCACAGCTTCTTCGTCGAGACGCTGATGCCGTACGAGACTCCGCGCGACTGGCGCGTGATCTTGTTTCCGGCCTGGCTGATCGTGCTGTTCAGCCTGCCGACCTTCGCCGCCTGGTGGCTGCTGTCTCACCTCGATGGCAACCTCGCCGCGCTGTTCGCCGGCAGCATGCTGCTGGGCTACATGAGCTACGAACTGGTGCATGCCTGCGAGCATCTGCCGGCCGAGCACCCGGTTTCGCGCTTGCCATGGATTCGCCAGATGCGCCGCCTGCATGCGCTGCACCACCGCCGCGAGCTGATGGATTCGCGCAACTTCGGCATCGTCCATCCGCTGATGGACTGGTTGTACGGCACGCTGTACTGGGAGCCGCAGGCGATCGTCCAGCAGAACCGCCAGCAGCACCGCATCCTTGTCGCGCGCTCTGCCGAGCAGGTGCTGGCCTACGCCGCCGCGCCGTCCCACTGGCCCGAGTGGCACCCGTCATCGCTGCGCATCTACGGGCGCGAAGGCGCCTTGCTCACCGGCGAGCGCTTCGAGGAAGACATTCACGCCGGCGGCCGCGCCGGGCATCTGCGCTGGGAAGTGCTCGAGCATCAGCCTGCCCGTCGCTGGCAGGCCAGTGCACGGGGCGATCATGGCCTGCAGTTGCTGCTGACCTACGAGTGCCTGGAGGTCGAGGGTGGCTGCGAGTTCGTGCGTACCCTCGAGTACGGTTTCGACAGCTGGCTGATGCGGCTGGCCAACCTGCTGCTGATGCGCAGGCGCATCGAGGGCGAGTCGCAGGCCTCGCTGCGCGCGCTGCGGCAGGTACTGACGCGCGGCTAGCCCTGCGCGCCGCGCTCGCGCACCCAGAACAGCGTGGCGCCGGCCACTGCGGCTGGCATCATCAGGATGTTCAGCCCCGGCACCAGCAAGGCGGCGTAGGTGATGCCGCCGAAACTCAGGCTCTGCCAGCGCTTCTCGCGCAGCCAGGCGAGCATGTCCTGCCAGCTCATCTTGTGGTTGTCGGCCGGGTAGTCGATGTACTGCACCGCCATCATCCACACGCCGAACAGCAGCCACAGCGGCGCGGCGATCAGGTTCACCACCGGAATGAAGCTGAGGATCAGCAGGGCCAGTGCCCGCGGCAGGAAGTAGGCCAGCTTGCGCAATTCGCGACCAAGCGTGCGCGGCACCATGGCCATCAGCTCGGCCCAGCTGAAGGCGGGAAAGTTGTCCTCGCCGCGCACCACCACCTCCACCTTCTCGGCGAGAAAACCGTTGAACGGCGCGGCGATGATGTTGGCCAGCAGAGTGAAGGTGAAGAACACCATCAGCAGCACCAGCACCACGAACAGTGGCCAGAGTATGTACTGCAGAAAGCTCAGCCAGCTCGGCAGGCTGGGCATGAAGGTATCGACCCAACCGCCGAACTGCTGCACGGCGAAACCGATCAGCGTGGCGAAGAGGATCAGGTTGACCGCCAGCGGCAGCAGCACGAACAGGCGCAAGCCTGGGCTGAGTACCAGTTTCAGGCCTTCACGCAGGTATTGCGGGCCGGACAGGACGGGGGCGGCGGGCATGATGATCTCCTGAGTGGTGGATGCGCGCGACCATACCGACTTCGCGGGCGTGGCGAAAGTTTCCGCGCCCCTCAGTGTGTTTCGGCAGCGCCCGACGGCTCGAACATCACGACCTGATTGCGCTTGCGTTTGGCCTGGTACATGGCGCTGTCGGCGGCCTTGATCAGCGCCTCGCTGTCCGTGGCGTGCTGCGGGCAGAGGGCGATGCCGACACTGGGCGTGACAAAATCGATGCTGTGTCCGGCGATCTCGAACGGTGCGCCAAGGCTGCCGAGCAGGCGCTCGCCCAGCGCCCGGGCTGCTTCGGCGGTGGCCTGTGGCATGAGCAGGGTGAATTCGTCGCCCCCCAGGCGGTAGAGCTTGCCGGGTTGCCGCAGGCCATGCTGCAGCCTGGCGGCGATGGCGCAGAGCAGGGCATCGCCGGCGTCGTGGCCATACTGGTCGTTGACCTGCTTGAAGTGGTCCAGGTCGATGAAGAACAGCGCCAGTACGCTGCCTTCGTTCAGGGCCTGCTGCAGATCCCCCTGCAACTGCTCGTGGAAGGCCTTGCGGTTGCCCAGGCTGGTCAGCGGGTCGCGATAGGCGAGGTCATGCAGATGACGCTGGTGCGCGGCGCGCTCGGAAATGTCGCGCAGGATGCCGCGATAGCCGACGAAGGTCCCGTCCTGGGTATGGATCTGCGACAGTCGCCCCTCGAAGTCGCCCAGGCTGCCATCGGCACGACGCAGCTGCAGGTTGAAGCCGCTGAGACTGCTGTCCTGCTGCGCCTGCTGGAAGGTGGTCTCGGCCTGTTCGACCTTCTCCGTCAGCAGCAGCTGGGTGAAGGGCATGTTCAGCAGCTCCTCGCTGCGATAGCCGAGGGACAGTTCCATGCCGCGATTGACCCGGGTGAAGCGTCCCTCTGTGTCCACCTCGAAGTAGCCGTCCTGGATCGACTCGAGGATCGCCCGGTCGCGCTCCTCGCTCTGATCGAGACGTTCGAGCATCTGGTTCAGCGCGGCGGCCAGCTCGCCCAGTTCGTCATTGCCCAGGCTGCTCACCCGAGGCAGGCGAGCCTGCTGCCCGATACCGGCGATTTCCCGGTTTAGGCGTTCCAGACGGTGCAGGACCCAGTACTCCAGGCCGAGATAGACCAGGCCGGCGGCAGCCAGGGCGATGAGGAAGCTGACGCTGAGGAAGAACTCGATGGCCTCCTTGCCCTTGTGGTAGTTGATGCGCTGAGAGGTCAGCTGCAGACGCAACTCTGGCTCGTCGTCGCTGTTGTTGAGCAGCAGCTCGATCTGTTGCTGCTGCTCGTCCAGCAGCCTGCGTGGGCCAAGCTCGGCGGTGAATGTCTGGCGCTCCGGCAGCAGCTGCCAGCCCTTCGGGTCGACGCCCGCGGGGAGCAGGTGCAGACTGCTGTCGGGCAATTGCCGGTCCAGCGCATGCAGGCGCTGCCCGTCGAGAAAGCGGCCGGCCAGCAGTGTGCCGACAGCGCTGGCGGTGCCCTGGCTGTTGCTCACGGCGCTGCTCACCAGCAGCACGGGCACGCCCTGGATCAGCAGCACCTGGCCGGTTCTGAACTGCGCATCGCTTTGGTGCCGAAGCAGATTCAGGCGCTGGCTGCGGCTGTAGATATCGCTGCGCAGGCTGGCAATGCTGCGTGGCCGGTCGTGGCCGACCGGCAGCAGGTCCGCCAGGTCGGGCGGCGCCCACTGTTCCAACACCAGTTTGCCGGCATCGTCGAACAGCGCCATGAAGTCGAAGTCGTAGTTGGCCAGCTGCAGGCTGTCGAGATTCTGCCGCAGGTAGAGGCTGGCGTTGCCGCGGCCCTGAGCCAGCTCGTAGCTGGGGTCCCACCAGGCATAGCTGTGCAGCAGGCCGGTGGTGCGTTCGATATGGCCGAGCAGGATCAGGTGAGCCCTGTGCGCCGTTTCCTGGAGGCGCTGCTTGTCTTGCTGGTCGAAGCGGCTCAGCAGCAACTGGTTGGACAGCAACTGAACGAGCAGCAGGGTCAGGAGCAGTAGCGGGGCGAATAGCGAGAACAGTCGTCTGCGCAGGGTCATGGCGGGCGTTCGTCCCTGAAAGCGATGCGCCCAGTATAGTCAGGCCGCGCCTTTGGCCAGGTGATAGCGGCGCTCTATGCCGCAAATTGGCAATGGGTATTTCCGCTTCGCCAGCGGCCCCGATAGCCTTGCGCCCAGTTTCCCGTTTGCGGGGCTCTCATCCTTCCAAGCCTTCCCCTAGCGCTTCGAGAGTCCCTTTTTATCTGGCCTGCCGGCCCTGTGGCCTGCGAGGAGTTAGTCATGTCTGCCGTTCGTCATGCCCGCGTCATCATCCTGGGTTCCGGTCCTGCCGGTTACAGCGCCGCGGTTTACGCTGCGCGCGCCAACCTCAAGCCACTGCTGATCACCGGCATCCAGGCTGGTGGTCAGCTCACCACCACTACCGAGGTGGACAACTGGCCGGGCGATCCCCACGGCCTCACCGGGCCGGCGCTGATGCAGCGCATGCAGGAGCACGCCGAGCGTTTCGACACCGAAATCGTCTTCGACCACATTAACGCCGTGGACCTGGCCGGCAAGCCCTTCACCCTGGTCGGTGACGGCGGCACCTATAGCTGCGACGCGCTGATCATCGCCACTGGCGCCAGTGCGCGTTACCTCGGCCTGCCCAGCGAAGAGGCCTTCATGGGGCGCGGCGTTTCGGCGTGCGCCACCTGCGATGGCTTCTTCTATCGCGGCCGCGAAGTGGCAGTGGTCGGCGGCGGCAATACCGCGGTGGAAGAGGCGCTGTATCTGGCCAATATCGCCAGCAAGGTGACCCTTATCCATCGTCGCAACGGGTTTCGCGCCGAGAAGATCCTGCAGAACAAGCTGCAGGAGCGCGTGGCCGAGGGCAAGATCGAGCTGCAGCTCAATGCCGAGGTCGACGAAGTGCTCGGCGATGCCAGCGGCGTCACCGGTGTGCGTCTGAAGCAATACGGCGGTGCTTATCGCGAGCTGAAGGTGGACGGCCTGTTCGTCGCCATCGGCCATACGCCCAACACCAGTCTGTTCGAAGGCCAACTGGCGCTGAGAGACGGTTACCTGGTGGTCAATGGTGGGCGCGACGGCAATGCCACCGCCACCAGCATTCCCGGCGTGTTCGCCGCCGGCGATGTGGCCGACTCCGTGTATCGCCAGGCCATTACCTCGGCCGGTGCCGGCTGCATGGCGGCGCTGGATGTGGAGCGCTATCTCGACGGGCTCTGAGACCGGGTAGAAATCGTAGGGTGCGCTGTGCGCACCGAGGTTTGCAAAAAACGTAGCCCAGATTCACGGTGCCCGTGGAACGCAGGTGTGCGCGGCGCACCCTACGGGCGTCCGTATCAATCCACAGGTTTCAATCCGGCCAGTGCCAGGGCGGCTCGTCCAGCATGCCCTGGCCGCGGATGCTGGTCTGGCCGAGCTGCTTGTCCAGTTTCAGGGTGTTGCATTGCGGGCTTTCCTTGAGCGTGGCGATCAAGTGGCTGGCGTGGGATACCACCCACACCTGGGTCTGCTTCGAGGCGGCGATGATCAGGCGACCCAGTGCCGGCAGCAGATCCGGATGCAGGCTGGTTTCCGGTTCGTTGAGCACCATCAATGATGGCGGCCGTGGCGTGAGCAGGGCAGCGACCAGCAGCAGGTAGCGCAGGGTGCCGTCGGACAGTTCGGCGGCGCTCAGGGGGCGCAGCAGGCCTTCCTGGCGCAGCTCGACGGCGAAGCGTCCGCCGGCCTGGAAATCGATATGCAGGCGGCTGCCGGGAAAGGCGTCGTCGATGGCGGCGTCCAGCGCGGCGCGGTCGCCGATTTCACGGATGGTCTGCAGCGCCGCGGCCAGGTCGCGGCCGTCGTGGTGCAGCACCGGCGTGCGCGTGCCCAGTTGCGGCTGGCGCGCGGGGGCGTCGGCATCGCTGCGAAAGTGATCGTAGAAGCGCCAGCGGCGAATGGTCTCACGCAGCTGGAAGACTTCCGGGCAGCTCGGTTCGTTGCCGATCTGGTCGAACAGGCTGTCGTAGCTCGGCAGGTGCTGGGCCAGCACCTGCCAGCTGCGGCCTTCGCGCAGGCGTACCAGTGGCCCGGCGCGATCCACCAGCAACGAGGCGGGGCGGTAGCTGGCGCCGGCCCAGATGCATTCGCGCTTGATCTCAGGGTCGAGGGAGAACGCCGAGCTGCTCGGCTCGGGCAGACCCAGCGCGATGGCGTAGCCGAAATCCTCACCGGCAAAGCCCAGACGCAGTCGCATGACGTTCTGCCGGGGGCCGCCCTGCACCGGCACCTCGCCGTTGCGCATGCGCCGGGAAATCTTCTCCGGCCCGGCCCAGAAGCTTGACTCCAACCCGCCTTCGCGGGCCAGTGCGTTGACCACGCCGCCCTGGGCGGTTTCCGCCAGCAGGCGCAGGGCACGATAGAGATTGGACTTGCCGCTGCCGTTGGCGCCGGTGATCAGATTGAGCCGGCCCAGCGGCAGGATCAGGCTGTTGATCGAACGGTAGTTGGCGACGGCGAGGGTATGCAGCATGAAGGTGTCTTCCTGACAGGCGTTTCAGCGGCCGTAACGTGGCGAGAACGCCAGCCAGGCCAGCACGGGGTAACACAGGTAGTGCAGGCTGAAGAGAAACAGACCCATCGGGCTGGGTGTGTCCTGCAGGTACATCATGCCCAGCAGCCCCAGGTAGAGCAGCCCGAGCAGGCCGCCATAGAGAGCGGTGAGGCGCCAGCGCTCGGCGTTGCTCGGTGCGCGCCCCGTGCGCCAGTGAAACAGCAGCGCCAGTGCGCCGGCGATGGCGGCCGCAATCAACAGGGTGGTGAACACCCCGCCGAGGCGTACGAAGGTGCGGAGCAAGAGATTCAGCAGCACGGCCGCGATCACCCCGCCCAGGGCGTAGTAACGCAACTGCACGGTCGGTGTCACAGGCTGCGTACCAGGCCGAAACGCTTGCTCAGGATGCGTTCCAGCAGCGCCTTGGGCAGCAACGTGGCGAGCAGCGGCAGGGCGCGGCTGCCATTGCCCAGGCGCAGCAGGCGCGGGCGTTTGTCGCGTTGCACGGCGGCGAGCAACTGGCTGGCAAAGTCGCTGGCCGGCGTGGGGTTGTCCTGCGAGGCGGCGGCGCGGGCACGGATGCCGTCGCGCAGCGGCCACCAGGGCGAGTCCTCGCGCAGCAGCGCCTCGGCCTGCTGGCTGGCATGGCTACCGAAGCTGGAGGCGATGGCGCCGGGCTGCACCTCCATCACCTCGATGGAGAAGGGCGCCAGCTCCAGGCGCAAGGCGTCGGTGAGCGCGTGCACTGCGGCCTTGGACGCGCAGTAGGCTCCGGCGAAGGGGGTGACCAGCACGCCGGAGACGCTCCCGATATTGATCACCAGGCCACGGCTGCGGCGCAGCAGCGGGAAGAAGGCGCGGGTCACGCCGACGATGGAAAACACATTGGTTTCGAACTGCTTGCGCATGGCTTCCACACCCCCATCGAGCAGCGGGCCCATGGCGCCGTAACCGGCGTTGTTGATCAGCACGTCGAGGCCGCCGATCTCTTCGTTCAGGCGGGTAGCCAGTTGCTGCAGCGCGTCGGCATCGTTGACATCCAGTTGCACCGCATTGAATCCGGCCTGCTGCAGCGCGGCCAGATCATCATCCTTGCGCGCCGTGGCCCAGACCGCATAGCCACCAGCCTTGAAGGCATCGGCCAGGGCGCGGCCGATGCCGCTGGAGCAGCCAGTGATAAGAACGCTGGGTTGAGGCATGAGGGCTTCCTTGAGTAGGGGCTCGCCGGGGCTGACCAGGCGGCGCGCACCATCGTGTCGATTCATCGGTGCGCACGGCGCACCCTACCATCAGCGGACGAACTTGCCTTGCAGGCGCTCGGCGCGAAACTCCAGCGTAGCCGGGCTATAGCCGCTGCGCAGGTCGGGCAGGGGCATGCAGTCGCTCCAGCTGGCGCCCGGCAGCAGTTCACCCGGGCCACTGTAGCGCGGCGATTCGTACAGGCGTTGGGCCAGATTGGTGGCGTTGCCGGGGCGGTAGGCGGCAACTTCCCAGCGCAGCTCGAGCAGGGCGGCGTCGCTGCCGTTCTTCAGGTCGATGGCCAGGGGGCGATCGGCGGGGCACTGCTGCGGGGCGTAGCGCAGGCGCAGTTCGAGATGGGCGAGGTAGCGTTCGTCGCGGCTTTCCTGCCAGAGCACCCAGGTGGCCACCAGACCGAGACCGACCAGTGCGGCCAGGGAAACCGGCAGAGCCTTGGTCGGATAGCGGATCAGCAGGATCAGCCAGGTGATGACGAGCGCGATACCGAACAGCATGAAGGCAGCCTTTTTGAAAGTCTGCGCTCATCCTACACAAGGTGCTTTGTCAGGGTAACCGCATTGGCTGTCGCAGGGTGTGACAGGCCTGGAGGCGGACATGAGCGGCGGGAGGGGCGTAGCCCGAATGCAATCCGGGGTCGGGGTCGACCCGGATTGCATCCGGCTACGAACAGCTCAGTGTGTGGCGCCGGCAGCTACTGCATCGCTGCGGCCGTACACGTCTTCCAGACGCTCGATATCGTCCTCGCCGAGGTAGGTGCCGGATTGCACTTCGATGATTTCCAGCGGGATCTTGCCTGGGTTGGAGAGGCGGTGCACCGAGGTCATCGGGATGTAGGTGGACTGGTTCTCGGTGAGCAGGAACTCGCGGTCGTCGCAGGTCACCTTGGCCGTGCCGGACACCACGATCCAGTGCTCGGCGCGGTGGTGGTGCATCTGCAGCGACAGCTGCGCGCCCGGCTTGACGGTGATGTGCTTGACCTGGAAGCGGCCGCCCATGTCCACCGAGTCGTACGAGCCCCACGGGCGGTACACCTCGCAGTGGTTCTGGGTTTCGCAGCGGCCCTGTTCGTCGAGCCGGCTCACCAGCTTCTTGACGTCCTGCACGCGGTCCTTGTGCGCCACCATCATGGCGTCCTTGGTCTCCACCACGACGATGTCGTCCAGGCCGAGCACCGAGACCAGCTTGCCGTTGCCGTGGATCAGGCAGTTGCGGCTGTCCTCGACCACCACGTCGCCCTTGGTCACGTTGCCGGCTGCGTCCTTGTCGTGCACTTCCCAGATCGACGACCAGCTGCCCACGTCGTTCCAGCCGGCGGCCAGCGGTACCACGCAGGCGCGGGTGGTCTTCTCCATCACGGCGTAATCGATGGAGTTGTCCGGGCAGCAGGCGAAGGTGGCCGGGTCGATGGCGATCTGCGTGCCGTCGCGCTTGCTGCGTTCCAGGGCCAGCAGGCAGGTGTCGTAGATGTCCACGTCGTGGTGCTTGAGCTCCTCGAGGAAGCGGCTGGCGCGGAACAGGAACATGCCGCTGTTCCAGTAGTAGTCGCCGCTGGCCACGTACTCGGTGGCGCGCTGGGCGTCGGGTTTCTCGACGAAGTTGGCGACGCGCGCCACACCATCCGGCAGGGTGCCGTCGGCCTGACCACGGATGTAGCCGTAGCCGGTTTCCGGGCGGTCGGCCGGCACGCCGAACAGCACCATCTCGCCCTTCTCGGCGGCCACGGTGGCCAGCGCCAGGGCCTGGCGGAAGGCCTGCTGATCATCCAGCACGTGATCGGCCGGCAGCACCAGCATCAGCTCGTCACGACCTTCGGCGACCAGCTGCAGGGCGGCCATGGCCACCGCCGGGGCTGTGTTGCGACCGAAGGGCTCGAGCAGCAGCATCTGCGACTGCTGGCCGATCTGCTCCAGCTGCTCCAGGACGATGAAACGGTGCTCCTGGTTGGCCACCAGCACCGGCGGCTGCATGCCCTCGATGGAGAGACGCTGCAGGGTCTGCTGGAACAGGGTCCGCTCACCGGTCAGGGCGAGGAACTGCTTGGGGTAGAGCTTGCGCGAAAGAGGCCAGAGTCGCGAGCCGCTGCCGCCGGAAAGGATGATGGGGGTCATGGTGTCTCTCCTTAACAATTGATCGAGTTGGATGCTCGTGCTGTGTCGGTGCGGCGTGTGCCCGCCGTTTTCCTTGTTCTAGAAACTCACTGCCTCAACCGTCGATGGGGCGCTTGACCCACACCGGCGACAACTTGCCCTGACCGCCGGTGACGAACAGGCTCACCACTTCGCCGCGCTCCAGGGTCACGGGTTTCAGGTCGGCGACCTTGCGCTCGCCGTCGAACAGCGCCAGGCCGACCTTCACCGGGTTGATCTCGCGGTCGCCGCGGCCGTCGGGTTTGACGTCGGCGACGACGTCGGTCTTGCCGTCAGCGGTCTTCAGGCTGAGGGTGCTGTCGGTCAGGTTTTGCACACGCAGCAGGGCCTTCTGTCGGCTGGTGAAGGGGGGCTCTTCCACCAGGCGCGGTTCGGTACCGGTCTGGCTGACCAGGGTGTAGTAGCGGTCGGCCTGCAGTTGCACCGGCAGTTGCGCGTTACCGACCTGGGCCTGGTAGCTGCCGGCCGGGAGGAACTTGAAGTCGCTGGAGCCCAGCGGTGAGATCTGCTTGAGATGCGTCTCGCCGACGCGCACGTCCAGCTCGCTGCTGCTGGCGTTGTAGGCGCGGACGAAGGCCGAGCCCTTGGGCGCCTTGGGACCGTACAGCGCGGCATCGTTGGCCTGGGCCTGAAGCATGCCCAGGCCGAGTGCCAGGGCGAAGGCGCCGAGGGTGCCGCGGCGCAGGATCAGTTTGGTATTCATGTTGCGTCCTCCTTGGGGGTTGCCAGTAGTGCCGCCGTCAACGGTTGGCGGCGGCCAGACCCTGCTGATCGCCGGCGCCTTTCAGGGCGGCCAGCCATTGCGGGTCGAAGTCGGTGAAGTCGCTGCTCATCGGCAGGTAGCGCTCGGGGAATTCCCAGATCACCAGCTGCGGTGGGTCGTTCTCGAACTCTTCGCTCTGCAGGTACTTGAGCATCGGTACCAGCGGACCGCCGCCTTCCTCGGCATGGTTGGCGAGGTCGCGCTGCAGGTGCTGGCGCAGGGCGCCGGCGAAGTTCCACGAGGGATTGGCGCTGTAGCTGGTGCCGACCAGCACCACCGGCAGGTCGCTGTCGGCGAACAGGTCGTCGCTGCTGGCCTGGGCGGCGCGGGTCTCGCGCTGCTGCAGGCTGTCGGCGCTCGGCAGCAGGTTCTCGAACAGCGGGGCCAGCGGCAGGAAGCTGGTCAGGTCGCCGCGGTGGGCGCGGGTTTCCACGGTTTCGGTGATGAACTCCTGCGGTTCGCCACGCAGCGGCACGGCGCTGCGCACCACCTCGCTCAGGGCTCGTGCGGTGACTTCGGCGCCATCCGGCGTCCAGTGCGTGTCGGTGCGCAGGAACATCGGCGCCTGGCTCTTGCCGGCCTGCAGCGGGCCGAGCAGGTCGGGGGCGGCGATGCCGGCATCGCGCACAGCGCGGTGAAAGTGCGGATAGAGGCTGCGCTGCAGGGCGCTGGGATGATGACGGCCGGTGTGTTCCGGGTACAGACGGGTCTTGGCCGGCACGATGGCCAGCAGCAGATGCACGTCGTGTTGCTCCAGACGCTGCTGCACGCCGCGGATCAGCGCCAGGTTGTCCTGCATCTGGCGCTGGGCATCGGCCACCGGGGCGAACTCCTCGTCCGAGTACAGCCAGCCGTCCTCGCCGATCACCAGGCCGCTGCGGCCTTCGCCGAACAGCAGATACTCCACGGCGGCCCACAGGTTGATGCCGACCTGCTTGAGCGGGAAGTGCTCGTCGTAATGGCGCTCGACGCTCTTGGCCAGGCCGCCGTCGAGCACGCTGGGATCGCCCGGCATGCGATAGCCGGTCAGGTTGCCCATGGCGAGCAGGCTGACCGGCAACAGCAGCAGGCCGAACAGCACGACGTACAGGGTCTTGATGGGGCGGTTCATCAGCAGCCTCCGCTCAGAACTGGAAGTAGAGGAAGGGGGAGTAGCTCTGCGCCGAGAGCTTGAGCAGCGAGGCGCAGAACAGCAGGAGCAGGGCGCCGCGCAGCGCCACCAGGCGCAGGTCGAAGGCCTGCAGGGCCACCCCGGCACTGGCCAGGGTCAGGCGCGGTTCGTGATCGCGGCTGGCGAGGAACTGGCGCGCACCGCACACCGCGATCACCACCCAGGCCAGGGCCAGGGTGGCCATCTGCAGCCCGGTGATGTGCGCCAGGGTCAGCTCGCTCAGGCGCCAGTCGCCGAAGCTGAACAGGGCGGCGTACATGCGTCCGGCCACCTCCAGGTTCTCGGCGCGGAAGATCACCCAGCCGAGCATCACCAGCAGCAGGGTGAAGGCCCACTTCATCGGGTTGAACAGGGTCGGTGCGGCCTTGACCCCGAGGGCCCGCTCGATGGCCAGCCAGGTACCATGCCAGGCGCCCCAGATCAGGAAGGTCCAGTTGGCGCCGTGCCAGAAGCCGCCCAGCAGCATGGTCAGGAACAGGTTGCGGTAGGTGTTGAAGGTGCCGTGACGGTTGCCGCCCAGCGGCACGTACAGGTAGTCGCGCAGCCAGGTGGACAGGCTGATGTGCCAGCGCCGCCAGAACTCGGTGATCGACTGGCTGATATAGGGCTGGTTGAAGTTCTCCATGAAGCGGAAGCCCATCATCAGGCCCAGGCCGATGGCCATGTCGCTGTAACCGGAGAAGTCGAAGTACAGCTGCGCGGTGTAGGCGATCATGCCCAGCCAGGCGTCGCCGGTGCTGGGGTTTTCCAGGGCGAAGCAGTGGTCCACCAGCGGCGCCAGGCTGTCGGCGATGAACACCTTCTTGACGAAGCCCTGCATGAAGCGCGTGGCGCCCTCGGAGAACTTGTCCAGGCTGTGGCTGCGCTGGGTGAACTGGTCGGCCAGATCCTTGTAGCGCAGCACCGGCCCGGCGATCAGCTGCGGGAACAGGGCGATGAAGGCGGCGAAGTTGATCAGGTTGCGCGTCGGCTCGGTGTCGCGGCGGTACACGTCGATCAGGTAGCTGATCGATTGGAAGATGTAGAAGGAAATGCCGATCGGCAGGATCACCGCCGTGAGCACGAAGGGCTCCATCCCCATGGATTCGAGCACGGCGTTGATATTGGCCACGCCGAAGTTCGCGTACTTGAAGTAGCCCAGGGTGGCCAGGTTGCCGACCACCCCGGTGATCACCCAGCGCTGCGCGATGCGGGTGCCGGCGTTGGCGTGAATGCGCAGGCCGATGCCGTAGTTCCACAGGGTGACCGCGGCGAACAGCAGGAGGAAATCCACCCGCCACCAGGCATAGAAGGCGTAGCTACCGATCAGGATCAGCAGGTTGCGCCCGCGATTCGGGCACAGGTAGTACAGGCCGAGAAAGATCGGCAAAAACAGGAACAAAAAGACGTTGGATGAAAAGACCATCCGTGCTTCTCCGTGAATAGCCGGGGCAGCGCCCCCCTTTCCCCCCGCGAGCGGAGGGTTTGTTTGTGCCCTGCTGACAGGGCGCGGGGAGAGGGTCTTGCCCTCTCCCCAACCCTCTTCCATGAAGGGGAGAGGGTGTTGAACGGTGTGCCGCTTTCTCGCCTGCTTGCGGGAGAGGGGCGGGGCGGGTTAGCCGCCCCCGCCGAAGACCTGGGTCACCTCGCCGCCGAGACGGAAGCTGTTGAACGGCCCCATCTCCTGGTTCAGTTCACGCGTCTGCTCGTTGCACACGTAGAGCGTGCAGTAGGGCGCCAGCCAGGCGTACTTGAACTTCTTGCGCAGCTCTTCCATGTCCTGGCGCGAGCCGGTGCGCTGGGCGAAGGCGCCCGGGTCGCGCGCCCCCTGCAGCACCCGCTCGGCCAGGCGCTGCAGCGCGCCATGGTTCTCGCCACGCAGGTCGACGCCGTTGGCCTGGGCGAAGGCGGCGATCATCGCCAGCGGCGGCAGCGCGTAGTTGTGGTAGGCCAGGGCGCGCTGACGGCGGCGCATCTCGTTGTCGAGAAAGCCTTCGTCGTCCACCTGTCCGGCGGCGATGCGGAACTGGCTGACGGACCAGTCGAACAGGTCGCGGCGATCGCCGATCACCGCCACCGCCATCACCGACCAGGCGGCCCAGTAGCTGTGGTTGTTGATCTTCTTCAGCGGCAGGTCGCTCCACTCGCGCACCGTGTGTTCGGCCAGGCGCACGAACCAGGCTTCGATGCGCTCGCTCTGCTGCGGGTAGTCGGCCAGCGGCTGCGACTCGGAGAACTTCAGGCGCAGCCAGGCGCCGGCCAGGCTGCCGAGGGCCCATTTGCGCATCGACTTGCCGGTGTGGTTGTACTGCTCGGACTCCAGCGCATCGGCACTGGCCCAGTGATCAAGCCACTCGATGGCGCATTCCAGGCGTTCGCGCTGACCGGTGCGCATGTAGCCGGTGATCAGCCGGCCGGCCTCCTTCTCCAGGCGGGTGATGCCTTCGGTCTGCTTGCGGAAGTTCTTCTCCGCGTTGCGGTTGAGCGTGGCGCGCGCGCTGTCGGAGCCGGCGTACTTGCTGGTGAACTGCAGTTCGCCGGTATAGGGCTGCGGCGGCGCCGAACAGGCGGGCGCCTTGCCGTCGCGCTGGCCGACCGGCGCGTGGTAGCCCGCCGGCGGCTGCAGCTCGGCGAAGGCCGGTGCGCTGAGCAGCACGGCCAGGAGCGTCAGGGGTGCGAGTCGTCTGGGCATATATGCCTCCTCAGTTGCCCGCGGTGCGCTGCGCGACCTGCTGGCCGGCATCGTTCGGGCGCTGGCACAGGCTGGCCTGCACTTTCAGGTCGTCGGCACTGTCCTCGGGCTTTTCGATTTCCAGGGCGAAGAAGTTCTGCTCGCCCCAGCCCGGCTCGTCGCGCAGTTCCACGGCGAAGCGGCCGTCGGTGTCGACGGTGTGCGGTTTCTCCAGCTTGAGCTGCTCGCGGCGGCCGTTGAGGTACCAGATGGTGGCGTCCACGCGCTTGACCGACGGATCGCTGAACTGCAGATCCAGCTGGTGGCGATTGCCGGCCAGGGTCAGCAGGTTGTTCTCGCCGTTGACCAGCACCTCGTTGCTGCCCGGGCGCAGACGCGTTTCCTTGCTGAGCACCTGGTTCTGTCCGCTGCAGCCGTTGCTCAGAGACGCCATCAGCTGGCGGTGGATGCGGTCCGAGGCCAGGTCGTAGAGCGGCGAGAATTCCCAGATGAGGATCTGCGGCGGATCGTTCTGGAAGGCATCGCTGGCCAGGTACTCGAGCATCGCGCCCTCCAGACCGCCGCCGGGGAAGGCCGCGTTGAGGATGTCGGTGCCCAGGTACTCTTCGAGGAAACCGCCGAAGTTGTAGTTCTTGCCGCTGTGGCTGGTACCGATCAGGGTGATGCGCGGGCTGCTCTCGTCACCGAACAGGGCATCGCCGTCGCTGGCGTCCTTGGGCTCGGTAACGAACTGATCGACGTACTGCACCGCGTAGCTGGTGCCGCACAGCTGGCTGGCGACGTTCTGCATGGTGCCGGTCTTGCCCATCAGGCCGATGCGCTCGGTGACGAACTCCTTGCGCGGGATATCCTCGAAG
Organism: Pseudomonas hydrolytica; assembly: GCF_021495345.1. NCBI lineage: Bacteria > Pseudomonadati > Pseudomonadota > Gammaproteobacteria > Pseudomonadales > Pseudomonadaceae > Ectopseudomonas > Ectopseudomonas hydrolytica. Next base: position 1,129,325 of record NZ_CP099397.1, read on the forward strand.
CCGGGGATGCGCTTGACCGTCTCGGCCACCAGGCGCGCGGTGCGTTCGGCACCGTAGGGCGTCCAGTGCTGGTCGCGGCGGAAGTAGAACTCCTTGTCGCTGTTCTCGTCGGCCAGCGGCGTCAGGTCCGGCACCCAGATGCCCAACTGCTCGAAGCGCGTCAGCGCCTGGCGATAGTTGCGCAGCGCCTTGTCGTAGTCGAAGCGCTGGTAGTCGGCCGGCGACAGCTTGTTGCGATTGACCAGGCCGCGGGTCGGTTGATAGACCACCACCAGCTCGACGCCGCGTTGCTTGAGACCGTCGCGCAGCTCCTTGAGGCGCTGGTAGCCGATCTCGCTGGTGCCGAACTCGGTGCGCAGGTCTTCCACGCTGCGGAACAGCCAGCCTTCCTCGGCATCGAGCAGGGTGATGAAGTTCTTCATGTAGTTGGTGGTGTACAGGCTGGCGTCGTGGGCGGCCGGGCACAGCGAGCAGCAGTCCTCGACCTGATATTCCGGCGCCTGGCGCTCCTGCGCCTGCAGGGCGGTGCTGGCCAGTGCGCAGGCAATGGCCAGGGAAAGGGATTTGAAGGGCGATGGGATCATCTTTGGCCTCATCAATTGGTCAGTTTCTCGGGCTGGATCGGGTCGATCAGCACGGGCAGGCGCTGGCGCACCATGAGGTCGAGGATCTGCTCCTGCTTGTCGCCGAGAATGCCGGCGAGCTGGATACCGCTGCTCTTGCGCGGGGCGAGCATCTTCACGCGGTACAGCTCGACCGACAGCGGCGAGTCGATGCTGATCGGGCTGGAGCCGTTGCCGGCCAGGGTGCCGCCGACGATGATCATCGACACCTTGGTGTCGAACGGGTCCAGCTTGAGGTCGCGGTCGGTGTCGGAGAGGTCGCGGATGTGGCCATACACGCCGGTGAGCTGGTTCATCGCCGAAAGGTTTTCGTAAAGGCGGATGTTCTCGCTGTTGCGGATGCGGATGCCGTGGCGCTGGTTGCCCAGCACCTGGTTGCCCCACAGCAGGTTGTCACTGCTCTCGTACAGGGTGATGCCGTCGGAGTGGTTGCCGTACACGCGGTTGTAGGCGATCAGGTTGCGTTCGCTGTTACGGTCGATCACCACCCCGGAGAGCTTGTTGTCGAAGCTCTCGTTGTTGATGATCCAGCTGTCGTTGACCTCGCGCGAGATGATGATGCCGTGCTTCTTCTTGGTCCCGAAGACGCGGTTCTCGGCGATGATCAGGCCGTGCGAGCGGTCGTGCGGGTCGATGCCGTAGACGATGTTGTCGCGGTAGGTGTTGCCCTTGATCACCACGTTCTGCGCTTCGTAGCAGTAGAAGCCGTACCAGTGGTCGATGAATTCCGAGTCAATCAGCCAGCCGGTCGGCTCCTCGCGCTGCAGGCGTTTGTGCATGTTCGGCGTGTACTGGGTGATCGACACGCCGTAAGACTTGGAGGTGTCGTAGCCCAGGCTGGTCAGCACGGTGCTGGCGATGTACAGCTCGCTGCCGCCCCAGGACACCAGGAAGGGACGGAATTCCTTGCCATTGTCGCGCATCGTCGCCGGGCCGTTGTCGGCCTCGCGCCAGGCGGTGATGCGGGTCTCGGTGAGGAACATCAGGCCGTCGTTGACCAGGAACGAGCCGCGCTCCTGCGACAGGCGCAGCTCGCGGGTTTCCTTGCCCACATGCAGCGCCGCACCTTCGGCGACGACGATGGGCAGGCGGGCGATGTACACGCCCGGCTCCTGCTCTTCGAACTGACTGTCGGGCAGGGCCGCGGCCAGGTCCTGAGCGGTGACCAGGCCACCTTCGATGAAGATCGCCATGGGCATGCCCTGCTGGCGCTTGACCCACTCGCGCAGGCGTTCGTTGCCGCCGGTGAAGTCCTTCAGCGCGTCCTGGCGCAGCATGCGGCGCACCGCCACCTGGCCCTTGGCGCCTTGCGGAATCTTGGCCAGCACGGCGTCCAGGGTGTAGCCGGACAGGTCCGGCAGCTCCGGGGTTTCCAGGTGCAGCTCTTCGGCGGGTGCGGTGCGCACGCGGTAGTCGAACTGGTGCTCCAGCGGGTTGGCCTGGGCCAGCGGCGCCAGCAGGTGCAGGGCGCCGAGGAGCAGGGGAAGAGCTAAGCCGTTACGTTGCATGGTCCGATCCCTCAGAAGCGCCAGATGAAGTCGACGAAGGCGCGGTGCATCACCGAGTCGGTGCCGCTGCCATAGGCGTCGCCCGGCAGGAATACCCCGGCGCGCAGGCGTACCAGGGCCGAGCGGTCTTCCAGTTGTTCGGCCACCGAGGCCGGCAGCAGGCCCTGCTTGAAGTAGCGGGTCAGCACCAGGTCGACCTCCTGGCCGATGTCCTTCTCGCCGGCTTCCAGCGGGGCGGTGATGCCGCTGTCGCCCACGTCCTGATCGCTATCGACGCGCCAGAAACGGTGGTAGACCAGGCTGGCGTCGTAGTCTTCGCCGAGCTTCCAGGAGCTGAAGGCACTGGCCACCTGCAGGTTGGAGAGCTCGCCGCGGAAGGCCTCGCCATAGCGGTGCAGACGCGATTCGACACCGGTGAAATTGGCGCGGTTGCTGTGCAGGCCGGTCTGCATGAACTGACGCGACTTGCCGTCGTTGCCGCCGCCGCTGCCACGGGCGTAGGCGGCGCCGATCTTCCAGTTTTCATCGAGGCTGTAGCGCAGACCGAGGTCCATGGCCCAGGCGTCGACGTCCTGGCTGCGCGAGCCGGTGGCGATGCGCTCGCTGCCGACCACCTGCTGCTGCAGCTGGTCGGTGTCGCCCTTGAGCCAGGTCATCTGCGCCCAGTAGTTGAGGCGATTGCGCGAGTTGCGCTCGAAGAAGCCGCCGTCGGCGTGCAGGCCGAACCAGGTCAGGTCGCCGGTGTAGCGTTTGCTCAGTTCGTCGACGCGCTCGCCGGCATTCGGCAGGCTGCCGTCGTCGCGGCTGTGGTGCAGCTTGGCGCCGACGCGGTGGCCGGGCGTCCACTGGTAGTTGAGGCCGGCGAAGAAGTGCCGACGATCCTCGTCTTCCGGCGCCAGGTCGTCGAGGTCGGTGCGGTATTCGGAGAAGCGTTCGGCGATACCCAGGTTGGCCTGCAGCAGGGTGGTGTCGAAGTTCCAGTGCACCGCTTCGATATTGGTGTCCCACCAGGTGCCTTCGTCGCTGCGCAGGCGCTGACGGCCGACGCGCAGATGCTCGCCGGGGTAGGCGGTGAGGCCGCGGTAGTCGACCCAGAACTCGCGCATGGCCAGGTAGCTCTTGTCCGGCTGGCGCGCGTCGCTGCGCTGCGCGCTGCTGTCGTCGTCGTTCTGCAGCGGGTCGGTTTCGATGGTGTCGGTGGCGGTCACCGCCTGGCCCATGGCGAAGGCGCTCCAGTTGCCGCGCTCGCCATAGGCCCAGGGGCGCAGGTCCAGACCGATACCGCTGACATCCCCGCCGCTGCGGGTGCCGAGGTCACGGTCGTCCTCGGACTGGGCCGTGATCTTCACGTCCAGGCCGAAGTTCTTCGGCGCATCCGCCGCCCAGGCGGCGCTGGCCGCCAGCAGGCTGGCGCCGAGGCCCAGCTGGCTGGCAATACGGTTTAACTGCATGCGTGCATCCTTGTTCATGGCTGGCTGACCTGCAGGGCGGCCTGCTGCTGCAGGACGATGCCGCGGGCCTCGCGCTCTTCGCGCAGCAGGCGCTGGCCCTCGGCCAGTTGTGCCGGAGTCAGGCTCTCGGCCACCTCATGCGCCAGCTCGAAGGTCGGCGGCGTGTTGCGCGGCAGGGCCAGCTGGCTGAAGACATAGGCGTTGACCGGGTTGGGTTTGACCCCGCGGCCCTGGCTGAACATCTGCGCGAGAACGAAGTCGGCGCTGAGCTGGCCGGCGCGGGCGGCGCTGAGCAGGTGATCCAGCGCCTGCTGGGCATAGACCTCGCCGAGGTAGCCGCGCAGGTAGATCTGCCCCAGGTAGTAATTGGCGCTCGGTTCGCTGGGCGCGGCCTTGCGCAGGTGCTCTTCGGCCTTGCGCGGTTCCTGCGGCAGCAGCTTGCCTTCGTAGTACAGGCGTCCGAGCAACAGTTCGGCGCGCGGCAGGGCGGCCTCGCGGCCTTTCTCCAGGTAGCCGAGCAGGGTTTCGGTGTCGCCCTGGGCCGGGTAGTCGTAAAGCAGGCGCGCCAGGCTGACCCAGGCGGCCGGGTAGTCCGGGGCGATGGTTTCCAGCAGCTCCTGGGCGAGCTGCGGTTGCGGCTGGCCCAGCTCGGGGTCGCTGAGCACCTGGGCCACGGACTCGACCTGGTTGGGCGAGACGCTGCCGGCGCGGTAGCCGGCGAGAAGACGGTCGAGCAGGGCCTGACGGTCGTCCTCGCGGTTCTGCTTCTGGTACACCGTGGCCAGTTCGGCGTAACAGGCATCGTTGCTGGCCAGGCGCGCCTGGCAGATGCGCTCGATCTCGCCCAGGTGCTGGTCGTAGGTGCCATCGGTGCGGTACAGGAGAATCTGCGCCAGTTCTGCCTGCGGCAGACCCTGCTGGCGCCAGTCTTGGATACGTTGCGCGAGGTTCATGGCGGGAAAGTCCTGTGGGTAGAACAGGTAGAGTTCGGTCAGCGGCAGCAGCGCGCTGGGCTCGCGAGCCTTGGCCGCGCTTTCCAGCAGCTCGGCGGCCTCGCGGCGCTCGGCCAGGGTGCTGCCGGGCTTGCGCGCCAGCAGCTTGCCCAGGCGCGCCTGGGCGCGCGGCGAACCGTCCATGGCCTGGCGGTAGATGCGCTCGGCCTCATCCAGATCCTGGCTCTGGCCCTTGGCGGCGTAGATGTCCGCCAGGCCGATCTGCGCGTCGCCGTAGCCCATCTCGGCGAGCTCACGGAAATGCCATTCGGCGGTCTGCTGATCGCCGCGCTGCAGCGCTTCGCGGGCCAGGCGCTGGTCCGGCAGCCCGGCGCAGCCAGCCAGCGTGGCGCTGACGGCGAGGCCGAGCAGGGCGGGGCGAAGTAGGGGCAGGGTCACGGCGACCTCCTCAGCGGCCGGCTGCGACGGCGCGGTCCACCAGCCAGCCCAGCGACGGGCCGCGGTCGATCACCACGTCCACCGGTTGCCCGGCGAGGCTGGCCGGCAGGGTTTCCTCCGGCTTGATCACCACGCGGATGTCGGCGGACAGGCCGCCGTCATGCAGGCTGCTGCTGACGATTTCGCCACGGCGCGGCGCATCTTCGCCGGCCACCTTGAAGCTCACCGGCGTGCCGGGGCGCGCCTGCTCCAGATGACGGTAGGGGAAGCTGGCGGCGACGGTGGCGATGCCGTCCTGCGGCACCAGTTCGAAGATCACGTCGCCCTTGCTGGCGAACTGGCCGTCGGCCACCAGCTGGCGGGCAATCTTGCAGTTGCACGGGCTGGTCAGGGTGCCCTGCATTTCGCGGGCGAACAGCGCCTCGATCTGGCTCGGCTCGAGCTGATCCTCGCCCAGATGCCCTTTGAGCATCTCCAGCATGCTGGTGGTGAAGGTGGCGATCGGTGCGCCCTTTTCCACGATGCCGTCGGGCTGCACCAGGCTCTGCACGCTGCCCTCACGCGGCATGGTGACCTGCAGGGCGGGCAGGCTGACCTGTGCCGACTGGGCGTGGGTAACGAAATACAGGCCGTAGATCGACTTGCCGATGTAGCCGAAGGCGGCCAGGCCGATGACGAAGATGGCGGCGCTGAAGGTCACCGCACGCAGCCGTTCGAACATGCCCATGCCGCCGCCGCTGCCGCTCTTGCGCGCCTTGGTGAAGTTGTCGCGCTGCAGGATGTGCAGCACCTCGCCGACATTGACCAGTTCGCCGGCCAGATGGCTGCTGATCAGGTGGCGCAGCGCCGCGGCCTCGCGTGCGCGCAGGCCCTGGAACTGGCAGCCGACGCGGTTGTGCTCCGGCTGTACCGAGTTGACCTGAAATTCCACGTCCAGGCCCAGTACCAGGCTGTCGAGCTGGAACTGCAGCTGGCCGCGATGGAAATCGCCGACCTTGTGCGTGGTCTTTTCGTTGGTGAAGCTGAAGCCGCCGGCAGAGACATCCTGCAGGCGCGCGTCGATGCGCTCGCCCTTGGCATTGGTGAAGCGCAAACGCCCCGGCAGCTTGACGCGGGCGTGCTGGCGCTGGGCCTCGGACTCATGGACGACGTTGTGATTGGCGACGGAGTTCATGGTGGCTAATTCCTATTCGAGTACGGTCACACCAGCGCCAGCAGCGCGGCGATGAAGACACAGGAGGCAGAGAAGGTCATGGCGCGCGACGACCAGCTGTTGAACCAGTTGGCGAAGCTGGACAGGCCGCGGTTGAGCTTGGTGTTCTGGCGCGTCCAGGATTGCTGGTCGAGGCGGAAGAACACGTAGATCTTCACCAGGGCGCCGACGATCTGGTTGTAATAGAGCAGCGCCGGGTAGGCCGGGCCGATGCGGTGCCCGGAGAGCATCAGCAGCAGCGTCAGGATCAGGCGCGTGCAGCCGATCCACAGCAGGTAGATCAGCAGGTACATCACGCTGTACTTGAGGCTGGCGATGATCGCCACGCACAGGCCCAGCAGGCAGGTCCACATCGACACGCGCTGGTCGAACAGCACCAGGGTGGTGAAGGCACCGAGGCGACCGAAGCCCAGGCGCAGGGCCCGCGAGTTCTGCCGCAGGTTGTTGCCGTACCAGCGGAACATCAGCTTGCGGCTGGCCTTGATGAAGCTCTTCTCCGGCGGATGCTCGACCGTGTTGATCGCCGCATCGGGCACGTAGAAGGTGTCGTAGCCCAGGCGCATCAGGCTGTACCAGCTGGACTTGTCGTCGCCGGTCAGGAACTGGAAGCGACCCAGGCGCCAGTGCTCCAGGTGGTCGCTTTCCACGTCGCGGATGAACTCCGGGTCGGTCACCACGCTGGCGCGGAACACCGACATGCGCCCGGTCATGGTCAGCACGCGCTTGGAGAGGGCCATCGAGCACATGTTGAGGTGGCGCTGAGCGAAGCGCAGCTTGTGCCACTCGCTCATCATGTAGCTGCCGCGCACCTCGCAGAACTCGTTGGTGGTGAGCCCGCCGACATTGGGGAAGAGCTTGAACCAGGGCACGCTCTTGCGCACCACGCCGGGCTCGAGCACGGTGTCGCCGTCGATCACCGCCACCACCGCGTCACGATCCGGCATCTGCCGGGAAATGGCGCGGAAACCGTGGGCCAGACCGTCGCGCTTGCCGGTGCCGGGGATGCGCACGATGTCCAGCTTGACGTGTTCCGGCGGCTGGGCCTGGGCCCAGAGGTTCTTGATCAGCAACTCGTCGGAGAGCTCGACGATGGAGCACACCAGAGTGCTCGGGTAGCCGCAGTCGATGGCTTCGCGAATCACCGAGCGGTAGACCATGGCGGTGGTCAGCGCCTCGATGCGGAAGCTGGTGACCAGCAGATACACATGAGAGGGGTCGGCGTCCTTGCCGAGTTTTTTCACCTTGCGGCGATACCAGGGATAAACCAGGTAGAGGAACAGGCAGCCACGCACGAAATGCATGGCGCCCATGGAATAACGCCAGATGCCGACGATGCCGATCAGCAGCAGGAAGTGCCGCGACTCGGGGTCGAACACCGAGCGGGGCAGCGCCAGCGCCAGCAGCATCAGTAGGCTGAGGTACAGCAGCCAGCCGCTGGTTTGGTTGAGGCCGTTCTTGAGCTTGTCCATATGCGTCTCTCGGTACCCGCGCGCGGGGCGCGCGGGTACGTCTGGGCCTTACCAGCAGATGCCTTCGGCCACGCCGTTGCTGGCGTGGGGCATGAAACCGACCAGGTCGACCACGCGCTTGCCGCTCGGGGCCTGCTCGGCCAGCTTGGCGAAGCGCTCGTCGCTGTTGCCCAGGACGATGATGTCGGCGTTCGCCACCACGTCATCCAGATCGCTGTTGAGCAGCGAGGAAACGTGCGGGATCTTCGACTCGATGTAGTCCTTGTTGGCGCCGTGGACGCGGGCGTACTCGACGTTGCGGTCGTAGATGCTCAGGTCGTAGCCCTTGCCGATCAGCATCTCGGCCAGCTCCACCTGCGGGCTTTCACGCAGGTCGTCGGTACCGGCCTTGAAGCTCAGGCCGAGCAGGGCGACCTTGCGCGAGTCGTGACTGGCGATGATGTCGAAGGCCTTCTGCACCTGAGCGGCGTTGCTGCGCATCAGCGAGCCGATCAGCGGCGCGTCCACGTCCAGGCTGCTGGCGCGGTAGTTCAGCGCACGCACGTCCTTGGGCAGGCAGGAGCCGCCGAAGGCGAAGCCGGGCTTCATGTAGTACTTGGACAGGTTCAGCTTGTGGTCCTGGCAGACCACGTCCATCACCTCGCGACCGTCGACGCCGACCGCCTTGGCGATGTTGCCGATCTCGTTGGCGAAGGTGACCTTGGCCGCGTGCCAGACGTTGCAGGTGTACTTGATCATCTCGGCGACTTCGATGTCCTTGCGGATGATCGGCGCGTCCAGCTCGCTGTAGATGCTTTCCAGCAGGTCGCCGGAGGCCTTGTCCAGCTCGCCGATGACGGTCATCGGCGGGAAGTCGTAGTCCTTGATCGCGGTGCTTTCGCGGAGGAACTCGGGGTTCACCGCCAGGCCGAAATCGGCACCGGCCTTCTTGCCCGAGCAGTCCTCGAGAATCGGCAGCACCACGTTCTTGGCGGTGCCCGGCAGTACGGTGCTGCGTACCACCACGGTGTGGCGCTCGGCCTTGTCGCGCAGGGCCAGGCCGATCTCGCGGCACACGCCTTCGATGTAGTTCAGTTCCAGATCGCCGTTCTTCTTGCTCGGAGTACCGACGCAGATGAACGACACATCACTCTCCAGTACCGCGGCGGTGACATCGGTCGTGCCACGCAGGCGGCCCTGGCGCAGACCCTGTTGCAGCAGCTCCTCCAGACCCGGCTCGACGATGGGCGACTTGCCGTTGTTGATCAGGTCGATCTTGGTCGCTGAGATATCCACGCCAATAACGTCATGGCCGCGGGCCGACAAACAGCCGGCACATACAGCGCCTACATAACCCAAACCGAAGATACTGATTCGCATGATGTTTACCTCGTCCGTTGATGCGATTTGAAATACTGGCCAAATGGCAAAACTATTCCGTGAACTTGCTTCTGAAGAGTTGGCAAGTTCATCCAGGCATAAGAAGAGTAGGGCGCTAGATGGCAGCGCCTGATGGGGGCCTTATATAAGCTCGTGGCCCTTTGATATTGTTCCTGCGGCCTCGCTGAGGCGTCTATATCAGCGCTTTGGTGGGTTTCTGGACCTCCCTGTAAAACGTACTAGTCTTTCGGTTAAGAAACTGTGATAAGGCGGCGCATATGCCGTCTGGTTGTCCCTGCCGATAAGAAAATACGTATTGAAATGTGTACGGGCTGTATGAGTGTCGGTGTTTTCCGATAGTTCCTACCGTTCGTCCTGTGCTGAACGGCAGCTGAACGCCTAATTGATCTCACTGTGCTAGCAAGTTGCAAAATGCACGATGGCATTATGCAATTTAGTTGTCGCGAAACTATCGGATAACTAACTAGACGAATAAGTTCGATAAAAAATCAAACTGTTCTGAAAGTGTGAAGTCAGGCGGGTTTTTGCCGTTTCGCCAGAGGGCGCAGAAGGGGGTGTCGGTCGGCAGCCGCTTGCGCTCGAGCGAGGCGCTGGCGCGGGAGAGGGGGCAGGCGAGGCGAATGGCGGGCGCCTGCTCGCCACCCGATGAGCGGCAAGCAGGCGGAAGGGAAAAATCTCAGTCCAGCGGCTGATCGCGCAGGAAGACCAGGCTGTCGGCCTTGGAATGCTCGGCCGAATAACGGTAGCCCTGATAGTTGAAATCCTTCAGGCCCTCGGGGTTGGTCAGGCGTTCCTTGATCACGTAGCGCGCCATCAGACCGCGGGCCTTCTTGGCGTAGAAGCTGATGATCTTGTACTGGCCGTTCTTCAGGTCCTTGAACTCGGTGTCGATGATGCGTGCGTTCAAGGCCTTGCGCTTGACCGCGCCGAAGTATTCGTTGGACGCCAGGTTGAGCAGCACGTCATCGCCCTGGGCGGCCAGCGCCTGGTTCAGCCAGGCGCTGATGCGCTCGCCCCAGAAGGCGTACAGGTCCTTGCCGCGACCGTTGACCAGCTTGGTGCCCATTTCCAGGCGGTAGGGCTGCATGAGGTCCAGCGGGCGCAGCACACCATACAGGCCGGACAGCATGCGCAGGTGAGCCTGGGCGAAGTCGAAGTCATCCTCGGAAAAATCCTCGGCATGCAGGCCGGTGTACACGTCGCCCTTGAAGGCCAGCAGCGCCTGCTTGGCGTTGGACGGGTTGAACGGGCGTTCCCAGCTGCCGAAGCGTGCGGCATTGAGGCCGGCGAGCTTGTCGGAGAGGTGCATCAGCTCGGCGATCTGCGCCGGGCTGAAGGCGCGCAGCTGAGCGATCAGTTCCTGGGCGTGGTCGAGGTGTTCGGGTTGGGTGAAGCGCGGGGTGGCTGGCGGGGTCTCGTAGTCGAGGGTCTTGGCCGGTGAAATCACCATCAGCATGAGCAGGTCTCCAGAAAGCGTGACGGCGATTCTAGAAGCTGGGCCTGTACAAGACCACCTATGGGGGCGATTGAGAGAGGCTGCTGCACACTCCTGGCGCGCAGGGAGCAGATTCGGGGCAGGGGAGGCAGGGAAGGAAAAGCGCGGTGCGACTTCGGACTTTAACGGGGGGCATGGCGCGCGCCAAGCGCTATCTGTCGCGTCGACAAATAAACCTGCCTGAGACGAAAAAAACGTTTTTCTGTCATAAGAATTGGAGTAATAAAAAAGCAAGACCGCCGAAACCTGCAGACAGGTGGCGGCCATTGGCCCTCACCTTGCTTGCACCTTCTCAGCCCCGGCACTGAGGAGTCGGCGGCCTCTCCGCGGCGCAGAACCGTCCTGGTCTTGCGTCGCTTGGCTACTACAAGAAGGTGACCGAGTATGGATGACCACGGACGCTCCAAGCCCACCGCTCCAACCCTCTACGCCCTCGACACCAACGTCCTGATTCACGATCCCAACGCCTTGCTGAACTTCGAAGAGCACCACGTCGCCATTCCGATGACGGTGCTGGAGGAACTCGACAAGCTCAAATCCGGTAAGCACGGCGTCGCCGCCGAATGTCGCCAGGCCATCCGCCTGATCGACCAGATCCTCGCGGGTGCCGAACCCGAGGACGTGGAGCTCGGCGTCCCCATCCAGCGGGGCAAGAGCGGTCCATGCGGCTGTCTGTCCATCCTCATGAGCAAGCGTGCCGCCCCGGTTACCTGGCTGCCCGAGGATCTCAACGACAACAAGATCATCAATCAGCTGGTGGAGCTGAAAACGCGCAATCCCGGTCTGTCCGTGGTGCTGGTGACCAAGGACATCAACATGCGCCTGAAGGCGCGCGCCTGCGGCATCGATGCCGAGGACTACCACACCGACCAACTGGTCGATGACGTCTCGCTGCTATCGAAGGGGTATCACGACCTGCCCGGCTCGTTCTGGGACCGGGTGAGCAAGGTGGAGACCCGTCAGGACCACGGTCGCACCTGGCACCGCGTGCAACTCACCGACAACCTGCCGGCGGTGCACGTCAACGAGTTCATCCTCGACGAGCAGGGTTTCGTCGGCTGGATCAAGGCGATCAAGGGCGATGAGCTGGTCATCCTCGACATGCACCAGGAGCCGCTGCTGCATCAGGAGGCCTGGGGCCTGAAGCCGCGCGACATCCATCAGGCGCTGGCGCTGTTCGCGCTGCTCGATCCGGACATCCACCTGGTCAACCTGTCCGGCGCCGCCGGTTCCGGCAAGACCATCCTGGCGCTGGCCGCGGCCATCGAGCAGACCATGGTCAGCAAGCGCTACCGGCGCATCATCGCCACCCGCAGCGTGCAGGGGCTGGACCAGGAAATCGGCTTCCTGCCCGGCACCGAGGCGGAGAAGATGGAGCCCTGGCTCGGCGCAATCACCGACAACCTCGAAGCGCTGCACATGGACGACGAGAGCACCCATGGCAGCGTCGACTACATCCTGCAGAAGGTGCCGCTGCAGTTCAAATCGCTCAACTACATCCGCGGGCGCAGCTTCCAGCAGAGTCTGATCCTCATCGACGAATGCCAGAACCTCACCCCGCACCAGATGAAGACCATCATCACCCGCGCCGGCAACGGCTCCAAGGTGGTGTGCCTGGGCAACCTGGCGCAGATCGACACCCCCTATCTGTCGGCGCCCAGCTCGGGTCTGACCTACCTCACCGAACGCTTCAAGGACTTCCCCCACGGCGTGCACATCACCCTGCAAGGGGTGCCGCGCTCGATCCTGGCGGAGTACGCGGAAACCCATATGTAGCACCCTCGCTTCCCTCTCCCGCTTGCGGGAGAGGGGCAATAACTTCGTAGCTCGGATGCAATCCGGGGCCGTACATCCCCGGATTTCATCCGGCTACAACATGACTGCAAATCCTGACCCACGGGTTTACAATCGGCCGATTCCCGCCAGGAGCTGTCCCGTGCTGACCCATCTCGATTCCCAAGGCCGCGCGCATATGGTCGACGTCACCGACAAGGCGACCACCTTCCGCGAGGCCACTGCCGAAGCGCGCGTGCGCATGCTGCCTGCCACCTTGCAGATGATCGTCGCCGGCGAGCACCCCAAGGGCGACGTGTTCGCCGTGGCGCGCATCGCCGGCATCCAGGCGGCGAAGAAAACCAGCGATCTGATCCCCCTGTGCCACCCGCTGATGCTCACCGGCGTCAAGGTCGAGCTGAGCGCCGAAGGCGATGACTGCGTACATATCACCGCGCGCTGCAAACTGTCCGGGCAAACCGGTGTCGAGATGGAGGCACTGACTGCCGCTAGCGTCGCCGCGCTGACCATCTATGACATGTGCAAGGCCGTGGATCGTGGCATGGTCATCGAGCAGGTGCGCCTGCTGGAGAAGCTCGGCGGCAAGAGCGGTCACTACAAGCTGGAGGAGCAAGCATGATCCGCGTGCAGTATTTCGCCCGCTACCGCGAAACCCTGGGCCGTGACGACGAACAACTCAGCGGCGACTTCGCCACCCTCGACGACCTGCGCCTGCACCTGGTTGCCCGCGGCGGCGAGTGGGAAGTGCTGGGCGAGCAGAACCTGATGTGCGCGCGCAATCAGGAGCTGTGCAGCCTCGACGAGCCGCTGGCCGAAGGCGATGAAGTGGCCTTCTTCCCCACCGTCACCGGCGGTTGATGCAGGCACCGTAGGGTGGACCGGGCGCCGCTCCGCTTCAGCCCACCACCCCACGCCGGCAACCCCTGACCACAGCCTTGTAGGGTGGGCTTCAGCCCACCATCAACCCACCGAACCGCCCCGGCAGCCCCCCACCGAACGAGACACTCCCCATGACTATCCGCGTACAGGCCCAGCCCTTCGACCCCGGCACCGAGCTCAACGCCCTGCATGCCGCCAACCTCGGCATCGGCGCGGTGGTCACCTTCGTCGGCTACGTGCGCGACTTCAATGACGGCCGCGAAGTGGGTGGCATGTTCCTCGAGCATTTCCCCGGCATGACCGAGAAGGCCCTGGGCAAGATCGCCGATGAAGCGCGTCAGCGCTGGCCGCTGCTGGGCATCGAGATCATCCATCGCATCGGCCGCCTGGAGCCGGGCGAGCCCATCGTCTTCGTCGGCACCAGCAGCGCCCATCGTCAGGCGGCGTTCGACGCCTGCAACCTCGTCATGGATTATCTAAAGACCCGCGCCCCATTCTGGAAGAAGGAAGACACCAGCGAAGGCCCGCGCTGGGTCGAAGGTCGCTGCAGCGACCAGAGCGCCGCCGAGCGCTGGAAACGGTAGGGCGTCGTCGACCTCCCGCGAACCACGATGCCCCGGTGCGCATGGCGCACCATGCGATGCGGCGTGCAACCCCGAGATCGCGGCCCGTAGGGTGCGCCGCGCGCACCGGCTTTGCGCAACTGCGACACCATCAATATCGCTCGGTGCGCACGGCGACCTACGCCAATGCCAGATGCACCCGTAGCGCAATCGGCACCAGCATCAGCAATACCCCCAACCCGAGCACACGCACGCCCCATTCGTGCTCGCGGAAGTTGAAGCCGACTCCCAGCAGCAGGAAGCCGCCGATCAGCAGTACCAGCATCAGGTCAAAATGATCCATCGCCCTTCTCCGCTTCGCTGTCCTGCTTTCAGCCTAGTCGCTGTGCCGCTCTGCGGCGCTGACCTGTGGCAATGAATGCCTGACTCGATTGGCGACAAATCGCGTCCCGATCGGTCGCTGTGGACGCGGGCGGCCTGCAGCATACTGTCTGCACTCATCGCCAAGGATCGTCCATGCGTCTGCTTCCCTCCCTTCTGCTCGCCGGCCTGCTGGCCGCTACGCCGCTGGCCGCTGCCGAACGCAGCTTCACCATCCTGCACAGCAACGACTGGCAATCGCGCCTGCTCGGCTTCGGCCCCAACAACGAGTACAGCCCGGCGACGCTGAACGATGACGATACCGTCGGCGGCGTCGCGCGCCTGGCCACCCTGCTGAATGAGCGGCGCGCCGCGGCCGGCGACGAGGCCTTGCTGCTGCTCGATGGCGGCGACTTCACCATGGGCACGCTGTTTCACACCATCGCCCGCGAGATGGGCAGCGAACTGCGCCTGATGACCGAGCTGGGCTACGACGCCGCGGTGATCGGCAACCACGAATTCGACTTTCGCCCCGCCGGCCTCGCGGCGATGATCAGCGCTGCGCACAAGGCCAAGGGCGACGCGCTGCTGCCGTTGCTGTCGAGCAACATGCGCTTCGACGAAATGAGCAAGGCCGATGACAGCCTGCAGGCGCACGCCGAGGCCGGGCGCATCTTGCCGTACAGGCTGATCGAGCGTGGCGGCATCCGCTTCGGCCTGTTCGGCCTGCTCGGCAACAACGCCGTGGCGGTCAGCCCGATGATCAAACCGGTGACCTTCGCCGACCCGGTGGCCACCGCCAGGGAGATGGTGGCCAAGCTGCGCGAGGAGGGCGCCGAGGTGGTCATCCTGCTCTCGCACATGGGCGTTACCCAGCAGGCCGATGGTAGCTGGCGCGGCGAAGAGGTGGAGCTGGTCGAGCAGGTGCCGGGCATCGACATCGTCGTCGGCGGCCATTCGCATGTGGCGCTGCCGCAACCGGTGCTGGTCAACGGCCGCACCCCGGTGATGCAGGCCGGCTCGGAAATCCAGTACCTCGGCGAGCTGCGCATGACCCTCGGCGACGACGGTGTGCCGCGCCTGCGCGACTACCGCCTGCATCCGGTCAACGACAGCATCGCCGGCGACGAGGCGATCACCGCCAAGGTGGAGGACTTCAAGCAGGTGGTCAGCGAACGCATGCTGGCGCCCAAGGGCTATCGCTTCGACCAGCCGCTGGCCAAGGTCGACCAGAGCCTGGGTCGCGATTTCAGCGACCACACCCTGGCCAATCTGGTGACCGATGCCCTGCGTCATGCCGTGGACGCCGACCTGGCCTTCACCGGCAACGGCACCATCCGCGACGATCTGCTCAAGGGCCGCCACGGCGTGCAGGAGGTTTCCGACCTGTTTCGCATCGCCCCGCTGGGTGTCGGCCAGTTCGACGACGAGCCTGGGTACCCGATGATCAAGGCCTACGTCAGCGCCCGTGAAATCAAGTCGCTGCTGGAAGTGCTGCTGCTGGCCTATCAGCTGCGCGACAGCCGCAGCTATTACCCGCGGGTCTCCGGCGTGCGCTTTACCTACAACCCATGGCGCGTGCCGTTCGACCGTGTCAGCCGCATCGAGATCGGCGATCCGGTTGCCGGCTACCGCGAGCTGGATCTGAACGACACGCGTCTGTACAGCATCGGCGCCACCAGCTACGTCGGCAGCTTCACCTGGCTGGTGCCGGACCTGACCAAGGGCCTGCTCGACGTGGTGCCCAAGGACGCCGAGGGCCGCCCGCTGCCGCGCATCGAAGACGCCATCGTCGACCAGGACCCGAACACCGAAGGCGTGCAGGAGCTCAAGGAGTGGCAGGCGCTGCTTGACCATGTCCGCAGCCTGCCGGATCTGGACGGCGACGGCCTGGCCGACATACCCACCACCGGCGCAGCCGCCGAAGAACGCATGATCCGCGCGCCCAGCCTGCACCCGGCGGAACTGTTCCGCCTCGCCGGGCCGCTGCAGTGGGGCGTCAGTTTAGTGATTCTGGCTGGTGCGCTGCTGATCCTCTGGCTGCTGAGCCGCCCGTTGCGCCGTCGGCACTGATGCGCCGGCTGGAAGTGCCAGGCGCACTCTACGGATCGATCCAGATTCCGTCCGCGTCTTCCCGGCACACCAGCATCTGCAGCGCCTGCCCGGCGCAAGGCCCGGCCACGCATTCACCATTCTCGATGAGAAACAGCGCGCCGTGCGTGGCGCATTGAATCAGGCTGCCGCTGTCGTCGAGAAAACGGTCCTTCTGCCATTCCAGCGGAATGCCGCGGTGCGGGCAGCGGTTGACATAGGCATGCACCTGGCCGTTCCGGCGCACGGCGAGCAGGTTCAGCTGGTCGATCAGAAAGCCCCGACTCTGACCTTCGGCCAGTTCGTTCGGCGCGCATAGGCGGATCATCGCGTTCTCCATTTCAGATGGCGCGATTATCCCGCAGGGAGGAGGGCGCATCCATGCGCCAAGTGGAACTTGCAGTTGCCGGGACGCCAACGCCCGAACGCGGATATCCGCTTTGCTGAGGCGGTCGAGCGATCCGGCGTGGAGCGACTATGCCAGAGGCCATAAGTGGCGCCCGGTGCTGGTAGCTGACGATGGCCGTCACGCTATCAAGTCAACTCTGCCAATGAAAATTATTATCTTATGGTATTATTTCTCACTTATGCCGTGGCGCCGGTTAGCGCCTGACGCCGGCTGCTGGATCGCCCGCGAGAGGGCGTCTTCGAGTGCCACCGCGCAGCTGCCGCCATCCATATCGGGCGCTGGTAAGTCCTATCTTGAACAACCTCACCCGTTTGCGCCTGAAGCGGCTAATGGGTCGACGTCATCCTCTGGAGCCGAGAACATGCGTCTTTCCAACATCCTGGGCGGTCTGGCGGCTGTCCTGCTGTTTCCCAGCCAGGTACTGGCTGATGAGTCGTTGCCACAGCGCTGGGTGAGTTCCGGTGGTGCGTTGAGCGAATGGGTAGTGGCGCTCGGCGGCGAGAGCAGACTGGTGGGCGTCGATACCACCAGCCGTCATCCGAGCTCGCTGACCCGGCTGCCCAGCATCGGTTACCAGCGGCAGCTGGCTGCAGAGGGCATTCTTGCCCTGCGTCCGGATCTGCTGCTCGGCAGCGAGGAAATGGGGCCGCCGCCCGTGCTCCAGCAACTGGCCGCCGCCGGTGTGCGCATCGAGCGTCTGACGGCGCGGGCCGAGCTGGACAGCCTGCAGGCCAATCTGCAGCGACTGGGGCAACTGCTCGGCGATGAGGCGGCCGCGCAGCGGGCGTTTGCCGATTACCAGAAGCGCCTGCAGGCCCAGCAGCAGTGGGTCGAACAGGCGCAACGCGACCAGCCGGCCCCGGGCGTGCTGCTGTTGCTCGGACATGCCGGCGGCAGCCCGCTGGTTGGCGGTGTCGATACGGCTGCCGATTGGCTGATCACCCGTGCCGGTGGGCGAAATCTGGCCAGCCACGGCGGCTACAAGGCGCTTTCCAGCGAGGCGCTGCTGGCGCTCGATCCGCAGGTCGTGGTGGTGGCTGACCGCGCCCTGGACGGCGAAGCTGCCAGGCAGGCCCTGCTGCAGCAGAACCCCGCCCTGGCCGGTACCCGCGCGGCGCGCGAGGGGCGCTTGCTGGCGCTGGACCCGACCCTGCTGGTCGGTGGGCTCGGGCCGCGTGTGCCCGACGGGCTGGCGATGCTGGCCGCAGGCTTTTATCCTGCCAGCCAATCCCTGACTGCCGAAGCCAAGCGCGAGCCATGACCTCACCTTCTTCCACGCGCCCATTGTTCATCGCGCTGGGCCTGTTGCTCGTGCTCGTGTTGTGGCTCTCGCTGGCGCTCGGGCCGGTGAGCTTGCCCTTGGGCGATACCTTGCGTGCGGCCCTGCGCCTGCTGGGCCTGCCTATTGCGGCCGATGCAGCGGTGCAGCAGGCCGAACTGATCCTGTCGCAGATCCGTATGCCGCGCGCCCTGCTCGGGTTGATGGTAGGCATGGTACTGGCGCTCTGCGGTGTGGCGATGCAGGGCTTGTTCCGCAATCCCCTGGCCGACCCCGGCCTGGTCGGCGTTTCCAGCGGCGCCGCGCTGGGCGCTGCGGTGGCCATCGTCGGCGGCGCCGCGTTCGGCGGTTTGCCGGAAGCCTTTGCGCCCTACTTGCTGTCGGCCTGCGCCTTCGTCGGCGGCTTGCTGGTGACGGCGCTGGTCTATCGCCTGGGCCGGCGCGACGGGCAGACCCATGTGGCGACCATGCTGCTGGCGGGCATCGCGCTCACCGCGCTGGCAGGGGCGGCCATCGGTCTGTTCACCTACCTGGCGGACGACGCAACTCTGCGTACCCTGACGTTCTGGAACCTGGGCAGCCTCAATGGCGCCAGCTACGCGCGACTCTGGCCTTTGCTGCTGGCCACGCTGGCCGTGGCGCTGTGGTTGCCGCGCCGGGCGCGGGCATTGAATGCCCTGCTTCTGGGGGAGTCGGAGGCTCGCCATCTCGGTTTCGATGTGGAGCGGCTCAAGCGCGAGCTGGTGCTCTGTACGGCGCTGGGTGTGGGCGCTGCGGTGGCTGCTGCCGGCCTGATCGGTTTCATCGGCCTGGTGGTGCCGCACCTGATGCGCTTGTTGGTGGGCCCCGACCACCGCCTGCTTCTGCCTGCCTCGGCATTGGCCGGCGCGAGCCTGCTGCTGCTGGCCGATCTGGCCGCGCGTCTGGCGCTTGCGCCCGCGGAGTTGCCGATCGGCATCGTCACCGCGCTGATCGGCGCGCCCTTCTTTCTTTACCTGCTGGTGCGGGGGCGAAGCTGATGCTGCAGGTCGAACAGCTGGAAGTCAGCCGCGGCCAGTGCGTGGTGCTCAGTGGCATCGATCTGCAGTTGCGTCCTGGCGAGGTGCTGGGCGTGCTGGGGCCCAATGGCGCGGGCAAGAGCACGCTGCTAGCAGCGATGACTGGCGAGCTGCCAGCCAGCGCCGGCCGGGTAACCCTTGATCAGCGGGCGCTCGCTGACTGGTCGGGGCCGCTGCGGGCCAGACGCCTGGCCGTTCTGCCGCAGAGCTCGAGCCTGAATTTCGCCTTTCGCGTCGAGGAAGTGGTCGCCATGGGGCGGCTGCCCCACGACAGCGGTCGTGTGCGCGATAGGCAGATCGTTCAGGAGGCGCTGCATGCCGCCGATGCTGCGCATCTGGCCGGGCGCAGCTACCTGGCGTTGTCCGGCGGCGAGCGTCAGCGCGTGCACCTGGCGCGGGTGCTGGCGCAGCTGTGGCCGGGCGGCGAGGGGCAGATCCTGCTGCTCGATGAGCCGACCTCGATGCTCGATCCGCTGCATCAGCACACCTGCCTGCAGGCAGTTCGTCGCCTGGCCGAATCCGGCGTGGCGGTACTGGTGATTCTTCACGACCTCAATCTTGCCGCCCGTTATTGCGACCGTCTGCTGTTGCTGGAGCGGGGCAGGGCGCGCGCTCTGGGCACGCCTTCCGAGGTCTTGCGCGCCGAACCCCTGCAGGCCGTTTTCGGTCTGGAAGTCCTGGTGCAGACTCATCCCGAGCGCGGTCACCCGCTGATTGTCGCCCGCTGAACCCTGGAGCCCTCGATGCGAGCCTTGCTGCTGAGTTGTTTGGTCCTGCTCGGCGCCTGCCAGAGCCAGAACATGTTGCCGCCACCGGCGCCGCTCGCCCCGCTGGGACACGAGCATGTCGATTTCGCTCGCATCGTCGATCTGGCCAGCGGACAGACGATCAGCCCTGAGCAGTTGCTGGAACGCCTGGCGCCGGCCCAGCGGGTACTGGTCGGCGAGCAGCACGACAATCCCGATCACCATGCCCTGCAGCTCTGGCTATTGCGCGAGCTGTCGAAGCAGCGCCCACAGGGCAGCGTACTGATGGAGATGCTCAACCCCGATCAGCAGAACAAGATCGACCAGGCACAGGCAGCTGCCCGTGCGGGACAGACGATCAGCGATCCGTTGGCGACCCTGGCCTGGCAGCCGGGCTGGAGCTGGTCGATGTATGGGCCGCTGGTGCTGCATCAACTGCGACAGCACTATCCGTTGCTCGCGGCCAATCTGGATCGTGTCGAGATCATGCAGATCTATCGCCAACGCCCGACGTTGCAGGGGCAGCGCTCCAGTGCCGTCGAGGTGCAGGAGCGCCTGCTGGAGGACATCCGCGCGTCGCATTGCGGCCTGCTGCCGGACAGTCAGTTGCCGGCGATGCTCGCCGTGCAGCAGCAGCGCGACCGGCGCATGGCCGAGGCGCTGCTGGCGGCACCGCAGCCCAGCCTGTTGCTGGCCGGAGCCTTTCATGTACGCAAGGATCTCGGCGTCCCCTTGCATCTGGCCGATCTGGGAGCTCAAGCGGGTAGTGCGGTGCTGATTCTGGCGGAGGTCGGGCGCGAGGTGGATGCCAGCATGGCCGATTACGTCTGGTTCACGGCCGCGCAGCCGCAGCAGGATCACTGCGCCAAACTGCGACCCTAGCCGCTTTCCCGTCGCGGGCGGAAGGGTATCCTCGGCGTTTTGCCGATGGAGCCTGCACCATGCCCGCCGCCGTTCGCGACCTGCTGCAACGTTACTTTCAAGCGCTCAATGATCGCGATGCCCGTGCCTGTCTGGCGCTGGTCAGTGCCGACGTCACGCTGGAACCCAACCAGGGCTTCGTCGAACACGGACGTGAGGCGTTTGCGGCCTATCTCGAGCGCTACATGCGTTGTTATCGCGAAAGCCTCGAGCAACTGGTGATACTGACTGAGCCGGACGGGCGTCATGCCGCGTGCGAGTACCGTGTACAGGGCGAGTATCTGGCCACCGACGAGGGGCTGCCGGAGGCCTGCGGCCAGCGCTACGAAGCACGCGTGGGAGCCTTTTTCGAGATGCAGGACGGTCTGATCAGCCGCATCAGCCTGCATTTCAATCTGCCGGACTGGCTGGCTCAGGTCGACGACTGAGGGTTTCGCATCGGGCCTTTTCCTCCGGCAAAAAAAGACCCGGCAAGAGCCGGGTCAATAACCGTGATTAGCCTGATGAGGAGATAATCTGAAGAGTCCGACTGAATGGTCTCTTTAGCTTATCGGCTGATCTCGCGACCAGTTGAGATAATAATAACAATTCTCATTTCATAGTCAACGCCTTTCTTGAGAATTTTTCTCAGCGGCTCCGAAAACGCAAAACCCCGGCTTCTGGCCGGGGTTCGTTTGCCTGCAACAGGTTCAGGAGACGGCAGGCTGACGCAGCTGGGTGACTTCCTTGTTCAGCAGGTCGATGCGGCGAGCCATGCTCTCGATCAGGCTGTGGGCGATGCGCGGGTTGCTCTGCATCAGGCTGAGGAACTGTTCCTTGGGGATCACCATCACCGTGCAGGGCTCGCTGGCGATCACCGTGGCGCTGCGCTTCTCGCGAGTGAATACGGCCATTGCGCCGAAAATCTCGTCCTTCTGCACATCGCCGACCTTCTGGCCATCGACATGGGCTTCGGCGTGACCCTCGATGATGATGAAGACGTGATCGGCCTCGTCACCCTGATGGATCAGCTCTTCGCCGGCGGCGAAATGCTGAAAGCCGGTCGCCGGGCGAATCTCCGGTTGCTTGAGCCGCGCCAGTGCGTCGGAGAGCAGGGCGGTGTGGCCGATCAGGTACTGGATGAACAGCTCCTGACGCTGTTCGCTGGCATAGATGTGCTGGAAAACCTCGCTGCGCGAGTAGGGGACCAGGCTGATGGGCTCTTCGCTGCTATAGCGGCAGGAGGGCAGGTCGATACCCTGGCGCAGGCCGACCAGGTCGCCTTCCTGCAGATAGAACAGCGGACGCTCGTCGACCACGGCGTGCAGCAGGCCATTCTCGATGATGAACAGCTGGTTGCCCGGCAGTACCTGGGCCAGGTCGTCGACCCGCTCCAGGCGCAGGGTGGCAGCCGTGGGTTGCAGCCCGTCCAGCAGTTGAGTGGGGATACTCTGCAGGCGATTGATCAACTGATCGGCGTAGGCCGGTTGCTCCCCGAGTAAATACATAACCGTAATTCCTTGAACTGGCTGGGCTGGCTGACCACACGAAGGTCCCTGAAACAATAGGCTGCGGCGACGTTCGAGTAAATCTCCGTGCGTTGGGGTTGTGAGCTAGCTCTTGTTGTCGTTCTGGCTGGCGTCCAATTTGCCGTTCAGTTCGGCCTTGTGGGCGGGCGGCAATTCGCTCCAGTGTACGTCGAGCAGCGCGCCTTCGATGGCATAGAGCAGCACCTTGGAGGCGCGAAAGCCGCGGGCCCTCACGGCGCGATAGGCGCCAACCGCACCGTAGCGGCGCAGGTCGTTGGCGCTGTGGATGCCTACGGCGTGCAACCACTGCGCCGAGGTCTTGCCGAGATTCTTCAGGTGTTGGAGCTCGTCGTTCATTGCGCCTCCCTGCGTGCGGATGAAGGATTCACGTCGGTGTGCCTGCGGAAAAAGTGTAGCGGCCAATTGGGGATGTGCCGTTCAAGGCTCGGTCTGCCTGGTTCTATAGCGCAGGCGTGTGCCGAAATTCACCGACATGAGAATTTCGTCCGCGGTCAGTTCGACGGGAAAGTAGGCGCCGGAAATCTGCGCGTGGGCCAGGCTGGCGCCTTCGATCTTGGCCTTGCGCAGGTCGAGCCCGCGCAGGTCGGCACCGCGGAAATAGGCGTCGGTGAAGTTGACGCCCTCGGTGTCCAGGTTGCGTAGATCCAGCCCACGAAAGTCGCCGCCCGACATGTCCACCTCGGCGTCCTTGGGCTTCTTGGCATTGAAGCCCTTGACGTCGTCGTTGTGCAGCAGGGCGTAGAGCGGGTGATCAAGCTGGCGCGGCTGGCTCATGGCGGGTACCGGTGGTGGACTTACCGCCAGTATAGAAGCCTAGCCGCGCTTTGCCCGGTAGGGCCTTGCCGGGGGTCAGATCCCCGGCAGGCGTTGGCGGATGCGCTCGACCAGGCTGTCCAGGCTGGCGGCGTCGTGGGTGTCGACACGCTTGCTGTGGCTCAGCTCCGCCTCGTCGAGCGGCTCGCGCGCTGCCTGTTGCACCTGTATCACTTCCAGGGTGGCGTCGGAGGGGTCTCTACCCTCACTCTGCCGCTGCTCCAGCCAGCTGGCGATCACGGCGTCGGGGGCCTGGCAGTCGAGAATCAGGAAAGGCACGCCGGTCTGCTCGGCAATTTCGCTGGCCGCCTGACGCTGCTCGAGCTTGAGGTAGGTGGCGTCGATTATCACCGGGAAGCCGGCCTGGAGCGTCTGGCGAGCGAGCTGGTGCAGGCGCTCGTAGGTCGCCTGGCTGGCTTGCGCGTTGTAGATGCCGCCGGCCAACTGGCCTTTGTCATCTGCGCTCTGCTCGCCGAACAGGCGCTTGCGCTCTACGTCGGAGCGCAAGCGAATGGTGCCGAGTGCCTCGACCAGACGCAGGGCGACATGGCTCTTGCCGACGGCCGAAACGCCATGGGTAATGACCAGGAAGGGCGAGGGGATGGCGCTGTAGCTTTCCGCCAGTGCGGCGTAACCGCGGTACTGGCGCAGAATGACCGCGCGCTGTACCGGGTCTTGCTCCTGGCCCAGGCGGAACAGCGCGACCTTGCCCCGCACCATGGCGCGGTAGGCCTTGTAGAAGTTCAGCAGGTGCAGCGCAGCGTAGTCGCCGGTGTGCTCCAGCCAGCCGCTGACGAAGCGGCGTGACAGGCACTTGAGGCCGCGGTCTTCCAGGTCCATGGCGAGAAAGGCGATATCCGCGGTGACGTCGGTCAGGCGGAAGGGCTCGTTGAATTCGATGCAATCGAACAGCACCACGCGACCGTCGATCTGTGCGGCGTTACCCAGGTGAATATCGCCGTGGCACTCGCGGATGAAGCCCTGCGCCTTGCGTTCGGCCAGCAGTGGCTGCAGGCGCTGATAGCTGGACTGCGCCCAGGCTTCGAGTGCTTCGAGTTGCTGCAGGTCCGCCTGCTCGCTGAGCATCGGGCGAATCTGGTCGAAGTTCTGCTGCACCGGCGCCATCACCGCTTCTGCGCTACCCAGCGGATGTTCCTGCGGTACCTGCGGTGCGGTCAGGTGGAAGGTGGCGATCTGCTCGGCCAGCGCATCGATATGGGCGTCGTTCAGTTCGCCGCGCGCCTGGATTTCGCTGAGCAGGTTCTCCTGGGGGAACTGGCGCATCTTCAGGGCGTACTCGATGGCCGGAGCGCCGTCGTTCAGGGTCGGTGCAGTTTCGCTACCACCAATCGGCAACACTTCCAGATACAAATCCTGGGTCAGGCGCTGGTTGAGGCGCAGCTCTTCTTCGCAAAAATGTTTGCGCGCATCGAGCGTGGTGAAGTCGAGAAAGCCGAAATTCACCGGTTTCTTGATCTTGTAGGCATAGGGGCCAGTGAGCAAAACCCAGGAAATATGGGTCTCTATCAGCTGAAAACCTTCCACCGGATGCGGATACAGGGCCGGGTTCTGCAATGCGGCAATCAGGGCTTGGCTCACGTTCGATCCTTGTTCTAGACGCTGTTTTAGGCCGGCATTATGGCGGCTGTGCGCGGCTCTGCAAACCATCCGGACGGCGCTGCTGGCCCTCATCTAAAGTGCGTATAATCCCGCCATGACTCGAAAACGCTCCCCCCGCTCAAGCAAGAAATCCCGTTCCTCCGGCCTGCGCCCCTGGCTCGCCTGGGGCCTCAAGCTCGGTCTCGTCGGCTTGGTCATCCTCGCCGGTTTTGCCGTCTATCTCGATGCCGTGGTGCAGGAGAAATTCTCCGGCAAGCGCTGGACGGTGCCGGCCAAGGTCTATGCACGTCCGCTGGAACTGTTCGTCGGCCAGAAGCTGGCCAAGGACGACTTCCTGCGCGAACTGGACGCCCTGGGTTATCGCCGCGAGAGCGCGGTGAAAGGCCCGGGGGCGGTATCGGTGGCGGGCAACAATATCGAACTGCACAGCCGCGGGTTCCAGTTCTACGAGGGCGCCGAGCCGTCGCAGCATGTGCGGGTGCGCTTCTCCGGCGATTTCGTGGCGGGGCTGACGCAGGCCGATGGCAGCAATCTGGCCGTGGCGCGTCTGGAGCCTTTGCTGATCGGTGGGCTGTACCCGGCGCATCAGGAAGATCGCATCCTGATCAAGCTGGATCAGGTGCCGGCCTATCTCATCGATGCACTGGTGGCAGTGGAGGACCGCGACTATTTCGATCACTTCGGCGTCTCGCCCAAGGGCATCGCCCGTGCGCTGTGGATCAACGCCACCTCCGGTCGTCTGGTGCAGGGCGGCAGTACCCTGACCCAGCAGTTGGTGAAGAACTTCTACCTGACCAACGAGCGCACGCTCGGGCGCAAGATCACCGAAGCGATGATGGCCGTGTTGCTGGAGTTGCATTACGACAAGCGCGAGATTCTCGAGGCGTACATGAACGAGGTCTTCCTCGGTCAGGACGGTCAACGCGCGGTCCACGGCTTCGGCCTGGCCAGTCAGTATTTCTTCAGTCAGCCGGTATCCGAGCTCAAGCTCGAGCAGGTCGCGTTGCTGGTCGGCATGGTCAAGGGGCCGACCTTTTACAACCCGAGGCGCAACCCCGAGCGTGCGCTGGAGCGCCGCAATCTGGTCCTTGATCTGCTGGCGGAGCAGGGCTCGATCAGCCTCGAGGAAGCGGCTGCGGCCAAGCAGAGGCCGCTGGGCGTGACCACGCGTGGCAGCATGGCCGACAGTTCTTTCCCGGCGTTCCTCGACCTGGTCAAGCGTCAGTTGCGTGAAGACTATCGAGAGCAGGATCTGACCGAGGAAGGCTTGCGCATCTTCACCAGTTTCGACCCGATCCTGCAGCTCAAGGCCGAAGAGGCGTTGGCCGAGACGCTCAAGCGCCTGGCCGGGCGCAAGGGGGTGGACGAGGTGCAGGCCGGGATGGTGGTGACCAATCCCGAGACCGGTGAAGTCCAGGCGCTGATCGGCAGCAGGCAGCCGCGCTTTGCCGGCTTCAACCGCGCGCTGGATGCGGTGCGGCCGATCGGCTCGCTGATCAAGCCGGCGATCTACCTGGCGGCCCTGGAGCGGCCGAGCCAGTACACCCTGACCAGCTGGCTGGAGGACGAACCCTTCTCCATCAAGGGGCAGGACGGGCAGGTCTGGACGCCGCAGAACTTTGATCGTAAGGCGCATGGCACCATCTACCTGTACCAAGGCCTGGCTCAGTCCTACAACCTGTCCACGGCCAAGCTCGGCCTGGAGATCGGCGTGCCCAACGTGCTCAAGACTCTCGAGCGGCTTGGGGTGGAGCGCAAGTGGCCGGCCTATCCCTCGATGCTGCTGGGGGCAGGCGCATTGACGCCGATGGAAGTGGCGGACATGTACCAGACCCTGGCCAACGGCGGCTTCAATACGCCGCTGCGTGGCATTCGCAGTGTGCTCACCGCCGATGGTGAGCCGCTCGGGCGTTATCCCTTCCAGATCCAGCAGCGCTTCGATCCCGGCGCCATCTACCTGGTGCAGAACGCCATGCAGCGCACCATGCGCGAGGGCACCGGGCGCTCGGTCTACAACCAACTGCCCAGTTCGCTGAATCTGGCCGGCAAGACCGGTACCAGCAACGACTCGCGCGACAGCTGGTTCGCCGGTTTCAGCCAGGACCTGCTGGCCGTGGTCTGGCTCGGCCGTGACGATAACGGTCCGACACCCCTGACCGGCGCCACGGGCGCCCTGCAGGTGTGGGCGGGCTTCATGCGCAAGGCCGATCCGCTGCCGCTGGACATGCCGATGCCGGACAACGTCGCCCAGGCCTGGGTGGACCGTCAGACCGGTCTGGGCTCGGCCTCGGGGTGCCCGAATGCGGTGCAGATGCCTTATATTCGCGGCAGTGAGCCGGCCCCGGGCTCCGCCTGTGGATTCCAGGCACCGGTCGAGTCGGTGATGGACTGGGTACGCGGCTGGTTGGATTGATGGCCGAGTCGTAGGGCTCGGTGTGACCTTGAGAGGATTGGATGTGAACAAGAAGTGGCTTGCCACGATGCTGGCAACAGCGGTGCTGGGTGGTTGCAGTACGGTGCCGCAGGGCTCCATTCCGGTGGTCGATGCCGGAACTCCCCTGTCGTCCGGCGGTGCCGGTCCGGCGCCGACCCAGGGGCCGGCAGCCGCACCGCAGCGTATCGAGGAGGACTCCGGTGTGGTGGTCATGGTGCCGCAAGGCGCCATCTCCGCGCCTTTGCAGACCGATTCGCAGCCGATCACTTCCAGCGGCGGCCTGACCTTTGACCCTCCCGTCAGCAGCCAGCCTCCGGCTCCGCAGCAGGGCGGGTTCGGTTCTTCCGCGCCGAGCATGCCCAGCGGTATCCCCAGCGGTGGTGGCCTGGCCGCAGACGAACAGCTCGATGGTCCTGTGCTGGCCCTGCTGACCACGGCGCAACAACAACAGGGCGGCGGTGATCTGAATGGTGCGGCGTCCAGCCTGGAGCGGGCTCAGCGTATCGCGCCACGTGAGCCGCAGGTGCTCTACCGTCTGGCCGAGGTGCGTCTGGCCCAGGGGGATGCCGCTCAGGCCGAGCAGCTCGCCCGCCGTGGCCTGACCTACGCTGGCGGACGTCCTGCCCTGCAGGCAGGTCTGTGGGGGCTGATCGCTCAGGCGCGCGAACGGCAGGGTGATCCTGCGGGAGCCGCTCAGGCTCGCGAGCGTGCGAGGGTCAACCTCTGATGGACGCTCGTGTGGCGCCGCTGGCCGAGCAACTGCTGTTGATCGAGCGGGAATTGCGCGTGCTCGGTTGGTGGCAGGAGCAGGCGCCAAGCACCGAGGCCTTGGCCAGCCAGGAACCGTTCTGCGTCGATACCCTGACGTTCGAGCAATGGTTGCAATGGATTTTCCTGCCGCGAATGAAGCTCCTGCTGGAAACAGGCGCTCAGTTGCCGTCGGTATCGGGAATTCAGGCGATGGCCGAGATGGTCTATCGCGAGCAGCCGGGCCTTGCGCGTCGGCTGCTGGAGCTGCTGGGCGAATTCGATCGCTTGCTCACTCGCGCGCCCTAGGGCGCGCGGGCATTACTGGCAGTTTTCCGTGATCGATTTCTTCAGGTCGGCGATGCGCTCCTGGCGCTCGTTCTCGTCGATACGGCGTACTTCTCCACCGTCATCAAGGCGCAGGCGCGGATTGTTTTCCAGCTGAGCCAGATTGGTGCGGGCCGTCTCGCAATACTTCTTGCGCTCGGCCTCCTGCTTCGCCACGTCCTCTTTGACCTTCTTGTCGATGGCGGCCTGCTCCGGGTCGAGCAGCTCTTCGACGCTCGGCGCCGGCTCGCTCGGCGCCGGCTCGCTCGGTGTCGGGCGGGGAGGTGGCGCAGCGGTGTTGATCGTGGTGGCCTGCTGGCCTTGCGGTGGCTGCGCGCCGAAATGAGTCACGCCGTTTTCATCCACCCACTTGTAGACCTGGCTGGCCATGGCGGTTGCGCTCAGAGCGAGCATCAAGCTGCCAGTTAGAATCATGTGGCGCATGCGGTTTCCTTTATCGAGAGCTGCGGTGCTGCTGGTTACTATAACCAAAAGCCGGCAATCGTCATCCTGCGCTGCGTCACAGCGGCGGGTTGAATAATAGGTTACACATCTCTTGACTTGCCCTTGCCGAACCCGAACAATCCAGCCTTCCCCGCAGTGGAGTCCGCCGCAAGCGTCCTCCAGCTCGGGGAAAAGAGGCGCTACCCGCGCCGAACCGTGACACCCGCTACGCGTTACCTCGCGCTGGGAGGGTCAGCCCCGCAAGACCATGGGCTGCTCCGTTACTCGTCAAGCTGATGTTCCGAATCCACGATCACCGTCGTGCGTGTCCGCTGACAGTAAGAACCTACTTAGGGCTACCCGTTGCGGGTGGCATACTGGCGTTCAAGAGGTGAACAACGTGGAGCTCTTATCTGGCGCTGAAATGGTCGTCCGCTTCCTGCGTGACGAAGGCGTTAAGTACATCTACGGGTACCCGGGTGGTGCCCTCCTGCATATTTACGATGCCCTGTTCAAAGAACCGGAAGTGACTCACATCCTAGTTCGCCATGAGCAGGCCGCTACCCATATGGCTGACGGCTATGCCCGCGCCACCGGCAAGGCCGGTGTGGTGCTGGTGACCTCCGGCCCGGGCGCGACCAATGCCATCACCGGCATTGCCACCGCCTACATGGATTCCATCCCGATGGTGGTGATCTCCGGTCAGGTGCCGAGTGCCATGGTCGGTACCGATGCCTTCCAGGAAACCGACATGGTCGGTATTTCCCGCCCGATCGTGAAGCACAGCTTCATCATCAAGCACCCCTCGGAAATCCCCGAAGTGCTGAAGAAGGCGTTCTATCTCGCGGAGTCCGGTCGTCCCGGCCCGGTCGTGGTGGACATTCCGAAGGACATGGGTGACCCGACCCAGAAGTTCGAATACGTCTACCCGAAGAAGGTCAAGCTGCGCTCCTACAGCCCGGCGGTACGTGGCCACTCCGGCCAGATCCGCAAGGCTGCCGAGATGCTCCTGGCCGCCAAGCGTCCGGTCATGTATTCCGGCGGTGGCGTGATCATGGGCGGGGCTTCCGCGCCGCTGACCGAACTGGCGCAGATGCTCAATCTGCCGGTGACCAACACCCTGATGGGCCTCGGTGGTTATCCGGGCACCGACCGCCAGTTCATCGGCATGCTCGGCATGCACGGCAGCTACACCGCCAACCTGGCCATGCACCACGCCGATGTGATCCTGGCGGTCGGTGCGCGTTTCGATGATCGCGTGATCAACGGTGCGGCCAAGTTCTGCCCGAACGCCAAGATCATTCATATCGACATCGACCCGGCTTCGATCTCCAAGACCATCAAGGCCGATATCCCGATCGTTGGCCCGGTGGACAGCGTGCTGACCGAGATGGTCGCCATCCTCAAGGAAATCGGTGAAACCCCGAACAGGGACACCGTTGCCAGCTGGTGGAAGCAGATCGACGAGTGGCGCGCCGGTGGCCGTCTGTTCCCCTACAACGAGGGCGACGGTTCGATCATCAAGCCGCAGACCGTGATCGAAACCCTGTGCGAAGTGACCCGTGGCGATGCCTACGTCACCTCCGATGTCGGCCAGCACCAGATGTTCGCCGCGCAGTATTACAAGTTCAACAAGCCCAATCGCTGGATCAACTCCGGTGGCCTGGGCACCATGGGCTTCGGTTTCCCGGCTGCCATGGGCATCAAGCTGAACTTCCCGGAGGCCGACGTGGCCTGCGTGACCGGTGAAGGCAGCATCCAGATGAACATCCAGGAGCTGTCGACCTGCCTGCAGTACGACCTGCCGGTGAAGATCGTCAACCTGAACAACGGCGCTCTCGGCATGGTCCGCCAGTGGCAGGACATGCAGTACAACAGCCGTTATTCGCACTCCTACATGGAGTCGCTGCCGGACTTCGTCAAGCTGGCCGAAGCCTACGGTCACGTCGGCATGCGCATCACCGAGCTGAAGGACCTCAAGCCCAAACTCGAAGAAGCCTTCGCTCTGAAGAATCGCCTGGTATTCCTCGATATCGCGGTGGATTCCAGCGAGCACGTCTATCCGATGCAGATCAGAGACGGCGCGATGCGTGACATGTGGCTGAGCAAGACGGAGCGGACCTAAGATGCGACATATCATCTCCCTGCTGCTGGAAAACGAGCCGGGCGCACTGTCCCGCGTGGTCGGTCTGTTCTCCCAGCGTAACTACAACATCGAAAGCCTCACCGTTGCGCCAACCGAGGACCCGACGCTGTCGCGCCTGACCCTCACCACCGTTGGCCATGACGAGGTGATCGAGCAGATCACCAAGAACCTCAACAAACTGGTCGAGGTGGTCAAGCTGGTCAACCTGTCGGAAAGCGCCCACATCGAGCGCGAGCTGATGCTGGTGAAGATCAAGGCCACCGGCGCCCAGCGCGCCGAGGTCAAGCGCACCACCGACATCTTCCGCGGCCAGATCGTGGATGTGACCAGCAGCGTCTACACCGTGCAGCTGACCGGTACCAGCGACAAGCTCGACAGCTTCATCCAGGCCATCGGCACCGCGTCGATCCTGGAAACCGTGCGCAGCGGTGTCACCGGCATCGCTCGCGGCGACAAGGTACTGAGCATCTGATCGCTGTGCTGATAGAAAGCCCCGCCTGGTGCGGGGCTTTTTATTGCCTGAAATTCAGCGCTGGCGATTCCAGAACGCAGCGATCAGAGGGTCCTTGAGGCGTTTTTCCAGGGCGAACAGACCGATGTCGTACGCGGTGAGTGGTGGCTGGATGTCGTAGAGGCGAATGCGTGCGGTCAGCGGGCTGTTGTCCAGCACGATCTGCGGCACCACGCCAATACCGAAGCCCAGGCTCACCATGCTGACGATGGCCTCGTTGCCGCTGACCTGGGCATAGATGCGCGGCTTGATGTTGTGACTTTTCAGCCAGCGATCGGTGCGCGTTCGAGCCAGGCCTTCTTCCGAGAGAATCATCGGCACGTCCTTCCAGCTCTCGGCTGTCGGATGCTTAAGCTGTTCCTCGTTCAGCAGTTGCGGCGCTAGCGGACCGATAAAGCGGAGCTCCGAGCGTGTTATCGACTGAAATTCCACCCCGGCCGGCAGGCTGTCGGGGAGGGCGCCGATGGCCAGATCCTCCAGTCCCTGCTGCACACGTTCGACGGCTTTCGCCGGATCACCGGTGTGCAGCTTCATCTCGATGCGTGGGTAATCCTGGCGGAAGCTGCTGAGGATGTCGTAGAGAAAGCTGTAGCTCGCGGTGACCGAGCAATATAGCGACAGCTCGCCATGCAGGTTCAACTGGTCCTGCATGAAGGTCTGGCGAATCGCCTGCCAACCGTTCATGACCTCGCTCGCGTACTCGCGAAACTGCTGACCCTCGCGGGTCAGGCGCACCGAGCGGTTGTCGCGCACGAACAGCGCGGCCCCCAGTTCGTCCTCCAGTTGCTTGATGCTGCGGCTGAGCGCCGAAGGGCTGACATGCTGCTCGCGGCTGGTGCGGCCGAAGTGCAGATTGTCTGCGAGAGAGAGAAAAAGTCGGAGGGAATGGCTGTCCATTGCGTTTCATTTATCGGCATGTTGTGTTGCAAATATATCATTTTACGCAATGGTGCGGATCACTTAAG
Source organism: Pseudomonas hydrolytica (assembly GCF_021495345.1). Classification (NCBI taxonomy): domain Bacteria; kingdom Pseudomonadati; phylum Pseudomonadota; class Gammaproteobacteria; order Pseudomonadales; family Pseudomonadaceae; genus Ectopseudomonas; species Ectopseudomonas hydrolytica. The sequence goes on from NZ_CP099397.1 coordinate 1,161,491, forward strand.
GTGTCTTCGTCGCGGTGCCTTGCACCTCATCCCTTTCGATTCAAAAGAGCCAAGAACATGAAAGTTTATTACGACAAAGATTGCGACCTCTCCATCATCCAGGGCAAGAAAGTCGCCATCATCGGTTATGGCTCCCAGGGCCATGCCCAGGCCTGCAACCTGAAGGATTCCGGCGTCGATGTCACCATCGGTCTGCGTAAAGGCTCCGCGACCGTTGCCAAGGCCGAAGCTCACGGCCTGAAAGTGACCGACGTGGCCAGCGCCGTTGCCGCGGCCGATCTGGTCATGATCCTGACTCCGGACGAGTTCCAGGGCCAGCTGTACAAGAACGAGATCGAGCCGAACATCAAGAAGGGCGCGACTCTGGCCTTCTCCCACGGTTTCGCCATCCACTACAACCAGGTCGTTCCGCGTGCCGACCTCGACGTGATCATGATCGCGCCGAAGGCCCCGGGCCACACCGTGCGTACCGAGTTTGTCAAAGGCGGCGGCATTCCTGACCTCATCGCCGTTTACCAGGACGCTTCCGGCAACGCCAAGAACGTCGCCCTGTCCTACGCCTCGGGCGTTGGCGGCGGCCGTACCGGCATCATCGAAACCACCTTCAAGGACGAGACCGAAACCGACCTGTTCGGTGAGCAGGCCGTTCTCTGCGGCGGTACCGTCGAACTGGTCAAGGCCGGTTTCGAAACTCTGGTCGAAGCCGGCTACGCGCCGGAAATGGCCTACTTCGAGTGCCTGCACGAACTGAAGCTGATCGTTGACCTCATGTACGAAGGCGGCATCGCCAACATGAACTACTCGATCTCCAACAACGCCGAGTACGGCGAGTACGTGACCGGTCCGGAAGTGATCAACGCCGAATCCCGTCAGGCCATGCGCAATGCTCTGAAGCGCATCCAGGATGGCGAATACGCCAAGATGTTCATCAGCGAAGGCGCCACTGGCTACCCGTCGATGACCGCCAAGCGTCGCAACAACGCCGCTCACGGTATCGAAGTCATCGGTGAGCAGCTGCGTGCGATGATGCCGTGGATCGCTGCCAACAAGATCGTCGACAAGACCAAGAACTAAGGTCTGCGATGTGCGAAAGAACGCGGCTTTATGCCGCGTTTTTTCATTCTGAGGTGAGGCTTCTGGTATAAAGCCAGCTCACTGGAAGGCGAACTGAGCTCAGTCGCCCCGGTCGAAATTCGTCAAACCCGTTGCAAGGTGCTGTTCATGAGTGAAGGTCCCGAGGATCAAAAGCCGGCTGGCGACAACCTGGAAAGCCTGCTGCCGATCGACGAGCACGTAGAGGAAGTGCAGGACGCGGAAGGGCGCAAGGTACGTCATCGTGGTATCTATCTGCTGCCCAATCTGTTCACCACGGCCAATCTGTTCGCCGGTTTCTACTCCATCATCAATGCGATGAACGGTAACTTCTACGTTGCAGCTGCCGCCGTGTTCGTGGCCATGGTGCTCGATAGTCTGGATGGCCGCGTTGCGCGCCTGACCAACACCCAGAGCGCCTTTGGCGCCGAGTATGATTCGCTGTCCGACATGGTCGCCTTTGGTGTCGCTCCGGCATTGCTGGCCTTCGAATGGGCGCTGGGCAGCATGGGCAAGGTTGGTTGGATGGTGGCCTTCATCTACGTGGCGGGGGCTGCCTTGCGTCTGGCTCGCTTCAATACGCAGATCGGCAGCGTCGACAAGCGCTACTTCATCGGGCTGGCCAGCCCGGCTGCGGCCGGCGTCGTAGCCGGCACGGTCTGGGCATTCAGCGATTTCGGTATCAAGGGCTCGAACATGGCTTTTGCCGTGGCTCTGCTGGTCGCTGCCGCAGGTTGCTTGATGGTCAGCAATATCAAGTACTACAGCTTCAAGGATCTGGACCTGAAGGGGCGTGTCCCTTTCGTTGCGATTCTGGTGGTTGTGCTGGTCTTCGCCGTGGTGTTCAGCGATCCGCCGCGCATTCTGTTGCTGATTTTCCTGGCCTACGCATTTTCCGGCCCCATTCAGTACTTGTTGCAGCTGCGTCGTCGTAAATCAGTCTGACCCTGTAATTTCTTCCGCACTCCGTGGTCTACAGTTCGTTTTCCGAACTGTAGTCGCGGAGTTGCCATGCTCATCAGAGTTCCTCCCTCTTCTCGGGCTCTCGAGTCCGAAGTCACGCCTGAGTCCGTTTACCTCTCTCGTCGCAAACTGATGCAGGGCTCGCTGGCGCTGGCAGCCATGACTGCCATGCCGGGTCTGGCCAGTGCTGACACTCCAGGTGTCTACGCCGATGTCGAGCCGTCAAAGGCTCCAGGCTGGTTTCAAGAGAAGCTGGCAGCGGCGCGTTGGCAGGCGATAACCGCTGAAGGTGAAAGCATCACGCCCTTCAAGGACGCCACGCACTACAACAACTTCTATGAGTTCGGTACAGGCAAGGGCGACCCTGCGGCCAATGCCGGCAAGTTGCAGGTCGAGCCCTGGACGGTCATGGTCGATGGCGAAGTGAGCAAGCCAGGGCGCTACTCCATCGAGGATCTGGTCAAGCCGCATGCATTCGAAGAACGCATCTACAGGCTGCGCTGCGTCGAGGCCTGGTCCATGGTCATTCCCTGGCTGGGGTTCCCTCTGGCTGATCTTCTCAAGCAGGTCGACCCCACCTCGTCGGCTCGCTATGTGCGCTTCGAGACGCTGGTCGATCGTGAGCGCATGCCGGGGCAGCGCTCGGGGTTCTCGCTGATCGATTGGCCCTATGTCGAGGGGCTGCGGCTGGATGAGGCCATGCATCCGTTGGCTTTTATGGCGGTGGGTATGTATGGGCGAGTGCTGCCGAACCAGAATGGGGCGCCACTGCGCCTGGTGGTGCCGTGGAAGTATGGCTTCAAGAGCATCAAGTCCATCGTGCGCATCAGTCTGGTCGAAGAAGCGCCCAAGACCACCTGGGAGCGCATCGCGCCTAACGAGTATGGCTTCTATGCCAACGTCAATCCGCAGGTCGACCATCCTCGCTGGTCGCAGGCAACCGAACGCCGACTGCCCAGTGGCCTGTTCAGTCCGAATGTGATCGATACGCGCATGTTCAATGGCTATGAGGAGGTCGCTGATCTCTACGCAGGCATGGATCTGGCGAGGTACTACTGATGCGCTACAGGCTCTGGCGCTTCGGCGTATTCCTGGCTGCATCGGTGCCGCCGCTTTATTGGTTGTACTGCGCCGCCTTCAATCTGCTGGGGCCTGATCCCGGCAAGGCGCTGGTAGATAACCTGGGCCTCGGTGCCTTGATCCTTCTGCTGATCACCCTGGCCATGACACCGCTGCAGCAGCTGACTCGCTGGGGAGGCTGGATAGCGGTTAGGCGGCAACTGGGGCTTTGGTGCTTTGCCTATGCCGCTTTGCATCTGTCGGGCTATGTGCTGTTTATTGCCGGGCTGCGGCTGGAGCTGGTGCTACGCGACCTTTCCGAACGTCCCTATATCATTGTGGGAGCGCTGGCTTTTGTCGGGCTCCTGATGTTGGCCGTTACCTCGAACCGCTTCAGCATCCGGAGGCTGGGCCGTAAGTGGAAGACGCTGCACCGCCTGGTCTACATCATCCTGCTGCTGGCCTTGCTGCATATGCTCTGGGTGGTGCGTGCCGATCTGGGCGAGTGGCTCGCTTATGCGCTCATGGGCGGAGGGCTGCTGCTGACGCGTGTCTCTGTCGTAGCGAGTGGGTTGCAGCGAGCTGGCGCCCTCTGTCGAGAAAATCCGAAGAAAGTTGAAATATAAGCTTGACGCGCATTCTACTGGATGTAGAATGCGCGCCACTTCAGCGATGAAGCGCTTCAAAAACTACTTGTTAATCAATAAGTTAAGTTGAATGAAGGGCTTGCAAGGCTGAGTGAGGCGTGTAGAATGCGCGCCGGTCGACAGGCGGTGGTTTAGTCCTGTTGGTGCTTCGGTCGAATGGATCGAAGGCGGTTGAAAGAGGTGGTTGACAGCGGTTTTGAACGCTGTAGAATGCGCCTCCCGCCGGAGAGAAGAAGTTCGGATCGAAGGCGCAAGTGGTTGAGTAGAAAAGAGTTTCTCCGGAAATAAATTCGAAAAACAGCTTGACAGAGAGAGGGACTGCTGTAGAATGCGCGGCCTCGGTTGAGACGAAAAGCTTAACCAACTGTTCTTTAACAACTGAATCAAGCAATTCGTGTGGGTGCTTGTGAGGTAAGACTGGTAGTCGACTGATTATCAGCATCACAAGTAACACTCGTGAATTCGAGAGTTTATTTGCGATTGCTGAGCCAAGTTTAGGGTTTTCTCAAAACCCAAGCAGTATTGAACTGAAGAGTTTGATCATGGCTCAGATTGAACGCTGGCGGCAGGCCTAACACATGCAAGTCGAGCGGATGAAGGGAGCTTGCTCCCTGATTTAGCGGCGGACGGGTGAGTAATGCCTAGGAATCTGCCTGGTAGTGGGGGATAACGTTCCGAAAGGAACGCTAATACCGCATACGTCCTACGGGAGAAAGCAGGGGACCTTCGGGCCTTGCGCTATCAGATGAGCCTAGGTCGGATTAGCTAGTTGGTGAGGTAATGGCTCACCAAGGCGACGATCCGTAACTGGTCTGAGAGGATGATCAGTCACACTGGAACTGAGACACGGTCCAGACTCCTACGGGAGGCAGCAGTGGGGAATATTGGACAATGGGCGAAAGCCTGATCCAGCCATGCCGCGTGTGTGAAGAAGGTCTTCGGATTGTAAAGCACTTTAAGTTGGGAGGAAGGGCATTAACCTAATACGTTAGTGTTTTGACGTTACCAACAGAATAAGCACCGGCTAACTTCGTGCCAGCAGCCGCGGTAATACGAAGGGTGCAAGCGTTAATCGGAATTACTGGGCGTAAAGCGCGCGTAGGTGGTTCGTTAAGTTGGATGTGAAAGCCCCGGGCTCAACCTGGGAACTGCATCCAAAACTGGCGAGCTAGAGTACGGTAGAGGGTGGTGGAATTTCCTGTGTAGCGGTGAAATGCGTAGATATAGGAAGGAACACCAGTGGCGAAGGCGACCACCTGGACTGATACTGACACTGAGGTGCGAAAGCGTGGGGAGCAAACAGGATTAGATACCCTGGTAGTCCACGCCGTAAACGATGTCAACTAGCCGTTGGAATCCTTGAGATTTTAGTGGCGCAGCTAACGCATTAAGTTGACCGCCTGGGGAGTACGGCCGCAAGGTTAAAACTCAAATGAATTGACGGGGGCCCGCACAAGCGGTGGAGCATGTGGTTTAATTCGAAGCAACGCGAAGAACCTTACCTGGCCTTGACATGCTGAGAACTTTCCAGAGATGGATTGGTGCCTTCGGGAACTCAGACACAGGTGCTGCATGGCTGTCGTCAGCTCGTGTCGTGAGATGTTGGGTTAAGTCCCGTAACGAGCGCAACCCTTGTCCTTAGTTACCAGCACCTCGGGTGGGCACTCTAAGGAGACTGCCGGTGACAAACCGGAGGAAGGTGGGGATGACGTCAAGTCATCATGGCCCTTACGGCCAGGGCTACACACGTGCTACAATGGTCGGTACAAAGGGTTGCCAAGCCGCGAGGTGGAGCTAATCCCATAAAACCGATCGTAGTCCGGATCGCAGTCTGCAACTCGACTGCGTGAAGTCGGAATCGCTAGTAATCGTGAATCAGAATGTCACGGTGAATACGTTCCCGGGCCTTGTACACACCGCCCGTCACACCATGGGAGTGGGTTGCTCCAGAAGTAGCTAGTCTAACCTTCGGGGGGACGGTTACCACGGAGTGATTCATGACTGGGGTGAAGTCGTAACAAGGTAGCCGTAGGGGAACCTGCGGCTGGATCACCTCCTTAATCGAAGACATCAGCTTCTTCATAAGTTCCCACACGAATTGCTTGATTCATAGTCGAAGACGATGCTGTAACGCGACCCTGTTATAGGTCTGTAGCTCAGTTGGTTAGAGCGCACCCCTGATAAGGGTGAGGTCGGCAGTTCAAATCTGCCCAGACCTACCAATTGCTTGGTGCAGAAGATTACGGGGCCATAGCTCAGCTGGGAGAGCGCCTGCTTTGCACGCAGGAGGTCAGCGGTTCGATCCCGCTTGGCTCCACCACTCTCGCGCGTTGCGGTAGAAGGAAAGAGTTCAGAAATGAGCGCTTCAGGGTAGACCTGGTGAGTGCTGATTTCTGGTCTTTTGACCGGTAGAAAATCGTTCTTTAAAAATTTGGGTATGTGATAGAAGTGACTAACGACGTGTTTCACTGCACGTTGTTAATCAAGGCAAAATTTGTAGTTCTCAAGACGCAAATTTTCGGCGAATGTCGTCTTCACGATTGAGACAGTAACCAGATTGCTTGGGGTTATATGGTCAAGTGAAGAAGCGCATACGGTGGATGCCTTGGCAGTCAGAGGCGATGAAAGACGTGGTAGCCTGCGAAAAGCTTTGGGGAGTCGGCAAACAGACTGTGATCCAGAGATCTCTGAATGGGGGAACCCACCTAGGATAACCTAGGTATCTTGTACTGAATCCATAGGTGCAAGAGGCGAACCAGGGGAACTGAAACATCTAAGTACCCTGAGGAAAAGAAATCAACCGAGATTCCCTTAGTAGTGGCGAGCGAACGGGGACTAGCCCTTAAGTTGGTTTGAGTGTAGTGGAAGGCTCTGGAAAGTGCCGCCGTAGTGGGTGATAGCCCCGTACACGAAACGCTCTTATCAATGAAATCGAGTAGGACGGGGCACGAGAAACCTTGTCTGAACATGGGGGGACCATCCTCCAAGGCTAAATACTACTGACTGACCGATAGTGAACCAGTACCGTGAGGGAAAGGCGAAAAGAACCCCGGAGAGGGGAGTGAAATAGAACCTGAAACCGTATGCGTACAAGCAGTGGGAGCCCACTTTGTTGGGTGACTGCGTACCTTTTGTATAATGGGTCAGCGACTTATATTCAGTGGCGAGCTTAACCGAATAGGGGAGGCGTAGCGAAAGCGAGTCTTAATAGGGCGCTTTAGTCGCTGGGTATAGACCCGAAACCGGGCGATCTATCCATGGGCAGGTTGAAGGTTAGGTAACACTGACTGGAGGACCGAACCGACTACCGTTGAAAAGTTAGCGGATGACCTGTGGATCGGAGTGAAAGGCTAATCAAGCTCGGAGATAGCTGGTTCTCCTCGAAAGCTATTTAGGTAGCGCCTCGTGTATCACTGCTGGGGGTAGAGCACTGTTTCGGCTAGGGGGTCATCCCGACTTACCAAACCGATGCAAACTCCGAATACCAGCAAGTGTCAGCACGGGAGACACACGGCGGGTGCTAACGTCCGTCGTGAAAAGGGAAACAACCCAGACCGTCAGCTAAGGTCCCAAAGTTATGGTTAAGTGGGAAACGATGTGGGAAGGCTTAGACAGCTAGGAGGTTGGCTTAGAAGCAGCCATCCTTTAAAGAAAGCGTAATAGCTCACTAGTCGAGTCGGCCTGCGCGGAAGATGTAACGGGGCTCAAACCATACACCGAAGCTACGGGTTCATCCTTTGGATGAGCGGTAGAGGAGCGTTCTGTAAGCCTGTGAAGGTGAGTTGAGAAGCTTGCTGGAGGTATCAGAAGTGCGAATGCTGACATGAGTAACGACAATGGGTGTGAAAAACACCCACGCCGAAAGACCAAGGTTTCCTGCGCAACGTTAATCGACGCAGGGTTAGTCGGCCCCTAAGGCGAGGCAGAAATGCGTAGTCGATGGGAAACGGGTTAATATTCCCGTACTTCTAGTTACTGCGATGGAGGGACGGAGAAGGCTAGGCCAGCACGGCGTTGGTTGTCCGTGTTTAAGGTGGTAGGCTGGTTTCTTAGGTAAATCCGGGAGATCAAGGCCGAGAGCTGATGACGAGCGTTCTTTTAGAATGCGAAGTGGTTGATGCCATGCTTCCAGGAAAAGCTTCTAAGCTTCAGGTAACTAGGAACCGTACCCCAAACCGACACAGGTGGTTAGGTAGAGAATACCAAGGCGCTTGAGAGAACTCGGGTGAAGGAACTAGGCAAAATGGCACCGTAACTTCGGGAGAAGGTGCGCCGGTGAGGGTGAAGTATTTACTACGTAAGCCCATGCCGGTCGAAGATACCAGGCCGCTGCGACTGTTTATTAAAAACACAGCACTCTGCAAACACGAAAGTGGACGTATAGGGTGTGACGCCTGCCCGGTGCCGGAAGGTTAATTGATGGGGTTAGCGCAAGCGAAGCTCTTGATCGAAGCCCCGGTAAACGGCGGCCGTAACTATAACGGTCCTAAGGTAGCGAAATTCCTTGTCGGGTAAGTTCCGACCTGCACGAATGGCGTAACGATGGCGGCGCTGTCTCCACCCGAGACTCAGTGAAATTGAAATCGCTGTGAAGATGCAGTGTATCCGCGGCTAGACGGAAAGACCCCGTGAACCTTTACTATAGCTTTGCACTGGACTTTGAGCTTGCTTGTGTAGGATAGGTGGGAGGCTTTGAAGTGGGGACGCCAGTTCTCATGGAGCCATCCTTGAAATACCACCCTGGCAACCTTGAGGTTCTAACTCTGGTCCGTCATCCGGATCGAGGACAGTGTATGGTGGGTAGTTTGACTGGGGCGGTCTCCTCCCAAAGAGTAACGGAGGAGTACGAAGGTGCGCTCAGACCGGTCGGAAATCGGTCGTAGAGTATAAAGGCAAAAGCGCGCTTGACTGCGAGACAGACACGTCGAGCAGGTACGAAAGTAGGTCTTAGTGATCCGGTGGTTCTGTATGGAAGGGCCATCGCTCAACGGATAAAAGGTACTCCGGGGATAACAGGCTGATACCGCCCAAGAGTTCATATCGACGGCGGTGTTTGGCACCTCGATGTCGGCTCATCACATCCTGGGGCTGAAGCCGGTCCCAAGGGTATGGCTGTTCGCCATTTAAAGTGGTACGCGAGCTGGGTTTAGAACGTCGTGAGACAGTTCGGTCCCTATCTGCCGTGGACGTTTGAGATTTGAGAGGGGCTGACCTTAGTACGAGAGGACCGGGTTGGACGAACCTCTGGTGTTCCGGTTGTCACGCCAGTGGCACTGCCGGGTAGCTATGTTCGGAAAAGATAACCGCTGAAAGCATCTAAGCGGGAAACTTGCCTCAAGATGAGATCTCACTGGAGCCTTGAGCTCCCTGAAGGGCCGTCGAAGACTACGACGTTGATAGGTGGGGTGTGTAAGCGCTGTGAGGCGTTGAGCTAACCCATACTAATTGCCCGTGAGGCTTGACCATATAACACCCAAACAATCTGCCCTCAACGCAGAGGGTGTCGATGGTGAAGTCGACAACAGCCGAAAATTTGCGAGAGCTACAGGCCCAAGGGCCAAGCCAAACGACTGTCACATACCCAATATGGGGTCGCGTCTAAACCACGAGACTCCAACCGAATTGCTTGACGACCATAGAGCGTTGGAACCACCTGATCCCATCCCGAACTCAGAAGTGAAACGACGCATCGCCGATGGTAGTGTGGTGCTTCACCATGTGAGAGTAGGTCATCGTCAAGCTCCTATACGAAACCCCAGATCTCGAAAGAGGTCTGGGGTTTCTTCTTTTTGGCTGGAAAACACAGAGCGCGTAGGGGGCGCTGTGCGCACCGCTGATGACGCGGTTACAAAGGTGCGCGCGGCGCACCCTACGGGTGTGCCGGCGTTTGGCTACGCTCGGTAGAATGCGCGAATTCTGCAGGAGACTTTCATGTCTGACTCGCCGCCCGAACCGTCCTTGTCATCCTTGCCTGTCGAGCAACTGGTCGCCTGTCATGAGTGCGATCTGCTGATGCGCAAACCGGTGCTGCAGGATGGTGAAAGCGCCGAATGCCCGCGTTGTGGTTACGAGTTGTTCAGTCACCGACATCATGTCGTGCGCCGTAGTCTGGCCTTGGTGCTGACGGCGTTGCTGCTCTATGTGCCGGCCAATTTCCTGCCGATCATGCAGCTCAATCTGCTGGGGCAGACCTCGCAGGATACCGTCTGGAGCGGGGTGCTCGGTCTCTACGAGAGTGGCATGCAGGGTATCGCGGTCGTGGTCTTTCTCTGCAGCATGGCCGTGCCGCTGCTCAAGTTGCTCTGCCAACTGTTGGTACTGCTCAGCATTCGCCTGGACTTCGGCCGCGGCTATGGTTTGCTGCTATATCGGATTTATCACCATATGCGTGAGTGGGGGATGCTTGAGGTCTATTTCATGGGCATTCTGGTCGCCATAGTGAAGCTGATGGACCTGGCCGACTTGAGTCTGGGGCTGGGGCTGTTCTGTTTCATCGCGCTGCTTCTGGTGCAGGTGTGGCTGGAGGTGACCATGTCGCCGCATCAGATCTGGGAAGCGCTGTCCGGGGAGGACATTCATGCGGGCGATTGATGCAGGGCTGCTGATCTGCCATGAATGTCACCAGCTCAACCCTGTCGAGACGGATGCCGCGCACCAATACTGCAGCCGCTGCGGTGGGCAAATACATGCGCGTCGCCCCAATAGCCTGGTGCGCACCTGGGCCCTGTTGCTGACGTCGGCGATTCTCTATATCCCCGCTAACCTGCTGCCGATCATGACGGTCAACAGCCTGGGCAAGGGGGCGCCTGCGACCATTATGGGCGGTGTCTTGGAGCTGATTCACTTTGGCATGCTGCCGATTGCCGCAGTGGTCTTCATCGCCAGTATCCTGGTGCCCACCTTCAAGTTGGTTGGCATAGCCCTGCTGCTGTATTCGGTGCAACGCCATCAGCCTATGTCGGCACGTCAGCGCATCCTCATGTATCGCTTCATCGAATGGATTGGCCGCTGGTCGATGTTGGATATCTTCGTCATCGCCATTCTGGTGGCGCTAGTGAATTTCGGCAGCCTGGCCAGTATCGAGCCCGGACTCGGCGCGGCTGCCTTTGCCAGTGTGGTGATCCTGACCATGCTGGCCGCTCTCACTTTCGACCCTCGTCTTATCTGGGACAATACGGAACCTGACCATGACTGATCTGCCAATGGCAAAAACACGGCCGGCCTCCAACTGGTCGGCCATCTGGGTTCTGCCGCTGATTGCTCTGCTGATTGGTGGCTGGCTGGCCTGGCGTGCCTATAGCGAGGCCGGCATCGAGATTCAGGTGATGTTCGAAAGCGGCGACGGCATTCAGGCCGGCAAGACCGAGGTGATCTACAAGGGGATGCCGGTCGGCAAGGTCATCGCCCTGACGCTGGATCGCAGCGAGGCACGGCGTGGGGTAATCGCCACGCTGGAGATGAACAAGGAAGTGGAGGCCCGCTTGGTCACGGGGACTCGCTTCTGGCTGGTCAAACCCAGTGTCACGCTGGCGGGTGTCACCGGATTGGAAACCCTGGTGTCCGGCAACTACATCGCCGTAAGCCCTGGTGAAGGCGAACCGAGCCGCGAATTCACCGCCTTGCCCGAGGCGCCGCCGCTGGCGGACGATGTGCCTGGACTGCACCTGACACTCAAGGCCGAACGCCTGGGTTCGCTGAACAAGGACAGCCCGGTCTTCTACAAGCAGATCCAGGTGGGCCGGGTGAAGAGCTTCGCCCTTGCCGAGAACCAGAGCACGGTGGAGGTGAAGGTCTTCATCCAGCCGGAGTACGCCAGCCTGGTACGCAAGCACACGCGTTTCTGGAACGCCAGCGGCATCTCCGTCGATGCCGGGCTGTCGGGGGTGAAGGTGCGCACCGAGTCGCTGGCGAGCATCGTTGCCGGCGGTATCGCCTTTGCTACACCCGAGCATCGTACCGACAGTCCTGCAACCGACCCCAGCATCCCTTTCCGCCTCTACGAGGACTACGAGGCGGCCCAGGCCGGCATCCGCATTTCGCTCAAGCTGCATGACTTCGAAGGCCTGGAGCCTGGGCGTACCCCGGTGATGTACAAAGGCATCCAGGTCGGCCATATGAAGACGTTCAAGGTCGACAAGGATCTGAGCGGCGCCCAGGTGGAACTGATGCTCGACCCGCGCACCGAGGACTACCTGGTCGAGGGTACCGATTTCTGGGTGGTCAGGCCGTCCATCTCGCTGGCCGGTATCACCGGGCTGGAGGCGCTGGTCAAGGGCAACTACATCGCCATTCGCCCCGGCGAAAGCGGCAGCCCGCCTCGGCGCGAGTTCGAGGCGCGAGCCAAGGCGCCGCCGCTGGATCTGGGCGCACCTGGCTTGCACCTGGTGCTTTTCAGCGACAGCCTGGGCTCGATGGAAGTGGGAAGTCCGATTCTTTTCCGGCAAATCAGAGTGGGCAGCGTGCAGAGCTTTCAGCTGTCACGCGACGACAGCCAGGTGGTGCTGGGTGTGCATATCGAACCGGAATACAGCCATCTGGTGAACAGTTCGACCCGCTTCTGGAACGCCAGCGGTATCACGCTAAAAGGCGGATTGTCGGGAGTGGAGCTCAAGAGCGAGTCGTTGCAGACATTGCTCGCTGGCGGCATTGCGTTCGAAACACCGGATCCCAAGGCGGCCAGGGGCGAAGGTCGAGTGCTGCGTTTCGCCCTGCATGCCGATCGCGACGATGCCTTGCAGCCCGGCCTGCAGATTGGCATCCGCGTTGCCGATGGTGACGGCCTGCAGCCCGGCACCCTGGTGCGCTACAAGGGGCTGGAAGTGGGCAAGGTGGAGAATCTGAGCCTGACCGATGATCTGCAGGCGGTAATGCTCAATGTGCGCATTACCCAGGCGGCCGAGCAGATCGCCCGTGAAGGCACGCGTTTCTGGGTAGTGAAGCCCGAGTTGAGCCTGACTCGCGCTGCCAATCTCGGCACCCTGGTCAGCGGTCAGTATCTGGAAGTGCAGCCTGCCGGGCAGAAAGGGGCGCGGCGTACCGAGTTCGTCGCCCTGGCCAGTGCACCGAATCAGGCCGTGCGCGAAGAAGGCCTGCGCCTGGTGCTGAGCGCGCCACGACGCGGCTCGATCAAGCCGGGCGTGATTGTCAGCTACCGCGAGGTGCCGGTGGGCAAGGTGGTGGATTTCGAATTGGGGCCGACCTCGGATCGTGTGCTGATCCATGTGCTGATCGAACCGCGCTATGCACCGCTGGTGCGCAGCGGCAGCCGTTTCTGGAATGCCAGCGGCATCGGCGTGGATGCCGGGCTGTTCAAGGGCGTGAAGGTGCGAACCGAATCGCTTGAGGCCTTGCTCGAAGGCGGTATCGCCTTCGCCACGCCGAACAACCCGGAGATGGGCGGCCCGGCGCAGCCGGGGCAGACCTTTGCCCTGTTCGACGAGCCGCAGGAAGCCTGGATGCAGTGGGCGCCGAAGATCGTGCTGCAGCAGTGAGTAAGTAACGAAGAGGGCCGCAGTGAGCGGCCCTTTTCATGTCTACGAGCTCGTGAGGGCGGATGTGAAAAGCGACATCCGTCCTATGCCCTACACCCGTAGAGGGTTTGGCATTGCTCGTTGGTGCGCATGGCGCACCCTACGGAAGTCCGCCCGCGGCCGCATGACCGTGGGAGGAGCGTTCAGGCCGGCTCGGCGGCTTCCTCCTGTTGAGGCGCCTGCGCCTTGGCACTTTCGCGCGGCTTGATGAACTTCCAATCCGCCTCGTCGATATAGATGCCGTTGGGGCCGCTGCCGCCTTCCAGGTCGATGGCCACGTGGGCCGAGACCTGCGGCTTCACCGACGCCAGGATCGGCACGAAGCCCAGCTGCAGGCTGGTTTCGATCAGCGCCTGCTGGTTGCGTTCGTCGATGTCCGCCGCCTCGTCGAGGTAGTAGGGCAGGCGCACGCGTCCGGCCTGCTCGCGGTCCATCAGGTGCAACAGCAGGTACATATTGGTCAGCGCCTTGATGGTCATGGTGGTGCCGTTGGAGGCTGCGCCATCGATATCGGTGTGGATGATCGGCTGGCCGTGCACCTTGGTGATCTCGAAGGCCAGCTCGAACAGATCCTTGAGGCCCAACTGGTTGCCGTTGGCGGCGACCAGGCGCGACAGGTAGTCCTTGGCTTCCTCGTTCTTGGCGTCCTGCTCGGCCGACTGCGACAGGTCGAACACCGACAGGGTTTCGCCTTCCTCGTACTGGCCGGCGCTGTGGATGATCTGGTCGATATGGCGCAGGGCTTCCTTGTTCGGCGCCAGGACGATGCGGAAGCTCTGCAGGTTGGAGACCTGGCGCTTGTTGATCTCGCGGTTGAACAGCGCCAGTTGGTGCTCGAGGTTGTCGTAGTCGCTGCGGATATTGCGCAGGGTACGGGCGATATCGGTGACCGCTGCACGGCGCGCCTTGGCCAGGGTCAGGGCTTCGTCCTGGCGGTGGGCGTAGGCGTTGACCAGCAGTTGCAGGCGGCGCTCGACATCGTCCTCGCTGTCGAACTTGGCCACGCCCTTCAGGCGTACCTGGGCGTAGAGCGCCTCGATCTGACCGTCGATACGCTGCAGCGCCTGCCAGGTGTCCTGGTAGTCGTTGAGCAGCGGCAGCAGGTTGTCCAGGCTGTCGTCGACGGGCTCCATAAACGGCGTGCCGAAGGGCAGGTCGGCCGGCAGCAGTTGGCGACGGCGCAAGGCGTCTTCCAGGGTGCGCTCCTTGGCTTCCAGATCGGCCAGTTGACGGCCGACCAGCTGCAGCTTGGCGGAGAGCTGCTGCACGCGCTCGGCGAAGGCATCGCTGGCGCGCTTGAGTTCGTCCTGGGCGCCTTCCAGTTCGGCCAGGCGCTCCAGTTTCTGCGGCTCCTCGGCAGCCAGGGTCTGGCTCTTGCGGAAGTCTTCCAGGGCTTTTTGCGCATCCAGCACGGCCTGGTACAACGTCTCTGCCTGGGCCTTGCTCGCGGCGCGGTCGGCGGCGACCGATTGCTGGGTCTTGAGCTGCTTGAGCTCGCGCTCCAGGCGATCCTTCTGGTCGCGCAGGGCGGCGCGGTCGGCCAGTGCCTGCAGTGCCGGGGGCTCGATATGGCTGAGGTCGATGGACAGGCCCGGCACGGCGAAGGTGTCGCCCTTGAAGCGATCCAGCACCGCTTCGACCGCCTTGACCCAGTCGTCACCCTCGGCCTGGATGCCTTTCTCACCCAGCGGCAGGCTGAACAACTGGCCGTTGAACAGGCGCATCAGACGGTCGACGTCCTGCTGGCTGAACTCCTCGCGCAGGCGCGAGTAGCTGTTGTTGTCGGCGTGGTCGAGCTGCTGCTTGACCGACTTGAGGCGTTTTTCCAGGTCGCGCAGGCGCTCGTCCAGGTCTTCGCTGGAGAACTGCCGCGACTGCGCCAGGGCGCCGGCCAGTTCGTCGTGGGCGTCCTTGGCGGCGAGCAATTGCTCTTCCAGCACCTTGGCGTTTTCCACCAGGGCGAAGCGGTTCTTCAGCACGGAAAGCTCGCCCAGCCAGCGCTGGATTTCGCTG
Source organism: Pseudomonas hydrolytica (assembly GCF_021495345.1). Classification (NCBI taxonomy): domain Bacteria; kingdom Pseudomonadati; phylum Pseudomonadota; class Gammaproteobacteria; order Pseudomonadales; family Pseudomonadaceae; genus Ectopseudomonas; species Ectopseudomonas hydrolytica. Next base: position 1,176,795 of record NZ_CP099397.1, read on the forward strand.
ATCTCGCGCTCAAGGCGCATCAGCTCACTGGTACCGCCGCGCTGCTCGTTCTGCAGGCCGTCCTGCTCGTTGCGATAGTGTTCGGCCTGGATCACCAGCTCTTCCTTGCGCGCATCGGCGTAGTCGTGCCAGGTGCCCAGCAGGTTGTCGAGCAGTGGCGAGAGACGATGCAGCTTGCCGCGCAGAGTCTCGCGCTGAGTGACGCCCGAGGCCAGTGCCTCGATCAGCGGGCCGGCGGTGACCAGGGCCTGGTAGTCCTGCTCCATGCGGCGCACGTCGCGGAAGGCTTCTTCGGTCGCGGCGATATAGTCGACGCTACCCGAACGCAGGCTGTGCTCGAAGGCATCGAGGAACAGCTGCTTGAGCTTCGCCGCTGTGATCTCCCTCATATGCAGCAGGTTGATGAATAGCGCGCGGAAGGTCTTCAGGCTCTGCTCGCTGGTCGAGCGCAGCGGGATCAGGGTCAGGTCCAGCGGGATGCTGGTGTGGCCGCCGACCAGCAGGCGACGCAGTTCGTCGGGCTTGAGTTCGTAGGCGGTGATGCCGGCCTGACCGAGGTTCTTGAACAGTTCGCGCTGGCGCAGGCAGGTGCCGTTCTGCTGGTAGTGCTCCAGGTCCAGTTCGCCAGCGTAGGCGAAGAACTGGTGGCCGAAACCGCCACCGGGGCCACGACCGGCCACGCCGATCACGTGCGGGCCATGGGGCAGGGCGACTTCGACGAGGATGTAGCTGGTGTCGCTGGCGAAGTAGAACTTGCGCGAGGCTTCCAGGCTGTATTTGCCGAAGCTCATGTCCGACATGCGTGCCAGGATCGGGAACTGCAGGGCGTTGATCGAGGCGGATTTGCCCAGGTTGTTGGCGCCGTAGACCGACAGCGGGTTTTCCAGCGGGAACAGGCCGAGGCTGTAGCCGGCGGTGTTCAGCAGGGCGAAGCGGCGGATGCCGTAGCGTTCCTGGCTCATGCGTCCATCTCCTGTGCGGCGCGTTCTTCAGCCATGGCGCGGGCCAGGGCGTCTTCCTCGGATTCTTCGATATCGATGACAGCGGTCGCGTCGGCGTCGCCGTCATCATCCAGCAGCACCGGCGCCGGCAGCGGCAGGTCGCTGCTGTGCAGGCTGGCGGCCAGGTCGCGGTCGTGCTGCACCGACAGGCAGACGTCGAGGAAACGGTGCATCGGCGGCAGGAAGCGGTATACGCCGTTGCTGTCCTCGGCGAAGCCGAGCTGGGTGAGGCGGCGAATGATCTTGTCTTCCAGCTCCTCGAAGGTGGTCACCTCGGCCTGCAGGAACAGGTCGCGGTACTTCTCCAGCAGCGCCGGCAGCTCGTCACGGCCGATGCTGCCGCCGTCGAGTACGGAGAGCGGGTCGCGGCCCTGGTCGGCCAGATGCTCGACCAGGATGAAGGTGAACAGCGCCAGGCGCTGCGCGGTCTTGTTCACCTGCGGCGCAACCTGCTCGGGGACGAAGTAGTAGAAACCGCGCGGGTCGCACACCAGCTCGAAACCGAGGGCGCGGAACAGTGCGCGGTACTGGTCCTGCATGCTGGACAGCTGGGCGTAGCACTCCGGCTCGCTGCGCGAGATGTGGTAGCCCTTGAACAGGTCGCGGAAGGCGGCCGCGAGCTGGGTCATTTCTTTCAGGTCGATGTTCATGGCAATCCGTTGGCTAGTGGGGCCGCGTAGGGTGCGCCGTGCGCACCGGGTCGTCGGTTATGGTGCGCACGGCGCACCCTACGGAGTCTTGAGCAGGGCATAGGAACTGAGGCTGACCTCGTGCTCGCGGGTCAGGTACTGGCGGCGTTCCAGACGTTCACGCTGGAAGCGCGACTCGCGCGACAGGCGCGAGAACCAGTAGAGCAGCTCGTCGGTGGCGCCTTCCGGTTCCTGTTCCAGCAGCCAGGCCATCAGGTCCGGCAGCGGCAGGGCCTGCTCGCAGCGCTCGATCATTTCCCGCGCGGTCTTCGGCGCCTTGGGCGCGCCGCCCTTGCGGCTGCCGCTGGCCTTGGGGAAATGCGCCGGCTTGGCTTCGAAGCGCGCCAGGGCATAGACGTAGGCCTCGACCTGGCTGGCCGAACCGAGGAAGTTGCTCTGCGGCCGGGTGAACAGCGGCATGGCTGCCTGCGGCACGGCGTCGATGCCCTTCTTGCGGATCACCGACAGCGCCAGTGCCGCGCCACGGGTCACAGCGTTGTGTCGACGCGCTTCCTCGCGCAGCGGCAGCAGCAGCTCGCGAGCCTTGCGCAGGGTCAGCTGGGCGGTGGTCTGCATTTCCAGGATGCGCGCGTGGGTGCGCAGCAGCAGATCGTCGTCGACCAGCTGGCCGAGGCGCTGCTGGTCGCCGAGCAGGCGCAGCAGCACCTGTTCGACGCGGCGCACGCCCTGCTCGAAGGCACCGTCGGCGGCGACCAGCTGGATCATCGGCTCGACGTACTCGTCCCAGGTGGCCAGCACTTCGGCGTAGCGCTGGCGCAGGGGAATATGCCGATCCGAGGTCTTGGCCCGGTCGGCCACGCCGACCAGCGCCTGTTCATCGTTGGCCAGCTTCTTCAGCACGTCGCGCACGCGCATATCGAGCAGGCGCAACTGGCGCGCCAGGTCGTTGGCGTCGCGCACCTCGAAGGCGTCCTGGATGTAGCCGGCCAGACGCTCCAGATGGCGCAGGTAGGCTTCGATCTCCAGGCACAGGCCGAGGCGGTGCTCGCGGCGCAGGTAGGCGAGAAAATCATGAATCTGCGCGTTGAGCTCGAAGCGGTTGGGGCTCTTGGCCACCGGCACCAGGATATCCAGGCGGATCCAGGTGTCGAGCAGGGCGGTGGTGTCGCTGGGCGTGGCGTCGGGCAACTGCGTGGCAAGCTGGCTGCGCAGCTCCACCAGGCTCAGGGTGCCGGCGTCGAAACGCTCGCAGAGCGGTTCGAGCAACGTCCAGTGTTCGGCGAGGGCGCGCAAAACGCGCTTGGGATCGATCATCGAGGCGCCGGGTTCCAGGCAGGTTAAAAGGCGCAATTGTACTGCAAGGCGAGTGCCGTTTATGAGCGCAAGTCGATCAGAGGCAGGTGACGCTATTCGGCACATTGGGACGGACTGCGCAGTGCGAACGCCGGCAAGTGCTTGAAAGGCTGGGAAAACCCAGGGTGTGAACGGTGGCACGCTTTCTGCCGGGGTGCAGCGGTGAACCTGTTTGTGGAGCCTGCGATGACCGCCCTTGCCCTGAACGTCGATGCCCGTTGGCATGAGCTGCAGCACCAGCGCGATCTGAACTGGGACCTGCACGCCATTACCGACCGTGCCCAGGCCATCGCCTTTCTGCGCCGTTTCGAGAATCGGCTGTGCATCTACTCCAGCTATGTCGAGAAGCTCTACAGCAATTACAGCTTCGTGGTGCCGCAGGACGAGCAGGGCGGCATCACCATCCTGCCGGACGAAATGGCCTGGCACGACACCTTCCACGACATTCCCGCCGATGCCGTGGAACCCACCGGCGTGCATATCCTGCCCGGCGAAGCGGTGGGGTTCGATGGCCTGTATCTGAAGGTGCCGGGTGAGTCGCGCCTGATCGCCTCGCGCGAGTTGCCCTTCCAGGAAGGTTTGCGTCTTTTGATCGAGCGCTATCGGGCACGCGGCGAGCATTTTCTGCCGGTGCTGGTGAAGGGCGATCTGCGCGAGTACGAGGCGCGCATGCCCTCGCTGCACCTGCACCGCATCAACCCGGCCAAGCTCGCCCATTGTTCGCGCCTGAGCATCGATGCCATCCGCGGCGTGATTGCCGAGCATCTGCTGGCCCTGTTCCGCCAGCACTGAGCGTCGCGGGTGTTACGGCGATGTGACCCGCGGTAACACTGGCGCCGCCCTGGCAGGCAGCAATGCAGGCCCTTGCCATCCTTTTCTCGACTATGGGTCGGGCCGTTTTGCGCCGGGCATCCCTATAGTGGCCACAAGGACTCGAGTCGGAATGCTCGACAGCCATTACAAGAAAAGGGGTTTTGCCATGCGCCCGTCCTTTCGCTTCGCCAAACATGCTCTGGCACTGGTCTGCGCTGCGGCACTGAGCGCCCCGGCTCATGCCAGGATGGTCGAGCTGGAGGACAGTGAGCTGTCGGACATCACCGGGCAGGCTTTTATCAACCTGACCACCGACACTGCCGGACAGATCAATTACACCCGGGTCAACTTTGGGCTCAAGGTGGATACCCAGCTCAATATCAAGAAGCTGGAGCTGGGTAGCTACGCACGGGCTGGTGAGACTCGCCCCTCGGACATCCTGATCAACAACTTCGCCTTGGGTACGGTCGGTGCCAACGACAGCATCAATCCGTTTCAGATTGTCGACCCTTATCTGGAGCTGGCTTATGAGGGCAATCAGGTCGTAGGCGTGCGCATCGGCTTCGGCCAAGCCAAGGGCGTGTTGTCTGGTGACATCTCCCATCTGACTGGCAAGATTGCGGTGGACCTGGAAGGCAAGGCCAAGCCGCTGCTCGACGAAGCCAATTTCTTTCAGCGTCTGCTGCTCGGCGCGACGGTGAACGAGAACTCAACCATCCGCTCCGAGGCAGAGCTGGTCAGCAATGGGACGCCTGATTCAGTGCGCGCCAGTCAGGCCGGGCTGAAAAACGGCTCGGTCGTCCAGTGTGTGGCCAACTGCAACCTGCTCGGCGGACTGCTCACCGCTTTCCCCTCGCAGGGTTGTCAGATCATCGGCATTGCAACCTGCTTCAACCTCAGTCAGTTCCAATCGCTGAACATCGGTAATGTAAGCGCCCCCGGTATGGATCAAGCCGCCAAGGGCGTTTTCATCTCGCTGCAAGTCAAGGACCTGCAGTGGCGCGATATGGATACCTCTGCGCTGATCAATACCGTCGCGGGTGCTTTTCTCAATATCCCCAAGTACCGCGATGCCAATGGCAACCTGGTGGCGGGTATCAAGTTCGATTTCGATCAGGCGCTCAATGGCATTCCGCGTCAGGATACCTGCCTGGGTAGCGCCATCTCGGGGTGCTGAGCATGATCAGTCGTAGTCTTTCGCTGGTGATATTCGCAGGGCTTGGCGTCTCCGCCCAGGCCATGGAGCCCCTGAGCGATGCCGAGCTGTCCGATGTGCAGGGGGCAGGCCTGGGTTTCGTGCTCGATCAGGTAATGCTCGATGGCTCCGGCGCGCAGATCGTGATCAACGACATTACCGACGGCCAGGGGCGCAACGTGCCGATCTCGGTGAAAAACCTCTACCTCGGCGCTGCCGGCAGCAACAAGGGCAGCAACCTGAGTCCGGTGACCATCGGCAGCCTCGATCATCCCTTCGAGCTGGAACTGGCCAAGGGCGAGGAACTGCGCAGCCTGCGCGACGACGGGCAGTGGGTACAGACCACCCCGAACAACATCACCGTACTGTCGTTCAAGTTTCCCGAGCGGCTGGTCGCTGGTGGCAATCCCTGCATCGATGGTTATGCGGCGGCAGGCTCCAATTGCTCGACTTCCGCCAGCGGGCGCGCCGATCTGGGTGTGCGCTTCGATTTCCAGGTGGCAGCCGGGCGTACCGAGATGCTGGCGCTGGACTTCCACCAGCTGGTGATGGACGGCTCCTATCTGCGTCTGTGGGGCGACCCCGGGCAGAACGGCAACGGCGAGTTGGTCGGCGAGGCGCGCATCAACATCTTCGCCAAGACCCTGGAAGTGATGTCCTGCGCCCAGGCCAACTGCAATACCGCGGGCGAGACGGCCGCCCAGCGCGGCGCGCGCACCCTATACATCACCAACGGCTACGCCAATATCGCCCTGGGCTACGGCAAGTCGCAGCCGCTGCGCCTGCGCTCCAGCGCCGACGGTCAGTTCGTCCTGGAACTGCAGAATCCAACGGCGGGCGGCACCACGGCGGCGCAGCGCCAGGCCCTGGCCAGTGATTTCTATGCCAACGCGGCGCGTACCAATCTGGTATTCGAGAACCTGACGGTCGGGGGTACGCGCAGCAGCCCGACCGCCATTCCCACCGGCGGCTACAACTTCGGTCGCAACGAGATTTCCGGACTGAGCTTCAACTACCTGAAGGTGAGCAGCTATGACCTGCGCTAGAACGGCTGGAGTTCTGCTATCGCTGTTGCCGGCGCTGGCCCTGGCGGAAATGCAGGCGCTGGACGACAGCGCTCTCAGCGAGATGAGCGGGCAGGGCGGGGTCTATCTGTCCGGCGAGTTCAGCATCAACAAGGACGGTGGTGTGCTCTGGGGCACGCCCACCACCAACAATCCGGCGCAGTGGACGGCCAACCAGCGCAGCTGCGCCCTGGCCGGCGCAGCCACGCCGGAGAGCTGCGGCCTGCGCGTGGCGATACGTTCCGGCGCCAATGCCGGCTGGTACGTGCTGGACAACCTCAAGGGCATCTTCAGCTTCGAGGGCCTGACCCTGGATACCCGCACCCTCACCAGCGCCGGCGGCGAACGCGAGGTGCTGGCGCTGGGGTTGCCCAACGAGATCCGTTTCAAGGACGGCAACTTCGCCTTCGGCGTGGCCAGTCAGGGCGGCTGGAAGAACAAGGCGCTGAGCGCCGCCAATGGCGGCGACCCGAGCTACCAGCAGACCAATATCTTCTCGGCCAAGATCGACGGCAGCATCCGCATGCAGGGCAGTGTGCTGATCTTCCCGACCAATTGAGGAGCCGGATCATGCAGCGTTATGGATGGCTCTCGGCGTTTCTTCTCGGCAGCTCACCGGTCTGGGCCATGCAGGCACTGGATGATCACAGCCTGGCCAGCGTCAGTGGCCGCGGTGGCATCAGCCTCGAAACAGCCGGTGGTGGCTGGTCGGCGGAAAGCCTGGAATACCGCGAGGACGGTCATAGCCTGCGAATCGAGGGCGTTTCCAGCCGCCCGCAGCAGCCGGGCAGCGTGTCCACCACCAAGATCGACGTGATCGACGATCGTCTGCATGTCGAGCATCAGGGGCGACCGAATCAACTGGCGGTGAACAACATAGGTTTCGCCGGCAGCGACAAGAGCTTCGGCGCCTTCCGCGCCTTCTATACCCTGGGCGCCAGCCTCAAACTCAGCGGTGGCGGCGCCGATGGCGTGGCTGGTTTCAGCGTCGATGGCAGCCGCCTGAGCCTGGACGCGGTGACCTTCTATTACCGCGACAACGGCTTCGATCTGATCGTGCGCAACGCCTCCTTCGATGCCTACCTGAACAATGCCTATCTGGATATCGTCAGCGGCGGCAACGGCTCGGCGGTGCGCCTCGATCTGGGCGACACGCGCTTCGTCGCGCATGTCGGCGGTATCGGGCTGGACCTGGCGCACGGCGATCCCGTGGCCGGTGTTGCGGTAACGCCCGGCGCGCCGGATCCACGGCACCCCGATCACGCGCGCAGTTTCGGCCAGCTGGATATGGATCTGCGCCTCGGCGGCAGCATCCGCATCGCCGGTGGCGGTGCCAGTGGCGAGGGCGTGCGCCTGATCCCGCAGATCACCATTGCCAACAGCCTGTTCCAGTACGAGGACGATGGCGTGCTGCGCGCCGAGAACTTCGCCGGCGTGCTCAGCAGCCAGAACGGCATCACCCTCGACCTGGGCGAGGACGGCAGCGGCCGCTACGCCCAGCTGGCCTTCCAGGATCTGAAACTCAACGCCAGCCTCGGCGGGCTGATCATCGGTAACCCCAGCAATCAGAAGATCGGCAGTCTGGCGCTGGACCTCAACTTCCAGGACCAGGGCGCGCGGCAGAACTGGTTCAGACTGCGCCCCGGCGGCGATCCCAATTCCGGGCTCAAGGGCATCACTGCGGACGTATCGTGGAACATGGTCAGCAGTTCGGTCTCGCTCACCGATAACGGCAACAGCATGTGGTTCAGCGGCCTGCGCACCCATGGCAGTGGCCAGCTCAGCGTTGATCTGACCAGGAGCTGCGCCGGCGGCATCAGCACCGGCTGTTATGCCGGCAGTCTCAACACCCAGCCGGGCAGCGGCGGTTACGACGGCCATTTCGACGGCCTGCGCCTGGGCCTCAAGAATCTTAACGGCAGCTACAGCTTCGACGGCCTGCGCGTCGGCAGCGCCGATGCCCCGCTGCAGGGCGGCACCGAATTGCTGGTATTGCTGGAGATTTTTCCGGCCTACGATTTCACCCTCAACGGTCAGCTCACCCTGCGCCCGGGTGGCGCCAGCGGCGATGGGGTGCGTTACAACGCCGATTTCGTGGTCAGCGATGCCAATGCGGCAATCACCGTCGACGAGGGCGGCAAGGGCCTGTGGCTGGCCGGCACCCGTTACGACATGCATTTTCGCGACGGCTCGCTGGACGTGACGCAAAACGGCGTGCAGCTGAGCAAGGGCACCTACTGGTCCACCCTGGATGTGCACGATGTACGCTGGGGTGATCGCAGTACAGGGCAGAGCCTGGGCCGCATCGTGCTGCGTCGCTACGAGCAGGGCTCCACGCTGAGTCTCAGCTCCGGTGGTGCAGGCGCGTTGTGCGTCGGTGGCAGCGGTAGCAACGCCGCGGCCTGCTCGGCCAGCGGCGGGCGCTGGGAGGATCGTGGCAACGAAGGGCTGACGGCGGGGCTGAAGAACGTTTTCGTGCGTGATACCTCGGGCAATCCCGCCAGCAGCGTGTCCACCAGCGAGAAGCGCAACCAGCTGATCATCGAGACGGACCGGGTGAACGGCGTCAACGGCAGCGGCGCGCAACTGGTGGTGGACAACTTCCACACCTCGGACGCCAATCCGACCGATGCTAATGCCAACAGCTACGGCGTGCGCGTCGACCTCAACCTCGACGTGGCACCGACCAGGGTCTGCGACAAGGGCGCCAGCGGCTGCCCGCCGGTGTCGCCTGACCCGCTGGGCTTCGCCGTCAACGGGCGGGTGCACTTCAAGGAGATCAATATCGACCGCATCCAGAACGTGCACCCCACGGGCGGCGCGGTCACTTCCATGTACGGCATCAAGCTGCAGAATGCCGATATCCGCGCCAACCTGACCGCCACGCCGATCAACTAGGGGCGGCGGTCACGCTGCTGTCATCGCCGAGCCGTACGGTGCGCCATGCGCACCGATGTCTCACAGGTCGCCGGTGCGCACGGCGCACCCTGCTTCGTTGCCGAAGCAACCGGTAATCGCCGGTTGTACAAAAAATCTCCAATGCCCTTTCGATATTCATCGGTTATCGGCACAATTCGCGTCCACTTTTTTCCGGGGGCCACAAGGCACCCCTTGGCCGACCTTGCTGGAGCGACGAGATGATCCAGACGCCGTACTACCTCATCGACAAACAGAAGCTCCTGGTCAACCTGGAGAAGATCGCCTATGTGCGCGAGAACTCGGGCGCCAAGGCGCTGCTGGCGCTGAAATGCTTCGCCACCTGGTCGGTGTTCGACCTGATGCAGCAATATATGGACGGCACGACCTCATCGTCCCTCTATGAGTTGAAGCTCGGCCGGCAGAAGTTCGCCGGCGAAACCCACGCCTACAGCGTGGCCTGGGCCGACGACGAGATCGAAGAGATGGTCGCCAACTGCGACAAGATCATCTTCAACTCCATCGGCCAGCTCGAACGCTTCGCCGAGCGGACCGAAGGCACCATCCGCGGCCTGCGCGTCAACCCGCAGGTGAGCAGCTCCGACTACCTGCTGGCCGACCCGGCGCGTCCGTTCAGCCGCCTCGGCGAGTGGGACCCGGAAAAGATCGCCAAGGTCATGGGGCAGATTTCCGGCTTCATGTTCCACAACAACTGCGAGAACGGCAGCTTCGAGCTGTTCGACAAGATGCTGAGCACCATCGAGGAGCGCTTCGGCCACCTGATCGCCCAGGTCGAGTGGGTCAGCCTCGGCGGTGGCATCCATTTCACCGGCGAGGGCTATCCGCTCGATGCCTTCTGCGCGCGCCTGAAAGCCTTCTCGGAAAAATACGGCGTGCAGGTGTACCTGGAGCCGGGCGAAGCGGCGATCACCCTCAGCGCCTCGCTGGAAGTGACCGTGCTCGACACCCTGTACAACGGCAAGAACCTGGCGGTGGTCGACAGCTCCATCGAAGCGCACATGCTTGATCTCTTGATCTACCGCCTCAACGCCAAGATGGCGCCGAATGACGGCGAACACACTTACATGGTGTGCGGCAAGAGCTGCCTGGCCGGCGATATCTTCGGCGAGTACCAGTTCGACAAGCCGCTGAAGATCGGTGACCGTCTGTCGTTCATCGACGCGGCCGGCTACACCATGGTCAAGAAGAACTGGTTCAACGGCCTGAAGATGCCGTCCATCGTGGTGAAACAACTCGACGGTAGCATCGAAGTGGTTCGCCAGTTCGAGTTCGACGACTACCTGTCCAGCCTGTCCTGACATTGCTGCGGTGGGCTGAAGCCCACCCTACGGCTCAAGACTCGGTGTAGGGTGGGCCGGGCGGCGTTTCGCTTCGGCCCACCTCATCAAACGCTTTAAACAACGCAGTTCTCTGGAGGTGAAACAATTGAAGAAGAATGTTCTGATCATTGGTGCAGGAGGTGTTGCCAAGGTGGTGGCCCATAAGTGCGCGCAACACAATGACGAGTTAGGTCGCATTGCAATTGCGTCGCGCAACATCTCCAAATGCCAGGCCATCATCGACAGCGTGCAGGCCAAGGGCGGCCTCAAGCAGCCCGGCGAGATCAAGGCCTATGCGCTGAACGCCCTGGACGTGGACGCGACCAAGGCACTGATCCGCGAAACTGAATCGCAGATCGTCATCAACGTCGGTTCGGCATTTCTCAACATGTCCGTGCTGCGCGCCTGTATCGACACCGGCGTCGCCTATCTGGACACCGCCATCCACGAAGATCCGAGCAAGATCTGTGAAACCCCGCCGTGGTACGGCAACTACGAGTGGAAGCACCTGGCCGAATGCCAGGAAAAGGGCGTGACCGCCATCCTCGGCGTGGGTTTCGACCCGGGCGTGGTCAACTCCTATGCCGCTCTGGCGCAACAACAGTACTTCGACAAGATCGAGTCGATCGACATCCTCGACGTCAACGCCGGTTCGCACGGCAAGTACTTCGCCACCAATTTCGACCCGGAAATCAATTTCCGCGAATTCACCGGCACGGTCTACAGCTGGCAGAACAGCCAGTGGGTGAGCAACCGCATGTTCGAAGTCAAACGCACCGACGATCTGCCGGTGGTGGGCGAACAGAACCTGTACCTGACCGGCCATGACGAGGTGCACTCGCTGTCCAAGCACCTCGACGTACCGAACGTCCGCTTCTGGATGAGCTTCGGCGACCACTACATCAACGTGTTCACCGTGCTGAAGAACCTCGGCCTGCTCTCCGAGCAGCCGGTCAAGACCGCTGAAGGTCTCGAAGTGGTACCGCTGAAAGTGGTCAAGGCCGTGCTGCCGGATCCCGCCTCGCTGGCGCCGGGCTACACCGGCAAGACCTGCATCGGCGACCTGGTAAAAGGCACGAAAGACGGTAAGCAAACTGAGCTGTTTATCTACAACGTCGCCGACCACGAAGAAGCCTTCGCCGAGACCGACAGCCAGGGTATCTCCTACACCGCTGGCGTGCCGCCGGTTGCCGCAGCGCTACTGGTGGCGCGTGGCGAGTGGGATGCCAAGCGCATGGTCAACGTCGAAGAGCTGCCGGCCGAGCCGTTCCTCAGGCTCCTCGATGTGATGGGCCTGCCCACCCGCATCAAGGACGAGCACGGCGACCGTCCCTGGGATCAGCCGCTCTGATCCGCTGCGCCTGGCGCACGGGATCGACAGAACGCCCGCCATCTTGGCGGGCGTTTTGTTTTTCGCCGTTACCAGCGGGCGCTTTGCTCATGATGGATGTAAAAGCGACATCCACCGAACAAGCTGCAGCTTCGCCTTCCCGGCTCGCCCATTTCACGCGACAATCGACCGATTACAAATGCCCCCACGAAGGGCGCCCGGCAGCCGTGAGGAACCCCCTATGAGCAGCAACGATCGCGTCATCATCTTCGACACCACCCTGCGCGACGGCGAGCAGAGCCCCGGCGCCTCGATGACCGGCGAGGAGAAGCTGCGCATCGCCAAGGCCCTGGAGCGGCTGCGGGTGGACGTGATCGAGGCTGGTTTCGCCATCGCCAGCCCGGGCGACTTCGCCGCAGTCAAGGCGATCGCCGACAACATCAAGGACAGCACCGTGTGCAGCCTGTCGCGTGCGGTGGACGCCGACATCGAGCGCGCCGCCGAAGCGCTCAAAGGCGCCAACAGCGGGCGCATCCACACCTTCATCGCCACCAGCCCGATCCATATGCAGTACAAGCTGCGCATGCAGCCGGACGACGTGGTGGCCCAGGCCGTGTATGCGGTGAAGAAGGCGCGCAACCTGTGCAGCGACGTGGAGTTCTCCTGCGAGGACGCCGGCCGTTCGGAGATCGATTTCCTCTGCCGCATCATCGAGGCGGCCATCGACGCCGGCGCGCGCACCATCAACATCCCCGACACCGTCGGCTACGCCATCCCGCACCAGTACGCCGACACCATCCGCCAGCTGCTCGAGCGCGTGCCCAACGCCGACAAGGCGATCTTCTCGGTGCACTGCCACAACGACCTTGGCCTGGCCGTGGCCAACTCCCTGGCCGCCGTGGTGGCCGGTGCGCGTCAGGTGGAATGCACCATCAACGGTCTCGGCGAGCGTGCCGGCAACGCCGCGCTGGAAGAGATCGTCATGGCCATCAAGACCCGCCAGGACCTGCTTGGCGTGCACACCAACATCGACACCCCGCATATCTTGAGCACCTCGCGCATGGTCTCCGGCATCACCGGCTTTCCGGTGCAGCCGAACAAGGCCATCGTCGGTGCCAACGCCTTCGCCCACGAGTCCGGCATCCATCAGGACGGGGTGCTCAAGCACCGCGAGACCTACGAGATCATGTCGGCCCAGTCGGTGGGCTGGAACACCAACAAGATGGTGATGGGCAAGCACTCCGGGCGCGCCGCCTTCCGTTCGCGCCTGGACGAGCTGGGCATCGTCCTGGCCGGCGAGGCCGAGCTGAACGCCGCCTTCGCCCGCTTCAAGGAGCTGGCCGACAAGAAGCACGAGATCTTCGACGAGGACCTGCAGGCGCTGGTCTCCGACACCCTGGCCGAGGAAGCGCCGGAGCACTACAAGCTGGTCACCCTGGAAGTGGCGAGCAAGACCGGCGAGGTGCCGCAGGCGCAGCTCGTGGTCAGCGTCGAGGGGCATGAGCAGCGCGCCAGCGCCGAGGGCTCCGGGCCGGTGGACGCCACCTTTAAGGCCATCGAGGCCATCGCCGCCTCCGAGGCCAGCCTGCTGCTGTACTCGGTCAACGCCATCACCAAAGGCACCGACTCGCAGGGCGAGGTCACCGTGCGCCTGGAGAAGGGCGGGCGCATCGTCAATGGCAACGGCGCCGACACCGACATCCTGGTGGCCTCGGCCAAGGCCTATATCAACGCGCTGAACCTGATGCAGGTCGGGCAGAAGGCGCATCCGCAAGTGGAGGGCGTGTGATCCCCGAGCTCCGTCGGCGCGCCTACCTGGGCGCCATGCAGGTGGCCAGCTGGCTGCCGCGCACCGTACTGCCCTTCGCCGCGCCCTCGCGTCCCGAACTGCTCGAGCCGCCGCAGGCGGACGCGGCGGCTGACACGCCGGTCGAGCCGGTCGCCGCCCCCGCGGTAGCCCGCGACACTGCGCCGGCGCCCCCTGTCGAGCGGCCGAAGATCGAAGTGCCGCGCCCCGGCGCCCAGCCGCGCCAGGTCGCCGCCGTGGTCGAGGAGCCCGCACCGGTCGAGGAAAAGCCGGCCCGCGTCGCCGCGCCGCCGCCGCGTTTCGCCCTGCAGCTGCTGCGTGCCGGCGACTGCGCCCTGCTGGTCGAGCTGCCCACCGGGCAGCCGTTTCAGAGCCGCGATCCGGCCTACATCCTGCTCAAGGACCTGCTGCGCGCCGCCGGCCTGCCGGACAGCCCGCAACTGCTCGGCGAGCCGGTGCGCTGGCCGCTGCTGGTGCGCGGCAATCTGGATCAGGGCCCGGAAGCGGCACTGGAGTTCGTGCAGAGCTTCGTCGCCGCGCGTCTGGAGGAGCAGCCCAGCACCTGCCTGTGGCTGGTCGGCCTGCCGGCCATTCGCTTCGCCGGCGAGGGCGATGAGCACAGCTACAACCGCGAGCTGCAGGTTGACGGTCTAGGCGCCTGCTGGGCACTGCCGGGCCTGGAGCTGCTGATGGAAGAGCCGGCGCGCAAGCGCGAGCTGTGGCAGGCCATGCAGCGCGTGCGTCAGCGTTGGCTGGCCTGATACGATCAGCTGCGAGTCGGCCCTGCTGCGTTGAAAACAGGTTCGGAATGCTCGTGTACAAAAGTACAGTCGCCCGCGACTCCGACCGTTTCTCACCTTTGTTCGCCTTGCATGGCTCCAGCTCGCAAGATCGTGAATATTTCCGAGTATCCCAATGAGCGATGCGATTTCCTTCCGCCCCATGACCGAGGCGGATCTCGATGCCGTGCTGAAAATCGAATACGCCGCCTTCAGCCACCCCTGGACCCGCGGCATCTTCACCGACAGCCTCAAGTCCTATCACTGCTGGCTGATGTTCGAGGGTGGCCAGCAGGTCGGCCACGGCGTGATCAACCTGATTCTCGACGAGGCGCACCTGCTCAATATCACCATCAAGCCGGAAAGCCAGGGCCGCGGCCTCGGCCTGCGCCTGCTCGAACATTTGATGAAAGAAGCCCATGAGCTGGGCGGGCGCGAGTGCTTCCTGGAAGTGCGCGCCAGCAACCAGAGCGCCTACCGCCTGTACGAGCGCTTCGGCTTCAACGAGGTGGGACGGCGCCGCGATTACTACCCGGCGGTGGGTGGGCGCGAAGACGCGCTGGTGATGGCCTGTACCCTGGTCGATTGAGGCCGCCTGCATGGGGTGGATGGCGCGTTGTCGATCCATCTCCTTGGTGGATGTGAAGAAGCGACATCTACCCTACGCGCTAACACCTGCGTCTGACTCGGTGCGCACGGCGCACCCTACGCGAACGCGCTAGTCCGTCCACCCGTAGGGTGGGCCGTGCGCACCGATATTTCCGCCAACGCTTATTACCCCGGATGCCCGTCCACCCGCGCCCGACAAAGCATGGGCGCGTAGTACCAGGCGAACAGGGCGAAGGCCAAGCTCCAGCACAGCGCTGCCAGCCATAACCACCCGCTACCCGCCGAGACTCGAATCAGCGCGCCCAGGTTGAGCTGGCCGAAGGCCCAGGCCATTGCCTTCGGCGGCTGCAGTGCTCGGCCGGTGTGACCGAGGCTGACTCGCGCCATCATCGCCAGAATCAGCCCGCCCATCGCGCCCACTGCCAGTGCGTGGCTGGCCAGGCTGGGGTGCGCCAGCCAGCCCAGGTGCCAGGCGCTCATGCCGAGGCTGGCGAGCAGCAGCCAGGCGTAGGCCATATGCAGCGACCACAGCAGCGGCACGCGCCAGATGCCGCGCAGGTGCCAGCGCCACAGACGCAGGCCGTGCAGCGCGCTCAGCACGATGGAGGGCGCGGCCAGGCCAGGATGTGGTTGCAGGTTGTGTCCGCTGGCGAACAGCGCGGCGACCAGCATGCCGCAGACCAGCAGCAGACGATCCAGCCAGGGATGGGCGGCGAAGGGCTCGACCCGGCCCAGGCCGCGCTGGGTGAAGAAGGGGATCACGCGGCCGCCAATCAGGCTCAGCAGCACGCCGATCAGCCACAGGGCGGCCAGCGCGCCACGGCGTTGCAGATTGTCGTCACCCAGCGCCAGACCGGCGAGGGTCAGTGCCTGGCACAGGGCGAGCAGGCTCAGCACCAGCAGAATCGGGTAGTTGTTGCGTTGCCTGGCTGCGATCAGCTGGCGCGCCATCTGCGCTATGAACAGGCCGATGAAGGCCAGTTGCAACGCGATCAGCACCGCCGTGGGCATTGGTACGAACCAGGCCAGGCGCGCCGCCAGCCACAGCCCGAATAGTGCGATCAGTGGCCGACCGCTGAGGCCAGGGCGCCCCGTCCAGTTCTGCACCGCGGTGAGTAGGAAACCGGCGATGATCGCCAGGCCGAAGCCGAAGGGCATCTCGTGGCGATGCCAGGCGAGCAGGCCAGCGGAAAGGGCAGGGCGGGTCAGCCCATGCAGCGCCGCCGCCCAGAGGGCGACGGCGAGCAGGGCGAACAGGGCGCCGGCAAGAAAGAACGGACGAAAGCCCAGGCGCCACAGCGGCGCAATGGCCAGTGCCTGCTGGCGATCAAGCAATTGCATGAGCACACGTCTCGTCTTTCAGGCGTTGCTGCGCGACCAGGCGCAGCACGTAGCCGATCTTCAGCACGCTGGGGCCGATCAGCGTCAGGCTGTGCGCCAGCACCAGCGTCGGCACGTTCAGCTGTTTTTCCAGACCATAGGCTGCCGCCAGCCCGACCAGCAGCAACGCCAGTCCGCTGCAGAGCAGTTGGCTGGACAGCTGCAGGATCTGCGCGGGGGGAAGATTGAGCGGATACATGAGGGACCTCCTGATCGATCAGCTTTCCAGGGCCGAGGCCGGGCCGAAGAACTCGTAGCGGCTCTGCTCGGCGGGCACGCCCAGCGCCTGCAGGTGACGCCTGACCTGGGCCATGAAGGGTTTCGGGCCAAGGAAGTAGGCGTCCAGGTCGCGCTCGGCCGGCAGCCACTGCTCCAGCAGCTCGCGACTGAGAAATCCCTCTGCGTCGGCCTCGTCGCCCTGGTGCGGCTCGCTGTAGCAGACGTAATGGCGAATCTGCGGATGCTCGGCGGCATGGGCGTCGACCCAGTCGCGGAAGGCGTGCACCTCGGCATTGCGCGCGCAGTGGATGAAGTGGATCGGCCGACCGCTGTGGCGCGCCGCGTCGAGCATGGCCAGCGCGGGGGTGATGCCGACGCCTGCGCTGATCAGGGCCAGCGGCTTGTCCGACTCGTTCAGGGTGAATTCGCCTGCCGGCGGGAACAGTTCCAGTTCGTCACCGACCTCGACCTCGTCGTGCAGATGGTTGGAGACGCGGCCGCCAGGCTCGCGCTTGACGCTGATGCGGTATTCGCGGCCGTTGGCCAGGGCCGACAGCGAGTAGTTGCGGCGCACTTCCTCGCCGTCCAGCAGCAGGCGTATGCCGATGTACTGGCCGGGTTGATGGTCGATCAGGGCGCCGCCGTCGGCCGGCTGCAGGTAGAAGGAAACGATCTCGGCGCTCTCGGCCACCTTGCGCGTCACCCGGAAGGGCCGCGCGCCACGCCAGCCGCCGGGGGCCGCGGCATTGCGCGCGTACTGGCTCTCTTCCGCGCCGATAAGAATGTCGGCCAGCTGTTGATAGGCCGCGGCCCAGGCCGCGATCACCGCGTCGGTGGCGATCTCGGCGCCAAGCACCTCGCGGATCGCGCGCAGCAGGCAGGTACCGACGATGGGGTAGTGCTCGGGCAGGATCTGCAGCGACACGTGCTTGTTGACGATCTGCGCCACCAGCGGGCCGAGGGCCTCGAGGCGGTCGATGTGCCTGGCGTACGTCAGCACGCCGTTTGCCAGGGCGCGCGGCTGGTCACCGCTGGCCTGGTGGGCCTGGTTGAACAGTGGGCGCACCTCGGGGTACTCGCTGAGCATCATCCGGTAGAAATGGGTGGTCAGCGCTTCGCCGCCGCTTTCCAGCAGCGGGACGGTGGCTTTGATCAGGTCGCGTTGGGCGTGGCTCAGCATCTCGGTATCTCCGCAAGGCAAATAAAGGCGCCGGTTGGCTCGTTTGGCCAGTTGTGGCGTGCTAGCGTTAGCGCTGGAGATACTTCAGAAAACGTGCCATTTAAATAATCTTTAAATATCAGCAACTTACAGATTGTGTTGTATTAATGACTCGCTCTGGTTGTGAGTCATAAAGACTTTGAGTAGTCGAAATGACCGCTAATCCTCTGCTGGAAACCCTGATTCCCCTGGTGGCCGATCTGTCGCGCGAGCTGGACGACGGCGAGCGTTACCGCCGCCTGTTGGCGGCGCTGCGCCAGTTGTTCCCCTGCGATGCCGTGGCGCTGCTGCGACTCGACGGCGAGGTGCTGGTGCCGCTGGCAGTGGAGGGCCTGAGCCCCGACACCCTGGGGCGACGTTTCAGGGTCAGCGAGCATCCGCGCCTGGCCGCGTTGCTGGAGCATGCCGGGCCGACCCGTTTCGCCGCCGACTGCGGCTTGCCCGACCCCTACGACGGCCTGGTCGAGGGCCTGCACGGACATCTGGAAGTGCACGACTGCCTCGGTTGCCCGCTGTACCTGGACGAACAGCTCTGGGGCCTGCTGACCCTGGACTCGCTCGACCCGGCCAGTTTCGGCCGCTTCCAGCTGGACAACCTGGAAGCCTTCGCCAGCCTGGCCGCGGCAACGGTCAAGGTCAGCGAGCGCATCAGCGGCCTGGCGCAGCGGGTGGAGGCCGAGCGCCAGCTCACCGAGCTGTACAAGCAGGCCCTTCAGCGGCCGCGCGAGCTGGTGGGGCAGAGTGCGGCGCTGCGCAAGCTGCAGGAGGAAATTCGCTTGGTCGGTGACAGCCCGCTGACGGTGCTGATCACCGGTGAGACCGGCGTCGGCAAGGAGCTGGTGGCCGAGGCCATCCACGCCGCCTCGCCGCGGGCGCAGCGGCCGCTGGTCAGCATCAACTGCGCGGCCTTGCCCGATGCGCTGGTGGAGAGCGAGCTGTTCGGCCATGTGCGTGGTGCCTTCTCCGGGGCGATGAGCGAGCGCAGCGGCAAGTTCGAGCTGGCCAATGGCGGCAGTCTGTTCCTCGACGAGGTGGGCGAACTGCCGCTGGCGATCCAGGCCAAGCTGCTGCGCGTACTGCAGAGCGGGCAGTTGCAGCGGGTCGGCTCGGATCGCGAGCACCGTGTCGACGTGCGGGTGATCGCCGCCACCAATCGCGACCTGGCGGCCGAGGTGCGCGCCGGACGTTTTCGCGCTGACCTCTATCACCGCCTGAGCGTCTACCCGTTGCCGGTGCCGCCGTTGCGCGAGCGCGGCCGCGATGTGTTGCTGCTGGCTGGCTATTTCCTCGAGGAGAATCGCGCGCGCCTCGGGCTGCGCAGCCTGCGTCTGAGCACGGAGGCGCAGAAGGCGCTGCTGGGCCACGACTGGCCGGGTAACGTGCGCGAGCTGGAGCACCTGATCGGCCGTGCGGCGATCAAGGCGCTGGCGCGCCATGGCGAGCGCCCGCGCATTCTCAGTCTGGAGGCGCAGGATCTGGATCTGCCAACGGCCGAGGCGCTGCGTTCGGTCGACGAGGGGCTGGCGCCCGCCGAGCCGCTGCCGGCAGGGGTGGAGCTGCGCAGCGCCGTGGACGCCTTTCAGCGCCGGCTGATCGAGCAGTGTCTGGCGCGCCACCAGGGTAAATGGGCTGACGCGGCACGTGAGCTGGGCATCGATCGGGCCAATCTCAGCAGATTGGCGAAGCGCCTCGGTTTGCGTTGAGAGCCTGATTCCCACCTTCACTCGCCTGCTCTGGTGCGGTCGTCAACGCTGTTGCGCCGCTTCGCGTCTCTGCATCGGCTCCGTGCGCAGGGGTTGACGATCTGTACATTAAAGTCCAGAGTAGACTTTAATGTACAAGTGAGAGCGGCCCATGCAGTCCTCCCCATTCGCCTTCGCGCCTGCCGGCTCCAGGAGCTCGCTCAAGGTCGGTGCGCCTTGCTTCTGCCCCTTTTCCTTCCAACCGGGTTCCGCCGCCCTGTCGCGCGTGGCGGGCTCGTTCACCCCGAAGCAGGAGACACGTCCATGAAGAAAATCGCCTGGTTGGGCGCCATTGCCCTGAGCCTGATCGCTTCCAGCCCCTTCGCGGCCGACAAGCCGTTGCGCCTGGGCATCGAGGCTGCCTACCCGCCGTTCGCCTACAAGGAAGCCAACGGCGAGATCGCCGGTTTCGATGTGGATATCGGTAACGCCCTGTGCGCAGAGATGAAGGTGCAGTGCCAGTGGGTCGAGCAGGAGTTCGACGGCCTGATCCCCTCGCTCAAGGTGAAGAAGGTCGACGCCATTCTTTCGTCCATGACCATCACCGACGAGCGGCGCAAGTCGGTGGATTTCACCGGCAAGTACTACTACAGTCCGGCGCGTCTGGTGATGAAGGAAGGCAGTACGGTCGACGCCGATTTCGCCAACCTCAAGGGCAAGCGCATCGGCGTGCAGCGCGCCACCACCACCGACCGTTTCGCCAGCTCGGTGATGGCCGCTCAGGGCGTACAGGTGGTGCGCTACAGCTCGCAGAACGAAATCTACCTGGACCTGATCTCCGGACGCCTGGACGGCACCCTGGCCGATGCCATCCCGGTGGAAGAGGGTTTCCTCAAGACCCCTAACGGCAAGGGCTTCGCCTTCGTCGGCCCGTCCTTCACCGACCCGGCCTACTTCGGCGAGGGCGCCGGGATTGCCGTGCGCAAGGGCGACAGCGAACTGCTCGGCAAGCTCAACGCCGCCATCGCCGCGATTCGCGCCAGCGGCGAGTACCAGCAGATTCAGCAGCGCTACTTCAGCTTCGATATCTACGGCGACTGAGTGAGGCGTACCGCGTCGGGCGGGACCCCGGCCGGTGCGCGCGGCGCACCCTACGGAACGGCCGGCGCCAGGCCCCGTAGCCCGGATGCAATCCGGGGGAGCCCTCGGAGCCCCCTTGGATTGCGTTCGGGCTACAGCTGAAACACCAGCGCTTTCAGGCCACTTTCGGCCGAGATATCGGGAAACTCCGGCGGGTTGTCCAGGCGCCGCGCGAACTGCAGCTGCGGCGCCTCTGCGGCCATGCCCTGAATCAGGAAGTCCGGGCCGATATCCGGATCGTTGACGCAGGCCAGCACGGTGCCGCGCTCGGTCAGCAGTTCTGGCAGGCGGCGGAGGATCTTGCGGTAGTCCTGGGTGAGGGCGAAGCTGCCCTTCTGAAAGCTTGGCGGGTCGATGATGATCAGGTCATAGGGCCCGCTCTTGCGCACCTTGCCCCAGGACTTGAACAGCTCGTGGCCGAGAAACTCCACCCGGCCCAGGTCGTGGCCATTGAGTCGGTGATTCTCACGCCCGCGTGACAGCGCGGCGCGTGCCATGTCCAGGTTGACCACCCGCTCGGCGCCGCCGGCGATGGCCGCCACCGAGAAGCCGCAGGTGTAGGCGAACAGATTCAGCACGCGCTTGCCACCTGCCTCTTGCCGAACCCATTGCCGCCCGAGGCGCATATCGAGGAACAGCCCGCTGTTCTGCTTGCTGCCCAGGTCGAGCAGGTAGTGCAGGCCGTCTTCGATGATCGGCCATTGCGCCTGCGGCTCGCCGGCCAGCCACTCGCTCTCGCTGCCCTGTACGTAGCGGTGCTGGACGAGCAGGCCACGTGCGCCGCTGGCCTGCCACTGCGGCGTCTGCAGCAGCTCCAGGAGCAGCGGTCGCAGGGCGGGGGAGGGCTCGCGAAACAGCATCACCAGGACGATGCCGGACAGCCAGTCGACGGTGATCTGCTCCAGCGCCGGCCAGCAGCGCCCGCGCCCGTGGAACAGGCGGCGGGTTTCGGCGCCCGGAGGGTGCTCCAGCGCATTCAACAAATGCTCGCGCAGGGTGGCGAGGGCGGCCTCAGTCATCGCGGGTCAGCACTTCAAGCAATTTGATCTCGAAGATCAGGTTGGAGTTGGGCGGTATCGAACCCATGGTGCGCTCGCCGTAGCCCAGATGCGCGGGCACGAACAGCTTGCGCTTGCCGCCCACCTGCATGCCCATCAGGCCCTGGTCCCAGCCCTTGATCACGCGGCCGGTGCCGATCACGCACTGGAACGGCTTGCCCCGCGAGAAGGACGAGTCGAACTCTGTGCCGTCTTCCAGCCAGCCGCGGTACTGGGTGGTGATCAGGGCGCCCTTGACCACGGCCTTACCGTCGCCGGGTTGCAGGTCTTCGACGATCAGTTCGCTGTTCATGTCGGGTTTCCACTCTTGTGTCGGTTCTGGCTGGCCTGCACGGCGCGCTGGGCGGGCACGCGCAACTGGGCCAGCAGGTAGTCGGCGAAGGCCGGCTCATAGTTCTGCAGGGCGATGGCGCCGGCCATGCAGCTCAGCCAGCTCTCGGCCAGGGCCTCGTCGATCGGCCACTGCGCATGGAAGCTGGGGATGCTGATGCTGCCGTACTTCTCGGCGAACAGCTTGGGGCCGCCCAGCCAGCCACTGAGAAAGCACGTCAGCTTGTCGCGTGAGGCGCTCAGGTCGGCCGGGTGCAGGGCGCGCAGGGCGGCCGCCTCGGGGCGTTCGTCCATCAGCCGGTAGAAATCGTCGACCAGACGGCGCAGGCCATCGATACCGCCGGCGGCCTGGTACGAGGCGTCGCCGGTGCCGTAGGGAAGTGTGTCGCTCATCAAGCCATTCTGCGCAAAAGGCGCCATTGTAGCGCCGCCTGGCGCGGCGGTGGGCGCGCTACTTGGCCAGGCCGGCGAACTTCTGGATCAGGTGGGTCGGGCCGGAGACGATCAGCAGGTCGCCGGGCAAGATCCGCGTGCTCGGCGTGGCATGCTGGAAGTCCTGGTTGGCGCGTTTCAGCCCGACCACGGTGATGCCGTGCTTCTCGCGGATGCCGGCCTCGGCCAGGGTGCTGTTGAAGCTCAGCTCGGGGGCCTTGATCTTGGCGATGGCGAAGCCGTCCTCGAACTCGATGAAGTCCATCAGCCGGCCGGTGATCTGGTGCGCCACCCGCTCGCCCATGTCCGCCTCCGGGTAGACCACATGGTGGGCGCCGATGCGCTCGGCGATCTTGCCGTGCTCCGGGGTCAGGGCCTTGAGCCAGATGTCCTGAATGCCCAGCTCGGTGAGCGCCATCAGGGTCATCAGGCTGGCGGCCAGGTCGGTGCCGATGCCGACGATGGCGTGATTGAAGTCGGCCACGCCGAGCTGGCGCAGAACCATGACGTTGGTCGAGTCGGCCTGCACGCAATGGGTCAGCAGGTCGGCCCAGGCGTGTACCGGCTCGGCGTCACAGTCGATGCCCATGACGTCGTGGCCCAGGCGCATCAGCGAGTGGGCCACCGAGCCGCCGAAGCGGCCCAGGCCGATCACCACCACGCTGTCGCCCTTGGAAAAGGCGAATTTCTCGGTGAACAGGAAGTTAGCCAACGATGGGGTGCTCCTCTGGATAGCGGTAGGGCATGCGGTGCTCGCCCAGGGCCAGGGATGTGGCCAGGGTGATGGTGCCGACCCGGCCGGCGAACATCAGCAGGGTCAGCATCCACTGACTGGATGGCGGCAGATCCGCGGTGATGCCGGTGGACAGGCCGACGGTGCCGAAGGCCGAGATCACTTCGAATATGACCTGATCGGTGGGAATCTCGGTATTGCGCAGGATCACCAGGGTGCCCAGCACCACCATGGCGCTGCCCAGCACCAGCACGGTGATGGCCTGGCGCTGGGCCGAGTCGCTGACCCGTCGACCGAAGGCCTCGGTGTCGCTGCGGCCGCGAATCTCGGCAACCACCAGCAGCACCAGCACGGCCACCGTGGTGATCTTCACGCCGCCGGCGGTGCCGGCGCTGCCGCCGCCGATGAACATCAGAAAGTAGTGAACGGCCCAGCTCTCATGGGTCAGCGCGCCGATATCGATGGAGTTGAAGCCGGCGGTACGTGCCGAGACCGAGGCGAAGGCGGCCGATAGCAGCTTGTCGTCCAGCGTCATGGCACCGAGGGTGCGCGGGTTCGACCACTCGGCCAGCAGCATGACGAGAAAACCGCCCAGCAGCAGGAGCACCGTACCGCTCAGGGTGAGCTTGGTGTGCAGCGACCAGTGACGCGGGTCGCGCAGCCGGTTGCGCAGGTCCTGCAGCACGGGAAAGCCGATGCCGCCGATGATGATGGCGGCCATCACCGGAGTCAGGATCAGGCTGTCGCCGGCGTAGCCCATCAGGCTGTCGGCGTGGATCGAGAAGCCGGCGTTGTTGAACGCCGACACCGCATGGAACAGCCCGCTCCAGGCCGCCTGGTCCCAGGGCAGGCCGTAGCCGACGTGCAGCCTGAGCGTCAGCAGGGCGGTGATCAGCGCCTCCATGCCCAGGGTCACCACCAGCACCAGCTTGGCCACGCTGGTGATATCGCCCAGACCCAGCGAGTGCGACTCGACCTGGGCCACCAGCTTGGTGCGCAGGCGAAACGAGCGGTTGACCATCAGGCCGAGCAGGGTGGCCAGGGTCATCATGCCGAAGCCGCCGAACTGGAACAGC
This sequence comes from Pseudomonas hydrolytica, assembly GCF_021495345.1. Classification (NCBI taxonomy): domain Bacteria; kingdom Pseudomonadati; phylum Pseudomonadota; class Gammaproteobacteria; order Pseudomonadales; family Pseudomonadaceae; genus Ectopseudomonas; species Ectopseudomonas hydrolytica. The sequence goes on from NZ_CP099397.1 coordinate 1,200,921, forward strand.
AGCAGGATCACCCACTGGCCGAACGTCGACCAGTAGCTGCCGGTGTCCACCACCACCAGACCGGTGACGCAGACGGCGGAGACCGCAGTGAAGGCGGCAGTGAGCAGGCTGGCGGACTGACCGTCGGCACTGGCGTACGGCAGCATGAGCAGCAGCGTGCCGACGACGATGACCGCGAGAAACAGCAGCGCCACGGTGCGGCTGGGATGCAGGGAGGCTTTCATGCGAAATGGGTTTTCGAGGCTGGTTGAAGGGGTGGGGTGTGACGCTCGGTCAGCGCGCATCGAGCGCTGCGCCGATAACTGGATGGGCTTTGCATGGTGCCTCGTAGAGCGGTTCGCACCCGATCTATTCAAGCACGATTTTCCGGAACGGTGATGGGAATCCACGCGAATCATTCGCCGGTCATGAAACTCGTTCGGGCGCGTGCGTCACTGCGATGGCGAGCGATTGAGGCGCGCCGCTGGCGCCAGGCACGTAGAATCGCGGCTATCGAGTTTCGAGGTCGTTCGGGTGGCAGTGCAGCAGGGTTTCGTTCTGAGTCGCCATTGGCGCGACACGCCGCAGGGCACCGAGGTGGCCTTCTGGCTGGCGACCGATGCCGGCCCGATACAGGTGCGCCTGCCGGTTCAGCCGTCGGTGGCCTTTATTCCGGCCGAGCAGCGGGCCTGGGCCGAGCCGTTGCTGGCCGGCGAGCAGGGCGCCGAGCTGCGCGAGCTGGCGCTGCGCGACTTCAGTCAGCGCCCGGTGCTGGGGCTGTACTGCCAGCAGTATCGCCAGCTGCTGCAGCTGGAGAAGAAGCTGCGCCAGGCCGGCGTGGATGTCTATGAAGCCGATATCCGCCCGCCGGATCGCTATCTGATGGAGCGCTTCATCACCGCCGCCGTCAGCTTCGAGGGCGTCGAGCAGCAGGACGGCAGCCTGCTCTGCAAGTCGCTCAAGGCCGCTGCCGATTACCGCCCGGCGCTGCGTCTGGTGTCGCTGGATATCGAGACCAGCGCCCGCGGCGAGCTGTATTCCATCGCCCTGGAAGGCTGCGGCCAGCGCCAGGTGTACATGCTCGGGCCGGCCAACGGCGATGCCGGCGGCGTGGATTTCGACCTGGAGTACTGCGACAGCCGCAAGGCCCTGCTGGAACGGCTGAATGACTGGCTGGCGCGCTTCGATCCCGACGCCATCATCGGCTGGAACCTGGTGCAGTTCGACCTGCGCGTGCTGCGCGATCATGCCGAGCAACTCAAGGTGCCCCTGCGCCTGGGGCGGGGCGGCGACGTGATGGGCTGGCGCCAGCACAACAGCAGCCAGCACTACTTCGCCGAGGCGGCCGGGCGGCTGATCATCGACGGCATCGAGGCGCTGCGCTCGGCGACCTGGAGCTTCCCCTCGTTCAGCCTGGAGTCGGTGGCGCAGACCCTGCTCGGCGAGGGCAAGGCCATCGACACGCCCTATGCGCGGATGGACGAGATCCAGCGCATGTTCGACGAGGACAAGCCGGCGCTGGCGCGCTACAACCTCAAGGACTGCGAGCTGGTCACGCGCATCTTCGCCCACACCGACCTGCTCGCCTTCCTCCTCGAGCGCTCCAGCGTCACCGGCCTGGCCGCCGATCGCAGTGGCGGCTCGGTGGCGGCCTTCACCCACCTGTACCTGCCGCCGATGCACCGCCTGGGCTTCGTCGCGCCGAATCTCGGCGACATCCGTGGCGAGAACAGCCCCGGCGGTTTCGTCATGGATTCGCGCCCCGGCCTGTACGACTCGGTGCTGGTGCTGGATTACAAGAGCCTGTATCCGTCGATCATCCGCAGCTTCCTGATCGACCCGGTGGGGCTGGTGGAGGGGCTGCAGCAGCCGGACGACGAGCATTCGGTGGAAGGCTTTCGCGGCGCGCGCTTCTCGCGCAGCCGGCACTGTCTGCCGGCCATCGTCGAGCGGGTGTGGCAGGGGCGCGAGGCGGCCAAGCGCGACGGCAACGCCGCGCTGTCGCAGGCGCTGAAGATCATCATGAACGCCTTCTACGGCGTGCTCGGCTCCAGTGGCTGCCGCTTCTTCGACCCGCGCCTGGCCTCGTCCATCACCCTGCGCGGGCACCAGATCATGCGTCGCACCCGCGAGCTGATCGAGGCCGAGGGCCATGCGGTGATCTACGGCGACACCGACTCCACCTTCGTCTGGCTCGGCCGCGCCCACGACGAGGCCGAGGCGGCGCAGATCGGCCGCGCCCTGGTAGCCAGGGTCAATGCCTGGTGGCGCGAGCACCTCGCCAGCGAGTACGGCCTGACCAGCGCTTTGGAACTGCAGTTCGAGACCCATTACCGGCGCTTTCTCATGCCCACCATTCGCGGCACCGAGGAGGGCAGCAAGAAGCGCTACGCCGGCCTGGTGCGGGCGGCGGATGGCAGCGAACGCATGGTGTTCAAGGGGCTGGAGACGGTGCGCAGCGACTGGTCGCCGCTGGCTCAGCGCTTTCAGCAGGAGCTGTACCGCCTGGTGTTCGCCGGTCAGCCCTATGCGGACTACGTGCGCGACTACGTCAAACGCACCCTGGCCGGCGAGCTGGACGAGCTGCTGGTCTATCGCAAACGCCTGCGCCGGCGCCTCGACGATTACCAGCGCAACGTGCCACCGCACGTGCGCGCCGCACGCAGCGCCGACGAACATAACCAGCGCCTCGGCCGGCCGCTGCAGTACCAGCGCGGCGGCTGGATCAGCTACCTGATCACCACCACCGGGCCGCAACCGCTGGAACGCCTGCTGTCGCCCATCGACTACGAGCACTACCTGAGCCGCCAGCTCAAGCCGGTGGCCGACGCCATCCTGCCCTTCGTCGGCGGCGATTTCGAGCGGTTGGTGGACGGGCAGCTGGGCCTGTTCTAGAGGCCGTCTCGTTGCATGACGTGCGTGGGGTGCGCCGTGCGCACCAGCTTTCTACTTCGCCGCCACCCTAAAGCCACTCGCTACGGCCCCGCCCAGCTCTCCAGCGCCAGCGCCTGCTGCAGGAAGTCGCACAGCGCCTGGACCTTGGGCGAGGCACGCCGCGCACGCGGATACAGGGCGTGGATCTGATCGTCGGTGGGCCTGATCTCGGCCAGCACCTGCACCAGCCTGCCAGCCTGCAGGTCGCGCTGCACGATGAAGCGCGGCAGCACCGCCACGCCCAGGCCGGCCAGGGCCGCGTCGCGCATGGCCTCGCCGTTGTTGCTGGTGAAGCGCCCGCCGGCCGCCAGGGTCAGTGGGCGCTGCGGGTCAGCCGGATCGTCGAACGACCACAACTGCCCGGCGCTCAGGTTGCAGTAGCCGATGCAGGGGTGTTCGAGCAGCTGCTCCAGGCGCTCGGGCGCGCCATGCTCGCGGATGTAGTCCGGGCTGCAGCACACCACCCGCGGGCTGCTGCCGAGGCGCCGGGCGATCAGGGCGCTGTCGTGCAGGCGCGAGATGCGCAGGCACAGATCGTAGCCTTCGCGCTCGAAGTCGCTGACGCGGTCGTCCAGCTGCAGGGCCAGTTCCAGCTGCGGATGCTGGCGCATGAACTCAGCCAGCCGCGGCGCCAGCCACAAGGTGCCAAAGCTCATCGGCGCAAGAATGCGCAGGCTGCCGGCCAGGCTGCCATCCTCGAAGGCCACCGCCTCGGCGGCGCTCTGCAGTTCGGCCAGCGCGGCCTTGGCCTGGTGATAGAAGCGCTGGCCGCTGTCGGTCGGCGCCACCTTGCGCGTGGAGCGAAACAGCAGCCGGGCGCCCAGGTTGCGTTCCAGGTCGCTGAGACGCTTGCTGACGACCGACTTGGCCACCCCCAGCTGCTGGGCGGCGAGGCTGACGCTGCCGAGTTCGGCGACGCGCAGGAAGGTTTCGATTTCTTGAATATCCAGTTTCATGGAACGACCGTGCGGGGGATTCGGGATGCCGCTCAGCATAACGCCTGGTCGCCGCAGGTGATTGTTCGTTCAAAGCGAAAAGCCATTTCGCCGGGTGGCGGGAGGTGGAACGTTGCGCTGGCGGCTACGCTTGAAATCCCCCACTACGGGTTGATTCGCTCACTGCCAATGGAGGCTACGCCATGTCTTTTACCTACAAGCGTCTGAACAAGGACGATGCCGTCGTGCTGCTGGTCGACCACCAGGCCGGCCTGCTCTCGCTGGTGCGTGACTACTCGCCGGACGAGTTCAAGAACAACGTGCTGGCGCTGGCCGATATCGCCAAGTTCTTCAACCTGCCGACCATCCTCACCACCAGCTTCGAGAACGGCCCCAACGGTCCGATCGTGCCCGAGCTCAAGGCCATGTTCCCCGATGCTCCCTATATCGCCCGGCCGGGGCAGATCAACGCCTGGGACAACGCCGACTTCGTCAAGGCCATCGAAGCCACCGGGCGCAAGCAGCTGATCATCGCCGGGGTGGTCACCGACGTCTGCGTCGCCTTCCCGACCCTGTCGGCGCTGGAGGCCGGCTATGAGGTCTTCGTCGTCACCGATGCTTCGGGCACCTTCAATACCAGCGTGCGCGATGCCGCGCTGATGCGCATGGCCCATGCCGGCGCGCAGATGCTCAACTGGTTCAGCGTCGGCTGCGAACTGCACCGCGACTGGCGCAACGACATCGAGGGCTTCGGCGGCATCCTCGGCGGGCACCTGCCGGCCTACGCCAACCTGATCCAGAGCTACAGCCAGAAGTGACGCGGCGAGCCCCCGCCGGCGCTTGCCGGCGGGGCTATGGGGTATGCGGCCAAGGTGCTTGCAACAGCAACACCAGGAGCAGCCCCGGTATCAGCGACAGGACCCACAGTTGCCAGTGGGCGAGGTACAGCTCGCGGAAGATTTCCCCCGGCGCCCAGGTGTTGCCGAAGGATGGCGCGAACGCCACGGCGCAGCAGTAGGCTGCCAGTGCGGCTGCCGCGACAAAGGTCGCGATCAGTGCCGGGCCGCCGTGACGACGCAGCAGACCCAGTGCGGAGCAGGCGAAGAACAACAGCAGGCCGGGTAGCGAGGCGAACAGCACCTCGCTGGCTGGATGGCTGCCGGGTTCGAGTGTCAGAGGCCATTCCAGCCACAGCCGGTCATGGCGGAGTTCGCCGGTGAGCAGGCCGATGAACAGGCCGGCGCTGAGGGGGATGCCAAGGCCTTGCAGCAGCCGCACGGCCGGCTCACGCAGAACCATGGGGCTAGCCCTCGCCCTTGATTTCCTTGAGGTGCTTGTACACCGTCGCCCGGCCCATGTTCAGCACGTTGGCCACGTAGTTGGCGGCGCTCTTGCCCTTGAACGCGCCTTCGGCGTGCAGCGCCTCGACCAGTTCGCGCTTGTGCTCGCGGGTCAGCAGGTTGAGGCCGAGCTGGCGCTGGCGCAGCCAGGCGTGGAGGAAGGTGTTGATACGTTCCTGCCAGTCGTCGCGAAACAGCGCGTCGGGCTGGGGGATCAGCTTGTTCGCCGAGAGGAACAGGTCGAGTGCCTGACGGGCGCTCTCGAACAGCGAAATATTGAGGTTGATGCACAGCAGCGCGACCGGCTTGCCGCCGGCATCGCGCAGCACGCTGCTGACCGAGCGGATCTTCTGCCCGTCCCAGTTGAGCTTCTCGTAGGGGCCGATGTTGCGCGCGTCGCCGGCGTCGTCGAGCATGTCTTCGAGGGCGGCGTCATCGCCCACCGCGCGCTTGGAGATGTTGTTGGCGATATGGTCGATCTTCTGCGTGCGCAGGTCGTGCAGCACCACCTCGGCATGGGGGAAGAACAGGGTGGCGATGGCGTCGGCGATGGCGCGGTAGTTGTCGAGGTCGGCGGCGGGGCGGGGCGTCATGCGGTGGGCTCCTGGGTCGGCGCGACGAGTGTGCCGCAAAGCGCCGGGGGAGTCATCAGGACGCGCCGGCGCCGCCCCCGGCTGCGGATGCGATCTGCGACGGGCGTCGGGTTTATTCCCGGCCTGCATCCGGGCTGCCTAGGCGCGCAGGGCTGAGCATGGCTTCGCTGAGACCGAAGCGGGTCAGCGCCTCGGGCAGCGGCTGGCGGCGGATCAGCGCGGCGCTGGCCTGGCCCATGGCCGCGCTGGTCTGGATGCCGTAGCCGCCCTGGGCGGCGACCCAGAAGAAGCCCTCGGCCCGGCCGTCGTAGCCGGCCACCAGGTCGCCGTCGGCGACGAAGCTGCGCAGCCCGGCCCAGGTGTGCGCCGGGCGGCGGATGCTGAGGCTGGTGTGCTCCTCGATCTGGTAGATGCCCATGGCGATATCCAGTTCCTCCGGCTGCACGTCGTGCGGCGCCACCGGATCGGCGTTGGCCGGCGAGCCGAGCAGTTGGCCGGCATCGGGTTTGAAGTAGAAGGCCTCGTGCAGGTCCACCACGCAGGGCCAGGCATGGCAGTCGACGCCCTCCGGACCGTGGAAGGTGAAGGCGGCGCGGCGCTTGGGCACCAGGCCGATGGGGGCGACCCCGGCCAGCCGGGCCAGCTCGTCGCACCAGGCGCCGGCGGCGTTGACCAGCACCGGCGCGCGGTACTGTTCGGCGCCGCAGTCGACCAGCCAGGCGTCGCCGTCACGGGCGATGCGCAGCACTTCGCGATCGTTGTGAATCTCCCCGCCCTGCTGGCGAATGCCGCGCAGGTAGCCCTGGTGCAGGGCATCGGTGTCGATGTCGGCGGCGCTGGGGTCGAACAGGGCGCCCTGAACCTTGTCGCGGCACAGCACCGGTACCAGCGCGCAGGCCTGGTCGGCATCGAGCAGACGGGCCTCGGGCACCTGGGCGCGGGCCTCAAGGAACTGGCGCTGCAGCTCGGCGGTATCGCCGCTGAAGTCCACCACCAGTTCGCCGCGCGGGCTGAGCAGTGGGTGCTCGGCGAAGCCGGGCGGCGGTGCGTCGTAGAAGGCGCGGCTGGCGGCAGTCAGGGCGCGCACCTGCGGCGTGCCGTAGGCCACGGTGTACAGCGCCGCCGAGCGGCCGGTGCTGTGGTAGCCGGGCTGGCGCTCGCGCTCAAGGACGATGGTCTTGCCCTGGCCGGCGAGGAAGTAGCCGGTGGAGGCCCCGGCGATACCGGCGCCGACGATCAGGTAATCGGCATGCTGCATGCTCAGCCCTCCGCGGCCTGCTTGAGTTGATGGAGTGCGTGGGCCAGGGCGACGTCTTCCAGACCCAGGCCGATGGAGCGGAAGAATACCGGGCGACGGTAGTCGGGCAAGGGCGCCGAGTCGTCGAGCAGCTCGGCCAGGTCGCCGCGGATCAGCGCGCGGTCCCACAGGTGCTGCTCGCTGGCCAGGCGCATCTCGCCGGCGCTGGCCGGGGTGGTGGCGCGGTAGTCGCAATAGACGTCCATCTGCGCCAGGCTGGCCGGCGGCACCTCATGAGCGCGCGGCGCATTGGTGCTGATCGAGGTGATCAGCGCCGGCTTGTGCAGTTCGCCGGGGTCGAGCACCGGGCTGGCCGAGGACGTGCACAGCATCACCACATCGGCGTCGGCGCAGGCGTCGGCCTGGCTCGCGCACAACTGCATGCGCGGATCGAGCTGCTGCAGTTGCAGCAGCTCGACGCCGTGCTTGCCCACCAGGCTTGGCGAGTACAGGCGGATGCTCTGCCAGTCGCGCAGGCCCTGCACATAACGTACATGGGCACGCGCCACCGGGCCGCTGCCGATCACCGTCAGGCGTTTGGCCGTGGCCGGCGCCAGGGCGTCCACCGCCACGGCAGTGGTGGCCGCGGTACGGGCGGTGGTGAGCTCGCCGGCATCGCACAGCAGCAGTGGCTGGCCGTTGTCCATCGACATCAGCAGGGTCCAGGCGGTGACGATGGCGCCATGTTCACCCGGGATGTAAGGCGAGGTCTTGACCCCGTATACGCGCTGTTCGGCGAGCACGCCGAGGTAGTTGATGAAGTCGCCGCCGTCGGGAAATTCCACCAGCTGCTGGGCCGGCTGCACCGCCTGGCCGCGCGCCAGGCTGCGGAACATCCCGCGCATGGCTTGCACGACATCGATGCGGGCGAGGAGCTGGGCGGCTTCGGCCTGATGGATCAGATAGGGCGGGGTGCTGGGCATGGCGGTGAAATCCAGGATGAACTTATTTGTCTATTCTGGACTTATTTGTATTTGTCCGGCAAGGGACATGGCCGCCGGCTGTCCGTGGATGACGCATGGGTATAGATGGGAGGGACCGGATGGCTCGTGGTTGCCTGCGTCGCTGAGCGGTGCGGCGATCAGGCCAGGGCCTGCGCGCGCGGCGCACCCGGCGAAGGGGGGCACGAGGCCTGGCCGGAAAATGGCCGGGAGTGATTCCTCACCCCGCCCCGCGACAGCCCGAAGGGTGGCGGGCAGGGCTTGGGGCAATAAAAAAGGCGAAGCCTCGCGGCTTCGCCTTTGTTTTACCTGCGATGGCTCAGTGCTTGCGCGGTACCGGCTTGAGCAGCTCATCCGGCGGCATTTCGCACTGGATCTTGCGGCCGATGAGCGCTTCGATCGGCGGCAGGGCGAAGGCGTCGTCTTCGCCGGCGAAGCTGATCGAGGTGCCGCTGCTGCCGGCACGGCCGGTACGGCCGATGCGGTGCACGTAGTCGTCCGGGTCTTCCGGCAGGGTGAAGTTGATCACGTGGCTGATGCCGTCGACGTGAATGCCGCGGCCGGCCACGTCGGTGGCCACCAGCACGCGGATATGCCCGGCGCGGAAGCCTTCGAGCACCTTGATGCGCTTGTGCTGCGGCACGTCGCCGGACATCTGCGCGGCGCTGACGCCGTCGCGGGTCAGGCGCTCCTCGATGCGGCGCACTTCGTCCTTGCGGTTGGCAAAGACCATCACCCGGTCCCAGGCGTTCTGCGTCACCAGGTTGTACAGCAGTTTGTACTTGTCGCTGGAGGCCACGGCGTAGACGTGCTGCTCGACGGTGTCGCTGGCGACGTTCTCCGGCTCGATCTCGACGATGGCCGGGTTGACCGTCCATTGCTTGGCCAGGTTCATCACGTCTTCGGTGAAGGTGGCGGAGAACAGCAGGGTCTGGCGGTCGCCCTTCATCGGCGTCTGGCGGATGATCTGGCGCACCTGCGGGATGAAGCCCATGTCGAGCATGCGGTCGGCTTCGTCCAGCACCATCACCTCGACCATGTCCAGGTGCACCTCGCCGCGCTGGTTGAAGTCCAGCAGGCGGCCCGGGGTGGCGACCAGGATGTCGCAGAAACGCGATTCGAGCTGCTTGAGCTGCTTGTCGAAGTCCATGCCGCCGACGAAGCTCATCACGTTGAGCTTGGTGTACTTGGTCAGCGCGACGGCGTCCTTGGCGATCTGCACCACCAGCTCGCGGGTCGGCGCGATGATCAGCGCGCGCGGCTCGCCCATGTAGCGTTCCTTCGGCGGCGGCGTCTGCAGCAGCTGGGTGATGATCGAGATGAGGAAGGCGGCGGTCTTGCCGGTGCCGGTCTGGGCGCGGCCGATGGCGTCCTGGCCCTTGAGGGTGTAACCCAGTACGCCGGCCTGGATCGGCGTGCAGTAGGGGAAGCCGAGGTCGTGGATGGCGTGCATCAGCTCGGGGGCGAGCTTGAAGTCGTGGAAGCGCGTCTTGCCTTCGGCCGGCTCGACCACGAAGTCTTCCAGCTTCCAGTTGTCCACCGGCTTGGCCGGGCGCTCGCGGCGCGGTTTGTCGGCCTTGGGCGGGCGAGGCTGCTGTGGCGCGGGGCTGTCGCTCGCAGTCTCGCTGGCTGGGCGGGCGGGCTTGTTCTTGCGGGGACGCTTGTCGTCTGCGCCACGGCTCTGGGCGGGCGCTGTTGCGGGTGACGGCGCTGGTTGTGGCTGCTCGTCTTCGGCTTTGCCGAACATTTTCTTGAGTGCTTTGAGCACGGGCTTCTCATCGATTGGTTAAGGAGTGAACGCCCGCCAGTGTAATGCAAGACGCGGGCGTGGCGAAGTGCTTCGCTCGCGCCTGTCAAGGGGCGGGACTCAATTCTCCGGCAGACTGGCCAGCAGCAGGCGCTGGACGTTACCGCCCATGATCGCGGCGATCTCCTCGGCGGAGAAGCCGGCGCCCTGCAGGCCTTCGGTGAGCTGCGCCAGGCCGGTGACATCGAACGGCGTGTGTACGGTGCCGTTGAAATCCGACCCCAAGGCGACGTGCTCGACACCGACCTTGTCCGCCGTGTAACGGATGGCGCGGACTATGGCCGCGACCGAGGTGTCGCACACCGCGGTGCTCCAGTAGCCGATGCCGATCACTCCACCCGTGGCGGCGATGGCCTGCAGGTGCTTGTCGCTGAGGTTGCGCGTGCCGGGGCAGGTGCCCTCGACCCCGGTGTGCGAGACCAGCACCGGGCGCGTGGCCATGGCCAAAACGTCGTCGATCAGCGGGCGCGAGGCGTGGGCCAGGTCGACCAGCATGGATTTTTCTTCCAGACGCGCGATGACCTGTCGCCCCAGCGGGGTCAGGCCGTCTTTCTTCAGGCCGTGGGCCGAGCCGCCGACCTCGTTGTCGAAGAAGTGGGTCAGCCCGGCGATACGAAAACCGGCGTCATACAGCGCATCGACGTTTTCCAGCCTGTTCTCGATGGGTTGCAGGCCCTCGGTGGCGAGCAGGCCGGCCACGCGACGCGGGTCCTTCTCCCAGGCCTCGATGAAGCGGGCAAGATCGTCGCGGCTGCGGATCAGCACCAGGCGCCCGTCACTGCCGGCCGCGGCGTCCTGAAGTTTCTGCGCCTGGTACAGCGCGCGCTGCAGCAGGCTGTTCCAGGTTTCCCGCGGCCAGCGCTGGGCCATGGCCAGCAGGGTGATGTTGTCGCTGTCCGCCTCATTGCTCTCCATGTTCAGGGCGCGCGGGGTCTTGGTCACGGTGGAGAACACCTGCAGGCCGAGACGGCCTTCGAGCATGCGCGGCAGGTCGGAATGACCGTAATCGTAGCGTTTGAGCAGATCGCGCTCCCAGAGCAGGGCGTCGTCGTGCAGATCGGCGACGAACAGGCCCTGGTGCAGCTTCTGCGCGCTGGCGCTGGCCGGATAGGGCGGCGGGCTGGCGACGCTGTTCATCTGTGCGTCGATGACCTGAGGCAGGCCCAGCACGGCCAGGGCGGAGAGGGGTACCAGCAGAAGCAGGGCGATCAGCAGTTTGCGCATCGAGGGCCATCCAGGCGTGTTGTTATGCCGGCCACTCTAGCAGGGAAGCGCTGCACTCTTGGAGTAGGGTGAGCCCTGCGCAGCATGCTGAGCAGGGCTTAACCGCAGAGGCAGTTGCGCCCCTGTTGCTTGGCCTGGTACAGCGCGGCATCGGCGCGGGCGATCAGGCCCTGCAGGCTGTCCTTCTGCTGCATCTGCGCCAGGCCGATGGAGATGGTCACGCCGGGCAGGATGCCGACCGGGGAATAGAAGGAGGCGATCTGCTCCAGGCTGACACGCAGGCGCTCGCCGATGCCGCGTGCGGACTCGGCGGAGATTTCCGGCAGGAGGATGACGAACTCCTCGCCGCCGAAGCGGATCAGGCTGTCCTTGGGTCGCAGCTGGCTGCGCAGGGTATGGGCGACCAGGCACAGGGCGTAGTCGCCGGCCAGATGGCCATGCTGGTCGTTGTAGGCCTTGAAGTGATCGACATCCAGCATCAGCAACGACAAGGGCTCGTCATTGAAGGCGCAGCGGGTGCTTTCGCGTTCGAACACATGCTCCAGCCAGCGCCGGTTGAAGCAGCCGGTCAAGGTGTCGACGTTGGCGTTCTGCTCGCTGTCGAGAATCAGCCGATTGCCCTTGCGCACCCGCTCGCAGAGCAGCTCCAGCAGGTTCTGCATCATCTGCGGCGACTCTTGGAACAGCGCCACCAGCGACTCGCGGTGCAGGCGCAAGACGGTGGAGCGGCGCTCGGCCACCACGTAGGCAGAAGGGTGTTCGTTGTCGATGAAGCTGATTTCGCCGGCGCAGTCGCCGACCTCCAGGGTGCTGACCGCCTGGTTGTCCAGCGAGCCGAGGTAGACGCGCAGCTGACCTTCGATCAGCAGGTAGAGATGCTGGTTGCGGTTGAAAGGAGAGAGCAGGACTTCGCCAGCCTCCAGCTCGCAGGCGCGGAACTCCTGCAGCAGGTGGTCCAGGCTGCTGGCGGCCACCTTGTGAAACAGCCGCAGTTGTCGGATTTGATGCAGGTCTGCCTGCCAGTGCGCCGGTTTCATCGCGGTTCTGTCGCGCCTGGCTTGGCATCGAGGCCAGATGGCATCACAAACGCTCCTTGTCGTGGTCACGTACGCCCTTCGACATTATTCCCGCCCCCGAGGCGAGGCAATGCTTGCCCGTGGCCACGCCGACCAATGGTTACTTGACGATTCCGAGTTGTTAACTGGCGCGCGTCCCTGCGCGAAAGCCGTCACGCTTGCGGGTTGATGCGATGCGCCACGGCGTAGCCTGCGAGGCGTTGGCCGACCGCTGCAATCAGCGTCTGGTCCTGGCTCGGCAGGTACACCTGAGCCAGTTGGCCGAGCTGGTCATCGCTGCTCACCTCGACGCGAATATCGGGGTGCAGCTCACGCAGGGCGCTCTGGTAGACGCGGGCAATGGCATCGAAGCGCAGCGCCGGTTTGAAGGTCTTGCCCACCGCCGTGACCGGAATGGCGTCGATGATCCAGGCGTCCTTGGGCACTGCGGCGCGCTCGGGAATGTGCGCCGCGGCGTGCTCGAGCAACTCGGCCTCGCTGGCCTGTGCGCCGGGTTTGAGCTGCACGTACACCACCGGCAGTTCGCCGGCCTTCTCGTCGGGTTTGCCGACCGCGGCCGCCAGGGCCACGGCCGGGTGCTTGTGCAGCGCCTCCTCGATCATCTGCGGATCGATGTTGTGGCCGCCGCGGATGATCAGATCCTTGCTGCGCCCGGTCAGCCAGATATAGCCGTCTTCGTCCTTGCGGCCGAGGTCGCCGGTATTGAACCAGTCGCCGTCGACCCAGATGTCGGCGTTCTTGCTGGCCTGCAGGTAGCCCTTGAACACCGTGGCGCCGCGGATGCACAGATTGCCGATCTCGTTCGGCGCGGCATCTCGCAGGTAGCGCCCCTGTTCGTCGAGCACCTTGATGCTCACGTCGCAGTAGGGCATGCGCAGGCCGATGGAGCCGGGGCGGCGCTCACCGGCCGGCGGGTTGGCGCAGCTGCCGCAGGTGCCTTCGGTCAGGCCGTAGCCTTCGATCAGGGTCAGCCCGGTCTTGGCCTCGAACTGGCGGATCAGCTCCACCGGCATCGGCGCGGCGCCGCACAGTGCGTACTTCAGCGAGGACAGGTCATACCCCTCGCTGGGAACCTGCAGCAGGCCGGCATAGATGGTGGGAACCCCGCTGAAGAAGCTGACCCTGTAGCGTTCGATCACCTTCCAGAAGTTGCCGATCAGGCTGGTGTTGCGATAGCCCTGCGGGGTGGCCAGCAGCACCTCGGCGCCGCCGATGAAGGCGGTCAGGCCGGTGACCACCACGCCGTTGACGTGAAACAGCGGCAGGCCGCAGAGGGTGACATCGCCCGGGGCGAAGCGGGTCACCAGATTCATGCTGTAGGCCATGGCCACTTCGTTGGCGTGGCTGTGCGGCGCCAGTTTCGGCGTGCCGGTGGTGCCGCCGGTATGGAAGTAGCTGGCGATGTCCTCGGGCAGAATGTTGCGGCCGCTTTCCAGGTGGTCGGCGGGGCAGGTCGCGATGGTCTCGTCGAAATCCAGCACGCCGTCGGGCAGGGGGGCGCGCTGGGCCTTGAGCGCGCTGCGCTGCGGTTCCGGCAGCAGGTTGGCCAGGTCCACGCAGAGAATCGCCTTGAGCTCCGGCAGATGGTCGCGCATGGCGCTGACCTTGTCCCACAGGTCGGTGCCGGGGAAGGGCGCCAGGGTCACCAGCAGCTCGGAATCGGCGGCGTGGATCAGTTCAGCGATATGCGCGGGTTCGAGCAGCGGGTTGATCGCGTTGACGATGCCGGCCGCCTCGCCGCCCCAGATAGTGAAGTGGGTCTGCGGCAGGTTGGGCAGGAGGAAGGACACCGCCTTGCCCGGCCGCAGGCCGAGGCGGTGGAAGGCGTTGGCGGTCTGGGTGATCTTGCCCAGCAACTCGGCATAGCTCAGGCGCAGCGGCGTTTCATCGCCCGTGCCCTGCAGGATGAACGACAGCGCCGGGGCGTCCGGCTGGGCGGCGGCACTGCGACGGATCAGCTCGTAGGTGCTGGCGGGCAGCTCGCGCGCTGCGAGCGGGGTTTTCTCGATCTGCTCGATATCCTGCAGGGTGCGAATCAGGGGCGCTGTCGTCATGCGTGTAGCTCTCCGTTAGGGCAAAGGCTGTTCAACGTGCAAGCGGGTAGGGTGCGCCGTGCGCACCAGATCGACGCCATCGCCGGTTTTGGTGCGCATGGCGCACCCTACGGCGCTATCAGCCGTCCAGCCGTTGACTCAACCAGTCCCCGATGTCGCGAATCTCTTCCGGAATGACCTCGTGGGCCATGGGATAGTCGCGCCACTGTACCGGTACAGATCGAGCGTGCAGGCGGTCGAAGGCGGCGCGCCCCATGTCGGGGGTCACCACGTCATCGAATCTGCCATGCAAGCAAAGCACCGGCAGTTGTCTTTTTGTATCCGCCACCTGCATGTCGTCGCCGAAGGTCGGCGCATAGGTGGACAGCGCCAGCACCCCGCCCAGGGGCTCGAGGTAACGCACGAAGGCGGTGTGCAGCACCACGGCGCCGCCCTGGGAGAACCCGGCGAGAACGATGCGGCCTGGCTCGATGCCGCTTGCGCGTTCGGCCTCGATCAGGGCGATCACCTGCTGCGTCGACTCTTCCAGCTGGTCATGATCTATGGCACGCGCCGGGCTCATGGCCAGGATGTCGTACCAGCTCGGCATGCTCCAGCCGCCGTTGATGGTCACCGGGCGGGTCGGCGCCTGCGGCAGCACGAAGCGCGTGGTGGGCAGGCGCTCCTGCAGCATCTCGGCAACCGGCAGGAAATCGTAGCGGTCGGCGCCCAGCCCGTGGAGCCAGATCACGGCGGCGTCGGCGACCTGTGGGGGCTGCAGAATCATGGGTGCGGTCATTGGTAGCTCCAGTGTGGTGCGGGCGCCTCAAATTGGGGCGGCGCCCTGTGCAAGGCTTGTCTAATCTGTGAATAAGTTGTCGCACGGGTGCAACTTTTGCTCTTGACCCTTGCTTATCCTGCATTCTGCAGGAGGCTGGTACGGGCCTTGCTAAAGCACATCCGGACTGACGACGCGGTGTGGTAACGGTAACACTTTGCCATTGCCCATCGCTCAACAGGCAGGAATCTGCTGTGTGGGGTTCCTAACCAGAACCGTCGGGTGCTGTATCGCCCGGACGGGTGACGATCCGTCTCTGGCCCGTTCAACCAATGGGCAGGGTGGGAACAGTTGGCCAGCAGAGGGCATCGCCGACTAGACTCCCGCCTGACGTCCGAACTTCTCGTCGATGCGTTGCTGCCAGCGTATCGCGTGCCTCAAAAGGGTGGGGAAGGCGGACGGAGACTCCAACACAATAAGAGCAACTGGAGGTTTTTGATGAAGATGGTGAAATCCACCCTGGCTGTGCTGACCACCGCAGCTGTTCTCGGTGTCAGTGGCTTTGCTCAGGCAGGCGCCACCCTGGATGCGGTGCAGAAGAAAGGCTTCGTGCAGTGCGGTATCAGCGACGGTCTGCCGGGCTTCTCCTACGCCGATGAAAAAGGCAATTACCTGGGTCTGGACGTCGACGTCTGCCGTGCTGTTGCAGCCGCGGTTTTCGGTGACGCCACCAAGGTCAAGTACAGCCCGCTGACCGCCAAGGAGCGCTTCACCGCGCTGCAGTCCGGCGAAGTCGACATCCTGTCGCGCAACACCACCTGGACCAGCTCGCGTGACTCCGGTCTGGGTCTGAACTTCGCTGGCGTGAACTACTACGACGGTCAGGGTTTCCTGGTTAACAAGAAGCTGGGTGTTTCCAGCGCCAAGGAACTGGACGGTGCCACCGTGTGCATCCAGGCCGGTACCACCACCGAGCTGAACCTCTCCGACTACTTCCGTGCCAACGGCCTGAAGTACACCCCCATCACCTACGATACCTCCGACGAGAGCGCCAAATCGGTCGAAGCCGGCCGTTGCGACGTGCTGACCTCCGACCAGTCGCAGCTGTACGCGCAGCGCATCAAGCTGGCCAACCCGGACGACTACGTGGTGCTGCCGGAAGTCATCTCCAAGGAGCCTCTGGGCCCGGTCGTGCGTCAGGGCGATGACGAGTGGTTCAACATCGTGCGCTGGTCGCTGTTCGCCATGGTCAACGCCGAGGAGCTGGGCGTGACCTCCGCCAACGTGGAAGAAACCGCCAAAACCACCAAGAACCCCGACGTAGCCCGTCTGCTCGGTGCCGAAGGTGAGTTTGGCAAGGATCTGAAACTGCCGAAGGACTGGGCAGTACAGATCGTCAAGCAGGTAGGTAACTACGGCGAGTCCTTCGATCGCAACGTCGGTGCCGGCAGCGAGCTGAAGATCGAGCGTGGCCTCAATGCCCTGTGGAACAAAGGTGGTCTGCAATACGCACCGCCGGTGCGTTGATCGTCTGTACCGGCGCGCCTGCATGGCGCGCCGGTTGTTCCTGATGACGTGAACTCCATGCCCGCGCAAGCGGGCGTGGGGCTTCCAAGAGGGCTGTTATGCAAACTACTGCTAATGCCCCGCGCCCGCGAGGTTCGGTCTGGACCGATCCTCAGGTGCGCGCGTGGCTGTTCCAGATTCTCGCCGTTATCGCCGTCGTGGCGCTCGGCTGGTTCCTGTTCCAAAACACTCAGACCAACCTGGAGAAGCGCGGCATCGTCTCCGGCTTCGGTTTCCTCAGTAACAGCGCCGGTTTCGGCATTGCCCAGCATCTGATCGACTACAGCGAAAGCGATTCCTACGGACGGGTATTCGTCATCGGCCTGCTCAATACGCTGCTGGTGTCCTTCATCGGCATCGTGCTGGCCTCCATCCTCGGCTTCATCCTGGGCGTGGCGCGGCTGTCGCCGAACTGGCTGATCAGCAAGCTGGCCACCGTCTACATCGAGATCTTCCGCAACATCCCGCCGCTGCTGCAGATTCTCTTCTGGTACTTCGCGGTGTTTCTCGCCCTGCCGGGACCGCGGCAGAGCCTGGACATCGGCGAAACCTTCTTCCTCAACAGCCGTGGTCTGTACATGCCGGCGCCCGGTCCGTCGGAGAGTTTCGGTCTGTTCGCCGTGGTCCTGCTGGCCACCATCGTCGGCATCATCGCCCTGGGCCGCTGGGCCAAGAAGCGCCGTGAGGCCACCGGCAAGATCTTCCCGCTGCTGTGGACCTCCCTGGCGCTGATCGTGGTGATTCCCGGCCTGACCGTGCTGATCGGCGGCAACCCGCTGGTGTGGAGCGTGCCGGAGCTGCGCGGTTTCAACTTCCGCGGCGGCTGGGTGATGATCCCCGAGCTGATGGCCCTGACCCTGGCGCTGACCATCTACACCGCGGCCTTCATCGCCGAGAACGTGCGCTCGGGGATCATGGCGGTCAGTCATGGCCAGACCGAGGCGGCCCGTTCGCTGGGGCTGCGCCCCGGCATCACCCTGCGCCTGGTGATCATCCCGCAGGCATTGCGCGTGATCATCCCGCCGCTGACCAGCCAGTACCTGAACCTGGCGAAGAACTCCTCGCTGGCCGCCGGCATCGGCTACCCGGACATGGTGTCGCTGTTCGCCGGTACGGTACTCAACCAGACCGGCCAGGCCATCGAGGTGATCGCCATCACCATGAGCGTGTACCTGGCGATCAGCATCAGCATTTCCCTGCTGATGAACTGGTACAACAAGCGCATTGCGCTGATCGAGCGGTAAGGAGCAGCCATGCAGTCTCATACCTTCAAACCGGATCTGCCGCCGCCACGCATGAGTGTCGGCGCAGTGGGCTGGCTCAAGGCCAACCTGTTCTCCAACTGGTTCAACACCCTGTTGACCCTGTTCGCCATCTACCTGATCTGGCTGATCGTGCCGCCGCTGATCCAGTGGGCCTTCATCGATGCCACCTGGAGCGGCAGCACCCGCGCCGACTGCACCAGCGGCGGCGCCTGCTGGGTGTTCATCCAGCAGCGTTTCGGCCAGTTCATGTACGGCTTCTATCCCAGCGAGCTGCGCTGGCGCGTGGATACCACCCTGTGGCTGGCGATCATCGGCGCTGCGCCCTTGTTCGTGCCGCAGATGCCACGCAAGGCGTTCTACGGCCTGGCGTTCCTGGTGATCTACCCGGTCGTCGCCTGGTGCCTGCTGCACGGCGGCGTGTTCGGCCTCAGCGTGGTTCCCACCAGCCAGTGGGGCGGCCTGATGCTGACCCTGGTGATCGCCGCCGTCGGCATCACCGGTGCGCTGCCGCTGGGCATCCTGCTGGCGCTTGGGCGCCGCTCCAACATGCCGGCGATCAGGGTCATCTGCGTGACCTTCATCGAGTTCTGGCGCGGTGTGCCGCTGATCACCGTGCTGTTCATGTCCTCGGTGATGCTGCCGCTGTTCCTGCCCGAGGGCATGCACTTCGACAAGCTGATGCGGGCGCTGATCGGGGTGATCCTGTTCCAGTCCGCCTACATCGCCGAAGTGGTGCGCGGCGGCCTGCAGGCCATCCCCAAGGGCCAGTACGAAGCGGCCGCGGCCATGGGCCTGGGCTACTGGCGGATGATGGGCCTGGTGATCCTGCCGCAGGCGCTCAAGCTGGTCATCCCCGGCATCGTCAACACCTTCATTTCGCTGTTCAAGGACACCAGCCTGGTGATCATCATCGGCCTGTTCGACCTGCTCAACAGCATCAAGCAAGCGACCACCGACCCGGCCTGGCTGGGCATGGCCACCGAAGGCTACGTGTTCGCGGCGCTGATCTTCTGGATTTTCTGTTTTGGTATGTCCCGCTACTCCATGCATCTGGAGCGCAAGCTGGACACCGGCCACAAGCGTTAGGAGTGAGTCATGAGTGAAGTCAACAAACAACCCAGCGCTGAGCCGATGATCCTGCTGCAGGGCGTGAACAAGTGGTACGGCCAGTTCCACGTGCTCAAGGACATCAACCTCAGCGTGCAGCAGGGCGAGCGTATCGTCCTGTGCGGGCCGTCCGGTTCGGGCAAGTCCACCACCATCCGTTGCATCAACCGCCTGGAGGAACACCAGCAGGGGCGCATCGTGGTCGATGGCACCGAGCTGACCAGCGACCTCAAGCACATCGAGGCGATCCGCCGCGAAGTGGGCATGGTGTTCCAGCACTTCAACCTGTTCCCGCACCTGACCGTGCTGCAGAACTGCACCCTGGCGCCGATGTGGGTACGCAAGATGCCCAAGCGTCAGGCCGAGGAAGTCGCCATGCACTTCCTCGAGCGCGTGCGCATCCCGGAGCAGGCGCACAAGTATCCGGGCCAGCTCTCCGGCGGCCAGCAGCAGCGCGTGGCGATCGCTCGCGCGCTGTGCATGAAGCCGAAGATCATGCTGTTCGACGAGCCGACCTCGGCCCTCGACCCGGAGATGGTGAAAGAGGTGCTCGACACCATGATCGGCCTGGCGCAGGACGGCATGACCATGCTCTGCGTGACCCACGAGATGGGCTTCGCCCGCACCGTGGCCAATCGGGTGATCTTCATGGACAAGGGCGAGATCGTCGAACAGGCCGAGCCCGACCAGTTCTTCACCAACCCGCAGAACGAGCGCACCAAGCTGTTCCTCAGCCAAATCCTGCACTGAGTCGGTTGCGTCAGATGACAAGGGAGCCCTCGGGCTCCCTTTTTCATGGCCGCGGAATGCGCCTGGAAGTAGGCTGCGCTGTGCGCACCGCGAACCCATAGCCCTATCGAGTGTCCAGCGTCCCCAGAATGGTGCGCACAGCGCACCCTACGGGACCGACGGCGCAGCCCCGTTGCCCTGCATGCGCTTGCGAAACGCGCCGGGCGTCTCGCCGCACAGCTGCTTGAACAGCTTGGCGAAGGTGGCGCGATCGGCATAGCCGACCGCGGCGGCGATCCGCTCCAGCGAATCGCCGGAGCGGGCCAGCGCCTGCTGCGCGTTGGCGATGCGCAGGCGCTGCAGGTAGTCGTTGGGCGTCAGCCCGGTGGCGGTCTTGAAGCGGCGCAGCAGGGTGCGCGGCGAGCAGTGCGCCTGCTCGGCCAGACTGGCCAGATCGACGGATTCGGCATGATGGCGGCGCAACCAGTCGAGCAGCGGCGCCAGGGTCTTGTCATCGCTGGCGGGCAGCAGAGGGGCGAAGCGTGACTGCGGGCCGCGCTGACGCTCCACCACCATGGCGCTGGCGACCTGCTGCGCCAGCCATTCGCCGCCATGCAGGGCGATCAGGTGCAGGCACAGGTCGAGCCCCGCCTGGGCGCCGCCGGAGCAGAACAGCGGGCCGTCCTCGGTCAGCAGCAGGTCGCTGCGCAGGTTCACGCGGGGAAAATGTCGGGTAAAGGTCTCGGCCAGGGCCCAGTGGGTGGTGGCCTGGCGACCGTCGAGCAGCCCGGCTGCCGCCAGCAGAAAGGCGCTGCTGCACAGGCTTGCCACCTGCTGCTGGCGGCGAGCCAGCCAGGGCAGCAGGCCGGCATTGCCCTCCAGCGTACGGGAGATGGCGCTGCCGGTGGCTGGCAGGATCAGCAGGTCGGCCTGCTCGGCCAGGTCCAGACCGCCGTTGACCTGAACGTGGGCGAACTCCAGTTGCACCGGCTGGCCATCGAGACTGAAGCGCTGCAGGTGAAAGCGCGGCGTGCCCGCCAGCCGATTGGCGAGACTGAAGGCATCCTGCGCCATGCTCAGGCTCGAGCAGATGGTTTGCGGGCAGACATAGAGGGCGACATTGAGCATGGCGCTGCTCCGGAGTAGAGGTTGGCGATTATTGCCACAAAGTTGTCGTTATAGCCAATCGCCGTAACTCCTGTCGCCGCCGCACAATGGGCTTCATTCATCGAGCTGCTGGCGCCTTGCGCGTGCTGCTCGGCGCACAGGACCGATAACGGGAGCGCTCCATGAGCCATGCCAATGCCGAATTGATCCAGCGTTTCTACCGCGCCTTCCAGAACCTCGATGCCGAGACCATGGCGGCCTGTTACGCCGAGGACGTGCATTTCTCCGATCCCGCCTTCACCGACCTCAACGGCAGCGAGGCGGGCGACATGTGGCGCATGCTCTGCGCTCGCGCCGAGGGCTTCTCGCTGACCTTCGATCAGGTGCAGGCCGACGAGCGCGAGGGCAGTGCGCGCTGGGTCGCCACCTACCGTTTCAGCGCCACCGGCCGCCAGGTGGTCAACCACATCCAGGCGCACTTCGTGTTTCGCGATGGGCTGATCGTCGAGCACCGCGATCACTTCGATCTGTGGCGCTGGACACGCCAGGCACTGGGGGCCAAGGGCCTGCTGCTGGGCTGGGCGCCGCCGGTACAGGCTGCCATTCGTCGGCAGGCCGCCCGTGGCCTGGCCCAGTTTCGCGCGTCTCGCTGAGGCAGGCGACTGAACGCAGTGGTAGGCTAGTCGGTCTTAGCCTTCAATGAAGAGTGCGCACATGGGGTGCACATCTCCACTGCCAATCGAGACCTGCCGTGACCGAACTGATCGTTGCCGTTAAACAGGCCAAGGCCTGGGGGGTTCATGCCGTCACAGCCAGTGGTGTGATTCTCGCTCTGCTGGCACTGCTCGCCGTACTCGACGGCCAACCCAAGCAATGCCTGCTGTGGCTGGGCCTGGCCCTGCTGGTGGATGGCCTCGACGGCTCGCTGGCGCGGCGTTATGACGTCAAAGGCGTGCTGCCGCATTTCGACGGCTCGACCCTGGATCTGGTGATCGACTACCTGACCTACGTCTTCATCCCGGCCATTTTCCTCTACCGCTTCATCCCGTTGCCCGATTACACCCCGCTGTTCGCCGTGGGCCTGATCCTGGTGTCTTCGCTGTTCTGTTTCTGCAACCTGAACATGAAGAGCAAGGACAACTACTTCGTCGGCTTCCCGGCCGCCTGGAACGTGGTGGTGCTGTATTTCTACATTCTCGATGTGCACCCCTGGGTCACCCTGGGCATCATCGTGCTGCTCGCCGGCCTGACCCTGACCAAGATGAAGTTCCTGCATCCGTTCCGCGTGCGGCAGTTCATGCCGCTGAACATCCTGGTGACCTTCGTCTGGATGCTTTCCAGCGCGCTGCTGATTCTGCAGTACCCCGCCAACCAGCCCTGGCTGCTGGCCCTCTGGTGGCTGGCTTCGGCCTACTTCGTCGGCATGTGCCTGTGGCGCTCGGCGCGTGAGTGGTTCCCGGCGCGCGGATGAACGCAGCAGTCGAAAAAGCCTGGTTCGTCTACCTGGTCCGCGCCGCCAACGGCGCGCTGTATTGCGGCATCAGCGACGACCCGCAGCGACGTTTCGCCCAGCACCAGGCGGGCAAGGGCGCACGGTTCTTCCACACCAGCCCGGCGCTGGCCCTGGCCTATGTCGAGGCCTGTGCCGGCAAGGGCGATGCACTGCGCCGCGAGCGAGCGATCAAGCTCCTGAGCAAGGCCGCCAAGGAAGCCCTCATTCTGGCCAATGATGCCGCTGCATCAGCCTGAAGCGGTGGGCGGCGCCAGGCGAGGCGGGTAAGCTGGGACCTTCGATTGCGCAACGGAGCCCACCATGCACGAACTGATCCTGCACCACTACGACGCCTCGCCCTTTGCCGAGAAGGCCCGCCTGATGCTGGGCTTCAAGCAGCTCTCGTGGCGCTCGGTGGAGATCCCGCGGATCATGCCCAAGCCCGATCTGACCGCACTGACCGGCGGCTACCGCAAGACCCCGGTGCTGCAGGTGGGCGCCGACATCTATTGCGACACAGCGCTGATCGCTCGCCGCCTGGAGGCGGAGAAAGCTACCCCGGCACTGCTGCCCGAAGGCCAGGAGTTCAATACCAGTCTGCTGGCGCAATGGGCCGACTCGGTGCTGTTCCAGCATGCTGTGGCCCTGGTATTCCAGCCGCAGTCCATCGCCGTGCGCATGGGCCGGCTGCCGGCGGCGGCGCAGCAGGCCTTTATCGCCGATCGCAGCGCGCTGTTTTCCGGCGGTAGCGCCAGCCGCGTGCCGCTGGAGCAGGCCAAGCATAACTGGCCGGCGCTGATGGGGCGTCTGCAGCAGCAGTTGCAGCGCGAGGACGGCGACTTTCTGTTCGGCGAGCCGTCGCTGGCCGATTTCTCGGTCGCGCACTGCCTGTGGTTCCTGCGCGGCACGCCGGTGACCGCGCCGCTGGTCGACGACTACCCGGAGGTATCCGCCTGGCTCGCCCGGGTACTGGGCTTCGGCCACGGCTCGTTCAGCGAGATGAGCAGCGAGCAGGCCCTCGCGGTGGCGCGTGAGGCGACGCCGGCGGCGCTGCCGGAGGAAGAGTTCATCGAGCCCAACGGCTTGCAGGTTGGCCAGTCGGTAACCATCGCCGCAGTCGATTACGGCGTCGACCCGGTACAGGGCGAGCTGCTGTTCGCCGGCCGCGAGGAACTGATCCTGCGCCGCGAGGACGAACGGGCCGGTGTGCTGCACGTGCACTTCCCGCGTCTGGGCTTTCGCATCGAAGCGCGCTGAGCGCCTGTTCTCCCGCTGGCGCAAGGCCCGGAGGGTATCCGGGCTGTGCGGGGGGCACGGCCGGGTCAGTAGGCAGCGCGAATCGCGCGTACGTCATAGCCGTGGATGACCTGCCCGCGCAGGTCGATCACCGGCACGCCACGCCCGCCCAGGGCCTGGTAGCGGGCGCGGCCGGCGCTGTCCTTCTCGATGTCCACTTCGCGGTAGGCGACGCCATCCTCGGCGAACAGCTCGCGGGTCTTGGCGCAGTAGCCGCACCAGGCGGTGGCGTAGAGCACGATCTCGCCGCTGCCATTGCCGGCCTGCGGCGGGTTGAGCCAGCGGTCGATCCTGTCCCAGTTCTGCCACAGGGCCAGGGCGGCGAGGATCAGCAGAATCTTCTTCATTGCGGCGCGTCCTTGTGCGTGGTGGTGGCGGCTTGCAATTGCTGCAGAGTAAAGGGTGCCGGCCGATCCGGCCACTGCAGCGCGAGCTTTTCCAGCTCGCGGGCCAGCAGGCTGGCAACCACAAGGTCGCGCAGCCAGCGCTTGTGCGCCGGGATCACATACCAGGGCGACGCGCTGCTATGGCTGGCGCCCAGCAGGTCGGCCCAGCGCCGCTGACGCTCGTCGAACTGGCGGTGCGAGAGCAGGTCGCTGGTCTTGAGCTTCCAGCGTTTGGACGGTTTCTCGATGCGTTCGACCAGGCGCCGGTACTGCTCGCCCTTGTCGATCTGCAGGTAGCACTTGAGCACCACGGTGCCGCTCTGCGCCAGTTGCCGTTCGAAGGCCAGCACCTCGGCCAGGCGCGCCGGCAGCTCATCCTCGCCGCACAAACCATCCAGCGGATCGCAGATCAGCGCCTCGTAATGGCTGCGATTGAACACGTCGATCATCCCGGGCGCCGGCAGGCGCTGGCGATAGCGGTGGAGAAAATGCTGGCCGCGTTCCTGCGCCGTGGGCGCCTGGAAGCTGTGTACCGCCAGGCCCTGGGGATTGCAGGCGCTGAGCACGCGGCGGATGACGCCGTCCTTGCCGCTGCAATCCGGGCCCTGCAGTACCAGCAGCAGGGCCCGCTGACGATTGGCCCACAGGCGCGTCTGCTGCTCCTGCAGCCAGGGCTTGAGCTGCTCCAGGCGCGCCTTGCAGTCGGCCTTGTCCAGGCCGAAGGTGCGTGCCGGATCGCCTGCCAGCGGTGCCTCTGGCCGGCACAGGCAGGCGTCGAGCAGCGCATCGGCCAGGCGCGGCTTCATCTCAGTCCTGGCGACGCTTGAGCTGATCCTTCAGCTGGGTCGGCAGCTGGCGAATGATCAGCATGTCGCGGCCCTCGTCGTACTCGATCTTCGAACCGAGCAGGTGCGCCTCGAAGCTGATCGACAGCCCCTCGGCGCGCCCGGTGAAGCGCTGGAACTGGCTGAGGGTGCGCTTGTCCGCCGGAAATTCCGGGGCCATGCCATAGTCCTTGTTGCGGATGTGCTCGTAGAACGCCTTGGGGCGCTCCTCGTCGATCAGCCCGGACAGCTCCTCCAGGGTGATCGGCTCGCCCATCTTGGCCTGGCCGGTGGCGTAGCCGACCAGGGTCTTGGTCTTCTCGCGGGCCTGCTCTTCGGGCAGGTCCTCGCTTTCCACGTAATCGCTGAAGGCCTTGAGCAGGGTGCGGGTCTCGCCCGGGCCATCGACGCCTTCCTGGCAACCGATGAAGTCGCGGAAGTAGTCCGACACCTTCTTGCCGTTCTTGCCCTTGATGAAGGAGATGTACTGCTTGGACTGCTTGTTGTTCTGCCACTCGCTGATGTTGATGCGCGCGGCCAGGTGCAGCTGGCCCAGGTCGAGGTGCTTGGCCGGGGTCACGTCCAGTGCGTCGGTCACTGCCACGCCTTCGCTGTGGTGCAGCAGGGCGATGGCCAGATAGTCGGTCATGCCTTGCTGGTAGTGGGCGAACAGCACGTGGCCGCCCGTGGAGAGGTTGGACTCTTCCATCAGCTTCTGCAGATGTTCGACGGCCTGGCGGCTGAAGGCAGTGAAATCCTGCTCGCCGTCGAGGTAGGCCTTGAGCCAGCCGCTGAACGGGTAGGCGCCGGACTCTTCGTGGAACAGGCCCCAGGCCTTGCCCTGCTTGGCGTTGTAGCTCTCGTTGAGGTCGGCCAGCAGGTTCTCCATGGCTTGCGAGGTGGCCAGTTCGCTGTCGCGGGCGTGCAGCACGGCGGGGCTGCCGTCGGGTTTCTTGTCGATCAGGTGGACGATGCAGTGGCGGATCGGCATGGGGGCTTCGGTCTTTGGCGGGTTCGCGATGGGGTTGGCCGCGAAGCCGGGCGGGCGAGGGCCCGCGTCGGCAGCGCGGCGGCTGGGCAAAGTCTACCTGACATCGCCACGCGCTGCCGGTGGTGCAAACTGGGGTGTGGATCTTTGCTGGCTAAGTGCCGCTATCTGCAGTGATAGAACTCTATTTTCTGCAAAAATCGCGATTTTCGATTCGCGCGATGGCGCAACTCGGTCTAGCGTCTTTCACGTCCACACGACGCAGTAAAGGGACGCACCGCGGTGGCGCCACAAGCGTTGCCGCCTTTCTCGATCTCCAGATATGGATTGGAGGATTACATGCGCAACAAGACCAATAATCGCCGTCTACTGGGCGCCGCCTTGCTGGCGGCCATTTCCGGGCAGGCCACTGCGGCCAAGGGGCTCGACGTCACCGAACTGTTCGATCAGTTCTGGAGCCCGACCCGGCTCGGGCCGGCGGAGTGCCGTTCCGGTGTGCTGAGTGCTACGCCGCTGCTGTTGCCTCGCTGCATGCAGGCGGCCAACAGCATGACCCACCTGCAGATGTTCAACGACATCGCCCTGGCCAATGGCGGCAACCGCGCCGCTGGCCTGTCCGGTTACGAGCGCTCGCTTGACTATGTGCAGGCGACGCTGGAAAGCGCCGGCTACAAGGTGACCCGTCAGGCCTTCCCGTTCAGCGCGTTCTACCCGCAGGGGCCCGGCGTGCTGCAGAGCCTGGCGCCGACCCCGGCGCAGTTCGAGTGGGAGGTGGACTTCACCTACCTGTCGCAGACCGATGCCGGCGACGTCAGTGCACCGGTGGCAGCGGTGGACATCGCCCTGGGCGAGGGCAACCAGTCCAGCAGCGGCTGCGAGGCCGAGGATTTCGCCGCCTTCCCGGCTGGCTCCATCGCCCTGCTGCAGCGCGGCACCTGCAACTTCCAGATCAAGGCCGAGAACGCTGCCGCCGCTGGCGCCGTGGGCGTGGTGATCTTCAACCAGGGCGACAGCGAGGACCGCAAGGGCCTGCTCAACGCCACCCTGGGCGACGCCTATTCCGGTGGCATTCCGGTGCTGTTCACCACCTATGACGTGGGCGTGAGCCTGGCGCAGACGGCCGAGCAGCAGGTGCGCATGGTCACCGACGTGGTGCGCGAACGGACCCAGACCCACAACCTGGTGGCCGAGAGCAAGCGCGGCAACGCGGGCAACGTGGTGATGCTCGGCGCGCATCTGGATTCGGTGTTCGAGGGGGCCGGCATCAACGACAACGGTTCGGGCAGCGCCGCGCTGCTGGAGCTGGCCGTGCAGATGGCCAAGGCCAAGCCGAAGAACAAGCTGCGTTTCGCCTGGTGGGGCGCCGAGGAGTCGGGGCTGGTGGGCTCGACCTACTACGTCAACCAACTGCCCGACGAGGAGAAGGCGAAGATCAAGGCGTACCTGAACTTCGACATGATCGCCTCGCCGAACTTCGCCTACTTCATCTATGACGGCGACGGTTCGGACTTCGGCCTGCAGGGCCCGCCCGGCTCGGCCGCGCTCGAGCGTCTGTTCGGCGAGTATTACCGCCTGCGCGGTCTGCCGTTCGAGGGTGACGAGATCAGCTTCCGTTCCGACTATGCGCAGTTCTTCCTTGATGGCATCGCCTTCGGCGGACTGTTCACCGGGGCCGAGGTGGTCAAGTCCGAAGAGCAGGCGAGCCGTTATGGCGGCACTGCGGGCGAGGCCTTCGATCCGTGCTACCACGAGGCCTGCGATGACCTGAACAACGTCGATCTGCGCGCGCTGGAGGTCAACGGCGATGCCATGGCCTTCGTCGCCAGCTGGCTGTCGCTGTCGACCAAGATCGTCGATGACGAGATCGCCGCGTCCAGGGATTCGCGCATGATGATGCGCAGCGCCCAGGCCTACGACATCACCCATTGGGGCAAGCACTGGGTCAAATAGCGTCGTGTGACCTGGCGTAGGGCGCCGTGCGTGGCGCAAGCCGGTGCGCACGGCGCACCCTACGAAAGAAAAGCCCGCGAGCGTATCGCGGGCTTTTTTGTGGCCGCTGCCCGAAGCTAGCTGCGCTCCGGGCTCGGCACCACCGAGGGCGCCTGCTCGGGGCCCTCGCCGCGGCGCTTTTGCAGCGCGCGCAGGCGCTCGATCACGTAGCGCAGGTGCATGTGCAGCTCGTACAGCTCGTTGGAGTACGACAGCGGCACCTCCACCGCGGCCAGTTCGTCCTCGAGCCTTTCCAGGCGCTGGATCTCGCTTTCCAGTTCGGCCGGCAGCGAGCCGGCGTGCAGCTTGCGGTCGATGTCGCGCAGGTACTTGTACCAGCGGTAGATGCGCGCGCGGATGCGCCACTGGTAGATCGGCCCCACCGCCTTGAGCAGCGGGATCATCACCACGATCAGGGGGATCAGCAGGATGATGTAGCGGTCGGCCAGCGAGGCGATGCGAAACGGCAGGTAGCGCTGCAGGATCGGCAGGCCCTTGTCGTAGAAGTGCTCGGCGTCGCGGTGCAGGTCGAAGGTACGCGGTTCGGCGCTGGGAAAGGCGCCGGCGGCATCGAGCAGGGTGCCGCTGCGCATCACCTCGCGGCTGGCGGCGAGAAACAGCGGTACCAGGCCAGGGTTGAACTGGTCGTTGACCACCAGCGTGGCCACCGGCGCCAGGGTGACGATGTCGCGATCCGGCGCGTTGCTGGCCAGGTCGAGCAGACCTTCGCCCACCTTCACCTGGTTGAAGAAGGGCAGGCGCGCCTCGTAGGCGGCGGCGCGGCGAAAATGCGCCAGGGCGATCTCCGGCGCGGCGGCCAGTTGCTGCACCAGGGCATTCTCCGCCGGGCCGACGAAGAAGGCGGCGTCCAGCTCGCCGGCCAGCAGGGCGCGAGCCGCCTTGCCGCCGCCGGCGTCCTGCCAGGCGGGTGGATACTGCTCGGCAGCGATGCCGTTGGCTTCGAGGATGGCCTCGCTGGCGGCGCGGGTTCCGCTGCCTTCGCCGCCCAGGCCGAGGCGCAGCGGCAGCAGATCGGCGATGCGGTCGAGGCTGACCTCGCGCCGGTAGAACAGCCACAGCGGTTCCTGATAGATCGCCCCGAGGCTCTGCAGGCGCGCCTGCTGGTCAGGCGCGAGCTGACGTTCCAGCCCGCTCTGCACCAGGGCGATCTGCACATCGGGGTCGTCTGCCAGCAGGCGCTGCAGGTTGTCGCGCGAGCCGGAGGTCGGCACCAGGTTCAGCTCGAAGCCTTCCTTGGCCAGCTCCTCCTTCAGGCGCTCGGCAAACATCCGGTAGGCGCCGCCCTGGGTGCCGGTGGCCATGCTGGCGCTCATCGGCGGTGGCGGAGCGACAAACTGGAACAGTGCCCAGACCAGGGCGGCCACCACCGGAACTATCCACAGGTTGGCCAGGATCATGATCTTCAGGTCGTGCAGTACGCGGCGCATGAGGCTTCCTTGGCGATGAAAAATGCGAAGCGACGTCTGCCCTTTCCCTCTCCCGCATGGGAGAGCCTGGCGCGCAGCGCCGGATCGGGGCAGACGGGTTCATAGCAAGGATAGAACCCCATCGCCGTTGGGGTCACCGATGGCGCATTGGCACCTCCGATGGTCGCGCTCAGCCGGCCGTTGAAAACCTCGGCTTTGGCTTCCTGCCTCCATGCAGCCGTCGCCGGCCTGCTAGGTGAGGGCCTTGTGCCTGACCCGCAGCTGATCCAGCGCCAGCAGCAGGCCGAGCAGGCCCAGGGCATACAGCGCATCGCCACCGAGCATGACCAGCACCGCCGCGCACAGCAGCGTCGCCAGTGCAGCCAGCCAGCGCCAGATGCCATGCAGCAGTACCGCGCCCGCGGCCATGCTGAGCAGGTAGATGAGCACGAAGTTGCCATTGGCGTAGCGGATCAGATCATCCACCGAGAGCGTCAGCGCCCCGGTCAGCAGCGCGCAGACGGCGCAACTGATCACCACCAGGAGCAAGGCGCGTCCCGGTACGCCATGGCCATTGCGCACCGCCAGCGGCGCCGGCAGGCGGCCTTCGTCGGCGAGGCTCCAGATCAGCCTGGCGAAGCCCTGGATGTAGACGTTCATCGAGGCGAAGCAGGCCAGGTAGCCGAGCACCGCCACCAGCACGCGGGCCTTGTCCCCCAGCAGCACTTCGAACAGCCGCGGCAGGGCGGTGGCGTCGCTGTGGATGTCGCCATAGGTGGCGAAGGTCAGCACCGCGACCGAGCAGGCCCAGTACACCAGGCCGGCCAGCAGCACCCCGAGCAGCAGGGCCAGGGGGAAGTCGCGCTCGGGGCGCCTGAACTCCTCGCCCAGGTGGGTGAAGGCCTCGATGCCGACGAAGCACCAGAACATCACCCCCAGCGCAGCCGGCAGCAAGTGCCACTGGCCCGTCATGGGCGGCAGCAACGGCTGGCTGGCGCGCGGCAGATCGCCGATCCACCAGATCAGCGCCACGCTGCCGACGATGGCCAGGGCGATGACCCCCTGCAGCACGCCGGAGGCACGCGCCGGACGCTGGCCGAGCAGAAGGATGGCGGCCAGCGTGGCCAGCTGGATCAGCAGCAGGCCAGTGGCGTCGAGATCGAACAGCGCCAGCCAGAAGCCGCTGGCGATGTGCAGCGCGGCGGGCAGACCGACCGGCAGCACGGCGAGAAACAGCAGGGCGCTGACGCCTTCCAGGCGCAGGCCGAAGGCGCGCCCGATCAGGTGCGGGGCGCCGCCGGCGTGGGGAAAGCGTCGGCCCAGCTGGGCGAAGGTGAAGGCCACCGGCAGCACCAGGGCGATCAGCAGCAGCCAGGCCCACAGCGAGGCCGCCCCGGCGGCGGTGGCGGCCAGTGCCGGCACCACGAAGATGCCGGTGCCCAGCAGCGAGGTGCTGAGCAGGGCGATGCCCTGCAGCAGGCCCAATTCCTTGTTCAGTCGACTCATGGGGTATGCTCACGCCGTTGCACGAACCGCCATGGTAAGGGCGCAGGCCAGGTTCAGGCTGTCGCCTTTTGCCGTCGAAATGGCGGTTCTTCCCGTCAAACTGCCTAGTGCCCGAGAACCCCGTGGACAAGTTCGATCGCCAGATCCTCGCCCTGCTGCGCGCCGATGCGCGTACCACCGTCAGCCAGATTGCCCGCGAGATCAACCTGTCGCGTTCGGCGGTCAGCGAGCGCATTCGCCAACTGGAGAGCAGCGGGGTGATTCGCGGCTATCACGCCCGGGTTGCCGAGCCGGGCGAGGGTGGGGTGAAGGCCTTTCTCGAACTCTTCTATCAGGGGCGTCGCTGCGAGGAGTTCGTCGAACGCATGCGGGCCTTTCCCGAGGTGCGCCATTGCAGTGGGATCAGCGGCGAGACCGACATGCTGGTGCTGGTCGAGGCGCCGAGCATGGCGCGCCTGAGCGAGGTGCGCGGCGCCATCGAGCAGTTTCCCGGCATGCAGAAGGTCAAGACCCATGTGGTGGTGACCGACTGGGCCATGTGAGTCGGCGCCTTCACTCCGCCGTGTCGGGCTGCTCCTGCAGGGCCGTGCGCTGCAACAGCAGCAGTGGCGCTCCGGCTGCCAGCACCAGCAGGCCGAGCAGCGCGCCGCTGCCGGCATACAGGGTGCTGGAATAGAACAGGCCCAGGCAGGTCAGGGCGAACAGGATCGGCGTCAGGGGATACAGCGGCACGCTGAACGGGCGCCGTACCCAGGGCTGGCTGCGGCGCAGGCGGATCAGCGCCAGGGCGGTGAGCGACATGAACAACCAGAATACCGGCGCGGTGTAGGCCACCATGGTCTGCACGCCGTTCTCGCTCAGCGCGCCGAACAGAATCAGCGGCAGGGTGATCGCGCATTGCAGCAGCAGCGCGCGCAGAGGCGTGGCGCCACGTTCGTTCCAGCGACCGAGAAAGGCCAGCTGCGGTACATCGCGGCCCAGCGCGTAGTACACCCGCGAGCCGGTGAAGATGGTGGCGTTGAGCGTGCTCAGGGCAGTCAGGCAGACGAACAGCGCGAGCATGGCCTCGGCCCGCGGCCCGGCGACCATGTGCATCAGGTCGGCGGCAACCGCATCGGTCTGGCGCAGGCCGTCGAGGCCGAAGATATCGAGGAACACCAGGTTCGCCAGCAGGTACAGGGCGGTCACCAGCGCCGTGCCGATCAGCAGCACGCGGCTCATGTTGCGCGCCGGATCGCGCAGTTCGCCGGAGAGGTAGGCCGCCTCGTTCCAGCCGCCATAGGTGAGCAGCACGAACACCATGCCCATGCCGAGCATGGCCGCCGTACTGCCGCTCGCCTGCGGCGGCGCGGCCGCTGCCTGCTGTGGCTCGGCCAGGGCCAGGCCGGCCAGTATCACCAGCAGGATCGACGCCACCGTGGCCGCGCTGAAGAACACCTGGGCGCGGCGCGATTCACGGGTGCCGAGCAGGTTGAGCAGGGTCAGCGCCACCACCACCGAGGCGGCATGCCAGGCACTGCCGTACGGCTCGAGGGGCAGCAGGCGCTGGGCATAGTCGCCATAGATGAAGGCGACCACGGCGATGGCGCCGGTCTGGATCACCGTGCCGCGCGCCCAGGCGAACAGCAGGCCGACCTGCGGCCCCCAGGCCAGACTCAGATAGTGGTATTCGCCGCCCTGATCCGGGTGCGCGGCGCCCAGCTCGCCGTAGCACAGCGCGCCGATCAGCATGACCAGGCCTCCGGCCAGCCACAGCGCCAGATACAGTTCGGCGCTGCTGGCATGCTGGGCGACCAGGGGCGGCAGGCCGAAGATGCCCACCCCGATCACCACGCCGGCGAGCATGGCCACGCCATCGACGACCGACAGGCCGGCCCGCGATGAGGCCTGCGCAGTCATGGCTCAGCTCCTGCGGGCGACCCAGTCCTGCACCGCCCCCTTGCCCGGTACCGCCTCGATGCTGCGGCCATTGACCTGGCCCACGTACAGCCGGTCATTGAGGGTAAAGCTCAGCTCGTTGCCCCTGAGCTGGCCGCTCAACCCGCCGTACTGACCGTCCACGCTGCCCACCACCTTCTGGAAGTGCTGGTCCAGCTCCACCTGATAGCGCTGACCGTCCGCCTCGATGGTCCACTGGCCGGCGACCTTGGCCGGCACTATCCACAGGAACACCGCGTTGCCGTTGATCACATCGCTGCGATCCGGCTCCCAGTCGCCCAGGTTGAAGGCATGCGACACCACGCGGGTGCCTGGCTTGAGGGTGTCGAAGATGACCGGTCGCAGGCGCATGTTGACGGTGGAGAGCAGATACATGGTCAGCACGTCGGCCTGGGAAATGTCCTTCTCGAACAGATCGCCCTGCTCGAAGGTGACCCTGTCCGCCACGCCTTCGCGTTCGGCGTTCTCCCGCGCCGCGCTGACGCGCTCGGGGTCCAGGTCGATGCCATAGGCCGCTCGGGCGCCGTGATCCTGCACGGCGGAAATGGCGATGCGCCCATCGCCCGAACCGAGGTCGATGACGTAGTCGTCCGGGCCGATCTCGGCCAGTTCCAGCATGTGCGCCACCACCGGTTCGGGGGTTGGCACGTAGGGCACGTCGAGTCGCGGCGGTTGCGCCTGCGCCGTGTCGATCAGCAGTCCGGCCAGCAGCCCGGCGGACAGGGTGAGGGACGAGAAGGTACGAACGGATGCAGCGCTCATCGGTGGAATCTCCTCACAGGGGGGCGATTTTGGTCCGACTGACGGGGCTGGCCAAGGTTCGTACTGAGGCCTTGCGGGATTGGGCAAGAATGCCCGGCAGGCCAGTGGCGGCCTTGCCTGTGGCTGTGTAAGCGGATGTTAACGCACGCCGCGCAAGCGCCGACGTTGCCTTGGCGCAGGCGCGCAGGCACTGTAGGCGGGTTATCCGCTTTGGTCGTTTCCCGCATGCGCATCCTGCACACCTCCGACTGGCATCTGGGCCAGCACTTCATGGGCAAGACTTGTCTACGCCTCGTTTGACCTGGCTACTTGGGCGAAGCCGCACGTGCTCGTAGAGCGCTTTGTGAGGCGAGCATATTCGCTCTGCTAATCACGGGGTCGCCCGCAGTGATATCGAGATATTCCAGAGGCGCGCTTAGGTAGCTTGGGGATTGAGGTTGAAAAATTCCCTGCAGCACTTGATGGCTAAGAAGTCATGCAGGGATGGCAATCGCTCTGCCATCCCATCAAGCCAGGGGTTTGACTACTCAGCTTGGCTAGTCAGTGGTACCGCTGGCGATTTTTGCTCAGTGATTGCTGCAGGCAGCGAAACCGACGCACTTTCCGGCAGTTTGAACATTGCCCCGGTAGCTGGGTCGACTGCGAAAAGGCCGATAAGGCCGCCAAACAGAATGTTGCCCCAGTACCAACCGTCCAGGCTGCTGTCCAAGGTGGAGACCTGCGAGGTATAACCATCCTTCTTGTAGCTGACGGTGTACTGTTCGCCCTTAAAGTAGCCGGCACCTGCTCTCAGTGACACGGTGCCAGGCGTCATACCGGTATGTACAACCTTTCCCGAGCGATTGCGGATCTCGAAATCTGCCCCTTCCGGCGCGCTAGTTACGCTTACCGGGTAGGACGAGTCACTCACGATGCTGGCGCACCCGCTGATGCCGAGGATCAAAGCAAGCGGAGCTAGAGGGATGGCAAACTTATTATTCATTCCGTTACTACTTCCAAGTAGTTGGTCCTATGTGTGTGCCCATTCCGGGCGAAAGCATCATAGAGAAGGAGTAGGGCTTGGAGTAGTGGCCATTTGAAATTATTGCTTTGATTTTCTGCGTTCCACAGGCATCCGGGATTAAAGGCCCGGCTTTTCGAGAATTCCCTCCATGCGCATCCTGCACACCTCCGACTGGCATCTGGGCCAGCACTTCATGGGCAAGACCCGTCAGGCCGAGCATCAGGCCTTCTGCGCCTGGCTGCTGGAGCAGGTCCGCAGCCATGCCGTGGATGTGCTGCTGATAGCCGGCGACGTGTTCGACACCGGTGCGCCGCCCAGCTATGCCCGTGAGCAGTACTACCGCCTGGTGGTGGAGCTGCGCGACGCCGGCTGCGCGCTGGTGGTACTCGGCGGCAATCACGACTCGCCGGCCATGCTCGGCGAGAGCCGCAGCCTGCTGGCGCAACTGGGTACCCAGGTGGTGCCGGGTGTCGGTGTCGATCTCGCCGAGCAGGTGCGGGTGCTGCATGACCGCGAGGGTGTGCCTGGCGCCATTCTCTGCGCGGTACCCTTCATCCGCCCGCGTGATGTCACGGCCAGCCAGGCCGGGCAGAGCGCGCAGGACAAGCAGCAGTCGCTGCAGCAGGCCATCGCCGAGCACTACCGAGCCCTTCACGAGCTGGCGCAGCGCAAGCGCGACGAGCTGGGCCTGGGGCTGCCGATCATCGCCACCGGTCACCTGACCACCGTGGGCGCCAGTGCCAGCGAGTCGGTGCGGGAAATCTACGTCGGCAGCCTGGAGGCCTTCCCCACCAGCGCCTTCCCGCCCGCCGATTACATCGCCCTCGGTCATATCCACAGGCCGCAGAAGGTCGGCGGTCTGGAGCACATACGCTACAGCGGCTCGCCCATCGCGCTGTCCTTCGATGAAGCGCGGCAGCAGAAGGAAGTGCTACTCCTGACCTTCGGCGATGGCTCGCTGCAATCGATCACCCCCCTGCCCGTGCCGGTGTTCCAGCCCATGGCCAGCCTGCGCGGCTCGCTCAAGGAACTGGCCGGCGCCATCGCCGAACAGGCCGCCCAGGGCACGCCCGAGCGGCCTGTGTGGCTCGAGGTACAGGTCAGCAGCGACGATTACCTGAGTGATCTGCAAAGCCGCATCAATGCCCTGTGCGAGGGGCTGCCTGTCGAGGTGCTACGCATTCGCCGCGAGCGCGGCGCGGCCAGCGCAAGTCTGGCCAGCGAAGCACGGGAAACCCTGGATGAGCTGTCGGTGGAGGACGTCTTTTCACGCAGGCTGCAACAGGAAACGCTGGATGAGGACGATAGCCAGCGCTTGCAGGACCTGTATCGGCAGGTGCTGGAAACGCTGCCAAGAGCCTAGGTGCCCACAATGCGCTTATGACTAGGTACATGCGCCTATCAAAGCCAAGCGCAAGATTGAGAAGACCATGGCGCGGTTCGGTGCCAGGGTGAGCCCCCGTTCCGGGTGATCAAACGCCAGATGCGCCGACGCACTTCCGTGCGTTTGGCGAAGAATTCGGTGCAGTGGGAGACATTTGCCCACCTTTTCTGATCAGACCGCCGCTTCAAATCGACGGATCTCCTCCAGCGCAGCCCTTGGCGAATTCGATGGAACAACGCCGATAGATCGACGCTCTCAATCATTGTCGTTTCGCTCCCGGGAATGCGGGGGCTGGAGCAGATCTTGAGACCGACTTCGTGCCGATAAATTGCCTCAGTCGACGCAAGTTGGGCGCACCAATCCACAGCTTGATGCGGACGAGGAGTAGATAAATTGTGAAAGCAGCAGTCTACGATACAGCCGGCGCCCCTAGTGTTCTGAAGTACATCGATCTTCCAACACCCGCTATTGAACCAGGCGATGTGCTGATTGCCGTCGAGGCCATTTCGCTTGAGGGTGGCGATCTGATAAACCGTCGCTCTACCCCGCCGCCCCATCCATCATGGGTCGTCGGTTATGCGGCAGCCGGCACCGTGATGGAGATCGGCTCGGGCGTTACAAGCCGCAAGGTCGGGGACAGGGTCGTAGCGTTCAATATGCAGGGATCGCACGCGGAACTCTGGTCGGTGCCGGAGGCGCGAACATGGCGCATACCTGATGGCCTGGATGCGTCGGATGCTGCAGTTGTGCCGATCTCATTTGGAACCGCTTACCACTGTCTTTTCACGCGAGGCGCGCTTGAACGGGGAGAGACTGTTCTCATCCAGGCGGCTGCCGGCGGAGTAGGGGTGGCTGCTCTTCAGCTCGCTGCACAATCGGGGGCGACGGTAATCGCGGTAGCAAGCGGCGCGCAACGCAGAGGTCGCCTGCTTGAGCTCGGCGCTCACCACGTAATAGACCGCGCTGACTGTGATGTGGTGGAAACCGTTCATGCACTCACAAAGGGCGCAGGCGTTGACCTCGTTATCGATCCGGTCGGAAAGACTCTGCAGGCCTCCCTCTCTTCGCTCGCGCATGAGGGCCGTCTTGTCTTTGTCGGTAATGCGGGTGGCGGTAGCCTGACAGCTGACCTGTGGCCGCCGATGCAGGCCAACCAAACACTCTTGGGAGTGTTTATGGGGACGCTTTTCGAAAGATCCGCCATACGGTCGAATGTCGACGACATGTTGAAGGCCGTCGCTACGGGCAGTGTTCGCAGCGTCATTGACCGGACGTTTAAATTGTCGGAGGCTGCCGCAGCCCATGAATATGCCGAGAAGGAGAAGCCGCTCGGACGTATCGTCATCAAGCCGTGAAACCCGTTCCGTGCAGGCGGCAATCCGCTTTCTTCGCCAACATTTGTTCCATATCGCTGACCTTGGGCCAACGGTTAAATCAAAGCAGATTGCCGGTAGTGAACTCCGCTTTTTTCTCCTGTTTTGCCCCGTCTGGCCAGTGCCACGGTCGCTTTGTCGTGGCCAATCCGGTTGCTGTTTGAGTTGCCGGGGCCTGGATTCGGCTTACTACGCTCCTCCCTTCCTCGCAGCCCTGACGCCTCGTCTTGTGGTCCGTCCTGCCGCAGGCGTTCTATGCTGTGGGTGATGGCCATTTGGCAGAGGTGCGAAAGTGCCGTTATTCAATGCATTGGCGCGATCGCTGGATCCGTTGCACGGGGTGCAGGCTGCCACTCGGCAGGCGTTCGACCACTGGTATCGTCAGGCGAAGATTCCGCAGATTCGTTACGTCGCCTTTCTGACCATGGCGTTGTATCTGATCTACGCCGCCATCGAGCAGAACGTGACGAGCGAGCAGGTGCTGGCCCGTTTCATCGTTCATGGCCTGATGGTGCCCGGGGCGCTGCTGGCGGTGGGGGTGCTGAGCTTTCAGCCGAGCCGCCAGCGCACGATGTTCACGATTCTCACGGTGGCGCCCGTATGCACGGCGGCGGCCAATCTCCATTTCAATTTCGGCACGCCGCTGTTCGTCCATTTCGCGCCGGAAATCTACCTCAACCTGATGTGGACCTTCGCCGTCTCCGGCCTCACCCTGCGTCAGGCCCTGGCTACGGCCTCGGCATCGGTACTGGTGATTCTCGTCGTCACCCTCGACCATTCGCTGGAGCCGGGCATGCAGCGGCTTCACCTGATCTGGATCCTGGCGTCGTTTTCCTTCGGGCTGCTCAGTGCGTTCCTGCTGGAGCGAGCGCATAAGCGCATGTTCCTGCATCAGGACCGGCTGGCCCTGAGCGCCAGCCTGGACGGGCTGACGGGGCTGTGGAACCGCTCGCGCATGGAGCGCTTCCTGGCCGAGGAAATCGCCAGGGCCAACCGGTATGGCACGCCGTTTTCCGTGGTGCTGATCGATATCGACCATTTCAAGAGCGTCAACGATACCCACGGCCATGCGGTGGGTGACAGCGTGCTGCGCCAGTTCGCGACCTTGCTGCGCGACAGCGTGCGGGTATTGGACAAGGTGGGGCGGCTGGGCGGTGAGGAGTTTCTGATCGTCCTGCCGGAGAACGATGCCGCGCAGGCGAAGCAGGCCGTACAGGCGCTGCAGCAGCGCATCAACGGGTTCGCTTTCGACAGGGTGCAGCGCAAGACGGCCAGCTTCGGCATTGCCGAGTATCGCCCGGGCGAGAGCCTTGATAGCCTGCTGGAGCGCGCCGATCAGGCGATGTATCGCGCCAAGGCCAGTGGCCGCGACCGCATCGAGGCGCTCTGATGGGCACGGGCACGCCTGAACCGCCACCGCAGCGCGACGGTCGAACCCTGGCCAACCCCCACCCTTGAGCGCACGACAACGGAGTCGGATATGCAGCGAGTTTTCTTTCTTCCCATTGCGGCAGTGGCCGTGTTTGCCGGTCTGGTCGGTTGCGGCAGCTCGCCGGCGCCCAATGCCGCCGTGACCGAGCAGTGGCTGGGGCGCTGGACGGGGCCGGAGGGCACCTACCTGGAGATCAGCGGAACGCCCGCCGACTACCGGCTGACCATCGCCAACCTCGACGGCCCGCGACGCTTCGTCGGCCGTGCGCAGGGAGCGCAGATCGTCTTCGTGCGCGATGGCGTGGTGGAGCGCATTCGCGCCACCGACGGTGGGGCCACTGGCATGAAATGGCTGCTGGACAAACAGAACTGCCTGACCGTGCGCAGCGGCGAGGGCTACTGCCGCGATTGAGCCGTTACGCCACACGGATATGCCAGAATGAACGCCTTCAACGGCTTACGACCTGTGCATGAAAATCCTCAGCCTGCGCCTCAAGAACCTCAACTCGCTCAAGGGCGAATGGAAGATCGATTTTGCCGCCGAGCCCTTCGCCGGCAGCGGCCTGTTCGCCATCACCGGGCCGACCGGCGCGGGCAAGACCACTTTGCTCGATGCCATCTGCCTGGCCCTGTACCACCGCACACCGCGAATGAGCACGCTGTCGGCCAGTGGCAACGAGCTGATGACCCGGCACACTGCCGACTGCCTGGCCGAGGTGGAATTCGAGGTGAAAGGACAGGGCTATCGCGCCTTCTGGAGCCAGCGCCGCGCGCGGGACAAGGTCGAAGGCGCGCTGCAGGCGCCCAAGGTCGAGCTGGCGCGTATTGCCGACGGCGAAATCCTCACCGACAAGATTCGCGAGAAGGAACATCTCACCGCCGAACTGACCGGCCTGGACTTCGAGCGTTTCACCAAATCCATGCTGCTGGCCCAGGGCGGCTTCGCGGCCTTTCTCGAGGCCAACGCCAACCAGCGCGCCGAGCTGCTGGAGGAACTGACCGGTACCGAGGTGTACGGACTGATCTCGCAGCAGGTCTACGAGCGCACCAAGGCGTCGGAACAGGCGCTGAATCTGCTGAAGAGCCGCGCTCAGGGTATGGAGCTGCTGGACGAGGCGCAGCGTGCCGAATTGCAGGCCGAGCATCAGCGCCTGAACCAGGAGGAGGCGCCGCTGTTGGCGCAGCAACAGGCCCTGCAAGGCCAGCGCCGCTGGCGCGAAGCCCTGCAACAGGCCGAGCAGCAATGCGAGCGCGCGCGAATGGGACTGGAGCAGGCGCAGCAGGCGCGCAACGAGGCGGCCGGCGAGCTGCAGCGTCTGGCCGCCAGTGAACCGGCCGCGCGCCTGCAGCCGTTGTATCAGAGCTGGCAGCAGCTGCAGCAGGATCGACAGCAGGCGCAGCAGGTGCTGGACGATCTGCAGGCGCAGCAGCGCCACAGCAGCGAGCGCGAGCACCAGCAACTCTGGCTGGCCAGCCGCTACGCCCGGCAATGCCTGAGCCTGCACCAGAGCGAACAGCAGCGTCTGACCGAGCAGCGTGAAACGCTGCAAGCGCGTTTGAGTGCTACCCCGCAACGTGCCCGCCTGGGCGAGTTGCTTGGCGGCTGGCGCGCGCAGTTCGATCAGCGCGGGCAACAGCTCATGCGGCAGCAGACGCTGCGCGAGAGCATGGTGCGAGAGCGCGAGCAGCTCGCTGCCTTGGAACAGCAGCGTGATCAGCTCGCCGCGCAGCAGACGGACGCGGCGACGCGGCTGGTGCAGGCGCAAGCCCTCGAAGCCGGACAGCACAGCGAGCTGCAGGCGTTGCTCGGCGCGGACGACGAGGCCGGGCTGCGGCAGCGCTGGCAGCAGCTGCAGGTGCAGGGAAGGGCGCTGGATCGCCTGGAACAACTGGTGCAGAGCCGCGAGCAGACGGCCGAACAGATCGCCGAGCTGACCCCGCACCTGGCGCAGCTGCAAACGCAGCATGCCGCCAAGAACGATGAAATCACCGCCCTGCGCGAGCGCTACAAAGTGCTCAAGCAGCAGGTTGCCGACAAGGAAAAGCTGCTGGAGCAGGAGCAGCGCATTCAGGATCTGGAAGCCTATCGTGCCCAGCTGCAGCCGGGCGAAGCCTGCCCATTGTGCGGCTCGCACGAGCATCCGGCGGTCAGCCAGTACCAGGCGCTGGATGTCTCCGCCACGCGCCAGGCGCTGGAGCAGTGCCGCAGCGACCTGGCGCAGCTGGAAAGCCAGGGCGGCACCCTGCGCGACGAACTGACCCGTCTGGCCACGCAGATCGCCCAGTTGCAGCAGCAACTGGAACAGGCACAACAGCGCGTCGCCCAACAGGACGCGCAGTGGCAGCAGCAACTGGCCGAGCAG
The DNA here is from genome assembly GCF_021495345.1 of Pseudomonas hydrolytica. Classification (NCBI taxonomy): domain Bacteria; kingdom Pseudomonadati; phylum Pseudomonadota; class Gammaproteobacteria; order Pseudomonadales; family Pseudomonadaceae; genus Ectopseudomonas; species Ectopseudomonas hydrolytica. The sequence goes on from NZ_CP099397.1 coordinate 1,241,794, forward strand.
GCCCTGCAGATCGCCGATGGTGCAGCGCTGCGTCAGTTGCAGCGTGAGCATGAGCAGCATCTGGGGCAGCTGCAGCAGCGTCTCGCCCAGGTCGAAACCCGTCAGGCCGAGCTGACGCAGGCGCGCAGTGCTCGTGAGATTGCCGAACGAGCGCTGGCCGATATGCAGCAACGCCTGGCGCTGCAGGCGCGCGATGAAGAAAACCTGCAGGCGCGTCAACGCGAACAGGGCGAGCGTCTGCAAGGGCTGGAGCAGGAACTGCGGCATCACGATCAGGCGCTGCTGGCCAGTCTCGATGGCTTCGCCTCGGAGTTGCCGGCCGACGCCGACACCTGGCTAGCCAAGCAGGCCAGCGCCTGGCGCGACTGGCAGCAGGCTCAGGCGCAGGACCAGCAGTTGCAGGAGCAGCTGCGCGCAACCGAGCGTCTGCTCGCCGAAGCCGAGGCCCGGACCGAGCAATGGCAACAGCGCTGGCAGGCCGAACAGGCGCCGGCACTGATCGAGCCCGAGGCAGTGGCGCAGCCCGAGCAGGCCCTGCAAGGTGCCATCGACAGCCTGGCCAGCGCGCAGCGCGAAAGCGATGCCCTGCGTGGCCGGCAGCAGAGCCAGCAGAGCCTGCTGCAGCAATTGCAGCAGCGCCTGAGCGAAGCCGAGCAGCGCTGGCAGCAGGCGCTGGCGGTCAGCCCCTTCACTGACCTGCAGGCATTTCTCGACGCGCTGCTGGACGATGACGAACGTGAGCGTCTGACGAGTTTGCAGGCGCGTCTGCAGCAAGCCCTTACCGAGGCCACGACATTGTTGGCCGCCGCCGACGCGCAATGGCAGCAACTGAGCACGACACCGCAGACCGAGCTGACGCTGATCGAGCTGGACGAGCAGCTGCAGGCGCTGCAGCTGACCTTGCGCGAGCTGAGCCAGCGCCAGGGCGAGCTGCGCGCCCAGTTACAGGCTGACGATGCGCGGCGCAGCAGCCAGCAGGCGCTGTTCGCCGAGATCGCTGCACAGGAGAGCGAGCACGCGTTGTGGCAGCAGCTCAACGGCCTGATCGGTTCGGCCGATGGCGCCAAGTTCCGCAAGTTCGCCCAGGGCCTGACTCTCGATCATCTGATCCACCTGGCCAATCGCCAACTGACGCGCCTGCACGGTCGCTACCAGCTGGCGCGCAAGAGCAGCGGCGAACTGGAGCTGGAGGTGTGCGACACCTGGCAGGCCGACGTGGCGCGCGACTGCCGCACGCTGTCCGGTGGCGAGAGCTTCCTGGTCAGCCTGGCGCTGGCCCTGGCGCTGTCGGATCTGGTCAGCCACAAGACCAGCATCGACTCGCTGTTTCTCGACGAAGGCTTCGGTACGCTCGATGGCGAAACCCTGGAGGTGGCGCTCGATGCTCTGGACAACCTCAACGCCAGCGGCAAGACCATCGGCGTGATCAGTCACGTCGAGGCGATGAAAGAACGCATTCCCGTGCAGCTGCGGGTGCACAAGGGCGTCGGCCTCGGCTACAGCCGGCTCGACGCGCGTTTTGCAGTGAAGGAAGGAGCGTAGCGATGCTGATGCGAGCGAAGGATTCCACCCTGCTGGTGATCGACCTGCAGGAGCGGCTGCTGCCGGCCATCGACGACGGCGCGGCGGTGGTCGAGCAGGCCGCCTGGCTGGTGCAGGTGGCGCAGCACCTGCAGGTGCCGGTGATTGCCACCGAGCAATATCCCAAGGGCCTCGGCGCGACCGAGGCCGGTCTGCGTGCGCTGCTGCCGCGCGCGGGGCTGCGCGAGAAGATTCATTTTTCGGCCACCGCCGGCGCCGGGCTGTTCGATCTGCCGGGCGGCGAGCGCCGGCAGTTCATCGTCTGCGGCACGGAAACCCATGTCTGCGTGCTGCAGACGGTGCTCGGTCTGCTGGCGGCCGGGCGCGAGGTGTTCGTGGTGGACGAGGCCGTCGGCTCGCGTCGGCCACGCGACAAGGCCCTGGGCCTGGCGCGGATGGAACGCGCCGGGGCGGTGATCGTGTCGCGCGAGATGGTCGCCTTCGAATGGCTCGAACAGGCTGGCAACGACCTGTTCCGCCAGATCAGCCGCGAATTCATTCGCTGAAGTCCCTGTTGCCGCGCGGCCCGAGACGGACGGCGCAGCAGGGGCGATGGCTAGTGGCTATCGCATCGGCGGAACCGGCCTATGCTTGATGGCAGCATAGGTATAACCCGTCAATTACTGCCGACAGCTTGCGGCCAGGCCGCACTGGCTCTGGCTCTGGCTCATGGAGCGTCGTCGTTGCGCCAAGTTCTGTGTTGCTGTCTGCTCTGGCTGGTGGCCTGTGCCAGTCACGGGGCGGAGCCGGGCCTGACCCTGTGCCACGAGGATCAGGACTCCTTTCCCTGGGTGATGACCGACGGTACCGGGCTGAACTTCGAGCTGCTGGGGCTGGTGGAGCGCGCCCTGGCGCTGCACTTCGTCTACGTCGCGGTGCCCTGGAAGCGTTGCCTGGCCGGGCTGGAGCATGGCCTGTACGACGGTGCCTTCGCCGCCAGCTTCAAGCAGGAACGCCTGAGTATGGGGCATTACCCGAGCGACGGCGCCGGACAGGTGGACGAGTTTAGGCGACTGCACACCTCCCGCTATGCGCTGTACCGCCGTATCGGCAGCGCGGCGGCTTGGGACGGTCAGCGTTTCAGCCATTTCACCCGGCGTGTCGGCTCGCTGAGCGGATTTTCCATCCGTGATCTGTTGCTGGCCCACGGTCTGGAAGTGGACGAGTCCAGTCGCGATCCGCTGGCCTTGCTGCGCATGCTGATTCACGGGCGCGTGGATGCTGTGGCGTTGCAGACCCAGCGTGGCGACTTTCTGCTCAAGGCCCATCCGCAGCTGGCGCAGCGGCTGGAGAAGTTGCCCCAGCCCCTGGAGGAGAAGGCCTATTACCTGATGCTTTCCAAGGACCTGCTGGCGCGCGAAGCGAACCTTGCCGAAGCGATCTGGGATGAGGTGCGGCGCCAGCGCGAGTCGTCCGAGTATCAGGCGCGGGTGGCGGCCTACCTGGCGCGTCCCTGAGCGGGGCGGGAAAACCGCGGCGGACTATTCCCGTGTGGCGTCATGCTCGCTAGAGTCCGCATCCTCAAATCGCGTCTGTTCTGGCGGGCATAGCATGACCTTCGCTTCCTGGCTGACCATCGGCCTGTTCGTTATCACCTATGCGGGCATGGCGGCCGGCGGTATTCGCGGCCTGCGCATCGACCGCAGCTGGATCGCCTGCAGCGCGGCGGTACTGCTGCTGGTCAGCGGCGCGCTGAGCATGCAGGACGCCGCCCATCACCTCGATCCCGGTGCGCTGTTGCTGCTGCTGGCGCTGATGCTGATTTCCGCCCAGTTCGATTTCTCCGGCGTCTATGCCTGGCTCAACGAATACCTGACCCATCATGCCGAGCGCCCGGCCGTGCTGCTGGCCGGCGTGGTGCTGCTGGGCGGCCTGCTGTCGGCCATTCTGGTCAACGATATCGTCGCCTTCGCCCTGACCCCGCTGCTGTGCCGCAGCCTGCAGCTACGCGGCCTTGATGCCCGACCGTTTCTGCTGGCGCTGGCGTTGTCCTGCAATGCCGGCTCGGCGGCCAGCCTGATCGGCAATCCGCAGAACATTCTGATCGGCCAGGCCGGCGGGCTGGATTTCTGGGGTTATGTCGCCGTGGCCGGGATGCCTGCGCTGGCGGCGATGGCCATCGTCTATGCGGTGATCTGGCTGCAGTGGCGACATCGCTGGGGCGAGCCCAGGCCACTGCCAGCGGATGACATGCCGGTGGAGCGCATCTACGGCGCGCACAGCTATCTGAAACCGCTGCTGGCCAGCCTGGCGCTGCTGGCGCTGTTCGCCACGGCGTTGCCGCGCGAGTTGTCGGCGCTGCTGATCGCGGTGCTGGTGATGGTGTCGCGGCGGGTGGACAGCCGCGACTACGTGAACAAGGTGGACTGGAACCTGCTGCTGCTGTTCGTCGGGCTGTTTCTGGTCAGCGGCGCCGCGCTGCAGTTGCCGCAGCTGGCGCAGGGCGCGGCGTGGCTGGCCGAGCATGGGCTGTTGCCGCAGGGCGTGATTTCGCTGGCGACCTCGTCGCTGCTGGCGAGCAACCTGATCGGCAACGTGCCCTTCGTGGTGCTGCTGCTGGGGCTGATGCCGGAGCTGTCGCACGCCGTGCTGATCGGTCTGGCGGTGATGTCGACGCTGGCCGGCAACCTGCTGCTGATCGGTAGCGTGGTCAACCTGATCGTCGCCGAAGGGGCGAAGCGTCAGGGCGTGCGCATCGGCTTCGTCGACTATGCCCGCAGCGGCGTGCCGGTGACGCTGCTGAGCATGACGCTGGCCGGACTCTGGCTGGGCCTGGGCGGCTGGCTGCCCTGGTAGCTCGATCGGGGCGCGCGGCGCACCCTACGGCCCGGCGCGCTGGACCAACATGTAGGGTGCGCCCTGCGCACCAATGGTTCTCCGGCCGGTTGGTCTAGCGCCAACGGTTTTGCCGCCAGGCACCCCGCGCTTCGCCATCCTTGAACGTCCAGGCCACCAGGCGGCTCTGCTTCTGCCCCTGGGACATGCCGAGGATGCGTACCTCCGCCGCGCCGGCCTTGGCCAGCCAGCCCTGCAGCAGCTCGACGTTGCTGCCCTTGGACACCAGGCTGCTGAACCACAAGACCTGCCCTGCCACCTGCGCGCTCTCGCTGGCCATGCGCTTGAGAAAGGCGGCCTCGCCACCCGGGCACCACAGCTCGGCCGCCTGGCCACCGAAGTTGAGCACCGGCAGCTTGCGCCTGGGGTCGAGCTTGCCGAGGTTGCGCCACTTGCGCGTGCTGCCACGGGTGGCTTCGTCGGCGCTGGCATGGAAGGGCGGGTTGCACAGGGTGAGGTCGACGCGTTCGTCCGCCTGCAACAGGCCGAGGAAGATATGCTCGGCATTCGCCTGCTGGCGCAGCTCGATACCGCCGGCCAGCAGCGGATTGGCCGCGACGATGGCGCGCGCCGAGGCCAGCGCTGCCGGGGCGATATCGGCGCCGATGAAGTGCCAGCCGTATTCGCAATGGCCGATCAGCGGGTAGATGCAGTTGGCACCGACGCCGATGTCCAGCGCGCGGATGCCGGCGCCGCGGGGTATCTGCCCGTCGTTGTCAGTGGCCAGCAGGTCGGCGAGGTTGTGCAGGTAATCGGCGCGGCCGGGAATCGGTGGGCACAGATAGCCCTCTGGAATGTCCCAATGCCGGATGCCGTAGTACTGCGCCAGCAGCGCGCGATTGAACACCTTGACCGCCGCCGGGTTGGCGAAGTCGATGCTCGGCTTGCCATAGGGATTGGTGATGACGAAATCGCCCAGTTCCGGGCTGACCTTGATCAGCGCAGGAAAGTCGTAGCGGCCCTGGTGACGGTTGCGTGGATGCAGCTCGCCCTTTGCCGGTGCGGTCTTCACGGCGGCGGGAGCGGGTTTGCGCGGGCGTTTCGGCGGCTGGGGCATGAACGGGCATCGGCGAGTCGGGCGCGGGATTTTCCCATGCTTTGTTCGGCTTTGCAGGCGTATCGATGAATTGAAGAGCGCGTCCTTGCTTAGATGCCCCCATTCTGAGGCTGGACCATGCTGTTCGGCGGCAGCTTAGGGCAACTTCGACTGCCTCTAAACACGCCCAGCCTCGAGGTGCTTTACGCCGCCTCTGCTTGCTCCTGCGGCGCGTGCAGCTGCAGGGCGCTGGCGATGATCGCCTGGCTGTGTCGGGCCAGTTCGTTGCGGCTGCGCGATTCGCTGGGGATCGGCGAGAGCAGGCGTATCTCCACCTCGCCGGCCGGGCTGGAGAGCAGGCGCAGCAGGTGCGAGAGCATGTCGTCGTCGCCGACGAAGGGCGCCACCGGGCAGGGCTGGCCACCGCGCAGGTAACGAATGGCCACCGGCTGCACGGCCACGCCGCTGTCGATGGCGCTCGCCAGCAGGCGGCCGTGGAAGGTGCGCAGGGTCAGGCCGTCGGTAGTGGTGCCTTCCGGGAAGATCAGCAGGTGGCGGCCGAGTTGCAGATGGCGGGTCAGTTGCTGGCCGACCAGGTTGCTGTCGCCCGCGCCGCGGCGGATGAACAGGGTCCCGGCCTTGTGCGCCAGCCAGCCGGCCAGCGGCCAGGCGCGTACCTCGGCCTTGGACAGAAAGGAGATCGGCTGTAGCGCACCGAGCAGCGGGATGTCGGTCCAGGACACGTGGTTGGCGACCCAGAGCATCGGCTGTTCGGGCAACTCGCCTTCGACCCGCACGCGAAAGGGCAGGGCGCCGCCGAGACGCGCGAGGAACCAGCGCGTCAGGCGCTGACGCAGGGACATCAGGTCATGCCGGGCCACTCGTTCGCAGAGGCTGACGATGGCGGCCAGCAGTGCGCCGAAGGCGATCACCAGGGCCAGATGAAAGAGGCGCAGGGATAGACGCAGTTTGGCCATCGAGGCCTCCGCTTGTGGACGAGTGCCGGCATTATCCATGGATAGCGGCGTTTGGCGATGCCTGGCCGTCGTGCGTTGTACAGAAGCGACTCTGCTCGCCAATGGCGAGCGGTCTCGTTCGCGAGCAGAGCGCGCTCCTACCTTCAGACCGCGGCCTTGAAGTGCCGGGCATAGCGCGGGCACAGCTCGTCGCGCTTGAGCAGGATGAACACGTCGGCCACCTGGAAGTCCTTGTCCCAGCAGGGTTCGCCGCAGATCTTCGCGCCCAGGCGCATGTAGGCCTTGAGCAGCGGCGGCATTTCGGCGATGACGTTGCCCGGTACGTCCAGCGGCGGCAGCGGGTGCCTGGGCTCGGCGCGCAGGTGCTCGGTGCACAGGTAGCGTTCGCGCAGGCGCTGCATGATGGCTTGGGCCTGGATGCCGCCGTCCCGCATGGAAATGCTGGCGCAGCCCATCAGGTAGCGGTAGCCGCCCTCGTTGAGGACCTCGGCCAGTTCGCCCCAGAGCACGGCGATGGTGGCGCCGTTGCGGTAGGCGGCATCGACGCAGGTGCGGCCGATCTCCAGCACCGGGCCTTCGAGTTTGGCCAGGCCGTGCAGGGCGAATTCCTCTTCGCTGTAGTAGCGACCGAGACCGGCGGCAGCCTGGTGGTCGAGCAGGCGGGTGGTGGCTACCAGCTCGCCGCTGTTCATGTCGCGGACGCCGATATGGCGGCAGTGAATGTCGTAGTCGTCCATGTCCAGACCCAGTTCGGCGCCATTGAGCTTGGCGTCGAATTCCGCGCTGAATACGCGGTAGCGCAAGGCCTGGGCTTCACGCAGGGCGGCGGGGCCTTGCAGGCGTTCGGCCTGCAGACGGCGAGCGGGTTGAGTCATGCCAGATCCTCCGTGTGCCGGCTGAATGCTTGCAGCCGGTCGATCTTGTTGGGCAAGCTCAGGCTAGGTTCGCGCGGTGTCACCACCGTGACGTTTTTTTGATGCTTATGTGACGGCGCCTGCGCCGCTGCCGCGAGGAGGTCTGCGATGCCCTGGTCGAGCCTGTTTCAGCCCATCGAGCGCCTGACTGCCGAGGCGGGGCTGGAAGACTGGTACGCCCGCCTGCTGGCGCGTCTGGGCGGCGCGCCGTACCCCTTCGAACTGGCGCTGGCGGGCGGCCTGCAGGCGGCCACGCCGGGGCTGGCCTTTCTCGCCGGTTACCAGGCGGCGCTGCGCATGCTGTGGCCGGCGGCGCCCTGGACGGCCGGTGCGCTGTGCGTGACGGAAAATCGCAGCACCCGCCCGGCCGACATGAGCACGCGCATCAATGGTCTGCAGATCAGCGGCCGCAAGGATTTCGTCACCGCCGCCGAATGCGCCGACTGGCTGCTGGTGGCGGCGCGCGAGGAGCAGGCGCACGAGGCGCCGCGCCTGGCCCTGGGTGTGGTGCGCCAGGGCGCGCCGGGCGTGCGCATCGAGCCGCTGCCGGCACTGCCGTTGATGCCGGATATCGGTCATGCCCGCCTGCATCTGGATCAGGCGCACGGCGAGCGCCTGGCCGGCGACGGCTGGGACGATTACGTGAAGCCCTTCCGCACCCTGGAGGATGTGCACGTGCTTGCGGCGGTCTGTGCCTGGCAGTTCGGCGTGGGCCGCGAATGTGCCTGGCCGGACGCTCTGCTGTTGCGCCTGCAGGCGCTGCTGGCCGGTTGTGCGGAGGTGGCGCGGCAGGCGCCCAATGCACCGACCACGCACCTGCTGCTGGCCGGCCTGTTCGCCCAGCAGCAGGCACTGAGCGGCGAGCTGCAGGCGGCCTTCGCCGCCGGCCCGGCGCACTGGGCCGAGCTGTGGCAACGCGACCAGGGCCTGCTGCGCATCGCCGAGACGGCGCGCACCAAGCGCCTGGAGAAAGCGCGGCAGATTGTCGCCGCGCGTTGACCCATATCAGTACCGGCTGGCCCGCCTGCGCATAAGGTTACCTCGCGATTCATCTACGAGGTTTCCATGCGCCGCGAGCCCATCGTGCTGTTCGATAACGGCAGCCACCAATGCCTGATGTTCGATGACCTGGTCAGCGGCGAGGGCGTGCAATCCAACCAGTTCCTGATCACCGACCACGAGCAGTACCTGCTGCTCGACCCGGGTGGCGACCTGACCTATACGCCGCTGTCGCTGGAGCTGTCCAAGCACATCCCGGTGCAGGACATGACCTACATCTTCGCCTCGCACCAGGACCCGGACATCATTGCCTCGCTGGATAAGTGGCTGCTGCACACCCGCGCGCGGGTGATCTGCTCCAAGTTGTGGGCGCGCTTTCTGCCGCATCTGACGGCCAACTACCTGGCGCTGAGCCGCGGCATCAACACCTACGACCGCATCATCGCGCTGCCCGACCGCGGCCAGAGCATCCCGCTGGGCAAGTGCTCGCTCAAGGCGGTGCCGGCGCACTTCCTGCACTCGGTGGGCAACTTCCAGGTCTACGACCCGGTGAGCAAGATCCTCTTCTCCGGCGACATGGGCGCCTCGATGGTCGACGACGCTTCGCCGGTGCGCGACTTCGTCAACCACGTGCCGAACATGGAGGGGTTCCACCGCCGCTACATGGCCGGCAACAAAGCCTGTCGCCTGTGGGCGGCGATGGTGCGCGAAATGGACGTGGCGATGATCGTGCCGCAGCACGGCCGCCCCTTCGTTGGCGCCGAGATGATCAGCGCCTTCCTCTACTGGATCGAGAACCTGGAGTGCGGTCTCGACCTGATGGGCCCCGACGATTACCGCCTGCCGAACTAGGGCTGCGCATACCGGGACCCCGTCGCTCGGATTGGTACGTACGACCTAGGTGACCCCGCGACACCCTAGGCGGCGCTACCACCGGTAGGGTGCGCCGTGCGCACCATTGAACGAGGGCGCGGTGCTCCCCTGTTCTGCCGCTTCAAGGCGTCATCCACTCCGTGCTAGGGTGCGCCTCGATTTCCCGTCGAGGTCGCCCATGAGCATCCTTTCCCTTCGCCATACGAGTCTGCTGCTCGGCCTTGGCCTGCTGGCCGGCCTTGCCCGGGCCGAGAGTTGGCCGCAACCGGATTGGCAGACGCTGCCCGCCAGCCGGACTGCCGCCGTTGCCGAGCTGGAAGCCTATGCCTTTGCCCCGCGCGATGAGGTGCAGCGCATCGGCGTGCGCAGCGATGCGCTGCTGGTGGTGCGTGACGGCCAGATCGTCTACGAGCGCTACGCGGCGCCGACCACGGCGCAAACCGCGCACCTGGCCTGGTCGATGGCCAAGAGCCTGCTGGCCACCACCCTGGGTGTGGCCTACGGCGAAGGGCGCTTCAAGCTCGATGCGCCGGTGGCCAAGTACTACCCGGCGATGGCCGGGCATCCGCAGATCAAGATCGGCCACCTGCTCAATTGGGCCTCGGGCCTGGCTTGGGAAGAAGACTACGAATACGCGCCGCTGAAGTCCTCGGTGGTGGCCATGCTCTACACCCGCGGCCGCGGCGACATGGCGGCCTTTACCGCCGCGCATGCGGCCGATGCCGCGCCCGGCACGCGCTTTCGTTATTCCAGCGGCGACAGCAATGTGCTGGCGGCGGCCTTGCGCGGCATGGTCGGCGAGCAGGCCTACGCCGACTACCCCTGGACGGCACTGTTCGAGCCGCTGGGTATCGACAGTGCGGTGTGGGAGCGCGACGGCGCCGGTACCTTCGTCGGCTCCTCCTACGCTTACATGAGCGCTCGCGATCTGGCCCGCGTGGGCCTGCTGATGCAGCGCGGCGGGCGCTGGGGCGAGCGCCAGCTGCTGCCCGAGGCCTGGGTGGCGTTCGTCAGCACCCCCTTTGCCGGCTACCAGCCGCAACTGGCCAAGCCGGGCGATGCCGTGCCGGGTGGGCATTGGTGGCTCAACGCCGAACTGCCGGGCAGCCGGCGCCCCTGGCCGGACGCACCGGCCGCGACCATTGCGGCGCTGGGACACTGGGGCCAGGGCCTGTACGTGCTGCCCGAGGAAAAACTGGTGGTGGTGCGCTATGCCGATGACCGCGATGCCAGCTTCAACCACAACGAACTGCTCAAGCGCGTGCGTGCGGCCTTCGCCGAAGAGGTGCAGCCATGATCCGTCGCCATCCGATCCTCAGCGTGCTGGTACTGCTGTTGGTCCTGCTGCTGGCCTGGGCCTGGCCGAATCGCGCCCATCTGGCCGCCTTCCCCGACATCATCGGTGCCTACACGGCCAAGGAGTACTGCTCCTGCCGCTACGTCAGCGGCAACCCGGCGGCCTACTGCGAAGGCTATGTGAAGCAGTACGTGCCGATCAGCAGCCTGCACGATGACGAAGGCGCCAAACGCGTCACCGCCAGCGGGCTGGGGCGCACGCACAGCGCGGTCTGGCTGGGACAGCGCCAGGGCTGTCAGTTATTGCCGAGCAAGTAGGGCGGGTGAAACCCGCCACCTCGGAAGCGGCGGGTTGCACCTGTCCTACGGTGCTGCGCGCGCCGGGCTTTGCAATGCAGGCCATGGCGACTATCGTTGCCGCCTGGTCATGCCGTTTTCGAGTCCTCATGCGCCGTTCGCTGTTTGCCCTGCTGCTTGCTGTCGCCTTCCCCGTTCACGCCGACTGGTACCTGGACAACGAGTCCTCACGGCTGTCGTTCATCTCCACTCATTCCGGCAGCCAGTCGGAGGTGCATCGCTTTCTCACCCTGCACGGACAGATCGCCGCCGATGGCCGCGCGCGCCTGCGGGTCGACCTGGATTCGCTGAGCACCGGCATTGCGCTGCGTGACGAGCGCCTGCGCGCCATGCTGTTCGACACCGCGCGCCTGCCCGAGGCGCGTATCAACGCGCAGGTCAACCTGGCGCAACTCACCGACCTGGCGCCCGGTGCCCAGCTGGAACTGCGCCTGCCGCTGCAACTGGTGCTCAACGAACACAGGCGCGAGCTGAATGCCGAACTGCTGGTCACCCGTCTCGACGATCGGCGCTTCCAGGTGGTGACGCTGGCGCCGCTGGTGCTGCACGCCGAGGACTTCGGCCTGGCCAGCGGCATCGAGGCGCTGCGCAAGATCGCCGAACTGCCTGCCATCAGCCTGTCGGTGCCGGTCGGCGCCGTGCTGATCTTCACGGCGCGCTGAGCGGACCGTGCGCGGCACCATCTTCCCCTGGCGTGCGGGCAATCGTTTCGAGCTGCTGCTCGATGGGGCGGCGTTCTTTCCGCGCATGCTGGCGGCCATCGACAGCGCCGAGCGCCAGGTCGAGCTGGAGCTGTACCTGATCGAGGACGGAGGCTGCAGCGAACGCCTGGTGGACGCGCTGTGCCGGGCCAGCGCCCGTGGCGTTCTGGTGCGCGGGCTGTTCGATGCCTTTGGCGCTGCCGGGCTGGGCAGCGCGCTGCGCCAGCAGCTGCTGGGTGCCGGTGTGCAACTGCGCTGGTACAACCCGGTGCGCTGGCGCCGCGGCGTGCGCAACTTTCACCGCGATCATCGCAAGCTGCTGCTGGTGGATCGGCGTCTGGCCTATGTCGGCGGCACCGGTTCGACCGATGAATTCTGGTTGCCGGACGAGGCGAGCAGTCCCTGGCACGAAGCCATGGTGGAGATCGAGGGACCGCTGGTGGGTGACTGGCAGCAGCTGTTCGAGCACCAGTGGCTGGCGCGCTTTTCCTGGCGCCCGAGTCACCAGCCCATGCCGCTGCGCCTGCCCGATTGTCCGCCCGCGGGGCTGGGCTTGGGCCGTGTGGCCTATGCCGATGCGGCGCAGCACCGCGACATCCTGCTGTCGCTGGTGCGCGCGCTGCGTGGCGCCAGGCAGCGCGTGTGGCTGGCCACGCCGTACTTCCTGCCCACCTGGAAGATCCGCCGCGCCCTGCGCCAGGCCGCCGCACGGGGTGTGGAGGTGCGCCTGCTGCTGGCCGGGCGCAACACCGATCATCCACCGGTGCGCTTCGCCGGGCAGCGCTACTACCCCAGGCTGCTCAAGGCCGGCGTGCGCATCTTCGAGTACCAGCCGCGTTTCCTGCACCTGAAGATGGTGCTGGTGGACGACTGGGTCAGCGTCGGCTCGTGCAATTTCGACCACTGGAACCTGCGCTTCAACCTCGACGCCAACGTCGAAGCGCTCGACCCGGCCTTCACCCGGGCGGTGGCCGCCAGCTTCATCGAGGACTTCGGCCACAGTCGCGAAGTCACCCTGCAGGACTGGCACCAGCGCCCCTGGTGGCGCCGCGCGCAGCAACGCCTGTGGGGCTGGCTGGACCGGCTGGCGGTGAACCTGCTCGATCGCTGGCGCTGAAACCCGCACGCGCCGGAGAAAGTTCCCCATCCACCTGATACCCCGTCATTCAGCACGCTGAGTGTCGCGGCCTGCCGCCCGTGGCAGGGCGTCGTTCATCCTTTCGGGCGACAGGTGAAATCCCTCCTTGGTGCGCTTATCCCGGTGTCGGGCGCTGCGTAGGGTGCAGTTGGCCTGCTGCCTCGTTCCGTGTTGCGAACGCGGCAGACGGGCACGACAGCTGCACCCCAACTCAGGAGACCCGCATGACAAGAACAACAGGGCCCGGACTATTCCAGCCGCATACCTTGGCCTTGGCCATCGCCCTTGGCATCAGCGCTCCGGCGCAGGCCATCAACTTCAACATCGGCGAGATCGAGGGCCAGTTCGACAGCTCGCTGTCGATCGGGGCCAGCTGGTCGATGCGCAGCCCGGACCGCGACCTGATCGGGCCGAACAATGGCGGCCAGGGCCAGGCGCAGACCGGCGACGATGGGCGCTTGAACTTCAAGAAGGGCGAGACCTTCTCGAAGATCTTCAAGGGCATCCACGATCTGGAGCTGAAGTACGGCGACACCGGCGCCTTCGTGCGCGGCAAGTACTGGTACGACTTCGAGCTCAAGGACGAGAGCCGCCTGTTCAAGGATATCGACGACAGCAATCGCAAGGAGGGCGCCAAGTCTTCGGGGGCGGAAATTCTCGATGCCTTCCTCTACCACAACTACGCCATTGGCGATCTGCCGGGCACGGTGCGGGTCGGCAAGCAGGTGGTGAGCTGGGGCGAGAGCACCTTCATCGGCAACAGCATCAACGCCATCAACCCTATCGATGTGGCCGCCTTCCGCCGCCCCGGCGCGGAGATCAAGGAAGGCCTGATTCCGGTGAACATGCTCTACCTGTCGCAGAGCCTCACCGACCGCCTGAGCATGGAGGCCTTCTACCAGCTGGAGTGGGACCAGACCATCCTCGACAACTGCGGCACCTTCTTCTCCACCGCCGACGTGGCCGCCGATGGCTGCGACAACGGCTACCACATCGGCTCGCCGGCCATCGCGCCGTTGCAGCCGATCGCCGCCGCGTTCGGCCAGGGTTTCCGGGTCGACAGCGAAGGGGTGATCCTGCCGCGTGCCGGTGATCGTGATGCGCGTGATAGCGGCCAGTGGGGCCTGGCCCTGCGCTGGCTGGGTGACGAGACCGAGTACGGCGCCTACTTCATCAACTACCACAGCCGCACGCCCATCGTCAGCACGCAGAACGCCGGCCTGGCGACCCTGGCGGCGCTGCCGGGGATCATCGGCACCGCCAACGGCATCGCCCCAGGCAGCGGCGCCGGCCTGGCGCAGAGCGTGATGCTCGGCAATGGCCGCTACTACCTGGAATACCCCGAGGACATCCGTCTCTACGGCCTGAGCTTCTCCACCACGCTGCCCACCGGCACCGCCTGGGCGGGTGAGGTCAGCTACCGGCCGAACCTGCCGCTGCAGATCAACACCACCGACATGACCCTGAGCCTGCTCAATCCCATCGCTCCCGGCACCGCGCCGGTTGCGGCCGGCCCGGGCCAGGACAACGTCGGCTACCGGCGCAAGGAAGTCACCCAGGTGCAGACCACCTTCACCCATTTCTTCGATCAGGTGATGGGCGCCGGGCGCTTCACCCTGGTGGGCGAGATCGGCATGGCCCATGTCGGTGGGCTGGAGAGCCGCGAGGACCTGCGCTATGGCCGCGATTCGCTGTTCGGAGCCTACGGCTTCCGTGGCGACACCCACGGCTTCGTCACCAGCACTTCCTGGGGCTACCGGGTGCGCGGCATCTGGGAATACAGCAACGTGTTCGCCGGGGTGAACCTGCGGCCGAACGTCTCCTGGTCGCATGACGTCGACGGCTATGGCCCCAACGGCCTGTTCAACGAGGGTGCCAAGGCGGTGAGCTTCGGGGTCGATGCCGACTACCGCAATACCTACACCGCCAGCCTGTCGTACACCGACTTCTTCGGCGGCAAGTACAACACCGCGGTCGACCGCGACTTTCTGGCGCTCAGCTTCGGCGTGAGCTTCTAGGTCATCAGGATCAGTTGAGGAATGCAGATGAATACAACCCTTAAGATGCTTGGCGCGCTGTCCCTGAGCCTGCTGGCCGGCAGCGTGCTGGCGGCGGTGAGCGCCGAGGAAGCGGCCAAGCTGGGCACCAGCCTGACCCCGCTGGGGGCGCAGATGGAAGGCAATGCCGCGGGCACCATTCCGGCCTGGACCGGCGGCCTGGCGGCCAACGCCGGGCAGGTCGATGCACGCGGTTTTCTCAGTGACCCCTTCGCGGGCGAGCAGCCGCTGTTCACCATCACCGCACAGAACCTGGCGCAGTACCGCGACCAACTGTCGGCCGGGCAACTGGCGATGTTCCAGCGCTACCCGGAAAGCTATCGCATGGCGGTCTATCCGACCCATCGCAGCACCGCGGTGCCGGACGCCATCTACGCCGCGGCCAAGACCAGCGCGCTGAACACCGGCCTGATGCCCGGCGGCAACGGCCTGACCAACTTCACCGACAGTCGCTACTACGCCTTCCCCATTCCGCAGAACGGTCTGGAGGTGGTGTGGAACCACATCACCCGTTACCGCGGCGGCAACCTCAGGCGCAGCATCGTGCAGGCCTCGCCGCAGACCAACGGCGCCTACACCCTGGTGCATTTCGAGGACGAGGTGGCGTTCCCCGACAACATGCCGGACGTCGATCCGGCCAAGGCGGAGAACGCGCTGCTGTTCTTCAAGCAGCGGGTCACCGCGCCGTCGCGCCTGGCGGGCAACGTGTTGCTGGTGCATGACTCGCTCGATCAGGTCAAGGAGCCGCGCATGGCCTGGCTCTACAATGCCGGCCAGCGTCGCGTACGTCGCGCCCCGCAGGTGGCCTACGACGGCCCGGGCACCGCGGCCGACGGCCTGCGCACCTCGGACAACTTCGACATGTTCAACGGCGCGCCGGATCGTTACGACTGGAAGCTGGTGGGCAAGCGCGAGCTGTTCATTCCCTACAACAACTACCGCGTGGCCTCGCCGCAGGTGAAGTACGCCGACATCCTCAAGGCCGGTCACGTCAATCAGGACCTGCTGCGCTACGAGCTGCATCGCGTCTGGGAAGTGGAGGCGACGCTGAAGTCCGGCGAGCGCAACATCTACGCCAAGCGCCGCTTCTACGTCGACGAGGACTCCTGGCAGATCGCCCTGTCCGAGCACTACGATGGCCGTGGCCAGTTGTGGCGGGTCGGCGAGGCGATGCTGATGCAGCAGTACGCGCAGAAGGTGCCGGTGTATGCCTTCGAGGCGCTGTACGACATCATCGCCGGGCGCTACCTGGCCATCGGCATGGCCAACGAGGAGAAGCGCTCCATCGAGTACGGCACCCAGGCCTCGGCCAAGGACTTCACCCCGGCCGCCTTGCGTAACGCCGGCGTGCGCTGAGTCTCGTGCTTGTCAACGGCGCCGCCTGCGGGCGGCGTCGTGCTGTCTGGCCGCCATGGTCTTGTGAATCTTCAGGCATAAGCCCGACGGGGTGCGGGCGCTCTGCTGGCGGGCTACCATCGAACGGTGGTTTTCAACAATGACAAGCAGAGAGAACCGCTGCCATGCCGACCCTTGCCCTTGCCCGCTCCAATGCGGTTCCGGCACCGTCTGCCGACCTGCCGCGGCTGCCGCCCGCGGTGATTGCGCGATTGCCGCTCGAGCAGCGCCTGCTCGCCAGCGATGCCCGTTTGCGCCTGCTCTGCGCGCCGGCCGGTGCCGGCAAGAGCGTGCTGCTTGGTCAGTGCGCGCGCCAGACGCCTGCCGCCGTGGCGCGGCTGTGGCTGGATCTGGGCGGGCGCAGCCTGACCCCGGCGCAGCTCTGCACGCGTCTGGCGGCGGCCTTGCAGCAGCCTGCGACGGAAGTGAACGAGGCGGCCCTGCTGGAAATGCTGCAGGCGCATTCGGGGCGGCTGTGGATCTTTCTCGACGATTACCCGCGCCAGCCCGATGGCGAACTCGATGCCTGCCTCGACCGCCTGTTCGCTGCGGCGCCGGCGCAGATCACCTGGTGGGTGGCCAGCCGCCGCACGCCGGCCTGGAACCTGCCGCGCCTGCTGCTGCAGGGCGATCTGCTGGAGCTCGAAGGGCAGGACCTGGCGCTGGACGAGGCGGGGCTGGCCGAGCTGCTGACGGCGCTGCAGCTGAACCTGGGTGAGGACCTCGGGCAGCGATTGTTGCAAAGCAGCGAAGGTTGGCTGGCGGCGATTCGCCTGCTGCTGCTCGATGCCGACGAGGATGCGTTGCGCCAGCGCCTGCAGGCCGGCTGCCCGCTGCTGCGCGACTACGTGCAGCGCGAGGTGCTGGCCGATCTGGATAACGAACTGCGCAGCGATCTGCATGCGCTGGCTCTGCTGCCACGGTTCGCCCTGTCGCTCTGTGAGCACCTGCTGGAAGGCCGCGGCGCCGAGCTGCTGAGCGAGCTGCAGCGACGCCAACTGTTCGTGCGCAGTCTCGACAGCAGTGGTACCTGGTTCCGTCTGTGGCGGCCGTTGGCCAACGTGCTGCGCAGCCTGCCCAGTGGACCGATGCCTGCGCCGATACACGTGCGTGCCTGCCAATGGTTCGCCCGCCACGGCGATATTCGTGAGGCGGTCGAGCACGCCCTGCAGGCGGGGCAGGTGGAGGTGGCGGTCAACTACCTGCAGCGCTTCAGCCAGGAGCAGCTGCTACAGGGGCATTCGGTCGCGCAGCTCCTGCAATGGCGCGAAGAGCTGCCGGCCTGGCTGTTCGCCAGCTCGCCGCGGCTGGTCGTATTGCAGGCCTGGGCGCTGATCATCTGTGCACGTTTCGACGAGGCGCGCGCCTGCACCGAGGCGCTGACGCACTTTCTGCCTCAGCCCGATGCCCGCCGCCAGCGCAAGCTGCTCGCTCACTGGCAGGCGCTCAGCGGCGTGCTGGCGCGCCAGTGCGGGCGCCGCGACGCACGCCAGCACTGCCTGGAGGCGCTGCAGGCACTGGACGACAGCGGCTGGTCGCAGCGCATCCTCTGCTATCAGGCCCTGGCCCAGCAGTACCTGGCGGAAAACGCCCTGGGCCAGGCGCAGCAGGCGCTGGATGAAGGGCTGCGGCTGTCGCGCCTGCACGGCAGCCTGATCTACGAGGCGCTGCTCAACACCGACCGCTGCCTGCTGCTGGAGATGCAGGGCGAGGCCGGACGCGCCGCGGAGCTGGCCGAGCAATCGCTGGCGCTGCTGCGTGGGCGGGTCAGCCACAGCCCGGTGGTCGGTCGCCTGCTGCTGCTGCGTGCCAGCCTGCTGGCGCGCCAGGGCCTGGACGAGACGGCGCGGCAGGCCTATCGCCAGGGGTTGCAGGAGGCCGAGTTCTGCGAGGATGCCTACACCATCTCCGGCTACCTGGGGCAGGTGGAGCTGGCCGAGGCGTGCGGCGATCTCGACGAGGCCTACCAGTGGTTGCAGAAGGCCGAGCGGGTGATGCAGTGCTCGCACGTGCCGGAGGTGCGTTATCGCGGTGTGCTGCAGCTGCAGGCCGGGCGCTTGCTGCTGCGCCAGGAACAGTACGGCCGTGCCCGCGAGGTGTTCGCCCAGACCCTGCAGCAGTTGCAGCAACGCCAGCAACTGGCGCCCTCGGGCTTCTATGACCTGCTGCCGCGTCTGCGTCGCTACCTGGCCGTCAGCGACCTGCTGCTCGGTCATCATGCCGCTGCCGAGCATGCCCTGCGCCTGTTGCTGGACGAATGCCAGATGGCCGGACATCGCAGCCTCAGCTGCGAGTGCCGTGTCGCGCTGGCCGAAAGCCTGTTGCTGCAGGGGCATGACGAGCAGGCCGAGACGCTGCTGCAACAGGCCCTTGGCGAAGCACGCCAGTTGCGCCTGCTGCGTCCGCTGCTGGAGCTGCAGCAGCGTCAACCGCAGTGGCTGGAACGGTTGCTGCCGGGGGAGGCCGGGCAGAGCCTGCACCAGCGTCTGTTCCAGCCGCCACCGACGCTGGACGAGCCGGCCAGCGCCGGCACCGCGCTGCTCAGCTCGCGTGAGCTGGCGGTGCTGCAGCTGATCGCTCAGGGCTGTTCCAATCAGGAGATCGCCGATCGCCTGTTCATCTCCCTGCACACGGTCAAGACCCATGCGCGGCGGATCAACGTCAAGCTCGGCGTGCAGCGGCGCACACAGGCGGTGGCCATGGCCAAGGCGTATGGTCTGATGGGGGATTGAACCGGCGATGTTCGGATGGGCCGGTCCCCGCTCTTTCAGGGGCGAGCTCTATGGGCCGCCGCTGTCGGACTGCTGGTGGGCTGAAGCCCACCCTACGGCTAGGTGTTAGCTTCAGTTTGTAGGGTGGGCTTTAGCCCACCGGGTTGGTCCGTGTGGGCCGAAGCAGATCGCTGCCCGGCCCACCCTACCAGGCTTCGTTGCTCGCTCAGCCGAGCAGATAGAACGCGCCGCAGATCACCACGCCCGAGTACAGCAGCATGATCAGGCAGTAGCCCATGATGTCTCGCGCGCCAAGGCCGACGATGCCCAGCAGCGGCAGCGCCCAGAACGGCTGGATCATGTTGGTCCAGGCGTCGCCCCAGGCGATTGCCATGGCGGTGACGGTGGGCGATACGCCCAGAGCCTGGGCAGCCGGCAGCATGATCGGGCCCTGTACGGCCCACTGGCCGCCACCGGAGGGCACGAACACGTTGACCACACCGGCGCTGAGGAAGGCCAGCAGCGGGAAGGTGTCGGCCGACGACCAGGAAATGAAGGACTCGGTGATCTGCCGACCGAGGGAGACGCCGTCGGCGTTGGCGCCCATCATCATGCCCATGATCCCGGCATAGAAGGGGAACAGCAGGACGATACCGCCGATGCCGCGCACGCTCTCGTCCACCGCGCGCATGTAGCGCTCCGGGGTGCCATGCATCAGCAGGCCGCTGAACAGGAAGATGGCGATGACCACGTCCAGGCCGAGCACGAAGCCCTTGCTGGCGAAGTGGTTGAACAGGTAGATGCCGGCCATGGCCACCAGCGCCAGACCCAGGATGCGGCTGTCGTCCAGGCGCTGCGCCGGGGTGTCACGGGCCGGCAGCTCGGCGTGCGATTCCACCAGCTTGGCCGGGTCGGCCACCTTGGCGCCCTGACGCGGATGCATGGCGCGGTTGAGCAGTGGCAGGCCAATCACCAGAAGCGCGACGATGGTCAGGTTCAGCGGGCTGAACAGGGTCTGGGTGATGCTCACCGGTTCGGTCAGTACACCGGCGGTGATGCGTGCCAGATCGGGGCCGCCGGTGGCCATGGACAGCGGCACCGAACCGGCGAGGCCGCCGTGCCAGACCAGAAAGCCCGAGTAGGCCGAGGCCACCAGCAACGGGTAGTCGACGCCTGCGACCTTGCGCGCCAGGGCGCGGGCGAACACTGCGCCGATCACCAGGCCGAAGCCCCAGTTGACCCAGCAGCCCACCAACGCCACCAGGGTGACCATGATGATCGCCTGGCCCGGCGTGCGCGCGATCGCGGCCAGGCGGTCGAGTTGGCGGTTGATGATCGGCGCGCTGGCCAGGGCGTGGCCGGTGACGAAGATCAGCGCCATCTGCATGGCGAAGCCGAGCAGTGTCCAGAAGCCGCCGCTCCAGTGCTGGACCATGGCCGGCAGCGACTGGCCGGTGGCGGTCATGCCGGCGATCAGCACGCCCAGGGTGAGCAGGGTGGAAAAGACGAAGGGCGAGGGCAGGTACTTCTGTACCAGGCCCACGCTCATGCGGGTGAGTGTGTTGAACATGGGGGATGCCTCTTTTTTTATGGTTGTAAGGGCTTTGACCAGGCATTCGAGGGTTGGCTTCGCCTGGCCGTTGCAGCACAAATGACAAAGCCCGGCACGAGGCCGAGCTGTTTGGCGTAGCCCGGATGCAATCCGGGAGTTCCGTGGCAGGTTTCCCCGGATTGCATCCGGGCTACGGTGTTCGGGTTGCTTAATTGCGCTCGATGGCCAGCGCCACACCCTGACCGCCACCGATGCACAGCGTGGCCAGACCTTTCTTGGCGTCGCGGCGGATCATCTCGTGCAGCAGGGTCACCAGCACGCGGCAGCCCGAGGCGCCGATGGGATGGCCCAGGGCAATGGCGCCGCCGTTGACGTTGACCTTGTCGGTATCCCAACCCAGCTCTTGGCCGACCGACAGCGCCTGGGCGGCGAAGGCCTCGTTGGCTTCGATCAGGTCCAGATCGGCCAGGCTCCAGCCGGCCTTGTCCAGGCAGCGGCGGGTGGCCGACACCGGGGCGATACCCATGATCGCCGGGTCGACGCCGGCATTGGCGTAGCCGGCAATCTTCGCCAGCACCGGCAGGCCCAGCGATTGCGCCTTGCTCGCGCTCATCAGCAGCACGGCAGCGGCGCCGTCGTTGAGGCTGGAGGCGTTGCCGGCGGTGACGCTGCCGTCCTTTTTGAACGCCGGCTTGAGCTTGGCCAGGGATTCGGCGGTGGTGCCGGCGCGTGGCTGTTCGTCACGGGCGAAGGCGACGGGGTCGCCCTTGCGCTGTGGAATCAGCACCGGGGTGATTTCTGTGTCGAAACGACCGGACTCGATGGCGGCCACGGCCTTCTGCTGCGAGACGGCAGCGAAGGCGTCCTGGGCTTCACGGCTGATGCCGTATTTCTCCACCAGGTTCTCGGCGGTGATGCCCATGTGGTAGTCGTTGAAGGCATCCCACAGGCCGTCGAGGATCATGCTGTCCTGCAACTGGGCGTGGCCCATGCGCAGGCCGGTGCGGGCTTTCGGCAGCACGTAGGGCGCCAGGCTCATGTTCTCCATGCCGCCGGCGATGATCACCTCGGCATCGCCGCAGCGAATGGCCTGGGTGGCCAGGTGCAGGGCTTTCAAACCCGAGCCGCAGACCTTGTTCAGGGTCATGGCCGGCACGGCATGGGGCAGGCCGGCGCGGATGGCGGCCTGGCGTGCGGGGTTCTGCCCGGAGCCAGCAGTGAGCACCTGGCCGAGGATGACTTCATCGACCTGGGCGGCATCGAGGCCGGTCTGCTCCAGCAGGCGCTTGATGACGATGGCGCCAAGTTCGGGCGCGGGAATCTCCGCCAGGCTGCCCTGGAAGCTGCCGATGGCGGTGCGGGTGGCGGCGACGATGACGACGTCTTGCATGCTTGACTCCTAGGCGAGAGCGAATCGCTCCACGCTGCAGTGCGATACCAGAGCCGTGGGAGGCGCGTTAGCGGCGAGTTTCCAGTCGCGGCTAAAGCCTCTGCCACAAGCCCCATCTGGCCGAACTAAAAACGTCCCGAAGACGCCGTGCGTGGTGGCGCCTTCGAGACGGTAGACAACTTAGAAGCTCATTTCCGGGACGTGTTTGGGGACGATCAGCTTGCCGGCGGTCTTGGCCACGATTTCCTCGACGCTTACACCCGGCGCCCGTTCGCGCAGGATGAAGGCGTTGTTCTCGATCTCCAGGTAGGCCAGGTCGGTCAGCACCTTGCGGATGCAGCCACAGCCGGTCAGCGGCAGGCTGCAATGCTCCAGCAGCTTGGATTCGCCGTCCTTGGAGGCGTGGGTCATGGTGACGATGATGTTGTCGGCACCGGCCACCAGGTCCATGGCGCCGCCCATGCCCTTGATCAGCTTGCCGGGGATCATCCACGAGGCGATGTTGCCGCGCACGTCCACCTCGAAGGCGCCGAGCACGGTGAGGTCGACGTGGCCGCCACGGATCATGGCGAAGGATTGCGACGAGTCGAAGATCGCTGCGCCCTTGATCGCGGTGACGGTCTGCTTGCCGGCGTTGATCATGTCGGCGTCCACTTCTTCCTCGGTGGGGAAGGCGCCCATGCCGAGCAGGCCATTCTCCGACTGCAGCATCACCTGCATGCCTTCGGGTACGTAGTTGGCGACCAGGGTAGGGATGCCGATGCCGAGGTTGACGTAGAAGCCGTCCTGCAGTTCGCGGGCCACGCGCTGGGCCATTTGTTCACGGGTCAGTGCCATGCTCTTGTCCTCAGCTGCGCAGGGTGCGTTTTTCGATGCGTTTCTCGAAGCTGCCGCAGATCAGCCGGTCGACATAGATGCCGGGGGTGTGAATCTGCGTCGGGTCGAGTTCACCGGGCTCGACGATCTCCTCGACCTCGACCACGGTGATGCGCCCGGCGGTGGCCACCACCGGATTGAAGTTCTGCGCGGTGTGGCGGTAGACCACGTTGCCGAAGTGGTCGGCCTTCCAGCCCTTGACGATGGCGAAGTCGCCGGTGATGGCCGGCTCGAGAATGTAGTGGCGGCCGTTGATCTCGCGGGCCTCCTTGCCCTCGGCGACCGGGGTGCCGTAGCCGGTGGCGGTGAAGAAGGCGGGAATACCGGCGCCGCCGGCGCGCAGCTTCTCGGCCAGGGTGCCCTGCGGGGTCAGTTCGACTTCCAGCTCACCGGAGAGCAGTTGCTGCTCGAACAGGGCGTTCTCGCCGACGTAGGAGGCGATCATCTTGCGGATCTGCCGGTCTTCCAGCAGCACGCCGAGGCCGAAGCCATCGACGCCGCAGTTGTTGGACACCACGGTCAGATCGCGCACGCCACGGCGGCGGATCTCCTTGATCAGGTTCTCGGGGATGCCGCACAGGCCGAAACCGCCGGCCAGTACGGTCATGCCGTCCTGCAGGCCGTCCAGGGCTTCTGCATAGCTGCCGACGCGTTTGTCGAGTCCGCTCATTCGAGGCTGCCTCTTGTTGTTATCTGGGGTGAGGCCAAGCTTCTGCGCTACGAGCTTATTTGTTAAGTTTGTTTTTCCTCTCGATTGATCAGAGAAATAAATTAATGACCGTCAAGCAGCTACGCGCCTTTCTCGCCGTGGCGCAAAGCCTGAGCTTCGCCCAGGCCTGCGAGCGCCTGCATCTGTCGCAGCCGGCGCTGAGCCTGGCGATCAAGAACCTCGAGCAATCCCTCGGTGGCCAGCTGCTGGTGCGCACCACCCGCAGCGTGGCGCTGACGCCGGAGGGCGAGACGCTGTTGCCGATCGCCGTGCGTCTGCTCGCCGACTGGGACAACGCCGAGGACCTGCTGCGCCAGCACTTCACCCTGCAGATGGGCAAGGTGGCGGTGGCAGCCATGCCGTCGTTCGCCGGCAACCGACTGCCGGCGGCGCTGCGTGCCTTTCGCGACGCCTACCCACGGGTCAACGTGGCGGTGCACGACGTGATCAACGAACAGGTGATGGAAATGGTCCGCGACGGCCGCGTCGAGCTGGGCATCGCCTTCGAGCCGGCAACCCTCGATGGTCTGCAGTTCACCCCGCTGTACGAGGATCGTTTCGTCGCCGTGGTGCCGGCCGACAGCGAGCTGGCCGAGCGCGAGGCCCTGAGCTGGGTGGATCTGCTCGACCGGCCCTTCATCACCCTGCAGCGGCCCTCGGCGGTGCGCCTGCTGCTGGAAGACAGCGTGATCGCCAGCCACGGCAGGCTGCCGGTGGCGTTCGAGAGTCATCAGCTGGTGACGGTCGGGCGCATGGTCGCCGAAGGCCTCGGCGTCAGCGCGGTGCCGCAGCTGTGTCGGCAGCAGATGGAGGAGTTGGGCGCGCGCTGCCTGCCGCTGGGCGAGCCGCAGGTCACGCGGCGTGTCGGCCTGCTGCACCAGGCCGGGCATCAGCTGTCCAGCGCGGCGCAGGCGTTGAGCGACACGCTGTTACGTCAGGCAGAGCGTTATCAGGCGTAGGGCGGGTGAAACCCACCGCTGGCGTGGAGGCGGGCAGCACCCGCTCTAGGAGGAACTTCAAGCGGCTGCATCTGGCCTGTGTAGGGTGCGCCGTGCGCACCGCTGGCAAGGTGGATGCGTGGTGCGCACGGCCTAGGCGGCCCCGCGACACCCTACGAGTATCGATCCGAGGCGGCACACTAGAGCCGCTGCCAGTCCTCGGCGGTATCGACGTCCAGCAGCAGGCCGGGGTCGTCCAGTTCGAGGATCTGCACGGCGTCGGGGTTGCGCTGGATCACCGGCCTGGCGCCCGTGTCGCCGCTCAGCTCGGCGAGCTGCGCCCAGAAGCGGCGGCCGAACAGTACCGGGTGACCGCGTTTGCCCTGATGGCTGGGCAGCACGATGCGGTCCGGGGCGGCGCAGGCCATCAGCGCCTCGAGGCTGTGGCGACGAATCGACGGCATATCGGCAAGAAAGATCGCCACGGCGTCAGCGCGCGATTCGGCCAGCAGGCGCTCGGCCCCTGCGGCCAGGCTATGGCCCATGCCCTCGGCGGTGGCCGGGTTCTGCACGATATGCACGCCCTGTGGCAGCTCAAGCTCTGTCAGCGCTTCGTCCGGACGCAGCACCAGCCAGACGTCTTCGAGCATCGAACAGGGCAGGGCCAGGCTGGCGGCCAGCAGCGAGCGGCCGTCGGCGAGCACGAGCCGGCGCTTGTCGGCACCGAAGCGGCGGCTGTAACCCGCGGCGAGCATCAGCGCGGCGATGGGGGGGGACGGCTGGTTCGGTTGCATGTCACGCCTGTGAAGGATGTGAATGCCGCCGATTGTAAGGACTAATTCGGTTTGCGGTGAGGCGATCTGCGAACCGCTAGGACGACGCACGGCGACGCCGTCCTGGCGGTTCGGACTTCACTGCGCCTGCTGGCCTTTGGCGTCGAGCATCTGCACCAGCTTCTTCCCCAGCGCATGGTCGGAGAAGGGGTTCTGCCCGGTGATCAGCTCGCGATCCACGACCACGTTGGGCGCCCAGGCCTCGGCGTAGCTCAGCTCGCCGCCCGCGCTTTCCATCGCGGTGGCCGGGTAGAACAGGATGCGTTCACCTTGCAGCGACTGTTCGAAAACCTGCTCCTCCGGGGTGGAGAAGATGGTCATGCGGTAGCCCTGATAGATCCAGTCGGCCGCTGCCGGTGTTTCGCCATTGGCCAAGGCCGCCTGGTAGGCCGCCGGGTCGCGCTGCGCCGAGAGCAGGGCGATCGGGCCGTGGCAGATGGCGGCAGTGGGCTTGCCGGCCTGGTGGAAGTGACGCAGCAGGGCGCCGACCTCGGGGTTGTTGGCCAGGTCGATCAGCGGCGCATGACCGCCGGGAATCAGCAGGCCGGCGTAGCGCTGCAGATCGCCCTCGAGCACTTCCTTGAGCGACAGCGTGTCGTCGATGCCCGGCAGGTTTTCCACCAGGCTGCGGATGCGCTGCATCTCCTGCTCGTCGCCGCCGAAGTACTGCGGGGTTACCGAGTTCTCATCGACACGCGGGGCATTGCCCTTGGGTGTGACCAGCACCAGTTCGTAGCCCGCCTTGAGCAGATGGTCGGCGGGGACGCCGAACTCGTTGAGGTAGAACCCGGTGGTGTACTGCTTGCCATCCTTGAGTGGCAGTTGCGTTTCGCTCGACAACAGCACCAGTACTTCGCCCTTGCCGGCAGCCAGGGCGCTGCCTGCCAGCAGGGAGCCGGCAACGGCGACGGCGAGGGTGGTCTTCTTGCTCATGATCGTTCTCCTGATTGGGAAAAGGGGGCCAGGTCCAGGGCGTGAACCACGCGCACCTGGGTGGGGGCGCTCAGCCAGTCGGCTGTGGCGGCGCGATAGTGCTGGTAGTGGGCGCTCTGGCGATGGGCATCGACGGCGGCCTGGTCGACGTAGAGTTCGAACAGGTCGAAGGCCTGGCCGTCGTCGCGCAGGAACAGGTCGTAACGCAGGTTGCCGGCCTCGGCCCTCGAGTGCTGCACCATCAGGCGCAGCGCCTGCTCCACCGCTGCACGGTGCTGGGGTTGGGGCGTGATGGTGGCGAAGATGCCGATCGTCATGCTGATCTCCATGGGGCAACGGGTTTTCAGGCACCATCCTAGGCAAGGCGATATGATTCGAAAATTCGAAAGCGCTTATTTCAGGAATTCAAAAAATGAATATCGCCAAGAAGGACCTGAATCTGCTGCTGGTCTTCCATGTGCTCTATCAGGAGCGCAACGCCTCGCTGGCGGCCGAACGCATGGCGCTGAGTCAGCCAGCCCTGAGCCACAAGCTGAACAAGCTGCGGCATCAGTTCGGTGACCCGCTGTTCGTGCGCGCGCCGCGAGGGTTGACACCGACGCCGCGGGCCCATGAGCTGGCGCCGCAGGTTCAGCGCCTGGTGGGGGAGCTGGAGGGGTTCTACGAGCGCTGCGATGGGCAGGACTTTCTCGGGCGCGTCGAGCGCTTGCATCTGTACAGCACCGACTACATCGAGCAGACCCTGCTGCCCAGGCTGCTGCCGATTCTGCGCCAGCAGGCACCGAACCTGGTGCTGGTCACCCACAACACCCGTGGCCAGCTACCGCGTGACGAGCTGGAGAAGGGCACCTGCGACCTGGCCATCGCCGGCTTCTACAAGGACCTGCCGGGCACTTTCCATCAGCAGCGTCTGCTCAGCGAGGACTTCGTCGTGCTCGCCGCGCATGACAACCCACGCCTCGCGCGCGGCCTGGATCTGCAGAGTTTCGTCGCCTGCGAGCATCTGATCACCACGCTGACGGGGGATCTCGAGGGACTGGTGGACAGGGCGTTGCAGCAACTGGGGCTGCAGCGGCGGATCGCTGCCGGGCTGTCCAGCTTCGTTGCCCCGCCGCGCCTGCTGCGCGGCAGCGACCTGTTGCTCACCTGCCTGCGCTCGCTGGCGCAGGAGGCGGTCGCCCGGGACCCTGAGCTGCGCATGCATCCGCTACCGCTGGAGTTGCCGCGTGTCGAGGTGATGCAGATCTGGCACGAACGCACCCACGCCGACCCGTTGCGCAGCTGGTTCCGCCGCCAGGTGCAGGCAGTCGCGCAGGCGGCGGACTAGAACGAAGGCCCGCGATTCGGTTGGGGCGATTGCTCAGCCGGCCAAGCCCGCCGCCCTGGCGCGGGCGGCGTGCAGTTTCTTGTAGCTGTCGATCAGGCGCAGGTGCTTGTCCAGGCCTTCGAGCTTCATGCTGGTCGGCGTCAGGCCATGGAAGCGAACGCTGCCCTCCACCGAACCGATCACCGCGTCCATGCGCTCGTTGCCGAACATGCGCCGCAGGTTGTGCTCGTAGTCGGCCAGCTCCAGCTCGTCGTCCAGCTGGATCTCCAGCACGGCGTTGACCGCCTGGTAGAACAGGCCGCGCTCGACGGTGTTGTCGTTGTACTGCAGGAAGGCCTCGACCAACTCCTTGGCGTCGTCGTATTTCTTCAGCGCCAGGTTGATCAAGAGCTTCAGCTCGAGAATGGTCAGCTGGCCCCACACCGTGTTGTCGTCAAACTCGATACCGATCAGCGTGGTGATGTCGGTGTAGTCGTCGACCTCGGTGTTGTTGAGGTTGCGCAGCAGCGACTTCAGCTCGCGGTCGCTCAGGCTGTGCAGGTTGAGGATGTCCTTGCGAAACAGCAGCGCCTTGTTGGTGTTGTCCCAGATCAGGTCCTCGACCGGGTAGATCTCCGAGTAGCCCGGCACCAGGATGCGGCAGGCGTTGGCGCCGAGGTCGTCATAGGTGGCCACGTAGACTTCCTTGCCCATGTTCTCGAGGATGCCGAACAGGGTCGCGGCTTCCTGCTCGTTGGAGTCTGCCCCTTCGCCGGAGAAGTCCCACTCGACGAATTCGAAGTCGGCCTTGGCACTGAAGAAGCGCCAGGACACCACGCCGCTGGAGTCGATGAAGTGCTCGACGAAGTTGTTCGGCTCGGTCAGCGCCAGGCTGTCGAAGGTGGGCTGCGGCAGGTCGTTGAGGCCCTCGAAACTGCGGCCCTGGAGCAGTTCGGTAAGGCTGCGCTCCAGCGCCACCTCGAAGCTCGGGTGGGCGCCGAAGGAGGCGAACACGCCACCGGTGCGCGGGTTCATCAGGGTCACGCACATCACCGGGAATTCGCCCCCGAGCGAGGCATCCTTGACCAGCACCGGGAAGCCCTGTTCCTCCAGGCCCTGGATGCCGGCGACGATGCCCGGGTACTTGGCCAGTACGTCCTGCGGCACGTCCGGCAGACACAGCTCGTTCTCCAGAATCTCGCGCTTGACCGCCCGTTCGAAGATCTCCGACAGGCACTGCACCTGCGCTTCGGCCAGGGTGTTGCCGGCGCTCATGCCGTTGGACAGGTACAGGTTCTCGATCAGGTTGCTGGGGAAGTACACCGTCTGGCCATCGCTCTGGCGCACGAACGGCAGCGAGCAGATGCCGCGCGCGGTGTTGCCCGAGTTGGTGTCGAACAGGTGCGAGGCGCGCAGCTCGCCGTCCGGATCGAAGATGGCCCGGCAGTGCTCGTCGAGGATCTCCTCGGGCAGCGCATCCTTCGGCCCCGGCTTGAACCAGCGCTCGTTGGGGTAGTGGACGAACTCGGCGCCCGCGATGTCCTCGCCCCAGAACTGGTCGTTGTAGAAGAAGTTGCAGTTCAGCCGCTCGATGAACTCGCCGAGGGCCGAGGCCAGTGCGGCCTCCTTGGTCGCGCCCTTGCCGTTGGTGAAGCACAGGTTCGACTGCGCGTCGCGGATATGCAGCGACCAGACGTTGGGCACGATGTTGCGCCAGGAGGCGATCTCGATCTTCATCCCCAGCTCGGCGAGGATGCCCGACATGTTGGCGATGGTCTGCTCCAGCGGCAGGTCCTTGCCCGGGATGTAGGTGGTGGTGTCACTCACCGGCATCAGCAGCGCCTGGGCATCGGCGTCGAGGTTGTCGACTTCCTCGATGATGAACTCGGGGCCCTGCTGCACCACCTTCTTCACGGTGCAGCGGTCGATGGAGCGCAGGATGCCCTGACGGTCCTTCTCGGAAATGTCCGCCGGCAGCTCGACCTGGATTTTGAAGATCTGCGCGTAGCGATTTTCCGGGTCGACGATGTTGTTCTGCGACAGGCGGATGTTCTCGGTGGGAATGTCGCGTGTCTGGCAGTACAGCTTGACGAAGTAGGCCGCGCACAGCGCCGAGGAGGCCAGGAAATAGTCGAACGGACCCGGGGCCGAACCGTCGCCCTTGTAGCGGATCGGCTGGTCGGCCACCACCGTGAAGTCATCGAACTTGGCTTCGAGTCGGAGGTTGTCGAGAAAGTTGACCTTGATTTCCATGAGGCTTACCGGCATTGCGAGCAAAAAACGAGGGGCGCCATTATCCGGCTTTTGCCGGGGAAGTCTTGTGCTTTTGCGGTGGCGCCGATGGTCGGGCCTGGCGCTGCCGGGCCGATCGTCCCTGCGCGGTTTCGGCCAGCGCCGAACTTTGCTCTACTGCCAGGCCCGTGGTTGTTCGGGCTGCTGGCGGGTGGTCGGCGTTTGTTGTTTTTTATAACAACAAATATTGATAATGGTTGTGGGTTGGCTGATCATGTCACGGCTATTTTTTAGAAAAACAAGATATTTCTGGAGTTGAACCCATGCATCCTCGTGCGCTCGAGCTCGCCGGAAGACGGCTGCAACGCCGTCGCCCCTTCTGCCAATGCCTCAGCCTCGCTCTGGAGATATCGTCGTGAAACCGTCTCTGGTAGGGGATATCGGCGGCACCAATGCACGCTTCGCGCTGTGGCGCGACGAACGTCTGGAGGCGGTGCGGGTGCTGGTCACCGCCGACTTCGCCGATCCGCAACTGGCCATCGCCCATTATCTGGCCGAACAGGGCCTGGCCCCGGGCGACATCGCCGCACTCTGCCTGGCGGTGGCCGGGCCGGTGAAGGGCGAGCATTTCCGCTTCACCAATAACCACTGGCAGTTCGTCCGCAGCGAGCTGGCCGCTTTCCTGCATCTGCAGCCTGCCGACCTGCTGGTGATCAACGATTTCACCGCCATGGCCCTGGGCATGACCCGCCTGCGCCCGCAGGAGCGGCTCGAGATCTGCCCGGGCGTGGTGGAGGAGGACTGTCCGGCGGTGGTCATCGGGCCGGGCACCGGTCTGGGCGTGGGTACCCTGCTGCCCCTCGGTGGCGGGCACTGGCGCGCGCTGCCGGGCGAGGGCGGGCATGTCGACCTGCCCATCGCCACCCCGCGCGAGGCGCAGCTGTGGCAGGCACTGCATGCCCAGCTCGGCCATGTGCGCGCCGAAGACGTACTCAGTGGCAGCGGCCTGCTGCGCCTGTATCGTGCGCTCTGCACTGTGGATGGACACTCAGCGCTGCTAAGCTCCCCGGCGCAGGTTACCGCCGCCGCGCTGGCGGGCGATGCGCTGGCCAGCAGCGTGCTCGAACAGTTCTGCGTCTGGCTCGGCCGCGCGGCCGGCAACTGCGTGCTGACGCTGGGCGCGCGAGGTGGGGTGTACATCGTCGGCGGCGTGGTGCCGCGCTTCGCCGATTTCTTCCGCAGCAGCGGCTTCGCCCGTGGCTTTGCCGAGAAGGGCAGCATGAGCCGTTATCTGGACGGCGTGCCGGTATGGTTGGTGACTGCCGAGTATCCCGGCCTGGAGGGCGCGGGGGTAGCCTTGCAAGAGAGAACCTAGGAGGCTCGCTGCCGGTCAGGAGCGTGCCATGCACGTCAGACGAGAAGGAAGGCATCTTGAGTCAGGCCGGAAAATCCATTCTGCTGGTGGACGACGACCAGGAAATTCGCGAACTGCTCGACACCTACCTGAGCCGCGCGGGCTTCGCCGTGCGCGCCGTGGCGGACGGTGAAGGTCTGCGCGCCGCGCTGGTGGAGGAGCCGGCGGATCTGGTGATTCTCGACGTGATGCTGCCGGACGAGGACGGTTTCAGCCTGTGCCGCTGGATACGCGAGCATCAGCGCTTCGCCGCGGTACCGGTGATCATGCTCACCGCCAGCTCCGATGAGGCCGACCGGGTGATCGGCCTGGAGCTGGGCGCCGACGATTATCTCGGCAAGCCGTTCAGCCCGCGCGAGCTGCTGGCGCGGATCAAGGCGCTGCTGCGCCGCGCCAGCTTCGCCAAGGAGCCGGCCGCCAGCGAGGTGCTGGCGTTCGGCGAGTGGCGCCTGGACATGATCAGCCACCGCCTCTTTCACCAGGACGGCGAGGAAGTGATTCTCTCCGGCGCCGACTTTGCCCTGCTCAAGCTGTTTCTCGACCGCCCCCAGCAGATTCTCGATCGCGACACCATCGCCAGCGTCACCCGTGGTCGCGAGGTGATGCCGCTGGAGCGCATCGTCGACATGGCGGTCAGCCGGCTGCGTCAGCGTCTGCGTGACACCGACAAACCGCCGCGGCTGATCCGCACCGTGCGCGGCGCCGGTTACCTGCTGGCGGCCCACGTCACGCCTGGCAGCCATGGCTAAGCGCCGCTCGCTGGTGCCGCGCTCGCTGCTCGGGCGCATGCTGCTGCTGACCCTGCTGGCGGTGCTGCTGGCGCAGGTGCTGTCCAGCCTGATCTGGCTGTCGCAGCTGCGCGCCAGCCAGATGGAGGGGCTGGTCAGTACCGCTCGCAGCCTGGCGCAGTCGATGGTGGCCAGCGTCAGTTACTTTCGCTCGCTGCCGGTGGGCTACCGCCCGCTGGTGCTCGACCAGCTGCGCAGCATGGGCGGCACGCGCTTCTTCGTTTCGCTCAACGACAAGCCGCTTCAGATGCCGGTGCTCGCCGAGACGCCGCGCAAGCGCGCGGTCATCAGCGAGGTCGACGCCGTGCTGCGCGAGCGCCTTGGCAGCCAGCTGGAGCTGTCGGTGCACTTCGTCAGCCCGGACCATCTGCGGGTGTTCAACAGCGGCCTGCTGCTCAACGAGCTGCCGCGTTCCTGGGCCTATTACGCGCTGAGCCTGGAGCCGCTCAACCCGCCGATCCTGGTCACCCAGATCCGCATCGGCGAAGGCGAGTGGCTGTATCTGGCCTCGCTGCTGCCCGAGCCCTATGTCAACCTCGAGGACCAGGGCCTGCCGCACCAGCAGCTGTGGTTCATCCTGCTGACCAGCGGGTTTCTGCTGCTGTTCGTCGGCCTGCTGGTGCACTGGCAGAGCCAGCCGCTCAAACGCCTGGCGCTGGCGGCGCGGGAAATGTCGCTGGGCGCCGATGTCGAGCCGCTGGCCGAGGTGGGCGGCAGCGAGGTGGTGGAGGTGCGCCGCGCGTTCAACAGCATGCGCGAGCGCATCAGCCGCTATCTCAGCGAACGCAGTCAGCTGTTCAGCGCGATTTCCCACGATCTGCGCACGCCCATCACCCGCCTGCGTCTGCGCGTCGAACTGCTCGACGACGAAGCGCTGCAGGCCAAGTTCAGCCGCGACCTCGACGAGCTGGAGGTGCTGGTCAAGGGCGCCCTGCAGTGCGTCAAGGACACCGACATCCACGAGAACATCGAGCCGGTCGACCTCAATCACCTGCTGCACGGGCTGATCGAACCCTACCTCGGCACGGGCCGGGTCACCGTCGATGGCGCCGCCCGCTACCCTTATCCCGGCAAGCCGCTGGCCCTGCGCCGTTGCATCGGCAACCTGCTGGACAACGCGCTGAAGTATGGCGAGCGCGCGCACCTGCACATCGAGGACGACGCCGAGGCGTTCGTCCTGCATGTCGATGACGAGGGGCCGGGTGTGCCCGAGCAGAAGCTCGAGCAGGTGTTCGAGCCGCATTTTCGCCTGGCCAGCCAGCAGCAGGGCTACGGCATGGGCCTGGGCATCGCGCGCAACCTGGCGCACAGCCACGGCGGCGAGCTGAGCCTGCGCAATCTGCGTGAAGGCGGGTTGCGCGTCACCCTCTGGCTGCCGCGCCATACCAGTTGAACCCTCTGCCGTCGCGAGCGGTCGCAGTGCCCTGGGGCCTGCGCCGCTGTGCCCCGGATAACCTGCCAGCTCCGCTTTGTAACGGTCTGGTGACTTTCCCGTACCCTTTGTTACCCCCACCGTCCGTGGGGCTGGGTAGACTCGTTCGCCAGGCAAGCACCACGACTTGCTCGCGAATAACAACAACAAGGTGTCTCATCCCATGAAAGCGATCTCTCGCCTGTCCACCGCCATCTCCCTCGCTGTCCTGTTGCCCCTGTCCGCCACCGCCGGTGAAGTCGAAGTACTGCACTGGTGGACGTCCGGTGGTGAAAAACGCGCCGCCGATACCCTGCAGAAGCTGGTCGAAGCCCAGGGCCACAAATGGAAGGACTTCGCCGTTGCCGGTGGCGGTGGCGAAGCGGCCATGACCGTGCTGAAGACCCGTGCCGTGTCCGGCAACCCGCCCGCCGCCGCGCAGATCAAGGGCCCGGACATCCAGGAGTGGGGCGAGCTGGGCCTGCTCGCCGATCTCAATGGCGTCGCCGCCGAGCAGAAATGGGATGCCCTGCTGCCACCGCAGGTGGTCGAGGTGATGAAGTACCAGGGCGACTACGTGGCGGTACCGGTCAACGTGCACCGGGTCAACTGGCTGTGGATCAACCCACAAGTGTTCGAGAAGGCGGGTGCCACGCCGCCGACCACCCTCGACGAATTCTTCGCCGCCGCCGACAAGCTCAAGGCGGCCGGCTTCATCGCCATCGCCCACGGCGGCCAGCCCTGGCAGGACGGCACCGTGTTCGAGGACCTGGCCTTCAGCATTCTCGGCGCCGAGGGCTTTCGCAAGGCCTTCGTCGAGCAGGACCGCGCCACCCTGACCGGCGACAAGATGGTCGAGGTGTTCGCCGCCCTGCAGAAGCTGCGCGGCTACATCGACGCCGACGCCGCCGGGCGCGACTGGAATAGCGCCACCGGCATGGTGATCGACGGCAAGGCCGGCATGCAGATCATGGGCGACTGGGCCAAGAGCGAGTGGACCGCCGCCGGCAAGGTCGCCGGCAAGGACTACGAATGCCTGGCCTTCCCCGGCACCCAAGGCAGCTTCGCCTTCAACATCGACTCGCTGGCCATGTTCAAGCTGAGCAACGCCGAGAACCGCAAGGCCCAGGAAGACCTGGCGCGCACGGTGATGGGCAACGAGTTCCAGGAGTTCTTCAACCAGAACAAGGGTTCGATCCCGGTGCGCATGGACCAGGACATGAGCAGCTTCGACGCCTGCGCGCAGAAGTCCATGGCCGACTTCAAGGACGCCGCCGCCGGTGGCGGTCTGCAGCCGAGCCTGGCCCATGGCATGGCCGCTTCCAGCTACGTGCAGGGCGCGGTGTTCGACGTGGTGACCAACTTCTTCAACGACCCCAAGGCCGACCCCAAGCGCGCCGCCCAGCAGTTGGCGGCGGCGATTCAGGCGGTGCAGTGAGCGTTCGGGCCGTCTAGGCGGCCCTTGCCGTAGGCGGGTGTAACCCGCCGGTTTCAAGCCTTCGATCCCTGGCGCATGCCCTCAGGCCGGCGCCATGGGATCGGCCGCGCCGCGTTTCCCTCTCTCAGGGGCAACGGGCCGACCGCGCAACCTGCAACAACGGAGTGATCCATGAGTTCAAACGCAGTCTTCGCCAAAGCCTCACCGCTGGATGTCCTGCAGCGCTGGCTGCCCAAGCTGGTGCTGGCGCCGAGCATGGTCATCGTGCTGGTGGGCTTCTACGGCTACATCGGCTGGACCTTCCTGCTCTCGTTCACCAACTCGCGCTTCATGCCCAGCTACAACTTCGTTGGGCTGCAGCAGTACGCGCGGCTGTGGGACAACGACCGCTGGTGGGTGGCGAGCCAGAACCTGCTGGTGTTCGGCGGTCTGTTCATCGCCATCAGCCTGGCCATCGGCGTGCTGCTGGCGGTGCTGCTGGATCAGCGCATCCGCCGCGAAGGCTTCATTCGCACCATCTTTCTCTACCCCATGGCGCTGTCGATGATCGTCACCGGCACCGCCTGGAAGTGGCTGCTCAACCCCGGCCTGGGCCTGGACAAGCTGCTGCGCGACTGGGGCTGGGAAGGCTTTCGCTTCGACTGGCTGGTGGACCCGGATCGCGTCGTCTACTGCCTGGTGATGGCTGCCGTGTGGCAGTCCTCGGGCTTCGTCATGGCGCTGTTTCTCGCCGGGCTGCGCAGCGTCGATCAATCGATCATCCGCGCCGCCCAGGTCGATGGCGCCAGCCTGCCGAGCATCTACCTGCGCATCGTGCTGCCGAGCCTGGGCCCGGTGTTCTTCAGCGCGCTGATGATCCTTGCGCATATCGCCATCAAGAGTTTCGACCTGGTCGCCTCGATGACCGCCGGCGGCCCCGGCTACGCCTCCGACCTGCCGGCGATGTTCATGTACGCCCACACCTTCACCCGCGGCCAGATGGGCCTCGGCGCCGCCAGCGCGATGCTGATGCTCGGCGCAGTGCTGGCGATCCTGGTGCCGTATCTGTATTCCGAACTGCGAGGCAAACGCCATGACTGATTCCGTGCTCGATGTGCGCCTGGCGCCGCGCCCCGTACCCCGGGTGAGGGCCTTCAGCCTCAGCCGCCTGGCCATTCACGCCACCCTGATCCTGGCCTGCGCGGTGTACCTGGTACCGTTGCTGGTGATGCTGCTGACCAGCTTCAAGACCCCCGACGACATCCGCAGCGGCAACCTGCTGTCGATCCCGGACGTGTTCACCGTGATCGGCTGGGTCAAGGCCTGGGACGGCGTCGGCGGCTACTTCTGGAACTCGGTGAAGATCACCATCCCGGCAGTACTGATCTCCACGCTGCTCGGCGCGCTGAACGGCTACGTGCTGGCCATGTGGCGCTTTCGCGGCTCGCAGCTGTTCTTCGGCCTGCTGCTGTTCGGCTGCTTCCTGCCGTTCCAGGTGATCCTGCTGCCGGCGTCCTTCACCCTCGGCCAGCTCGGCCTGGCCAACACCACCGAAGGCCTGGTGCT
Organism: Pseudomonas hydrolytica; assembly: GCF_021495345.1. NCBI lineage: Bacteria > Pseudomonadati > Pseudomonadota > Gammaproteobacteria > Pseudomonadales > Pseudomonadaceae > Ectopseudomonas > Ectopseudomonas hydrolytica. Next base: position 1,278,029 of record NZ_CP099397.1, read on the forward strand.
GGTGCATGTGGTCTATGGCCTGGCCTTCACCACGCTGTTCTTCCGCAACTTCTACGTGAGCATTCCCGAGGCGCTGGTGCGCGCCGCGCGCCTCGACGGCGCGGGGTTCTTCACCATCTTCGGACGCATCCTGCTGCCGATGTCGGTGCCGATCATCATGGTCTGCCTGATCTGGCAGTTCACCCAGATCTGGAACGACTTCCTGTTCGGCGTGGTGTTCGCCAGCGGCGACACCCAGCCAATCACCGTGGCGCTGAACAACCTGGTCAACACCAGCACCGGGGCCAAGGAATACAACGTCGATATGGCCGCGGCGATGATCGCCGGGCTGCCCACCCTGCTGGTCTACATCCTGGCCGGTAAGTACTTCCTGCGCGGCCTGACGGCCGGCGCCGTCAAAGGTTGAGGTAATAACCATGGCTACCCTCGAACTGCGCAACGTCAACAAATCCTACGGCAGCGGCCTGGCGGACACCCTGAAGAACATCGAACTGGCCATCGACTCCGGCGAGTTCCTGATCCTGGTCGGTCCCTCCGGCTGCGGCAAATCCACCTTGATGAACTGCATCGCCGGCCTGGAAGACATCAGCGGCGGGGCGATCCTGGTCGACGGCGCCGACATCAGCGGCATGAGCCCCAAGGATCGCGACATCGCCATGGTGTTCCAGTCCTATGCGCTGTACCCGACCATGACGGTGAAGGACAACATCGCCTTCGGTTTGAAGATGCGCAAGCTGCCGCCAGCCGAGATCGAGGCCGAGGTGGCGCGGGTGGCCAAGCTGCTGCAGATCGAGCATCTGCTGACGCGCAAGCCCGGCCAGCTCTCCGGCGGCCAGCAGCAGCGCGTGGCCATGGGCCGGGCGCTGGCGCGGCGGCCGAAGATCTACCTGTTCGACGAACCGCTGTCGAACCTCGACGCCAAGCTGCGCGTGGAGATGCGCACCGAAATCAAGCTGATGCACCAGCGTCTGAAGACCACCACGGTGTACGTCACCCACGACCAGATCGAGGCCATGACCCTGGGTGACAAGGTGGCGGTGATGAAGGACGGCATCATCCAGCAGTTCGGTACCCCGCAGGAAATCTACAACGACCCGGCCAATCAGTTCGTCGCCAGCTTCATCGGATCGCCGCCGATGAACTTCATCCCGTTGCGCACTCAGCTGCGCGATGGCCAGTGCTTCGGCCTGCTCGACTCCGGGCAGGCGCGCTGCGAGCTGCACCTGGGCGAGGCGGCCGAACTGGAAGGACGCGAGCTGATCCTCGGCGTGCGTCCCGAGCAGATCCAGCTGGCCGGCGCCGGTTCGACGCTGCCGAGCCTGCGCGCCGAGGTCGAGGTGGTCGAGCCGACTGGCCCGGACACCCTGGTGTTCGTCAGCCTCAACCAGACCAAGGTGTGCTGCCGCCTGGCGCCGGACGCCGCGCCGCAGGCCGGCGCCAGCCTGGACCTGCAGTTCGATCCGGCGCGTGTGCTGCTGTTCGACGCGGCCAGCGGTGAGCGTCTGCGCCCGGGAAAGCGTCAAGCCACTGACAACAAGGTGGCGCAGTTGAAAAGAGGTTGAGCCACACCGCGGTATTGACGCGCCTTATCCCGTAGGGTGCGCACCCTGGCAATGGAAGAAACCGGCGCTGCGGCGGTTATCCGCAGCATTCGCTCAATAAAAACAATCAGGAGCAACGATGAAGACCACACAGCAAAACCTCCCTTGCGCGCTTGGCGCCCCCTGCCTACTTGCATTGGTCCTGGCCGCACCCCAGGTGCAGGCTCTGGAATTCACCGGCTATATGCGCAGTGGCGCCGGCGGTTCGGAGAGCGGCGGCACCCAGTCCTGCTTCCAGCTGCCCGGCGCGCAGTCCAAGTACCGCCTCGGCAACGAATGCGAGCAGTACATCGAACTGGACCTGCGCCAGGATCTGCTGACCCTCGACGACGGCTCGGTGCTGAGCGTCGAGGGCATGGCCCAGCTCTACAACCAGTACGGCCACACACCGAAGTTCACCGGCGACTATGGTTTCGCGCGGATGAACCAGATGTATGCCGAGTGGAGCAAGGTGCCCGCGCTCAATGGCGGTTCGCTGTGGGCCGGCCGCCGCTTCTACAAGCGTAACGACATCCATATCACCGACTTCTACTACTGGAACCAGAGCGCCACCGGCGCCGGTATCGAGGATTTCGAGTACGGCGGCCTGAAGTACAGCTACGCCTTCTCGCGCAAGGACAGCTACTTCCAGGAGCCCTACATCAACCGCCACGACTTCAACGTCGCCGGCTTCAAGGTCAACCCGGGCGGCGAGCTGGAGTTCGGCGTCAGCTACATCGACAAGCCCGACAGCACCGGCGCCAACAGCGGCTGGGCGATCACCGCGCAACACAAGCAGAGCGATTTCTTCGGCGGCGTCAACACCTTCGCCCTGCAGTACGGCCGCGGCCCCGGCACCGGTCTGGGCTATACCGGCGACGTCACCCTCGATCGCGACAACAAGAGCTGGCGCCTGGTGGAGTACTTCGACTGGCAGGCCACGCCGCGCCTCGGCGGCCAGGTGCAGTTCGTCTACCAGAAGGACACCCGGCCCGACGGCGACGATCAGGACTGGCTGTCGGTGGGCGGGCGTACCAGCTACGCCTTCACCGAGCAGTTCAAGCTGGTCGGCGAGCTGGGCCACGATCAGGTCGATGCCACCGACGGCACGCGCAAGCTGACCAAGTTCACCATCGCCCCCACCTGGTCGCCGGCCGGCCCCGGCTTCTGGGCGCGTCCGGAGTTTCGCCTGTACTACACCTACGCCAGCTGGAACCGCGCGGCGCAGCAGGCGGCCAGCCAGTTGGCGGCCGGCTCGGCGCTGTCCGACAGCGGCGCCTTCGACAATGCCCGTCACGGCTACAACTTCGGCGTGCAGGTGGAGCACTGGTGGTAAGCGCCTCGCGCCCGCTCGGCGCCGCCAGCGGCGCTGCCGAGCTGCACCCGCTGGCCGGGCTGTTTGCCGAGCCCGGCCAGGCGCGTCAACGCTGGACGGTGCGTCAGGGGCGCGAACTGCTGTTGCTCGAACACCGCCTGTTCCAGGCGGCGTTCAGCCGTCAGGGCGCCCAGCTGCTGCACTTTCAACCGCGTGGCCAGCGGCCCTGGCTGTGGTGCGCCGGGCACTGGCCGCAGGGCGCGGCGATTCGCGGCGGCGTGCCGATCTGCTGGCCCTGGTTCGGCCGCCATCCCAGCGAGAGCGGCTGGCCATCTCACGGCTGGGCGCGCTTGAGCGAGGAGTGGCAACTGCTGGCCTGCGACTGGGGCGAGCAGGGCGTGCAACTGCTCTGGCAGCTCGAACTGTGCGACTGGACGCTGCACCTCGAGGCCGAACTGGGCGAAACCCTGGCGCTGCGCCTGGTGACCCGCCATCAGGACAGCGAACCCTGCCAGCTCAGCCATGCCCTGCATGCCTACTGGCGCATCAGCGACGTCTCGCGCGTGGCGCTGCTCGGCCTCGACGGTGCCAGCGGCCATGACCTGCTGACCCGCGCAGACTGCCGCCAGGAAGGCGAACTGCGCATCGAGGACGGCTGCCACCGCATCTTCCGCCACACCGGCGTGCTGCAGCTGCAGGACCTGCCCTGGCAGCGGCGCCTGGCCATCGACACCCGCGGCGGCGCCAACAGCGTGGTCTGGCACCCCGGCAGTCGGCCGCTGACCGAGGTCGGCTGGAACGAGAGTCTGGGCTTTCTCTGTGTCGAAGCCGCCAGCTGCGGCCCTGACAGCCTGTGCCTGGCACCGGGGGAAGAGGGCGTGCTGACGCTGCGCGCGAGTCTGGCTCGGTAGCATCCGGCCCGGCCATCACCTCGTTTCGCTGCGCACTGGCCAGAACGGCCATCCTCCTAGGGAAAGGGCAGGCGCCCAGGCTCTGCGACGGACCTTCGCCTGCCACTTTATCCAGACGGCGGAACCAAAGTCCTGCATTCCTAAGCAGATGGCTGAGCGCATTGAAATGTTATCGACGACAGTTGTATGGCGCTGATCGATATCTACCTGCGTCAGTCGAAGGAAGGCGTCATGGTGTCTTCTTGGTTATTCTCCTTGCCATGTTGAAGACAGTACGGCACTAAACGCAGCGCCAGGTAGATGGCGATGCCACGGATCTGGGACAGGTGAACACCGACCCTTTGATGGCACAAAGTGCGTGCATCGAGCTTTGATCGAATGCGGCTGCCGATGATTGCGGTATCGGCCCGCTTGATAGGGCTTTCTACCGCGATAGCAGCCCGAGCTCAGCAGTTCTGCGCCTATTTATGGCGGACGCGAATTGTTGCTTTGGACGTCGCAGTTCTGGCGTTCCAGAAAGTTGTCCTGAGCCAAGTATAGTGATGATTGTGTTCGCAGTTCGGTGGTGATCAGCCAGGCGTAAGGTTGCGTGTCGCTGCAACCTTGGCCATCGCATCTGTAAACGGCGGATTACTTTCAAATGATTCGATCAGCAACTCCGAGAGGATGCGCACTTTTTGCGCTGGGTGCGCGCTGGGCGGCCGCACGATGTAAACGTCTCCTACTGGCAGTGGATAGCGAGTCATGATCGGAACGAGTGCGCCGGACGCCAGATATTCGTAAGTGACACAATCGGGGAGCCATGCAATACCGAGCCCCGCTGCCGCAGCACCGGCGAGCGCCGCGCCGTTATCGCTCTTGAAGCGTCCCTGCGGCTGCACGGTGATGACCTTGTTTCCATCCATGAAGCGCCAACTTTCGGCGCCGAGCAACGCCTGATGGGCGGCGATTTCGTCCGGCGTCTCGGGTGCTCCATGTGCCTTGATGTAGTCCGGGCTGGCGACGAGCTTGCCGTAAATCTGGCCCACGCGTTTGGCCAGCAGGTTCGAGTCGCGTAGGGCTCCGACCCGGATGGCACAATCGAAGCCTTCCGCGACCAGGTCGACGAAGCGATCTCCGTAGGCCGCATCAATCTGAAGGCGAGGGTAGCGGCGTGCCATCTCAGCAAGCACAGGGGCAAAGTGTATCGGGCCGGAGGAAAGCGGCACTGCGACCCGCAATCGACCACGAAGATCCCCGGTGGGAAGAATCGTTTCCCTGGCCGTCTCAATCTCGGCACTGGCTCGGGCCGCATGTTCCCGAAATGTCATACCCGCTTCTGTAAGTGCCGCACCGCGGGTGGTTCGTGCGAGAAGCTAAATGCCAAGGTCCGCTTCCAGTCGGAACAGTCGCCGACTGACGATTGATTTGGAAACTCCAAGGTGGCGTGCGGCGGCTGAGATTCCGCCAGCATCAGCGACCTCAACAAATGTTTGCAGGTCTTCGAGATTCAATCCGGCGTTCCCCATTCCGCGACACAGCTAGGCGCAGAGCGACACTAGCCCATCGTTAATCGCGACAGCAATACTGTGTTCAAGCAGCGTCGCCTCACAGCCTGATCGGCGACAGTCAAAAATGTACAACTCTGCGTAGGTGCCTAACATGATGAACAGAAATGATTTGCGTCGGGCGGACATCAATCTGCTGGTAGTTTTCGAAACCATGATGCACGAGCAAAATGTTAGCCGTGTCGGCGAGAAACTGTTCCTTGGGCAACCAGCAGTCAGCGCTGCCTTGGGGCGCCTACGCCACCTGTTCGATGACCCGTTGTTCATTCGCACCGGGCGGGTAATGGAGCCTACATCCCGCGCCCAGGAAATTTTCTCCAACCTGACGCCTGCTCTCGACAGTATTGCTGCTGCGTTGGGCAAGTGTCAGACGTTCGACCCGACAACGAGTGAAGCCACTTTTCATATTGGTCTTTCCGATGACGTCGAATACGCCTTGTTACCCACTCTGTTGCGCTGCCTACGCGTCGATGCACCGAACATAAGGCTTGTGGTACGTCGCGCCGATCAATGGCAATTGCCCCAGTTGCTTGCATCCGGGGAGATTTCGCTTGGCATCAGCCATGCCTTGCAGCTGCCGGCCAATGCGCGGAGTAAGCATTTACGGTCGATTCGCCCGATGTTGCTGCGGGCTGACTCACAGGTTGGCGCACTGACCCTGGAAGAGTTCTGTCGGCGGCCCCATGCCGTGGTGTCGTCCATGGGCAACGTTATCGAGAATGCCGACCGGGCCCTCCATTCGCTTGGGCGTCAACGTAAAGTCGTCCTCGCTGTGCCGCAGTTCAGCGCCTTACCCATGCTACTTGAAGGCAGCAGCATGATTGCCATCGTGCCGGAATATGTTGCTCAGGCCATGTCTGGATCGGGGGGCTTGAGAGCTGAAGCCGTGCCAGTGGTACTTCCTCAGCAAGAGCTGTCGATGGTCTGGAGAGGGGCTGCTCACAGTGATCCGGGCGAGCGGTGGTTGCGTTCGCGATGCAGCGCTTTATTGGGAGCACAGCCAGAAGAGCTTGCTCGTCAGAATATGTCGAGTTGTATTGTTGCGGCGGCAGCCTGATTACCACGGAGTTGCCGTGACACTTTCGGGACATTCGTAGCCCCTGAAAACACAAAACCCCTGAAATTCTCTAGGAAGATCAGGGGTTTGTGCTTGCTTCAATTGGTGGAGCCGGGGGGATTTGAATCCAAAGACACAAATGCCCAGCTCAAATCAGCGTTTCAGGCGCTTGGCCTCGGAAAACTGATTTGTAGGATTTCACTCAGTCGTTGAGCAGTATAGGAACCTTGAGCCTTCCGTCAAGAGCGCATCCAAATCGATTTTCACTTCAAAGGCTTAGCGCGGTACAGGGAGGGTTTTTTGCGTTCAAATCCTTTCTGGGGAGTTGAACTGACTGGATTGATCAAGGCGTTTTGGTTCAGGTGGTTGCCCCGATCAGTCCTCTAAACGCTTTGCTCATGACGTCATGCGACAGGCAGGGCAGCCAGTTCTGCCTGGTTGCCTGCTCAATCATCCGTAACATTCTGCGCTTTTCCGAAGGTACCCGAGACGCCATTCAGGAAATTGAGAGCTGCTGGCTGGAGGAGTTGCGCAAGCTCAATCACAAGCAGCTGACTGCCAAGGACGAGCCTTACAAGAAAGCTCTCGAACTGGAAAAGAAACGGCACTGTGATGAGTACCTGCTCCGAGACCTTGCCGCCCGCGCCTTCTTGCCGGGGTATGGCTTTCCCACCGATGTGGTGACACTTAATACCTACAATATCGAGGACTTCAAGCATAAGCGCGAGCGGAAGAGCAGTCGTGAAGACAGCGTCTTCAACAACAAGGAGCTGCCGTCACGCGGGCTGAACATCGCCATTCGTGAGTATGCTCCAGGATCGCAGGTGGTCATCGATGGTCGGGTCTATCGGTCGGCTGGCGTGAGCCTGCAGTGGCATGCCTCTGGGCAGGTGAACGAGGCGCAAAAATTTGATATTGCCTGGCGTTGCTCACACTGTGGAGCCGCAGGCGTAAAAGAAAACGCCTATACGAACAGCGCGGAGTTGACCTGTACGCATTGTGCATCCCACATTCCGTTCTCCGAGCAGCGCAAGGTCCTGCGCCCAGGTGGGTTTGTCACTGACTTCTATGAGTCAACAAGTAACGATATCTCGTCGCAAAAATTTATCCGGGTCGAGCGCCCGCGTATCCAGGTGGCCGGTTCCAACATTGCTCTACCCGACCCTAGCTGCGGTTTCGTACGCTTTGGCCATGGAGGCAGCGTTTTCCATCATTCCTCCGGTGAGCATGAAAAAGGCTATGCCGTTTGCATGATCTGTGGCCGCGCTGAGTCGATGCTGGCATCAGGTGATATTCCGAAAACACTTCTTCCGGATCAATCGCATCGCCCGGTGGGCGGTATTACGGGTAGTCACAAGGAGCACGATTGCCCAGGCTCATCCGTACAAACCAGTATTTTTCTTGGCTACCAGATTCACACTGACGTGTTGGAAGTGTTCTTGAGAAGCCCTCTCACAGGCCACTGGCTGGGAGCCAGCACTAAAGAGCAAGCTATCGCCATGACACTGGCAGTCGCTATGCGTGATGTGATTGCGGATCAGCTCGGTATAGCTACTACAGAGATGGGGTTTGGTTTCCGCCTGGACAAGGATCTGGAAAGCGGCCAGGCCCGCAGTGTGATTCAGTTGTTCGACGAAGTCAGTGGCGGTGCTGGTTTCGTCCTGTCTGGATTAGAAGATCTGTCGAGTTTGCTGGAGAAAGCCCGAGCGAAGCTCGAGTGCCCTGTTAGCTGCGAGAATGTCTGTTCTCATTGCTTGGCAGGGCAAGACAGCCGGGTTGAGCGGGAGGAACTGGACCGCAGAATGACGCTGAAGTGGATCCAGCAATCCGGTTTGATTGAGCATCTGAAACTGCCAGGCGATCTTTCAAGGGTTCCTGGGGCGCGTTACTGTTCAGTTGGACCGCTGCGCTACCTGAACGCTGCTATCAACAAAATCGACCGGAGTGTTGGTGGCAACTCGATAACAGTGCTATTGCAGGGCGAAGCAGATGATTGGGAGATCGATCACCCTGAATTCCGCGAGCGTCTCTTAACCTGGCAGCTCGCAGACAAATTGCCAGTCAGAATTGCACTACCTGCAGGCGTCGCACTCAGTAGCGAGCTGAAGAACAGCCTGTCGGTACTGGCTCACCTAGGGGTGACGGTGCTCGAGGTCATCAGAGGGGTTCTTCCCGACGGCCTCTTCCTGGCGACTCAAATCACCTCTGGAGATATTTGCAAAAGTTTGCTTTGTAACGATCCGGCTCCAGTCATGCCCGGTGCTCAATGGCTGGAGGGTAACGGCAGTGCTGTCTGGGTCAGTACACAGCAATTACCCGGCCTCGAGGGCAAGGCCATCGACACGAGTGGCTGGCGTCGGCAAGAGCAGGACGCCAGGGTCATCCAGGTCACCACTGAGCTGAATGGGCCTGTGCGAGATCTGGGTAAACGGCTGCAAGCACTGATCGGTAAGCAGGCTCCAGAGGTTGCTGAACTGCTAGCGAATGACAGAGCTGTAAGCCTTAGCTATTCAGATCGATACCTGAAGTCGCCTTGGTCGTTGATGCTCCTCAGCGGTTTCCTAGATATATTCAAAAATCCTGAGCTCAAGAACCTTAGCATCCAGACACTCGCTGCCAGCCCTGGGCAGATGAGCTCGCTGACATCGCATGACTGGTTAGATGCAGCGGATCAAGAGGCCGTGCTTAGCCTATGGCTGGGTAGCCAATTCTCCCTGGAGCCTAAGATCGACATCAAAGAGCACGCCCGGGATCTACAGCACAGCAGGGAGATTTCCGTGATTTGGGCCTCAGGAAAGCGCTGCAAGATATTTCTTGATCAAGGAATGGGCTATTGGCGTGGCCGCATGCCTCAGCGTGATCAAATGGGCTTCGACTTCTACAGCGATTGCAAGGGGCAGGCGATGCAGATGCTGGCGAAGTACAAAGATGCCAGCATGGTCTCAGGAGGGGAGTGGCCGACTTGTATTAGTGTTCTTGTGGGCTGACCCATTGCAGGAGAGGACGCACAGTTGGTGATGCCTCAGGCGAAGGTGTTGTGCGAGGCCGGATGTAGGGCTGCGCCTACTTAGATAGCTGTTTGGTTTTAGAGCTAGCCATGCATGGCATCGAAAGACCAGCCAGCCATTCACCTGCAGCGAATGAAACAAGCTGATTTTTGACAACAAAGCCTGTCGCTGCGCGATGGCAGTTGGGCATTTTTCCACTCCGCTCGGCTTGCTTCACATTCGTTTCGCAAACCATGGCTACGTGGAAAAACACCCAACTGCCCCATACTTGAAGGCTTCAAGTATGGGGGGAGGGGACGTACTTGAAGATGCGCCTGGACGGCTGCCTCAAGTACGCCCCCTCCCTAACGTTTGTTGTCAAAGCTTAGCCAGCCCGGCATGCCGGGCTGAAAAGGCGGCGTTGCCGGTGGTGCGGTGTATTAGCTGCTCATGCCGTTTGCGATCAAGTTCAAAAAGTAGCCAGCGCACGAGGCGCTGAAGTGACGAACTCGGCGCCAGTAAACGTGTCATGGCCCATGCAGAAAAGCTGCATTCAAAAATGCTAGCCATGCGGTGGCGATTTGGTTATGAAAAAAGTCACCGAAGTCAGTGTTTACAAGGGTTGCAGCGATAATATAACCAAAAAAAGGAGTGCCAGTTTTGGCACGTTTCGCGCCACTTGAGACCAGTGCGGTGTCATTTTCGGCTTCCTCCAGTGCCACTACAGGCACTCAAACTGCCTCTAGTGGCACGATCCAGGTGTCGCAAACCGCGTGTGCGGCACGCATGGTGTATCGCAATAACTTAGTGCGATATGGTTGGAGTGTCGCAATGCGAGCGTGCGACAGACCGAGAGTGTCGTATTGATGTTCTGCGATACACCCTGAATATCGCAGGCCAGACCGTGCGACACGAAGGTTGTGTCGCAAATCTGCGATCACACTGCGGATGCTGCTTGAAGCACCGTATGGGGGGCGTAAACCGCATGTGCGATATGCTGGGTGTGTCGCAGACCGTTCATGCGACAAGGGGAGCGTATCGCAGCGTGAGAGTGCGACAGCCCAGGTGTGTCGCATCAAGGTGTCTCTGATACACAGTAAGTCCCGGTATGCCGGCACATGTAGTGGCCTGTTGCTAGTCTAAAGCTGGGGTCGTAGCCGTATGTGATGACCCAGTGCCGGTGGCATTTTGGTCGCATCAGCGCTCTGCGGCAGGTTAGTAATATCGCTGATGCCTAGATGCTTTCTAATAATGCAAAAAGGCCGCACTTACGGCGGCCCTTATTGATCCCTCATCGCATCATCTCCAGCTGATAATGGTTCCCTTCTTTAAGAAGGGGCTAGTGCAACGTCTTCCTCGCTCTCCGGCCACGTTTGCTGCGTCCTGCCTGGCTGCTCATCAAATGCTTGAAATGCTCCCAGTTTATGTCGCCTAAGGGCAGGTTGTAGCTTAGGTGGCGCTCCAGAGTATCCAGCAAAAGCACGGATTGCGGCTTGTCTAGGTAGTGCTCTTGGGTGACTTCGAGCTTGCCGTCAGAATGGCCCAGCAGATGTGCAATGGTAGTTGCCGGTACATTCGACTTCTCAAGCCGGACTGCAAACGTGCGGCGGAAGCTTTTAAAATTAAAGCCGCCATCCAATGCCACGGGGCAATGCTGACCTATAAATCCGGCGCCTGTTTCGGGACCGCAGAAGAAGCGGCTCGCGGCGCGCGAGTAGAGGTGTTTCTCGTCAAAGCGCAGCTCTGAAAAAAGTAGAGCATCCGGACCTTCGGCCTGACGGCGCTCCGTCACGAAGTCGAGAAAGCCCATTGTGATCAGCTTCGAGGAAATTGGGATCTCGCGTCTCGATTGCTCATTTTTCAGCGACTTATTGAAGCCGTTGTCGTTGATGCTGATCAGGGGCACGCCATGGGCGTCTTCGATCACATCGTGGGCGCGTAGCTGGCAGAGCTCGTTGAGTCTGGCTCCAGTGAAGAGTCCAAGCGGCATCAGCCAAAAACAATAGCTCTGCGCATCTTGGAGAACTGGCGCTGCAGGTGTGCTCGAATCGTATGCCTGATAGGGCCAGCTATTGAAGAGGCTTACTAGGTTTGAGTCGAGGAACGACTTGGTGATCTTCGATTTGGTGGTCTGGCAGCCTTTGATCTTGAGGTCTTCATCAATCCAGTGATCATTGGTTGCTTGATCCAGCATGCGATTAAACAGCCGGTAGTAGGCTTGTAAGGTATCGCCCTGGTTGCTCGATGCGTTGTTCTGCCTGAGCAGCTTTGGGAGCTCATCCTTCAGCGTTTGGATATCGCGATTGCTTAGGCTGGCTACTCGGCGCAAGGGATCATCTTGAGTAAGCACGGTCTTGATTTTGGCCATTCTGGCGCTGAGTTGGTATGCCGACTTTGCGTTGCGAGGGTTCTCTCGAAGGAAGCGACTCAGCACGTTATCCATGAACTCGGCCAGCAGCGGCGAGTTGTGGTGACGATAAATCGATTCAGAAATCTTGGCGAGGTGTGGCATCGCCAGTTCCAAGATTTTCGGATCATGCCCAGCCGCAAATGCTAACGATAGGCCGTGGTTGATTGGGACGGAGATGTGGGATTGGTTCAGCGCATTCATAAGTGCCTCTCTGGTTAATTGAGGCACAACAATATCACTGGATGTAAAACCAGTAAATAAAGTATTGGCAAATTATTCTGATTATTTCCAGGTATTGACAGTTTGTCAATAGGTTTTTGGTGCGGGGAAGGCGATTTCCCCGCACCGCCTCAACTATCGGGTGATGCGGGATTGCCAGTGCCGTTTTTCAGTCCAGCTGGTGGTTTTAGCCTTGTCGACGCCAGCCGGGCGGCCAATGCGAAAGACACCTTGCTCGGCTTGCAGCGCCCTGTAGTGGCTGTAGTGGATGTGCGCAGTCGAGGCCTCAAAGTCGATCTTGTCGAGCTCCTCTTTCAGCACATAGCTCGGGTAGCAATCGCCATAGCCGCCGGTGGTGCTGCGGTCGGCGTGGCCGACCAGGGCCTTGCCAATCAGCATGTCCAACTTCTGTCGGCGGAACTGCTGAATGAACGTGTGCCGCAGGCCGTGGAAGGTCAGCTCGTCATCGCCGAGTCCGCACTGTCCCAGGTAGCCTTTGTCATCTTTGTCTGAGCCTCGGTACCAGCGGCTGGCTGTGTGCCCGGGCGAAAGGTCGCCGTACACGCGGAGATTTTCAAAAAGCGGCGCCGACAGATCACCACCATGCGCCTTCAAGCGCTGCTGATGATACGCCAGGAGCCCGGCTTCAAGAATGACCTTATGCAGCGGCACGAGGCGCTCCGAGTCGACCGTTTTCAGCTGTCGCGCTCCAGAGCTGCTGATGCTGATTACCCAAATGCCAAGCTCTTCACGAATATCTCCAAGCTGAAGCTGGCAAAGCTCGCTCAAGCGAGCGCCGGTATACAGGCCGAGCAGTGGCAGCCAAAAGCGGTAGTCGTCCAAGCGCCAGCGCGGCGGTGCTTTGAGTGTGTAGACTGGGCCTTGCAGCAGTTGCTCGATCTGCCTGGGGTTATAGGTGCGCTTGCGTGGCGAGGGGGCGCCTTTGGTGCTGAACGTCAGGCCTGCGGCCAGATTCTCTTTCAAATATCCTTGGTCGTGCGCATAGCCGATGAGTGCGCGTGCCAGCTCGAAAAACTTCTTCGCCGTCCTAGCATTCAAGGGCTCGTACTTGCCGCTCTGGATAATCTGACTCAGGGGCTGATGGCGAGTCGCGCGCAAGCGATGCCGGTTCTTGGGGTAGCTGCGCAACTGGTCGCGCAAGGCATTAAAGTCAGCCCGGGTCAGGGTGGCGAGTGGGCGATGTCCGCCGATCAGTTCGGCCAGTCCCTCCAAGCGCGCATGCATGGTGATGCGGGTGCGTGGATTCTTCCACGCACCTTCGCGTACCTGGCGCTCTTCGAACTCACGGGTGAGGGCACCGAAGTGCCGGCAGTTCTCATGAGTGAGTGGTGGCTGGATCAGCAGGTCGTTTGAGGTGGGCGTCTCAAACAAGGCTTGTAGCTTGGCGTTCTGAGCAGGTGATAAAACGCTGCCGAGGGCATTCAGCAGTGCGAGCGTGCCAGCGTCCTGGGGCGCTGTGGCTGCGTCGTTGGCCGCGCTCATGTCCGGCAGAGTGTACATGGGCTCGGCTGGCGGTACTGGGCCAAGCATGCGCCGGATCAGGTCCTGAATTTCTTGCAGGGCGCGCTCATAGGCATCAGCTGAGGGAGCTTCAATAAAACTTTTCACCAGAATTTTGTCGATTTGACCCAGGCTGAAGTGCAAGAGGATCGACGCCAGGATCGGCGAACTAGTCAGCAGCTCGACTCGCATTTCATCGGGATGACGAGGCGCACCGGTGAGTCGTGCGCCGGTCAGCGGAATAAGGAGTGTATAGAGCCCGCTTTCCTCCTGAAGAATCTGAAAATTTTGGCAGAGTGTCAGGCGGTCGAGGTGTCCCGAGATCCGGCTGAGGTGAAACATGACGCTATGTGCGGAACGTGGCAGGCCCGGTGGAATATGCAGCAGATGGCGGCCTTGGTCGGGGCGTGCAAAACACAGGTACTCGTAGAGCGACAGCATCGTGATAAGCGGATGCCCGGTTTTGAAGACGTTCCTGGCCATTGGGGTAGTTTCCAGCACTGTGATGGCGCTGTAGATGTAAGCCGCAGCCGCGTTGGCGGTGACGTGGTCGTTGGTGCCGAGCGGCCAGTCGAAACGGGTGAAACCGAATTTGAGGGCTTGGCGCAGGGCTTCGCTCGGATACAAGGCGAAGTGGATTTCACCGCCCGGCTCGTTGCAATAAAGCACGGTGTGCTCTTGGCACTCTTTCAGCAGGCGCTCATGCCCGGCGCTCAGGTCAGAGTTGGCCAGTACGGCAGGTGCAGGGCGGAGCGCCCAGATTTTCAGGTGGCTTTCGGTAAAACGGCTGATTTCAGCGTGAACAGTGGCCAGGTTTAACAGAAAGCCATCAGGGTGCAGCTCAATCGTGGCGGCGCTGCTGCGCCTAAGCAGATCTTCGAAGCGCGGGTTGAGATATTGGGCGAGATCGCGTGCGAGCGCTTCATCATGGCCGAGTGACCAGCGGATTTGTGCCGGCAGCTGCGGGTGATTGCCGATATAGCTCGGGAAGGTGAAGTAGTACTGGAAGCCGGTTTTGGCTTGATAGACCAGGTGCTGAACACCGGTTTTGCTTTGACGCTTGGACATGATGGCGTACCTATTTGGATTCACAGTTGGACTGTGTGAAATCCAGTGCCATCAAATCGTGCCTGAAACCCGCGTTTTAGACGGGTTTCAGGGCTTATTTGGTGGCCGGGGTAATCTGAAATGATTCTCTATCTTTATGATTTTAAAGAAAAAGTCTCGGTTAAAATTGTTCGTGGAATACATTTTGGAATACCAAGCTTAGCCCTTTGGGTTCCAGCAGCAGGCACTGAGGTCTTAGGTCGGGATGACAGTGCTTGCCCTCGAGACAAAAGCCCCGCATCGCCTCATTCGACGCGGGGCTTCATTTGAGGTTAAGGGCTCAGTCCTCCGAAGGTTACTCTTTCCCGAACTCTTTCTCGTGGGCTTCAGAGATCAACCTATCCAGCGCTATGCACTCCGGTACTGCCCAGTGCTCTGCCAGCTTTTTAAGTCGCGGGTGATTCTCGAGCAAAATATCGAGGTTCTTAGCCTTCCTGCCCTTGTTGGCAGTTTTCAGCTTGGACTCTTTCCCCTTTAGGCTCTTGATGAAGTCTCGTTTCGAGACGCCCTCCTCAGCGAGTTGGTCAAAGATCTCCAGAAAATCTTGATGCTTGCTGGGAGCACGCACAACGTTAAAGCGGTCTGGGTATTTGTCACAAAGAGCAGCCCATGCCAGTTCCCGGCGCTCTTTGCCGTGCACCTTATCATCAAGCCACTTAAGGTGGTGATCCGTTTTAAGGTTCTGGTCCCACTGTGTTTTGAGCTCCTCCAAGTGCGCAATCTTTGCACTGAGATCAGCGTCCATAAAGTCGAATATCGCTTGGGTGAGTTGCGGGCCAGAAATATTAGGGAGTCGCTTTATCTGGTAGCGATCAAAAGGCGTGATCTTGTTCTTAATCCACCTGGACGTGCGCGGTCCAATGGCCCAGGTCAATTTTTCTGGATGAACTGCTCGGCGGTTAAACTCACGCAATATTTCTTCTGCAAGGGCACTCGCGATTTTATGGCTGGTGAGAACATCCAGCATGAAGCTCTCGATGTCGTCGAGAGTGCTTTCTTTTTTTCCGAAATTAAATTCTTCAAATTTTGCGTCTTCTTTAAATTGCAAGAAGAGCCAGGCGAAGTTGAAAAGGCGCATGTTGCTAGTGCGTGCCTTAAACAAATCTTCAAGATAGTTATCTTGGCGGTTGGCGGCGAGCTCGTATTCTTCGTTATCGAAGACTATTCCTTTTCCAGCCTGCTTCAGAGAATCTTCCTTATTCCTGGAAAGAATATCTGCAAGCTTTTTTGCTGCTTTATTTTCTGAGTTGTCATGGTTCATAGGGTAAACCTCGTTAGCATCTACGTTAAACCTAGGACGAACCTAGGTAGCTTCTAGGGGGTAGCCAGAAAAGCTTTTCAGCCTGAGACCCACGCGAAAACGCAGGAAAAAGGCCTAACGCAGCAGTCGATCAGGCTTTTGGAGGCTCATGCAGTGGCTGCGGAGCTCAAGCGCTATCGATTTGCACATGCCTTCCCTTCGGCAAAGAGGGAAAGGCATGGAATGCCTGAGGTACGGGGATGGTGGTCTTGTTTTCTGCGAAAACTGCACCAGCGCTACGAAGCGTAGTTGCTGGTGTGACGTTCCAGGCCCAACTCTGAGTGGCGGGTGCCGCACGCTGAGACTCAGATGTGCGGCGCGACAGAATATAAGCCAGCCGGCGACGGCTGTCTAGCTGGCTGCTCTGGGCTCGGGCGCCAGTACTTTTTTACAACGCTTGGTAATCCTCTGAACGTATTACAGGAGACCGTTCATGAGGATCATCCGTCTGAAAGAAGTCACCCACCTAACTGGCCTTGCTAGGTCGACCGTCTATAAATATCTCGCAGAAGGGAAGTTCCCAAAATCTGTTTCGCTAGGCCATAGGTCAATCGGATTTCTCGAGAGCGAAATTCAAGAGTGGATTATGGCCCGTATCAAAGAGCGAGATATGGCGGGCTAGTGTTTCGAGCTTGTGGCATAAAGGCTGCGACCTATAAATGGTCGCAGCCTTTATGCCGATGAAGAAGGTTGCCTCAGGTAACTCCCTTGACTTTGGTTTTGAGAAATCTCTTGGCGCTCGGGGAGGTTTTTATTCTGGGCTCCCTGCTTCTCGGTGCGTTGCTGATCTGTTGTATGCTTGTTCCAGTTATATATCAATCAACTAGAACCAAATACGCTATTACAGGTAATCGTCGTAAATAACTACTGCAGCACGGAGAGATGCTGTTGCTGATCACACAGCAACAGCCCAGCAAGCGTTAAACGGTAAAAAAAGACAGACATGGCACCTGTTATGTAAACACAACACAGGTGACAAGCCATGAGCCATCCACACGCATCAAAAACCCTCTCGCAATCCGATATCGCACTCCAGATCGAAGACCTAGTTGAAGCTTTGGAACACAGCGATGGGCCCGTGCAGTCGCTTACTGCTAATGGCACGGTCAAACGTACCAAGCTCACTCGTTACTTCGAGAACATCGGTCAGATGCTTGAGTTGGTCAGCCACAGCGATGATTACCACTACGGACCTTACCTGCGACTGTTTCAACGGGCGTGTTACGACGTCGGCGTGGAACATAGTCCGTTGGCAGGGATCATTTCCTTTGATGAAGCAACGTCACAGTACCGTGACTACAGCGATACGCTAAACCGCCTTGCTGACCGTATCCGTCAACTGACTCGTGAGCGCATTTACCGTCGTCGTAGGGATGACGCAAGGTATCAGGAACGCCAGCAGTCCCATGAAGTAGCTGAGTACGTTGACCAGGTATTGGATCGCTACGCCACTACTCTGGTGATCAGGGTCGATTTGTACTATCGCTCTGCAGCTCAGGCCCGGCTGCGGGTTGAGCATGTATTTGCGGATCTGCAGCGGCTGATCCGGGCACGTGAACGCAATCCGATCTTCGAGCATGAGACAGGCTACATCTGCCGTGTCGAGCAAGGAGAGCGCCGTGGTTACCACATCCATGCTGCCTTCTTCTTCAATGGCGCCATGCTGCGGGGGGACATCTACAAGGCGCAGCAGATTGGTGCTCTGTGGGAGCAGATCACCCGTGGTAAAGGTAGCTACCACAACTGCAATCAGGACAAAGCCCAGTACGGTGATGAATGCGGTATCGGGATGATCCACCGTCGTGACGAACAGGCTCGTGACAATGTCCATCATGCGATGAGCTATCTGGTCAAGCGGTTTCAGCGGCTGAGCTTGCGTCCGAAGGGAGCGAAGTGCCTGCGTAAGGGGCAACCTGTACTCCGGTAGCTTGGTATTGGTACGCTGCTAGCACTATTCCCTGGGAAGGTGTGCTCGGTGGTGTGGAGAGACGGTTGAGGCGGGCGTCAGCGTTTGACCGGAATAGGCTCCTCGAAGGGGCTGCTCCCTTGGTCTACTTAGCCGCTCGCCTGCTCGCCCTTCGAGTTCATCAATTTAGCGCTGCTGACTCAGCGACCCGATAATCCGGCATTCCTCGATTACCCCACCATGGCAGCAGGACAGCAAGCGCTGCAGTTCGTTCTCCAGCCCCTGTAGGTCGCGGATGCGCAATCTCACCTGCTCCAACTGCTCGGCCACCTTGGCATCCACCGAGGCGCATGACGCTTGGCGGTGGTCGGAAAAAAACCAGCAACTGACGGATGTCGTTAAGACTTGAAGCCCAAGGCGCGGCTGCGACGAATGAACAGCAGCCGATCACGTTCCTCCGCTGTGTACTGGCGGTAGCCGGAATCGTTGCGCGAAACCATGGGCAGCAGGCCCAATTGCTCGTAGTAGCGAATGGTTACCGCCTTGGTATCGGTTAGGCGCGCCAGTTGGCCCACAGTGAAGTTCGTCGTACTCATGGCACTTGACCTTATAGTAGCTATAACCCTCATTCTAACGACAAGATCGAGCGAACGAGGTACGGATCATGGACAGCTGCTGCGAAAACAAGGCCGGCGAACTGGCCCAACTGCGCGCTAAACAGAGCCGATTGCTCTATATCGTCCTGGCCGTCAACGCCGTCATGTTCCTGGTGGAGTTCATCGCCGGTTGGATCGCCAACTCAACGGCGCTGCTCGGTGACTCGCTGGACATGTTCGGCGACGCGTCGGTGTATGCCCTTACGCTGTTCGTCCTGCACCGCAGTATTCGAGCCCGAGCCGGAGCCGCGCTGTTCAAAGGCGGGTTCATGCTGTTGTTCGGCGTGCTGGTGGTAGCCGATGCTCTGCGCAAACTGATACTGCAAGAAGTGCCGTCTGCCGATTTGATGGGTGTCATCGGCACACTCGCACTGATCGCCAATGGCTACTGCTTCGCGCTGCTCTACAGCCATCGCTCCGATGACCTGAACATGCGTTCGACCTGGCTCTGCTCGCGTAACGACTTGCTGGCCAACAGCAGCGTGATTATCGCAGCAGGCATGGTCGCGCTGACAGGCAGCTTGTGGCCGGACATCCTCGTCGGCCTGGCCATCGCCGCATTGTTCCTGCACTCCGCCGGGCAGATCATCCGCGAGGCTTGGATAGAGTGGCGAGCCAGCGCGCCTGAGCCGCAGCAATGCCCACAGCCGTTGCTGGGTATCACCGAACCGACCGCTACGCCAGTCCAGTTTGAGCCGGCCAAGAGTTGCTGCGCGGGTGAGGCTCAGGCGCTGGCTTTAGCGCCAATGGATACCCTCTTCTGCCCCTGTTTGTGTAAAAGCAACGGTATCGACCTTGCTGTGATTTGATGACTTCAAATCTGCTATTAGCAGGGAAGCGTTTATCCAAGGGCGAGGCGAGACCAGCCTACTTTGCTTGCCGAGCGTCAAGATGGCTGATTGGCGGACTTAAATCCGGTGTGGTCGCGACGTTTTCATCGACGAAGCCGAGCATACCAAACTGAGTTAATGAGAACTTGCGTGGGCTTTATGCAATACCCCCTTGAAAAGGGGGCTGGCTGTCAGCGTTGATTGCGACACTCGCCATAACTTCGATAGCGGATGCTGCGTAGTTCATCGTTCGAGTCCTCGAATACCATGATCATCGGTACTGCGCCGCAGTACTCAATGTTCGGGCTCTGATAAATGACTTTGGCTACGTTCAGTTTCATGCTGTAGCTATAGTCTTGAACTTCAGGCACTGGCTTGCCGGTGCGCTCGGCATATTTCTGAGCGATCTCGACACTCTTCTGTTCGATCTGCCTGACCTTGTCCTCTGGAAAGGACTGTGCGTAAGTGCAGCCAGCAGCCAGCAGAAGAGTGATCGGAAGGAGGCGTTTGAGCAGTTTCATGAGTAGGCCCGTTGGCTAGTGTTTACAGGGCAAACATTAGCGATTCGTCCCTTACCCAGGCATTGCGCCAAAATTACAATCGCGAAAGGGGGCTGGCAGGTGAGGGCACCTGCCAGCGACTGACTCAGAAAGCGTACTGCAAGCGCATGACGACGCCGTCGCCGCTATCATCACCGACCGAGTTACTAACTTTGTCGGTGCTGGCCTTGATGTAGTTGGCACTGATCTTTACCGCGTCGTTGGCGTACCAGTTGACGCCCAAGGTGTGAGCCTTGCCGCTTGCATCGCCGACTTGTCGCGTCGCGCTACTGCTGGTCACGTTGTCATCTTCTATGGTGATCGAGTCGAATCGGTAGAACAACTCCCATGCGCCCAACTGTTTGTTGGCAGGTTTGATGGTGTCGAACTTGGCTCCATCGAGTTTATAGAGGCGCGGCTCACCTGTGAGCGTATAGGCCATCTGCACATAGTAGCCCTTGGCGTCTATATCGCTGCTAGCCTGATCGGCCTTGAGTGTGCGGCTAAGGTATTCGCCCTGAATCGAAAAGGCATTCAGTGCCCATGCACCTTCTACGCCCCAAACGGCATCGTCTTCCCAGAGGTCGGCAGTGGCCGCGCTACCACCGAACAGCGCACGGTTGCCGTTGGCGCCGGCACTGTTGCCACCGTTGGTATCGACGCCGCGCATCCCCATACGCGAGCGAATGCGAGTATCCACTGCACTGCCACTGAGGTCGCGATAGGCGTACTGCAGGCCTACATGCAGAACGTTACCCGGTTGGTTCAACGGCGCAAAAACGCCGCGAGCGTTGTAGCGTTTGACGCTGTCGCCGTCGGTATCGTTATTGTTCTCGCTGAAAACGCTGCCTGACAGGAACACGCTGTCAGCGAGTACGCTGCTGGCCTGTACGCCCATGCCCGAGTTGTCATTTGTCCATTCGGCCAGGTCGTATGAAAGGTTGCGTTCCAGGGCTGTCGTCCATTTGGAACTGGTAGCCTTTTCCAAGCCGAAGTCGGTGTAGAAACGCCCGAGCTTGATGTTCAGGGGGCTGAAACCAGTGTAGGTCACGCTGGCTTCATCGAAATAACCTGCGCTGTCGTTACCGGTGTTTCGTGACAGGTCATAGTTGACCTGGTACTTCCAGTCTTTGTAAGCAGTGCCACCCAATTCCAGATAGGCGCGACGGAAGTATGCCGCATCGGCAGCGTTGCCATTACGGGTGTAGTAGTCGTCGAACATCGCATAGTCGGCCTGTAGACGCCCACCGATCTTGAAGCTGAATGCCTTGTCGGTCGTCGCGACCTCCAGGCCACCTTTGGTCTTGATAACGATGTCAGCACCATCGGTGGTGACCGTGCCGGCCATTACCGAGAAGGCCGGCAGGCTTAGCAGAATGCCGAGTGCTAGTGGGGAGAGTTGGGTGCTTTTGATCAACATGCATGGCTCCTTATCGCCGAGTGCTGGGTGTTGGCGACGCGATGCTTTGCAGTTCGGGTGACGGTTATTGGTCTGTTTTGTGACGTTTTGATTGCGGGGTGTAGGCTGGTTCTGCCAGCCCAGAGTTGGCGGGTGTTGGGGCTTTTCGGTAATCGTCCGTGGGTGGTTTCACTTCAATTACCGTTTGGTGAAACCGCAGGCTGTGATGACCCCTACGCCGAAGGTAAGGGCGATCCAGCTAGACCAGCCGAAGTTTGAGTGCTCGGTGAGGGTCACGTTCCCGCATTACAGATAAGTAATTTTCCAGCAAGGCTGGTGATAGGTGGTGGTGAGTAGGCTTGCTTGCACGCAATCACTTCTCATCTGCCTTACATGATGCTTCTGGGTCACACATCGAATCGAATACCGGACGGCGCTTATGGGGGCTGCCGTGGCTGAGGTCGAACGGCAGGTGGCCAGAAGCTTCCTGACGACTGCGCGCTGTGCCAGTTTTAAGCAGGCTGCTCGCAGTCTGAACCTGCCTCCCATGGTGCTACGCAGGCAGTTGCAGCGGCTCGAGAAAACTGTTGGAGAGGCGCTCTTCGTGTATCAGGAGCGCGCCCTTGCTCTAACGGTACGCGGTCGTTCTTTGCAGGCAGAGCTGGCTGCCCAGTATCAAGATTTGCGGCCAGAGGCCGCGTTGCTTGAAAAACCCAAGCTTCGTTTGGCGTTACCCGACAGGGTGCTCAACGATATTCTGGGACGGCATCTGGTGGCCTTTCTGCGTAGGGATGCTGGTGTGCACCTGGAACTGATCCGCCAGGAACGTGGCCCGTTAATGCAGAGTGAGGTCATGATCTGGTTGGCCGATCCGAATCAGACTCGACCCGACCCAGGTTTCGCCATGACGCGACCGCAGCGTCTGGCCTGCATCGACTTTCAGGCGTGCATAGCCAAGCGCTATGCGCGTGAGCGGCGCCTCCCCGCCAGCCTCGAAGATCTGAATGACTACATGCTGGTTCAGCAGGCCGATATCCCGACATCGGCCCTGTTCTCACCGTGGAATGCTCTGGTGGACTCAAGGCGCAGCGCAGTGACGCGAGTGCATTCTCAGCAGTGGGCGATGGAACTGGTCAAGCATGCCGCCTGCGTTGGTCTGATGCCGAACTACATCACTCATCTCGATGCGAACCTGCAATCGCTACCCACCCTCTTCACGCAGCCCATGAGGCAATCGATCTGGCTGTCCTGCGCACCATTGTCCGCGCAGCGCGAGGACGTCGTTGGGCTGGTGGCGTTGATCCAGGCTGCGTTCGAGGAGCGGTGGCAGTGGTTTCTGCCTGATGACGGTCAGTGAAGCTACATGGCGAACTCGACAACATGGTTACAAGAACAACGATGCCTCACCCATGACAATTAGAGAATAAAGCATGAAACGATCCACCCTGGCACTGGCCATCACGGCGGCGGCACTCAGTCAGGCTGCTTCCGCCGATTTTCTCGGAGACAGCAAGGCGACGCTCGATATGCGCAACCTCTACTTCAATGAGGATGTGCGTGATCGCGACATTCCATCTACTCAGGAGTGGGGGCAGGGATTCATCCTCAACTATCAGTCTGGCTTCACCGAAGGGACGGTCGGCCTGGGGATTGATGCCATTGGCCTGCTGGGGGTACGCCTCGATGGCGGTGGCCGGTCGGGCAAGGCAGGTATTGATCGTAACCCTGGCGCCCTGTTCCCGCTGGATAGCGATGGTTCTGCGGTCAGTGACTATAGCAAGGCCGGTGTAACGGCCAAGGCACGTCTTTCCAAGACCGAGTTGCGCCTAGGCACTCTGCAGCCGAAGTTGCCGGTGGTGACTTTCAACGATGGTCGCCTGTTGCCGCAGTTGTTCGAAGGTGGTCAGATCGTCTCCAACGAGATCGAAGGGCTGACCTTGACAGCCGGTCAGTTGGAGCACGCAAAAGGTCGGAGCTCGACTGACTCACGTGGCTTGTCCATCGCCGGATCCAACAATGCAACCACTGGACAGTTCGTCAATACGTTCTATTTCGCGGGTGGCGACTACAAGGTCACCAACGATCTCACCGCTCAGTATTACTTCGGCAATCTGGAAGATTTCTACAAGCAACATTTCCTGGGATTGATCCACAACTACGCACTGGGCGGTGGCAATCTCAAGACCGACCTGCGTTACTTCTACAGCACCTCCGATGGCAAGAACAGCAGTGAGAGCGGCCGGGCTGAGGGCTATCGCAGCAACGGTTACTGGACGGTCGGTGACAGCAAGCGTGGTGAGGTAGATAACCGTACCTGGAGTGCCTTGTTCACCTACAGCCATAGCGGTCATGAGCTGAGCGCGGGTTATCAGCAGGTGTCCGGCGATAGCGCCTTCCCGTACCTGAATGCTGGCGACGGGGCAACCAGTTACCTGATCACCGATCGGCAGATCGGTCGTGGTGGTAAATTCCTCAGTGCTGGCGAGCGCACTTGGTTGGCCGGCTATGCCTATGATTTTGGCAAGCTGGGTATCTCGGGGCTAAAAGCCTCGGTGATGTATTTGTCGGGTGATAACGTCGACAGCGCACAGGGTGAGCGTAACGAATGGGAGCGTGACCTGCGCCTCGATTACGTTCTGCAGGAAGGATCACTGAAGGGACTCGGCTTCTCTCTGCGCAATGCCAGTCTGCGTGGCAATGTTGGGGCAGACGTCGATGAGAATCGGCTTTATGTGACGTACAGCTTGCCACTGCTTTAAACCATGGAAAGTTGCCTCTTCTGTTCTGTGCAGAAGGGGCAACATGATTCACTTCAATTCGTTTTTTTCAGCGGTTGATAAAGACGAACCGCTACCGTGGCTGCTCAACTGGAGTACGATGCCACAGTATGCCATTTTTTCACTTCCTCCCTTGCAGCGCCCGAGCAATTCGCGCAACTGCGCATGCAGTGCCTGCAAATTCTGAATGCGTGCCTCGACATGAGCGATGTGTTCTTTCACCAATGTACTAATGAGTGCGCAACTCGCATGCGGCCGATCATGCATTGCCAATAAGCGACCTATTTCTTCCAATGTCATATCGAGTACACGACAATTGCGGATGAATGTCAGGCGCTCGAAGTGCAGCTGACTATATAAACGATAGTTACTGTTGTTGCGTGAGGGGCTGGGTAGTAATCCCTGATGCTCGTAGTAACGAATGGTCTCCACTGGGCAGCCAGTTCGCTTAGCAAGTTCACCAATTTTCATAATGATGCTTCCAGAGTACGCCAGCATGAGGGGCTGATAAAGCCGTTAGAGCGGCTTGCCATCATCTAGATTGATGGCTTCGTGACAGCCTGGAAATGAAGAGGTTCTTTGATTACGAAATTGTAATGCAGCGCTCATCTTCGAGTTATCTGGAGGTTGCAAGGATAGAGGGGCCAAATCCACAAGAAGAAATCGGCCTATGACAATCCCAGAACTGCCGGTAAGCATCAGGAGCAATGCATGAAAAAAAGTCCTCTAACCATGGCGATCATCTCCGCGTTGGCATTCGGTGCAAGCGCGATGGCTCAGGCATCCGAGTCTCAGGTTGCCGAAGGCTTCATCGAAGGAAGTAGCCTGAATATTCTTAACCGAAACATGTATTTCAACCGGGACTTTCGCAAAGGGGAGGCCAGGGTACTACCCAGCGGTGAGCGCAGCAGCTACACCGAGGCTTGGGGGCACGGCATCATGGCTAACTTCGAGTCCGGTTTCACTCAGGGAACCGTTGGTTTCGGCATTGACGCCTATGCCGGACTGGGCCTGAAGCTTGATACCGGTGATGGACGTTATGGTCCCGGTGGTAGTGTCAACATGTTCCCGGTCGACAGCGATGATCGTGCCGAGGACTCGTATTCGAAAGTGGGGGCCGCGGTAAAGGCGCGCTTCGCTGATACGGTCGTCAAGGCCGGTGACGTATTCCCAACCACGCCCGTCGTGCACTACGGGGACTCTCGTCTGCTGCCGCAGAGCTTCAAAGGTGTGACGGTCGTCAACGAAAGCATAGAGGGCCTGACCCTGCAAGGCGGTCGTCTACATGCCATGAGCCAACCGCAGGAGAGCACTTCACGCGGTGATTTCGCGACCTTCTATGCTGGGCAGGTGGACTCTCCCTGGGTCGGCTACTTTGGTGGTGACTACGAGCTCAACGACAACCTGGGCTTCAGCCTTTACAGCAGCCGTTTGAAGGATGCCTGGGATCAGTACTACGCTGGCATGTGGTGGACTTACCCACTTTCCGAGGATCTGTCGTTGTTTGGTGGTCTGAATTACTACAACGCCACCGACGAAGGTAAGAAGCAGCTGGGTGATTTCAGTAACAACATCTATAGCGGTAGCATCGGTGTCAAGTACGGCGCTCACCGTGTAGCGCTCTCTCACCAGCGTAACAACGGCGATGACGACTTTGACTACCTGCGTCAGTCCGACTCGATCTTCCTCGACAACTCCCTTCAGTACAGCGACTTCAACTCGCCCAAGGAACGCTCCTGGATGGTGCGCTACGATCTGGACATGGCTGACTTTGGTGTGCCAGGGCTGAGCTTCATGGCGCGTTACGCGCTGGGACGTGATGCGGATTACTCCAATGCCAACAGCATTTACATGCGCACGGATGGTGCCGGTAACCCGCTGACCGATCAGAAGCGCTGGGAGCGCAACCTTGAGGTCAAATACGTGTTCCTCGAGGGTTCTCTGAAGGATCTGTCCGTGCGTGTACGTCAGATGACCACTCGCGCTACTGCTTACGAAAGCGACCTCGATGAAGTGCGTGTAATCGTCGAGTATCCGCTTCAGGTGCTGTAACGACATTCAGGGGCGGCATAGCCGCCCCTCTCTGACAAGATTGTAATTTGAACCTCATGCTCATGTTAGGTGCCGATCCGTAACATGGGACTGTCTTCGAAGCATTCGTTTCCATATTTGCTCAGTCAGTCCGAGGTGCATATGAAAGTTTTTTCCCAGTTTCTGTTTATCGTGTTTCTGGGGGCAGCCAGCATGGTTGCCTCTGCAGAAGATGGCTCTGAGCGCTCTCTCAATGCCGTCAAGCAATTCCGTGAGAATCAACAGCGTATCCATGGTGACAACGCCGTTGAGCAGCAGAAGTCCCAAAGTGCTCAGAGTGAGCAAGACGATTGAGCGCATGAACTAACGCAGCCGTCCTGCTCGCTCTCTCCAGTCCATCTCTTGGTAGCTCCCGCTCCTTTGGTGAGAGATGGTTCCTTGGCGCCCCTTTGGGGGCGCTTTTTTTTGTTCGTCAAAGAATTGGGTTGGAACTGCTTAGTCTTGTGGGCGCGATATCTATCCACTTGAGTTTGCTCTATCCCAAGTTGAGTGGGCACTGATTGATAGTGGATAGTGTCTGCCGTAATAAGTGTCCATGATCCATACCAGGCGACGTTTTCCGAATAATTCAAAAGAGAGACGGTAGAGCAGTGCTTACTGGCACGACGCTTCGTCATATGTTCGAGAGACGCTTGGTATCGCTGAAAGTCTGTTGGGCAAGTGGAAGTGCTAGAACGAACAGCAGTGTGAGTTGTGAAAGTGTGAAGCTGCGCCAGCGGCTGGCTCAGGTCAACAGTAATGCGATGCTCTAAAGACGCTCGCCATCTCCTCACAGCCCACGGAGTCAAGTTTAGCGCTGTCGAGGCATTGGTCGGTCTCTATCCCGTAGCACTGATGTGCCGGCTGCTGTGGGTATTAAGCAACGGTTTCTATGCCTGGCAGCAGCGGTCGCCCTCGGTGTGAAAGATGGCGAGTCGGCGTCTGAGCAAGGAGAACCACACCATCTACCATGAGATGAATGTCTGTAGGGGACGAAGTGGGCGGCTGAAACTGAGAAAATGTGTCGTCTGGTGAGGGGCTTGTATTCGACGTAGATGGGGCAAAAAGGGGGCGCCATCCCTGGCGCAATTCGATTAAGCAGTCTTTTCCGTTGAGCTTTGGCGGGCCTGCTCGATCAAGGGCTTTGGTAAAGGGAAGTACAGCGTAAAAACTGTGGTCTGATCTGCGATGCTGCTCACGCCCACGTGGCCATGGTGCAGGCTCATGATCGAACGCACGATGGCCAGGCCCAGCCCGGTGCCGCCATCAGCACGTGACCGCCCACGATCCACGCGATAGAAACGCTCGAACAGTTTGGGTAGGTGCTCGGGAGGAATGCCTGCACCTGGGTTGCTCACTGCCAGGGTGGCGTTCGTCGCGTTAGTGATGAGGTCAATATCGATTTTCGAGCCTTCCGGGCTATGGCGGATGGCGTTGGATAGCAGGTTAGAGATAGCTCTCTGTACCATCAAACGATCGCCATTAATTGTTGCGTACCCTGATACGTTGAGTTTGATGTCCTTTTCTTCGGCCGTGAGGCTGAAAAGCTCCACTACTTTCTCTGCCTCTTCGTGCAGTGCAATTGCCTCGAAGGGGATAAGTGCTGCCGGATGGCTGACGTGGGCGAGAAACAGCATGTCCGATACGATCCGCGTGACCCGGCCGAGCTCCTCAGTGCAGTTCTCCAGCACCAGTTTGTATTCTTCTGGCGGGCGTTCCCGTGAGAGCGTCACCTGCGCTTTGCCGATCAGATTGGTGATGGGGGAGCGTAATTCATGTGCCAGGTCGTCAGAGAATTGCGAAAGCTGTTGTACGCCACCGTCCAGGCGATGAAGCATGAAGTTGATGCTGTTAGCCAATTCGCGAAGCTCCTGCGGTAGGTTATCCAGTGGCAGGCGATGGCTCAGATCCTGGGTCGAGACGAGTTCTGCAACCTTGCGGAACTGATTCAGGGAGCTCAGGCCGCGATGAGCGATCCACCAGGCTCCGGCCGCGATCAGAGCCAGTACGAAGGGCAGGGCAATCAAGGTGGATTCGACATAGGCGTGTAGCAGTGCTTGGTCAGCGGAGCGCTCCAGTGTAAGGACGGCGCGTATTCGTGATCCGTCCTTACGCAGAATAAGCTGCGAGGCGGTCAAGAGCTGCTTGTCCTGCGCATCTCGCCAATGTTCGAAGGCGATGGTCTCGCTGGCGTTTTCTATAAAGGAAGGTAGGGCCTCCTGTGTCTGGCCCACGCTCATGATTTCCTTGGGAGACGAGCTGTCGTCATAAAGAGCGAGCGAGAGGCTGTCGTGGCCTTTGATCAAATCTCTGATGTTGTGGGCCTGGTCACCGACTTCCGGGCGAGTGT
This sequence comes from Pseudomonas hydrolytica, assembly GCF_021495345.1. Classification (NCBI taxonomy): domain Bacteria; kingdom Pseudomonadati; phylum Pseudomonadota; class Gammaproteobacteria; order Pseudomonadales; family Pseudomonadaceae; genus Ectopseudomonas; species Ectopseudomonas hydrolytica. The sequence goes on from NZ_CP099397.1 coordinate 1,306,510, forward strand.
TGATTTCTCTCATGCCATGGCGGATTTGCTGAAGCTTGTCCTCGAGGCTTTGCTCTGCAATGTAGTTGAGCTGCCGGCTTAACGAGAAATAAGCCAGCGCACTCAGCAGTGCAACCAGTATCAGGCCCAGTATTGCGACCGACAGGCTGAGTTGGCTTGAGAGTCTGGCAGGCCTCATTGACGAGCCTCCAGTACATAGCCGACGCCGCGCAAGGTGTGGATCAGTTTGTTCTCGAAAGGGTCGTCGATCTTGGCGCGCAAGCGCCGGATGGAAACTTCGACGACGTTGGTATCACAGTCGAAGTTCATGTCCCAGACCAGCGAGATGATCTGGGTGCGCGAGAGTACTTCGCCGCTGCGTCGCATCAGCAGGTGCAGCAGAGCGAACTCCTTGGTGGTCAGATCGATTCGTTGACCATTGCGATAGGCGCGGTGGCGGGCTGGATCCAGCTCAAGGTCGTCGACCTTGAGCACGTCTGGCGCGCTGACCTGTTCACCTCTTCGTAGCAGCGAGCGAACTCTGGCCAGAAGCTCGGGGAACTCGAATGGCTTCACCAGATAGTCGTCGGCACCGGAGTCGAAACCTTTGAGCTTGTCGGCCAGGCGCCCGCGTGCCGTCAGCATCATCACAGGGGTGCGACTATTACGGCGAATGCTGGCCAGTACGCCCCAGCCATCGATCTCTGGTAAGTCGACATCAAGGATGATCAATTCGTAGGACGCTTGGGCCGCCATGTGCAAGCCGTCGACACCATTGGTGGCAATATCGACGACATAGCCGCTCTCGGTAAGTCCCTGGTGGAGATATTCGGCAGTTTTAAGCTCGTCCTCAACAATCAGGATTCGCATGTAGTAGTTGACCTTGGTGGGGGAGAGAAATTTTTATCGAGTCGCGATGATTGTTGGACTTGGTAGCGATCGGCATTTGCGTGGCGGATGATGATCCCTGTAGTTACTACAGGGTCAAGCGGGAGCCACCTGATTTAGAGGGTACAGCCCCGTCCGTGTACGCCGCTGCTTGCTTTTATGATGCTTTTTATATGTCCAGTTGTAACTTTATGACTCGAATGATTGTTGCATTCGCGGCATGTTAATACAGAGTTATATGGCGTGGTTGGGCATTACGTATTTGTAATTTTGCAGTCACCTCGACGATAGGTGAGGCTCCCTAAATTCTGCACCGAATGAAGGTCTCGGAGATTTCATACATGTCTCCGAATTTATACAGGTGTGGAGGAAAGGCCCTTGTCGAGGCGTTATTCGAGAGTTGCTGAGGCACTTTGCCTGGCTGTTGCCTGCTCAGTTGTAGTGAATCATGCCGTGGCATCAACGCCGATCACCCTGGGCGACGCATGGGGGCAGGCACTGCAGACCAACCCGTCGCTGATGGCAGGTGATCGTAATGTCGGCATCGCAGAAGGTGAGCGTCGCCAAGCCGGTGTGATTCCCAATCCGGAGCTGTCTTGGGAGGTTGAGGACACCCGCAGTGCTACGAGGACCACGACGGTACAGATCAGCCAACCTATCGAGCTGGGCGGCAAGCGCGGCGCCCGGATAGAAATGGCCGAACGCGGTATCGACAGTGCTGCGGTCGGTCAGGAGCAGCTGCGCAATGAGCTGCGTGCCGAGGTGGTCGGGGCTTTTCAAGGAGCCTTGTTGGCGAAGATGCGCCAAGAGTTGGCTGAGCAGTCACAACGCCTGAGCGAACGCGGCGTGGCGGTCGTTGATGCGCGCGTCAAGGCTGGCAAGGCCTCTGCCCTGGAGGCATCGCGCGCCCGGCTGCAGTACGAAGAGGTTCGACTGGAGGCCGCGCGGGCTCGAGATCAGTACATCAACGCCATGAATCAGTTGCTGGCCTTGATTGGGGGGGCATCCGCCAGTGGTGAGCCTAGCCTCAGTGGCGATGTTACCGATATGCCCGCAATACCCTCTGAAGTCGCACTTCTGAGCCGTCTGGACAAAGTTCCGCAGATGCGTCTTGCCAGGGTCGAGATCGACCGGCAAGAGGCCGGAATCGCCGTTGAGAAAAGCCGGCGGATTCCCGATCTGACGGTCAGCCTCGGCAGCCAATACAGCAGTGAGGATCGTGAGCGCGTCAACCTTGTTGGTTTGTCCATGCCTCTGCCTCTGTTCGATCGCAACCAGGGAAATGTTCTGGCCGCCTCGCGGCGGGCTGATCAGGCGCGCGACTTGCGAAATGCTGCCGAGTTGCGCCTGCGCAGTGAGGTGCAGCAGGCCTATCAGCAATGGCGAACGGCGCAGGGAGCGATTAGCGGTTTCGAGGGGGGCCTGCTTGCGTCCGCGGACACAGCTTTGGAAAGCACGACGCGTGGATTTCAGATGGGCAAGTTCGGCTTTATCGATGTTCTCGATGCCCAGCGCACATTGATTGACGTTCGCTCCCGTTACCTGCAGGCACTCGGCGAAGCGCTCGATGCCTGGGTTCGCCTTGAGCGCATCTACGGCGACCTATCTGCCCAAGCCGATAACTACTGATTTCCTGTCACGACGATCGGCGCGATGCCGGTTACTGATCATCTTTTGGGGTTGTTCATGCAGAAGAAACTTGGTGTTGCCATCGCGGCGGCCCTGACCTTGGGGTTCGTCGGTGGTGCGTTGTTTTATAACAGCGGGCGCTTTGCCGCAGAAATCGGGCACATGCTTGCCAGTAGCGACAGCGTTGTTGCAGTCAGGGCTGGGCAGGTCAGTGAGGCCGGGGACGATCATGCCGATGATGATCATGGCGAGGCTGGCGATGATCACGGTGAGTCCGCGGGTGGGCATGCCGAAGAGGGGGGGCTGGTGCTGAGTGAGGCGCAAATAGCCGCTGCGGGCATTGAACTCGTCGACGTACAAGCGCGCGCCATGAGCACATACATCTCTCTACCTGGCGAGGTGAATTTCGACGAGGAGCGCACGGCTCATGTCGTGCCGCCCAGCGCTGGCGTTGTCGAGCGCGTGCTGGTCGGGCTGGGGCAGAAGGTGGCTGCTGGGGATGGCCTGGCGACTATCGTCAGTCAGCAGGTTTCCGAGTTGCGTAGTGAAATGGCGGCTGCCGCTCGACGCGTTGAGCTGGCCCGCACGACCTTCGAGCGTGAACGCCAATTGTGGAAGGACGGTATTTCGGCCGAGCAGGATTATCTCCAGGCCCGGCAAACGCTGCAGGAGGCCGAGATCGCTCTGGCCAATGCCCGACAGAAGGGCAAGACGATCAGCCCTCAGGGCGAGGCTGGCGATGGCAGCCGTTACAACCTGCGTGCACCTTTTTCCGGTGTGGTGGTGGAGAAGCACCTGGTACCTGGCGAAGTCGTCAGTGAGACCAGTAATGCCTTCACGGTGGCTGATCTGAGTCGCGTCTGGGTCACCTTCAGCGTTTCCCCGCGTGATCTGGAACAGGTGAAAGTCGGGCAGTCAGTACGTGTCAGTGCGCCAGAGTTGGGGCGCGAAGCTACGGGTAAGGTGGCTTACATCAGCCGCCTGCTGGGTGAGCAGACGCGGACGGCGACAGGCCGCATCGACCTGGATAACGCCGACGGCATTTGGCGTCCCGGCCTGTTCGTCTCGGTTGCCTTGGCGACTGAAAGCCATGAGGCCGGGGCCGTGGTGCCGGCTTCATCGATTCAGGATGTCGAGGACAAGACCAGTGTCTTCGTGCGTACCGCTGAAGGCTTCGAAGTGCGTCCGGTGACATTGGGCACCCGCAGCGATGGCTTCGTCGAGGTACGCGAAGGCCTGAAGTCAGGCGAACGTGTAGCTGCCACAGGCAGTTTCATCCTCAAGTCCGAACTGGGCAAAGGCAGCGCCGAACACGCGCACTGATCCTCACCGACGAGTACTTTTCATGTTTGAGCGCATCATTCAATTCGCCATAGAACAGCGTTTTCTGGTGCTGTTGGCCGTTTTGGCGATGGCCGGTGTGGGCGTGGCCAGCTATCAGAAGCTGCCGATCGACGCCGTTCCCGACATCACTAACGTCCAGGTACAGATCAGTACCGCTGCCGAGGGCTTTTCGCCGCTGGAAACCGAGCAGCGCATCACTTTCCCGATCGAAACGGCCATGGCCGGCCTGCCGCATTTGAAACAGACCCGCTCGCTGTCACGCTCGGGGCTATCGCAGGTTACCGTGATTTTTGAGGATGGCACGGATCTGTATTTCGCCCGCCAGTTGGTCAACGAGCGACTGCAAAGCGCCAAGGAGCAATTGCCCGAGGGTGTCGAGGCCTCCATGGGGCCGATTTCCACCGGCCTAGGTGAAATCTTTCTATGGACGGTCGAGGCCGAGGAGGGGGCACTCAAGGAGGACGGTACGCCTTACACACCAACCGATCTGCGGGTGATCCAGGACTGGATCATCAAACCGCAGTTGCGCACGGTGCCTGGCGTTGCCGAAATCAACACCATTGGTGGCTTCGCCAAGGAGTTCCAGGTCGCTCCAGATCCCAAGCGCTTGGCGGCCTACAAGCTGACGCTGGGTGACCTGCTGCTGGCGCTGGAGCGCAACAATGCCAACGTCGGTGCTGGCTATATCGAGCGCAATGGCGAGCAACTACTGATTCGGGCACCTGGGCAACTGAGCACGCTGGACGATATCGCCAATATCGTCGTGGCCAATGTGGACGGCACGCCCATTCGGGTTAGTCATGTGGCGCAGGTGATGTTGGGCCGTGAACTACGTTCTGGTGCTGCGACCGAGAATGGTCGCGAGGTCGTGCTGGGAACAGTGTTTATGCTGATCGGCGAGAACAGCCGCAGTGTGTCGCAGGCCGTGGCCGCACGTCTGGAGGAGATCAACCGTTCGCTGCCTGAAGGGGTGGTTGCGGTGACCGTCTATGACCGCACCAATCTGGTGGACAAGGCCATCGCCACGGTCAAGAAGAACCTGATCGAAGGGGCTATCCTGGTCATCGTCATCCTCTTCCTGTTCCTCGGTAACATCCGTGCGGCGCTGATCACAGCCATGGTCATTCCGCTGTCGATGCTGTTCACCTTCACCGGCATGTTCAGCAACAAGGTCAGCGCCAACTTGATGAGTCTGGGGGCACTCGACTTCGGCATCATCGTCGATGGTGCCGTGGTCATCGTCGAGAACGCTATTCGCCGTCTGGCTCATGCGCAGCACAAGCTTGGCCGCGAGCTGACCCGTAGTGAGCGTCTGCATGAGGTCTTCGCGGCATCCAAGGAAGCGCGTCGTGCGCTGATTTTCGGTCAGTTGATCATCATGGTGGTGTACCTGCCGATCTTCGCCCTGACCGGGGTCGAGGGCAAAATGTTCCACCCAATGGCCTTCACCGTGGTGACCGCCCTGTTCGGGGCCATGATCCTTTCGGTGACCTTCGTCCCGGCGGCTATCGCGCTATTCGTCACTGGTAAGGTGAAAGAAGAGGAAAACGCGCTGATGCGTGTTGCCCGGCGCACCTACGAGCCAGTGCTGGCCTGGGTCATGCGACGGCGTACGTTGGCCTTCAGTGCGGCCGTGGCGCTGGTTCTGTTCTCCGGTCTGCTGGCATCACGTATGGGCAGCGAGTTCGTGCCTAGCCTCAGTGAGGGGGACTTCGCGCTGCAGGCGCTGCGTGTACCGGGTACCAGCCTGACGCAGTCGGTGGAGATGCAGATGCGCCTGGAGGAGACCATTCTGGCCAAGGTGCCGGAAGTGGAGCGAGTATTCGCGCGTACCGGTACGGCGGAAATCGCCTCCGACCCGATGCCGCCGAACATTTCTGACAGCTACGTGATGCTCAAACCGCGCGATCAATGGCCCGATCCGAAAAAGTCGCGTGATGCTCTGATCGCCGAGCTGCAGGCCGCTGCCGAGTTGGTTCCGGGCAGTAACTACGAGCTGTCGCAGCCTATTCAGTTGCGTTTCAACGAATTGATATCGGGTGTGCGCAGCGATGTCGCGGTGAAGATATTCGGCGACGATATGGACGTTCTCAATAGCACGGCAGCCGAAGTGGCCGAAACCCTAGGCGGTATTGATGGGGCGTCCGAGGTGAAGGCCGAGCAGACAACGGGTCTTCCGGTGCTGACCGTGGCCATCGACCGAGACAAGGCGGCTCGCTATGGTCTGAATGTCGGTGACATTCAGGAAACTGTCGCCGTGGCTGTTGGTGGGCGCCGGGCGGGAACGCTGTTCGAGGGGGATCGCCGTTTCGATCTGGTAGTACGTCTACCGGAGAACCTGCGTACCGATATCGAGGGGCTTTCGCGACTGCTGATACCCGTTCCAGCAACGGGGGCAGCCACCAGCGTCGGCTTTATCGCGCTCTCCGAAGTGGCCAGTCTGCAACTGGCGCCAGGGCCAAACCAGGTCAGCCGCGAGAATGGCAAGCGCCTGGTTGTGGTGAGTGCCAACGTGCGAGGGCGTGACATCGGATCCTTTGTGCAAGAAGCCGAAGAGAGGATTCGCAGCGATGTGAAGCTGCCAGCCGGTTATTGGACGACCTGGGGCGGACAGTTCGAGCAGCTGCAATCGGCAGCCAAACGCCTGCAAGTGGTGGTGCCGGTCGCCCTGCTGCTGGTCTTCATGCTGCTGTTCATGATGTTCAACAACGTGCGTGATGGCTTGCTGGTGTTTACCGGTATTCCTTTTGCGTTGACCGGTGGCGTGATGGCGCTGTGGTTGCGTGACATACCGCTTTCGATCTCCGCCGGGGTGGGCTTTATTGCTCTTTCCGGGGTGGCGGTTCTCAATGGTCTGGTGATGATTTCCTTCATTCGTAATCTGCGCGAGGAGGGAATGGGGTTGCAGCAGGCCGTCACCGAAGGTGCCCTGCAACGTCTGCGCCCGGTATTGATGACTGCTCTCGTTGCATCGCTTGGCTTCGTGCCCATGGCTCTGGCGACTGGGACTGGGGCTGAAGTACAGCGCCCTCTGGCGACTGTGGTGATCGGTGGGATTCTGTCCTCTACCGCACTTACGCTGCTGGTGTTGCCAGCGCTCTATCGTTGGGCCTATCGGCGTGAGGAGGAGGCTGAGCTGAAAGACTGAGAGCGAGTATATCGCGGCGCTGGTGCGGAATTATTACGAACCGGCGAAGTGGCAATGGCTCAATGGGTTGGTAACGGATGGCGCGTAAGGCCTAGTTACCCGGCCCATTTCTCAACAGAGTCTGTCGAAAGCAGCCATTTGAAGAGTGATGGCTTCGATACTGTAATCGCAAAAAATAAAGTGATCCCGCACCGGTTGGTGCGAGATCTAAGCTGATGCTAGCGTTCGCTTACTGAAGCGGCAGGCCGCATTCTTCGCGAATCTGAAGCTCTAGATAGTAGTCTTCGTTCGGCACGCCGAATCTGCGTTCGAGCTCATCTAGCGCATCTTCATAGCAGGCTTCCTTTCCATAGTTCTTCGGGCGTGGCTTCGAGCTACCGAACGGGGCTTGATTTTTCTTGGGGCCGACATCGTTGCGATAGGCCACGGTATTGCCTTGAGCGTCATAGTCCAGATACCAGCCATTTTCGATGAGGTAATTCCCCTGGCGTCCCTGTCCAAGCAGCGCACCGGGAGTGTATCCGTCGACCTCATTTTGAAGGGCGCATCCGTGTTCTCCACACTGCAGGGTTAAAGTCCCTGCGGTGTGTTTTACAAAGCGCTCCCCCGTTTCCCGGTTGATGAATGCCATCTGCTTTTGGCTGGGTGTGTTCTTGCCCGCCGGCCGACAGTCGTAGACGGTTCGGGTCGGCAATGAGCCATCGGCCCTTCTCAGACCCAGAGTAGGGATCTCCATCTTGGTGTCACAGGACATAACGTTCATGGCGGGCGTGTAATCGAAGAATTCCGCTTGTTCTGCGAAGGCAGGGAGGCTGCTGATCAGCCCCAGAGCTACGAGCGACTTCCTGAATATGGTCATGAGGACTCCTTTTCATTTATTTGGCCCATGCAGGTAGAAGCTGCATGGAGGCCATGTGGCGTAGGTGATTGCTGAAGAGTTAGGTCGGGGAGGGTTACTTCTTCTTTTTCTTGTAGCGAACGACGATCCGGTTGTAGGTCGGATACTTCTCGATCACGTAGTCAGGACTGAGTGTCAGCAGGTTGTGCATGGCAATGCCGGTGGCCGTGAGCAACCCCAATGCGCCTGTGATACCTCCTGCGAAGCTGCCTGCTGCCAGGCCAATTCGTCCGGCTGTGTAAACGCGGCAAGTCAGTCCAGTGACCTCAATCTTGCTTTCGACCAGGCGAACAGCTTCGAGCAACTTGCCGCCGAGGCCTACGACCTCGAAAGACTCCTTGCTGCTGATGAGTTGAGGAAGTTTGGCGGTGGCTAGGTCATGAAAAGTTAGCTTCATCATTTCAGTACTCCCTGTGTGATCAAAGAAATGGGTCGTAAATACCGTGGTCGTTTTGGCAGCATAACGAAACGATTCGCGTCATGCCAAGAATCTCCGCGACTCAAGATCAAGACCAAAGCCTGATGCGTCTGGGAAAGGCTGTTCGTGCCCGCAGAGCGCAGCAGGCTCTCTCCCAGGAAGCACTTGCTGATGCGGCTGGGATTGACCGCTCCCATATGGGGAAAATTGAGCGTGGGGAACGCAATGTGACCTTTCTGAACATTGCGCGAATCGCTTCTGCGCTTGGATGTAAACCATCTGACTTACTGCTGGACGCTGATCTGTAGCGTCTCGCCCAACGGCGCCTGCCATCTGTTAAAGCAAGCCCTGTTCAGCCAGCGACACGATGCCTTCTGACCCCACGATGAAGTGGTCCAGCGTGGTGGTGCCAACCATGACCAAGGCGTTTTTGAGTGTCTGCGTCAGGCGTATATCTGCCTGGCTGGGCGAGGGATCGCCCGAAGGGTGGTTGTGCACCAGGATCACGGCAGCGGCGTTGTGAGCGAGCACTGTCTTGACCACTTCGCGCGGATACACGCTGGCCGCATCGAGGGTGCCGCGAAACAACTCCTCGAAACTGATCACCCGGTGTTTGCTGTCGAGCAGCAGCACCGCGAAGATTTCGTGTGGTAGATCCTGCAGCAGCACCTGCAGGTGTTCTCTGACTTTGTGTGGATCAGTCAGCGCGCGTCCCTTACTAAGTCGCTGAGTGGCCAACTGCTGGGCCATGCGCAGGATGTCGGTTTCGCTGACAGGCGAGTCCACCAGGTAATTGCCGGCGACTTCACCGGCCCTGAGTTTGTGAAATTTCATGGTGTGTCTCCGGATGGCGAGCCGATTCGGCCCGCCTATGGTTAGGCTGACGGTTCGAGCTGTTGGGATTGGGCTTCGAGTTTCTCGGCGAGTGACTGGGTGTGAACGGTGCTGTCGGGCTTCGATGCGGCAGGCTGGCCGTCCGGAAAGAACTCTTCAGCAATGGCGCTGCTGTCCTCACCGTCGTCTTCGAAGATGCCGTTGCTCAGGCCGAGTCGCGCGGTGGCATCCAACGCTGCCTGATCAAAGCCAGCCGCCAGACGCGCCTCATCCAGCTCCCGTGCAGTGAGCAACGCTTGCTCCACGGTCATGCCGCTACGTAGCGTCAGATCGACGTAGAAGATCGGTGTGCCATAGCTCTGCCGCGTGGATTTGCCACGCAGACGCAGTTCCAGCGGCAGGCAGGCCAGGCGATCACCGGATATGGCCCGGAAGTATTGCAGCCGGGCTATCAGCGTGCGGATGCTATTGAAGCCCGTGGTGCGAAACACGAAGCTGCCCAGGGCGTCCTCATCGCCAATCACCACGTTCATCCGCCCGTAGGGCTTGCAGGCGTTGCCCTTGGCTAGAGGGCAGGCATCGGGTGACGGGCAGGGCAGCGATTGGACGCCATCCTTACCGATACGCTTGCAGGTTTCACCGTTGCCGACACACATCGGTCGACCGTTCTGCCGATCAAACAGGGTGTAATCAGCGCGGAAGTTCAGCTCAGGTTCGTTGAACAGCAAGCGCACCGGGATGCTGCGCAGCTTGTCGTCCTTGCCCTGACGTAACTCATCATTGAGTGGATGCAGCAACCAGCCGTCTTTGCCCTGCACCTGGGAGGTGATGGTGAATTGATCGTCTTTCTCCGGCAGGCGCTTGCCGTTCTTCTCGACGACCTTGCCGATCGAGATGCGCCCGAGTACGGGCGGGGTAATTGCCAGGCCTTTGAGCATGATGGCGCTCCTTGTAAGCAAAAAAGGCCAGCCAGCAGCGCGAACTGCATGGACTGGCCAAGGGGAGGGATGGAGTAGAAGAGGGCGATCAGCCGATCAGAAAGCGCCGACTACCTTCCTTGAGCTTCGGATAACGGGCCTGCAGGTAAGGCTTTTCCTGGAGCAGGCGCTCGACATCGAGCACGGTGCTGTCTTTGGCTTTGCGCCAGCTCACGTAGCCGCTGGAGAACTCAGCACGGGTCGATTCACCCATGGCTTGCTGCAGCATTTGCTTGAGCTCGGCCTCGCGCTTTTCTTTCTCGGAGATCGATTGACGCACAGCCTTCAGCTCCAGGAAGGCAGCCGCCAGACCGGCATTGCTGCTGAAGTCGACCACCTGGCCATTGTCCTGCGGATACAGGCAACGCAGCGCCAGCTCGGCCGATGCACTGCCATCGGCAGGTGGTGGTGTATCCGTTTCAACGTACTGCCAGAAGCGGCGCTCCAGTTCGATCAGGCGAGCGATCATCTGCTCATCCCGCTCGATGCGATGGATCTCCAGCGTCTGACCACCGAGCAACACCGCCACATCAGCCGCCTGCTTGCCGGTTACGGCGAGCTGGTGCATCACCTGCAACTGCACATATTCGGGGACGCCTTCTTTCCAGAGGCGTGCCCCGTTTATGCCGGCTGTCTTGCATTCGAGGATCTGCACTTCGTCTGTACCAATCACCTCGCGATCAATGTTAGCCAGCATCCAGGGCAAATCCGGATTGGGATGCTGCAGTACGGCGTTGATGCGACGTACCTTGTGCTTCGTGCGCTTGCTGTAGCCCAGTGCCTCATGCCACTGCACCTTGCGCTCAGCCAGCGCGCGCATGCGGTACATGAAGTCGTCCCATTGCGAGACGGCGATGCCAAGTTGCTTCTTCACCGCCTTCGGATCGAAGCGGGTGTTGTGCGGCACCTTGATCGCACGGCTGGTGCCATCCAGGGCGACCGTCAGGGTGTTGTTGCACACCACGCGAACGGTGGTCGGTGTCGCCGTGGTGGCCAGGGTGCCGTCACAGGAAGTCGCCAGCAGCAGGTAGCCGTTGACCTGATCGTTGCCCTTGATCGACGTGCCTTGTCCGGTACGCGCCAGCGCCCAGAACTTGCGACCTCCCTTGAGCACGCCCGCAGTTTCCAGCTCATAGCCGGACACTTCGGTCAGATCGCGATAGAACTCCAGCACCTCGCGCGGTTGCACGGTGTGATAGCGGTTGGAGACTACCGATAACGGAGCCTTGGTATCGGAGCGGTAGAGCACCTTCTGTTCAGGAAAGGAATGGATCGTGCCCAGATGACCGACAGCATCCGATTTGAAATGTACCGGCGACTCCTGGATTTGCCAGTCCATACCAGCTTGACGTTGCCAGACCTCGATAGGTTGCTTGCGAGGCAGGTTGTTGCCCAGGCCGTGCCAGGGAGTGGTGCCGACGTAAGCCATTTGTTCGACTTGATGAGCCATGATGAATTTCCTTTGAGCAATAGCCGGCATAAAGCGCTGCGCATGGCGCAGCACCGGCATTTAGGGATGAATGAAAGAGAAGGGCGGCCGGATCAGACCGTTTGATTGAAGCGGTGACCGCAGCTCAGACAGTGGTTGTGGGCCAGCACATGACGGTCAAGTTTTTCACCAAGCTGAGCGCCCATCGCACAACCACCAGCAGCACCAACCAGTCCGTTGAGAATGGCCGATGACAGGGCATTGAGGTTGACGTTGGGAGGTTTGGCTAGGCCGCTGCTGGCAATGGCCGGACCAGTGAGCAGGATGGTACCGGCACCACGCAGCGCACCGCCCAGCATGCCGATGAAGGCAGCAATCCGCATGGCGGAGAGGTGCGTGGAGACCTGAGGAGAGCCGCAGCTCGGGCAGTGCAATGACATGGTTGAAGACTCCATGGTGGGGATGTCATTGCGGTGATGTGTGACTGAAAAAAAATGGATTCAACGCGGCAGGAAAGGTCATCGTTGATTGACAATTGCTTTTACTTGCTCAGATTACGAAACTGTCGCTCCGCAGCCTCAGAGCTGCTGCTAAGAAGGATGCAAGAAATGAGCGACCGTTTTGAAGACGATGAAGAGGAAAATACCCTCGATTTCGATCACGAAGCAGCTGAAAAAGCAGGCTATTCCGGTGTTCCTATTGAGGAGCTGGACGAAATAGCTCTTCGTGAAATAGAGCGGGTTAGCAAAGGCGAATAGCCTGCCAGCTTGATCAAGCCTTGATGCTTATCTGGCGCCCGTTTCTACTTGGGTCATGGCATGCGGTTAGTTTGTCTTGGTAGCTGCATGCTGTGAGCCACGATTTGCGGCCCGCACAGCGCTAACACGATAATCCAGGTGTCAAGGATCGTCGCCCAAATGCAGATAGCGGACTCCCTCAGAACTCTCAGGCAGTGCCTGTTGCATCGTTTTTTAGACATGGATGAGAGCCGCGCATGATTTGGCAAACCCTATATCAGTCGGCAGATGGCTGCGTCTCCTGGCAAGGTAACTGTGCGCAGGCTGGAGATTTGTTCAATGGCTTTCTGCAAGGTCCCGTGTCTGCACGCCTGAACGATAGTGAAGGCAGCATTGCATTGAGCCAGCATCTTCGAGGTCTTAGCCTAACTGGTATGGGGCAGGATGCCTTGCAGGCTGTGCTCGACGCAGAGCTGCCAGAAACTCGCGATTGGGCTGCGGGTGAGGCACTGGCAGAGGTAGTGCTGCAGGAGCAGCATGACGTGGTGTTGCCCTGGAACAATGAGCGCGACAAGCGTAATCCTTTTGCATCTTTGCCAGGTGCTGACATTGTTGGCTTCCAGCGCGATGGTGAATCACATCGTCTGGCATTGGGTGAAGTCAAATGCTCATCCGAGGATAAATGGCCGCCTCAGGTTATGACTGGGCGTAGTGGCATGATCCATCAGCTAGAGACGCTTGCTGGAAACCTCGGCACCTTGTGCCAGTTGCTCAAATGGTTACTGCCTAGAGTCAAGAATACTGAATATCAGGCAGCCTTTGATTCCGCTTGCAGGCGATATTTCGAGTCTGGAAATCGTGATCTAGCGCTATTTGGCGTTTTAATACGCGATCAGGCAGCCAGCGAGATGGATTTGAAAAATCGCGGCAAGGCTCTTGTAAAGAGCGTGCATGCCCCGACACGTTGCCACCTACTTGCCTTGTATCTGCCTTGGCCGATTGAACAACTGCCTGCTGTTATTACGCAGGGATGTGGAACATGAATCACTGGCTGCTGGAAGCGATTGCAGAACGGCGTGCACAAGCGCTGCGTGATGCTGACCGGGTGCAGTTCTACCGTGAAATGACGCCGCAAGAGCCTGATTTAGATGCTCAGACCATTCATGAGGTAGTGGCTGCGCTGGAACTGGCCGTGCTGGATATGGAACTGGACCGCTTTGGGGATGAGAAGGATCGCCAGGCGGTACTGCACAGTGCAGCAGCAGATGCTTTCCGACTTTTGCGGGTACTGCCCTTACCTGAAACTCCGATGGCAGCGGCTACGCACATGCTGCGGGCATCCATATTGGCGGTGATTGGTGACCGGGGAGCAGATGCTGCGCGCTGGCTCCGTGCGCTTGATGATAAAAAAGCTTGGCCCGTGCTACCCCTGAACTCGTCAGATTGGGGGGAGCGCTGTCGTGCCACTCTTACCGATGTATGGTTGCGCCTGGTTCGCAAGCAAGGCTGGAACGACCGTGACACCGTACTTGAGCGGGTGGCTGCTCTGCGCACCAGCCAGCAGGAGTTTGAGCGAGAGTACCTGGGGTCTTTCGATCCGCTGCAAGCAAAGCGCTCGGCGCTAGAGCTTATCGCCATCTACCATTTGGCCAAAGCAGCTGACGTGCTAGCCCACTTCATCACCGATGGCGTGGTGGAGGATAGTTTTCAGATTCAGCCGATGCTGGACTCGCACTTTGACCGTGCCATTGCGGCCTGTGATACCGCTCAGTTGCTTGAGCTGGGGCCGCTAACGCGTCTGTTGGCAAGGGCAGCCGCTCAGATGGAGGCGAATTCGCTGTGGACGGTCACTCGTGCGGTGAACTCAAGGGTGACGAAATTTGTGCGCGAGTTGGTCAGTCGTGGCCGTGGTGATCGTGCCCTGTTCGATGTGCTGCCACCTCAGCGCCGCACGCTTGCTGAGCGGGGCTTGCTGGGATCTAGCCGCCGTGCCGTGGTGGTTAGTCTGCCGACTTCCAGTGGTAAGACGCTGATTGCCCAGTTTCGCATGCTGCAGGCGCTGAATCAGTTTGATGACCGCAAGGGGTGGGTTGCTTATCTTGCACCCAGTCGGGCACTGGTGAATCAGGTTACGCGACAGCTACGGCGCGATTTCCAGCCGCTAGGCGTGGTAGTGGAGCGGGTCAGTCCAGCTATGGAGGTCAACGGCATCGAGGCGGGGGTGTTGGCCGAGCAACAGAGTGATGCTCAGTTTCGTGTTCTTGTAGCCACGCCCGAAAAGTTCGATTTGATGCTACGCCAGGGGTGGGAGGAAAAAATTGGTCGTCCGCTCACACTAGTTGTGGTGGATGAAGCTCACACGATTCAGGACAGTGAGCGCGGACTGCGGCTTGAGTTGCTGCTAGCAACTATTAACCGTGAGTGCCGCGAGGCGCAGTTCCTACTGTTGACGCCTTTCATCCAGAACGCCCGGGAAGTTGCGCGCTGGTTGGGTGGTCTGAACTCTGAAGACATAAGCCTTGGGGTGGACTGGCAGCCGAATGACAGGGCTATCGGTATTGTCAGCGCGGTAGATGCGGGTGCCAAGAAGGGGCGAAGTCGCGATTATCAGGTGAACTTCGAGACAGTTCACACTTCTCGACCCAGTATTATCCTGGATGACGTGTTCCCTCTGGGCAGAGAACAGAGCCTGGCTACCTCGCTGACGGAGGTCAAGGCTGTGGGTACGCTAGCTGCGATCGCTGCGCGCAAGCTGGCTGCCCGTGGGCCGGTTATTGCCATGCACAACACTCCGGATAATGTCTGGAGATTGGCACATAAGCTGAAGTCTGGACGAAGCATAGAACTGTCGGCTGATTTGCGGTTTGTGCAGGACTATGTGGCGGCAGAGATGGGCGAGCAGTTCCCGTTGGTGGATTTGTTGTCCCATCGTGTGGGGGTGCACCATGGCGGGCTGCCGGAAGAAGTCCGGATGCTGATGGAGTGGCTGTTCGAGAAAGGTCATCTGGATGTCCTGGCAGCCACTACTACCCTTGCCCAGGGGGTGAACTTTCCTGTGAGCGGTGTGGTGATGGCGTCTACTCATTACCCGCAAGGAAAGAGCTCTGTTCCCATGCCGCCGGAGGACTTCTGGAATATTGCTGGTCGGGCGGGGCGTGTTTCTCAAGGGCAGTTGGGTGTGGTCGCGCTGGTGGCCAAAGACGCAGCTGACGTGGAAAAACGTCGTGACTTCATCAACCGCAACACCGGAGATCTGAACTCCGCACTGATTCAGTTGGCTCAAGCTGCAGCCGGTGAACTGACTGACCTTGGATTGATTGTTTACCACCATCCCGAGTGGTCTAGCTTTCTGCAGTATCTAGCCCATACCTACCGCCAGATGGGGCAGCCGTCCAACTTTGCCGATCAGATCGAGCAGGTCTTGCGTGGCACCTTCGGCTTTGAACGGCTTCGCACGTCAAACAGTCAGCTTGCTCGCAGTTTGCTTACAGGTATCCGCAGTTACGTTTCTTACATGGCTAGCCCTGCACAACCGCTAGGGCTGGTAGACAGTACGGGCTTCTCGCTGCAGAGCATCAAAACGGTCATGACCCATCGCGGTAACATCGGGCCAGATTCATGGGATCGGGACAGGCTGTTCAAGGCTGGTGACGGCACTCTGCAGACCATGATGGGGGTGCTGCTCCGTGTGCCGGAGTTGCGCGATAACCTGAAGGCAGTTTTAGGTGGAAAAACGCCAGATGGCGACAAACTTGCGCTCATTTTGAAGGACTGGGTGAATGGTGAAGAGCTGGTCACCATTGCCGAGCGGCACTTCAGCCAGGAAGGCACGGATACAGTTACTGCCTTGACCAAGTGCGGTCAGAACCTCTTCGGTAAGCTGGCTCATACCTCTTCTTGGGGGTTGAATGCACTGCTTGCTATTACAGGATCAGAGCTTGAAGACGGCGAGCGTAGCCTATTAGCCAATCTACCCTCGCAGGTGTATTACGGTGTATCGACAGATGAAGCAGTTTCGCTGCGCCTTCTAGGTGTACCTCGCCGAGCCGCACCAGCTTTGGCTCGGGCGATGCAATTGAAACCAGGTGACTCCTTGCCTTTGATCCGGCAACGCCTTGAGGCCTTGCCGGAACAGGGGTGGAGTGCTGCACTGGGCGCTGATGGACAGGTTTATCGCAAAGCTTGGCTGATCATGGACGGAGTGGAGTAGGCGAGGGCTCGAAAACAACCATCGATCTTCGAAAATCAGCTGATAATTTCTGGCTGCTTAGCGGCGTATTGGAATGATTTTTCGATCACCAAGTTGATTGATAGCTGCAGCCGAAAGATTGCCGGTAGCAGCCTTTTGAATATGCTCACTCCACCAAGCCATCATAGGGCGCCTGCGATCGATATAGTCCGCACGGTTGTAGGCACTGCGCACTTCGTCCTTATCCACATGCGCCAGCGCTACTTCGATCAGCTCAGGCTCCCAGCCGTGCTCGTTGAGCGTTGTACTGGCCATTGATCGCATTCCGTGGCTTACCAAGCGTCCCTCAAAGCCCATGCGTTTCAAGGCCATGTTGGCTGTTTGGCTATTGCAGTGAGTACGCGGATTGCGGTCAGCAGGGAACACGTATTCACGGTGCCCGCTGTAGGGTTTGATTGCTTCCAGAATGGCCAATGCTTGATCTGTAAGCGGCACCGTATGCGGGCGACGTTTCTTCATGCGTTCAGCCGGGATCGTCCAGATCCTTTTCTCGAAGTCGATATCGGCCCAGCGGGTAGTGGCAGCCTCAACGGGGCGAGTCATCGTGTGCAGTTGCCACTCGATCAGGCATCGAGTGGTTCTTTTTATGCTGGCGTTCGCGATTGCAACCATGAGCTCTTTGAGCTCATCGGGATGTAAGGCCGGCATGTTCTTTTTCTTCGGCTTCTTGAACACGCTACCAATCCCGGTAAGTGGGTTGGCGGGTATCAGGCCTGAGTTGACCCCGTAGGTCATGATTTCGTTGAGTCGCTGCGTAAGGCGTTTGACGGTTTCCAGGCTGCCTTTAGTTTCGAGCGGCTTGAGAAGGCTGATGACTTTCGGAGCTGTTATGGATGCGATCGGCGTAACGCCCAAGTCGGGGAAGACGTGCAACGTAAGCGAGCGCCAAATGTCTTCAGCGTAGGCGGGGGTTACTGCATCTTTCTTGAGTTCATACCAGGACGTCGCTACGTTCTGCAGCGTGTGCTCGGTTGCGGCCTTTTTGGCCTGTCGATCTGCGTCGCGTCTCTCTTTGGGATCAATGCCCTGTGCTACGAGCTCACGCGCTTCAATGGTCAGTTTGCGGGCTTGAGCAAGGCTTACTTCCGGGAAGGTGCCAAGCCCCATATTCAGTCGCTTCTTGGTGATGGGGTGGATGTAGTTGAAATTCCACAATCTCGATCCATTGATTCTCACTCGCATCTGAAGGCCGTTGCCGTCAGTCAAGGTGTAGTCCTTTTCTTTGGGCTTTGCTGCTTTGACCTTCAGGTCTGAAAGGCGCGTTGTTGCGGCACCCATGGTGTACTCCAGTGCGATTTGTGTATTCCAAAAAATACTGGCTTAGGGCTTGGAATACAATTTGGAATACACGAAGGCATGGATGCAGTCAGACGTCTTTGTACGTCTATGACGCTGAAGGTCCCGTATTTGCTGGGTTTCAGACACAAAAAAAGACGTCCGTGGACGTCTTTAGATGTTGTAATGGTGGAGCCGGGGGGATTTGAACCCCCGTCCGCCAGCTCTCCGCTATCGGTTCTACATGCTTAGCCATCTCTACTGAGTTAACTCCGCGCCGCCCGAGTGGCAGGGTGCTTGGAGCGAGCTGCATGAGTTTTAGCCGTTACGTCTGCAGCGAACTTGGCGGCGATCCTGTTCTATATGACTGACCAGATCTTCGGGTTTACAGGCATCCCCTAGGGTCAGCTGGCGCCCTTAGGCGGCCAGAGCGTAGTTGTCGTCGTTGGCAACTATGAAGTTGTGGCAGCGGATTTACGAGAACTGTCACCTACTCGGCATGCCCCTCAAGTTTCGTTACCGGCGTCGAATCCTAATCGGCCCCAAAACCTTCGTGGTTACAGCTAGGACGCGAAGTGTACGGCAAAGGTTCCTCAGCGTCGACTGCGGATTCCGTCGCGGACGGCTATGATGGCGCATCGCGCTTCGCTGCGCGCCTCATGGAAAGGAGTCGTCATGCCGAGTTCCAGCCGCTTTCCCCTGCGTCAGTGGATCTGGCGAGCGTTCGTGCAGAGCGCGCTGATCCCGTTGATTCTGGTGGAGTCGGTACTGATCGCGGTGTATCTGCTGAGCAATCAGGCGATTCGCGATACGCAGATCGGCCATCTGCAGGAGGCCGCGGTCAAGGATCTGGCCAGCGCGGCGTTACGCGAGGGGCAGATCATCGATGGGCGTTTGCGCTCGATCGAGTCGCTGGTGCAGGTCTATCGTGATGCAACCCTGCAGGCGCTGCTCGACGATCGTTTCCAGGCCGACGAGCTGGAACACCGGCGCCACGCCAGCACCGACAGCGGCGTGTTCTATACCCGCAGCGACGATGGGCGCGCGGCTTCCTTCTATGCCAACAGCACGCCGCGAGAGCAGCAGGACCACGCCAAGGTCATGCGCCTGTCGCAGGTCGATCCGCTGATGCGTTCGATCAAGCAGGCCAACCCTCTGGTGGCGGCGCTGTATTTCAACAGCTGGGACAGCTACAACCGCATCTACCCCTGGTTCGATACGCCGGCCCAGTACCCTCACGACATGGTGATCCCGGATTACAACTTCTATTACCTCGCCGATGCCAAGCACAACCCGGAGCGCAAGGTGATGTGGACCGAGGTCTACCTCGATCCGGCGGGCCTGGGCTGGATGATGTCAGCCATCGCCCCGGTCTACCGCGGCGATTTCCTGGAAGGGGTGGTGGGGCTGGATATCACGGTGGATCAGGTCCTGGGCGAGATCGCGGAGCTCAACGTGCCCTGGCAGGGTTACGCCATGCTGGTCAGCCATGACCACAACATCATGGCGCTGCCGGCGGCCGGCGAGCTGGATTTCGGTCTGCGCGAGCTGACCCACTATTCCTACGAGGAGGCAGTACGCCGCGAGGTGCTCAAGCCCGAGGACTTCAATCTGACCAAGCGCGAGGGCATGGCGCCACTGCTGCGGGCGATGAACGAGGGGCGCGGCAATGTCCAGGAGGTACTGCTCGGCGGGCGCAAGCAACTGGTGGCCTGGAGCGAGATCCCGCAGACCGGCTGGCGTCTGCTGCTGGTGGTGGACGAGGAGCAGATCTTCCACGAGACCAATCAGCTGGCCGAACGCTACATGCAGATCGGCTACCTGCTGATCGCCGGTCTGCTGGCCTTCTACCTGCTGTTCTTCGCCCTGATGTGGCTGCGTTCGCGGCATCTCAGCAACCAGCTGGCCCGTCCCATCGCCGGTATCGTGGAGATGGCCGGCAGCCTGGGGCAGGGCAACTATCTGCCGGCTTCACCGGACAGTCGCATCGCCGAAGTCAGCCGCCTGGCCGAGGCGGTTCAGCAGGCGGGCAAGCAGTTGCAGGCCAGCGAGCTGGAGCGTCAGGAGGCGCAGAACAGTCTACAGCTGGTGCTGGAGAGCACCACCGAAAGTCTGTGGCACATCAATACGCAGGACCTGACCATCGAGCTCAGCGAGCGCTTCGTGCGTCGCTTCGGCCTGGGTGGCCGTCACCTGAGTCTCAGCGAATTCAACCAGCGCGTGCATCCCGACGATCTGGAGCGGCTGCGCCATCTGCGCAAGCACTTTGCCGAGAGCGGCGACGAGCATTTCGATGCCGAGTACCGCTACCTCGACGCCAAGGGGGACTATCTGTGGCTGCTCAGCCGCGGCAAGGTGCTGACACGGGACGACAATGGCTGGCCGCTGCGTATCGCCGGCACCCACGTCGATATCACCAGGCTCAAGCAGGTGCAGGAAGAGCTGCGCCACGCCAGCCTCGAGGCGCTCGCCGCCAGCCAGGCCAAGAGCCGTTTCCTGTCGAGCATGAGCCATGAGCTGCGCACGCCGCTCAACGCCATCCACGGCTTTGCCCAGCTGATCGAGATGGAAACCCAGGACAAGGCCGATGCCGGTCCGGAGAGCGACTACGCGCGAGAAATCGTCAATGCCAGCCGGCATCTCACCTCCCTGGTGGACGATATCCTCGATCTGTCGAGCATCGAGAGTCGTCGTCAGCAATTGCAGCTGCAGCCGATCGAGATCGGCGGTTTGCTCAACGGCTGTGCCGAGCTGGTGCTGCCCGAAGTGCAGCAGAGGCAGTTGCAGCTACAGGTGATGGAGCCCGCCCAGCCGCCGCTGTTCGTGCAGGGTGACCCGCGCCGGGTACGGCAGATTCTGCTCAATCTGCTTTCCAACGCGATCAAGTACAACAGCCCGCGCGGGATGATCCGCATGGGGTATGAAGTGCGTGCCGACTGTGTGCGCCTGTGGGTCGATGACACCGGGCCGGGGCTTTCCACCGAGCAGCAGGCGCAGCTGTTCCAGCCGTTTCAGCGTCTTGGTCGGGAGAGTTCCAACATCCCCGGCACCGGCATCGGCCTGGTGCTGTGCCGGGAACTGGCCAGCCTGATGGAGGGCGAGATCGGCCTGCGCAGCGAGCCGGGAGTGGGCAGCCGCTTCTGGCTCGATCTGCCCAGTGCCGCCAGCCCGGAGGGCGAGGCCAGCGATGCCACAGACGAGCCCGCCCAGCCGCGTCAGCGCCTGGTGCAGGTGCTGTGCGTGGAGGACCATCCGGCCTGCATGAAAATCCTGCAGGCTTCCCTGCGCGAGTTCGCCGAAGTGCGCGGCGTGAGCTCGTGCCAGCGAGCCCTGGCCGAATTGCAGAGCAGCGAGCCGGCCCTGGTCTTGCTGGATATCGATCTGCCCGACGGCAGCGGACTGGAGGTGCTGGACAGCATGCGTGCCGATCCCCGGCTACGCGAGATACCGGTGTTGGTGATCAGTGCTGTGGCCGACGCCCGTCTGTTCGAGGACGCCCGCGCGCGCGGCGCTTCGGCCTGTCTGAGCAAACCGGTGGATCTGCAGGAAGTGCGTCAGGTCGCGCTGGGCTTGCTGTACAGCGGCTATTGAGCGAGCCCAGCGTGATTCACTCGCTGGCGGCCAGCAGATCGAGCGCTTCGCCCAGCACCTTGACCGACTCGGCGTGGTCGCCGGCCTTGTGCAGGGCTTCGCCTTCGGCGCGCAGCTCCTGAACCTTGGCCAGCACCGCCGGGTCGGCAGGCGGATCGCTTTGCAGCAGGGCATCGATCTTGGCCATGTCCTGCGGGCAGTGCATGGCCCAGAGTGGCAGGCTGATCAATGTAGCGGCGAGAAACATGAGCGTGCGACGCATGATGACTCTCCTGGAACGGGCTTGGGGAAATTCAGTATAGGAGAGCCCTGAGCAGTCGGCGGTTTTCAGCCTTGGCGTGCACATTGCTCTGGCCGAAGCTGTTGAAAAGTGCTCGCAGGCGATTTCCAGCAGCAACACGTTGCCCGTGCCGATCCGCTTGTCCAGCCATAGGCCTTTCAACGCCGGCAGCGGCCATCCGTGCATCAGTAGTAGTACCAGCGCAGCTCCAGCTTCACCTCGTTGACCGGGCTGGCCAGTTGGCTGAATTCACGCTGCGCGCTCAGGCGCAGGCCCAGATCGGTGGAAACTTCCCACTGCTGGTTGAGCGACAGGCGGCGGCGCACTTCGCCGTTGTGGAAGTAGTCGCCGGCCACTTCCAGGGTCAGGTTGCCCAGCGGGTTGCGCCATAGCATCCCGCCATTGAAGCCCAGCGCAGGGGAGAGCACGGCGGCAAAGCCCTCGTTGTATTCCAGGCGTGCGGTACCCAGGGCGAAGCCCAGCAGCCTGTCGTGCAGCTGCCAGGCGGCGCCGGCACCGCCGCTGATATGACCGACCAACGGGGTATCGCCGTCCTCGCCGAGCACGCGTTCCAGGCCACCACCGACCTGCCAGGACAGCGGCTGCAGCAGGGCGTTGCGCGGCGTCAGCGAGCGGATGTTGGCCAGGTCCAGGCGCTGCAGTTGCCAGTGGTTGCCCTCGTACTGGCGCAGCTTGAGCTGGAGAATCTCGATCTGCGCGCCGAGCGGGAAGCCGTCGAGGTTGTCGTTCAGGTCGTGGTAGGCCATGCGCAGGCCGTATTCGGCAAAGGCGCGCTCGTCGCGGCTGCCGCCGGCCAGCTGCCAGGTGCGCGACTGGTGGCCCGCTTCCGGCAGTGGCGGGCGTTCCAGCTGCAAGCTGGGTGGCGGGTTGCGGTTGATGGCGCTGAGCAGCTGGAAGCTGCGCTGGGCATTGGCGCTGCGTTCCTCGTTGCTGGCGTGATAGCGCACCAGGCGGAAGGCGGCATCCTGAATCAGCGCGCGGCGCTCGGCCGGCAGGGCGAGGTAGTCGGCATCCTCAAGTCGCGCCGGATCCTGGCTCAGGCGCAAGACCCAGACCTCTTCGTCGGCCTGCAGCGGCTGCGCGCGGGCCAGCAGCTCGCGCTCGCGCGAGGGGCGATAGTCGATGCGTTCGATCAGCCCGGCGTCCTTCACCGCCCTGACCGTGTCGGTGGGGATCGCGGTGATGGGGAAGCGTTCGGTCAGTTCGATGCCCGGGCGGGCGATCTCCAGCAGTTCCAGCAGGCGGTAGGAGCAGTTTTCGTCGAAGAAGAAGTAGTCGAAGCGGATCTGCTTGAGTTCCCACACGTGCTCGACCATGCGCCCGGTTTCCTCGGGTGTCAGGTTGAGGCGGTATTCCCACAGGTCGCGGTTCTCCAGGCGGCTGTATTCGCTGAGCTTCTCGCGATAGGGCACCAGGGCGAACAGCCCGGGGTAGCCGCCCATCAGGCCGCGCCAGGCGTAGAGAATGCTGTTGTCGTCGCCTTCGATGAAGGCGCCGAAATTCAGCGCGTAGCTCAGCAGGGCGGTGTTGTGGCTGTCGATGTCGGGCTGGTCGATGCGCAGCAGGGTGTGGCCGAACATCGACGACGGGCTGTTGAGGTAGGCCGCGGGGAAGACCAGCACCGTGCTGTGTGGATTGACGTCCTTGAACCAGGCACGGAATTCGGCGCAGTCCGGGCTGGGCAGGTCGGTCAGCGCCAGGCGTTCCCTGAGCCAGCGGGTACGCGCCGGGTACACGCACTGTGGATGGCGGTCGCCGAGTTCGGCCGGCTGGTACAGCGCCTGCACGGTGGCGACCAGTTCGGCCCTGGGATTGCTGGCGCCATCTGCGGCGAGAAAGAACGCCTTGTCATCGACATAGCTGCGCCAGCCGCCGAGCTTGCCGGTTTCGTAGTGGCCGAGAGCGATCCAGTAGGGATCGTCGGCAAGTTGCTCTGGCGTGGCGGCGTGCAGGGGAAGGCTGGCGCTGAGGGCGAGGACGGCGAATATCCGTTTCAAGGTCGCTGTTCTTCTGGTCATGGCGATGGCCGAGCTTTGGTCAGGCGCAGTGCAGGTGTCAAGGCAGCAGAGAAGAGGATTTTGCGCAAGTAATGATCGATATCAGCGTCTGGCCATGATGCCGGTGTCACACTGAAAACTCGCAGCCATCGAGGAGACGGGTCATGAACCGGCGTGAGGCATTGCTGGGCCTGCAGCATGAATATCGTGTCCGTGCCGAGGCCATCCGGCGCGACCTGGGGCGTAGCCATTCGCCGGACTTCGCCGAGCAGGCGCAGCAGCGGCAGAACGACGAAGTCCTGGAAGCCCTGCTGGCCGAGGCCGAGCTGGGCCTGGCCCTGGTCAATCAGGCCTTGGCACGCGTCGCCGATGGCAGCTACGGGTTGTGCCTGAAATGCGGCGAGCCGATCAGCGAGGCGCGCCTGAATGCCATCCCGGCTGCGGAGTACTGCCTGAGCTGCGCTGGCGCCATGGCGGGTCAGAGTAGCCAGGCGGCCAGGCTGAAGTAGAACAAAAGGGTACAGATGTCCGTGATCGCCAGCGTCACCGGCCCAGCGGCGATCTTTGGGTCCAGCTTCGCCGCGTGCAAAGCGGCAGGCACGCTCAATCCCAGCAGACAGGCGGCGCACAGCGAGAGCAGGATGCTGCTGCCGATGATCAGGCCGGTCCAGGCCTCGTCTCGCCACAGCCAGACGATCAGCCAGACCAGGCTGCCGCAGGTGGTGCCGAGCAGCACGGCCGTTGGCATTTCGTGGCGCAGACAGCGCAGATACCAGGCAAGGTCGGGACGTACACTGCGCAGCGCCTGGATGGTCACCGACATCGATTGCATGCTGACGCTTTCTCCCAGGCCCAGCACCAGGGTCAGAAAAAACGCCAGTACCAGGCTCTTGGCCAGTGTCAGTTCATAGAGGCTGGCCAGCACGGCGCACGCCGTACCGCTGGCGATCGTCGCCAGCAGCCAGGGCACGCGCAGGCGAAATGCCCAGAGCGGCGACGCGTTGCCCACCTGAGCGACGTGGAAACCCAGGGTCTCGAACAGGGCATCGGCCTGATCTCGCTGTCGCAGGTCATAGCTCTCCTCGTTGAGCAGGGCGATGTCCACCAGGCCGCAGAGCCGGCCCTCCGCATCGACCACTGGCAGCGCCAGGAAGCGACGCTGGATCAGCAGCTGGCACGCCTGCAGAATGCTCGCCTGCTCCGGTATCGACACCACGCCGCGGTCCATCAGGTCGACCAGGCGGTCGTCCAGTGGTGCGGTGAGCAGGCGGCGGCTGGGCAATACGCCGAGCAGGCGTCCTTCATCGTCCACCACGTAGAAATAGATGATGCGCTCGCCCAGGCCCTGTTGGCGGATATTGTCCAGTGCTTCGCGCACGCTGAACTGGTGATTCAGCGCGGCATAGTCGTGACGGGCGACGTGCAGCACGGGCAGACTTAGGTGGTTGGGATGGGGCATGCGGCGTTTCCGGCTGTGAGGCTCGAAGCAGATTACACCGTCACACGTTTTTTTCCTTTGCGCGGAATCAAGCCTTGATCGTGATCGTCCAGCAGGCCCAGAATCACCCCATGTTTTGCGGAAACTTCCGCCCGCTATAAGGATCGCCAATGTCCAAGCGTAGCCTCGATGCTTTGCGCCTTGCCCCCGACTCCCTGACCCGCCCCTTCGCCCCCGAACAGTTCAACTTCAGCAGTACCGATGATCTGGAACCCTTCCGCGGCGTGCTCGGCCAGGCTCGCGCGGTGGAGGCCCTGCAGTTCGGCGTGGCCATGCCGCGCGCCGGCTACAACGTGTTCGTCATGGGTGAGCCGGGCACCGGGCGTTTCTCCTTCGTGCAGCGCTATCTCAAGGCCGAGGCCAAGCGCATGGAGACTCCGGCCGACCGCGTCTACGTCAACAATTTCGACGAGCCGCGCGAGCCGCGTGCGCTGGAGTTGCCGGCCGGCACCGCGAGTGCCTTCATCGCCGACATCAATCAGCTGATCGACAACCTGTTGGCCACCTTCCCGGCGGTGTTCGAAACGCCGACCTACCAGCAGAAGAAGAGCGCCATCGACCGCTCCTTCAACAAGCGCTACGACCAGGCGCTGGACGTGATCGAAAAGCTGTCGCTGGAGAAGGGCGTGGCCCTGTACCGCGACAGCACCAATATCGCCTTCACCCCGATGGCAGACGGCAAGGCGCTGGACGAGGCCGAGTTCGCCCAGCTGCCGGAGGCCGATCGCGAGCGTTTCCATGCCGATATCGCCCTGCTCGAGGAGCGCCTTAACGAGGAGCTGGCCAGCCTGCCGCAGTGGAAGCGCGAGTCGAGCAATCTGCTGCGTCAGCTCAACGAAGAGACCATCACCGTCGCCCTGCAGCCGCTGCTGGCGCCGCTGTCGGAGAAGTACGCCGAGAACGCCGGCGTCTGCGCCTATCTGCAGGCCATGCAGATCAACCTGCTGAAGACCGCGGTGGAGCAGCTGGTGGATGTGGACAAGGCCGACCCGCAGCTGCGCAAGCTGCTGGAGGAAATGTACTGCCCGAGCCTCGTGGTCGGTCATCACGCCCAGGGCGGCGCCCCAGTGGTGTTCGAATCGCACCCGACCTACGACAACCTGTTCGGCCGCATCGAGTACAGCTCCGATCAGGGCGCCCTGTACACCAGCTACCGCCAGCTGCGCCCGGGGGCGCTGCACCGTGCCAACGGCGGCTATCTGGTGGTCGAGGCCGAAAAGCTGCTCGGTGAGCCCTTCGTCTGGGAGGCGCTCAAGCGCGCCCTGCATTCGCGCCAGCTGAAAATGGAATCGCCGCTGGGCGATCTGGGGCGCATCGCCACCGTGACCCTCAATCCGCAGATGATTCCCTTGCAGCTCAAGGTGGTGATCATCGGCTCGCGCCAGCTCTACTACGCGCTGCAGGATCACGATCCGGACTTCCAGGAGATGTTCCGTGTGCTGGTCGACTTCGACGAGGACATCCCGCTCGCCGAAGACAGCCTGGAGCAGTTCGCTCAGCTGATGAAGACGCGCACCTCGGAAGAGGGCATGGCACCGCTGACCGGCGCCGCCGTGGCGCGTCTGGCCACCTACAGCGCGCGCCTGGCCGAGCATCAGGGGCGTCTGTCGGCGCGCATCGGCGACCTCTTCCAGCTGGTCAGCGAGGCCGATTTCATCCGCCATCTGGCCGGTGAAAGCATCACCGACGTCGGTCATATCGAGCGTGCGCTGAAGGCCAAGGCCACCCGCACCGGGCGCGTTTCGGCGCGCATCATCGACGACATGCTGGCCGGCATCATCCTTATCGACACCAGCGGCGCCGCCGTCGGCAAGTGCAATGGCCTGACCGTGCTGGAAGTGGGCGACTCGGCCTTCGGCGTGCCGGCGCGAATTTCCGCCACCGTCTACCCGGGCGGCAGCGGCATCGTCGACATCGAGCGCGAGGTCAGCCTGGGGCAGCCGATCCACTCCAAGGGCGTGATGATCCTCACCGGTTTCCTCGGCAGCCGCTACGCCCAGGAGTTCCCCCTGGAGATCTCCGCCAGCATCGCCCTGGAGCAGTCCTACGGCTACGTCGATGGCGACAGCGCCTCGCTGGGCGAGGTGTGCACGCTGATTTCGGCGCTGTCGCGCACGCCGCTCAAGCAGTGCTTCGCCATCACCGGTTCGATCAACCAGTTCGGCGAGGTGCAGGCGGTCGGCGGGGTCAACGAGAAGATCGAAGGCTTCTTCCGGCTGTGCGAGGCGCGCGGCCTGACCGGCGAACAGGGGGTGATCATTCCGCATTCCAACGTCAGCAACCTGATGCTCGACGAGCGGGTGCTCGACGCCGTGCGCGCCGGCCAGTTCAACGTCTACGCCGTGCGCCATGTCGACGAGGCGCTGAGCCTGCTGGTGGGCGAACCGGCGGGGCATCCCGACGAGAAGGGCCGCTTCCCCAAGGGCAGCGTCAATGCGCGTGTGCTGGAGCGGCTGCGCGAGATCGCCGAGATCGGCATGGAGGAGGAGGGCAAGCACCTCGAACCGGCAAAGGAAAAGAGCGCAGCCGTTGAGGAGGCAGCCAAACCGGCCAAGGCACCTCGGCGCAAGAAGGGTGAAGGCGAGGGTGCCGCGGGCTGATCAGAACTTGCACGATTGTCCCGAATCACCCGTCACTGGCGGGCGGCGCCTTTTGCTCACGCGTCATGCACAGAGTTATCCACAGAATGCGTGGATAACTTTTGCCTTCACAGTGCGACCGCTCGGGGTGTAGGCTGAAGCCTGGATTCCGCGAGGGTCGCCGCCATGCCGCGCAGCCTCTGCCTTACCCGCCAATGCCTGGGCCTGGTCACTCGTATCGAATGCATGATTCGGCCACTGGCTGGCGACAACGGACGTTGGACCCTGCTCTGTGCCGCCGGCATGTCCGGTGCGCAGCCTTCGGCGATCAGGGCGCAAGGCCCGTTCTACGGGCCTCACGCTGCTGAAGGGGTGCTCGCGGCAATCGCCGAAAGCCTGCTGCAACAAGGCTATGCGGAATGTTCCGAACCGCCCATCTGGCACCTGCATCTGCAGGCGGAGCTGCGCCGTGTCAACGGTGAGCGCCACAGCCACTTCACCCCCTTCCAGCATCACCCCGAGACCGACGGGCAGGGTTGAGCGCGGCGCCTGGCACGCTTTAGCCAGGGCGCTGGCGGTCGGCTTTGGCGCGGGCGGCGCAGGGGTTATCCACAGTGTTTCGAGATGCTTCTGCTGCTGCGCCCCGCTGGGTATACTCGCGCGCATTTCCGCTCCCCCCTCAGTGAGTTGTCCATGGAACGCTTTCTCGAAAACGCGATGTACGCCTCGCGCTGGCTGCTGGCGCCTATCTATTTCGGCCTGTCCCTCGCCCTGCTGGCCCTGTCGCTGAAGTTCTTTCAGGAAATCTTCCACATCCTTCCGCATGTGTTCGCCAAGAGCGAATCCGAGCTGATCCTGGTGCTGCTGTCGCTGATCGACATGGCGCTGGTCGGCGGCCTGCTGGTGATGGTGATGATTTCCGGCTACGAGAATTTCGTCTCGCAACTGGACATCGACGAAGGCAAGGAAAAGCTCGACTGGCTCGGCAAGATGGACTCCGGCTCGCTGAAGATGAAGGTGGCCGCCTCCATCGTCGCCATCTCCTCGATCCACCTGCTGCGCATGTTCATGGATGCCCAGCAGATCGATAACGAGAAGCTCATGTGGTACGTGATCATGCACATGACCTTCGTCGTCTCGGCCTTCGCCATGGGTTATCTGGACAAGCTGACCAAGCACGACCACTGATCCGCCTCGTCTGCCTGACTGCCGCCCGGCCGTTGTCTAACGGACGGGCGGTTTTCGTTTGGCCTTGCGCTTTCTGAGTGTTGTACAAAGATTTGCTTTGTAGATATTTTTGTATAACTTTGCGGGGCGCGAGGAAACATCATGAATTTGCACGATCTATCCACCCACGCCCAGGCCGGGCGTATCGACGAACTCAATCTGATCTCCCTGGAAGGCGGCATCTATCTGCTTGAGGCGCGGATGGAGGGGCGTGCTCACCCGATTCTCGATGAGCAGGGCAGCACCCTGAACCTGCGGTCGGTGGAGCATGCGCGTGACGTGCTGCAGGAAATGCCGACGCTGCCGTTCTTTCTGGTGCACAGCTCGGTGCACGACGAGATGTGCGGCATGCCTTCGGCAGACAATAGCCTGCGCGTGCCCATCGCCATTCGTTCTTCCTGGTGAGCGCTGACGCCATGTCGGCAGCGCCGGGGCCTGCCGACTCGGGCACACGCCGCCTGATCCTGGTGCTGGGCGATCAGCTCACCCCGGCACTGGGCGCGCTGGCGCAGATCGACGCGCGGCATGATCGGGTGTTGCTGGCCGAGGTGATGGAGGAGGCCAGTCATGTGCCGCATCACCCGAAGAAGATCGCACTGATCTTCAGCGCCATGCGCCATTTCGCCGAAGCCCTGCGCACGCAGGGCATCCAGGTGCATTACGTGACTCTGGACGATCCCGACAACAGCGGCTCCTTGCCCGGCGAACTGCAGCGCTGGACGCAGCGGCTGAATCCCGCCGAAGTGCACCTGACCGAGTGTGGCGACTGGCGCCTGGAACAGTCGCTGCGCCACTGCGGCGTGCCGATCCACTGGCATCAGGACAGCCGTTTTCTCTGCACGCGCGAGGCCTTCGCCGCCTGGGCGAAGGATCGCAAGCAGCTGCGCATGGAGTTCTTCTACCGCGAGATGCGCCGCACCAGTGGCCTGCTGCTCAATCCCGACGGCACGCCCGAAGGCGGCGCCTGGAATTTCGATGCCGACAACCGCAAGGCGCTGCCCAAGGAGGTGCGCCCACCCACGGCATGGCGCATCGAGCCGGACGCCATCACGCGCGAGGTGCTGGCGTTGGTCGGGCAGCGTTTTACCGAGCACTACGGCAGCCTGGAGGGTTTCGACTACCCGGTGACCACCGAGCAGGCCGAGCGTCTCTGGCAGCATTTTCTCGCCAACGGCCTGGCCGAGTTTGGCGATTACCAGGACGCCATGGCCGATGACGAGCCGTTTCTCTTTCATTCGCGCATCAGCGCCGCGCTGAACATCGGCCTGCTCGATCTGCGGCGGGTCTGCGCCGAAGTCGAGGCGGCTTATCGTGCCGGCGACGTGCCGCTGAACGCCGCCGAAGGTTTCATTCGCCAACTGATCGGCTGGCGCGAATACGTGCGCGGCATCTACTGGCTGCGCATGCCGGAGTACGCCGAAGGCAACGCCTTCGGCAATTCACGGGCGCTGCCCGAGTTCTACTGGACCGGCCGGACGCGCATGAACTGCATGCGCCAGGCCATCGGCCAGACCCTGGAGCATGCCTACGCCCACCATATCCAGCGGCTGATGGTCACCGGCAACTTCGCGCTGCTGGCCGGCATCGCGCCCAAGGCCATCTGCGACTGGTACCTGGCCGTGTACATGGACGCCTTCGACTGGGTGGAGCTGCCCAACACCCTGGGCATGGTGATGCACGCCGACGGTGGCTATCTCGGTTCCAAGCCCTACTGCGCCAGCGGCCAGTACATCAAGCGCATGTCCAACCATTGCCAGGGCTGCAGCTACAAGGTGAGCGAGAGCACCGGGGAGGCGGCCTGTCCGTTCAACGCGCTGTACTGGCACTTCCTCATGCGCCACCGCGAGCGGCTGGAGCGCAACCCGCGCATGGGCATGGTCTACCGCAACCTGGCGCGGATGAACGAGGCCAGGCAGCGGGCGCTGTGGGACTGGGGCGAGCGCCTGCTGGCCAGGCTCGATGCGGGAGAGGTGTTGTGAAAAAGAGTGAGCTGCCGGTGAAGACCTGCGCGGTCTGTGGCCTGCCGTTCACCTGGCGCCGGAAATGGGCGCGCTGCTGGGACGAAGTGCGCTACTGCTCCGAGCGCTGCCGGCGCGGACGCAGGGTGGGCAGCGATACGAGTGCCAGGTCCGGCCCCTGAGGCCGTGACGCCAGGCCGGGCATCTGTGCTAGTCTGGCCGGCCTTTTTGCAGCCCCAAGCGGAGCCTTTCATGTCCGAATTCACCTTCAGCCCCGATCTGTCCTCCGACGAGGGCCGCGTCAGCTACGGCATCGGCCGCCAGCTCGGCGGTCAATTGCGCGACAACCCGCCGCCTGGCGTCGACCTGAGCGCCATCCTCGCCGGCCTGACCGACGCCTTCACCGGCCAGGCCAGCCGCGTGTCCGAGGCCGAGCTGGGCGCCAGCTTCAAGGTCATCCGCGAAATCATGCAGGCCGAAGCTGCTGCCAAGGCCGAAGCCGCTGCCGGCGAAGGCCGCGCCTACCTGGCCGAGAATGCCAAGCGCGAAGGCGTGACCGTGTTGCCGTCCGGCCTGCAGTACGAAGTGCTGGTGGCGGGCGAGGGCGCCAAGCCGTCGGCCGACGATCAGGTGCGTACCCACTACCACGGTACCCTGATCGACGGCACCGTGTTCGACAGCTCCTACGAGCGCGGCCAGCCGGCGGAATTCCCGGTCGGCGGCGTGATCCCGGGCTGGGTCGAGGCGCTGCAACTGATGGGTACCGGCAGCAAGTGGCGCCTGCACGTGCCGAGCGAGCTGGCCTACGGCGCCCAGGGCGTCGGCAGCATCCCGCCGCACAGCGTGCTGGTATTCGATGTCGAGCTGCTCGACATCCTGTAAGGCCTCTCGGTGTCGGTGCGCACGGCGCACCCGACTGGAGAAATGCAAACGGGGCGCCCCATCAAAAGGGCGCCCCGTTTGCGTTAGGTAGGGTGCGCCGTGCGCACCGGGTTGGCATGGAGCGCCGCTATTTCAGCGAAGGTTCGCTCGTTTAGCGTTTCAGGGCCGCAACGCCCGCGCATAGCAGAACAGAAACAGGCTGCGCACCAGCTCCTTGAGCACGATGGGTTCGCTGGAGGTGAGCTCGTGCAGGTCCAGATCGCCCTGGTCGCGCAACTCGTCCAGGGCGTCTTCTTCGAGCATGGCGCAGACCTCGCCGGTTTCGCGGTTGAGGATGCGCAGATAGGGATGCGGGCGGTCCAGCCAGGCATCGATCAGGTAGGTCATGGCAGGTCTCCTTGGCCGTCTTTACGTAACTGAGAATAATTCCTATTACATAAATAGCAAGGGTTAATTACGACCTTCTGTCGTGCGCCGGCCGTAGGGGGGCGTGGCCGCCCAGGTTGTGCGCACCGCTTCCGAGGTACCGGGGAGGCGGTGCGCACGGCGCACCCTACGGTGAGTCGCCTCTCCCGCGAGGGAGAGGCGCGGGTGCATCAGTGAACGGGCACGGCCTGCGCCTGCGGCTCGGCATCCGGCTTGGCCAGCAGGCTGTAGACGCAGGGCAGGACGAACAGGGTGAACAGCGTGCCGACGCTCATGCCGGTGGCGATCACCAGGCCGATGTCGAAGCGGCTCACCGCACCGGCGCCGCTGGCGAGGATCAGCGGCACCATGCCGAACACCATCGCCGCGGTAGTCATCAGCACCGGGCGCAGGCGAATGGCCGCCGCTTCCTCGATGGCCTCGCGCAGCGGCAGGCCCTTCTCGTGGCGCAGCTGGTTGGCGAACTCGACGATGAGGATGCCGTGCTTGCTGATCAGGCCGATCAGCGTCACCAGGCCCACCTGGGTGTAGATGTTCATGGTGGAGAAACCGAGGAAGATCGGGATCAGCGCGCCGCAGATCGACAGCGGCACGGTGACCAGGATCACCAGCGGGTCGCGGAAGCTCTCGAACTGCGCGGCCAGCACCAGGAAGATGATCGCCAGGGCCAGGGCGAAGGTGACGAACAGCGCGCTGCCTTCCTGGATGTACTGCCGCGAGGCACCGGCGTAGTCGAAGCTGTAGCCGCGCGGCGCTTCCTCGCGGGCGATGGCGGTGATGGTGTCGATCGCCTCGCCCTGGCTGACGATGGGCACGCCTTCGATGATCGCCGAGTTGAGCTGCTGGAACTGCTTGAGCTTGGTCGGTCGGGCGCGGTCGCTGAGGCTGATCAGGGTGCCCAGCGGCACCATGGCGCCGCTCTCGCTGCGCACGTGGTAGTTGTCCAGCCAGCCCGGATTGTCGCGGTAGGCGCGCTCGACCTGGGCGATCACCTTGTAGCTGCGCCCGTCGATGGTGAAGCGGTTGATCTCGCCCTCACCGAGCAGGCTGACCAGGGTGGCGCCCAGGTCTTCCATGGACACGCCCATCTGTGCGGCCTTGGCGCGGTCGATGTCGACCACGATTTCCGGCTTGTCGAAGGCCAGGTCGATATTGAGGAAGGCGAACTTGCCCGACTCCAGCGCGCGCGCCTTGACCCGTTCGGCCACCTGCAGCAGCGACTCGTAGTCGTTCGGCGTGTTGACCACGAACTGGAACGGCAGGCCCTCGCCGGTGCCGGGCAGGGACGGCAGGTTGAAGCCGAAGATCTGCAGGCCGGGGATGTGGTTGAGCCGCGCCTGCACCTCCGGAAGGATCTCCATCTGCGTGCGTTCGCGGTCGTTCCACGGCGTCAGCAGAAAGCCGCCGATGCCCGACTGCACGCCATCGAAACCATTGATCTGGAACGAGGAGTAGTACTCGGGGAAGCTCTTGAAGATCTCCACGAACTGGTCGGTGTAGGCGTTGACGTAGTCGAGGTTGGTCGGCTGCGGCGCGTTGGCGAAGAGGAACACCACGCCCTGGTCTTCCTCGGGCGCCAGCTCGCTCTCGGTGAAGCTGAGCAGCACCGGGATCAGCGCCATGACGATCACGCCGAACACCACCACCACCGGGCGGGTGTTGAGGGTGCCGTGGAGCATCTTCTGGTAACGCTGCTTGAGCCGGTCGAAGATCATGTCCAGGCGATGGGCCAGCCCCGAGGGGTTCTCGTCGTGACGCAGCAGCTTGGCGCACATCATCGGCGACAGGGTCAACGCGACGATGCCGGAGATGATCACCGCGCCGGCCAGGGTCAGGGCGAACTCCTTGAACAGCGCGCCAGTCAGGCCTTCGAGGAAGCCGATGGGGGCGTACACCGCAGCCAGGGTGATGGTCATCGACACCACCGGCACGGCGATTTCGCGCGCACCCTCGATGGCCGCGTCGAATGGCGTCTTGCCCTCCTCGATATGGCGGTGGATGTTCTCAACCACGACGATGGCATCGTCCACCACCAGGCCGATGGCCAGCACCATGGCCAAGAGGGTAAGGAGATTTATTGAGTACCCCATCAGCTGCATAAAGAACAGCACGCCGATCATCGACAGCGGGATGGTGATCACCGGGATCAGTACCGAGCGGAATGCACCGAGGAACAGGAACACCACGACGATGACGATCAGCACCGCCTCGACCAGGGTCTTGACCACCTCGTCGATGGACGCCTGGATGAACAGGGTGGCGTCGTAGGCGATGGCCACCTTGAGGTTCGGCGGCAGCTGAGCCTCCAGTTCAGGAAGGATGCCGCGCACTTCCTTGATCACGTCCAGCGGGTTGGCGCTCGGCGTGCCCTTGATGGCGATGTACACCGAGGGAATGCCGTCGAACGAGCTGATCGAGTCGTAGTTTTCCGCGCCCATTTCCACTCGGGCGATGTCGCGCACCAGCACGCGGGTGTCCCCCAGCGTCTTCACCGGAATGGCGCCGAAGGCCTCGGCGGACTTCAGGTCGGTGCTGGCGTTGATGCTGGTGACCACATACTGGCCCTTCACCTCGCCGGCGGCGGAGAGGAAGTTGTACTTGCGCACCGCGCTGTTGAGGTCGCCGGCGGTGATGCCGTAGGCGGCCATCTTCACCGGGTCCAGCCACAGGCGCATGGCGAACACCTGGTTGCCGAGGATCTGCGCCTCGGCCATGCCGGGCAGGGTGGCCAGCTTGGGCTGGATCACGCGCGACAGGTAGTCGGTGATCTGCGGGTTGGACAGCTCGTCGCTGTAAAAACTGACGTACATCAGCGCCGAGGCGTCGGCCGCTTCCTTGGACAGCACCGGGTCCTCGGCGTCCTGCGGCAGCTGGTTCTTCACCTCATTGGCCTTGGCCAGCAGCTCGGTGAACAGGCGGTCGGTGTCGGCGCCGATATGGGCATAGATGGAAATGGTCGACAGGTTCTGCTGGCTCGACGAGGTCATGTAGTCGATGCCTTCGGCACTGGCCAGGCTCTGCTGCAGCGGCTGGGTGATATAGCCCTGGATGGTCTCGGCATTGGCCCCGGGGTAGGCGGTGGTGACCGTGATCAGGGCGTTCTCCATCTGCGGATACTGGCGGATGCTCAGCTTGCTGAAGGCCTGAAAGCCGAGCAGGACGATCAGCAGGCTGACCACGGTGGCCAGCACCGGGCGGCGGATGAAAGGATCGGTAAAAGCCATAAGGATTTCCTTGGCCGCCCTGCGGCGGCCTGTCTATCAGCAGTTGCGCGCGTTCTACTGCCTCTCCCGTTCATGGGAGGGGCCGGGGAAAGGGCGGAGTCAGCGTGCCCGTTTTCCCTCTCCTGGCCTCACCCCGAAGGGGCGAGGACTGTTTGCATTCGGCGCAGGCTTAATTGAACAGCATGACAAATTGCAGCGAAGTTACTGCGTGGTGGCGGCAGCCTGGATCGCCAGCGCCGGATCCTCGACCACCTCGACATGGGCGCCGTTGTCCAGCTTGAGCTGGCCGGAGGTAACCACCTGCTCGCCGGCCTGCAGGCCCTTGACGATCACCACGCGCCCGGCACGCCGTTCGCCGGTCTCGACGAAGCGCCGCTCGACCGTCAGCTGCGTCTTGCCGCCTTCGTCCTTGACCGGTTGGCCATCCTCGCCGCGCTTCTCGTCGATGACGTACACCGAGTTGCCATAGAGGGTGTAGGTGATGGCGGTTTCCGGCACCACGATCTTCGCCTCGTCATCGGGCAGCAGCACCTCGAGGTTGGCGAACATGCCCGGCAGCAGCTTCTCGTCCGGGTTGCTCAGGGTGGCGCGCACCTGCAGGTTGCGGGTCTCGTTCTCCACCTTGGGGTTGATCGCGGCGATCTGCCCTTCGAAGGTCTCGCCCGGATAGGCCGCCACGCCCACCAGCACGCGCTGCCCCACCTGCAGCTGCGGTGCGCGCTGCTCGGGCAGGAAGAAGTCGACGTGCAGGCGCGACAGATCCTGCAGGGTGGCGATGGCGGCGCCCGGCGAGAGGTAGTCGCCGGTGTCCACCTGGCGGATGCCGATGGTACCGGCGAAGGGCGCGAGCACGCGTTTCTTGTCCAACTGCGCCTTGAGCTGGGAGACCGTGGCCTCGGCCTTGAGCAGCTCGGCGTTGAGGCGGTCGAACTCGCTCTTGGAGATGTTCTGCCGGCTCACCAGGCTGCGCCCGCGCTCGAACTCGACCCGCGCCAGGCTGCGCACCGCCTCGGCGGTGGCCAGGTTGGCGCGTTCCACTTCGCTGTCGAGCTGGATCAGCGGCTGGCCGAGCGTGACCTTCTGCCCGGACTCGAACAGCACCGCACTGACGATGCCGTCCACTTCGGCAGCCAGGTCCACACCCTGGAACGCCTTGAGCGTGCCGATGGCTGGCAGGCGGCCCTGCCAGGGCTGCTCTTCGGCCAGGGCGGCGGAAACGCTGATGGCCGGCTGCGGCGCCGAGAACATCTGGATCTGCTGATAGATGGAGAAGCCTTTGTAGGCGGCGAGGGCGAGTACCACGACGAGTACGACGCCGAGCATGATGAGCATGCGGCGGAGCAACATATTCCGTTTCCTTGGCGAGCAGGGTAGGGCCTGGGAATAGGCAAGATAGGCACCTTAGTGCCAGAGCGGGACGCTGTCAAAGCGCCGTTTTATCGGTGATTGCACCGTGCTGGCACTTCCCTGTGCCGGTGTTCTGCCGGGGTCAGGAGCCCAGGCGGCGGGTCACTTCACCGAGCTGGCCGGACAGGTCGCGCAGGTTGTGGCTGGCGATCTGGGTACGCTCGACGTTTTCCTGGTTGGCGCTGGCGATGGCGGTCAGTTCGGTGAGGTTGCGCGAGATGTCCTCGGCCACCGAGGTTTGCTCTTCGGCTGCCGTGGCGATCTGCCGGTTCATGTCGCGGATCGCCTCCACCGCACCGGTGATGCGTTGCAGCATGGCGCCG
The DNA here is from genome assembly GCF_021495345.1 of Pseudomonas hydrolytica. NCBI lineage: Bacteria > Pseudomonadati > Pseudomonadota > Gammaproteobacteria > Pseudomonadales > Pseudomonadaceae > Ectopseudomonas > Ectopseudomonas hydrolytica. The sequence continues at coordinate 1,343,728 of NZ_CP099397.1, forward strand.
GCCTCGGTGACCTGGGTCACCCCCTGCTCGCTGCGCTGCTGGCCGCTCTCGATGGCGCGCACGGCGTTCAGCGCGCCGCTCTGCACGGTATCGATGATCTGGTTGATCTCGGCGGTGGACTCGGCGGTGCGCTGCGCCAGGGTGCGCACCTCGTCGGCCACCACGGCGAAGCCGCGGCCCTGTTCGCCGGCCCGCGCCGCTTCGATGGCGGCATTGAGCGCCAGCAGGTTGGTCTGCTCGGCGATGCCGCGGATCACTTCCAGCACCTTGCCGATGCGCCCGCTGTCGCTTTCCAGACGGCGGATCACCTCGGCTGTGTTGGCGATCTCGCCGCGTATGTCGGTGATTGTGGCGATGGTCGACTGCATCACCTTGCCGCCCTGGCGTGCCGAGTCGTCGGCATCGTCCGCGGCATGCGCCGCCTCGGCGGCGTGGCGCGCCACCTCCTGGGCGGTGGCGGACATCTCGTGCATGGCGGTGGCGACCTGATCGGTGCGCTCGAACTGCTCGCTGACGCCTTCGGTCATGCGCGAGGCGATGGCGTTGAGCTCGCCGCTGGCATTGTCGAGGTTGCGCGTGCTGTGGTGCAGGCGCTCGGTGGTGCTGGCGAGGAAATCGCGCAGGGTATTGGCGGCGCGCGCCAGCAGGCCCAGCTCATCCTGGCGGGTGCTGTCCACGCGCTGGCCGAACTGGCCATGGCTGAGCTGATCGACATGGCCGATCAGATGGCGGATGGGAATGATCAGGTTGCGGTTGACCAGCCACAGGCTGAACACGGCGATGACCAGCGCGGCGGCAAGCATCAGCAGGGTGCCGGCGAGAATGGTGCGCTCGGCGCTGGCATTGATCTGCTCGGCCTGGCTCAGGCTGTTCTGCCGCAGCTGTTCGACCAGCGCGCTCATCTGCTCGCTGGTGGCGCGGTCGATACCGCGCACGGCCTCGTCACCGGCCTTGGGATCGGCCCCGGCGGCGACGAAGGCGTCGCGCCCCTTGCGATAGTTGCCGCCGAGCGCCTGGTGCTCGCTGCGCAAGCGCTCGACCTGCGTTCTGAGCGTCGGGTCGGCCGCGGCTACCTGCGTCAGTTGGCCGAGAATGTCCTGCACCTTGCGCTCCTGCGCCTCGAACTGGCCCCAGTAACGTTGCAGGTTGGCGCTGTCCTGGCCGCGCAGCAGCACGTTCTTCCATTCCTGTACCTGAATCTTGAATTCGACGTTGGCGGCGTCGATCAGGCGTGAGGACTCCAGCGGACCGTCGAGCAGGCCGCGGTAGGACTGGATGCCGCCGGAGAGAAAGCTGAAGCAGGCCAGGGCGGTGATCAGGATCAGCGCCAGGCTGCCACCGAGCAGGGCGAGAATCTGCGCGCGCAGGGATTTTTGGAACATGGGTCACGCCTCGGAGATGGGGTGGTGGGGCTTGCCAGTCTGACGGCCGTGGATGTCAGTTCAGCGGATGTCCCTATCGTCCGGCGCCACGCCAGCCTGGAAGCTGGCCTACACAGTATAGGCGGGCAAAAAGAGTGATGGCACTTTGCTCTGAAAATCTGCCCCCACCTGCACGCCCAGCCTCGCGTAGGCTGCGCCACGCGCACCAGGGACCGGGCAGTGCTACCAAGCAGGCCGTTGGCTGGCGCGCAATTTCCAGCAGACGGTTCACCAGGCCGCCGCCTCTCCCATCGCAAGAGAGACGGCGTGATTCAGGTGCGCAGGATCTCGTTGATCGCGCTGGGTCTGGGGCGCAGGGCGCTGAACACCTGCCACAGCACGAAGGCCAGGGCCAGGCCGAGGAAACTGCCGGCGATGGGGTTGGTGACGAAGTCCATGAAGTCGTTGTCCGACAGCATCAGCCCGCGGCGCAGGTTGGTCTCGGCCATCGGCCCGAGGATGAAGCCGATGATGAAGGGCGCCGCCGGCATGCCGGCCTTGACGAAGCCGTAGCCGAGCAGGCCGAACAGCAGGATCGACCAGACGTCGAACAGGCGGCTGGACAGGCCGAAGGCGCCGACCACGCAGAGCACCAGGATGATCGGCAGCAGGATGTGCTTGGGCACGTCGAGCAGCTTGATGAACAGGCGCAGGCCGTAGAACTCCATGAACAGCATGATCACCGTGGCCACGATCAGCGCGGCGAAGATGGTGTACACCAGCGGGCCCTGGCTGACGAACAGCAGCGGGCCGGGCTGGATGCCGTGGATCAGGAAGCCGCCGAGCAGGATCGCGGTGACGGTGTCGCCGGGAATGCCCAGGGTCATCAGCGGCATCATTGCGCCGCCGACGCCGGCGTTGTTGGCGGTCTCGCTGGCCACCACGCCGCCGATATTGCCCTTGCCGTAGCTGTGCGGATCCTTCGCGCGCTTCTTCGAGATGATGTAGGCCAGCAGGTTGGAGGTGCCGGCGCCGATGCCCGGCAGGATGCCCACGCCCAGGCCGATCAGCCCGGAGCGCCCGGCATTGGGCAGTTGTTCGCGAAACTCCTTGAGCGAGAAGCCGAAGCCCTTGATGTGCTTCATGCTCACCGACTTGGCCTTGCCCTGCACGGCATGACGACCGGTTTCGGCCAGCTTGATGATCTCGGCCACGGCGAACATGCCGATCATCACGGTGAGCATGGAGAAGCCACCGTTGAGTTCGCTGAAGCCGAAGGTGAAGCGGCGCACGGCCTCCACCGGCGCGATGCCGACGGTGGACACGGCGATGCCCAGGGCGCCGGCGAACAGCCCCTTGAGCATGGAGCCGGCCGACAGCGTGGCGATCAGGGTCAGGGAAAACACCGCGATGGCGAAGTATTCGTGCGGGCCGAAGCTCAGCGCCACCTTGGCCAGCTGCGGTGCGATGAACATCAGCGCCACCACGCTGAAGATGGTGCCGAGAAAGGAGAACACGATGCCCACGCCCAGCGCCTTGACGCCCTGGCCCTGCTCCATCAGCGGGCCGCCGTCGAACACCGTGGCGATGGATGACGGCGTGCCGGGAATCTTCAGCAGAATCGCCGAGATCAAGCCGCCGGAGGTGGCGCCGATGAACAGCGCCACCAGCAGCGACAGACCCGCCTGCGGGCCCATGGTGAAGGTCAGCGGCAGGCACAGGGCCACGGCCATGGTGGCCGAGAGGCCGGGTACCGCGCCGAACACGATGCCCACGGCGACGCCGACGAACATCAGCATCAGGATGTTGAGCGAGAAGACGGCACCGAAGCCTTGCTGCAGTAATTCGAGCATGGTCGATCCTCAGAGGAAGTGGTTCAGCAGGCCGGCGGGCAGCATCAGGTCGAAGGCCTCGCGGAACAGCAGGAAGATCACCGCCGCGGTGACCAGCGCGATCAGGGCGTAGGTGAGGTGGCTGACCTTGTGACCCACCGGGGTCAGCACGATGAACTGCAGATACAGATACACCGCGGTCATGATCGGAAAGCCCACCGGGCCCAGCAGCGCCATGTAGCCGAGAATCAGCCCCAGGGTCTTGAGCACGGTCCTGGGCTCGCTGGTGGCCGGCGGCACCGGGCTGGCAACGCTCCCGCTGGCTGCCGGCGTGCTTGGCGCCGCGTTCCGGGGCTTGTGGCTGAAGGCGCTGAACAGCTGCATCACCCCCAGTAGCGAGAGGAAGGCGGCAAGCAGCGTGGGCAGCGTGGCGGCGTCGATGCCCGCGTGCCCCGGCAGTCGATAGGCCATCGCCATGTAGACGATGCCGGCGCTCAGCATGGCGATGCCGATGAGCAGTTCTTTCTTGTTCGCAGTGTTCATCGCGTACCTCGATGTTCTGAGGTGCAGCGCCGCCAGTCATCGCGGGCGGCGGCGCTGCGTCAGGGCTTACTTGGCCTTGCGCAGCTCATCCTTGAACTGCATGAAGTCGTCGCGGGTCTTGGCCAGGATCGCCCTGGACTCTTCGGTGCCATGGAAGGCCACCGGCTGCTTGAACTTCTTCAGGTCCTCGGCGTACTCGGGGATCTCGCTGATCTGCTTCATCAGGTCGGCCATCTTCTTGACGATGGCCGGGTCGGTGCCTTTCGGGAAGGCGACCACGTAGGGCTTGTCCATGGTGATGTCGAGGCCCTGTTCCTTGAGCGTCGGCACGTCGCCGAGCATGGCGTTGCGCTCGGCGTTGGGCTGGCCGAGGGCGACCATCTGCCCGCCCTGGACATAATCCTGCACCGAGCCGTAGGTGATGGCGCCCATGTCCAGACGGCCGCCGAGCATGCCCACGACGCGGTCGGCGACGGTGCCGCCGTCGACCATCTTCAGCTTGATGCCGGTGAGCTTCTCCAGCATCAGGCCCTGCAGGTGGGAGAAGCTGCCCATCTCGGTGCCGTAGGTGATTCTGCCCGGGTTGGCCTTCGACTTCTCGATCAGGTCCTGCATGCTGGTCACGCCGGACTGCTTGGAGGCGACGAACACCGTGCTCTTGTCGACGCCGGCGATGCAGGCCACGTCGAAGGTCTCGAAGCTGTCCTCGGTCAGCCCGGCCACCTCGTTGACGATCAACTGGCCCGGGTGGGTGAAGAGCAGGGTGTTGCCGTCCGGTGCGGCGCCCTTGACCTGCTCGGCCGCCAGTGTACCGCCGCCGCCGGCGACATTGGTCACCACCATGCTCCTGCCGGTGAGCTGGTTGAAGTACTTGGCCATCATGCGCGCGTTGAAGTCGGTGTCGCCGCCGGGGTTGGCGATCACCACCACCTGCACCGGGCGTGTCGGCCATTTGACCTCGTCGGCGAAGGTGGCGGAATGGGCGAGCAGGGCACCCATGCCGAACAGGGCAGAGAACAGAGAGGCACGGAATGTTTTTTTCATTGGAATACTCCGGGGTGAATGGCGGCCGCTTGAATCAGTCGCGGCCGAGGCTGGGGCGCTTCGGGTGGTATTGCCAACCCGGAACCAGGTACTGCATGGCCATGGCGTCGTCGCGCGCGCCGCTGGCCACCTTCTTGTACAGCTCGTGGGCGGCCATGATTCGCTGCATGTCCGGCTCGATGCCGAGGCCGGGCTTGTCCGGCACCTGTACCTGACCGCCGACGATGCGCAGCGGTTCACGGGTCAGGCGCTCTTCGCCTTCCTGCCAGATCCAGTGGGTGTCGATGGCGGTGATGCGCCCGGGCACGGCGGCGGCGGCATGGGTGAACATGGCCAGGGAAATGTCGAAGTGGTTGTTGGAATGCGAGCCCCAGGTCAGGCCGAATTCCTCGCACACCTGGCCGAGGCGTACGGCGCCCTGCATGGTCCAGAAGTGCGGGTCGGCCAGCGGAATGTCCACGGCCTCCAGGCGCAGCGAGTGGCCCATCTGCCGCCAGTCGGTGGCGACCATGTTGGTGGCGGTGGGAATGCCGGTGGCGCGCTTGAATTCGGCCATCACCTCGCGGCCCGAGTAGCCGTTTTCCGGTCCGCAGGGGTCTTCGGCATAGGCCAGCACATGACCCTGGCCCTTGCACAGGGCGACGGCTTCGTCCAGCGACCAGGCGCCGTTGGGGTCGAGGGTGACCCGGGCATCGGGGAAGCGCGCCTTGATCGCGCGGATCGCCTCCATCTCCTCGGCGCCGCGCATCACCCCGCCCTTGAGCTTGAAATCGGCGAAGCCATAGCGCGCGCGGGCGGCCTCGGCCAGGCGGGCGATGGCGTCCGGCGTCAGCGCGGCCTGGTGGCGCAGGTGATACCAGTCATCCTCGGAGCCTTTGCCGGCCAGGTAGGGCAGGTCGGCGCGCTGGCGTTCACCGATATAGAAGAGGTAGGCAAGCATCGGCACGCGCTGGCGCTGCTGGCCGCTGCCGAGCAGCTCGGCCACCGGCACCTCGAGGTGCTGGCCGAGCAGATCCAGCAGGGCCGCTTCGACCGCGGTGATCACGTTGTCCAGGCGCAGGTTGATCTCGTGCGGCTGCTTGAGTACCCGTGCTTCGGCCTCCGAGGTGACCTGATGCTGGGTGGTCTGCGGTCCCTTGGCCGGCCCGGCGATGGCCTGGCGCAGATCGTTGAGCACGCGGTTGTAGCGGCCGACCGACTGCCCGATCACCCGTTCGCGGCAGCGCTCCAGCGCCTGGCGGATGCCCTCGCCACCCGGCACCTCGCCGCAGCCGGTGCGCCCGGCGTTGTCCTTGAGCAGCACCAGGTTGCGGGTGAAGTAGGGGGCGTGGGCGCCGCACAGGTTGAGCAGCATGCTGTCACGGCCGGCGACCGGGATGACCTGCATGTCGACGATACGGGGTGTGCTGCTGGGGGAGGCTTGGTGCATCTTGGCTGGGGCTCCGAACGTGGCGCGGCCCTCGGCCGCTATGGCGAAGGGACGGTTCAGTCGTGCATCGGCATCGGCAATGGGGCCGAGCCGTGGGCGGGGGCGGCAGCGAGGGCGGCGTCGCGAGCGCCGTGCAGGCGGCTGGCGGCCCATGAGCCTGTGCATTGGCAGCGAATGGCGGCAGTGAAGGTCGATGACATGACCTGGCCTCGTTTGTTTTTATAGGGTTGTCATATGTTGTCGTATGACTTGATGAAATTAGTATCAGCCTGCTCCTGGCCTGTCAACGCTCCGCATGGCTGTGGGCAAGGTCGGCGTGCGTCATGGGTTTGTCAGCTGCTGCTCTGGTTCGAGCGTTGAGACGTCAGGCTGGGGAGCAGGGGGCGGCGAAGAGCTTCGACGAATGGGCGATACGAAAACTGGTGTTTTTTTTATTGTTGTACGATAACGTATCTCTACGGCTTCGCCTGAGGCTATTTCTCACAACTCGCTCTACAGGGTGTTCGCATAATGAATCCACAAGAACTCAAGTCCATCCTCTCGTCCGGTCTGCTGTCCTTTCCGGTGACCGATTTCGATGCCGCCGGTGATTTCCACCAGGCCGGCTACGTACGCCGTCTCGAGTGGCTGGCGCCCTACGGTGCCTCGGCGCTGTTCGCCGCCGGTGGCACTGGCGAGTTCTTCTCCCTGGCGCCGGACGAATACAGCGCCGTGATCAAGACCGCCGTGGACACCTGCGAGAAGTCCGTACCTATCCTTGCTGGTGTCGGCGGCCCGACCCGCGTCGCCATCCAGATGGCGCAGGAGGCCGAGCGCCTGGGCGCCAAAGGCCTGCTGCTGCTGCCGCATTACCTCACCGAAGCCTCGCAGGAGGGCGTTGCCGCGCACGTCGAGCATGTGTGCAAGGCGGTGAAAATCGGCGTGGTGATCTACAACCGTAACGTCTGCCGCCTCAATGCTCGCCTGCTGGAGCAGCTGGCCGAGCGCTGCCCCAATCTGATCGGCTACAAGGATGGCCTGGGCGACATCGAACTGATGGTGTCGATCCGTCGCCGCCTGGGCGAGCGCCTCACCTACCTCGGCGGCCTGCCGACTGCCGAGGTCTACGCCGCGGCCTACAAGGCCCTGGGCGTACCGGTGTATTCCTCGGCCGTGTTCAATTTCATTCCGAAAACCGCCATGGCGTTCTACAAGGCCATCGCTGCCGACGATCAGGCCACGGTTGGCAAGCTGATCGACGATTTCTTCCTGCCCTACCTGGACATCCGTAACCGCCGTGCCGGTTACGCCGTGAGCATCGTCAAGGCCGGTGCGAAAATCGTTGGTTACGATGCCGGCCCGGTGCGTGCGCCGCTGACCGACTTGCTGCCGGAGGAGTACGAAGCCCTGGCCAAGCTGATCGAGGCGCAAGGCGCGCAGTAACGCTGCAGGTGCCGCTCGCCCCGGCGAGCGGCCCGGTCGCGCCGCGGCAGGCCGGGCGCGACGACGCTGAACCATTGTCGAACCCGCACAAGAACAACAGGGTAACGCTCATGACTTCACAGATTCCTGCCGCTGTCGGCACTCCGCTGATCACCGAGCTGCAAGTCGTACCGGTTGCCGGTCAGGACAGCATGCTGCTCAACCTGAGCGGTGCTCACGGCCCTTACTTCACCCGCAACATCCTCATTCTCAAGGACAGCGCCGGCCATGTCGGGGTCGGCGAAGTCCCCGGCGGCGAGGGCATTCGCAAGACCCTCGAAGACGCCCGCGCGATCCTTGTCGGCCAGCCGGTCGGCAACTACAACGCATTGCTCAATCAGGTGCGCCGCGCCTTCGCTGATCGCGACTCTGGCGGCCGCGGCCTGCAGACCTTCGACCTGCGTATCACCATCCATGCCGTCACCGCGCTGGAGTCGGCGCTGCTCGACCTGCTCGGCCAGCACCTCGGTGTGCCGGTGGCCGCCCTGCTTGGCGAAGGCCAGCAGCGCGATGCGGTGGAAATGCTCGGCTACCTGTTCTTCATCGCCGACAAGGACAAGACCGATCTCGGCTACCGCGACGAGCGCGATGCCGACGACGCCTGGCGGCGGGTGCGCAACCAGGCCGCGCTGACCCCCGAGGCCATCGTCCGCCAGGCCGAGGCCGCGCACGCGCGCTACGGCTTCAACGACTTCAAGCTCAAGGGCGGCGTGCTGCATGGCGAGGCCGAAGTGGAGGCGATTCGTGCCCTGGCTGCGCGCTTCCCGAATGCCCGCGTGACGCTCGACCCCAATGGTGGCTGGTCGTTGGATCAGGCCATCGCCCTGTGCCGCGACCTGCATGGCGTGCTGGCCTATGCCGAAGACCCGTGCGGCGCCGAGAACGGCTACTCCGGTCGTGAAGTGATGGCCGAGTTCCGCCGTGCCACCGGCCTGCCGACGGCTACCAACATGATCGCTACCGACTGGCGGCAGATGGGCCACACCATCTCCCTGCAGTCGGTGGACATTCCGCTGGCCGACCCGCACTTCTGGACCATGGCCGGTTCCGTGCGCGTGGCGCAGATGTGCAACGACTGGGGCCTGACCTGGGGTTCGCATTCCAACAACCACTTCGACATTTCCCTGGCCATGTTCACCCACGTCGCCGCCGCGGCGCCGGGGCGCATCACCGCCATCGACACCCACTGGATCTGGCAGGACGGTCAGTACCTGACGCGCAACCCGCTGCGCATCGAAGGTGGCCTGGTGCAGGTGCCGAAGACGCCGGGTCTGGGTGTCGAGCTGGATTGGGATGCGCTGGCCAAGGCGCACGAGCTGTACCGGGCCAAGGGCCTGGGCGCGCGTGACGACTCAGTGGCCATGCAGTACCTGATTCCGGGCTGGACCTTCAATAACAAGAAGCCCTGCCTGGTGCGTTGAGTCAGCTTTGTAGGGTGGGCTTCAGCCCACCTTGATTACAGCCGGTGGGCTAAATCCCACCCTACGGGGTGATGACCGTGGCTGCAGCGGAACGCCGCCCGGCCCACCCTACCGGCTCAGCCTTTCCTTCTGTCTCACGAGCCTTGCCGATGCCAGATGCCAAACCGGGTCGGGTGCGCTACAGCATTCTGCTGATGCTGTTTCTGGTCACCACCATCACCTTTGCCGATCGCTCCAGCCTCTCCGTCGCCGGTTCGGCGATGCAGGCCGGCCTCGGCATCGACGCGGTGACGCTCGGCTACATCTTCTCGGCGTTCGGCTGGGCCTACGTGATCGGACAGATTCCCGGTGGTTGGCTGTTCGATCGCTTCGGCACCAAACCGGTGTACACCCTGGCGCTGTTCGTCTGGTCGGTACTGACCCTGCTGCAGGGCTTCGTCGGCTGGCTGCCCAGCACCTGGGCGGTGACCTCGATGTTCCTGCTGCGGCTGCTGGTGGGCTTTGCCAGCGCGCCGTGCTTTCCCGGCAACGCGCGGATCATCGCCTCCTGGTTTCCCACGGCCGAGCGCGCCACCGCCACGGCCATCTCCAGCTCGGCGCAGTACGCTGCCACGGCGCTGTTCGCCCCATTGATGGGCTGGGTGGTGCAAGCCATGGGTTGGCAATCGGCGTTTATCCTGCTCGGCTGCCTGGGGCTGGTGCTGTCGTTCGTCTGGTTGCAGCAACTGCATGGGCCACGTGCGCACCCGCGGATCGAGGCGGCCGAGCTGCACTATCTCGCTCAGGGCGGTGCGCTGATCGATCTGGAAGGGCAGCGCGGCAGCGCCGGTGGCTCGCAGTGGCGACACCTGGGCCTGCTGCTCAGGCAACGCACGATGATCGGCATCTACCTCGGCCAGTACTGCAACAACGCCATTACGTACTTCTTTCTCACCTGGTTCCCTGTGTACCTGGTGCAGGCACGCGGCATGAGCATTCTCGGCGCCGGTTTCGCCGCCGCGCTGCCAGCCATCGGTGGTTGCATCGGTGGCGTGCTCGGCGGGCTGCTGTCCGACGGCATGCTGCGCCGCGGCCATTCGCTGACCCTGGCGCGCAAGCTGCCGATGGTGCTCGGCCTGCTGCTGTCGAGTGCCGTGGTGCTGTGCATTTATGTCGACAGCGACGCCGCGGTGGTGGCGCTGATGGCCCTGGCGTTCTTCGGCAAGGGTCTCGGCTCGCTGGGCTGGACACTGGTGGCCGACACCTCGCCGCGGCAGATACTTGGCCTGTCCGGCGGGCTGTTCAACACCTTTGGCAACCTGGCGGCGATCACCACGCCCATCGTCATCGGCTACCTGGTCAGCCATAGCGGTTCTTTCGATGGGGCATTGGTCTATGTCGGCCTCAATGCCCTGCTGGCGGTCGTGAGCTTCGGCCTGATCGTCGGCCGTATTCACAGGGTCGAGCTGGACGACGCCTCGCGCGCCAATGCCGGCTCGGTATCCTGAGCGCACAACAGGAGCACGCAGCATGCAGTTGATTCCCCATCAGGATTCGCCCCGCTATATCCGCCTGCACCCAACCGACAACGTTGGTGTGGTGGTTAATGACCAGGGCGTTGCCGCAGGCGGTCAGTTCGACGATGGCCTGACGGCTATCGAAGGCATTCCACAGAGCCACAAGGTGGCGCTGGTGGATATCGCCGAAGGGCAAGAAGTAGTGCGCTATGGCGAGGTCATCGGCTATGCGCTCAAATCCATCGCCGCCGGCAGCTGGGTCACCGAGCAGGTGCTGCGCATGCCCGAGCCGCCAGTGCTGGACAACTTGCCCAAGGCGACCATCAAGGCCGCTCCGGGGGAGCCGTTGACGGGCTATACCTTCGAAGGTTTCCGCAACCCGGACGGCAGCGTCGGCACGCGAAATATCCTCGGCGTGACCACCACTGTGCAGTGCGTGGTCGGCGTGCTCGATCACGTGGTCGAGCGCGTGCGCAAGGAAGTCCTGCCCAGGTACCCCAATGTCGACGACGTGGTGGCGCTGTCGCACAGCTACGGCTGCGGCGTGGCGATCAATGCGCCGGACGCCGTGGTACCGATCCGCACCCTGTACAACATCAGCCGTAACCCCAACCTCGGTGGCCAGGCGCTGGTGATCAGTCTCGGCTGCGAGAAACTGCAGGCCAACCAGTTGATGGATGGCGACCTGCTCACCAACGGCATGGAAGAGGAAGACTGGCTGTTCCGCCTGCAGGATTCCGGCACCGGCTTCACCGGCATGGTCGAGCAGATCATGGGCATGATCGAGGAGCGCCTGCAGGTGCTCGACCAGCGTCGCCGCGAGACCGTACCGGCTTCCGAACTGGTGGTTGGCATGCAGTGCGGCGGTAGCGACGCTTTCTCCGGCATCACCGCCAACCCGGCTTTGGGTGTGGCCGCCGACCTGCTGGTGCGCGCTGGTGCCACCGTGATGTTCTCCGAGAACACCGAAGTGCGTGACGGCATCCACCTGCTGACACCGCGCGCCGCCAGCGTCGAGGTGGCCGATGCGCTGATTCGCGAGATGGACTGGTACGATGCCTACCTTGCGCGCGGCATGGCCGATCGCAGCGCCAACACCACGCCGGGCAACAAGAAGGGCGGGCTGAACAACATCGTCGAGAAGGCCATGGGTTCCATCGCCAAGTCCGGCAGTAGCCCGATTGCCGGCGTCGTCTCCCCGGGCGAGCGCATTCGCGGCAAGGGCCTGTGGTTCTGCGCCACGCCGGCCAGCGACTTTATCTGCGGCACCCTGCAACTGGCGGCGGGGATGAACCTGCATATCTTCACCACCGGGCGCGGCACGCCGTACGGCCTGTCGATGGTGCCGGTGATCAAGGTGGCCACGCGCAGCCAACTGGCCGAGCGTTGGCCGGACCTGATCGACGTCGACGCCGGGCAGATCCTCTCCGGACGCATGAGCCTGGAGGAAATGGGCTGGCATATCTTTCAGCTCTATCTGGACGTGGCCAGCGGGCGCAGGCAGACCTGCGCCGAACGCCTGCGTCTGCATAACGATCTGGTGCTATTCAACCCGGCGCCGGTGACCTGAACGGGAGAGCCTGATGAGCAAGATCAAGGTGCTGCAGATCGGTCCGCTGAGCGAGCGCTTCAACCGCGAGCTGGCGGCCGAGTATGAGGTCAGTGCGCTGTGGCAACAGGCCGAGCCGCTGACCTTTCTGCGCGAGCAGGGCGGGCAGTTCCGCTACATGGTGTCCTCGGCGCGTTTCGGCTGTAAGGCCGAGCAGCTCGAGCTGTTGCCCAATCTGCGTGCCATCTGCAGTTTCGGCGTCGGCCATGACCCCTATCCGCTTGAGCTGCTGCGCGAGCGCGGCATCGCCATCAGCACCACGCCGGACGTGCTCAACGACTGCGTGGCGGATCTGGCCATGGGCCTGATCATCGACAGTGCGCGGCGTCTGTCGGCCTCCGACCGCTTTGTGCGCAGCGGCGCCTGGGGCGACGGGCAGAGCTTCCCCCTGGCCCGCCGGGTCAGCGGCAAGCGCCTGGGTATCGTCGGCCTCGGTCGCATCGGCGAGGCGGTGGCGCAGCGGGCGGCGGGCTTCGCCATGCCGCTGCGTTACCACAACCGCCGTGCGGTCGAGGGCAGTCCTTACCAGCATGAGCCGGATCTGCTGGCGCTGGCGCGCTGGGCGGACTTTCTCGTGCTGACCTGTCCGGGCGGTGCGGCGACCCGGAATCTGATCGATGCCGAAGTGCTCGAGGCGCTGGGGGCCGACGGTTTCCTGATCAATGTCGCGCGCGGTTCGGTGGTCGATGAGGCGGCGCTGATCACGGCTTTGCAAAATGGTGTGATTGCCGGCGCCGGTCTCGACGTCTACCAGCACGAACCCCAGGTACCGCCGGCCTTGCGCGAGCTGGACAACGTGGTGCTGCTGCCGCATGTCGGCAGCGCCAGCGTCGAGACCCGCCAGCAGATGGCCGACCTGGTGCTGGACAACCTGCGTTCCTTCATCGCCAGCGGCAAGCTGTTGACTCCGCTGTAGGGCGGGTACAACCCGCCAGCTCTTTATTGGCGGGTTGCACCCGCCCTACGAAACATCCCGCTCCTGCAGCGGGCCCCATATGCAAGGCGGCGCTCGCCGCCCTGCCTATCGCCGCAGCGCCACAAGCGTCGCGGCCGCTTCACCCTCAACCTCACCTGCAGCATCGGCGCGCCACAAGCGCGCCGTTTTTTGCGCTCTGCCTGCATTGACTGCTGGAGGGGCGCGCGGGGCCGCCCGGGCTGTGCGCGCCAGGCAGGTTCGTTCCTCGGTGCGCACGGAGCACCCTACCGCCCGAAGCTTTTCCGGGATGAACCAATACCGCACTTGCCCTGTCCGGGTGGTCAGGCTCTACACTCTGTGGTTTTTCCGCAGGCAAGGATTCTACCGTGCAGTCGGTCATCTCCATTTCGCAACTGAACAAGACCTACGCCTCGGGCCATCCGGCCCTGCAAGGCATCGACCTGGACATTCGCCAGGGCGAGATCTTCGCCTTGCTCGGGCCCAACGGCGCCGGCAAGACCACGCTAATCAGCATCATCTGCGGCATCGTCAATCCGGGCGGGGGCAGGGTGCTGGTCGGCGGCAAGGACATCGTCCGCGACTACCGCGCGGCCCGCTCGCAGATCGGCCTGGTGCCGCAGGAGCTGGTCAGCGACGTGTTCGAAACCGTCTGGGCGACGGTCAAGTTCAGCCGCGGCCTGTTCGGCAAGAAGCCCGATCCGGCCTATCTCGAGCAGCTGCTCAAGGACCTGTCGCTGTGGGACAAGCGCAACGCCAAGATCATGGAGCTGTCCGGCGGCATGAAGCGCCGGGTGATGATCGCCAAGGCGCTTTCGCACGAGCCGCAGATTCTCTTTCTCGACGAGCCTACCGCCGGCGTCGACGTCGAGCTGCGTCGCGACATGTGGAACATGGTGCGGCGTCTGCGCGAGCGCGGCGTGACCATCATCCTCACCACCCACTACATCGAAGAGGCCGAGGAAATGGCCGACCGCATCGGGGTGATCAGCAAGGGGCGGATCATTCTGGTGGAGGACAAGCAGGTGCTGATGCACAAGCTGGGCAAGAAGCAGCTGACCCTGCACCTGCAGCAGCCGTTGTCCTGCGTGCCGGCCGAACTGGCGCGCTACGGCCTGGAGCTGACCGATCAGGGCCATGCCCTAGTGTTCACCTTCGATGCGCAACACGAGAACACCGGCATCGCCGAACTGCTGCGCGATCTGACCCAGCACGGCATCGACTTCAAGGATCTGCAGTCGAGCCAGAGTTCCCTGGAAGAAATCTTCGTCGGCCTGATCAAGGAGTCGCGCACATGAACCTGTACGCCATCAAGGCCATCTACCTGTTCGAGCTGGCGCGCACCTGGCGCACCCTGCTGCAGAGCATCGCCACCCCGGTGATCAGCACCTCGCTGTACTTCGTGGTGTTCGGCTCGGCCATCGGTTCGAGCATGACCCAGGTGCAGGGCGTGAGCTACGGCGCCTTCATCATTCCCGGGCTGATCATGCTGGCGCTGCTGACCGAAAGCATTTCCAATGCCTCGTTCGGCATCTACATGCCCAAGTACTCGGGGAGCATCTACGAGATTCTTTCGGCGCCGGTCTCGTACCTGGAGATTCTGATCGGCTATGTCGGCGCGGCAGCGACCAAGTCGGTGATCCTCGGCCTGATCATCCTGCTGACCGCACGGCTGTTCGTCGATTTCGAGATTCAGCATCCGATCTGGATGGCGGCATTCCTGATCCTCACCGCGCTGACCTTCAGCCTGTTCGGCTTCATCATCGGCGTGTGGGCCGACGGCTGGGAGAAGCTGCAGATCGTCCCGGCGCTGATCGTCACGCCGCTGACCTTCCTTGGCGGCGCCTTCTATTCGATCAGCATGCTGCCGCCGGCCTGGCAGACGGTGACCCTGTTCAACCCGGTGGTGTACCTGATCAGCGCCTTTCGCTGGAGCTTCTACGGCGTGTCCGACGTCAATGTCGGCCTGAGCCTGACGATGATCCTCGGCTTTCTCGGACTGTGCATCCTGCTGGTGGGCTGGATCTTCAAGACCGGATACCGGCTCAAGAGCTGAGCCGGGCAGGGAGGACGGGTTGAGGCGCTTTGGCGGCGATTCGTTTGCAGTCGTCGCGGCTAAAGCCCCTGCAGCCGGTTTTCCCTCACTTCACCCGCAATTCACACTCGAAGGTTTGCGCTGGCGGCACGTTCGGCTCCCAGGGCTGCTGGTAGGTCAGCAGCAGGCGGCCTTCGCCGGCCTCGCGTGCAGTGAAGCGCCAGGTGGAGATGCCGCCGGCACCCACCAGCCCGGCATCTTCCGGATTGCTGTACACCTCGGGGCCGAGGCTTTGCAGCACGTTCGTTGCACCGTCGCGGACCTCCCAGCGAAAGCCGGTGGTCGGGTTGCTGGGCAGGCTGAGAATCAGTTGCTGGCCCTTGTTCAGCGTCAGCGGGCACTGCCTGGCCTTCTTCAGCTCCAGCGTGCCGGATTGATGAGCGCAGGCCGTGAGCAGGGCCAGGGCGGGCAGGGTAAGCAGGCGCAACGCGCGGTTCATGACGGACTCCTGTCGGCGAAACCTGGCCCAGCATAGCCGCACCGGGGTGCGGCATGCGAGCCGTAGGGTGCGCCGCGCGCACCGTGGTTAGTCGAAAAGCACCCTGGCCACGTCGCCATAACGCCTGGCGAAATGCACCGTCAGGCCTTCCTTGAGGTAGTCCGGCAGTTCCTCGTAGCTGCCACGGTTGGCCTCCGGCAGGATCAGTTCATGGATCTTCTGCCGCCGCGCCGCGATGACCTTCTCGCGTACGCCGCCGATGGGCAGCACCTGGCCGGTGAGGGTCAGCTCGCCGGTCATGGCCACGCCCTTTTTCGGCGCCTGGTTGCGCGCCAGGGAGAGCAGGGCACTGGCCATGGTGATGCCGGCGCTGGGGCCGTCCTTGGGCGTGGCGCCTTCCGGCACGTGCAGGTGAACGAAGGCCTGGTCGAAGAAGGTTGGGTCGCCGCCGAACTGCTTCAGGTGCGAGCTGACGTAGCTGTAGGCGATCTCCGCCGACTCCTTCATCACCTCGCCGAGCTGGCCGGTGAGCTTGAAGCCACGGTTGAGCGTGTGGATGCGCGTCGCCTCGATCGGCAGGGTGGCGCCGCCCATGCTGGTCCAGGCCAGCCCGGTGATCACGCCGACGCCGGCCAGTACCCGCTCGTTGCGGAACACCGGCATGCCGAGGGCCTCCTCCAGGTCCTTGGCGCCGATGCGGATCTTCGCCTCGGGATCCTCCAGCAGCTTGACCACCGATTTGCGCACCAGCTTGCCCAGCTGCTTCTCCAGCTGGCGCACGCCAGCTTCGCGGGCATAGCCTTCGATCACTGCGCGCAGCGCCGCGTCGCTAATGGACAGGCGCGCCTTGGGCACGCCGGCCTTTTCCAGCTGCTTGGGCCACAGGTGGCGCTTGGCGATGGCCAGCTTTTCCTCGGTAATGTAGCCGGACAGGCGGATCACCTCCATGCGGTCGAGCAGCGGCCCGGGGATGGAATCCAGCGTGTTGGCGGTGCACACGAACAGCACCTTGGACAGGTCCAGGCGCAGGTCCAGGTAGTGGTCGAGGAATTCGACGTTCTGCTCCGGATCGAGGGTTTCCAGCAGCGCCGAGGCCGGGTCGCCCTGGTAGCTGGTGCCCATCTTGTCGATCTCGTCGAGCATGATCACCGGGTTCATCACCTCGGCTTCCTTCAGCGCCTGCACCAGCTTGCCGGGCATGGCGCCGATGTAGGTGCGACGGTGGCCCTTGATCTCCGCCTCGTCACGCATGCCGCCCACCGAGAAACGGTAGAAGGGACGGCCGAGGGATTCGGCGATGGATTTGCCGATGCTGGTCTTGCCCACGCCGGGCGGGCCGACCAGCAGCACGATGGAACCGGCGATCTCGCCCTTGAAGGCGCCGACGGCGAGAAACTCGGTGATGCGCCGCTTGATGTCGTCCATGCCGGCGTGGTGCTTGTCCAGCACCTTGCGCGCGCGGCCGAGGTCGAGCTTGTCCTGGCCATGGATGCCCCAGGGCAGTGCGGTGGCCCAGTCCAGGTAGTTGCGCGTGACGGCGTACTCCGGCGAGCCGGTCTCGAGGATCGACAGCTTGTTCAGCTCCTCGTCGATGCGCTTGCGCACCGGCGCCGGCAGGGTCTTGCCTTCGAGGCGGGCGAGGAATTCCTCGCGGTCGGCGCTCTTGTCGTCCTTGCTGATGCCCAGTTCCTGCTGGATCAGCTTGAGCTGCT
The DNA here is from genome assembly GCF_021495345.1 of Pseudomonas hydrolytica. Classification (NCBI taxonomy): domain Bacteria; kingdom Pseudomonadati; phylum Pseudomonadota; class Gammaproteobacteria; order Pseudomonadales; family Pseudomonadaceae; genus Ectopseudomonas; species Ectopseudomonas hydrolytica. The sequence continues at coordinate 1,361,104 of NZ_CP099397.1, forward strand.
CCTTGAGGAAGAACTCGCGCTGGCGCTCGCCGATCTGTCTGTTCACCTCGGCCGACAGCTCCTTCTGCAGGCGGCCGACTTCCACTTCCTTGCGCAGCAGCGGCAGGACCTTCTCCATGCGCTTGAGAATCGGCACGCAGTCGAGCACTTCCTGCAGCTCATGGCCGGGCGCAGTGGTGAGCGCTGCGGCGAAATCGGTCAGCGGCGACGGCTCGTTGGGGCTGAAGCGGTTGAGGTAGTTCTTCAACTCCTCGCTGTACAGCGGGTTGAGCGGCAGCAGCTCCTTGATCGCATTGATCAGTGCCATGCCGTAGGCCTTCACTTCGTCGCGCGGGTCGCTCGGGGCCTGGGGATAATCCACCTCGGCCAGGTAGGGGCCGCGCCGGCTCAGCCAGCCGCGGATGCGCACGCGGGTCAGGCCCTGGGCGACGAACTGCAGCTTGCCGCCTTCCTCGCTGACATGGTGTACGCGGACCAGGGTGCCGTGCTCGGGCAGGCTGGCCAGGTCGAACTCGCCATTCTCGTCCGGCGGATTGTCGACGTAGAACACCGCCAGGCACTTGTGCTCGGTATTGCCCACGCGGTTGAGCGTGCGTCCCCAGGGATGCTGGTTGACGATCACCGGCAGCACCTGCGCCGGGAAGAACGGGCGGTTGTGAATGGGGATGACGTAGAGCTTGTCCGGCAGTTGCTGGGCGGGGAGCACCAGGCCGGTACTACCGACCTGCACCTTGTCTTCGACTGCCTCGGAGTTGATGTCCTGATCGTTCATGGAGCACCTTTGCTTGCATGTTGAGTGCTACATGGGGCGGTGCTCGGAATTTTTCAACGCCAGGACTTCCCTTTGCGCCCGGCCTGTGCGCGGCGGTCAGGCCAGTGTCAGGCGAATGCCCTGCAGGCGCTGGTCGATCAGCGGCGTGAGCAGGGCGAAGCAGTCGGCGGGGGCCAGGCGCACCTGGGGCGACTCGATCAGTTCCTGGCGCAGGCGTTCGAGCAGCGCATGCAGCGTCTGGTCCGGGCTCTGGGTGTCGAGGCGCTCGCAGAGAAAGCGCATCTGCATCTGCAGACCCGCCGGGCAGCGCGAATAGTTCGCCGCGCGCACCGCCAGCCCGCGCAGGCGGGCCAGGTCCTCGAGTGCGCGGCAGGCTTCGCCGAGGCCGCGAATGGCCGGATGCTGATGCTGGTACAGGCGATCCTCGAGCTGCTCGATGACCTCCAGCAGGGCATCGATCAGGCGGCTGTGCGCCTCGAAATCGGCGGGTTTGCGGCGCAGCAGCGGCCAATGCTGTTGCAGTGGCGGCAATTGCAGGCTGGTGCCGGGCCAGTTCAGCCAGAGCTCGTCGAGTTGGCGAGCCAGGGCGTTGCGCTGGCTGACGCTGTGGAGGTCCTGCTGGGCGCCGAGGCCGCGGTGTTTCTGCAGCGCCTGGAGCAATTCCAGGCAGCGCTGCAGGGTGCGGTTCTCCAGCTTGCCCAGCGCCTGCTGGTGGCGCCGCTCGGCGCGCTGGCTCAGGCAGTGACCGAGCGTGAGCAGGGCGACCCCCAGGCCCAGGGCGATGAACAGTTCGGGATTCATGGGCTGCGCTCCATTGCATTGGCTGACTTGGCCAGGTCTTCGGTAGCTGGTTCAAGCAACTCCCCTGCCAGCGATGAGAGCGCCCGGCGTGCCTGGGGCGGGCGGTGCAGGGCGTTGCGGCGGATGCCCGCAAATGGCGCAGGCAGCGCTTCGTCGGCTCAATCTGGTGCAAGCGATGTAAAAGGTGCAACCCATCCGCTGGTCGCGGGTTGCGGCGTTTTTTCCCGTAAAGGAGTAAAGTGCAACCCTTGTTTCATGCCGCAAGTCTTTCGCCATGCTGCAAGCCCGTGTGATTCGCCTGGATGAACAGGCCCATGAACATGCTCACGATCATCACCAACTGGTGATGTCCCTGGTCGGCCGCGCCGAATTCGAGGTCGGCGGACGCGGCGGCGAAGTCTGCCGGATGCGCGCCTGTCTGGTGCCCGGCGACGCCGCTCACCAGTTCGCCGGCATGGGCGACAACCGCATGCTGATCGTCGATCTCGACGAGCAGGACACCCCCAGCGAGGATCTGGAACTGCTCCACAGCCTGTTCGAGACCCCGCGATTCCCGGCGCTGGACGCCGATTTCCAGCACCTGCTCAGCTATGCCGGCGCCGAACTGGAGCGCTACGGCAGCGACTCGATCCTGGCGCGCTCTCTCGGCGGCGTGCTGTTGCGGGCGCTGCACCTGCGTCTGTTCGGCGAACAGCGGCGCCAGCCGCAGGGAGCGCTGGATCTGCAGCGGCTGGACAGCTACATCGGCGAGCACCTGGCGCGGCGCATCAGCGTGGCCGAGCTGGCTCAGGTGATGTGCCTGAGCCCCAGCCACTTCCATGCGCAGTTCAAGGACAGCGTGGGCCTCACCCCGCACCAGTACCTGCTCAAGACCCGCCTCGACCGCGCCGCGCGCATGCTGCGCGAGAGCACCCTGCCGCTGGTGCGCATCGCCGAGGAGTGCGGGTTCTCCAGCCAGAGCGCATTGACCACCTCCATGCGCCGCTATCTCGGCCTCACGCCCAAGCGTTTGCGCAGCGAGTAAGGCCCTGGCTGGGCGATTGCTGGCCGGTTCGCCGCCGGCCAGCTAGGCTGTCAATTCTGTACGCCAAAACTCGGTTGCCAAGATGGCATGTAATCCTGTGGACGCCCCGGCCGTCGGCTCGGGCCAAGGCTCGCGCATGACTGGTCGCAATTCCCGCCTGCTCCCCCTCGTTCTGTTCGCCGCCCTGGTCCTGCCCGGCCTGGCGCATGCCGCGGCGCTGCATGCCGATCTGCTGGACGCCGCCGGCCAGCCGCTGGCCGATGCGGTGATCAGCCTGAACGGCCCGCTGGACGCATCCCAGGCGCCACCGCCGGCGCTCATGGATCAGCGCGACAAGCAGTTCCAGCCCCATGTGCTGGCGGTGCGTACCGGCACGCTGGTGTCCTTCCCCAACAGCGACGATATCCGCCACCAGGTCTACTCCTTCTCGCCGGCCAAGCGTTTCGAGCTGCGCCTGTACCAGGGCACGCCGAGCGAGCCGGTGCTGTTCGACAAGCCCGGGCTGGTGGTGCTGGGCTGCAATATCCATGACTGGATGCTCGGCTATATCTACGTCACCGACGATCCCTGGTTCGCCGTCAGCGACGAGAACGGCCGTGCGGCCATCGCCGGGTTGCCGGCCGGTCGCTACGCCGTGACCCTCTGGCACCCAGGCAATCCGCAGTTGTTGCCGCAGGCCGCCGGCGAGCTGCAGGTGCAGGTGCAGACGCTGAGCCAGCGGTTCACCCTGGCCAGCAGCGGCCCTGCCGAGCCGCCCGCGCCGCCGGCGCCGAGCGCGTTCGGCGAGGCTTTCAGGAAGGCCGCCGAAGATGCTGCGCAGTAGCTTCCAGGCGCGCATCAGCGGCGTCCTCATCCTGCTGTTGCTGGTGGTGATCGGCGCCCTCTATGTCGCGGTGAAGGCAGCCACCGATGCCGCAGTACGCGCCCAGGCGCAGGAGCAGCTGAACGTCGGCAGTCTCGTCTTCGAGCAGCTGCTGGCGCTGCGCAGCGACCAGCTGCAGCAGGCCGCCCAGGTACTGGCGGCCGATTTCGGCTTCAAGGAGGCGGTGGCCAGCGGCGATGCGCCGACCATCCGCTCGGCACTGGCCAACCAGGGCGCGCGCATCAACGCCGACGCGGTGTTCCTGCTGGGGCTGGACGGCAGCCTGCAGGTGAGCACCGACCCGGACATCGACGCCGAGGCGCTGGCCCGTATGGACGGCCAGCTACAGCGGCCGCGGCGCGACGGGGCGCGGCTGTTCCTGCTGCCCATCGGCAGGCAGATCTATCTGCTGGTGGATGCCACGGTGAGCGCACCGCTGCCGATCGCCCGGGTGCTGATGGGCTTTGCCGTGGACCGCGAATTCGCCGTGCAGCTGCGTGAGCTGACCCACCTGGAGCTGAGCCTGGTGGCCAGTCGCGACGGTGCGGCGCCGACGTGGATCAGCACCCTGCCGGCCAGCGCCCAGGCCCTGCTGCAAGCGCAGATGAAGGCCGCCGGCGCGATGCCGCAGCGTCTCGACGGTGGCAGCGAGCACTACTTCGGCCAGCACCTGCAACTGGCCAGCGGCCCCGGCTATCGCGTCGAGGCGCTGCTGCACAAGTCCCTCGGCGAGGCCGAGGCGGCGTTCGCACCGCTGGATCGGCGCATCCTGCTGATCAGCCTGGGGGCCATGCTCGCCTCGCTGATCGGTGCGCTGTTGCTGGCGCGCAGCCTGTCGCGACCGGTGCGCGAACTGGCCGCTGCCGCCCAGCGCATCGGCCGTGGCGACTATCAACAGCCGGTGGCCCTGGCCCGCAGCGACGAGCTCGGCCTGCTGGCGCTGGCGGTCAACGACATGCAGCGCGGCATCGCCGAGCGCGAGCGGCAGCTGGCGCACAACGCCCTGCACGACGCGCTGACCGGCCTGCCCAACCGCACCCTGGCGCTGGAGCGGCTGGGCAGCGCGATCACCGCCGGCCGGCCCACGGCGCTGCTGTATCTGGGTGTGGGCAACTTCGCCGCGATCAACGAGAGCTGTGGCCAGGGTGGCGGCGACCTGGCCCTGCAACAGCTGGCCCGGCGTCTGCAGGCGACCCTGCGCCCCGGCGACAGCCTGGCGCGCCTGGTGGGCGATGAGTTCCTCCTGCTGCTGGAGCAGTGCGACGGCAGCAGTGCAGTGGCCAGCGCCGACCGTCTCCATCAGCTGCTGCTCAAGCCGCTGCGCATCGGCACGCTGGACATCGCCCTGGACTGCCGCATCGGCATTGCCGCCTACCCGGCCGACGGTGACACACCGGACGATCTGCTGCGCCGTGCGCGCATCGCCATGCAGGACGCGGCCCAGCATTCCGGGCGCCTGCAGCTCTACCAGCAGGGCCGCGACGCCGCCCAGCAGCGGCAGATTCGCCTGATCCGCGATCTGCGCCACGCCGCCGCGCAGGGCCAGCTGCTGTTGCACTACCAGCCCAAGCTGGACATTCGCGAGGGCCTCGTGCGCCAGGCCGAGGCGCTGCTGCGCTGGCAGCATCCGCAGCTGGGCATGGTCTCGCCCGGCGAATTCATTCCGCTGGCCGAGCGCACCGGCAGCATCCAGCTGCTTTCCGCCTGGGTCATCGAGGAGGCCATGCGCCAGCTGCAGGAGTGGGACGGGCGCGGCATCTGGGTACAGCTGTCGCTGAACATCTCTACCGCAGACCTGCTCGACGCCGAGCTGCCGGGGCGCGTTGGCGCACTGCTGGCACGCTACCGGGTGGCGCCGGAGCAATTGATCTTCGAAATCACCGAGAGCGGGGTGATGCTCGATCCCGAGCGCGCGTTGCAGGTACTGCACGGCTTGCGTGGCTACGGCATCGGCTTGTCGGTGGACGATTTCGGCACCGGCTATTCCTCGCTGGCGCAACTCAAGCGCATGCCGGTGCAGGAGCTGAAGATCGACCAGAGTTTCATCCGCGAGCTGGACGACCACAGCGAGGACTCGGTGATCGTTCGTTCCACCATCGAAATGAGCCACAGCCTGGGCCTGAAGGTGGTGGCCGAGGGCGTCGAACTGGCGTCCGGCCTGAATCTTTTGCAGCGCTGGCACTGCGATACCGCACAAGGCTACCTGATCAGCCGGCCGCTGGCCGCCGAGGCCTTCGAGGCCTGGCTGGCACAGCCCTATCGCCCCCCCCTGGCCAAGGTGCACTGAAGCATGCGACTCGCCTGTCTGTTGGGAATGTGCCTGTACGCCGGGCTGGCTAGCGCCGGCGAAGGCCGCTTGCTGGCCACCGGCGGCGCCACCAGCCTCGAGGGCGCCGCCGGCGGCGGGATCATGCCCTGGGCGGTGCTGGCCGGTTACGGCGAGCGCGGCGAATGGGGCGCGGACGTGTTCGCCACCCGTGTCGAAACCGGCGACTACCGCCTCGACGTGGCCGGCGTGGCGGCGGCTTACGGCAATCGTATCGAGCTGTCCTACGCGCGCCAGCGCTTCGACCTCGGCACCCTGGCGCGCGACCTGCGCCTGCCGGACAACAGCCTCAGCCAGGACGTGCTCGGCCTCAAGCTGCGCCTGGCCGGCGACCTGATCTACGACCGCCTGCCGCAGATTTCCCTCGGCCTGCAGCACAAGCGTCAGCGCGACTTCCTGGTGCCCAGCCTGGTCGGCGCGCAGCGTCGCGAGGACAGCGAAGGCTACCTGGCGGCCAGCCGGCTGATTCTCGGCGGTGCTTTCGGCTACAACCTGCTGCTCAACGCCAACCTGCGCTATAGCCGGGCCAACGAACTGGGCCTGCTGGGCTTCGGCGGCGACCGTCGCGACCGCCATTCCTGGCTCAAGGAAGGCTCGGTGGCGGTGCTGCTGGATCGGCACTGGGCAGTGGGCATCGAGTATCGGGAAAAACCCGACAACCTGAGCTTTGCCGGCGAGAGCGACTGGGCCGATCTGTTCGTCGGCTACTTCCCCAACAAGAACCTGGCGGTGGTGCTGGCCTACGCGCGACTCGGCGAGATCGCCACGCTGGACAACCAGGACGGTGTCTACCTGTCCGTGCAGGGGAGTTTCTGAACATGCGCCTGGCCATGCTCTGCCTGCCGCTGCTGCTGGCGGCCTGCGCGCAGCAGGCGCCGCGCGACGACGGCCTGTACCGCGCCCTGGGCGAGGAGCCCGGTATCGTGCGGATCGTCGAAGGCATGCTGCTGGGCTCCGCGCGCGATCCGCGCATCGCCCGGCACTTTCTCGACATCGACATCGAGCGTCTGCGCGAGAAGCTGATCGAGCAGCTGTGCTTCGAGAGCGGCGGCCCCTGCGTCTACACCGGCGACAGCATGGAGGAGAGCCACAAGGGCATGCGCCTGACCCCCAGCGACTTCAACGCCCTGGTCGAGCACCTGCAGGACGCCATGGAGGCCGAGGGCGTGCCGACGCCGGCGCAGAACCGCCTGCTGGCGCGCCTGGCGCCGATGCGCGGGCAGGTGATCGACCGTTAGCGTCTGCGCTCAGGCGTAGTTCTGCGGGCTCAGCTTGCGCTCGATCAGCTCGATGAGGATGTGCAGCGTCTTGATGTGCAGCTCCTGCACGCGGTCGGCGTAGTCGCCGCCGGGGGCGCAGATGCACACGTCGGCCAGGCTCTCCAGCAGCGAGCCGGGCTTGCCGGTCAGGGCGATCACCTTCACTCCCAGCCCCTTGGCGGCTTCGGCGGCCTTGACCACGTTGGGGCTCTTGCCGCTGGTGCTGATGGCGATCAGCACGTCACCTTCGCGGCCATGGGACTCGATGTAGCGCGAGAAGATGAAGTCGTAGCCGAAGTCGTTGGCCACGCAGCTGATATGGCTGGGGTCGCTGATCGACACCGCGGCGATGCCGGGGCGGTTGTTGCGGTAGCGCCCGGTCAGCTCCTCGGCGAAGTGCATGGCATCGCACATCGAGCCGCCGTTGCCGCAGGAGAACGCCTTGCCCTTGTTCTCGAAGCTGGCGATCAGCAGTTCGGCCGCCTTCTGGATATTGCCCAGGGTCTGTTCGTTGGCGAGGAAGGCCTCCAGCGCACGCTGGGCTTCCTGCAGGCTGTTGCGGATATGTTCGATCATCGCGTCTCAGAACCTCAAGGGAGTTCAGGGCTGGAATAGAAGGCCGTCAGTACTTTCACCAGGTGATCGACGTCATGGCTGCCGGCCAGTTCGCGGATCGAGTGCATGGCGAAGGTGGGCAGGCCGATATCGACGGTACGCACGCCCAGCTGGCTGGCGGTGATGGGGCCGATGGTGGAGCCGCAGGCCATGTCGCTGCGCACCACGAAGCTCTGCACCGGCACTTCGTTCTCCAGGCACAGGTGGCGGAAGAAGCCGGCCGTCTCGCTGTTGGTGGCGTAGCGCTGGTTGCTGTTGATCTTGATCACCGGGCCGGCGTTGAGCTTGGGGCCATGGTTGCCGTCGTGCTTGTCGGCATAGTTGGGGTGCACGCCGTGGGCATTGTCCGCCGAGACCAGTAGCGAGCGCTGGATGCTACGGACGAAGTCGTCGCCTTCCGGCAGCACGCGGCGCAGCACCTGCTCGAGGAAGGGGCCGTCGGCGCCGCAGGCCGAGCAGGAGCCCACTTCTTCGTGGTCGGTGCAGACCAGCACGCAGGTTTCCTCGTCGCTGGAGTCGATCAGCGCCTGCAGGCCGGCATAGCAGGACAGCAGATTGTCCAGGCGCGCACTGGCGATGAAGTCCTGGTTGAGGCCGACGATGGCCGCGCTCTGGGTGTCGTAGAAGCTCAGCTCGTAATCGAGCACCGCATCGGGGTTGAAATCGTGCTCCATGGCCAACTGCTCGGCGAGCAGGGCGCGGAAGTCGGCAGTCTCGCTGCTGGCGAGCTGGGCGAGAATCGGCGGCAACTCGTTCTGCGCGTTGATTGCCCAGCCCATGTTGGCCTCGCGGTTGAGGTGGATGGCCAGGTTGGGAATCACGGCGATGGGCTGGTAGAAGTCGATCAGCTGGCTCTCGACCTTGCCGTCGCGGCGATAGGTCACGCGGCCGGCCAGCGACAAGTCGCGATCAAACCAGGGGGCGAGCAGGGCGCCGCCGTAGACTTCCACGCCGAGCTGGAAATAGCCCTGGCGCTGCAGCTCCGGGCTGGGTTTGACGCGCAGGCAGGGGCTGTCGGTATGCGCGCCGACCAGGCGAATGCCGCCCTCGACCACGGGGCGCTTGCCCAGCTTGAAGGCGATGATCGAGGAGTCGTTGCGGGTCACGTAATAGCGGCCACCGGCCTCGGTGTGCCAGGGCGCGCGCTCGTCCAGATGGCGATAACCGGCCGCTTCCAGGCGCATGGCCAGGCTGGTGGTGGCGTGGAAGGGGGTCGGCGAGGCGTTGAGAAAATCGAGCAGGCCTTGGATCAGTTCTTCGCGCATAGGGACTCCGGGCAACGATGGCGCGAGTTTAACCAATTTGCATCGTGCTGTGCCGGCCGTGCACGTGTTTGGGGCGATAGTTGGCGTCTATCTGCGGGGCGCCGCGCACCGCTTCGCGTTTGCGCTGAGATTGCCCCGCCGCCTTTGCCGGTGCGCACGGCGCACCCTACGGGTTGCCGCGCGGGGCGGGAGTGATCAGAACGGTGCCGGGCACTCGAAGCGCAGGCGTTCGCCGCTTTGCGGGTGGGTCAGGGCGAGCATGCTGGCGTGTAGGCACAGCCGCTCATGGGCGGCCAGGGCTTGTTCGTGGGCGTAGAGGCGGTCGCCTAGCAGCGGATGGCCGAGGGACAGCATATGCACGCGCAGCTGGTGCGAGCGCCCGGTGATGGGGGTGAGCTCGACCCGGCACCAGTCGCCGCAGCGCTCGAGCACGCGCCAGTGGGTCAGGGCATGCTTGCCCAGTTCGTGATCGACCACGTGGCGCGGCTTGGTTGGCGGGTCGTAGCGCAGCGGCAGGTCGATGCTGCCGCTGTCGGCCTCGGGCTGGCCCCAGCACAGCGCGGTATAGGCTTTCTCGGTCTCGCGATCATGGAACTGGCGCGACAGCTCGCGGTGGCTGTCGGCATCGCGCGCCAGGACGATGATGCCGGAGGTTTCCCAGTCCAGCCGATGGACGATGCGCGCCTCGGGGTAACCGTTTTCCTGCAGGCGGGTAACCAGGCAATCCTTGTTGTCGTCGGCACGACCCGGCACCGACAGCAGCAGGGTGGGCTTGTTGATCACCAGCAGGGCGGCGTCCTGGTGGAGAATTTCGATCTGGCTTAGCGGCATGAGCGTTCGCAACGGTCTGGTAGGAGCGAGCTCTGCTCGCGAAAAATGCAGGCTACCGGTATTCGCGAGCAGAGCTCGCTCCTACAAGCAATAGCTACAAACGCGCACGGCGGCCGAAGCCGCCGTGCGCGTGGCCGGAATCGATCAGCGATCCGGCAGGGTAATGTTCAACTCCAGGATCGAACAGCTGCCCTGGTTTTCCAGGGCGACCTGTACCTGGTCCGATTCGATGTTGACGTACTTGCGGATCACCTCGACCAGCTCCTGCTGCAGGGCAGGCAGGTAGTCCGGCTGGCTGCGCTGGCCACGTTCGTGGGCAACGATGATCTGCAGGCGTTCCTTGGCGATGGATGCTGTGGTTTCCTTCTTGCGCGAACGCAAGAAGTCAAAAATATTCATTCTCGACCTCCAAACAGGCGCTGCAGGAAGCCCTGCTTCTTCACGTCCAGGAAGCGGTGCGGCACGTCCTTGCCAAGCAGGCGATCGACTGCGTCGCTGTAGGCCTGACCAGCGTCGCTCTGGTCATCGAGGATGACCGGAATACCCTGGTTGGAAGCCTTGAGCACGGCCTGGGATTCTGGGATCACGCCGAGCAGGCGGATGGCGAGGATTTCCTCGACGTCTTCGACGCCGAGCATTTCGCCCTTGGTGACACGCTCGGGGTTGTAGCGGGTCAGCAGCAGGTGCTCCTTGATCGGCTCCTCGCCTTTCTCGGCGCGGCGCGATTTGCTCGCCAGCAGGCCGAGCATGCGGTCGGAGTCGCGTACCGAGGAAACTTCCGGGTTGGTCACGACGATGGCCTCGTCGGCGAAGTACATCGCCAGGTGGGCACCTTTCTCGATACCGGCCGGGGAGTCGCAGACCACGAACTCGAAGTTCTGCGACAGCTCGGCGATGACCTTCTCGACGCCTTCCTGGGTCAGCGCGTCCTTGTCACGGGTCTGGCTGGCGGCCAGCACGTAAAGGTTCTCGAGGCGCTTGTCCTTGATCAGGGCCTGGGTCAGGGTGGCTTCGCCGTTGACCACGTTGACGAAGTCGTACACCACGCGGCGTTCGCAGCCCATGATCAGGTCGAGGTTACGCAGGCCGACGTCGAAGTCGACGATGACGGTCTTGTGGCCGCGCAGGGCGAGGCCGGTACCGATGGCAGCGCTGGTGGTGGTTTTACCGACGCCACCCTTGCCGGAAGTGACTACGAGGATCTTGGCCAAGGTGATTCACCCCAAAAAATGAAGATAAACGCGGGAATCCGTAGGCCATTCAAGGCTTCCAGATGCCCTTTTTGTGTCCCTGAAAAGTGGCGGAAGTATCCGTTAAAGGCGGGTGATGTTCAACACGTCACCCGACAGGCTGACGTGTACCGCATCGCCCCAGAGCGGGTCGCGGCGCAGATCTTCGGCGACCTTGTAATGGCCGGCGATCGACAGCATTTCGGCGCCCATTTGCTGACAGAAAATTCGCGCCTTGGTATTGCCCTTGATGCCGGCCAGGGCGCGGCCACGCATGGGCGCGTAAACATGGATGTTGCCATCGGCGAGAAGTTCCGCCCCGGCGCTGACGGGGGCCAGGACGATCAGGTCGCCGCCCTGGGCGTAGATCTGCTGGCCGCCGCGCACCGGGCTGGTGACGATTCGGCTGGGTTTGTGCTCGGGCTCGGCCGGCTTCTCTTCGACTTTCTTCGGCGCGGGGTCGAGGAGGCGTTCGCGGGCGCCGGAGGGCGGCAGCACCGGCAGGTCCATGGCTTCGGCGGCGGCAATGTCGCCCTCGCGCGAGGCGCGGATGGCCAGGGTGCGCAGACCGTGGCGACGGCACACGGCCATCAGTTCGGCCAGGTTCAGCTCGCCTTCGCCTTCCGGTAGCTTGTCCAGCGCCAGCACCAGCGGGGTGTTGCTGAAGAAGGCCGGGGCCTGGGCGACCTTTTCGGTCAGTTGCGCGTCGAGGCGGTCGAGATCGTTGTGCGCCAGTTCCATCACGGTGATGGCAAGCATGCTGCCCTTGAGCTGGAATACGGGGTCTTGGGCGAGGAGGTCGGCTTGGCTCATGGTGGTGCGATGGGCCTTGTGGCGAGTCGGAAGATGCCCGGACTTATAGCGATTCGAGCTGCATGCCGCAAGCAGCCGGCGTTGTGGCATGTGCTTCGCGGCGCTCGATCATGAACGGGCGAACGGTTTTCGGGTCGGTTTTCGCCTGGCCGATGACCTTGCTCCTGCCAGCTGGGTCCGCTCGCTTCCGAGCAGGCGGAAAAACTGCGTTAGAATGCGCGGCTTTGCTCGTGCTCGGAAACCTTTCATGGATCGCCCACGCTTTCGCGCCTATTTCCTTCATCCGCGCTTCTGGCCGCTGTGGCTCGGCTTCGGGCTGTTGTGGCTGGTGGTGCAGTTGCCCTACGGCCTGCAGCTCAAGCTGGGGCGTGCGCTGGGCTGGCTGATGTATCGCACGGCCGGCTCGCGCCGGCGCATTGCGGCGCGCAATCTCGAGCTGTGCTTCCCGGCCAAGAGCGCGGCCGAGCGCGAGCGCCTGCTCAGGGAGAACTTCGCCTCCACCGGTATCGCCTTCTTCGAAATGGCCATGAGCTGGTGGTGGCCCAAGGCGCGCCTGGCAAAGCTGGCCCATGTCGAGGGCCTCGAGCATCTGCAGCAGGCGCAGGCCGAAGGGCAGGGCGTGATCCTCATGGCGGTGCACTTCACCACCCTGGAGATCGGCGCGGCGCTGCTCGGCCAGTTGCACACCATCGACGGCATGTACCGCGAGCACAAGAACCCGCTGTTCGACTTCATCCAGCGTCGGGGGCGCGAGCGGCACAATCTGGATGCCACCGCCATCGAGCGCGAGGACATTCGCGCCATGCTCAAGGTGCTGCGCGCCGGTCGAGCCATCTGGTACGCGCCGGATCAGGACTACGGGCGCAAGCAGAGCATCTTCGTGCCCCTGTTCGGCATTCCTGCCGCGACCGTCACTGCCACCACCAAGTTCGCTCGTCTGGGCAAGGCGCGCGTGGTGCCCTTCACCCAGCAGCGTCTGGCCGATGGCAGCGGCTATCGGCTGGTGATCCATCCGCCGCTGGCGGACTTCCCGGGGGAGAGCGAAGAGGCCGATTGCCTGCGCATCAACCAGTGGATCGAGCAGGTCGTCAGCGCCTGCCCGGAGCAGTACCTGTGGGCTCACCGCCGCTTCAAGACGCGCCCCGAGGGTGAGCCGAAGCTGTACGGGAAGCGCAAGTAGCGCGCCTATACTCAACAAAAAATCAGGATTGGCCCGATGACTGCAGTTGCCCACCCTCATGAGCCTGTCACCGGGCTGATTCTTTCCGGTGGCGGGGCGCGGGCGGCCTATCAGGTCGGGGTGCTGGCGGCCATCGGCGATCTGCTGCCGGACTCCTCGCGCAATCCCTTTCCGGTGATAGTCGGCACCTCGGCCGGCGCGATCAATGCCGTTGGTCTGGCCTGCGGCGCGCTGCACTTCAGCGAGGCCGTGCGCCGTCTGACCACGGTGTGGCAAGGCTTCCATACCCATATGGTGTATCGCAGCGACTGGCCGGGGGTGATACGCCAGGCGACGCGCTTCATCGGGCACAGCCTGCTCGGCCTGGGCCGCGAACTGCCGGTAGCGCTGCTCGACAGTTCGCCGCTGCGCGAATTGCTGATGCGCGAGCTGGACTTCTCGGGTATCGCCGCCGCGGTACGTCATCGGCAGTTGCGCGCGGTGGCGGTGACCGCCTTCGGCTACGAGAGCGGCCAGGCGGTGACCTTCTACCAGGGGCGCGCCACCATCGATCCCTGGTTCCGTCATCGTCGTGTCGGGGTGCCGACGCGCCTGCAGCTGGAGCATCTGCTGGCCAGTGCGTCGATTCCGCTGATCTTTCCGCCGGTGAAGATCAACCGTGAGTACTTCGGCGACGGGGCGGTACGCCAGGCGGCGCCGATCAGCCCGGCGCTGCACCTGGGGGCCAGCCGCGTGCTGGTGATCGGGGTCAGCGGCAATGCCCAGCTCGAGCCCAATGCCGCGCTGCCTCGCGTGTCCAGCACGCGGCCGCCGACCCTGGCGCAGATCGGCGGGCACATGCTCAACAGTACCTTCATCGACAACCTGGAAACCGATATCGAGCTGCTCGAGCGCCTCAATCAGATGAGTGCCCTGGTGCCGCCGGAGCGCCGTCCGCGCGGGCTGGGTCTCAATCCGGTGGAGGTGCTGGTGATTGCGCCAAGCCGGCCGCTGGATCAGATCGCCGCGCGCCATCAGCACGAGTTGCCCAAGGCGTTGCGCCTGTTCCTGCGTGGCCCGGGCGCGACCAAGGCGGGCGGTGCCGGAGTGCTCAGCTACCTGTTGTTCGAGCCCGGTTACTGCAGCGAGCTGATCGAGCTGGGGTATCAGGACGCGATGGCGCGCAAGGCCGACCTCTGCCGTTTTCTCGGGTTGGCCGAAGTGGCGCAGCCTGCCTGAACCGCAGTATTGCTATGCGGTAGGGGGCCCGCGCGCACCATCGGCTGCATGTCGTTTGATGGTGCGCCCTACAACCGATCCGCCTTTTGTGGCTCAGGCCAGCGCGCCGTCACGGAAGTCGCGCAGGGCCTGCTCGATTTCCTCGCGGCTGTTCATCACGAACGGCCCGTATTGCACGATGGGTTCGCGCAGCGGCGTGCCGGCGATCAGCAGCACGCGTGCGCCCTGGGCGCTGGCCAGTTGCAGTTGCCCCTCATCCGTCAGGCGCACCAGGTGCCCGGCGCTGACCGCCTGCTTGCTGGCCTCGGGCAGTTCGAGCAGGCCCTCGTAGACGTAGAGCATGACCCGCTGACCGTCGGCCAGGCGCGGCGCGATCCGGCTGCCGGGCGGCAGGTGCAGATCGAACAGCTGCGGCTCGGTGTGCGGACGCTGCACTGCGCCGGCCTGGCTGATTTCACCGTCATCGAACTGCCCGGCGATCACCACCACCTCCACGCCGGCCGAGGTGGTCAGGCGCGGGATCTGCTGCGCCGGTATGTCGCGATAGCCCGCTTCGCCCAGCTTGTCCTTGGCCGGCAGGTTGAGCCACAGCTGGAAGCCGCGCATGGCGCCGGACTCCTGCTCGGGCATCTCGCTGTGGATGATGCCGCGTGCTGCGGTCATCCACTGCACGCCGCCGCTGCCGAGCAAGCCGACGTTGCCCAGGTGGTCCTCGTGCCGCATGCGTCCTTCGAGCATGTAGGTGATGGTCTCGAAGCCGCGGTGCGGGTGAGGCGGGAAGCCGGCGATGTAGTCGTCGGGGTCGTTGCTGGAGAACTCGTCGAGCATCAGAAACGGATCGAAGCGTTCCAGGCCTGGCCCGCCGATCACCCGGTTGAGGCGCACGCCGGCGCCATCGGACGCGGGCTGGCCT
Organism: Pseudomonas hydrolytica; assembly: GCF_021495345.1. Lineage (NCBI taxonomy): Bacteria > Pseudomonadati > Pseudomonadota > Gammaproteobacteria > Pseudomonadales > Pseudomonadaceae > Ectopseudomonas > Ectopseudomonas hydrolytica. The sequence continues at coordinate 1,376,212 of NZ_CP099397.1, forward strand.
GGCTGAATGCTGAGAATGCGACGTGGATCAGTCATGGCATGCGCTCCATCTCGGTAAGGGAATGGACACATGCTACGTCGGTTAGATCGATTGATGGGTGCAATTTATGCCGCCTAAATATCGATTTCGTCGATATTTAGGCGGCGCTCAGTCGGCGATCTTCAGCTTGCGCGACTCATGATAGAAGTAGCGAATCTTCTCGTACTCGAACGGTGAGTTGAGCTGGCCGTAGCGGAAGTTGGTGTTCGCGCGCTGGTCCACCACGTCCAGCAGGGTGATACCGGGATTGGCGCGGCTGGCCTCGGCCACGTCGAGGTAGTTGACCGCCGTGGCCAGGCCATAGTCGGCCACCAGACCCGTGGTGTCGCGCAGGTTGGAGGGGCCCAGCAACGGCAGCATCAGGTAGGGCCCGGCGGGGACGCCATAGTGGCCCAGGGTCTGGCCGAAATCCTCGCGCACCTTGGGCAGGCCCATGTGGGTCGCCGGATCCCACAGGCCGCCTACGCCGAGGATGGTATTGAACAGCAGGCGCGCGGTGCTGTTCATCGCGCGCTTGCCCTTGAGCTGCAGCAGGCTGTTGGCCAGGGTGGGCACTTCGCCGAGGTTGCTGAAGAAGTTGTGGACGCCGGTTTCCACCAGGTCCGGGGTGATATAGCGGTAGCCATCCACCACCGGCAGGAATACCCACTGATCGAAGCGGTAGTTGAAGTGATAGATGCGGCGGTTCCACGACTCGAGCGGGTCGTAGACCTGCAGCGCATCGTTGGAGGCACGTTCGAATTCCTGCTGATCGAGCCCGGGGTTGAAGTTCAGGTTCTGCAACGGGTTGGTGAAACCGTCGGCATCGACCTGCCGATCGGCCAGCGCCGGCCCGCTGGCCAGCAGCAGGGCGATGAGGAGAGTGCTGTGCTTAGCCACGGAAGAACTCCAGCATGGCGTCGCTGTTGACGCGATAGTTGAGGTTGCCGCAGTGCCCGCCGCGCGGGTACAGGGTCAGCCGCTCGCCGAAGGTGCGGCGCAGAAAGCCGATGTCGCCCGGGCCGAGGATCAGATCGTCGGCGTTGTGCATCACGGCCACCTTGTCGGTGTTCTGCAGGTAATTCTCCAGCGCATAGAGGCTGGTCTGGTCGATCAGCTGGTTGAGGCTGCCGCCGTCGTAGCGCGCGCGCCACATCGGCATCAGCTGTTCGGCGATGTAGCAGTCGAAATCGCAGCGCAGTGCCAGCTGGAAGAAGGGCGTGAGGCTGGTGCCCTCGGTGATGCGGTAGCCGCGTGGGGTGATCAGGCCGCGACGGTTGAGCAGGTCCGAGGTGAACACGATGTCGGCGGCGGAGAAGCGGAACGAGGTGCCGATCAGCATGGCCATCTGCTCGTCCGAGAGCTTTTCCGTGGATTGCTGGAAGTCGTAGAGCATGGCCTCGTTGATATCCAGGTAGCCCTTGTCGTGGAAATAGCGGGTGAGCTTGCCCAGCACCAGGTCATAGAAGTTGGTGCTGTTGTCGATACCCTGGACCCTGGTCTGCACCAGCTTGTCGAGATTGCTGATGGAGGTGTAGAGGTTCACCGGCGGGTTGAGCAGCAGCACGCGCTTGAAATCGAAGGCCCGGCGGGTCTCGTCGATCTGGCTGACGAAGGCGGCATGCAGGGCGCCCAGGCTGTAGCCGGTGAGCATGAAGTCGCTGACTTCCAGGTGCGGGTGCTGGGCGCGTACCGCCTGCATGGCGCGGTAGAGATCGTCGGCATCGTCCGGGCTGTATCCCGGCGTGGCGAAGCGCGAGGCTGCGGCCATGAAGTCGTAGCTGGTCGGTGAGGACAGCTGCACCACATGGAAGCCGGCGCCATAGAACAGCTTCTTCAGGTATTCGTTGGTGCCGGTGGCATAGTGGGCGCCGGTGCCGGCGATGATGAAGATCAGCGGCGCGCGGCCCTTCTGCTGGGCCAGGCGGTACTGCAGTTTGGTCACCGGCCAGAAGTTGGCCAGCAGCTCGAACTCGCGGTCCGGGCGGATGCGCACGGCGTAGTCACGCTGATTGATGTCGCCATCTTTCGGTAGCGCCGGGCGCAGTTCCGGCGGGGTGGTGGCGATGGTCGCCTCGAACGGATTGGCCAATGGAAAGCCATAGCTCTCCACATCTATATCCGTGGCCATGCTGGAGGCACAGAAGACCAGGCCGCCGAGCAGGGCGGCGAGTCGGGCAAGGCTGGGCATGTGGCAAGTCCCTTTAATAAGAGAACGTCTGGATTCAACAGCTCGCTTATGACAGCAAGAAGTTGGGCAAAGTGCCAGGCTGCCTTCAGCGCGTTTGATCGGCCAGCGCCTTGAGCGCGGTTCCGCTCAGGCGGTAGACGGTCCATTCGTCCTGCGCCGTGGCTCCCAGGCTTTCATAGAAGCCGATGGCCGGTTGGTTCCAGTCCAGCACAGACCACTCCAGACGGCCACAGCCGCGACTGACCGCCAGGCGCGCCAGTTCGCTCAGCAGCGCTTTGCCGAGGCCGGCGCCGCGGGCCGCGGGGCGCACGTAGAGGTCTTCCAGATAGATGCCGGGGCGGCCGAGGAAGGTGGAGTAGTTGTGGAAGAACAGGGCGAAACCGGCGGCTTCGCCGTCCACCTCACCGATCAGCACTTCGGCGAATGGGCGAGGGCCGAAGAGGTGCTCGGTCATCAGCAGCGGGTCGGCAACCACCTGATCGCTGAGGCGCTCGTACTCGGCCAGTTCCTGGATGAAGTCGAGAATCAGTGAAATATCGGCGGGTTGCGCGGGGCGCAGGCTCAGCTTGGACATGGCGGCTCCTTGTGGATGCCGCCGAGTATGCCGCGGGTGCCCGGGGCTCTGGCAAGCCGGTTTTCAGGCCTGATGGTGCAACCAGGCATGCTTGGGAATGCTGCTGGCGCGCTTCTTCGCTTCCAGGCGGGCCCAGATCTTCTCGTGGAAGTAGAAGCCCACCGAATTGCACAGCGGCTCCACCGCGGCGACCAGGCCGCTCACGGCAATGCTGCCGGTCAAAACGTAAGCGACGCCGAAGGCGATGCAGAAGTGCATGATGGTGAAGGTCAGGGTCTTGAGCATGATGCACCTCGATGAGAATCGTTTCGTCTTGGTACAAGGCTAGTCCTGGCCGGTCAGGTCGGGAAATATGACCTTTACATGGTCGCGATAGCTGCGGTTAATCGGTTTTATTGCTTTGAAAGTTGCGATCTATTTTTGACGGGAGAGAGAAATGCTGTGGCGGGTAGCTGCCGATGCGCTGGTGCTGATCCATCTGGGCTTCATCCTGTTCGTGCTGTTTGGCGGCCTGCTGTTGCTGCGCTGGCCACGCCTGGTCTGGCTGCACCTGCCGGCGGTGGCCTGGGGAGCGGTGGTTGAGTTCTTTCATCTGTTGTGTCCGCTGACGCCCTGGGAGAACCAGCTGCGCCAGGCGGCAGGGCAGTCCGGTTATGACGGTGGCTTCATCGAGCACTACCTGATACCGCTGATCTATCCGGCCGGTCTGACGCCGCAGATCCAGTTGTGGCTGGGGGGCGTGGTCGTGCTGGTCAATGGAGCGGTCTATGCCTGGCTGCTGTGGCGCTGGCGCAAGCGCGCTGCCTAGGGGCAACGAATCGTAGGGTGCGCCATGCGCACCGCGGCTGTTGCTGGTTCCGGGTGGCCGGCTCTTAGGATGCGGTGGCGAGGTCGGTGCGCATGGCGCACCCTACGGATCGGCATTCCAATCGCGACACCCTACGCGCGATGTTTTTGCTCCGCCTATTCATAAGTCTGATGGAGGGCCGGCAGCACTATGGCCTTCGCTACACTGCCAGCCATTGCAATCAAACATTCAAGGCAGGCCCGCTATGCAAAACCGCATGATGATCACTGGCGCTGGTTCCGGATTGGGACGTGAGATCGCGCTGCGCTGGGCCCGGGAAGGCTGGCATCTGGCCCTGGCCGATATCAACGAGGCGGGCCTGACCGAGACCCTCAAGCTGGTGCGCGAAGCGGGCGGTGATGGCTTCACCCGTCGTTGCGACGTGCGTGACTACAGCCAGCTGACGGCGCTGGCGCAGGCGTGCGAGGAGCAGTTCGGCGGCATCGACATCATCGTCAACAACGCCGGGGTCGCCTCGGGCGGCTTTTTCGACGAGCTGTCGCTCGAGGACTGGGACTGGCAGATCTCCATCAACCTGATGGGCGTCGTCAAAGGCTGCAAGGCCTTCCTGCCGCTGCTGCAGCGCAGCAAGGGCAAGATCGTCAACATCGCCTCGATGGCCGCACTGATGCAGGGGCCGGCGATGAGCAACTACAACGTGGCCAAGGCCGGCGTGGTCGCGCTGTCGGAAAGTCTGCTGATCGAGCTGCGTCAGCAGGAGATCGGTGTGCACGTGGTCTGCCCGTCGTTCTTCCAGACCAATCTGCTGGACTCCTTTCGCGGGCCAACCCCGGCGATGAAGGCGCAGGTGGGCAAGTTGCTGGAAAGCTCGCCGATCAGCGCGGCGGATATCGCCGAGTACATCCACGCGGAGATGGCCAAGGGCAGCTTCATGATCCTGCCGCATGAAATGGGGCGCATGGCCTGGGCACTGAAGCAGAAGAATCCGCAGGCGCTGTATGACGAGATGGCCAACATGGCCGAGAAGATGCGCAGCAAGGGCAAGGCTGCAAACTGACCATAAGGTCAGCTAAATGCGCCTGCAGGCTTGCCCGATGCGGCCTGCAGGGGTAGGGTGGCCGACCCGGCCTGCCTGCCGTTCTGACCCTGGATACCCCGTGAAACCGATGCCTCGGGCCTTGCTATTGATGGCTCTGGTGCTGGCGGCGATCAACCTGCGCCCCGGCATCACCTCCCTTGCTCCGCTGATCGAGCGGATTGCCACCGAGCTGTCGCTGAGCCGCAGCTTCATCAGCCTGACCACCGCGCTGCCGGTACTGTGCATGGGCCTGCTTGCGCCACTGGCGCCGCGGCTGGCCCTGCGCTGGGGCCTGGAGCGCACCATAGTGCTGTGTCTGGGGTTGATCAGCCTGGCCCTGCTGGCGCGCCTGGCGGCGCATCAGAGCGCCGTACTGATCGGCAGTGCCATCGCTCTCGGCGCCGCCATCGCCGTCGCCGGGCCCTTGCTCTCGGGTTTCATCAAACGCTACTTCTCCGGCCAGATGGGCCGCGTGGTGGGGTGGTATTCGCTCGGCATGGCCATCGGCGGCGCCGGCGGCGCGGTGCTCACGGCGCCGGCGACCAGCCTGTTCGGCGATGCCTGGCATCTGGGCCTGGCGATCTGGGCGCTGCCCGCTGCGCTGGCCGTGCTGCTCTGGCTCTACCTGCCCAACCAGGTGGGCAGCGGCGAAGCGCAGGAGGGCGGTCTACCCTGGCGACAGCCGCGTGCCTGGCTGATCAGCGGTTTCTTCGCCCTGCAGGCGGGGCTGTTCTACGCCCTGGCGACCTGGGTGGTGGCGCGCTATCACGAAGCCGGGCTGAGTCTGCTGCGCAGCAACTCGCTGCTGAGCATTTCCATGCTGATGGGCTTGCCCAGCTCCTTCCTGCTGCCCTGGCTGGCGCAGCGCTTCGATGCGCGCTATCCACTGCTGCTGGCCTGTGGCGCGCTGAGCAGCCTGTGCCTGGCGATGATCAGCTTTGCGCCGACCCTGTTGCCTGAGCTCTGGGCACTGCTGATCGGTTTCGGCCTCGGTGGCTCGTTCGCGCTGTCGCTGGTGCTGCCGCTTTACGAGGCCGGCTCGCCGCTGGCGGTCAGCCGCTGGACCGCGATGATGCTGTTCACCGGCTATTGCCTGGCCTGCATGACGCCGATACTCACCGGTCTGGCGCGCGATCTGTCCGGCAGCTATCGCCTGCCGTTCGCGGTACTGACCGCTCTTGCCCTGCTGATGACGCTGGTCGCCTGGTTGCTCGGGCGCAGCCAGCGGCGCTCGCGTTGAAGAATTCGCGCCAGTTCCTTTCTTGCCCTGGCGCGCTGTGTTAGAAGGCGTTCTGCTTTTTCAGGAGTGCCGGTGTGGAGTCCGAATCCATCGTCTATGGCTGTATCCGCGACTGGCCCTCGGATGATCCCGAGCTGCGTCGCCTGCGTCGGGAAACCAACCACGGCGTGCTGGCCGAGCTGCCGGCCGGCGACCTGTGGCCTTTCCTCGGCCGCGAGATGTTTTCCTTCTGCGAACTGCCGGGGGCGGGCCTGTACCAGACCCAGGTGATCCACTTCGGCGCCAGCTACGGCGCGGTGGAGTACGAGTGGAACCTGTGGATCGAAGCCTTCGAGGCGCTGCTCAAACGCCTGTACTGGGCCAGTGCGGTGGTGCACCTGGAGACCGAGCTCAATGGCATGCACACCTTCCGCTGGGAGTCCGACAGTGGTTTCCACAGCCCGCAGGAGGGCGCCTTGCGCGTGCGCTGCGCCTGGGAACGCGAGGGCACGTTGCGTGGCTAGGGCGGCTGGATGACCAGTTATCTGTGGTTTCTGCTGGCGGCCGTGTTCGAGATCGCGGGTTGCTACGCCTTCTGGATGTGGCTGCGGCTCGATCGCAGCGCCTGGTGGATCGCGCCGGGCCTGCTCAGCCTGGTTCTGTTCGCGCTGATCCTGACGCGAGTGGAGGCCTCTTTCGCCGGGCGTGCATACGCGGCCTACGGTGGTGTGTATATCGTCGCCTCGCTGGCCTGGCTGGCGTTGATCGAAAAGACCCGTCCCATGCTCAGCGACTGGCTGGGCGCGGCGCTGTGTCTGGCGGGTGCGGCCATCATCCTTTTCGCGCCACGCCTGCATACGTCCTGAGCGGGAAAGGCAGCTTCAGGCTGCCTTATGCGTATTAGAAGTAAAAAGTTCCGCTGTCATCAAATCTTTATATATCAGCAACTGAGCTGAAATAACCCCTCGCCAAGATTCCCCCCAGCACGAACGAGCCCTGCGCTCGGGTGTTTTCAACACTAAAAGTCCAACAGGGGAATTTCTCGATGATCCGTAAGCACTTCGCCGGTTTCGCAGCCAGCGCCCTGGCCCTGGCCGTTTCCGCCCAGGCTTTCGCCGGTACCGTCACCACTGACGGCGCCGATATCGTGATCAAGACCAAGGGCGGCCTTGAAGTCGCCACTACCGACAAAGAATTCAGCTTCAAGCTGGGCGGCCGTCTGCAGGCTGACTACGGCACCTTCGACGGCTTCTACACCCGCAACGGCAACAACGCCGACGCTGCCTACTTCCGTCGCGCCTTCCTGGAACTGTCCGGTACCGTTTACAAGGACTGGAAGTACGTTATCAGCTACGACCTGGCTCACAACGCCGGTAACAGCGACGACGGTTACTTCGACGAAGCGTCGGTGACCTACACCGGCTTCAACCCGGTCAATATCCGTGTCGGCCGTTTCGACCCGGACTTCGGTCTGGAGAAGGCCACCAGCTCCAAGTGGATCACCGCCATCGAGCGTTCCGCCATCTATGAAATCGCCGACTGGGTCAACGGCCACGAGAACGGTCTGGGCGTACAGGCCAGCTCGGTCATCGGCAACATGGCGTTCATGTCCGGTGGTGTCAGTGCCAAGGACAGCAACGACACCGACGGCGAGAGCGTCAAGCAGTTCAACCTGCGCGGCGTGTTCGCCCCCATGGCCGAGCCGGGTAACGTTCTGCACCTGGGCCTGAACTACGCCAACCGCGGTCTCGACGACGTTGCTGCCGATGGCCGCATCCGTCCGCGTCTGACCGTACGCGGTGTCTCCACCAATGGTGGTAACGACGCCGGCACCAACGGCAACCGCGCCGTCTTCGGCGGCTTCCAGGGCGTCGCCGGCGACTTCGACAGCGATTCCGCCTGGGGCGCCGAACTGGCCTACGCCATGGGCCCGTTCTCCGCCCAGGCCGAGTACCTGGCACGCAAGCTGAAGGCTGACCGCGCTGGCATCGAAGACATCAAGGCCAACGGCTACTACGCACAACTGGCCTACACCCTGACCGGCGAATCCCGCGGTTACCGTCTGGATGGCGCGCGTTTCGACGCGATCAAGCCGTCCGACAAGCAGCTGGGCGCCTGGGAAGTCTTCTATCGCTACGACAACATCAAGATCGAAGACGACAACGTCACCGTTGCCACCGCTACTCGCGAAGTGGGTGATACCAAGGCCAAGCTGCACACCGTCGGCGTGAACTGGTACGTCAACGACGTGGTCAAGGTCGCAGCCAACTACGTCAAGGCCGAAACTGACAAGATCACCAACACCGCTGGTGACGACGACGGTGACGCCTTCGTGATGCGCGTGCAGTACGCCTTCTAATGCATCGCTGATTCTGCTCCTGAATTGAGCCCCGCCACTGGCGGGGCTTTTTTTCGTCCGCCGCTTTCGCCAGACTGGCGCCATGCCTCTGCACACCTTGCCTCAACTGTCCCAACTGCCGGCCGCCAGCTGGGATGCGCTGCTGCCGACGCCGCAGCCCTTTGTGCGCCATGCCTTTCTGAGCGCCCTGGAAGACAGCGGCAGCGTCGGCGGGCGCAGCGGCTGGCAGCCCTCGCACCGGCTCTGGTACGACGAGCAGGGGCGGCTGCAGGCGGCCATGCCGACCTACGTCAAGCAGCACTCCTACGGCGAGTACGTGTTCGATCACGCCTGGGCCGATGCCTGTCGCCGCGCCGGTATCGCCTACTACCCCAAGCTGCTCGGCGCCGTGCCGTTTTCCCCGGTGAGCGGGGCCCGCCTGCTGGGCGAGCCGCACGCTGCTGCACGGCTGCTCGATGAGCTGAGTGCAGGCCTGCCCGGCGAGGGGCTGTCGAGCTTGCACGTCAACTTCACCACGCCTGCCTGCGATGCGCTGCTCGAGCCGCGTAGCGGCTGGCTGCCGCGTCTGGGCTGCCAGTTCCACTGGCACAACCGCGGCTACCGCGATTTTCAGGACTTTCTCGACGCCCTCAGCTCGCGCAAGCGCAAACAGTTACGCAAGGAGCGCGAGCAGGTGGCCGGGCAGGGCATCGAGTTCGATTGGCTGCAGGGGCATCAGCTGAGCGAGGCGCAGTGGGACTTCGTCTACCTGTGCTACGCCAATACCTATCACGTGCGCGGCCAGGCGCCTTATCTGACGCGGGAGTTCTTCAGCCTGCTGGCCGAGCGCATGCCCGAGGCGCTTCGCGTCGTGCTGGCGCAGCAGCACGGGCGGCCGGTGGCCATGGCGCTGAGCCTGGTGGGCGGGGATACCTTCTACGGGCGCTACTGGGGCTGCCTGGCGGAGTTCGATCGTCTGCATTTCGAAACCTGCTTCTATCAAGGCATGCAGTTGGCCGTGAGCGAAGGGCTGGCGCGTTTCGACGCCGGGGCGCAGGGTGAGCACAAGCTGATCCGCGGTTTCGAGCCGGTGATCACCCGCTCCTGGCATCTGCTGCTGCATCCCGGACTACATGCCGCGGTTGCGGACTTTCTCGAGCAGGAGCGTCCTGGCGTGCTGGCTTATGCCGAAGAGGCGCGCAGCTACCTGCCTTATCGCCAAGGGTGAGGTTGACGGTTATCGGCCGGCATGGCGCGAGATAGGCGCCTGCGAGCCTTTCGTGGGTATGCCCGGGGCCGAACGCGCGTTCGCCAGAAGTTCCCCGGCCTGGAGATTTCTGCAAAAACTCCAGAGTTTTTTGCAAGAAGCCCTTGCACCGGAGCCTCTACATTCCGCCCCTCGCCCGTCTCGTGTGCAGTAGCGTCGTTGCTAGGCTAGACCGCTAGTAAGGAGCGCTGCAGGGCACGAGGCAACTGACCGGCGCGGCGTATGTCGAGCTGGCGGCGGCGAAAACCAGGGAGAGGGGCCGCCATGGCGGCATGAGCATTCCCCGGGTGTGCCTCCAAGGCATTGCCCGTATCTGACCTGGCCCGCCTGGCGGGCGTCAGACCCGGCAGCGGTTGCACCTGCAGTCGCTTGAACCATAACCACGGCCGCGGCCGTGACCAGAAAGAGAACAACAAAATGAGCGAGCAGAACGTTCTTGTTGTAGGGGTGACCTTCGTGGTCTACCTGGTGCTGATGTTGTGGCTGGGCATCGTTGCCTATCGCCGTACCAGCAGCCTGTCCGACTACATCCTCGGCGGCCGTTCCATCGGCCCGACCACCGCGGCCCTGTCCGCCGGCGCTTCCGACATGAGCGGCTGGCTGCTCCTGGGCCTGCCGGGCTACGCCCTGGTAGCCGGCTTCGAGGCCTCCTGGATCGCCATCGGCCTGCTGGCCGGCACCTGGCTGAACTGGCTGTTCGTTGCCCGTCGCCTGCGCGTCTACTCCCACGCAGCCAGCGACTCGGTGACCATGCCGTCCTACTTCGAGCATCGCTTCGACGACAAGTCCCATGCGCTGCGCGTGATCTCGGCCATCTTCATTCTGCTGTTCTTCCTCTTCTACGCCAGCTCCGGTCTGGTCGCAGCCGGCAAGCTGTTCGAGACCGTATTCGGCTTCGACTACCGAATCGCCGTGGTCATCGGCACCCTGGCCGTGGTCTCCTACACCCTGTTCGGTGGCTTCCTCGCCGTGGCCTGGACCGACGTGGTGCAAGGCCTGCTGATGGCCGCCGCGCTGGTGCTGGTGCCGGTGTTCGCCCTCAACGCGGTGGGTGGCGTGGACGCCGCGCATGCCGCGATCGTGGCCAAGAACCCCGAGCTGCTGACCTTCTTCAATGACGCCAAGGGCCAGCCGCTGGGCATCATCGCCATCCTTTCGCTGCTTGGCTGGGGCCTGGGCTACTTCGGTCAGCCGCACATCCTGGCGCGCTTCAAGGCGATTTCCGACGACAAGGACATGCCCACCGCTCGCCGTATCGCCGTGGGCTGGACCGCACTGACCCTGTTCGCTGCCCTGGCCATCGGCTGGGTCGCCGTGGGCTACCTGGAGACCGATCTGGGCGATGCCGAGACCGTGTTCATGGTGCTGGTCAACAGCCTGTTCCACCCGGTGGTCGCCGGTATCCTGATGGCGGCCGTACTGGCCGCGATCATGTCCACCGCCGATTCGCAGCTGCTGGTGAGCTCCTCGGCCCTGGCCGAAGACTTCTACAAGGCGATCCTGAAGAAGGACGCCGGTGGCGCCGAGCTGGTCTGGATCGGCCGTGGCGCCGTGGTGGCGATCGCCATCGTCGCCCTGATCCTGGCGCTGAACCCGGACACCACCGTGCTGGGCCTGGTGTCCTACGCCTGGGCTGGCTTCGGTGCCGCCTTCGGTCCGGCCATCATCCTGTCGCTGTACTGGAAGCGGATGAACCGCAACGGTGCGCTGGCCGGTATCCTGCTGGGCGGCATCACCGTGGTGGTGTGGAAGCAGCTGTCCTCCATGGGCGGCATCTTCGGCCTGTACGAGATCATCCCGGGCTTCATCCTCGCCACTCTCGCCATCGTCGTGGTCAGCCTGATCACCGAAGAGCCGGAAGCGGCCGTCCAGGCGCAGTTCGACGACGTCGAGCGCAAACTGGCGTAAACGCTTGATCCTGGCCGCGGGCGATGTTCCGTAGCCAGTGCTGCAACGGCCGACACCGCAAGGTGTCGGCCGTTTTAGTTTTGTATGGGAATGGCATCGATCCAATGGATGCCGGGCTTCCGCCCGCTGCTGGCATTGGCTAAGGTAGCGCTCCCTGCCTCGGTACTCAGTACAGGTTGTCCATGACCGCGAAAGACCCGCTCCACGGTGTCACCCTGCAAGCCATCCTCACCGCGCTCGTGGAGCGTATCGGCTGGGATGGGCTGGCCCGGCAGGTGGACGTGCGCTGTTTCAAGCATGAGCCGAGCATCAAGTCGAGCCTGACCTTTCTGCGCAAGACGCCCTGGGCACGGACCAAGGTGGAGCAGCTCTACCTGCAGCAGTTTCACCAGCAGAAATAGCAGTGCGTCGCCGGATGCAGTTCGGCCCGCGCCAGCGCAATTCGCTGTCGGCTCAGTTCAGCGCCAGGCCCAGCGCCTGCAGGGCCTGGCGATAGCTGTTGCCAGCCATGCGCAGACCATTGTTATGGTTGGCGCCGTCGATCAGCAGCAGTTGCTTGGGCTCGTTGGCGGCGTCGAACAGCGCCTCGCTGAAGCGCGACGGCACGTAGCGATCGTCGCGCCCGTGGGCGATCAGCACGGGGATGCCCACCTCGCCGATCTTGCTCAGCGAGTCGAACTCCTGCGACAGCAGCCAGCGCACCGGCAACGAGGTATTGGTCACCGCCGCGGCGACATCGCCCAAGTTGGTGAAGCTGGACTCGACGATCAGGCCGGCAGCCTGCGCTTGCTGCCGTTCGCCGGCCAGCTCGCGTGCCAGATTGACGGCTACCGCACCACCGAGGGAATGACCGTAGATGAAGCGTTTGCTTGGATCCGGCTGCAGCCTGGCCAGATGCTGCCAGGCGATCAGCGCGTCCTGATACACGCTGCGCTCGGAGGGCAGCGCGCCGCGGCTCTGGCCGAAGCCGCGATAGTCGACGGCGAGCACGGAAAAGCCCATCGCATGCAGTTGTTCAATGCGAAACAGCTGGCCGGTGAGGTTCCAGCGCGAGCCATGCAAATACAGCAGGGTCGGCGCGTCGTGACGCGAGGACGGCCACCACCAGGCATGCAGGCTCTCGTCGGCCGCCAGGTCGGGGGACTGCAACTGCACGTCCTCGATGCCGGCCGGCAGGCCGCTGAACCAGCGGGCGGTACCCGGTTCGATGCGAAACACCAGTTCGCGCTCGGTCTGCTCCAGTTTGGCGCAGCCGATGGGCAGCAGAACCAGCAGGCTGGCCAGAATGATCAGGCTCAGGCGGCGACGGCGCAGCAGGGCGCTCCAGGATGCAGGCATGGGCGAGGCTCATAAGCTAAACGGGTGATGCTGCCATGGACTGCGCCTGCGCCTGGCGGTTTCATCCCGCCGGCACTGCTCTGGTTACCACGTGTTACCGCCAACTGATCTGCGGCGTGCTCTGGGGCGCCTGGCAAAGGGTGACGCCACCCGGTTCCAGATAGGGCGCGAGTATCGGCGCCATGCCCTTGAGCACCTGTACCGGCAGGGCCGAGGTGAAGGTGAAGCGCTCTGCCTCGCGTCCCGGCACGAAGGCGGTGAGGGTGCCGTAGTGGCGCGGGCCGAGGAAGAACACGAAGGTGGCCGTGCGGTTCATCGCCCGCGAACTGATCACCCGCCCGCCAGCGCCGACGCTTTCGATGCGGTTGTCGCCGGTTCCGGTCTTGCCCCCCAGGGTCAGGTTGCTGCCGTCCTGCAGCTGGAAGGTGCCCTGCAGCCGCCGTGCGGTGCCGCCCTCGACCACCTGGGACAGTGCATTGCGCAGCGCGGCGGCCACTTCCGAGGCCATCACTCGCTTGGCGCCTTGGGTGTTGCGCTCGACCCGCGTCTCGTAGGGCGTGTCGGCGGCGAAGTGCAGTTCGTCGATGCGCAGCACCGGTTGGCGAACGCCGTCGTTCTGGATGATGCCCATCAGTTCGGCCAGCGCTGCCGGCCGGTCGCCGGAACTGCCCAGGGCGGTGGCCAGCGAGGGCACCAGATGCTGGAAGGGATAGCCGAGGTTCTTCCAGCGCCGGTGGATGTCGGAGAAGGCTTCCACCTCCAGCATGATGCGGATACGACTGTCGCGGGCGCTCTTGTGCCGGCTGCGGAACAGCCAGCCATAGACTTCCTGGCGCTCGTCGACGCTGGCGGCCACGGCGTCGCCGAAGCTCGCCTGCGGATTCTCGATCAGAAAGCCCAGCAGCCAGAGTTCCAGAGGGTGGACCCGGGCGATATAGCCCTGGTCCGGCAGGCTGTAGGCGCCGGGGCCGTAGTCCTTATACAGACGCGCGATACGCTGATCGGTGAGTTTTTCCTGCGGCAGCTGGGCGCGCAGGAACGCGGCGAAGGTGGCTTCGTCGGCATGCGGCTGCAGGTAGCGGTGCACGGCGCTCAGGCGTACCGAGGTCTGGCGCAGGCCGCTGAGGAAGGTTTCCAGTCGCTGCTGTTCCGGCTGGCCCTGGTACTTGCGCCAGAAACGCAGCAGGAAGGTCCGCCCCTCCTGATCGGCGAAGCGTTGCAGGTACTCCTGGCGGCGTGGGTCCTTGTCGTCCTTGAGCAGTTCGGCGCTGTTCTGATAGGTGCTGTAGCGCACCAGGTCGCGCATCAGGCGGACGAACGGCAGATTGATCGACTCGCGCAGCGATTCGCGCAGGGTCGGGTTGCGACCGTTGTCCTCGCGGCGGAAGTTGCCGAAGGTATGCAGCCCGCCGCCGGTGAAGAAGCGCTCATGCGGGCTGGCCGAGTAGCGCCGCTCCAGCGCGGCTTCCAGCATGCTGGCCAGGTCGGCGCCGGGATTGGCCAGCAGGTGGTTGACCGCCCAGCGGCTCAGGTAGTCCTGCTCGGCGATCTCGACGCTGCGCAGCTCGGCCGGGCTCCTTCCGGCGTGGCGCTGATGCAACTCGGCAATGACTTCGAGATAGGTGGCCAGCACCCGCAGCTTGGCGGTGGAACCCAGCTCCAGCTTGCTGCCTTCATTGATGTCGAACGGCTGGTCGGTGCTGTCGGTCTGCACGCGCACCCGACTGCCGGTGGCGGTGCGTTCGAACAGGGTAAAGCTGTAGCGCACCTCGGCGGTCTTTTCCGCTGACAGCAGGCGCTCGCCGAACAGGCCGATCTTGCCGGCGAATTCCGGGTCGGCCAGGCGTTGCAGGTAGAGGCTGGCCTCCTGCTGCAGGTCGCGCTGCAGGGTGCTGCGTGCGGCCAGATCGAGGCGGTCCAGATCGTACAGCGGCATGCCCAGCAGATTGGACAGACGTGAGCGGGCCACGCTGATGCCCTTGTCGCTTTCCACCGGGCGCAGGTTGGATTCCTGCTGCCAGTCGCGGTACTGCAGCTTCTGCGTCAGCGCCGCGTCACGCAGTTCGGCGTCGATCAACCCCCCGGCAGCCAGCAGGCGGATATGACTCTCCGTCAGCGCCTCCATTTCCTTGCGCCCCTGAGCCAGATAGTAGGAGGGGCGGCGCTGGGCGATCATCAGCGACAGTACCTGGCGCAAGGCCAGACCGCGTTCGGCCAGGCTGGCCTCCGGCGTGCGCGCCGGGTCGAGCAGGGCGTTGCTGCGCTCGAAGTCTGCGCCGTACCAGATGCGCAAACCGTCGGCCAGGCCGTGGACCTCGCCGTGCCCCGGTGCAGCGGACAGCGGTACGCTGTTGAGGTAGTCGCGCACGATGGTCTGGCGTGCTTCGAGGGTCTGCGGCCCCTGTTGGTAAGCGCGTACGCTGGCGGAAATCATCTGCCGCAGTTTTTCTCCCGCCGACAGCGTCAGGCCGTCCGGCGAATGGCGGTACTTTTCCAGTTGGGTGGCCAGGGTGCTGCCGCCAGCGGACTGGTCCTGCATGTCGAGCACCTTGCCGATCTGCGACAGGGCGGCCATGGCGAACCGCGGCCAGTCCACGGCCGGGTTGGCCAGCGGCTGCTCGGTATCCAGCAGATGGCGGTTCTCGATGAACAGCAGGCTGCTCACCACCAGCGGCGGAATGCTGGCGAAGTCGGCATAGCCCTGTTGTGGATAGCGGAACTCATAGAAGGGCGTGCCGCGGCAGTCGCTGATGCTGAGGCCGGTTTGGCTCTTCTCGACGAAGGGCGGGAATAGGCCGCGACGGCTGTAGGCCATCAGTGCCGGCGAGAAGCGCGCCTGCTCGCTGATGGTGAAGTCACGTTGCTGCAGGCGCTCCAGCATCAGTGGCAGGTAGGCGTAGCCCTGACGTTTGTCGAAGGGGCCGTCGGCGGGGTAGAGGATGTCCGGGCTGGGGCCCGGCTCGACGCGGTAGGTGAGGGTGGCGGCGTAGCGGCTCAGCTCACGGGCCTGGAAATGCGCGCTGCGCAACTCGAAGACCAGCAGCGCGGCGGCGGCCACCAACGACAACACCAACAGTGAGTAAAACGCCAGACGCCAGCGGCGTGGGCGCGGAGCCGGCTTGTCGTCGACCGTCGGCAAGACGTTCGACGCCAGTTCGCGGTGCTGAGGATCCGATTGCCATAACGCGCCCATAATCCACCGGCCTGGCCTGTCTGCTCCACGGAAAAACACGAGACTGCCGCTTAACGGGCTCTGCCCCCTGGCGCCTCGTCTGCCTGTTATCAGCTTAGCCGCTGTGCGCGGGTCTGGCTGGCGGTTTTGACGCAAGGCGTGTCTGGGCCGCTCATTGGCGCTAGACTCGCTGGCAATGCACACAATGCAGGGGAAGCGGCATGCAGCGCGATCATCGAGAGCAGCTTCAGCAAAGCTGGCAGGCCAACGCCGATGCCTGGGCTGCGGCGGTGCGCGAACAGCGTATCGAGAGCCGGCGCCTGGTCACCGATGCGGCGATCATCCAGGCCGTGTTGGCGCTGCAGCCCAAGCGGGTACTGGATATCGGCTGCGGCGAGGGTTGGCTGTGCCGTGGGCTGGCCGAGCACGGCATCGAGCCGGTCGGCGTGGATGCTTCCGCGCCGCTGATCGAGGCAGCCCGCGCCGCCTGCGATGGGCGCAGTCAGTATCGCGTCTGTGGCTATGCCGAGCTGGAGCAGCATGCCGAGCAGTTGGGGCGTTTCGAGGTGCTGGTGTGCAACTTCGCCCTGCTCGAAGAGCCGCTGCAGCCCATTCTGCGCAGCCTGCACGCGTTGCTGGCGCCTGGCGGCAGTCTGCTGATCCAGACCCTGCACCCCTGGCGCGCCAGCCATGGCGAGCCTTATCAGGACGGTTGGCGGGTCGAGGATTTCGTCGGTTTCGGCGAGGGCTTCCAGGCGCCGATGCCCTGGTTCTTCCGTACCCTGCAATCCTGGCTGACGCTGATTGGCGAAACCGGCTGGCGTCTGGAATGGCTGCAGGAGCCATTGCATCCCGAGAGCGTTCAGCCGGTCTCCCTGCTGCTGCTGCTCAAGCCGCTCTGATCATGCAGCTGCTGCTCAATCTCGATGTTCCCGATCTGCCGGCCGCGGTGGCCTTCTATCAGCAGGCGCTCGGCTTCAGCGTCGGGCGCGTGCTGTTCGACGGTTCGGTCGTCGAGATGCTTGGCGCAGCCGTACCGCTCTACCTGCTGCACCAGCCCGCTGCCACTCGTCCCTGCCCGCAGTCCGGTGTACAGCGCGACTACCGCCGTCACTGGACGCCGCTGCATCTGGATCTGCTCGTCGAGGATCTGGACGCAGCGCTGGCTCGGGCGCTCGCCGCCGGTGCGCGGCAGGAGGGCGAAATCCATGAACATGACTGGGGACGTCTGGTAACGCTGAGCGATCCCTTCGGCCACGGATTGTGCCTTCTGCAATGGCGTGGTGCGGGATACGACCTGGTCAGTCTCAACCCCGGAGGAAGCGATGCGCACAATTGAATTGGCCGGCGTACAGGTGCCGGTAGTCGGTCAGGGTACCTGGCGCATGGGCGAGGACCACCGGCAGCGCACGCGGGAAGTCGCCGCGCTGCGTGAAGGGCTGGATCTGGGCCTGAGCCTGATCGACACCGCCGAGATGTACGGCGAGGGTGGTGCGGAGCAGGTGGTGGGCGAGGCCATTGCCGGGCGCCGCGACGAGGTCTTTCTGGTCAGCAAGGTGTACCCGCACAACGCCAGTCTGGACGGCGTTCAGGCGGCCTGTGAGCGCAGTCTGAAGCGTTTGGGATGCGAGCGGATCGATCTGTACCTGCTGCACTGGCGCGGCCGCTATCCGCTGCAGGAGACGGTCGAAGGCTTCGAGCGGCTGCGCGAGCAGGGCAAGATCGGCGCCTGGGGTGTTTCCAACTTCGATCTGGACGACCTGCTGGAGCTGGATCAACCGGCCTGTCGCAGCAATCAGGTGCTGTACAACCTGCAGGCCCGCGGAGTCGAGTACGACCTGCTGCCCTGGCAACAACAGGCTGGCATGCCGCTGATGGCCTACTGTCCGTTGAGCCAGGCGGGCGCCTTGCTGCATGAGCCTGCGCTGCGTGAGGTGGCCGAGCGGCACGGGGTGACGCCGGGCCAGGTGGCCCTGGCCTGGAGCATCAGACGGGACGGTGTGATTGCCATACCCAAGGCCGTGGGCAGCGCGCATCTGCGCGATAACGCCGCTGCGGCATCGCTGGCGCTGCATGCGGACGATCTGGCCCTGCTCGACGCGGCCTTCCCGCCACCGCGACGCAAGCAAGCCTTGCAGATGGTATAGGGAGCTACGCCGCCCGCTAGGGCGCGCGTAGCGGATGCGCTCAGTTCACGACCGGATCGGCCGCCAGACGCCCGGCGTCCTTGAGCAGCGCCTTGAGGAAAGCGTCCTGCAACTCGGGGTCGTTACGGGTCAGCTCAATCAGGCTCTGTTCCAGCTCGCTGGCTTCCTCTTCCAGGCCCAGATCGGAAAGGCGCTTGACCCGATGCACCCATTGCGCCACGTCGTCGCCTTCGAGGTCGTTGAAGATCAGATCGTGCGCTTCGCGCAGCTTGCCGCGCAGGGTATGGCTGACCATCAGTGTCGCCTCGGCACGTGCCACCTCGTCGCCCAGACGATCCTCGACGCTCAGTTGGAGGAGGTTGAGGCGGGCCATGTCCTGTTCGCTGAACGGGCTGTCCAGCAGATTCAGGCGCAGCACGCCGCTGCTGTCGGTAAGTAGCTCGAACTGCTGCTCGCCGGCCTTGACCTGTACGGGACGTTCCGACCAGGGCAGGTTGATGTACTCCATGCGGCGATCACGCTGCACTTCCTCGATGCTCGCCAGATTCTGCTCGGCGCGGCCGTTCGACTCGACGTTCATGAAGGGATTCAGGCCCGCCATGCCATAGCTGATCCAGTCGCGGGTGGCGGTTTCCGGCAGGCTGCCGAGCATCACCACGTTGAGTACGTTGGCGCCGACGCCAGCCACCACCGCCACCGCACCCATGGGCACTTCATACAGCTCGCGCCAGGGTTGGTAAGGTGTATAGCGGTCGTAGCGACGCGTCACCTCGAAAGCGGTGACCTCGTAGCTCTTCTGGTCATGCACTCGCACCCGCCGTTGCGGCAGCTCGAGCACCTTCGGTTCGCCTGTGTCGATCTGCAGCTGGTGATCCAGCAATTTGCGCTCGACACGCTCCTCATGCTCGCTACGTTGCGGCAAGTGGTTGGCGCAGGCGCTGAGGAAAAGGGCGCCGCACAGGGCGGCGCCGGTCAGGCGAAGGTTGTTGCTCGTGTGCATGATGTCTCGGTGCGGCGTGATCAGCGGCTGATACGGGCTTGCAGGAAGGGCAGGATCTCGGCCAGCGGCACGGCCTGGGCTTCGGTCTCGGCGCGGCTCTTGTACTCGAGATTGCCCTCGGCCAGGCCGCGGTCGCTGACCACCACGCGGTGCGGAATGCCGATCAGCTCCATGTCGGCGAACTTGATGCCGGGGCTGGTCTTCTTGTCGCGGTCGTCCAGCAGCACCTCATAGCCCGCGGCGGTGAGTTCGGCATACAGCTTGTCGGTGGCCTCGCGTACCTGTTCGGTTTCGTAGCGCAGCGGTACCAGCGCGATGTGGAACGGCGCGAGGGCGTCGTTCCAGAGAATGCCGCGTTCGTCGTGGTTCTGCTCGATGGCCGCGGCTACCACGCGCGATACGCCGATGCCGTAGCAGCCCATGGTCAGGGTGACCGGCTTGCCGTTCTCGCCCAGTACCTGGCAGTTCATCGCCTCGCTGTACTTGGTGCCGAGCTGGAAGATGTGGCCGACTTCGATGCCGCGCTTGATTTCCAGGGTGCCCTGGCCGTCCGGGCTGGGGTCGCCCGCAACCACGTTGCGCAGGTCGGCAACGGTCGGCAGCGGCAGGTCGCGCTCCCAGTTGACGCCGAAATAGTGCTTGTCTTCGATGTTGGCACCGGAGGCGAAGTCGCTCATCAGCGCCACGCTGCGATCGACGATGCAGGGGATCGGCAGGTTGACCGGCCCCAGGGAACCGGGGCCGGCGCCGATGGCGGCGCGAATCTCCGCTTCGCTGGCCATCTGCAGCGGGCTTGCCACCTGCTCCAGATTGGCGGCCTTGATTTCGTTCAGCTCGTGGTCGCCGCGCACGATCAGCGCGATCAGCTTGCCTTCCTCGGCGGCATGCACCACCAGGGTCTTGATGGTCTTCTCGATGGCCAGGCCGAAGCCCTGCACCAGGGCGTCGATGGTCTTGGTGTTGGGGGTGTCGACCAGGCGCATGTCCTCGGTCGCGGCAGCGCGTTCTTTCTCACGCGGCACGGCTTCGGCCTTCTCGATGTTGGCGGCGTAGTCGGAGACGTTGCTGAAGGCGATATCGTCTTCGCCGGACTCGGCCAGCACGTGGAACTCGTGGGAGCCGGTGCCGCCGATCGAGCCGGTATCGGCCTGTACGGGGCGGAAGTTCAGGCCCAGGCGGCTGAACACGTTGCAGTAGGCCTGATGCATGCGGTCATAGGTTTCCTGCAGGGACGCCTGGTCGGCATGGAAGGAGTAGGCGTCCTTCATGATGAATTCGCGACCACGCATCAGACCGAAGCGCGGACGGATCTCGTCACGGAACTTGGTCTGGATCTGGTACATGTTGATCGGCAGCTGCTTGTAGCTGTTCAGCTCGTTGCGGGCCAGGTCGGTGATGACCTCTTCATGGGTCGGGCCGACGCAGAATTCGCGCTCGTGACGATCTTTGACCCGCAGCAACTCGGGGCCGTACTGCACCCAGCGACCGGACTCCTGCCACAGCTCGGCAGGCTGAATGGCCGGCATCAGCACTTCCAGCGCACCAGCTGCATTCATTTCCTCGCGCACCACGTTCTCGACCTTGCGCAGCACGCGCAGGCCCATCGGCAGCCAGGTGTACAGGCCGGAGGCCAGCTTGCGGATCATGCCGGCACGCAGCATCAGCTGGTGGCTGATCACCACGGCATCGGAAGGGGTTTCTTTCAGGGTCGAGAGCAGGAACTGACTGGTACGCATGTTTGGCCGTTCTGTCGGTTGCTAGGGCTTGGAATAGGCCGGCATTGTACGGTGCCTATACAGTGGCGTACAGGACGGGGCTGCGGAAGCGGCGCCGGTGAGCCAGAAGGAGGCGAGGGTGGGATTGACCGCGTTGGAAGTGCAGACACTGATTCGGGCCGGGTTGCCCATGGCCGAGGACATCGACCTGCGTATCGACCGGCTGGACGAGGAGGGCGTGCTGGCACGGGTGCCCTTTCATAGCAAGCTGGTGCGACCCGGTGGCACGCTGTCCGGCCCGACCATCATGGCCCTCGGCGATGCCGCCATGTATGCCGTGGTACTGGGGCGTCTCGGTCGGGTGGAGATGGCGGTGACGTCCAATCTCAATATCAACTTTCTGATCAAGCCCCGGCCGGTGGACCTGCTGGCCGTGGCTCGAATACTGCGTTTGAGCAGGCGTCAGGCGGTATGTGAAGTTTCGTTGTATTCGGCGGGTAATGAGAATGAACTCGTTGCCCACGTAACGGGGACATATGCGTTGCCGATTTGAATGTTAATACTCAAAAAGAAAAGCCCGGTCTCCCGGGCCTCTCTTATTCAAGTATTTGCTGGTTCCTAGGTTACAGGATGCTCAGCGGGTACTCGAGGATTACGCGAACTTCGTCGCTAGAAGCTGCACCGTAGTACACGCCATCGCTGCTGCGATAGGTGGCCTGACGTACACGCATGTTCAGGTCCTTGGC
The DNA here is from genome assembly GCF_021495345.1 of Pseudomonas hydrolytica. Lineage (NCBI taxonomy): Bacteria > Pseudomonadati > Pseudomonadota > Gammaproteobacteria > Pseudomonadales > Pseudomonadaceae > Ectopseudomonas > Ectopseudomonas hydrolytica. The sequence goes on from NZ_CP099397.1 coordinate 1,397,731, forward strand.
AGGGCCGCTTTGAATGGTGTAACCGACCTGAATGTCGCGTTCCCACTCTTTGCCGTTGGTAGTGTCGCCGACGTTGGCGTCGGTACCGCGAACATAGCGGGTCATGAACTTCAGGCCCGGTACGCCGTATTCGGCGAAGTCCAGGTCATAACGGACCTGCCAGGATTTCTCATCTTCAGCGTTGAAGTCAGAGCGCTGAATGGAGTTAGCCAGCCAAATGGTACCACCGCCGTCTACACCATAGTCATAGCCGATGCCGTCAAAGCCGCCATGGGACTTTTGGTAGGCAAGGGTGAATGTATGAGCGCTGATGTTATAGGCTGCAGCGAGACTCCAGATGGTGTTTTTCTCGCTCGAACCGGTATCGGTGTACTCTTTATCGTACTTGGTGCGATAGATGTTGAAGTCGAAGTTCAGCGATTGGGCTTCGCCCATGCCGATGGTGTAGTTGACGTTGCCGTAGTATTTCTTGAACGCGTCTTCTACGTCGGAGTAGTACAGCGAGGCAGACAGATCGTCGTTGAAGCTGTAAGAACCGCCGAGCACGTCGGCGCTCTTGAGGCCGATGCTGTCATGGTAGGTCTGATCTTGGGCATTGATCGCGGTGAAATGACCGGCGTGCAGCTCCAGGCCTTCGATCTCATTGCTGGTTACCAAGAAGCCTTCAGCAACTTCCGGCAGCAGGCGGCTGTCATCGGTGCTCAATACAGGCAGAGCGGTGAACTGGTCGCCGTATTTGAGAACAGTGTTAGACAGGCGCAGTTTTACCGCGCCGCCAGCTTCAGAGTAATCATCTTGCGAGCGACCATCGCTGTCGGTCGGGAACATGCCGGAGCCTGCGCGGCCTTTACCGCTGTCCAGCTTGATGCCGAGCATGCCAATTGCGTCAACGCCGAAGCCGATGGTGCCTTGAGTGAAGCCGGACTCGAAGGTGCCGATGATGCCATGGCCCCATTCTTGCGGGTCGTCAGTACGAGTCGGATGGTTGCGGAAGTCGCGGTAGAAGTACAGGTTACGGTTCAGGATGTTGAAGCTGCTGTCTTCAACGAAACCGTTGGACTCGGATTGTGCGCTGGCAAACGCCAGTTGGCTGGTACCCGCGGCTACTGCCAGGGCGATTACGCTCCACTTCATCACTTGCATCGTGATTGCTCCTTTGGTTTAGAAGAGTTGCGCTGCCCATTGTTTTGTTGTATGGGCGGCTCTTTCTTTTTGTGTCGGCGGTAACTTATAGCATGCAGCCAATATTGGCGATAGTTGCAGTCTATTCGTTGCGCATTCGGTCATGGCGGTGTCGCATTGCCTGTTGATGAATGTCGCAAATCTGTAGTTCTGCGCTTGCGTTTCGTTCCGTCGACGTTGTCGCGGTTCTGAGTTGCCTGGTACCGCTGTTATTGATCGACTGCGCGGCGTGCCGGGCATTGCGGAATGTTTAGCAAAAGTCGTGCTCAAAATCCACGTTAAGCGCTAAAACCTTGATTTGTTGAGGTGGACGATTCGGGCTGGGCCTGCCAGATGGGGGGCTTCGGCCACGTGGCGCCGCTGATCGGCGGATGGCGCTGCCGCTCATTGCCAGTATGTCTTTCGATACCGTCGGCGGTAACGTTTGATCCTGGCCATTACGGGAGGAAACAAAATGGTGCACGCCTGCGGTGCCGCTCGGGCGGGGTTGCCTTCCGTTGGTGCGTGGCGCGGGATGAATTGTCGTTTGGGGGCGCGTATGCTGCGCGCCCTCGGCCGCGCCTTACCGGCGCTACGCTTGGTTGACTGGATTGAAGCGAGGAGAACCTTATGTTCGCCCTGGATTCGCGTTTGCAGCAGGACTGCCTGCTGATCGGGGATTTCCCCCTGTGTCGTTTGCTGTTGATGAACGACGCCAACTACCCCTGGTTCATCCTGGTGCCACGGCGCGATGAGGTCAGCGAGCTGTTCCAGCTCGACGCCGCTGATCAGCGTCAGCTCTGGCAGGAAACCACCTTGTTGGCCGAAACCCGCAAGGACACCTTTGCCGCCGACAAGATGAACGTGGCGACGCTGGGCAATGTGGTCAGCCAACTGCACATGCACGTGATCGTGCGGCGGCGCGGCGATGCTGCATGGCCTGCGCCGGTATGGGGGCGCAATCCGCCGCGACCCTATGAAGAGGAGCAGGTACGCCAGCTCGTCAGCAAGCTGCGTCTGGTGTTGACCGAGAATTTCGAGTTTTCGGGAGAGGTGGCATGAGTCTCGAGGCGCGGGTCATGGAGCTGGAAAGTCGTCTGGCCTTTCAGGACGACACCATCCAGGCGTTGAGCGATGAGCTGGTCGAACAGCACAAGCGTATCGAGCGTTTGCAACTGCAGTTGTCTGCGTTGGCGCGGCGTCAGGAGGAATTGCAGGGGCAGGTGGGCATCGTCGAAGACGAAGCGCCGCCTCCGCATTACTGAATTGAAAAAGCCCGGTTTCCCGGGCTTTTCTTTGTGCGCGATTCAGCGTCGCGAAGGTGCTGCGGCAATCACGTCTTCCGCCTGCAGACCCTTGTCGCGCTGCATGACCGAGAACTCCACGCGCTGGCCTTCTATCAGCACCCGGTGGCCTTCGCCGCGAATGGCACGGAAATGCACGAAGATATCCTCCCCCGAGTCGCGAGAAATGAAACCGAAACCCTTGGAGGTGTTGAACCACTTGACCGTGCCGGTCTCACGCGACTCCTGGGAGCTGGTGACGCTCGATTGCTCGGTGCTGCGCTGGGCGCTTTGTGGCAGGGACGGGCGTACCTGGGCTGCCAGTTGCAGCAGAACGGCGGCGCTGGTGATCAGCAGGGTAAGCCAGACAGCCGGTTGGTCGCCGATGCTCGGCAGTGGAGCCAGCAGTACCAGGCTCTGCACGACGGCAGCCAGGACCAGCAGAGCGGAGGCCAGGCCCTGCAGCTGTTGGCGCAGGCCGCCGAAGTATGAGGGTTGTTGCGTGGCGATCAGCAGGTTGAGCAGGCCGATTAGGGCCAGATAGATGGCATCCGGAGTGGTCAGGAACGAGGCAGAAAAAACGGGTACGGCAGACAGCAGCAGGGCGGCGAACCCTGTCACGAGATGGGCAATCTTCAACATCTTCGATGAACTCACTGATTGAATGATGACTCAAGGTGTTGCGGAGGGAGCACGCTCTGCGGGTGGCGAGTTGGATGGCCAGGGCGCGCACCGGTGGATCAGGGTGCAGGCGCCGCAAGACGTTAACGCGGCGCGCCGACCTATTTAACAGCAAAGGCGGGGGCTACTCAAATCAAGCGCTTAGCACGGTTTTGCTGGTAATCGGGTGAACCTGGTTGCGGCCACTGCGCTTGGCCTGATAGAGCGCGTCGTCGGCGCGGGTCAGCAGTGTTTCCAGGCTGTCGTCCGCCTCGGCCAGGGCGCAGCCGAAGGAGGCGGTAATGCTGTCCAGCACCTGATCGGTACGGCGTACCTTGACCCGCAGCGCCTGGATCTTGTTGCGTAGTTTTTCGGCAAATTCGAGAACCGCTCCCAGGTCGACGCAGTCGCGCAGTACCACGCAAAATTCCTCGCCACCATAACGGGCGGCAAAGGCGCCTGACGGCAGAAGGTCGCGCAACAGTTGGCCAACGTGCTGCAACACCCGATCACCCAGCGGGTGGCCGTACTGGTCGTTGAACTGTTTGAAATGGTCGATATCGAGAATGACCAACGCCAGGCCCTTGTGGGTTTCGCTCAGGGCGCGTTCCAGCAGGCGGGTGAAGGCATGTCGGTTGAACACCCGGGTCAGGCTATCGAGCGTTGCAGCCAGGTGCGCCCGCTCGAGCTGACTGCGCAGGTGGGTGATTTCCTCCTGGGCGGCGCGCAGGCGGTAGAGAAACTTCTCCTGCTGGTCCTGCATCAGCTGGGTGCTTTCCTGCAAACCGCTGAGCACGCTGGGCAGGTCGTCGATGATCGGTTCCTGCAGGGCGCTGAGCCCATGGCTGAGGCTCTGCTGATAGTTCTCGCTGCCGATCACGCTGCGGGAAACGTCACCCTCGATGTCATCGACCAGTTCGATCACCTGCTGCTGGCCGGCACGGGCCTCCTCCAGCTCGCCGCGAATGATGTAGTCGCGAAAGAGTTTGCTGGCGGTATCCGGCGGGAACACGTCGAAATCCTCGACGACCTTGTCCAGGCGACGGTTGAGCTCCGGCTCGCTACCTCTGCTGTAGGTGTACCAGAGTGCATAGTGCACCGGATTGGGCGGGATGTCGTAACGCATCATCAATGGCACGGCCTGCTTGAGCAGCGCCGCTGCCTCGCGGGTCTCCTCGGGATACAGGTCGATGATGCTGGGCGGTTTGGGCGGCTGACTCATATGTCTCGAACAAGTCTATGGCGAATGGCCAGAGCATAGAACAGCCCGTGCCTCTCTGCCTAATGAAAAGGCCCGGAAAACCGGGCCTTTGGGCGTGTCACGCGGCGAGCAGGCTGCGCAGCATCCAGGCGGTCTTTTCATGCACCTGCATGCGTTGGGTCAGCAGGTCGGCAGTGGGTTCGTCACTGACCTTGTCCAGCAGCGGGAAAATGCCGCGGGCGGTGCGTACGACGGCTTCCTGGCCCTGCACCAGTTGCTTGATCATTTCGTCTGCGCTGGGCACGCCTTCCTCTTCCTTGATCGAGGACAGGCGGGCGTAGGCGGCATAGGTGCCCGGGGCCGGGAAGCCCAGCGCGCGGATGCGTTCGGCGATGGCGTCCACGGCGAGGGCCAGTTCGGTGTACTGCCCTTCGAACATCAGGTGCAGGGTGTTGAACATCGGGCCGGTGACGTTCCAGTGGAAGTTGTGGGTCTTCAGGTACAGGGTGTAGGTGTCGGCCAGCAGGCGCGAAAGGCCTTCGGCGATGGCGGCGCGATCCTGTTCGGCGATTCCTATATTGATTTCCATGGTCTTTCTCCTTTCAGGTGAGCCCGGGATGCTTATCCGGCAATGTGGGCAGAGCCTAACATGGCGAGATGCGGGGCGATTCTGGCTTGGATCAATGAAAGCGATGGTTAGAAGCTATTGATGGCTTGCGGTTCCCTTTCTGCCCAGTAGTCTGGCCAGCAGCCCGGGATAGGACGCCGGCAGCAGTCGCTGAATCTGGTCGAGCAGGCGCGCATCGCTGCCCACCAGGATGCGCGGTTTGCCGCTCTTGATGCCATTGACGATGACGTCGGCCGCCCGGGCCGCGGTGGTTCGCGCCAGCTTGTCGAAATTCTGGCAGGCGCGCTCGGCGTCCTGAGAGCCATCTATGCCGCGATAGAAGCGTGCGGAGCGGGCGATATTGGTCTTGATTCCGCCGGGATGGACGCAACTGACCGCCACGCCGCGGCAGGCGACCTCCTGGCGCAGGGCTTCGGTGAAGCCGCGCACGGCGAACTTGCTGGCGTTATAGGCGCCCTGGCTCGGCAGGCTGACGATGCCGAAGATGCTCGACAGGTTGACGATATGCCCGCTGCCCTGGCGCAGCAGGTGCGGCAGAAAGGCCTTGCTGCCATGCACCACGCCCCAGAAGTTGATGTTCATCAGCCATTCGAAATCCTCGTAGCTGAGCTGATCGATGGTCTGCGATACGGCCACGCCGGCGTTGTTGATGATCAGATCGGCGCCGCCGTGTTCGCTTATCACCTGCTCAGCGAAGGCATGCACCGCGTCGCGCTGGGCCACGTCCAGGGCATGGCAGGTGACGCGCGGGCTCTGGTGGCGCAGCGCTTCGGCATTGCGTTCCAGCTGTGGCAGATCGATGTCGGCCAGGGCCAGTTGGCAGCCTTCGGCCGCCAGGCGAACGGCAAGTGCCTGGCCGATACCCGAGGCTGCGCCGGTGATCACGGCGGTTTTTCCGCTTAGAGAGGGCATGCGAACTCCTTGCACTGGGCTATCCATGAAGCGCGGAGCTTAGCCACTGCAGTCGATCCGGTACAGCCGTTTCAGCCGTGCGCCAGGTTGGGCCGTTGCTGCAGGGTGCGGTTGAAGACGTCGACCCAATGGGCGCTGAACTGCTGTCCGGCGAGATTGTTGATCTCGAGTATCGCCCGCAGAAGCGGGCGCTTGCTCAGCGTCTGGTGCGCGCGCTCGTGGGTGCGTGCATCGAAGGTGTCGACGATATTGAGGATCAGCGCCCCGGGTGCGATCTCGGTTTCGCGCAGGCCCTTGGGATAGCCGCTGCCGTCGGCGTGTTCCTGATGTTGCAGAATGATCTCCATGGCCGGCGCCCAGTCAGGCATGCGCTTTAGCAGCTCGCTGGCCAGACGTGGGTGACCATGGACCAGGCGCCGTTCGTCGCGGCTGAGATCGGCCTGCTTGTGCAGCAGTTCCAGCGGCAGAAACGCCATGCCCAGATCGTGCAGGCATACCGCCGCTGCCAGTTGCTCGGGGCGCTCGACCTGACCGCCCTGGGCATTGATGCTCAGGGCCAGATCCAGCAGGCGCAGGTTGCGTCCTCGCCAGTAGTGCGAGCGTTGTTCGGCGGCCTGGGTGAGCGCAGCGAAGAACTGCAGATCCGGGTCGGCGGCGATGCCGTGGCGAGCCAGCAGCGCCTCGGTAGGGCTCTCGGCGAGAGCTGGCGGGGCTTGCAGACGGGTGCTGGGGTCGATCTGCTGCAGCAATGTGCGGCGAGCCTCCGTCTGTCGTTCGGCTGGCGTCACGGCCAGGGCCTGCAGCGCCTGGCAGAGGTGCTCGAACTGCATCTGGCTCAGGCGTGCGTCCGGGCCGCCCAGTGCCTGACCAATCAGGGCCTGCAGATGGTCCAGCGTCAGCAGCAGGATGTCGCCAAGCAGGCTGTCGAACGCCAGGCGCCCGCTGCGCAGGGCGTCCAGCACGTCCTCCATGGCCTGTGGCAAGGGCATCAGGGCATTGAGATCGATATAACCCAGGTTGCCCTTGAGCGTATGCACCAGGCGGAACAGTTCACGTAGCCGTTCGCCGTCTCTGGGCGCGTGCTCCAGTTCGATCAGCAGTTGCTCGCAACGCGGGAACTGGTCGGCGGCATCCAGGCGAAAGTCCTCCAGCAGGTCGCTGGACAGATCGGCTAGGCGGGGCAGGGGCATGGCATCTTCTCCATGATGGAGGCGCCCTTCATTATAGAAGGCATCTGCCGGGCGGCTGCGCCGGGGCGATTTACCCTATATAATCCCGCTCTTTTCAACACGGGGCGCGCGGCTGGACGCTCGCCGCGGCGTTGCCTCCGCCCAGTGCGCAGGATACGCCTGACCCATCCAAGACCTTTTAGAGAAGCGAACCACGATCATGATGCGCAGCCACTATTGCGGCCAACTGAACGAGAGCCTGGATGGCCAGGAAATCACCCTTTGCGGCTGGGTCCACCGTCGCCGTGACCATGGTGGGGTGATCTTCCTCGATATTCGTGATCGTGAAGGCCTGGCCCAGGTGGTGTTCGACCCGGATCGCGCGGAGACCTTCGCCAAGGCCGACCGCGTGCGCAGCGAATACGTGGTGAAGATCACCGGCAAGGTGCGTCTGCGTCCGGCCGGTGCGGTCAACCCGAACATGGCTTCCGGTGCCATCGAAGTGCTGGGCTACGAGCTGGACGTGCTCAACGAGGCGGAAACCCCGCCGTTCCCGCTCAACGAATACACGGACGTCGGCGAGGAAACCCGCCTGCGCTACCGTTTCATCGACCTGCGTCGCCCGGAGATGGCCGAGAAGCTCAAGCTGCGCTCGCGCATCACCTCGAGCATCCGCCGCTACCTGGACGACAACGGCTTCCTCGACGTCGAGACGCCGATCCTGACCCGCGCCACGCCTGAAGGCGCACGCGACTATCTGGTGCCGAGCCGCACCCACGCCGGCAGCTTCTTCGCCCTGCCGCAGTCGCCGCAGCTGTTCAAGCAGCTACTGATGGTGGCCGGCTTCGACCGCTACTACCAGATCGCCAAGTGCTTCCGCGACGAGGACCTGCGTGCCGACCGTCAGCCGGAATTCACCCAGATCGACATCGAGACCAGCTTCCTCGATGAAAAAGACATCATGGACATCACCGAGACCATGGTGCGCAACCTGTTCAAGGAAGTGCTGGGTGTCGAGTTCGGCGAACTGCCGCACATGCCGCTGGCCGAAGCCATGCGCCGTTTCGGTTCGGACAAGCCGGACCTGCGCATCCCGCTGGAGCTGGTGGACGTCGAGGACCAGCTCAAGGACGTTGAATTCAAGGTCTTCGCAGGTCCTGCCAACGACCCGAAATGCCGTGTTACCGCGCTGCGCGTACCGGGCGGGGCGAGCATGCCGCGCAAGCAGATCGACGACTACACCAAGTTCGTCGGCATCTACGGCGCCAAGGGCCTGGCCTACATCAAGGTCAACGAGCGCGCTGCCGGCGTTGACGGTCTGCAGTCGCCGATCGTCAAGAACATCCCGCTGGACAACATCAATGTCATCCTCGACCGCGTTGGCGCCGTCGATGGCGATATCGTGTTCTTCGGCGCGGACAAGGCCAAGATCGTCAGCGAAGCCCTGGGTGCGCTGCGCATCAAGCTGGGTCATGACCTGAACCTGCTGACCTGCGAGTGGGCGCCGCTGTGGGTCGTCGACTTCCCGATGTTCGAGGAGAACGACGATGGCAGCCTGACCGCCATGCACCACCCCTTCACTTCGCCCAAGTGCACCCCCGAGGAGCTGGAGGCCAACCCGGCTGCCGCACTGTCGCGCGCCTACGACATGGTGCTCAACGGCACCGAACTGGGTGGCGGTTCGATCCGTATCCACGACAAGGCCATGCAGCAGACCGTGTTCCGCGTGCTCGGCATCAGCGAAGACGAGCAGCAGGAGAAGTTCGGCTTCCTGCTGGATGCGCTCAAGTACGGTGCGCCGCCCCACGGTGGTCTGGCTTTCGGCCTGGATCGCCTGGTAATGCTGATGACCGGCGCCAGCTCGATCCGCGAAGTGATCGCCTTCCCGAAAACCCAGAGCGCGGCCTGCGTCATGACCCAGGCGCCGGGTGTGGTGGATGCCAAGTCGCTGCGCGAGCTGCATATCCGCCTGCGTGAGCAAGCCAAGGCCGAATAAGCCTGCAAAAGAAGCCTGGAGATCCCAGGCTTCTTCGTTATGGGGTGGAGAGACTCGAACCCTCACGCCTGGCAATTGTGAAAACCTTATAGATGGAGTGAGTTATGGCTGGTCATTCCAAATGGGCCAACATCAAGCACCGCAAGGGGCGTCAGGACGCCAAGCGCGGCAAGATCTTCACCAAGCTGATCCGTGAGCTGACGGTCGCGGCCAAGCATGGTGGCCCGGTTCCGGCGGACAACCCGCGTCTGCGCCTGGCCGTGGACAAAGCGCTGACCAACAACATGTCGCGCGAGGTGATCGACCGCGCCATCGCCCGCGGCGCCGGCAACAACGAAGCCGATAACGTCATCGAGTTCAGCTACGAAGGCTATGCGCCGAGCGGTGTGGCCATCATCGTCGAGGTGATGACCGACAACCGCAACCGCACCGCCGCAGAAGTGCGTCATGCCTTCACCAAGTGCGGCGGCAACCTCGGCACCGATGGTTCGGTTGCCTACATGTTCGAGCGCAAGGGGCAGATCAGCTTCGCACCGGGTGTCGATGAGGACGCCCTGATGGAAGCCGCGCTGGAGGCGGGTGCCGATGACGTGGAGATGGGCGAGGACGGTTCGGCCCTGGTGTCGACCAGCTTCACCGAGTTCCACGCCGTCAACGAAGCGCTGGGCGCTGCCGGCTTCAAGGCCGAGGAGGCGGAAATCGCCATGATTCCCTCGATCAGCGCGCCGATTGCTGATCTGGAAACCGCGCAGAAGGTCTTCAAGCTGATCGACATGCTCGAAGATCTGGATGACGTGCAGAACGTCTATCACAACGCCGAAGTCGCCGACGAGATCATGGAGCAGCTCGGCTGAGGCCAGCGTTTGACCCTGTGGCGTTCGCGATCTGATCAAGCCGGAAGCGCTGAACAGCGACTCCGGCTTTTTTCGTCGGGCCGAGCGGCGGCGGATGACGGCGCCGGGGGCGGCCCGTATACTCGCCAACTGGATAAATAGACAGTTGCTGATATGACCCTGATTCTAGGCATCGATCCCGGCTCGCGCATTACCGGCTATGGCGTGGTGCGCGATACCGGGCGTGGCTGCGAGTACGTCGCCTCGGGCTGCATTCGCACCGGCGACGGTCCCTTGGCCGAGCGTCTGCAGATCGTCTTTCGCGGCGTCAGCGAAGTGATTCGCACCCATGGGCCGGTGACCATGGGCATCGAGCAGGTGTTCATGGCGCGCAATGCCGACTCGGCCCTCAAGCTAGGCCAGGCACGAGGCGCTGCCATTGTCGCGGCGGTGGAAGCGGGGTTGGAAATCAGCGAATACACCGCTACTCAGGTCAAGCAGGCCGTGGTCGGCACCGGTGCAGCGGACAAGCAGCAGGTACAGATGATGGTCATGCACCTGCTCAAGCTGGTGCAAAAACCGCAGATCGACGCCTCCGATGCCCTGGGTATCGCCCTGTGCCATGCCCATCACCGGCAGAGCCTGATTCCCCATGGGCTGGCCAGTGCCAAGCGGCGTGGCGGTCGTCTTCGTTTATAACCTCTTGAAAGGAAAACAGTGGTGATCGGACGTTTGCGCGGCACCCTGGCGGAAAAGCAGCCGCCGCATTTGCTTCTGGATGTAAATGGCGTCGGTTATGAGCTGGAAGTGCCGATGACCACCCTATATCGTCTGCCTGCGGTGGGGGAGACGCTGACGCTGCACACCCATCAGGTGGTGCGCGAAGACGCCCATCTGCTTTACGGATTTTTCGAGAAGCGCGAGCGCGAGCTGTTCCGCGAGCTGATCCGCCTCAATGGCGTCGGCCCCAAGCTGGCGCTGGCCTTGATGTCCGGGCTGGAGGTCGACGAGCTGGTGCGCTGCGTGCAAGCCCAGGACACGGCGGCGCTGACCAAGGTGCCCGGCGTCGGCAAGAAGACCGCAGAGCGGCTGCTGGTGGAACTCAAGGACAGGTTCAAGGCCTGGGAGACCATGCCGGCCATCGCCACCCTGGTGGTTGAACCTCGCCTGGGGGCGACAGTCTCAAGCGCGGAGAACGATGCGGTGAGCGCTCTGATTTCCCTCGGCTACAAGCCGCAGGAGGCCAGCCGGGCCGTGGCTGCCGTCAAGGAGGATGGCTTGAGTAGTGAAGATTTGATTCGTCGCGCGTTGCGCGGCATGGCGTAGTGGAAGTATTGCGATGATCGAAGCCGATCGCCTGATTACCGCCAGCCCGCGCGAGCGCGAAGAACAGCAGGATCGTGCCATCCGTCCGCTGAAGCTGGCCGACTACATTGGCCAGCCCGGCGTGCGCGAGCAGATGGAGCTGTTCATCCAGGCTGCTCGTGGCCGGGCGGAGTCGCTCGATCACACCCTGATCTTCGGTCCGCCCGGCCTGGGCAAGACCACCCTAGCCAATATCATCGCCCAGGAAATGGGCGTATCGATCAAGAGCACGTCCGGCCCTGTATTGGAGCGTCCGGGCGATCTGGCTGCCCTGTTGACCAACCTGGAAGCCGGGGACGTGCTGTTCGTCGACGAAATCCACCGCCTCTCGCCGATAGTCGAGGAGGTGCTGTATCCAGCCATGGAGGACTTCCAGCTCGACATCATGATCGGCGAAGGCCCGGCGGCGCGCTCGATCAAGCTCGATCTGCCGCCCTTCACCCTGGTGGGTGCCACCACCCGCGCCGGCATGCTGACCAACCCGCTGCGCGACCGCTTCGGCATCGTCCAGCGCCTGGAGTTCTACGGTATCGACGACCTGGCTACCATCGTCACGCGATCTGCCGGCATTCTCGGCCTGCCCATCGAAGACCAGGGCGCTTACGAGATCGCGCGTCGTGCACGCGGCACGCCGCGTATCGCCAACCGCCTGCTGCGCCGCGTGCGCGACTTCGCCGAAGTGCGCGGGCGTGGCCACATCACCCGTGAGATCGCCGACCAGGCGCTCAACCTGCTGGATGTCGATGAACGTGGCTTCGACCACTCCGACCGTCGTCTGCTGTTGGCCATGATCGAGAAGTTCGACGGTGGACCGGTGGGCGTCGACAGCCTGGCGGCCGCCATCAGCGAAGAGCGCCACACCATCGAGGATGTGCTCGAACCCTATCTGATCCAGCAGGGCTATATGATGCGTACGCCGCGCGGGCGGGTGGTGACCCGTCACGCCTATCTGCACTTTGGCCTCAACACCCCGAAACGTCTCGGCGAGCAGCCGAGCGGAGACTTGTTCGCAGTGAGCGACGAATGACGAAAAAATTGTTACCAAGCCGGATTGGCAAGCGACAGGGCGGGCACTAGAGTATGTGCGCGCAAAACGGAGTCCAGCCGTTCAGTCACCGCTGCCGGGTCTATTACGAAGACACCGATGCCGGTGGCATCGTCTACTACGTCAACTACCTCAAATTCATGGAGCGGGCTCGCACCGAGCGCCTGCGTCAGCTGGGTTTTGCCCAGTCGACGCTTGCCGGTGAGGGCCTGTTGTTCGTCGTGCATTCTGCCGAGGCGCGTTATCACGCGCCGGCGCGCCTGGATGACGAACTGGTGATCAGCGCCGATGTGATCGAATTGAACCGTGCCAGCCTGCGCTTTCGTCAACAGGTCAGGCGGGCCGCGGATGATGCGCTGCTCTGCGAAGGGCAGTTTCTGGTGGCCTGTGTGCGCGCCGACAACTTGAAACCCCGGGCTATACCCGAATCCCTGCGACACGCGTTCGCCGGGACGCAGGCGCCGGGTTTAATTGCAGCAGGAGAGTAAGCGTGGAAGCTAACGCCGTTGACCATATGTCGATGTGGAGTCTGATCAGTAACGCCAGTCTGTTGGTTCAGCTGGTGATGCTGACCCTGGTGGCCGCCTCGGTCATTTCCTGGGTGATGATCTTCCAGCGTAGTAATGCCATCCGCGCCGCCAAGCGTGCTCTGGACAACTTCGAGGATCGTTTCTGGTCCGGTATCGACCTGTCCAAGCTGTATCGCCAGGCCGGCAGCAACCCCGATCCGGATTCCGGTCTGGAGCAGATCTTCCGTGCCGGCTTCAAGGAATTTTCCCGTCTGCGTCAGCAGCAGGGCGTCGACCCGGACGCGGTGATGGACGGCGTGGCGCGTGCCATGCGCGTGGCCATTTCCCGCGAGGAAGAGAAGCTGGAAACCGCGCTGCCGTTTCTCGCCACCGTCGGTTCCACCAGCCCGTACATCGGCCTGTTCGGTACCGTGTGGGGCATCATGAACTCCTTCCGCGGCCTGGCCCAGGTGCAGCAGGCCACCCTGGCCACCGTCGCCCCGGGTATCGCCGAAGCGCTGATCGCCACCGCCATCGGTCTGTTCGCGGCGATTCCGGCGGTCATCGCCTACAACCGCTTCTCTGCCCGCGGCGAAATGCTGATCGGCCGCTACTACACCTTCGCCGACGAGTTCCAGGCCATCCTGCACCGCAAGGTGCACACCTCGGAAGACTAAGACGCGCGCACAGGATAGGTTCTAGCCATGGCGAGAATTCGCAACAGACGCAAACCGGTCGCCGAGATGAACGTGGTGCCCTACATCGACGTGATGCTGGTGCTGCTGGTCATCTTCATGGTCACCGCGCCCATGCTCAACCAGGGCGTCAAGGTCGACCTGCCCAAGGTCAGCAGCGAAGCGCTGCCGCAGGACAACGACGCCCAGGTGCTGACCATTTCCATCAAGGCCGACAAGACCTACTACTGGAACATGGGCAGCGAGGTCGACGTCGATACCGAGCAGGAGCGCGCCTCCACCCTCGAGCAGATGACTCAGGCGGTTTCGGCGATCATTGCCGAGAACCGTCGCCAGGGTAAGCAGGTGCAGGTGTTCGTGCGCGGTGATCGCACCGTCGACTACGGCACCGTGATGGCGGCCATGGGCGGCTTGCAACAGGCCGACGTGGGCAACGTCGGATTGATTACCGAGGCGCCCTGATGCAGCAGACCGAGCGTTCGCAGTCGGAAAGCTACTTCTGGCCCGTGGTCTGGGCCGTGGGTCTGCACGTCCTGATGTTCGCCATGCTGTTCGTCAGCTTCGCCTTCACGCCCGAACTGCCGCCAGCGCGTCCGGTGGTGCAGGCCACCCTGTACCAGTTGCAGTCGCAGAGCCAGGCCACCACCCAGACCACGCAGAAGGTGGCAGGCGAGGCGCAGAAGACCTCGGCGCCGCAGTTCGAGACCGAGAGGCTCGAGCAGAAGAAGGCCGAGGAGCAGAAGCAGGCCCAGGCCGAAGCGCAGAAGGTAGCCGCGGCCAAGAAAGCCGAGGAACAAAAGAAGGCGGAAGAGGCTCGAAAGGCCGAACAGGCCAAAGCCGAAGCAGCGAAGAAGGCCGAAGCCGAAAAGGCGGCCGAGCAGAAGCGTCAGGCCGATATCGCCAAGAAGCGCGCCGAGGAAGAAGCGAAGAAGAAAGCCGCTGAAGAGGCCAAGAAAAAGGCCGCTGCAGAAGAGGCGAAGAAGAAGGCGGCAGCTGCCGAGGCAGCGAAGAAGAAGGCCGCCGAGGATGCCAAGCGCAAGGCCGAAGAGGCCCGACGCAAGGCAGCCGAGGATCAGAAGGCGGCGGCGCTGGCCGAGTTGCTCTCGGACAACGTGCAGAACCAGCAGGCGCTGGCCGAAACCCATGGCGACAAGGTGGCGGGTAACCTTGATGATCTGATCATCAAGCTGATCACCGAGAACTGGCAGCGACCGATGTCGGCGCGCCGCGGCATGAGCGTCGAGCTGCTGATCCAGATGCTGCCCGATGGCACCGTGACCAATGCCAGCGTATCGCGCTCCAGTGGCGATGCGCCGTTCGACAGCTCGGCCGTGGCTGCGGTACGTAACGTCGGGCGTATTCCCGAGATGCAACAATTGGATCGCGCTACCTTCGACCGTATGTACAGGCAGCGTCGCGTCATTTTCAAACCGGAGGATTGAGCTCTGTGAATACCCTGATTCGTATCGCCCTGCTGGGGCTGGTCATGCTGGTCGGCAGCGTCCAGGCGGCCGACCCGCTGGTGATCTCTCACGGCGCCGACCGCGCCACTCCGATCGCCGTGGTGCCGTTCGGCTGGCAGGGCGGCTCGGTGCTGCCCGAGGACATGTCGCAGATCATCGGCAACGACCTGCGCAACTCCGGCTACTTCGAGCCCATCCCGCGGCAGAACATGATCAGCCTGCCGACCCAGGCCAGCGAAGTCATCTACCGCGACTGGAAGGCCCTCGGCGCGCAGTACGTGCTGGTCGGCAACATCGTCCCCAACGGCGGCCGCCTGCAGGTGCAGTACGCGCTGTTCAACGTCAACACCGAGCAGCAGGTCATGACCGGCAACGTCGGTGGCGGCACCGATCAGCTGCGCGACATGGCTCACCATATCGCCGACCAGTCGTTCGAGAAGCTCACCGGCGTCAAGGGTGCGTTCTCCACGCGCCTGCTCTACGTCACGGCCGAGCGCATGGGCGCCAACAATACCCGCTACACCCTGCAGCGCTCCGACTACGACGGCGCTCGCGCCGTGACCCTGCTGCAGTCGCGTGAGCCGATCCTGTCGCCGTCCTTCGCTCCCGATGGCCGCCGCATCGCCTACGTGTCGTTCGAGCAGCGTCGTCCGCGCATCTTCGTGCAGCACATCGATACCGGCCGCCGCGAGCAGATCACCAACTTCGAAGGCCTCAACGGCGCGCCGGCCTGGTCGCCGGACGGCAATCGCCTGGCTTTCGTGCTGTCGCGTGACGGCAACCCGGAAATCTACGTGATGGACATGGGCAGCCGGCAGATGCGCCGCATCACCAACCATTACGCCATTGATACCGAACCCTTCTGGGGCAAGGACGGTCAGACTCTGTACTTCACCTCGGATCGCGCGGGCCGTCCGCAGATCTACAAGACCAACATCAATAGCGGGGCAGTGGAGCGAGTGACCTTCGTCGGTAACTACAACGCCAACCCGAAATTGTCGGCTGATGAGAAGACCCTGGTGATGATCCATCGTCAGGACGGTTTCACCGTGTTCAAGGTGGCTGCGCAGGACCTGGAAACCAACCGTCTGCGCATACTTTCAGACACAAGTTTGGATGAGTCGCCCACTGTTGCGCCCAATGGCACCATGCTAATCTACGCCACCCGCCAGCAGGGCCGGGGAGTCTTGATGTTGGCGTCCACCAATGGACGCGTGAGGCTCCCTCTTCCTACCGCTCAAGGCGAAGTTCGAGAGCCTTCTTGGTCCCCTTACCTGAACTGATGCGGTGCTACACCTTTATTGCTTAACACAACTGGGGTTCATTAGGAGTTACATGATGGAAATGCTGAAATTCGGTAAGTTCGCTGCACTGTCCCTGGCTCTCGCCGTTGCCGTAGGTTGCTCCTCCAAAGGCGGCGACGCTGCTGGCGAAGGCGCTGTCGACCCGAACGCTGGCTACGGTGCCAACACTGGCGCTGTTGATGGCAGCCTGAGCGAAGAAGCTGCTCTGCGCGCTATCACCACCTTCTACTTCGAGTACGACAGCTCCGACCTGAAGGCCGAAGCCATGCGCGCTCTGGACGTACACGCCAAGGACCTTAAAGGCAACGGCGCTCGCGTCGTTCTGGAAGGCCACGCTGACGAGCGCGGTACCCGTGAGTACAACATGGCTCTGGGCGAGCGTCGTGCCAAGGCCGTTCAGCGCTACCTGGTTCTGCAGGGCGTTTCCCCGGCTCAGCTGGAACTGGTTTCCTACGGCGAAGAGCGTCCGGTTGCCACTGGCAACGACGAGCAGTCCTGGGCCCAGAACCGTCGCGTAGAGCTGCGTAAGTAAGCTGCCATGCGTGATTGCCGTCGTATCCTGACCCTTCTGACACTCGCCCTGCCGCTTGCGGCGATGGCGGAAGTTCCCGTACTGGAAAGCAGCTCCATGCAACAAGGCAGCAGCTATCCTCCGGCGGGTTATGGTACGGCCGGCGCCTACGCCGGAGCGGGTGCGCAAGCGCCCGCTTCAGCGCAGGGCATGCTGTTCAATCAGCTCGAGCAGATGCAGCAGGAAATCGCCCAGCTGCGCGGCATGCTTGAAGAACAGCAGAATGAAATCCAGCGCCTCAAGCAGGAAGGCCTGGAGCGTTACCAGGATCTGGATCAACGTATTTCCTCCGGCGCCGCTGCCGGTGGAGCTCCCGCACAGAATTCCGCCAACGGCGCGATCAACGCCAATGGCACCCCGACGCCACCTGCCGCTCAGCAGCAGGCCAGCGCCGAGCCGGGCGATCCGGCCAAGGAAAAACTCTATTACGACGCAGCCTTCGACCTGATCAAGGCCAAGGATTTCGACAAGGCGTCGCAGGCATTCACCGCCTTTCTCAACCGTTATCCCAACAGTCAGTACGCCGGCAACGCGCAGTACTGGTTGGGCGAAGTGAACCTGGCCAAGGGCGATCTGCAAGCCGCCGGTCAGGCCTTTGCCAAGGTCAGCCAGGCCTACCCGAGCCACGCCAAGGTGCCGGATTCGCTGTTCAAGCTGGCCGACGTCGAGCGTCGCCTGGGCAACAACGACAAGGCGCGCGGCATTCTGCAGCAGGTGATCGCCCAGTATCCGGGCAGTTCGGCCGCGCAGCTGGCCCAGCGCGACCTGCAGCGTCTGTAAGCCGAGAATCGATGAACAAACCCGCGCTCGTCGCGGGTTTTTCTTATCCAGTCTCGCGTGATCCATTAGAATGCGCGCTCGCATGGCCCACGGGGTTTCAGCTCGGCTGATTTCCCTGTCGCCATGCCTCGTCGAACGTCGGCCGCGGCCGACGTTCCTGTCTTTCCACGCAACGGAGGCGGATGACCTGTTTCGTCATCACGCCCGTGGCTACCATGCAAGAAACCCTGCGCATCACCGAGATTTTCTACTCGTTGCAGGGGGAGACGCGTACCGCCGGCTTGCCGACGGTATTCGTGCGCCTGACCGGCTGCCCCCTGCGCTGTCAGTACTGTGACACCGCCTACGCCTTCAGCGGCGGCGAGATCGTCACCCTGGACAGCATCCTCGATCAGGTGGCCGCCTATCGGCCGCGTTACGTCTGCGTCACTGGCGGCGAGCCGCTGGCCCAGCCCAACTGCATCCCCTTGCTCACGCGTCTGTGCGACGCCGGTTACGAGGTGTCGCTGGAGACCAGCGGCGCGCTCGACGTCTCGGCCGTCGACCCGCGGGTCAGCAAGGTGCTGGATCTGAAGACGCCCGGTTCGGCTGAAGTGCAGCGCAACCGTTACGAGAACATCGAGTGGCTGACCGCCAATGACCAGGTCAAGTTCGTCATCTGTTCGCGCGAGGACTACGATTGGGCAGTGTCCAAGCTGATCCAGTACGACCTGGCGGCCCGAGCCGGCGAGGTGCTGTTCTCGCCCAGCCACAAGCAGGTGGAAGCACGGGCGCTGGCCGACTGGATAGTGGCGGACAACCTGCCGGTGCGCCTGCAACTGCAACTGCACAAGATTCTCTGGAACGACGAGCCGGGACACTGATCATGAGCGACAAGAAAGCGGTCATCCTCCTTTCCGGCGGCCTGGATTCGGCCACCGTGGTGGCCATGGCCAGGGCCGAGGACTACGCCTGCTACAGCATGAGCTTCGATTACGGGCAGCGTCATCGCGCCGAGCTGCAGGCGGCCGAACGCGTTGCCCGGCAACTGGGCGTGGTCGAGCACAAGGTGATCGGCCTGAATCTCAACGGCATCGGTGGCTCGGCGCTGACAGACAGCAGCATCGCGGTTCCGGAAACCCCGGGCGAAGGCATCCCGGTGACCTACGTGCCGGCACGCAACACGGTGTTCCTGTCCCTGGCGCTGGGCTGGGCCGAAGTGCTGGGGGCGCGCGATATCTTCATTGGCGTCAATGCGGTGGACTACTCGGGCTATCCCGATTGCCGCCCGGAGTTCGTCGCGGCTTTCGAGCGCATGGCCAACCTGGCGACCAAGGCTGGTGTGGAGGGGCAGGGCTTTGCCATCCGTGCGCCGCTGCAGCAGATGAGCAAGGGCGAGATCATCCAGGCCGGTATGCGCCTGGGCGTGGACTATGCGCTGACCGTCTCCTGCTACCAGGCCGACGATGACGGCCGCGCCTGTGGCAAGTGCGACAGCTGCCGCCTGCGCGCCGCCGGTTTTGCCGCAGCCGGCGTACCCGATGCAACTCGCTACTTCTGAAAAAGTTTTCGCGAAGTGTTGATTTCCTGAATTAAATCAGTATCATGCGCCTCGCGTTGGGTCGTTAGCTCAGTTGGTAGAGCAGTTGGCTTTTAACCAATTGGTCGTAGGTTCGAATCCTACACGACCCACCAGATCGCAAAAGCCAGTCGTCAGACTGGCTTTTTTTTGCTCTCGGAAAAGCCCTCTGGCCATGTTGCCCCGCCTGTGGCGATGGGCAGGCAGGGGGTATACTCGCAGCTTGCTCAAGAGCGCCGCAGGTTCGATGATATGACGCAGATTTCCGAACGCCTTCTGGTTCAAGCCCACCTCGATGCCAAGCAGCCCAAGCCGCTGACCGCCGAGGAAGAGGCTTTCTATCGCCGCGAAATCGCCGCCGAGCTGAAGAAGCAGAACGCGGTGCTGGTGGCGCACTATTACTGCGATCCGGTCATCCAGGCGCTGGCCGAGGAAACCGGTGGCTGCGTTTCCGACTCCCTGGAAATGGCCCGCTTCGGCAACCAGCACCCGGCGCAGACCGTGGTGGTGGCCGGGGTCAAGTTCATGGGCGAGACGGCGAAGATCCTCAACCCGGAAAAGCGCGTGCTGATGCCGACGCTGGAGGCGACCTGTTCGCTGGATCTGGGCTGCCCGGTGGAAGAATTTTCGGCCTTCTGCGATCAGCATCCCGAGCGCACCGTGGTGGTGTATGCCAACACCTCGGCGGCGGTGAAGGCGCGTGCCGACTGGGTGGTGACCTCCAGCTGCGCGCTGGAGATCGTCGAGAGCCTGATGGACAACGGCGAGACCATCATCTGGGCGCCGGACAGGCATCTGGGCAACTACATCCAGCGCGAGACCGGTGCCGACATGCTGCTGTGGGACGGCGCCTGCATCGTCCACGAGGAATTCAAGTCCAAGCAGCTGCTGGACATGAAGGCGCTGTACCCCGACGCCGCCATTCTGGTGCACCCGGAATCGCCGCAGAACGTGGTCGAGCTGGCCGACGCCGTGGGCTCCACCAGCCAGCTGATCAAGGCGGCGCAGACCCTGCCGAATTCCACCTTCATCGTCGCCACCGACCGCGGCATCTTCTACAAGATGCAGCAGCTGTGCCCGGACAAGACCTTCATCGAGGCGCCGACGGCCGGCAACGGCGCGGCATGCCGCAGCTGTGCGCACTGCCCGTGGATGGCGATGAACACCCTGGAGCGTGTGCTGATCGGCCTGCGTCAGGGCTCCGGTGAGATTCATGTCGACCCGGCGCTGATTCCCAAGGCGATCAAGCCGCTCAAGCGCATGCTCGATTTCACCCAGGCAGCGCGGATGAAGGTTGCCGGCAACGCCTGATAGGCATGCAGTAAAAAGAAGCCCAGCCAATGCTGGGCTTCTTGCTTTGCGTAGCCCGGATGCAATCCGGGAATGGCGAGAGGACAATGCCCCCGGATTTCATCCGGGCTGCGGCAATTCGTCAGCTCAGGTTGCCCAGTTTTCCGGTGCGTTGACGGCATTGAGCAGGGCGCGCAGCCGTCCGTAGTCGCGGCCGTTGAAGGCGAAGGCCAGGCGGGTCAGGTGCCGCAGCTCGGGCTCGTCGCGTTCCTGCTCGCAAGAGGACTGCTGGGTGAAGCCGCCTTCCTTGCACAAGCCGGCGAACTCGCGGGTCAGTTGCGCCAGTGCCACCTCGCTGAGCGGATGATTCAGGCGTATGACGAAGCGATCCTTCAGCCAGCGGCTGGAGTGGAAGTTGCCGTAGAAGCGGGCGATCTCTTCCACCGCTTCTTCGGCGCTGTAGACCAGGTGCAGCAGGTTGAGGTCGGTCGGCAGGATATAACCGTTGTCGCCCAGTTGGCGGCGAATGAAGCCCAGGGCGTCTTCCCAGTAGCTGCCGCCCGGCTGGTCGAGCAGCACCACCGGCACCAGCGGGCTCTTGCCGGTCTGGATCAGGGTCAGCACTTCCAGGGCTTCGTCCAGCGTGCCGAAACCGCCCGGGCAGAGCACCAGGGCGTCCGCTTCCTTGACGAAGAACAGCTTGCGCAAAAAGAAGAAGTGGAACGACAGCAGGTTGTGGCTGCCGCGCACGGTGGAATTGGCGGCCTGCTCGAAGGGCAGGGTGATGTTGAACCCCAGGCTGTTCTCCAGGCCCGCACCTTCGTGAGCGGCGGCCATGATGCCGCCGCCGGCGCCGGTGATCACCATCAGGTCATGATGCGCCAGCAGGGCGCCCAGCTCACGGGCCTGCCGATACAGGGGATGATCGGCCGGGGTGCGTGCCGAGCCGAACACCGTGACCTTGCGTCGACGCTTGAGCTGTTCCAGCACACCGAACGCGTGTTCCATCTCGCGCAGGGTCTGCAGCATGATCTTGGCGT
This sequence comes from Pseudomonas hydrolytica, assembly GCF_021495345.1. Lineage (NCBI taxonomy): Bacteria > Pseudomonadati > Pseudomonadota > Gammaproteobacteria > Pseudomonadales > Pseudomonadaceae > Ectopseudomonas > Ectopseudomonas hydrolytica. The sequence continues at coordinate 1,419,194 of NZ_CP099397.1, forward strand.
CCCAGCGGTTGCGATCCGCCTGGGCCATGTGAATCACGGTGGTGAGCATCTCCCGATACAGGGGCAGGTTCGGGCTGTTGCCGGGGGCCGCCAGTGCTAACAGCTCGTCCACTTTGCTCGGCAGATCGACCTCGCTGGTCTGCACGTGGCGTGACAGGTAATCGTCCGGTTCGTAAGCCATGGAAACTCTCCTTTTCTGGGCCTGGCGAGAGTGGATTGCGCTCGCGCCTGTGCCGGTTCCTTGATTATGGAGTTTCGCGAAGGTTGCCACAGCCAGGTTGCAGCCTGGCTGCAAGCTTTTCGTAAGCGCGGGTTACAGGGCGATCTGCTCCCCCGGCTCGGGGATATTGGCGATCCAGTTCAAGCGTTCGCGCAGTGCCTGCTGCAGGGCCTGCATCTTTTCCAGCTCGCCGTGGACCAGATACAGCTCGGGGTGATGCTCGAACTGGCCGGCCCAGTGCAGCAGCTGCGACTGTCCGGCGTGTGCGGAGAAGCCGCCCAGGGTATGCACCTTGGCTTTCACGGCGATGCGCTGGTGCAGCACCTTGACCGTTTCGGCGCCGTCGACGATCAGGCGGCCCAGCGTGCCCTTGGCCTGGAAGCCGGGGAACACCAGGTGGCAGTTCTCGCGCCAGAGGTTGTGCTTGAAGTGATGGACGATACGCCCGCCATTGCACATGCCGGCCCCGGCGATGATGATCGCCCCGCTCTTGATCCGGTTGATGGCCATCGACTCTTCGGCCGTCGCGGTGCAGCGCAGGATCGGCAGCCAGTCCTCGACCCGCTTGACCCCCTTGGCGGCCAGGGCGGCGCGGTCTTCGGCGGCGAACTGATCGTGAAAGCGGCTGTAGATGGCGTTGGCGCGGATCGCCATGGGGCTGTCGAGGAACACCGCCTGCTGGGGCAGACGGCCCTCCTGGTAGAAGCGGCCGAGGTAGTAGATCAGATCCTGGGTACGACCCACGGCGAAGGAGGGAATCAGTACATTGCCGCCATCACGATGGGCCTGCTGCAGGATGTCGGCGAGCTCTTCCAGAGTGGCTTCGCTGTCGCGGTGGTCGCGGTCGCCGTAGGTGGACTCCATCAGCAGCACGTCCGCCTTGTTCAACTGCGCCGGGGCCTGCATCAGCGGCGAGCAGGTGTTGCCCAGGTCGCCCGAGAACACCAGATGACGGTGCAGGTGATGGTCCTCCACCTGCATCTCGACGATGGCCGAGCCGAGAATATGACCGGCGTTGTGGAAGGTCACCTGCACGCCCTTGGCCACCTCGACCGCTACGCCGTAGGCATGGGGGCGGCGCTGGCTGAGGGCCTGTTCGGCGTTGGCGATCGTATACAGCGGCTTGATCGCCGGCTTGCCCTGGCGTGCGCGCCAGCGATTTTCCCATTCGGCGTCCTTTTCCTGCAGGAAGGCCGAGTCCAGCAGCATCAGTTCGAGCAGCTCGCAGCTGGCCTCGGTGGCGTGGATAGGGCCGCGATAGCCTTCGGCGACCAGGCGCGGCAGCAGCCCGCTGTGATCGAGATGGGCGTGGGAGATCACCACCGCATCCAGGCTGCGCGGATCGAAGGGGAAGGCGCTGCGGTTCTGATCCTCCTCTTCGCGGCGTCCCTGGTGCATGCCGCATTCGAGCAGGACCCTGGCGCCGTCGCGGCTTTCCACCAGGTAGCAGGAGCCGGTGACCTGTTGAATCGCACCGAGAAAAGTGAGCAGGGCCATGGTTCTATCCTTGTTGTGATGATGAGGCGAGTCTGCCGGTTCGCATCGCAGCGCTTGTTGATGCAGGTCAGCCGGGGCCTTTTTCCCGCTGCCTAGACTGCAGGCAAACATTCAGGAGAGCAGCCATGACCCAGCTATTGCCCGACGCCGCCGCCTTGCACCAGCACGCTCAGCAATATCCCGACTTCGCCCGCTGGCAAGCCGGCCACGGACCTATCCAGCATAGCCCGCAGACCTGCGCCGCAGTCTTTCGGCTCGCTCATCAACTGGTGCAGAGCGGCCTGCAGCCCGACCTGCCAAGCGTCTATCGCCTGCTGTGCGCCCTCGATTCACTGACGGCCGCCGGCCTCTGGCTGGTGGTGCACATGACCTACGCGCAGCGCGTGAGGCTCGATGGCCAGCCGCTGCAGGCCGCCGACTTCAAGGACGTGCCCGAGGGGCATACCGGCGGCGCGCTGAACATGGTGCCGGCCTACGCCGGTTACCTGGCCCTCAATGCCCTGACCGCCGAGACGCGCGGCTGGTTGATGGGGCAGGGCCATTGCGTGGCGGCGATCGAAGCGCTGAACCTGCTGACCGGCAACCAGCATCCCGAGCAGGCCGCCCGTTACGCTCGCGACGAGGCGGGCATGAGCCGCCTGGCGGCGGATTTCTACAGCTACGCTCAGGCCGCTGACGGCAGCCCAGGCGTGCCGCTGGGCAGTCACGTCAACCCGCACACCGCCGGCGGCATCGCCGAGGGCGGTTACCTGGGTTTTGCCGAACTGCAGTACGCGCATCTGCCATTGCCGGGGGAGAAGCTGGTGGCCTTTCTCTCCGACGGCGCTGCCGAGGAGCAGCGCGGCAGCGACTGGATGCCGCGCTGGTGGCGCGCCGAGGATTGTGGCGTGGCGCTGCCGGTGATGATCGCCAATGGCCGGCGTATCGAGCAGCGCACCGAGCTGGGCACGCATGAGGGCCTCGAAGGCTTTCGTCAGCACCTGCGGCTGTGCGGCTTCGATCCGCTGAGTTTCGACGGGCGCGACCCGGCGGCCTTCGTCTGCGCCCTGTGGGAGATGGAGCAACGCCTGGCGCACCGTGTCGGCGAACTGAACGACGACGTGCTCGCCTATCCCTTGCCGATGCCCTACGGCATCGCCGAAACCACCAAGGGCTATGGCTTTTTCGGCGCCGGCAGCAACGCCGCGCACAACCTGCCGCTGCCGGCCAGCCCGGCGCGCGACGAGCAGGCGCGCGAGCTGTTCAACCAGCATGCGGCGGCCTTGTGGGTGGAACCGCAGAAGTTGTCCGATGCCTGCGATCTGTTCGCCAGCCGCAAGGGGCGCGCGCTGGAGCGGGACAACCCGCTGGCCTTGCGTCAGCCGCCGCAGCCCGTGCAGCCGCCGCTGCATTTTCACGATCATGCCTGCTCGCCGATGAGCGCCCTGGATCGCTATTTCGTCGACCTGGTGCGCGCCAACCCGCAACTGCGGCCGCGGGTGGGCAACCCGGACGAACTGGCCAGCAACCGCCTGGGTGGCGTACTGGCGGCGCTCAGGCATCGCGTCAGCCAGCCGGAGAGCGAGCTGGAGTCGGTGCACGGCGCGGTGATCACTGCGCTCAACGAGGAGGCCGTGGTATCCGCCTGCCTGGCCAACCAGGGCGGGCTCAATCTGGTGGCTAGCTACGAAGCCTTCTGCGTGAAGATGCTCGGCGCCGTTCGTCAGAGTCTGATCTTCGCCCGCCAGCAGAAGGAGGCAGGGCGTCCGGCCGGCTGGCTGGGCTGGCCGCTGGTGGCCACCTCGCACACCTGGGAGAACGGCAAGAACCAGCAATCGCACCAGGACACCACCTTCTGCGAGGCGCTGCTGGGCGAGATGCACGACGTCATGCGCGTGTTGCTGCCCGCCGATCACAACTCGCTGCTGGCCCTGCTGCCGGAGATCTACCAGACGCGTGGTCGACTGGCCTGCCTGGTGGCGGCCAAGCGTGAACGACCCTGTTTCTTCACGGTCGAACAGGCACAGCAGCTGGCGCGCGACGGTGCCCTGCAGGTCGCTGAGGGTGGCGACGGCGAGCCTGTGCTGCTGATCGCCAGTGGCAGCTATCAGCTGAGCGAGATGCGCCGCGCCGCCGTTCGTCTGAGCGAGAAGGGCGTGGCCTGGCGTCTGATTTACTTGCAGGAACCGGGGCGTTTTCGGGCGCCGCGCGATGCCTGGGAGGCCGCCAGCGTGGCCAGCGCCGAGCAGCGTGAAGCGCTGTTTCCGGCGGCGTGCCGCCGTCGCGTGCTGCTGACGCACATGCGCCCGGAGGTGGCCGCGGGCCATCTTTGGCCGCTGCTGGGCGACGCCGCCAGCTGTCGGGCGTTGGGCTACCGCAACCGCGGCGGCACCTTCGACGAGGCCGGCATGCTGTTCGCCAATGGCTGCAGTTGGGCGCATGTGCTGCAAAGCGTGGCCGAAGTGCTGGGCGTATCGCCCGATGGCTGGTTGAGCGCTGAGGAACGCGCGGCTCTGGCAGGCAGGGGGGACTCTCGCTGTCTGCGTTGAGCCCACGAAGTGGAGCAACGGGAAGGGAGGGGCAGGTATGCCCAGGTTGACGCTGGAGATAAACACGGAGCTGTACCGCATGCTGCAACAGGCTGCGCGTACCAATCACATGAGCATCGAGGACGAGTGCCTGCGCCGCCTGGAGGGCGGCGCGCGGCGCTCACGCTACATGGAGGCACTGCTCGCCGAGCTGCGCGCCGATGAGGCGCAGCGGCGAGCGGGAAGAGGCTGAGTTTTCGACTGCTTCAGAGACCGCAGTCGCTCTTGTCGAACACTTCCACGGTGACCGGGCGGTTGCTGCGGTACTCGCTGAACTGATAACGCAGCTGGGCGCCCTGCGCCAGCAGGCTGCGATAACCCGGGTTGCGGCAGACGCTGGCCGCCAGCTGGCTACGCACCGTATCGGGGTTGCCACGCATCTGCGCGGCATGTGCTTCGCGCACGCTGAGATGGTTGATCAGCGTGTGGCCTTCCACGGTATAGCCCTGATCGAGAATGTCCTCGTTGATCGCCCGCGGCGTGCCTTCGCTGCTTTGCCGGGCGACCTGCTCCAGCGTCCGGGTCAATTCCATCTCCTTCAACGAGGCCGCCTGGGCAGTGGCAAGCATCAGGCCGAGGGCGAGTGCGGGAAGGGTGTAACGCAGCATCTGACTGACTCCTAAAGCGTGGACATCGTTGGACACGGGCCCGATGGGATTGTTCGTTGCCCGGCAAGGCGTTACCTATGGGTACATGCTGGCACCTGGCCGGCGCCGCTCACCACGACCAAAGGCCGGGGATCGTCTCGGCAACCTGCACGTCACAAGACTGACCGCCTGGTGACGTGCCTGCCTCACTGCCAACGTTGCGCATCGTGCAGGCCACGCCAATACCACGCGGCGACTCGTATACCGCCTCGCTGCAGCGCCCGGCCGTTGCAGCTGTCTAGAGCCTGCCCCTGGCGATGACTGCAGCGTGCGGTGTTCAAGGTAGCGTGCAGGAGAATAACAATGACAATGCTCTCTCGGCGCTGGCCATCGCCCCTGATGGTTGGCAGTTTACTGGTTTTGCCTGTGGTTCAGGTGCAGGCATCCGGTTATCACTTCGGTTCGCAGTCGGTCGCGGCGCAGGGTTCGGCGCATGCCAACGGCGCCGAGGCAGCCGATGCCTCGACCATCTTCTACAACCCCGCCGGGCTGGCCCGGCTCAAGGGCACCCAGCTCACCTCCGGGTTGACCATTCTGCTGCCGGACGGCAAGTACGAGGACAAGGGCAGCCGCGACGTGTTCGGCAACCCGGTATCGGGCGATGCCGGCGAGTTTCTCCCCGATGCGGCGGCAGCGCCGAATTTCTACTTCTCCCACGAGATCAACGAGCGGGTGACGGTCGGCCTCGGCATCTTCACCCCCTTCGGCGCCAAGCTCGACTACAAGGAAGACTGGGCGGGGCGCTACGGCATTCAGTCGGCCAGCCTGGAGACGGTGACCTTCAACCCGAGCATCGCCTTTCGTTTCAACGACCATCACAGCATCGGCTTCGGTGTTTCGGCGCAGTACATCAAGTCGGTGCAGCGCGGGGCGGCGGACGTCAAAGGTGCTTCGCGACAGTTGGCCGGGCAGTTCGTCGATGCGAACTATGACAGCACCCGTAACGCGGCCGACCCCATTCTCGGGCCTATCGTCGGGATCATCGCCGGGGTTCCGGTGCCGGAAGAAATCACCTCCTGTCGCGGCGTCGCGGACAGAGACGGCTTCGTCGATTGCGTCGCCAGCAACTTCGCCGACAACGTTCAGGGCGACGGTTACTTCCGGGTAAAGGGCGATGACTGGGGCTTCGGCTGGAATATCGGCTACATGTGGGAGCCGACCGAATCGACACGCTTTGGCGTGGCCTATCGCTCCAACATTCGCCATACCCTGGAAGGGGAGACCAAATGGAGTTTCGCCGGTGTGCAAGGCAGCGTTCCTTCGCCGGATACCTCGCTCGAGGGCGGTTTCACCATTCCCATCCTGGACATCTATGTGCCGCCGACCGATGCCCTGCGGGAGCTGTTCGATGAGGGCAACTGGGTCAATCCCGGTGATTTCGCTGCCACCCGGCTGCACCCCAATTCCAAGGCCAAGACCGCCATCGACACGCCGGAGATGCTCTCCTTCAATGCCTTCCACCAGCTCAACGACAAGGTGGCGCTGATGGCGGACCTGACCTTCACCCGCCATTCGCGGCTCGATGAAGTGCGTATCGGCATCGACCAGGTCGCCGGCTATCCCTACTTCAATGGCGTCACCGAGGGCGACCTGAGCGTCAAGCAGGACTGGAAGGACACCTACAAGATCTCCCTGGGCATGAACTACCAGTACAGCGACGACCTCTTGTTGCGCACCGGGGTGGCGTACGACAAGTCGCCCGTCAATTCGACCCAGTTGCGTCATCCGGCGTTTCCCGACGCCGATCGCTACTGGCTGTCGTTCGGTGCCAACTACAAGGTGACCCGCGACACCTCGCTGGACTTCGCCTACAGCTACGTGCAGTTCTCCAGCGGCAAGATGGACTACCAGGACGGCTGCTCGCCGGCCGGTTGGGTGCCGGGCAGCGGTGGGCTGTACCAGGACAGCGGCGTGCGCTGCACCGGCAACGGCGGCAATTTCACCGGCGAGTACGAGACGCGCATCCATTTCATCGGCCTGGCCTTGAACCACACCTTCTGATCCATCTGACCGGCGAACGGGGTGGTAGAATTCCGCCCCCTTTGCTGTTCGCCTTGCCCATGAATCGTCCGTTTGCACCCGACTCCCTGCATGCCGTTGCCCGTCTGCGCGCCGAGCGCCTGGCGCGCAGCGTCAAACCCTTCGTCGCCCGCGGCTCGCGCGCCGAGCGCTGCCCGGCCTGCCGCGTGCAGCCGGACTATTGCCTGTGTGCCTGGCGCCCGCGCGTGGAGGCGAATGCCGGCATGTGTCTGGTGATGCACGACATCGAGGCGTTGAAACCCAGCAATACCGGCTGGCTGATCGCCGATGTGGTACCCGACACTCACGCCTTCGGCTGGTCGCGCACCGCGGTCGAACCGGCGCTGCTGGAGCTGCTGGCCGAGCCGCAACGGCAGCCCTATCTGGTGTTTCCCGGCGAATACGCAGAGCCGGGGCGGGTGGTGGAGGAGGTGCGCCTGACGCCGGGCAAGCGGCCCTTGTTCGTACTGCTCGACGCCACCTGGACCGAAGCGCGCAAGATGTTTCGCAAGAGCCCCTATCTGGACGCGTTGCCGGTGCTCAGCCTGACGCCTGCGCAACTGTCACGCTATCGTCTGCGCCGCTCCACCCGCGGCGAGCACCTGTGTACCGCCGAAGTGGCTGCCATGTGCCTGGAACTGGCTGGCGACCTGCGCGCCGGCGAGGCGCTGGACGATTATCTCGACGCTTTCAGCCAGCACTACCTGGCTGCCAAGCGGCGTCTGCCGCTGGATCTCAACGACGCCCTGCATCAGCGCTTGCAATCGTACCGCTGAGCTCGCTTGGCAAGGGCTTGGGCCATAGCTGGGCCAGCAGCATGCCGGCGAACATCAGCGCGCAGCCCAGATAGCCGCGCAGGGCCAGCACTTCGCCGAGCAGCAGGGCGCCGGCGATGGCGGCGAACACCGCCTCCAGCGAAAGAATGATCGCCGCGTGCGAGGCGATGGCGTGCTGCTGCGCCACCACCTGCAGGGTGAAACCGATGGCCACGCCGAACAGGCCGCCATAGAGAATGGCTGGCCCCGCGGCGATGATGCCGTCGAGCGTGGCCGTCTCGAACACCAGCGCCAGCAGCAGGCTGATCACCGCACAGGTGATGAACTGGATCAGCGCCAGGCGCAGCGGGTCGTGGCGGCTGGCGAAGAACCCCACCAGCAGCACGTGTACGCCCCAGACGAAGGCGCCGGCCAGTTGCAGCCAGTCCCCCGAGGCCACGGTGAAGCCTTCGCCGACGCTGAGCAGGAACATCCCCAGCACCGCGAGGCAGGCACCCAGCCAGATGCCGGCACTGCTGCGCTGGCCGATCAGCAGGCCGAGGATCGGCACCACGATGACGTACAGGCCGGTGATGAAGCCGGAATTGGTCACGGTGGTGAACAGCAGGCCCACCTGCTGCAGGTTGATCCCCAGCGACAGCGCCAGGCCCATCACCACGCCGCCCAGCAGCAGGCCGCGGTTCAGGGGCGCCGCCGGGCGCTGGCTGCGTCGTTGCAGCAGGGCCAGCAGTGGCAGCAGTATCAGGCAGGCCAGGGTGAAACGCAGACCGGTATAGAGAAAGGGGCCGATGCTGTCCATGCCCAGACGCTGGGCGACAAAGGCGCTGCCCCAGATCATCGCGGTAATCAGCATCAACAGGTCGGCGCGCAGGGCTTGGCTTCGCATGGAACGAACTCGGCTGGAAAAGCAGCGCATGCTGCCGCAAAGCACGAAGCTTGACCACCCCGTCACAGCTCGGCATGCTGGGCGCCGCCGTCGGTCCGAGTGGGGAGCCTGAATAGCTTGAATGCGCAGGCTTGAGCGGGTCGGCAGGCCAAAGCACTGCCATACTCAGTGCCACTCATAACAAGAACAGGATCTGCCGATGGCCGCTTACGAAATCCTGATTGCCGACGATCACCCGCTGTTTCGCAGCGCACTGCAACAAGCATTGACCCTGGGGCTGGGGCCCGAAGTAAGGCTGGTGGAAGCCGCCAGCATCGCCGAGCTGGAGGCCTGTCTGGCTGCCAAGAATGACTGGGATCTGGTTCTGCTCGATCTCAACATGCCCGGCGCTTACGGCTTTTCCGGTCTGGTGCTGCTGCGCGGGCAGTATCCACAGATTCCCGTGGTGATGATCTCCGCCCAGGAGGAAGCCTCGGTGGTCAACCGTTCGCGCGAGTTTGGCGCCAGCGGCTTTATCCCCAAGTCCAGCCCCCTGGAAACCATTCAGCTGGCCGTGCGTCAGGTGCTCGACGGCGATACCTGGTGGCCGCCCATGGCGGAGGAGAGTGCACCGGTTTCCGAAGAGGCCAAGGCCGCCGGCGCCGGGCTGGCCAGCCTTACCCCGCAGCAGTTCCGCGTGCTGACCATGGTCTGCGAAGGCCTGCTGAACAAGCAGATCGCCTATGAGCTGAGCGTGTCCGAGGCTACCGTCAAGGCTCACGTCACCGCCATCTTCCGCAAGCTCGGGGTGCGTACCCGCACCCAGGCGGCGTTGCTGCTGCAGCAGATGGAATCGATTCCGGGTTGATCGACCCGGCGGCGGACAGGTCTGCGGCCTGTTCGCCTAGGCAATCGACGGCAGAACGATCTGATCGCTGCGCCCCACGCCTGCGGTGAGTTCGCGGCATTGTTCGAGAAACTCGCGCATGGCGGCGGTCTGGTACTTCTGTTTGTGCCAGATGAAGTAGAATTGTCGGCGCAGGTCCAGCTGCGGCGTCTCCACCGGCACCAGGCTGCCGCGGCGAAAGGCATCGCGCAGGGCCAGACGCGAGATGCAGCCGATGCCCAGGCCCGACTCCACGGCGCGCTTGATCGCTTCGGTGTGTTCCAGTTCGAGACGGATATTGAGGCTGCGCGGATGATGGCGCATGGCCTGATCGAAGGTCAGGCGCGTGCCCGAACCCTGCTCGCGCAGGATCCAGGCCTCATGCGTGAGCTCCTCCAGCGTCGCCGTGCCGCGTGCGGCCAGCGCATGCTGTGGTGCGCAGAACACCACCAGTTCATCTTCCACCCAGGGCTGCACTTCGATGTCCGGGTGCTGGCAGTCGCCTTCGATCAGGCCCAGGTCCAGCTCGTAATGCGCGATCTGCTGCACCACATGGGCGGTGTTGTGCACCTGCAGCTTCACCCGACATTCCGGATGGCGCTGCATGAAACTGCCGATCAGCAGGGTGGCCAGGTAGTTGCCCACGGTGAGGGTTGCGCCGACGTTGAGCGAGCCGAAGCCGCTCTTGCCACCCAGCAGGCGCTCGATCTCGCGCGCTTGGTCGAGCAGCGCCACCGCCTGTGGCAGCAACTGGCGGCCCAGTGCATTGAGCGACAGGCGTTTGCCGGCGCGGTCGAACAGCTGGCAGTCCGACTGGCGCTCCAGTTCGGTCAGCGAGGTGCTGGTGGCCGACTGCGACAGGGCGAGCGATTGCGCCGCGCGTGAGACGCTTTCCTGCTGCGCCACGGCAACGAAGACCTGGAGTTGTCTGAGAGTAAATCGCATATCGATATAACCGATAACCTATATCTTGATAATCCGCTTAACAGATATTGTTGCCGCGAATAAAATGCCGCGCAATCGCGTCTTCAGGCGCCCGATTCTCGAGGAAGTCATCATGAGCAATATGAACGTCGAGCGCGTGCTCAGCGTCCACCACTGGAACGATACGCTGTTCAGCTTCAAGTGCACCCGTGATCCGGGTCTGCGCTTCGAGAATGGCCAGTTCGTGATGATCGGCCTGCAGCAGGACAACGGCCGCCCGCTGATGCGCGCCTACTCCATCGCCAGCCCGAACTGGGAAGAGCATCTGGAGTTCTTCAGCATCAAGGTGCCGGACGGCCCGCTGACCTCGCAGCTGCAGCACCTCAAGGAAGGCGACGAGATCATCATCAGCAAGAAGCCCACCGGCACCTTGGTGCTCGATGACCTCAACCCGGGCAAGCATCTGTATCTGCTGTCCACCGGCACCGGTCTGGCGCCGTTCATGAGCGTGATCCAGGACCCGGAAACCTACGAGCGCTTCGAGAAGGTGATTCTGGTGCACGGCGTGCGCTACGTGAACGAGGTGGCCTACCGCGAGTTCATCACCGAGCACCTGCCGCGCAACGAATTCTTCGGCGATGCGCTGAAGGAGAAGCTGATCTACTACCCGACCGTGACCCGCGAGCCGTTCGAGAATCAGGGCCGTCTGACCGACCTGATGCGCAGCGGCAAGCTGTTCGCCGACATCGGCCTTCCGCCGATCAACCCGCAGGACGACCGCGCCATGATCTGTGGCAGCCCAAGCATGCTCGACGAAACCAGCGCAGTGCTCGACAGCTTCGGCCTGAAGATTTCCCCGCGCATGCGTGAGCCGGGGGACTATCTGATCGAGCGCGCCTTCGTCGAGAAGTAAGCGCCGCCGCTAAACGACAAAGCCGCCCCATGGGCGGCTTTGTCGTTTCAGTTGTAGGGTGCGCCGTGCGCACCGGGGGATTGCTCGTTGGGGCGCGGTGCGCACGGCCTGGGCGGCCCCACGACACCCTACGTTTTTACAGACGCTTGGCCTCGATGATCAGCACCGGCTCGCGTGGCACGTTCTGGTGCATGCCGCGGTTGCTGGTGGGCACCTGGGCGATCTTGTCCACCACGTCCATGCCGCGGGTCACCTTGCCGAACACGGCGTAGCCGAAGTCGCGCGAGCCGTGGTCGAGGAAGGCGTTGTCCTTGTGATTGATGAAGAACTGGCTGGTGGCCGAGTCGCGTACCTGGGTACGTGCCATGGCCAGGGTGCCGCGCACGTTGTGCAGGCCGTTGTCGGCCTCGTTCTTGATCGGCGCATCGGTGTCCTTCTGGCGCATGTCGGCATCGAAGCCACCGCCCTGCACCATGAAGCCGGGAATCACCCGGTGGAACTGGGTGCCGTTGTAGAAGCCGTTGTCGACGTACTTGAGAAAGTTCTGCGTGCTGATCGGTGCCTTGTCGGCGGCCAGCTCCACTTCCACTTCACCCAGGCTGGTGGTCAGCAGCACCTTGGGATTTTCCGCGGCCAGCAGGCTGGACGACAGCAGCAGGGCGCCGGTGGCGAGAACGAGTTGCTTGAGCATGATGGTCAGTTTTCCTTGTTGGCAGTCTCGCCAAGAAAGGCGAGCAGGACGGTATTGAAACGTTCGGGTTGATCCAGTGGTGTGGCGTGGCGCGAATTTTCGATCACCACCAGGCGTGCATCGGGTATTTCTGCGACGTACTCGCGCTTGCGCTTGACCGGGGTGTAATCCTGGTCGGCCGTGATCACCAGGGTAGGACAGGTGATGCGCTTCAGCCGTTCCCGCACGCCCCAGCCGATGATGGCGTCGAGGCTGGCCAGGTAGGCGCGCTTGTCATTCTGCGGCCAGCGCTCCTCGACCCTGCGCCGCAGCTCGGCCTGCTCGGGCCTGGGGAACAGCAGCTTGGCCAGCGCCTTGGCGATGGTTTCCAGGCTGAGCAGGCGCGACAGGGTCCAGCGCTTGCCGATTTCCAGCCAGTCGCGCGGGCTTTTCGCCTTGACCTCCGGGCCGCTGTTGACGATGGTCAGACTGCGCAGCAGCTCGGGGTGGTCGACCGCCAGCTGGAAGCCGATCATGCCGCCCATGGATATCCCCACCAGGTGCACCGGCGGCAGCTGCAGATGCTCGATCAACGCGGCCACGTCGTCGGCGAAGTCGGCGATGCGATAGGCCTCGTGCGGTTTGTCCGAGCGGCCATGGCCGCGAACGTCGAGCGCCACAACCCGGTAATGCTGGCTGAGCACGGGCACCTGGTATTCCCAGTCGCGGGTGCTCGAGCCCAGGCCATGCACCAGCAGCAGCGGGGCGCCGTGGCCATAGTCCTCGTAGTGCAGCTGGCAACCGTCGTTGTCGAAGTAGGGCATGGCCGGGTTCTCAGTTGGGCGACTGCGGGGCGGCGAAGGCGGCGTCCAGAGGGGCCGCGTCGAAGTTCTTGATCAGTTCGATGAGAATCTGCGTGGCCGGGCCCAGTACGCGCTCCTTGTTGCTGTAGAGGAAGAAGCGTGGCTTGCGCACGGCGCCTTGTGCCAGCGGCAGGGGTTTGAGCAGGCCTTCCTGCAGCTCGCGGCTGATCAGGTGGCGCGGCAGCCAGGCGAAGCCCAGGCCGCTGCTGACGAAGGTGCGCGCGGTAGGCAGGCTGCCCACCGTCCAGCGCTGCTCTGCGCCCAGCCAGCCGGCGTCGCGCGGCTGCAGGCGGCCGCTGTCGCGGGTGACCACCTGCATCTGGCCCTCCAGATCCTGAAAACCCAGCTCGCGTTGCAGGCGATGCAACGGATGCTCCGGATGGGCGACGGCAATGAATTCCACTTCGCCCAGTTCGATACCCAGGTGGCCGGTGATGTTCAGCGCGCTGACGGCCAGGTCGGCGGTACCTTCGAGCAGCACTTCCTCGACGCCTGAGAGCACCTCCTCGCGCAGGCGCACCCGGCAGCCGCGGCTCTGCGGCATGAAGGCCGACAGGGCACGAACCAGGTTGGCGGTGGGATAGGCCGCATCGACCACCAGGCGCACCTCGGCTTCCCAGCCCTGCTCCATGTGGTGGGCCAGGTCTTCCAGCTGGCTGGCCTGCTTGACCAGTTGCCGCGAGCGGCGCAGCAGCACGTCGCCGGCTTCGGTAAGAACCGCCCGGCGCCCATCGATGCGCAGCAGCGGCACGCCGAGCTGCTCCTGCATGCGCGCCACGGTATAGCTGACCGAGGACTGCGAGCGGTGCAGCACCTCGGCGGCCTGGGCGAAACCGCCCTGATCCACCACTGCCTGCAAGGTGCGCCACTGATCCAGAGTTACGCGGGGAGCTTTCATCACACTGTCCTGTTGCCGGCTGTTATCGTCGGCGATCTCGACCTACACTGGCGCTCCCACGTTGGAGAGCGCCGATGAAAAAAATCTTCTGCCTGTTGTTCGTCCTGTTGCCGCTGGGGGCCCAGGCCTACCCCATCGAGCTGGAGAAGCAGCTCAACGGTGCCGAGGTGTCGGCCAGCACCCAGGAAATCGACCACAACATGGCGGCGCTGATGCTCTACAACTACGGCCAGAGCGAGGCCGAGTGCAGCGCGGTGTTCCGCAACGGCCCCGAGGCACCGCGCACACGGCGAACCCTGTTGGCACCGGGCGCCAGCAACAACATGACGGTCAAGTTCACGCGCAGCGTGATTCGCCTGCGCATCAGCCTGACCTGTGGCCTCAAGTAGGCAAAGCCTAGACTTGGGCGCCCTACAAATCAACTTTTTCGATATATGTAAGCGGATATTTGCGCTTTTTAATCGGCTTGGCCGGTTCTAGTCTTCACTCCATCGACTTACCCCTACCTCGATGGAGTCTCAAACATGTCCCGTGTTCTGGTTATCGAAAGCAGCGCCCGTCAGCAGGGCTCGGTTTCCCGCCAACTGACCCAGCAATTCATCGCCAACTGGCAGGCCGCGCATCCGGCCGATCAGGTTCAGGTCCGCGACGTGGCCAGCGACCCGCTGCCGCATCTGGATGCCACCCTGCTGGGTGGCTGGATGACCCCGAGCGAGCAGCAGAGCGACGCGGAAAAGGCGGCGCTGGCGCGTTCCAACGAGCTGACCGATGAGTTGCTGGCTGCCGATGTGCTGGTGCTGGCTGCGCCCATGTACAACTTCGCCATTCCCAGCACCCTGAAAGCCTGGCTCGACCATGTGCTGCGTGCCGGCGTCACCTTCAAGTACACCGAAACCGGGCCGCAGGGGCTGCTGAGCGGCAAGCGTGCCTTCGTCCTCACCGCGCGTGGTGGCATCTATGCCGGTGGTGCGCTGGATCATCAGGAGCCCTATCTGCGTCAGGCACTGGCCTTCATCGGCATCCACGAGGTGCAGTTCATCCACGCCGAAGGTCTGAACATGGGCGCCGAGTTCAGCGAGAAGGGCCTGGCCCAGGCCAAGGCCAAGCTGGCTGAAGTAGCCTGATCCCTCCGCTATCTCCCTTCCCTTGAGCGGGCGCGTTCACCAGCCTGGACGCGCCCCGCTCGATTCCCCTGTGCCGTTGAGCCTCATCAGCGGCAGATTGCGCTAGATTGTTTTTCTGCGTCTTCATAAATCGACGCTCTGGCCGATACTCGTCCAATCATCAATCTATCTGGCGACCGTTGCTGCGGTCGTGCTGCGCAAGGCTGGGGGAAAAACGGTGGATCTGGCGACGCTGATCGGTCTGGTGGGTGCTTTGGTGGTGATCGGCGCGGCGATTATTCTCGGAGCATCCAGCGAGGTGTTCTTCAACGTGCCGTCGCTGCTTATCGTGGTGGTCGGCAGCCTGTTCGTGGTGCTGGTGAAATTCAGCTTCGGGCAGTTTCTCGGCGCCTTCAAGGTGGTGGCCAGGGCCTTTCGTTTCCGTTTGCCGTCAGTGGAAAGCTGCATTGGCGAGATGGTCGAGATCGCCCAGGTGGCGCGCAAGGAGGGCGTGCTGGCGCTGGAGGGGCGCGATTTCAGCTCGCCCTTCCTGTCGGCTGGCGTACAGCTGATGATCGACGGCCAGGGGCAGGACACCATTCGCGCCTTTCTGGAAAAGGAGCGGGTGCTGACCCTCGAGCGCAATCGCGAGGGGGCCAAGGTGTTTTCCGCCATGGGCGACGTCGGCCCGGCGATGGGCATGATCGGTACCCTGGTGGGCCTGGTGCAGATGCTGTCGAACATGGAAGACCCCAAATCCATCGGCCCGGCCATGGCCGTGGCGCTCCTGACCACCCTCTACGGCGCCATGATGGCGACCATGATCTGCCTGCCGCTGGCCGACAAGCTGAGCCTGCGCAGCAGCGAGGAGGCGCGCATGCAGGCGTTGTGGATAGATGCCCTGTTGGCCATCCAGGACGGCGTCAACCCGCGCATCATCGAGCAGATGCTCAAGAGCTACCTGCCGCCTTCGAAGCGCGAACTGCAGGCCGATAAATCGGGGTAGGAGAGAGCCATGGAGTTGCCTGAAGAGGAAGCCAGGGCGATGCCCGCCTGGGTCATGACCTTCGCCGACCTGATGTCGCTGCTGATGTGCTTCTTCGTCCTGCTGCTGTCGTTTTCCGAGATCGATGCGCAGCGTTTCAAGCAGATTGCCGGCGAGCTGGCCAAGGCCTTCGGCGTGCAGCGCGAGGTGCCGGCGTTGGAAGTGCCGCTGGGTACCAGCCCGGTATTCGACAAGTTCTCCCCCGGCAAGCCGGAGCCCACCGAGGTGCAGGAGATTCGTCAGCAGACCACCACCCAGGACCCGCAGCTCGACACCCTGCGCGGCGATGCCGAGGCCGAGCTGCTGGCGCGTGCCGAGGCCCAGGTCGACCAGCAGGTGCGCGAAAGCGTCGCCGCCCTGCAGCAATTGCTGCAGAGCGAATTGAGCGAGGGGCGTCTGCAACTGCTCGAGGAGCGGCGGCGGATCATCCTGCGGGTCGAGGAGCGCGGCTCCTTCGCCTCCGGTTCGGCCGAGCTGACGCCGGCATTTGAGGACATGCTGCTGGGCATGAGCGAGCTGCTGGTGGAGATACCCGGTACCCTGACCGTCGAGGGACACACCGACGATGTGCCGATCAGCACCGCGCGCTTTCGCTCCAACTGGGACCTGTCCGCCGCACGCGCTTCGGCGGTGGCCAACGCGCTGCTGCTCAATCCCGCGCTCGAGCCGCAGCGGCTGGAGGTCAAGGGCTTCGCCGATACCCGGCCGCGGGTGGCCAACGATTCGGCGCAGCAGCGCGCCCTGAACCGACGCGTGGAGATCATCATCGACCAGAGCGCCAGTGATGAGGATCAGGCCGAGCAATTGCGCAGCCTGATGGGCGATCAGTTGCGACACGAGGTTGAGACGCAGCGACACTGATATGGCCGTTGCCGCCTGGCTGGGCTATGGTGCCGGCCCGCGTTCGACCCGGAGTACCCGATGCGTTATCTGCTGATCGTCACCCTGCTGTGGGCCTTTTCCTTCAGCCTGATCGGCGAGTACCTGGCCGGCAGGGTGGACAGCTACTTCGCGGTGCTGACGCGCATCGTCATCGCCGGCCTGCTGTTCGTGCCGCTGACCCGTTGGCGTGGTCACGCGCCGGCCTTCGTGCGCGGCATGCTGGTCATCGGCGCCTTGCAGTTCGGCATCACCTACGTCTGCCTGTACCTGAGCTTCTCGGTGCTGAGCGTGCCGGAGGTATTGCTGTTCACCATCCTCACGCCGTTGCACGTGACCCTGATCGAGGATGCGCTGAACCGCCGTTTCAACCCCTGGGCGCTGGTGGCGGCCGCGGTGGCGGTGCTGGGGGCCGGAATCATTCGCTACGACGGCATCAGCAGCGGCTTTCTGCTCGGCTTCCTGTTGCTGCAGGTGGCCAACTTCACCTTCGCTGCCGGTCAGGTGCTGTACAAGCACCTGTTGCTGCGGCATCCCTCGGACGAGCCGCAGTATCGACGCTTCGGCTTCTTCTATCTCGGCGCGCTGCTGGTGGCGCTGCCTGCCTTCCTGCTACTGGGCAATGCCGAGCGCCTGCCGGTCACCCCGCTGCAGTGGGGTGTGCTCGGCTGGCTGGGCGTGGTGGCGTCCGGCCTGGGGCTGTACTGGTGGAACAAGGGCGCCAGCCTGGTGGATGGCGGCACGCTGGCGGTGATGAACAATGCGCTGGTGCCGGCCGGTCTGCTGGTCAACCTGCTGTTGTGGAACCATGATGCCGACCTGCTGCGCCTGGCGCTGGGCGGCGCGGTGATCGCCGCGTCGTTGCCATTGCTGAAGCTTGGCCAGGCGCGTCGCGTGCGCGGCGAGGTGTTCTGATGCTGTTGTCGGGCAGAGGGGTGGCGCTTTCGGTCGGCGCCTCGGTGCTGTTCGCGCTGTTACCGGGTTACGTGCAGCTGCTGGCCCCGCTGGACGGCATTCAGATCTTCGCCCAGCGCGTGCTCTGGTCGATCCCCCTGGTGCTGTTGCTGGTGTTGCTGACCCGACAGGGCGCGCTGCTGCGTGAGACCTTCGCCCGTTTGCGCCGCGAGCCGCTGCTGGTGGCGGCCTGGCCCGTGGCGGCCGTGCTGATCGGCGTGCAGTGGGGGCTGTTTCTCTGGGCGCCGCTGGCAGGGCGCATGCTGGAAGTGTCCATGGGCTACTTCCTGCTGCCCCTGGCCATGGTGCTGGCCGGCAGGCTGTTCTACAACGAACGCCTGCGCCCGCTGCAGCAGCTGGCGGTGGCTTGCGCCGTGGTCGGTGTGCTGCACGAGCTCTGGCGCACCCAGGCGTTTTCCTGGCTGACGCTGGTCACCGCGCTGGGCTATCCGCCGTATTTCATGTTGCGCCGCTGGATGCGCCTGGATGCCCTGTCCGGCTTCGTGCTGGAAATGCTCATGCTGGCGCCCCTGGCCATCTGGCTGATCCTCGCATACGGGCCGGCCGGCGCCTTCGAGGGCAGGACCGCGCTCTGGCTGCTGGTGCCCGGCATGGCGCTGATCGGCACCCTGGCGTTTGCCGCGATGATGGCCTCCAGCCGGCTGCTGCCAATGGGGCTGTTCGGCATCCTCAGCTATGTCGAGCCGGTGCTGCTGTTCGCCGTGGCCCTGCTGGTGCTGGGCGAGCGCTTCGATGCCGGGCAATGGCTGACTTACCTGCCGATCTGGCTGGCGGTGCTGCTGGTGGGCTGGGACAGTGCCCGGCTGCTGCGCAAGCAGCAGCTCGAGCGCTGATCAGGCGGCCGTGCTGCGCGGGGTGGGAATCTGGGTGAGCTGGCTGGCCTGTTTCTTCACCTGATAATGCAACTGCACCATGCCGCTGGTGAAGGGGCGCTGCTCGCTCAGCGTCAGGCTGCGCTCCATGCCGGTGGCCAGCAGGGGAATACCGGCACCGAGCAGATGCGGCACCAGATTGATCACCACCTCATCGATCAGCCCGGCGGTGTAGCAGCTGCCCGCCAGCAGGCTGCCGCCGACCAGCCAGATGCGCTGGAATCCGGCTTCTCTCAGTGCGCCAACGGCCTGCGCCGGGGTGCAATGGGTGAGCTGCACTTCATCGCCGGCGCGCGGCAGCTCCAGGCGGGTCAGTACCACGCAGGGCTTGCCGGGGTAGGGCCAGGGGCCGCCGCGTTTGAGCAGCGCTTCATAGGTGCCGCGGCCCATCAGCAGCGCGTCGATGCCCGCGTAGAAATACTGAAAGCTGTACTCCTCGTCCGGCTGACGCGGCGTATCGAACCAATCGAGGCGGCCGTCGGGGCGAGCGATGTAGCCATCGAGACTGGCTGTGACGTGATAGATCAGCGTGGGGGTCATGATGTCACCTCGGCAGGCCATCTGAGAATTGGAACGGTGCCGCAGGGACAAGTTCTGCGGGCGCCGTACCGTTTGTCGGCAGGCGCCCGCAGGCTCAGTCCAGCACGTTGCGCAGGATTTCGTAGACGATGCCGGTGGCGATGGCCACCAGCACCACGTCGCGGCCAATCTGTTTCCACTCGTAGCCCTCGTAGTAGGGCAGGCGTGCGCTCAGACGGCTGTCGAAATTCTTGGCGATGCCCGGTGGCAGTGGCTTGCCGCGGGCCAGGTTCTTGGCGATACCGGGCGGCAGGGAAGAGGTCGGGCCGATCAGTTGCCGGTTTTCGCCGAGGATGATGCGCACCCGGCCGACATCGACAGTGGGGCCGCGCAGATCGATCTGCACGCCGTCATGGCCGCCGCCCGGTTTGCCCTTGCCTGGCGGCGGGCTGGCCAGCAGTGGGGAGGCGGCCAGCAGCAGGCTGAGGCCGAGGCAAAGGGTGGTGCGGGATCGGGCTGGCATGGTCGGTACTCCTGCGATGGCGCCATGCTCATTGGAAACCCAACCGCCGTTCCGGTTCAATCCCGGGCCTGCTGCGCCGTTTGCGCTTGTGACGGAAGTCGCTGAACCAGAGCCTGCAGGCCCTGGCGCAGGTCGTTGCCGGCAGGCTGCTGATACAGCGCCAGGTCGAACTCCGGCAGCAGGGCCAGCAGGTAATCGAAGATATCGCTCTGGATGCGCTCGTACTCCAGCCAGTTGGTGGTGCCGGTGAAGCAGTAGATTTCCAGCGGGATACCTTCGGCTCCGGGTTGCAGCTGGCGCACCATGCAGGTCATGTCCTGGCGGATCTGCGGATGGTCCTTGAGGTACGCCTCGGCATAGGCGCGGAAGGTGCCGATGTTGGTCATGCGCCGGCGGTTGGCCGAGGGGCCGTTCTCGGCCTTGTGCTCGGCGTTCCACTGGCGCAGTTCGGCCTGCTTGCGCGCCAGGTAATCGGCGAGCAGGCGCACGTCGCTCAGGCGCTGCTCCTCGGCGTCATCGAGAAAGCGCACCAGGCCCGCGTCCAGATACAGGCTGCGCTTGATCCGTCGGCCACCGGCCTGGGTCATGCCGCGCCAGTTCTTGAACGACTCGGCCATCAGGCGCCAGGTGGGAATGGAGACGATGGTCTTGTCGAAGTTCTGCACCTTGACCGTGTGCAGGGTGATGTCCACCACATCGCCGTCGGCGCCGACCTGGGGCATCTCGATCCAGTCGCCGACGCGCAGGGAATCGTTGCTGGTCAGCTGCACGCCGGCGACGAACGACAGCAGGGTGTCCTTGTACACCAGCAGGATCACCGCCGACATCGCACCCAGGCCGGACAGCAGGAGCAAGGGCGAGCGGTCGATCAGGGTGGCGACGATGACGATGGCGGCGAACACGTACAGCAGCATCTTGGCCAGTTGCACGTAACCCTTGATCGAGCGGGTACGCGCATGCGGGGTGCCTGCATAGAGATCGAGCAGGGCGTTGAGCAGCGCATTGAGCGCCAGGGTCAGCGACAGCAGGGTGAAGGCCAGCGCCAGGTTGCGCAGGAAGTGCTCGGCCTGATCGTTCAGATCGGGTACCAGCACCAGGCCGAACTGCACCACCAGCGACGGCACCATCTGTGCCAGGCGATTGAACACCTTGTTGCGGCGCAGATGCTCGATCCAGAACAGGGCCGGCTGGCGTGCCAGCAGGCGGGTCGAATGGAGGATCAGAAAGCGCGCCAGGCGTCCGGCCACCAGCGCGCTCAGCAGCAGCACCAGGAGCCCTACCGCTGCGCTGAGCCAGGGATACTGCTCGAAACGGCTGAGCAGTTCCTGTGGTTGGCTGAGCAGTTCGTCCATGTCCATGGGGTGATTTACCTTTCGAAGCATCTGAAAGGGCCAATTAGACCATCCGCACGGCACCGCTTCGCAACCTCGAGACGCCTCCCACCGCAAAGAAGCTCGGCCCGGACGCCGGAAACCGTTAGGCTATGCACCGTTTTGTCGATCTTTCGAGGTAGTGCCCCCGTGTTTGCCCAATTCGCCCTGCATGAACGCCTGCTCAAGGCCGTGGCCGAGCTTAACTTCGTCGAGCCCACCCCGGTGCAGGCGGCAGCGATTCCTCCTGCGCTGGAGGGCAAGGACCTGCGGGTGATCGCCCAGACCGGCAGCGGCAAGACGGCGGCCTTCGTTCTGCCCATGCTCAACCGCCTGCTCGGTGACGGCAACTCGCAGCAGCGTGTGAGCATTCGCGCGCTGATCCTGCTGCCGACCCGCGAGTTGGCCCAGCAGACGCTGAAGGAAGTCGAGCGCTTCGCCCAGTTCACCTTCCTCAAGGCCGGCCTGGTGACCGGTGGCGAGGACTTCAAGGTGCAAGCCGCGATGATGCGCAAGATCGACATCCTGATCGGCACGCCGGGGCGTCTGATCGAGCATGCCAATGCCGGCAACCTGCCGCTGGGCGATGTCGAGGTGCTGGTGTTCGACGAGGCCGACCGCATGCTCGACATGGGTTTCGCCGAGGACGCCCAGCGCCTGGCCGAAGCCTGCGGCCCGCATCAGACCCTGCTGTTCTCCGCCACCACCGGCGGCAATGGCCTGCGCGAGATGGTCGCCAAGGTGCTCAAGGAGCCGCAGCACCTGATGCTCAACAGCGTCAGCCAGCTCAACGAGGGCACCCGTCAGCAGATCATCACCGCCGACCACAACCATCACAAGGAACAACTGGTCGACTGGCTGCTGGCCAACGAGACCTATGACAAGGCCATCGTCTTCACCAACACCCGGGTGCAGGCCGACCGTCTCTACGGCAAGCTGGTGGCGGCCGGGGTCAAGGCCTTCGTGCTGCACGGCGAGAAGGACCAGAAAGACCGCAAACTGGCCATCGAGCGCCTGCGCCAGGGCGCGGTCAAGGTGCTGGTGGCCACCGACGTGGCGGCGCGCGGACTGGATGTCGACGGCCTGGATCTGGTGATCAACTTCGACATGCCGCGTTCGGGCGACGAGTACGTGCACCGCATCGGTCGCACCGGCCGCGCCGGTGGCGAAGGTCTGGCCATCTCGCTGATCTGTCACACCGACTGGAACCTGATGTCGAGCATCGAGCGCTACCTCAAGCAGCGTTTCGAGCGCCGTACCATCAAGGAGCTCAAGGGCAGCTACCAGGGGCCGAAGAACCTCAAGGCTTCGGGCAAGGCCGCTGGCAGCAAGAAGAAAAAGACCGACAAGAAGGACCCGAAGAAGGCCGCTGCGCCCAAGCGCAAGACCGGACCGCGCCCGGCCGGCAAGCCGTCGGCACTGGTCAGCGAGGACGGCAGCGCGCCGCTCAAGCGCAAGAAGCCGGCAGCGGAGTGATGTTCGGCTGACCAATGCTGTAGCCCGGAACCGTAGGGTGCGCCGTGCGCACCAGACCCCTTGGCCGCTTCCGGTACTCGGATTACGCCTGCGGCTAATCCGGGGCTACGGCTGATCTTCTCGGTGCGCACGGCGCACCCTATTGCGTGGGTTTCATTCCACCCCGACGAAACCGCCGGTCTGGTGCTGCCATAGGCGCGCATACAGACCGCCGCGTTCGACCAGTTCGGCGTGGCTGCCGGTCTCGACGATGCGCCCCTGATCGATCACCACCAGCCGATCCATGCGTGCGATGGTGGACAGGCGGTGGGCGATGGCGATCACCGTCTTGCCCTCCATCAGGCTGTCCAGGCTTTCCTGGATGGCCGCCTCGACTTCCGAATCCAGCGCCGAGGTGGCTTCGTCCAGCACCAGGATCGGCGCGTCCTTGAGCAGCACGCGGGCGATGGCGATGCGCTGACGCTGACCGCCGGACAGCTTGACCCCACGCTCGCCGACCTGGGCATCCATGCCGCGACCACCCTGGCTGTCGTCCAGGGTCGGGATGAAGTTGTCGGCACGGGCCTTGCGCACGGCCTCCCAGAGCTGCTCCTCGCTGGCGTCCGGCTTGCCGTAGCGCAGGTTGTCACGGATCGAGCGGTGCAGCAGCGAGGTGTCCTGGGTCACCATGCCGATATTGGCGCGCAGGCTTTCCTGGGTCACCTCGGCGATGTCCTGACCGTCGATCAGGATGCGCCCGCTCTCCAGGTCGTACAGACGCAGCAGCAGATTGACCAGGGTCGACTTGCCGGCGCCGGAGGGACCGACCAGGCCGATCTTCTCGCCGGGGCGAATGTCCAGGCTGAGGCCGGCGATCACGCCGCCGCGCTTGCCGTAGTGGAAGTGGATGTCCTCGAAACGCACGCCGCCCTCGCGCACCTGGATTGGCCGGGCATCGGCGCGGTCGAGCACCTGGCGCGGCTGGACGATGGTCTGCATGCCGTCCTGCACGGTGCCGACGTTCTCGAAGATGCCGTTGACCACCCACATGATCCACTCGGCCATGTTGTTGATGCGGATCACCAGCCCCAGGGACAGGGCGATGGCGCCCGTGGTGATCAGCGACTGGCTCCACAGCCACATCGCCAGGGCGCCGGTGCCGACGATCAGCACGCCGTTCAGGCAGGTGATGAGAAAGTCCAGGGCGGTGATGGTGCGCGACTGCAGGCGGAACTTGTCGAGCAGCTCCTGCATGGCTTCGCGGGCGTAGCCCTCTTCTTCCTGGGAGTGGGCGAACAGCTTGAGCGTGGCGATGTTGCTGTAGCCGTCCACCACCCGGCCCATGACCTTGGAGCGCGCCGAGGAGGCGGCTGCCGAGCGCGCCTTGATGCGCGGCACGAAGTGCCAGAGAGCGGCGCTGTAGCCGACGATCCACAGGGCCAGCGGTATCACCAGGCGCAGATCGGCGGCCGCGAACAGGTACAGCGCGCTGCCGGCGTAGACCACCACGTGCCACAGCGCGTCGATCACCTGCATGGCCGAGTCGCGCAGCGACGGGCCGGTCTGCATCACGCGCTGGGCGACGCGACCGGCGAAGTCGTTCTGGAAGAAGCTCAGGCTCTGCTTGAGCACGTAGCGGTGGTTCTGCCAGCGGATCAGGTTGGTCAGGCCAGGGTTGACCGCCTGATGGGTGAGCAGGTTGTGCAGGCCGAACACCAGGGGGCGGATGACCAGCGCCACCAACACCATCCACAGCAACTCGCTCTGGTGCTCGGCGAAAAAGCTGCCGGCATCCGTACTGGCCTGGGCCATGTCGATCAACTGCCCGAGGAAGCTGAACAGCGCCACTTCGATCACCGCGGCGACGAAGCCGACGATCAGCACGGCGAGCATCAGCGGCCAGACCTGTCTCAGGTAATGACCGTAGAAGCGCAGCATGCCCTCGGGTGGCGCGACATCCGGGCTGGGTTTGAAAACGTCGATCAACGACTCGAAACGGCGAAACAGCATTGCAGGCGTCCTGCCTCGGTGAGTGGACGCCGATAGTAACCTCTCAGTGCGAGCGAGTCTCAGTCAGTAGCGGTTTTTCCAGCTCTGCGGCCCAGGCCAGCAGGGGAATATCCAGGTCCGGTTGCCAGATGCGCTTGAGCAGCAGGGCCAGGTGAGCCGGCTCGCCGCGCTCGAAGGGCAGGCGATCGACATGCTCGTGTACCTGCCACTGGCCATCCTGCAGACGGGCGAAGTCGAAGCGGAACGGGTGGAAGCCGGTCATGCCCAGGCGCAGGTCGGTGACGATCAGGCGGTCGCCTATCTGGTCGTAGCGCAACACGCCGTTGCTGAACCAGGCCAGGCGCTGGTGCTTGGGCGAGTCGAGCAACTGTTCGCGCAACTCGATCCCGCGCGGCAGGCGCTGCAGCTGCGGCGGCGCGGCATCCAGCCAGCCGACCAGGGCTTCGTGGTAGTGCTCGCCGTCCAGCACGATGACGCGCCACAACAGGGTATTGAGCGGCGTCGGGGTCACGAACAGCTGCTCGGCCTGGATGCCCTGACGCGCCAGTTCGGCTTCCACGCGTTGCTCGGCCATGAACTTGCCGGCCATGCTGAAGCCGATGTAGAGCGTCGACACCGCCAGGGCAACGCTGGGGATGCGCCAGCTGTTCTCGCGCAGCCCGGTGAACAGGCTGATCACCACGGCGGCAATCAGCGGCAGGGTGTACAGCGGGTCGATGATGAACAGGCTGGACCAGGCCGTGGGTGTCGGCATCAGCGGCCAGAACAGCTGGGTGCCGTAACTGGTGAAGGCATCCAGCAGCGGGTGGGTGATCAGCACCAGCCAGAGCGTCAGGAGCAGGCGTCGGTCCGAATAGCCGGGGTGAGGGCGGTAACGCCTGATCAGCCAGGTCAGCAGCAGCGCCAGGCCGCTGAGCACGAACAGCGAGTGGCTGAAGCCGCGGTGATAGGTCATGTTGCCCACGGCATCGCCGTAATCGATGACCACGTCCAGATCGGGCAGGGTGGCGAGGGCGGCACCGTACAGCAATGCCTTGCGCCCCTGCCAGCGACCGAGCAGGGCGCCCTGGATGCTGGCGCCGAGCACGGCCTGGGTTATCGAATCCATCGGTTGCTCTCGCGTGAATGCAGGCCGCTACGTTAGCCGAGCCTGCGCAGCGGCGCTGCGGGGAAATTTCAAGCAAAGATTACAGCGCCAGCGGTTATCCTGCCCGTTCGACAACGCGGACCTGAACCATGCTGATCATCTCCAATGCCGTGCATCTGCCGCTCGAGGAAATCGAGCTGAGCGCCATTCGCGCCCAGGGCGCCGGCGGGCAGAACGTCAACAAGGTGTGCAGCGCCGTGCACCTGCGCTTCGACAGCCAGGCCTCTTCGCTGCCGCCGTTCTACAAGGAGCGCCTGCTGGCGCTACGCGACAGTCGCATCACCGCGGATGGCGTGGTGATCATCAAGGCGCAGCAGTATCGCACCCAGGAACAGAATCGCGCGGACGCCCTCGAGCGTTTGGCCGAGCTGATCCGCAGTGCCGGCAAGGTGGAAAAGAAACGCCGCCCGACCAAGCCGACCCTGGGCTCGAAGAAGCGCCGCCTGGACGGCAAGAGCAAGCGCGGGGCGATCAAGGCGGGGCGGGGCAAGGTGGATTTCTAGCGGCCCCCCAGCCGTCAGATGCTTCACGTAGGGTGCGCCGTGCGCACCTGCATCTCGCGGGGGCGCACAGCCTAGGCGGCCCCGCGACACCCTACCCGCGGGCCGCCAGATAGGCCTGGTAGTCCGGAATGCGATACTCGTGCTGCTGCTCCAGCAGGCTGCTGCTAAGCAGGTAGTCGGCGCTGCTTTCGTTGCACGCCACCGGGATGTTCCACACCGCGGCGACCCGCAGCAGCGCCTTGATGTCCGGGTCGTGCGGCTGCGGTTCGAAGGGGTCCCAGAAGAACACCAGGATGTCCACGCGGCGTTCGGCGATGCGTGCGCCGAGCTGCTGGTCGCCGCCCAGCGGGCCGCTGATCATGCTTTCCACCGGCAGCTGCAGGCGTCTGCTCAGTAGCAGGCCGGTGGTGCCGGTGGCCAGCAGCTCGTGACGCGCCAGCTTGTCGCGCTGGCGCTCGCACCAGTCGAGCAGAAAACCCTTGCAGTGGTCGTGGGCCACCAGGGCGATGCGCTTGCGCGCCGGCAGGCTGGCGCTGGTGAAGGCGATACGGCTCATCAAGGCTCCTCGTTTCAGCCCAGGCGGGCCAGGGTCAGGCAGTTGTCCAGCATGCGGTTGGAGAAGCCCCATTCATTGTCGTACCAGGCCATCACCTTGAGCAGCTTGCCGCTCACCTTGGTGTGGTTGGCATCGAAGATCGACGACAGCGGGTTGTGGTTGAAGTCGCAGGACACCAGCGGCAGCGCGTTGTAACCGAGCACCGGCGACTTCTCGCTGGCGGCCTTGAGCAGGGCGTTGACCTCTTCGGCGCTGGTCTCGTGCTTGAGCTGCAGGGTCAGGTCGACCAGCGACACGTTGATCACCGGCACCCTCACCGCCATGCCGGTGAGCTTGCCGGCCAGTTCCGGCAGCACCAGGCCGACCGCTTCGGCGGCGCCGGTTTTGGTCGGGATCATCGACTGGGTGGCCGAGCGCGCGCGGTAGGGGTCGCTGTGGTAGACGTCGGAGAGGTTCTGGTCGTTGGTGTAGGCGTGGATGGTGGTCATCAGGCCCTGTTCGATGCCCAGCTCGCGGTGCAGCACCTGGGCCACCGGAGCCAGGCAGTTGGTGGTGCAGGAGGCGTTGGAGACGATCTGCATGGCCGGCGTCAGCACCGCTTCGTTGACCCCATAAACCACGGTTGCGTCGGCACCTTTGGCCGGCGCCGAGATCAACACCTTACGGGCACCGGCAGCGAGGTGGGCTGCGGCCTTGTCGCGGTCGGTGAACAGCCCGGTGCATTCGAACACCACATCGACCTGATGCGCTCTCCAGGGCAGCTCGGCGGGGTTGCGAATGGCGCTGACGGCGATGTGATCGCCGTTGACCCACAGGCTCTCGCCATCGGCCACCACCTCGCCGGGAAAGGCGCCGTGTACGCTGTCATGACGCAGCAGGTGGGCATTCATGGCGCTGTCGCCCAGGTCGTTGATCGCCACCACCTGCAGATGCTGGCGATAATCCTGGGTGTAGAGTGCACGCAGCACGTTGCGGCCGATACGGCCGAAACCATTGATGGCGATTCGCAAAGTCATGGTGAGCTTCTCGTAATTTGTTGTTGGAATTACAAGATTATGCTCATGATGCTAGAAATCAAGCCTTTTTGATGGCAGTATTTTGTTAAAAATACAAACAGATGCTAGTAGCTAGCCTGGAGAAGACCATGCATCCCCGCGTTGTTGAAGTCACCGACCGTCTGATCGAGCGCAGCCGCGCCACCCGCCAGCGCTATCTGGCCATGATCCGCGCGGCCGCCAGTGAAGGGCCGCAGCGCGGCAAGCTGCAATGCGCCAACTTCGCCCACGGCGTGGCCGGCTGCACCGGCCATGACAAGCAGACGCTGCGTCTGATGGACGCGGCCAACGTGGCCATCGTTTCTGCTTATAACGACATGTTGTCGGCCCACCAGCCCTACGAGCACTTTCCCGAACAGATCAAGCAGGCCCTGCGCGATATGGGCTCGGTGGGCCAATTCGCCGGCGGCGTGCCGGCGATGTGCGACGGCGTCACTCAGGGCGAGCCGGGCATGGAACTGGGCATCGCCAGCCGCGAGGTGATCGCCATGGCCAGCGCCGTGGCCCTGTCGCACAACATGTTCGACGCCGCGCTGTACCTGGGCGTGTGCGACAAGATCGTGCCGGGGCTGGTGATGGGTGCGTTGCGCTTCGGTCATCTGCCGTCGCTGTTCGTGCCGGCCGGGCCCATGACCTCGGGTCTGTCCAACAAGGAAAAGGCCGACGTGCGTCAGCGCTACGCCGAGGGCAAGGCCAGCCGCGACGAGCTGCTGGCCGCGGAGATGGCCGCCTATCACGGGCCGGGCACCTGCACCTTTTATGGCACCGCCAATACCAACCAACTGTTGATGGAGGTGATGGGCCTGCACCTGCCGGGCGCTTCCTTCATCAATCCGGGCACGCCGCTGCGCGAGGCGCTGACCCGCGAGGCGGCGCAGCAGGTCACCCGCCTGACCAAGCAGAGCGGAAACTTCATGCCCATCGGCGAGATCGTCGACGAGCGCTGCCTGGTCAACTCCATCGTCGCCCTGCACGCCACCGGCGGCTCCACCAACCACACCCTGCACATGCCGGCCATTGCCCGCGCCGCCGGCATCCTGCTGACCTGGCAGGACATGGCCGATCTGTCCGAGGTGGTGCCGACCCTGGCCCACGTCTATCCCAACGGCAAGGCCGACATCAATCACTTCCAGGCCGCCGGTGGCATGGCCTTCCTCATTCGCGAGCTGCTCGAGGCCGGGCTGCTGCATGAAGAGGTCAATACCGTGGCCGGCCGCGGCCTGTCGCGCTACACCCGCGAGCCCTTCCTCGAGGGCGGCAAGCTGGTCTGGCGCGACGGCCCCACCGCGAGCCTGGAGGAGAGCGTGCTGCGCCCGGTGGCGCGGCCGTTCTCGGCCGAAGGCGGTTTGCGCCTGATGCAGGGCAACCTGGGGCGCGGGGTGATGAAGGTGTCCGCGGTGGCGCCGGAACATCAGGTGGTGGAAGCGCCTGCGCTGGTGTTCGAGGATCAGCTGGAGTTGGTCGAGGCGTTCAAGGCCGGCAAGCTGGAGCGCGATTTCGTCGCCGTGGTGCGTTTCCAGGGGCCGCGCAGCAACGGCATGCCCGAGCTGCACAAGATGACCCCTTATCTGGGCGTGCTGCAGGATCGCGGCTTCAAGGTGGCACTGGTCACCGACGGGCGCATGTCCGGCGCCTCGGGCAAGATCCCGGCGGCTATCCATGTCTGCCCCGAGGCCTTCGACGGCGGCCCGCTGGCGCGGGTGCGCGACGGCGATCTGCTACGCGTCGATGGGCAGAGCGGCGAGTTGCTGCTGCTTGGCGACGAGGTCGAGTTCGCCTCGCGCGAGCTGGCGCCGACGCCGCCACCGGCCAGCGGTTGTGGTCGCGAGCTGTTCGCCTTCATGCGCCACAACTTCAGCACGGCGGAGCAGGGCGCCAGTGCCTTTACCGAGAGTCTCGAGTCGCTGGTCTGAGGCTTGGCAATCCGGGAATGCCTTGCGCAGTGATCCCGGATGGCATCCGGGCTACCGTCCTGTATCGGTGCGTAGCCCGGGCAAGGGTGATCAGATGCCTTGCGGAATCTCTTCGCCACCCAGTGCGGTGAACAGCTCCGGCAGGAACTCCACCAGGGTCATCATCATCAGGATGAAGCTGGCGTCCTGCTGGGCCAGGGCGTCGTCGCCGCCGTCCTGTTCCGCCTGCTCCTGCAGCACGTCTTCGAAGCGCAGACGCTTGATGGCCAGCTTCTCGTCGAGCACGAAGGACAGCTTGTCCTGCCAGGCCAGCGACAGCTGGGTGACCTGCTTGCCGGTGGACAGGTGCAGCTGGATTTCCTCGCTGGTCAGGTCCTGGCGCTTGCAGCGCACCACGCCGCCGTCCTCATGGGTATCGCGCAGCTCGCACTCGTCGAGCACGTAGAAGCCTTCGGCGGCCTTCTGCGTTTTCAGCCAGTCGGTGAGGGTGGCGGTCGGCGCGATCTTCACCGACAGCGGACGTACCGGCAGCGAGCCGATGGCTTCACGCAGGGTGGAAAGCAGGTCCTCGGCCTTCTTGGCGCTGGCACTGTCGACCAGGATCAGGCCCTGTTTCGGCGCGATGGCGGCGAAGGTGCCGGATTTGCGAATGAAGGCGCGCGGCAGGAAGGCCTGGACGATCTCGTCTTTGATCTGATCGCGCTCCTTCTTGTACACCTTGCGCATCTGCGTGTTTTCGATCTCGTCGACCTTTTCCTTCAGCGCGTCGCGCACCACCGAGCCGGGCAGGATGCGCTCTTCCTTGCGCGTGCCGATCAGCAGGAAGTCGCCACTGACGTGTACCAGGGGCGCGTCGCCGCCTTTGCCGAAGGGGGCGGTGAATCCGTAAGTGGTCAGCTCCTGGCTGGCGCAGGGGCGCGCCGGCTTGCTGGCCAGTGCGGTCTCCAGCGCGTCGGCGTCGAAAGGGATGTCCTGAGTGAGGCGGTAGACCAGCAGGTTACGAAACCACATGAGCGGGTGAATCTCCATTGGTGTTGAGGTCGCAGGCAGCGCCATCCGTGGGACCTTCGCGAACGGGAAGGTGGCCGCGCAGCGACGGATGAAGGTGGCGGACGACCCATCGGATGGTGGGCGGTCCGTCGGCACAGAGCGCGCATTATTCTCCGCTGGCGTGCTCAGGCCAACCCTGACAGCAGACCGTTGAGGAAATTCGCTGGTCTCACCTAAGTTCTTGCTGGGGCGATAAATTTTTTTGCCAAGAGGGCTTGCCAAGGTCCGGAACGCTCTCTAGAATGCGCCCCACTTCGAGAGCGAATGGGTGGTTAGCTCAGCCGGGAGAGCATCTGCCTTACAAGCAGAGGGTCGGCGGTTCGATCCCGTCACCACCCACCAATCTCGCAGTTACGCGCAGCGGTAGTTCAGTCGGTTAGAATACCGGCCTGTCACGCCGGGGGTCGCGGGTTCGAGTCCCGTCCGCTGCGCCATTCTTCTCCTCGCTTCATCCCCTCCTGTGACATCTCTTCGGTTTCCACCGAAATCTCAGAAAAAATCCTTTGTTTGCTTGAACTTATGCGCATTGCTCGGCTCCTATGCCGTAGCCAGTGATCGTGGCAGGCTGCTAAGCTCGCGCTTTCACACGACGGCCTTCGGGCGCATCTACAAGGAACAAGCATGAAACAGCATCGTTTGGCGGCGGCAGTTGCCCTGGTAGGCCTGGTGCTCGCCGGTTGCGATTCGCAAACCAGCGAAGTCGAACTCAAGAGCCCGGCGCAGAAGGCTTCCTACGGTATCGGTCTGAACATGGGGCGCAGCCTGTCCGAAGAGGGCATGGACGATCTGGACTCCAAGGCCGTCGCTCAGGGTATCGAGGACGCGCTGGCGAAGAAGGAGCCGCGCATCAAGGACGAAGACATGATCGAGGCCTTCTCCTTCCTGCAGAACCGTGCCGAAGAGCGCATGGCTGCCCTGAACAAGGAAGCGGCCGAGGCTGGCAAGAAGTTCCTTGAAGAGAACGGCAAGCGCGAAGGCGTGGTTACCACCGAATCCGGTCTGCAGTACGAAGTGGTGAAGAAGACCGACGGTGCGCAACCCAAGGAAACCGACGTGGTGACCGTTCACTACGAAGGCAAGCTGACCGATGGCAGCGTGTTCGACAGCTCCGTCGCACGCGGCAGTCCCATCGATCTGCCGGTTGGCGGCGTGATCCCGGGTTGGGTCGAAGGCCTGCAGTTGATGCACGTGGGCGAGAAGTACAAGCTGTACATCCCCAGTGAGCTGGCCTACGGCGAACAGAGCCCATCTCCGGCCATCCCCGCCAACTCGGTGCTGGTGTTCGATCTTGAGCTGATCGGCATCAAGGATCAGGCAGACGCGCAGCAGTAACACTTGCACGCGTCATCGCAACGCCCCGTCTTGACGGGGCGTTGTCGTTTCTGGCTCGAAAAAGGCGGTGTGTCGCAAGTCGAGTGTTACGCTTATGCACATTGCGGAAACGGTTCCTGACGGATTTTCGCTACACCGCGCGGTGATGCCATGTCAATTCTCAAGTTATTGATTTGAATGGCTTTTATCCTTTGTATAAAAAATGCCCGATCTGAGCGAAGTCCTCATGGCACGGGCCTTTGGTAAGCTTGTCGAAAGTCTTTGCACAGATTTATCCACAGCTTCGGTGGATAAGCCAGGCAAGGCCAGGCGTTGTCTGGCTTGCCGAGGAGGTCCGATGAAAGCTCCATGGAAACTGATGCGTTACCTGCCTCTGGCGGCTCGCTTCCTGCGGGACGGGCGCTTGCCGGAGCTGGTCCGTGCCCTGGGTGACAAGCGTTCCCCGGAGGGGCAGCGGTTCGCCGCGTTCAAGGACGACTTGCGTGTGCTGCGCGCCCTTTGCCTGGCCTGGTTCAAGGGCGAGTACCGGCAGATCAGCAGTCAGGCGCTGCTGATGGTGGTGGCGGCGTTGCTGTATTTCATTGCCCCGCTGGACGCCATTCCGGATTGGTTGGTGGGTGTCGGCTTCGTCGACGATCTGGCCGTGCTGGCCTGGGTGATGCGCACCTGGCAGGGGGAGCTGGAGGCGTTCAAGGTCTGGCGCGCGAAGCAGGCTCCGGAGCGTCTGGCGCTCATCGAGCATCTGCCGCCTGCTGACCAGGCTGATCCGCAGCATTCCTGAGGGCTTCATCCAGCCATTGGCTGATCAGCCCGCGATCACGCAGCTCCAGCAGCACGGCGTCCAGTCGCTGCGCGGCTATCGGCAGGTGCGGGCCGTACGCGCAGTGAATCTGATAACGCTCCACCACCCAGGGGCTGAAGCGCAGCTGTAGCTGCGGATATTGGTTGAGCTTGTAGGCCAGATTGCGGCGCATGTCGATCACCGCGTCCAGGCGTTGCTTGTCGAGCATATGCAGGCTGGTGTCGAGGTCGCGTACGTCCTGGCGTTTGATCGCGCCATTGGCGAAGGCGGCCATCAGCGGCTGGCTGTAGACGTAACCCAGGCTGGTACCCAGGACCCTGCCGTGCAGGCTGGCGAGATCGCTCAGCGGTGGCCGATCACGATGCTGCAGCAACACGTCTTCCTCCTCGTACAACGGAGGCGACCAGTGATAGCGCTGCGACTCGCTCATCCATTGCGGCGTGGTGTTGCAGATCAGGTGCAGCCGGCCCTCCTGCAGGTAGGACTCCAGGCGATTGTTCGGCGTTTCGATGAACTGCACGGGAAGATCGAAGCGTTTGCTCAGCTCCTCGCCCAGGCGTGGTGCCAGCCCGCGCTGCGGCTGCACGCGTCCCGGTTCCACATAGGGCAGGGTGTCGGCCGGGCCGTAGCCCCAGATCAGGGTCTGCGCCGTACAAGGCGCGGCCAATAGTCCACCCAAAAGCGCGTACAGTATTCGCAAGATGGACTCCCCGTTGGCAGATGTTTCGACGCAGCTACCGCTATGGTGCGGTTTGTTCAGCCTCGAGAATAGAGCGTGATGCCTTGGCAGTACAGATCACGCCTCTGGCGCCAGACGCCTGTTAAGATGGCGGCTCGCAAGGAAGGCGCCGAGGTTCGTCGGTGCTGCTTTCCCACGGAGAAATTCATGACTGTGCAAATCATTTCCCGCGATGGCGAACCGGAATATGCCGTGTTGCCCTGGGGCGAATATCAGGCATTGATGCAGGCGGCCGGGCGCCAGGAGCATGCCGAGCCCGCTGCCGCGCAGCCGGTCAATGCGCTGAAGCCTTCGCTCGAGCAACTGCAAGCGCTGCGTGAGGCCAAGGGCTTGAGTCCGGAGGCTCTGGCCCGCAGCGTGGGCATCAGTCCGCATTACCTGGCCATGATCGAGCGTGGCGAGCGTCGACCCGACGCGGCCATCCTGCGTTCGCTGGCCTGGACCCTGGGGCTGGAGGGCTGGTCTTGAGCGTGCGCATCAGTCGCCAGCATTGGCAGGCCCTGCTCGATGAACTCGATGATGCTCGCCGTCAGCGTCATCTGCTGACATACCGTGCACTGATCGAGCGCCTGGAGTTGCCGAGCCCGGCCATGCAGACCCTCACTGCGGCGCTGGAACACCTGGCTGCGCTGGATGCCCGTGCCGAACGACCGCTGCGCAGTGCGCTGGTGATCAGCCAGGGCGCCAGCCGCCTGCCGCGAACCGGCTTCTTCGAGTGCGTCACCCGTCTGGGGCGTTTCAGCGGTGCTTCCGATGGCGTCGCCGCTGCCTCCTGGCACGCATCCGAGGTGGTGCGGGTGTTCGAGTTCGATTACCCCGCCGATGTCTAGGCTGCTGTGGGGCCTGCGCGCGCGGCTTGGCTACTGGCTGGCCCGGCGCCTGTTTCATTGGCCCGTGGCGCTGCGGCAGCCGCGCCTGTGGCAATGGATGCAGGGGCAGTACGGGCGCATGGCCAACCTAGGCGACACTGCCGCACAAAGTTTCTACGGCCATATCCTGCTGTTTCGCGGCCAGGGCCTCGGTGCACGCGAGGAGGGGCTGAGGCTGCTGCGCCTGGCCGCCAATGGCGGGGATGGCAAGGCCGCCTATCAGCTGGGCGTGCAGGCGCTGCAGGGCGATACCCGGCAGCCTCCGGATGCCGCGCAAGCGCTGCGTTGGTGGGAGATGGCGCTGGCTGCCGGACATCCCCTGGCGGCCAGCCGTCTGAGCCAGCTCTATCGCCAGGGCGGCCCTGGGGTGGAGGTCGATCTGCAAGCCGCCGAGCGCTACGCCGCCATGGCAGAAGGGGCTGGTCGCTCAGCCCGCTGAGCCCGGAATGATGTGCAGGCTGTAGCCGGGCACCGACTTGGCCTGACGCTTGGCGTCCGACGCCAGCTCGGCCAGGCGTGCGGCGTCCAGTTGCGCGCAGTCTTCGCCCTGCAGATGCACTACGCCGATCGACAGCGACAGCAACGCATACTCCTGGCGCTGGCCCTGGCGGTTGTGGGCGATAAAGCAGCCGGCTTGCAGATGCTCTTCCCGGTAGAAGCGCCGGCACTGGCTCTGGAAGTCCTCGATCAGACGCCCGAGCTTTTCTCGCCAGTCGGCCGAGCCAAGCACCAGCATGAAGTCATCCCCGCCGATATGGCCGACGAAATCGCGTGCCGGATCGACCCTCTCGTTCAGGCACTGGGCCAGGCACAACAGCACCTCGTCGCCCTTGGCATAGCCGTACAGGTCGTTGAAGGGTTTGAAACTGTCGATGTCGACGTAGCACACCGCGGCCTGGCGGCCCTGCTGTAGCAGGCGCGCCAGGCACTGCTGGATGGGCACGTTGCCGGGCAGCAGGGTGAGCGGATTGGCATGGCGTGCCTGCTGCAGCTTCTGCTCGGTGATCAGCTTGAGCACGTCGATCACCCGACCCAGGCCCAGATAGCGACCGCTCTGGATGATGATGAAGTCCTCCTCGATGCGCTGGCGCGCGCGGCTGGTCAGCAGCCGGCTGACCTTCTGCAGCGACTGGGTGAGCTCCACGGCGAGAAAGTCCTGGCTCATCAGCCGGCTGATCGGCTTGCGCGCGAACAGGTCGGTGGCGAAGGGCTTGAGCAGCGCCTCCGAGAGCGAGTGGCGGTGGACGATGCCGACCGGCTGGCGCTGTTCATCCAGTACCGCCAGGGAATTGAGATTGGCTTGAGCGCGAAACACCTCCAGCACCTCGGCGATGGCGGTGTGCTGGTCGACGGCCGGCTGCTCGCTGAGCAGGGCGCTCAGGTCGTGGCTGTCTTCGGCGAGACCGCTCTGGCCGCTCTGCAACCGTGGCAGCAACTGCCGGGCGTCACGTGGCGGCTTTTCCTGCGGGCGGCTGAGCAGGTAGCCCTGCACCAGATCCACGCCCATTTCGGCCAGTACCGTCAGTTCCTCGCCCAGCTCGATGCCTTCGGCTATGACCTGGGCGCGCGAAGCGGCTGCCATCTTCAGGATGGAGCCGACGAACTCGCGTTTGACCGCGTCCTGATGGATGCCATCGATGAAATGCCGGTCGATCTTCACGTAGTCCGGGCGCAGTTCCGACCACAGGCGCAGGCTGGAGTAACCGGCGCCAAGGTCGTCCAGGGCGATGGAAAAGCCCATGGCGCGATAGTGGTGCAGGGCGGTATCGAGCAGGGCGAAGTCTTCGGTGGGCGACTGCTCGGTGAGTTCGATCACCACCTGGCTTGGCGGAATGCCGAAGGCCTGCAGCAGTTTCAGGGTTTGCCCCGGCTGGTGGCTGGGGTCGAGCAGCGATTCGGGCGAGACGTTGAGAAACAGCTTGCCGTCCAGGCCCTGGGCGCTGAAGGCCTTGCAGGCGCTCTTGCGGCAGGCCATTTCCAGTTCGCTCAGGCGGCCGGCATGGCGGGCGACGGCGAACAGCGTCAGCGGCGAATGCAGCGGGCTGTTGGAGGGGCCGCGGGTAAGCGCCTCATAGCCCAGGATGCGCTGTTCGGAAAGCGAGACGATGGGCTGGAACAGGCTGCTGATGTCGCCGTGAGCGAGGATGTTCCCCAATGCGCTCAACTGCTCGGTGACGGTCATGGGTGCTCTCGATCTGGCAAAAAAACGAAGGGGCCGGTTTTTGGCCGGCCCCTGCATTTCACGACAGTTCGATGACGATTTGATGACGTTAGATGCTTTGCGCTCAGTGCAGCGCGAGTGAGGGGTTGAGTCCCAGATAGTCGAGCAGGATGCGCCCCGATTCGGCCAGGTAGGCGTCATCTTCCGGCGTGCTCTTGCCGTCTTCCAGCGGCAGGGCGTCCTCGTCTTCCTTCTGCAGTTCCTTGAGCGGATCTTCGCCCTTGGCCAGCCGGCGGTTGTTCTCCAGCTTGAGCTGCTTGGCTTCCACCTCGGCCTGGCGGGCACGACGCGTCTGCTCGTTGAGGCTGACGGTGGTTTCGGCCATCAGCTTCTTGGCCAGGCTCAGGCGGTCGCGGGTGAAGACGAAGTCCGGGTCATTGGCCGTGCGCCGGTCATGGCGCACTTTCAGTTCGCTCAGGAAGGGCTTGATCGGGTCCAGTTCGGGCTTGATCGCCGGGCGGATGCTGTCCCAGGGCAGGGCGGCAGGCAGCGCGCTTTCGCCGATGTCCTTGGTATCCATCACGTCGGGGTAGAGGATGTCGGGAATCACGCCCTGGTTCTGCGTGCTTTGCCCCGAGACGCGGTAGAACTTGGCCAGGGTCAGTTTCAGCTCGCCGTGGTTGAGCGGCTGGATGGTCTGCACCGTGCCCTTGCCGAAGGTCTGGCCGCCGAGAATCAGCGCGCGGTGATAGTCCTGCATGGCGCCGGCGAAGATCTCCGAGGCCGAGGCGGACAGGCGGTTGACCAGCACGGCCAGGGGACCGCTGTAGTAGACGCCTTTGCTGTCGTCGGCGAGCACGTCGACACGGCCGTCGGCATTGCGCACCAGCACGGTGGGGCCCTGTTCGATGAACAGACTGGTCAGCTCGGTGGCTTCCTGCAGCGAGCCGCCACCGTTGTTGCGCAGGTCGATCACCACGCCGTCGACCTTTTCGGCCTGCAGCTCGTCGAGCAGGCGTTTGACGTCGCGGGTGGTGCTCTTGTAGTTCGGGTCGCCAGCGCGGAACGCCTTGAAGTCGAGATAGAAGGCCGGCAGCTCGATGACCCCGAGCTTGTAGTCGCGGCCCTCGTGCTTGAGTTCCAGAACCTTCTTCTTGGCTGCCTGCTCTTCCAGCTTGACCGCCTCACGGGTGATGGTGACCACCTTGCTGGTCTGGTCGCTGGGCGGGTTGCTGGCCGGAATCACTTCCAGGCGCACGGTGGAGCCTTTCGGGCCGCGGATCAGCTTGACCACTTCGTCCAGACGCCAGCCGATCACGTCGACCATCTCGCCGTTACCCTGAGCGACACCAACGATCTTGTCCGCCGGGGCGATCTGCTTGCTCTTCTCTGCCGGGCCGGCCGGTACCAGGCGTACGACCTTGACGTGCTCGTTGTCGCTCTGCAGCACGGCGCCGATGCCTTCCAGCGACAGGCTCATGTTGATGTCGAAGTTTTCCGCATTGTCCGGCGACAGGTAGGTGGTGTGCGGATCGTAGGTGGTGGCGAAGGCGTTGATGTAGGCCTGGAACACGTCTTCGCCACGGGTCTGCTTGAGGCGCGCCAGCTGGTTCCGGTAACGCTTCGTCAGCAGTTCCTGGATGTCCTTGGTTTCCTTGCCGGCAATCTTCAGCCGCAGCACTTCGTCCTTGAGGCGTTTGCGCCAGAGCTCGTCGAGTTCGGCGCGATCCTTGGCCCAGGGGGCTTTCTCGCGGTCGACCTGCAGCTCTTCGTCGATGGTGAAGTCGATCTTGTCGACGCCCTTGCCGAGCTCTGCCAGGGCGTAGTCCAGGCGCTCCTGCAGGCGGGTCAGGTGGCGGCGATAGATGGCGAAACCTGGTTCGAGATCGCCGCTCTTGAGCAGATCATCGAACTTGGTTCGCCACTGGTTGAATTCGGCGATGTCGCCGGCGGTGAAATAACTGCGCGTCGGATCGAGCAACTTCAGGTAGTTGTCGTAGATCTGAATCGAGCGCTCGTCATTCAGCGGCGGCTTGTTGTAGTGATGGCGTCTGAGCAATTCCACTACGTTGAGGCTGGCAATCACTTGCTCGCGATCCGGCTGCAGGTAGTCCCAGCCAGGAGCAGTGGTGGTCTTGGCCGCCAACGGCAGGGCACTGAAGCCGAGTACGAGGGCGAGGGCGGTACTTGCAAGGGAGCGCTTCATGCTGATTCGACGTAGTGGCAGGTGATAACGCATATTAGGCCGTAATTGAGGGCGCCAGGTTCCGTTGGCGCTAGACGTAAGCCCGGCGGTCTGCGCCGGGCCCGTTCCACTTGCACTATGGAGGCAGCATGAAGGCATTGCAAGGCGTCGAGGGGCAGGCGCAGTGGCTGGAGCAACCCGCTCAGGCCTGCGACGCGGGGCAGATTCGGGTCAAGGTGGCTGCCGCCGGGCTGAATCGTGCCGACCTGTTGCAGCGTGCCGGTCTCTATCCGCCGCCGCCTGGTGCCAGCCAGGCCCTGGGCCTGGAGTGTTCCGGGGTGGTTATCGAGGTCGGTGCAGGCAGCGCCTGGCAGGTGGGCGATCGTGTCTGCTGCCTGTTGGCCGGCGGTGGCATGGCCGAGGAAGTGGTGCTCGATGCGCGCCACGCCTTGCCGATACCCGAAGGCCTCAGCCTGGTCGAGGCGGCGGTAGTGCCGGAGGTCTATGCCACCGCCTGGCTCAATCTGTTCCAGCTCGGTGCGCTGCGCCCGGGGGAAAAGGTGCTGCTGCATGCCGGCGCCAGCGGCGTGGGCTCGGCAGCCATTCAGCTGTGCAAGGCATTCGGCAGCCCCTGCTGGGTCAGTGTCGGCTCCGCCGAGCGGCTGGCCTACTGCGAGGCGCTGGGAGCGCAGGGTGGAGCGCTGAGAGGCGAGGATTTGCAGAGCCTGCGCGACTTCGGTCCCTACGACGTGATCCTCGATCCGGTTGGCGGGCAGTACGCCGCGCTCAATCTGGAGCTGCTGGCACGTGACGGGCGCTGGATCAACATCGGCCTGATGGGCGGCCGCGAGGCCACCCTGGACCTGGCGCAGGTGCTGGGCAAGCGCATTCAGCTGATCGGTTCAACCCTGCGTAACCGTGACGAGCAGTTCAAGGCGGACCTGCTGCGCGATCTGCAGCAGCAGGTCTGGCCGCTGTTCGCCGAAGGACGATTAAAGCCGCAACTGGAGCGCAGTTTTGCGATCAAAGACAGTGAGGCGGCGTTCGAGACACTCGCCGGTAACCAGGTCGCAGGTAAACTCGCGCTGCTGATTGATCCCACCCTGGTCTGAACCAGGGCTGCAGCCCACGTGCGACGTGGGTTGTAACATCGATTGGTGCATTCAATCGATATCATGGCCGTAATCAATAAGCTTTTTTCCGTTAGGTAGCTAATATAGCGACCGTAGATTTTTCAACCCTCAT
The DNA here is from genome assembly GCF_021495345.1 of Pseudomonas hydrolytica. Classification (NCBI taxonomy): domain Bacteria; kingdom Pseudomonadati; phylum Pseudomonadota; class Gammaproteobacteria; order Pseudomonadales; family Pseudomonadaceae; genus Ectopseudomonas; species Ectopseudomonas hydrolytica. Next base: position 1,459,247 of record NZ_CP099397.1, read on the forward strand.
AGCAACTCACAAGGAGTCAGAGATGTCCCTCATCAATACTCAGATCCAGCCGTTCAAGGTCAACGCTTTCCACGCTGGCGAGTTCATCGAAGTCACCGAGCAGTCCCTGAAGGGCAAATGGTCCGTGCTGATCTTCATGCCGGCTGCCTTCACCTTCAACTGCCCGACCGAAATCGAAGACGCCGCCAACAACTACGCCGAGTTCCAGAAGGCCGGTGCCGAGGTCTACATCGTGACCACCGACACCCACTTCTCGCACAAGGTATGGCACGAAACTTCGCCGGCCGTTGGCAAGGCTCAGTTCCCGCTGATCGGCGACCCCACCCACCAGCTGACCAACGCTTTCGGCGTACACATTCCGGAAGAAGGTCTGGCGCTGCGCGGCACCTTCATCATCAACCCGGAAGGTCAGATCAAGACTCTGGAGATCCACTCCAACGAGATCGCCCGTGACGTGTCCGAGACCCTGCGCAAGCTGAAGGCCGCTCAGTACACCGCCGCCAACCCGGGTCAGGTTTGCCCGGCCAAGTGGAAAGAAGGCGAAGCCACTCTGGCTCCGTCGCTGGACCTGGTTGGCAAGATCTAAATCTGCCAGCTTCCTTTCCGGCCTGTCTCAGGTCGGAAAGGACCCACTCTGCGCTGTCAGGGCCATTACCGGCCCTTGTGGTGCCCGATGCCCGGGCGCGATCCGTCCGGGCATTTTATTGCCCGAATTTTTCGTATTTGAGGAATTTCCGCCATGTTGGACGCCAATCTTAAAGCCCAGTTGAAGGCCTACCTGGAGAAGGTCACCCTGCCGTTCGAGATCGTCGCGTCCCTCGATGACAGCGCGAAATCTCAGGAGCTGCTGGGCCTGCTGCAAGACATCGTCGGCCTGACCGACAAGATCACCCTGAAGACCGACGGCCGCGATGCCCGCCGCCCGTCGTTCTCGCTGGTGCGCCCCGGCGCGGATATCGGCCTGACCTTCGCCGGTATCCCCATGGGCCACGAGTTCACCTCGCTGGTACTGGCGCTGCTGCAGGTTGGTGGCCATCCGTCCAAGCTGGATGCCGACACCATCGCGCAGATCAAGAGCATCGAGGGCAAGTTCGAGTTCGAGACCTACTTCTCGCTCTCCTGCCAGAACTGCCCGGACGTGGTTCAGGCGCTGAACCTGATGGCCGTGCTCAACCCCAATATCCGCAACGTCTCCATCGACGGTGCGCTGTTCCAGGAAGAAGTCGAGCGTCGCCAGATCATGGCCGTGCCGAGCATCTACCTGAACGGTGAGGTGTTCGCTTCCGGCCGCATGGACGTGAAGGAAATCCTCGCCAAGATCGACACCGGCGCCGCCAACCGCGATGCCGAGAAGATGAGCGCCAAGGAAGCCTTCGACGTGCTGGTGGTCGGCGGTGGCCCGGCCGGTGCTGCGGCGGCCATCTACGCCGCACGTAAGGGCATCCGTACCGCGATTGCCGCCGAGCGCTTCGGTGGCCAGGTGCTGGACACCATGGCCATCGAGAACTTCATCTCGGTCAAGGAAACCGAAGGCCCGAAACTGGTGCGCGCGCTGGAAGAACACGTCAAGGAATACGAAGTCGACGTGATGAACCTGCAGCGTGCCTCGGCCCTAGTGCCGGCCAGCAGCGAAGGCGGCCTGCACGAAGTGAAGTTCGAGAACGGCGCCTCGCTCAAGGCCAAGACCGTGATCCTTTCCACCGGCGCGCGCTGGCGTGAAATGGGCGTGCCCGGCGAGCAGGAGTACAAGGCCAAGGGCGTGTGCTTCTGCCCGCACTGCGACGGCCCGCTGTTCAAGGGCAAGCGTGTGGCGGTGATCGGTGGCGGCAACTCCGGCGTCGAGGCGGCCATCGACCTGGCCGGCATCGTCGCCCACGTCACCCTGCTGGAATTCGCCGATACCCTGCGCGCCGACGCCGTGCTGCAGAAGAAGCTGTTCAGCCTGCCCAACGTGACCGTGATCAAGAGCGCGCAGACCACCGAGGTCACTGGCGACGGTCAGAAGGTCAACGGCCTGGTTTACAAGGATCGCACCACCGAGGAGCAGCATCGCGTCGAGCTGGAAGGCATCTTCGTGCAGATCGGTCTGCTGCCCAACAGCGACTGGCTCAAGGGCACCGTCGAGCTCAGCCGCTTCGGCGAGATCGTCGTCGATGCCAAGGGCGCGACCAACATCCCCGGTGTGTTCGCCGCCGGTGACGTGACCACCGTGCCGTACAAGCAGATCGTCATCGCCATGGGCGAGGGCTCGAAGGCATCGCTGAGCGCCTTCGATCACCTGATCCGCCACAGCTGATCGGTTGTTGCAGAAACGAAAAGGCCACCCCTCGGGGTGGCCTTCTTTTTATGTCTACCCAGGAGCCGCTTCGTAGGGTGCGCCGCGCGCACCGATACTCAGGTGCCGCAGCATCGGTGCGCACGGCGCACCCTACGGGCATTGCCGATCAGCGCTTCAGGCCGCCCAGGGTCAGCGGCATCTGACGGTTCACATCCTTGTACAGCAGGTAGCGGAAGCGGCCCGGGCCGCCGGCGTAGCAGGCCTGCGGGCAGAAGGCGCGCAGCCACATGAAGTCGCCGGCTTCCACCTCGACCCAGTCCTGGTTCAGGCGATACACCGCCTTGCCTTCCAGCACGTACAGGCCGTGTTCCATGACATGAGTTTCGGCGAAGGGGATCACGCCGCCCGGCTCGAAGTTGACGATGTTGACGTGCATGTCATGGCGCATGTCGCTGATCTCGACGAAGCGCGTGGTGCTCCAGCGGCCTTCGGTGCCGGGCATGACGATCGGCTCGATATCCTGCTCGTTGGTGACGAAGGCTTCCGGATGGGGCACGCCCTCGACCGGCTGGTAGGCCTTGCGCAGCCAGTGGAAGCGCACGGCCTGGCTGCCGTTGTTGCGCAGCGACCAGTCGCTCTGCGGCGGGATGAAGGCGTAGCTGCCCGGGCGCATGGCGTGCTGGGTGCCGTTGAGGGTCAGGTTGAATTCACCTTCGACGACGAAGATCACGCCTTCGGCGCTCGGGTCCAGCTCCGGCTTGTTGCTGCCGCCATTCGGGCCGACTTCGACGATGTACTGCGAGAAGGTTTCGGCAAAGCCGGTCAGCGGGCGTGCGATGACCCACATGCGCATGTTGTCCCAGAACGGCAGGTGACTGGTGACGATGTCACGCATCACGCCCTTGGGGATCACGGCGTAGGCTTCGGTGAACATGGCGCGGTCGGTCAGCAGTTGTTCCTGACCGGGATGGCCGCCATGCGGGGCGTAGTAGTAGGGCGATTTGCTCATCGAGAGAGTGCCTCGGCGGGTGAATGGCGCAGGGATCTGTCCCCGCGCGGAAAACTGGCTCCCCTGCACTATAGGAATTCGCGGCTGGATTCGGAAATTAAATAGTAGAATGCCTGCCAGTGGGTTTCATGATGGGTGGCGACATGCTCGATCCGGTGCTGTTACGCAGTTTTCTCGCCGTGGTGCAGACCGGCGGCTTTACTCGCGCTGCGGCCAGCCTGCATCTGACCCAGTCCACGGTCAGCCAGCAGGTGCGGCGTCTGGAGGAGCAGCTTGGCGCCGAGCTGCTCGACCGCAGCGGCCGCTACGTGGTGACCACCACCGAGGGCGAGCGCCTGCTCGGTTACGCCAACCGCATCGTCGCACTGATGGACGAAGCCATGCTGGCGCTGGGGCAGAGTGCGGTGGAGGGCGAGGTGCGCCTTGGCGTGCCGGACGATTTCGCTGCCAACAGCCTGACTCCCTATCTGGCCGATTTCGCCGATGCCCATCCGGGTATCCGCCTGGAGATCACCAGCGGCCTCAGTCACGACGTGTGGCGTGCATTCAACGCCGGCGAGCTGGATCTGGCGCTGATCAAGCAGCGTGCCGGCAGCGCCAAAGGCCTGGCCAGTTGGGCCGAGCCGCTGGCCTGGCTCGACAGCCGCGCGCGCCCTGTGCTGGCGCGCAACCCGGTGCCGCTGGCGGTGTTCCCGCCCAACGGCCTGTATCGCCTGGAAATGACCCATGCCCTGGACGCCATGGGCAAGCCGTGGCGCATCGCCTATGTCAGCAGCAGCCTGCCCGGGGTCAGCGCCGCGGCCGAGGGCGGCCTGGGCCTGACCCTGCTGCCGCGCCGGCTGATCACCGCCGCGCACCGCGAATTGGGCGAGGCCGAAGGCTTCGCACCGGTAGCGCCGGTGGAGGTGGCGCTGCACGCGCGCAACCAGTTGCCCGGTTACGCGCGCGAATTGGCGGCGGCGTTGATCGAGGCCTGCGAAGGCATCATGAGCCGGTAGGAGGCGGGGCCGGGTAGGGTGCGCCATGCGGCCCTTGAAACAGCGGGCCCCGGTGGTTGGCCGCACGCATCAGAGGACGCTGGTGCGCACGGCGCACCCTACGGAGCACGTCGCTCTTGTAGGGTGCGCCGTGCGCACAGAGGCTTGGACGATAGTAGCGTTAGTGGCTGTAGCCCGGCTTCTGGCGAATGGTCTTGAGCAGGTCGTCCGGGCTGATGTGGCCCACCACCTGGGCGGCGGCGCTGCCCGGCTGGGGCAGGTCGAGGATGTGGCCCTTCATCTTGCCGATCACGTGCATCTCGCACGGCTTGCAGTCGAACTTCAGGGTCAGCACTTCATCGCCATGCACGAGTTGCATCGGCGCCACCTTGGTGCGCACGCCGGTCACGCCCTTGGCCTGCTTGGGGCACAGGTTGAAGGAGAAGCGCAGGCAGTGCTTGGTGATCATCACCGGCACTTCGCCGGTTTCCTCGTGCGCCTCGTAGGCGGCATCGATCAGTTGCACGCCATGGCGATGGTAGAAGTCGCGGGCCTTCTGGTTGTAGACGTTGTAGAGGAAGCTCAGGTGCGATTCCGGATACACCGGCGCCGGGTCGGTTTCGGCCTTGCGGCTGCCACGCGGATGGGCGGCGACGCGCGCTTCGGTCAGCGCCTCGATGGCCTCGCGGCGTAGCGCCTTGAGCTGCGAATTGGGCACGAAGAAGGCCTGAGGGGCATCCAGCGTCACGCCCTGGGCGTGGTAGATGGTGGTACCGAGCTGGGTGAGCAGATCGCGCAGGCCGTCCAGCGCCTGTTCCGGTTTGTTGGCCGCGCCGAACGGGCCGGGCAGGGCGACGTCGACGCTGATGCCTTCTTCGCTGGTGGCGGTGAGCGTCAGGGCATCCTCTCGCAGCACGGCCTTCCAGCTGACGCCGATACGGCGCTCGGCGCTGGTGCGCTGCAGCGCCTGCTGCCAGTTGTGGTCGAGGTTGCGGCTCAGCGGGTGATTCGGGCGCAGGCGGAAGAGCCCTTCGGGCATCTCGTTGGGCTCGACGCGGTAGCGGTAGCGCTTCTCGCCGTCCTCTTCGAACTCGTCTTTCAATTCGGCGATATTGGCGCGGAAGCCCACCACCTCGCGCTTGACCAGCACGTTGAGGCCGTCGCCATTGGACAAGGGCTCGTGGGTGACGGCGATCAGGTCGCGCTTGCCCACTTTTTCCACGTGGCCGACGGGCAAGCCAGTGAAGGTCGGCGAGTCGAAGGCGCCGATGTCCACCTTGCGCTCGGTGACGAAGTAGTCGGTGCTGCCACGGTGGAAAGTCTTGTCCGGATCGGGTACGAAGAAGTGCGCGGTACGGCCGCTGGAGGCGCGGGCCAGGTCCGGGCGGTCTTCGAGAATGGCGTCAAGTTCGCGGCGGTAGTGGGCGGTGATGTTCTTCACGTAGGCCACATCCTTGTAGCGGCCCTCGATCTTGAACGAGCGCACGCCGGCCTCGACCAGGGCGCGCAGGTTGGCGCTCTGGTTGTTGTCCTTCATCGACAGCAGGTGTTTCTCGTAGGCGATCACGCCGCCTTTCTCGTCCTTGAGGGTATAGGGCAGGCGGCAGGCCTGCGAGCAGTCGCCGCGGTTGGCGCTGCGCCCGGTCTGCGCATGGGAGATGTTGCACTGGCCGGAGAAGGCCACGCACAGCGCGCCGTGGATGAAGAATTCGATGGCGGCATCGGTTTCATCGGCAATCGCACGGATTTCCTGCAGGTTCAGCTCGCGCGCCAGCACCAGCTGGGAGAACCCTGCCTGGTCGAGGAACTTGGCCCGCGCCAGGGTGCGGATGTCGGTCTGGGTGCTGGCATGCAGCTCGATGGGCGGGATATCCAGCTCCATCACCCCCATGTCCTGCACGATCAGCGCATCCACGCCCGCGTCGTAGAGCTGGTGGATCAGCGTGCGCACCTGCTCCAGTTCGTCGTCGTGGAAAATGGTGTTGAGCGTGGTGAACACCCGCGCATGGTAGCGCCGGGCGAACTCCACCAGCCTGGCGATATCGCTCACTTCGTTGCAGGCGTTGTGCCGTGCGCCGAAGCTCGGGCCGCCGATATAGACGGCGTCGGCGCCGTGGAGGATGGCCTCGCGGGCGATCTCGACATCACGCGCAGGGCTGAGCAGTTCCAGGTGGTGTTTGGGCAGGGACATGGTGATTTCTTTTATCGGGCTGGCACACGGGCAAGGCGCGCATTGTACCGGGCCGCTGGCGTGTGGGCATCCGTGATATGCCGGACGGCGGCTCGGGCTGTCTGAAACCCTTCATCTGTGGGACATTAGCGGCCTTTTTTCACGGCGAGGCTGGGTGATGGACAACAGAGGGTTGGAGAAGCTCGATCAGTGGCTGCTCAAATATGGCAATGACGATTCGATCCTCTCTGCCAGCGAGCTGGACGGCTACTTCGCCGCCATCGTCTCCGGCCCGCGCCAGGTTGCGCCCGCCATCTGGTATGCGGCGATCTGGGCCGACCAGCCGCCACAGTGGCCGAGCGACAAGGACGGCGAGCGCTTCATGAAGCTGGCGGTGGAGCTGATGAGCGAGGCCACCTACATGCTCAGCGAGGAGCCGGACGACTACGAGGCGATCTTCCTCGCCGACGACAACGGCAAGGGCGAGAAGCTGATCGTCTCCGAATGGTGCGCGGGCTACCTGCGCGGCGCCGCAGTCGCCGGCTGGCTCGACGAAGCATTGCCCGATTCGGTGGCGGCGGCGCTGAAGCTGATCGCCCTGCACGGTGACGAGAGCGGCGCGGAAACGCTCAAGGCCATGACCGATGCCGAGTACGACGCCAGCACGGCGATGATCGAGCCGGCCGCCGTCGCCCTCTACGAATACTGGCAGGAGAACCTGCAGCCGGTGCTGCCGGTGCGCCGCGAGGACGCCAAGGTAGGTCGCAACGACCCGTGCACCTGCGGCAGCGGCAAGAAATACAAGCAGTGCTGCATGCGCTGACCGCTACGGTCGACGGCCGGCAGGCCTGGCGGGTGGCGCCGCCGCCTTGTCGGCTCGCCGCAAGCCTGCGCTGCTGGCGAGCGACAGCGAGCGGCGTTACTGACGCGGCGCGGTGCTGGTTTCGGCTGCTGCGGACCACAGGCGGTAGCGCACCTCGACATCCTTCGGCGCGTAGATCACCAGCGGCAGCTTGCTGTTGTAGCGCACCAGATGCGGCTCGCCGCCGACACGCACGAACGCCTGCTTGCGTGCGCCTTCCGGGCAGGCCATCAGCGTGCTCATCGCCGGGCCGACCTGGCTCAGCTCGTAATAGCTGTAGCCCCAGCCTTCGACGGTCTTCTCCTGCCACTGACCACCCAGGCGCTGCTGGTTGCAATCCACTTCCAGGGTCTTGCCGGCGATGATCTCCACCTTGTGCTCGGCTTCGTTGGCTTGCGCCGGCAGCTCGATCACATGGCGGATGTAGCCGTCGGCGGCGGCGGGGTAGGGCTTGAGCGCTTCGGGGGTGGCAGCGCAGGCGACCAGCGGCAGCGCGCAGGCGAGGGAGAGAAGGGGCAGTTTGAGGCGGGTCATGATGATTCCTTGCTGAAGGGCCTTGTGGACCGTCCGTTATGGGGAGCCGCCGGGTGGGCGGAGCAGCACAGACCGTTCTGGATAGGCCAAGTTCCCGTAACTTTCAAGCAAGTTCAGCGATACGGCGGCAGCGGTTGCGGGTCAGCTGCCGCTGCCGGCGCACCGGCTTCAGGCGAACACGAAGTACTTGCGCACCGTCTCCACCACTTCCCAGGTGCCCTTCATGCCGGGTTCGACCACGAAGATGTCACCGGCCTTGAGGTGAATCGGCTCCATGCCGTCCGGGGTGATGATGCAGTAGCCTTCCTGGAAGTGGCAGTACTCCCACTTCACGTACTCCACACGCCACTTGCCGGGCGTGCAGATCCAGGTGCCCATGATCTTGCTGCCGTCTTCGGAGGTGTAGGCGTTGAGGTTGACGGTGTGCGGGTCACCTTCGATGCGCTCCCACTTGCAGGCATCGACGACGGGCATCGGCTGGGTGTCGCGCAGAACGGTAATCGGTTTGTTGGCCATGGGGCGCTCCGGTGAATGATGAAAAGGGGCGTTCACCATAGAGCGGGGGCAGGGGTGTCGATTGCCTGGGGTCGACACGGGGGTATTCATTCGCGCAGAGCGCGCGTGGCTTTCCAGCCCTGAAAACAACAAGGCCGGCTTATCAGGCCGGCCTTGTGGGGCTGCGCTTGGCATCGAGTCATACGGCGTTCTCGATCAGTTCATCAGGAAGGTTTCAGGCGGTGCGGTTTTCGATCAGACGGTCGGAACCACCTTCGGCAACGCGGTTCTCGATCAGGCGATCAGAGCCACCTTCGGCGACGCGATTTTCGATCAGGCGATCAGAGCCACCTTCGGCGACGCGGTTCTCGATCAGGCGGTCGGAGCCACCTTCGGCGACGCGGTTTTCGATCAGACGGTCGGAGCCACCTTCGGCGACGCGGTTTTCGATCAGACGGTCGGAGCCACCTTCGGCGACGCGATTTTCGATCAGACGATCCGAGCCACCTTCGGCAACGCGGTTCTCGATCAGGCGATCGGAGCCACCTTCGGCGACGCGATTTTCGATCAGACGATCGGAGCCACCTTCGGCGACGCGATTTTCGATCAGGCGATCAGAGCCACCTTCGGCGACTACAGGTTGGGCGGAAGAGGCGGCGAATACGTTGGCTGCCAGTACGGAGAAAGCGAAGCTGAGGATGAGTTGGCGTTTCATGATCTTGGTGCTCCGGGGGTTGTGGTTGGGTCTGGAGCAAATGTTACGCACTGGATTTTCTGAGAGAACTTCATTGGCTTGATGGTGAAAATCGATGCGCCTGATAGCTGGCGAAAGCCCCGCACTAGAGGGCTTCCCGCTGTCCGAAGAGGCGCGCCGTCAACGTTGCACAGGCTGCGCCGAACGGGATCGGACCACCGGCACATCGACGGCAGCGATAGTGATTCTGCCCCCGCGTGGCCTGAGCTATGATGCGCGCCCCCTCGACATCCTGGCGGGTCATCATGTCCGGCAACGCCCTCTATACCGACCTGTCAGGCTATTACGACCTGATGTGCGCGGACATCGACTACGCGTCGCAGAGCCACTGCGTGCAGCGCCTGCAGCAGCTGTTCGGTAACGGCGGCAAGCGCCATCTCGATCTGGCCTGCGGCACCGGCCCGCACGTGCGGCATTTTCTCGATGCCGGCTACGTCAGCAGCGGCCTGGACATCAACCAGCCCATGCTCGACCGCGCCGCCCAGCGCTGCCCGGAGGCACGCTTTGCCCGGCAGGACATGTGCGGTTTTCAGGTCGACGAGCCGCTGGACCTGATCACCTGTTTTCTCTACTCCATCCACTACAGCGCCAGCATCGAGCGGCTCAAGGCCTGCATCGCCAGCGTGCACCATGCCCTGGCGCCGGGCGGGGTGTTCTGCTTCAACGCCGTGGACAAGCAGCGCATCGACAACGCCTCGTTCGTTTCCCACAGCGCGCAGCATGGCGAAGGGCAGTTCCGCTTCAGCTCCGGCTGGTTCTACCGCGGCGAGGGCGAACAGCAGGCGTTGCGCCTGCGCATCGAGCGCACCGTCGCCGAGCGGACCGAGGTCTGGCTCGACGAGCACCCGATGGTGGCGGTGAGCTTCGCCGAGTTGCAGACCCTGCTGGCGCCGTACTTCGAGGTGCAGGTGCTGGAGCATGACTATCAGCGGCTGACGCCGTGGGATGCCAGCTCCGGCAACGCGCTGTTCGCCTGTAGCAAGCGCTGAGGCGAGGCAGCGTCATCCTCAGCCTGGCCATTGCCTCACGCCGGCTCTTCGACGCGCTCGGCTTGCAATGAACGCTGCAGCTCGGCCACCAGCGCATCGACCTTGCCCAAGGCCTTTTTGACTGACTCGGCGAGCAGTTCGCCGCCCACCTCCTGACCCTCGATGGCGACCTGGTGCACGCGGGTGATGCCGATGAAACCGAGTGCGGTGATCAGGTTTGGCTCCAGATGGTTCATGTGCGCCATCTCGCCGCCCGCATCGAAACCCACACCGCCGCGGGCCGTGAGGATCACCAGATGGCGAGGCCGGTCGGCCAGCTTGGGCACGTAGGGATCGAGCGGGTTGCTTTCGTCCACCTCCACCGTGCGGCCGGGGCGTACCACCTGGTCGATCCACGCCTTGAGCGCGGCGGGCATGCCGAAGTTGTACAGCGGCGTGCCGATCACCAGAACGTCGGCGGCGATCAGTTCGTCCACCAGACGATCGCTCTCGGCCAGGGTGTCGCGCATCCAGGCCTCGCGCTGCGGCTCGGGCGTGAAGGACGAGGCGATCCAGTCATGGTTGATGATCGAGGGCGGGTTCTGGCCAATGTCGCGATAGGTGACGACGTCCTGCGGACGGCGTGCCTGCCACTGGCTGACGAAGCGATGGCTGAGGTTGCGGCTATGCGAGCCGTGTTCATCCTTGCCGGCAAGGCCGGGGCGGGCGCTGGCGTCGAGATGCAGAATATGAGTCATGTCGAATCTCCTGCTCGAATTTGTATTCATCTGTGAAAAGCTGCAGGCTCAGGCTAGGTTCAGCCCGGCAGGGCGACAAACGATCAATATTTTTCGAAATGGATGAGGAGAATTCAGCTATGAGCCGGCGCAGGCTACCGTCGCTTTCCGCCCTGCGCGCCTTCGAGGCGGCCGCGCGTCACGAGAGTGCCAAGCAGGCGGCAGAAGAGCTCTCCGTCACCGCCACGGCGATCAGCCACCAGATCCGGGCGCTGGAAGAATCCCTCGGCGTCGCACTGTTCGTACGCAAACCTCGTCAGTTGGAACTGACCATGGCCGGGCGCGAGCTGCAGCAGGTGCTGGAGAGCGCGTTCGACAGCATCGGCGCTGCTGTCGAGCGGCTCAGCGCCATGCCCAGCCGGCAGGCCATCACCCTCAGCACCACCCCTGCGGTGGCGGTGCGCTGGCTGCTGTCCTGGGTCTGCCTGCTGCGCGACGCGCACCCGGAGATCGATCTGCGCATCCACGCCTCGCACGAGCCGGTGGCACTCGATGGCGTCACCGCCGATATCGCCATTCGCTACGGCGACGGCCGCTGGCCCGGTCTGGTGGCCGAGAAGCTGTTCGACAACACCTTCATCCCGGCCTGCAGCCCTTTGCTGGGGCTGCACGATGCGGCCGATCTGCCCGGGCATTCGCTGATTCACTTTCGTAACCAGGCTGCGATTTCCTCGCCGCTGGACTGGGCCGTCTGGCAGAAAAAAGCGCAGATACCGGGCCTGGATGTCAGCGCCGGGCTGGTGTTCTCCGACGAGACCCACGCCGTCTCGGCCGCCGTCGGTGCCCAGGGTGTGGCGCTGATGAGCCGCCAGCTGATCGAGGACGAACTGCGCGAGGGGCGTCTGGTGCAGCCCTTCGGCCCGGAGCTGGAAGGCAAGCTGTTCTTTCTGGTGTACCCGGAGAGCCGCCGGAACGATCCGACCATTCTGGCGGTTCGCGAGTGGATCCTGACGGTGCCGGGTGGGTTGTGTTCGGTGTAGGTGCGTCATCCATGCCGGGATTTGCCGGTAAAAGCCGGAGGTGATGCCATGGACTGGCTGTGTTCGGAAGACGAGCTTCGATCCTGCCGGTTGCTTGAAGCGCGGCGGCGCGCGCAGAGCGTAACGGGTGATGAAGGTAAAGGCGGAACTCTTATGGATTGACGGCTTTGCACCGCACCTCCGGTAACATGGCGGCGCACCGAGCCCAGACCCAGAGCACCTTATGCCATCGCCAAAACGAAAATACTCAGGCATCGAGCGCGAGCTGATCCGCACCCTGACCCTGGCTTGTGAAACGGCGAAAAGCGAAATCGTCGGCTTCCAGTGGCTGACCCATGAGGTGGACTACGAGCGTTTTCCGCAGAGCCTGCGCGTGACCTGGATGTTCGACAGCGAGGCGAGCAGAGCGCGCGCACTCGCCAGTTCGGACAAGGCGAGAATGCTGCGACTGACGCAGGCGGCGTTCGATGAAGTGGGCATCAGCGTTTCCAGCATCGCCACCCATGTCGCGTTTTCGGTCGAGCAGCCGGCAAGGGGCAAGCGTGGCCAAGGACATTGAGAGTCCCTGCGTGTCGCTGTGTCAGCTCAACGGCGAGCTGTGCATCAGCTGTGGGCGCACGCGCGAGGAAATCCGCAAGTGGCGGGGTATGAAACGGCCCGAGAAGATGACCACCGTGCAGAAAGCGGCAGCGCGGATGAAGGCGATTGCCAGGAAGAAGGGCAAGGGTTAGTCACCTAGGGTGGGTGGCGCTCTTTTCATCCACTGTAATGGCGGTTGTTCGAACTAGGTGCTGCTGATCAGCCTCGCTCAACTTCCTGCAGAAAACTCTCAAGAATCTTGCGGCTTTGCGCCAATTCGGCCGCTTTCTGATCGGCCACGCGGATCTGTTCGTGCAGAACGTCACGCAGCTCATCGCATGGCTCGAAGGCGAGGCCTTCGCCTCTCACGCACGGCAAGAACTTCAAGATGGTCGCCAGGGTCATGCCGGCTGCACCCAGCAACCTGATGCGTTCGACCGTGCGCAACTCTGCCAGGTCGTAATCGCGGTAGCCGCTGGCTGTGCGCTTGGGCTTCAGCAACCCTTCGGTTTCGTAGTAACGGAGCATTCTCACACTCACGCCAGAACGTCTGGATAGCTCACCTATTTTCATCGCTTCCTTCGCCTTGACTCTGACAGTGCTGTCAGGATCGATGATAGGGGCTCGATCAATCGAGCACCATCAGGAGCCGTTCTCATGGCGATTCACCCGAACCCCTATCCGTCCTACATCGATGGACAACCTGTCAGCGCCTCACCACTGAACCCGCTGGCTTTCGCCGGTTTTGCCCACTTCACTGCGATGCAGGTCAGACACTCCAGAATCAAGGGGCTGGATCTTCATCTGCAGCGCCTGCGCGATGCCTCTCTGGAGCTCTTCAACCGTGCGCCTGCTGAAGCGCTGCTGCGGTCGTACATTCGCACCGCGATCGAAGAAGGCGCGAGCGACCAGTCACTGACCGTCACCGTCTTTTCACCTCACGGCGAGTTCACGGCCGCCAGCATGGAGGTTGAACCTGCCGTGTTCGTACGCACAGCCGCGCCGTCCGATGGGCCGCAAGGCCCCTTGCGCTTGAGTGTCATTGAGCATGAGAGACCGCTGGCGGCAATCAAGCATGTCGGTGAAATCGGCAAGACCTATTACCTGCACCAGGCCATACGTGAGGGTTTCGATGATGCGGCCTTCGTCAATCGACGTGGGCACCTGAGTGAGGCCACGATCTGGAACCTGGCGTTCTGGGATGGTGAGACGGTGATCTGGCCTGAGGCCGAGATGCTCAAAGGCACCATGATGGGCATGGTTCAGCGTCAACTTGCCCGCCTCGGCGTGCCCCTGCGTTGTGAAGTCATCACGCTCGAGCGGGTGAAAGAGCTCTCTGGGGCGGCCGTGATGAATTCATGGACACCGGGGATTCCGGTCACCGCCATCGCCGCTCATTCGCTTGATGAGGCAAGGCCATTCATCGAGCTGCTGCACGAGGCCCACGAGGCTGAACCGGCCGACTTTCCCTGAGATTGGCGCAAGGCGGGCAGTGGAGGGCAATCCAAGCGGCGCGCAGGGTGGATGACAATTTCTTCATCCACCGTTGGATTCAGTGTCCGGGCTACTTGCTGAGTTGTGCGATCACATCGTCTGATGACATGACCTCAGCATATTCGGCGCCCAGTATGGCCAGCGTCAGCTCGTATACGGTCGAGGCTTCCCAGCGGGTTCCACCTGGCCCTGTCACAGGTACGGCGGTTGTGGCATCTGACGGGAGGATGATGCTGTACCCGAGCGCTTTGCCTGCGCGGATGGTGGCATCCATGCTGTTGTGGATGACAACGCCCGTCAGCACGATGCTATTTGCGTTCATGCCCTTCAGCGCGGCATCCAATTGGGTGCCTATGAACGCGCAGTTTTCATGCTTGATGATGACGGCTTCGCCTTCTATCGGCGCGACTTCCTGTTTGATGCCATTCCAGGGGCCGTGAAGGTAATAGCTGGAGGTGGGCGTCTTTTCATCGTGCTTTACGTGAAGGACGGGCCAGCCATTCGAGCGCCAGAATTGCAGGAGGCGTTGGATGACGGCCAGGTAACCGGGATGACTCTTGCCATTCCAGATGGGCTGATCGATGGCGTCCTGAACGTCGAGGATGATCAAGGGGATTGGGCTGGGCATGTCGGGCATTTGGCGTCGTCTCCTTACGATGAAGGGGCAGTGTGCTGCAGTGTTTTTCTATGAACAACCATGGCAGCTCGATAGCTCTTAGGCTTCGTAGTGGCGTGATCTCGCCGCTGATGTAGGGATTTTGATACCGGTTCCGCCCTTACGGCGGGTCACTTTTGGCATTGCCCCAAAAGTAACCAAAAGGTCTAGCCCCGCCATCCGGGTCTGGCTGCGCCAGACTTCCCTCGCTCCATCGTCACTCCGGGGTCGGCGTACAAGGGCCGTCCCTGGCCCTTTACGCCTTTCGCCGCATCCATGCGGCTCACCCCCTGCGCAACGATTCCGCTCGGCCTCCTGAAGGGGCGCTTGGCGTCGTCTGTGAGATTGGCGCTCCAGAACAGCAAGGAGCCAAAGCATTGCAGCAAAGCCGCAATGCTTTGGCTCTGCTTTTTCTTTTGATTTGTCTGCGCGGACAGCTCAGGCGACTCGGTCTCTGAATCCCGTCAGGAGGCCGAAACGTAGCGAAGCGGAGTAACAGCCGAAGGCTGGCCCGTAGGGCGAGCGAAGCGAGTCAAGTGACTCGCCGTAAGGGCGAAACCAGTAGTAGAGGATGGCGTAGAAAATAAGTCTTCAATTTTTCGCCGTTATTTGCTTCGCTTCCAGATTCTTTTGTATCCGCTGGGCTGCGAAGACTTTCGTTGATTCGCGAGCAAAATAGATCATTAACAGTACAAAGAATAGTGCCAAAGCCAGAGCGGCTGACTTTTGTTCACTTATACGTTTTTTGAGTAAGCTAATTTTTTCTTCGCTTGCATACGTGCTGCAGATAGACTGCAGTCTATCTAGAGGGAATTCATTTTCTTGGCTAAGTCTGCTCAGTACTTCTTTTTCTTTGCATGATAAGCTGTCTAGCGTATCTCCGCCGAGAATTGAGAATTTTGTTTCTTTGGTTGAGATATAGAAAAATGGGGAGTCTTCAAAGCTGGCCATTAAGTAGTTCGGTATGGCGATAAAAAAGAATAGTGCGGCAGATGTCAATGTAAAAATGCCAAAATATGTGAAAAGTTTTCGTAAAAGAGTAAAGTTCTTTTCCTTTATGCGTAATTGGTTGTAGTCTGACCAGTCGATATATTCCTTGGCTGTAGCCGCATCTTTAAGAGATATGATGTTGTCGCTAATCCAATGCTCAAATTGCTCAATATCTCGAATGGTGGTGGCGGGAATTCCGAACTCGAATCGAAAGTGCTCAAGCTCGCGAGCTTCTAGTTTTAGTTTTTGTAAGTCTGGGATCAGGAAGTCAGATTTTCCGCCCATCAAACGCCAAATTCTATCTCTTAAAAAATGCATGGAGCCGGCACGCGTATAGACATAAAGAAGAAACGCAATAAACGTCGCGGCATAGGCTATAGATGCAAGGGCCGTTAGGTTGTCCATTATCCAGCTTATGATGGGTAGAATTCCTTGCTCTTGTGAGGGCATTATTAAATCCTTTTATATGTTATGTCGTAGTTGAGAGGGTTTATAAAGATTGGTTAGCAAACGGCCAATGTCTTGGTTTTCAAAAGGTAGGGGCTTCGCAAAGTCGGGGGTCACAGCTTTTTTGGCGTCCTCTGCTAAGGGGCAAGCCCAAAGCTACTTATACCTTTTTTGTTAAGCCAAAAGTAGTTATGGTCAAGTTCCATTTGAAAGATTTTTGCTTGTGGGCAGGCAGAACGTGCTGCTTGAATTAGTTTTTCTTTATTGTCGGATGTGATTTTGGAGCCGAGAAATATGCTGCATATGGCGCTTTTTTCAAAGCTATAGAGCCCAGGTCCGCCGTTTTCTTCAATGGTGCTCGCTATTTCATCTAGGCGATCAGGGTTGTTTTTGAAGGTTTTATAGTAAAAGTTAAGTTCGTCGCTTTCAATGGTTCTTTTAATTGAGCGCCATTCTCTCTCGTAGCTCCAGTGCTTGGATTTTGTTAGTAGAACTCGGCTGAGCAATTTTTCTGAATCGGAGTTAAAGTCTGCTGCAGGACGTTCATCGCTATAGCTGACCATTTTGGCTGAGCTAAAGGGCTTTTGGTCGGTATCGAATCCGATGCATATCCCAGAGTGATTATTGGAGTAATGTGACCACATTAAGATGTTTGCAGGGCCTTCGGATAAGCAGAGTATGCCTACTTTTTCTTTCCAGTCATCAGACAGTGCGGTAGGCGGCCTTAATCTAAATACGCGTAATACTTCATTCCTCTCTTTTTGCGAAAGTGTATCAAGAAGAGGTGAGGAAGATATGTTTACCTTTGCAGATAGCTCAAATGGGTCGTTGAAATTTGCAGGTGCTGAGAAGTATATTCTGCCGTTTAATAGGTCTATCGCCCTGCTCATTTGACTGCTTGTTGATACTGAGCAGTATTTGTAAAGTGTTTGTTTCAATCTGTAGTCCTGCTGAATAAAAAACCCCGCACTAGGCGGGGCTTTTTATTCAGTCATTCCCAACATCCATGGCAGGTGTAGGGGCAATCTACTCTGATGTCAGCGAGCCATCAATCCCAGCTCAACGCCCCACCAGTCTGATACTCGATCACGCGGGTCTCGAAGAAGTTCTTCTCCTTCTTCAGGTCCATGATCTCGCTCATCCACGGGAAGGGGTTGGTGGTGCCCGGGTACTCTTCCTTCAGGCCAATCTGGGTCAGGCGGCGGTTGGCGATGAATTTGAGGTAGTCCTCCATCATCGCGGCGTTCATGCCCAGTACGCCGCGCGGCATGGTGTCACGCGCGTATTCGATCTCCAGCTGGGTGCCCTGCAGGATCATCTGGGTGGCTTCGTCCTTCATCTGGGCATCCCACAGGTGCGGGTTCTCGATCTTGATCTGGTTGATCACGTCGATGCCGAAGTTCAGGTGCATGGACTCGTCACGCAGGATGTACTGGAACTGCTCGGCGGTGCCGGTCATCTTGTTGCGGCGGCCCATGGAGAGGATCTGGGTGAAGCCGCAGTAGAAGAAGATGCCTTCCAGTACGCAGTAGTAGGCGATCAGGTTCTTGAGGAACTGACGGTCGGTTTCCGGGGTGCCGGTGTTGAAGGTCGGGTCGGAGATCGAGCGGGTGTACTTCAGGCCCCAGGAGGCCTTCTTCGCGACGCTCGGGATCTCGTGGTACATGTTGAAGATCTCGCCTTCATCCATGCCCAGCGACTCGATGCAGTACTGGTAGGCGTGGGTGTGGATCGCTTCCTCGAAGGCCTGGCGCAGGATGTACTGGCGGCACTCGGGGTTGGTGATCAGGCGGTACACGGCCAGTACCAGGTTGTTGGCAACCAGGCTGTCGGCGGTGGAGAAGAAGCCGAGGTTGCGCATGACGATGCGGCGCTCGTCTTCGGAGAGACCGTCGGTGCTCTTCCACAGCGCGATGTCGGCGTTCATGTTCACTTCCTGCGGCATCCAGTGGTTGGCGCAACCATCCAGATACTTCTGCCAGGCCCAGTCGTACTTGAAGGGTACGAGCTGGTTGAGGTCGGCGCGGGCGTTGATCATCTGCTTGTCGCCGACCTGTACGCGCGCGGCGGCGCCTTCGAGGTCGTCCAGGCCTTCCTGGATGTCGAGGTCGTTCAGGGCTTTCTTGGCGCGGGCGACGGCGTCGGAGTCGTTGGCGTCGACAGCGCGGGCCTGCTCGACCGAGCCGGCAGCTTCGCTGTCGAGCTTGTCGAAGTTGGTGCCGGCACTCTGTGCGTTGGCTTTGCTTGCGGCGCCTGCTTCTGCGCCGTCTTCCTTGTCGAATTCATCCCAGCTCAGCATGGCTTGGCTCCTGCGTGAGGGCCGGTTAGCGAACCGGCCTGTATGGATATACAGATAATTTGAATTATGTTCCGTTGCGTGATGCGCGCAAGGGTAAAACGGGTACCACTGGTCAGCGGGCGGTGGATTGCTGGCTGACCCTTGCCCCTCGACCCGGAGGAGGAGGGGCGGGAATTGGGTGGGGAGGGTTGGCTCGTGTTTGTCCGTGAGGTTCGCGGCTGAAGCCGCTCCTACGGAAGAGCCTTGCCCTCTCCCTAGCCCTCGGTTCGGGCTTCCTGCTTCACCCTACCTCCTGCATCCCTGCAGTCGTCTCCCGCAAGCGGGAGAGGGGATTTACCGCTGATTTGCTTTAGAACTGCGTCAGACCTTCGAGCGTGTAGCTGAGCGGCGCTAGGCGCCTGGTAGGTCGGAGCCCCTGAGCGTACGCATGTACGTGATGGGGGCCGGCCTACCAGGCAACGATGCGGGCGCCGTTCAGATCCACGCGCCAGCCTTACTGACAAGCCTCGCAGTCGGGCTCGTCGATGGCGCAGGCCTTCGGCACTGGCGCCGGGGCCGGAGCGGCCTGCTGGGCAGGCGCCTGAGCCTTGGCCGAGAAGCCTTCGTCACCACCAGCGGAAACCGCGTTCAGCTTGCCGGTGTTGATGGTGGACTTCTCGGTGCTGGTGGCGGCCAGGGCACGGAGGTAGTAGGTGGTTTTCAGGCCACGGTACCAGGCCATGCGGTAGGTCACATCCAGCTTCTTGCCCGAGGCGCCGGCGATGTACAGGTTCAGCGACTGAGCCTGGTCGATCCACTTCTGGCGACGGCTGGCGGCGTCGACGATCCACTTGGTTTCCACTTCGAAGGCGGTGGCGTACAGGTCTTTCAGGTCCTGCGGGATGCGCTCGATCTGCTGCACGGAGCCGTCGTAGTACTTCAGGTCGTTGACCATGACCGGGTCCCACAGGCCGCGGTTCTTCAGGTCGCGAACCAGGTAGGGGTTGATTACGGTGAATTCGCCGGAGAGGTTCGATTTCACGTACAGGTTCTGGTAGGTCGGCTCGATGGACTGCGACACGCCAATGATGTTGGAGATGGTCGCGGTCGGCGCGATGGCCATGATGTTCGAGTTGCGAATACCTTTCTTCACGCGCTCGCGCAGCGGCGCCCAGTCCAGCGACTCGGACAGGTCGACGTCGATGTACTTCTGGCCACGGGCTTCGATCAGGATCTGCTGCGAATCCAGCGGCAGGATGCCCTTGCTCCACAGCGAACCTTCGAAGGTGCTGTAGGCGCCGCGCTCTTCGGCCAGGTCACAGGAGGCCTGGATGGCGTAGTAGCTGATGGCTTCCATGGAGCGGTCGGCGAACTCGATGGCCGCGTCGGAGCCGTAGGCGATGTGCTGCAGGTACAGGGCGTCCTGGAAGCCCATCAGGCCGAGGCCGACCGGACGGTGCTTGAGGTTGGAGTTACGCGCCTGCGGCACGCTGTAGTAGTTGATGTCGATGACGTTATCGAGCATGCGCACGGCGGTCTTCACGGTGCGGCCGAGTTTCTCGATGTCCAGCTTGCCGTCGACGATGTGGTTGACCAGGTTGACCGAACCCAGGTTGCAGACGGCGATCTCGTCCTTGTTGGTGTTCAGGGTGATCTCGGTGCACAGGTTGGAGCTGTGCACCACGCCCACGTGCTGCTGCGGGCTGCGCAGGTTGCACGGGTCCTTGAAGGTCAGCCACGGGTGGCCGGTCTCGAACAGCATCGAGAGCATCTTGCGCCACAGGTCCTTGGCCTGGATGGTCTTGTACAGCTTGATCTTGCCGTACTCGATCAGGGCTTCGTAGTACTCGTAGCGCTCTTCGAAGGCCTTGCCGGTCAGGTCGTGCAGGTCCGGCACTTCGCTTGGGGAGAACAGGGTCCACTTGCCGTCTTCGAAGACGCGCTTCATGAACAGGTCCGGAATCCAGTTGGCGGTGTTCATGTCGTGGGTACGACGACGGTCGTCACCGGTGTTCTTGCGCAGCTCGAGGAATTCCTCGATGTCCATGTGCCAGGTTTCCAGGTAGGCGCAGACCGCGCCCTTGCGCTTGCCGCCCTGGTTGACCGCCACGGCGGTGTCGTTGACCACCTTGAGGAAGGGCACGACGCCCTGGGATTTGCCGTTGGTGCCCTTGATGTAGGAGCCCAGTGCGCGCACCGGGGTCCAGTCGTTGCCCAGACCGCCAGCGAATTTGCTCAGCATGGCGTTGTCGTGGATGGCGCTGTAGATGCCCGACAGGTCGTCCGGCACGGTGGTCAGGTAGCAGGAGGACAGCTGCGGACGCAGGGTGCCGGCGTTGAACAGGGTCGGGGTCGACGCCATGTAGTCGAACGAGGACAGCAGGTTGTAGAACTCGATGGCGCGGTCTTCGCGGTTCTTCGGCTCTTCGATGGCCAGGCCCATGGCCACGCGCATGAAGAATACCTGCGGCAGTTCGAAGCGGATGCCGTCCTTGTGGATGAAGTAGCGGTCGTACAGGGTCTGCAGGCCGAGGTAGGTGAACTGCTGGTCGCGCTCGTGGTTCAGCGCCTTGCCCAGCTTCTCCAGGTCGTACTCTTTCAGCTTGGGATCGAGCAGCTCGAACTCCACGCCCTTGTCGACGTAGGCCGGCAGAGCCTTGGCGTACAGGTCGACCATCTCGTGGTGGGTGGCGCTCTGGGTGATGCCCAGGAAGGTCAGGGCCTCGGCGCGGATGTTGTCCATCAGCAGGCGGGCGGTGACGTAGCTGTAGTTCGGCTCGCGCTCGACCAGGGTACGGGCGGTCATCACCAGGGCGGTGTTGACGTCCTTCTCGGCCACGCCGTCGTACAGGTTCTTCAGGGTTTCACGCTCGATCAGCGCGCCGTCCACTTCGGCCAGGCCTTCGCAGGCTTCGCGGATGATGGTCTGCAGGCGGCCCATGTCGAGCGGCTGCAGGCTGCCGTCGGCGGCGGTGATGCGGATGCTCGGGTGCGGCTGGGCGATTTCGCTGCCGGCACTGGCCTTGCGCTTGTTGGCCTGGGCCTCGCGGTAGATCACGTAGTCGCGGGCGACTTTCTGCTCGCCGGCGCGCATCAGGGCCAGTTCGACCTGGTCCTGGATCTCTTCGATATGGATGGTGCCGCCGGACGGCATGCGGCGCTTGAAGGTGGCGGTGACCTGCTCGGTCAGGCGCGCGACGGTGTCATGGATACGCGACGAGGCGGCGGCGGTACCGCCCTCCACGGCGAGGAACGCTTTGGTGATGGCGACGGTGATCTTGTCATCGGTGTAGGGGACGACAGTGCCGTTGCGCTTGATCACGCGCAGCTGGCCGGGGGCGGTGGCCGCCAGATCCTGGGAGGAATCGGCGCCCTGCGGCGCCACGGCCTGCGGGTTCTCGCGAGTGGTGTCGGTGTGCATGGAGATCTCCGTGTTCTGTAATTTTCTGGTTGGACGTCACGACAGTAGATGTCGCCCCTTGTCCGCCGTTCATTCCATTAACAACTGATCCGCACGCGGCAGCGGGGCCGGGTACGGGGTGTCGCAAGAGCGGGCAGGGTGGGCACGACTTGAGTGCCGTCCTGGCGCAAAGTCTGGCAGGGCATTACGGCACCCCGCCTACTACATATAGTGGTCGGCTGGCGACTCGGCGCGCTGCCTGACCGGCTCGCGAAGTACCTGCAAGAGGTGCTTCGTGGCTGTAACCCAGGCCAGGCCTGGGGTGCTGCGAAACTGCTGTCTGAAAGACCGGGAAAACCCTGCGAAAGGGGCTTGCGCGATTCGTTCTTCTTGTGTCCGGTTTTTCGCTTCAACCCAATATCTGGTGGGTGGCGAGCAATGGGGATACAAGATAGTGCGCTGTTTGAGGCATTGCAAGGCGGCTTGCGAAGAATATCCTGTGGATAACTTGTGGGTCGTTTGTGGGTGACTGACCCGGTCTGTCGGGTAGCCCTCATGGGGCCTGGCTCTGACCGTTTGTCGCGGCTGGCGGGGGCGTTGCGATGGGGGCGCCGGCGCGTCGAGGCCTGCGCAGCTTACCACTATATATAGGGGCAGTTGATCGCCGCTGCTTGGGAGGGGCACCCGGGCTGCGTGCATTGGCGGCCGACGCCGGGGAGTCATAAAAGCAGGTGCGCGCCTAGACGGCCCCGCAACACCCTGCGAGCGTCCGGCGCGAGGCGTATGGTCGTTCGCCGGCCTTGAACACAGCCCCTTCTCGCGGTATCGGCGGCGCGCTCTTACAATGCCTGGGTTTCCCATGGCGGCAGTCGAGAGAGGATGAGGGCGTGGAACAAGAAGCGTGGCGGATTCTGATCGTCGAGGATGACCAACGCCTGGCGCAGTTGACCCGCGAGTACCTGGAGGGCAACGGTCTGCGGGTGGCCATAGAGGCCGATGGCGCCCGCGCTGCGGCGCGCATCCTCGCCGAACAGCCGGACCTGGTGATGCTCGATCTGATGCTGCCGGGCGAGGACGGTCTGAGCATCTGCCGCAAGGTGCGCGCCGGCTACAAGGGGCCGATCCTGATGCTGACCGCCCGCACCGACGATATGGACCAGGTACTGGGCCTGGAGATGGGCGCCGACGATTACGTCTGCAAGCCGGTGCGCCCGCGCGTGCTGCTGGCGCGCATTCGCGCGTTGCTGCGCCGCCGCGAGGGCAGCGAGGCCGAGCGCGACGAGGGCCAGCCGCGCCGTCTGCAGTTCGGCCCGCTGGCCATCGACAGCGCCATGCGCGAAGCCTGGCTGGGCGAGCA
Organism: Pseudomonas hydrolytica; assembly: GCF_021495345.1. Lineage (NCBI taxonomy): Bacteria > Pseudomonadati > Pseudomonadota > Gammaproteobacteria > Pseudomonadales > Pseudomonadaceae > Ectopseudomonas > Ectopseudomonas hydrolytica. The sequence goes on from NZ_CP099397.1 coordinate 1,482,271, forward strand.
GGGCATCGAGCTGACCAGCGCCGAGTTCGACCTGCTATGGCTGCTGGCGGTCAATGCCGGGCGCATCCTGTCGCGCGAGGAGATCTTCAATTCCCTGCGCGGCATCGAATACGACGGTCAGGACCGCTCCATCGACGTACGCATCTCGCGCATCCGCCCGAAGATCGGCGACGACCCCATGCACCCGCGGCTGATCAAGACGGTGCGCAGCAAGGGTTATCTGTTCGTCGCCGAGGCGGCCGAGGCGTTGCCGCTGGGTGACGCGGCCGTGGGCGATTGACCGGCCTGCCATGAACTCCATCTTCCTGCGCATCTACGGCGGCATGCTCGCCGCACTGGTGCTGGTGGCGCTGCTGGGCGTCGGCACCCTGCATCTGGTCAACGAGGTGCGTGGCGATCAGTACCGCGAGGGGCTGGCGCGCGGCACCTTCCGCCTGATGGCCGACAACCTGGTGCCGATGAACGAGGTGGAGCGGCGTCGGGCGCTGGCGGTGTGGTCGCGCCTGCTCGGTATTCCGCTGCAGCTGCAGGCAATGAGCGACGTGCCGCTGGAAGCCGGCGAGCGCAACCGTCTGCAGCGCGGCCAGGTGCTGGTGCGCCAGACCGGCCCGCACTCGGCCAAGGTCTACGGCCTGCTCGACGGCAAGCCGGGCCTGCTGCTGACCGGCGAGATCCAGCAGATCAGCGAGCAACTGGCGCGGGCCACCAACTACCTGCTGATCGACGAGCTGATCCGCTACCCGGTGGACGAGCAGCCGCAGCGTCTAGCCGAGCTGAAAACCGCCAAGCAGTTCGGCTTCGACCTGCAACTGGTGCAGCTCGGCGAGGCGGGGCTCGACCTCGATCAGCGGCGGCGTATCGACGAGGGTGATACGGTGATGGCGCTGGGCAAGGGCGGCGATTCCATCCACGTGTTCTCCGGCATCGTCGATACCCCCTGGGTGCTGGAAATCGGTCCGCTGTACCAGATGAACCCCTATCCGCCGCAACTGCTGGTGGTGATCGGCGCCCTGGGGCTGAGCCTGATCGGCCTGATCGTCTACCTGCTGGTGCGCTCGCTGGAGCAGCGCCTGCGGGGGCTGGAAGGCGCGGCTACGCATATCGCCAGCGGCCGCCTGGATGCACGTGTGCCGACGCGTGGCGCCGACTCGGTCGGGCGCCTGGCCAGCAGCTTCAATGCCATGGCCGAGCACCTGCAGACCTCCCTGAGCACCCAGCGCGAGCTGGTGCGCGCGGTGTCCCACGAGTTGCGCACGCCGGTGGCGCGCCTGCGCTTCGGCCTGGAGATGATCGCCGATGCACCGGACGAGGCGGCGCGGCGCAAGTACATGGAGGGCATGGACAGCGATATCCAGGACCTCGACAAGCTGGTCGACGAGATGCTGACCTACGCGCGTCTGGAGCAGGGGTCGCCGGCGTTGAATTTCCAGCAGGTGGAGCTGCGTGCGCTGATCGATCAGGTGATCGAGGAGCTGGCGCCGCTGAGCAACAAGGTGCGCGTGGAGTGTGGCGCGGTGCTCAGCGTGCAGGCCGACGGCGCCTGCTGGGTCGAAGCCGAGCCGCGCTACCTGCACCGGGCGCTGCAGAACCTGGTGAGCAACGCCATGCGCTATGCCGAAGGACGGGTGCTGATCAGTTGCCAGGTGGGTTACAAGCGTTGCCGCATCGACGTCGAAGACGACGGGCCGGGCGTGCCGGAAGAGGCCTGGGAGCGGTTGTTCAGCCCCTTCCTGCGTCTCGACGACAGCCGCACGCGGGCGTCCGGCGGGCACGGGCTGGGCCTGTCCATCGTGCGCAGGATCATCTACTGGCACGGCGGCCGCGCGCAGATCGGTCGCAGCGAAAGTCTCGGCGGCGCGCGTTTCAGCCTGGTATGGCCGCGGCGGCAGGGAGAGTAGGGCGCGATTTTGTGTTGGACCCGGTGCGCATGGTGCACCCCGCCCCGTAGGGTGCGCCGTGCGCACCGATTTTTTGCCGGCGCTGTAGCCCGGATGCAATCCGGGGCTGGCCGGCTACCTGCTCCCGGATTTCATCCGGGCTACGCCGCGGCCGCCGCCTGCTTTGTAGGGTGCGCCGCGCGCAGCGGATTATCCGCGTATGGCGGGACTTAGGGTCACGCCGCCACCGCCACCAGGCTCAGCACCTTGCCCTCGAACAGCACGAACTGGCCGTCCAGTTCGGCGCCTGCGCGCCAGTCCGCATGCAGGTCGATCAGCAGGCGCAGGCGCGCGCTGTCCTCATCGAGGTTCAGCAGCTCGGCGTCGTGGAAATAGAAGCGCGTCAGGGTCAGCGGATAGAGCGCCTTGAACAGGCTTTCCTTGAGCGAGAAGGTGAGGCTGATGCGCGCGGCACGGGCCTCGTCGTCCAGCGCCTGCAGCCGCTGCACTTCGGCGGGGGTGAGGATCTCGCCCTGCAGGCGCAGGGCGCGGTCGGCGGGCAGCAGGCGCTCCACGTCCATGCCTAGGGCGCGCCATTGGGTGTCGGGCGCGACCAGTGCCGCGGCCCAGTTGTCGCCATGGGTGATGGAGCCGGCCACGCCTGGCGGCCACTGCGGCGCGCGGTCTTCACCAACTGCCGGCACGCAGGGCTCGCCGGTCACGCGGCGCAGCGCTTCGCGTGCGCACAGGCGCCCGGCCAGGTATTCGGCCTGGCGCTTGGCCACGCCGCGCACCGGGGCGATGCCGCAGCGGGCGAAGTCGTCTTCGGTCACCAGGGCGGGGTCGAAGCGCGTGCTGATCAGCTGCGTGCCGGCGAGTGGGCGCGGTAGCGGGTCGTGATCGTCGAGGGGGCTGCAGCAGGCGGGATGGTAGGCGTTCATGGGGCGTGATTGTGCCGCGGCCGGGACCGCCTGGTCACCCGGCGTTTACATTTCTTTGCAGGCAGGTAACAAAGCTAAACGGACGCTGCCCCTGGCTTTTGTCAGACTGCTACGGCATTCCCCAGGGAATGCAGGTGAGGTTGTAGCCGGTGCGAGGCACTGGCGTTTTCTCCGAGTTCGAGAACGGTAGCCCGATGGGCTGCCGTTTTTTTTGCGCTGCGTAAGGTGTGAGAGGCATGCCGGGAGCGTGGATTTTCCAGCATGACCAGGCTGCGTAGGGTGCGCTGTGCGCACCAGGGATTCGGCGGGGTCTTGGTGCGCGCGGCGCACCCTACGGGGAGGCGGGCATCGTAGGGTGCGCCATGCGCACCGAGGGTTTCGGGTTGTATGCGGTGCGCGCGGCGCACCCCACGGGGTGGCTGGCATCGTAGGGTGCGCCATGCGCACCGAGGGTCTCGGGTTGTATGCGGTGCGCGCGGCGCACCCTACGGGGGGGGCGGGCTTCGTGGGGTGTGCCACGCGCACCGAGGGTTTCGGGTTGTATGCGGTGCGCGCGGCGCACCCCACGGGGAGGCGGGTTTCGTAGGGTGCGCCATGCGCACCGAGGGCTTCGGGTTGTATGTGGTGCGCACGGCGCACCCGCGGTGTCTCCACGCTATCCTGTGATCGCCAAGATGTTCGCATTTGCCCTGTGGCTTTCGGCGGGGCAATTGCAGTCAAATGCCTGTGCGGGCAAACCCGACCCCGCGAGGACCATGGACGATGACCCAACAATCGCAATTCGCCCTGCTCGGCAAGAAGCGCTTTCTGCCGTTTTTCGTGACGCAATTGCTCGGCGCCTTCAATGACAACATCTTCAAGCAGTCGCTGATTCTCGCCATCCTGTTCAAGCTCAACACCGGCGTCGACCGCGATCTGCTGGTCAACCTCTGCGCCTTGCTGTTCATCCTGCCGTTCTTTCTGTTCTCCGCCCTCGGCGGCCAGTTCGGCGAGAAGTTCGCCAAGGACGCGCTGATCCGTCGGATCAAGCTGGCCGAGGTGTTCATCATGCTCACCGGCGCCGCCGGGGTGCTGCTCGACAGCCTGCCGCTGATGCTGGTGGTGCTGTTCGCCATGGGCACCCAGTCGGCGCTGTTCGGTCCGGTGAAGTATTCGATCCTGCCGCAGCACCTCAAGGAAGAAGAGCTGGTGGGCGGCAACGCCCTGGTGGAGATGGGCACCTTCCTGGCGATTCTGGCCGGCACCATCGGTGCCGGCATCATGATGGCCAGCAGCAGTTACGCGCCCATCGTCGCCGGCTCGGTGGTCGGTGTGGCGCTGCTCGGTTACCTGGCCAGCCATGGCATTCCGCGTGCGGCGGCGGCGATGCCGACGCTGCCGCTGGACTGGAACATCTTCCGCCAGTCCTGGGTGATCATGAAGCTCGGCCTGGGCCAGCGTCCGGCGGTGTCGCGTTCGCTGGTGGGCAACTCCTGGTTCTGGTTCCTCGGCGCGATCTACCTGACGCAGATTCCGGCCTACGCCAAGGAGTGGCTGCACGGTGACGAGAGCGTGGTAACGCTGATTCTCACCGTGTTCTCGCTGGGGATCGGCCTGGGTTCGATGCTTTGCGAGCGCATGAGTGGACACAAGGTGGAGATCGGCCTGGTGCCGTTCGGCTCCATCGGCCTGACCCTGTTCGGCATGCTGCTGTGGTGGTTCTCCGGCGGTTTCCCGCAGGGTGCCGCGCCGCATGACTGGCTGGCGCTGCTCGGCCATGGTCAGGCCTGGTGGATTCTCGGCTGCATTCTCGGCATCGGTCTGTTCGGCGGCTTCTATATCGTGCCGCTGTATGCGCTGATCCAGTCGCGCACCGCCGAGCACGAGCGGGCGCGGGTGATCGCCGCCAACAACATCCTCAACGCGCTGTTCATGGTCGCCTCGGCCATCGTCGCGATCCTCTTTCTCAGCGTCGCCGGGCTGTCGATTCCGCAGCTGTTCCTGGCCATCTCGCTGATGAACGTGGCGGTCAACAGCTACATCTTCAAGATCGTCCCCGAATTCAGCATGCGCTTTCTCATCTGGCTGCTGGGGCATTCGATGTACCGGGTCGAGCACAAGGGGCTCGATGCCATTCCCGACGAGGGCGCGGCGGTGCTGGTGTGCAACCACGTGTCCTTCGTCGATGCGCTGCTGATCGGCGGCGCGGTGCGGCGGCCGGTGCGCTTCGTCATGTACTACAAGATCTACGATCTGCCGGTACTCAACTTCGTCTTCCGCACTGCCGGCACCGTGCCGATCGCCGGGCGCAACGAGGACCTGCTGATCTACGACGCGGCGTTCAAGAAGATCGCCGAGTACCTGCGCAACGGCGAGCTGGTATGCATCTTCCCCGAGGGCAAGCTGACCGGCGATGGCGAGATCAACGAGTTCAAGGCCGGGGTCGAGCGCATTCTCGAGGAAAACCCGGTGCCGGTGATTCCCATGGCGCTGCAGGGACTGTGGGGCAGCTTCTTCAGTCGCGATCCGCACAAGGGGCTGTTCAAGCGTTTCTGGTCGCGGGTCGGGCTGGTGGCCGGGGCGCCGCTGGCGCCGGAGCAGGCCAAGCGTGAAATGCTGCAGGCGCAGGTGGCGGAGTTGCGCGGGAATTGGCGTTGATGGCAGTTGGTGCGCACGGCCTAGGCGGCCCCGCGACACCCTACGGCGAGGAGATGGTGCCGGCCCGTAGGGTGCGCCGTGCGCACCAGCCTTTCAGTGGCTCAATTTGAGCCCGATCAATCCGCAGACGATCAGCAGCACGCTGGCCAGGCGCAGCAGCGCCATGGATTCGCCGAACAGGACGACGCCGGCGATCACCGTGCCCACCGCGCCGACGCCGGTCCAGATGGCGTAGGCGGTGCCCAGCGGCAGTTCCTTCATGGCCAGGCCGAGCAGGGCCAGGCTGACCAGCATGGCGCAGACGGTAAGCAGGGTGGGCAGCGGGCGGGTAAAGCCGTCGGTGTATTTCAGGCCGATGGCCCAGCCGACCTCGAACAGGCCGGCGAGCAGCAGAATGATCCAGGACATGGTGACCTCCAGTGCTGACTGAAGGGGCCGTCCCCGGATGCTTCATCGCCGTTGCGGCGATGCGGAGGTCGTCCTCGCGTGGCGCCTATTCTGCACATGGATGGGGCCGGGGCAAGCTGCCCCGGATAAGCGGAAGCTGTTGATTCAGCTGGAGCTTTTCGAAATATTCTGACCGAGCCGACGATACAGCGTGGCCAGCAACGGGCCGGACAGGTTGTGCCAGACGCTGAACAGCGCGCTGGGCACCGCCGCCAGCGGGCTGAAGTGGGCGCTGGCCAGGGCGGCGCCGAGGCCGGAGTTCTGCATGCCGACTTCGATGGACAGCGTCTTGCGCTGCGCCAGCGACATGCCGAACAGGCGCCCGGCCAGATAACCCAGGCCCAGGCCGATGCCGTTGTGCAGGATCACCACCGCCATGATCAGCAGGCCGGACTCGGCGATCCTGCCCTGGCTGGCGGCCACCACGGCGGCGACGATGGCGACGATGCTCATCACCGAGATCAGCGGCAGCACCTCGACGGCGGTTTTCACCCGCGCGCCGAGCAGGCGCTGGGCGATCAGGCCGAGGACGATCGGCAGCAGCACCATCTTGAGGATGGAAATGAACATGGCGCTGAACGACACCGGCAGCCACTCCGAGGCCAGCAGCCAGATCAGCGCCGGGGTGACCAGCGGGGCGAGCAGGGTGGTGACGGCGGTGATCGACACCGACAGCGCCAGGTCGCCACGGGCGAACCAGGTGATCACGTTGGAGGCGGTGCCGCCCGGGCAGCAGCCGACCAGAATCACGCCGACGGCGATTTCCGCTGGCAGGGCGAACACCTGGCACAGGCCCCAGGCCAGCAGCGGCATGATGCTGAACTGCGCCAGCACGCCGAGCAGCACCGCCAGCGGGCGACGGGCGACTTCCTGAAAGTCCGTGGCCTTGAGGGTCAGGCCCATGCCGAACATGATCAGCCCGAGCAGCGGGACGATCCAGGCGGTCAGTGGCAGGAACCAGCCGGGCTGGAAGAAGGCCAGTACGGCGAACAGCAACACCCAGACGGCGAAGGTGTTGCCGATGAAACGGCTGAGGGCGATCAGTGCTTGCATGGTGTGGGGCCTGGGCTTGCTCGGAAAGCCGGCAAGCCTAGCAGAAGCGGCCACGCGTTGGCCTGGTCCGCGGCGTTCTGGAATCAGGGCCGGTCAGCCGCGAGAGGCGCCGCGCCGCTTGCGCACAAGTGCGGCTTCTGGCCGTGCAATCACGGCCGCAACAGATTGGACAATGCCTTGTCAGACCTACAAAGGCTCTTCATCCGCGGGGTAACGGCTGGCGGTCAGGCTTTCCTTGATCTTGCGCAGGTGCGGCTGGAAATCCACGCCGCGGCGCAGGGTGACGCCGGTGGCGAGCACGTCGAGCACGGTGAGCTGGATGATGCGCGAGGTCATCGGCATGTAGATGTCGGTGTCTTCCGGCAGCGGGATGTCCAGGCTCAGGGTGCTGGCCTTGGCCAGCGGCGAGCCGGCGGCGGTGAGGCCGAGTACCGAGGCGCCGTTTTCCCGCGCCAGGCGTGCCACCTCCACCAGCTCGCGGGTGCGCCCGGTGTAGGAAATGATCACGAACAGGTCGCCGGTATGGGCCACCGAGGCGATCATGCGCTGCATCAGCACGTCGGAGTGCGCCGACACCGCCAGGTTGAAACGGAAGAACTTGTGTTGTGCGTCCAGTGCCACCGAAGCCGAGGCGCCGAGGCCGAAGAAGTGGATCTGCCGCGCCTGGATCAGCAGGTCGACGGCGCGGCTGACGTGCTGCGGATCGAGGCTCTGGCAGGCGGCGTCCAGCGAGGCGATGGTGCTGCCGAAGATCTTGCGCGTGTAGGCCTCGGGGCCGTCGTCGGCGGAAACCGCGCGGCTGACGTAGGCGGCGCCGCTGGCCAGGCTCTGCGCCAGTTGCATCTTCAGCTCGGGGTAGCCGTTGGCGCCGAACGAGCGGCAGAAGCGGTTGACCGTCGGCTCGCTGACCGCGGCGGCCTGGGCCAGCGCGGCGATGCTGAAGCGGGTGGCCTGCTGCGGGTCATGCAGGATCACCTCGGCCACCTTGCGCTCGGCCTTGTTCAGGTCGTCCAGGCGGCTCTGGATCTGTTCCAGCAGATTGCGCACGCGGTCCATAAGGGCTCCTAACAGACAGATGATCAGGCTTGGCGCCGTCGGCGGGCAGTGGCGACAGCCGGCCTATCCTACTGATGACGCCCGGCGGCCACCACTGATTATCAGGAAAATGAAGAAATGTTGTTTTTATTACAACATTTTCTCTTGATAAGCCGACTGCTACAGGGTATTTCTAGTGCATCTTGATAAAAGAACAAACATCATGGCCGCGATAAAGCTCGAATCCTGTACCTTTGCCCTGTTCGGCGCCCTTGGCGACCTGGCTCTGCGCAAGCTTTTTCCTGCGCTTTACCAGCTCGATCGCGCCGGTTTGCTGCACGACGACACCCGCATCCTCGCGCTGGCCCGTGAAGCCGGCGAGCCCCAACGCCATCTTGCCGCCATCGACCAGGCCCTGCGCCTGCACGTGCCGGCCAAGGAGCTGGAAGAGGGCGCCCTGGCGCGCTTCCAGGCGCGTCTGCATTACCTGACCATGGATTTTCTGCAGGCCGACAACTACCTGGCCCTGGCCGAACTGGCCGGCCACGATCAGCTGATCGCCTATTTCGCCACCCCGGCCTCGGTGTACGGCGGCATCTGCGCCAACCTGGCCGCGGTGGGACTGGCCGAGCGCTGCCGGGTGGTGCTGGAAAAACCCATCGGCCACGACCTGGCCTCTTCGCGTGCGGTGAACGACGCGGTGGCGCAGGTGTTCGCGGAGAACCGCGTCTATCGCATCGACCATTACCTGGGCAAGGAGACGGTGCAGAATCTGATTGCCCTGCGCTTCGCCAACAGCCTGTTCGAAACCCAGTGGAACCAGAACCACATCTCCCACGTGGAAATCACCGTGGCCGAGAAGGTCGGCATCGAGGGGCGCTGGGGCTATTTCGACCAGGCCGGCCAACTGCGCGACATGATCCAGAACCACCTGCTGCAGCTGCTCTGCCTGATCGCCATGGACCCGCCCAGCGACCTGTCCGCCGACAGCATCCGCGACGAGAAGGTCAAGGTGCTCAAGGCCCTGGAGCCGATCAGCGCCGAACAGCTCGGCCAGCGTGTGGTGCGCGGCCAGTACGTGGCCGGCAGCAGCGACGGTCGGCCGGTGCCGGGCTATCTGGAGGAAGAGAATTCCAACACCCAGAGCGACACCGAAACCTTCGTCGCCCTGCGTGCCGACATCCGCAACTGGCGCTGGGCCGGCGTGCCCTTCTATCTGCGCACCGGCAAGCGCATGCCGCAGAAGCTGTCGCAGATCGTCATCCACTTCAAGGCGCCGCCGCACTACATCTTCGCCCCTGAGCAGCGCCAGCTGATCGGCAACAAGCTGATCATCCGCCTGCAGCCGGACGAGGGCATCGCCCTGCAGGTGCTGACCAAGGATCAGGGCCTGGACAAGGGCATGCAGCTGCGCAGCGGCCCGCTGCAGCTGAGCTTCTCCGATACCTACCGCAGCGCGCGGATTCCCGATGCCTACGAACGTCTGCTGCTGGAAGTGATGCGCGGCAACCAGAACCTGTTCGTGCGCAAGGACGAAATCGAATACGCCTGGCAGTGGTGCGACCAGCTGATCGCCGGCTGGAAGCAGCTCGGCGAGGCGCCGAAACCCTATACCGCCGGTAGCTGGGGCCCGATGGCCTCGGTGGCACTGATCACTCGTGACGGGAGGAGCTGGTATGGCGATCTCTGACCTTGAACTGCCCACGGGTGTGGTTGCCCGTAGCGATGCCAGCGCAGAGGCGCATGCCGATGCCCTGGCCCTGCGCGTGGCCGACGCCCTGCGCCAGGCCATCGACAATCGTGGCAGCGCCACCCTGGTGGTGTCCGGCGGACGCAGCCCGGTGGCCTTCTTCGACGCCCTGGCGCAGCAGCCGCTGGACTGGCGCCAGGTGCTGGTGAGCCTGGCCGACGAGCGCTGGGTGCCGGTCAATCATGCCAGCAGCAACGAGGCGCTGGTGCGTCGTCATCTGCTGCGTGGCGCGGCCTCCGAGGCGAAGTTCCTCGGCCTGTACCGGGTCGCCGGCAGCCTGGAGCAGGCGGCGGAGCTGGCCGATGCGGCCTTTGCCGAACTGCCGCCGATCGACGTGCTGGTGCTCGGCATGGGCGACGACGGCCACACCGCCTCGCTGTTTCCGGACAGTCCCAATCTCGACCAGGCGCTGCGCGCCGACTGCCCGCGCCGGGTATTGCCGATGCAGGCGCCGAGCCAGCCGGCGCAGCGCCTGACCCTGACCCTGCCGCTGCTGGCCGGCGCGCGCCTGCCGCTGCTGGCGATCCAGGGCCAGGCCAAGCTGGCCACCCTGGCCGAGGCGCTGGCGCCCGGCGAGGTGGCGAGCATGCCGATCCGCGCCTTCCTGCATTCCCCTCTCGAAATCTATTGGTGCCCCTGACATGACCAGCCCCAACGAAGGCCAGCGCGCGCGCATGGCCGAACACATCGCCGAGATCGACCGCATCTGCGCCCAGGCGCGGATCATGCCGGTGATCACCATCGCCCGCGAGGCGGACATCCTGCCGCTGGCCGACGCGCTGGCCGCCGGTGGCCTGCGCGTGCTGGAGGTGACCCTGCGCTCCGAGCACGGCCTGGAGGCGATCCGTCGCCTGCGCGCCGAGCGTCCCGAGCTGTGCGTCGGTGCCGGCACCGTGCTCGACGAGCAGATGCTGGCCGCTGCCATCGAGGCCGGCGCCCAGTTCATCGTCACCCCGGGCAGCACCCGCGAGCTGCTGCTGGCCGCCCTGGACAGCCCGGTACCGCTGCTGCCGGGCGTGAGCAGCGCCTCCGAGCTGATGGTCGGCTACGCCCTCGGCTATCGCCGCTTCAAGCTGTTCCCGGCCGAGGTCTGCGGCGGCGTCGCCGCGCTCAAGGCGCTGGCCGGTCCGTTCGGCGGCGTGCGTTTCTGCCCCACCGGCGGCATTGGCCCGGACAACCTGCAGCGCTACATGGCCCAGCCCAACGTGATGTGCGTCGGCGGCACCTGGATGTTCCAGCGCGAATGGGTCGAGCAGGGCGATTGGGCGCGTATCCAGCAGTGCAGCACCGAGGCGTTGCAGTTGTTGGGCTGAAATCTCTGATCGGCCTAGTGGTGCGCATAGCGCACCCTACGATTCGTCACTATCCCGCAGGGTGTCGCGGGGCCGCCCAGGCCGTGCGCACCACCGGTTACCTGGAATCCTCTTATGACCGCATTTCCGATCCAGCAACCCCTGCTGCTGGGCATGATGCGCCTGCTTGAATGCGCCGAGCTGGACACGCCGCAGGCGCTGCTCGGCTTTATCGAGCGCAGCGTCGAGCGTGGCCTCAATGGCTTCGATCACGCCGATATCTACGGTCTGGGCGAATGCGAGGCGCGTTTCGGCGCGGCACTGCGTCTGCGCCCGCAACTGCGAGCGCAGCTGCAACTGATCAGCAAGGCCGACATCGTGCCGGCGGCGCAGGACGTCTCGCGCTGGCGGGTCAAGCACTACAACACGGCGGCGAGCTACCTGACCCGGGCAGTGGACGCCTCGCTGCAGCGCCTGGGCGTCGAGCGGCTGGACGGCTTTCTGCTGCATCGTCCCGACCCGCTGCTGCAGGCCGAGGAAGTGACGCGCGCCCTGCAGGCGCTGGTGGCGGCGGGCAAGGTCGGTTGGCTCGGCCTGTCCAATGCCGAGCCGCTGCACTGGCAGGTGCTCGGCCGCGAGCTGGAGCTGCGCTGCAACCAGATCGAGCTGTCGCTCAGTGCCCAGCAGGCGGCCTGGGACGGCCGTCTGCAGGCGCTGCAGGCCGATGGCTTGCAGGTGCTGGCCTGGTCGCCGCTGGCCGGCGGCCGTTTCGCCCCGGCGCTGCAGCAGGCGCTGGAGGAGGTGGCGACGGCGCTGCAGGCAACGCCGCTGCAGGTTGCCCTGGCCTGGCTGCGCCGCCTGCCGGGACGCCCGGTGCCGATTCTCGGCAGCCTGCGCGAGGCACGTATCGAAGAGGCGCTGGCCGGCGCCGAGCTGCAGCTCGATGCGCCGACCTGGTTCTACCTCAGCGAGGCGGCCCGCGGCCAGCGCGCGCCCTGAAGAACCCGCCCCGGCGTACCGGGGCGGGTACGCGCAGCCGCCGCAGGCGGATGATTTTTCACGAAATTTCACCTGCCGGTGTGCCCAGGGCAGCGCGCGGAGCGTCAGCACAGCCCCTGTGCTGGCTCTACAAAAACAATTCTCCAGCTAAACCCGAACCGCCTGTCATCCGAACAGTTGGAGAATTGTCATGAACACCTGGTTTGCCAACCTCAGCGTCACCCGCAAGCTCGCGCTCGGCTTCGGCCTGGTGCTGGCCCTTACCCTGGCGCTGGCCTGGACCGCCTGGAGCGGCCTGGGCAGCGTCATCCAGCGCAGCACCTGGATGAGCGAGATCTCCCAGCTCAACACCACCCTGACCAACCTGCGCATCGCCCGTCTGCAGTTCATGCTGGCCAAGGGCGACGCCCCCAGCAGCGAGCGGCTGCTGACCAACCTCGACATCTATCTGCAGCAGCAGAAGAAGCTGCTCGGCACCTTCACCAACCCGGTGAACGTCAAGCTGCTGCAGGAGCAGGACCGCTACAACCAGGACTACCAGCGCTCGCTGGCCGGCATGCGTGCCGCCTACGCCGCGGCCGACGAGGCGCGGCGCAAGGTGCTGGCGGAAGATCAGCAGCTCGGCGAACTGCTCGCCGCCATGCAGCGCAGCGTGCAGCTGCTGCCGGAATACGACAGCAGCCGTTTCGCCCAACTGCAGGCGCTGACCCACACGCAGGCCGAACTGCTGCGTCTGCGCTACCTGCTCGAGCGTTACGAGAGCACCCCCGATGCACAGACCGAGCAGGCCCTGGCCGAGCGCATCGCCGCTGCCCGCGCCAGCCTCGGCGCGCTGCAGCAGGCCTTCGGTAGCGCCCAGCAGGATGCGGTGCAACGCATCGCCGCGGCGCTGGGCCAGTTCGAGCAGACCATGCAGGCGTTCAAGAACGCCACCGCCGACATCGCCCGCACCCGCCAGGAGATGACCGACCAGCAGGGCGAGATCGTGCGCATCAGCGAGGCACTGTACAAGTTCCAGATGGAGCGCATGGCCATCGAGAGCGCCCAGGCGCGCAGCCTGCAGATCGGTGCCACGCTGCTGGCCATGCTCTTCGGCGTGCTGGCCGCGTGGATCATCACCCGCCAGATCACCCGTCCGCTGCAGGACACCCTGGGCGCGGTGCAGCGCATCGCCGATGGCGACCTGACCGCCAGCGTGCGGGTCGACCGTCGCGACGAGATGGGTCAGCTGCAGCAGGGCATCCAGCACATGGCCACGACCCTGCGCGAGTTGATCGGCGGCATCCGTGACAGCGTCACCCAGATCGCCAGCGCCGCCGAGGAGCTGTCGGCCGTCACCGAGCAGACCAGCGCCGGCGCCAACAGCCAGAAGAGCGAGACCGACCAGGTGGCCACCGCCATGCACGAGATGTCGGCCACCGTGCAGGAAGTGGCGCGCAACGCCGAGCAGGCCTCGCAGGCGGCCAACGACGCCGACGGCCAGGCGCGCCTGGGCGATCAGGTGGTGGCCGAGGTGATCGTGCAGATTGAGCGCCTGGCCGCCGAGGTCAGCCGCTCCAGCGAGGCGATGCACGGCCTGCAGCAGGAGAGCGACAAGATCGGCAGCGTGATGGACGTGATCAAGTCGGTGGCCGAGCAGACCAACCTGCTGGCGCTCAACGCGGCCATCGAGGCGGCGCGTGCCGGCGAGGCGGGACGCGGTTTCGCCGTGGTCGCCGACGAGGTGCGCGGCCTGGCGCAGCGCACGCAGAAATCCACCGAGGAGATCGAGGCGCTGATCGCCGGGCTGCAGAGCGGTACCCAGCAGGTGGCGGCGGTGATGCGCAACAGCCGCAACCTCACCGACAGCAGCGTCGAGCTGACGCGCAAGGCCGGCGACTCGCTGGGCAGCATCACCCTGGCGGTGTCCAACATCCAGTCGATGAACCAGCAGATCGCTGCCGCTGCGGAAGAGCAGAGCGCGGTGGCCGAGGAGATCAGCCGCAGCATCCTCAGCGTGCGCGACGTCTCCGAGCAGACCGCCACCGCCAGCGACGAGACGGCCAAGTCCTCGGCCGAGCTGGCGCGTCTGGGCGGGCAGTTGCAGGCGATGGTCAGCCGCTTCCGCGTGTAGTGCGCGACGGTGCGCGCGGCGCACCCCAGGTTCGAAAAAAAAGGCGGCCGAGGCCGCCCGAATTTCCCTGGAGGGGATTGGAGAGTGGGGCCGCTCAGCACGGCCCCGCCGTGACCTCAGCGGATCTGGATGCGTTCGAGCAGATAGGCCTTGGCACTGGCGTCGCCGACCCGCGCGGCTTCGTCGGCCAGGCGCAGGGCGCGTTCGAGGTCCTTGCTCGCCAGCGCGGCGTCGATGCCCTGGCGGTAGTAGGCCTGGGTTTCCGGCAGCACCGCCGGGGCCGGCACGCTGGGCAGCTGGTTGCCCATCTCGCGGCCGATGCTGAACGGCGGCACATAGGTGTTGGCCTGCTGGCCGGCCACCTTGTCCTCGATCAGCACCATCTTGATCACCCCCACCGGCGCATGCTTGGCCACCGGGTCGGGAATGTTCGGCGCCTCGTTGCCGAGGGCGCGGGCGAAGGCCTTGGCCGGATGTTCGATGACGGTCTGGCCGCGCATCTGCGCCTCGCTGGTGTAGAGCACCAGGTAGTGTTCGTTGCCCGGATTGTCCGGATACAGGCGGTCGACGCGCAGGCGCGCGTCCAGGCTGTCGCCCTTGAGCCCGGAGGCCGGGGCGTAGACGAAGTCCTCGGCGCCGAGCAGGCGGGTGACGCGGAACTGGCTGTCGAGCAGCATGGCGTTGGGCGCCAGCACCGTGTCGCCGGCCTGGCTGTACAGGCGGATCTCGAACGACTTGCTGGCGGCCGGCAGCTGGAAGGCACGGAAAAAACTCTTGCCGCTGTCGAAGGCGAACGCCGGGGCGCTGGCGTCGATGCGCACCTCGCCGCTGAAGTTCGCCGGGATCGGCTGGTAGGGCAGCTCGCGCAGCGAGGCGCAGCAGGATGGCGCGGCGACCAGAGCCTGTTCGGCGCTGCCGGCGGAGGTCTGCAAAGGGGCCGGACTGCTGCTCAGGGCATCGATGCGGCGCAGCGGCTCGCTGGCGCAGCCGGTTAGCAGAACGGTGAGCAGCGCGAGGCTGGCGATCTTGAACGGTGGCATGGGTTATTCCTCTTTTTATGTCACGCCTGGTAAAAGGCCCCGGCCTATTGCAGAACCGGGGCAAGGACCACAGGAGCAGCGTTACGGTATTGCCGGGCATCCGGATGCAACGGATGCCCGAGCGCTTACCACCAGGCTTCGGCCTGGACGCCAAAGGTGAGGCCGTTGTCGTCGCCGGCATCGATGGATTCGCTGGCGGCGTTGTACTTGCCGCCGTCCCACATGGCGTAGGTGGCGAACACACGGATCTGCGGACGCGCCCAGAAGCTGCGGCCGGCCGACCACTGCTGGGCCAGGGTGACTTTCTTCAGGTCGCGGGACTTCTCGCCCTTGGCCTGCGGGTCGATATGGTCGTAGCCGAACTCCAGCGCGGTGCTCATGGTGTTGGTCCACTTGTACACCGGGCGCACGCCGAACGAGGTCCAGGTCTGCCCGGAGTCGTTGTCGAAGTCCTTATCCTCGTAGATCTGCACGTACATCATCTCGATGTCGTCGGAGAGGCCGACCACGCCCTGGTTGACCAGGCGGAACATCTTGCCGTCGCTGTTGCCGGTGCTGTTGCGCCCGGTGCTGCCGATGATGCCGTCGGTGCCGTACTGCAGGGCGAGCTTGTTGAAGCCGCCGAACCAGTTGCCCTGGATGTGCTGCACGGTGACCAGATGACCCTTCTGGTTGGTGTAGCCGGGGTCATCCTTCTGCTGTTCGGTGAGGTTGGCCTTGCCGTAGTCGTAGCCGAGCTCCAGTTTGCCGTCGGTGTTGAAGTCGATGTCGGTCAGGCGCAGGTCGAGGGTGTCGTTGGCCACGTTGGTGCCGGTGCCGGTGCCTTCGTAGACCCAGTCGCCATCGGTGTTGCGCATCCAGGCCACGTGCGCCTTGGCGAAGCCCAGGTCGATGTCCTCGATGCCGGCGCCGGGGCCGGAAACGTCCCAGTAGTAGTAGTCGTTGATGTGCACGTCGTTGCGCTTGTAGTAGCGCTTGCCGGCCCACAGGGCGGCGCCGGGCAGGGCCGGCAGGAAGTTCTTGGCCTGCACGTTGAACTGGCGGATCGAGCTGGTGCCGTTGGCGTACGGGTTGCTGTCGCCGTCGGTGGCCTCCCAGTCGTTAGCCTGGTCCGATTTGTAGGCGATCATGCTGTCGATATAGAAGCTCTGCTCGCCTTCCTTCCACACCTCGTGGCCGAGACCGATCTCGGCGTAGGTCTCGCACTCGTTGCCGAGACGGTACTTGGCCGGCGCGCCGGCAGCCTGGAAGCAGGCCTGGTCGCCGCCACCGGCGGTGGCACCGATGCCGGAGCGCAGATAGCCGTGGAAGTCCACGGCCAGGGCCGGGGTGGCCAGCAGCATGGCGACGAGCAGGGCGCTGGGACGCAGCAGCTGGGCGGGTTGCATGGTGTTCATCGTGGGGTCCTTTTTTCTTGTTGGATTCGGAGTCGGACTTACTGGGCGGCGCGACCGGGCCGGGCAGTGGGCCCCGGTGGCGACTGCGGGCAAGAGTCGGGTAAGGCCAGGTGCCGCCACATCCTCCCTTGCAGGAATTTTTCGAGGCGGAGCGGCGAGGCGTAGCGAAGCGGCCGGGGGATGGTGGGCAGGGCGCATTTCTACGCCTGCGCCCTACGCCGGGAAAAACCGGGGCGGGGAGGTTTGGCCGCGCCTGCCTGCGCGGCAGGCTGGCGTCATCGGCTCGCCCGCGCGGGCGGCCGATCAGTCCATCCGGGGGCAGCCCCCGTAGTCGGATGCTCACAACAATGACAAGAACGGAGCTTCAAGATGAACCGATACCTGCGACTGGCCGCGCTGACCCTGGCCCTGGCGCCGCTGGCCTACCCCTGGGGCAATCTGGTGCGTGCCGCCGACGCGCCGGGCAAGACCGCCAGCGGCGTGCGCTACCACGGCGGCGACGAGATCATCCTCCAGGGCTTTCACTGGAATACCGTGCGGACCTCGAGCAACTGGTACGCGACCCTGGCCAGCATGGCGCCGACCCTGGCCGCCGACGGCTTCAGTGCGATCTGGATGCCGGTGCCCTGGCGCGATTTCTCCAGCTGGAGCGACCCCGGCAACGGCACCTCGGGCGGTGGCGAAGGCTACTTCTGGCACGACTTCAACAAGAACGGCCGCTATGGCAGCGACAGCCTGCTCAGACAGGCCGCCAGCGCGCTCAATGCGGCCGGGGTCAAACCCATCTACGACGTGGTGCCCAACCACATGAACCGCGGCTACCCGGACAAGGAGATCAACCTGCCGGCCGGCCAGGGGCTGTGGCGCCACGACTGCAATGACCCGGGCAACTACGCCAACGACTGCGACGACGGCGACCGCTTCATGGGCGGCGACGCCGACCTCAATACCGGCCACCCGCAGAACTACGCGATGTTCCGCGACGAGTTCGCCAGGCTGCGCAGCCAGTATGGCGCCGGGGGCTTTCGCTTCGACTTCGTCCGCGGCTACGCCGGCGAGCGGGTCGCCAGCTGGATGAGCGATGCCCACGACAACGGCTTCTGCCTCGGCGAGCTGTGGAAGGCGCCGGGCGAGTACCCGAGCTGGGACTGGCGCAACGGCGCCAGCTGGCAGCAGATCCTCAAGGACTGGTCCGATCGCGCCAAGTGCACGGTGTTCGACTTCGCCCTCAAGGAGCGCATGCAGAACGGCGGCATCGCCGACTGGCGCCACGGCCTCAACGGCAACCCCGATGCGCGCTGGCGCGAGGTGGCGGTGACCTTCGTCGACAACCACGACACCGGCTATTCGCCCGGCCCGCACGGCGGCCAGCACCACTGGCCGCTGCCGGATGCGCGGCTGAAGCAGGCCTATGCCTACATCCTCAGCAGCCCGGGTACACCGGTGGTGTACTGGCCGCACATGTACGACTGGGGCCATGGCGACTTCATCCGCCAGCTGATCCAGATCCGCCGTACGGCGGGGGTCAAGGCGGCCTCGGCGATCCAGTTCCACTCGGGCTTCTCCGGCCTGGTAGCGACCATCAGCGGCAGCCAGCAGCAACTGCTGATCGCCCTGGACTCCAACCTGTCCTCGCCCGGCCAGGTGGCCAGCGGCGACTTCACCCAGGCGCTCAACACTGATAACGGCGCGATTCGTATCTGGCGCAGCGGTCAGGGCGGCGGGGATGAGCAGGGCAACCTGGTCAGCGTCAACTTCCGTTGCGACAACGGCGTGACCCAGTGGGGCGACAGCGTCTATGCGCTGGGCAATGTCGCCCAGCTGGGCAACTGGAGCCCGGCCGGCGCCGTGCGCCTGACCGACACCAGCGCCTACCCGACCTGGAAAGGCAGCATCGCCCTGCCGGCCGGCCAGCAGGTGCAGTGGAAGTGCATAGTGCGCAGCGAAAGCAACCCGACCCAGGTCAAGACCTGGCAGCCGGGCGGCAACAACAGCGTGACGGTGGCGACAGGGGCCAGCACGGCGGGGAGTTTCTAACCCATGGATTGGTGCGCACGGCGCACCCTACGACGACGCCAATGCCGCGAACCGTAGGGTGCGCCGTGCGCACCGATCATTATCGAACCGGCTGCAACGCTGGCACCACCGACTATCCTGAAGCGGGCGACAGCGTTCAGGAGACAGGGAATGTCCGACTACCGCCGCGCCCGGGAGCAGGGCGCCTGCTATTTCTTCACCCTGGTCAGCCACCAGCGCCGGCCGTTTCTCACCGAGGCGCCGGTGCGCGCGGCATTGCGCGGCGCCATCGAGCAGGTGCGCCGGGGCTATCCTTTTGCCATCCACGGCTGGGTGCTGCTGCCCGATCACCTGCACTGCCTGTGGCAGCTGCCCCCGGGCGATGCCGAGTTCGGCCTGCGCTGGTCGATGATCAAGCGCCTGACCAGCCAGGCCCTGCCGCAATCCGAGGGCGTCAGCCTGAGCCGGCGTCTGCGCCGCGAGGCGGGCTTGTGGCAACGGCGATTCTGGGAACACCGCATCCGCGACGAACAGGACCTGCGCCGGCACCTGGATTACCTGCATTGGAATCCGGTGCGCCATGGCCTGGTGCAGCAGGTGGTGGATTGGCCCTGGTCGAGCTTCCATCGCCTGGTGCGCGAGGGCGTGTACCCGGCGGATTGGGGCGGGGTGGCAGAGGACGAGGGAACGTTTGGCGAATGACCACAAACCCGGTTCGTACGGCCTAGGCGGCGCCGCGAAACCCCACGGCCGGCGGGGTCCCGTAGGGTGCGCCGCGCGCACCAAGGATAAACGCCGATCCGCCAGGCCGGCGCCCATTCCGGGCCCGGTCGGGTTATCGCCGCTGGATGGGGTATGCCAAAAGAACCACCGCGGCCGCGGTGCGCACCAAGCCGCCGCTCTCGCGCCTATTCCCTAACCTGCCACTCATGCGCCTGCTGCAGCGCCCGCTCCAGTTCGTCGCGCCAGGCGTCCGGGGTGCGCCCGGCGAGCAGTTCCAGGCGCTGCAGCTGGGCGCCGCATTCGTGCAGGCACTGCTGCAGCCAGTCGATGCGCTGCAGGGTCAGCGGCGTGCAGGTCTGGCCGCCGAGGTCGTCTTCCAGGTCGCTCAGGTGCGAGCGCCAGGCCTCGCGCAGGTACAGGCCGTCCAGCCCGCTACGCAGCGCCGTGTGCCACTGGCCGATGATGCCGCCCAGCCAACCCAGCACCGAGGCGCTGGCGCCGCGTTTGATCAGCCTGCTGCGCAGACGCTGGTAGCACTCCAGGGCGATGCGCTTTTCCAGCTCCAGCGCGGCCAGGGCGGCGCTCTGCCCGCGCTCGCGCTCCAGGCCCAGCAGGTAGGCGTAGTAGCAGCGCGTTTCGAAGCGCTCGGCGCCGTGGTGCTGCGGCGTCAGCAACCCGTTGCTGTTGCACGCGCGCAGCGGGTCGAAGCGGTACATGTAGCCAAAGTCGAACAGGCGGATGCGGCCATCGTCGAGCAGGTTGCCCGGGCACAGGTCCCACTCGAAGAAGCCCAGCTGCAGCAGCGCCAGCAGCGTATCGAACAGCTGCAGCAGGCGCCGCTCGTCCCATTCGCCGATCGCCTCGCCGGCGATCCAGGGCGACAGCAGCAGGCCGTGGCGGTAGCTGGCGTAACGGGTCTCGACGATGCCGGCCAGGGCCTCGTGCCAGTCCGCCTGGCGCTTGAGCGCCTGCAGTTCGCCGCGGCGCTGCACTTCGTTGAGAAAGGAGGTCTGGCCGTCGGGGTTCTGCACCTTGCACGGGTGGCGTGCGCGCTTGAGGGTCCACAGGCGGCCGCTGGCCTCCAGCTGGTAGACCTCGGCGGTCAGCCCACCGGCGAAGTGGCGGCGTACCCAGGGGCTGCCGGGGCGGGTGGCCAGCAGGTGTTCGAGGGGCAGCGGGCAACCGGCGAGTGAGCCCACCTCCAGTTCGGCGCGGCTGGCGGCGAAGGCCAGTTGGCTTTGGCGGCGTTGTTGTTCGGGTGTCATATCGGGTCCTGTTGGTGCGCATAGCACACCCTACGGGTTGGCGTTGGCATATGCGCTTATCGCCCTTGCACTATCACCACCCGGTCCTTGCCGAGGGTGCGGGCGAAGGCGTAGGGCTGGGTGGACAGCTGCTGGTGGCGGCCGGCGCCGATGGCCGGGTGGCGCGCGCGGAACTGGCCGAGCAGGCGCCAGTGCGCCAGCAGTTCGGCGATCGGCGCCTGCTGCTGGGCGTGCCAGTTCATCGACGAGCGCGTGCCCTGGTGCGGGTCCGAACCCGTGGGCCCGAGCGGGCGGGCGCTTTCGTCGCCGTAGTAGATCTGCACCGCGCCGGGTGCCAGCAGCAGGGCGCCGGCCAGGCCGCGCTGGCGCGCCAGTCGCTCGCCCTGTTCGGCGAAGAACAGCGAGGTGTCGTGGGACGAGGCGTAGCTCATGAAGTTGTGCCGCGCGTCGTTGGCCAGCAGCTCGGCATAGCCGCGGTAGCCGTCCTCGATCTGGCGCAGGCACTCGCTGCCCTTGGCGGCCAGCTCGCCCTGGAAGTCGAAGTTGATCAGCGCGTCGAAGCCGTGGTCCTGGTAAACGCTGGCCTGCGGTCCGTGGCCGAACACCTCGCCGACCATCCAGAACGGGCTGCCGCTCATGGGATCATCGGGGTTGGCCGCCGACCACTCGGCGCGCGCCTTGTCGGCCGCCTGGCGCAGCGCCGCCCAGCTCTCCAGTTCGACGTGCTTGACGGTATCGGCGCGAAAGCCGTCGACGCCGAATTCGCGCACCCAGAAGCTCAGCCATTCCACCAGGTAGTCGCGCACCCGGTAGCCCTCGCGGGGCACGGCGCGGGTGTCGGCCTTGCGCAGCAGGAAGGGCGGCAGGGACACCGGCTGCTGACTCTCGGTCTTGAAGTCGGGGAGGAAGGCCAGCGAGCCCTGGCGCGGGTCGACCAGCACGCTGGGCGGGCTGTCATAGTCGGCCACGCCGGCGCGTACCCAGTCCTTGCCCCACCACTGGCGCCAGGCGTCGTGCTGGTAGTCGATCAGGTTGTGGTAGGCGTGCAGGTTCTCGAAGCTCTCCGGCTGCCAGTCGCTCCAGCGCGGCGGCAGGTACTGGTCCATGCCGCCACGCAGCGCGCCGAAGCCGAGCGCCTGCATGTCGGCCAGGGTCGAATAGCCGGGGTGGTTGAGCACCACGTCGAACAGCACGCGGACGCCGCGGGCGTGAGCCTGGGCGATCAGCTCGCGCAGCTCGTCTTCCGTCCCCATGTTGGCGTCCAGGCGGGTGAAGTCCAGGGCGTAGTAGCCGTGGTAGGCGTAATGGCGAAAGTCGCCCTTGTCACCGCCGCCGACCCAGCCATGGACCTGCTCGAAGGGCGCGCTGATCCACAGCGCGTTGACCCCCAGCTGCTGCAGGTAGTCGAGCTTGCCGGTCAGACCGCGCAGGTCGCCGCCATGGAAGGTGCCGATCTCCTGCTCGCCGTCGGGCTGGCGCCCGTAGCTGCGGTCGTTGCCGGTATCGCCATTGGCGAAGCGGTCGGTGATGGCGAAATACACCGTGGCATTGCGCCAGTCGTGGGCGGGCGCTGGCGCCGGCTCGGCTGGCTCGAGCAGGAGCAGGCCGTCGCTATGCGCTGCCGGGGTCAGCTCGATGCGGCCGTTTTCCACCGTGGCCAACTGGCCGCTGTAGGCATCGCGCAGCACCTCGCCGTCGGCGAATACCTGGCCGACCGCGACGCTCAGCGCCTCGCCCTGCCAGGTGCGGCAGGCGCTGCGCGGCGCCTGCTCGCGCAGCGGCAGCAGGCGCAGATGGGGCTGGGCGTCTTCCTGAAACAGCAGGCGATAGCGGCCGGGCTCGCCGATCTGCAGGCTGAGTGAGCTGCCCGCGTGCCAGTCCTGACGCTGGTACAGGGCCAGCGGCTGGGCGCTGCCGCTGGCATTGGGTGCCTGCAGACGCAGCTGGCCGGCGCTCAGCTCCAGCTCGACGCTGTAGCGCTGCGGCGCGGGGTTGCTCCATTGCAGCGGCACTGGCCGTTGATCCAGCCAGGCCTGCAGCTGTGGCTCGGCGCTGGCAAACTGGCAGAGCAGGGCGCAGGCCAGGGTGGTGAGCGAAGTCGGCAACGAAGGGCGGCGCATGGGGTTCTCCCGCAACTGGCGAGCCTCCAGTACACCCGCAGCGCGCCACCTGCAACAGGCGCAGAAGGGGCAGGGGCGCATGCTTTTTTTCCGGAATCGCTGGCAGACTACGCCCCCGCCTCTACGCCCTCGAGAGGGAGGACGGGGAGGATGTGGCGCTTGCGCTTTCGGCCGAGGATGACCGAGCTGGCAGAGCGCTCACCGGCTCGCCGCAGCAGTTGTGGATCAAAAACAAGAAGCCACGAGGACAACTAGACATGAACAAGACGCTGCTCAGCGCAGTCGCCATCGGCCTTGCCGCCACCCTGAGCCATTCCCTGCCGGCCCAGGCCGCCATCGAGGAAGGCAAGCTGGTCATCTGGATCAACGGCGACAAGGGCTACAAGGGCCTGGCCAAGGTCGGCGAGCGCTTCACCGCCGACACCGGTATCGCCGTGGAGGTGGCCCACCCGGACAGCGCCACCGACAAGTTCCAGCAGGCCGCCGCCACCGGCAACGGCCCGGACATCTTCATCTGGGCCCACGACCGCCTCGGCGAATGGGCGCAGAGCGGGTTGATCTCGCCGATCACCCCCAGTGCCAAGACCCAGGGCGAGATCGAGGATTTCGCCTGGGACGCGGTGACCTACGGCGGCAAGCTGTGGGGCTACCCGATGGCGGTGGAGTCCATCGGCCTGCTCTACAACAAGGCTCTGGTGCCGACGCCTCCGGCCACCTTCGACGAGGTGCTGAAACTCAACGCCGAGCTGGCCAAGTCCGGCAAGCGCGCCATTCTCTGGGATTACAACAACACCTACTTCACCTGGCCGCTGCTGGCCGCCAACGGCGGCTACGTGTTCGCCGACAACGACGGCGGCTATGACACCAGCCGCACCGGGGTCAACAGCGACGGCGCCAAGCAGGGCGCGCAAACCCTCAAGGCGCTGATCGACGCCGGGGTGATGCCTAAGGGCGCCGACTACAGCGTCGCCGAGGCAGCCTTCAACAAGGGCGAGTCGGCCATGTTCATCAGCGGCCCCTGGGCCTGGGCCAACGCCAAGAAGAGCGGCATCGACTTCGGCGTGGCGCCGATCCCCGCCGTGGGCGATGCCCCCAGCCGACCCTTCAGCGGGGTGATGGCCGCCGCGCTGAACGCTGCCAGCCCCAACCAGGCGCTGGCCGTGGAGTTCCTCGAGAACTACCTGCTGCAGGTCGAAGGCCTCAAGACCGTGAGCGCCGACGTGCCGCTCGGCGCCGTGCCGAACAAGGCCTACATGGCCGAGCTGGCCAGCGACCCGCTGATCAAGGCCACCTTCGACAACGCCCAGCTCGGCCGGCCGATGCCCAACGTGCCGGAAATGGGCGCCTTCTGGTCGGCCATGGCACCGGCGCTGACCAACATCACCTCCGGTCGCCAGACCGTGGACGCCGCGCTGGACGACGCTGCCAAGCGCATCGCCAAGTGAAATCCGGCCGCTGACCGGCGCCTGGCGTCGGCAGCGGCCTCGCTCCGAGGCTATAACCCTGATGTCCGTCGTGAATCTTCCTGCCGCCGTGGCCAGTTCGCCCATGAAACTGTTTTCCCTGCCGTCGCTGCGTGCCGGCCTGCGCTGGAGCCTGTGGGGCCTGTTCAACGCCCTGGCGCTGTACCTGGTGCTGGCGCTCTATGCCCAGCAGCAGCTGGCCTTCGCCCTGCTCGGCCTGGTGGTCACCGGCATCGCCAGTTACGTGTTCATCAGCCGCCGTGCCTACGCCCATCGCTACATCTATCCGGCGTTGGCGGGCATGCTGGTGTTCGTCATCTTTCCGCTGCTGTACACCGTGGGCATCGGCTTCACCAACTACAGCGGCAGCAACCTGCTGAGCTTCGAACAGGTGCAGCGCTACCACCTGCGCCAGACCTACCTGGCCGGCGAGCGCTACGGCTTCAGCCTGCATCGCGGCGAGGATGAAGAGCTGCGCCTGCGTGTCGACAAGGGCGAGCGCGGCGTGTTCGTCTCGCCGCCGCTGACTGGCGATGCGGCCGGCGAGCCGCTGGCGCTGAGGGCCGAACGCGAACCCGGCGAGCTGGGCGAGGCACTGGCGCTGCGCGAGGTGATCCAGCGCCGCGCCGAGCTGGAGCAGTGGGTGCTGCGCAGCACCGACGGCGAGCTGCTGCGCCTCTTCGGTCTGCGCGAGGTGGCGGCGGTCAAGCCGTTGTACCGCCTGCTGGAGGGGGGCGATCTGCTCAACACCCGCAGCAACGAGCGCCTGGTGGCCGACCATGGCATCGGCTTCTACGTCGACAGCCACGGCAACAAGGTGGCGCCGGGCTTCACCGTGTTCGCCGGAACCAGCAACTTCACCCGGGTACTGACCGACCCGAGCATTCGCGGCCCGTTCCTGGAGATCTTCGTCTGGACCGTGGCCTTCGCCGGCCTCACCGTGCTCTTCACCCTGGCCGTGGGCCTGGTGCTGGCCAGCCTGCTGCAGTGGGATCTGGTGCGCGGCAAGGCGTTCTACCGGCTGATGCTGATCCTGCCTTACGCGGTGCCGGCGTTCATTTCCATCCTGGTATTTCGCGGCCTGTTCAACCAGAACTTCGGTGAGATCAACCTGTTGCTCAACGGCCTGTTCGGCATGCGCCCGGACTGGTTCAGCGACCCGACCCTGGCCCGCTCGATGATCCTCATCGTCAACACCTGGCTGGGTTACCCCTACATGCTGCTGCTGTGCATGGGCCTGCTGCAGGCCATTCCGCGCGACCTCTACGAGGCCTCGGCGATGGATGGCGCCACGCCCCTGGACAACCTGCTGAAGATCACCCTGCCGCTTTTGATCAAGCCGCTGGCGCCGCTTTTGATCGCCAGCTTCGCCTTCAACTTCAACAACTTCGTGCTGATCACCCTGCTGACTCGCGGCGGCCCGGACATCATCGGCGCCACCACCCCGGCCGGCACCACCGATCTGCTGGTGAGCTACACCTACCGCATCGCCTTCCAGGACTCCGGGCAGAACTTCGCCCTGGCGGCGGCCATCGCCACGCTGATCTTCCTGGTGGTGGGCGCACTGGCCTGGCTCAACCTGAAACTGTCGAAAGTCAAAGTCTGAGGAACCCGCCATGGCGATGGTGCAACCGAAATCCGTGAAATACCGCCTGTGGCTGACCCATGCCGGTCTGCTCGGCTTCATCGCGCTGATCGTCTTCCCGCTGCTGATGGTGGTGTCGATCAGCTTCCGCGAAGGCAACTTCGCCACCGGCAGCCTGCTGCCGGACAACCCGACCCTGGAACACTGGTCGCTGGCCCTCGGCATTCCCTACCAGCATGCCGACGGCTCGGTGACCCAGCCGCCGTTCCCGGTGCTGACCTGGCTGTGGAACTCGGTGAAGATCGCCTTCATCAGCTCGGCGCTGATCCTGCTGCTGTCGACCACCAGCGCCTATGCCTTCGCCCGTATGCGCTTCGCCGGCAAGGGGCCGATCCTCAAGGGCATGCTGATCTTCCAGATGTTCCCGCCGGTGCTGTCGCTGGTGGCCATCTACGCCCTGTTCGACCAGCTCGGCAAGCACGCCGGCTGGCTCGGGGTGAACAGCCATGGGGCGGTGATCGTCGCCTCGCTCGGCGGCATGGCTCTGCATATCTGGACCATCAAGGGCTACTTCGAAAGCATCGACGCCTCGCTGGAGGAGGCCGCCATCGTCGACGGCGCCACCACCTGGCAGGCCTTCGTGCACATCCTGCTGCCGATGAGCGTGCCGATCCTCGCCGTGGTGTTCATCCTCGCCTTCATCACCAGCATCACCGAATACCCCATCGCCTCGGTGCTGCTGCTGGATGTGGACAAGCTGACCCTGTCGGTCGGCGCCCAGCAGTACCTGTACGAGCAGAATTATCTGTGGGGCGATTTCGCCGCCGCCGCCGTGCTCTCCGGTCTGCCGATCACCCTGGTATTCCTCTATTGCCAGAAGTGGATAGTCGGTGGGCTGACTGCGGGGGGCGTGAAGGGGTAGCCACGATTTGGTGCGCACGGCCTAGGCGGTCCCGCGACACCCTACGGGTTGGGCGTGATCAGCCGCAGGGCGGGTGAAACCCGCCACCCGATACCGATGTAAGATTCGCCAAAACCCGGACAACGATAAATAACGGGAGAGGATCATGACCACAGCGGCCCGTCCGCCACTGCCTTTGATACCGGCCAAGCTGGCCGCGCCGTCCATTCATCCCGGCCTGCTGCCGCGGCCGCGCTTCGACGAGTGGCTGCAGCGTCTGCCCCAGGTGCGCCTGGCCGTGCTGCAGGCGCCCAGCGGCTTCGGCAAGACCGTGCTGGCCAGCCAGTGGGCCGCGGCCTTCGCCGGCGCCGTGGCCTGGCTCAACCTCGACGGCAACGACAACAGCCCGCGGCAGTTCGGCCGTTACCTGCTCAATGCCCTGCATCGCCAGCTCGAGGGCGGTTGTCCGCAGTGCGTCAATCGCGCCGAGCAGGGCGACGACGGCCTCGACGGTCTGCTCACCCGCCTGCTCGCCGAACTGCCGGCCGAGCACCCACCGCTGTTGCTGGTGCTCGACGAGTTCGAGGCGCTGCGCAACCGCGAGGTGATCGCCGCGCTGCGCTTCTTCCTGCGCAACACGCCGCCCTGGCTGACCCTGCTGGTGTGCAGCCGCGGCCTGCCAGACCTGGGCGTGGCCGAGCTGCGGGTCAAGCGTCAGCTCCTGGCGCTGGACGCCAGCCACCTGGCCTTCGAGCTGGACGAGGTGCAGTCGCTGCTCGAACTGGGCCTGCCGATCGCCATCAACCGCGAGCAGGTCGAGCGCCTCAACCGGCGCATCGGCGGCTGGCCCTGCGCGCTGCAGCTGACCCTGCAGGAGGTGCAGACCGGGCGTGGCATGGACCTGTTTCTCGAGGCGCTGCAACTCGGCCATCCCTACGTGCGCGACTATTTCCGCGAGCAGGTGCTCTACGGTCTGGACGGCGCCACCCAGGATTTTCTGCAGTCCACCTGCCTGCTCGAGCGCTTCAGCGCGCCGCTGGCCGACCGCCTGACCGACAGCTGCAACGGCCGCGAGATGCTGGAAAACCTCGAGCGCAGCGGCCTGTTCATCCAGGCGGTGGACCCGCTGCGTCAATGGTTTGCCTACCACCCGCTGTTCGCCAGCTTCCTGCGCAACGAGCTGTCCACCCATCATCCGCAGCGCATGGGCGAACTGCACCTGCGCGCCGCCGAGGCGCTGCTCGAGGAGAAGATGGCCGAGGAGGCCGCCCGCCATGCGCTGCTGGCGCATGATCCGCAGCGAGTGGCGCAGATTCTCGAGACCCACGGCCGTCACTTCTATCGCCAGGGGCGTCTGGAGCTGCTGCAGCGCTGCCTGGCCGTGCTGCCGGAGAGCCGCGTGGCCGAGTCGCCGCTGTTCACCCTGTTGCAGGCCTGGGCCTCGCAGAACCAGTACCAGAGCGATCAGGTCGAGCGCTGGCTGCAGGCCGGCGAGGCGGTGCAGCGCGAGCAGTTCAGTGCCGAGCAGTGGCAGCGCATCGAGGCCGAATACCAGGCGGTGCGTGCCCAGGTGGCGATCAACCAGGGCGACCAGCAGCGTGCCATGGCCTTCGCCCGCCAGGCGCTGGCGCTCGAGCCGCTGACCATGCGCACCTCGCGGGTGGCGGCGCTGTCGGTGCTGGCCGAGTCGCACTTCGTCCAGGGCGATCTGGCCAAGGCCCAGCATCAGCACGAGGAAAACGTGCGCCGCGCGCAGCAGATCAACGCCTCGCACCCGGTGCTGTGGAGCCTCGGCCAGCTGTCGGAGATCGCCGTCGCCCAGGGCCACCTGCAGAAGGCCTACAACCTGCAGGAACGGGCACTGCAGTACATCGAGCAGGAAAAGCTGCCGGTCACCCCGATCATGGAATTCATTCACCGCGTGCGCGGCCAGGTGCTGCTGGAATGGCACCACCTCGATGCCGCCGAGCAGTGCGCCCTGCAGGGGCTGGAGATACTCGATACGGTGGGCGACCACTGGTTCCTGCAGTGCTACGTGCTGCTCGCCCGCGTCGCCCATGCGCGCGGCCAGCAGAGCCAGTGCGCCGACTACATCGGCCGGCTCAAGACGCTGCTGGCCGGCGACGACTACCACATCGACTGGCAGGCCAACGCCCACGCGGTGATGCTCACCTACTGGGACTCGACCCAGGACAAGGACAGCATCCGCCAGTGGCTTGCCACCGCGCCGCCGCTCAAGCCGGGGGCCAACCACTTCGCCCAGGGCAACGCGCGCAACCATGTGCGCGCCTACCTGGCGCTGAACCAGGGGGACCGCGCGCTGCCGATCCTGCGTCAACTGCAGCTCGATGCCGAGCGCCACCAGCTGGTGATGGACCAGAACCGCAACCATATCCTCCAGGCGCTGGCCTACTGGCAGCGCGAGGAACGCCAGAGCAGTCTCGATCATCTGCACCAGGCGCTGACCCTGGCCAGCGGCACCGGCGCCATCGGCAGCTTCCTGCGCCTGGGCAAGCCGCTGATCGCCATGCTCAAGGCGCTGCAGCACGAGCGTCGCCTCGACGAGCTGGAACACCAGCGCGCCGAACGCCTGATCCAGCTGGCCCAGCAGCAGCGCGACTTCAGCCGGGCGATCCGCATCACCCTGGACGAGGCGGTGATCCAGGACATCATCAACCGCCCCGACGTGCCCGAGCTGATCCGCCATTCGCCGCTGACCCGGCGCGAATGGCAGGTGCTCAGCCTGATTCACGCCGGGCTGTCCAACGAGCAGATCTCCGAACACCTCAACGTCGCCCCGACCACCATCAAGACGCATATCCGCAGCCTCTACCAGAAGCTCGCCATCACCCAGCGCAGCGAAGCGGTGCAGCTGGCGCGCAGCCTGTTGAGCAAGATCCAGGGCGAGTAGGGGAGAACCGATATCCCGGCCCCGCAGGGTGCGCCGTGCGCACCGATGCGTGGTCGGGCATCTGTCGTATGCGTTGGCGCTTCGATAGGCGCGGGGTGGTGCGCACGACCCGGGCGGCCCCGCGACACCCTACGGCTCTGCCCGCGCACGGTGTCCATCCCCAAAACTCCTCCCCCTTGCCGGCTACCAGCTACGCCGGTGAAAACCCCAGCGGGGAGGATGTGACGCCTTGCCCCCTTGCCTAGAGTGGAGCTGTCATCACGAACAACAAAAGGCTTGCTGTATGGCTGTTATTCGCAAGGACTGGTGGCGCGGCGGCGTCATCTACCAGGTCTACCCACGCAGTTTTCTCGACAGCAACGACGACGGCATCGGCGATCTGCCCGGCGTGCTGGCCAAACTCGATTACATCGCCAGCCTCAACGTCGACGCCATCTGGCTGTCGCCGTTCTTCACCTCGCCGATGAAGGATTTTGGCTACGACGTCTCCGACTATCGCGGCGTCGACCCGATCTTCGGCACGCTCGACGACTTCCGGGCGCTGGTCGCGGCCGCCCACGAGCGCGGCCTGCGCATCATCATCGATCAGGTGCTCAACCACTGCTCCGATCAGCATCCCTGGTTCGCCGAGAGCCGTACCAGCCGCAGCAACGACAAGGCGGACTGGTTCGTCTGGGCCGACCCCAACCCGGACGGCACGCCGCCGAACAACTGGCTGTCGGTATTCGGCGGTTCGGCCTGGACCTGGGAGGGCCGGCGCAAGCAGTACTACCTGCACAACTTCCTGGCCAGCCAGCCGGACCTAAACTTCCACTGCGAGGCGGTGCAGCAGCAACTGCTCGACGACATGGAGTTCTGGCTGCAGCTGGGCGTCGACGGCTTCCGCCTGGACGCCGCCAACTTCTACTTTCACGACCAGGCGCTGCGCAACAATCCGCCGAACCTGGACATCCGCGAGGGCGGCATCGGCGTGCGCGTCGACAACCCCTACGCCTACCAGCGCCACCTCTACGACAAGACCCAGCCGCAGAACCTCGACTTCCTGCGCCGCCTGCGTGCGCTGCTGGAGCGCTACCCCGGCACCGCCACGGTGGCCGAGATCGGCTGCGACGATTCGCTCCGCACCATGGCCGCCTACACCAGTGGCGGCGATACCCTGCACATGGCCTATTCCTTCGATCTGCTCACCGCGCAGTGCAGCCCGGCCTACATCCGCAGCACCATCGAAGCCATCGAGGGCGAGCTGGGCGACGGCTGGCCCTGCTGGTCGGTGGGCAACCACGACGTGGTGCGGGTGATGAGCCGCTGGGCCCACGAGGGCGAAGCCACCCCGGAGCGCGGCCGTCTGCTGATGTCGCTGCTGCTGTCGCTGCGGGGCAGCGTCTGCCTGTACCAGGGCGAGGAGCTCGGTCTGCCCGAGGCGGAACTGGCCTTCGAGGACCTGGTCGACCCCTACGGCATCACCTTCTGGCCGGAGTTCAAGGGGCGCGACGGCTGCCGCACGCCGATGCCCTGGGTACGCGACGGCGTCCATGCCGGCTTCTCCAGCCAGCAACCCTGGCTGCCGCTGGACGAACGCCACCGCGCTCTGGCCGTGGACGTGCAGGAGGACGACAGCGCCTCGATGCTCAACAGCTACCGGCGCTTTCTCGCCTGGCGCCAGGAGCAGCCGCTGCTGATCGACGGCGATATTCAGGTGCGCTACCACGACGACGACCTGCTGGTGTTCGAACGGCGTCTGGGCGAGCAGGCCTGGCTGTGCCTGTTCAACCTGGGCGACCGCGAGCGCCGCTACGACCTGCCGCTGATGGTCGAGCCGCTGGAGGGCGTGCCGTCCAGCACGGCCGAGTTCCTCGGCAGTTGGGTACACTTGCCGGCCCATGGGTTCGGCTTCGCCCGCCTCCTGGGCTAGGGCGATTCCTGCAGGGCCGGTGCGCCGGCCCCGCGGCTTCCTCAAGGTTCATCGCCGGCACGACCGGCCCCGATTCAGAGACTGCACCATGGCCAGCGTTACCCTGCGCAACATCTGCAAGCACTACGACGGCACCGCCATCACCCGCAACATCGACCTGGACATCGAGGACGGCGAATTCGTGGTCTTCGTCGGCCCGTCCGGCTGCGGCAAGTCCACCCTGCTGCGGCTGATCGCCGGGCTGGAGGAAATCAGCTCCGGCGAGCTGCTGATCGACGGTCAGCGGGTCAACGACCTGCCGCCCAAGGATCGCTCGGTGGGCATGGTGTTCCAGTCCTACGCCCTCTACCCGCACATGACGGTGGCGGAGAACATGGCCTTCGGCCTCAAGCTGGCCAAGATCGGCAAGGCGCAGATCCGCAGCAAGGTGGAGGAGGTCTCGCGCATCCTGCAGCTCGATCATCTGCTCGAACGCAAGCCCAAGGACCTCTCCGGCGGCCAGCGCCAGCGCGTCGCCATCGGCCGTACCCTGGTGCGCGAGCCCAAGGTGTTCTTGTTCGACGAGCCGCTGTCGAACCTCGACGCCTTCCTGCGCGTGCAGATGCGCATCGAGATCTCGCGCCTGCACCAGCGCCTGAAGTCCACCATGATCTACGTCACCCACGACCAGGTCGAAGCCATGACCATGGCCGACAAGATCGTCGTGCTCGAGGCCGGGCGCATCGCCCAGGTCGGCGCGCCGCTGGAGCTCTACCACTACCCGCGCAACCGCTTCGTCGCCGGCTTCATCGGCTCGCCGCAGATGAACTTCCTCCAGGTGCGCGCGCTCAGCGCCAGCAGCGAGGCGGTGGAGATCGAGATGCCCGGTGGCTACCGCATGCGAGTGCTGGTCGACGGCACCGGCGTCGAGCCCGGCGAGGAGCTGACCCTGGGCGTGCGCCCGGAACACTTCGTCGCGGCCGAGCAGGCCGACTTCGCCTTCTACGGGCAGATCAGCGTGGCCGAGCGCCTGGGCGACCACAACCTGATCTACCTGAGCCTGGAAGGGGTGGAGCACATCATCACCCTGCGCAGCGACGGCGACCGCCGCGTGGCGGTGGGCGATACCTTCGCCGCGGGCCTGATGGCCAACAAGTGCCACCTGTTCCGCGCCGATGGCCAGGCCTGCCCGCGGCATTATCGCGAGCCGGCGATCTACGGCTGAGCTTGCTCGGTAGCTGTCGATGGTGCGCATGGTGCACCCTACGGCTAAGCTGCGTGACTCATCGTCCTGCGCGCAAGGAGCCGCCATGCAGCTGATCGGAATGCTCGACTCACCCTACGTTCGCCGCGTGGCGATCTCCCAGCAGCTGCTCGGGTTGCGTTTCGAACACCGCGCCCTGTCGGTGTTCAGCACCTTCGACGAGTTCCAGCGGATCAACCCGCTGGTCAAGGCGCCGACCCTGATCTGCGACGACTGCACCGTGCTGATCGACTCCGGCCTGATCCTCGACTACGCCGAGACCTTGGCCGCGCCGCGCAGCCTGATGCCGAGCGTGCTGGCGCAACGCACGCAGTCGCTGCGTCGCATCGGCTTGGCCCTGGCCGCCTGCGAGAAGAGCGTACAGGTGGTCTACGAGCATGAGCTGAGACCGAGCGAGAAGCTGCACCAGCCCTGGCTGGACCGGGTGACCGGCCAGCTGCACGCGGCCCTGCAGGCGCTGCAGGACGAGTGGGAAGGGCTGGTGCCCGAACTGAGCGAGGCGAACATCGACCAGGCCGTCGTCAGCACGGCGGTGGCCTGGCAGTTTGCCGTGCAGATGCTCCCCGAACTGATCGACCCGGCGCGCTATCCGGCGCTGGCCGAACTCTCCGACCGCGCCGAACGCCTGACACCCTTTCGCGCGGCGCCGCATGGATTGGGAACCTTTGGCGGCTCGGTTTGATACGCGGTGCGCCAAAGATGTCGCCATGGCCGATAGTGTGGGCAGGAGCTATGGGAGCAAAGGGGCTGACCCAGAGCTGGCTATGAGAGCTGGCCAAAAGCTGTCATTCCTAGGACTGCAGAATCCCTACATCGGATCAGCAACTACACAGCGTGCCCATCCACTATCACTGGATAATCCTGAAATGGCCTTAGGCCAGCGCCAGGTCTTCTAAATCGCGACTTACGGGCCACCCGTCGCGTTTAAGTGAGGATATCTACAGTTTTTTCCGGCAGAAATTTGCAGCGCAAATCTCCGCTGACTCTTGTGATAGCTGGAACGGCGGTGCCAGATCGGTAGTTGTCATACATCGCCAACTACGTTTTTCCCACGGGGGGCCGCTGAACCGATAGTACGGTGATAGCCATATTCAGCAGGGGATGCTTGCAATCTGATGGGGCTTAGCCACCAAGCGATAGGGGCGCCATTCAGTAGCCGCGCCTGGCTTAGGCGCTATCTCGTAGATAGGGAGCAGCAAGCTCCAATGCTCCCCTCCCTCCACGACGCAGGCAGGCGAGAAGTGATAGCCAGGGTATCTCCGTAATGATCACCGCATCCTTCAACAACATCTGCACTTCCCCGGCCGCGTCTCCTGCAGGTCCACCATCCGGCATGTACACAAGAAGCCAATCATTCTGAGCTTCCAAGGCCAAACCGAACCGATAACCGCTGTCTTGAATAACCATCACGACTTTGGCCCCTTCGATATTGTCCATGCTGGCGAATCGTGAGGTCGCGTCTTTCACTATTTGATAGCCAGGTAAATTGCCCAGCAATTTGTCTTCAAGAGTTTGTAGGGCTCGCGATGCAGTATCTGTCTTTGCCAGCAAACCGGCCAGAAAGCAAAACAGCAGCAGGAGGACGGCCACCACAGTTACTGATGTGGCACCGCAATGGAGAAGCCGGAAAAAATCGGAAGTACCTTATGTAACGGACCGCGTAGAAGATGGATGGCTTTTTCGATGAGGATGAAAAGCAGTACCAGCGGAAGGATGAAAAGCAGACCACCTGCAATCGTTGTTTTGATGAAGCGAAACATGCTGCCCTCCCTTATACCGTAATGATGAGTAGGTGGAGCAATGCTCGCTCCAGCTTCTGGACGATCCAGCTACGAGGATAGTTGAGTTGATAGCTTTCATATGAGCAGTCAGTGCTCGGAAGAGCTCAGCCATGGCCATTAGCTGTTCCGTATAGATCATCCCTCATCAGCTTCGGCGGCTTGCCATAGGCCCGCAGAAACGCCTGGCGCATGCGTTCTCGATCGCCGAAACCGGTCTCGCGAGCAATCACTTCTACTGGATGACGGCTCGTCTCCATCATCACGCGTGCGGCCTCTACTCGCAGGCTTTCGACTGCTTTCGCCGGCGTTTTTCCGGTTTCCTCGCGGAACACTCGGCTGAACTGGCGAGGGCTTAGTCGCGCGACATCTGCCAGTGCCTCGACCGAGAGATCGCTGCGCAGGTTTTCGCGCGCATAGGCCATTGCCAGTTGTACGCGGTCGGATTTCGGGTCTATCTCCAGCAGCGCCGAGAGCTGTGATTGCTCGGCGCCTCTGCGCTGGGCGATGACCAGTTTGCGGGCCACGCGGCGGGCCAGGTCAGGGCCCAGGTCGTTCTCGACCATGGCCAGGGCAAGATCCACTCCGGCACTCATGCCTGCACCCGTCCAGATCTGCCCGTCGACCACGAACAGCCGGTCATCATCGATTCTGACGTTGGGGTGACGCTTCTTGAACTCGGGCACGTGCAACCAATGAGTCGTGACCCGTTTGCCCTCCAATAGACCGGCTTCGGCGAGCACGAAGATGCCTGTGCACAGTGATGCAATACGCCGCGATTGCGAGCTGGCGCTGGATAGACAGGTCAGCAGCTCCGGGCTGGGTTCACCCAACTCCAGGTAGCCGCTGACGATGACGGTGTCATAGCCAGCCAGGCCGAGCGCCTCGGTATTGACCGAGAAGCCCTGCGACGACAGCACGGCTCCACCTGTCTCGGACACCAGTACGAACCGGTAGACCGGCTCGCCATGCAGAAGGTTGGCGCATTCGAAGACGGAACCGACCGACAGGCTCAGCGCCTGGAATTGCGGGTAAACCACCAACGCCACGGTATGCATTGATCATTTCCTTTCTGCGGGCATGCGTCGATTGTCGGAGGGCTAGGTGGTTTGCGCAATCGGCTCGCGGTGCATGTCCGAAATCCTTGCGCATATGACATTGCTGCGGTCGGTGGCGATTCCTAACATGGCCCCAACGAACTAGACGACTGGTCTACTGAGACAGGCAGCCATGACAACCACTGACAGCAACCAGACCCGGCAGCGCATTTTCGACGCCGCCCAATCGATCATCGCCCGCAAAGGCTTCTCTGCTGTTGGGCTGAATGAGGTGCTGAATGCCGCAGGCGTGCCGAAGGGTTCCTTCTACCACTACTTCGCTTCGAAGGACGCGTTCGGCACGGCGCTGCTGGAGCACTACTTCGAGGCCTATTTGGCTGACATGGATCGTATTTTTCAGGACCCGGCAACCAGCGCCCACGACGCGCTGATGCGTTACTGGCAACTGTGGATCTCCAACCAGACTAGTCAGGTCGAGTGCGGTAAATGCCTGGCCGTCAAGCTGGGCGCTGAAGTCGCCGATCTTTCCGAACCGATGCGATTGGCACTTCAGCGCGGTACGGCGCAGATCGTCGAGCGGCTTGAGGCTGCGATCAGCAGAGGCGTGGAGGAGGGCACGGTAACCATCGTTGCTTCGCCCGCTCAGCTGGCACTGAGGCTCTATGCCCTGTGGTTGGGGGCCAGTGTGATGACCAAGATCACCCGTACCCACCACGCGTTCGAAGAGGCACTGCAGCAGACGCAACACCTTCTCGGTAACCAGTGAACCCATGACCGGCAAGGGTCGGTCGAAACCAATGCAACACCCCTTATGAGGTAATGATCATGAAAGTTCTGATGGTTCTGACATCCCATGACAAGCTGGGTAACACCGGCAATAAAACCGGCTTCTGGCTGGAAGAGTTCGCCGCGCCTTACTACGTCTTCAAGGACGCCGGTGCCGACATCGTGCTGGCCTCGCCAGCCGGTGGCCAGCCGCCTCTGGATCCCAAGAGTGATCTGCCGGACTTCCAGACCGAGGCGACTCACCGTTTCGCTGCCGATCCGGCCGCGCAGCAAGCCCTGGCCAGCACGGTGAAGCTTGCTGAGGTGAAGGCTGAGGATTTCGACACGGTGTTCTATCCAGGCGGTCATGGCCCTCTGTGGGATCTGGCGGAGTCGGACACATCCATCGCCCTGATCGAAAGCTTCGAGCGCGCCGGTAAGCCAATCGGTTTCGTCTGCCATGCTCCGGGCGTGCTGCGCCACGTCAAGGCTGCGGATGGCGAGCCGCTGATCAAGGGTCGCCGGGTGACCGGTTTCACCAACAGCGAAGAGGCCGCTGTAGGACTGACTGACGTGGTGCCTTTCCTCATCGAGGACGAGTTCCAGGCACTTGGCGCACGTTATGAGAAGGCCGGCGACTGGCAGCCGTTCACCGTCGTCGACGGGCGCCTGGTCACTGGTCAGAACCCCGCCAGCTCAGAGTCCGCTGCCAACGCCTTGCTCAAGCTGCTGGCCTGATTCGTGCAATCTGCAGGGCTCAGACGAACCCGTGCAAGTAATGAGCGGGCGCATTTTGCGCCCGCTCTGAGCGCCCTCGCGCACGCTACCGCATAACAACACCGCAGCAGCAGTCGCCTTTGGGGTGACGGGATTTCTGCTGCCTGAAGAAAGCTGTCTTGATCATTTAAGTCAATAGATTTTCGTTTGGATTCAAGGATTTAGGCTAATGTCTACCGTCATGAAAGATTCCCGCTCCAGCAGCGTCTTCGATGGCCCGTACTACCTGTCCATCGCCGGTAAGCTGGTCAGCACCGATGCGCATTTCGATGTGTTCAATCCGGCGACTGGCGAGGTATTCGCCAAGGCTCCGTCGGGTTCGCCTGAGCAACTGGAGGCGGCGATCGCTGCTGCCAAGGATGCGTTCAAGACCTGGTCGGTCCTGAGCTACGACCAGCGCCAGCGCTATCTGGATGCCTATGCCGATGCGCTTTTGGAGCACCGCGATGAACTGGCTCGCTTGCTGACTTTGGAGCAAGGCAAGCCGCTGAAAACCATGGCCGAGCCGGAGGTTGACCAGGCGATCTCGTGGATTCGCCAGATCGCTGCACGGCGTATTCCGGTGGAGATCGTCGAGGAAAACGACAACCACATCGTGGAGCTGCATCACACGCCGCTGGGTGTGGTCGGTGCGATCACGCCGTGGAATTTCCCGGTGCTGCTGGCACTGTGGAAAGTGGCGCCCGCGCTGATCACCGGCAACACCATGGTCATCAAACCGTCGCCATTCACACCCCTCACCACCTTGCGCTTTGGGCAGATTGCTCAGTCCGTGCTGCCTGCCGGTGTGCTTTCAGTGGTTTCAGGTGGCAACGAGCTGGGCCCGCAAATGACCGCTCACCCGGACATCGCCAAGATCAGCTTCACCGGCTCCACCGAGACCGGCAAGCATGTCATCCGTTCGGCTGCAGGCACCGTCAAGCGGCTGACCATGGAGATGGGCGGCAACGACGCGGCAATCGTCATGCCTGATGCCGACTGGCAAGCGATCATCCCGCAACTGTACTGGGGCGCCGTCGGTAACTCGGGGCAGTGGTGCGTGGGTATCAAGCGCCTTTACGTGCATAGCAGTTATCGCAATGAGTTCGTGGCAGCGTTCGTTGAGTACGCGCGGCAGCAGGTCATGGGTGATGGTCTCGACCCGAACGTGACCGTCGGCCCCGTGCAGAACAAGATGCAGTACGACAAGGTTCGTAGCTTCCTGGATGACATCAAGGCCAATGGTTACAACGTGGTATTGGGCGGTGAGGTAGACGAGAGCCGTCCTGGCTATTTCATCCCGGTAACTGTGGTCGACAACCCGCCAGAGAGCTCGATGATCGTGCAGCAGGAGCAGTTCGGACCGATCGTGCCGATCATCGCGTACGACGACGTCGACGATGTCGTGGCCCGCGCGAACGACAGTCCGTTCGGCCTGGGTGGTTCGGTCTGGGGGCGTGATACCCAGGCAGCGGTGGCCGTGGCCAATCGCCTGGAAACCGGGATGGTCTGGGTCAACGAGATCCACACGCAAGGCATCGATATTCCCTTCGGTGGCCATAAGCAATCGGGTATCGGCACTGAGCACGGCCATGAGGGCCGCCTGCTGTTCACCAACCCGAAAACCGTGTTGATCAAGAAGTAACGCCTGAGCGGCCTCTCCAGCAGAGGGGCCGCACTCCCACTCATCAAGCCCATTGGGCGCCAGGTGCGTCCATTCGCGCCCGTGCGCCTGTCGATAAGTGCAGTCGCCTGAACAACAGGATAGATATCATGAAACATGCTGCTCTGTTTACCCCCATCGACATGGGGCGTATCACTCTCAAGAACCGCATCGTGCTGCCGCCGTTGACTCGTCAGCGCAGCGCCCAGCCAGGCGATATCGCGACTGATCTGATGGCCACTTATTACCGCCAGCGTGCCGGTGCCGGTTTCATGGTCAGTGAGGGCACCCAGATCGAACCGCGTGGCCAGGGCTATGCCTGGACGCCCGGTATCTACAGCCAGGCTCAGATCGATGGCTGGCGCAAGGTGACCGAAGCGGTACATGCCGAAGATGGCGTGATCTTCGCCCAGCTCTGGCACGTCGGTCGCGTTTCCCATAATGCGCTTCAGCCTGACGGGCAGGCGCCCGTGGCGCCATCCGCCATTCAGGCGCAGAAGGTCAAAGCGTTCATTCAGACCGGCCCTGGTGTCGGCGAGCTGGTTCAGCCGTCGCTTCCACGCGCACTGGAGCTGGCTGAAATCCGCGATCTGGTCGGGCAGTACGCCCAGGCGGCGCGCAATGCCATCGACGCCGGTTTCGATGGCGTGGAAATTCACGCAGCCAACGGTTATCTGGTCAACCAGTTCATCTCCGCACATTCCAACCAGCGTGATGATGTTTACGGTGGCTCCCTGGAAAACCGCCTGCGCTTCCTGCGCGAGATCGTAGACGCCGTGGCCGCTGCCGTAGGCGCGGATCGCCTGGGTGTGCGCTTCACCCCGTTGTTCACCGGCACCGATCAGGACCGGGTGTACATCGGTCTGGTCGAAGAGGACCCGCACACCACCTATATCGAAGCCATCAAAGTGCTGGAGGCCGCAGGTGTGGCCTATGTGTCGATCGCCGAGGCGGACTGGGACAACGCGCCGGATCTGCCCGAGAGCTTCCGCCGCGACGTACGCGCGAATTTCAGCGGGAAGATTCTCTACGCCGGTCGTTATACCGCCGAACGTGGTGAGCGGCTGATCGAGGCCGGGCTGGCCGACCTGATCGCATTCGGTCGTCCCTTCATCGCCAACCCTGATCTGCCCGAACGCATCGCCAATGGCTGGCCGCTCAACCCGCTGGATCCTGCCACTGTCTATGGGGGCGCGGAGAAGGGCCTGACGGACTACCCGACCTACTCGGACTGACGTTCACATCTGCCGGCGTGGCCTCGACGCGAATGGACGGGGACACGCCTGCGTAACTGCTCACTGCGTAGGAAGTCTTCGTCATGTCTGTCAAATCCGTACCGATCGAACGCGATGTTACGCCTGGTCTGGCGTATCCGGCCTTGGCTGGCAGCGACGTCCGTGCGCCGTCAGTCGCAGCCGTGGTCGTGTGTATCCTGCTCGTCGCGCTCACGCTGCGCCCGGGCATCGTTTCCATGGGGCCCTTGCTGACCGCCATCATCGATGAGCTGGGGTTGACTCACACCCAGGCCTCGCTGCTGACCGCGATTCCGACCTTGCTGATGGGATTGCTGGCATTGCCCGCACCCTGGCTGGCGCATCGATTTGGGCGTGACCGGATCATCCTGCTGGCGCTGATCGTACTGGGCGCCGCGATCATCCTGCGTGCGCTGGCTGGCTCCATTGGGCAGTTGTTTGCCAGTACTGCGGCAGTCGGGGCGGGTATCGCGGTCGCCGGAGCGCTGTTTTCCAGCTACGTGAAGGCGCGCTCGCCGAATCGTATCGCCTTGTTCATGAGCATTTATGCAACGGCCATCGGTCTGGGCAGCACGGTCGCTGCGGTGGCGACCGGGCCGATCGATCAGTTGATTGGTGATTGGCGTTGGGCGGGCGGTTTCTGGGTACTGCCGGCAATGCTGGCGATCATGGCCTGGGTTGGCATCGAGCATCGGAGCCTGAGAGCGCCGGTCTCTACCGCTTCGACCCAGATGCCCAGGATGCCGCTGCGCAATCCCACGGCCTGGCTGATCGCACTGTTCTTCGCCTGCAACAACCTGGTGTTCTACGCCCTGATTGCCTGGTTGGCACCGATGTATATCGAGCGTGGCGAGAGCGCCAGCTCGGCAGGCTTGATCCTGGCCAGTTATACCCTGGGGTTCATGCTGGCCAACCCGGTGTTTGGCTTGCTCAGCCGCAGCGATGATCGACGTCTGTTGCTTGCCGCGAGCTCCAGCATCGCCTTGCTGGGCAGCCTGGCGATGGCCGTTGCGCCTGATGCCATGCCGCTGGTGACTGCTGCGCTTGCGGCTTTCGGTACCGGAGGTGCCTTTACCCTGGGCATGACCTTGCCGCTGGACAATGCTTCGACACCTGAGGAGGCTGGCGCCTGGACTGCCTTTGTGATGTTGCAGAGTTATCTGGTAGGCGCTGCCGGTCCGTTGCTCGTGGGATATCTGCGTGACAGCGCGGGGCACTTCCAGTCGGCCCTGTGGCTGTTGGTGGCTGTAGGGGGCGCTGATGTTACTGGTGACTCCGTTCTTGCAGCCCTACCGCTGTCGCCGTTGATGTCAGAGCTTGTTCCGGGAGCGGAAGGCGGCCACCTTTCTGGCGCATGCCCGTAGCTGCTTACGCGCCTGCCCGCGGCATTATCGCGAGCCGGCGATCTACGGCTGAGCACGGCGCCGTGTGGCTGCCTGAGGCGTCGCTGGCAGGTTGCCTCTGTGCTGCCGAGCGCAAAATAGGTGGCACTTCGACGATACGCCGGACCTCGAAAGAGACAGGTTCGTCGTCATCGGAGTCGTTATGCCTCATCTGCCATCACGCACCTGGATCCGCGCCCTGGTCGGTATCGCCGTCGCGCTCGGCACCTTCGAAGCCACGCGCCGCTATCGGCAGTTGGCGAGCGCGCCGGCGCTGAGCGACACCAGTCGCGCCCTGGGCATCGACGGTCATCATGTTCAGGCCGGCCCCTGGCGGCTGTTCACCCGCAGTGTCGGCGCTGCCGATGCACCGGTGGTGGTGCTGGTGCACGGGCTGGTCATCTCCAGCCGCTACATGGAGCCGTTGGCCAGGGCGCTGGCCGACAACGGCTACCGCGTGCTGGCGCCGGACCTGCCGGGCTACGGCGAGAGCGCGACGGGCACGCCACGGCGCGTGCTGAGCGTCGAGCAACTGGCCGATGTGCTCGACCTCTGGCTCAGCGCCTGCGCCATCGACAAGGCCACCTTCATCGGCAATTCCTACGGTTGCCAGATCCTTACGGCCCTGGCCGTGCGCCACCCCCAGCGGGTGGCGCGTCTGGTGCTGCAGGGGCCGACCGTCGACCCGGCGGCGCGCAGCCTGTTGCCCCAGCTCTGGCGTGCCGTGCGCAATGGCCGTCGCGAGCGTCTGCGCTCCAGTGCCGGCATCGGTCGCATCGATTACGCCAAGGCTGGCGTCTGGCGGGTGCTGAGCAGCATCAGGCGCCTGCTGCACTACCGCATCGAGGATCATCTCGCCGCCATCGAGGCTCCATGCCTGGTCGTGCAGGGCAGTCGCGACCCGGTGGCGCCGCCGCACTGGGGCGAGGCGGTGGCCGCGCGCCTGCCCAAGGGGCGTCTGTGCCTTGTCGAGGGCGCGACCCACACCATGAACTACGTGCATCCGCACAGCTTCGCGCAACTGATCGACGATTTTTTGCGCGAGGGTCGCGGCGCCACGGAGGTGGTCCGATGAACCAGCCACCGCAGGGCATCGCCCGTTTCGATTCGGCAGCCGGCATGGTCCAGGCCCTTGCGCTCGCGCTACGCGGGCGCCCGTACACCAGTCCGAGCCAGTCGCCGCTGCTCGACAGCCTGATGCCGACCATCAATCGCCTGCCGTGCAAGCTGCGCGAGCAGGTCTATGCCCTGGGCGGCATGACCGAGGGCATCGGCCCGTCACAGGCCGCGCGGGTGGACGTAGAGGCGATCGCCGAGTGGATGGCCGGCCTGTATCCGCAGCGGCGCTATCCGGCGGCCTTCATCGGTTCGTCCAACGGGGCGCTGATGCATCTTGCGGCGGCCATGGGCGTGCCCTGGCTGCCGCAGACCTTTCTCTGCCCGGTGCGCGCGCTGGGCAACGACCCGGACGATGCCCGCCGTGCGCTGGAGCAGGGCCTGCCGATCGTTCACGCCTTGCTCGGCGCGGATGGGCGCATCGCCGTGCACCATATGCACGATCCCAATCAGGATCGGCTGATGCTGCAGCACATGGCCTACTACCGCCTCAAGTACCGGCGCCTGCCGCTGGCCTACCGCGAGTTTCTCCTGCGCAGCCTGGCGCCGGGGGCGACGCTCTACGTCAGTGCCTGCAATCGCCAGTGGCCGGTCACACGCACCTCCTCGCGCTCGGTGTTTCAGTTTGGCGCCACTGGTGGGGCGAGTGAGAGCGAATACTTCGAAGGCTCGCCGCGGGTGCGCCAGTACCTGTCGCGCTACGGTATCGCCCGGCCGCGCTGGGATCCGCCACCTGCCGACGACATGGCGCCCGAGGCCGAGTGGGGCTTCGACCCGGCCCTGCTGGACGACCTGCAGGAGCTGGCCAAGGCGCGGCAATGGCGGCTGATCCGCATCGACCATGCCGAACCCGAATCGCTCAGCGCGCTGACGGCCGACATCTACGCCGACTGGTACGCCGAGCAGGGCGAACCCTCGCGCCGCCTTCTGGTGGACAGCTTTCTGCTCAGTGATCCGCTTACCACCCTGCGCCTGCGGGCGATCCCGTACTGGTCGCTGTTCGGCGTCGAGCCTTCGGCACGCCTGCTGGAGGAGTATCTGCAGGGGCATCCGGGGTTCGACGAAATCGACATGCTGCTGTTCTCCCACGGTACCGAAGGCGTCGGTCTCGCCCCCATCGAGCGCTGGCAGCAGTTGCTCGGCTGGGCGCGGGTAGAGGGCCGGCTGGTCGGCGTGGACCCTTCGCGCTATCCCCGCGATTTCGCCACCTTTACCCGGTTCGCCGAGGACCTGGCGCGCCTCGGACCGAGGTGGGACCTGCCTGAGCCGATGTCCATCGCCTTCTTCGAGGAGGCGCTGCAACGCCACGGCGCGAACGCCGAGGTCTCGCTCAGTCGTCTGCACAGCGCTAGCGGTTGAGGCGCTTTGCGTCTGGAAGTGGGCAGCGCTTTTTCTCGAAAGAAAGTTTCCCTGCGCTGTCGATTCGTCCATCGCCCGTTCGACTAGTCTTCAGAACCCAGCCATGGGTTCAGTGTCAGCCGTAGGGAGACTCCTGCGCTATTTCGACTCGAACAAGGAGAAAGGCGATGCGTTTCATGGTGATGGTCAAGGCGACTGCAGATTCCGAAGCCGGTGTGATGCCCAGCGAGGAGCTGCTGGCGGCCATGGGCCGCTACAACGAGGAACTGGTGGAGGCCGGGGTGATGCTCGCCGGCGAGGGCCTGCAGCCCAGCAGCAAGGGGGCACGGGTAAGGTTCTCCGGCAGCCAGCGCACGGTGATCGACGGTCCGTTCATGGAAACCAAGGAGCTGGTCGCCGGTTTCTGGATCTTCCAGGTGGCCTCGCTCGAGGAATGCATCGAGTGGGTCAAGCGCTGTCCCAACCCCATGCCCGGCGACTCGGATATCGAGATTCGCCAGATCTTCGAAGCCGAGGATTTCGGCGCCGAGTTCACCCCCGAGTTGCGCGAGCAGGAAGAACGCATTCGCGCGCGCATCAGCATTGAGAACTAAGGAGAGTGTTGCGATGAAGATTCATGCCTATCTGATGTTCGATGGCCAATGCGAGGCCGCCTTCAATTACTACGCCGAAGTGTTCGGCGGCCAACTGGAGATGATGCGCTACGCCGACAGCCCCGAGCAGATGGACGTACCGGCCGAGTACCAGCAGCGCGTCATGCACGTGTGCCTGACGGTTGGCGACCAGTTGCTGATGGCCTCCGATACCCTGCCGCAATACCCGCATGACGGCATCAAGGGCTGTTCGATCTCCCTGCAGGTGGACAACGTGCCGGAGGCCGAGCGCCTGTACGAAGCGCTGTCGAAAGGCGGTTCGGTGCAGATGGAGCTGCAGGCCACCTTCTGGGCGACGCGCTTTGCCATGCTCACCGACCGTTTCGGTGTGCCGTGGATGATCAACTGCACGGTGGACAGCCAGATGGGCTGAGCTGCTGCGTGCACGGACAGGTGGTGCT
Source organism: Pseudomonas hydrolytica (assembly GCF_021495345.1). Taxonomy (NCBI): domain Bacteria; kingdom Pseudomonadati; phylum Pseudomonadota; class Gammaproteobacteria; order Pseudomonadales; family Pseudomonadaceae; genus Ectopseudomonas; species Ectopseudomonas hydrolytica. Next base: position 1,527,175 of record NZ_CP099397.1, read on the forward strand.
GCCTTGCCCTGCGCGGGGGCTCCGCCGGTCCGCTGCGCAGCTTGCCCGAAAACCGAGCGAAGCGGCCGAGGTCCAAGTTCAAGACAGGGCCGGCAAGAGGGCTTCGCGATGAAACTGCGCTATCCGCTGCTGGTGGGCCTGGCGGTGTCGCTGACGGCCTGCAGCGTACACGTCGGTGGGCACCGTCCGCCGCCGCACCACGCACCGCCACCCCACGTCGAGTGGCGCTGGGATCCGGGTATCGATGCCTATGTGGTCATCGGCTGGCCACATCTGTACTACCGTGACCGCATCTATTACCGCTGGTACGACGACCACTGGTATTCCTCCAGCCGGCACGACGGACCCTGGGCCAAGGGGCCCAAAGGCGTGCCACCCGGCCTGAACAAGAAGTATGGCAAGCCGGGACGTGGCCGCGGCGGTGGGGGGTATTGAGCCGAGGTGGGGCGACGCGTGATCCGGTGCGCGGCTTTGGTAGGGTGCGCCGTGCGCACCAACGGAACGGGAAATACCAGCAAGCCGGGGAACGGCCATGGTGGTGCCGGGGTGGGCCTGTTTACCGCCGCAAGATTCGGTGCGCGCAGCGCACCCTACGGATGCGGCAGACCAGTAGGGTGCGCTGTGCGCACCAACGGAACAGGCAATACGGCAAGCCGGGGAACGGCCATGGCGGTGCCGCGGCGGGCCTGTTTACCGACGCGAGATCCGGTGCGCACGGCGCACCCTACGGATGCGGCAGGCCAGTAGGGTGCGCCGTGCGCACCAACGAACAGGCAATACGGCAAGCCGGGGAATGGCCATGGCGGTGCCGCGGCGGGCCTGTTTATCGCCGCACGATTCGGTGCGTGCAGCGCACCCTACGGATGCGGCAGGCCAGTAGGGTGCGCCATGCGCACCAACGGAACAGGCAATACGGCAAGCCGGGGAACGGCCATGGGGGTGCCGGGGTGGGCCTGTTTACCGACGCAAGATCCGGTGCGCACGGCGCACCCTACGGCTGTAGATCATCCGTAGGGCGGCGCGAGGCTTAACCGACCAATTCCAGCACCTTGTTTTCCTGCTGCGGTTCGACCCCGGCAAGGAACTCCTCGCCCCAGCGGCGGATGTCGTTGAAGCAGACGATGTCGAACAGCTCGCGCAGGCGCGCCTTGGCCTCGCTCGCGGGCATGTTCAGCGCCAGGTAGCAGGTCTGCGCCAGGTCGGCCGCATCGTGCGGGTTGGTCAGCAGTGCGCCCTTGAGTTCGGCAGCGGCGCCGGCGAACTCCGATAGCACCAGCACGCCGCGTCCGCCGAGCAGGCCTTGCGCGGCGACGAATTCCTTGGCCACCAGATTCAGGCCGTCGCGCAGCGGGGTGATCCACATGACGTCGGCCATGGCGTACCAGGCGCTGACTTCCTCGAACGGCAGGCTGCGGAAGAAGAACTGCAGGGGCGTCCAGCCGACGCGGGCAAAGCGCCCGTTGATGCGTCCCACGGCCTGTTCGATCTGGCTCTGCAGCTCGTCGTAGATGGTCATCTCGCGGGCCGCCGGCACGCAGACGCTGACCAGGGTGACCTTGCCGATCAGTTCGGGGTTGTCGGCCAGCAGGCGCTCGTAGGCGTTGAGCTTTTCCAGAATGCCCTTGGTGTAGTCGAGGCGTTCCACCGAGAGAATCAGCTTCACGCCCTGCATCTCCTCGCGCAGGTGCGCCATCAGCTCGCGAATCTTCGGTGCCTCCAGGGCGCTGCGTACGCGGTCGATATCCAGGCCGACCGGATGGGCGCCGAGCCTGACCCGGCGGCTGCCGGTATCCAGTTCGGTGGTCATGCGCTCCAGGCCCACGGCGCAGCCATAGGTGATGAAGCGCGGCGCGCAGTTCTGCCGGCTCAGGGTCTTGAGCGGGAACACGCCGCGGGCGACGTCGACGAAGTTCTCCACCTGGCGCGGGATATGGAAGCCGACGTAGTCGCACTGCAGCAGGCTGCCGACGATCTGCCGGCGCCAGGGCAGCACGTTGAACACGTCCGCCGAGGGGAAGTAGGTGTGGTGGAAGAAGGCGATGCGCAAGTCCGGGCGCAGCTCGCGCAGGTAGGCCGGTACCATCCACAGGTTGTAGTCGTGCAGCCAGACGATTGCGCCCTCGGCGGCCTCCAGCGCGGTGCGCTCGGCGAAGGTGCGGTTGACCTTGAGGTACACCTGCCAGTCGTCCTCGTTGAAGGTGGCGCGCTCCCAGAAGGTATGCAGGGTCGGCCAGAAAGCCTCCTTGGAGAAGCGCTTGTAGAAGATGTCCACTTCGTCCTTGCTCAGCTTGACCCGCGCCGCGGTGAGCTTGGGATAGCGCTCGGCGTCCACCGTGGTGTGGCTGTCGAACGGCTCGTCACCCTCGTGCACCGCCCAGGCCACCCAGGAGCCCTTGCGCCCATCGCCGAAGAAACTCAGCAGGGTGGGAATGATGCCGTTGGGCGAGGTGGGGCGCCGGCGCTGCAGCTTGCCGCTTGCGCCGCGGTATTCCTCGTAGGGCAGGCGGTGGTAGACCATCACCAGCTCGGCCTTGCCCGGCTGCGCGGCCTGGCGCCGTTCGGCGGCGATGCCGTGCTCGCCGAGGAAGCCGAAGTGGGCGAAGGCTTCGAGAATGCCGCCGCAGCCGGGGCGGCTGGCATGCAGGGTGCGCGAGTGGTTGGCGGTGGCCTCCAGCAGGGCGCTTTCCGACTGGCCCACGCACACGCCGTGGAAGCTGGCGCTGAGCATCGCCAGGTCGTTGAGGGTGTCACCGGCGGCCAGCACCTGGTCGTGGTCGAGCTCCAGCCAGTCGGCCAGGGCGCGCAGGCTGCTGCCCTTGTTCACGCCCTTGGGAAGGAAGTCGAGGTAGAGCTCGGCCGAGTACAGCAGGTCGCAGCCCAGCTCGTCGGCGATCTCGCGCAGCGCCGGGTTGGCCGCCTGCTCCGGCGTGCAGAAGTACGAGCAGCGCCGCGCCTGCGGCACGTCCTGACGCTCCAGGCCGAAGGCGGCAATGGCGCTGGCCACCTGGCTTTCGCCGGGCCAGAGGGCGTCCACCACGCTCTGCAGCGGCTGGATCGGTTGCAGGCTGTCGCCGTGCACCAGCGTGGCGCCGACGTCGGCGATGATGAAGTCCGGCTGTGGCAGCGTCGGGTCGGCCAGCAGCGGCAGCACCGCTTCCAGGCTGCGCCCGGTGACGTAGGCGAGCTGAATCTCGGGGTGGGCGGCGATGGTCTGATAGAGGCTCAGGCGATCCTCGGGATCGCCGGCAAGGAAGGTTCCGTCCAGATCGGTGGCAAGTAGCATCGTTGTTTCTCCAGAAGCGGCGCCGGGCGCCGGTGTTCTGGCTGCTTGGGATAGGCTCGGGGCCTTGCCGAAGCAGCCGGCGGTGCATCCTCAGGATGCGTGAGTCGGGCTTTCCTCCGTGTCGCAAGGTTCGGGGGGCGGGGCGTCGGGCATCAGCTCCAGCACGGTGGGACTGGTGCGCAGCATCGGCACGAAGTGCGCAGCCTCGCCGCTGACCAGGTCGCTGACATGGCGCAGGCGGTACAGGCAGTAGGCCGCCAGCAGGCCGAGGGTGACGGCGAAGTACAACGGCAGCGCCGCCGCGCCCAGGTGTTCCATCAGCAGGCCGGCGAGCAGCGGGCCGCACACCGCGCCGATGCCGTTGACCATCAGCAGGCCGCTGGAGCCGGCGAGAATCTCGTCCTTGTGCAACTGGTCGATCAGCTGCGCCACGGCGATGGGGTAGATGGCGAAGGCCAGCCCGCCCCAGACGAAGATCGCCATCAGCAGCGCGTTGCCGGCCGGCAGCAGGCTGAGCAGCAGGGCCATGCCGGCGGCCAGGGCCACCACCCAGAGCAGAACCCAGCGCCGGTCACGGCTGTCGGAATAGAGGCCGATCGGCCATTGCAGCAGGGCACCGCCGAGGATGGTGGCGGTCATCATCAGGCCCACGCCGGAGGCATCGAAGCCGGCCAGGCTGGCATATACCGGAGCCATGCCCCAGAAGCCGCCGAGCGCCAGGCCCGACAGGCCGGCAGCGGCGATGGCCAGCGGGGCGATGCGCCACAGCTGCAGCAGGTTGCTGCGCGGCGCCTCCGGCAGGCTCGGCTGCACCTGGCGGGTCAGGGTGATGGGCATCAGCGCCGCGCTGATGAGGATGGCGGCGAGGGCGAACAGGGTGAACTGCACCGGGTCGGCCAGGTGCAGCAGCTGCTGGGCCAGGGCCAGGGCGCCGAGGTTGACCGCCATGTACACGGCGAACACCCGGCCACGTTGCTCGCCGGGCGTCTGCGCGTTGAGCCAGCTTTCGACCACCATGTACAGGGTCACCAGGGCCAGGCCGTAGAGCACACGCAGGCCCAGCCAGACCCAGGGGTCGACCAGCAGCAGGTGGAGCAGGGCGGCGATGGCGGCAAGTGCGGCGCAACAGGCGAACGCGCGGATATGCCCGATGCGTCGGACCAGCGGAGCCGCCAGCCAGGTGCCGAGAAGAAACCCGACGAAGTACCCGGACATGATCAGGCCGAGCATCGTGGTGGAGTAGCCTTCGGCGACGCCACGCAGGGTCAGGAGGGTATTGAGCAGCCCATTGCCGAGCAGGAGAAGTGCCACTCCGCTCAGCAGCGAGCTGATGGGGGCAATCAGGGACCACATGGCGATCTACCCTAGGCCAGTACGCCCATGGGTGCAAGCAGAGAACGGGCCAAGTGCTCTTCGCTTGGCTTGTAACATACTGATGTTAAAGAAAAAATTAAATTGACGAAAAATCTGGCAGGCCATCTGGCGGCCTGATGCACACCCGCGGGGCACGGCTGGTCGCACCGATGGTGCGCGACGGCGGCGTGTGGCTAACCAGGCGGGCGTGGCCCAGGGCCGCTCAGCGCGCCGAACAGGCTGTCCACACACAACGCCAGCAGGCCGATCAGCAGTGCGCCCTGCAGCAGGTAGGCGTTGTTGCCGTTGACCAGCCCCGCGATCAGCGGATCACCGAGGGTGCTGGCACCGACCGTCGAGCCCAGGGCGGCGGTGGCGATGCTCAGGGTCAGGCAGGTGCGTACGCCGGCCAGAATCACCGGTCGGGCCAGCGGCAGCTCAACCTGCCAGAGCACACGCAGCGGCGACATGCCCATGCCCCGCGCGGCTTCGAGCACCGCCGGCGGCACGCCCTGCAGCCCGGCCAGGCTGTTGCGCAGCACCGGCAGCAGGCCGTAGAGCAGCAGCGCGACTATCGTCGGCAGGGCGCCGAAGCCGAGCAGTGGCACGCTCAGCGCCAGCACGGCCACCGGCGGGAAGGTCTGGCCGATGGACGCCACCTGGCTGGCCAGCGGCAGGAAATCGCGGCCCCAGGAACGGGTCACCAGGATGCCGGCGGTGACGCCGAGCAGCACCGCCAGGCCGCCGGCGCAGGCGACGATCAGCAGATGCCGGCCGAGCAGAGCGGCGAGGCTGGCGCGCTGGTAGAGCAACTGACGGCTGTCGGGGTCGAGCCAGCGCAGCAGCGGTTCCAGCCGCTCCATGGCGAAGCTGGCGCCCAGCAGCAGGGCCAGCCACAGCAGCGGCGGCAGCCAGCGGCGCATCAATCGGCCTCCTCTCGCACGGCATCGAGCAGATGAACGACGCCGACCCAGCGCCCCGCGGCGTCGCGCACGGCCAGGCGTTCGCAGTGCTGCGAGAGCATGTGCGACAGCGCCTGGCGCAGGCTGGCTGTGGCGGCGATGGTCTGTGCCGGCGGCTCGCCGGATGGGGGCCGCATCAGCGTCTCCACCCGGCGCAGGCCGGCGCGCTTGAGGCCGCGCTCGCTCTGGCCGAGCAGTTGTTCGACCAGCGCGTTGGCCGGTCGGTCGAGCAGTTGCTGCGGGCTGCCATGCTGGACGATGCGCCCGTGCTCCATCACCACGATGCGCTCGGCCAGCTTGAGCGCCTCGTCGATGTCGTGGGTGACGAAGACGATGGTCTTGCGGATCTGCGACTGGATGCGCAGCAGCTCGTTCTGCAGGTTGTCGCGGGTGATCGGATCGAGCGCGCCGAACGGCTCGTCCATCAGCAGGATTTCCGGATCGCCGGCCAGCGCACGGGCCACGCCGACGCGCTGGGCCTGGCCGCCGGAGAGCTGGTCCGGGTACTTGTCGGCGAACTCGGCTGCCGGCAGTTCGAGCAGCGCCAGCAGCTCCCCGACCCGCGCCTCGATGCGCGCCCGCGGCCAGCCGAGCAGCTGCGGCACCAGGGCGATGTTGCGCGCCACCGTCCAGTGCGGGAACAGCCCGGTGTTCTGGATGGCATAACCGATGCGCAGCCGCAAAAGGCGCTCGTCGAGCGTGGCGATGTCCTGGCCGTCGATACGGATCTGCCCGCTGCTGCAGGCGACCAGCCGGTTGATCATGCGCAGGGTGGTGGACTTGCCGCAGCCGGAAGGGCCGACCAGTACGCAGAACTCGCCGCTGGCGATGCGCAGCGACAGCTCATCCACCGCCGTGACGCCGCCAAACCGGCGGCTGACCCGGTCGAGTTCGATCATGCTTGGCGTCTCCGTGTCAGGACATGGGCCAGTGCGCCGAACAGGGCGTCGGCGAGCAGGGCGAGGGCGATGGTCGGCAGGGCGCCGAGCAGCACCAGGTCCATGGCACCCTGGCCGAGCCCCTGGAAGATGAAGGTGCCGAACCCCTGGGCGCCGACCAGCGCGGCCACGGCGGCCAGGCCGATGGCCTGAATGCTGGTGATGCGCACACCTTCGAGTATCACCGGCAGGGCCAGCGGCAGGCGCACCCGGGTGAACAGCTGGTAGCGGCTCATGCCCATGCCGCGCGCGGCTTCGAGCACCGCGGCGTCCACCTGCTGCAGCGCCACCTGGGTGTTGCGCACTACCGGCAGCAGGCTGTAGGCGACCAGCGCCAGCAGCGCCGGCGCCCAGCCGATGCCGCGTACGCCCAGCGCCTGCAGCGCCGCGGATTGCGTGGCCAGGTAGCTCAGCACAGGGATCAGCAGGCCGAACAGCGCCAGGCTGGGAATGGTCTGCAGCAGATTGAGCAGCCCGTACAGGGCCGCCTGGGTGCGTGGCCAGCGGCCGATCGTCAGCGCCAGGGCGAACCCCAGGCCCAGGCTCAGCGCCAGGGTGCCGCCGACCAGAGCCAGGTGCCCGCCCAGAGCCTGCCAGAACTGGCGGCTGCGACCGGCATACTCGCGCATCAGCGCCAGCGAGTCCCAGGCACCGCTGGCGATCAGCGCGGCGCTGAGCAGCAGCAGGAGCAGTGGCCCGATCAGCCACAGGCGTCCGCCCAGACGCTGGCGCAGCTCGATCAGCATCAGGCCGTAGACGAACAGCTGACTCCAGACCCCGAAGCCCGGCGCGATGCGCGCCTGCGGCAGAGCCGGGTCGAGGTGACGCGCGGCGAACCAGGCCAGGGCCAGCGGCAACTGGGCCAGCAGAAGCGCCAACAGGCCCTGCGCCAGACGCAGATGATGCGGCTCGGCACGCCAGGCCAGGGCCGCCAGGGCCAGCAACGCGGCGCTCAGCGATAGCGCCCAGGGCAGGCCGAGCGCGTCGCTCAGGCCGTGGCCCTGGCCGGGCACGATGCGGTTGGCCGCCAGGCTGGCTAAATCGCCGAGCCACAGCCCGGCCAGCAGTAGCAGGGCCAGGCTCAGCAGGACCGGATTGCGCCTGTTGCTCGGCTGCACGCCGCGTCCTTACTGTTCGAGGCTGTCGAGAAAGGTTTCCGCCACCTGGCGAGGGTCGGCGCCGTTGACCGCCACCTCGCCGTTCAGACGTTGCAGGGTTTCCAGGCTGAGGGCAGCGAACAGCGGGCGCAGCAGCGTCTCGATCTGCGGGTAGGCGGCCAGCACCTCGGCACGGACCAGCGGCGCCGGCTGGTACACCGGCTGCACCGCGCGCGGGTCGCTCAGGACCTGCAGGTCCAGCGCTGCCAGGCCGCCGTCGGTGCCGTAGCTCATGGCGGCGTTGACGCCATTGGTACCCTGGGCCGCAGCGCGCAGGGTGGCCGCGGTATTACCGCCAGAGAGCACCACCAGTTGCGCCGGTTCGAGCCTGAAGCCGTAGGCCTTCTGGAAGGCCGGCAGGGCGCTGGGCGACTCGACGAACTCGGCGCTGGCGGCGAACTTGAAGTCGCCCCCGGCGGCCAGGTAGCGCGCCAGGTCGTCGAGGCTGCGCAGGCCGTGGGCACGGGCCAGATCGCCGCGCACGCTCATGGCCCAGGTGTTGTTGGCGTCGGCCGGTCGCAGCCAGACCAGATCGTGGGCCTCGCGGTCGAGTCGCTTGACCGTGGCATATGCCTTGGCCGCGTCCTTCCACACCGGGCTATCGGCCTGGTCGAAGAAGAAGGCGCCGTTGCCGGTGTATTCGGGGTAGAGGTCGATCTCGCCGGCGATCAGCGCCTTGCGCACGATGTTGGTGGCGCCCAGCTGCAGGCGCTGTTCCACCGGCACGCCACCGCGCTCCAGGCGCAGGGCGATGAGGTTGCCGAGCACCGCACCCTCGGTGTCGATCTTCGACGACACCACCACCGGATCGGCTGCTGCGGCGCTGGCTGAGCCGAAGACGAGAGCGGCGAGCAGAGGGATGAGACGCAGGCCGGAGCGGGGCATGGCAGGTTCCTTGTGCTGAGGTCGATACTCAACCTTAGTCCGTTTGTGCCGGCCAATAGTGCAATTGGGTGAATCGGCTGCACGCCAGCCGGTGGCGTTGCCTGGCGCACCCTGCGCTGGCTGAGCGCCCCGCATGCGCTGGCGCTGATCTATACGCAGGGCGCGCCGGGGCTAGCCGCAGACCCGGGCGATGGCGGCGGCCAGTTGCTCCAGGCGGGTGGCGTCCAGCCCGGCGACGTTGGCGCGGCCGCTGCCGACCATGTAGACGCTGAAGTCCTCACGCAGGCGCTGCACCTGTATGGGCGTCAGGCCGGTGTAGGAGAACATGCCGCGCTGTTCGGCGATATGCGCGAAACGCTCACTCAAACCGTGCGGTGCCAGCGCCTCGACCAGGCCGCGACGCAGGCTGGCGACGCGCAGGCGCATGCTCTCCAGTTCGTCCTGCCACAGCTTCCTGAGCTCGGCGTCGCCGAGAATCTCGGCGACCACCGCGGCGCCGTGGGCCGGCGGCGTCGACCACAGGTTGCGGGCGAGGTAGGCCAACTGGCTGCGGATATCGACGAGCTTGTCGGCATCGCCGGCGCAGACGATCAGCGCGCCGGTGCGCTCGCGGTACAGGCCGAAGTTCTTCGAGCAGGAGCTGGTGATCAGCAGCTCCGGCAGCTCGGCGGCGAACAGGCGTACCGCCCAGGCGTCCTGCTCCAGGCCGTCGCCGAAGCCCTGGTAGGCGAAGTCGATCAGGGGCAGCAGCTCGCGCGCCTTGATCACTTCCAGCACACGCTTGAAATCGCGCGGGCCGAGGTCGAAGCCGGTGGGGTTGTGGCAGCAGGCGTGCAGTAGCACCACATCGCCCTTGGGCAGGTGGGCCAGCGCCGCGATCATCGCCTCCACGTCGAGGCGGTTGTCGGCGCCGACGTAGGGGTAGTGGCCGACCTTGAGCCCGGCCTCGGCGAACAGGGTCTCGTGGATCGGCCAGGTCGGATCGCTCAGCCAGATGCCGCGTCCCGGCAGGCAGTGGCGGATGAAATCGCCGGCCAGGCGCAGTGCGCCGGTGCCGCCGGGCGTCTGCGTGGCGGCGGCGCGCTGGCCGGCCAGCAGCGGCGAGTCCGCGCCCAGCACCAACTGGCTGAGGCGTTCGGCGAAGGCCGCATCGCCATGGCCGCCGACGTAGGTCTTGGTGGTCTCGCTGTCGATCAGACGCTGCTCGGCCAGCTTGACCGCGCGCGGGATCGGCGTCAGGCCCTGGGCGTCCTTGTACACGCCGACGCCCAGGTCCAGCTTGGCCGCGTTGCGGTCCTGGCGATAGGCCTCCATCAGGCTCAGGATCGGGTCGCCCGGTACCCGGGCGACGCTGGCGAACTGGCTCACTTGCGACCCTCGGCGGCGGCGGCCAGCACGTCGGTGCGCGCGGCCATGATGAAGTCGTTGCGGTGCAGGCCGCGCATCTCGTGGCTCCACCAGGTGACGGTGACCTTGCCCCATTCGGTAAGCAGGGCCGGGTGATGGCCGACTTCCTCGGCGATGGCGCCGACCGCGTTGGTGAAGGCCAGGGCGTGGCGGAAGTTCTTGAACAGGTAAACGCGCTCCAGCTCCATGTGGTCGCCGCGCACCTCGATGTTCCAGTCCGGAATCTCGCGGATCAGTTCGGCCAGTTCTTCATCGGACACCTTCGGCGCATCGGCGCGGCAGGCTTCGCATTGGGCTTGGGCAAGGGACATGGGGATGCTCCTGAACAGATTTTCGTAGGGGAAACCGCGAAGCGTTTTCCATAATTGGGGTCATAAGGAAGATAGCGTGAACCGCTGACCCTCTCCCGGAGGGAGAGGGGCGCTAACGAGGCTACGCGGCTTTCGGCGGAAATTTCGGTGCGTGCAGGCCCATCTGCATGGCCTGGTGCACCAGCGCCATGATGTCTTCGTGGGCCAGCTCGAACAGACGCTTGAGTTCGGGCAGGACGAAATACACCGGCTGCAGGATGTCGATGCGGTACGGCGTGCGCATCGCCTCCAGCGGGTCGAAGGCCTGGTGCTCGGGCACGTCGGACAGGGCGTAGAGGGTCTCCTTCGGCGAGGAAAGAATGCCGCCGCCATAGATGCGCCGGCCGGCCGGGGTGTCGAGCAGGCCGAATTCGATGGTCAGCCAGTACAGCCGCGCCAGGTAGACGCGCTCTTCCTTGCTCGCCTTGAGGCCGAGCCTGCCGTAGGTGTGGGTGAATTCGGCGAACCAGGGGTTGGTCAGCAGCGGGCAGTGGCCAAAGATCTCGTGGAAGATGTCCGGCTCCTGCAGGTAGTCCAGTTCTTCCGGGGTGCGGATGAAGGTGGCCACGGGGAATTGCTTGCTGGCCAGCAGCTCGAAGAAGGTCTGGAACGGGATCAGCGCCGGCACCCGCGCCACGCGCCAGCCGGTGCTGGCCTCGAGCACGCGGTTGATCTCGCCGAGCTGGGGAATGCGCTCATGCGGAAGGCCGAGCTGTTCGATGCCGTCCAGGTACTCCTGGCAGGCGCGATTCTCGATCACCTTGAGCTGTCGGGTGATCAGGGTGTTCCACACCTGGTGCTCGGCTTCGGGGTAGTGGATAAAGCCGCTTTCGTCCGGTTCCCGGGCCAGGTACTGCGTAGTCTTCATCGATGCCTCCTTGAGGGGGCTGTTGTTCTTGTCTTGGACACAGGTTTAACCCGCCTGCACGGGCGACGGCAGGCTGGGCGGCGAGGGCTGTGGGGCGTGGGAAGGGCAAAACTGTAAAGTTTGGATTACGTGTTCGCCTGAATCGCCAGATATCGGCTTGCTGCTCAGTCAGGCTGTCACATATTCTTGACGGAAATTACGCCGCTCAGTCGATTTCCGAGGCGGCCCATAACAAGACCAAGAGCCTGAGCCATGCGTATCAAGGTCCATTGCCAGAACCGTGTCGGCATCCTGCGTGACATCCTCAACCTGCTGGTCGACTACGGCATCAACGTCGCCCGGGGCGAAGTCGGTGGCGAGCAGGGCAACGCCATCTACCTGCACTGCCCGAATCTGATCAATCTGCAATTCCAGTCGCTGCGGCCGAAGTTCGAGGCCATTGCCGGTGTGTTCGGCGTCAAACGCGTCGGCCTGATGCCCAGCGAGCGGCGTCATCTGGAGCTCAATGCGCTGCTCGGTGCGCTGGATTTTCCGGTGCTGTCCATCGACATGGCCGGCAGTATCGTCGCGGCCAACCGCAGCGCCGCGCAGCTGCTCGGCGTGCGCGTGGACGAGGTGCCGGGCATGGCCCTGTCGCGTTATGCCGAGGATTTCGATCTGCCCGAACTGGTGCGCGCCAACAAGACGCGGATCAACGGCCTGCGGGTGAAGATCAAGGGCGACGTGTTTCTCGCCGATATCGCGCCGCTGCAGAACGAACACGACGACAGTGAGGCATTGGCCGGTGCGGTGCTGACCCTGCACCGCGCCGATCGGGTGGGTGAACGCATCTACCACGTGCGAAAGCAGGAACTGCGCGGCTTCGACTCGATCTTCCAGAGCTCCAAGGTCATGGCCGCGGTGGTCAAGGAGGCGCGGCGCATGGCGCCGCTGGATGCGCCGCTGCTGATCGAGGGCGAAACCGGTACCGGCAAGGAATTGCTGGCGCGCGCCTGCCACCTGGCCAGCCCGCGTGGGCAGTCGCCGTTCATGGCGCTCAATTGCGCGGGGTTGCCCGAGTCCATGGCCGAGACCGAGCTGTTCGGTTACGGCCCCGGCGCCTTCGAAGGGGCGCGCCCGGAAGGCAAGCTCGGCCTGCTCGAGCTGACCGCCGGCGGCACGCTGTTTCTCGATGGCGTCGGCGAGATGAGCCCGCGCCTGCAGGCCAAGCTGCTGCGCTTTCTGCAGGACGGCTGCTTCCGCCGCGTCGGCAGCGACGAGGAGGTGTACCTGGACGTGCGAGTGATCTGCGCCACTCAGGTCGATCTGTCCGAGCTGTGCGCCCGCGGCGAGTTCCGTCAGGATCTATATCACCGTCTCAACGTGCTGTCCCTGCATATCCCGCCGCTGCGCGAATGCCTCGACGGCCTGGAGCCGCTGGTGGAGCACTTTCTCGACTCGGCCAGCCGGCAGATCGGCTGCCCATTGCCGAAGCTGGCGCCGCAGGCCTTCGAGCGCATGGCCCATTACCACTGGCCGGGCAACGTGCGTCAGTTGGAGAACGTGCTGTTCCAGGCGGTATCGCTGTGCGATGGCGGCACGGTGAAGGCCGAGCACATCCGCCTGCCGGACTACGGCGCGCCGCAGCCGCTCGGCGAGTTCTCGGTGGAAGGCAGCCTCGACGACATCCTCGGCCGCTTCGAAAAAGCTGTGCTGGAGCGGCTGTTTCGCGATCATCCCAGCAGCCGTCAGCTGGGCAAGCGCCTCGGCGTGTCGCACACCACCATCGCCAACAAGCTGCGTCAGCATGGGTTGGGCAGGGAGTAGGGTGCGCCATGCGCACCAATGCCTCCCAGGTGCCGGCCAATACCCGCAATTCTCGGTGCGCATGGCGAGGGCTCGTAGGGTGCGCTGCGCGCACCAATGCTTCGCTGGCGCCGGCTGATGCTCGCAATGTTCGGTGCGCACGGCGCACCCTACGGGATCGCGGCAGTATCCCAATGGTCCGGTTGATGCCCTCGGTTTTGGTGCGCATGGCGCACCCTACGGATCGCGATACGCATCAATCCGCCTGGCCGCCTCGCCAGGCGGCGACCACGCGCTCGCGCATTGCCCGGCGGTCCTGCAGGTGATCGATCACCCGTTCGGCCAACCCGATCCAGTAAGGGTCGGCTGCGGCCTGTGCCACGCACAGGCGTGAAGCCAGATTCGCCCATGCACGCGGCAGGCGTGGCGGGCGTGCGGCAAAGCCGCCGTCGCGGTCGCGCGCCAGGTAGCGCACGCGACGGATGCCGGCCAGCAGGATACGGCCGTGGCACATCAGGCAGGGCTCCAGGCTGACGTAGAGGGTCAGGCCGCTGCGGTCGAGCTGCGGGTGCTCGGCTTCCAGCTGATCGAGCACCTGCATCTCGGCATGCGCGGCGCTGGCGTAGTGCCCGGCGAACACCTGATTGCGGCCGCTGCACAGCAGTTCGCCGGCGTCATCGATCAGCACCGCGCCGACCGCGTAACAGCCTTCTTCCAATGCCAGCAGCGCCTGCTCGCAGCACAGCCTGGCCCAGGTATCGTCGGCACGGGTAGCGGCTGGCGCCTGCTGCAGCAGGGCGAGATGCTCTGGCTTCATCGGTCTTTTCCTCGGGGTTCGACGGACATTATGGCCGCCCCCAAGGTCGCTGCTGCCCTACGACCTTGGTGCAATAGGCGCCACTGCCCGCTGCGGCGAAACTGCGCCCGTCCCGATCATCCTGCGTGATTTGGGTGCAAGCGTTTCCGCATTCCTTTCGAGGAATGCCTTGAATGGGCGGGCGACCAATTGGTCGCCCTTTTTTTTGCCCGCGCAGTGGCTCGCCGTCAGCTATCCGGCGCGCGCCGCCGCCGTCCCGTTCAGAGCCCTCAAGACCATGGTCTTACAACGGTAAGACCATGGTCGAATGGCCCCACGAAGGGTCGGGGGATACAAAAGGCAGCATAAAAAAACAACTCGCCATCGAGGTATATCCATGAGTGCTGCGTCTATCTATCCCGTGAGCCCGGAAGCGGCCGCCAGGACCCTGACCGATGAGGCCACCTACAAGGCCATGTATCAGCAGTCGGTCGTCAACCCGGAAGGATTCTGGCGCGAGCAAGGCAAGCGCATCGACTGGATCAAGCCCTACACCAAGGTCAAGCAGACTTCCTTCGACGATCACCACGTCGACATCAAGTGGTTTGCCGATGGCACCCTGAACGTCTCCTACAACTGCCTGGACCGTCATCTGGAAGAGCGCGGCGATCAGATCGCGATCATCTGGGAAGGTGACGACCCCGCCGAGCACAAGGAAATCACCTACCGCGAGCTGCACGAGCAGGTGTGCAAGTTCGCCAACGCCCTGCGCGGCCAGGACATTCACCGCGGCGACGTGGTGACCATCTACATGCCGATGATCCCCGAGGCCGTGGTGGCCATGCTGGCCTGCGCCCGTATCGGCGCCATCCACTCGGTGGTGTTCGGCGGCTTCTCTCCGGAAGCGTTGGCGGGCCGTATCATCGACTGCCAGTCCAAGGTGGTGATCACCGCCGACGAAGGCGTGCGTGGCGGCAAGAAGGTGGCATTGAAGGCCAACGTCGACGACGCGCTGACCAACCCGGAAACCCACAGCGTGCAGAAGGTCATCGTGGTTCAGCGCACCGGGTCCGAGATCAAGTGGAACCAGCATCGCGACATCTGGTACGAGGACCTGATGAAGGTGGCCGGCAGCGTCTGCGCGCCGAAGGAAATGGGCGCCGAGGAAGCGCTGTTCATCCTCTACACCTCCGGTTCCACCGGCAAGCCCAAGGGCGTGCTGCACACCACCGGCGGCTACCTGGTATACGCCTCGCTGACCCATGAGCGGGTGTTCGACTACCGTCCGGGCGAGGTCTTCTGGTGCACCGCCGACATCGGCTGGGTCACCGGTCACAGCTACCTGGTCTACGGCCCGCTGGCCAACGGTGCCACCACCGTGATGTTCGAGGGCGTGCCGAACTACCCGGACGTGACCCGCGTCGCCAAGATCGTCGACAAGCACAAGGTCAACATCCTCTACACCGCACCGACCGCCATTCGCGCCATGATGGCCGAGGGCAAGGCTGCAGTAGCCGGTGCCGATGGCTCCAGCCTGCGCCTGCTGGGTTCGGTCGGCGAGCCGATCAACCCGGAAGCCTGGCAGTGGTACTACGAGAACGTCGGCCAGAGCCGTTGCCCGATCGTCGACACCTGGTGGCAGACCGAAACCGGCGCCTGCCTGATGACCCCGCTGCCGGGCGCGCACGCCATGAAGCCGGGCTCCGCCGCGCGTCCGTTCTTCGGCGTGCAGCCGGCACTGGTGGACAACCTGGGCAACATCATCGAAGGGCCGGCCGAAGGCAACCTGGTGATCATCGATTCCTGGCCGGGTCAGGCGCGCACCCTGTTCGGCGACCACGACCGCTTCGTCGACACCTACTTCAAGACCTTCAAGGGCATGTACTTCACCGGTGACGGCGCGCGCCGCGACGAAGACGGCTACTGGTGGATCACCGGTCGCGTCGACGACGTGCTCAACGTATCCGGCCACCGTATGGGCACCGCCGAGATCGAGAGCGCCATGGTCGCCCACCCGAAAGTGGCCGAGGCCGCGGTGGTCGGCGTGCCGCACGACATCAAGGGGCAGGGCATCTACGTCTACGTGACCCTGAATGCGGGCGAGGAATCCTCCGAGCAACTGCGTCAGGAACTGAGGAACTGGGTGCGCAAGGAAATCGGTCCGATCGCCACGCCGGACGTGATCCAGTGGGCACCGGGCCTGCCGAAGACCCGCTCGGGCAAGATCATGCGCCGCATCCTGCGCAAGATCGCCACCGCCGAATACGAGGCACTCGGCGACATCTCCACGCTGGCCGATCCTGGCGTGGTGCAGCACCTCATCGATACGCATCGTCAGATGCAAGCCGCCTGCGCCTGATCGGCAACGGCACCGCGAAAGCCCCGCCCGGCCAAAAGCCCGGCGGGGTTTTCGTTTGCGCGATTAGAAATTTTCAATGCTGTACATAGATTTTGATTTGTACAATTTTTGTATAGAAATGCATAATGGCGAACTGCCAGTCGATGCGGTCGTATGACTCACTTCTGACTGCTCATTCATGACGACTCAGGAGTTCCCATGCTTGCCAATCTCAACATCTCCCAGAAGCTGTACGCGGGTTTCGGTGTCGTCCTGCTGATCATCCTGGTGCTGGTGCTGTCGACCTGGCGTGGTTTCGATCAGGTCGAGCGTGCGGTACGGCTGAACATCCACACTTATGACGTGATCAACGAATCCGCCGACCTGCTGGCCAGCCTGATCAATATCGAAACCGGTGCACGAGGGTTCGTGATCACCGGACGTGAGCAGTTCCTCGGTCCCCTGGATGCCGGCCAGAAGGATTTCCAGGTGCATCTGGCCAAGCTGCGTCAGCTCACCCGCGACAACTTCGCTCAGCAGCGCCGCTTCGCCGAGCTGCAGGCTTCCTACGATCAGTGGCAGCGTGAGGACATCAACGGCATTCTCGAGTTGCGTCGCCAGGTGGCGGCCGGCACGCAGAGTTTCGATGCCCTGATCGAGCGGGTGGCGGCAGGTGATGCCAAGGTGAAGATGGATGCCATGCGCCGTCTTCTGAGCGAGATCCAGGCCGAGGAGCGGGGGCTGCTGGAGCAGCGTACGGCGTCCATGAATGCCGCCAAGTCGCTGTCGCTGGTGATCCTGCTGGTGGGCGGGCTGATCGCCACGGCGCTGGCCGTTAGCGTGGCCTTCCTGCTTTCGCGCAGCATCGCCGGGCGCCTGCAACAGGTGGTCGCGGTGGCGCGCAACGTTGCGCAGGGGCGTCTCGACTCGACCATCGAGCGGGCCGGGCGTGACGAGATCGGCGTACTGCTGGATGCCTTCGTCACCATGCAGGAGCGGCTGCGTGAGATGATCGGACAGATCCGTATCGGCGCGGGGCAATTGGTGGACGCTGCGCAGAACATATCCAACGCCTCCACCCAGCTTTCGGTTTCGACTCACGAGCAGTCGCAGGCGGCATCGAGCATGGCGGCGACGGTGGAGGAGCTGACCGTGAGCATCAATCACGTGGCCGACAATGCCAAGGAAGCGCACGGCCTTTCCAGCGACTCGGGCCGGCAGTCGGCCGAGGGTGGCGCGGTGATTCAGGAAACCCTCAGCAGCATGCAGCGTATCGCCGATACGGTGCAGGGGGCCGCCGCGCAGATCGCCGAGCTCGGCCAGCATTCGGACCAGATCTCCTCGATCGTCAACGTGATCAAGGAAATCGCCGACCAGACCAACCTGTTGGCGCTCAACGCGGCCATCGAGGCGGCGCGGGCCGGCGAGCAGGGGCGCGGCTTCGCCGTGGTGGCCGACGAGGTGCGTCTGCTGGCGCAGCGCACCGCCAACTCGACCCAGGAGATCACCGAGATGATCAAGAAGATCCAGCTGGGAACCCGCAACGCGGTGAGCAATATGGAAATCGGCGTGCAGCAGGTCAACGGTGGGGTGGAGCAGGCCAGTCAGGCCGGTGACGCCATCATCGCCATTCGCCAGGCTTCCGCCAGCGTGGTCGGCGTGGTCGATCAGATCTCCCTGGCGCTGCGCGAGCAGACCGTGGCCAGCCAGGATGTGGCGCGCAACGTCGAGCGCATCGCGCAGATGTCGATGCAGAACAGCGAGGCGGTGGCCGATACGTCGCGCACGGCGCAGGACCTGCAGAAGCTGGCCCTGACGCTGGAAAAACAGGTGGCTTCGTTCCGCTTTTGACTAGGCTGAGAGCAGGGATGCCCCCTTGCCTTGTCTTTGAAGGAAGCGCCTATGAGCAATGCCAGTCCGAGCGTCTTTCCCCAGCCGTTTCGTGCGCTGGGATGCGCCGAGTGCCGTAACGCCGAGGCACTCGGCTTCGATTTCACCATGGCGTTCCAGTTGATCGTCGATGTCCAGGAAAACCGGCCGTTTGCCTACGAGGCACTGGTGCGCGGCAGCCAGGGCGAGTCGGCCGGCGAAGTGCTGGGAAGGGTCAACGACAGCAATCGCTACCGTTTCGACCAGGCCTGCCGGGTCAAGGCCATCGAGCAGGCGGCAACCCTCGGGCTGCTCGATATTCCGGACTGTCTGCTCAGCATCAATTTTTTGCCCAACGCGGTGTATCGCGCCGAAACCTGCATCCGCGCTACGCTGGAGGCGGCGCAGCGCTTCGACTTCCCGCGTGAGCGGCTGATGTTCGAGGTGACCGAGGGCGAGCAGATCCACGATGCCGAGCACCTCAAGCGGATCTTCGCCGAGTATGGAAAGCAGGGCTTCACCACCGCCATCGACGACTTTGGCGCCGGCTATTCCGGGCTCAACCTGCTGGCCGAATTCCAGCCGCACGTGCTCAAGCTGGACATGGCCCTGACCCGCGGTATCGACCAGGACCCGGTGCGCCAGGCCATCGTCGCCGGCATCGTGCTGGTGGCCCAGCGGCTGGATATCCGCATCATCGCCGAGGGCATCGAGAACGCGGGGGAGCGCGATGCGCTGAGCGAACTGGGCATTCGCTACATGCAGGGGTATCTGTTCGCGCGGCCGCAGCTGGATCGGCTGTGCCGGCCCTGAACGCCAAGAGCACGTCCCGCTGGCCGCGAGCCAGCGGGGCGGCCGTTCTCAGAGCGCGCCAAACACCTTCTGCGCCAGGCTGGTGGCGGCGCCGGCCGGGTTCTGGCGAATGTTCGCCTCCTGCTGGGCGATGATCTCGAACAGGCCGTCGAGCGCCTGCTCGGTCACGTAGTTTTCCACCGTGCTGCTCTTGGCATCGACCACGCCAAAGCTGGCGGCCTGGCCGGCGAAGGCGTTGTACTGCTGGGCCAGACCGACTTGGTCGGTTGCCTGCTTGACGATGGGCAGGAACTTGGCGCGGATCTGCTCGCGGCTGCTCTTGTTCAGGTACTGCGTGGCCGAGTCCTGCGGCCCGCTGAGAATCGATTTGGCATCGGCCACGGTCATCTTCTTCACGGCATCGACCAGCAGCGCCTGAGCCTGCGGCACGGCGGCCTCGGCGGCCTTGTTCATGCTCGCTTCGAGCTGCTCGACCTGGGCGCCCATCCCCATCATCTTCATGGTCTTGGCCGCCTTGCCGAGCTTGCCCGGCAGCTCGATGCGCACGTCCGGGTTGTTGCTGAAGCCGCCGGGGGTGCCCAACTGCTTGACGGCCACCTGGGCGCCCTGGATCAGCGCATCCTTGAGGCCGCCGCTGGCGTCCTTCTGGCTCAGGTCGGCAAGAGACAGGGCGAAAACGTTGGCCGAGAGCAGCAGGCCAGCGGCGAACGTGGTGAGGCGCAGCATGGTGTTCATCCTTGCATGGGGGAAAATCACCTGAGCTTAACGAAGTCTGCCGGCCAGGCAAGCGAGGCGACGGGATGGATGGGCAGCGCCCGCGGCTGTGGCTATGATCAGGGCCATGAATTCACCGCTTCCCCTACGCAATCCCTGCCCGCCGGGCGCCTGCGACTGCCAGCGTGACGAGCTGCTGGAGCGGCCTGGCGCCGATCTGCGCGTGCTGCTGCTGACCCGCCACGAGGAGCAGCGCCTGCTCGATCGCCTGGAGAGTCTGCAAAGCCTGGAAGACCTCGAGCGCATGCAGCAGCGCATGTTCGAGCAACTGGGCATCCGCCTGCACATCGAGCCGAGCCATGGCGAGGTACGCAGCATGCGCGGCATTCATATGCACTTCGATACCCACCCGGGGCTGTGCCGCAAGACCCGGCAGAGCATTCCGGCGGCGATTCGCCGGGCCATGGAGAAAAAACCGGAAATTGCCTGGCGCCTGCTCGACTCCTTCGACCTGTTCGGCGGTTTGTGATCAGCCCCTACCAGGGCAAGGCCTGCCCATCGTAGGCATGGAAGCTACCGCTGTGCTCGGGGCCGAGGCTGTCGATCACCCGCAGCATCTCGGCCGCCGCCTGCTCGGCCGGACGTGCGGCCGAGGCGCCGCGAAAGGGTTGCGACAAGGGTGAGATCACTGTGCCCGGATGCAGGGCGAGCAGGCGCGCCTTGGGTTTGCTGCGCGCCAGTTCGATGGCGGCGGTCTTGATCAGCATGTTCAGCGCCGCCTTGGAGGCGCGGTAGGCGTACCAGCCGCCGAGGCGGTTGTCGCCGATGCTGCCGACCTTGGCCGAGAGCATGGCCATGGCGCCCTGTTTGTCGAGCAGCGGCAGGAAGTGGCGCAGCACCAGCGCCGGACCCAGGGCATTGACCTGAAAGACCGCCTGCAGGGCATCGGCTTCGATGGCGGCCAGGCTCTTTTCCGGCGCGATGCCGGGGCGATGCAGCAGCCCGGCGGCATGCAGGATGAGCTGGTACGGGCCTTCTGCGGCCAGCGCTGCCGCAGCCGCGGCGATGCTGGCGGGGTCTTCCAGGTCGAGTGCCGGTGAGCTGGCGCGGCTCAGTTCGCGCACCTGGGCGCAACCTGCATCGGCGCGCAGCAGCTGGCAGAAGGCCTGGCCGATGGCGCCGCTGGCGCCGATCACCAGCGCCCGGTAGCCGCTGCCCAGGCTGCTCAGCGCCAGCGCTTCGCTCACGGCTGCGCGGCGCCGCGGCGGAAGAACAGGGTGACCTGACCGAGCTCGATGCCGAACTTGCTCATGACCGAGCGGTTGATCATCGTGTCGTCGTCCATCAGGTACATCCAGTCGTCGAAATAGACCACATAGGTGGTGTCGTCCACCGGCAGGTTGAGGTGGTAACGCCAGCGCAGGGCGTTGCCGGCCACTTCACCGACGGCCTGGCCGACCACGTCATCGGCGGTGCCGATCCAGCGACCGGGGCCATCCGGGGTGAGCGTCCAGACCCGCCGCTGGCGCGTACCGTCGCTGTACAGGAAACGCTCGTCGAGGATCAGCTTGTCGCCCTCGCGGCGGCTGTCGATGTCGACGTGGAAGCGCTTGATCACTTCCCCGGAGCGATCCTGGAACATGCCCCAGGCCTGCACCGGGCCGGAGAAGTAGGTGGGCAGGTCCAGCACCGGCTTCTCGTTGGCGTAGCGTTCGACCGGTACCTGGCCGCAACTGGCCAGCAGCAGGCTGCCGAGCAGGATCAACAGGACTCTCATGAGTTACCTCAACGGTTGAGGCCGAGCAGCGCCGCGCGCAGTTTCGGGCTGCGGGTCTGCGGATCGAGCCAGATGGAGAAGAAGGCGCGGGCGAACTCGGGGTCGTCGACCACGTGCTGCAGCTGACCGTCGACATAGAAGCGGCAGCCCTCGCCAGGCAGATAGACGCCGGTGATGCGGGTGCCGTCCTGTACGTCGACGAAGGCCTGACGCATCTGCCGCGCCCACTCGGCCTCGCGCCCCGCCTGCAGGGCCTGGGCGTCGATGCGGCGGATCTCGTCGAGGCTGGTGTCCACCAGCGTGTCGCGGCTGATGTTGCGCCGATAGGTCAGCTCCAGGGCGAAGGGTTGGTCGAAATCCACCTTGGCGGAGGGGCTCCACAGCTTGGCGTTGTAGACCGAGAAGCCGAACCAGCTGAAGTCGCCGCTGCCGATCAGGCTTGCCTGCGGCAGCCGTTCGCGCCAGCCACTCTGGGTGCTGGCATGTACCGAAGTGGTAGCCAGCGCCAGCGACAGCAGCAGGGCCGAAAGCAGGTGCAGCGAGCGCTCTGCCATGATCTGTCCCTCCGCGGTGGCTGGTTTCGGCCGCAGCCAGCCGGTACGTGTCTGGGCCCGGCGGCCGCGGGCACTGAAGAAAAAATCCGACAACCAAAAAGGGGAGAAGGGGGTTGCCGGATTGCGCAGCTTGTCGTCAGGCGGCGAACTCCTCGTCGGAGAAGGCCATCAGGGTTTGCTTGCCGGCCTGGATCTCGCCGAGCAGGGCTCCGGCCTCGGGCAGGATGCGGGCCATGAAGAAGTCGGCGGACTTGAGCTTGGCGGTGTAGAAATGCGTTTCCGGGCTGCCGGCATCGAGCTGCCGGCGTGCCACCTGGGCCATCTGCGCCCACAGCCAGGCCAGGCTGGTGAGGCCGAACAGGCGCAGGTAGGGCGTTGCCGCTGCGGCCGCCTGTTCCGGGTCCTTGCTGCCTTCGCTGGCCAGCCACAGGGAGGCCTGCTGCAGCTGTCGCAACGTCTGGGTGACGGCGGCGGCATGCGGGGCCTCGGCGTTGCTCTTGAGCCAGCTGTCGATCAGGGCGAAGAAGGCACGCACCGCGCGCCCGCCGCCCAGGGCCAGCTTGCGGCCCACCAGGTCCAGCGCCTGGATGCCGTTGGTGCCCTCGTAGATGCGTGTGATGCGGCTGTCGCGCACCAGCTGCTCGATGCCCCAGTCTTCGGTGAAGCCGGAGCCGCCGAGCACCTGCAGGCCTTCGTTGGCGCAGGTGAAGCCTTCATCGGTGAGGAAAGCCTTGACCACCGGGGTAAGCAGCTGCACCAGGTCGTCGGCGCGGGTGCGCGCTTCGGCATCCTCGGCGCCGTGGGCGATGTCCTGCTGCAGGCCGGCGAAATAGGCCAGCGCGCGGCAGCCCTCGATCATCACCTTCTGACGCAGCAGCATGCGCCGCACGTCCGGATGCACCAGGATCGGGTCGGCCGGCTTGTCGGCCGCTTTCGGACCGGCGATCGAACGGCTCTGCAGGCGCTCGCGGGCAAAGCCCAGGGCGATCTGGTAGGCGCTCTCGGCCACGCCCAGTCCCTGCATGCCGACCATCAGGCGCGCCGAGTTCATCATGGTGAACATGCAGCTCAGGCCCTTGTTCGGTTCGCCGATCAGCCAGCCCTTGGCCCCTTCGAAGTTCATCACGCAGGTGGCCGAGCCCTTGATGCCCATCTTGTGTTCCAGGCCACCGCAGAAGGCGCTGTTGCGCGTGCCGTCCGCCAGGAACTTGGGCACCAGAAACAGCGAGATGCCCTTCACGCTGTCCGGCGCATCCGGCAGCTTGGCCAGCACCAGATGAATGATGTTGTCGACCAGATCGTGCTCGCCGCCGGTGATCCAGATCTTCGTGCCGGTGAGGGCGAAACTGCCGTCGGCTTGCGGCACGGCGCGGGTGCGGATCAAGCCGAGGTCGGTGCCGCACTGCGGTTCGGTCAGGCACATGGTGCCGGTCCATTCGCCGCTGATCAGCTGCGGCAGGTACTGCGCCTGCTGCTCGGGCGTGCCATGGCTGGTCAGCGCGTTGATCGCGCCGTGGGTCAGGCCGGGGTACATGCCCAGCGACAGGTTGGCCGAGCAGGTCATCTCCTCGACCAGCATGTTCAGCACGTGCGGCAGGCCCTGGCCGCCGAACTCCGGGGTACAGGCCAGAGCCGTCCAGCCGCCCTCGGCGAACTGCCGGTAGGCCGCCTTGAAACCGTCCGGGGTACGCACCGCATAGGTGTTCGGGTCGTACTGACAACCTTGCTTGTCGCCGGGCCCATTGAGCGGGGCCAGAACATTTTCGGCCAGCTTGGCGGCTTCCTCGAGAATCGCACCGCCCAGATCGGCGCTGAACTCGCCGTGCTCGGGCAGGGTCTGCAGAACATTGTAGGCATCGAGCAGTTCTTCGAAGACGAAGCGCATATCACGTAGCGGGGCACGGTAAGACGGCATGTCGATTTACCTAAAGCTGTACATGGGTTGTTTATGTACAGTTTTTGTATAGCTGATTTGCCCGCTTTGCAAGCCCTTTTACGCACGTTCGTGCAATGAATACTGCGTCGCGTCCATGGTTATGCAGGCTGTACAGCTTTTACCGGCGCCCCAAACGACAACGCCCGCCAGTCTCCGCGATCTGCCGGGCGTTGTCGTTTGGGCGGAGGCTGGCTGGTGCTCACCAGGGCAGCGGCTGGCCCTGGTAGTCGAGAAATGCGCAGCTGGGTTGCCCGAGCTGAAGGGCGATGAGGTCGCGCACCAGGCCGAGGCCCAGCCCGCGCGAAGCACCGCAAAGCAGCAGCCGGCGTTTCACGGCCACTGCATTTCTCCCTTGAGCACCTTGGCGCTCAGTTCCAGGCTGCTGTCATCTTGCAGTTGGGGGTAGCGCGCCTTCATCGCCGCGATCAGCGCCTGGCTGTCCGGGGCCTTGGGCAGCTCATGTTGCAGAGCCAGCAGGTAGTCGCGGGTGAAGCGCAGGTCGGCCAGGTTCATCGCCGGCTCGCCGAGGTAGTGACCCGGCACCAGGGTGGTCGGTTGCAGGGCTTCGAGCTCGTCCAGGGACTTCAGCCAGCTCTGGCGGGCCTCAACGCTTTGTGCGTCGGCGACCCACAGGTGGATGTTGGCGCTGGTCAGCACGCCGCCGACCACTGCCTTGAGGCTGGGAATCCACAGGCTGGTGTGCTGCGGATCATGGCCGACCACTTCGATGCGCTGGCCTTCCAGTTCCAGCAGGTTGCCGTGCAGCACCTCGGGCACCAGGGTGCGCGCCGGCGCGCTGTCTTTCAGGATCGGGCCCCAGTAGGCCAGCTTGGGCGCACGGGTTTTCTCGATGTAGGCGACGGTGGCCGCGGTGGCCAGCACTCGGGCCTCCGGGTAGGCGCGGGTCAGGGCGTCCAGACCGAAATAGAAGTCCGGGTCGCCATGGCTGATGAAGATGGTGGTCAGGCGCTTGCCACTGGCGCGGATGCGCTCGATCAGCGCCTGCGCCTCGTTGCTGGAGAACTGCGCATCGACCAGGATGGCCTCCTTCTCGCCGCTGATCAGGGTCGAGCTGACCGGGAACACGGCGGCTTCGCGCGGGTTGTAGGTGTCCAGGGTCAGCGGCTGGGCGAGCGCGCCGACGGCGCTGGCGAGCAGGCCCAGGCTGGAGATGAAACGGGTGGCAAGAGACATGAAGCGTTCCTGGCAAATGGGGAAGGGCGCATCTTATGAGCTACAGGCCGAGCGAAAAGCCCGGTAAACTGGCCGTCTTTGTTGCATGGATCGAGCGAATAATGGATCGACTGACGGCGGCGCAGGTGTTTGTTGAAGTGGTGCAGCGGGGCAGCCAGACGGCCGCCGCCGAGGCGCTGGAGATGTCGCGGGCAATGGTTTCGCGCTATCTGGCCGAGCTGGAGCACTGGGCGGGCGTGCGCCTGCTGCACCGCAGCACGCGCAAGCTGAGCCTGACCGCCGCCGGTGAACAGATGCTGCCGCAGTGTCGCGAGATGCTGGCGCTGGCCGAGAACATGCAGGCCCTCGGCCAGGGGCTGGACGACGCGCCGCGCGGCACCCTGCGCATCACCTGCAGCCAGTCCTTCGCCCAGGCCTGGCTGGTGCATGCGCTGCAGGAATTCACCGAGCGCTACCCGCAGGTGAGCATCGATCTGCTGGTGGGCAGCGAGGCGGTCAACCTGGTGGAGGCGCGTATCGACCTGGCCCTGCGTATCACCAACCAGCTCGACCCCAACCTGATCGCGCGGCGCCTGGGCGTGTGCCGCTCGGTGGTCTGCGCCAGTCCGGCCTACCTGGCGCGGCATGGTACGCCGCAGCATCCGCAGGAGCTCGCCCGGCACAACTGCCTGAGCTACGCCTACTTCGGCCGCAGCCTGTGGGAGTTCGAGCGCCAGGGCGAGGCGAGCGCGGTATCGGTAGCCGGCAGCCTCAGCGCCAACGAGTCGATGGTGCTGCTGGAGGCGGCGCTGGCCGGTGCCGGCATCAGCCTGCAGCCGCTGTATTCGGTGGCCGGGTTGCTGCGCGAAGGGCGCCTGGTGCAGCTGCTGGCGGATTACCGGCCGGCGGAGCTGGGCATCCACGCCCTGTACGGCACGCGTCGGCAGATGCTGCCGGCCATGCGCCTGTTGCTGGATTTCATCGCCGAGCGCCTGGCCGGCGAGGCGCAATGGCAAATTGATTGCGCGGGCGGCTTGCATTCGGCCAGCTAGCTTCAAGAATGAGAGTGTTCGCTCGGGAATTCTTCCATGCCGGCACTCTCCACTTTCGCCAAGCGCGTGCGCCAACTCTGGCACGGGGCAGATCTGGCCCTGGTAGGCCAGCGCCGGGAACGGCGCATGCGCATGCTGGCCAGCCTGGTCATGGTGGTGATCGGGCTGCTCTGGGGGCTGTTCTTCTCGCTCAATGGCTACTGGGCCATCGTGGTGATGGACGGGGTGATCATCCTCAGTGGGCTGGCCGTCTTCGCGCTGACCCTGCGCGGTCGGGGGCGCAGTGCCAACCTGATCCTGTTCGGTGCTCTGATCCTCGTGGTGGTCGCCTCCGCGCTTCTGCTCGACCCGCCCACGCTTGCGGCGCCACGGGCCAGCCACCTGTATCTGCTGCCGATGGCGGTGGGCGCGCTGATGGCCTTCCGCGACGATCCACTATGGCTGCGTTACGGCGTTGCGCTGTTCTGCCTGCTGCTGTTCGTCGGGCTGGCGGCATCCGTCTGGCGCCCCACCGATGCCCATGCCCTGCCGGACGAGGTGCGCGTGGTGGGCTCGTGGGTGCAGGGCGGCGTCTCCATGGTGCTGTTCTTCGTGCTGCTGCACATCCTGCAGACCGATACGGCCGAACGCTCGGAACTGGACAGCGACCTGCGCGCGGCGCTGCGCGAGCGGCAGTTCGTGCTCTATTACCAGCCGCAGCTCAACGCGGCCAACCGGGTGATCGGGGCCGAGCTGCTGATTCGCTGGCAGCACCCGCAGCGCGGCCTGGTGGGGCCTGGCGAATTCATCGACCACGCCGAGAATACCGGGTTGATCATTCCCCTCGGCCAGTGGGTGCTTGAGCAGACGGCAGCGCAGCTGCGGCACTGGAGCGACGAGCCGCTGTTTCGCGACATCGGCCTGGCGGTGAACATCAGCCAGAAGCAGTTTCGCCAGCCCGGTTTCGTGGCCGAGATCCTCGCGTTGATCGAGCGCCACGGCATCGCTGCCCAGCGTCTCGAGCTGGAGCTGACCGAGACCCTGATCGTGCACGACATGGAAGACCTCACCCGCAAGATGAACGCGCTGGTGGAGCACGGCGTGCGTTTCTCGCTGGACGACTTCGGTACCGGGTTTTCCTCCCTCAGCCACCTCAAGCGGCTGCCGCTGAGCAAGCTGAAGATCGACCGCTCCTTCATCTGCGACGTGCTCACCGATGCCAACAGCGAAACCATCGTGCGCACCGTGATCGCCCTTGGCCAGAGCATGGGCATGACGGTGATCGCCGAAGGGGTGGAAACCGAGGCGCAGCGGCGCTTTTTGGCCGACAACGGCTGCAGTCAGTTCCAGGGCTACCTGCTCGGTCGACCGATGCCGCTGGCGGATTTCTGCACCTTCGTGCAGCGCCATAACGCCTGAGAGGGCTCCGTCCATCCGCCGCACCCGCCGTGACTGAACTCGAAGCGCCCCTGCAGGGTCTGTCTGCTGTCGGCCCGCTTGGGGGGAATGGATGGCTATTTGCCGTTAGCGTGACGTCTTCGTCGCGAATTCTGCTCTGATCCTGTTGCAGCTCCCTTGCCTGCGGCCGCCATCGTTATCCCGTTCCCGGGTTCGTCTGACTGCCACGTGAAGATCGCCCCATGTTTTTATCCCGTCTCGCTCCATTTTCCTCCCGCACCCTGGGTGCCTGCATGCTGCTCGGCAGCCTGCTCGGCGCCGCCTCGCTGCATGCCGAAGAGTCCGCCAGCAACCAGCGCTGGGTCAGCGACAGCCTCAACACCTATGTGCGCAGTGGGCCTACCGATGGCTACCGTATCGTCGGCACCCTGACCTCCGGGCAGAAAGTCGAACTGCTGCGCACCCAGGGCGATTACAGCCAGGTGCGCAGCGAAGGCGGCAACGCCGTATGGATCCCCAGCCGCGACCTGCAGTCGGTGCCAGGCCAGGCCGAGCGTCTGCCGCAGCTGGAACAGCAGGTCGCCGACCTGACCGCTCAACTCAAGGGTATCGACGACACCTGGAAGACCCGCGTGCAGGGCATGCAGGAAACCCTGGACTCGCGCAAGCAACTGATCGACGAACTGCAGGCCGCACGCGGCGCCCTGGATGCCGAACTGACCACCACCCGTTCGCAACTGCGCGATGCCCAGGCGCAGTTGGGTGAAGAGCAGCAGCAGGTGCTGATGCGCTACATGGCCTACGGCGGCAGCATCGCCGGCGCCGGGCTGTTGCTGGGCCTGATCTTGCCGACCATGCTGCGGGTGCGGCGCAAGCGTAACGATCAGTGGGTGTGAACCTCAGCCGCGCGCCGTCAGGTGCTGGGCGATGCCTCGCTTGAGCGGCAGCAGGCCCTGCGCCACCCGCAGCCCGGCGCCGCGCAGCAGGCGCATGGGCAGGCGGTCGTTGGTGTACAGCTCCACCAGCAGGTTGGTGGCCTGATACAGCGGCCAGGTGGCCAGGCGCTGCTGGCGCTCGTAGCGCGCCAACGGCTCGGCCGCGCCGATGTCCTGACCCTCGCGCCATGCCGTCAGCAGCTGTTCACTCAGGCGTTGCACGCTGCCCAGGCCGAAGTTGAAACCATGGGCGGTGACCGGGTGCATGCCCACGGCGGCATCGCCGATCAGCGCGCAGCGGGTGCCGACCATGCGCCGCGCATAGGCGCCCACCAGCGGGTAGGCGTGGCGGCTGCTGACCAGTTGCATGGCGCCCAGGCGCCGCTCGAAACGCTGTTCCATCTCGCGGGCGAAGCGGGCGTCGTCGAGTTGCTGCAGGCGTTCGATCTCGCGTGGCGGCAGGGTCAGCACCACCGATGACTGCCGGCCATTGAGCGGCAGCAGGGCCAACGTCTGGCCATAGCCGAACCATTCCCACGCCACCTGCTGGTGGTCCTGCTCGTGCTGCATGCGGCACACCAGCATGCTCTTGCCGAAATCCTTGAGCTGCGCGCCGATGCCGAGCTGGCGGCGGGTTTCCGAGAAGCGGCTGTCGGCCGCGACCAGCAGGCGCGGTTGCAGCACCTGGCCGTCCTGCAGCACCAGCTGCAGCGCATTCGCCTGCGGGTGAATGGCGCGTACGCCGGTTTCACAGAGCAGTTGCACATCGGCGCATTCGCGCACCGCCTGATAGGCCGCGCGGCGAATGGCCTGGTTGGCCACCAGATGACCCAGGCGCTCGGCGCCGGCCTGCTCGGCACGAATCTTCAGGGCGAACAGCGAGGGGCCGTTGAACACCTGGGCATCGCGCAGCACGGCGATGTCATCAGTCGGCAGGCGCGCCCAGAGACCCAGGCGTTCGAGCAGCGCCTGCGAGCCGTGGGTGAGGGCGATCTCGCGACCGTCGAAGGCAGGTTCGGCCAGTGCCTGCTCGGCCTGGCGTTCCAGCACGACGATGGACAGGCCGTGCCCGGACAGGGCGCGGGCCAGGCACAGGCCGGCCGGGCCGGCGCCGACGATGACGATATCGGGTGACATGCTGCTCTCCTGGCGAACTCGGAAAGAGGCGAGTCTAGGTCGGCAGACAGCACTGGATATTGTCCGGGATCATGTCGGGAGTGGGGGGCTTGTTTTCGGTGCGCACGGCGCACCCTACGGGCTAGGCATAGCCGTGGACGAGCGTAGGGTGCGCCGCACCAGCGATGTAGCCCGGATGCCATCCGGGGAATCCCTCCAGCGGCGCCCGGATTTCATCCGGGCTACAACAGCCCTGCAACCAGGCGCCCGAGCACTTCCATGGCCTGTTCGCTGCGCGGGCTCCACGGATGGCCGTAGTTCAGCCGCGCGCAATGGCGAAAGCCCTGGCTGGCGGAGAAGATCGGCCCCGGCGCCAGGCTGATGCCCTGTGCCAGCGCCAGGCGCAGCAATTGCAGCGAGTCCAGGCGTTCGGGAAATTCGAACCAGAGAAAATAGCCGCCCGCCGGCCGCGTCACCCGCGTGCTGGCGGGAAAATGCCGGGCGGCCGAGGCGAGCATGGCGCTTTGCTGCATTTCCAGGGCATGGCGCAGCTTGCGCAGATGACGGTCGTAGCCGCCGTGCTGCAGGTAGTCGGCCAGTGCCGCCTGGGCCGGCACCGACGGCGAGATGGTGGTCATCAGCTTGAGCCGGGCGATCTGCTCGGCATAGCGCCCGCCGGCCACCCAGCCGATGCGATAGCCCGGCGCCAGGCTCTTGGAGAAGGAGCTGCAGTGCATCACCAGCCCTTCGCGGTCGAAACTCTTCACCGGTTTGGGCGGGTGGCTGCCGAAGTACAGCTCGGCGTACACGTCATCCTCGATCAACGGCACCTGATGTTCGACCAGCAGGTCGTACAGCGCCTGTTTCTTGGTTTCGCTCATGCTCGCGCCGAGCGGGTTCTGCAGGCTGCTCATAAACCAGCAGGCCTTGATCGGCAGTTGCTTCAGGCTCTCCGACAGAGCGCCCAGGTCGATGCCTTCGCGCGGGTGTACGGGGATTTCCACCGCCTTGAGCTGCAGCCGCTCCAGCACCTGCAGGCAGGCGTAGAAGGTGGGCGACTCGATGGCCACCAGATCGCCCGGCTGGGTCACGCACTGCAGGCAAAGGTTGAGCGCCTCCATGGCGCCGTTGCTGATCACCAGCTCTTCCATCGGCAGCATCACGCCGCTGACCATGTAGCGCAGGGCGATCTGCCGGCGCAGGTCGGCGTTGCCGGCGGTCATGTCGGCGATGATCTCGTGCGGCGAGAGCATGCGCAGCGCGTGCGCCATGCTCTTGGCCAGGCGCGGCAGGGGGAACAGGTCGGGGCTGGGGAAGGCCGAGCCGAAAGGTACGGTGTGCGGATCCTTGAGCGAGGCGAGGACAGAGAACACCAGCTCGCTGACGCCGACCTCGGTGGTCTGCGCCGCATGGGCGGTCAGCTCCGGCTCGTGCAGCGGGCGCTTGGCGTGCTCGCGGACGAAGTAGCCCGAGCGTGCGCGCGCCTGGATCAGGCCGCGGTCTTCCAGCAGGTAGTAGGCCTGGAACACGGTGGATGGGCTGACCCCGTAGGTGCGGCTGGCGTGGCGCACCGAGGGCACCTTCTCGCCGGGGCCGAGCACGCCGGTACGGATCAGCGCGGCGATCTCGTCGGCGAATTTTTCGTAGCGTTTCATCCTGTCCTGGTTCACCGCCGCAAAGGGTACGGGCGAACACTTTACGGGGTGAGCGGCAGACATGGCAGTGCCTCGTGAAGGGGGACGGATCTCGAATCGCCCCGGATTGCATCCGGACTGCGACGCTTGCTCCCCTCTCCCATTTATGGAGAGGGGCCGGGGGAGAGGGTTAGATACACCTCCGTGGTGTAACCGTTACCCCTCTCCCAGCCCTCTCCCCGGAGGGGAGAGGGGATTGATCGCGTCCACCTTTCGTTAAGTGAACAGCACGGTTTACCGCGCCTCAACGCAGCGGCGCCAGGAAGGTGCTCTGGGTACTGACGTGGCTCTGCGAATCGGCCTGGTCACGCACCTCGAAGCGGATGGCTTGCGGCCCAGCACCATTGTTCTTGGCCGTCAGTGCAACGCTTATCGGCAGGTCGCGAATCTCGCCCGGCGCCAGGTTCAGCGTGCGTGGGCCGTGCAGTTCGAAGTCGCCGGCATCGACCAGCGCGATGGCGTAGCTGCGCGCTTGCTGGGTCTTGTTGATGATCTTCAGACTGTAGATGTTCTCGATCTGGCCTTGAGCGTTCTCGCGGAACAGGCCGCGGTCGCGGGTCACGTCCAGGGAGATCAGCGGGCGTTCGGCCAGCGCCCAGACGAAGGCGCCGATCATCAGCGCCAGCATCGCCGCGTAGCCGATCAGGCGTGGGCGCAACCAGTGGGTCTTGCCGCCGGCCAGCTCGTTCTCGGAGCTGTAGCGCACCAGGCCACGGTCATAGCCGAGCTTGTCCATCACGCTGTCGCAGGCGTCGATGCAGGCGCCGCAGCCGATGCATTCCAGTTGCAGGCCATCGCGAATGTCGATGCCGGTGGGGCAGACCTGTACGCACAGGGTGCAGTCGATGCAGTCGCCCAGGCCTTCGGCCTTGTAGTCGGCGTCCTTGCGGCGCGGGCCACGGTTTTCGCCGCGGGCGGCGTCGTAGGAGATGACCAGCGTATCGCTGTCGAACATCACGCTCTGAAAGCGCGAGTAGGGGCACATGTCGCGGCACACCTTCTCGCGCAGCCAACCGGCGTTGATGTAGGTGGCGGCAGTGAAGAACAGCACCCAGAACGCCGTGGTGGCGCCGACTTCGAAGGTGGCCAGGTCCACCGTCAACTGGCGCACCGGGGTGAAGTAGCCGACGAAGGCCAGCGCCGTGACCAGGCTCACCGCCAGCCACAGGCCGTGCTTGGCGCTGCGCCGGGCCAGTTTCTGCAGCGACCAGGGCGCGGCATCGAGTTTGATGCGCTGGCCGCGGTCGCCTTCGGTGAGCTGCTCGACACGCATGAAGACCCAGGTCCACACGCTCTGCGGGCAGGCATAGCCGCACCACACCCGGCCGGCCAGCACGGTGATGAAGAACAGGCCGAAGGCGGCGATGATCAGGATGGCCGAGAGCAGGATGAAATCCTGCGGCCAGAAGGTGGCGCCGAAGATGTGGAACTGACGGTTCTGCAGATCCCAGAGCACCGCCTGGCGGCCGTTCCAGTCGATCCAGGCGGTACCGAAGAACAACAGGAACAGCAGGCCGGCGCCGAGCAGACGCAGGTTGCGAAAGCGCCCGGTGAAACTGCGCGTGTGGATCGGGCCGCCAGCCTGGGCCGGCGTCAGGCGAATGGGTTTGGCAGGGTCGATGGTCTCGACGGCGCGCACGGGGATCAGCTCGGTCATGTCGTTGCCCTCATCAGGCGTTAATCAGGCTGGCGCCATGATCCGGGGGCCACTGTTTGCAAAACAGACTCAGGTTTTCGATAAAAAAGCGGATCAGATACGACCGGTCGGCAGTCGTTCGGCGCCGCTGCCGGCGTGTGGCTCCGGTAACGCAGCAGCCGTGATCGGCGATTTGCGAGGCCGCCAGCCCTCCTGTCGTGGCCCCTTCCGTCGTAGCCGGATTCGGGCGGAATCCCGCCATCGGAACGCCCCCTGGCGCCGCGCTTTGGCGACATCTCGCCACGGAGGTCTCAGGGCGGTGCCGCTATGGCCTCGCCGATAGCGCTGAATCCTTTCAGCGGCACGCATATTGCTCTTGCCCGCGGCGCGATCGGAACACGCCCGCCAAGAGGCCTGGAAACACCCTTCCTTCCGCCGCGCCGCAGATCTGCGGCTATCGCCCATGTGCGGCCCAAAACGGCCGCTACCCGAAACCTTGCCTGCACGGCTGTTGCCGTCGTGCGACAACACTGGAATGTCCCATGAAGAAAATCCTGCTGACGCTGCTTTGTTTCAGCGTGATCGGTTGCTCCAACCCCCGCGAGCCCGAGAAAACCGTCGACGTGCTGCTGATCGGCGCTGGCGTGATGAGCGCCACCCTCGGCACCTACCTCAACGAGCTGCAGCCGGACTGGAGCATCGAAATCTACGAGCGCCTCGACCGCGTCGCCGGCGAGAGCTCCAATGGCTGGAACAATGCCGGCACCGGCCACTCGGCGTTCTGCGAGCTGAACTACACCCCGGAAACCGCCGACGGTGGCATCGACATCAGCAAGGCCATCGCCATCAACGAGTCGTTCGAGATCTCCAAGCAGTTCTGGGCCACCCAGGTCGAGCGCGAGGTGCTGAGCAAGCCCAGGAGCTTCATCAACATCACCCCGCACATGAGCTTCGTCTGGGGCGACGACAACGTCGAATACCTGCGCAAGCGCCACGCTGCGCTGCAGCACAGCAACCTGTTCCGCGGCATGGAGTTCACCGAGGATCACGCGCAGATCGCCCGGTGGGTGCCGCTGATCATGCAGGGCCGCGACCCGCAGCAGAAGGTCGCCGCCACGCGCATGGCCATCGGCACCGACGTCAACTTCGGCGAGATCACCCGCCAGCTGATCGATTCGCTGATCGGCAAGGACCAGGCGCGTCTGCACCTGGAACACGAAGTTCGCGACCTCAAGCGCAACGATGACGGCACCTGGCGCGTGACCGTGGCCGACCTGGCCAAGGGCGGCGAAGAGCGCAGCATCGATGCGCGCTTCGTCTTCATCGGCGCCGGTGGTGGCGCGCTCAAGCTGCTGCAGAAGTCCGGCATCGAAGAGGCCAAGGGTTATGCCGGTTTCCCGGTCGGCGGCCAGTTCCTCATGACCCGCAACCAGGACGTGGTTGCCCAGCACCTGGCCAAGGTCTACGGCAAGGCCTCGGTGGGTTCGCCGCCCATGTCCGTGCCGCACCTGGACACCCGCGTGATCGACGGCGAAAACGTGCTGCTGTTCGGCCCGTTCGCCACCTTCTCCACCAAGTACCTGAAGAACGGCTCGCTGCTCGACATGTTCAGCAGCATGACCACCGACAACTTCCTGCCGATGGTCAACGCCGGCATGGACAACTGGTCGCTGAGCACCTACCTGATGGGCCAGCTGATGCTCAGCCAGGACGAGCGCATGGCTTCGCTGCGCGAGTACTTCCCCGAGGCGCAGGACGCCGACTGGGAGCTGATCAATGCCGGCCAGCGCGTGCAGATCATCAAGAAGGATGCCGAGAAGGGCGGCGTGCTGCAGTTCGGCACCGAGGTGGTGACCTCTGCCGACGGCAGCATCAGCGCGCTGCTGGGCGCCTCGCCGGGTGCCTCCACCGCCGCGCCGATCATGCTGCACCTGATCGAAAAGGCCTTCGCCGACAAGGTCGCCACTCCTGAGTGGCAAGAACGTCTGAAGGGCATCATTCCGTCCTACGGGCAGAAGCTCAACGACGACCTGGAACTGACCAACCGCATTCGTCAGTGGAGCAGCGAGCGTCTCGAACTGCTGCACGTCGAAGTGGCGCCGGACGTGGAAATTGCCGCCGAGCCCGAGCCGGCTGCCGTGACCCTGTAAGGCGTAAACCGCTGCAAAGAAACCCGCCCTGCGCGATGCGCTCGGCGGGTTTTTTCTTGGACCCGGATTACACCGGCTACTGGCTATCGCCCGCAAGCGGGCTCCTAGGGGGCGTGGTTTGTTCTATAGGAGCCGGCTTGCCGGCGAGCCTGGCAATCATCCCAGGCGATGACGCCGGGCGATCATTCCGTCAGCGTCGTCAGGATATCGGCATACCAGGTGCAGTTCAGGCCCAGGGCTTCGTCCTGTTCCTCGTCGCGCTCGCCGAGCAGGCGGGTGGAATGGATGCCGAGCAGGTGCCAGGGCAGCTCGCCGTCGACGCTGGCGCGCTTGACCACCGGCGCCCCGCTGATGCCGCGGTGAGTGCGGCCATCGGTGAGAAAGTAGCCCAGCCCCTGGAAACGCAGGCCGAAGGACGAGGCCAGCCCGGCGTGGCGCGCCACCGGCATGCGGTGCAGGCTGTCCTGAAAGCCAAGGGGAAAGCCCACCACCAGCAGGGTCGAGCCGATCTCCACATGCTCGTCGGCCTGCAACAGGTGCTGTGCCGTGAAGGCCTGGTAGAGGCTGCCTGGCGGTAGCGCCGAACGGTCCAGTTCGATCACCGCCACGTCGATCTCGCCGGCACCGTCGATGCCCTGGCGCCACAGGTGCCGGTCACCGTGATAGAGGGGGATGGTGAAATCCGCCGTGCTGGCCAGATTGTCCGCGTCGGTGTGCAGTTCGATCTGCAGGGCGTCGGGGTGGTGGCCGCTCGGTTCGTCGAGCACCACATGACGGCTGGTCACCAGAAACAGTTGCTGATCTCGGCTGAAGAAGAAGCCGCTGGCGTTGGTCAGTATCTGCCCGGCCGCCAGGGTGGTGACACGTACCGCGCTGAGCATCAGGGAGTCGATCATGGCCAGAGCCTCCTGCCAGTGTGTGGCTTATCGACTGACTGCCAAAACCGTGACAGGTTCGTCTGGTTGCTCCGAGCCTGCGCCATGGTGGATGTAAAAGCGACATCCACCCCAGGAGCTGACGTGACACGTAGAGTGCGCCGTGCGCACCGGGGCCACGGTGATTCGGAGGCGCACACGGCCTGGCTGGCCGCGCGCGACCCTACGATTACGGCGCCGCCGGCTCATCCTCGTTGCGATCGAGCGCCACCTGGCGGATCGACAGGCGAATCTCCGCCGGCAGCACGCGCTTGGCGGCGCCTTCGGCCAGTTCGCTGAGCAGCGGATGATGACTCAGCTTGCCGGCCTCGTCCTGGCGCAGCACGCCCTGATCCAGCAGGCTCTGGATGAAGTGACGGAACAGGCTTTTGTCGAAGAACTCCGGCGCGTTCAGGCCATGCAGGATCGACAGGCGCTGGGCCATGACCGTGCACAGGTCTTCCAGCTCCTCGGCGCTGATCGCGTTCTGCCCGGCGTTGAGCAGCAGGGCGATGGCCATGTAGAAGCGCTGCAGAGTCTGCGCCACCGAACGCGACAGCAAGGTCAGCAGCACGAACTGGCGTGAGCTGGGCGCCGGGCGCACGTACACATCGCCCTCGACCTTGAGCAGGCCCTGCTCGACGAAGGCCGCCAGCCACTGGTCCACCACGTCGTCCAGCTGTTCGATCTCCCAGCGGATGAACAGCTCGGCCTGCAGGTAGGGATACAGCGCCTTGGTGAAGCGCAGGATCTGCTCGCGGCTGATCCGCGCGCTGCTCTGGAAGAAGCTCGCCAGCAGCGCCGGCAGGGCGAAGATGTGCAGCACGTTGTTGCGGTAGTAGGTCATCAGGACGGCGTTCTGCTCGTCCAGATAGAGAATCTTGCCCAGCGCATCCTTCTGCTCGGCCAGCAGGTCCATGCCCTTGACGTGCTCGATCAGCGCCGCGCCGTCGCCGTCCGGCAGGGTGGTGTGTGGCGAGTAGGGCACCGCGCGCAGCAGCGCCAGATACAGGTCGAGCACGCGCGCCAGGGCGCGGTCGTCCAGGGCCAGCTTGCTGGTGGACAGCAGCGCCAATGCCACCAGGTTGACCGGGTTGATCGAGGCCGCCTCGTTGAGGTGGCGCGCCACGCGCTCGCCCAGGCGGTTGGTGGTGTCGTTGAGCCAGGCCGGGCGGTACTGCGGGCCCAGCTCCTGCTGGCGCCAGCCGGGCTGCTGCTGATCGAGGAACTCGGCCAGTTTGATCGGCTCGCCGAAGTTTACCGAGACCTGGCCGAAGCGCTGTTTGAGCGCGCCGAGCACCTTGAACAGGTCGAAGATCGACTCCTTCTTCTTGCTCGCGCCGCGCAGTTCGCCCAGGTAGGTGCGGCCTTCCAGCACGCGCTCGTAACCGATGTACACCGGCACGAAGACGATGGGCAGGCGATGCGAGCGCAGGAAGCTGCGCAGGGTGATGGCCAGCATGCCGGTCTTCGGCTGCAGCATGCGCCCGGTGCGCGAGCGGCCGCCCTCGACGAAGTACTCCACCGGGAAGCCCTTGCTGAACAGGGTGTGCAGGTATTCGTTGAATACCGCGGTGTACAGCGGGTTGCCCTTGAAGGTGCGGCGCATGAAGAAGGCACCGCCACGGCGCAGCAGGCCGCCGATCACCGGCATGTTGAGGTTGATGCCGGCGGCGATGTGCGGCGGCGTGAGGCCGTTGCGAAACAGCAAGTAGGACAGCAGCAGGTAGTCGATGTGACTGCGGTGGCAGGGCACGTAGATCACCTCGTGGCCCTGGGCGATGTCGCGCACGCCTTCGACGTTGTGCACTTTGATGCCGTCGTAGATCTTGTTCCAGAACCAGGAGAGCACCAGCTCGAGGAAGCGGATCACCGTGTAGGTGTAGTCCGAGGCGATCTCGTTGCCGTAGCGAAGCGCCTGGGCTTCGGCTTTCTCCAGGCTGATCTTCTCGCGCTCGGCTTCCTCGGCAATCGCCTGGCGCACCATCGGATCGTGCACCAGGCCCTTGACCAGGTTGCGCCGGTGCGACACGTCCGGGCCGATCACCGCCGCCTTCTGGTTGCGGAAGTGCACGCGCAGGATGCGATGCACCATGCGCAGCGTGCGCTCCTGGCCCTTGTCCTGCTCGACCAGCTCGCGCAGGTGGATCGGCGTGGAGAACTGCACGCGGGTCTTGCGCCCGAGAATCAGGATGCTCACCAGCCGGCGCAGGCGCCCGGTCACGGCCCAGCTGTCGGCGAACAGGAGCTTCCAGGCGCTGGTCTCGCGGTCCGGCGACTGCCCCCAGAACACGCTGACCGGGACGATCTGCGCGTCGTCCACGGCATGCTGGCCGAGGGCGGTGACCACCCGATCGAGGGTCGGCGAGATGCCGCGCTTGTCCTGACGGCCGAACCAGTCCGGCTCCGGCGTCAGGTAGAAGAAGGCGGCGGGCTCGATGTGTTCCCCGACCGCTACTGGCAACACCGGCCGCGGAAGGCCAGCCTTGGTGCACTCGCGGTCGACCACCGCCAGGTCGCTCACCGAGGGCTGCTGCAGCACATAGAACACCGGCTTGCTGCGGTCGAGCTTGAGGGTGAATGCGGACTGGTTGATGGTTTCCGAGCGTACCCAGAGGTACAGCAGGCGGCGCAGCGCTCCAAAGGCGAGGCGGCGCAG
Source organism: Pseudomonas hydrolytica (assembly GCF_021495345.1). Taxonomy (NCBI): domain Bacteria; kingdom Pseudomonadati; phylum Pseudomonadota; class Gammaproteobacteria; order Pseudomonadales; family Pseudomonadaceae; genus Ectopseudomonas; species Ectopseudomonas hydrolytica. The sequence continues at coordinate 1,565,666 of NZ_CP099397.1, forward strand.
GGGAGAACGGGTCATACGGACTCTTGAGCAGTTAAACGAGCGGATGCTCGGGAAGGTCGCTAGTGTGCCGCAAGCCCGCGTGGCGGGCAAAAAACTTCCGGGGGAAGTTCTTCACCGCCCTGCAAGGCGGACCCGAAGGCCTCTTGCATACGCGCTGCGCAAGGGCTCGCAGCGCGTACCCAGGGTAGGGCGCCGGTGTTACAGCGTGATGTTGGCGCTGTTGGCGGTATCCCAGCTCGGCAAACGCCATTCCAGGTGATAGGAGGCCGAGCCGATGTGATAGCCGATGCCGATGACGCTGGCGACGACCTCGCCTTTGGCGGTGAAGAACACCGAGACGCCATTGCCGGCGCCGCGCTTGCCTTCCGAGACGTGGCAGACCGCTTTGCCTTTGTGCGGATACTTGTCGTTGGCGCCCGCCTGACCGTCGTGATTGGTGATGGCGTTGTAGGCCTTGGCCACGTTCTTGCGCCAGGTCGTGCCACCGTCACCGACCTTGGCGATGGCAAAGGCGATGAAGTCATCTTCGCTCATGACCCCATCGCTGCCGGTGGTCTTGGGGCCCCAGATATTCTTCGACATCGTGTTCCCTCCTGTGCGGGTGAAGTGCTCAGTAACTCTAGCTACCTGGCCGGCACCAGCGAGGCGGGGCGACGGAGGGTCGTCAGGCAACGTCAGTCGAGTAGGGTGGGCTTCAGCCCACCACCTGCGACAAGGCGAAACCCTCAGGCCAACTTCATCACCACCACGCCGGCCGCGATCACCGCGCAGGCCAGGACACGAATCGGCCGCAATGGCTCCTTGAGCAGCAGCACCCCCAGCAGCACGGCGAACAGCACGCTGGTTTCGCGCAGCGCCGATACCAGCGCCACCGGCGCCTGGGTCATGGCCCAGATCACGATGGTATAGGCGGCCATGGACATCGCCCCGCCGGCCAGCCCGCCACGCCAGTGCGGGCCCAACTGCAGAAAGGCCTGGGGGCCGCGACTGAGGGCCAGCACCAGCGCCATCACCACGCCGTTGACGGTGAACAGCCACAACGAATAGCTCAGCGCGTCGCCATTGCTGCGCGCACCCACGGCGTCGCTCAGGGTATAGCCGGCGATAAACAGCGCCGTCATCAGCGCACAGGCCAGCATCGCCCCTCGCGGCGCCTGGTGATGCCCGCCGCGTATCGCCATCAGCCAGATGCCCAGCACCAGGGTCAGCAGCCCCAGCAGTTGCAGGGCATCGAGGCCGTCATGCAGGAGCAGCAGCGACAGCAGGGCGACCATCAGGGGCGAACTGCCGCGAGCGATGGGATAGACCTGACCGAGGTCGCCGTACTGGTAGGCGCGGGCGAGAAAGAAGTTGTAGCCGATGTGCAGCAGCGCCGACAGCGCGATCCAGGGCCAGGCCGAAGCCTGTGGCAGCGCCACCAGCGGCAAGGCGCAGAGCGCCACCAGGCCGGCACCGATCTGGATCAGCGTGGCAGTGAGGAAACGATCCAGACCGATCTTGAGCAGGGCGTTCCAGCCGGCATGCAGGGCAGCGGCGGCGATGACGGCGAGAAAGACCGTGGTTTCCAAAACGGGCCTCGGTAGCGGGGTAGTTGGAGGGCGTCGCCGGAACGGGGCCGGCTTTCATGAGCACATCATGCAGGCGGCGATGATCCTACCAGGCTGTGACACTCGGAAGACCAACGCCGCTGCAGTCGCAGGGCGCCGCGCGAACGGCTGCTAAAGCGCGGCGCGGCGCCGGGTTGCCAGCAGAAAGAGCAGGGTGAAGACGATCACCAGCAGATCCAGAACTACGGCGGGCGCCGCCGTGGCGAGGTATTGCTGGCCGTAGAGCAGCACCAGCACGACGAAGATGGCCTTGCTGGTCGCCGCGAACACGGCGCAGCACACCCGGTTCTGCGGGCTGAACGCGCCGTAGATCAGCATCACGCCGATCAGCCCGACCAGCGCCGACCAGCTGCGAATGACCAGACCTTCCAGCTGCCCGTTGAACGAGGCGCCGAACATCGACTCCAGCGCCTCCTGGGGCGCGAACAATCCATAGAACATGCTTGCCGTGAGCACGCCGGATATCAGCATCAACCAGCGGAAGTTGCGTGCGATCAGGTCCATCGGGGCGATTCCTTGCAGTGATGAGCGTGCGTGAGAGTAGACGCGATTCGTCAATATTCGGCCAACGCAACGGGGGAGGCTAGCCGCGTTCCAGCGGGATATCGAAATGCAGCACATCCTCTCGAATGCCGAGCTTGGTATAGAGCGCGATGGCGGGATCGTCGCCATGGTCCGCCTGCACGTAGATGACGTAGGCTCCTCTGGCCGCTGCGATGTGCTTCAACTGCTCGATCATCGCCGTCGCGATGCCGCGCCGCCGATGCGGCTGCGCAACGGCCAGGTCGTAGATGTAGATTTCCGCGCGCGCCTGCTCGAACTTGGGCAGCAGGTAGGCCGCCAGCCCGCCGACCACCTGCCCCTCGGCCAATGCGGCAATGGCGAAGAATGCATCGCTCGCCAGCAGCCCCTGCAGGTAGGCATCGTCGGGCTGCGCTGCGGTGTAGGTCGCCGTCTCCCCGAAGGCCTCGCCGAACATGCTCAGCATCGCGCGCATGACATCGAGATGCTCGCTGCCTAGCGTCTGGATCGAGATACCTTGTGCTTCTTTCATGGCAATCACCTCTAGGTAGAAGGAGGAGGGTACTGGTGGCCAGGTTGGGCTGCGCATCGACCTCCACTTGCGCCCGCATGTCCTGGTCCAGGCCAAGGCCGCCAGCCGTATGCAGGCTATGGTTCCAGACGCTGCCTGGCCTCGTCGTGGGATTCTTGGATCAACGAGCCCCATTGAGCGCTGTCCGCGTTCAGGGTCAGGGTAAATTCCTCATCGCCTTCGCCCTCTTCGACGAAGGTGACCAACCAGACGGCGCCCTGCTGGGAAATCTTCTGCCGCTTCCATTGCGCACTGTGGTGATCCATGTTCGCGACGTGCCGCCTGGCGTGGCACAGCGCGGCCTCTGGGGTATGCAGTGGGGGCGCTGGGCAATGGCTGTTGTGATTCAGATAGTGGTCGAACACCTCGTTGTCGCCAATGGCGTGAACGGCTTCGACGACCATCCTGCCTTGCTTGTCCATCAGGCCGCATTGGCCGCCGCGAAGCAGGGTGTGCTCGCCATGCCGTTCTTCCACGAAGGGGCCGTTGCACACCACTGCATGCCCGTAGTCGTAAGGCAGTAACAGATCGAAGCCGGGCGTCAGCACGGTTTCCAGTCGTGCGTCGATAAAGACCATTCGATCCTTCACCAGGCCTCGGGCAAGGCCCTCCCTGAAATAGTCGCAGCCATTGTCGAAGAACAGCACACGTTGCGAGCGCCCGTCCTGCAGCAGGTAGAAGGCTTCGCTCGCCGCGAGGACGACGCAGGCCATGCCGCTGCCGTCGAAGGCCAGGTTCTCGGCGTGTTCGCTGTTAAGCGTGAGCCGATCACCCTCAACCACGCCGCAGTCCTTGAAGTAGGCAACGCTGCCGTCGTCCTGTTTGCTGGGATAGACGCAGGGCTCACCGGCCCAGACCAGAGACGAGCACAACGAAAGTGCCAAGAGGATGATGGACTTCATGGGGCTTCCTGCGCTGTTCAGATTGTGGGCGGGGGCCAACGGCCTGGCTCCGCCCGTGATCAATATGCTGGCGGAAGTGCCGGCCATGCCGCTGTGACATGGCCCGGAAAGCATGAACCGGGCATGTGTGTTTCCACTCAATCGTGCTGAAGGAATGTGCACTCATTGAATGCTAGCGTTTGGTTAAGGGGCGGGCTTTAGCCCGTCCCAGTGAGCGAAGCGAACGGTTTGAACCAGTTGTTATGCGTACTACCACGCACAACCGTTACAGCCTTTTTTGAAATTGTAGCTTTCTAACTGCTCAAGCCTGTCTAGTGTTCTGCGTGTAAGGCAGATGCTGCGGCCAGAAGAAACTAGATTGTCGCTTTCCTTTCGTGGCTCGTGAAAAACACAGTCAGCGTCTCGAAACTTTACCCATAGCTGCTGTGCGGCTACTAAGTTTTTCCTATTCTCAAGAACAGGAGAGTTTCTCAGCTTTGAGTATTGGTCATTTAGCTCTTTGTCCGCTTTTCTGTAAAGGGTAGAGTAACAGCCAGATATTTGTTTGTAAGACATATGTTCGCCGCACTCTTTCTCTTCTGATCTCAGGTTTTGTGAGTCAGCAAGAGAAAAGTTGGTGAAAATTATTGCCAGGATGAAAGCTAGCATTGAGCGCACGCTGATTCCTTGGTGTGCATAACGTTTGGTTAAGGGGCGGGCTTTAGCCCGTCCCGAGAGAGCGAAGCGAACGACTTGAACCAGTTGTTAGGGCGCATCTCGCACGATTTTTAGATTGTGAACGGAGTTGTTCATGAATTTAATTACCAGTATAGAATTGTGCCAGCCTAAGCCGGAGCACTGTCCTAGCTCATATGAAAATGTTGAGTCAGAGATTTTATCTGGGGTTCCGAGGATTTCAGAGACTTGCTTTTGGGTTTTGCTTTTTAAGATTTCTTTTTGAATTAAATCCAGTGCCATTCCGCCACGCACGCAGCCAGGGTCATTGGTGATTTTGTACGGATTAGAACGTTCTACCCAGCTTGATGAACTGAATGGTTCTGCACCCGATATCACATCAAAATAGTAACTCCATGTCAGAGCGGCAATAAAAAACACTATTGTTCCTATGGTAAGAAGTACAAGTGCTTGTATGGCTTTGAAAACAGCGCGAAACACCATGACGCTTCCTAACGTTTGGTTAAGGGGCCGGCTTTAGCCGGTCCCAGTGAGCGAAGCGAGCGACTTGAACCAGTTGTTATGCGCTTACACGAATTCATACTCTGCTAATCCTGTGTTAGCCGAGCCTGTAAGGAAACGTATAAACAAAGTATGCTGGTAGCCTAGTTGCTCTCTAAATGCTTTGAGCTTTGATAGGTCTTTGAAGCTTTGTTCTTGGTTTGTGGACTTCTTTACTTCAATAGCTATTAAATTGTCATTGGTCATCCGTCGATGGATGATTATGTCAGGAACAACATTGTGCTCGGAAGTTGAGCCTTCTGGCGAAATGGCATAAATAAGGCGTTTTATTTTTTCTATGTCTCGATTGTACTCGCAGTCAACGTGCCAGCCAGAAAATGCCCCAGCCAGTTTCATTGCAAGTTGATGAGAGATGGCTTGCTCGCTAGAGTCGTTTGCCAGTAACTGATGCTGTTCTGCAACGAATTCGTGAAGCAGGGTTTCAAGGTTAATGTCTTGGACTAACACTTTACTCTCCTAAGTGCATAACGTTTGGTTAAGGGGCCGGCTTTAGCCGGTCCCGAGTGAGCGAAGCGAACGACTTGAACCATTTGCTAGGCCTTTAGTCTTCTTACCTGCTCAGAATACCAGTTGGAAAATTCTCTAGATGCTCGATAGAAAGAGAACTCTGTGCACCTGTAGGTTCTGACAACTTCTTGCTTGTAGTCGTAGTTGAGTATTTTGATGTGCTCACTTGGTGGCTTTAGAATAAAAGACTTTCCACCTCGGTCGAACATTTCACCCCAGTTAGTAAGAAAATCAAATTTTGAATATTTTTCAGCATCTCTGATTGTTTCTTCTAATGTTCTGAGGTCGTCGATTTCTATATTTCCATGATGCCCATAAAGCGTGCCATCAAGAAAATTCCAAATTTCTACGTCGCTTAGGCTTTCTAGCTCTTTCGTCCATAGTGCATCTAGTCTTTTAGATATTTCTTGGAAACTTGCGTGGCAATTGTATAAGCCGCAGTGTGGGTCATCAAAATCGCCGATTTGTGTGCCCGATACCCATATGCATAGCCGGCCCCATGGTTCAGAAGGCGGTTCTAAATGTGGCTCGATCATCGCCTCAATTGCGAAGTCTGACTTGTTGCCGAAGATCATCCGTGGATTGCCTAACGTTTGGTTAAGGGGCGGGCTTTAGCCCGTCCCAGTGAGCGAAGCGAACGGTTTGAACCACTAGTTAGAGGTCACGCCAGAGTTCGCCTTCATCGGCGCAGTCTTGCAGAAGCTGTGCACGTGATTCTAGCTGTGGCGAAAGGGCTTTCCAATCTGCGGAAGATCCGACGGAGAATCCTGGCGATGACTCTCCACGCGCCATAGAAACTGCCGCACTGAGCCAACGGGTAGCAATAGCTTTAAGGGCATCGCGAGGATGTTTTATTTTTTCAGCAGACACATAGTCTGTTGGAAGGTCACCGCAAATTACCCACCAGCCAACCCAGCCGGGACTTGATTTGCTCTCGATGGCCCAGATGGAAACGTAAGGCATCAAATGCCAAGCAGGCCATTCTCCAATTCGGCCATGCTCTACTTGGTGAACTTTCAAGTAATCGGCGACTTCGTTGCGGCGCTCACTGCACCACTTCTCTTCGACTTCCGAACTGTCGTATGTCATTGATGATCTCTAACGTTTGGTTAAGGGGCCGGCTTTAGCCGGTCCCGAGTGAGCGAAGCGAACGGTTTGAACCAATTGTTATACGGTGATTTTCGGGAGACCATACTTTGTTGATACTAAATTTAGTACATGAACTGAAATTTTTTTATTTCGGCATCTAGGTTTGACGAATTTTGGAGTTGTTGTAATGGGATCTGTATAGAGGCTTCCAGTTCTTTATGTTTGTTGATGCGCCCTATTTCTACTTTTTGTGAGGTGTCTGCTCCATATTTGACAATGAGGCTGACTTTATCAAATGGGGCACTTGTAGACCAGCCGGATAACCTCATGCACTCGGAAAGGTCTTTAGATGCCTGCAACAAGGCAGGTCCAAAGCCTTTTACTTTTCCTTTGACTAAACCTACGCCGCCTAGAAGGAGAAGGTAATCGTTCATGAGAAGTCCGTATAACGTTTGGTTAAGGGGCGGGCTTTAGCCTGTCCCAGTGAGCGCAGCGAACGGTTTGAACCACTAGTTAGGTTTCACGCCGTGGCCCGGTGGATAACAGTCCACGTAACTGACGGCTTCAACTTCGCACTCGGGATAAATCCAGGTTTGTCAATTTTTCTTTAGCCAAGCCACTGACACTGCGCCAGTTTCATGCTTTGCTTCGGCAGGAAACACCAACTCGGTTTGTCCGGCATGATGGCCAGATGAACATATCAGCTTATAAAACGTTGGTGAATCATGTTCTTCGATAATCATGAAGTCGACGATTTTCTCAAATGGAGCTTTTGCCGGGAAACGGAATACCACACCTCTTCCAAAAGATTTTTTCTTGCAGTTTGCAAGTGGGCGCCAATTCATCGTGTGACCTAACGTTTGGTTAAGGGGCGGGCTTTAGCCCGTCCCAGTGAGCGAAGCGAACGGTTTGAACCAGTTGTTAGGGCTGACTCAAAGCCTATTCATTCGCTTTAGCCTTGATGCAAAGCTGAGGGCTACGTAGTAAGGAAGGCTTATAAGGCTTCCAACTGCAAGGGGCTTCCAGCCAGTGACTTCAAATATTATTTCTGACAAGCTTGCTCCGACCATAAAAAGGAAGCCATATAGAAGACTATGAACAATGGTTCCGGATATTAGTATGTTTGGAGCTTGAAGTAATCGTATTGAAATTTCTTTATCTGCAACTGATTTCCAGTTTTCTATGGCTTTGTTGATTCCGTGTGCGCAAAGCGCTCCGCACGTTATGAATAAAGTAAGAAGCGCAATGGAGAAATAGTTAAATGAAGCGGTTTCAATTTCTAGGATTGGGATAAGATACGGTGATTCATGTTTTCCGTTGATTGCCGATAGGTAAGCTATCCCTGAAACGGTAAGGCCGGCTATCAAGGACTTTTGAGCTAGCTCAAGTGCGCTGTGATAGTACTCTATGGCTAGTTCATCTAGGTTCATGCTGATTTGGCCCTAACGTTTGGTTAAGGGGCGGGCTTTAGCCCGTCCCAGTGAGCGGAGCGAACGGTTTGAACCAGTTGTTATGCATTCACAAGCCCCTTGAATTGCTCAATAGGAAAGTCATGCTCAACCCACAGCTCTTTATATTTTTCAGGCCCAATGTTCTGGTGTATTTGCCACAAAATTTGCGTAATTTGCTGAACGATTTGTAGGGCAGGGCAGGTTCCTTGCAAAAGAACCCTGTAGTTTTCCTCTTGAACCATTCCCCAGCTTTGCCAATCGTCAAACCAGCGAGCTTCATAGACTGCGTTATCTTCTGTGATGCTTACGAGGAGTTGTAGTTCACCCGGCTCGTCCATAAATATTGCTTTCGCATTTTTGCTGCCTGATTTTATTTGCAGTGCCATTAGCGAAAGATCAAGCAAGCTGTCGTGCAAGTATGAAACTTGACTGCTTATTGAGTCTGCTTCATTGCTAAAGCAAATCTTTGCCCATCCATGTTCTTCTAACTGATACTCAATTATGAATTTCATTTTGCATAACGTTTGGTTAAGGGGCGGGCTTTAGCCCGTCCCAACGAGCAGAGCGAGTGATTTGAACCACTAGTTAGGCTTTACGTGGAAAGCTTAAAGAATTGCTCAAATTTCTCATCAATTTCTTTTAGCTCTTGAGAAAACCAGAGCTTTATCTGAGTTTGCTCATGAAGATTTTTCTTCCGATCTTCACCTTGAAGCCCGGGCAAGGTTCCCTCAAGCGCTTGTAGGGTGACGGCTTTTTTATAAATATCGTCCACGAGATATTTGACCCACGAGGCGCAACCGAAAACAAAATATGCTTGTTTGGTTTTTTGCAAGAACTCAATGTCTTTGTTTGGGGGGACTCCGCCTTCGATCACAATTGACGCCATAAAACTAGTTATCTGCTCATACACAGAATATCTACGATCAAAAAGCTCATGTTTCAGTCGTTGCTTATTGGTGAACCATTCACGCCACGCAACAAAGGCAACCAGTATTGAGACCAGAATGGTTAGATTCTCCATGTTTCTACCTTTGCCTAACGTTTGGTTAAGGGGCGGGCTTTAGCCCGTCCCAGTGAGCGAAGCGAACGGTTTGAACCACTTGTTAGCTTATTCCTCACCAATTTGGTCGATGCTACGAAGCAGTAACCGACCAAGAGGTGTAATTGAATACCCATTGGCTTTTATCATGCCTGTCTTATCATCAAATTCTGGTAGCTCACCTTTTTTTGCTCTCTTAAATCCTGGTCGCAATAGTCCCAGACTTGCAAGATGGGCCTTATGGGTTTGATGGAGAACGTGTTTATCTAATTCTTCTTGGCTGCCACCAAGGTAGGCGAATGATGGCTGCAATGCGTCTTGATGTATCTTGAAAAATTCTTCGGAGTCTGGTTCTCCGTGATGCAGTGTATAGGATTTCAATATTATTATTTCGAGATCATTGAGTTGGCCGAGTATAGATAGTAGCCGTTTATTCTCAATGTATTCTAGGCGGTCATTCGTAAGACTATTTTTGAGAAGTGAGGCTATGTAGTCTTTTCTTTCTTCACTAAGGGCCCTAGCGGCCTGAAGAAATCCATCCTCAATCAGGTCTACTGATTTGGGAGTAACGATTTTTTCTTCAACCTTTGATTTTTCTTCTTCGGCAATCTTCGATTCGATAAGCTTTAGCAGGGATTCAATTCTGTCAATTCTTTGGTTTGGTATTATTGCGCCAATAATCTCTGCAGCCAATGGTCCAACAAATGGAATAGCTCCGACTAGACCTTTACCTAAGATAGTTGCAATATCCGTATTTTTTGACATAAAGTCTCCGTGAAAGCTAACGTTTGGTTAAGGGGCGGGCTTTAGCCCGTCACAGTGAGCGAAGCGAACGGTTTGAACCAGTTGTTAGGCATCAGAACTTGCGCTGGTTGCTGAACTGAGTGACTTGCCCATGAAGACGCTGAGCGGATGCTCGGGATATGAGCCGAATGCGCCTCGACGCGTATAGCCTTGATTTGTGTAGAACCTCAGTGCCTCCGGTTGATATGGCCCGGTTTCAAGCATGAGCTCTCTGCAGCCTGACTCGTACGCACTTGCCTCTAGGGTGGCGATGAGTTTCTTTGCAATACCTTTGCCCCTGGCTTCGGGTAGCACATACATGCGCTTGACCTCGCCGTATAAGTCATTCATGACGACAGCGCCACAGCCTAGGGCAGCGTGTTGTTCATCTCTTGCAACGACAAAAAGGACATTGGGTTTGGAGAGTGACGCGAGGTCGAGCGCATAACGCGCCTCTGCCGGATACAGAGAGTCTTGATAAGCATCGAGATCTGCGATGAGAGCTATGACATCCGGCTGATTGGGGGACTCTTGTTCGACGCGCATAGTGGATTCTGATGCCTAACGTTTGGTTAAGGGGCGGGCTTTAGCCCGTCCCGAGTGAGCGAAGCGAGCGGCTTGAAGCAGTTGTTAGCCTTTGCGGTGTCTGGGAATTAAAATAAGACGCCCATCTCTCCGTACTTGGTCGAGCCCTATATTTGCCTGCTGCTTTTGTTCTTCGCTCCACGCGCAATTTTCGCGCCAAAACCTGCTTTTTAAACTAAGTCGGCTAGCTAAGGTTGGGTTGTAACGGTAAATCATATGCGATAAATCATCCCATTTATGGGCTACCTCATACTGCTTCTGTCTTGAAGGTTCTTCACCTTCTTCTAGTCCGGCGAAATATGCCTCGGTCGCATAGTAAGCTTCATTGAGCGCTTGTAAGGTTTTTTCTGTATGTTCTTTTTCTGCGCGCTTTTTTTCTGAAAGAAATGGTATCAGCTCACTAACTGCCGAGAATAGTTCTAGCCAGGTGTCCATGTGATTTCTCCAGTGGCTAACGTTTGGTTAAGGGGCGGGCTTTAGCCCGTCCTAGTGAGCGAAGCGACGATTTGAACCAGTTGTTAGCCACCGGCTTTCAGGTCAATGTTTTGGTTCCAACGATTGAAGTGGGATTCAAGGTCTTTCTTCTTGGGTATAGCGCTGGCTTCTAAGGGCTGGGCAACTGACTTGCCCTGAAGGTAACCGTAGTCATCCTTCGCGTCGGGACTAACAACTACTTTCCGCGTGCATGGGTCGATCGATATGACTGCTAGGTCGAATAAGGTGTGAACATCTGCGCGTAGGAGTAGCCCACGCTGGACATCGTAGTGTTGCTCATCTGCGTACGGGGTGATATGAGCAGCCTCTAGGACTGCAACGGTTGTGCAGCCTGTGATCGCACACTTTTTCTCATAGAGATGTAATAGTTCTTGCCTGAATTTTTGTTGGCCCCGACGATCCCATATTTGCTGAATTAGCTTCGCGTCTGCTGGTGAGAGAACATCAGTGATAGCCTCTTTACGTTTGTTCGTTATGAACGCACGTACGGCCTCCACGAGGCAGATAATCTCGCTTTCAGTTGAGATGGCGACACGCGGGTACTTATAGTTTGTCTTTGGCTTTGCATATCTCCCGACCGTTGTTTGAAGACCGTAAATCCAGACTTTAACCTCTTCTAGCTCCCGCCCGGTGCTTAACTCTAGATTCTGAACCGCTAGACCGACCTCAATAGTTCCAGAGGTATCAACGTCGGAACCGTACAACGATAGTTGTGTCTTGGAATTGGCGAGATACCTTTTCCTAAACTCAGAAAACGCGTCACGAGACCAATGAAGATCTTTCGCGAGACGATCAAAGTGGTCAACAACCGACTCCCACGAGATAGGCATGATAGTTCTCCGGTGGCTAACTATAAATAGACACCAAATGGTGTATAACCTGCCGACTGGCAATGGGGGATAACCTTCCTTGTCATATCTCTACTCCCTGTCTAGGCTGGGGTTTTGCGGGTCAGGATGATCGATTTGGGAGGTTATACGCCATGGATGATAAACCCCGCTTGCTCAATCAGATGCGTGATCGAATCCGCCTGAAACACTACTCCATCCGTACCGAACGCGTCTATTGCGAGTGGGTGAAGCGTTTTATTCGCTTCCATCATTACCGTCACCCTCAGGAAATGGGCGCTCCCGAGGTAGAGGCTTTTCGTACCGATCTTGCCGTGCGGCGCGACGTGTCGGCGTCTACATAGAATCAGGCACTGGCGGCTTTGCTGTTTCTTTATAAGGAAGTGTTGGCACTCAATCTGCCTGGTTGTCCGATATCGTCCGCGCGAAGAAGCCCCAGCGGCTGTCCGTCGTACTGTTCATTGATGAGGTGCGGCGTGTACTGGATGAGCTCGACGGCGAACTCTGGTTGGTCTGTAGCCTGCTTTATGGTACCGGTATGCGTTTGATGGAAGCCTTGCGTCTGCGAGTCAAGGATGTTGACTTCGCGAGGCATGAAATCCTTATTCGCGATGGCAAGGGAATGAAAGACCGCATCACCATGTTGCCGCAACGCCTGGAACAGCCGTTGCGCCATCATCTGGATGAGAAACGGGTGCAGAGGAACTTCAAGCGCGCCGCCCGGGGGGCCGGCATCGTCAAGCAGATATCCCCGCATACCCTGCGTCACTGTTTTGCCACCCACCTGCTGGAGGCGGGACAGGACATCCGCACTGTGCAGGAGTTGCTCGGCCATGCTGACGTGAAGACCACCATGATCTACACCCATGTGCTCAACCGCGGCGGCCTGGCGGTGCTCAGCCCGTTGGATCGCTGAGGGTGACCGCGGGGAGGCGGTAACCTCCGGTAAATCTCGCCGCCCGCCATTCGGTTGCAATCAGCGCGCCCGACTTCTTATAGTTCCGCCGGCATTTTTGCAGGCCTGGCTCGTGCCCACGAGCGGCGCGCCAGGCTTTGACCGCACTGGTGAGAGGCCATGATCGATATAAGAAACCTGACCAAGCGTTTTGCGCAGCACACGGCAGTCGATGACCTGTCGTTCCAGGTCCAGCCAGGGGAAGTGCTGGGCTTTCTCGGCCCCAACGGGGCCGGCAAATCCACCACCATGAAGATGCTCACCGGCTTTCTCGCGCCGACCTCCGGTACGGCGAGCATCCTCGGTTGCGATATCCAGACCCAGACCCTCGAAGCCCAGCGGCAGATCGGTTATCTGCCGGAAGGCGCGCCTTGCTATGGCGATATGACGGTGCGCGGTTTTCTCGACTTTATCGCCGAGGTACGCGGTTTTCGCGGTGCCGAGAAGAAGCAGCGCGTGCAGCGCGCGGTGGAGCAGGTGGAGCTGGAAAAGGTGCTGGAGCAGAGCATCGAGACGCTCTCCAAGGGCTTCAAGCGCCGCGTCGGCCTGGCCCAGGCGATCCTGCATGATCCGCGCGTGCTGATCCTCGATGAGCCCACCGATGGCCTCGACCCGAACCAGAAGCACCAGGTGCGCCAGCTCATTCAGGGCCTGGCGCGCGACAAGATCGTGATCATTTCCACCCACATCCTCGAAGAGGTCACGGCGCTGTGCACCCGCGCGGTGGTGATCGCCCAGGGCCGCTTGCTGGCCGATGGCACGCCGCTGGAGCTGGAAAGCCGCTCGCGCTATCACCAGGCGGTGACGCTGGTGGCCGATGAGGCGCTGGATCAGGCTGCTCTTGCGGCGCTGCCAGGCGTCGCCGGTGTCGAGGAGAACGCCCGCGAGCACAGCCTGAGCGTGCTGGCGCAGCCGGGCGAGGTGATCTTCCCGCAGGTCAATGCGCTGATTGCCGAACGCGGCTGGAAGGTCAAGGAACTCAACGTGGAACGCGGCCGCCTGGATGAAGTGTTCCGCACGCTGACCCGGGGAGAGCAGCCATGACCCAGTTGCCCGTGATCTTCAAGCGCGAGCTGGCGAGCTACTTCGCCACGCCGCTGGCCTATGTGTTCATCGTCATCTTCCTGGTGCTGTCCGGGGTGTTCACCTTCTACCTGGGCGGCTTCTTCGAGGGCGGCCAGGCCAATCTTTCCGCCTTTTTCAACTTCCACCCCTGGCTCTATCTGTTCCTGGTGCCGGCCATTGCCATGCGCCTGTGGGCGGAGGAGCGCAAGTCCGGCTCCATCGAGCTGCTGATGACCCTGCCGATCACCCGCTTCGAGGCGGTCACCGGCAAGTTCCTGGCGGCCTGGGTGTTCGCGGGCATCGCGCTGCTGCTGACCTTCCCGATGATCATCACGGTCAACTACCTGGGCGAGCCAGACAACGGCGCCATCGTCACCGGCTATATCGGCAGTTGGCTGCTGGCCGGCGCGTATCTGGCCATTGGCTCGTGCATGTCGGCGCTGAGCAAGAATCAGGTGATCGCCTTCATCCTGGCGGTCAGCGCCTGCTTCCTGTTTATCGTCAGCGGCTTTCCCATGGTGCTCGACGCCTTCGCCTGGGCGCCGCAGTGGCTGGTGGACGCCATCGCCTCGCTGAGCTTCCTGGTGCGCTTCGACGCCATCAGCAAGGGCGTGATCGATCTGCGCGACCTGCTGTATTTCCTCTCGCTGATCGCCGCGTGGCTGACCGCCACCGCCGTGGTCATCGACCTGAAGAAAGCCGACTGAGGAGCGCCCATGAAAAAGCTGATCTATTCCGGCGCCGGGCTGCTGCTGATCGCGGTGGCCTTTCTCGCCTTCAACCTGCTGGCCGGCTTGGGCCTGGGCGGTGCGCGCCTGGACCTGACCGAGCAGAAGCTCTACACCATCTCCGATGGCACCAAGCAGATCCTTGCCGAGCTGGACGAGCCAATAAACCTGTACTTCTTCTATTCGGACAAGGTGGCCAAGGACCTGCCGGCGCTGCGCACCTACGCGCAGCGTGTGGAGGAGATGCTCAAGGCCTATCAGCGTCAGGCCGGCGGCAAGATCCGCCTGCACGTCATCGACCCCGAGCCGTTCTCCGAGGACGAGGACAAGGCTGCCGAGTTTGGCCTGCAGGGCATCCCGCTGCAGCAGGGCGGTGACTCGATCTACTTCGGCCTGGCCGGCACCAACGGCCTGGATGACACCCAGGTGATCCCGTTCTTCGCTCTGGATCAGGAGGAGCATCTGGAATACGAGCTGAGCCGCCTGGTGCAGACCCTGGCCAAGCCGGAGCTGCCGGTGGTTGGCGTGCTCTCCGGGCTGCAGATGACCGGCGGCTTCGACATGATGGCGCGGCAGCCGACGCCGCCGTGGATGGTGCTGGAGCAGGTGCGCCAGTTGTTCCAGATCGAGCAGCTTAAGGCCGACGTCGACCTGATCCCCGAGAACGTCTCGGTGCTGTGGCTGGTGCATCCGAAGAACCTGCCCGAGCAGACCCTGTACGCCATCGACCAGTTCGTGCTGCGCGGCGGCAAGCTGATGGTGTTCGTCGACCCCTATGCCGAGGCCGATACCGGCGATATGCCGGGGGAGATGGCGGTGGACCGGGCGTCCGACATCGAGCCGCTGTTCAAGGCCTGGGGCCTGCGCCTGGTGCCGGACAAGGTGCTCGGCGATGGCTCCTACGCCATGTCGGTCAACCGTGGCCAGGGGCAGCGCCCGGTGCGCCACGCCGCCTGGCTGAGCTTGCCGCGCAAGGCGCTGGATCAGGATGACATCGCCACCGCCGGGCTGGAGAGCGTCACGGTCGCCACCGCCGGCATTCTCGAGTCGGTGGAGGGGGCGAAGACGCGTTTCACCCCGCTGATGCAGAGCTCGGAATACGCCATGCCCTTCGACGCCCAGCGCTTCGCCATGCTCAGCAACCCGGAGGAGCTGATCCGTGAACTGGAGCCGACCGGCGAGCGCTACACCATCGCCGCGCGCATCGACGGTCCGGCGCAGAGCGCCTTTCCCGATGGCATCGAAGGCCGCAAGGACGGCCTCAAGTGGGCCGACACCATCAACGTCATCGCCGTGGCCGACACCGACATCCTCAGTGATCGCATGTGGGTGCAGGTGCAGGAGTTCTTTGGCCAGCGCATCCCGCAACCCTGGGCGGATAACGGCAGCTTCGCGATCAACGCGCTGGACAACCTGGCCGGCTCCGAGGCGTTGATCAGCGTGCGCTCGCGTGGTCGCTTCAGCCGCCCGTTCGTGGTGGTCGAGGAGTTGCAGCGCGCCGCCGAACAGCGCTTCCGTGACAAGGAGCAGGCCCTGCAGGCGCGTCTGGCCGAGACCGAGCAGCAACTGGCCGCGCTGCAGCGCAGCGACGACCCCAGCCAGGCGCTGGAGCTGACGCCGGAGCAGCAGGGCGCGTTGCAGCGTTTCATCCAGCAGAAGCTGGAGATTCGCAAGGAGCTGCGCGAAGTGCGCTACCAGCTCAACGCCGATATCGAGGCGCTGGGGCGCACGCTGAAGATCATCAACATCGCCCTGGTGCCGGCGTTGCTGACTCTCGGCGTGTTGACGCTGTGGCTGTGGCGGCGGCGCCGTCACGCTTGATGTTCACCTGTGGGAGGGGCTTCAGCCGCGACCGTTGCTGAAGTGCCTCCCCCAATGTCTGGTTTTCCAGAGGCCCGTAGGGTGTGCCGTGCGCACCACTCAGGAAGCTTCGGTGCGCACGGCGCACCCTGCGTGGCTTCATCCTATCCAAGGGTGAAAAGATCATGGGACGTAAAGGTCTGATTGCATTGATCGTCATCGTGCTGCTCTGCGTGCTGGGTTATCTCGCGGTACAGCGCGACCAGCAGCAGAGCACGGCGCAGATCGAGCGTGCGCCCTGGCTGGCCGCCGAACAGGACTACCTGGGCAGCCTGCAGGCCGTGGAAGTGGAGCAACCCGGCCAGCCGCCGGTGCGCATCGAGCGTCGCGACGAGAGCTGGGTGATGCCGGCCAAGGCGGATTACCCGGCCGCGCCGGAGCCTCTGGCCAGGCTGCTGCGCGCGTTGCGCGAGGCGCGCACGGTGGAGGCCAAGACTGCCAATGCCCAGTGGCATGGGCGCCTGGGCCTGGCCGAGCAAGGGCAGGAGGACGAGCAGGCGCTGCGTTTGCGCCTGTACTTCGACGGCCACCCGGAGTTGAACCTGCGCCTGGGCAATCCATCGCAGCAGGGCAGTGGGCAACTGGTGCGTCGCGCCGGCGAGGACCAGGTCTGGCAGATCGATCAGGTGTTCGAGCTGCCCACCCATGAACTGCAGTGGCTGGATCGCCGGGTCAGCGACATCCCCTTCGCCAGCGTCAAACGCCTTGAGCTGCGTTACGCCGACGGCGAGACGCTGACGCTGAGCAAGACCGATGCCGAGCAGTACAACTTCACGGTCGAGCAGCTGCGCAAGGATCAGAAGCTCAGCTTCGAGGGAGTGGCCAACGGCATGGTCACGCTGTTCTCCAATCTCCGTTTCGCCGACGCAGCGCCACTGGCGCAGGTGGGGTTCAAACAGGCGCCGATGCTGACATTCAGCCTCGGCGGTTTCGATGGCCAGAAGCTCGAGGGCCTGTTGTACAAACAGGGCGAGCAGTACTGGCTGGTGCTGGCCGAGCATCAGGGATTCAAGGCCGGCGAGATCAGTGCACGCAGCGACTGGGCCTATCGTCTAGAGGCCGATCAGGTGCAAAGGCTGGCGAAGAAGTTGCGCGATCTGCTGGCCATGAACTGAGGATGTCGTGGTGACAGAACGTTAGGCGCGTTTTGAAGGCCGTTGCCGCCAGGGATGGCGGGCCGAAAAAACCTCTGGAAGTACTGCGCTGCTTGGGCGAAGTTCGCTTCTAAAAAGTGCTTTTCAGTCACATTTCATGCTTTATACTCGGCCGAGCGGTTGCTGCAAGAACGCCATTCGCTTGACCTGCTCCATGTTCCATTTGCCGGGGTTGGCGAACGATGAAGAACGTTTTTACCGAGCCGTCAAAGCCCCTGCTGGACAATAAAAACATAGCGAGTTTGGAGAAGTTGGTAATGGCAGATCGTGAGACTGGAACCGTCAAATGGTTCAATGATTCCAAGGGTTACGGGTTCATCCAGCGCGAAAGCGGCCCGGACGTATTCGTTCACTACCGTGCCATCCGCGGCGAAGGCCACCGCACCCTGATCGAAGGTCAGAAGGTCGAGTTCGGCGTGACCCAGGGCCAGAAAGGCCTGCAGGCGGAAGACGTATCGGCGCTCTGAACGCCAAGCTCGTAATGCCACAAGGCCCGTCGATGACGGGCCTTGTCGTTTCTGCACGCTGTACTTTTCAGGGCGGGGGATGGCGCGGTGCGCACGGCGCACCCTACGACGATCTCGGTTTCGCCGTCGCGGTTCTGTAGCCAGATGCGGGGAAATGCCTCGGTCAGGCCCCGGATTGCATCCGGGCTACGGGCGCTCGATTCAAGGCGGCCACTTTTATTCGGTACGCCAGACGATCTCGGTTTCGCCATCGGCATCGACCTTGATCCAGCGGTCGGCTTCCTCGTCGCTTTCATCCTCCACCCAGGTGCCGGGTGCACAGCGGATCTGCACGCCGAGCGCGGCATGGGCGGCGCGGGCGCAGGCCAGGTCGTCGGCCCAGGGCGTGGCATCGCTTTCCAGGTACAGGCTGTGCCATTTGCCCACGGCTTTCGGCAGCCAGGTCACCGGCACTTTGCCGGCCTTGCACTTGAAGGTCTGGCCTTTCTGCTGCCAGTCGCTGCACGGGCCGAGTGCCTCAGCCAGCCACTGCGCCACGGCGTCGCGTTCGGCGTCTTTCAGGTAGATCTCGATATCGGGTTGGCGCATTAGATTCATTCCTGAGTTTTGACGATCCAATCGTAGCGGATGGCGACGGTGACTTCGAAGGGGGCGGCAATCACCGCTTCGCGGCGTTCGGCGCTGGCGCGCCAGCCGTGCGGGGTCATGGCCAGCAGGTCGGCGCGGGCTTCGGGCTGGGCCAGGTGTAGCGGAAACTGCAGGGTCTCGCTATGCGCCAGGTGCATGCCCGGCGGGATCAGCGCCAGGTGCTTCTCGTCGTCATAGTCGCGCACCTCGTCATACAGCTTCTGCCGCAGCTCCATCAAGTGCACGCGGGTCGGGCCCATGCGCAGCAGGCCGCCGCCGGGGGCTAGCAGGCGCTTGGCCTCGTTCCAGTCGAGCGGGCTGAATACGCTGGCCAGCAGCTCGCAACTGGAATCGGCCAGTGGCACGCGAGCCATGCTCGCCACCAGCCAGCTCAGCTGCGGCGCGCGCTTGCAGGCGCGTTTGACCGCCTCGCGGGAGATGTCCAGGGCGTAGCCGTCGGCGAGGGGCAGGGCGCGGGCGATCTGCTCGGTGTAGTAGCCCTCGCCACAGCCGATATCCAGCCAGCGCGCCGGTTTGTACTCGGCCGCCAGTGCCGCCAGGCGCGCGGCCAGCGGCGCGTAGTGAGCGCCCTCGAGAAAGCGTCGGCGCGCCTCGACCATGGCGGCGTTGTCGCCTGGGTCGCGGCTGTTCTTGTGTTGCACCGGCAGCAGGTTGTAGTACCCCTGGCGCGCGCGGTCGAAGCTGTGCCGGTTGCTGCAGATCAGGCCGCTGTCACTCGGCTCCAGCGACGTCTGACAGATGGGGCAGATCAGCATGCGTAAAATCCGGGAATAGGCCGTCGCGAGCGCGCCGAGAGCAAGGCGGACGGAACGCAGCGACGAGACATATCGAATAGATAGGCGAGGAGCGAGTACCGCCTCACAGCCGCTTGCGGCTGAACCGCCGCAGGCGGGCCCGAAGGGCGAGCATCGTGAGTCACGCAGCTATCGGTGTGCGCAGCAAGCCTATTCATGGATTTTCATGCCAGCAGTTTCACCAGGGTTCGGTAGTAAACCTCGGTGAGCAGGTCCAGATCGCTGGCCAGCACGCGTTCGTTGATCTGGTGGATGGTAGCGTTGACCGGGCCGAGCTCGACCACCTGGGTGCCCAGGGTGGCGATGAAGCGACCGTCGGAGGTGCCGCCGCTGGTGGACGGCGTTGTGTCGCGACCGGTTACGGTCTTGATGCTGGCGGCGACGGCGTCGAGCAGCTCGCCCGGCTGGGTGAGGAAGGGCAGGCCGGACAGCGCCCACTCCAGGTGGTAATCCAGGCCGTGCTTGTCGAGGATGGCGGTGACGCGCTGCTGCAGGCCCTCGACGGTGGATTCGGTGGAGAAGCGGAAGTTGAACACTGCCTTAAGTTCGCCGGGGATGACGTTGGTGGCGCCGGTGCCGGAGTTGAGGTTGGACACCTGGAAGCTGGTCGGCGGGAAGTAGTCGTTGCCATGATCCCAGTGCTCGGCGGCCAGTTCGGCCAGCGCCGGGGCGGCCAGGTGAATCGGGTTCTTCGCCAGGTGCGGGTAGGCCACATGGCCCTGCTTGCCGTACACGGTGAGGGTGCAGCCGAGCGAGCCGCGGCGGCCGTTCTTCACCACGTCACCGAGCAGGGTGGTGCTCGACGGTTCGCCGACGATGCACCAGTCCAGGCGCTCGTTGCGCTCGCGCAGGCGCTCGACCACGGCCTTGGTGCCGTGCTGGGCCGGGCCTTCCTCGTCGCTGGTGATCAGGAAACTGATGGCGCCCCTGTGGTTCGGGTGGTCGGCGACGAAGCGCTCGACGGCGACGATCATGCTCGCCAGGCTGCCTTTCATGTCCGCCGCGCCACGGCCGCAGAGCATGCCCTCTTCATCGACGCGTACGTCGAACGGCTGGTACTGCCAGGCGTCCAGCGGGCCGGTGGGCACCACGTCGGTGTGGCCGGCGAAGCACAGCACCGGGCCGTCGCCACCGCGTTTGGCCCAGAAGTTCTCCACCTCTTCGATGCGCATGCGCTCCACCTCGAAACCGCAGGCGGCCAGGCGGCGCATCATCAGTTCCTGACAGCCTTCGTCGACCGGGGTGACGGACGGGCGGCGGATCAGGTCGAAGGCAAGCTCCAGGGTCGGGGTGAGGGTTGCGGTCATTGCGGCTCCGGTACGGCGGCTGGCGTGAAGGCTGGCCATCTTAAAGCAAAAGTCGTTACCGATCAGGTCATAAGGCGCGTAGCAGGACCCGCTCGCACAGGTCCAGATCCAGTTCGCTCTGGTCGCCGGCGCCGACCAGGCCGTGGCGTTGCAGTTGTGCCAGCACCTCCGGCACCACTTCGGCATCCAGCCCGTGTTCGCTCAGGCGGGTTGCCAGGCCGAGTCGGCCGAACAGTTCTGCGGTGGCGGCAATGGCGTCGTCCATGCGCTGCGCTGCGCGGCGCTGCCATCGCGCAGTTGCCACACGCGCTCGGCGTATTGCAGCAGCCGGTCGCGCCTGATCTCCCGATATTCGCCGAGCAGCGCCGGCAGGATCAGCGCCAGGCTCTGCGCCGCCGTCAGGTGATACAGGGCGCCGAGCTGCTGGCCGATCAGGCGAGCGCTGCGGTCGCGCGGCATGCCGTAGCCGAGCGGACCTTGTCGCGTCTGCAGCACGCACCACAGCAGCGAGGCTCGGGCGTCCTCGGCGTCGGGGTTGGCCTGGGCCGCCGGGCCGGTTTCGATCAGGGTCAGCAGCAGGCTTTCGGCGTAGCGCGCCTGCAGGGGATCGGCGGGCGTCGCGGGCAGGTAATGACTGAGGGCATGATCGAAGGCCTCGACCGTGGCCTGGGCGAGCTGGCGGGCCGGCCAGTCGAGATGGGGGCGGGTGTCGAGGATGGCGAAGCGCGGATGCAGCAGGGGGCTGGCGAAGGGCAGTTTCTGCTGGCGCTCGGCGTGGCTGACCAGGCCCTGCGTGTTGCCCAGGGCGCTGCCCAGAGGCAGGCTGAGCACGCAGCCCAGCGGCAGGGCTGCCCGTATCGGCGCGCCACACAGCAACTGCAACGGGTCGCCGGAGTGACAGAGAGCAGCGGCGAGGAACTTGCCGGCATGGATCAGCGCATCGCCACCGATGCTGAGGATGAAATCGCAGCGCTCCTTGCTGGCCTGGCTGACCGCGCGCAGCAGGGTGTCGTACTGCGGATTGGCCTCCACCGCGCCGAAGCGGCTGAGGCTGACGTCCGGCAGGCTGCGTTGCACTTCATCCCACAGGCCGCTCTGCAGGATGCCGGCGCCGCCGTGCAGGGCGAATACGCGGCTGCCCGGTGGGATTTCCTCGCTCAGGCGGCTGAGCTGGCCTGAACCGAAATGCAGGCGGGTAGGGTTGTAGACGCTGAAATTGCGCATGGTCGACGCCTCACTGCTGCGCTCACTATAGCTCTGGCCAGCGCTGCCGACGGTTGACCTGCCCGGCGGGCTTGGGTGGGGCGGAGGCTGTCCCTATAATGCGCGCCTTCCTGCAGGGGGTGAGATGAACACAGACGATCAGCGATTCGGCGGCATAGCCCGGCTTTACGGTCAGGAGGGCTATCAACGCCTGGCCGCGGCGCATGTGGCGGTGGTCGGCATCGGCGGTGTCGGTTCCTGGGCTGCCGAAGCCCTGGCGCGCAGCGGTGTGGGCGAGATATCGCTGTTCGATCTGGACGACGTGTGCATCACCAATACCAATCGCCAGGTGCACGCGGTGGAAGGTGCGGTGGGCAAGGCCAAGGTGGACGAGATGGCCGCGCGCATCCGCGCCATCAACCCGGCCTGCGTGGTGCATGCGGTGGCCGATTTCGTCACCCGCGAGACCATGGCCGAATACATCACCGAACAGCTCGACGGGGTGATCGACTGCATCGACAGCGTCCCGGCCAAGGCCGCGCTGATCGCCTGGTGCAAGCGGCGCAAGATCCAGATCGTCACCACCGGCGGAGCCGGTGGCCAGGTCGACCCCACGCAGATACAGGTCACCGACCTCAACAAGACGTTCAACGATCCGCTGGCGGCCAAGGTGCGCAGCACCCTGCGCCGCGACTACGGCTTCTCGCGCACGCCGGGGCGCACCTACAGCGTGCCCTGCGTGTTCTCCACCGAACAGCTGCGCTACCCCAAGCCCGACGGCACGGTGTGCCAGGCCAAGGGCTTCGTCGGCGAAGGGGTGAAGCTGGACTGCGCCGGTGGTTTCGGCGCGGTGATGATGGTGACCGCCAGTTTCGGTATGGCCGCGGCGGCCAAACTGGTGGACAAGCTGGTGGCCGGCGCGCGGCGCCCCAGCGAGCGCAAGCCCGCCGGTTGAGCAGGCCCGGCTGCGGCCGCTTGGCTATGCTTGGGGCGGGAGAGGTTGGAATGGCGGCACGGATGCTCGTACTGCAGTCTGTATAGAGGTGACTCGTGTCGTATCTGAATTTGCGCGCCCATGTTCAAAGGCGCTGGGCACGGATGCTCGCTTCCCTCCTGCTGCCGGCCTTGCTGGCGGTCATGCTGCCGACGCAGGCCGAGCCTAAGACACTGCGCATCGGCACCGGCGACTGGGCACCTTATGTCGATCAGGGGCGTAGCGACGGCGGCGCCCTGGCACGCCTGATCAGCGCGGTATTCGCCGAGTCCGGCTACCGCGTCGAGTACTTCTTCCATCCCTGGGATCGCAATGTGCTGATGCTGCAGCAGGGCCAACTGCACGCCATCATGCCCTACAGCTGCAGCCCCAGTCGGCTCAACTACGGTGTCTGCAGCGACCCGCTGGTGCGCGGTGAGGTGGTGTTGTTCCACCGTCGCGACAAGGCCTTCGACTGGCAGCATGTCGAGGACCTGCTGCGCTACCGCATCGGCACCACGCTCGGCTATTCCTACGGCCCCGCATTCGACGAGGCATTGCAGGCCGGAAGCCTGCAGGTGGAGCTCAGCGGCAAGGAGGAGACCAGCTTCCGCCTGCTGGAACTCGGGCGCATCGACCTGCACCCGCAGGACCGAGCGGTGGGCTATGCCATGCTGCGTCGTCTGTTCCCCGATGGCGGCAGCCATATCACCCATCACCCGCGCTTTTTGAACAAGGAACCGTTGCGCCTGCTGTTTCGCAAGGACGACCCCGCAGCAGCCGAGCTGCTGCATCAGTTCAATGCCGGCCTGCGCCGTTTCGCCGGGCGAGGCGATCTGCAGAGCCTGCAGCAGGCGCTCAACTCCGGCAACGCCGACGATTGGCTGCCCAGCGCGCCGAGCCAGGCAGCGCGGGAGTGAGCGTCTTTTCCGCTATCATCCGGGTCCCTCATTTACCGAGTCGCGACCGTGCTCAATAACGATGTGCTGCGCAGCCTGCGCTACCTGCTCGATGTCAGCGATGGCAAGTTGGAAGATTTCTGCCGCTTGGCAGACTATGCGCCGGAGCCAGGCCTGATTTCGGCCTGCCTGCTGCGCGAGGAAGACGCCGGTTACCGGTCATGCAGCGACGTGCTGCTGGCCCATGTGCTCGAGGGGCTGGTGTTCCACAAGCGCGGCAAGGACGACAGCCGTCCGCGCCTGCCGGTGGAAAAGCGCCTGAGCAACAACCTCATCCTGAAGAAGCTGCGCGTGGCGTTCGAGCTGCGCGACGACGATATCCAGGCCATCCTGCAATCGGTCGACCTGCCGATGACCAAGGCCGAACTCGGCGCCCTGTTCCGCGCACCCGGGCACAAGCATTACCGCGAATGCGGCGACCAGATCCTGCGCAACTTCCTGCGTGGGCTGACGCTGCGCGAGCGGGGCAAGAGCGACTAGCGGCCAGACTCTCGGGGGAGCAGGTTCGTGCTCTCCTTAGGGGCCTCAGCGGCTCCCATCGGCAATGGTTCAGGACGCAGCCAGCTCTCGCATGCGCTGCAGCACCGCATTGAGCCCATTGCTGCGTGACGGCGAGAGCTGGCGTTGCAGGCCCAACTGCTCGAACCAGCCGACCAGATCGAGCCTGGCCAGCTCATCGCTGCCGAGCCCATCGACTCTGGCCAGCAGCACGGCCAGCAGGCCGCGTAGCAGGCGGGCTTCGCTGCCGGCGCGGAAATGCCAGATGCCATCCTGTTTCTCTGCCACCAGCCAGACCAGGCTTTCGCAGCCGTGCACGCGGTGTTCGTCGATGCGTTCGGCGTCGCTCAGCGGTTGCAGGCGCTCGCCCCACTGCATCAGCAGGCGTGCGCGCTGTTCCCAGCCGGGGCAGGCATTGAAGGCCTCCAGCGCTTGCTGAGCGGCGCCGGGCAGGTTATCCGTCATTGCAGCAGCTCCAGGGCCTTGTCCAGCGCCGCGAAGAAGCGCTGCAGGTCGTCGCCGTCGTTGTACAGGCCGAGCGACACGCGGATCGCACCGGACAGCCCCAAACCCTTCATCAGCGGCATGGCGCAGTGATGACCGGCACGCACGGCGATGCCCTGTTCGCTCAGCAGATGGGCCAGGTCGGCGTTGTGCACGCCGTCGACGCAGAAACTGGCCAGCGCCAACTGCGGCGCGCCGAGCAGGCGCACGCCGTCGCGCGCCGTCAGGCCGGCCAGCAGTTCGGCATGCAGTGCGGCTTCATGCCGCGCCACGGCGGCCTGATCGAGGCCGTTCAGCCAGTCCAGCGCCGCGCCCAGGGCGATCACCGCGGAGACCGGTGGGGTGCCCGCCTCGAAACCCAGCGGGGCGGGGCGAAAGCGCGCGCTCTGGTAGTCGGCGTCCAGCACCATCTCGCCGCCGAACTGCCAGTGACGCAGCTGCGCTAGCGCCGCGCCACGGCCATAGAGCAGGCCGACGCCGTCCGGGCCGTAAAGCTTGTGCGCCGAGCAGACGTAGAAGTCGCAGCCCAGCGCCTGCATGTCGTGGCGGCCATGCACCGCACCCTGGGCGCCGTCGACCACGCTGATGGCGCCTTGCGCGCGGGCCAGTGCCAGCAGCTCGGCCAGCGGCAGCCAGCGGCCGAGCACGTTGGACAGCTGCGACACCGCCAGCAGGCGCGTGCGCGGGCCGATCAGTTGGGCGGCCTGGCTCAGGTCGATGTTGCCCGACGCTTCCAGCGGCAGCACCACGAGCTGCAAGCCGCGACGCTGGGCCAGCTGCTGCCAGGGCAGCAGATTGGCATGGTGCTCCAGGGCGCTGATGACGATCTCGTCGCCGGGCTGCAGCAGATGCTCCAGGCCGTAGGCCAGCAGGTTCAGGGCTTCGGTCGAGCCGCGGGTGAAGAGAATCTCATCGCGGCTGGCGGCATTCAGCCAGGCTGCCGCCTTGTCCCGCGTCGCCTCGAAGGCGCGGGTGGCGCGTTCGCCCGGCAGGTGCTGGGCGCGATGTACGTTGGCCGCGCCGCCGGCCAGATAGCCGAGCAGGGCATCGAGCACCGCCTGCGGTTTCTGGGCGGTGGCGGCGCTGTCCAGGTAGGTCTGGCCCTCGCCTGCGAGGGCGAGGATGCCGGGGAAGTCGGCGCGCCAGGGGGAAGTCAGTGACATAGGAGCCTATCCGTAGGGTGCGCCGTGCGCACCGGGTCGCACATGGACGGGTGGCGCACACGGCGCACCCTACTGGATCAGTTGTGGGCGTGCAGGGCTTCGTTCAGCTCGATGGCCGACTTGTGGGTTTTGCACTCCACCGCGCCGGTCTGCGAGTTGCGGCGGAACAGCAGGTCCGGCTGACCGGCCAGTTCGCGCGCCTTGACCACTTTCACCAGTTGGTTCTGGTCGTCGAGCAGGGCCACCTTGGTGCCGGCGGTGACGTACAGGCCCGATTCCACGGTGTTGCGGTCGCCCAGGGGGATGCCGATGCCGGCGTTGGCGCCGATCAGGCAGCCTTCGCCGACCGAGATGACGATGTTGCCGCCGCCGGACAGGGTGCCCATGGTCGAGCAGCCGCCGCCCAGGTCCGAGCCCTTGCCGACGAACACGCCCGCGGAGACGCGGCCTTCGATCATGCCCGGGCCTGCCGTGCCGGCGTTGAAGTTGACGAAGCCTTCGTGCATCACGGTGGTGCCTTCACCGATATAGGCGCCCAGACGGATGCGCGCGCTGTCGGCGATGCGCACGCCGGCCGGCACCACGTAGTCGGTCATCTTGGGGAATTTGTCCACCGAGAACACTTCCAGCAGTTCGCCCTTCAGACGTGCCTCCAGCTGACGCTCGGCCAGCTCGGTCAGGTCGACCGCGCCCTGGCTGGTCCAGGCGACGTTGGGTAGCAGCGGGAAGATGCCGGTCAGGTTCAGGCCGTGCGGCTTGACCAGGCGATGCGACAGCAGGTGCAGCTTGAGGTAGGCCTCCGGAGTGGTGGTCAGCGCGCTGTCTTCGGCCAGGAAGGTTGCCACCAGCGGATTGTGGCTCTCGGCCAGGCGGGTGAGCAGGGCAGCCTGGGCAGCGTCGACGCCCTTGAGGGCATCGGCCAGTTCGCCGGCCTGGGCGCTGGTGAAGGCGATGGCCTGGTTGCCGCCCTGGTAACCGAGAATGGCGGCGGCCTTGTCGCTCAGCTCCGCTGCCGGATTGAGCAGGGGCAGGGCATAGAAGACTTCCAGCCAGTTGCCCTGGCGGTTCTGGGTGCCGACGCCGAAGGCGATGCTGAAGAGGGAGGTGCTCATAGGTGGGTTCCTTGCAACGAAATCGAGGGTAAAGAATCAGGCCAATGCGGCTTGGTAGTTATCCGGTTTGAAGCCGACCAGGGTGCGATCGCCGAGATCGAGCACCGGGCGCTTGATCATCGAGGGCTGGGCCAGCATCAGCTCGATGGCCTTGGCCTGATCGAGGCCGGCCTTCTGCTCGTCGGTGAGCTTGCGGAAGGTGGTGCCGGCGCGGTTGAGAATGGTCTCCCAGCCGTGCTCGTCGCACCATTTCTGCAGGCTCGCGCGGTCGATGCCGGCGGTCTTGTAGTCGTGGAAGTCGTAGGCGATGCCGTGCTCGTCCAGCCAGGTGCGGGCTTTCTTCATGGTGTCGCAGGCCTTGATGCCGTAGAGGTGGATCGCGCTCACGTGATGCTCCGGTTCATCGGTGGTTGGTCGCAGAGAGCGGCAATTATGCCATGACATTGTGCCGGACGACGGATTCCCACCTGGCAGTTGTCCTCGTCGCCGTTCGTCGCAGGGCAGTCAAGAAATGTGCGCCCTTACCGTTACGCCTGATAGTCACATTCGCTTCACCGGGTTGGTGGAGCGTACTCCGTTGGCTTGCACGTTTTACCTGGATGCAAGGTGCGCAAGCCGCCCGCAGTGGTCATCAACATGATCGATCTGAATACCTGGAATCTGACCATTCCTGAGCAAGTGCCTGCCCGTACCATCGAAACCCGCCTGGTGAAAGCCGACTACCGCAGCCCGTACTTCTACCGTTCCGGAACCACCCTGTTGTTCTGGGCGCCGGTGACCGGTACCAGCACCTCCAACAGCCCCTATCCGCGCAGCGAGCTGCGCGAGACCTTTGCCGATGGCAAGCAGCGCAACTGGTTGTACAAAGAGGGCAATCACCGCCTGGCGGCGTCCCTGGCAGTCACTCAGGTTCCCTCCAGCGGCAAGATAGTGATCGGTCAGGTGCATTCCAAGGACAATCCCACGCCCTATATCAAGCTGCAGTACCAACTCGTGCAGGGTGTCGGCTATGTGAACCTGGAGCTGCGCAGAAAACCCGGCGACATCAAGAGTCCGGTGGTGATGACCTACCGCAGCATGCCGCTCAACACCCGCTTCAACTATGCGATCGACATCTCTCGCAAGGGGGACCTGAAGGTGTCGATAGACGGTCTGACCTACACGGACAAGATCGACCCAGCCTGGGCCAGCAAGCGTTTCTACTTCAAGGCAGGCGTCTACACCCTGGATAACCAGGGCCCGCCCAGCGAAGGCGGGCGCGCGGTCTTCCACCAGCTGCGCGCGACCCACGTCAAATGAGGGCCGCGGCCGAACGTTCGGCCGCGGCTTGGCAGTCAGGCGTTTTCGATGAAGCGGCGAATGCGCTCGGCGGCCTCGATGCACTCGGCCAGCGGCGCGACCAGCGCCATGCGCACGCGGCCGGCGCCCGGGTTGATGCCATTCACCTCGCGTGACAGGTAGGAGCCCGGCACCACGGTGACGTGCTCGGCGGCGAACAGTTCGCGGGTGAACAGGGTGTCGTCGCCCGGGGTGCGCGCCCACAGGTAGAAGCCGCCGTCCGGGCGCTGCACGTCCATCACGGGCGCGAGGATATCCAGCACGGCGTCGAACTTCTCGCGGTACAGGTCGCGGTTGGCGCGCACGTGATCCTCGTCGTTCCAGGCGGCGACGCTGGCCAGCTGGGTCTGCACCGGCATGGCGCAGCCGTGGTAGGTGCGATACAGCAAGAAGGCCTTGAGAATCGCGGCGTCGCCGGCGACGAAGCCCGAGCGCAGGCCCGGCAGGTTGGAGCGCTTGGACAGGCTGTGGAACACCACGCAGCGCGCAAAGTCGCTGCGGCCCAGTTCGGCGCAGGCGCTGAGCAGGCCGGGCGGTGGCGCATCCTCATCGAAGTACAGCTCGCTGTAGCATTCGTCGGCGGCGATGATGAAGTCGTGCTTGTCGGCCAGGGCGATCAGTTTCTTCAGCGTCTCCACCGGGATCAGCGCGCCGGTGGGGTTGCCCGGCGAGCACAGGAAGAGAATCTGGCAGCGCTGCCAGACTTCGCTCGGCACCGCGTCGAAGTCCGGGTTGAAGCCATGGGCTTCCAGGCACGGCAGGTAGTGCGGCTCGGCGCCGGCGAGGAACGCCGCACCTTCGTAGATCTGATAGAAGGGATTGGGGCTGACCACCAGGCCCTTGTCATTGCGGTCGACCACGGCCTGGGTGAAGGCGAACAGGGCCTCGCGGGTGCCGTTGACCGGCAGCACGTGGCGCGCGGCATCCAGCCAGCCAGTTGGCACGCCGAAGCGGCGTTCGCACCAGGCGGCGATGCTCTGGCGCAGCTCGGGCAGGCCCAGGGTGGTCGGGTACACGGCGAGCTTGTCGAGGTTGGCGGTCAGCGCCTGGCCGACGAAGTCGGGCGAGCGGTGCTTGGGCTCGCCAATGGACAGGGCGATGGGACGCTTGTCGGCGGCCGGCTGCACGCTGCCGAGCAGTTCGCGCAGTTTCTCGAAGGGGTAGGGCTGGAGCTGGTCGAGGGCTGGGTTCATCGTTATCTCGCGTACATCGGAAGGCGGGGCGGCTCAATCATATGTCGATCTGCAGGCTCTGCGGCTGAGCGCTGGGCTCGGACAGGCGGCGGACGATGGTTTCCTGCAGGCGTGCACAGAGTTCGGGATCGGACAGCGGCTGGTTGTTGGCATCGGTGACGAAGAACACGTCTTCGACCCGTTCGCCCAGGGTGGCGATCTTGGCGTTCTGCAGCGACAGGTCGTATTCGAGGAAGATCCGCCCGATGCGTGCCAGCAGGCCGGGGCGGTCCGGTGCGGTCAGCTCGAGAATGGTCACCGGGCGCTGCGCATCGTTGTGGATGGTCACCTGCGGGGCGAAGGCGAAGTGCTTGAGCTGGCGCGGCACCCGACGCTGGATGATGGTGGGGTACTCGTCCGGGTTCTTCAGCGCTTCGATCAGGCCTTCGCGAATCTGCTTGATGCGCGCGGGGTTGTCGCCGATCGAGCCGCCGTCGGCGTCCAGCACCACGTAGGTATCGAGGGTGAACTGGCTGGTGGAGGTGATGATGCGCGCATCGTGAATGTTCAGGTTGAGCTGGCTCATCGCGGCCACGGTCACGGCGAAGAAATCGTGCTGGTCCGGGGCGTAGATGAAGATCTGCGTACCGCCCTCGAACTCGCGCTGGGTGGTTTCCTTGATCAGCACCAGCGGGCCGCTGTCGGCCGGGTGCTGGAGAATGGCCTCGGTATGCCAGGCCACGTCGTTGGCGGTATGGCGCAGGAAGTAGTCGTCGCCGAGCTGGCTCCACAGCTGTTCGGCGTCGTCCGGGTCGGTGCCACCGCGCACCAGGATGTCCAGCGCCGCACTCTGCGTCTGGCGAATCTGTTCTTCGCGATCCAGCGGGTTTTCCAGGCCGCGGCGCAGCGCACGCTTGGTCTCGGTGTAGAGCTGGCGCAGCAGGCTGGCGCGCCAGGAGTTCCACAGGCTCGGGTTGGTGGCGTTGATGTCGGCCACGGTCAGCACGTAGAGGTAGTCCAGGTGGGTCTGGTCGCCGACGAACTGGGCGAAGTCGTGGATCACCTGCGGGTCGGACAGGTCCTTGCGCTGCGCGGTGGTGGACATCACCAGGTGGTGCTGCACCAGCCAGACGATCAGGGCGCTGTCCCAGGCCGGCAGCTGATGCCGGCGGGCGAAGGCTTCGGCGTCCACCGCGCCCAGCTCGGAGTGGTCGCCGCCGCGGCCCTTGCCGATGTCGTGGTAGAGCCCGGCAAGGTAGATCAGCTCGGGCTTGGGCAGTCGGTCGATGAGCTTGCTGGCCAGCGGGAACTTCTCCGCCAGCTCCGGCCAGCGGAACTTGCGCAGGTGCTTGATCAGGTTGAGGGTGTGCGCATCGACCGTATAGATGTGGAACAGGTCGTGCTGCATCTGCCCGACGATATGGCCGAACTCCGGCAGGTAGCGGCCGAGGATGCCGTAGCGGTTCATGCGGCGCAGGTTGCGGTGGATGCCTTCCTTGCACTTGAACAGCTCGATGAACAGGCTGGTGTTGCGGATGTCCTTGCGGAAGTCGTCGTCGATCAGGTGGCGGCTGTCGCGCAGCAGGCGAATGCTGTCGGCGCGTACGCCCTTGATCTCGGGGTTCTGCGCCATCAGCACGAAGACTTCGAGGATGGCGAAGGGGGTGCGCTTGAAGACGTTCGGGTGGGTCACCTCGATATAGCCGTCGCGCACCTGGAAGCGGCTGTTCAGCGGTGTGGCCGGGCCGCTTTCGCCGGCGCGCAGGATGACTTCCTCGAAGTGCTGGTTGATCAGGTCCGACAGCTCGGAAATGCCCATGACCACGCGGTAGTACTTCTGCATGAAGTGCTCGATGCTGCGCTTGCCGTCGCCGTCCTGATAGCCGAACAGGGCGGCGATCCTGGCCTGGTAGTCGAACAGCAGGCGGTCTTCGGCGCGCCCAGCGAGCATGTGCAGGGCGTAGCGCACCTTCCACAGGAACTCCTGGCTGGAGGAGAGCAGGGCGTATTCGCTTTCCAGCAGAAAGCCCTGGCCCACCAGGGCCTGCAGGTTGAGGGTGCCGAACTGGCGGCGAGCGACCCAGAGCACGGTCTGGATGTCGCGCAGCCCGCCGGGTGAGCCTTTGACGTTGGGCTCGAGGTTGTACTCGGTGTCGTTGTACTTGGCGTGGCGCGCCTTGCGCTCCTCGCGCTTGGCCAGATAGAAGTGCTTGCTCGGCCACATCTGTTCGCTGCTGGTCACCTGCTGCATGCGCTGGCGCAGATGTTCCGGGCCGGCGATGGTGCGGCTTTCCATCAGGTTGGTGATCACCGTCAGGTCGGCGCGTGCTTCTTCGGCGCATTCGTCGACCGAACGCACGCTCTGGCCCACTTCCAGGCCGATGTCCCAGAGCAGGGTGAGAAAGCCTTCGATGGGCTCGCGGAAGATTTCATGATCGCTGCTGTCGAGCAGGATCAGCAGATCGATATCCGAGTAGGGGTGCAGTTCGCCGCGGCCATAACCGCCGACGGCGAGCAGGGCGATATCGGCGTCCTCGCTCCAGGCGAAGCGTTTCCAGGCTTCCTGCAGGATCTGGTCGACGAACCAGGCGCGGTCCTCCACCAGACGGCGGATGTCGCGGCCGCCCTTGAAGCGCGCATCGAGCACCTCGCGGGCATGGCGGATAGCCTTCTTGAAGGCGGCGATGGGGCTGGACTTGAGCGCCAGCTCGGCCTGGAACTGACCGCGGTCAAACAGTTCGGGGTCCATCTGCGGCATGCAGGCGCCTTCCTCTTAAAGGTTCGTAGGGTGCGCCATGCGCACCACAAGCTTCAATGGTGCGCACGGCGCACCCTACGGATCGCGGTCAGGCCGAGGTGCGCGGCAGGGTATCGTCGCTGCGCAGGGTCAGGATCTCGTAGCCGTTGGCGGTGACCAGCACGGTGTGCTCCCACTGCGCCGACAGCTTGCGGTCCTTGGTAATGGCGGTCCAGCCATCGCCGAGCAGACGGGTTTCCGGGCGTCCCTGGTTGATCATCGGCTCGATGGTGAAGGTCATGCCTTCCTTGAGTTCCATGCCGGTACCGGCCTTGCCGTAGTGCAGCACCTGCGGTTCTTCATGGAACACGGCGCCGATGCCGTGGC
Organism: Pseudomonas hydrolytica; assembly: GCF_021495345.1. Lineage (NCBI taxonomy): Bacteria > Pseudomonadati > Pseudomonadota > Gammaproteobacteria > Pseudomonadales > Pseudomonadaceae > Ectopseudomonas > Ectopseudomonas hydrolytica. The sequence continues at coordinate 1,598,325 of NZ_CP099397.1, forward strand.
CGCAGTATTCGCGCACCACGGAAAAACCGTTCTTCTCGGCGTGTTTCTGGATCACCTCGCCGATATCGCCCAGGCGCGTGCCCGGTTTGACCAGCTCGATGCCTTTATACATGCACTCCTGGGTGATCCTGGCCAGACGCTCAGCCCACTCCGCCACCTTGCCGACCATGAACATCTTGCTGGTGTCGCCGTGGTAGCCATCCTTGATCACGGTGACGTCGATGTTCAGCACGTCACCCTCTTTCAACGGCTTGTCGTTGGGGATGCCGTGACACACCACATGGTTGATCGAGGTGCAGATCGACTTGGGGAAGCCCTTGTAGTTGAGCGGCGCGGGAATGGCTTTCTGCACGTTGACGATGTAGTCGTGACAGATGCGGTCCAGCTCGTCGGTAGTGACGCCAGGCTTGACGTGCTCGCCGATCATCTCCAGCACTTCGGCGGCCAGGCGACCGGCGACGCGCATTTTCTCGATTTCTTCGGGGGATTTGATGGTGACGGACATATGAAGCTCTCGGGCGCGAACGGAAAAGGGGAGTATCTTAGCAGCTACGAGCCGCAAGCCCCAAAAGGCAGCTGCAAGCCCCTGGCGTCGAGAAGCGCGCGCAGCGCCGTGTGCTTTGGTGGAGAAGCTTTGTCTGTGCTTGCAGTGCGAGGCTTGTAGCTTGCGGCTGCTTTGTATGGTATAAAACGCGCCGCTTTACGGGCAGCAGGCCCGAAAGCCTTAAACCCACACACGTATCGACACGGTTTCCTGGGTGCCCGCGAGGGTTGGAAGCTGGGATGCGTGGAGGCCTAACCCGACTTATCAAGGAACTATCATGTCCCAAGTCAACATGCGCGATATGCTGAAGGCCGGTGTGCACTTCGGCCACCAGACCCGTTACTGGAACCCGAAAATGGGCAAGTACATTTTCGGCGCGCGCAACAAGATTCACATCATCAACCTCGAAAAAACCCTGCCGATGTTCAACGACGCCCTGTCGTTCGTTGAGAAGCTGGCTGCTGGCAAGAACAAGATCCTGTTCGTCGGCACCAAGCGTTCCGCTGGCAAGATCGTTCGCGAAGAAGCTGCTCGTTGCGGCTCGCCGTTCGTCGATCACCGCTGGCTGGGCGGCATGCTGACCAACTACAAGACCATCCGTGCTTCGATCAAGCGCCTGCGCGAGCTGGAAACCCAGTCCCAGGACGGCACCTTCGCCAAGCTGACCAAGAAAGAAGCCCTGATGCGCTCCCGTGATCTGGAAAAACTGGATCGCAGCCTGGGCGGTATCAAGGACATGGGCGGTCTGCCGGACGCGCTGTTCGTGATCGACGTCGACCACGAGCGCATCGCCATCACCGAAGCCAACAAGCTGGGCATTCCGGTCATCGGCGTTGTCGATACCAACAGCAGCCCGGAAGGCGTTGACTACATCATCCCAGGTAACGACGACGCCATCCGCGCCATCCAGCTGTACATGGGTGCCATGGCCGACGCCGTGATCCGTGGTCGCAGCAACGCTGGCGGCGCGACTGAAGAGTTCGTCGAAGAAGCTCCGGCTGCCGAGAGCGCCGAAGGCTAGGCGGTAACGCCAAGCATTTAGCGTTATGCGCTGTGCAAGAAGGGGGCTAGGCCCCCTTTTTGCCACTCACAGATTTGATCGCCCGCCTGGCGGGTGAATGGTTGAAGACCTACCGAGAGGATTTTCAAGATGGCAGAGATTACTGCAGCCCTGGTTAAAGAACTGCGCGAGCGTACCGGCCAAGGCATGATGGAATGCAAGAAGGCCCTGGTTGCCGCCGGTGGCGACATCGAGAAAGCCATTGATGACATGCGCGCTTCCGGTGCCATCAAGGCTGCCAAGAAGGCCGGCAACATCGCCGCCGAAGGCTCCATCGCCGTTCGCGTCGAAGGCGGCCGTGGCGTGATCATCGAAGTCAACTCGCAGACCGACTTCCTCGCCCTGCAGGACGACTTCAAGGCGTTCGTCAAGGAAAGCATCGACGAAGCCTTCGAGAAGAACCTGACCGAAGCCGCTCCGCTGATCGCTTCCCGCGAGTCGGCTCGTGAAGCCCTGGTTGCCAAGTGCGGCGAGAACGTCAACATCCGTCGTCTGACCGCCGTTTCCGGCGAAACCGTCGGTGCCTACCTGCACGGCCACCGCATCGGTGTTCTGGTCGTCCTGAAGGGCGGCAACGACGAGCTGGCCAAGCACGTTGCCATGCACGTCGCCGCCAGCAACCCGGCCGTGGTATCGCCGGACCAGGTTTCCGAAGAGCTGGTTGCCAAGGAAAAGGAAATCTTCCTGCAGCTGAACGCCGAGAAGATCGCCGGCAAGCCGGAAAACATCGTCGAGAACATGGTCAAAGGCCGTATCGCCAAGTTCCTGGCCGAAGCCAGCCTGGTCGAGCAAGCCTTCATCATGGATCCGGAAGTCAAGGTCGGTGACCTGGTCAAGAAAGCCGGTGCCGAAGTCGTTTCCTTCGTACGTTACGAAGTGGGCGAAGGCATCGAGAAGGCCGAGACCGACTTCGCTGCCGAAGTCGCTGCTCAGGTTGCTGCCAGCAAGCAGTAATCGGCAGTTCGGCCAGTTGTCCCCGAGAGGCTGCCCGCTTGCGCGTGCAGCCTCTTTGCCGAATAAGGGGTGCAAAAGCAGTAGCGGCCGCGATCGCAGCGGTCGTTGGCACGATCGAAGTGCCGGATAATCGCGATGCCTGGCATCGCAACAGCATTCATATCGCCGCAGGAGAGACTTGCAATGGCTCAGCAGACGAGTGGTCGCCAACCTCGCTACAAACGCATTCTGCTCAAACTCAGCGGCGAGGCCCTGATGGGCTCGGAAGATTTCGGTATCGATCCCAAGGTGCTCGATCGCATGGCTCTGGAAGTCGGCCAGCTGGTCGGCATCGGTGTGCAGGTCGGCCTGGTCATCGGCGGCGGCAACCTGTTCCGCGGTGCGGCCCTTTCGGCGGCCGGCATGGACCGAGTCACCGGTGACCACATGGGCATGCTGGCCACGGTGATGAACGCCCTGGCCATGCGCGACGCGCTGGAGCGTTCGAATATCCCCGCCATCGTCATGTCGGCGATCTCCATGGTCGGCGTGACCGATCATTACGACCGCCGCAAGGCCATGCGTCACCTGAAGACCGGCGAGGTGGTGATCTTCGCTGCCGGTACCGGCAATCCGTTCTTTACTACCGATTCGGCTGCCTGCCTGCGCGCCATCGAGATCGATGCCGACGTGGTTCTGAAGGCGACCAAGGTCGATGGCGTGTACACTGCCGACCCGTTCAAGGACCCGCATGCCGAGAAGTTCGAGCGGCTGACCTATGACGAGGTGCTCGATCGCAAGCTGGGCGTGATGGATCTGACGGCCATCTGCCTGTGCCGCGATCACAACATGCCGCTGCGGGTCTTCAACATGAACAAGCCGGGCGCTCTGCTCAATGTAGTGGTGGGCGGCGCCGAAGGAACCCTGATCGAGGAGGATGCACAATGATCAACGACATCAAGAAAGACGCTCAGGAGCGTATGGGCAAATCCCTGGAAGCGCTGGATCGTAACCTGGCTTCCATCCGTACCGGCCGCGCTCACCCGAGCATTCTCGACAGCGTCAAGGTGCCGGCCTGGGGTAGCGACATGCCGCTGAATCAGGTCGCTGCGATCACCGTTGAAGATGCTCGTACTCTGAAGATCGTCGCTCACGACAAGAACCTCAGCGCTGCCATCGAGAAGGCCATCATGACCTCCGATCTGGGTCTGAACCCGAGCAGCGCCGGCACCACCATCCGCGTGCCGATGCCTGCCCTGACCGAGGAAACCCGCAAGGGCTACACCAAGCAGGCGCGTGGCGTGGCCGAAGACGCCAAGGTCGCCGTGCGCAACGTGCGCCGCGACGCCTTGGCCGAGCTGAAGAAGCTGGCCAAGGCCAAGGAGATCAGCGAAGACGAAGAGCGTCGTGCTGCTGACGAGCTGCAGAAGATCACCGACAAGTTCATCGCTGATGTCGACAAGGCCCTAGAGGTCAAGGAAGCGGATCTGATGGCCGTTTGACGGTACAGGCTTCCCGACATGGACAAGAACAAGCAGGGGGCGGTGCCGCGGCATGTCGCCATCATCATGGATGGCAACAACCGCTGGGCGAAGAAGCGCCTGTTGCCGGGCGTAGCGGGGCACAAGGCGGGCGTCGACGCGGTTCGCGCGGTGATCGAGGTGTGCGCCGAGTCGGGTGTCGAGGTATTGACCCTGTTCGCCTTCTCCAGTGAGAACTGGCAGCGCCCGGCCGAGGAGGTCGGTGCGCTGATGGAGCTGTTCCTCGGCGCGCTGCGCCGCGAGGCGAAGAAGCTGCTGGATAACGACATCGGCCTGCGCATCATCGGTGATCGCTCGCGCTTTCATCCGGAGTTGCAGGCCGCCATGCGTGAGGCCGAGCTGCTGACGGCCGGCAACCGGCGCTTCATCTTGCAGATCGCTGCCAACTACGGCGGGCAGTGGGATATCGCCCAGGCCGCCCAGCGTCTGGCGCGCGAGGTGCAGGCCGGGCATCTGCAGCCCGAGGACATCACCCCCGGGCTGCTGCAGGGCTGTCTGGCCACCGGCGATCTGCCGTTGCCCGATCTGTGCATACGCACCGGTGGCGAGCACCGCATCAGTAACTTCCTGCTCTGGCAGTTGGCTTACAGCGAACTGTACTTCTCCGACCTCTACTGGCCGGATTTCAAGCACGAGGCCATGCGCAAGGCGCTGGCCGATTTCGCTACCCGCCAGCGTCGCTTCGGCAAGACCAGCGAGCAGGTGGAAGCCGAGGCGCGTTCCTAATGCTCAAGCAACGAATCATCACGGCGCTGGTGCTGCTGCCCATCGCCCTGGGCGGTTTTTTTCTGCTCGACGGCGGCGCCTTCGCGCTATTCATCGGGGCGGTGGTCACGCTGGGTGCCTGGGAGTGGGCGCGTCTGGCCGGGTTTGACGCTCAGCCTCAGCGCATCGCCTATGCAGCCGGGGTGGCGGTGCTGCTCTACGGTCTCTATCTGCTGCCTGCGCTGGCGCCGCTGCTATTGCTCATTGCGGTGTTGTGGTGGGCTGCGGCGACGCTGCTGGTGCTCAGCTACCCCGACAGCAGTCGGTACTGGGGCGGCCTGCCCGGCAAATTGCTGATCGGTCTGTTGATTCTGCTGCCGGCCTGGCAGGGGCTGGTGCTGCTCAAGCAGTGGCCGCAGGCCAACGGCCTGATCATCGCCGTCATGGTGCTGGTCTGGGCTGCGGATATCGGTGCTTATTTTTCCGGCAAGACCTTCGGCAAGCGCAAGCTGGCGCCCAGGGTCAGCCCGGGAAAAAGCTGGGAAGGCCTCTACGGCGGCCTCGCCACCAGCCTGCTGATCACCCTGCTGGTTGGTCTGCAGCAGGGCTGGGGCCTTGGCAGCCTGCTGCTGGCGCTTGGTGGTGCGGCTGTGGTGGTGCTGGTTTCGGTGGTCGGTGACCTGACCGAGAGCATGTTCAAGCGGCAGTCCGGAATCAAGGACAGCAGCAACCTGCTGCCTGGTCATGGCGGCGTGCTCGACCGTATCGACAGCCTCACCGCGGCCATTCCGCTGTTTGCGGCGCTGCTGTGGCTGGCGGGCTGGGGTTCGCTGTGAGCACAGTGCAGCAGATCACCGTGCTGGGGGCGACCGGCTCCATCGGTCTGAGCACCCTGGACGTGATCGCGCGTCACCCCGAGCGTTACGCGGTATTCGCGCTCAGCGGCTTTTCCCGGCTGGCGGAGCTGGAGACGCTCTGCGTGCAGCATCGTCCGCGCTATGTCGTGGTGCCCGACGCTGCCGCGGCGCACGCTCTGCAGGGCAGCCTGCGAGCGGCGGCGTTGCCCACCGAGGTGCTGGTGGGCGAGGAGGGCCTGTGCGCCGTGGCTGGACATGGCGAGGTCGACTGCGTAATGGCGGCGATCGTCGGTGCCGCCGGCCTGAGGCCGACCCTGGCGGCGGTGCAGGCCGGCAAGAAAGTGCTGCTGGCCAACAAGGAGGCGTTGGTGATGTCCGGCGCCCTGTTTATGCAGGCGGTGCGCGAGAGCGGCGCCACCTTGCTGCCGATCGATAGCGAGCACAACGCCATTTTCCAGTGTCTGCCGGGCGACTACGGCCGCGGGCTGCAGGCGGTCGGCGTGCGTCGGGTGCTGCTCACCGCTTCCGGCGGTCCCTTTCGCGAAACGCCGCTGGCCGAGCTGGAGCGTGTCACGCCCGAGCAGGCCTGTGCACATCCCAACTGGTCGATGGGGCGCAAGATCTCCGTGGACTCGGCGAGCATGATGAACAAGGGGCTGGAGCTGATCGAAGCCTGCTGGCTGTTCGATGCGCGTCCCGAGCAGATCGAGGTGGTCATCCATCGGCAGAGCGTGATTCATTCGCTGGTCGATTACGTCGACGGTTCGGTGCTGGCGCAGTTGGGCAACCCGGACATGCGCACGCCCATCGCCCATGCCCTGGCCTGGCCGCAGCGTATCGATTCGGGGGTGTCGCCCCTGGATCTGTTTGCCATCGGTCGCCTGGATTTCGAGCGCCCCGACGAGCAGCGCTTTCCCTGTCTTCGCCTGGCGCGCGAGGCGGCGCAGGTCGGCGGCAGCGCTCCGGCGATGCTCAACGCGGCCAACGAGGTCGCGGTCGACGCCTTTCTGCAGCGCCGCATCCGCTTCAGCGATATCGCGCGTATGATTGAGTTCGTGTTGAACGCGGAGTCGGCGCGGGCAGTCGAAGCGCTCGATGCGGTCTTCGAGGCCGATCGCCGGGCGCGCGCCCTGGCTGGTGAATGGCTCGCCCGGCATTGATGGGCTGGAGAGAATAGATGAGTGGGCTGTATATGGTGGTCGGCACCCTGATCGCTCTGGGTGTCCTGGTGACCTTTCACGAATACGGGCATTTCTGGGTGGCCCGGCGTTGCGGGGTCAAGGTCCTGCGCTTTTCCGTCGGCTTCGGTACGCCTCTGCTGCGCTGGCATGACCGGCAGGGTACCGAATTCGTGATCGCGGCCATTCCGCTTGGTGGCTACGTGAAGATGCTCGACGAGCGTGAGGGCGACGTACCGCCCGAGCTGGTCGAGCAGTCCTTCAATCGCAAGAGCGTGCGCCAGCGCATCGCTATCGTCGCTGCAGGCCCGCTGGCCAACTTCCTGCTGGCTCTGCTGTTCTTCTGGTTCGTCGCCATGCTCGGTAGCCAGCAGGTGCGCCCGGTCATCGGCGCGGTGCAGGAAGGCAGTCTGGCAGCGGCTGCGGGGCTGCAGGCGGGGCAGGAGATCGTCGCGGTCAATGGCGAGGCAACCAGCGGCTGGGCTGCGGTCAACCTGCAACTGGTGCGTCGTCTCGGTGAGAGCGGCACCCTGAATCTGCGCGTCCTCGAGCCGGGGTCGACCGTTGAAACGCCCAAGCAGGTGCAGCTGGACAATTGGCAGCGTGGCGTCGACGAGCCCGATCCCATCGGGTCGCTGGGCATTCGTCCCTGGCGTCCGGCTCTGGAGCCGGTGCTGGCCGAGCTGGACCCCAAGGGGCCGGCCCACGCGGCAGGGTTGCAGACGGGCGACAGATTGCTGGCGCTCGATGGCGAGCCGCTGGCCGACTGGCAGGATCTGGTCGATCGCGTGCGGGCGCTGCCGGGAGAGGCCGTGACCCTGCGCATCGAGCGTGCCGGGCAAGCGCAGGATGTCGAGCTGACACTGGCGGCGCGCGGCGAGGGTGAGGTGCGCAGCGGTTATCTGGGCGCCGGCGTGCAGGGGGTGGAATGGCCGCCGGAGATGCTGCGTGAGGTGCGCTACGGTCCCATCGAAGGCATCGCCGAAGGCATGCGTCAGACCTGGGCGATGAGCCTTCTGACCCTCGATTCATTGCGGAAAATGCTGTTCGGAGAGCTCTCGGTAAAAAACTTGAGTGGGCCGATAACCATTGCTAAAGTGGCGGGCGCTTCAGCTGAGTCAGGGCTGGGGGATTTCCTGAAATTCCTTGCATATCTGAGTATTAGCCTGGGGGTTCTGAATCTGCTGCCCATCCCCGTACTGGATGGTGGGCATCTGCTGTTTTATCTGGTCGAGTGGGTGCGTGGTCGCCCCTTGTCTGAGCGGGTCCAGGGTTGGGGGATGCAGATCGGCATCAGTCTGGTCATCGGGGTCATGTTGCTGGCTCTGGTCAACGATCTTGGCCGTCTGTAAGCATTGCTGAATTGCGCTCTCGAGATTCACAAGAAGTGTCGCCTTGGGCGGCAGTTTTTATCGTCAGTTGGAATAAGAAAGGACTTCATGAAACGTCTGCTGCTACCTGCGGTACTGTCCGCATTGATGATCGCCGAAGTTCACGCCGAGTCCTTCACCATCTCCGATATACGCGTCAACGGTCTCCAGCGGGTTTCCGCCGGTAGCGTATTTGGCGCACTGCCGCTGAACGTGGGTGAGCAGGTCGACGACCGCCAGCTGGTCGATGCCACCCGCTCCCTGTTCCGCACCGGTTTCTTCCAGGATATCCAGCTCGGTCGCGATGGCGACGTGCTGGTCATCACCGTGGTCGAGCGTCCTTCCATTTCCGGTATCGAAATCGAAGGCAACAAGGCCATCACCACCGAGGACCTGCTCAAGGGTCTGAATCAGTCCGGCCTGGCCGAGGGCGAGATCTTCCAGCGCGCCACGCTCGAAGGCGTGCGCAACGAGCTGCAGCGCCAGTATGTTGCGCAGGGCCGCTACTCCGCGGAAATCCAGGCCGAGGTGATTCCCCAGCCGCGCAACCGCGTGGCGCTGAAGATCACCATCAACGAAGGCACCGTCGCCGCCATCTCGCACATCAACGTGGTGGGCAACACGGTGTTCAGCGATGAAGACCTGACCGACCTGTTCGAACTGAAGACCACCAACTGGCTGTCGTTCTTCAAGAACGACGACAAGTACGCTCGCGAAAAGCTGTCCGGTGACTTGGAGCGTCTGCGCTCCTACTATCTGGACCGTGGTTACATCAACATGGATATCAGCTCCACTCAGGTATCCATCACCCCGGACAAGAAGCACGTCTACATCACCGTCAACGTTGAAGAGGGCGAGAAGTACAGCGTTCGCGACGTGAAACTGTCCGGTGACCTCAAGGTACCGGAAGAAGACGTGCGCGCACTGCTGCTGGTGAAGGAAGGGCAGGTGTTCTCGCGCAAGGTGATGACCACCACCAGCGAGCTGATCACCCGTCGCCTGGGTAACGAGGGCTACACCTTCGCCAACGTCAACGGCGTGCCGGAAGCGCACGACGAGGACAACACCGTTTCCATCACCTTCTTCGTCGATCCGGGCAAGCGCGCCTACGTCAACCGCATCAACTTCCGTGGCAACACCAAGTCCGAGGACGAGGTGCTGCGTCGTGAGATGCGCCAGATGGAAGGTGGCTGGGCCTCGACCTATCTGATCGATCAGTCCAAGGTTCGCCTCGAGCGTCTGGGCTTCTTCAAGGAAGTCAACGTCGAAACCCCGCAGGTGCCGGGTACCGACGACCAGATCGACGTCAACTACAGCGTCGAAGAGCAGCCGTCCGGCTCCATCACCGCCAGCGTCGGTTTCGCCCAGAACGCCGGTCTGATCCTGGGTGGCTCGATCAGCCAGAACAACTTCCTGGGTACCGGTAACCGCGTCAGCCTCGGTCTGACCCGCAGCGAATACCAGACCCGTTACAGCTTCGGCTTCGTCGACCCCTACTGGACCGTCGATGGCGTCAGCCTGGGCTACAACGCCTTCTACCGCACCACCGACTACGACGAGCTCGATGTCGATGTATCCAGCTACTCGGTCGACAGCCTGGGCGCCGGCATCAACATCGGTTATCCGATCAGCGAGACCGCGCGTCTGACCTACGGTCTGACTGTGCAGCAGGATACTATCGATACCGGCCGCTACACCGTCGACGAGATCTTCGACTTCATCGAGGCCGAGGGCGACAATTACCTGAACTTCAAGGGCTCCATCGGCTGGTCCGAGTCGACCCTCAACCGTGGCGTGTTGGCCAACCGTGGTCACTCGCAGAGCCTGGTGCTGGAAACCACCATTCCGGGCAGCGATCTGTCGTTCTACAAGCTCGACTATCGCGGCCAGGTATTCAAACCGATCAGCGACACCTACACCCTGCGCTTCCATACCCAGCTGGGTTATGGCGACAGCTATGGTTCCACCGCCGAATTGCCGTTCTACGAGCATTACTATGCCGGTGGTTTCAACTCGGTACGCGGCTTCAAGGACAGCAGCCTGGGGCCACGCAGTACGCCGAGCTCCGGCAACAAGCCTGGCACGCTCCGCGACCCGGACCAGGATCCGTTGCCGTTCGGCGGTAACGTGCTGGTGCAGGGCGGCGTCGAGATGCTGTTCCCCATGCCGTTCGTCAAGGATCAGCGCTCGCTGCGTACCGCGCTGTTCTGGGATGTGGGTAACGTCTTCGATACCAACTGCTCGTCGAGCCAGAAGAAGCTCAGCGACAGCTGCGACATCGATTTCAGCAACCTGGCCAGCTCCGTGGGTGTCGGCCTGACCTGGATTACCGCGCTCGGCCCGCTGAGCTTCAGCCTGGCCATGCCGATCAAGAAGCCGGATGATGCCGATACTCAGGTCTTCCAGTTCTCCCTGGGTCAGACCTTCTAAAACTCATTCACCGAAAGCCAACAGTTTTGTTGCAGGAGTGCATTGTGCGTAAGTTGACTCAACTGGTTCTGTTCACCGCCGCTCTGATCGCCACTCCGGCGTTCGCCGAGATGAAAGTGGCCGTGCTGAACTATCAGATGGCGCTGCTCGAATCGGATGCGGCCAAGCGCTACGCGGTCGATGCCGAGAAGAAGTTCGGTCCGCAGCTGAACAAGCTCAAGGCCCTGGAGAGCGATGCCAAGCGCATTCAGGACCGCATGGTCAAGGATGGCGAGAAGATGCAGCAGGCCGAGCGCGAGCGCCTCGAGCTCGAGTTCAAGCAGAAGGCCCGTGACTTCCAGTTCCAGTCCAAGGAGTTGAACGAAGCCAAGGCCATCGCCGATCGCGAGATGCTGGCCAAGCTCAAGCCGAACCTGGACAAGGCCGTGGAAGAAGTGATCAAGAAGGGTAACTTCGACCTGGTGCTCGAGCGCGGTGCGGTGATCGATGTCAAACCTCAGTTCGACATCACTCGCCAGGTCATCGAGCGCATGAATCAGATGCGCTGAGCATGAGTGCGACATTCACCCTCGGCCAGTTGGCCGAGCGCCTGGGCGCCACCTTGCGTGGCGCCGAAGCTAAGGTCATAACGGGCCTGGCCACCTTGCAGGAGGCCAGGCCCGAACAGTTGAGCTTCCTGGCCAACGCCCAGTACCGCAAGTTTCTGGCGCAGACCCAGGCCGGCGCTGTGCTGCTGAGCGCAGCTGATGCCGAAGGTTACGCTGGCGATGCCCTGATCGTTGCCAATCCCTATCTGGCCTACGCCCAGCTGTCGCATCTGTTCGATCGCAAGCCCAAGGCTGCTCCCGGCATTCATGCCACCGCCCAGGTCGCCGACGACGCGCAGGTCGATCCGAGCGCCAGTGTGGGGCCCTACGCGGTCATCGAGAGTGGCGCGCGTATCGGTGCCGAGGTCAGTATCGGCGCGCACTGTGTGGTTGGTGCCCGTAGCGTGATCGGTGACGGCGGCTGGCTGGCACCGCGCGTGACGCTGTATCACGACGTGCAGATCGGCAAGCGTGTGGTGATCCAGTCCGGTGCGGTGATCGGTGGCGAGGGCTTCGGTTTCGCCAACGAGAAGGGCGTCTGGCAGAAGATCGCGCAGATCGGTGGGGTGACCATCGGTGATGACGTAGAGATCGGCGCCAATACCACCATCGACCGGGGTGCGCTCTCCGACACCCTGATCGGCAATGGCGTGAAGCTGGATAACCAGATCATGATCGCGCACAACGTGCAGGTCGGTGACAACACCGCCATGGCCGGCTGCTGCGGTATTTCCGGCAGCACCAAGATCGGCAAGAACTGCATGATCGCCGGTGGCGTCGGCATGGTTGGTCACATCGAGGTGTGCGACAACGTATTCGTCACCGGCATGACCATGGTCACGCGCTCGATCACCGAACCGGGCGCCTATTCTTCCGGTACCGCCATGCAACCGGCGGGCGAATGGAAGAAGAGCGCGGCGCGTATTCGTCAGTTGGACGAGATGGCCAAGCGTTTGCGTGAGCTGGAAAAACAGCTGGCCGCCGTGACCCAGACGGCGAACGTCTCATCTGATGCCTGAGCACGACGTTGTAGTGCTCTTTTCTTTTCTTACAGGCTTAATCGGACATGATGGACATCAACGAAATTCGTGAATATTTGCCGCACCGCTATCCTTTCCTGCTGGTGGATCGTGTGGTGGACCTGGACGTCGAAGGCAAGCAGATTCGCGCCTATAAGAATGTCAGCATCAACGAGCCGTTCTTCAATGGCCATTTCCCCGAACACCCGATCATGCCTGGCGTGCTGATCATCGAGGCCATGGCCCAGGCCGCCGGCATCCTCGGTTTCAAGATGATGGGCGTGAAGCCGGCCGACGGCACCCTCTATTACTTCGTCGGTTCGGACAAGCTGCGTTTCCGCTCGCCGGTGCTGCCGGGCGATCAGCTCACGCTGGAAGCCAAGTACCTGAGCGACCGTCGCAGCATCTGGAAATTCGAGTGCCGCGCCACCGTCGATGGCAAGGAAGTCTGCTCCGCTGAAATCATCTGTGCGGAACGCAAACTATGAGTTCGATTGACCCCCGCGCCATCATCGACCCCAGTGCCAGACTGGCCGACGACGTCGTCGTCGGCCCGTGGAGCATTGTCGGGCCCGATGTGGAAATCGGCGAGGGTACAATCATCGGCCCGCACGTGGTGCTCAAGGGGCCGACCGTGATCGGCAAGCACAACCGCATCTACCAGTTCTCCTCGGTGGGTGAGGATACGCCTGACCTGAAATACAAGGGCGAGCCGACGCGCCTGGTGATCGGCGATCACAACACCATCCGCGAAGGCGTCACCATTCACCGTGGCACCGTGCAGGATCGTAGCGAAACCACCATTGGCGACCACAACCTGATCATGGCCTACGCCCATATCGGCCACGACAGCGTGATCGGCAATCACTGCATTCTGGTCAATAACACGGCTCTGGCTGGCCATGTCTGGGTCGACGACTGGGCGATTCTTTCCGGTTACACCCTGGTGCATCAGTTCTGCCGCATCGGCGCGCACAGCTTCTCCGGCATGGGCACAGCCATTGGCAAGGACGTTCCGGCGTACGTCACCGTGTTCGGCAACCCGGCCGAAGCGCGCAGCATGAACTTCGAGGGCATGCGTCGTCGTGGCTTTTCGGCCGAGGCCATCGCTGCGCTGCGCAAGGCCTACAAACTGGTTTATCGCCAGGGGCTGACCGTCGAGCAGGCGCTGACGGAGCTGGCCGAGTCCGCTGCGCAGTTCCCGGAGGTCGCGGTGTTCCGCGACTCCATCCAGGCCTCCACACGCGGCATCACGCGCTGATTCCCATGAGTAGACCTATTCGCGTCGCACTGGTCGCCGGTGAGGCGTCCGGTGACATTCTCGGTTCCGGCCTGATGCAGGCCATCAAGGCGCGCCATCCGGATGCCGAATTCATCGGCGTCGGCGGTGCGCGCATGGAAGCCGAAGGCCTGAAATCCTACTTCCCCATGGAACGCCTGGCGGTCATGGGCCTGGTCGAGGTGCTCGGCCGTCTGTTCGAACTGCTCGGCCGCCGCCGCCAGCTGGCCCGCGATCTGATCGCCGCAAAGCCGGACGTGTTCATCGGTATCGATGCCCCCGACTTCAATCTGGGCCTGGAGCTTAAGCTGCGCCGAGCCGGGATCAAGACGGTGCATTACGTCAGCCCGTCGGTCTGGGCCTGGCGGCAGAAGCGCGTGCTGAAGATTCGCGAAGCCTGTGACCTGATGCTGACCCTGTTCCCCTTCGAAGCGCAGTTCTACGACGCCCATCAGGTGCCGGTGCGTTTCGTCGGTCATCCCTTGGCCGATGCCATTCCCCAGCAGGCCGACCGCGCCGCCGCCCGCGAAGCGCTGGACCTGCCGCAGGACGGGCCGGTCGTTGCCCTGATGCCGGGCAGCCGAGGCGGGGAGGTGGCGCGTCTGGGCGATCTGTTCCTCGATGCGGCCATTCGCCTGCGCGCCTTGCGTCCAGGCGTTCGCTTCCTGCTGCCCTGCGCCACGCCCGAGCGGCGCGCGCAACTGGAGCAGATGCTGGCCAGCCGCGATCTGCCGCTGACCCTGCTCGACGGCCGCTCTCACGAGGCTTTGGCCGCCTGCGATGCGGTGCTGATCGCTTCGGGTACCGCCACGCTGGAGGCACTGCTGTACAAGCGGCCGATGGTGGTGGCCTATCGCGTGGCACCGCTGACCTATCGGATTCTCAAGCGCCTGGTCAAAAGTCCCTACATCTCGCTGCCCAATCTGCTGGCCGAGCGTCTGCTGGTGCCCGAACTGATCCAGGAGGCGGCGACCGCCGAGGCCCTGGCCCAGGCCGTGGCGCCGCTGATTGATGGCGGTCAGGTACAGACCGAAGGATTCGACGTGATTCACCGTGCGCTGCGTCGCGACGCCTCGGTGTCGGCGGCGGACGCCGTGCTCAAGCTGGCGGGGCGCGACTGATGCAGCTGGGCCTCGACTTCACCCTGGTCGAAGAGCTGGTCGCCGGCGTCGACGAAGTCGGCCGTGGCCCGCTCTGCGGCGCGGTGGTCACGGCGGCGGTGATTCTCGATCCCCTGCGGCCGATCATCGGTCTGAACGATTCGAAGAAGCTCACCGAGGCGCGTCGCGAAGTGCTGTTCGACGAAATTCGCGAGAAGGCCCTGGCCTGGTGCATCGCCCGCGCCGAGGTGGAGGAGATCGACCGCCTGAACATCCTGCATGCCACCATGCTGGCCATGCAGCGCGCTGTCGAAGGCCTGAGCGTGACGCCGAAACTGGCGCTGATCGATGGCAACCGCTGCCCCAGGCTGGCGCTACCCAGTGCACCGGTGGTCAAGGGTGACAGTCGAGTACCGGCGATCGCCGCGGCTTCGATTCTGGCCAAGGTCAGCCGCGACCGCGAGATGCTCGAGATGGATCGCCGCTATCCCGGCTACGGCATCGCCGGTCACAAGGGTTATCCGACGCCCGTTCATCTCGAGGCGCTGCAGCGCCTGGGGCCGACCCCCATCCATCGGCGCTCCTTCGCCCCGGTGCGGGCGCTGCTCGAGCCGGTAGCCGTCGATTGCATCGCCGCCACGGTCTGAACCTCTGGCCCTAAGTCAGACCCGCTTAGGCTACAATCCGCGCTTTGTCGTTTTCACCTGCAAGGCCGCCCATGACCCAAGCTTTCGTCCACCTGCGTCTGCACACCGAATACTCCCTGGTCGATGGCCTGGTGCGGGTCAAACCGCTGATCAAGGCCGTGGCCGGGGCCGGCATGCCGGCGGTTGCTGTCACCGACATGAGCAACATGTGCTCGCTGGTGAAGTTCTACAAGACGGCCATGGGCGCCGGGGTCAAGCCGATCTGCGGCGCCGATATCTGGATGGCCAGCGCCGAGGAAGACGGCCCGCTGACGCGCCTGACCCTGCTGGCGATGAACCCCAAGGGCTATCGCAACCTCACCGAGCTGATTTCCCGCGGCTGGGCCGAGGGGCAGAGCAACGACCTGGTGATCATCCAGCGTGAGTGGGTCAAGGACGCGGCCGAAGGCCTGATCGCGCTGTCCGGCGCGCGCGAAGGCGAAGTCGGCCTGGCGTTGCTGGCCGGTGACGAAGCCCTGGCGGAAACGCGCCTGCGCGAGTGGATGGCGGTGTTCCCGGACCGCTTCTATCTGGAAGTGCAGCGCACCAGCCGTGTCGGCGACGAGGAATACCTGCACGCCGCGGTGGCCCTGGCCGATCGCGTCGAGGCGCCGCTGGTGGCGACCAACGACGTGCGCTTCATCAAGCAGGACGACTTCGAGGCGCACGAAACCCGCGTCTGCATCGGCGAGGGCCGTACCCTGGATGACCCGCGCCGGCCGCGGCATTACTCCGACCAGCAGTACCTCAAGACTCCGGCGGAAATGTGGGAGCTGTTCTCCGATCTGCCGGAAGCCCTGGAAAACACCGTCGAGATCGCCAAGCGCTGCAATATCGATGTGCAGCTGGGCAAGTACTTCCTGCCGGACTTCCCCACGCCCAACGGCATGGGCATCGACGACTACCTGCGTCATGCCTCCTTCGAGGGCCTGGAGGAGCGTCTACAGGTCCTGCTGCCCAAGGACACGCCGGATTACGAGGCGAAGAAGCAGGTCTACGTCGACCGCCTCAACTTCGAGCTGGACATCATCATCCAGATGGGTTTCCCCGGTTACTTCCTGATCGTGATGGACTTCATCCAGTGGGCCAAGAACAACGGCGTGCCGGTCGGCCCAGGCCGTGGTTCGGGTGCCGGCTCGCTGGTGGCCTATGTGCTGAAGATCACCGACCTGGATCCCCTGGCCTACGACCTGCTGTTCGAACGCTTCCTCAACCCCGAGCGGATTTCCATGCCCGACTTCGACGTCGACTTCTGCATGGACGGCCGCGACCGGGTGATCGACTACGTGGCCGAGAAATACGGGCGTAACGCGGTCAGCCAGATCATCACCTTCGGCTCGATGGCGGCCAAGGCGGTAGTGCGCGACGTGGCGCGGGCGCAGGGCAAGTCCTACGGCCTGGCCGATCGCCTGTCGAAGATGATCCCCTTCGAAGTGGGCATGACCCTGGAGAAGGCCTACGAGATGGAGGAGCCGCTGCGCGAGTTCCTCAAGAACGACGAGGAAGCCCAGGAAATCTGGGACATGTCGCTCAAGCTCGAAGGCATCGTGCGCGGCACCGGCAAGCACGCCGGCGGCGTGGTGATCGCACCGACCAAGCTCACCGACTTCTCGCCGATCGCCTGTGACGAGGAGGGCGGCGGCCTGGTGACCCAGTTCGACAAGGACGACGTCGAGCAGGCCGGCCTGGTCAAGTTCGACTTCCTCGGTCTGCGCACCCTGACCATCATCAAGTGGGCGATGGAAACCATCCACCGCATCCAGAAGCGTGACGGCGCCGCGGACGAGGAACTGGTCAACATCGACTTCATCCCGCTGGATGACAAGAAGACCTACGACATGCTGCAGAAGGCGGAGACCACCGCGGTCTTCCAGCTCGAATCGCGCGGCATGAAGGAGCTGATCAAGAAGCTCAAGCCCGACTGCCTGGAAGACATGATCGCACTGGTGGCGCTGTTCCGTCCCGGCCCGCTGCAGTCCGGCATGGTGGATGACTTCATCAACCGTAAGCACGGCCGCGCCGAGCTGTCCTATCCGCACCCGGATTACCAGTACGCAGGCCTGGAGCCGGTGCTCAAGCCCACCTACGGCGTCATCCTGTACCAGGAACAGGTGATGCAGATCGCTCAGGTAATGGCTGGCTACACCCTCGGCGGCGCCGACATGCTGCGTCGCGCCATGGGCAAGAAGAAGCCCGAGGAGATGGCCAAGCAGCGCGGCGGCTTCATCGAGGGCTGTGCCAACAACGGCATCGATGCCGACCTGGCCGGCAACATCTTCGACCTGGTGGAAAAGTTCGCCGGTTACGGCTTCAACAAGTCGCACTCCGCTGCTTATGGCCTGGTGTCGTATCAGACTGCCTGGCTCAAGGCGCATTACCCGGCGCCCTTCATGGCCGCGGTGCTGTCGGCGGATATGCACAACACCGACAAGGTGGTGATCCTGGTGGAGGAGTGCCGCAACATGAAGTTGCGCATCGATCCGCCGGACGTGAACGTCTCCGAATTCAAGTTCACCGTCAACGACGACGGCCGCATCGTCTACGGCCTCGGTGCGGTCAAGGGCGTGGGCGAGGGGCCGGTGGAGGCCATCGTCGAATGCCGCGCCGAGGGCGGGCCGTTCAAGGACCTGTTCGACTTCTGCAACCGCGTCGACCTCAAGCGCATCAACAAGCGCACCCTCGAAGCGCTGATCCGCAGCGGCGCGCTGGATCGCCTCGGCCCCTACTACCAAGACGAGCTCAAGGCCTACCAGGCCAGCGTGGACAAGAACCGCGCCGTGCTGCTGGCATCCATGGAAGAGGCCGTGCAGTCCGCCGAGCAGACCGCGCGCAGCGCCGAGAGCGGCCATATGGACCTGTTCGGCGGCCTGTTCGCCGAGCCCGAGGCGGATGTCTATGCCAACCACCGCAAGGCCCGCGAACTGCCGATCAAGGAACGCCTGAAAGGCGAGAAGGACACCCTGGGCATCTACCTGTCCGGCCACCCCATCGACGAATACGAAGGCGAGATTCGCCGCTTCGCCCGCCAGCGCATCGTCGAGCTCAAGCCCGCGCGCGACACCCAGACCATCGCTGGGATGATCGTCAACCTGCGGGTGATGAAGAACAAGAAGGGCGACAAGATGGGCTTTATCACCCTGGACGACCGCTCCGGGCGCATCGAGGCCTCGCTGTTCGCCGATGCCTTCGCCAGTAACCAGGCGCTGCTGCAGAACGATGCGCTGGTGGTGGTTGAAGGCGAAGTCAGCAATGACGACTTCTCCGGTGGCCTGCGTCTGCGCGCCAAGCGCGTGATGAGCCTGGAAGAGGCGCGGACCGGTCTGGCCGACAGCCTGCGCGTGAGGGTCGCCAGCGAAGCGCTCAAGGGCGATCGCCTGCGCTGGCTGGCCGAATTGTGCAGCAAGCACAGGGGCGCCTGCCCGGTGACCGTCGACTACAGTGGCGATGAGGCACGCGCCTTGCTTCAATTCGGCGATGCCTGGCGAATCGACCCGGCCGACACTTTGATTCAGGCATTGCGTGACCAGTTCGGGCGCGACAACGTCTTTTTGCACTACCGCTGATGCGAGAGGGGGCTGGTCTCCCTCTTCGCGCAGCAGACTCGACCCGCAGCGCCCCATCCCTTAAGGTAGGGCGCCACATGGATAAAGCTCCCCGGCCACTTGGCCGTCGACGCAAGACGGATGACTATGAACCCGAATTTCCTCGATTTCGAACAGCCGATCGCCGACCTGCAAGCCAAGATCGAAGAGCTACGCCTGGTTGGCAATGACAACGCGCTGAACATCGGCGACGAGATCGCCCGCCTGCAGGACAAGAGCAGTGCGCTGACCGAAAGCATCTTCGGCAACCTCACCAGCTGGCAGATCGCCCAGTTGGCACGCCATCCGCGCCGCCCCTACACCCTGGATTACATCCAGCACATCTTCACCGAGTTCGACGAACTGCATGGCGACCGTCACTTCTCCGATGACGCCGCCATCGTCGGTGGTGTCGCCCGTCTCGGCGAGCAGCCGGTGATGGTCATCGGTCACCAGAAGGGCCGCGAAGTGCGCGAGAAGGTGCGCCGCAACTTCGGCATGCCGCGTCCCGAGGGCTACCGCAAGGCCTGCCGCCTGATGGAGATGGCCGAGCGCTTCAAGATGCCGATCCTCACCTTTATCGACACCCCCGGCGCCTACCCGGGCATCGATGCCGAGGAGCGCGGCCAGAGTGAGGCCATCGCCTGGAACCTGCGCGTCATGGCGCGTCTGAAGACCCCGATCATCGCCACCGTGATCGGTGAAGGCGGCTCCGGCGGCGCGCTGGCCATCGGCGTCTGCGATCAGCTGAACATGCTGCAGTACTCCACCTACTCGGTGATCTCGCCGGAAGGTTGCGCCTCGATCCTCTGGCGTACCGCCGAGAAGGCCCCGGATGCCGCCGAAGCCATGGGCATCACCGCCGAGCGTCTGAAGGACCTGGGTATCGTCGACCAGGTGATCGCCGAGCCGCTGGGCGGCGCACACCGCGATCCGGCTGCGGCATCCGAGTCGATCCGTCAGGAGCTAACCAAGCAACTGGCCAGCCTGCAGAAGCACGACACCAAGGCGCTGCTGGAGCGTCGTTACCAGCGCCTGATGAGCTACGGCATCGCCTGAGTTTCTCAACGGCTGTTGTAGGGTGTCGCGGGGCCGCCCAGGCTGTGCGCACCAATGGCTGTAGCGCCGGTATCTTGGTGCGCACGGCGCACCCTACGATATCTATCGCACGCCACCACGGGCCTTCGGGCCCGTTGTTGTTTAAGCTTGGCCGATGACCAATCTCACCATTCGCCTGCGTCAGGCCATGCAGCCGTGGCGCACGGCTCCTGCCTGGCGTATCGCCTTCTCCGGTGGCCTGGACTCCAGCGTGCTGCTGCATCTGCTCGCCGACTGGGCCGAGCACGAGGAGTTGCCGCCGCTCTCCGCCATTCATGTCCATCATGGCCTGCAGCCGGCTGCCGATGCCTGGCCTGAGCATTGCGCGCAGGTCTGCGCGCGGCTGGATATTCCCCTGGACATCGTCAGGGCGCAGGTGGCGCCGGGGGCCAGTCTGGAGCAGGCCGCGCGGCGGGCGCGCTATGCGGCGTTCGCTGAGCGGCTGGGCCCTGGCGAGATTTTGCTCGGTGCCCAGCATCGCGACGACCAGGCCGAAACCCTGCTGTTTCGTCTCCTGCGTGGGGCTGGCGTGCGCGGCCTGGCGGCCATGCCGGGCAGCCGCTCACTGGGTTGCGGCACTCTGCTTCGGCCCTTGCTCGGCTGCTCGCGGGCCGAATTGCATGCCTATGCGCAGAACCGTGGGCTTGCCTGGGTCGAGGATCCGAGCAATGCCGACGAGCGTTTCAGTCGCAATTTCCTGCGCAGGCAGGTGATGCCGCTGCTGGCCGAGCGCTGGCCGCAGCTAGCTGCAAGCCTTTCACGCAGCGCCGGCCATCTGGGCGAGGCCCAGCAGCTGTTGGAAGAGCTGGCCGAGATGGATCTGCTGGCTGCTCGTGGCGTTTGCGCTTTGCCCTGGTTGCCGTTGCCTTCCCTGGATGTGTCGGCCGTGGCCGCGCTGAGCGATGCGCGTCAGCGCAATCTGCTGCGGCATTGGTTGGCGCTCCTGAGCCGAATGCCCGACAGCGACCATTGGGCCGGTTGGTATGACCTGCGTGATGCGGCTGCGGATGCGACGCCGATCTGGAAACTGGCCGATGGCGAGCTGCGCAGGGCGGAGGGGCGGCTCTGGTGGCTCAGCGGGGAGTGGTTGAGGCCGCCGCAGCCGCTTGATCTACCCTGCGGTGCGCTTGGCGAACCTGTCGAGTTGCCTGGCAATGGCTGTGTGCATCTGGCTGGCGAGCTGCCGCGGGCTCGCTGGCATCTGCGTTACCGCCGGGGTGGCGAGTCGCTGCTGCTGCCGGGGCGTGGTCATCGTGACCTCAAGCGCCTCTTGAACGAATGGCGTGTGCCGGCCTTCGTGCGGCCGCGTCTGCCCTTGCTGTTCGATGGGGGCGAGCTGGTGGCGGTGGCGAACCTGACGCAAGCGCCAGGAATGGCGGCGAGCGGGGTGCGTCTGCACTGGTCGCCGCCTATCGGTGATCGAGGTTTGAGCTGGTAAGGCCTTTCGGGTAGACTACGCTCCCGTCTTACTACAGCTTTTGCCGACTCCCTCAGGGAGCTTGGCGAGCTTGCCATTGTGTTGTCGATGGCGCTCCTTCGCTTTCCCCGGCGGCACTGACCGCTTAAACGCAGACTTCTAGGGTTTTTCATGACGCGCTACATCTTCGTCACGGGTGGTGTTGTTTCTTCATTGGGGAAAGGCATCGCCTCGGCTTCACTGGCGGCCATCCTGGAGGCGCGGGGCCTGAAGGTCACCATGCTC
This sequence comes from Pseudomonas hydrolytica, assembly GCF_021495345.1. NCBI lineage: Bacteria > Pseudomonadati > Pseudomonadota > Gammaproteobacteria > Pseudomonadales > Pseudomonadaceae > Ectopseudomonas > Ectopseudomonas hydrolytica. Next base: position 1,619,995 of record NZ_CP099397.1, read on the forward strand.
AAGCTGGACCCTTACATCAACGTCGATCCGGGCACCATGAGCCCGTTCCAGCACGGTGAGGTGTTCGTCACCCATGACGGCGCCGAGACCGACCTCGACCTGGGTCACTACGAGCGCTTCATCCGCACCACGATGAGCAAGAGCAACAACTTCACCACCGGCCGCGTGTACGAAGACGTGCTGCGCAAGGAGCGCCGTGGTGACTACCTGGGTGCGACCATCCAGGTCATTCCGCACATCACCGACGAAATCAAGCGTCGCATCATCAAGGGCGCCGGCGATGCCGACGTGGCCCTGGTGGAAATCGGCGGCACCGTTGGCGACATCGAGTCGCAGCCGTTCCTCGAAGCCATTCGCCAGCTGCGCGTGGAAGTGGGCGCCAAGCGCGCCATGCTGATGCACCTGACTCTGGTGCCGTACATCGCCACCGCCGGCGAGACCAAGACCAAGCCGACCCAGCACTCGGTCAAGGAGCTGCGCTCCATCGGCCTGCAGCCGGACGTGCTGGTGTGCCGCTCCGACCACCCGATCGACGTGTCTTCGCGTCGCAAGATCGCCCTGTTCACCAACGTCGAAGAGCGCGCGGTGATCAGCCTGGAAGACGTCGACACCATCTACAAGATTCCGGGCGTTCTGCATGCCCAGGGCCTGGATGACTTCGTCGTCGAGCGTTTCGGTCTGGAGTGCGGCGGTGCCGACCTGTCCGAGTGGGATCGCGTGGTCGATGCCAAGCTCAACCCGGAGAAAGAAGTCACCATCGCCATGGTCGGCAAGTACATGGAGCTGCTCGATGCGTACAAGTCGCTGATCGAAGCGATGAGCCACGCCGGCATCCAGAACCGCACCAAGGTCAACCTGCGTTATATCGACTCCGAAGACATCGAGAACCAGGGCACCGGCCTGCTCGAAGGCGTCGATGCCATCCTGGTCCCGGGCGGCTTCGGTCTGCGCGGCGTGGAAGGCAAGATCAAGACCGTGCAGTACGCCCGCGAGAACAAGATCCCTTACCTGGGCATCTGCCTCGGCATGCAGGTGGCGGTCATCGAGTATGCCCGTAACGTGGTGGGCTGGACCGATGCCAACTCCACCGAATTCGACATGGCCAGCCAACACCCGGTGGTCGGCCTGATCACCGAATGGCAGGACGCCGCGGGCAGCGTCGAGCAGCGCAGCGAGAACTCTGACCTGGGCGGCACCATGCGCCTGGGTGCGCAGGACTGCCAGCTGCAGGCCGGCTCCAAGGTGCACGATTGCTACGGCAAGGACGTGATCGTCGAGCGTCACCGTCACCGTTACGAAGTGAACAACAACCTGCTGCCGCAGCTGACCGAGGCTGGCCTGAAGGTCACCGGTCGTTCCGGCGACGGCGCGCTGGTGGAAGTGGTCGAGGCGCCGGATCATCCGTGGTTCGTCGCCTGCCAGTTCCACCCTGAATTCACCTCCACGCCGCGTGACGGTCACCCGCTGTTCAGCGGTTTCGTCAACGCCGCGCTGGCGCAGAAAGCGAAGAAGGCCTAAGACATGGCGCAGAAGATCATCAAGGTTCGCGATATCGAGATCGCCAACGACAAGCCGTTCGTGCTGTTCGGTGGCATCAACGTGCTCGAGTCGCGTGACCTGGCCATGCAGGCCTGCGAGGAATACGTGCGGGTGACCGAGAAGCTCGGCATCCCCTACGTGTTCAAGGCCAGCTTCGACAAGGCCAACCGTTCCTCCATCACCTCCTTCCGCGGCCCTGGCCTGGAAGAGGGCATGAAGATCTTCGAAGAGGTGAAGAAGACCTTCGGCGTACCGGTGATCACCGACGTCCACGAGCCGCATCAGGCGGCTGTTGTGGCCGAAGTGTGCGACATCATCCAGCTGCCGGCCTTCCTCTCGCGGCAGACCGACCTGGTGGTGGCCATGGCCAAGACCGGTGCGGTGATCAACATCAAGAAGGCGCAGTTTCTCGCCCCGCAGGAAATGAAGCACATCCTCACCAAGTGCGAAGAGGCCGGTAACGATCAACTGATCCTCTGCGAGCGCGGTTCCTCCTTCGGTTACAACAACCTGGTGGTGGACATGCTCGGCTTCGGCATCATGAAGCAGTTCGAATACCCGGTGTTCTTCGACGTGACCCACGCCCTGCAGATGCCGGGTGGTCGCGCCGACTCCGCTGGTGGCCGTCGTGCCCAGGTCACCGACCTGGCCAAGGCCGGCATGAGCCAGGGTCTGGCCGGTCTGTTCCTCGAGGCGCATCCGGACCCGGAAAACGCCAAGTGCGATGGCCCGTGCGCCTTGCGCCTGAACAAGCTGGAGCCTTTCCTCACCCAGCTCAAGCAGCTTGACGATCTGGTGAAGAGTTTTCCGCCAATCGAGACTGCCTGAAGCCGACGCAATCCGGTAAAGTGCCGCCCGAGAAAAATCCCCCTGACCCGTGAGTCAGAGTGAGCCGCCGATCTGCCCTCGGGTAGCGGCGGCCCAGCGCAGCCTGCTGCTGCCGTCTTATCGTCAACCTTTGGAGCGTTATCAAGAATGGCAAAGATCGTCGACATCAAGGGTCGTGAGGTTCTCGACTCCCGTGGCAACCCCACCGTGGAAGCCGATGTAATTCTGGAAGGTGGCATTGTCGGCAGCGCGTGCGCTCCGTCCGGCGCCTCCACCGGCTCGCGCGAGGCGCTGGAGCTGCGTGACGGCGACAAGAGCCGTTACCTGGGCAAGGGCGTGCTGAAAGCCGTCGCCAACATCAACGGCCCGATTCGCGACCTGCTGCTGGGTAAGGACGCGACCGATCAGCAGGCGCTGGACCGCGCGATGATCGAGCTCGACGGTACCGAGAACAAGGCCAAGCTGGGCGCCAACGCCATCCTCGCCGTGTCCCTGGCCGCTGCCAAAGCCGCTGCTCAGGCCAAGGGCGTGCCGCTGTATGCGCACATCGCCGACCTGAACGGCACCCCGGGTGTCTACTCCATGCCAGTGCCGATGATGAACATCATCAATGGCGGCGAGCATGCCGATAACAACGTCGACATCCAGGAGTTCATGGTCCAGCCGGTCGGCGCCAAGAATTTCGCCGATGCCCTGCGCATGGGCGCCGAAATCTTCCACCACCTCAAAGCCGTACTGAAGGCCCGTGGCCTGAACACTGCCGTGGGTGACGAAGGCGGCTTCGCGCCGAACCTGGCCTCCAACGAAGACGCCCTGGCCGCCATCGCCGAGGCCGTGGCCAACGCCGGCTACAAGCTGGGTGACGACGTGACCCTGGCGCTGGACTGCGCTTCCAGCGAATTCTTCAAGGACGGCAAGTACGACCTGGAAGGCGAGGGCAAGGTATTCGACGCCGCCGGTTTCGCCGACTACCTGGCTGGCCTGACCCAGCGTTACCCGATCATCTCCATCGAAGACGGCATGGACGAGTCGGACTGGGCTGGCTGGAAGGTGCTGACCGACAAGATCGGCGCCAAGGTGCAGTTGGTTGGCGACGACCTGTTCGTGACCAACACCAAGATCCTCAAGCGCGGCATCGACGAGAAGATCGGCAACTCGATCCTGATCAAGTTCAACCAGATCGGCTCGCTGACCGAGACCCTGGAAGCCATCCAGATGGCCAAGGCCGCCGGCTTTACCGCGGTGATCTCGCACCGCAGCGGCGAAACCGAAGACAGCACCATCGCCGATCTGGCCGTGGGTACTGCCGCAGGTCAGATCAAGACCGGTTCGCTGTGCCGTTCCGACCGCGTTTCCAAGTACAACCAGCTGCTGCGCATCGAAGAGCAGCTGGGCGGCAAGGCTCCGTACAAGGGCCGTGCCGAGTTCCGCGGCTGATCACTGCGTGGTAGAAAAGGGCGACGCAAGTCGCCCTTTTTCGTGGACGCTTCGTCGATCCCTGGGAACCATTGCACGGATGCAGGTACCGAAACCCCATGTCACTCATCAGTCGGCTTCTTTTCAAGCATGAATGCAGCCCCTACCATGCCGATGACTCAATCTGCGAGCCGCTCCATGCGTAGTCCGTATTGGCTGTTCATCGTGCTGATCCTTTTGCTGGCCGGTCTGCAGTATCGACTGTGGATAGGCGATGGCAGCCTGGCTGCCGCGAGCCGTCTGCAGCAACAGATCGCCGAGCAGCAGGGCGAGAACGAGCGCCTGCTGGAACGCAACCGCATCCTCGAGGCCGAGGTGATGGAGCTCAAGCGCGGCATGGAGACCGTGGAAGAGCGGGCGCGTCATGAGCTGGGCATGCTCAAAGAGGGCGAAACCCTCTATCTGCTGACCGAATGAGCACGAAATTCTGGCTGGTGGTCCCGGCCGCCGGCGTCGGTGCGCGAATGGCCGCTGATCGGCCCAAGCAGTACCTGCAAGTCGGCGGGCGCTGCGTCATCGAACACACCCTCGACTGTTTTCTCGATCATCCCGACCTGTTGGGCGCCGTGGTGTGCCTGGCTGCGGACGACCCCTACTGGCCGCAACTGGCAGTAGCCAGTGATCCGCGCGTAAGGCGTGCGCCAGGCGGGCGTGAGCGCGCCGACTCGGTACTGGCGGGGCTCGATGCGTTGCAGGCGGCCGGCGCAGGTGAGCAAGACTGGGTGCTGGTGCACGATGCAGCGCGGCCCAATCTGGCGCGCGAAGATTTGCAACGGTTGCTGGCCGTTCTGGCGGACGACCCGGTCGGCGGTCTGCTCGCGGTGCCTGTGCGTGACACCCTCAAGCGTGCCGACGCGGATGGGCGGGTGGCGCAAACCGTCGATCGCAGCCAGATTTGGCAGGCCTATACGCCCCAGATGTTCCGCCTTGGGGCGCTGAGCCAGGCGCTGCGTGGCGCGCTGGCGGCAGGCGTGCCGATCACCGATGAGGCCTCCGCGCTGGAGTGGTGCGGGCAATCATCGCGTCTGGTGGAGGGGCGGGCGGACAATCTCAAGATCACCCGCCCCGAGGACCTGGCCTGGTTACGCCAGGCCTGGGTCGAACGCGACCGGCAGCGCTGAGATCAGCTGGGGCGCTGCTTGCCGATATTGCGTTCCAGCACCGTACCGAGCTTGTCGATGGCGCCCTCCAGTGCCTGTTCCAACTGATCGGCGTTATGGCTGACCGAGACCGGGTCTCGACCCTTGAGGCGAGCCTCCAGTTGGCAGCGCTTGTCCTGGCCGCCGCTCTTGTGGCTGTTCTCGTCGTTGAAATGCACTTCGATGCGGGTCAGATGATCCTCGAAACGCTTGAGTTTGTCGGTGACCCGACCGCGTACTCGGTCTTCCAGGGCGGCAGAACCGTGGATGTGGTTATCGCTGTTGACCATGACTTGCATGAGGCTTTCCTTCTGTTGCCAGGGGGAACGCGGCGTCAGCGCCGCTGAAAGAGTCCTGCTTTCAGTATGGCCTTGCCGATCCCCCACGGTTCAACCGTTGGCTGTGACATTCTGTTGCGGGAGGTACTCGATGCGCTCGCTCAAGCCCGCCTTGAGGTGGTCGACCAGTTGGCGCACTTTCGGCGAGAGATGCCGTTGCTGCGGGTAGAGCGCCCAGACCGCGGTATTCGGCGGGCGGTGCTGTTGCAGCAGGGACACCAGTGCGCCGCTGGCCAGATGCTCCAGCACGTAGTAATCGGGTAGCTGGCACAGGCCGAAACCACGCAGCGCCGCATCGAGTACCGCCTGGCCGCTGTTGCAGCGCCAGTTGCCCTGCACGCGCAACTGCGTCTCCCGTCCGTTGTCGACGAAGCTCCAGTGATCGCTGCTGCCGATCAGGCAGTTGTGTCGGGCCAGTTCGGAGAGCGAGTGCGGGCGCCCGTAGCGCTGCAGATACTCGGGGGCCGCGCACAGGTACATTTCTCGCGGGGCCAGGCGCGCGGCCATCAGGCGCGAGTCCTGCAGGCGACCCAGGCGTATGGCCAGGTCCAGGCCTTCGTGCAGCAGGTCGAGCTGGCGGTTGGACAGTTCTATCTCCACGCGCAACTGCGGATGCCGCGCCATGAAGTCGTTGACCAGCGGCACGATGAAACGCTCGCCATACGCTACCGCGCAGGTCATGCGCAGCAGCCCCTTGGGTTCAGCGCCGAGATCGCCAACCGCGCGCAGGGCTTCTTCGCGGGCATCCTGCAGGCGCTGGCAGTGTTGCAGAAACAACTGGCCGGCCTCGGTCAGCGCCACCCGCCTGGTGCTGCGGTAGAACAGGCGGCTCTGCAGGCGTTCTTCCAGGCGTGCCACCTGGCGGCTGACTTGTGACGTGGACAGCCCCAGGCGCTCGGCGGCGGCGCTGAACTGGCCGCATTCTGCGACGGCGACGAATTCGTCGAGCCCTTCCCAGCGATTCATCGATGCTTTTTCTCCTGTGCCCGATTGCATCCTGCACTTGTAGGAGCCCGCTTGCGGGCGATGTAAGGAGGCCCAATATTATCCCTATATGGCAATAATGTTTTGCTCTTCTGCTGATTGTCTCGCCTGGTATGTGAACTAGACTGCCGGCCATTGTCCACGACTCCCCCGGAGAGCTGTCATGATCAAGTCCCGCGCCGCCGTCGCCTTCGCCCCGAACGAGCCCCTGAAAATCGTCGAAGTGGATGTGGCGCCGCCCAAGGCCGGTGAAGTGCTGGTGCGCATCGTCGCGACCGGCGTCTGCCACACCGACGCCTACACCCTGTCCGGCCAGGACAGCGAGGGCGTGTTCCCCTGCATTCTCGGTCATGAAGGGGGCGGTATCGTCGAGGCGGTGGGCGAGGGCGTCACCTCGCTGGCGGTCGGCGATCACGTGATTCCGCTGTACACCGCCGAATGCGGCGAGTGCAAATTCTGCAAATCCAACAAGACCAACCTGTGCAGCTCCGTGCGTGCCACCCAGGGCAAGGGCCTGATGCCCGACGGCACCAGTCGCTTCTCCTACAACGGCGAGCCGATCTACCACTACATGGGCTGCTCGACCTTCTCCGAGTACACCGTGCTGCCGGAAGTCTCCCTGGCCAAGATTCCCAAGGAGGCGCCGCTGGAGAAGGTTTGCCTGCTCGGCTGCGGCGTGACCACCGGCATTGGCGCCGTGCTCAATACCGCCAAGGTCACCGAAGGCTCCACCGTGGCCATCTTCGGTCTGGGCGGCATCGGCCTGGCGGCCATCATCGGCGCCAAGATGGCCAAGGCTGCGCGCATCATCGGCATCGACATCAACCCGGCCAAGGAAGCCGTGGCGCGTGAGCTGGGGCTGACCGACTTCGTCAACCCGAAGGAGCACAGCAAGCCGATCCAGGAAGTCATCGTCGAGATGACCGACGGTGGCGTCGACTACAGCTTCGAGTGCATCGGCAACGTGCAGCTGATGCGCGCCGCGCTGGAGTGCTGCCACAAGGGCTGGGGCGAGTCGACCATCATCGGCGTGGCGCCGGCCGGTGCCGAGATCAGCACCCGCCCGTTCCAGCTGGTCACCGGTCGCGTCTGGCGCGGCAGCGCCTTCGGTGGTGTGAAGGGCCGTACCGAACTGCCGGGTTATGTGCAAAAGGCGCAGAGCGGCGAGATTCCGCTGGATACCTTCATCACCCACAACCTGCCGCTGGATCAGATCAACGAAGCGTTCGAGCTGATGCACGAAGGCAAGAGCATTCGTACCGTCATTCATTTCTGATGACGCGCCGCACGGCCGATGGTCGTGCGGATTCTTTCGTAGGGTGCGCGGGGCCGCCTGGGCTGCGCGCACCGCTAACCCTGGTGCGCACGGCGCACCCTACGGAGTGGTCATGACCCTCGAAATCGTTTCCAGCAACAAGAGCTTCGGCGGCTGGCACAAGCGCTACCGCCATCGCTCCAGCAGCCTCAACTGCGACATGGTGTTCGCCGTCTACCTGCCGCCGCAGGCCGAGCAGGGCGCCAAGCTGCCGGTGCTGTACTGGCTGAGCGGGCTGACCTGCACCGACGAGAACTTCATGCAGAAAGCCGGCGCCCAGCGCATGGCCGCCGAACTCGGGCTGATCATCGTCGCGCCGGATACCAGCCCGCGCGGCGAAGGGGTGGCCGACGACGCCAACGGCGCCTATGACTTCGGCCTCGGCGCGGGTTTCTACGTCAACGCCACCCAGGAGCCTTTCGCGCGCCACTACCGCATGTACGACTACGTGGTGCAGGAGTTGCCGGCGCTGATCGAGGCCAATTTCCCGGTCTCAGACAAGCGCGGCATCGCCGGCCACTCCATGGGCGGGCACGGTGCGCTGATCTGTGCGCTGAAGAATCCGGGGCGCTATCGCTCGGTATCGGCTTTTGCCCCCATCAGCAACCCGATGAACTGCCCCTGGGGCGAGAAGGCCTTTTCGCTGTACCTGGGCGAGGAGCGTTCGCGCTGGCGCGAGTGGGATGCCAGCGTGCTGATCGCCGAAGCCAGCGAGAAACTGCCGATCCTGGTCGATCAGGGCGATCGCGACGACTTCCTCGAAGGCCAGCTCAAACCCCAGGCATTGCAGGCTGCCGCCAAGGCCGCCGGTCATCCGCTGACGCTGCGCATGCAGCCGGGCTATGACCACAGCTACTACTTCATCGCCAGCTTTATCGACGAGCACCTGCGTCATCATGCCGAAGCGCTGGCGTAGGAGGGGCGGGGCCGCCTAGGTTGCGTGCAACAGGGCAGACTCCGGTTCTCGGTGGTGCGCACGGCGCACCCTACTGCAGTCTGTGCATGTAGAATCACGCCCTGACTTTTTCAGGGCGTTGTTCTTTATGCGTATCGGTCATGGCTATGACGTACACCGCTTCGGCGAAGGCGATTTCATCACCCTCGGCGGCGTACGGATTCCCCATAAATTCGGTCTTGTCGCTCATTCCGACGGCGACGTGCTGCTGCACGCGCTGAGCGATGCCCTGCTCGGTGCGGTGGCGCTGGGCGATATCGGCAAGCACTTCCCCGATACCGATCCGACCTTCAAGGGCGCCGACAGCCGCGCCCTGCTGCGCCATGTGATGAGCCTGGTGCGGGGCAAGGGCTACGCCGTGGGCAATGTCGACGCCACCATCATCGCCCAGGCGCCGAAGATGGCGCCGCATATCCAGAGCATGCGCGAGCGCATTGCCGAAGACCTCGGCGTCGAGCTGGATCAGGTCAACGTCAAGGCTACGACCACCGAGAAGCTCGGCTTCACCGGGCGCGAGGAAGGTATTGCGGTGCACGCCGTAGCCTTGCTGGTCAAGGCATGAACGAGCTGCAGCTGCTGGGGCCGCGGGCCCATGGCGAAGCCTGCGGGCGCGCCGTGCTCAAGGCCAGTGCCGAGGATTTTCAGGTCGACGAGGTGCTGGACATTCCGCTCACGGGGCAGGGCGAACACCTGTGGCTGTGGGTGGAAAAACGCGGTCTGAACACCGAGGAGGCGGCGCGGCGCATCGCCCGCGCCGCCGGCCTGCCGCTCAAGGCGGTCAGCTACGCCGGGCTCAAGGATCGACAGGCGCTGACCCGGCAGTGGTTCAGCCTGCACCTGCCGGGCAAGGCCGATCCCGACCTGGCCGCTGCACAGGACGATGACCTGGCCATCCTGCGCAGCCAGCGGCACAACCGCAAGCTGCAGCGCGGCGCCCATTCGGCCAATGGTTTCACCCTGCGCCTGACAGCCCTCGAAGCGGATCGCGATGCCCTGGAGCAGCGCCTGCAGCGCGTCGCGGAGCAGGGCGTGCCCAACTACTTCGGCCTGCAGCGCTTCGGCTTCGACGGTGGCAACGTCGTGCAGGCTAGAGACTTCGCCGCCCGCCAGGAGCTGCCGGTGCAGCGCAACCTGCGTTCGCGCCTGCTCTCCGCGGCGCGCAGTCACCTGTTCAATCAGGTACTGGCCCGTCGCGTCGCCGCAGGCACCTGGAACCAGGCGCAGATCGGCGATCTGCTGGCCTTTACCGGCAGCCGCAGTTTCTTCCTGGCCGGCGAGGCCGAATGCGGCGATCCGCGCCTGGCCATTCTCGACCTGCATCCGACCGGGCCGCTGTGGGGCGACGGGCCGCTGCCGACCGGCGGCGCTACGCAGATGCTGGAGCAGAGCGTGGCCGACGAGGCCGGGCAATTGGTGGACTGGCTGGTCAAGGCGGACATGGCGCACGAACGGCGCATTCTGCGCCTCCCCATCGGCGGCCTGTCATGGCATTATCCGGAACCCGATATTCTGCAACTTGCATTCGTCCTGCCGGCCGGATGTTTCGCCACCGTGGTGGTGCGCGAACTTCTCGATCTGGTGCCAGCAGGGCAGACGGATACTCCATGCGAATTCTGATTTCCAACGACGACGGGGTGAACGCACCCGGCATCGCCGCGTTGCACCAGGCGCTGGCCGATTATGCCGAGTGCGTGGTGATTGCCCCTGCCGAAGACAGGAGCGGTGCCAGCAGTGCGCTGACCCTCGACCGTCCGCTGCACCCCATGGCCCTGAGCAATGGTTACATCAGCCTCAATGGCACGCCGACCGATTGCGTGCACCTGGGGCTCAACGGCCTGCTCGAACAGACCCCGGACATGGTCGTCTCCGGCATCAACCTGGGCGCCAACCTGGGTGATGACGTGCTCTATTCCGGCACCGTCGCCGCCGCGCTGGAAGGCCGCTTCCTGGCCAGGCCGGCGTTCGCCTTTTCGCTGCTCTCGCGTCTTCCCGACAATCTGCCCACCGCCGCCTATTTCGCTCGCAAGCTGGTCGAAGCGCACGAGCGCCTCGAACTGCCGCCGCGTACCGTGCTCAATGTCAACGTGCCGAATCTGCCGCTGGAGCATATCCGTGGCGTGCAACTGACCCGCCTGGGCCATCGCGCACGCGCGGCGGCGCCGGTCAAGGTGGTCAACCCGCGCGGCAAGGAAGGCTACTGGATCGCCGCCGCCGGCGATGTCGAGGACGGCAGCCAGGGCACCGATTTCCATGCCGTGATGCAGGGTTATGTATCGATCACGCCGTTACGGCTCGATCGCACCTTCAATGAGGCTCTCGAAACTATGGATGGCTGGTTGGAGGGCATCTTCTGATGCGTGGCCAGGACGATATGCAGCGCCGCGGGATCGGCATGACCTCGCAGCGCACCCGTGAGCGATTGATTCAGCGTCTTTACGAAGAGGGGCTGTCCAACGCGCGGGTGCTCGAGGTGATTCGGCGCACGCCGCGCCATCTGTTCGTCGACGAGGCGCTGGCGCACCGTGCCTATGAGGACACGGCGCTGCCCATCGGGCACAACCAGACCATTTCCCAGCCTTATATGGTCGGCCGCATGACCGAGCTGCTGCTGGCTGCCGGCCCGCTGGACAAGGTACTGGAGATCGGCACCGGTTCCGGCTACCAGACCGCCGTGCTGGCGCAACTGGTGGAGCGGGTGTTCTCGGTCGAGCGGATCCAGGTGCTGCAGGACCGCGCCAAGGAGCGTCTGGCCGAACTCAGCCTGCGCAACGTGGTCTTTCGCTGGGGTGATGGCTGGGAAGGTTGGAATGCGCTGGGGCCATACAACGGCATCATCGTCACCGCGGCGGCGGCGCAGGTTCCGCAGGCGCTGCTCGACCAACTGGCGCCCGGTGGCCGTCTGGTCATCCCGGTCGGCGCGGGAGATGTGCAGCAACTGCTGCTGATCGTGCGCGAAGAGCATGGTTTTTCTCGCCATGTGCTGGATGCGGTGCGTTTCGTCCCCTTACTCAACGGGCCGCTGGCCTGACCGCTCTTTCATTTCTGGAAGGATCCATGAAGAAACACTTCCTGCTCTATGCCAAGGGTATGGCCATGGGCGCTGCCGATGTGGTGCCGGGCGTGTCCGGTGGCACCATCGCCTTCATCAGCGGCATCTACGACGAGCTGTTGCGTTCCATCGCCAGTATTCCCGAGGCGCTCGTGCTGCTGTTGCGCGGGAAGCTCAAGGACGCCTGGCAGATGGCCAATGCGACCTTCCTTCTGGTGCTTTTCGGCGGCATCCTGACCAGCATCGTGACCCTGGCGCGGGTGATCACCTATCTGCTGGAGCATCATCCGGTTCCGGTCTGGTCGTTCTTCTTCGGTTTGATCCTGGTGTCCTGTTATTTGGTCGGCCGTGAAATCAGGCGCTGGAACTGGAGCCGGGCGCTGAGTTTTCTGCTCGGCATGGCCTTCGCCTACTGGATTACCGTGGCCGCGCCGGTACAGTGGGGCAGCGATCTGCCGACGCTGTTCCTCGCGGGCGCCATCGCCATCTGCGCCATGATCCTGCCGGGGGTTTCCGGCAGTTTCATCCTGCTGCTGCTCGGGCTCTATTCGGTCGTGCTGGGCGCGGTGAAGGAGCTCGACTTTGCCGTGCTGGGGGTGTTTGCCGCTGGCTGTCTGGTCGGGCTTCTGAGTTTTGCGCGTTTGCTCAGCTGGCTGCTGGCACGCTGGCGCGACCTCAGCCTGGCGTTTCTCACCGGGCTGATGCTGGGTTCTCTGAACAAGGTATGGCCCTGGAAGGAGACCCTGAGCTGGCGCATTGACAGCAAGGGTGCGCAGGTACCGCTGCTGCAGAACAATCTGCTGCCCGGGCATTTCGCCGAGGTCAGCGGTCAGGACCCGCAGCTGCTGCTGGCCGTGCTGCTGGCGGCAGGCGGCATCGCACTGGTGCTGGGTTTGGAATGGCTGGCCGGGCGCCAGCCGGCCGATGATGGTCGTGCCAGATAAATCCGGCACAATAGCCGCCATATTCGGAATCGTTCAGGGAGCAGTTGGGTGAGTTGCACTGCCGTTCACGTGCTAGTTCGCAGAGCTGCAGGCTTTCGCCTGTGGCTCGCCTTGCTTGCCGCCAGCGCATTGGCCGGTTGCGCCAGTCCGCCACCGGGTGGCGTTCAGGTGGTCGACCGCGGGCATAATCAGGGCAGCGCTCCGGTGGTGCAGCGTCAGCCGGTACGCAGCGGTCATTACGTGGTGCAGCGTGGCGATACGCTCTATTCCATTGCCTTTCGTTTCGGTTGGGACTGGAAGGCGTTGGCCGCGCACAATGGCCTGCGTGACCCCTACCTGATTCGTGTCGGCCAGGTCATCCGCTTCGACAACCGCCCGACCCCGGCTCAGCCGATAGCCTCGGCGCCTTCGGCTGGCAGTGCTCCGGTAGCGACGCAGCCGGCGCCCAGCCGTCCCCCGGTAGCTACCACGCCGAGTACGCAACCCACGCCAGCGCCGACCAGACCGCCTGTGGCCAGCGCGCCTGCCACCACACCGGTCACGCCGGTGAGCCGCTCTGCCAGTGGCTGGGCCTGGCCAACGCAGGGCACGGTCATCAGCCGTTTCTCCTCAAACGGTAGTTTGAATAAAGGCATTGATATCGCGGGGGAATTAGGACAGCCTGTTTTAGCTGCGTCTGATGGTTCAGTGGTGTACGCCGGGAGTGGTTTGCGGGGCTACGGCGAGTTGATCATCATCAAGCACAGCGATACCTACGTAAGTGCCTACGGTCATAACCGCAGGCTATTGGTACGGGAGGGGCAGCAGGTCAAAGCCGGGCAGAGCATTGCCGAGATGGGGTCTACAGGGGCCGACCGGGTGAAACTGCACTTCGAGATTCGCCGCCAAGGTAAACCTGTCGATCCGCTGCAGTATCTGCCACGTCGTTGATCCGCCGCCGGCCCGTCCCATCGCGTAGGAGGGACGGGCTCCGGTGTGGCCAGGAAGGTACCGCCAGAGTCTGTTGTCGAACTCAGCTAGGGACAACAACAATGGCTCTCACCAAAAAAGAAGCGCCGGAGTTTGACGTCGACGATGAACTGCTCCTCATGGAGCCAGGCATCGTTTTGGGCGAGGTTCAGAGCGATGAGGTGGAAACACCGGTCGCGCGCGCCAAGGCCAAGCACGCCACCCCCTCCAAGCAGCACAAGTACATCGACTACACCCGGGCGCTCGACGCCACTCAGCTGTACCTCAACGAAATCGGTTTCTCCCCCCTGCTGACTCCCGAGGAGGAAGTGCACTTCGCGCGCCTGGCGCAGAAGGGCGATCCTGCCGGGCGCAAGCGCATGATCGAAAGCAACCTGCGCCTGGTGGTGAAGATTGCTCGGCGTTACGTCAATCGCGGCCTTTCCCTGCTCGACCTGATCGAGGAGGGCAATCTGGGCTTGATCCGCGCCGTGGAAAAATTCGATCCGGAGCGGGGGTTCCGTTTTTCGACCTATGCGACCTGGTGGATCCGCCAGACCATCGAACGGGCCATCATGAACCAGACGCGAACCATCCGTTTGCCGATTCATGTGGTCAAGGAGCTCAACGTCTACCTGCGTGCGGCTCGCGAACTGACCCAGAAGCTCGACCACGAGCCCTCTGCGGAAGAAATTGCCAACCTGCTGGAAAAACCGGTGGGCGAGGTCAAGCGCATGCTCGGCCTCAACGAGCGGGTGTCCTCGGTGGACGTCTCGCTCGGTCCGGACTCGGACAAGACCCTGCTCGATACCCTGACCGATGATCGACCGACCGATCCCTGCGAGCTGTTGCAGGACGATGATCTGTCGCAAAGCATCGATCAGTGGCTGTCGGACCTGACCGACAAGCAGCGCGAAGTCGTCGTGCGCCGCTTCGGTCTGCGCGGGCACGAAAGCTGTACCCTGGAAGAGGTGGGACAGGAGATCGGCCTGACGCGCGAGCGTGTGCGGCAGATCCAGGTCGAGGCGCTCAAGCGTCTGCGCGAAATTCTTGAGAAGAATGGCCTGTCCAGCGATGCGTTGTTCCAGTAGACCCATGCCCTGATCACCAACCCGGCTTCGGCCGGGTTTTTTATGCGCGGGCATGTAAGCCATTGCTTACAGATGTTGTCAGTGTTTGTGCCGCGTGGCCGAGGATATCTGGCTTCCATGAGCCGAGATTTTTTATAAGTTCATGATTATCAAGAAATTTTAAGTTTCCGACGAATGAGCGCGAACCCTTGCGGAGTATTTCGATCGGGTTGTGCTGAATGCCGTAGCGGCTAATATCACACCCGTGCTCAGGGACAAGCACAGGTCATCAGGATGATGATCAGGACTATCGCAAGATGCGATCCATCAGGACGATGAGTTGGGAAACAAAGGGACTAGGGAATAAAAGTGGGCGGCGCAAGCCGCCCCTTTTTTTGCCTGCGATTTCTTGGGGCCGCCCGTTTCGCCACGGCAACGATCAAAAATTGCCCCGCAGAAACGAGAAGACCCGCACTCGGCGGGTCTTCGTGTTTCCAGGCGAACTCAGCGCTCCAGATACTGCAGCTTGTCCTTCACGCCATCCCATTCCTCGGCGTCCGGCAGGGCTTCCTTCTTCTCGGTGATGTTCGGCCAGACTTCTGCCAGGTCGGCGTTCAGCTCGATGTATTCCTGCATGTCCTCGGGCACTTCGTCCTCGGAGAAGATCGCCTGAGCCGGGCACTCGGGTTCACACAGGGCGCAGTCGATGCACTCGTCCGGGTGGATCACCAGGAAGTTCGGGCCTTCATAGAAGCAGTCAACCGGGCAGACTTCCACGCAGTCGGTGTATTTGCATTTGACGCAGTTGTCGGTAACGACGAAGGTCATGTCTGATTCTCTCCTCGGGCGGCGGCCTGCGCCCTTTCTGCGAAGGGCTGTCAGGCGCTCTGTCTGTGGCCGCGGCTCAGGCTATAAACCGGGCGGTCGTAAAATTGCGCGCGATTCTAGCAGCTTGTTGTAGTGAGCGTTAGATCTGCGTCTTCCACGTATATAACAGCTCCAGCGCCTTGCGTGGCGTTAGATCATCCGGGTTGATCTTGTGCAATTGCTCAAGCAGCGGGTGCGGCACGCTGGCGAACAGGTCACTTTGCATCGGCACCTGCGGCTGGCCGGGCTCCTGGCGCGGCAGGTCATGGGGCAGACTGGTGGCTTCCAGGCGCGCCAGGTGCTCGCGCGCGCGGCTGATTACGCTGCCCGGTACGCCCGCCAGTTGCGCCACCGCCAGGCCATAGCTC
Source organism: Pseudomonas hydrolytica (assembly GCF_021495345.1). Classification (NCBI taxonomy): domain Bacteria; kingdom Pseudomonadati; phylum Pseudomonadota; class Gammaproteobacteria; order Pseudomonadales; family Pseudomonadaceae; genus Ectopseudomonas; species Ectopseudomonas hydrolytica. The sequence continues at coordinate 1,635,815 of NZ_CP099397.1, forward strand.
TGGCTCGCCGGCCCGGGCTGGACGTGATGGAGGAAAACGATGCGCTCGTTGTGCTCGGTGGCCGAGAGGTGCACGTTGGCCACCACCGGCTCGCTTTCCGGCAGCACCGTCAGCTCGAAGTAGTGGGTGGCGAACAGGGTGAAGGCGCGCAGGCGCGCCAGGTGCTCGGCCGCCGACCAGGCCAGCGACAGACCATCGAAGGTGCTGGTGCCACGGCCGACTTCGTCCATCAGCACCAAGCTGCGCTCGCTGGCGTTGTGCAGGATGTTGGCGGTTTCGCTCATCTCCACCATGAAGGTGGAGCGGCCGCCGGCCAGGTCGTCGGAAGAGCCGATCCGGGTGAAGATGCGGTCGACCAGCGACAGCTCGCAGGCCGCTGCCGGGACGAAGCTGCCGATATGCGCCAGCAGCACGATCAGGGCGGTCTGGCGCATGTAGGTGGACTTACCGCCCATGTTCGGCCCGGTGATGATCAGCATGCGGCGGTTGTCGTCGAGATTCAGATCGTTGGCCACGAAGGGGGTGGTCAGCACCTGCTCGACCACCGGGTGGCGACCCCGATCGATACGCATGCACGGCTCGTCGACGAAGCGCGGGCGGTTCAGGTCCAGATTCAGCGCACGCTCGGCCAGGTTGCTCAGCACGTCCAGTTCGGCCAGTGCTGCAGCGCTGTCCTGTAGTGGTGCCAGGTGACCGATTAGGCGCTCGAGCAGCTCGTCGTAGAGCATCTTCTCGCGGGCCAGGGCGCGGCTCTTGGCCGACAGTGCCTTGTCTTCGAATTCCTTGAGCTCCGGGGTGATGAAGCGCTCGGCGCCCTTCAGGGTCTGCCGACGTATGTAGTCGGCCGGCGCCGATTCGGCCTGCTTGGTCGGCAGCTCGATGAAATAGCCGTGCACGCGGTTGTAGCCGACCTTGAGGTTGGCCAGGCCGGTGCGAGCCTTCTCGCGCGCTTCCAGATCCATGAGGAACTGGCCGGCGTTCTCGCTCATCGCCTGCAGCTCGTCCAGTTCGGCGTCATAGCCGGTCTTCAGCACGCCGCCGTCGCGAATCACCGCGGGCGGATTGTCGATGATGGCGCGGGCCAGCAGGTCGGCCAGTTCCGGGTAGGTGGCGATGGAGGTGGCCAGCTGCTGCAGGTGTGGCGTGTCCAGTGTGGTCATTGCCTGCTGCAGGTCCGGCAGCGCGGCCAGGGCGTCTCGCAGGCGCGCCAGGTCGCGCGGGCGCGCGTTGCGCAGGCCGATACGGGCGAGGATGCGCTCGAGGTCGCCGATCTCCTTGAGCTGCGGCTGCAGGGTTTCGAAACGGTAGCCGTCGAGCAGACAGGCGATGGCGTCCTGGCGCGCCTCCAGCACCGCGCGATCGCGCAGCGGACGGTTCAGCCAGCGACCCAGCAGACGGCTGGCCATGGCGGTCTGGCAGCGGTCCATGACCGATTGCAGGGTGTTGTCGCGACCGCCGGAAAGGTTGACGTCCAGCTCCAGGTTGCGGCGGCTGGCGCCATCGAGGATCACCGTGTCGTCCAGGCGCTCGTGACGCAGGCTGCGCAGGTGGGGCAGGGCGGTGCGCTGGGTTTCCTTGGCATAGCTCAGCAGGCAGCCGGCGGCGCCGATGGCCAGGGTCAGGTTCTCGCAGCCGAAGCCTTTCAGATCCTGAGTGCCGAACTGCTGGCACAGGCTCTTGAAGGCGCTGTCGCGGTCGAAGTCCCAGGGCGCACGCCGACGCGAGCCCTTGCGTTTTTCAGCCGGCAGGCCCTGCGGCCAGTCGTCCGGGATCAGCAGTTCGGCGGGGCTCAGGCGCTCCAGCTCGGCCAGCAGGTTTTCCCAGCCCCTGATCTCCTGCACGCTGAAACGGCCGCTGGTGATGTCCAGCACGGCCAGGCCGAACAGACGCTCGTCGCCCAGCACGGCGGCCAGCAGGTTGTCGCGGTGCTCGTCGAGCAGCGCTTCGTCGCTGATGGTGCCGGGGGTGATGATGCGCACCACCTGGCGTTCCACCGGCCCCTTGCTGGTGGCCGGATCGCCGATCTGCTCGCAGATCACCACCGACTCGCCGAGCTTGACCAGCTTGGCCAGGTAGCCCTCGACCGAGTGGAAGGGAATGCCGCACATGGGAATCGACTGACCGGCGGACTGGCCGCGTGCGGTCAGGGTGATATCCAGCAGTTTCGCGGCTTTCTTCGCGTCTTCGTAGAAGATCTCGTAGAAATCCCCCATGCGGTAGAACATCAGCTGGTCCGGGTGCTGGTTCTTCAGCTTCCAGTATTGCTGCATCATCGGGGTGTGCTGAGAGAGGTCCGTCATGGTCTCGACTGTCCGGCTTAAATCGCAAAAGCGCCTAGTGTAGGGTATCGGCCTGACTCGTTTCACCCCGGAGAAGATATGGATTCAATCAGCCAACTGGCCGCGCAACTGGGCCGGCAACTGCAAGACGCCGGCGCCCAGGTGACCACTGCCGAGTCCTGCACCGGGGGTGGCATCGCCGAGGCCATCACGCGTATCCCCGGCAGCTCGGCCTGGTTCGAGGCCGGCTACGTCACCTACTCCAACGCGCAGAAGAGCAAGCAGCTGGGTGTGTCGGCCGAGCTGTTCGCCACCGTTGGGGCGGTCAGCCGCGAGGTGGTCGAGGCCATGGTGCGCGGCGCTCAGGCCCATAGTGGTGCGCGCTATGCGGTGGCGGTCAGTGGTGTGGCGGGGCCCGACGGCGGTTCGCCGGAGAAGCCGGTAGGCACCGTATGGCTGGCCTGGGGCGATGGCGAGCGGCTGTACAGCGTGCGCAAACAGTTCGCAGGGGATCGCCAGGAAGTTCGCCGACAAACGGTCGAGACCGCTCTGGCGGGGCTTTCGCGCCTGCTTGCAGAGGAAAATCCGTCTGCGGGGTAGGCGGGCGACTTGCCCTGTGGAATAATACTGGCTACTTATACAGTTGTTGGCGGCCGCTGAGGCCCTACTGAATACGCGAGGATGGTAATGGACGAGAACAAGAAGCGCGCCTTGGCGGCTGCCCTGGGCCAGATCGAGAAGCAGTTCGGCAAGGGCGCGGTGATGCGCATGGGCGACCATGAGCGTCAGGCCATTCCGGCCATCTCCACCGGTTCGCTGGGGCTGGACATCGCCCTCGGCATCGGCGGCCTGCCGAAGGGCCGTATCGTCGAAATCTACGGGCCGGAATCCTCCGGTAAGACCACCCTGACCCTGTCGGTGATCGCCGAGGCGCAGAAGAACGGCGCCACCTGTGCCTTCGTCGACGCCGAGCACGCGCTGGATCCCGATTACGCCGGCAAGCTCGGCGTCAACGTCGACGACCTGCTGGTGTCGCAGCCGGACACCGGCGAGCAGGCACTGGAAATCACCGACATGCTGGTGCGCTCCAACGCCATCGACGTGATCATCGTCGACTCCGTGGCCGCCCTGGTGCCCAAAGCGGAGATCGAAGGCGAGATGGGCGACATGCACGTCGGCCTGCAGGCGCGCCTGATGAGCCAGGCGCTGCGCAAGATCACCGGCAACATCAAGAATGCCAACTGCCTGGTGATCTTCATCAACCAGATCCGCATGAAGATCGGCGTGATGTTCGGCAGTCCGGAAACCACCACCGGCGGTAACGCGCTGAAGTTCTACTCCTCGGTTCGTCTGGACATCCGCCGCACCGGCGCGGTCAAGGAAGGCGAGGAAGTGGTCGGCAGCGAGACCCGCGTGAAGATCGTCAAGAACAAGGTGGCCCCGCCTTTCCGCCAGGCCGAGTTCCAGATCCTCTACGGCAAGGGCATCTACCGCAACGGCGAGATCATCGACCTGGGCGTGCAGCAGGGCCTGGTCGAGAAATCCGGCGCCTGGTACAGCTACCAGGGCAACAAGATCGGCCAGGGCAAGGCCAATGCCGCCAAGTTCCTGGAAGACAACCCGGCGGTGGCCCGCGAAATCGAAGGCCAGATCCGCGAGAAGCTGCTGGTCAGCGGTGCGCCGGTCAAAGCCGCGGCGGACGAGCTGGCTGACGCCGAAGTCGACTTCTAAGCCATTGGAGCATGACCGCCGTGCTGGATAACCCGCTCGCCGTGAGGCGGGCGGCCATGGACCTGCTGGCGCGACGCGAACACGGGCGAGTGGAGCTGACCCGAAAGCTGCGCAAGCGCGGCGCCCCGGATGAGCTGATCGACGGCGCCCTGGATCGTCTGGCGGAAGAGGGGTTGCTGTCGGAGGCGCGCTATCTGGAAAGCTTCGTCGCCTATCGCGCCCGTGCCGGCTATGGTCCGCAGCGCATTCGCGAAGAGCTGGGGCAGCGCGGTCTGGCGCGTGGCGATATCGACCAGGCGCTGCGCGACAGCGGGATCGACTGGTTCGAGCAGCTACGTGAGACCTGGCAGCGCAAGTACGCTGGCCGGCTACCTAATGATGCCCGCGAGCGTGCCCAGCAGGGGCGCTTTCTCGCCTATCGCGGCTATTCCCTGGATATGATCGGGCGCCTGTTGCGCGGCTGCGACGAGTGATCGTAGCGTCGCGTGCACCAGCTCGGATGGGATGGCCGGTGCGCGCAGCGCAGCTTATGCAAGTGGGCCCGTCGCCGCGTTACAGACCCAGCTGGTGCAGATAGCCCAGTACGTCCGGCGCGCCGGCCAGACGCAGGCCTTCGCCCAGGGCCGTGGCCTCCGGGTGCTCCTTGGGTAGCAGCAGAAACTCCGGTGCACCGACGGTCTTGAGCAGGGACAGGCGTGCGTAGGGCAAGCCATTGTCCAGCAGCAGTCCCATGAAGCTCGGGTCGCTCCAGGCCTCGCCCGGCATGGCCAGAACGTGATAACGCGCCTGCAGATTCTCGAGACCCGGCTGGCTCAGGCGGTAACGAACCAGCTTGGCTGGCAGCATCACCTCCAGGCCGCGTCTGCGTGCATAGGCGATGGCACCGGCAAAGGCCTCGCCCTGATGTTCTCCCGCCCAGAAGGTTTGCGCGCCGCGCCAGCTGGCCTGGCGCAGTTCGATGGGCTCGCCGGCGAGAAAGCGTGGCAGGGCCAGGCTGATGGTCTTGACGAAATCCTTGTAGCTGATGATGCGGACCTGTTTGCAGTGTTCGCTCGCGGCATAGTCCTCGAAGCTGGCGTAGCTCTGCGAGCCTGCGGTCGCACAGGCGAACCCGTGGATCAGGCGCAGGTCGAAAGTCTGTAGTTGCTGAGCTTCGGCTTCCACCACCTGAGTCAGGGCAGAGTGTGCCTGCGCCTTGTCTTCCTGAACCGGGCCGGACAGTGCGCCTCGCGGCAGGTCGATCAGGCGCTGCAGATGAGGGTTGGCATGCCAGCAGATGCTGGTCTCGGGTGCCGGTAGTACCTTGAAGGGCAGACGCAACGCGCTGGCCCTGGCGAATATCTGCCGCGAGCCACGGCCGATCAGCCCCAGGCGTTGTGCCAGAGCGGTCAGGCGGGTGCTGAGAGGGGAAGAGTCGGACAAACTCATGGCCGGCAGATCGCTCCTGAAGCGTCCCTTGCAGTGTGGCAGACGCAAACGGCTGTTGCCCATATAGCGTAGCGCGGCGCGGTAGCGATAGTGGCGGTACAGGTCTGTGGCAAAATAGCCGCATTCATTTGCGAGGGTGCCTCCATGCCCAGCTTGGTGCTGGATATTGCGTTATCGGCCGAACGATTGCAGGCCATCTACCGCGGCCATGCCAGCCGGATTATGGCGCAAAGTCGCGATGGCCGCCGAGTCAGTTTACCGGCTCATCATTTGCGGCCCTATCTGACCCATGCCGGTATCTATGGTTCCTTCGTGCTGGAATTCAGCAACTCGGGCGAGCTTCTCAGCTTACGCCCTTTGGACTGATCTGGCGTGCGTGCCTCGCGCCGGCCATGGCTGCGCGGCTATAATCGCCGGCCTGCCCTTTTTCATCTATCGAGCTAAGCCTGCCCATGTACTCCCTGGCCCGCGAGCTGCTGTTCAAACTGTCCCCGGAAACCTCCCACGAGCTGTCCATCGACCTGATCGGTGCCGGCGGCCGCCTGGGGCTGAACGGCTTGCTGACGAAAGCGCCGGCAAGCTTGCCGACCAGCGTCATGGGGCTGCAGTTCGCCAATCCGGTCGGTCTGGCGGCCGGTCTGGACAAGAACGGCGATGCCATCGACGGGTTTGCCCAGCTGGGTTTCGGCTTCGTCGAGATCGGTACCGTGACTCCGCGTCCGCAGCCGGGCAACCCCAAGCCACGCTTGTTCCGTCTGCCGCAGGCCGAGGCGGTGATCAACCGCATGGGCTTCAACAACCTCGGTGTCGATCATCTGCTGGAACGCGTGAAGGCTGCGAAGTACCAAGGCGTGCTGGGTATTAACATCGGCAAGAATTTCGACACGCCGGTCGAGCGGGCAGTGGACGACTATCTGACCTGCCTGGACAAGGTCTATGCCCACGCCAGCTATGTCACGGTCAACGTCAGTTCGCCGAACACGCCGGGGCTGCGCAGCCTTCAGTTCGGCGATTCGCTCAAGGAGCTCCTCGAGGCGCTGCGCCGGCGCCAGGAGGATCTGACCCAGGAGCATGGCAAGCGCGTGCCGCTGGCCATCAAGATCGCCCCGGACATGAGCGACGAGGAGACCGCGTTGGTCGCGTCTGCGCTGTTGGGCGCGGATATGGATGCCGTCATCGCCACCAATACCACGCTCAGTCGCGAAGGCGTCGAGGGCCTGGCCGACGCCGACGAGGCTGGCGGTCTCTCCGGCGCGCCGGTACGCGACAAGAGCACGCATATCGTCAAGGTACTGGCCGGTGAGCTGGGAGGGCGTCTGCCCATCATCGCCGTCGGCGGTATCACCGAAGGTCGGCATGCGGCCGAGAAGATTGCCGCTGGGGCGAGCCTGGTGCAGATCTATTCGGGCTTCATCTACAAGGGACCGGCGCTGATCCGCGAGGCGGTGGATGCCATTGCGGCATTGCGCAAATAAAAAGGGCTCCTCAAGGAGCCCTTGGGCTTGCGCCCGCCGCCCGGATGGGGTCGGCATGGTGAAGTCGGGTGTGATCCTGATCAGCCGACAGCGTGAAGTTCGTTGAGTCTATGAATACCGGCGGTGCCGGTCAGCCCATCCCAGTTGTCGCCACGACCTTCGCGCCAGCCATTGAGCCAGGCTTGCCGAACCGAAGGCAGGGTAAAGGGGCAGAGTTCGCGGGATTTACCATTGATGCCGTACTGATAGCCGCGCAAGAAAGCTCGTTCTAACGGATCACGCTTAAGTCTTCTCATAGGGTGTTGCCCTCACTGTTGACTGTTATGTCCCGTTGGCCTTGTGGCAAGGCCGGGCAGACGTATCTGCCTGCGAAGGTCCGCTGCCGGCGTGGCGAACCTTCTGTGCCTTCGCCGTTGCAGCGAAAGCCTTAGGTAGTGTTCTAACGAATGCACTCGGGCCTGTGAATGATCGATTTGTCATAAGGGCGTAACCTAAATGCCGGTGAGGCCATAAGGAGGCTGGGCATATGTCCAGCCATGTCCGGCCAAGCGCCCAACTGCCTGGCCGTAGCCGGTGAGACCGGCACTGTGCTAGTGCGAATGAGAGTGCTTGCTTATTCCGACGAAGGGTCGCGGTGCGACGCTTTGTCACTTATTTTGAGTCGAGGTGTGCAGCCACATCTCCCTGATTGCCATAGGCAGTGGAACATCCATGTCTGATCGTTACGAAATCGTGCTGACCTGCCCCAAGGGCCTCGAAGGACTATTGCTGGAAGAGGCCAGGGCACTGGGACTGGAGGAGGCGCGCGAGCAGACTGCCGCGGTGCGTGGCCAGGCCGAGCTGGAGGTCGCCTACCGCCTGTGCCTGTGGTCGCGCCTGGCCAACCGCGTGCTGCTGGTGCTGTCGCGGTTTTCCATGAATAACGCCGAGGAGCTCTACGAGGGGGTCAAGGCGGTGGACTGGCGCGACCACCTGGAGCCGGCCGGCAGCCTGGCGGTGGAGTTCAGCGGCCACGGCTCGGGAATCGACAACAGCCACTTCGGCGCGCTCAAGGTCAAGGACGCCATCGTCGACCGCCTGCGTACGGCCGGTGGCGAGCGGCCCAGCATCGACAAGATCAATCCGGACCTGCGCGTGCATCTGCGTCTGGATCGCGGCGAGGCCGTGCTGTCGCTGGACCTTTCCGGTCACAGCCTGCACCAGCGTGGCTATCGCCTGCAGCAGGGGGCCGCGCCGCTCAAGGAAAACCTCGCCGCCGCAGTGCTGATCCGCGCCGGCTGGCCGCGCATCGCCGCCGAGGGCGGCGCGCTGGCCGACCCCATGTGCGGTGTCGGCACCTTCCTCATCGAGGCGGCGCTGATGGCCGCCGATGTGGCGCCCAATCTCAAGCGTGAACGCTGGGGGTTCTCCAACTGGCTCGGTCATGTGCCGGCGATCTGGAAGAAGCTGCATGCCGAGGCCGAGCAGCGCGCGGCGGCCGGCCTGGCCAGGCCGCCCCTGTGGATTCGCGGCTATGAAGCCGACCCACGGCTGATCCAGCCTGGGCGCAACAACGTCGAGCGCGCCGGCCTGTCCGACTGGGTGAAGATCTACCAGGGCGAGCTGGGCAGTTTCGAGCCGCGGCCGGACCAGAACCAGAAGGGCCTGGTGATCAGCAACCCGCCCTATGGCGAGCGCCTGGGCGACGAAGCCAGTCTGCTGTATCTCTATCAGAACCTTGGCGAGCGCCTGCGTCAGGCTTGCCTGGGCTGGGAGGCAGCGGTGTTCACCGGAGCTCCCGAGCTGGGCAAGCGCATGGGCCTGCGCAGCCACAAGCAGTATTCGTTCTGGAACGGCGCGCTGGCGTGCAAGCTGCTGCTGATCAAGGTGCAGACCGAGCAGTTCGTCACCGGAGAGCGGCGCACCAGGACCGAGGACGAACCAGTGGCGGAGGCGTCGTCACAGGCGCGCCTGTCCGAGGGGGGGCAGATGTTCGCCAACCGCCTGCAGAAGAACCTCAAGCAACTGGGCAAGTGGGCGCGCCGCGAGGGGGTGGAGTGCTATCGCCTGTACGATGCCGACATGCCCGAGTACGCCCTGGCGGTGGACCTTTACCGCGACTGGGTGCACGTGCAGGAATATGCAGCGCCGCGCTCGGTCGATCCGGACAAGGCGCAGGCGCGTCTGCTCGATGCCCTGGCCGCGATCCCCCAGGCGCTGGGTGTGGCGCAGAGCCGAGTGGCGATCAAGCGCCGCGAGCGCCAGACCGGCACCAAGCAGTACCAGCGCCAGGCTGCCCAGGGCCAGTTCATGGAGGTGAGCGAAGGCGGCGTCAAGCTGCTGGTCAACCTCACCGACTATCTGGATACCGGCCTGTTCCTCGATCACCGTCCGCTGCGCCTGCGCATCCAGCGTGAGGCGGCCGGCAAGCGTTTCCTCAACCTGTTCTGCTACACCGCCACGGCCACCGTGCATGCGGCCAAGGGCGGGGCACGCAGCACCACCAGCGTCGACCTGTCGAAAACCTACCTGGACTGGGCGCGGCGCAACCTGTCGCTCAACGGCTTCTCCGACAAGCACCGCCTGGAGCAGGGCGACGTGATGGCCTGGCTGGGTGACGATCGCGGCGAGTACGACCTGATCTTCATCGACCCGCCGACCTTCTCCAATTCCAAGCGCATGGAAGGGGTGTTCGACGTGCAGCGTGACCATGTCCAATTGCTCGACCTGGCCATGGCCCGTCTGGCCCGTGGCGGGGTGCTGTACTTCTCCAACAACTTCCGCAAGTTCCAGCTCGACGAGAGTCTGGTGGCGCGTTACCAGGTCGAGGAGATCAGCGCGCAGACCCTGGATCCGGACTTTGCCCGTAACCCGAAGATCCACCGCGCCTGGCGCCTCACCGCTCGCTGACTGCGTAGTCCGGATGCCATCCGGGGGCTTGTGAATCAGGCCCCGGACGGCATCCTGCTATGTGGTTGTCAGCGCTTGGGCTGGTTATAGGTGTACAGCAGCACCTGATCGAGAATCGAGGTGGCGCCCCAGGGTTTGGGGTCGTTGAGGATGGCCACCACGGCCCAGTCCTGGCCGTTGCTGTCGCGGCTGTAGCCGGCGATGGCGCGCACGTTGTTCAGGGTGCCGGTCTTGATATGCGCTTCGCCCACCAGCGGCGTGCGTTGCAGGCGCCGACGCATGGTGCCGTCCATGGCCACCAGCGGCATCGAGCTGCGGAACTCGGCGGCATAGGGGCTGCGCCAGGCGGCCTGGAGAATCAGGGCCATTTCGCGCGCACTGATGCGCTCGGCACGCGACAGACCTGAACCGTTCTCCATCACCAGGTGTGGCGCGGTGATGCCTTTGCGCGCCAGCCAGCTGCGGATCACCCGTTGTGCGGCCATGGCATCGTCCTTGTCGGCGTCGGTGCGGAACTGCGCGCCGATGCTGAGAAACAGCTGCCGCGCCATGGTGTTGTTGCTGTACTTGTTGATGTCGCGGACGATCTCCACCACATCCGGAGAATAGGCGCGTACCAGCAGGCGGGCCTTGTCCGGTATCGGGGCCATGCGATCCTTGCCGAGAATCTTGCCGCCCAGCTCCTGCCAGATGCCGCGAACCGCACCGGCGGCATAGCTGGGGTGATCGAGCAGCGACAGGTAGGTCTGCGCCGTGCAGCCCTCGGCCAGCTGGCCGCTGACGATCAGGGTGGTGCCGTCGTACTGCTCCACGGCGTTGTAACGCACGTCCGGCCAGGCCGGGCAGGGCGCGGCCTTGAGCAGCCTGACTTGGTTGTCGATGCGCACGCTGGCGATCGGCGGGTCCATGGCGATGTGCACCTTGCCGCCATCGGCGCGGGTGATGAAGCGCTGCGCCTTGAGGTTGACCAGCAGCGAGTCCGGGGTCACCAGGAAGGGCTTGTTGGCATCGCCGCCGTCGTCGTTGAAGGCCGGTAGCTGCGGCGCGACGAAGAAGCTGCGGTCCAGTACCAGATCGCCCTGTACCTGGCGCACGCCATTGATGCGCAGGTCGCGCAGCAGCAACCAGAGACGTTCCATGTTCAGCTTCGGATCGCCGCCACCCTTGAGGTAGAGGTTGCCGTGCAGCACGCCGTCCTTGAGCGGGCCGTCGGCATAGAACTCGGTCTTCCACTGGTGATTGGGACCGAGCAGCTCCAGGGCCGCATAGGTGGTCACCAGCTTCATGGTGGAGGCCGGGTTGACCGAAACGTCAGCGTTGAACTGCAGGCCGCCGGCCTGGCCGCCCAGCGGCACGGTCATCACGGCGAGGGAAGCGTCGGAAATCTTGTTGGCCTTCAACGCCTGTTCGACCTTGGCGGGAAGGGCGCCGCTGGCGGCTTGGCAGGAAAGGGCGAGGGGCAGTAGCAGGGCGCTCAGCGCCAGTTGGCGAAACCGCTGAATCATGTTGGAAAACCTTGCGCGCTCGGGCGGTCACAACGAAATATGGAACAGGCTGCACGGCTGCAGATAACGACAGCCAGGCCTTTGGAAGAGTTGCCGAACATTATGCCGCAAGGCAGCGCGAGAGCGAGCGGTAACTCGGGCGATCTGCTAGAGTGCCGCGCGTTATTACCTTTGAGGATTGTTTCATGGCGACCAACCGTTCCCGCCGTCTGCGCAAGAAGCTCTGTGTCGATGAATTCCAGGAGCTGGGCTTCGAGCTGACCCTGAACTTCAAGGCCGACCTGAACGACCAGACCATCGACACCTTCGTCAAGCAGTTCCTCGGTCAGGCCATCGCTGCCAACGGCCTCGACTACGTCGGTGGTGAGGACTATGGCCTGGTCTGCCTGGCCAAGCGTGGCTCGGTCAACGAAGAGCAGCGCACTGCCGTGGAGGCCTGGCTGAAGGGTCGCGACGAGCTGCAGAACTTCGAAATCAGCCCGTTGCTGGACGTCTGGTACCCGGAAAATCCGATCAACCAGGCCTGATCGCTATTCGGCGCCGGGTTCTCCGGCGCCGATCATCGGCTAGGGTGCGCCGTGCGCACCGAGCCTCGGCAGCAAGTCGAACCGCTGATGCGCACGGCGCACCCTACAGAACTCCCGCCTTTTCCAGTAGCGCCTGCTCGTCCACCTCGTCGATCTGCTCGGCCAGCATGAAGCGCTCGGCATAACGCCGATGTATGCCGCTGCGGATGAACAGGGCGAACAGCTCGGGGTCGATGTGCGCTCCTTTGCACATGCCGACCATGATGTTCAGCGCTTCCGACAGGGTCTTGCCCTTCTTGTAGGGACGGTCGACCGCCGTCAGTGCCTCGAAGATATCGGCGATCGCCATCATCCTCGCCGGCAGGCTCATCTGCTCGCGTACGAGGCGCTTGGGATAGCCGGTGCCGTCCATCTTCTCGTGGTGGCCGCCGGCGATTTCGCTCACGCCCTGCAGGTGTTTGGGGAACGGCAGCCGGTCGAGCATCAGGATGGTCTGCACGATATGGTGGTTGATGATGTAACGCTCCTCGGCCGTCAGGGTGCCGCGGGCGATGCTCAGGTTGTGCAGTTCGCCGCGATTGAACTTGTGCTGCGGCACGTCGAGCTTGAAGTCCCAGCGGTTGTCCGGGGCGATCAGTTCCTGCGCGGGACGTTCGATCAGGTGTTCCGGCTTGTCCGCCAGCAGCGGCTCCGCCACCGGCAGCGTTGGAGCCGGTGAGCGCTCCTGGCGCTTGGCCTCCTCCCAGGACACGCCCAGGCGGTCGTCCAGGGTGCGCAGCCAGGTTCGCTCGGCGATCTGCCTGAGGCGCGCCTGGTCCGCCTCGGCCATGGCTTCGCCGCCGAGGTTGGTGCGCGCGACGAAGGCGAACTCGTCGTCCAGTTCGGCCAGCAACCGGTCGCGCAGGCTGGCCAGTGCCGCTTCTTCGCCCCCCGCGGCACAGCCCTGCCAGTAGGCGATCCAGGCATCGCGCTTGAGCACTTCGAAACGCATGCGCACCTCGTGGATGCGGTCGTACAGGGTTTCCAGCTTGGTGGCCTTGTCCACCACGTATTCAGGGGTGGTGACCTTGCCGCAGTCGTGCAGCCAGGCGGCGATGTGCAGCGCCTCCCATTCCTCGTCGCCCGGCTGGAAGTCGCGAAACTCCGGGGCGTCGCTGTCGGCGGCGGCACGCGCCAGCATCAGGGTCAGCTCCGGCACGCGCTGGCAGTGCCCGCCGGTGTAGGGACTCTTGGCGTCGATGGCACCGGCGATCAGCTGGATGAAGGCGTCGAGCAACTGCTTCTGCCTTGCCAGCAGGCGTTGGCTCTCGATGCACAGCGCGGCGCTGCCGGACACCGCCTCGACGAAGGCCAGGCGCTCGGGGCGCAGCATGCTGTCGTTGCCGTCGCCTTCGTCTCGTTGCAGCAATACCAGCACGCCGACTGTGTCGCCCTGGCGATTGTGCAGGCCCGCGGCGATCAGGTGCAGACGCGGGCTGTCCAGTTTCACCAGCAGGCCGCGGAAGCTGCCGGCCTGGTCGAAGCCGATGGACATGGCGTTGCTGGCGCCGCCGGAGGCCGGCCCGCGCAGCCAGTCCGGCAGTTCCGGGTCGTCCAGGGCGAAGCCTCGAATACCCAGCTCCTCCAGATCTTGCGCCTCGCCGTCGAGCACCACGCCCTGTGGCTCGAGGCGGCCACTGTCGGCGTCGAGCAGGTAGATCAAGCCGCCTTGTGCTTCGCTGATGGCCACGGTGGAGTCCATCACGCGCCGGAGCAGGGCGTCGAAGCGGGTTTCTGCCGAGAGGCTGGCGGCGATGTCGAGGAAGCGGCCCAGGGTGTCCTTCATGCGCGTCATCGAGACGGCCAGCTGGTCCACCTCGAGCACCGGCGAGCGGCCGCTGGCCGGATAGTCGAAGTCGAAGCGGCGGATCGCCTCGGCTTCCTGCACCAGCGCGCGCAACGGCTTGACCACCAGGCGCGAGGCCAGCCAGCCCAGGGGCACGCACAGCAGCAGGGTGGTCAGGGTGATCAGCGCACCCTGCCAGCGAATGCGGTAGGCATCGGCGAGCAGCTCGTGCTCGGGCACCACCAGGGCCAGGTGCAGCCCCTGCGGCCCGCCTTCCTGGATATGCCGGTGGGCCATGGCCCAGCGCTGCTTGGCCAGCTCGACGATGCCCTGATCCTGCTTGTTCAGTTGCCCCTCGAGCAGCTCGCCCAGCACCGGATTGATATCGCGCACCTTGACCAGCGTCTTGCTGCTGCCCTCGATGCGGATCAGGCGGCTGCTGTCGGGATAGGCCACGGCATTGCCCTCGGCATCGGCCAGCACCAGGTCGCTGTTGGCGGTCACCCGGTGCGCGGCGAGCGTGGCGGAAAGGTCGTCCAGCGTCAGGTCGGCGGCCAGCACATTGGTCAGCCCGCTGCGCCGGGCCAGGGTGGTGCCGACCTCCTCGGTGGAAAAGAACACGTAGGGCGCCGTGGTGATCTGCCCGCCATCGCCGCGGGCGCGCTTGTACCAGTCCCGAGTACGCGGGTCGTAGTTCTCGCTCAGGCGCTGACGACGGCTGATCTGGTTCAGCGAGCCGTCGTAGAACAGATAGTAGGACTCGGTGCCGGTGGCGCTACGGTCGATCGACCAGACCTGATAGGCCGCCCCTGGCGGGGCATCGAAGCGCTGTTTCAGGGCATCGCTGCGCAGCGGCCGGACCATGAAGAAGTCGCCGTCCTCGTAGCCGAGAAACAGCGAGCCGAGCTTGGGGTTGTCGCGCAGCGCCTGAACGAAGGGGGGCAGTAGCGCCAGGCGGCCATCCAGATGATCGCTCCGGGTGGCCGGGTCGAGGGCCAGCAGGCTGAGCACGTGGCGGATCGGCCGGTAGGTATTGTCCAGCCCTTGTTGGACATCCTGCTGGATGCGTTCGAAGAGTTTGCTGCTGCTGGAGAAGATGATCTGACTGGTCTGCTGATAATTGAACAGACCCAGCACCACGCCGGTGAGCAGCAGTAGCAGCGTGAACAGGGCACTGATATGGACATGCAGGGGGAATCGACGCTCGCGAGGGGCGGCAGGTTTGCGCATCGCACTTCACTCCTTGGGTAGCGCTGCTGGCACAGCAAGCATAGTGAAGAGTCAATGGGCATGCAGAGGGGGCGGTTAGTGCGCTGCGTCGCAATAATTCGCTTGTCCGGCAGCGCGGGGCGCGAGGCAGAGCCTAGGACGACTGCTGCTTTTGCTGCAGTCGCTGCGGCTTGCTCAGATGCAGCTTCAGGCCGTGTACCAGCAAGGCCACGGTTAGGGTCAGGGCGACGCCGATCAGCGCGTTGAGCAGGCGCACCTCGGCCAGATGCCAGTCCTGCGCCAGGCTCTCGGCCAGCAGCACGAAGCACAGGCTGGTCTGCAGCACGAACAGGCCGTAGTGATTGGCCTGCAAGGCGCGGCTGAGGACGACCAGCATCAGCAGGGTCATGACCATCAGCGGCGGGCTCTGCAGGCTGTGACCGAAGAGGATCAGCAAGCCGGCCGCGGCGAGGCTGGCGAGGCTGGCCTGAAGGGCCCGCACCAGGCTGCCCTGGAATTCCAGCTGCAGTGTGGTGATCACCGTCAGGGTCAGCCAGTAGCCGCGCGACAGCCCGGCCAGATTGACGATCAGCCCGGATGCGGCGAAGGCCAGCATGCAGGCCAGCGCATGCAGGCGCCATTGCTGGCGCGGCAGGCGCTGCGCGTGGCGCTTGAGCACCTTGAGGATGGCGAGAAAGCGCGGCATGTAGGGCCACATGCGCAGGCCGTGCAGCCCGCGCAGGCCGAAGGCCAGGAGCATGACCCAGAGCCCGCCGAGGATGAACAGCATGGCCACCGCATAGGGGTTGTGCAGGTTGCCGATACCGAACTGCCCCTGGCCGAGACACAGGCAGATGCACAGGCCGATGCCCAGCTTGCCGGCCTCGCTGCCGAAACGCTGCAGCCAGGCCAGCAACAGGCCGAAGGCGGCGAAGATGCCGAGACTGATCAGCGGGTGGCTGGCCGCCCAGAACCCCAGGCCGGCGCTGCAGGCGCCAAGACCGGTGAGCAGCAACATGCGCAGCATGCCGAAGCGGTGCAGCGGATTGGCCTGCGCGGCCTGGAAGGCGCCGGCCGACGCCCAGAGAAAACCGCTGTGGGCGGTGAACAGGCCGAGCACCAGCGGCAAGGCACAACCCAGCCCGGCGACGATGGCCGGGCCCCAGGCCGGTGGGCCGGCATGCCAGGTGAAACTGCTGCGGATCAGGTTCTTCATGCGCTCTTGTCGTCAGACGGGGCTCGAGCGGCCCGTCATTTCCCTCGCCATTTCCGTAGCGTAGCTGTCGGTCATGCCGGCGATGAAGTCGATCACCCGTATGAACGAGCGATACAGCGGCCAGCCCGGTTCCGGGGCGTAGTAGCTGAGCAGATCGAGAATGCGCCGGTGCTTGAACGATAGCGTGCGACCGCTGTGCTGCTCCAGTGCGGCGCCGCAGAAGGCGTTGAGGAGGATTTCCAGCGTGGTGTAGGCGCCGATTTCATGCAGCGTCTTGCGCTTGTCGTGAAAGATCTTCTCCCGCGCCAGCGACTTCGCGCTCTGCACGCAGCGCTTGGCGGCGCCGTGCATGTGTTCGACCAGATCGCCCTGCAGCTGGCCGGCGAGCAGGTCGCGCTGCTGCTCGACAAAAGCACTGGCTGCGGCATTGGTCAGGTGCTCGATGGCCTTGCCGCGCAGGATCGCCAGCTTGCGCCGACGCGAGTCTTTGGGGCCGAGCTGGCGATAGGTTTCCGGCAGATCGTCGCCGACCAGGTCCAGCAGCAGGGCCTCGACCTCGGTGTAGTCGAGCAGCTCCATCTCCACGCCGTCTTCCAGATCGATCAGGCCGTAGCAGATGTCGTCCGCCGCCTCCATCAGATAGACCAGCGGGTGGCGCCCCCAGCGCTGAGCCTCCAGCTGCGGCAGCTCGAGCTTGGCGGCGATCTGCTCGAGCAGCTGCAACTCGCTCTGATAGCAGCCGAACTTGTGTTTCTTGTAGCCCTGGGCGTCGGCATGGCGGGCCGTCCAGGGGTACTTGAGGTAGGTGCCGAGGGTCGCGTAGGTCAGCCGGGTGCCGCCGTCGAACTGGTGGTACTCCAGCTGGGTGAGCACGCGAAAACCCTGGGCGTTGCCTTCGAAATTGAGAAAGTCGGCGCGTTCGGCATCGCTCATCGCATCCAGCCAGCCACGTCCGGCGGCCTGCTGGAACCAGTGGCGAATGGCGTCTTCGCCGGAATGGCCGAACGGCGGGTTGCCGATATCGTGGGCCAGGCAGGCGGACTGCACGACCATGCCCAGGTCGCTCGGGGCGCACCAGTCGGGCAGCTCGTCACGCAGCATCTCGCCGACGCGCATGGCCAGGGAACGGCCGACGCAGCTGACCTCCAGCGAGTGGGTCAGACGGGTGTGGATATGGTCGTTGCTGGTGACCGGGTGCACCTGGGTCTTGCGACCCAGGCGGCGGAACGCACCGGAGAAGATGATGCGGTCATGATCCTTGTGGAAAGGGCTGCGTCCGAGCTCTGCCGAGCTGGGAGCGGGTTTGCCTAGACGTTCACGGGTGAGCAGGGTGTGCCAATCCAAGGCTGATCCTCGCCAGTTGATCCAGCCTCCTAGCTTGGGTGTTCGGAACGCTGCCTGCAAGCCCGAGGCGCATCTACAGACCCGCCGCGTCGATATCCACCAGCAGCAGGCGGCGGCCGTTGTCGATGAACTGGCCGGCGGTCAGGCAGTACTGGTTGCTGGTGGCGTCGCGGTAGGTGGTGGAGAGGGTCAGGCGCCGCTCTTCCCAGCCTTCGGCCAGCAGTTGATAGAAGTAGGGGCGCCATGACCAGTTGTGCCCGAGGTAGCGGTCATCGGCGTGCCAGGTCTGTTGGCGCCACTCCAGGTTCGGCGTCAGTTGGGTGCCATGGCGATCGCATTGGTAGATGCGCAGGAGCCAGGGATAGTTGTCCGGCGCCAGCAGGCTAGCTGCCGAGGCGCCGCTTTCGGCCCACTGCCGGAGTTCGCCCATCAGTTCGGCCAACTGCTGGCGCAGGCTCACCAGGCGGGCGCGTTCGGCGAGCTTCTGTTGCACGTAGCTGTCGCGCAAACGCGCGAAACGTCCGACGAAGGCGTCGCTGGCGAAGAATTCCTCCTCCGCTCTGGCGAACAGGAAGCCCTGCACGTAGCGGGCGCCGCACTCCAGGGCAAAGTTCAGCTCGGCTTCGGTTTCCACGCCTTCGGCGATGATCCAGCAGCCGGTCTTCTCCGCCATCTGGGCCAGTGCCTTGACCACCTCGCCGCTGGGGCCGCCGCGGGCTGCTTCCTGGAACAGGCGCATGTCCAGCTTGAGAATGTCCGGCTGCAGCGCCAGCACGCGGTCGAGCTGCGAGTAGCCGGCGCCGAAGTCATCGATGGCGATGCGCGCGCCGGCCTCGCGGTAGCGCGAGACGACGCTGGGCAGGCGCTGGCTGGCGCCGCCCAGTTCGGTGATCTCGAAGACGATGCGTGCCGGGTCGATGCCGCTGCGTTGCAGCTGGAGCAGGCTGGGCAAGGGCTGGGTCGGGCGCAGGCGGCTGATCCAGCGTGGCGAGATGTTCAGGCTGAGAAACCAGTCCTTGGGTGCCTGGTGAAAACGGCGCAAGGCGTCCTCGCGCACCTGGCGGTCGAGGCGGCGCAGGGCGGCCGGGGGCGTTTTCGGGTCGGCGAACAAGGGCCCGGCGGAGTGCACCAGGCCATCGCTATCGCGCAGTCGAGCCAGCGCCTCGACGCCAGCTATGCGGCCGGTGGCCGTGTCGATGAAGGGTTGGAAGACGGCGAAAGGCAATCCGTCGAGCACCTGAGGTCCTTAGCGGCGAGCGATTGGCCGCATGGAGGCGGCAGACTGAGCAACCTAGCAAGATTGCGGCCAGCCCGGGCGTCGACGGTGCCATTTTGCTATCGCATGGGAGGACGTCGCCTGAGCAGGGGAATCAGTATCAATGCCAGGCGCAGCCAGCGGCGCCAGCCCTGCTTGCGAACGAGCAGGGCGGTCAGGGTCGCCGCACCGCCAGCGAGCCAGAATGGTGCAGTGCCCTGGCGCAGGCGCTGGCCGTA
The DNA here is from genome assembly GCF_021495345.1 of Pseudomonas hydrolytica. Classification (NCBI taxonomy): domain Bacteria; kingdom Pseudomonadati; phylum Pseudomonadota; class Gammaproteobacteria; order Pseudomonadales; family Pseudomonadaceae; genus Ectopseudomonas; species Ectopseudomonas hydrolytica. Next base: position 1,654,737 of record NZ_CP099397.1, read on the forward strand.
CTCGCGGACCTGGCGTAGTGGGCTGGTGAGCTGCAGTACTTCGTGGCGCACCTCCTGGCGACGCATTTCCAGACGCATGCGCAGAACGGCCTTGCGCAGCTGTCGGGGTGAGGCGCCAGGGGGCAGGGTTGGAGTGGTCATGGCAGCAGTTGCTCGCGGTCACATTGCAGTTCTTCGAGGGTCGCACTGAAAGGCGGTTCGGCATTGCGCAGGCTCCGCAGCAGCCAGGTGCCGCAGGTCAGCAGACCGAGCCCATGGAACAGGCACAGGCCTATGGCGACCGCCAGGCGATGGCTGTCCCAGTAGAGAACCAGCAGCAGAACCGAGAGCCCGAACAGCAGGAGCAGCGCAAAGCTGAAGCACATGCCGCCCAGCAGGAGGGCGCGCAGCGCCTGGTTGCGCTGGTCTTCCAGTTCATGGGCGAGCAGCGCCACATGGCCTTGCAGCAGGCCGAGCAGCGCTGCGCCCAGACGACGAGGTGATGGGCTGTTGGACATGGGGACGGTCAACGGCGGCTGATCAGCAGGCCGAGCACCAGGCCGATGGCGGCCGACAGACCAAGTGCCTGCCACGGATGCTTGTGCACATATTCCTCGGTGGCATCGACGGCGATCTTGCCCTGCTCGCGCAGGCTGGCCTCGGCGTTGTGCAGGGTTTCGCGGGCCCGGCCCAGGCTGCTGCGAATGTCGTCACGCAGCGCTTCAGCCTGTTCGCCTGCGAGGCTGGCGGAATGATGCAGGAGCTTCTCCGTGTCGCTGACCAGGGCCTGGAATTCATCCAGCAGGGCGTCCTTGGTGCTCTGAGTAGCGGCTTTGTTTTGCATGGTGAGCAGTCCTCTGCGTTGGGGTATGTAAAGTTTACGAGTGCGCTGCGGCGCGAGGGTTCCGCAAGAATAGTCGGGGAGTGACCGGGGTGGCGCTTGGTATAGCGCTTGCATTTTGCTGGTGCGCGAGAGTCGCGAAGCGCCCCGAGATGGGGCTCTCTCGGCTCGGCTCAGGATGGTCGATATCGCGCGTAACCAATTGATTAACAAGAATTAAGCATCATTCTGCCGATCGGCTGTGGCGCCATGTTGGGGCCTCCTGTCGGCACTTATGAAGGGCGCGCAGCGGGCGCTGGCTGCATTGTGGTGCGCGCTTTGCGTTTTCTGCCTCTGTTTGGTGCTTTTTCTCCAACCCCGGAGTTTTCATCCTCGATGGAAAACATCAACAGTGCCGTGGCCACTCTGATCCACGGTTCCAATACCCTGTTCATCCTGCTGGGTGCGATCATGGTGCTGGCCATGCACGCCGGCTTCGCCTTTCTCGAGGTGGGTACGGTGCGGCAGAAGAATCAGGTCAACGCCTTGTCGAAGATTCTCTCTGACTTCGCCATCTCGGCCCTGGCCTACTTCTTCATCGGTTACTGGATCGCCTACGGCATCAACTTCCTCGAGCCGGCGGCGGTGCTGACCGAAAATCACGGCTATGGTCTGGTCAAGTTCTTCTTCCTGCTGACCTTCGCCGCAGCCATCCCGGCGATCATCTCCGGGGGCATCGCCGAGCGCGCCAAGTTCGGCCCGCAGCTGTGCGCCACGGCGCTCATCGTGGCCTTCGTCTATCCCTTTTTCGAAGGCATGATCTGGAACGGCAACTACGGCCTGCAGGCCTGGCTGGAGGCGCGTTTCGGCGCCGGCTTCCATGATTTCGCCGGTTCGGTGGTGGTGCATGCAATGGGCGGCTGGCTGGCCTTCGGCGCGGTGATACTGCTGGGGCGGCGCAACGGCCGTTATCGCGACGGCAAGCTGGTGGCCATGGCGCCGTCGAACATTCCGTTTCTCGCGCTCGGTTCGTGGATCCTGATCATCGGCTGGTTCGGCTTCAACGTCATGAGCGCGCAGACGCTCGAGGGCGTGAGCGGTCTGGTGGCGGTGAACTCCCTGATGGCCATGGTCGGCGGTACGGTCGCGGCCCTGCTGGTTGGGCGCAATGATCCGGGCTTCCTGCACAACGGCCCGCTGGCCGGTCTGGTGGCGATCTGCGCCGGCTCTGATCTGATGCATCCGATTGGCGCCCTGGTTACCGGGGCCATCGCCGGTGCGCTGTTCGTCTGGGCCTTCACCGCGACCCAGGTGAAATGGAAGATCGACGACGTGCTGGGCGTCTGGCCGCTGCACGGTCTGTGTGGCGTCTGGGGCGGCATCGCCTGCGGTATCTTCGGCCTGGAGGCCTTCGGCGGCCTGGGTGGGGTGAGCCTGGCCAGCCAGGTGATCGGCACCGCGCTGGGGGTGCTGGTGGCGCTGGTCGGTGGCTTCCTGGTGTATGGCGTGGTCAAGGCGCTGCTGGGCATCCGCCTGAGCCAGGAAGAAGAGTTCAACGGTGCCGACCTGTCGGTACACCGGATCGGCGCCGTCAACGCGGACTGATCTGCGGCGTAGGGTGCGCCATGCGTACCCTACGGCTGCACAGCGTCCCGCGCTCGATCAGGGGCGCATAAAAAAGCCGCGATCCCGAAGGGTATCGCGGCTTTTCTTCGCTTGCGCTGCGTCAGTCGCGGCGGCCCTCGACCGGCTTGCCTTCGACCGTGCCTTCCTTGAGCATGATCTGGTATTCCTTGCCGTCCTTCTCCACCTGGTGCAGGCGCACCAGCAGGTGGCCCCAATCCTTGGCGAACCAGAGCACGGTCTTGCGCGCGCTCTGGGTGGGATCGCGCACGCGTTCCACCTTGATCGCGTCGATCAGGCCGGCCTTGGTGCGCACCACTTCTTCGCCAAGCACGCGGAAGTCGTAGGTTTCGATCTCGTCACCGTCCACCACCTGGTAGCTCACGCTTTTCTTGCCGGCAGCCACATCCTGCTGCAGGGCGAGCTGGTAGGTGGACTTGTCCAGCAGGCCGCGGTTGAGCGGGAAGCGCACCGCATCGCCACGGTCGTTGCCGATTACCTGCTTCTGCTCCCAGTCGAAGTCCTGCTCGACCTTCTTGCCCTTGCCCAGGCCGCTGCGGTTCAGCCGATAGGTCAGGGGCAGCAGGGCGCCGTTGTCGACGCGAAAGGTACTTTCCTCGCTGAGGCTGGCCACCAGCATCGAGGCCTGGAAGCTGAGGGTCCAGCGACCGTCGTCGGTGCGCTTGAGGCTGCGCTCGGCGCTGCCGCTGACCGGCAGTTGCTTCCAGTCCGCGGTATAGCTGGCGGAGAACGGATGCAGTTCGCTGGCAAGGGCGGGCAGGCTGAACAGGGTCAGGGCGAACAGCAGGGCACGACGCATAGAGTCTCCTAGGTTCGAATCAGGTGGCCGCTGGCAGGCAGCGGCTCGCCATCCAGCATTGCGCCTTGGGCGCCAAGACGCAAGCGGCCTTCGGCAAACCAGCGTACGGCCAGCGGGTAGATCTGGTGCTCCTGCTGATGCACGCGGCGCGCCAGGCTGTCGGCCGTATCGTCCGGGGCCACTGGCAGCACAGCCTGTACGACCAGAGGGCCACCATCGAGTTCCTCGGTGACGAAGTGCACGCTGCAGCCATGCTCGGCGTCGCCGGCGTCCAGCGCTCGCTGATGGGTATGCAGCCCCTTGTATCGGGGCAGCAGCGAGGGGTGGATGTTGAGCAGGCGGCCGCTGTAGTGCTGGACGAAGCCCGGCGTGAGGATGCGCATGAAACCGGCCAGCACCACTAGGTCGGGCTGGTGGGCGTCGATGGCTTGCATCATGGCGGCGTCGAAGGCCTCGCGGCCGTCGAACTGCTTGTGATCCAGCACTTCGGTGGCGATGCCGGCGTTCTGCGCGCGCACCAGACCGTAGGCATCGGCGCGGTTGGAGATCACCGCGGCGATGCGAGCCGGATTGTCGCCTTGAGCGGCGCTGTCGATCAGCGCCTGCAGGTTGCTGCCTGAACCGGAGATCAGGACGACGACATTGCAGGGCATCAGTGGGTTTTCAGGTTGTTCAGCTGAACCTGGGCGGCGCCTTCTGCCGCTTCGGCGATCTGGCCGATGACCCAGGGCGACTCGCCGCTGGCGCGCAGGCTGGCCAGCGCTGCTTCGACCTGATCCTGGGCGACGCAGATGACCATGCCGACGCCGCAGTTGAGCACGCGATGCATCTCGTGCTCGTCGACGTTACCTTTCTCCTGCAGCCAGTCGAACACCGCCGGACGATTCCAGCTGGCCACGTCGATCACCGCCTGGGCGCCTTGCGGCAGTACGCGCGGGATGTTGTCCAGCAGACCGCCGCCGGTGATGTGGGCCATGGCCTTGACCGCGCCGGTGTCCTTGATCAGCTGGAGCAGCGGCTTGACGTAGATGCGCGTCGGCGCCATCAGCAGATCGGCCAGGGCCTTGCCGCCGAGCTGCACCTGTTCGATGTCGGCACCGGAGACTTCGATGATCTTGCGGATCAGCGAATAGCCATTGGAGTGCGGGCCGGAGGAGGGCAGAGCGATCAGCGCGTCGCCGGTGGCAACTTTCGAGCCGTCGATGATCTCGCTCTTCTCCACCACGCCGACGCAGAAGCCGGCCAGGTCGTAGTCTTCACCCTCGTACATGCCCGGCATCTCGGCGGTTTCGCCACCGACCAGGGAGCAGCCAGCCAGCTCGCAGCCGGCGCCGATGCCGGTGACCACGGTGGCGGCCACATCGACGTTGAGCTTGCCGGTGGCGTAGTAGTCGAGGAAGAACAGCGGCTCGGCGCCGCAGACCACCAGGTCGTTGACGCACATGGCGACCAGATCCTGGCCGATGCTGTCGTGCTTGTTCAGGTTCAGCGCCAGGCGCAGCTTGGTGCCGACGCCGTCGGTGCCGGACACCAGCACCGGCTGCTTGTAGCCGGCCGGAATCTCGCAGAGGGCGCCGAAGCCGCCCAGGCCACCCATGACCTCAGGACGGGCAGTGCGCTTGGCCACGCCTTTGATGCGTTCGACCAGGGCCTCGCCGGCATCGATGTCGACGCCTGCGTCCTTGTAGCTGATGGAGGGTTGCTTGCTCATAGATCCGGGCCTTTGAAAGGAGTTCGTGTAGGCGCCGACGTGGCGCAGGCCCAACAGGGGAGCCCGGCGCGCGTACCGGCTGGCGAAGGCGCGCGATTTTATCAGGCTTGCCCGGTAGCGGCCACTCGCGTGCATGCGCTTCGTCGCGGGCAGCGGCTCAGGTTGCCGGGGCAGGAGTGGCTGTTTAAGGTATACGCCTTTGCGCACGCCGATAGCTGCCTGTCAGGTGTGCCGCCATTCCTTTGCGAGAGCCCGCCATGCGCCTGTGTGTCCGCCTGATGTTCTTCTGTCTGTCGCTGCTGAGCCTGCCGGCTCTGGCTGCGCCGGTTGCCGGCCTGTATCAGGTGCGCGAGGCGGTGGCCGATCAACAGCCGGAGAGCCGCGACGCCGCCATGCAGAAGGCCCTGCAGACGCTGGTGCAACGCCTCACCGGGGATGCCAAGGCGGCCCAGAGCAGTGCGCTGGAGAGCCTGCGCAAGGACCCGCAGCAGATCGTCAGCCAGTACGGCTATGAGGATGACGTGCTGGTGGTGGAGTTCGACCCGGCCAGCACCGATCGCCAACTGCGTCAGGCTGGCCTGGCGCTGTGGGGAGCCAACCGTCCGGCGATCCTGGCCTGGTGGCTCACCGAGTCGCCCGAAGGCGCGCAATTGGTGGGCGAGAGCCAGAGCGCTGCCGCTGTCCTGCGTAGCGCAGCCCAGCACCGCGGCCTGCCGTTGCGCCTGCCGCTGGCGGATCTCAGCGAGCAACTGCTGGGCACCGCGGACGTGCTGCTGGCCAACGATCCGCAGGCGCTGCGTGAGGCCTCCGAGCGTTATGCCGCCGATGCGCTGCTGGCGGTACAGGCCAGCGAGTCGGGCGGCAACTGGCAGGCGACCTGGCGCCTGTGGCTGGGCGAAGAGCGTGAGCAGGGCAAGGCCGAGGCGGCCGACCAGGCCGCGCTGGCCGATGCCGTGATGCTGGCGGTGAACGAGCGCCTGGCGCCGCGTTTTCTGGTCAAGCCGGGGGCGGCGCAGAGCCTGACCCTGGTGATCGAAGGGGCCGACCTGAGCCGTTTTGCCGCGCTGGAGCGTCTGCTCGAACCCTTTGCCGCACGTTTGCAGGAGATCGATGGCCAGCGTCTGACCTATCAGGTCAATGCCAGCCCGGAGCAACTGCGGGCGCAACTGGCCCTGGGGCAGTTGCAGGAAGTCGATGAGCCGCTGGATGCCGGCGAGTCGCTGGAGAATGCCGATGAGGCCGGTGCACCAGCGCCGCAGGTGAAGCCGCGCACCAATCAGCTGCGCTTCCGCTGGTAAACTGCGCCCCGGGGCGGGCCTTGCCGCCCCAGTCCGTTTCGCGGCGCCGGTAGGGGGCCGTGGCTCATCGAGGATCCGAGCATGACCGATTCCAACCGCTGGCTATGGATGGCTGGGCTGTTTCTGCTCGGCTGGCTGCTGTATCTGCTGCACCCGATTCTTTCTCCCTTTCTGATCGGCATTCTGCTGGCCTACCTGGGCGATCCGCTGGTCGATCGCCTCGAGCGGCATCGCCTGTCGCGCACCGGCGGGGTGGTGCTGGTGTTCACCCTGTTCGCCCTGGTGCTGCTGATCATGTTGCTGGTGCTGGTGCCCATGCTGGGCCGGCAGCTGGTGCGCTTGTATCAGCTGGCGCCGGAAATGCTCGACTGGCTGCAGGGTACCGCCTTGCCCTGGTCGCAATCGCATCTGGGGCTGCAGAACGATCTGCTGCAGGTCGATCAGCTCAAGCAGGTGTTCTCCGACAACATTGGCAAGACCACCGACGTGCTCAGGGCGGTGCTGGCCCAGGCGACCTCCTCGGGCCTGGCGCTGCTGGCCTGGCTGGGCAATCTGCTGCTGATTCCGGTAGTCAGCTTCTACCTGATGCGCGACTGGGATGTGCTGGTCGAGCGCGTTCGCCGTCTGTTGCCGCGTCAGCGGGAGGCGCTGGTGGTCAAGCTGGCTGGCGAGTGCCACGAGGTGCTTGGTGCCTTCCTGCGCGGGCAACTGCTGGTGATGCTGGCGCTGAGCATCATCTACTCCGCCGGGTTGATGCTGGTCGGGCTCGAGCTGGGCCTGCTGATCGGCGTGCTGGCTGGCCTGGCCAGCATCGTGCCCTATATGGGCTTTATCGTCGGCATCGGTGCGGCGCTGACCGCCGCGCTGTTCCAGTTCGGCCTCGACCCTTATCCGCTGCTGGGCATCGGCGTGGTGTTCATGATCGGCCAGATGCTCGAAGGCATGCTGCTGACCCCGCTGCTGGTGGGCGATCGCATTGGCCTGCACCCGGTCGCGGTGATCTTCGCCATCCTCGCCGGTGGCCAGCTGTTCGGCTTCACCGGCGTGCTGCTGGCCTTGCCGGTGGCGGCGGTGATCATGGTTTTGCTGCGTCATGCCCATGATTTATATAAACTTTCCGGCCTTTACGGTGAATCGCCCGCAAGCGATTGATTTATATGGTGTTCTCCCGTGGTCGCTACTGGGAGTGTCGATGAAGTGTCGAAACCATCCAAGGGATTGAAGCGAACCGCATCACGCAAGTGAGAGGGCGACAGGTGTGCATAGCGCATGGTCATGGTCAGCGACGAATGCCCCAGAATCTCTTTTAGCGTCAGGATGCCACCGCCGTTCATAATGAAGTGACTGGCGAACGTATGCCGTAGTACGTGGCTTGCTTGCCCCCTAGGCAGCCTGATACCGCTGGCCTTAAGCGCTATGCGAAAGGCGCGCATACAGCAGGTAAAGCGGCCGTATTTGTCGAAGTGGGCAGTCAGGCGTTTCGCTAGGTCCGAGCTAACCGGAACAGTGCGAACACGCTTGGACTTGGTATTCACGAACGTCACCGTATCGTTCCTTACCAATTCAGGTCTCAAGCCCTCAGCCTCTGACCATCGAGCACCCGTTGCAAGGCATAGTTCAGCCACCAGCCGAACGCTGCTGGACCGGCTTTTATCAAGCGCTTCGATCAATTGAGGAATCTGCTTAGTCGAGAGATACGACAGTTGGGATTCCTGGAACTTGAGCGGCTTAAGCTTTGCGAGAGGGCTGGCATAGTCGATGTCACCCAAGCGATAAAGCTCATTGAAGACCGTCTTGAGATAGGACAGGCGATTGTTAATCGATTTAGGCTTGGCGCCGCCTTCTAACTCACGGCGACGAAGATCTACCACAGCCGAACCGTTGAGCTTGCGTGCTATTGGATCGCGCAGACGCTTGGCCATGAGCTTGAGCACATTCATGCGACGCTTACCGCTGGTGATCGCATGGCCGTGCAGGTCATACCAGCGCTGAATCACCTCCGTCAGGTGGCGGTTATCCTTAGGCTTGGGATTCCAGTCGCGCGGCTGAATACACTCAGTACGGCATTTTGCTTCGAATCGCTGGGCCTCAGCCTTGGTCTTGAGCGTCTTGCGAAAGCGCTTGCCCTTGACTGGCTCTACATCGACTTTCCAGCGCCCATCTGGCAGTTGTTCGATAGCCATCAGACGGCACGCCCCCACCGGACAATTCGCTCCTCGAGGCGTTCGGCAATCATTGCCCGTATATCCTGCCCAGTCATTCCCTTGTCGCGATAGTACGAGCGAATCAGCGGCCAAAAGGGCAGGCTCTTGAGCGCCTTATAGGTCTTTTTTGCATCGACGCCTTGCCTTGCGGCCAGCGTAATAGCGTTGCCAACGGTCAAGTCGATGTTCTTGCCGCTGAAGCCGGTAGCCGTCTTGTATTTGCGCTTGTACTCGGTCTTATCGACCAGGGAGGTGACACCCGTTTCAACACGAACGTCGTCGCGAATTAGCTGCCAGAACGCATCAAGCAGACCAGGACGAGCCAGCAGGCGGAAGTTAGTGAGGCCATAGCGCCAAAGCCCATCAAGGTGAGGGGCGAACTCAGCGAAAGTGCGCGTTTCAATGAGCTGGCCAGACTCCAGGGAGCAGCTACCCGCAGCGAACTGATTAACCACCGAATGGTGATAACGCAGCTCACAGCGCCATACCGGCTGTTCAGGATCGTAGTTGCCAGCATCATCAGCATCGAACGGATTGTCGCCACGACGCCAGACAGTTTCCCACCAATCCAACTTATCGATAGCCTTGGCCTGAAGCGTTTTGTTGTACAGGCCTAGCTGGCAGGCGCCAGCAGAGCCGAACATATACGACTGACCACGACCATAGGTCGCTGACTTATCGGCCCATTCGAAACTGTTGATGCCGTCGAAACGACGGTGCGCAGTGGCCTTGCAGTGGAGGCGGGCGGTTATGTCGTCTGGAGGCGTCCACCCCTGAAAATCAAGCGCGAGGTGCACAGCGCATTGCTTAGGCTCAACTGCCGACATGCACTCATGGGCGAGGCGATCCATAACAGCTTGGAGTCGGTCGGGCTCATGCGCGTCAATAGCATGGGGTGACACTTCGATCTTGAGGTGAGGGCCAATCACATCGACCTTGCAGTTGAAATTCTTGATCAGCAGGATCAAGCCCAGGTCGGCATTTTGGAGCTTGAATTGATACCCCGAGTCGCGTCCGACGCGTGAAGCATGGAAGCGGTATCCCGCGAAATCGACCATGCCGGGCTTGTCACCGAACAGCGACAAGAAGTCAGGTCGCAGGAGACCAGCGTAAAGCTGGCGAACGGTATCGACGCCACAGCGAAGCAGGCGAACGCCCGACAAGTCGGTGAATCTGGCCAGATGCTGGTCGAAGAAGTGACGCCCCTTGGAGCTTTCCTCTACCTCACCGTTGGCGCCGAAGAAAACGCGAATTTGATCCTTAGCCCTAGACACAAAACACCCCTTATTGACCTTTATTGACCGTTTTCACTGTTCTTTTATTGACGTGCTACAGGGACGTCCCTGCGGTGCGCGTGGGTTGCTCCGGCGTTCTGGCTATGGCTCGCGATAGGTGTACGAGAGCCTTCGCCGTTCGGCCGACGTGGCAAGCCACGGCGGGCCTCACGGCTCCGGCTTAAAAGCTTGAACCGTCTGTTGAGGAACCTTGCCCCAGTTGTCCAGGGGCCAAGCGCGGGCGACGTATTGGACGTCACCCTTGCTAATCAAAATGCCGTAGTCGTGACGTTCGATAGCCCAGCCCAGGGAGGCAACATCCTTGCGCGTCATACGCTCTTTAAGGCGATAGCTGCTATCCACGAAGTCGAGACGAAATTCAAAGGCGGGCTGGCCCGGCTCAGGCTTGATACGGTCCATAATGCCGGAGAGCCTTAGGTCGTATTGCTGCGCGTAACGGTCGAGATAGTCGATAGGAGCACGCTTGGTCTCAGCATGCTGCTGCGAGGTATCCGCCGCTTCATCCGCGCGGGATTGCTGAGCAGACCGCGCAGGAGGCTGTTCTGGCGGCAGTTCAGCGGCCAAGGGCTCATCTGGCGGTGTGAAAAATCCGACTACGGTATAAATCGACCAGCCCAGGACAGCAGCGAAACAGGCAGCCCAGAGCTTGTGCTTAGTCTGGAACACCGAGAAACGACCATCCTTATAATTCTCAAGATTGGTAGTAGTGGCGCGGACCGAACTGTAAAGCTTGAAAAAGTCTTTATTGTACGGCTTTTTGCCATCGCTCATTTTGCGATACTTATTGCGACCAGTATTAGTAAACGACGCCCAGTGAAAGTGGTCGTCTTTGCCTTGCATATCCAACTTAGTGAAGCGCGTATAACGCTGGAGGCGCTTGCGCCAAGTAGCGTGAAGCTCAGCCAAGTCTTGACCCATGATCAGCACATCTATGCCCAAGTGGCGATGTTCTGTAATGAACTTTGACCACTCAGCCGGCAAGGGCTGGCGATCAGGCGGCCAGTACTGGTTAATTTCGTCCCATATCCAGAGGCAGTCAGGAAGCTGGCTTTGTAAAAAAGCCTCTTTAATCCACTTTACCTTTTGATCTTCATCAAGTTCATCAGGCGGAACAAGAGAAATAAGCAGCCGCTTGATAGTAGGCAAAGGTAGCGAGAGATAGTCACTAAAAGCCTCATAGTTGATGCCATGAATATTGGTAACAACTGTTCGGCCTGCATTAATTGAGTCAATTATGTGTTGCATAGCATCTGCGCTTTTGCCAGAGCCAGGCATGCCCTCATTACCGAAGATCATGATTAACCCCTTACCATTGGCCGAGCGTGATCGCTTTACGAGTTAGGCGAAAGACTACACCGGCGCCGATAATTGATAGAGCGGCGGGAATGCCAAAGAAGGCAACGAGATATTGAACATCATCGTTAAGCCCACTAAAAGCGGTTTGAAGAAGGCCGCCAGATATAAAGGACGGCACAGGAATTAAGCCAAGGAGATATATGGCCCCATCCAAGATACCGCGAAGAAAGATCAAAGGGAGATCAGAGAAGAACTCAAGGATATCCTTGAGCATACCAAGGAACCACTCAAATATGCGGCCAATCCACCGGAATAGCGCAGTAAACCAGCTAACTATCGTCTGAATCATGAGTCACCTCAGAGGAGTGCAATACGAATGGCCGCGTATACGGCGACTAGATAAATAACCGCACGAATCCATGGCCCATACTGAATAAACCAGGGCAGGCACAAGTAATCGAACGTGAGATTGATAGGCATGGAAGCGCCTAGAACTTGCATCTGATGGTTGAATGTCCAGACCGGGCAAGAACCACTAACATTAACGTCAAATAGACCGCTGACTGCCTGAATAATTGGAATGGCTGCAACGCGAGAGGCGTAGTCGTCTAGGTAATCCTCTTTTGTTTCATCGAGAGGTGTGTACTGATCCTCATAAGCCGGGCCATCACAGCCCTGGCCATTACACGGAATCGGTTCTTCATCTTGCTTTTCCTCAGGTTGCTCCTCCTGTTCGACGTCCTCAGATTCTTCATCAGTTGTATCTGAAACAGGAACCCCATCTGTTTTAGTAACTATTTGAGTAGTGCGGCGATAATCATAATAAGTCGGCCCATAAGTAATTTTATAGTTATTAGTGGTGGTCGTGACTGTCTGAGTGGCGACGCCATTAGAACCAATAGAGTTTGTGGTCTTTGTTGTGGTAGAACCCGGAACTGTTGCCGGTCCAGTCAAAGCGCTTTGCTCTTTTAAAGAGTTGAAGCATGCGCCAGGGCTAGGCGAGCCATTACAAGAATCTTTAAGTAGGTTCTTAATCCAATCGGCATTTTGTTGGTTGGCGATATCAAACATTAAATCATAATCAGCATCAGAGAGCGCAGTTAATTCTGAAACAGCGCACGACTGCAAATCTTGATCATAGTATGTTGGAGCTGTACATTGGCCAAACTTGCGAGAGGATGCAGTAGAGTGATTATTATAGTAAAGACCATCGCTAACACGAATGGCATCGGTGACAGCTTGAGCAAGATCACCTACAACAGTTATACGCCTATTTACAAATTGGAGTGTTGGTGTATCAACCCAAACAGTATTGAAGTAATCATTGGGTGTGGCAAATCGCGGTGAAATACATTGGGTAGTCGACGTGCCGCCGCACCAAAAAAGAGTGTTTGAAGTTGTAGGGACTGGCTTTTCCTTCAAATATTCACCGTTAGGGCCAACTACGGCATCAATTTGATCGAGTAGGAATTGAAGGCCTACTGCAACGCCGACACCAATAACACCACCGCGCATACCGTTTTTAACATGATTAAGGGTGCGAGGAATGGAGTAATCAATTTTAGGCAGTATGCCGCGAACTGGAATCTTCTTACCATCTACGCCAAGAATAACCTCGCCCTCAAGAGGCTGGCCTGGGACAGTTAAATTATTACCAGTGCGCGTAACGGGGGCGCCAGGATTATTAACAACACTTTGACCGGACGGCATAGAAACATGCTTTCGCGTTGCAGCCTGAACAGTACTCAGGCCGAATACAACGCAAAGCACACAAGTGAGCCAGAGAGCGCGCCGGTAAATGCCGCGAGTACCATCCATATCATTTTCCTCACCTCAAATAGAAAGGCCCCCAAAAAGGGGGCCTAGTTGTCCCCGTAGGGATTGCAGCGGGATTAGCGGAACATGCCCGCCACTTTGTTGACCGCCCACTTGGCGAAGCCAGGGGCGATCTTGATGGCACCCATCGCAACGATGGCGGCAACGGCACCGGTAGCGACCGGCACCGACACCATGTCGGAGTAGTCGATATCGGCGGCGAAGACCGGCACGGAAGCGACGGTGGAGAGCACGACGGCATAGCCGGCGCGTTGCAGCAGAGCGATTTTGCTCATAGTCAGAGTTCCTCTTTGTCGTGGTCGAAAAATCCGCTTACACGGCCAACAAGGTGAGCAATGGCCGCAGGGCCAAAGACCAAACCAAAGAAAGTCGCGAAAGCGGCCGCTAGTTGCACGCCGTCAGGCATGGCGAACAACTCAGCTATGGTGATCGACCCCGCCCATTCAGCCGGGGTGATCAATACGTACCCCGTGCATTCGCCGGTAAACTCACCAGCCGCCACTAGGGCGTTAGTGGCTTGATCGACGTAGACACAGAGCGGGAGTGCCATGGGTTAATCCTCGTACCGACCGTCGTAGTTCTCAGCGGGAATTTCCTCGCTGTTACAGAACGCACAAACGCAGTGGTCATCGTCGATGTCAGCCCACTCGAGTTCGTCGTCCTCAAGTTCGTTGCCGCATTCATCGCAGATATGAGAAATCGCCATTACGCACCTCCGAGATAAGTTGCGAGGCCAGCCGCGCACAGGCCTACAGACCACAACGTCATTACCGGCAACTTGAGCCGTTTAGGGGCGAAGAACCCCGAGAGAATGCCGAGTAGAAAGCCCGTGAACATGGCTGGCACTCCGCGTTAGGACTTGGCGGCGTCAGCCGGCTGCGATGCAGGCTTACCGCCCTGCGGAGCCGCTTGGCGCTGCTGATGATCAACGATGACCTTGGTCAGTACCTGTGTATTGGTGGTGCGACCAAAGCGGTCAGTGACGGGGCGAATCTGGCTTTCGAACTTGACCGATACCGGGCCTTGGGTCAGATCGACTTGATCGAGCACCGAGGCATCAGCGCGGTACTCAGTCACCTCATAGCCCTTGGCATTGCCTTGAGCACCGGCAGGGATAGGCGACAACGCTTGAACAGTCGCCATAACTTCGCCGGTATCTTTTTTGGTGTAGTAGTCCGTTTTGGTCACGAACAGGGAAGTAATCGAAGTTGCAGCCGGAATAGCGAAAGACATAGTTATTACCTCTTACAGTTGTGCGCTTAGTTGCGCGTTAGTTGCCTGCTTTAGCGTTTTTAGGCGTGCAGAGGCTCACGGCCCTTAATTGACCTTGTTCGCTTTCGCAGACTTGTTTACTTCGGTCTTACTTTTACAACTTATCGGGCAAGCCCTTCGGGCCGGGCTCTACTCGCTACGCTCACCAAGCCAAACGATGAAGCGTGTTTGTCTTGGCCCTTCGGGTAACGATCCCTCTTGCAACACCAAGGGCTCTGCCCTTGTCATCCCGCTCTTGCCGCCGAGGGCTCGGGAGCTGGGGCGGAAAAGCTGCCCCAACTCCCCAGCTAAGGCTTGTTTGTCGGGCGGGTGTTCAAGGGTGCGCTTCGCCCGTGCTTCCGTTCGCCGGAACGATGAAGCGCGTTCCGACGAGCCGGGAGCGCGGCCCTTGACCTGTTCAATATCGGCGGCGTTGGCGAGAGCGAGAAAGCTCAGCCCTGGCCGCAGCTGGGCGAACGCTTCGCGGGCGCGCCAGTTGCTACGCAGCGAGCCCGCGAAGCGTTTCGCCAGGAGCATCAGCGCGGCCAGGACGATCATTGTCCGACCTCGTGACGGCGTTCGATCTGGTCAGGGCAACCAGCCTCCAGCCAGCTCTGAATAACAGCACCACCGAGACGCCATGCATCAGTACAGCGTTTGCCCGCTTCGACTTGCAGCGCAACGACAACAGAGGCAGGCGCGAGAACATGAAAGCGGCGCTCTTTGTCTTCAATCTCGCTGATGTCTTTACGGGCTGGGATAGTCATAGCAATTGACCCTGTTCAAATGGTTCTCGCAATGGAACAAACGGCGTTGGCTTGCCGGTGTCGCTCACAACGAACCAGTACTTTGGCGGTCGGGCGCTTGGGGTGTGCCGAGCGCAGTTGATAGAAGGCGTCACCGTCCAGCGACCATCGACCTTGGACACTTGCACGGGGCGACAATCGGTGCATGGTTCCGGCTGGGATATAACGGGGGCAGTCGATAGGTGAAAGGATGTCCAACACACAGAGCAAACGCAGTTCACGGGGTGCGGCTGGCGCAGGTACTGGCTGAGGCTTTTCATTGGCCGAGTCCCGCGCTTGAGGCTTTACATCAGCAGGAACCCGAGCGGAACCGGAGCACCGGACACAAGGCCATCCATCGACCTCACCATTGCCTTCGCAAGTAGGGCAAGACTCCAAATATTCAGAATCATCAACAAATGGCTCAGCAACTTGCACAGGTGGCTTTGCATAATCCGCATCTACAATGTCGTAGCCACCCATGTAGATGACACGAGGCTTTGCCTCGAGGGCAGCAAGTTGACGGCGCTCATGCAGAACACGCCAAGGAATGACCGGCCCGACATTCGCAGGATGCGGAAACGGCTCACCTAGACAGCCAGAAGCGCTAGAGAGAAGGCGATGAAGATCTAACCACTGATTAGGGGTGATCAAACGAAGCTCAGAAGCAAGATCAATGCGACCGGCGATACGACCCCATTTAGACCAATCTTGATATTGCCCGCGCTGATCAAGAGGCTGCATACGGTAGTCAACGAGCTGGCAAAGAAGGGAGCGCAAGAAGGTTTTCAGTTGATCGCTCACGATACCCACTCCTGTTCAGCCAGGTGCTGACGCCAAAGAACGCAATTGACCATGCGGCGCTTTCCGACCTTGAGGGAAGGCAGAACAGCCTTTTTGACCCAGGCGCGAGCCATATCAGGCGTTACACCGTTCCGTGCGGCCCAAACCTCAGGCAGCTCAACATCAGCAAGGGGCGCCGCTTGGGTGTGATCTAGGTTTTCCGTTTCCATTGTCTGGGTCATTCCGGCACTATTTAGGGTCATTAGCGGCTTGATCCTGGCCACGCATCCGTGATGCACACCCATTAAGCCGTTTCATTAAATCCGGCAATATTTGCCGGTTCCATATTGACGATTATAGGTATGCGGAACATCTTGACCAGCAATATTTGCCGGTTTTATAGATGTTTTAGGAATATGAGAGAGCGCTTTGTTGCGATACTTGAGCATAAGAAGCTGACAGCAAAGAAGCTGGAGCAGCTGACCGGCATCGACCGAGAAAAATGGTACGCGCTACGGAAAGGCGGGAGGCGAATCAACGAGGACGACATAAAAGCAATCGTTGATCTTGCGCCGGAGTATGCGCTTTGGCTGGTAACGGGCGGCATAGCCCCAGAGTGCGGCCAGACTAGCCCAGAGTACGACGATGCCAATTCAAACTTGACCAGTCACCACGCGGGATAGCGATCACCAAAGAAGCGGCGCGACGTTGGTTCCACCGAACGAGGGATGACAAATGAGCCTAGAAGACAGGGATTGGTACAAGGAAGACTTTGATAGGCGAACAGGCCGTTCTAGCAAACGCGGGCAAACACTAGACGAACGCGACGACTGGAAAGAGAGAAAACACTCAGAGCCCCAGCCAAAGGCAAAGAACGAGCGCCCAGCAGAGCGCGTCAAGCGCCGGGAACAGGCAAAACCAACAGAAGAAGAAAAACGGGCCTACCAACAAGTGCCGCCAGCCCATACATTCCTTGCAGCACGGTACGAATTAGCCATACGCCGCCGGACTCAGAAGACTTTTTGGGCTGGAGTAGTGGGCGGAATGATAGCCGGCGCCGCACTGGCCGAAACAATCAGGGCATTAATGTAGTGTCGATAATGTGTCGAAAACACTGACCCTAACAGACCCGGAATTGACCCGACAGCACAAGCTAAGCCCTTGAATTGACACTAAATAGGCCCGCAGTGACACCCTGTGACGAAGGATATAAACTTTCCGGCCTTTACGGAGAGACCAGCGGTTCCGACGAGCCCCTTGCATGAAACCTATCCAGCTGCCTCTGGGGGTGCGTCTGCGCGATGACGCCACCTTCGCCAATTACTATCCCGGCGCCAATGCCGCGGCCCTCGGCTATGTCGAGCGGCTGTGCGAGGCCGATGCCGGCTGGACGGAGAGCCTCATCTATCTATGGGGCGCCGAAGGGGTGGGCCGCAGCCATTTGCTGCAGGCCGCCTGCCTGCGTTTCGAGCAGCGCGGCGATGCGGTGGTCTACCTGCCGCTGACCGAGGTGGTGCAGCACGGCCCCGAGCTGCTCGACAATCTCGAGCTGTGCGAACTGGTCTGCCTGGACGATCTGGATGCGGTGGCCGGGCGCAGCGACTGGGAAGAGGGCCTGTTCCACCTGTTCAACCGCCTGCGCGACAGCGGCCGGCGTCTGATGCTGGCCGGTACCATGTCGCCGCGCGAGTTGCCGATTCAACTGCCCGATCTGAAGTCGCGACTGACCCTGGCGCTGGTCTTCCAGCTGCACGAGCTGTCCGACGAGGACAAGCTGCGCGCCTTGCAGCTGCGCGCCTCGCGTCGTGGCCTGCAGATGAGCGATGAGGTCGGACGCTTCATCCTCACCCGTGGCGAGCGCAGCATGAGTGCGCTGTTCGAGCTGCTGGAGCGTCTCGATCAGGCCTCGTTGCAGGCCCAGCGCAAGTTGACCATTCCCTTTCTCAAGGAAACGCTGGGCTGGTAGGCGCAGCCGCAAACCAATATGCGCCGGTTGGCGCATCGCGCTGCCTGATTCAGAGTCCGAGCGGCCCTTGGTGCACGCGGCGCACCCTACGAGGGAAACCTGTAGGGTGCGCCGTGCGCACCAACAAGAACGCCGTGCTGCCTACTCTCCCGCCAACTTGCGGTCGTACTGGAAGCGCCAGCGCGTATACAGCAGCGCCGTGCAGAACAGGTTGAAGCTGATCAGCGCTTCCAGCACGCCGAACAGCGCGCGGGCCGGGTCGATGGCGGCGAGCACGCCCTGGATGAAGTAGATGTTGACCACGAAGCAGCACCAGGCGTGGGCGCGGGCGTTGCCCATCAGCATGCCGGGGGCGAGCAGGGCCAGGGGCAGCAGCTGAATGGCCAGGACCACGCCGATGCGCGCCCCGTGCAGGTCGGCGAACGCCAGGTTCCACACCAGCAGCAAGGCCGTCAGCGCGACGAAGCTGAGCAGGCTGAGGGCTCGGCTCAGCTTCAGGCGGGGTTCCAGCCAATCGAGGCTGGGCAAGGGTTTCTTCGCTCGGGCCACGGTCAGCGCTCCAGCTTGCCGGCGAGCTGCGCCAGGCGCTGGCCGAGGGCGCGGCACAGGGCCGTCTCGTGTTCGTCCAGGGCGCGCTTGCCGTCGCCGCCCGCATGATGGCTGGGGCCGTAGGGCGTGCCGCCACCGCGGGTTTCGAGCAGAGCCGACTCGCTGTAGGGCAGGCCGCAGATCAGCATGCCGTGGTGCAGCAACGGCAGCATCATCGACAGCAGCGTGCTCTCCTGGCCGCCGTGCAGGCTGGCGGTGGAGGTGAACACGCCGGCGGGCTTGCCCACCAGCTCGCCCGTCAGCCACAGGTTGCTGGTGCCGTCGAGGAAGTACTTCAGCGGCGCCGCCATGTTGCCGAAGCGGGTCGGGCTGCCCAGGGCCAGGCCCGAGCAGTTCTTCAGGTCGTCCAGCGTCGCGTAGGCTGCGCCCTCGTCGGGAACGCTGGGCGCCACCGCCTCGCATTCGCTGGAGACTGCCGGCACGGTGCGCAAGCGGGCTTCCAGGCCGGCCATTTCGACGCCGCGGGCAATCTGGCGGGCCATCTGTGCGGTAGCGCCGTGGCGGCTGTAGTAGAGCACCAGGATATAGGGCGCGCTCATGCCAGCAGCTCCAGAACCTTCTCCGGTGGGCGACCGATCACGGCCTTGTCGCCTGCCACCAGAATCGGTCTCTCGATCAGCCTGGGATGTTCGACCATCGCGGCGATCAGTTGCGCTTCGCTGAGGCTGGCATCGGCGAGGTTCAACGCCTTGTATTCATCCTCGCCACTGCGCAGCAGGTCGCGGGCGCCGATGCCCAGTTTGCCGAGCAGGCTCTTGAGGTCGCTGGCACTGGGCGGCGTCTCCAGGTAGCGCACGACGGTGGGCTGCAGGCCGCGGGCTTCGAGCAGCTCCAGCGCACCGCGGGATTTCGAACAGCGCGGGTTGTGATAGAGGGTCAGGTCGGTCATGGTGGGTCGCATCCGGCTTGAGATGGCGGCTATTCTAACCGCCTGCCGCGTGGATGCACGAAAACCGCCGGGGCACTTTGCTGCGACCTTTTCGCGCGGCGGTGGTCAGTTGAGGTTACAAGGCTAAGGAGAAGGCATGCATCGTCGTCTGAAGGACTGGCTGGGGTTCTGGCTGAGTCTGTATCAGCGTTTTATCGAAAATCGCGGCGCGGGTAACGCCGCGGCGCTGACCTATACCACCTTGTTCGCGGTGGTACCGATGATGACCGTGACCTTTGCCATGCTCTCGGCGATTCCTGCGTTCCAGGGCGTCGGCGAAGAGATCCAGGGGTTCATCTTCAATAACTTCGTGCCTTCTACCGGCGAGACGGTGCAGGAGTACCTGCGCGAATTCACCGCCCAGGCGCGACAGCTGACCTGGTTCGGCGTGGGCCTGCTGGCGGTCACTGCCTTCCTCATGCTGGTGACCATCGAGAAGACCTTCAACGTGATCTGGCGGGTGCGTCAGCCGCGCCGAGGCATGTCCAGCTTCCTGCTCTACTGGGCGATTCTCAGCCTGGGGCCGCTGCTGCTCGGCGCGGGGTTTGCGGTCAGCACCTATATCGCTTCGCTGTCGCTGATTTCCGGGCCGGACGCCGTGGTCGGGGCGAAGACGCTGCTGGCGTTCACGCCGCTGCTGTCGAGCATCGCGGCCTTCACCCTGCTTTATGCGGCCGTGCCCAACACCCGCGTGCCGCTGCGTCACGCGCTGCTCGGCGGCCTGTTCAGTGCCATCCTGTTCGAGATCGCCAAGGCGCTGTTCGGGCTGTATGTCCGGCTGTTCCCGGGCTATCACCTGATCTACGGCGCCTTTGCCACGGTGCCGCTGTTTCTGGTGTGGATCTACCTGTCGTGGCTGATCGTGCTGCTCGGTGCCGAGCTGGTCTATGGCCTGTCGCAGCCGCGGCGCTGGCGCCGGCAGCCGTTGCCGCGGGCGTTGATCCTGCTGGTGGTGCTGCGTCTGTTGCTGGCGCGCCAGCAGAAGGGCGAGGCCCTGCATTACGCACAGATGCAGCGTGGCGGCTGGAGCCTGCCGGAAGACGAGTGGAGCGAGGTACTGGACTTTCTCGAGCGCGAGCATCTGGCCTGTCGTGCCAGCGGCGGAGGCTGGGTGCTGTGCCGCGATCTGCACAACTTCAGCCTGCATCAGCTGCTCGAGTGCAGTCCCTGGCCGCTGCCCAATCTCTCGCAGTTGCCGGCGCAGCTGGACGAACCCTGGTATCCGGCGCTGCGTCAGGCGCTGGAGCGCTTGCAGAATGAACGCAAGGAGCAGTTCGGCGTGAGCCTGGCGGCCTGGCTGTCGGGTCCTGGCTGAGACGATGCGAAGGCGGGGCTTGCGCTGGCAAGTGACAAAAAAGGTCAGTTTGCGGCATCGAGCCTTCGCGCTACTGTCATTGCTACGCGCCAGGCCCCGTTAATTGCGGGAGTTGCGCTCTGGCACGCTTCTGGCAACTGCAGGATCAGTTGCTATCGAACTGCCAGCAGAGGCAGGGATCGCTAAGGAATAAGGCAGTAATGACAGGCAAGACCAAGGTAATTCATCTTCATCGACGCGACCCGCAAGAGGCGCTGACGCGGCTCAACCGCATTACCGCTCTGCAGTTCGCCCGCTGGCCGGATTCGCTGCTCGCGCATGTCGCTCCGGAGAATCTGCAGCAGGTCGACGAGCCTGTTCAGCAACCCTCTGCCGCCCCGGGCGTGTCTTCCGGCTGAAACGAAAACCCCGCGACTGAGCGCGGGGTCTTGTGCATCTGCCGGCTTCAGGCCATGGCCTGGCGGCTCTCGCTGCTGGCCAGCTCGACAGCCTGGACGAAGAACTCCTCGACCACCATGGTCTGCGCCGGCACGGCCGAGCGCAGGCGCACCTGCATATCCTCGATCTTCTGCTTGACCGGCATGCGGGCGATGCCCGACAGCAGAATCTTGCCCTGGGCGTTGACCTTGCCGTGGTCGACGTTGACCTCCCGGCGTTTGTCGCCGTCGCGGTAGCTGACCAGCAGCGATACCGGCAGATTGGCCAGACCCGGCAGTTGCAGCCAGGTTGCGACGTTGTATTCGGCCACGCGTCCCTCGTAGGGGGTGACCTGCAGGCGAGCGTCGTCGACGATGCGGGAGGGCACGGAGCCGATCAGCTTGTCTTGCGCTTGGGACATGATGGGGATTCCAGGCTGAGTGAAACATCAGTGCCAGGAATTATAAGCAGGGCCCTGTCAGCGAAACTGTGCAGTTGGCAGCCACGCGGCGTGACTGGTATCGCAGTTTTGCGTATCAGGCCAGGTGCAGGGGATGGCGAGTCACCGAGGCTGTTTCCAGATTGCTCGCCGGCAGCGGCAGGATGGCCTGGTTGTGCACGCTGGCGAGCTGCAACCAGAGGTGCTCGCCGGGGGCGAACTGGCCGTTGGGCAGCCACAGGCCATGATGCCAGCCGTTGCCCGGTGCCGGGGTGCTCTGCAGCACGCCCGGGTGGGTCTGGGCGTTGGGCGCACGACGCAGCCATACCGGCCGCGGCAGTCCCTTGAGGTAGCGCAGGCCAAGGTGCAGCCCCTCGCCCCCTTGGTGGCGCCAGCGTACCAGGGCCAGGGTCGGCGTACCGTTGGTGAGCAGCAACACCAGTTGCCCGACCAGCAGGTGTACGCCTGCATCCGCGTTGCACAGCAGCCGCGCGCCACCGGCGCTGGCGTCGACAATCTGCGCTTCGGTGCGCTGCGGCAACTTGTCCAGCAGTTGTGCATGGATAGCCGGCAGGCCTGCCACCAGGCTGCACTGGCCGGTGAACTCGGCTCGTTCGTGACGGCGCTGCTGGCGGCCCAGCCAGTGCTGGCGCACACGCTCGAGCAATTGCCGTTCGAGCGTGCTTTGCAGGGGGGCGGGCTCATGCAGGGCGATCAGCAGGGCGCCCAGCTCGAAGCGGCGCAGATTGTCCGGTTCGCCCTCGATAGGCTGGTCGAAGGCCAGGCAGGCCTGCGATTCGCTGAGGTCGACGATGGGGCCTTCGGCGTCATCATCCTCATCCCAGGGTTGCAGGCGCGCCAGACCGGCCAGCGGGGCGAGGGCGCCGAACAGGGTGAGGCATTCGCCTTCGGCGAGATGGAAGGGATTGCTCAGCGCCAGTAGCAGCATCTGCTGATACAGGCCGCGCAAGGTGCTCGCCGGTTTGGGCTGGAAGGCCGCGGCGACGGGCTCGTCCAGGCACTGCTGATGTTCGCCGATCCAGTACAGCAGATGGCTGTCGCGCCACAGTGCGGCGGGCGGCTCCTGGTACAGCTGGTAGTGGCGCAGCAGTTGCTGAGCGAGAAAGTGCTGGGCCATGTACAGGCACCAGGCCAGGTGCGGTAGCGACGGCTGGCGGCCCTGAAGAATCTGCAGCAGCAGGCGTTTGAAGCCTATCGCCAGTTCGCTGCACAGGCGCACGAACAATGCGCTGGGCGCCTGCTGGTAGGCGGTCAGAACGGCGTAGTGGCGATACTCTTCACTGAAGCTTTGCAGCGCGCGCTGCCTTTCCAGTAAGGTCAGACCGCTGCGATTGAGCGTGAACAGCAGGCCGAGCAGTTGCTGCAGGCCATGTTCGGGCTCGAGTCGTCGCGCGGCGATGAGTCGTTCGGCGATCTGTGCCGGGGCAATCTCGCTGTCGCCACGGATATCAGGCACTTCCAGGCGCAGGGCATCCAGCGTCATATCAACCCCGAGTGGACGAGGATCGAGTACATGGGCTTAGGGCTCCGGATGATCTACAAGGCAGTCATGGGTATCTGCGCCGGCCTGCTGCTGACTGGTTGCGCCGAAGACTTCGGCCTCGACCAGCATGGACGAAAGGTAACGGCTGACAGCCTGGATAGCCAGTGGCTGATCATTAATTATTGGGCCGAATGGTGCGCGCCGTGCCGTACCGAAATTCCCGAGCTCAATGCCTTGGAAGATGAGCTGAAAACGCGCTCGGCGCGAGTGCTGGGCGTCAACTTCGACGGACTGCAGGGCGAGGACCTCAAGCGCGCGGCGCAGGCCTTCGACATTCGCTTCACCGTGCTCGCCGACGACCCCGCGCCGCGCTTCGAGTTGCCGCGCAACGACGTGCTGCCGGTGACCTACATAGTCGACGCCGACGGCAAGCTGCGCGAGCGCCTGGTCGGCGAGCAGACCGCCGCCGGCCTGCTGGCGCATCTGCAGCGGCTGCGCGGCGAATAGAACGAGCGCCGTCGGGGCAAAGGCGTGAGGCGAGTAGGGTGCGCCGCGCGCACCGATGATCCTTCGGACGGGGCACACTCCGGCGGCCCTTCGGGGGTGGAGTCGGTGCGCACAGCCCAGGCGGCCCCGCGACACCCTAAGGTTCAACTGCTCACCAACCGGGCACCCCGCTCATATCCGGCAACTGGTGGGCGATGCCCTTGTGGCAATCGATGCAGGTGGCCTCGCCGCTGGCCAGCGCGCTGGAATGCATCTGCCGGGCGCGCGGGCTCTGCTTGGTGAAGTCCATGTAATCGAAGTTGTGGCAGTTGCGGCATTCCAGCGAGTCGTTGGCCTTGAGCCGTGCCCATTCGTGCTCGGCCAGCTCGCGGCGTTTATCCAGAAACTTGTCGCGGGTGTTGATGGTGCCGAAGATCTTGCCCCAGACCTCCTTCGACGCCTGCATCTTGCGCGCGATCTTGTCCGTCCACTGGTGCGGCACATGGCAGTCCGGGCAGGTGGCGCGCACGCCGGAGCGGTTGCTGTAGTGAATGGTGTCTTGCAGCTCGACGAACACGTTGTCGCGCATCTCGTGACAGGAGATACAGAACTGCTCGGTGTTGGTGGCTTCCAGCGCGGTGTTGAAGCCGCCCCAGAAGATGATCCCGGCGATGAAGCCGCCCAGGGTGAGAAAGCCCAGGCTGTAATGCACGCTCGGACGACGCAGGATGCCCCAGTATTCCCTGAGCAGGGCCAGTAGTGACTTCATGAGGCCTCCTCAGGGTTTCGCGGTGCCGGCTGCTTCGTCTTCGAGCAGGTGGTCGATATTGCGGAAGCTGTTGCCGATCAGGGGTTTGACCTCCTGCTGGGGCACGTGGCACTGGGTGCAGAAGTAGCGCCGTGGCGACACGGCAGCCAGCGGCTGACCATCACGATCCATGTAGTGGGTGATGCTGATCATCGGCGCCTGGCTGCGGGCGCTGCCGGCCCGGCTGTGACAGGTCAGGCACTTGTTGCCGTTGGCGTCCACCTGGTAGCCGCGAATGCTGTGCGGGATGGTCGGTGGCTGTTCCGGGTAATTGCGCTCGCGGCGCAGGTCCTTGTTCTCCTCGTTGCCCAGCACCGGTGCCGGCAGGGTCTGGCTTAGGGTGCCGCCGGGCCGGCGACCGTCCGGTGCGGGAGCGTCGAGTGGATAATCGAGCTCACCGGCGATGGCCAGGCCGAAGGCGGCGAGCAGTAGCAGAGGCAGGAAACGCAGGCTCATGACGGCTCTCCTCAGGCCAGGCTGACCAGTTCGATCTTCACCGCACACTTCTTGTAATCGGTCTGCTTGGAGATCGGGTCGGTGGCGTCCAGGGTGACCTTGTTGATCAGCTTGTTGGCGTCGAAGAAGGGCACGAACACCAGACCGCGTGGCGGCTTGTTGCGCCCGCGGGTTTCGATGCGGGCGCGGATCTCGCCGCGCCGGCTGATCACCTTGACCTCGCTGCCACGTCGCGCCTTGAGTGCCTTGGCGTCGTCCGGGTGCATGTACACCAGGGCATCGGGCACCGCGCCGTGCAGCTCCTCGACGCGCTGGGTCATGCTGCCGGTGTGCCAGTGCTCCAGCACGCGGCCGGTGCTGAGCCAGAACGGAAACTCGTCATCCGGCGCCTCGGCTGGCGGCTCGTAGGGCAGGGCGAAAATCAGCGCGCGCTTGTCCGGGTAACCGTAGAACTGCACGCCGCTGCCTTTTTCCACATAGGGGTCGTGGCCCTCGCGATAGCGCCAGCGCGTCTCCTTGCCATCGACCACCGGCCAGCGCAGGCCGCGCTCGGCGTGGTAGCTGTCGAACGGCGCCAGGTCGTGGGCGTGGCCGCGGCCGAACCGGGCGTATTCCTCGAACAGCCCCTTCTGCAGGTAGAAGCCGAAGGCCTCGGCCTCGTCGTTGGCGTAACCGGCCTCGATCTGCTCGCTGGGGAACTGGTCGACCTGGCCATTGGCGAACAGCACCTGATACAGCGTCTTGCCCTTGTAATCCGGCGCCTTGGCCAGCAGTTCGGCGGGCCAGACCTCGTCGGTGGTGAAGCGCTTGGAAAATTCCACCAGTTGCCAGAGGTCGGACTTGGCCTCGCCCGGCGCCTTCACCAGTTGATGCCAGAACTGTGTGCGGCGCTCGGCATTGCCGTAGGCCCCTTCCTTCTCCACCCACATGGCGCTGGGCAGGATCAGGTCGGCGGCCTGGGCCGAGACGGTGGGGTAGACGTCGGAGACGATGACGAAGGCCTGCGGGTTGCGCCAGCCGGGGAGGATCTCCTGCATCACGTTGGGGCCGGCCTGCATGTTGTTGCTGACCTGGGTCCAGTAGACCTTGAGCACGCCGTCCTTGAGCTTGCGGCTCTGCTCCACGGCATGGAAGCCGGGCTTTTCCTGGATGGTGCCGGGCGGCAGCTTCCAGATCTTCTCGGCGGTTTCGCGGTGCTTGGGGTTGGCCACCAGCATGTCGGCGGGCAGGCGATGGGAGAAGGTGCCCACCTCGCGCGCGGTGCCGCAGGCCGAGGGCTGGCCGGTGAGGGAGAAGGGGCTGTTGCCCGGCTCGCTGATCTTGCCGGTGAGCAGGTGCAGGTTGTAGATCAGGTTGTTGGCCCAGACGCCGCGGGTGTGCTGGTTGAAACCCATGGTCCAGAACGACATGACCTTGCGCTTGGGGTCGGCGTACAGCTCGGCCAGCGCCTTGAGGCGCTCGGCCGCCACGCCGCTTTCCTTGGCGGTGCGCTCCAGCGTGTAGGGTTTGACGAAGGCGGCGAACTGCTCGAAGGACATGTCTTCCCAGGTGTTGGCCTTGGCCGCGTTCTTGGCCTGCATTTCCAGCGGGTTATCGGCGCGCAGGCCGTAGCCGATGTCGTCGGCGCCGCGGGCGAACTTGGTGTGCTTGCCGACGAAGTCCTTGTTCACTGCGCCGCTTTCGATGATGTGGTTGGCGATGTAGTTGAGGATCAGCAGATCGGTCTGCGGTTTGAATACCAGCGGGATGTCGGCCAGATCGAAGCTGCGGTGCTCGAAGGTGGAAAGCACCGCGACCCTGGTGTTCGGGTGGCTGAGGCGGCGATCGGTGACCCGGCTCCAGAGGATCGGGTGCATCTCGGCCATGTTCGAGCCCCACAGCACGAAGGCATCGGCGGCCTCGATGTCGTCGTAGCAACCCATCGGCTCATCCATGCCGAAGGTGCGCATGAAGCCCATCACCGCCGAGGCCATGCAGTGGCGCGCGTTGGGGTCGATGTTGTTGCTGCGAAAGCCGGCTTTCATCAGCTTGTTGGCGGCGTAGCCTTCCCACACCGTCCACTGGCCGGAGCCGAACATGCCGACGGCCTCCGGACCCTGCTCGGCGATGGCCTGCTTGCTCTTCTGCGCCATGATGTCGAAGGCCTGGTCCCAGCTCACCGGCTGGAATTCGCCCTGCTTGTCGTACACACCGTTCTTCATGCGCAGCAGCGGCTGGGTGAGGCGGTCGACGCCGTACATGATGTTCGACAGGAAGTAGCCCTTGACGCAGTTCAGGCCGCGGTTGACCTCGGCCTTGACGTCGCCGTGGGTGGCCACCACGCGGTTGTCGCGGGTGGCGACCATCACGCTGCAGCCGGTACCGCAGAAGCGGCAGGGCGCCTTGTTCCAGTCCAGGCGGGTCATGTCCGCCTCGGTGATCAGGTTACTGGCGGTGCTGGCAAGCGGCAGGCCAGCCGCCGCTGCGGCAATGGCAGCGGCGTTGGCTTTGGCGAATTCACGGCGGGAAAGCTTCATTCTGCGTCTCCCTCTGCTTCGAGGAGTTCGTGGTAGACCAGGGCAGCATTGAGCACGCCCGGTAACGCGTTGATCTGTTCGATGCGCGCGAGGATGTGGCGCTCGTGTTCGGTCTCCAGCACCACCACCAGCTTGCCCTGGGGGCTCTCCTGGTGCAGTTCGAGGCCTTCGAGCTGGCGCAGGTTGGCTTTCACCGCGGCGAGCAGCTCGGGCCGTACGTGTACCAGCAGGCTGGATATGTGCAGGGAGGCGGCCATGTTCCGTGGCTCCGTTTGGTAAAGAAGGATCAGGTGGGTGGGCCTGGCGGCCCCAGCAGCATCTGCATGAACCAGATGATGAATCCGTAGCCGCCGACCAGGGCGACCGAAAGAAGGGGGAAGAGGCAGACGACGAGAAAGACGAACAGGCGGGTTTCCTTGCCTTTCGTGGCTTTGCCCTCGGGCGTGCTATCCATTCGCTCGGCTCCATTGCGTTCCGTTTTTCAGGCTAGACCCTAGCTTTCGTGTGGGCAAAGTCCGTTGAGCTGGATCAAGGGGAGAGGTTTTACCGGCGAAGGGCGGCGGCGTTCGAAATTTTCGATAGCGTGCTAATATTTATCCCTCGTTCCACTGCGGGGCCGTTGGCCGTTGCTTCGCCGCTTGCCCGCGTCATGTTTCGTGAGCCGTCTTGCCCATGTCCGCTACTCATCTCAGCCGTGGCAGCGCCGGTTATCGGCGCGCCACTCTGGCATTGTTCTGCGCCGGTTTCGCCACCTTCGCCATGCTCTACTGCGTACAGCCGTTGCTGCCGCTGCTCGCCGCGCACTTTCGCGTGTCGGCCGCCAGCAGCAGTCTGGCGCTGTCGCTGACCACCCTGAGCCTGGCGCTGTGTCTGCTGGTATCCGGCGCCCTGGCCGAAAGCTGGGGGCGCAAGCCGGTGATGGCCGCGGCGCTGGGGTTGGCGGCGCTGCTCGGTATCGCCTGCGCCTTCGTGGAGCAGTGGAGCAGCCTGCTGATACTGCGGGCGTTGCTGGGGCTGGCGCTGAGCGGCTTGCCGGCCCTGGCCATGGCCTACGTCGGTGAAGAGTTCGATCCCGAGGCGTTACCGGCGGCCATGGGCCTGTACATCGGCGGGACCGCCCTGGGTGGCTTGCTCGGGCGTCTGCTCGCCGGTCTGCTCAGCGACCTCGGCGGCTGGCCCTGGGCGCTGGGCGGCATCGCCGGTCTTGGCCTGCTGGCGCTGGGGCTGTTTCTCTGGCTGCTGCCGCCGTCCCGGCATTTCCGGGCGCAGCCATTGTCGCTGCGCGGGTTGCTCGGCAATTTCGCTCTGCACCTGGGCAATCCTCGCCTGCGCGTGCTGTTCGCGCTGGCCTTCCTGCTCATGGGCGGCTTCGTCGCGCTGTTCAACTACGTGGGCTTTCGTCTGGCAGGTGCGCCGTTCAACCTCTCCGCCACGGTGATCGGCCTGTTGTTCACCGTCTACCTGCTGGGCATCTTCAGCGCTGGCTGGGCCGGGCGCCTGGTACCGCGCTTCGGTGCGCGCCAGGTTCTGTTCGGCGCGATCGCCCTGATGCTGCTCGGGGTAGCCCTGTGCGCCGCGCCCTGGCTGAGCGCTGCGGTGGTCGGCCTGGCGCTGTTCACCCTGGGCTTCTTCGCCGCGCACGCGGTCGCCAGCGGCCAGGTCGGTGCGCATGCCAAGGGGGCCAAGGCGCAGGCCTCGGCGCTCTATCTGTGCGCCTACTATCTGGGCTCGAGCCTGGTGGGCTATGTCGGTGGCTATGTCTGGGAACATGCCGGCTGGCTGGCGCTGCTGGCCGTGCTGGCTTCGCTGTTTGGCCTGGCGGGCGCTCTGGCGCGACGTTTGTAACCCTCATTGCCGCTCGTTCAGGGCAGGTTCAAGGAGGGTTCAGGAGGGATTCAGTAGGCTTCGTGCAGACTCGTTTTCGAGTTGATCACAACCGAAACGAGAGGAACGCTTCGATGAAAACCACCCTGAACCGTATCGCATTCGCCACCTGCCTGGCCCTGGGCACCACCGCTGCGCAGGCCAACGACACCTTCATCGGTCTGACCTGGGGCCAGACCGACAACAACATTCAGAAGTCCAGCGCGCTGAACGCCAACCTGGGCAATCCCAAGCTGGACAAGGTCATCGACGACAAGAGCACCTGGGGTGTACGCGTCGGCCAGAAGACCGCCGATGGCCGTTACTACGCCACCTACGAAAACGTCTCCGACAGCCATAACGGTTACAAGCTGCGCCAGCAGAACCTGCTCGGCAGCTATGACATGTTCGTCCCGCTGGGCGACAACAACACCAAGTTGTTCGGCGGCGTGACCGCTGGCCTGGTCAAGCTGGAGCAGGAAAGCAGCGGCTTCTCCCGTGACAGCGATATCGGTTTTGCCGCCGGTTTGCAGGCCGGTATCCTGCAGGAACTGAACAACAATGCTTCGATCGAAGCCGGCTATCGTTACTTGCGTACCAATGCCAGCACTGAAATGGCGCCGCATGGGCAGCCCAAGGCCGGGTCGCTGGATCTGCACAGCAGTTCGCAGCTCTATCTCGGTGCCAATTTTGCCTTCTGAATGAGGCTTCGTTCACCAGGCCGGGCATCGCCCGGCCTTCGTTCACTGAAAAAGGGGGAGTCTCATGAAATTGTTGGTGGTGGAGGATGAGGCGCTGCTGCGTCACCATCTGTTCACTCGCCTCAGTGAAAACGGGCATGTGGTGGATGCCGTGCGCACCGCTGAAGAGGCGCTGTATCGAGCTGAGTCCTTCAATCACGACCTGGCTCTGGTCGACCTGGGTCTGCCGGGCATGAGCGGCATCGACCTGATCCGGCAGCTGCGCAGCCAAGACAAGAACTTTCCGATCCTCATCCTCACCGCCCGCGGCAATTGGCAGGACAAGGTCGAAGGCCTGTCCTGCGGTGCCGACGACTATCTGGTGAAACCCTTTCAGTTCGAGGAACTGGAGGCGCGCCTGAACGCCCTGCTGCGCCGTTCCTCGGGCTTTACCAAATCCACCATCGAGGCCGGCTCCCTGGTGCTCGATCTCAATCGCAAGCAGGCAACCGTCGACGAGCAGTCGCTGCAGCTGACTGCCTACGAGTACCGCATCCTCGAGTACCTCATGCTCCATCACCAGCAGGTGGTGCCGAAGGAACGCCTGATGGAGCAGCTGTACCCCGGCGATGACGAACGTGATCCCAACGTCATCGAAGTGCTGGTCGGGCGTCTGCGTCGCAAGCTGGAGGCGATGCTGGGCGGCAAGCCGATCGAAACCGTGCGTGGCCAGGGCTACATGTTCAACGAGCGCTGCAAGTGAGAAAAGCGCGGGTGATCGTGCGCAAGGTGCGCATCCGGCTGACCTCGCTGCGCCTGCGCCTGATGCTGGCCAGCGCTGCGCTGGCGATGCTGTTCATGCTGCTGCTGATGCCGGTGCTGCAAGGGGTCTTTCTCATGGCGCTGGAGGAAACGGTGGAAAAACGCCTGGCCTCCGATGCCGCCGCGCTTATCTCGGCCGCGCGAATCCAGGAAGGCCAGCTGCACATGCCGGACAAGATGCCGGACGAGGAATTCGACAACCTCGACTCGCATCTGCTGGGTTTCATCTTCGACCGCGAAGGCAGGCTGATCTGGCGTTCGCGCTCGTCCCTCGACGAACTGGTGAACTACAAGCCGCGCTACGACGGCCGCGGTCACGAGTTCGTGCGCATTCGCGACGAGAGCGGTCAGGAGTACTTCGTCTACGACATCGAGGTGGACCTGCTGCGCGGCAACGAAACCGCGCTGAGCATCGTCACCATGCAGCCGACCCGCGAATACCAGGGGCTGTTCGATGGCTTCGCCTGGCAGCTGCGCCTGTGGCTGGGGCTCGCGCTGCTGGTGCTGCTCGGCCTGCTGTGGTTCGGCCTGACCTGGGGCTTTCGCAGCCTGCGGGGGCTGAGCGACGAACTCGACGGCGTGGAGTCCGGCACCCGCCAGCGCCTGAGCGACGACCACCCGCGCGAACTGCTGCGCCTGACCAACTCGCTCAACCGCCTGCTCGACAGCGAGCGGCGCCAG
Source organism: Pseudomonas hydrolytica (assembly GCF_021495345.1). Classification (NCBI taxonomy): domain Bacteria; kingdom Pseudomonadati; phylum Pseudomonadota; class Gammaproteobacteria; order Pseudomonadales; family Pseudomonadaceae; genus Ectopseudomonas; species Ectopseudomonas hydrolytica. Next base: position 1,685,928 of record NZ_CP099397.1, read on the forward strand.
CGCGAACGCTACCGCGACTCCCTCGAAGACCTCGCCCATAGCCTGAAAACCCCGCTCAGCGTATTGCAGGGCATCGGTGAAACCCTTTCCGTGCAGCCGGAGAATCGTGAACAGGCGCAACTGATGCAGGCCCAGATCGAGCGCATGAGCCAGCAGGTGGGCTACCAGCTGCAGCGCGCCAGCTTGCGCCGCAGCGGCCTGGTGCGTCACCGCGAGCGGGTCTGGCCGCTGCTCGATGGCTTGTGCCGCTCGCTGGACAAGGTCTACCGCGACAAGCGCGTCGAAGCGATGCTGGAGGTGCCCGAGCACAGCCAGATCAGCATGGAGCGCGGCGCCCTGATGGAGCTGCTCGGCAACCTGCTGGAGAATGCCTACCGCCTGTGTCTGCACCGCGTGCGGGTTAGCCTGCAGCCGCTGCCGGACGGCTGCCTGCTGACCATCGAGGATGACGGCCCCGGCGTACCCCATGACCAGCGCTCCCGCGTGCTGCAGCGTGGCGAACGGCTGGATGCGCAGAACCCCGGGCAGGGCATCGGCCTGGCGGTGGTGGAAGATATCGTCGAAAGCTACGAGGGCGAACTGAGCCTGGAAGACTCCGAACTGGGCGGCGCCTGCTTCAAGGTGCGCTTGTACGACTGACGGCGGCCGCTGGCGGAGCGCGCTCCGGCGGTATCACAACTGCGTCGCGAAGCGCTCCACCGCGCTGACGACGTGTTTGGCGCCATCCTGAATCTCGGCGATCACCTGGCCGGCCTGAGCGGACAGCTCCAGGCCCAGTTCGGCCTGGGTCCTGCCGCGGTCGATCAGCCCCACGGCGCGCTCGGCCAGTTGCTGATTCTGTCCGACCACCTGGGTGATTTCCTCCGTCGCCGCGCTGGTGCGTGAAGCCAGTTGGCGGACCTCATCGGCCACCACCGCAAACCCCCGACCCTGTTCGCCGGCGCGCGCCGCCTCGATGGCGGCATTGAGCGCCAGCAGATTGGTCTGGTCGGCGATGCTGCTGATGTTCTTGACGATGGAGCCGATGATCTGCGACTGCTTGTCCAGCGCTTCGATGCCCTGCGCCGCTTCCTGCATGCGGGCGGACAGCTCGCGCATGGCATCGAGCATCTGCTGCACCACCGAAGCGCCGTTCTTGGCGCTCTCATCCGTGCCTTTGGAGGTTTCGAAGGCGATGCCGGCCGCTTCGGCCACCGCGGTTTCGCGGTTGACCTGATCGGTGATCACCGTGGCGAACTTCACCACCTTGTAGAGTTTGCCCTGGGCGTCGGTAACCGGGTTGTAGGAGGCCTCCAGCCAGACCTCCCGACCATAGGCATCGACCCGCTTGAAGCGCCCGACGACGAATTCACCGCGGCGCAGCTGGTCCCAGAAACGTTGGTACTCCGGTGAGCCGGCCACGGAGGGATCGCAGAACATGCGGTGATGCTTGCCCTGAATCTGCGCCAGGCTGTACCCCATGGAGTCGAGAAACGGCTTGTTGGCAGTGAGAATCTCGCCGTTCAGGTTGAATTCGATGACGGCGGTGGAGCGCTGCAGCGCCTTGACCAGGTTCTCGTGCTCGCGTGAGGCCACGATGGTGCGTGTCAGGTCGCTGGCATAGATCGAGAAGAACTGCACCTGGCCCTGACTGTTGCGCACCGGCTGCAGGATCGAGCGCAGCCAGGCCTCCTCGCCATCGCCGCGTTTGAGGCGAATGACCCCGGCCAGGTGCTCGCCGCGTTCCAGGGCATGGCGAACCCGATGGTGGAAGTCGAGATTGCGCACCGGCTCCGGGATCAGCTCCAGCAGTGAGCGGCCACGAAGCTGCTCGCCGCGATAGTGCATTTCTTTCTCGAAGTTGGCGTTGACCGTGTCGATTCGACCCTGGGGGTCGAGGGTCAGGGCGATCATTTCGTCGTCGAGGCTGGCACGCACCTGGTTGAACAGCGACAGCTCTTCGCGCAGTGCCTGTACCTCCTGCTTCAGTCGGGTCGTGAACATCGTGGCAGGCCTTTGCCGGTTTGAACGGAATAGGTTGAGGTGTAGGGCAAAACCGAGCCGGTCGCCAGCACAAATGTTTCCGTATGTGGCAGAGCGAACTGCGGCCGTTATCCCGTTGCGTGTGTTACGCCCTGGCGCGGCCGTTCTGCTCGATCACCCGACGGCCTCGGGCGCACGGAAGGCCTTGCTGTAATAGCCGGACTGATCGAAACAGCAGACCCGCTTCTTCCCCTCGCCCAGCATGGCGCAGGCGTCGGCGATACGTTTGGCGCGGGTCTTGGACTGCCTGGCCGACTCGATCCAGTGAATCCAGTCCAGCCGCGCGATGGTCGTCGTGGCGTCCCAGGCGTCGCGTGCCTCGGGCGCGGCGGCCAATGCCTCGGTCAGATCCGCCGGCACGTCCGGCTCGGGCTCCTGCTCTAGCGGGGCGATCTCCAGCGTCACCAGATCGCCGATGGCCGCGCCAGTCGCCTGCAGCAGGTCGTTATCCACCCGTAGCCAGTGGCTCAGCTGGCCGTCCGGCTCGAGCCTGGCCTGGAACGGATGCCCGTTGATACGGCCGTCCACACTGGTTCTGCCGCGTCTCGGCAGTTTCTCGCTCGCCTCCCGGGGCAGTACCACGAACGCCCAGAACGCCTCGCCATCCGCCAGGCGAGGGCGTAGCAGGGTTGCCTGGAATCGAGAGGTTTCTTGTGCGTGCGGCATGGGAAAGGCCTAGCGATCGAGGTGCCATTTCGCAGGGCGTATTGGAGGAGGGTAGCAAAGAAGGGAGCTGCCCCGTTTCTGCACGAACCGTTTCTCAGCGGTGATTGGCAGGGCATAGGGGCCGCCTGAGTCTTAACCCTCCTGTGCCCGATACGCCCCAGGCGTCAGCCCGGTCCATTTCTTGAACGCACGGTGAAAGGCCGAGGGCTCGGAGAAGCCGAGCTGCTCGGCGATGTCGTGAATCGCCAGTTCGTCGCGGCCCAGGTGGTAAATGGCCAGATCGCGGCGCAGGTGGTCCTTGAGTTCCTGGAAGCTGGTGCCTTCTTCGCGCAGGTGGCGGCGCAGGGTCTGCGGGCTGGTGTGCAGCTGCTGGGCGACCTGTTCCAGATCGGGCCAGGTGCGGCAGTCTCGGCCGAGCAGGCGGCGGATCTGGCTGATCAGGCTGTCGCCACCATCGGGACGGGCCAGCAGGTCGGCGGGGGAGTGCTCGAGGAACTGCTTGAGCGTGCGCTCGTCCTGCAGCAGCGGCATGGCCAGGTAGCGCGCGTGGAACAGCAGGCTGGTGGCGCCGGCGCAGAAGCGCCGCGTGCAGGGGAACAGCAGTTCGTACTCGGCGCTGTGCTGCGGTTCGGGGTAGGCGAAGGTGGCTTCTTCCAGGCGGATGCGCTGGCCGATCAGCCAGCTGCCGAGGCGGTGCCAGATCACCAGCAGGCTTTCCACCAGAAAGTGGTCCGGGTCCCATAGCGTGCTGTCATCCACGCTCAGTCGCGCCCAGTCGCCTTCGCGCTTCAGGCGGATGCTCGGTGCATCGGGGAACAGGCCGTAGAACAGCGCGCCGCGGCTCAGCGCCTTCTCCAGGCTGCGGCAGTGGATGATGGCGTGGCCCATCATGGCGAAGGTGCCGCGTTTGCTCGGCTGGCGACCGAAACCCAGATATTCGTCGTCCAGTGCTTCCCATAGCAGCTGCACCAGGCGGGCGAACTGCTCGGGGGCGATGCGCGCACGCGGCTCGATGAGCACCGCTGGCTGGATGCCCGCCTGGCGCAATATGGGTTCGCAGGCCAGGCCCTGACGCTGGGCGCCGCGCAGCGCGGCGCGGACGAAGTGGCTGGCGATGGTGCGTTCGCGCATGCATGGGCTTCCATGGTCGGGGTCGCCGATGGTAGGCAGCGGCCGCAGCGCAGAGCAAGCCGGCCGAGCGATTGGGTCAATCCAGGCTGAGCGCATGGGTCATTGAGGGGGCAGGGGGTGCCACTTAACCTCGGTTGCAGAATAAATCAGCGGAGGAACCGCCCCATGCAACGCAACCATTTCGACACCGAGCACAATCTGTTCCGCGACGCTTTCGCGGCCTTTCTGGACAAGGAGGTGGTGCCGCATCAGGAGGAGTGGGAGGCGGCGGGTGTGGTCGATCGCAGCGTGTGGGCCAAGGCTGGCGAGATGGGGTTTCTGCTGCCCTGGGCGGACGAGGAGTACGGCGGCGCCGGGCTCAAGGATTTTCGCTACGAGCAGATCATGTGCGAGGAGCTGGCGCGGATCAACGAGCCGGGCTTCATGATTCCCCTGCACTCGGCGCTGTGCGGGCCCTATATCGCCGAGTACGGTAGTGCGGAGCAGAAGACGCGCTGGCTGCCCGGCATCATCCGTGGCGAGACCATTCTCGCCGTGGCCATGACCGAGCCGTCGGCCGGTTCCGACCTGGCCGGCATGCGCACCACGGCGGTGGACAAGGGCGACCACTGGCTGCTCAACGGCTCCAAGGTGTTCATCTCCAACGGCTACCTGGCCGATCTGGTGATCGTCGCGGCCAAGACCGATCCGGCCAACAAGCACGCCATGGGCCTGTTTCTGGTCGAGCGCGGCATGGCGGGTTTCGAGCGTGGCAAGAAACTGAAGAAGCTCGGCATGCACAGCCAGGACACCGCCGAGCTGTTCTTCAACGACGTCAAGGTGCCCAAGGAGAACCTCCTGGGCGACGCCAAGGGCGGCTTCTTCTACCTGATGAACATGCTCGCCCAGGAGCGCCTGACCAATGCCTGCGGCGCGGTGGCCGGTGCCGAGGCGGCCCTGCAGACCACCATCGACTATGTCAGGGAGCGCCAGGCCTTCGGTCGCCCGGTGGCGCACTTTCAGAATACCCGCTTCAAGCTGGCCGAGATGCGCACGCAGATCGACGTGGCGCAGGTCTTCACCGACCGCTGCGTGCTGGATCACAACCAGAAGAAGCTCACCCCGGAAGTCGCCGCAGAGGCCAAACTGTTCACCACCGAACTGCTGTGCAAGGTGGTCGATGAGGGCGTGCAGCTGCATGGCGGCTGGGGCTACATGTGGGAGTACCCGATCTGCAAGATGTACGCGAACGCGCGTATCCAGCGCATCTTCGCCGGCACCTCGGAAATCATGAAGGAGATCATCAGCCGCGGCATGAAGCTGTAAGCGCATGGGGCAGGTACAACCTGCCTTGAGCCGCATGGCGCCATCGTCAAGGCGCTCGCACTAGTGTGTAGGTGAACCGCAAGGACAAGAAGGTAACCTCCCATGACCCTGCAACTGCCTCTGCAACGTTTCAACCACTGGCTGGACCGGCAGCCCGATGCAGTCTGGCTGCGCCAGCCGGTGGCGGGCGTCTGGCACGACTTCACCTGGCGTCAGGTCGACGAGCAGGCCCGTCGTCTGGCCAGTGCGCTGCTGGCGTTGGGCTGCGTGCCCGGCGAGCGGGTCGCGCTGCTGGCGAAGAACTGCGCCGAATGGTTCATCAGCGACCTGGCCATCCAGCATGCCGGGCTGGTCAGCGTGCCGCTGTATCCGCTGCAGGCTCCCGAGCAGATCGCCTATGTGCTGGAACATGCCGGCTGCAAGCTGATTCTGGTGGGCAAGCTGGACGAGCCGGACAAGCTGGCAGGGGGAATCGCGGCGCATATCCCCCGCATCGCCATGCCATACCCGACCATGCCTGCCGAGCACCAGTGGCACGCGCTGCTGGCCGCTCACGAGCCGCTGCAGGGCACCCGCTCGCAGCGCGGCGAAGATCTGCTGTCGATCCTCTATACCTCCGGCACCACCGGGCAACCCAAGGGCGTGATGCTCTCGGCCCATGCCATGGCCTTCTCCGCGGCGAACGCCACGGCAGAGATGCGCATGACGCCGCAGGATCAGTTCTTCTCCTATCTGCCGCTATCGCATGCCGCCGAGCGTTTTCTGGTGGAGTTCAACAGCCTCTACTGCGGAGCGCCGGTGGCCTTCGTCGAGTCGCTGGAGACCTTCGCCAGCGATCTGCGCCAGGTGCGGCCCACCGTGTTCTTCTCCGTGCCGCGGCTGTGGACGCGCTTTCAGCAGGGCGTGCTGGAGAAACTGCCGGCGCAACGGCTCGAGCGCCTCCTGCGCATCCCGGTGCTCGGTCGCCTGGTGGCGCGCAAGGTGCGGGCCGGGCTGGGGCTGGATCGCGCGCGCATTCTGGTCTCCGGCGCGGCGGCGATTTCCACCGGGCTGCTGGAGTGGTATCGACGTCTGGGCATGACCCTCTGCGAGGGCTACGGCATGACCGAGCATTTCGCCTACGGCTGTTTCAACCGTCCGGGGCAGGTGCGCTTCGGCACCGTGGGCCGGCCGATGCCGCACCTGCAGCTACGCATCGATGACAGCGGCGAGATTCTGCTGCGCAGCGAGACGCTGATGCAGGGCTATTACCGCGAGCCGGAAAAGACCGCCGAAACGCTCAAGGATGGCTGGCTGCACACCGGCGATCGCGGTCAGCTGGACGAGGCGGGCTATCTGCGCATCACCGGACGGGTCAAGGACATCTTCAAGACCAGCAAGGGCAAGTACGTGGCGCCGGCGCCCATCGAGGGCGAGATCGCCAAGAACCACTGGGTCGAGCAGGTATGCCTGATGGGCAGCAATCTGGATCAGCCGCTGGCGCTGATCGAACTGTCACCCGCGGCCCGCCAGCAACCCCGGGAAGCCGTGAGCGAGGCGCTGCAGCAACATCTGCAGGCACTCAACCAGCGCCTGGCGGTGCATGAGCGCATCAGTCACTTCATCCTGGTGCGCGAGGCCTGGACGGTGGACAACGGCTGCATGACGCCGACCATGAAGATTCGTCGCAACGTTCTCGAGGCGCACTATGCCGAGGCCATTGCCAGCCTGTCGGCGAGCGACGCCATCGTCTGGGAGCGTTGACCCTTGGCCCTGATGGATTACCGGATTGCATCCGGGCTACGCCGGGGTTTCACCTTTCTACTTCCTCGCCCCGCTTTTGGGGAGAGGGTTGGGCAGAGGGGCTGCGGCCTCCCGCCCGATACCACATCATCTGATCGGGAGTCGCCATGACCGGCCCACTGTCTTCGCTGAAAGTACTCGATTTCTCCACCCTGCTGCCCGGGCCGTTCGCCTCGCTGCTGCTGGCCGACATGGGCGCCGAGGTGCTGCGTGTGGAATCGCCCACGCGCATGGACCTGGTACGCGTGCTGCCACCGCACGACGGCAGCACCTCCACCAGCCACGCCTATCTCAATCGCAACAAGCGCAGCATTGCCCTGGATCTCAAGCGCCCCGAGGCGGTGGAGGTGGTGAAGAAGCTGGTGGCCGAGTACGACATCGTGCTGGAGCAGTTCCGCCCCGGGGTGATGGACAAGCTGGGCGTCGGCTACGAGGCGCTCAAGGCGATCAACCCGCGGCTGATCTACGTGTCGATCACCGGCTACGGCCAGACCGGGCCGTACCGGGATCGCGCCGGGCATGACATCAACTACCTGGCACTGGCTGGCATCGCCAGCTACACCGGCCGTCGCGACAGCGGCCCGCTGCCGCTGGGCGTGCAGCTGGCAGATATCGCCGGCGGTTCCCTGCATGGAGTGATCGGCCTGCTCGCCGCGGTGGTGCAGCGCCAGGTCACTGGCCAAGGCCAGCAGGTGGACGTGAGCATGACCGACTGCGCCTTCAGCCTGCACGGTATGGCCGGCGCCGGCTATCTCGGTGCCGGCGTGGAGCCGGAGATGGAGAATCAGGCGCTCAATGGCGGCAGCTTCTACGACTATTACCGCACCCGTGACGGTCGCTGGTTCTCGGTGGGCAGCCTGGAGCCGCAGTTCATGCAGCCGTTCTGCCAGGCGCTGGGGCGGCCCGAACTGGCGGCGCGCGGCCTGTCGCCGAAGCCGGAAGATCAGCGAGCGCTCAAGCGCGAGATCGAAATCGAGTTCGAGAAGCGCGATTTCGCCGACTGGCGCGAGCGTTTCGCTGCCCTGGACGCCTGCGTCGAGCCCATGCTGCCGCTGTCCGAGGCGCTCGAACACCCGCAGATCAAGGCGCGTGCTCTGGTCGCCGAGGTGCCGCGCGAGGGTTTGCCGGCGCAGCCGCAACTGGCCTGCCCGCTGAAGTTCTCGCACGGGCTGCCGGCACCCCGGCATGTCGGGGCGGCGTTGGGCGCTCATACCGCGCAGGTGCTGGCCGAGCTGGGCTATGACGCCGAACAGATCGCGACATTGCGCGCGGCCGGAGCGCTTGGCTGATCGGGCAGTCACTGGCGCCACGCAGTCTCAGGCGTTAGCCTGCAGGGCCAAATGACTGGTGCAAGGATCGCCCGATGCTGGAAGCCCTGTTTTCGTTGCTGGTAGCGCTGCTGGAACTGCTGGCCGGCGCCCTGACCGCCCTGATCAATCTGCTGACCGGCGCGGCGGCAGGTGCCGGTGCGGCGCTGGGGCTCGGTGAGGCGCTGTTGTTGCTGGCAGTGGTGCTGATCGAACTGCTGCTCTGGCTGGTGCTGACGTTGTTCGAATGGGTGCGGGCACTGCTGAGTCGGCGCCGGCCGCGTGCCGTGCCCAGACCTCGCCTGTGGCGCCCGAGGCCGCGTCCGGCGCAGGTCTTGAAGGGCAAACAAGACGCGGCGGGGGACTGAGCCATGCGCCACTTTGCATTGCTACTTCTAGGTCTCTGCATGGCGATCAGCGCCGCTGAGTCCGAGGATCCCTGTCAGCAAGGCAGCGCCATGGCTGCCAACCTCTGTCACGGGCCCGCGTGGCAGGCGGCGGAAGACGAGCTGCAGCGCAGCTATGACCGTCTGCTGAGCCATTTCAAGGAATACGAGCCGGAGCTGGTGGTGGAGCTGCGCGACGCCCAGCGGAGCTGGATTCGCCAGCGTGAGCAGAGCTGCAGCCTGTATGCGCGCAGCCGCGTGCAGGGTTCACCCTGGACCGGTTTCTGGGCTGCGCAGTGCATGGCCGAGCAGGCGCGAGCCCGCGCGGCCTGGTTGAAGTCGATGCTGGAGGATGAATTCTGAGCGCTGCCTCGCTCGCAGCCTGCGACGTAGGGTGCGCCATGCGCACCAGGGGGCCAGGCGGCCTTGACGGTAACAGCCGGTGCGCGCGGCGCACCCTACGGCCGTGCCGGGATACTCAGGGCTATTCCACCCGCTGCTGACCGGTGAACTGCAGCGTTACCTTGCAGCGGCGGCAGTAGTAGCGTTGGCCCTTGGCCACCTTCGCGTGGCGTTGGGCCGAGAAGGGGAATTCGCCCTCGGGGCAACTGCAGCGGTAGATGAAGCGGCTGACCTTGCGTCGCTGCACTTCATAGTTGTGACAGCGCTGCGGCGCCAGCTCGTAGACGCCGCGCATGATCAGTTGCCACTCCTCGCCATGCGGCTGGATGCGCGGGCCAAACAGCTGATGGGCGACCATGTGCGCCACTTCGTGGGGCACCGTCTGGCGCAGGAAGTCCTCGCGGTTTTCCCGATACAGCTGCAGGTTGAAGCGCAGCTTGTTTTCCGTCAGGTGGGCGACGCCGGCCTTCTGTCCGCGCAGCTTGAAACTCACTTCCGGGCGAGCAAAGCGTTGCTTGAAGAAGGCTTCGGCCAGCTGGTAGCAGGCCTCGACACGGGCGTGGAGCTGTTCGGGCATGGCGCACTGCGGTGAAGGGCGGACGCGCGATTATGCCGCAAGCAGCCCGCCTGCGCAGGTATCACTCGTCTCCTGGCGGCTGCATGCGCTCCTGCTGCGTGCCGCGGCTCTGGTCCTGATCGACCGTTCGCTGGTAGTCCGGCTGGAGCGTGTAGGACCAGAACAGGATCATGCTGACCAGGATGGTGACCAGCACCAGCAGCGCCACACCCGCCATGGAGGAGGCATAGAGAAAGCTCTGCTGGTTATCGATGCGCATGAAGCGCGGCAGCCCCACATAGAGCAGGAAGCTGGCGTGAGCGCAGGCGCCCAGCAGCACCAGGATGGCCAGCCAACGCGTCGGGTACAGCGCAGCGAGACCGGCAATGAAGAAGGGTGTGCAGGTGTAGGCGATGAAGCCGATGCACTGGTTGAAGGTCGGCCTGGCCTCGAAGGTTCGCGACATGTAGCGCAGGACGTAACCCATGATGACCACGCCGATCAGGATCGTCAGGTACAGCAGCGCACTCAGTTGCAGTGCGCTGACCAAATCCAGACGAACCCGCTCCCGGTCCACCAGGCTCCAGCCGACCCAGTGGGTGCCGATGAACAGGCACAGCGCCGGAAGCAGGCTGAACAGCAGCAGATAGGGCAGGTAGTTCGCGCTGTTGCGCTCCTCGTCCTGGCGAATGGCCGTCCAGGCCCGGTCTGGGCGTGTGAGAAGGGTATAAAGGTTCGCATACATGGGAACACCGCCTGCTGACTGCCTATAAATTTTCGGGCAGTCATTCGGCCGGTAGGTTCAATGCAAATCTTCAATCAGCGAGCCGCCATGAAAAAGGCCGCCCGAAGGCGGCCTTGAGGTTCAGCGAGTCGAACGAGGCTCAGCTGGTGTAAACGGGGCCGATGCCAAGCCCCCAGAGAATCACCGAGCTGGCGATCATCGCCACCAGCACCACCAGGCCTACCGCCAGCACCGAGCTGGAGAACATGAACCCTTCGTCCTCGGGAATGTTCATGAAGGTCGGTATGCCGACGTAAAGCAGGTAAACCGTGTAGCAGATGGCTACCGTGCCGACCACCATGCCCAGCCACAAGTGCGGGTAGAGGGCTGCCAGGCCGCCGATGAACAGCGGGGTAGCGGTATAGGCTGCGAACACGACGCACTGGGTGAAGGTGGGATTGGCGTCATAGGTGCGCGCCATCCAGTGGATGAAGGCGCCCATCACCGCCACACCGGCGAGCATCGCCAGATAGGACATGATGGTCATCACCATCGCACTGCCTTCGGTAAGCATCACGGGTGCTCGGTCACCGATGGCCCAACCAACCTGGGTCGTGCCGATATAGGCCGAAACGGCGGGGATAGCCGCGAGAATCAGCACATGGGTCAGGTACATGTGGCTGATGGTTTCTTCCTCGCCACGGATTTCTTGCCATTCTTGGTCGGGATGGGTGAAGAGCCCCCAAACGTGGTGGATCATGCCAGACACCTCCTCTTTTTATGACGATCGCCCCCCAGCGGACGCCCGGCGCGCATGTACAGCGCCACCGGGTGCCAGGCCGAACCTATGCGACCGTATGTCGCAGTATAGGCAGCGGCTGGAGGGCGCGTGATGTCTGGCTTTAGAGCAAATCGCTCTCTGCAGATCAGTTGTAATAGCGCTCTAGAATTTCCATCGCCTTGTTGATCGACTGCAGCCGCTCTGTGCTGCCGCCTCGGTCGGGATGGTGCTGGCTGACCAGTTGTCGGTAGCGGTGCTTGATACGTGCCAGGTCCAGTGGCGCCTGCTCGTCGAGTTCGAACAGGCCCAGGGCCGCCTGCTTCTCCTCGCCGCCCTGCATGCGGGTCCAGAAGCTGGCCAGCAGGCGCTCGACATCGCGCTCGTCGGTGTCGCGCAGGTTGTCCATGTCCAGGTAGTAGTCGCGCAGCCCGTCGCGCTCGCTGAGCGCTGCGCTGCCGGTCTGGTACGGCAGCAGCTGGATGCACAGCGGGCTGATCTGCAGCAGGTGGCTGCCGTCCTGCCAGAGCCGCTCACGCAGCCGGTACAGGGCGTTGAACAGCAGGAAGTGGGTGCGAAACAGCACCAGCTTGTCGGTCAGCGGCAGGTTGGGGATATGGCCGCTATGGCGCTGTTTGAGCTGCTGGATCAGCTGGTACTCGGCCACCCCCTCGGGCGCGGCCAGAAGCAGCTCCAGCACCTGGTCGCAGAGGTCGGCGGCGGGGTCTAGGTCGTCATTCATCGGCCGAGCCTAGCATTTCGCCGCCGGTGGGGTAGGGCGAGGGCGGCTTTCTGCGTAAAATGTCGCGCTTTCGTTCCCACCCCTCGGATCTCGACGCACCATGGGCACCCTTTCGGTCAACCAGAACAAACTGCAGAAGCGCATTCGCCGCCTGGCCGGCGAAGCCATCACCGACTTCAACATGATCGAGGATGGCGACAAGGTGATGGTCTGCCTGTCCGGCGGCAAGGACAGCTACACCATGCTCGACGTGCTGCTGTACCTGCAGAAGGTGGCGCCGATCAAGTTCGAGATCGTCGCGGTGAACATGGACCAGAAGCAGCCCGGCTTCCCCGAGCACGTGCTGCCGGCTTACCTGGAGTCCATCGGCGTTGCGTACCACATCATCGAGAAGGACACCTACTCGGTGGTCAAGGAGAAGATTCCCGAGGGCAAGACCACCTGCTCGCTGTGCTCGCGCCTGCGTCGCGGCACCCTGTATACCTACGCCGACGAGATCGGCGCGACCAAGATGGCGCTGGGTCACCACCGTGACGACATCCTGGAAACCTTCTTCCTCAACATGTTCTACGGCGGCACGCTCAAGGCCATGCCGCCCAAGCTGCTGTCGGACGATGGCCGCAACGTGGTGATCCGCCCGCTGGCCTACTGCGCCGAGGCCGACATCGAGGCCTACAGCCAGCTCAAGGAATTCCCCATCATCCCGTGCAACCTGTGCGGTTCGCAGGAGAATCTGCAGCGCCAGGTGGTCAAGGAGATGCTGCAGGAGTGGGAGCGCAAGAGCCCGGGCCGCGTCGAGATCATGTTCCGCGCCCTGCAGAACGTGCACCCCTCGCAACTGGCCGACCGCAACCTGTTCGATTTCAAGAGCCTGAAGATCGACGACAGCGCCACGCCGCGCTTTCTCGATGTGATGAGTCTGTAACCAACCGCCTGCTTGCCAGGCCGCAAAGGCCTGGAGTATGGTTCGGCCATTGTTTGGAGAATTGCATGTCCGTCAGCCTCAACCTCCTGTCCTCGCTGCAAGCCGGTGCCACGCGCGCCGCGCTGGTGCGTGCGCAGTCGGTCGCGGCCGCGGCGTATTACTTCTTTGGGTATTGGTTTAGCCGCAGGCGCGCCTGATACCCCACAGGCGGCCTGAGACAGCAGGGTCGCCACCAGAGACGTTTTCCAGAAAACCCCCGGTCGGCAACCCGACCGGGGGTTTTGTTTTTTCCGGCCGAAAACGGCCATAGATCGAGGACTTGCAGATGAACCGTTATTACCGCAACTACCGCTACGACTGGCGATTTAGCGGCGTCACCACCGCCCTGACACCTTTGCAACGAACACTCAGTTAGCGCCGCCGCGGTATCGACCGCGCCGGCCAAGGAATCGCCAGATCATGAACGCATCCGTCTCCGCTCACCTCGCTTGCCCCGTTACCCCCATCGCCCGCCGTAGCGCCCAGCCGCTGCCCAGCCCCGCCGTACTGCGCCAGCGCCTGCCATTGCCCGGCGCACTTGCCGAACGCATCGCCGCCGACCGCAAGGCCATCCGCGCCGTGCTCAATGGTCGCGATTCGCGCCTGCTGGTGGTGGTCGGCCCTTGCTCCCTGCATGACCGCACCAGCGCCCTCGAATACGCCGAACGCCTGGCCGAACTGGCGCCGCAGGTCGATGACCAACTGCTGCTGGTGATGCGTGCTTACGTGGAGAAGCCGCGCACCACCGTGGGCTGGAAGGGGCTGTTGTACGACCCGCATCTGGATGGCAGCGGCGATATGGCCGAAGGGCTGCGCCTGTCGCGCCAGCTGATGCTGGACATCCTCGACCGTGGCCTGCCGCTGGCCAGCGAGCTGCTGCAACCCATGGCTGCCGGCTACTTCGATGATCTGCTCGGTTGGGCGGCGATTGGTGCACGTACCAGCGAGTCGCAGGTGCACCGCGAGATGGTCAGCGGTCTGGATCTGCCGGTCGGCTTCAAGAACGGCACCGACGGCAGCGTCGGCATCGCCTGTGACGCCATGCGTTCGGCTGCGCACCCGCACCAGCATTTCGGCATCGACGACCTCGGCCATCCGGCGCTGCTGCAAACCGTCGGCAACCCGGATACCCACCTGGTACTGCGCGGCGGTCATGGCGCGCCGAACCACGATGCCGCCAGCGTCGCGGCCGCGCGCGAGGCGCTGCAGCGTCAGGGCATCGCACCGCGGATCATGGTCGACTGCAGCCACGCCAACAGCGGCAAGGACCCGCTGCGCCAGCCAGCGGTGCTGGAGAGCGTGATCGAGCAGCGCCTGGCCGGCGACGCCAGCCTGCGCGGGGTGATGCTGGAGAGTCACCTGTTCGACGGGTGCCAGGCACTCTCCGGCGAATTGCGCTATGGCGTGTCGATCACCGATGGTTGCCTAGGCTGGAGTGGCACCGAAGCAGCATTGCGTCAGGCCGCCGAGCGTTTGCGCGGGTAGGGCGGGTGCAACGGGCCAGCCCGAGGTCGGGGGGCACCCGCCCTTGTTCTTTACAGGACTTGCGGCGTTCGGCGTTCTGCATGCAGGCTTCGTCATCCGATTCATGAAGGATTCGATTCATGCGTGATTACAAGTGGCTGCACGAGTTCTGCCTCAACCGCTTCGGCTCGGCCAAGGCTCTGGAGGCCATGCTGCCGCAGCCGCGCAGCGATGCCGAACTGCGCGCGCTCTCCGATGACCGCTACCTGTCGCTGATGAGCCTGCGCATCTTTCGCGCCGGCCTCAAGCACAGCCTGGTGGACGCCAAGTGGCCGGCCTTCGAGGAAGTGTTCTTCGGCTTCGACCCGGAGAAGGTGGTGCTGATGGGCGCCGAGCGCCTGGAGAATTTGATGCAGGATGCGCGGCTGATCCGTCACCTGGGCAAGTTCAAGAGCGTGCCGCGCAATGCCCAGTTCATCCTCGACGTGCGCCGCGAGAGGGGCAGCTTTGGCGCACTGATCGCCGACTGGCCGGCCAGCGACATCGTCGGTCTGTGGAAGTACCTGGCCAAGCACGGCAACCAGCTGGGCGGGCTGTCGGCGCCGCGTTTTCTGCGCATGGTGGGCAAGGATACCTTCGTTCCCACCGACGACATGGTCGCCGCGCTCAAGGCGCAGGACGTCATCGACAAGGCGCCCACCAGTCAGAAGGACCTGGCCGAGGTGCAGGCGGCTTTCAATCAGTGGCAGGCCGAGAGCGGCCGGCCGCTGTGCCAGCTATCGGTGATGCTGGCGCACACGGTCAATCATTGAGCGCTTCCAGCCATTCCCTGGGCACGTCACGCTTCATCGCCAGCTGGCACTGCTGGCTGTCCGGATCGAAGACGATCACCGCCTCGCCCTTGTCCAGGGCGCGGCGCACGCGTTGTACGCGGGTTTCCAGCGGGGTCTCGTCGCCGTTGTCGGTGCCGTCGCGGGTGACGAAGTCTTCGATCAGGGCGGTGAGGGTGTCGGCTTGCAGCAGGTGGGCGGGAATCAGCACGGCAACGGGGCTCCAGTAAACGGCGCCTATGATAGAGCCAGTCGCGGGCATGCCGCGACAGCTCGTCGTCCTCAGGCGCTGTGCAGCTTGAGAAAGCGCTCCAGGGTGCTGTAGAGCAGCTTGCTGTCCAGCGGCTTGCCGAGGAAGTCGTCCATGCCGGCTTCCATGCCGTGCTGACGGTGTTCGTCGAGGATATGCGCGGTCAGGGCGATGATGGGCACGGCACCGAGTTGCTGGCTGTGTTCCAGGCGGCGGATCTGCCGGGTGGCTTCGAAACCGTCCATCACCGGCATTTCGCAATCCATCAGGATCAGCTGAACGGCGGCGGGGTCGCGACTGTATTCGTCCACCGCGGCCTGGCCGTCGGTCACCAGGCGCACGCTGTAGCCGCGTTTCTTCAGGAAGCCCTGCACCACCAGCTGATTAACCGGGTTGTCTTCGGCGACGAGGATGCAGGGGGCGTCGCCCTTGTCGCTGCGTACTTCTCTTACCAAGTGATGTACCTGTGCTCTGGGTTCTTCGTACAGCCCGGTCAGGGCCTGGCGCAGGGCGTTGATCGCCAGCGGCTGGGCCAGGTGCTGCAGGCGCAGGCCCTTGCTCTCGGGCAGTTGCTGACAGGCCTCGGGCGGGCACACCAGCAGCACGCGCTGCTGCAGTTGCAGCATCGGGCGCAGCGACTCGAGCCAGTGGTTGACGCTGCCGGGCCAGGGCGCCATCAGTACCAGCAATGGCGGCGCGGTGAAATCCTCCAGGTAGTCCTGCAGACGTTCGGGCGTCTGGCAGCGTTCGGTGCGCATGCCCCAGCGGCCCAGCAGGCGACTCAGGGCGTCCAGGCCCAGGCCGTCGAGCGAGGCGAGCAGGGCCGTGCGTCCGGCGAGCAGGCGGGCAAGGTCGTCGGGCGCTTCAGGCGCTTCGAGCAGGGGGATGTCGAAGGCGAAGCGGGTGCCCTGGCCCGGGGTGCTCTGCACCTCGATACGGCCGCCCATCATCTCCACCAGCTCCTTGCTGATGGCCAGGCCCAGACCGCTGCCGCCGTAGCGACGGGTGGTGCTGGAGTCGCCCTGGGCGAAGGATTCGAACAGCTTGGCCAGGGCCTGCTCGCTGATGCCGATGCCGCTGTCGCTGACGGCGAACACCAGGTGCGGCTGGCCATGGCTGTCGCTGCGGCGGCTGACGCTGACCGCCACATGGCCCTCGGCGGTGAACTTCAAGGCATTGCTGAGCAGGTTCATCAGCACCTGCTTGAGCCGCGTCGGGTCACCCTGGATGCGCCGCGGCACACCGCCCTCGAGGCTGACGTAGAGGCGCAGGCGCTTGTCCAGCGCCTGGCCGGTGAACAGGCTGAGGGTCTCGGAGATCATGTCCTCGAGATCGAACTCGATCTGTTCCAGGCTGAGCTTGCCGGACTCGATGCGGGCGTAGTCGAGGATGTCGTTGATCACCGCCATCAGCGAGCTGCCGGAGCTGGAGATGGTGTCGACGTAGAAGCGCTGGCTGCGGTCCAGCGGCGTTTCGCGCAGCAGCTGCAGCATGCCCAGCACGCCGTTGAGCGGGGTGCGGATCTCGTGGCTCATCTTGGCCAGGAAGCGGCTTTTGGCCTGGCTTTCGAACGCCGCCTGTTCGGCCGCGCGGCGCGACTGGAAACCCTCTTCCTTGAGCAGGTTGATGCGGTCGGCCAGGCCGATGGACAGGGTGATCAGCTCGATGGTCACGCCGATCTTCACCGCCGTGGCGCCGAACACGCCGAAGACCTCCAGGCCCAGCGAGCCGGTGGTGGCCTGGATGAAGGCGAACAGCATGATTGCCCAGGCCAGGGTGTAGTAGGAGCCGTAGCGCACGCCACGGCGCCAGACGTAGAGGCCGGTGAGCAGCAGGGCCAGGGAAACCAGGGAGACGGTGACGCTGGCCAGGATGTTCCAGGCGGTCAGGCCGATCAGCGGTACCGAAACGAGAATGCCGGCGCAGGCCAGCATCAGCAGGCGCAGGCCGGTGTCCAGGCGCGGAAAGTACTGGCGCGCGTGCAGGAAGTGGCGGCTGAACTGGATGGCGGTGAGGCAGTGCAGGTACATCAGGATGTAGATGCTCACCGACTGGAAGGCCACATGCTCGGGCAGCAGCTTGAACAGCATGCCGTCGAAGCAGGCGGCCAGCAGACCGACGTTGAGGTTGTAGGTCAGGTACCAGAAATAGGCGGCTTCGCGAAGCGACAGGTAGAGGAACAGGTTGTAGCAGAACATGGCGAACAGCACGCCATAGAACGCGCCGTTGAAGCCCATGAGGTTTTCCTGGGCGGCGGCACTGGCGCCGTAGGTACTGAAGAACAGCGGCACGAATACCGTGCTGGTGGTCTCCACCCGCACCAGCAGGGTGCTGACGCCCGGCTGCAGTTGCAGCGGGAACCAGAAATTGCGCACCTGCACCGGGCGCTGGGAGAAGGCATAGCGGTCGCCGCTCTCCTGCTCCAGGCGGCTGCCATCGGGAGTGAGGAGATATACCTGCAGATGGTCGAGCAGCGGGTAGTTGATTTCCAGGTAGCCGCCCAGTTCGTGCTGCAAGCCGTTGACCATGCGTACCTTGAACCACCAGACCGAGGCGTTCTTGCCCAGGTTGGCGTGTTCGCCCTCCAGGCGCACGAAGGCTTCGTCGTCCAGCGCCTGCACCTGCTCGACGCTCAGGCTGCCGTCGCGGTCTTCGTAATAGCCGGTATAGGGGCCCAGCGCGAGGCGCAGATCGTCGCTATCGAGCGGCGCAGGCATCAGCGCCCAGCTTGGCGAGGCAAGCCAGAACAGCAGCAAAGCCAGACATAGACGAGGCATCCGTGAACCTCAATGAGTCACAAAAAATGGCCCGCTTGGCTGCCCCAGGTAGCGCAGGCCATACCAGCGCAGACGGCGTTCTGGCGCGCAAGCCCCCGCAGGGATGAAGCGGCGGAACATTAAAAAGGGGAGCTGGCGCTCCCCCTGGCATCTTTTCTCACTTTGCCCTTATGCGCGCGGCCCTTCAAGCGTCCCGATCGTGCTGGCCGAGCAGACTGTCCACAGGTGGAACGCGTGTCTCGCTTTCCATCTGCGCATCGTGCTCAAGCTGATGGCTGAAGCGCTCCAGCGAACCTTGCGCCGGCTGGGCATCGCTGGCGAATACCGGCGGGCTCATCATGTAGGCGGTGAGCAGGCGGCTGAGGGCCTTGAGGCTGTCGATATGGGTGCGCTCGTAGCCATGGGTGGCGTCGCAGCCGAAGGCCAGCAGCGCGGTACGGATATCGTGGCCGGCGGCCACCGCCGACTGCGCGTCGCTGTGGTAGTAGCGGAACAGGTCGCGCCGCACCGGCACTTCCTGCTCAGCGGCCAGGCGCAGCAACTGGCGCGACAGATGATAGTCATAGGGCCCGCCCGAATCCTGCATGGCCACGCTGACGGCATGCTCGTTCGATTGCTGGCCGGGGGCGACCGGGGCGATGTCGATGCCGACGAACTCGCTGACGTCCCAGGGCAGGGCGGCGGCGGCGCCGGAGCCGACTTCCTCGGTGATGGTGAACAGCGGGTGGCAATCGATCAGCGGTTGCAGGCCGTGATCGTGAATCGCCTTGAGCGAGGCCAGCAGGGCGGCGACGCCGGCCTTGTCGTCGAGGTGGCGGGCGCTGATGTGGCCGCTTTCGGAAAACTCCGGCAGCGGGTCGAAGGCGACGAAATCGCCCACCGATATGCCCAGGGCGTCGCAGTCGGCGCGGGTGGCGCAGTAGGCATCCAGGCGCAGTTCGACGTGATCCCAGCTCACCGGCAGGGTGTCGACCGCGGTATTGAAGGCGTGCCCGGAGGCCATCAGTGGCAGCACGCTGCCGCGGATCACACCGTGGTCGGTGAACAGGCTGACCCGGCTGCCCTCGGCGAAACGGCTCGACCAGCAGCCCACGGGGGCCAGGCCGAGGCGGCCGTTGTCCTTGATCTCGCGGACGATGGCGCCGATGGTGTCCAGGTGCGCGGAAACCGCACGATCGAAGCGTTCGTACTCGCTCTGACGACCGCGCAGGGTGGCGCGGATGGTGCCGCGGCGGGTCAGCTCGAAGGGAATTTCCAGCTCTTCGAGGCGCTCGGCGACGTAGCGCACGATGGTGTCGGTGAAACCGGTGGGGCTGGGGATGGCGAGCATCTCCAGCAGTACCTTCTGCATATAGTCGAGGTCGGGTTCGGGTATCTGTTGCATGGAGTCCCCTCGCATATCTGGCAGGTTGCGTGCGGGAGCGAATCCACGGGCGAGCGATGCAAGGTCGCTGCGCGAGTGAATTCACTCCGGCGTTGATTGGCCTCCCCCTGGTCAGCCAGTCACCTGGCTCAGCGGGAACAGCAGGTCGACGAAACGCTCGGCTGTCGGCTGCGGTTCGTGGTTGGCCAGGCCGGCGCGTTCGTTGGCCTCGATGAACACGTAATCGGGCTGATCGGCGGCGGGCACCAGCAGGTCGAGGCCGACCACCGGGATTTCCAGGGTGCGCGCCGCCTTGATGGCGGCGTCGCGCAGCGCCGGGTGGAGGGTCGCGGTAACGTCCTCCAGGGTGCCGCCGGTATGCAGGTTGGCGGTCTTGCGCACGGCCAGGCGCTGGCTGGCCGGCAGTACGCTGTCGTAGTCGAGACCGGCGCCGTGCAGCGTGCGCAGGGTCTCGGCGTCCTTGGGAATGCGGCTTTCGCCGCCGGTGGCGGCCTGGCGGCGACGGCTCTGCGCGTCGATCAGCTCGCCGATGCTGTGGCGGCCATCGCCGATGATCTCGGCCGGACGGCGGATCGCGGCGGCCACCACTTCGTAGCCGATCACCAGCACGCGCAGGTCGTGACCGGCGTGGTAGCTCTCCAGCAGCACACGCTGGTCGAACACGCGCGCGCGTTCGATGGCTTCCTGCACCTCGCCCGGGGTGCGCAGATCGACCGCCACCCCCTGGCCCTGTTCGCCGTCCACCGGCTTGACCACCACCGAGCCGTGTTCGGCGAGGAAGGCGGCGTTGTCCTCGGCGTTGCCCGCCAGACGCTGCGCCGGCACGCTGAGCCCGGCGCGCGACAGGGCGCGGTGGGTCAGGCGCTTGTCCTGGCACAGGGTCATGCTCACCGCGCTGGTGAGGTCGCACAGCGATTCGCGGCAGCGAATGCGTCGGCCCCCATGGCTGAGGGTGAACAGCCCGGCTTCGGCGTCGTCCACTTGTACCTCGATGCCACGGCGCAGCGCCTCGTCGACGATGATGCGGGCATAGGGGTTGAGTTCGGCCTGCGGGCCGGGGCCGAGGAACAGGGTCTGGTTGATGCCGTTCTTGCGCTTGAGGCTGAAGGTCTGCAGCTCGCGAAAGCCCAGCTTGGCGTAGAGCTTCTTGGCCTGGCGGTTGTCGTGCAATACCGATAGGTCGAGGTAGCTCAGGCCGCGGCTCATGCAGTGCTCGATCAGGTGGCGCACCAGCGCCTCGCCGACACCGGGGCGGCTGCACTGCGGCGCTACCGCCAGGCACCAGAGGCTGCTGCCATTCTCCGGGTCGCGGAAGGCGCGCTGATGGTTCAGGCCCATGACGCTGCCGACCACCGCGCCGCTGTTCTCGTCCTCGGCCAGCCAGTAGGTGGGGCCGCCTTCGTTGTAGGGGGTCAGCTTGGCCGGATCGATCGGCAGCATGTTGCGGGTCTGGTACAGGCAGTTGATCGCCTGCCAGTCCGCGTCGT
The DNA here is from genome assembly GCF_021495345.1 of Pseudomonas hydrolytica. NCBI lineage: Bacteria > Pseudomonadati > Pseudomonadota > Gammaproteobacteria > Pseudomonadales > Pseudomonadaceae > Ectopseudomonas > Ectopseudomonas hydrolytica. The sequence continues at coordinate 1,706,885 of NZ_CP099397.1, forward strand.
TCTGCGCGCGGCGAATGCGAAAGCCGCGGAAGATGCGGCGTGCCGGACGGTAGTCGCTGAACCACAGGCGCAGGGTGTCGGAAGGGTCGAGGAACAGCTGCTGGGGGGCATGCGCCAGCACCTGATGCGGGGCCGCGACGTAGAGCGCGATATCGCGCTCGCCGGGTTGCTCGGCCAGCAGGGCTTCGGCCAGGGCCGTGGCATCGGGGTAGGTGTGGCCGATCAGCAGGCGGCCCCAGCCGCAATGAATGGCCTGCGGCTGGCTCGGCTGGCTGGCGTGATCCTCGGCCAGGCGCGCCTGCAGGCGTTCGTAGGAGGGCGTCTGGCCGCGCAGGAGGCGTTGGTTGTAGGCAGTGGAGCGCATGAGTTGTCCTTGATCTCTACCTCCGGTCTGGGCCGGATCGAGTGTGGTGTCGTGACAACCCCGGATTCATCCGGGCTACGACCATTGATCCTGTAGGGGCGGCGCGAGGTCCGCCCCTGTTTGGTTTTACAGACCCTGTTCGCTCAGCCACAGGTTGAGCGCCGCCAGCTGCCATAGCTTGGAACCGCGCAGCGGCGTCAGCTGGTTTTGCGGGTTGGTCAGCAACTGGTCGAGCATGGTCGGGTTGAACAGGCCGCGATCCTGGCTGGGATCGAGCAGCAGATCGCGCACCCAGCCGAGGGTGGCACCTTCCAGATGCTTGAGACCCGGTACCGGGAAGTAGCCTTTGGGGCGGTCGATCACCTCGCCGGGGATCACCTGGCGCGCCGCCTCCTTGAGCACGTACTTGCCTCCCTCGGGCAGCTTGAAGCGCGCCGGAATGCGCGCCGACAGCTCGGCCACGCGGTAGTCGAGGAACGGCGTGCGCGCTTCCAGGCCCCAGGCCATGGTCATGTTGTCCACGCGCTTGACCGGGTCGTCCACCAGCATCACCGTGCTGTCCAGGCGCAGCGCCTTGTCCACCGCCGCATCGGCGCCGGGTTGGGCGAAATGCTCGCGGACGAACTCGCCGGCCATGTCGCCGGTGAGCCAGGCCGGGCGCACGCAGGCGGCATACTCGTCATGCTCGCGGTCGAAGAAGGCGGCGCGGTAGGCGGCGAAGGCGTCATCGGCGCCGTCGACCAGCGGGTACCAGTGGTAACCGGCGAACAGCTCGTCGGCGCCCTGGCCGCTCTGCACCACCTTGCAGTGCTTGGCCACTTCACGCGAGAGCAGGTAGAAGGCGATGCAGTCGTGGCTGACCATCGGCTCGCTCATGGCGCGGAAGGCCTGCGGCAACTGCTCGATAATCTCGTGCTCGCCGATGCGCAGCTGGTGATGACGGGTGGCGAAGTGACGGGCGATCAGATCCGAATACTGGAATTCGTCGCCACGCTCGCCGCCGGCATCCTGAAAGCCGATGGAGAAGGTCAGCAGGTTCTCCACGCCGGCTTCGCGCAGCAGGCCGACCAGCATGCTCGAATCGACGCCGCCGGAGAGCAGCACACCGACGTCCACCGCGGCGCGCTGGCGGATGGCGACCGCTTCGCGCATGGTGCTCAGCACCTGTTCGCGCCAGTCCTCGAAGCTGTAGCCGGCTTCCTCGCCTCGCGGGCCGAACTCGAGCGACCACCAGCGGTGCTGCTCGGTCCTGCCATCGGCGTCGATGCGCATCCAGGTGGCGGGTGGCAGTTTCTCCACGCCGGCGAGGATGGTGCGCGGCGCCGGCACCACGGCATGGAAATTCAGGTAATGGTTCAGCGCCACGGCGTCCAGCGTCTTGGCGATGTCGCCGCCTTGCAGCAGGGCCGGCAGCGAGGAAGCGAAGCGCAGGCGCTCGCCGGTGCGCGACAGGTACAGCGGCTTGACGCCGAGGCGGTCGCGGGCGATGAACAGGCTCTGCTTGTCGCGCTCCCACACGGCGAAGGCGAACATGCCGTTGAGCTTGGGCAGCAGCTTTTCGCCCCAGGCGTGATAGCCCTTGAGCAGCACTTCGGTGTCGCCACCGGAGAAGAAGCGATAGCCCAGCGTCTCCAGTTCGGTACGCAGCTCGGGGTAGTTGTAGATGGCGCCGTTGAACACCATGGACAGGCCGAGATCGCTGTCGATCATCGGCTGGCCCGAGGCTTCCGCTAGGTCCATGATCTTCAGGCGGCGGTGGCCGAGGGCGATGGGGCCCTGGCTGTGAAAGCCATGGGCGTCTGGGCCGCGCGGGGCCAGGTGGTGGGTGATGCGTTCGACAGCCGCCAGATCCGCGGGGCGTCGATCAAAACGTAGTTCTCCTGCTATTCCGCACATAATTCCTTACCGGTGTGGCCGTTGGGGACTCGGGTGGGTTCGATGTGAGCGAACCTTTTACACCCAAACAAAATAATGCTTTTATGTCAAAGCTTATATGGCAATAATTTGGTGCCTATGACAGATAAAAAAGTTCCTACTGAAATTGATTTGTCATCTGTGCTGGCGTTCGAGATGCCGCTTTTTCAGGCATTGCGGCGGCTGCAGCAGGCAGGTGAGGTGCACGCCAAGCGCCTGGCCCGTTTTGGCGGGCTGACCCCCATGCAGCTGATGGTGCTGCAGGTGCTGGCCAGCGAGGCGCGCCTGACCGCAAGCGTGCTGAGCAACCGGGTCAGCCTGACCGCGGCGACGCTGTCCGGGCTGCTCGACCGCCTCGAGGAGCGCGGCCTGCTGCAGCGTCAGCGCGATGACGAGGACCGCCGGCGCCAATGGCTGCTGATCAGCGATGCCGGGCGAGAATTGATCCAGCAGGCGCCGTCGCTGATGCCGCCGGAATTCAACCGTGGTTTCGCCGCATTGGCCGACTGGGAGCGCCACAGCCTGACGGCGGCCTTATTGAGAGCGGCCGAGTTGTGTGGCGAGATGGATTGAGCTGCCTGCCCGGCGCGCTTTTTTCAGAAAAAGTTCAAGCAGGGTGTTGACTTAGCATCGCCGCATGCATAAAGTGCGCGCCTCGCTAAGGCACATGGGTGGTTAGCTCAGCCGGGAGAGCATCTGCCTTACAAGCAGAGGGTCGGCGGTTCGATCCCGTCACCACCCACCATTAGCGAATTCGGACGCAAGTCCGGCCGACGCGCAGCGGTAGTTCAGTCGGTTAGAATACCGGCCTGTCACGCCGGGGGTCGCGGGTTCGAGTCCCGTCCGCTGCGCCATTATTTCCCAGCCCGACCTTTCGTCGGTCTGAGATGGCAAACCCTCCAGGGTGCCATCCGACGTTTGCAAGAGTTCTCTGGACGCAAGTCCAACCGACACGCAGCGGTAGTTCAGTCGGTTAGAATACCGGCCTGTCACGCCGGGGGTCGCGGGTTCGAGTCCCGTCCGCTGCGCCATATGGAAACCCGCTGATCGCAAGATCAGCGGGTTTTTCTTTGCCTGCGACTTTTCGTCATCTTGCCTTCATGCGGGCAAAGTAGCTTGCTAACGAACAAGTGAAATGACTCGGGAGGCCGCCAGATGGACGATTACCAGGAAGAACTGCTCGAGCGCGACGCTTCCGATCAGGACGTGGATGACGCCACCGAGCTCTGAGCTTCACCGCTGGCCCTGCGCTGCGCGCGGCGATAGTCGCCCGGCGTCTGTCCGAGCCAGCGCTTGAACGCGCGCTGGAAGGCCTCGGCCGAGGCGAAGCCGAGCAGGTAGGCGATCTCGCCGAACGCCAGTTCGGTGTCGCGGATATAGGCCGTGGCCAGATCGCGGCGGGTATCGTTGAGGATGGCGCGAAACTGCGTGCCTTCCTCGGCCAGCTTGCGCCGTAGCGTCCAGGCCGGTAATTGCAGCTGTCCGGCCACTTCCTGCAGATCCGGCTCGCGACCGTGCAGCAGCGGGCCGAGCAGCTGGATCACCCGTTCGCGCAGGCTGCGGGTGCGGGTCAGCTGATCCAGCTCGCGTTCGCACAACTCCAGCAAGTGGTGCCAGGTGCCTGGGCAATGGTCCGGATTGCGCAGCGCCAGGCTCTCAGCGCTCAGGCGCAGGCGGTTGGCGCCGGCCTCGAATTCCACCGGACAGCCGAACAGGGCCTCGTAGCGTTCGGCGTAGGCAGGCGCGGGAAATTCGATTTCCACTTTTTCCACGGTAACCGGGCGGCCGGCCACCTGGCCGAGATTGACCTGCCAGCCGGCCAGCACCGAGTCGACGACGAAGTGGTTGTAGGCGTTGTACGGGCTGATGGAATAGAAGTGCAGCCAGGCGCCACGGGCATCCTCGTCCAGGCCCGAGCTGCCGCGGTAGTTGGCTGCGTACAGCGCTTCGAAACGGGTCAGGGCGCGCGCCGCTTCGCGCAGCGTCGGCGCCTGGGCGGCGCACACGCCGGCCAGGCCGATCTGGCTCAGGCGGCTGTGGCGGCCCATGTCCAGGCCCAGCGCCGGGTCCTTGCACAGGGCGATGGCGCTGTGGCCAAGGCGCATGAAGCGCGGAATCGACAGGCGTGCCCGCGGCTCGCTCAGGCGTGCGGCATCCAGGCCGAACTGTTCCAGCAGCGCTTGCGGGTCATGGCCATGCTCGCGCAGGGCTGCCGCCAATGCCTGCGTGAAGCCGACGGATAGGTCGCCGAGGCGAACGCGTGGGGCTTTCATAACCACAGGTTGATCAGCTGAGCGCCGCTGTCGCTGGCGCCATGAACCTGCCGGCCTGCATCGAATGCCAGGGCCTGGCTCTGGCCGCGGCGTTCCCACAGGCGGCCGCGCAGGTGAACCTTCAACCCGGCGCGGATGCCGTTGGCCTGGAGCTGTTCACCCAGCTGCGCATCGTTTGCCACGGCATCCAGGTCGCTGGGCATGGCCAGCAGTTCGACCTGTTGGCTGACCAGGGCGCTGTGGCTGACGCTGTGCAGCGCGTCGCTGCCGAGCAGAACGCCAAGCCGTCCGGCCGGGGTGTCGAGTACCTGCAGGCTGTTCGGGGCGGCGGCCGTGATCGGGCCGCTGGGAAAGATCTGGCGCTGCGGCTGGCCCAGCGGATGCCCGGCCTGATCGAACACCAGGCTGACGTTGTACAGCGGCCCGCGGCCGACTTCGAGGCGGCCCAGCTCCACCCGCGGTTCGGGCAGCACGATGGAGCCGGCCACCAGGGTGACGCCGTACTCCCTGGCCAGTTCGCCGAACAGCTGCTGGTAGTCGCGCGCCATCTTCTGCGCCTTGGTCCGCAGCAGGGCGTCGTCCAGGCGCGAGCCGCCCTGGGCGGCGAAGAAGGCGCGCAGGAAATCCAGCGGATTGCTGGCGGCCAGCCAGTGCAGCGCCTGGCGTTGCTGCGCGGCGCGGTAGAACTCTTCCTTTTCCCCCACGGCCAGCAACCAGGTGCCGATATGTTCCGGCAGCACGACGACAGTGCGTTCGCTGAGCATGCCCTGGTCGCGGGCATGGTCCAGATAGGCGGCGAGTTTCAGGCGCAGGCGGCCGAGGCTCTGGTAGTCGCCGGCGAACAGCTCCGGCTGGATGCCCAGCAGGTTGCCGCGCGCACTGGGCTGGCCGAGCTCGAGCGCCACCTGGCTGCGCAGGTCGGATAGATAGTGGCCGCTGTTGCGCTGCTCGCTCCAGTAGACATAGCCGCCGATACCGGCGAGCAGGACGAGTGACAGGACGATGCTGATCAGTAATCGCATGACGGGATTTTTGGCTGAGTTGGGGTGCAGGTTAGGTCGGTTGGCTGGTGATGCCAAGGTGTATTGCTTGTTTCGATCATTATCTTGTCAGTTTTGATCATTGAGCATGCCTGGCGGCCTCATTATCGTCTGGCTGCATAACCGACCGCGTGACCATGAGACCGCGGCAATCCGTGAACTGCACCGCGATGTGGAGAATTCCATGACTGCTCATTACCCGCACCTGCTGGCCCCGCTCGATCTCGGCTTCACCACGCTGAAGAACCGCACCCTGATGGGCTCCATGCACACTGGCCTGGAAGAGAAGCCGGGCGGCTTCGAGCGCATGGCGGCGTACTTCGCCGAGCGTGCCCGTGGCGGCGTCGGCCTGATGGTCACCGGTGGCATCGGCCCGAACGAGGAGGGCGGCGTGTACGCCGGCGCGGCCAAGCTGAGCACGGTCGAGGAGGCGGAGAAGCACAAGGTCGTCACCCAGGCCGTGCACGAGGCCGGCGGCAAGATCTGCATGCAGATCCTGCATGCCGGGCGCTATGCCTACAGCCCGAAGTCGGTGGCGCCGAGCGCCATCCAGGCGCCGATCAACCCGTTCAAGCCGCGTGAACTGGACGAGGAGGGCATCGAGAAGCAGATCGCCGATTTCGTCAATTGCGCCGCGCTGGCCCAGCAGGCCGGTTACGACGGCGTCGAGGTGATGGGCTCGGAAGGCTACTTCATCAACCAGTTCCTGGTGGCCCACACCAACCACCGTACCGACCGCTGGGGCGGCAGCTACGAGAACCGCATGCGCCTGCCGGTGGAGATCGTGCGCCGCGTGCGTGAGGCGGTCGGGCCGAACTTCATCATCATCTATCGCCTGTCGATGCTCGATCTGGTCGAAGGCGGCAGCACCTGGGACGAGATCGTCCTGCTGGCCAAGGCCATCGAGCAGGCCGGCGCCACCCTGATCAACACTGGTATCGGCTGGCACGAGGCGCGCATCCCGACCATCGCCACCAAGGTGCCGCGTGCGGCCTTCACCAAGGTCACCGCCAAGCTCAAGGGTGAGGTGAAGATCCCGCTGATCACCACCAACCGCATCAACACCCCGGAAGTGGCCGAGCAGGTGCTGGCCGAGGGCGATGCCGACATGGTGTCCATGGCCCGTCCGTTCCTCGCCGACCCGGACTTCGTCAACAAGGCCGCCGAAGGCCGCAGCGATGAGATCAACACCTGCATCGGTTGTAACCAGGCCTGCCTGGATCACACCTTCGGCGGCAAGCTGACCAGTTGCCTGGTCAACCCGCGCGCCTGCCACGAGACCGAGCTGAACTACATTCCCACCCAGCAGATCAAGAAGATCGCCGTGGTCGGCGCCGGCCCGGCCGGGCTGGCCGCTTCCACCGTCGCGGCCGAACGCGGCCACAGCGTGACCCTGTTCGACGCCGCCAGCGAGATCGGCGGCCAGTTCAACGTGGCCAAGCGCGTGCCGGGCAAGGAAGAGTTCTTTGAAACCCTGCGCTACTTCAAGCGCAAGCTGGAAACCACCGGTGTCGACGTGCGCCTCAATACCCGCGTGTCGGTGGATGACCTGGTGGCGGGCGGTTTCGACGAGATCATCCTGGCCACCGGTATCGCCCCGCGCACCCCGGAGATTCCGGGGATCGAGCATGCCAAGGTGATCGGCTACCTGGACGCCATTCTCGAGCGCAAGCCGGTCGGCCAGACGGTGGCGGTGATCGGTGCCGGCGGTATCGGTTTCGACGTGTCCGAGTTCATCACTCACCAGGGCAAGGCCACCAGCCTCGACCGTGAGGAGTTCTGGAAGGAGTGGGGCATCGACACGGCGCTTGAAGCGCGCGGCGGCGTGGCGGGTATCGAGGCGCAGCCGCATCCGGCGGCGCGTCAGGTGTTCCTGCTGCAGCGCAAGAAGTCCAAGGTCGGCGACGGCCTGGGCAAGACCACCGGCTGGATCCATCGCACCGGTCTGAAGAACAAGAACGTGCAGATGCTCAACTCGGTCGAGTACCTCAAGGTCGACGATGCCGGCCTGCATATCCGCATCGCCGGTGGCGAGCCGCAGGTGCTGCCGGTCGACACGGTGATCGTCTGCGCCGGCCAGGATCCGCTGCGTGAGCTGCAGGCAGGGCTGGAGAACGCCGGCCAGCGCGTGCACCTGGTCGGTGGTGCGGATGTCGCCGCCGAGCTCGATGCCAAACGCGCGATCAACCAGGGTTCGCGCCTGGCGGCCGAGCTGTAATGACAACGCCCCGCTCAGTGCGGGGCGTTTGTTTTCTGGCCTGACAATAACAAGGAGAAGCCGATGTCTCTCGGCACCCAGTTGCATCCTGCTGCCGCAGCCAGCCTTGCGCGCTGGCACCAGTTCATCGCCGCCAAGGACCTGAGCGCCTTGCCCGAATTGCTGCATCCGCAGGCGGTGTTCCGCTCGCCCATGGCGCACAGCCCCTATCCGGGGGCGCAGGCGGTGAATCTGATCCTCAATACCGTGCTCAAGGTGTTCGAGGATTTCGCCTATCACCGCGAGCTGGCCACGGCCGACGGTCTCAACGTCGTGCTGGAGTTCTCGGCGCGGGTGGGCGAGCGCGAACTCAAGGGCATCGACATGATCCGTTTCGACGAGTCGGGGCGGATCGTCGAGTTCGAAGTGATGGTGCGCCCGATGAGCGGGCTGCAGGCGCTCGGTGCGGAAATGGCGCAGCGCCTGGCGCCCTTCCTTTCCGCAGCCAAGAGCTGATTGTGCCGCCCGCCGCAAGGGCGGGCACTTTTGGCTATCTGAGCACGCCAACCTCGCGATAGAAGCGTTCGGCCCCGGGATGCAGGGGAATCGGCAGGCCATCGGTCGCCCGCTCCAGTCTGATGTCCTTGGCGGCCGGGTGCGCTTCGGCCAGACGATCGAGATTCTCGAAGAGCAACTTGGTCATCTGATAGGCCACGGCGTCGGAAACGCTGGTCTGGCTCACCAGAACGTTGGTGATGGTCGCCGTCGTCACGTCGTTGGCCTGGCCCCTGTAGGTGCCGGCGGGAATGATGCCCGACTGATAGGCGCTGCTGCCGATACGTGCCACCACCTGCTCCGGAATGGCGACGAAGATGATGGGCACGCGCTCGGCCAGTTCGCGAATCGCTGCCATGCCAAGGCCCGCCGACTGCAGGGTGGCGTCCAGCTGGCCCTTTTCGATCAGCTCGACCGACTCGGCGTAGGGCTTGAACTCGACCTGGCCCATGTCCTTGTAGCTCAGGCCTGCGGCTCTGAAGATGGCCCTGGCATTGAGTTCGGTGCCCGAGCGCGGCGCCCCGACGGAAATTCGCTTGCCGCGCAGGTCCTCGAGGCTGTGGATGCCCGATGCCTGGCTGGCGACGATCTGGATGTAGTTCGGATAGATCCCGGCGATGGCGCGCAGGCGGTCACGCGGGGCCCGGAAGCCGGCGTCCTCGTCGCCTTTCCAGGCGTCGGCGACCGAGTCGCCCAAAGCGAAGGCCAGTTGGCCGCGGGCAATCTGCAGCAGGTTGAGGTTCTCCACCGAGGCCTTGGTGGCGCGCACGCTGGTGGTGGAGCCTTCGATGCGTTGGCTGTAAAGCTCCGACAGGCTCAGGCCCAACGGGTAATAGACGCCACTGGTACCACCGGTGAGGATGTTGATCGTGGTGGGGGTGGCGTGAGCGTTGGGACTGTTGACCAGGATCGCGGCGGCGACGAGTAGGCCAAGACGCTTGGCTAGGCGCATGGGAGTTCTCCGTTGTTGTTATGGTTTTTATGTCGAGGAGAGGTCGGCCCTGCCTGCGCTGTGCGGGCGAATTTGCTCCACTGGCGTTGGCCAGACTGATCGAGCAGGGGAGCGGGCAGGGGGACGATGGCAGGGCATGGCTGACCTCTTGTCTTTTTTATCAGTCCAGGCCCGCGGCACGCGCGGGTTCAGGGGCTCAGCAGATGGCGTGCCAGGTTGATGGGGTACTGGCCTAGAGCGGGTGGGCCTATTGCTTTGGGCTTCGATAGGCGGAAAGTCGCTTCTCGGGCTGTGGCGAATGGCAGGAATCCGCCGATCCATCGGCGGCTGTGCTGGGCAGGCACAGGTAGCTTGTGCACTTTGCGCCCTTGTCACATTTTCGCGTGAGCGGCGCTCTTTCCGGCCTGGCTCGCAGAGTGAGTGCCAACCCAGTCACATTGCTGTGGTTCGGTTTTCCCCTAGACTTGCCTGAGCTATCAAGGACGATATCCGTGCCAGGCATCCGTCGTTCTGGCACGCGACGACGTGCGCGCATATTCCCCGGTTGGTCCAGAGGGTCCTCAATGAGCATGCAGAACAAGCCGCAGATGGTGGAAGCCGTGATGTTCTTCAGTGAACGCGGTATCTGCAAACAGATGATGTTCCCCGAGTTCGAGGCATTGCTCGACGGCGTGGTGAACATGCCGGAGTTTGCCGACGAGCAGATGCGCGCGGTGTTCGTGGTGATCAATCCGCGGCTGCTGGTCAAGGCGGCGGTGTTCTTCTATCTGGACTTCGACGAGGATGGCCGCCCGGACAAGGGCTGGAACATCCCCCTGCAGCACCTGGCCGAGCGCGCCGGGCGCGGGCCCGATCTCGGCGCCGGGCCCATCCGTCTGGCTTGCCGTAGCCAATGCCCGGTGTCCTGGCACCAGATGCACCTGTGGGACCCAAGCCTGGCGCCGGGGCAGAACGATCTGGTGATCCTGCGCGATGCGGTCAAGCGCAACCAGCTGGGGCTGCTGGTGGACGACGACAGTGCTCAGGCCGTGGTCGCCGAGCGCCTGCAGGTCGCCTCCGAGGACAAGTGGTACGCGCCCGACCCAGCCAAGGAAGTGGCCGACCAGCTGGCGCAGAAGATGGATCAGGAGCACCGCGCCAAGACTGCCCAGCTGATCCAGCAGCAGCGTCTGCGCATTACCAGCCTGACTCAGCAGCACGAAGAGGAGCTGGCCAAGCTCAAGCTGGTCAGCGAAGAACAGAGCAAGAACCTGCAGGCGCAGATTCACGGCCTGCATCAGGCGCTGCGCCAGCAGGAGGAGCTCAACGCCAGCCTCAAGGCGCAGCTGGCCGCCCAGGCCGAGAGCTTCCAGACCAGCCGCGAGGAAATGACCCAGCAGCTGCGTGCCCTGGAGCGCCACGGGCGCACCGAGGGCGATATCCTGCGCGCCCAATTCGACAGCGAGCTGCAGGCGAAGGTCGCCGCGGCGGTGGCCGAGTACAAGGAACAGATCGCCATTCGCGACGTGGAGCTGGCCTATCGCAACGAGCTGGACGCTCAGCTGCAGCAGGAGAACGAGCGCCTCAAGCGCGAGCGCGACGAGTTCGCCAGCCAGGGCGGTGATCAGATACTGGAACGCCTGGCCAAGCTGGGCGTGGTGTTCGTGGTCTACCACCCCGGCGCCGGGCATCTGACCATTCCGTTGCAGGATGTCGCCCGTTATCAGGACAACCCCATGGCCTACGCGGCGGCCAAGTGTTTCGTATCCGAAGAGCAGTACCGGCACTGGCTGGCGCACTATCAGCAGCCCAGCTGCGAGGCCACCTTGCCCAGCGGCGAGCGTTGCGCCATTCCCATCGACCGGGTGGACACTCCCAGCCGTTTCGCAGTCGGCGACTCCAATTGCTGTGCGCGGCACAAGGCGAGCAGTCGTCTACGCACAGTCAGCTGACCTTGGCTCCGGATTTTCCCGACTGGCGCCCGCAGGCGCCGCTGCAGCCGCTGCGCTTTAACTGGCTGGACGCCGCTGGCGTCGAGCTGGCCTGTCTGCGTCTGGATCTGATCGACCCGCTGATCTGCGGCAACAAGTGGTTCAAGCTCGCTCCACATCTGCGTGAGGCCGTCGCTGCCGGCGCGCGCGGGCTGATCAGCCTGGGCGGCGCTCATTCCAACCATCTGCATGCCCTGGCCGCCGCGGGCAGGCGTTTCGGTTTTCCAACCGTCGGCCTGCTGCGCGGCGAGCCACAGCAGACCCCGACCGTCAGTGATCTGCAGGCCATGGGCATGCACCTGCATTGGCTGGGCTATGGCGGCTACCGTGCGCGCCATCAGGCAGACTTCTGGCAAGGCTGGTTGCAGCGTTACCCCGGGTTTCATCCCGTCAACGAGGGCGGGCTGGGGCTGGCGGCTGCCCAGGGCTGCGCCGAGCTGGTGGCGATGGCTCAGGCGCAACTGGCTGCTCTCGGCTGGTCGGACTTCGATGGCTGGTGGCTGGCCGCGGGCACCGGCACCACGCTGGCCGGGCTGGTTCTCGGCGAGCAGGGGCGGCGTGCCGTTCATGGCGCCTTGGCGGTGCCTGCCGGTCACGGCGTAGCCGAACAGGTGGCGGCGCTGTTGCAGCAGGCGGGGCGTCCCGATCAGGGCTATCGGCTGATCGAGGCGGCGCGGGGCGGTTTTGCGCGCATGGATGATGAGCTGCGTAACTTCATCAATGCCAGTGAGTCGGCCAGCGGTCTGCCGCTGGAGCCTGTGTACACCGGCAAGGCCCTGATGGCATTGCGCGATTTCTGTGACAATGGCCACCTTGCGCGCGGCTGCCGACTGATCTTCGTTCATACTGGCGGTCTGCAGGGGCGCCGGGCGCTGATGGGCGCCGATGCCAACTACACTCAGGTCTGACCAGCGGAGCCTGGAAATCCTCATGAGCGAACCTCTTACTCCCGAACAGTTGCGCAGCCTGACGCCGCTCAATGCGCTGTCGGCGCAGCAGTGGCGGGAATTGCGCAGCCAGCTGGTACCGCAGCCGTTGCTGGCCGGGCAGTTGCTGTTCCGCCGTGGAGATCAGGCGCGCCTGACTTATTACCTGCTCGCCGGCGAGCTGCAATTGCAGGATGCCGACGGCACGGTCCAGCGCGTATCGGCCGGCAGCGAGGCCAGCTGCCATCCCCTGTCGCCCGGTCTGCCGCGCCTGCACGAGGCGCGTGCGCTGAGCGACGTCAGCATGCTGGTGATCGACAGCTCGACCCTCGATCGTCTGCTCACCTGGCGTCTGGCCCATCAGGACCTGCTCCTGGCCCTGCAGCAGGGAGGCGCCGATATCGAGTGGCTGGAGCGCTTGCTGGAAAATCCGCTGTTCGCCAAGGTGCCGCCGGCCAATGTGCAGAGCATGCTCGGGCGTCTGCAGCGCATCGAGGTCGCGGCGGGCAGTCAGGTCCTGGAAGAGGGTGCGGCGGGCGACTGCTGCTTCTTTCTCGAAAGCGGCCGCGCAGAAGTCATTCGCCGTGCCGGCAGCGACCGCCAGGTGCTGGCCGAACTGGAAGTGGGCGCCTGCTTCGGCGAGGAGGCGCTGCTGGCCGATCGGCCGCGCAATGCCACGGTGACCATGGTCGAGGCCGGCAGCGTGCTGCGCCTGGACCGCCAGGATTTCTTCGCCCTGCTCAAGGCGCCGGTGGTGGCCGAGGTGTCCCTGGGCGAGGCCGCGCGTTTGCTGGCGCACGGCGCACAGTGGCTGGATGTGCGCCTGCTCGAGGAGTACGAGCAGGCGCATGCCCCGCAGGCGCTGCACATGCCGCTGCAACTGTTGCGTCTGAAGGCGCGCCTGCTGGATCGCGCGCGCACCTACCTGTGCTATTGCGACAGTGGCAAGCGCAGCAGCAGCGCGGTCTTTCTGCTCGCGCAACTGGGTTACAGCGTTTACGCCCTGCGCGGCGGGCTGGATGCGCTGCCGGCGGTACAGCGCGATGCCCTGCTCTGCGAAAGCGGTGCCGGCTACTTGGCGCGCTCCGGTGGGCGCACCGAGCGCAGTCGCTGATCAGGCGCTTGCCATTTCTGGCGGCTGGCCCCCTTGCGCCGGCCACTGGTCGTTGACCAGGAAGATGCGTTCCGCTTCGCGCCAATCGCCTTCGGCGTCCTGTTCCAGACGTACCAGCAACTGCGCCCTGGCCTGGGGCGGCAAGGCCGTCAGCCATTGCTCGAAGGCTTCGCCGCTCCAGCGTTGCGCATCGTCGATCCGCGCCGGTGTCAGCCAGGCCAGGCGCGGCAGCGCTTGCCAGACGGCGCCGGGACGCTCTGCGGCGAAGTCGGCCCAGGCCTGCCGGTGCAGCCAGCGGCCGCGCAGATGGTCGAGCGATGCGCCGCGCGGTGACGAGCAGGGCGCGGCCCAGGGATAGAACAGGTAGCCGCCCAGCCAGAAGGCAGCCCTTGTCTCGGCCATCTGCAGTTCATTGAGGGCGCCGCGCGCCTCACGGCGCGAGGACAGCGGCAACTGATGCTGGGCGAGGTGGCTCAGCTTCAGGTCGAGCCGGTCATGGCTGCCCGGGCCGAGCCACTGTGCGGAGTCGTTGCCGTCGGCGGCGCTGGGGCCGAGGTAGAGCTTCACCGCCAGCTCCACATGATGTTCACCTTCAGCGTCGCGTAGCAGCAGGTCCAGCTCGCCGAGCGTCTGGCCGTTTTGGCGGATCGGCAGGTTGGCGGTGACGATTTCCACGTCGGGAGCCGCGAGCAGGGCGAACTGCCACAGGCGTTCGTAGTACAGCCCGAGGCGGCGCGCGGGTTTTTGCGCCAGCCAGCCGTGCAGGGCGTCCGGGGCCTGGTCCTGGCGTTCGAGCCATTGCCCGAGCAAACCCGGCTGTTGCCGCCAGCGACTGGCCTGCAGCGGGTGGCGCTGCGGCCTGGCCGTCTCGCCCAGCAACGGGGGCGACAGCAGCACCCAGGCCAGATCGCGTACGGCAGGCGTGCGCAGCGCTCGCAGCAGTTCGGGCAGCGGATCGAGGTTGGTCATGGGCCGAGGATAGCGCGGTTTGCTGCGGCCCAGGCCTTTGGCCGATAATCCCCGTTCGTTCCTTTCTGTCTGGCGGGAGTCCCATGGAGCAATTTCGCAATGTCGGCATCATCGGGCGCCTGGGGAGCACGCGGGTGCTGGAGACCGTGCGCCGGCTCAAGCGCTTCCTCATCGACCGCCACCTGCACGTGATCCTCGAGGACACCATTGCCGACGTGCTGCCTGGGCACGGCCTGCAGACCTCCTCGCGCAAGATGCTCGGCGAAGTCTGCGACCTGGTGATCGTCGTCGGCGGCGACGGCAGCATGCTCGGCGCCGCCCGCGCCCTGGCGCGGCACAAGGTGCCGGTGCTGGGGATCAACCGCGGCAGCCTGGGTTTTCTCACCGACATCCGCCCTGACGAGCTGGAACTGAAGGTGGCGCAGGTGCTCGAAGGCCAGTACCTGACCGAGAACCGCTTCCTGCTCGAGGCCGAGGTGCGCCGCCAGGGTGAGGCCATCGGGCAGGGCGATGCGCTCAACGACGTGGTGCTGCACCCTGGCAAGTCGACGCGGATGATCGAGTTCGAGCTGTACATCGATGGCCAGTTCGTCTGCAGCCAGAAGGCCGACGGCCTGATCGTCGCCACCCCGACCGGCTCGACCGCCTACGCGTTGTCCGCCGGCGGGCCGATCATGCATCCCAAGCTCGATGCCATCGTGGTGGTGCCGATGTACCCGCACACCCTGTCCAGCCGGCCCATCGTGGTCGATGGCAACAGCGAGCTGAAGGTGGTGGTGTCGCCGGACATGACCATCTACCCGCAGGTCTCCTGCGACGGACAGAACCACTTCACCTGCGCGCCGGGTGATACCCTGCACGTGGCCAAGAAGGCGCAGAAGCTGCGCCTGATCCATCCGCTGGATCACAACTATTACGAGGTCTGTCGCACCAAGCTCGGCTGGGGTAGCCGTCTCGGAGGGCATGACTGAATGCCCCTCGACCCCGCTCGTGGCTACGACCTGATCGGCGACATCCACGGTTGCGCGCGCACCCTCGAACGCTTGCTCGAGCGCCTGGGTTACAGTCGCCAGAGTGGTACCTGGCGCCATCCCTCGCGCATGGCGATCTTCCTCGGCGATCTGGTCGACCGTGGTCCCGGCATCCGCGAGACCCTGCACCTGGTGCGTGACATGGTCGATGCCGGCCAGGCGCTGTGCATCATGGGCAACCACGAATTCAACGCCCTGGGCTGGAGCACGCCGGCGCCACCCGGTAGCGGTCGTCAGTACGTGCGCGAGCACAGCCCGCGCCACCAGCGCCTCATGCGTGAAACCCTGCAGCAGTTCGAACTCTATCCGCAGGAGTGGCGGGAGTTTCTCGGCTGGTTCTACCAGATGCCGCTGTTTCTCGACGCCGGCGATTTCCGCGTGGTGCATGCCTGCTGGGACGCCGAGCTGATCGCACCGCTCAAGGCGCAATTTCCCGACGGCTGCATCGATGAGCATTTCCTGCAGGCCTCGGCCGTGCCCGGCAGTTTCGCCAACATGGCGCTCGATCGCCTGCTGCGCGGCACCGACATGCGCCTGCCGCACGGCCTGACCCTGACCAGCGGCGACGGTTTTACCCGTTCCTACTTCCGCACCAAGTTCTGGGAAGAGAACCCGCAGACCTATGGCGATATCGTGTTTCAGCCCGATGCCCTGCCGGAGCTGGCGGCGCAGACGCCCCTGACCGAGCTGCAGAAGGACGAGTTGCTGCGCTATGGGGCGCATGAACCGCCGCTGTTTGTCGGTCACTACTGGCGGCGCGGCAAACCCGCGCCGATCCGGCCCAATCTGGCCTGCCTGGACTACAGCGCGGTGGTCGGCGGCAAGCTGGTGGCCTACCGCCTGGACCTGGAGCAGCGCCTGGAAGCGAGCAAGTTCGTCTGGGTCGATGTCGATCCGCAGGAGGCGCCGCGATGACCGCCGTCGCCGTGCTGCGCCTGCCGCTGGACACCGATCTGAGCGGTTTCGTGGCCTTGCTCAGGCGCCTGGGCGTGCCGCATCGCGTGGCCGAGGAGGGCGGGCAGCAGGTGCTCTGGGTGCCGGGCGAACAGCTGGCCGAGCAGGTACGTGAGCTCTATGCGCAGCATCCCGACGGCGAGGCCGGGGAGCTACTGCCCGAGCCCGTCCAGCCGGCGCGTGAGGGGATGCTCAGGCAATTGCTGGCCAATCCGCTCACGGCCGCCGTGCTGCTGCTGACCTTCATGGTTTTCGCCGTGACCGCTGCCGGTGAGAACTATGCCGCGATCCGCTGGCTGAGCTTCGTCGACTTTCGCATCGACGGCGAGCACATCTACCTGACCTATCTGGATGCCACCCTGGGCAGCGGTCAATGGTGGCGCCTGATCACGCCGATGCTGATTCACTTCGGCTGGCTGCATCTGGCGATGAACAGCCTGTGGTACTGGGAGCTGGGCCGGCGCATCGAGTTTCGCCAGGGCGCCCTGGGGCTGCTCGGGTTGACCTTGCTGTTCGGCCTGGCGTCGAATTTCGCCCAGTATTGGTGGACGGGACCGTCATTGTTCGGCGGGCTTTCCGGCGTGCTTTACGGCCTGCTCGGGCATTGCTGGATCTACCAGCGCCTGGCACCGAACCCGGCTTATCGTCTGCCGCCCGGCGTGCTGGTGATGATGCTGGCCTGGCTGCTGATCTGCATGACCGGCATTTTCGAGCTGTTGCAGTTCGGCGCCATCGCCAACGCCGCACATGTCGGCGGCCTGCTCACCGGCTGCCTGACCGGGTTGCTTGGCGGTATGCTGGCCAGACGAACGGTTTAAAGCCTGTGAGGCGGGTGAAACCTGCCATCGCGGCATTTTGGCGGGTTTCATCCGCCCTACGATTTACTTGGAGACCTGTATGGCGTCCTTTCTCGAAGCGATTGAAAACATCACCCCGGAAATCTACGAGAGCCTCAAGCTGGCCGTGGAAATCGGCAAGTGGCCTGATGGCCGCAAGCTGACCCAGGAGCAGAAGGAGCTGAGCCTGCAGGCGATGATCGCCTGGGAAATGCAGAACCTGCCGGAAGATCAGCGCACCGGCTATATGGGCCCGCAGGAATGCAAGTCCAAGTCCGAGCCGGTGCCGAACCTGCTGTTCAAGTCCACGGATACCCTGCACTAATGGCTGAGCTTGGACGTGGCTCGCTGAGCAAGATGAAGGCACACCTGGACGCACCGGTGCAATACGCCTTCCGCCTGGGCGACGAAGAAGTACCGGTCAACCCGCTGGTGGGCAAGCACCTGCGCCTGGAATACCTCGGCGCCATCCATTGCACGCACTGCGGGCGCAGGACCAAGACCAGTTTCAGCCAGGGCTACTGCTACCCCTGCATGCAGAAGCTGGCGCAATGCGATATCTGCATCATGAGCCCGGAGAAGTGCCACTTCGATCAGGGCACTTGCCGCGAACCGAGCTGGGGCGAGCAGTTCTGCATGACCGATCATGTCGTGTACCTGGCCAACTCCAGCGGCGTGAAGGTCGGCATCACCCGTGCCAGCCAGGTGCCGACACGCTGGATCGACCAGGGCGCGACCCAGGCGCTGCCCATCCTGCGTGTGGCCACCCGGCAGCAGTCCGGTTTCGTCGAGGATCTGTTGCGCAGTCAGGTGGCGGACAAGACCAACTGGCGCGCGCTGCTCAAGGGCGATGCCGTACCGGTCGACCTGATCGCGATTCGCGAGCAACTGTTCGCCGCCTGCGCGGCGGGCATCACCGAACTGCAGCAGCGTTTCGGCCTGCAGGCCGTCCAGCCGCTGAGCGCCGCCGAAGTGCTGGAGATTCGTTACCCCATCGCGGCTTATCCGGCCAAGATCACCAGCTTCAATCTGGACAAGCAGCCCCTGGCCGAGGGTACCCTGCTCGGTATCAAGGGCCAGTACCTGATGTTCGACACCGGCGTGATCAATATCCGCAAGTACACCGCCTATCAGTTGGCCGTCCACGAGATCGCCGCCTGACACCCGATTGCCACCGGCGCCCGGCGCGCCGCAGACGAGAGGCCAAGAGCCATGCGCACCGAACAATCCAAGACCGTCTATCTGAAGGACTATCAGGTTCCCGATTACCTGATCGACGAAACCCACCTGACCTTCGAGCTGTTCGAGGATCACAGCCTGGTGCATGCGCAGCTGGTCATGCGTCGCAACCCCGAAGCGGGCGCCGGCCTGCCCAAGCTGGTGCTGGACGGCCAGCAACTGGAGCTGCTGGAACTCAAGCTCGACGATCGCGAGCTGGGCGCGGCCGATTACACCCTGACCGACAGCCACCTGACCCTGCAGCCGACCCAGGAGCGCTTCGTGGTCGACAGCAGCGTGCGCATTCACCCGGAGAGCAACACCGCGCTGGAAGGCCTGTACAAGTCCGGCAAGATGTTCTGCACCCAGTGCGAGGCCGAGGGCTTTCGCAAGATCACCTTCTACCTCGACCGCCCGGACGTGATGAGCAAGTTCACCACCACGGTCAGCGCCGAGCAGCATGCCTACCCGGTGCTGCTGTCCAACGGCAACCCGATTGCCAGCGGCGCGGAAGAGGGCGGTCGGCACTGGGCGACCTGGGAAGATCCGTTCAAGAAGCCGGCCTATCTGTTCGCCCTGGTCGCCGGCGACCTCTGGTGCGTGGAGGACAGCTTCACCACCATGAGCCAGCGTGAGGTGGCCCTGCGCATCTACGTCGAGCCGGAGAACATCGACAAGGTGCAGCACGCCATGGACAGCCTCAAGCGCTCGATGAAATGGGACGAGGAGGTCTACGGCCGTGAGTACGATCTGGACATCTTCATGATCGTCGCGGTCAACGACTTCAACATGGGCGCCATGGAGAACAAGGGTCTCAACATCTTCAACTCCAGTTGCGTGCTAGCCAAGGCCGAGACCGCCACCGACGCCGCCCACCAGCGCGTCGAGGCGGTGGTGGCGCACGAGTATTTCCACAACTGGTCGGGCAACCGCGTGACCTGCCGCGACTGGTTCCAGCTGTCGCTCAAGGAAGGCTTCACCGTATTCCGCGACAGCGAGTTCTCCGCCGATACCCACTCGCGCACGGTTAAACGTATCGAGGACGTGGCCTACCTGCGCACCCACCAGTTCGCCGAGGACGCCGGCCCCATGGCCCATCCGGTGCGCCCGGACGCGTACATGGAAATCTCCAACTTCTACACCCTGACCATCTACGAGAAGGGTTCGGAAGTGCTGCGCATGATCCACACCCTGCTCGGGCCGGAACTGTTCCGCAAGGGCTCGGACCTGTACTTCGAGCGCCACGACGGCCAGGCCGTGACCTGCGACGATTTCGTCAAGGCCATGGAAGATGCCAGTGGCATCGACCTGACCCAGTTCAAGCGCTGGTACACCCAGGCCGGCACGCCGCGCCTGGAGGTCAGCGAGGCTTATGACGCCGCCACGCAGAGCTACAGCCTGACCTTCCGCCAGAGCTGCCCGGCGACGCCGGGGCAGAGCGAGAAGCTGCCGTTCGTGATTCCCGTGGCGCTCGGCCTGCTCGATGCCCAGGGCAACGAGCTACCGCTGCGCCTGCAGGGCGAAAGCGCGGCGCAGGGCGCCAGCCGCGTATTGTCGGTGACCGAGGCCGAGCAGACTTTCACTTTCGAGGACATCGCAGGCAAGCCGCTGCCGTCGCTGCTGCGCGGCTTCAGCGCGCCGGTCAAGCTGCACTTTCCCTATGACCGCGATCAGCTGATGTTCCTCATGCAGCACGACAGCGATGGTTTCAATCGCTGGGAAGCGGGCCAGCAACTGTCGGTGCAGGTGCTGCAGGAGCTGATCGGCCAGCACCAGCGCGGCGAGGCCCTGGTGCTGGATCAGCGCCTGGTCACCGCGCTGCGCACTCTGCTCGAGGACGATTCGCTGGATCAGGCCATGGTCGCGGAAATGCTTTCGCTGCCGGGTGAGGCGTATCTGACCGAGATCAGTGAGGTGGCGGATGTCGAAGCCATCCACGCCGCGCGCGAGTTCGCTCGCAAGGAGCTGGCGAGCGCGCTGTTTGCCCCGCTGTGGGCGCGCTACCAGGCCAACCGCGAAGTCTCCAAAGCCACGCCTTACGTGGCCGAGGCGGCGCACTTCGCCCGTCGCAGCCTGCAGAACATCGCGCTGTCCTATCTGATGCTCAGCGAGAAAGCCGAAGTGCTGGCGGCCTGCGTCGAGCAGTTCGAGAACGCCGACAACATGACCGAGCGTCTGGCGGCCCTGGCCGTGCTGGTCAACTCGCCGTTCCAGGACGAGCAGGGCAAGGCCCTGGCCATGTTCGCCGACTACTTCAAGGACGATGCCCTGGTCATGGATCAGTGGTTCAGCGTGCAGGCCGGTTGCCCGCTGCCTGGCGGTCTGGAGCGCGTGCATGCGCTGATGCAGCATGAGGCCTTCACTCTGAAGAACCCGAACAAGGTGCGCGCGCTGATCGGCGCCTTCGCCAACCAGAACCTGATCAACTTTCACCGCGCGGACGGGGCGGGCTACCGCTTTCTCGCCGATCAGGTGATCACCCTCAACGCCCTCAACCCGCAGATCGCCTCGCGCCTGCTGGCGCCGCTGACCCGCTGGCGCAAGTACGGCGACGCCCGCCAGGCGCTGATGAAGGCCGAGCTGGAGCGCATCCTCGCCTCCGGCGAGCTGTCCAGCGACGTCTATGAGGTGGTGAGCAAGAGCCTGGCCTAAGACGGGTTCTGCTCTCGAAAAAGTGTTACCGGTCTCTGGCTGGTAACACTTTTTTGTTACCCAATGAAATATGCCTGCAGTTCTTTATGCGTTTGCACACTTAAGTTCGGGCTTCGCTGCTTGACAGCGAGACGATCTTCGTCACTCCGCTGCGCTGCAATGGGCATGCAGAGCGACATAAAGCGTCGGATCGTAGGACAAGATGCGCCATTTTTTCTGACGCATTGGTCAATGGCTGATCAGTCACGAAGAGAAATCGGCCAACAGCTCTCCCAAGCCTGTTTGCGCTGATACACCTGTTTGAATTGGCACCATGGTTGCAATGCCGAGCAGGATTTAGCCGCGGGTAAGTGCTCATCAGTCATTGCACATCCGCAGCAAATAAAAACAGAAGCCGTCGCCAGTACGGCACATCGCGCCCCGGCATAGGGGATCGCCCAAAAGAATGATCTGTCCTCGGAGTAATGTCTCGATGGAAATTAAGTCCCGCAAGCCCGTTCTGCGTTTTGCACCGGCCAAGGCCGGCTATGCGTTGGCTGGCGTTCTGCCTTTGCTGGTTGCCGCTCAGGCCCAGGCGGTGGAGTTCAGCTTCGCCGATAACGAAATCACCGGTTCCATCGACACTACCGTTTCCTACGGCCAGCTGTGGCGCGTGCAGGGTCAGGACAAGACCAACAACGATATCAACACCAACGACGGCAATCGCAACTTCGATACCGGCCTGGTTTCGGAAGTGTTCAAGGTCACCACCGATCTGGAAGCCTCTTACCAGAACTACGGTGTATTCATCCGCGGTACCGCTTTCTATGACACCCAGATCATGGACAAGCGCAATGACTACTACGACAACAACATCCCGGCGCAGCCGAGCCAGAGCTTCCCGCGCGACAACAGCTTCACCTACGAGACACGTCACAAGGCCGGCCGCGATGCGCAGATCCTCGACGCCTATGTCTATGGCAATTGGGACGTGGCCGATATGCCGGTTTCCGGTCGCCTGGGCAAGCAGGTGTTCAACTGGGGTGAGGGTCTGTTCTACCGCGGCGGCGTGAACACGACCAACCCGGTCGACGCCGCCAAGTTCCGCCTGCCTGGCTCCGAGGTGAAGGAAGTATTGGTGCCGGTAGAAGCGTTGAGCTTCAACATCGGCCTGACTGACAACCTGTCCATGGAAACCTTCTATCAGTTCAACTGGAAGGAAACGGCGATCGACCCGGTGGGCACCTATTTCTCCGAGACCGATCTGTTTGCCGATGGTGGTAATACCGCCTACACAACGGTAGGCGCGCTATCCAATCCGTTGTTCCAGTCGCTCTATCCCACCCTGGCAGGTTCCAATTTCGCCGGTCTGCAGGGCACCGATTATCTGGACAGCAACGGCGTGATCAAGGTGGCCAGTGTCGGCTCCGACATCAACGCCAAGAACGATGGCCAGTTCGGCATTGCATTCCGCTATATCGCCGAGGAACTGAACTCCACAGAGTTCGGCTTCTACTTCGTCAACTACCACGCGAAGGAACCTACCATCTACGCCGATATCAACTCCACTTATGCGGGGTTGAACATTGACCAACTGGCGGGGCTGGGTGGTTTCGCCTCTTACGACCAACTGGTGCAGGCCGCTGCTGGCAATGCCGCCGCCGCTCAGGTGCTCGGCCTCGTCAACGGTGCTGCTGCGGTAGACGTAGCCAACCAGGTCAACGCCCGCCGCGAGTATGCCGAAGATATCCGCATGTACGGCATGAGCTTCAACACCACGGTCGGCGAGGCCTCGGTGTTCGGCGAGCTGTCCTACCGGCCTAATCTGCCAATCGGTATCGCCACCACCAACGATCTGCTCGGTGATCTGCTTGGTCAGGCGGCCTATCTGGCCGACGGTCGTCAGGTCAACATCGGCGGTCAACTGGTCGATATCAATGATCAGATCCACAACTCCGAGCGGGTCGAGGCCTTCAACACCTCGCTGGGCACCATTTACAACTTCGGCCCCTCGTTCGGTTTCGACTCGTTGTTCGGTGTAGCCGAGCTGGGTTCGGAGCACATTCGGGGCAGCAGCCTGCAATACACCGCTTACGATGGCAGTCGCCGCTATTACTCCGGCCGCGGCAATGGCTCCTATGTCTCCGGCTACGATCGCGACGACCAGGTCAACAAGAACGCCTACGGCTACACCCTGGTGCTGTCCGGTACCTGGAACGACGTCTACGCCGGCGTGAACCTGTCGCCGTTCGCCGTATTCAAGCATGACTTCGAAGGCAATTCGCACCAGACCGGCAACTTCATCGAAGGACGCAAGGCCTACACCCTGGGTATGCGTGCCAGCTACCTGAATAGCCTGGAAGCCGAGATCCAGTACACCGAGTTCTACGGCGCTGGCCAGAACAACGGCGCGCGTGATCGCGACAACATCGGCGTCAACGTCAAGTACTCGTTCTAATACCCATAACCAGAAAAAACGCCGGGCGCCGTTGGGCGCCCGGTCAGACTCTTCACGGAGAATTACCCATGCTGAACAAGCACAGGCTGATGGCCGTAGCCGTTGCGCTGGCGTTTTCCGCCGGTTCCGCGCTGGCTGCCGTTTCCCCGCAGGAAGCCGCCAAACTCGGCGATACCCTGACTCCCTTCGGTGCCGAGAAGGCCGGCAACGCGGCCGGCACCATCCCGGCCTGGACCGGTGGCATCACTCAGGCGCCGGCTGGCTACACCCGCTCGGGCCAGCACCACGTCAACCCGTTCCCGGAAGACAAGCCGCTGTTCACCATCACCGCGGCCAACCTGAGTCAGTACGAGGCCAACCTGACCCCGGGTCAGATCGCCATGTTCAAGGCCTATCCGGAAACCTATCAGATGCCGGTGTACCAGACCCGCCGCTCCGGCTCCGCGCCGCAGTGGGTCTATGACAACACCATCAAGAACGCCACCAGCGCCAAGCTGGCCGATGGCGGCAACGGTTTCACCAACGCCTATGGCGGCATTCCGTTCCCGATTCCGCAGAACGGCGTCGAGGCTCTGTGGAACCACATCGCCCGCTACCGTGGCACCTACATCGTGCGTCGCGCTTCGGAAGTGGCGGTGCAGCGCAACGGTTCGTACTCGCTGGTCACCTCGCAGCAGGAGGCCATGTTCAAGTACTACGTGCAGAACGGCTCCTTCGCCGACCTGAACAACATCATGTTCTACTACCTGTCGTTCACCACCAGCCCGGCACGTCTGGCCGGTGGCGCGACCCTGGTTCACGAGACCCTGGATCAGGTCAAGGAGCCGCGTCAGGCCTGGGGCTACAACGCCGGTCAACGTCGCGTGCGTCGTGCGCCGAACCTGGCCTACGACACGCCGATCGCCGCCGCCGACGGTCTGCGCACCGCCGACGACACCGACATGTTCAACGGTGCTCCGGATCGCTACGAGTGGAAGCTGGTAGGCAAGAAGGAAATCTACATCCCGTACAACAACTACAAGGTCACCAGCCCCGACGTTAAGTACAAGGACCTGCTGCAGGTCGGCCACCTGAACCCGGCCCTGACCCGTAACGAGCTGCACCGCGTCTGGGTGGTGGAAGGCACGCTGAAGTCCGGCGCTCGCCACATCTATTCCAAGCGTACCCTGTTCCTCGACGAGGACAGCTGGCAGGCCGCCGTGGTCGATCAGTACGATGGTCGTGGCGAGCTGTGGCGCGTCTCCATCGCCTACCTGAAGAACTACTACGATCTGCCGACCACCTGGTCCGCACTCGACGTGTTCCACGATCTGCAGGCGCGTCGCTACCACGTGCAGAACCTGGACAACGAAGAGAGCAACACCATCGACTTCGGTCAGGCGATTCCGGACGATGGCTACTTCAAGCCGGCAGCCCTGCGTCGTCGCGGCACGCGATAATAGTCGTGTAGTCGTATGCGAAGGCCGCTACAGTAGTAGCGGCCTTTTTTGCATCAGCTGGACGAATAGGCTTCTATAACGCGGGTTCTGCCTTAACAAAACATAACGTCGCGCCAATTGTCAGGGCTTTCCGAAGCTCGCTAGGATGGGCGGAATAAGTAGCACCGCCTATAACAAGAAAGGGGGAAGGTATATGAGTGAGCCCGTCATGCGGCGCACCCAGTCCGGTCTGGCGTCCACCGTGGCGCGCAAACCGGCGCTCCGTGTCCATTCGCCGCTGGCTAAAGCGCTCTCGCTGTGCAGTGTGCTTTCCATTCTGGTTCTTGCTGCCGCACCCTTGCAGGCCGAGACCTCGGCTCCAGAAGCGGGTTATGCCATCGAGTCGCCCAAGGCCGTGCACAGCCTGCTGCTCGATGTGGTCAACACCGGCGAGCGCCTGGTTGCCGTCGGTGACCGTGGCCATGTCCTCTATTCCGACGATCAGGGTCAGAGCTGGCAGCAGGCCAAGGTGCCGACCCGGCAGATGCTGACGTCGCTGTTCTTCGTCGATGCCCAGCATGGCTGGGTGGTCGGTCACGACGCGCAGATTCTCGCGACCACCGATGGCGGCAAGACCTGGACCAAGCAGTTCGAGGACCTCGAGCGCGAAGCGCCGCTGCTGGACATCTGGTTCAAGGATCTCGAGACCGGTTACGCCGTGGGCGCCTATGGCGCACTGCTGGAAACCACGGACGGCGGTGCGAACTGGGAAGACGTCAGCGACCGTCTCGACAACGAAGACGCCTATCACCTCAACGCCATCACCGCGGTGAAGGATACCGGCCTGTTCATCGTCGGCGAACTGGGCGGCATGTTCCGTTCGCGCGATTGGGGCCAAACCTGGGAAGCGGTGGAGGACAAGCCCTACGAGGGCTCGCTGTTCGGCGCCCTGGGTACGGACGAAGCCGGCACGCTGCTGGTTTACGGCCTGCGTGGCCATCTGTTCCGCTCCACCGATTTCGGTGACAGCTGGCAGCAGATCTCCCTCAACACACCGAACAATGGTCCGCTGGAATTCGGCCTGGCCGATGGCACCCTGCTGCGTGACGGCAGCGTCGCCGTGGTCGGCCATGGCGGCACCGTGCTGCGCAGCACGGATCACGGTCAGAGCTTCAGTCTGATCAATCGTCCCGACCGCCTCTCGCTGGCCGGGGTAACTGCACTGGATAACGGCAACCTGATCCTGGTGGGGCAGGGCGGCGTTCACCTCGCCGCCTCGACTGGCGCCGATCTGGGCCAACAATAACAAGCCGGGAGCCTTTGCATGACCAAGCATCAACACAAGCCTGCCTCCTTTCTCGAGCGGCTGATTTTCAACAATCGCCCGGCGGTGATCCTGATCTGCCTGCTGATCAGCATCTTCCTGTTCTACCAGGCTGCCCAGGTACGCCCGCAGACCAGCTTCGAGAAGATGATTCCGCTGGGCCACCCCTACATCCAGAAGATGCTCGAGCACCGCAACGACCTGTCCAACCTGGGCAATACCGTGCGGATTTCGGTGGAGGCCACCGAGGGCGACATCTTCAGCAAGGAATACATGGAGACCCTGCGTCAGGTTCATGACGAGGTGTTCTACATCCCCGGCGTCGACCGTTCCGGTCTCAAGTCGCTGTGGAGCCCGAGCGTGCGCTGGACCGAAGTGACCGAAGAGGGCTTCGCAGGTGGCGAGGTGATTCCGCAGACCTACGACGGTTCCGCCGACAGCCTGGAAGACCTGCGCAGCAACATCCTCAAGTCCGGCCAGATCGGCCGTCTGGTGGCGAACAACTTCAAGTCCAGCATCGTCGACGTGCCGCTGCTGGAGTCCTATCCGGACCCGGAAGATCAGAGCAAGCTGATCAAGTTGGACTACCAGAAGTTCTCCCACGAGCTGGAAGAGAAGATTCGCGAGAAGTACGAGGCGCAGAATCCCAACGTCAAGGTGCACATCATCGGTTTCGCCAAGAAGGTCGGCGACCTGATCGATGGCCTGGTGGGCGTGGCGCTGTTCTTCGCCGTCGCCATCGGCATCACCTTCGTGCTGCTGCTGTGGTTCACCCACTGCTTCAAGAGCACCCTGGCCGTGGTGATCACCACCCTGATCGCGGTGATCTGGCAGCTCGGCCTGCTGCACACCCTGGGCTTCGGTCTCGATCCCTATTCGATGCTGGTGCCGTTCCTGGTGTTCGCCATCGGTATCTCCCACGGGGTGCAGAAGATCAACGGCATCGCCATGGCCTCGGGCGAAGCGACCGACGCGCTTTCCGCTGCGCGCATGGCCTTCCGTCAGCTGTTCATCCCCGGCCTGGTGGCGCTGCTGTCCGACGCCGTGGGTTTCGTCACCCTGCTGCTGATCGACATCGGCGTGATTCGCGAGCTGGCCATCGGCGCCTCGATGGGCGTGGCGGTGATCATCCTCACCAACCTGATCCTGCTGCCGGTACTGATTTCCTACATCGGCATCGGCAAGCGTGCGGTGAAGAAGAGTCGTGAGGAGGCTGCCAAGGATCATCCGATCTGGCGCGCCATTTCCAACTTCGCTCACCCGATGGTGGCACCGATCTCCGTGGTCATCGCCGTCGTGGCGCTGGCTGGTGGCGTCTGGTACGGACAGAACCTGAAGATCGGCGACCTCGACCAGGGCGCGCCGGAACTGCATCCGGATTCGCGCTACAACCTGGACAACGACTTCGTCATCCGCAACTACTCGACCAGTTCCGACGTGCTGGTGGTGATGATCAAGACCGGCCCCGAGGGCTGCTCCACCTATGACAGCCTGGCCGCGATGGACGAGCTGATGTGGAAGATGGAGAACACCGAGGGCGTGCAGTCGGCCATCTCCATGGTCACCGTGTCCAAGCAGGTGATCAAGGGCATGAACGAGGGCAACCTGAAATGGGAAACCCTGTCGCGCAACCAGGACGTGCTGAACAACTCCATCGCCCGTGCCGAAGGCCTGTACAACGCCGACTGCTCGGTGGCGCCGGTGCTGGTGTTCCTCGAGGATCACAAGGCCGAGACCCTGTCGCGCGCGGTAGCCGCGGCCGAGGAGTTCGCCGCGCAGCACAACACCGACGAGCTGCAGGTGGTGCTGGCGGCCGGTAACGCCGGTATCGAGGCGGCCACCAACGAGGTGATCGCCGCGTCCGAGACCACCATGCTGATCGCCGTGTATGCCGCGGTGAGCATCATGTGCCTGCTGACCTTCCGTTCGCTGGCCGCGACCCTCTGCGTGATCCTGCCGCTGGTGTTGACCTCGGTGCTGGGCAACGCGCTGATGGCCTTCATGGGCATCGGCGTCAAGGTCGCCACCCTGCCGGTGATCGCCCTGGGCGTGGGTATCGGTGTGGACTATGGCATCTACATCTACAGCCGTCTGGAGACCTACCTGCGTCAGGGGCTGTCGCTGCAGGACGCCTACTACGAGACGCTCAAGTCCACCGGTAAGGCGGTGCTGTTCACCGGCGTCTGCCTGGCCATCGGCGTGGCGACCTGGATCTTCTCGGCGATCAAGTTCCAGGCCGACATGGGCCTGATGCTGACCTTCATGTTCCTCTGGAACATGATCGGCGCGATCTGGCTGCTGCCGGCCCTGGCCCGCTTCCTGATCAACCCGGAGAAGCTGCGCGCCAAGGCCTGATGCCCTTTGCGTAAAACGAGAACCGCGGCCGAGTGCCGCGGTTTTTGTTTTATGGCTTTGGCGCTGACGAGAAGGCCTCGCTGTCGCGGCAGTCGGTGCGCACGGCGCACCCCACCCAACGCGTCGTAGGGTGCGCCATGCGCACCGGGCATATGCAAGCCAACGGAATGGGGGCAGGTTGTTTCGTTGGCCGTTCCTGCCCGATCCAGTCCGTAGCCCGGATAAAGTCCGGGGCTTTGTCCCGGCGAGTCGATTTTCGGCTACCGACCAGGGCGGATGATCGGTTGCCGAGCATGGCAGAGCGCGGACAGCGGTGCGCGCGGCGCACCCTACGGGACGCCTATCAGCGTGGATAGAGCGGTGGTAGCGCGCCATTTTCCTGTGGCGTACTGCTCGGCTCCTGGGCGGCCGGCAGGTTGCGGATCGCCTTCCACAGTTCCTCGCCCTGCCATTGCTGGCCCACTTCGCTGTACAGCGCGCCGTTGAGGCCGTCCAGCGCATCCGACAGCGGCACGTAGCGCGCCGCCATGTCGGCCAGGGTTTCGGGTTGCTGGCGCGCCCAGGCGTCCAGGGCGTGCCGGGTGGCCTGGGCATCGCCGGTCTGGCAGGCACGCTTGATGTCGTCGAGCAGGGTGCGCGGGCTGGGCCCGCTCTGCGCTGCACGCTGGATCGCCGGTTGCCGACGGGCGTGCCACCACAGGCCGAAGCCGAGCAGGGTGCTCAGGCTGAGCAGGGCGCACGCCAGCTGCCAGGGCCACAGCTCCGGACCCTCGATCACCTGAGTCGTCACCATCGGCGTGTTGGGCTGTTCCTCGTTCTGCAGTTGCGGGTTCTCCGCGACCTGCAGGGTGCGCGGCGACAGGGTGGTGCGCTCCAGGCTGTCGGTCTGGGTGTTCCACCACACCACTTCGAGCGGCGGCAGGTCGAAGCTGCCGCTGCGGCTGGGCACCAGTGCCTCGCGTTCCTCGCGGGTGCCGATGACGCCGTTTTCGCTCTTCTGATCGCTCAGTTGCGGCTGGTCGGGATACCGGCGCAGCCCTTCCACCTGGGTGGCCGGTAGCGGTGGCAGCTGTGCGCTGGAGAGGCCGTCGACCTTGAGAATGAGGCGGCGGGTCAGCGAGTCGCCGACCTGGCTCTGCTCCGGTTGCGGGTTCCAGGTTTCCGCCAGGCCCAGGGCGCGAGCCGGCAACCAGGGCGCGTCGGCGGGGTAGTCGGCGGGTTTGGCCTTGACCTGCAGGGGGATGTCCGGCGACTTCACTCGCGACACTCGACCCGAACGGGGGCCGAAGGGCAGGAAATCGCTGCCGCCGGAACGGTCGACCAGGGTGGCGCTGAACGTCTGGCCGGGAATGACCAGCTCACCGCTACGCTGCGGGTAGATGGCGTACTGCAGTTCGATCACGCCGTGACGCACGCCGCCGATGCTTTTTTCGTAGGTGCGCGGCTCGCCGAGTTGCTCGATGCGCGCATCCTTCATCTGCAGCGGGGTCAGGCTGTTGTCGTCATACATCGAGACCGAATGGTAGATGCGCAGGGTCAGTACGGCCTGGGCCTGCACGTAGACGCTGTCCTGATCGAGGCTGGCGTCGATGAACACCGGGGCCAGTTTCTCACCGTTGCCGCGGTCGCCGGCCGCTTCGACCTGCAGCGTGATCGGCAGGGTTTCGGCGTCTTCCAGGCGAATCGGCGGAATCACCACCTCGCCACTGCGCCTGGGCTGCAGTGTCAGGATCCAGCGCGTGCTGGCGCGCGGCGTATCGCCGATGCTGCTGAGGCGATTGACCTGACGGCTGCCGACGATCTCGAAGTGCTCGTCCAGCGGGCTCAGGTCGGGGCGGCCGAAGCGGGTGGGGTCGGTGGATTCGAGGGTCAGCACCACGGTCTCGCCCTCGCTGAGGCGGGTGCGGTCGACGCTGGCGAAGAAGGCTTCGGCGCTGGCCTGGCCCGCGACCAGTAGGAGAAGCAGGATGGCGAGACGCTTCATCGATTTGGGTCCTGACGCTGTTGCTGTTCGTACCAGAATTTGCGCCGCAGCAGTTCGCCCGGATCGTCCGGGATCTGCCGCAGCCATTGCTCCAGGGCCTGGCGACGTTCGTCGGCGCTGCCCAGGTCGGCTTCGCCGCGTGGGCGTTCGAGCGCCTCGCTGTCGTTCGCCGGCTGCGGCTCGCCGGTCTGGGGCAACGCTTGCGCGGCGCTGTCGTTGCCGTTATCGGCGCTTTGCGCTTCGTCACCTCCCGCCGGCTCACCCGGTTTGCTCGGCTGCGCCGGTTGGCCGGGCTGGGGCTCGTTGCCCTGGCTGGCTGGAGATTCGTTGGCCGTGTCGGATTCGCCGTCCTGTTCCGCCTGCTGCGTCTGGTCGCTGTCGGCCGAGCTCTGCTGCTGTTCGCGTTGGCGCAGCGCCTCTTCGACCAGGGCCTTGTTGTGCTGTGCGGCGCTCAGGTCGGGCTGGCGTTCCAGCGCCTGCTCGAAGGCGTCCAGCGCCGCCTCCAGTTCGCCGGCCTTGGCCAGCGCGTTGCCGCGGTTGTAGTGATCCGCGGCGCTGTCGCCCTGGGCGAAGCGCTCGGCCGCGGCGGCGTAATCGCCGGCCTCGTACAGTGCCTTGCCCTGCCATTGGCGGTCGTGGAAACGCTGCGCCGCCTCGGCGGGGCGCTGCGCGTCGAGCAGGCGCTGGCCCTGCTGGTCCGGGCGCAGCCAGAGATCGTCGAAGCTGAACGCGTGGCTGGCCTGCGGCGGCAACATCAGCAGCAGCGGCAGGCAGAACAGCCAGCCACGGCGTCCGGCAAAGGCGGCGAGCAACAGAAGCGGCAGGAGCAACCAATAGCCCTGATCGATCTGGGCATCGAGCTGGGTCGGCTCTCCCGCGGCACGCAGCGCCTGCGGGCTGTCGAGCAGGCCAAGGCGGCGCAGGTCCTCGTCATCCAGGCGCATCGATGCGTAGCGCCCGGCATGCGCCTCGGCGGTCTCACGCAGGCCGCGGGCATCGAGGCGGGGAATCAGGATGGCGCCGCGCTCGTCCTTGAGAAAGCTGCCGTCTTCCTGCACCACCGGCGCGCCTTCGCGGCTGCCGACACCGAGGATGAGCAGCGGCACGGTGCGTTTCTCCAGCGCCTGGCGGATGCCGCTGCGCTCCTGCTCGTCCAGCGCGCTGGTGATCAGCAGCAGACGTCCCTGACCCAGCTGCGCCTGATCCAGCAGTTGCAGGGCGCGGACCACGGCCAGATCGGCGCGGCGGCCCGGTTCGGGCATCAGGGACGGCTTGAGCGCTTCGAGCAGATTGCTGCTGGTGGCCAGGTCGTCGGACAGCGGCACCAGGCCATGGGCGCTGCCGGCATAGACGATGATCGCGGTCTGCGCGTCGCGCCGGGCTTCGAGCAGGTCGAGCAGCTTGCGCCGCGCCTGCTCCAGACGATTGGGCGGGCCGTCGGTGGCGAGCATCTGCGGGGTCAGCTCCAGCAGCACCAGCAGCGGGTCGGCCGGCTTCTGGTTGCTTTGCTCGACGCGCTGCCAGCTGGGGCCGAGCAGGGCCAGCAGCGCCAGTGCCCAGGCCAGGCCGAGGGCGAGCCAGGGCAGCTTGCTGGTGCGGCCGCTACCGCCCTTGAGCAGGGTCTGGTGAAAGGCTTCCGGCAGCAGCAGCTGCCAGCGCCCGCTCTGCCGCTTGCGGTGCCACAGCCGCCAGAGCAGCCAGGCCAGCAGGGGCACCAGCGCCAGCCATAGCGGGCGCAGCCAGTCCGGCCAGAGCAGGCTCATGCGCGCCTCCGCAGGCGCAGGGGCAGATCGGGCCAGAGCGTACGACCTGCCAGCACCACCGAACCGAGCAGCGCCAGGGCCAGCGGCCAGGCATACAGGGCCTTGGCCGGACGGGCCAGGGTGGGCTGCTGGGCGACCGGCTCGAGACGATCCAGGGTCAGCTCGATCTGGGTCAGCTCGGCCTGATTGCGCGCGCGAAAGTACTCGCCGCCGGTGGCCTCGGCGATGGCGCGCAGGCTGGTTTCGTCCAGGTCCAGCGCGCTGAAGCCGAAGGCGCCGAGCACGCCGCTCTGGCGAGGGTCGGCGCCGATGCCGATGGCATAGATGCGCACCCCTTCCTCGGCCGCCAGTTGCGCGGCGACCATCGGGTCGATCTCGCCGCCGTTGTTGGCGCCATCGGTGATCAGCACCAGCACGCGGCTCTGCGCCGGGCGCTGGCGCAGGCGCTTGACCGCCAGGCCGATGGCATCGCCGATGGCGGTGTTCTTGCCGGCGATGCCGATCATGGCTTCGTCCAGCCAGGTGCGCACGGTGTGGCGGTCGAAGGTCAGCGGCGCCTGCAGATAGGCCTGGCTGCCGAACAGGATCAGGCCGACCCGATCGCCTCGTCGGTCCTCGATGAAGTCACCGAGCAGGCGTTTGACCAGTTCCAGGCGACTGATCGGCTGCTCGTCCCAGTGCATGTCTTCGTAGGCCATGGAGCCGGAGACATCCACCGCCAGCAGCAGGTCGCGGCCGCTGGCCGGCAGTGGTAGCGGTTCACCGACCCATTGCGGGCGGGCCGCGGCGCACAGCAGAAGGAGCCAGAGCAGGGCCAGCGGCGCCTGCTGGCGCCAGCTCGGCAGGCCGACGCGGGCACGGCGTCCACTGAGCGCCTGCAGTTCGTCGAGGAAGCTGACGCGCAGCGCCGCATCACCGCTGTCGGCCGGCGGCAACAGCAGGCGCAACAGCCAGGGCAGCGGCGCGAGCAGGAAGATCCACGGCCAGGCGAGCTCAAACATGCTTGCGAATCCAGATGGCGATGGCCTGGTCGAGCTCGCCTATGGCCTTGTCGCTGAGGGTGCACTGCGGCTTGTAGGCGCCTTCCACCAGGATCATCCAGCGCGTCAGGCCGGCCGCCGGGCAGCGGTTGTCGAGAAAGGCCAGCCAGGCGCGGCTGCTCAGCACATGGCTGTGGCTGTCCGGGTAGCGCTCGCGGCACAGGCGCTTGAGCAGCGCGTTGATCTGCTGCAGCCAGGGGCCGGCCGCGGCGCCGTCGTAGGGTTTGCGCAACTGCGCCAGCTCCTGCAGGGCGGCCTGGCGCAGCGGGTCGAGGGGCTGTTCGACAGCCACCTTGCGCTGTCGCCGGTGCCAGCGTCGCAGCAGGTGCCAGAGCCCCCAGCCGAGCAGGGGCAGCAGCACGGCGAGCAGCCACCAGCCCGGTGCGGGCGGCCACCAGAGCACGGGCGGCGGATCGATCGGCGGCAGCAACTGGTCGATGGGGTTCATACCACCTTCCTCGGCCGCAGTGCGCTGAGCTGTTCCTGCAACTGCTCGACCAGCTCGGCCTGGGTGCTCAGCGGCAGCAGCGGCACGCCGAGTTTCTGCGCCAGGCGCTGCCAGCGCGCTTCGCGTGCCTGCGCCTGGGCGCGGTAGGCCTGGCGCAGATCGCCGTTATGGCTGTCGAGCTCCAGCTGCGCGTCGGCCTGGGTGAAGCGCAGCAGGCCGGCGGCGGGCAGGGCGTGGTCGAGCGGGTCGGACAAGGGCAGCAGCAGCAGATCGATATGCCGCGCGAGCAGGGTCAGTTGCTGTTCGGCGTTGTCGCTCAGCGCGCGTTCGTCGCACAGCACGATCACCAGACTGCCAGGGCGCAGCACTTCGCGCGCGCGGCGTAGCGCCATGCCGAAGGTATCGCGGCTCGCGGGCGACGCCTCGGCGGCCAGCGCCTGGTTGGCGCGGGCCAGCAGGTTGAGCAGCTGCAGCAGGCTCTGCTTGCTGCGCCGCGGTTTGACCTCGTGATGCTCGTTGTCGGCGAACACCAGACCGCCGATACGGTCGTTGTGACCGAGCGCGGCCCAGCCGATCAACGCCGCGGCACGCGCGGCCAGCACCGACTTGAAGCACTGGCCGGAGCCGAAGAACAGGCGCTGGCTCTGTTCGGCGATGATGAAGATCGGGCGCTCGCGCTCCTCGTGGAACAGCTTGGTGTGCGGCTCCTGGGTGCGTGCGGTGACGCGCCAGTCGATGGTGCGCACGTCGTCGCCGGGCTGGTAGACGCGCACCTGATCGAAGTCCACGCCACGGCCGCGCAGCTTGGAATGATGCAGGCCGATCAGCGGGCTGCGCCGCGCTGGCGTGGAGAACAGCGGCACCTCGTGTACGCGGTGGCGCATCTCGATCAGTTCGGCGAGATCGATATGGATGCCGGGGTGGCTGGCGGGGGTTTGCATGAGCTTCAGCCCGTAGCCCGGATGTAATCCGGGGAGGCCGCGCAATCAGTCCCGGATTGCATCCGGGCTACGTGGGGCGAGCGCATGGGGCGCGGCTGCATCAAGCCACCGCCACCACGTCGAGGATGCGCTGGATCACGCGATCCTGGTCGACGCCCGAGGCTTCGGCCTCGAAGGACAGAATGATGCGATGACGCAGCACGTCGAACAGTACCGCCTGGATGTCCTCCGGGCTGACGAAGTCGCGTCCGGCCAGCCAGGCATGCGCGCGGGCGCAACGGTCGAGGGCGATGGAGCCGCGCGGGCTGGCGCCGTAGGCGATCCAGTCGGCCAGCTCGGCGTCGTATTTGGCCGGGGTGCGACTGGCCATCACCAGTTGCACCAGGTATTCCTCCACGGCATCGGCCATGTACAGGCCGAGGATCTCCTTGCGCGCGGCGAACACCGCCTGCTGGCTGACCCGATGCTCGGGCTTGGCCTCGCCGTTGAGCGCATCGCCACGGGCCTGGGCGAGGATCTTGCGCTCCACCGCGGCATCGGGAAAACCGATCTTCACGTGCATCAGGAAACGGTCGAGCTGGGCCTCGGGCAGCGGGTAGGTGCCTTCCTGCTCGATGGGGTTCTGCGTGGCCATGACCAGAAACAGCGGCGACAGATCGTAGGTGCTGCGGCCCACCGAGACCTGGCGCTCGGCCATGGCCTCAAGCAGCGCCGACTGCACCTTGGCCGGGGCGCGGTTGATTTCGTCGGCCAGCACCAGGTTGTGGAAGATCGGCCCCTGCTGGAACACGAAGCTGCCGGTTTCCGGGCGATAGATCTCGGTGCCGGTGATGTCGGCCGGGAGCAGGTCGGGGGTGAACTGGATGCGGTGGAACTCGCCTTCGATGCCTTCGGCCAATTCCTTGATCGCCTTGGTCTTGGCCAGGCCGGGCGCACCTTCGACCAGCAGATGGCCGTCGGCGAGCAGGGCGATCAGCAGGCGTTCGAGGAGTTTTTCCTGGCCGAGGATCTGGGAGGAAAGAAATTGGCGTAACGCGACCAGCGCTTCACGGTGTTCCATCGTCGGGCTCTTCTGGCGGATGAGCGAGGCTGACTGCTGCCTCGCATGCAGACCGCCGACTTTAATGCATTTGCCGCTTCAGCCGCTATGCATGGCACCCTGCGTTATGCCGGGACGGTCACAGGAATGGCCGATGGCGACAGTTGGCCCGGTGCAGAGCGGCGTTCAGGTGGCCTGCGCACCTGCGCAGGCCGTCATCTGCAAGCGATCCGCACTATCTCGGTGCGCCCTTGAAAGAAAATGTCGCAGCGCCGCAAGCGGTTGTCGGCCATCCCTCGTTAAGCTCAGCGGCTATATGTGACCAGTCGGTCGCTTGGCTCGCGCCGGTCCGCATGCGACTCGCAGATGTCATTGTCGCTTCATGGACTAACGTTGAACTAACACCGAGCGGCATCGATCCAGACTTCCTGTCGAACCATCAGCCCAATGGAGCAAAACCATGGCGTTCTTTACGGCGGCCAGCAAAGCCGACTTCCAGCACCAACTGCAAGCGGCCCTGGCGCAGCACGTGAGTGAGCAGGCACTGCCACAAATGGCCCTGTTCGCCGAACAATTCTTCGGCATCATCGCCCTCGAAGAGCTGACTCAGCGGCGCCTGTCCGATCTGGTCGGCTGCACGCTGTCGGCCTGGCGCATGCTGGAGCGTTTCGATCACGGCTCGCCGCAGGTTCGCGCCTTCAACCCCGACTACGAGAAGCACGGCTGGCAGTCCACCCATACGGCGGTGGAAATTCTGCATGGCGATATTCCGTTCCTGGTCGATTCGGTGCGCATGGAGCTCAACCGTCGCGGCTACAGCATCCATACCCTGCAGAACAGTGTGTTCAGCGTGCGCCGTGACGCGAACGGCGAACTGCTGGAAATCCTCCCGCGCGGCACCCAGGGCGAGGGTGTGCTGCAGGAAGCGCTGATGTTCCTGGAGATCGATCGCTGCTCCAGCTCCGCCGAGCTGAAAACCCTGGAAAAGGCCATTCACGAAGTCTTCGGCGACGTGCGCATGAGCGTCGCCGACTTCCAGCCGATGAAGGCCAAGGCGCGCGAGCTGCTGGCCTGGCTGGATCGCGCCAAGCTCAAGGTGGACAAGGCCGAGCTCGAGGAAATCAAGGTCTACCTCAACTGGCTGCTGGACAACCACTTCACTTTCCTCGGTTACGAGGAGTTCACCGTCGCGCCCAGCGCCGACGGCGGCACCATGGTCTACGACGAGAAGTCCCTGCTCGGTCTGTCCAAGCGCCTGCGCACCGGGCTGACCGCCGAGGAGCTGCACATCGAGCCGGAGGCCGTGGCCTACCTGCGCGAGCCGCAGCTGCTGTCCTTCGCCAAGGCGGCGGTACCGAGCCGCGTGCACCGTCCGGCCTACCCGGATTTCGTCTCCATCCGCGAACTCGATGCCAAGGGCAACGTGGTCAAGGAATGCCGCTTCATGGGCCTGTACACCTCGGCGGTGTACGCCGAGAGCGTGTGGAACATCCCCTACATCCGCCGCAAGGTGGACGTGATCAAGCAGCGCTCGGGCTTCGACAGCAGCGCCCACCTGGGCAAGGAACTGGCCCAGGTGCTGGAAGTGCTGCCGCGCGACGACCTGTTCCAGACTCCGGTGGACGA
The DNA here is from genome assembly GCF_021495345.1 of Pseudomonas hydrolytica. NCBI lineage: Bacteria > Pseudomonadati > Pseudomonadota > Gammaproteobacteria > Pseudomonadales > Pseudomonadaceae > Ectopseudomonas > Ectopseudomonas hydrolytica. Next base: position 1,744,225 of record NZ_CP099397.1, read on the forward strand.
CCTGTTCAATACCGCGCTGGCCATCGTGCAGATTCAGGAGCGCAACAAGATTCGCGTGTTCCTGCGTCGCGATCCCTACGGCCGCTTCTGCTACTGCCTGGCCTACGTGCCGCGCGACGTCTACTCCACCGAAACCCGCCTGAAGATCCAGCAGGTGCTGATGGATCGTCTGCAGGCCACCGATTGCGAGTTCTGGACCTTCTTCTCCGAGTCGGTGCTGGCGCGCGTGCAATTCATCCTGCGCGTCGACCCGAAGAACAAGACCCAGATCGACCCGGTGCGCCTGGAGAAGGAAGTCATCCAGGCCTGCCGTTCGTGGAAGGACGACTACGCCAGCCTGATGGTGGAGAGCTTCGGCGAGGCCCAGGGCACCAACGTGCTGGCCGAGTTCCCCGGCGGCTTCCCGGCCGGCTACCGCGAGCGTTTCGCCCCGCATTCGGCGGTGGTGGACATGCAGCACCTGCTCAGCCTGAGCAACGACAAACCGCTGGTGATGAGCTTCTACCAGCCGCTGGCGCAGGGCGATCAGCAGCTGCACTGCAAGCTGTACCATGCCGACACGCCGCTGCCGCTGTCCGACGTGCTGCCGATTCTGGAGAACCTCGGCCTGCGCGTGCTCGGCGAGTTCCCCTACAAGCTGCGCCGCAATGACGGCCGCGAATTCTGGATTCACGACTTCGCCTTTACCTACGCCGAAGGCCTGGATGTCGACATTCAGCAGCTCAACGACACGCTGCAGGACGCCTTCATCCATATCGTCGGCGGCGATGCCGAGAACGATGCCTTCAACCGCCTGGTGCTGATCGCCGCCATGCCCTGGCGTGACGTCGCCCTGCTGCGTGCCTATGCGCGTTATCTCAAGCAGATCCGCCTGGGCTTCGACCTCAGCTACATCGCCTCGACCCTGATCAACCACGCCGATATCGCCAAGGAGCTGGTGCGCCTGTTCCGCACCCGTTTCTACCTCGCGCGCAAGCTCACCGCCGAGGATCTGGAAGACAAGCAGCAGAAGCTCGAGCAGGCCATCCTGGCTGCGCTGGACAACGTCGCCGTACTCAACGAAGACCGCATCCTGCGTCGCTACCTGGACCTGATCAAGGCGACCCTGCGTACCAACTTCTTCCAGGCCGATGCCAGCGGCGCGGCCAAGTCCTATTTCAGCTTCAAGCTCAGCCCGCGCCTGATCCCGGAGATTCCGCGGCCGGTGCCGAAGTTCGAGATCTTCGTCTACAGCCCGCGCGTCGAGGGCGTGCACCTGCGCTTCGGCGACGTCGCCCGCGGCGGCCTGCGCTGGTCGGACCGCGAGGAGGATTTCCGTACCGAGGTGCTCGGCCTGGTCAAGGCGCAGCAGGTGAAGAACGCGGTGATCGTGCCGATGGGCGCCAAGGGCGGCTTCGTGCCGCGCAAGATGCCGGTTGGCGGTTCGCGTGACGAGGTGATGGCCGAGGGCATCGCCTGCTACCGCATCTTCATCAGCGGCTTGCTGGATATCACCGACAACCTCAAGGAAGGCGAGGTGGTGCCGCCGGTCAATGTGGTGCGCCACGACGCCGACGATCCCTACCTGGTGGTGGCGGCGGACAAGGGCACCGCGACCTTCTCCGACATCGCCAACGGCATCGCTGCCGAATACGGCTTCTGGCTCGGCGACGCGTTCGCCTCCGGCGGTTCGGCCGGTTACGACCACAAGGGCATGGGCATCACCGCCAAGGGCGGCTGGGTCTCGGTGCAGCGCCACTTCCGCGAGCGCGGCATCGACGTGCAGAAGGACAACGTCACCGTGATCGGCATCGGCGACATGGCCGGCGACGTGTTCGGCAACGGCATGCTGCTGTCGGACAAGCTGCAGCTGGTGGCCGCCTTCAACCACATGCACATCTTCATCGATCCGAACCCGGATGCGGCCAAGAGCTTCGCCGAGCGCAAGCGTCTGTTCGACCTGCCGCGTTCGAGCTGGGCCGACTACGACAGCAAGCTCATCTCCGAAGGCGGCGGCATCTTCCTGCGCAGCGCCAAGAGCATCACCATCACCCCGCAGATGAAGGCGCGCTTCGACATCGCCGCCGACAAGCTGGCGCCCACCGAGCTGCTCAATGCGCTGCTCAAGGCACCGGTCGACCTGCTGTGGAACGGCGGCATCGGCACCTACGTCAAGTCCAGCAAGGAAAGCCACGCCGACGTCGGCGACAAGGCCAACGACGCGCTGCGCGTGGACGGTCGTGAACTGCGCGCCAAGGTGGTGGGCGAGGGCGGCAACCTGGGCATGACCCAGCTCGGCCGCGTCGAGTTCGGCCTGCATGGCGGCGCCAGCAACACCGACTTCATCGACAACGCCGGCGGTGTGGACTGCTCCGACCATGAAGTGAACATCAAGATTCTGCTGGGCGAGATCGTCTCGGGCGGCGACATGACCGAGAAGCAGCGCAACAAGCTGCTGGCCGAGATGACCGATGACGTGTCCGAGCTGGTGCTGGGTAACAACTACAAGCAGACCCAGGCGCTGTCGCTGGCCGAACGCCGCGCCCGCGAGCGCGTCGGCGAGTACAAGCGCCTGATGAACGCGCTGGAGAGCGCCGGCAAGCTCGACCGCGCCCTGGAGTTCCTGCCCTCGGACGAGGAGCTGAACGAGCGCGCCACCAACGGCCAGGGCCTGACCCGCCCGGAGCTGTCGGTGCTGATCTCCTACAGCAAGATCGACCTCAAGGAATCCTTGCTCAAGTCCCTGGTGCCGGACGACGACTACCTGGCGCGCGAGATGGAAACCGCCTTCCCGGAAATTCTCACCGAGAAGTTCGGCGACGCCATGCGCCGTCACCGCCTCAAGCGCGAGATCGTCAGCACGCAGATCGCCAACGACCTGGTCAACCACATGGGCATCACCTTCGTGCAGCGCCTGAAGGAGTCCACCGGCATGAGCGCGGCCAACGTCGCCGGCGCCTACGTCATCGTGCGTGACCTGTTCCGCCTGCCGCACTGGTGGGCGCAGATCGAGGCGCTGGACTACAAGGTGCCGGCCGAGCTGCAGCTGCAGCTGATGGACGAGCTGATGCGTCTGGGCCGCCGTGCCACCCGCTGGTTCCTGCGCAGCCGCCGCAACGAGCTGGACGCCGCCCGCGACGTGGCGCACTTCGCGCCGCGCATCGAGGCGCTGGTCGGTCGTCTGGACGAGCTGCTCGAAGGCCCGGCCCGCGAACAGTGGCTGGCGCGTTACCAGAGCTTCGTCGAAGCCGGCACGCCGGAAGAGCTGGCGCGTGTGGTGGCCGGCACCAGCCATTTGTACACCCTGCTGCCGATCATCGAAGCGGCGGATGTCACCGGCAAGGACGCCAGCGAGGTGGCCACCGCCTACTTCGCCGTCGGCGGTGCGCTGGAGCTGTCCTGGTACCTGCAGCAGATCACCAACCTGCCGGTGGAGACCAACTGGCAGGCGCTGGCCCGCGAAGCCTTCCGTGATGATCTGGACTGGCAGCAGCGTGCGATCACCGTCTCGGTATTGCAGATGGCCGAGGGGCCGCAGGAGATCGAGGCACGCGTGGCGCTGTGGCTGGAGCAGCACCACCGCCTGGTGGAGCGCTGGAAGGCGATGCTGACCGAGCTGCGCTCGGCCACCGGCACCGACTACGCCATGTACGCCGTGGCCAACCGCGAGCTGATGGATTTGGCGCAGAGCGCCTGATACCCAGCCTGAAACGCAACAGGCCCCGCATCTGCGGGGCCTGTTGCGTTTCAGGGGTTAGCAAAAGCGGCGTCAGCCTGCCGGCTTACAGTCCCGGCCGGGTGCGCGTGGGCGACCCAGGCGCTGCGCCGCGATCACTCGCGCAGATCAACCGCCGGTGCGCCCTGGCCATCGAACAGCTGCGCCGGCTGGCTGGGCAGGATGCTCGGGCGGCCGTTGCTGCCATCACCGAGAATGCGGATGTCGCTGTACTTCTTGCCTGACAGCGCCGCCAGACCGGCACCGTCGCGGACCACCGTGGGCCGCAGGAAGACCATAAGGTTGCGCTTGACGTGGGAGTCGCGGGTGGAGCGGAACAGCCCGCCGATCAGGGGAATGTCGCCCAGCAACGGCACCTTGGAGATGGATTGGGTGACGTCGTCCTGAATCAGCCCACCGAGCACGATCACCTGGCCGTCGTCGGCGAGGATGGTGCTCTTGATCGAGCGCTTGTTGGTCACCAGGTCCACCGCCTGGGCGTTGAGCCCGGTGCTGGGAGCGATGGAGGAGATTTCCTGCTCGATCTCCAGGCGCAGGGTGGCGCCTTCGTTGATGCTTGGGGTGACCTTGAGGGTCACGCCGATGTCCTTGCGCTCGATGGTGGTGAAGGGGTTGCCGGCGCCCGAGGCATCGGTGGTGTAGGAGCCGGTCTGGAAGGGCACGTTCTGCCCCACGAGGATTTCCGCCTTCTGGTTGTCCAGGGTCAGCAGGCTGGGCGTGGACAGCAGGTTGCTCTTGCTGTTGGCCGACAGGGCGGTGATCAGCGCGCCGAAGCGGTCGCTGCCGATGCCGATGATGGCGCCGTCGGGCAGGGTGGTGTTCTCGGGTATCTCGCCGCTCTGCAGGATCTGCAGCACGGTGCCGACCGACAGGCCGGTGCCGCCGAAGTTGACCCCGCCCAGACCGCCCGTATTGCCGCGGGCGTCCACCGCCCACTGCACGCCGACGGCGTCGGTGATGTCGCCGGAGACCTCGACGATGGCCGCCTCGACCATCACCTGCGCGCGCGGCACGTCGAGCTGGCGCACGATGTCTTCGAGGGTGGCCACCAGATCCGGCTCGGCCAGCAGCACCAGGGCGTTCAGGCTCTCGTCGGCGCGGATGAGGATGTTGGACTGGCGACCGGTGGTTTCGCTGCCCTCCTTGTTCTTCAGGCCTTCGGAGATATCGCCGAGGGTTTCGGCCAGCGACTTGGCGTCGTTGTGGCGCAGGCGGATCACCCGGGTGTTGGCCGAGCGGCTGGAGGGGCTGTCCAGCGAGCGGGCGAGGTCGGCCAGTTTGGCGCGTGCCTCCGGTGGGCCGAGGAGGATCAGGCGATTGGTGCGAGCGTCGGCCACCACCTGGGTGGCGCTGGTGCCCTTGGCCTGGCCGCGGGCGATGGAGGTGTTGAGCACCTCGGCGGCGTCCATCACCCAGGCGTGCTGCAGGGTGACCACGCTGAAGTCCTGGGCGCCGCTCTGGTCGAGCTGGCGCATCAGGTCCTGGATGCGCGCGATGTTGGCGCTGCGGTCGCTGATGATCAGCGCGTTGGACGAGGTCACGGCGGCCAGATGGCCGTATTGCGGCACCAGCGGGCGGATCAGCGGAATCAGTTCCGCCACCGGCGCGTGCTGCACCTGGATCAGGCGGGTTTCCAGGCGGTCCGGGGCGGGGCGGCCTTCGCCGGCTTCGGCCTTGGCCTCGGCATTGGGCACGATGCGCGCCTGGTCGCCCTGGGTCAGTACGCTGAAGCCGTGGGTGGCCATGACCGAAAGGAACAGCTGGTAGACCTCGGACAAGCCCAGCGGCGTGTTGGACACCACGTTGACCTGGCCCTTCACGCGCGGGTCGACGACGAATGTCTGCCCGGTGATGGCGGCGATCTGGTCGACGAATTCGCGGATGTCCGCGCCCTTGAGGTTGATGGTCCAGCTTTCTTCCTGCTGGCTGGCGCTGCTGGGCACCTGTTCGATCTGTGCGAGTAGCGGCACAGGCGCGGTGGCCAGGCTGGCGGCGAATAGGGCGGGGGTCAGTCGGCTACGGAGGGCGTGCATCGGTTCAGTCGCTTTCCATGGGCTGATCGGAGGGGGTGTCTTCGGACAGGGTGCCGGAGGCTTCCATTTGTTCGCGCAGCGCCTGCATGCGCTGACGCAGTTGCTCGAGATTGTCCTGGTCGAGTTGGTCGAGCTGTTCGACGGGGTCTTCGCTGACCTCGTCCGGGGGGGTATACAGACTGTACTGGCCGCTCTGCTGGCGAGGGAAGGCCAGGCTTTCACGACGGCCGTTGCGCAGCAGCTCGACGCGGTCGGCGTATACCGCATCGAGGCGCACGCCATTGTCCACTTCGCCGCCGACGGCATAGCGTTGGGCCGTGCCGCCCTGGCGCTGGATCACCGCACTGGAGCGTTGCGGGTCGCTGTGCACGAAGCTGCCGAGCAGCGTCAGCTGCAGGTTGGTGGCGGGAGGAGGGCCGCTATCGGCCAGGCGCGGGGTACCGAACAGCTGGGCGATGGGCGCCTGCTCGCGTTGCTGCTCGGTGCTGGCAGTGCGCTCCGCGCTTTGCTGCAACGGGCTGCGTACCAGGCGCAGGAGCTCGGCGCTCTGCCAGGCCAGACTCACGCTCAGGGCAGTCAGCGCCAGCATGCCGATCAGGATCGGGGCATTGTCCTTGAGGCGCTGAGGGAGGGCCGGGATGGGCAAATGTGTCACTCCGAAAACGACGTTTCAGTCTCTGTAGGCAAGTGTCTGCGCTGTGCCGCCGCGGGTCCGCAAATCGTTTCACTCAGCCTCGGGCTGTGCATACGCGGGTTTTCTACTTCGCTTGGGCGTCGCTGACGACTTGTCTCACAGACCCTGGTTGTTTTTATGTGCTGTGCGTCGCGGGCCGATCATAACAGCCTACGCTGCGTTGGCATCCCCCTTCTGGGGTGGATGTGCTGCATTGGGCAATGTGTTAAAGGTAATCCAATAAGCATTACAGAAAAGAACCCTGCGCGAGGCAAACAGTCAGATTGGGCTGTAATACTCGCGATAAGGTTCCGTTTAAGGCTCACTTTATGAACGCTTCGCTGCTCGAAACTCCCCTGCGCCGCCTGCCCTTCAGCTTTGCCAAGCGTCACGGCGTGGTGTTCATGCTCCACGAGGGGCAGGCCTGCCTGGGCCATCGGGCCGATTGCGACCCCGTGGCGCTGGCCGAGGCGCAGCGCTTTGCCGGACGTGCATTGCCCCTGCAGCTGCTGGCTCCCAGCGAGTTCGCCCAGGTGCTGGGCACGGCCTATCAGCACGATTCGGCGTCCATGCAGCTGGCCGAGGACATCGGCGGCAGCTTCGATCTGGCCTCGCTGGCCGACCAGGTGCCGGAAACCGAAGACCTGCTCGAGCAGGAGGACGACGCGCCGATCATCCGCCTGATCAACGCCATCCTCGGCGAAGCGATCAAGGAGAACGCCTCCGACATCCACCTGGAGACCTTCGAGAAACGCCTGGTGGTACGTTTTCGCGTCGACGGCATTCTCCGCGAGGTGCTCGAGCCCAAGCGCGAGCTGGCGGCGCTGCTGGTCTCGCGGGTCAAGGTGATGGCTCGGCTGGACATCGCCGAGAAGCGCGTGCCGCAGGACGGACGTATTTCGCTCAAGGTGGGTGGGCGCGAGGTGGACATCCGCGTCTCCACGCTGCCTTCGGCCAACGGCGAGCGGGTGGTGCTGCGTCTGCTCGACAAGCAGGCCGGGCGCCTGTCGCTGCAGCACCTGGGCATGCGCGCCGAGGACCGCGCGCTGATGGAGGAGACGGTGCGCAAACCGCACGGCATCCTGCTGGTCACCGGCCCCACCGGCTCGGGCAAGACCACCACGCTCTATGCCAGTCTGGTCAGCCTCAACGACCACACGCGCAACATCCTCACGGTCGAGGATCCCATCGAATATCACCTCGAAGGCATCGGCCAGACCCAGGTCAACGCCAAGGTGGACATGACCTTCGCCCGTGGCCTGCGCGCCATCCTGCGTCAGGACCCGGACGTGGTGATGGTCGGCGAGATCCGCGACAAGGAAACCGCCGAGATCGCCGTGCAGGCCTCGCTCACCGGTCACCTGGTGCTTTCGACCCTGCACACCAACAGCGCCATCGGCGCCATCACCCGTCTGGTGGACATGGGCGTGGAGCCCTTTCTGCTGTCCTCGTCGCTGCTCGGTGTGCTGGCCCAGCGTCTGGTACGGGTACTGTGCCCGGCGTGCAAGGAACCATATCCGGCCGATGCGGCCGAATGTACGCTGCTGGGCGTGCCGGCCAGCCCGCCGCCGACGCTCTACCATGCGCGCGGCTGTGCCCAGTGCCACCAGCAGGGCTATCGCGGGCGTACCGGCATCTACGAGCTGGTGGTGTTCGACGAGACCATGCGCACCCTGGTGCACAGCCGCGCCTCGGAGCAGGAAATGACCCGCCACGCGCGCACGCTCGGCCCGAGCATCCGCGACGACGGCCGGCGCAAGGTGCTCGAAGGGGTGACCACGGTGGAAGAAGTGCTGCGGGTGACGCGCGAGGAATGATGAACGGATATCAGAGCTAGCCATGGCTGCCTTCGAATACATCGCCCTGGATGGGCGCGGTCGCCAGCAGAAGGGCGTGCTGGAGGCCGACAGCGCGCGCCAGGTGCGCCAGTTGTTGCGCGAGCGCCAGCTGGCCCCGCTGGAGGTCAAGGCCACGCGCACCCGCGAGCACGCCGGCGGCAGCGCGCGTCTGGGCTTCGTCCGCGGGCTTTCGGCGCGCGACCTGGCGCTGGTAACCCGGCAGTTGGCCACCTTGGTGCAGGCGGCCCTGCCCATCGAGGAGGCGCTGCGCGCCGCGGCTGCGCAGTCGACCAACGCCCGTATTCAGGGAATGCTGCTGGCGGTGCGCGCACGCGTGCTGGAAGGTCACAGCCTGGCCGGCAGTCTGCGCGAGTTTCCCGCCGCCTTTCCCGAGCTCTACCGCGCCACGGTGGCGGCGGGCGAGCATGCCGGGCATCTCGGGCCGGTGCTGGAACAGCTGGCCGATTACACCGAGCAGCGCCAGCAGTCGCGGCAGAAGGTCCAGCTGGCGCTGCTGTATCCCTTGATTCTGATGTGCGCATCCTTGCTGATCGTCGGCTTTCTGCTGGGTTACGTGGTGCCGGACGTGGTCAAGGTCTTCGTCGATTCCGGGCAGACCCTGCCGACGCTGACCCGCGTGCTGATCGCCGTGAGCGACTGGGTCAAGGCCTGGGGGCTGGTGGCCGTGGTGGTGCTGGCGCTGGCGATCATCGCGCTACGCGCGGCGCTGCGCGATGAGGCGATGCGCTTGCGCTGGCATGCCTTTTTGCTGCGCGTGCCGCTGCTCGGCCGTCTGGGTCGTGCCACGGACTGCGCACGTTTCGCGTCCACCCTGGCGATCCTCACGCGCAGCGGCGTGCCGCTGGTCGAGGCGCTGGCAATCGCCGGCGAGGTGATCGGCAACCGGGTGATTCGCGGCGAGGTGCTGGTGGCTGCGCAGAAGGTGCGCGAGGGCGGCAGTCTGACCCGCTCGCTGGAAGCCACCGGGCAGTTTCCGCCGATGATGCTGCACATGATCGCCAGCGGCGAGCGCTCCGGCGAGCTGGACCAGATGCTGGCACGCACGGCGAAGAACCAGGAAAACGACCTGAGCGCGCAGATCGCCCTGCTGGTCGGATTGTTCGAACCGTTCATGCTGGTATTCATGGGGGCGGTGGTGCTGGTCATCGTACTGGCCATCCTGCTGCCGATTCTTTCGTTGAACCAAATGGTGGGATAACAGGTGAGTAAACGTCAGGCGGGTTTCACCCTGATCGAGATCATGGTGGTGGTGGTCATCCTCGGCATTCTGGCGGCGCTGGTGGTGCCGCAGGTGATGAGCCGGCCGGATCAGGCCAAGGTCACGGCAGCGCAGAACGATATTCGTGCCATCGGCGCGGCGCTGGACATGTACAAGCTCGACAACCACAACTACCCCAGCACCCAGCAGGGGCTGGAGGCGCTGGTGAGCAAGCCGGGCGGCAATCCGCCGGCGAAGAACTGGAACAAGGACGGTTATCTCAAGCGTCTGCCCATCGATCCCTGGGGCAACCCGTACCAGTACCTGGCACCGGGCACCCGCGGTGCCTACGACCTGTATTCGCTCGGCGCCGATGGCAAGCAGGGCGGCAGCGATCTGAATGCCGATATCGGCAACTGGGATCTCTGACCCCATCATGCCCGCGGCGGCATCCTTCGGACGCAGGCACGGCTCTGCCCAGCGCGGCTTTACCCTGATCGAGCTGCTGGTGGTGCTGGTCATCCTCGGCAGCTTGATCGGCCTGGCTGTGCTCAGCAGCGGCGTTGCCGGGCCGGGGCGCGAGCTGCGCAGCGAGGCGGAGCGCCTGAGTGGGTTGATCGGCGTGCTTAGCGAGGAGGCGGTGCTGGACAATCGCGAGTACGGCCTGAGCTTTACCCGCGAGGGCTATCGCGTGCTGCGCTACGATCCGCAGCGCGGCGAATGGCAGACGCTCGACCGGCAGGCCCATCGTCTGCCGGAGTGGGCCGAGCTGCAGTTCGAAGTGGAAGGGGAGGCCCTGAACCTGCCGACCACCACCGGCTCGGCCACGGCGCCGCAACTGCTGATTCTTTCCAGCGGCGAGCTCACCCCCTTTCGTCTGCGCCTGGCCGAGCGCCGCCGCGATGGCTTGCGCCTACAGCTGTCCAGTGACGGTTTCGCGCTGCCGCGTCTGGAGGAATTGCCGACGGGACGGGCCGGATGAAACACGCCCGCGGTTTCACCCTGCTCGAGGTGCTGGTGGCACTGGCCATCTTCGCCCTGATCGCCGCCAGCGTGCTCACCGCCAGCGCGCGCAGCGTCAGAACGGCCGCGCAGCTGGAGGAGCGCACCCTGGCCATGTGGGTGGCCGACAATCAGCTGGTGGAGCTGCAACTGGCCGAGACGCCGCCCGCCGATGGCCGCGACCAGGGCCAGGTGGAGTTCGCCGGGCGGCGCTGGCTGTGGCAGAGCGAGATCCAGGCCACCAGCGAGCCGGCCATGCGTCGTGTGACCCTGTGGGTCGCCGCCGAGCAACGCGGCGTCAGCGGCGATCTGCGCGAGCGGGCCGTGGTCAGCCTTAGCGGTTTTCTGGGGGCGCCATGAACCGTAGCGGCGAGCGTCTTCGTGAGCGGAGTGGTCGCGCGCCAAGCGGCCGGGCGATGCGCGGCTTCACCCTGCTCGAGCTATTGATCGCCATCGCCATCTTCGCCCTGCTGGGGCTGGCCACCTACCGCATGCTCGACAGCGTGCTCAGTGCCGATGCCGCCACACGCGCCCATGAACAGCAGTTGCGCGAGCTGACGCGGGCCATGGCGGCCTTCGAGCGCGACCTGCGCCAGGTGGTGGTGCGGCCGATTCGCGACGGTTTCGGCGATCCCCAGCCGGCACTGCGCAGCGATCTGGCTGACGCCAGCGCCCTGGAGCTGACCCGTTCCGGCTGGCGCAACCCGCTGGGCCAGCCGCGTGCCGAATTGCAACGGGTACGCTGGCAGCTCAGTGGTGAGCGCTGGCAGCGCCGCTACTGGCGCGTGCTGGACCGCGCTCAGGACAGCCAGCCGCAGGTGCAGCAGGCGCTGGATGGGGTTCAGTCCGTGAGCCTGCGCTACCTGGACAAGGACGGCCAGTGGCAAGCCGACTGGCCACCGGCCAATGCTTCGGGCGATGGCCTGCTGACCGGGCTGCCGAAGGCGGTGGAGCTGCGCCTGCAGCACCGACGGCACGGCGAGCTGCGCCGTCTGCTGCGATTGCCGGATATCGCCCCGGAGAATCTCGGCGGGCCCGAGGTTCCCAACGAAGAGCCCGAGGAGCCGCAGACATGACGCGGCAACGGGGTGTGGCGTTGATCACCGTGCTGCTGGTGGTCGCCGTGGTGACGGTGGTCTGCGCCGGATTGATCGCCCGCCAGCAGCTGTCCATCCGCAGCAGCGCCAATCATCTGCACGTGAGCCAGGCCTGGCAGTACGCCCTGGGTGGCGAGACGCTGGCCAAGGCCATTCTTCAGCGCGACCTGCGCCAGGGCGATCCGCGCCAGCCGGTCGATCACCTTGGCGAGCTCTGGGCCAGACCGCTGCCGCCTTTCCCGCTGGACGAAGGTGGCGAGCTGCGCGTGCGCATCGTCGATCCCAGCGGGCGCTTCAACCTCAACAGCCTGGTGCGCCAGGGGCAGCCCAACGAGCTGGCGCTGCTGCGTCTGCGTCGCCTGATGTTGCGCCTGGGTATCGAGAAGCCCTATGCCGAGCGCCTGGTCGATTGGCTCGATAGCAACAACGAGCCGCAGGGCAGCAACGGCGCCGAGGACAACCAGTACCTGCTGGCCACGCCGCCCTATCGCAGCGCCAATCGCGAACTGGCCGACGTGAGCGAACTGCGCCTGCTGTTGGACATGGACGAGCTCGATTATCGCCGCCTGCTGCCCTACGTCAGTGCTTTGCCCGGCGACGTGCTGCTCAACGTCAATACTGCCGGTGCCATGGTCCTTTCCAGTCTGGCCGACAGCCTTACCCCGGATGTGGCGCTATCGCTGATCGCCGTGCGAGGCAGCGAGGGCTTTCCCAGCCCCGCGGCCTTCGCCGCGCAGCCGGCGCTGGCTGGCCTTGGCGAGCAGGCCGTGCAGGGGCTGGCAGTGGGTAGTCAGTTTTTCGAGGTGTTCAGTGAGGTCAGTCTCGGCGAACGCCGTGTGGTGTTGCGCAGCCTGTTGCAGCGCAGCAATGATGGCCGGGTCAGTATCCTGGCGCGTGATCTGGGGCAGTCTGGCGCACCGCCGGTGCCGGTTGAGGAACAGCAACAATGAATCAGTCATGGATCTTTCTGCCGCCGGAGGCCTGTCACGCTCTGTCGCTGGAGCTTGCGGTGCAGCGGGTGACACCGGAGCAGAGCCAGACCCTGAGTCTGGCAGAGGCCTTGCGCGAGCTGCCCGCCAGCTGGGAGCTGGTGCTGCCGGTGGAGGCGGTGACCACCTGCGCGGTGCAGCTGCCGACGCAGAAGGCGCGCTGGCTGCGCCAGGCGCTGCCTTTTGCGGTGGAAGAGCTGCTCGCCGAGGATGTCGAACTGATGCATCTGGCGCTGGGCGAGAAAATGGCCGATGGCCGTCATCGCGTCTATGCGCTGCGGGCCGACTGGCTGCGCGAGTGCCTGGCGCTCTGCGCCGCGCAGCCGCCGCAGGCGATTCGTGTGGATGCCGATCTGCTGCCGCAGCAGGGCAGTCAGCTGCTCTGGCTCGGTTCGCGCTGGTTGCTGGGCGGTGAGGTGCCCTGGCGGCTGGCCCTGCAGACGGAGAACTGGTCGGCGCTGGCCGGACGCTGCCCTTCTCCCCGTATCGCCAGTGCGCCGGCCGGGCAGGCGCTGCCCGAGCCGGTCGACGAGGTGCACCTGCTGGAGCAGCCGCACCAGTGGCTGGTGCGGCAGGGGGCAGGCGTCGACCTGGCGCAGGGTGAGTTCGCCCAGGTGCAGACGGGGGCCGGCTGGCAGCGCTGGCGGCCGCTGGCCGGGGTCGTGGCGCTGTGCCTGATGCTGCAGGGGGGCTTCAATCTGGCTCAGGGCTGGTACCTGCAGCGTGAGGCCGATGCCTATGCCGCCTCCAGCGAGGCGCTGTATCGCCAGCTGTTTCCCGAAGATCGCAACCTGATCAACCTGCGGGCGCAGTTCGATCAGCATCTGGCGCAGACGGGGGGTGGCGACAGCCTGGTGCTAGAGCTGCTGGCGGAGGTGGCCGATGCGCTGCACGCCGATGGCGCACCCCAGGTGCAGATCAATCAACTGGACTACAGCGCCATTCGTGCCGACATGGCACTGCAGATTCAGGCGCCCGGCTTTGCCGAGCTGGAACGCCTGCGCGAGCGCCTGGAGCAGGCCGGCCAGGCAGTGCAGATGGGCTCGGCGAGCCGTGAGGCGGATGGCGTCAGCGCGCGCCTGGTGATAGGAGGATGAGCATGGCGTCGTGGCGTGAATTCAATCAGAACCTGCAACTGCAGTGGCAGCGCTCGACGCTGGCGCAGCGCTGGCAGGGTTTGCCCGCCCGGGACCGCCTGGCCCTGCTGGCGCTGAGCCTGTTTCTTCTGCTGGTGCTGTTCTACCTGCTGTTGTGGCAGCCGGCGCAGCGCCATGCCCAGGCGGCGCGGGCGGCCTTCGAGGAGCAGCGCGCCCTGTATGCCTACCTGCAGAGCAGGGCGCCGGAGGTGCGTGGACGAGATCTGCAGCCGCGCAGCAGTCCCGACCCGGCGCGTCTGCAGGGCCTGGTCACGGCCTCGGCAGCGGAGCAGGGGCTGGTGATCGAGCGTCTGGATGGCGAAGGGCAGGGTGCGGTGCAGGTCAGTCTGCAGCCGGCTGCCTTCGCCCAGTTGCTGCGCTGGATCGAGCTGCTGGAAGGGCAGGGCATTCGCGTCGAGGAGCTGGGCCTCGATCGCCGCGAGGAAAACCAGGTGGCGGCGCGTCTCAGCCTGCGGGTGGGGGGCTAGAGCCGCTTACCCGGCCCATCAGCGTTCATCGCTGTCCCGCTCGGTGTGCATGCGGTAACAGTGCGCACCGCGATTGGGCGGTTAGGGAACGTCGCCGCCCCGATGCAGTGCCGTTTGCGGTGACAGGGGAATTTGCCGAGACGCGTTAACGCCCATGGAATGGGCTTTTCGCGATGTATGGCCTGAGTCTTGCTGTAGATTACCGTTTGATCTTTTTCTTCTTGATCACCCCTTTGCCGGACTGTCAATATCCGCGCCTGGCGCTTCCTGCGCTTCTGTAATTAGTTGTCGCATTGAGGAAATATCGCCTCAATGCCTGCCGCTAGAATGCCGCTCACCCAGCCAAGGCCCTGCGTCGCCTGTCGCACATGACGGCGCACGACTGCTTCTACAATCCATAAAAGGCCCGGGCCCTCACTGCCATCGATGCCATACCCAATTCGAAGGAGCAAAGAATGAAGAAGATCGCACTGCTCGGCGCCCTGGCGCTGTCCATGTTGTCGCCCCTGGCCATGGCCGAGAAGCCGCTGCGTATCGGCATCGAGGCGGCCTATCCTCCCTTTGCCTTCAAGACCCCGGACGGCCAGATATCCGGTTTCGACTACGACATCGGCAACGCCCTGTGCGAAGAGATGAAGGTCGAGTGCAAGTGGATCGAGCAGGAGTTCGATGGCCTGATCCCGGCGCTCAAGGTGCGCAAGTTCGACGCCGTGCTGTCGTCCATGTCGATCACCGAAGATCGCCTGAAATCCGTGGACTTCACCGGCAAGTACTACCACACCCCGGCCAAGCTGGCGATGAAGGCCGGTACCGAGCTGAAAGATCCGCTGGTCGACCTCAAGGGCAAGAAGGTCGGCGTGCAGCGCGCCTCCATCTACGACCGTTATGCCACCGACGTCTTCGCACCGGCGGGTATCGAGGTGGTGCGTTACAGCTCGCAGAACGAAATCTTCCTCGATCTGCAGTCCGGTCGCCTGGATGCCACCCTGGCCGACTCGGTGAACATCGACGACGGTTTCCTCAAGACCGATGCCGGCAAGGGCTTTGCCTTCACCGGCCCGGACTACACCGAGACCAAGTATTTCGGTGAGGGTGCCGGTATCGCCGTGCGCAAGGGTGACAAGGAGTTGGCCGACAAGATCAGCGCCGCCATCCTGGCCATTCGCGCCAACGGCAAATACAAGGAAGTGCAGGACAAGTACTTCGACTTCGACGTTTACGGCGAGTAAGCGTTCGTAGGCAGAAAAGGTGGCACTGACTCCGCAACGGGCGGTGCCACTTTTTACTGGTTCATGCTGTACGGCGTCGTGGCGTCTCGCCTGCGGCGCTCTGTGATCGTCATTGCCGGCGGTCGCCCTGTGGGCGCCGCGGGGCGGTAGCGAACCTGCTCCCGGCAATTTTCATTGTGCTATGCGGCGCCGCTGCGGTGCCCGACGAGGTATTAGCGCATGCTTCAAGGCTATGGCTCGACCATACTCGATGGTGCCTGGCTCACCCTGCTTCTGGCGCTTACGTCGATGGCAGTGGCGATCTTTCTCGGTCTGCTCGGGGCGGCCTTTCGCCTGTCGCCGGTCAGGTGGCTGGCGATGCTCGGCGAGGCCTACGCCACGGTGATCCGCGGCATTCCCGACCTGGTGCTGATCCTGCTGATCTTCTACGGCGGCCAGGACATCGTGAACCGCGTCGCGCCGCTGCTCGGCTACGACGAGTACATCGACATCAACCCCTTCGTCGCCGGCGTGTTCACCATGGGCTTCATCTTCGGCGCCTACCTGTCGGAGACCTTCCGCGGCGCCTTCATGGCCATTCCCAAGGGGCAGGGCGAGGCCGGCGCAGCCTACGGCATGAGCGGGATGCAGGTGTTCTTCCGCATCCTCGTGCCGCAGATGATCCGTTTCGCCATTCCCGGCTTCACCAACAACTGGCTGGTGCTGACCAAGGCCACTGCGCTGATCTCGGTGGTCGGCCTGCAGGACATGATGTTCAAGGCCAAGAACGCGGCTGACGCGACCCGCGAGCCGTTCACCTTCTATCTGGCGGTGGCGGCGCTGTATCTGGTGCTGACCAGCGTGTCGCTGCTGGCGCTGCGTTTCCTCGAGAAGCGTTACTCGGTAGGTACCAAGGCGGCTGACCTATGATCTTCGACTATCAAATGATCTGGGAGAACCTGCCGCTGTATTTCAGTGGCGTGCTGGTCACCCTGAAAATCCTGCTGATTTCCCTGGCCGCTGGCCTCAGCCTGGCGCTGCCGCTGGCCCTGATGCGGGTGTCGAAGTCGCCCCTGGTCAACTTCCCGGCCTGGCTCTACACCTACGTGATCCGCGGCACGCCGATGCTGGTGCAGCTGTTTCTGATCTACTACGGCCTGGCCCAGTTCGACGTCATTCGCGACAGCTTCATGTGGCCGTACTTCTCCAGCGCCACCTTCTGCGCCTGCCTGGCCTTCGCCATCAACACCAGCGCCTACACCGCAGAGATTCTCGCCGGCAGCCTCAAGGCCACGCCCCATGGCGAGATCGAGGCAGCCAAGGCCATGGGCATGTCGCGGGCCAAGCTCTATCGTCGCATCCTGCTGCCGTCGGCGCTGCGCCGCGCGCTGCCGCAGTACAGCAACGAGGTGATCATGATGCTGCACACCACCTCGCTGGCCTCCATCGTCACCCTGATCGACATCACCGGGGCGGCGCGTACGGTCAGTTCGCAGTACTACATGCCCTTCGAAGCCTTCATCACCGCCGGCCTGTTCTATCTGGTGCTGACCTTCATTCTGGTGCGCCTGTTCAAGCTGGCCGAGCGTCGCTGGCTGGCCTACATGGCCCCGCGCAAGACCTGACCCGTGCCGATTCAAGAGAACGCAACCATGTACAAACTAGAAGTTCAGGACCTGCACAAGCGCTACGGCAGCCATGAAGTGATCAAGGGCGTGTCGATGGCAGCCAAGGCTGGCGACGTGATCAGCATCATCGGCTCCAGCGGCTCGGGCAAGAGTACCTTCCTGCGTTGCCTCAACCTGCTGGAACAGCCGCATGCCGGCAAGATCCTGCTCAACGGCGAAGAACTGAAGCTGGTGCCGGCCAAGGACGGTTCGCTGCGCGCCGCCGATGCCAAGCAGCTGCAGCGCATGCGCTCGCGCCTGTCGATGGTGTTCCAGCACTTCAACCTGTGGTCGCACATGAGCGCCCTGGAGAATGTCATGGAAGCGCCGGTGCACGTGCTCGGCGTAAGCAAGGCCGAAGCCCGCGACAAGGCCGAGCACTACCTGGCCAAGGTTGGCGTGGCGCATCGCAAGGACGCCTATCCGGCGCACATGTCCGGCGGCGAGCAGCAGCGCGTGGCCATCGCCCGTGCCCTGGCCATGGAACCGGAGGTGATGCTGTTCGACGAGCCCACCTCGGCCCTCGACCCCGAACTGGTTGGCGAAGTGCTCAAGGTGATGCAGGACCTGGCCACCGAAGGCCGCACCATGGTGGTGGTGACCCACGAGATGGGCTTTGCCCGCGAGGTCTCCAACCAGCTGGTGTTCCTGCACAAGGGTCTGGTGGAGGAGCGCGGTTGCCCGAAGGAAGTTCTGGTCAATCCGCAATCCGAACGTCTCAAGCAGTTTCTTTCCGGCAGTCTCAAGTAAGAAACGACTAGACTTCGTCCAGGGTCCGCTGCAAGGCGGCTGGCCCGGCGCGTAGCAGACTTTGAACAGGCACTCATGACCCCCCATCGAATTGGCTTCCTCTACTGGCCCGGTACCAAGGCCCTGACCCTGTCCCTGGCCGAGGAAGCCCTGCGTGTCGCCCAGCGCGTGCATCCTGAAGTGGTGTACGAGCTGGTCTTCCTCCAGGCCGAGCCGCTGGTGGCGGGTGACTGGCGCCTGCCGGGCGAGCCCTGGGCGGGGCATCTGGATGGGCTGGACAAGCTGTTCCTGCTCGCCGATACACCGCCGGCGCAGGTCTCTGCCGGGCTGGCGGCGGCGCTGAAGCAGCAGGTGCGTGCCGGCTGCGTGATTGGCGGGCTGTCCGCCGGGGTCTATCCGCTGGCCCAGCTCGGCCTGCTCGATGGCTATCGCGCGGCGGTGCACTGGCGCTGGCAGGACGATTTCGCCGAGCGCTTTCCCAAGGTCATCGCCACCAGCCATCTGTTCGACTGGGATCGTGATCGCCTGACTGCCTGCGGCGGCCTGGCGGTGCTCGATCTTCTGCTGGCGCTGCTGGCGCGCGACCACGGTGCCGAGCTGGCCGGGGCGGTGAGCGAGGAGCTGGTGGTCGAGCGCATCCGCGAAGGCGGCGAGCGTCAGCGCATTCCGCTGCAGAATCGCCTCGGCTCCAGCCATCCCAAGCTGACCCAGGCAGTGCTGCTGATGGAGGCCAATATCGAAGAGCCGCTGACCACCGACGAGATCGCCCAGCATGTGTGCGTCTCGCGTCGTCAGCTCGAGCGCATCTTCAAGCAGTACCTCAATCGCGTGCCCAGCCAGTACTACCTGGAGCTGCGCCTGAACAAGGCGCGCCAGCTGCTGATGCAGACCAGCAAGTCGATCATCCAGATCGGCCTGTCCTGCGGCTTCTCCTCCGGGCCGCATTTCTCCAGCGCCTACCGCAACTTCTTCGGCGCCACCCCGCGCGACGATCGCAACCAGCGGCGCAGCAACAGCCCCTTCGAACTGACCTCCACCCCGGTCGAGCGCGGCTGATCCTTGCTGCTTTAGCGAGCACTGCTCGCGAGGCCTCGGCGTTTCCCTCATTCCGTACGGTTCGCGAGCAGCGCTCGCTCCTGCGCCAACCTGGATGTAGCCCGGAAGCCATCCGGGTGCGATCTCTGGCCGCTCCCGGATTTCATGGCGAGCCAAGCAAGCGTTCCGATACCAGCCAGTCAGCCTGCGGAGAATTTTTCCGTCGGCGTGCGCTCTGGTATCGAACTGCGTTTAAACTGCGCCTTTCCGACGGTTTCTGTCGCTTTGACGAAAACCCGCGAAAAACCTGGGGTGGCGCTGTAAGAAGTTGTCGCATGGCGGCAATGCCGACCCCGAATCAGTCCCTACAATCCTTGCATTCCCTGCCGTGACGGGTCTTCCGTGTGGCCCGCTGCAGGCTGGTTTTCCTTCTTCAGGAGAGTTTCGATGTCTGTTCAGCACGATGCGGTGCAACGCGCCGATTTCGACCAGTACATGGTCCCCAACTACGCCCCTGCCGCCTTCGTACCCGTGCGTGGCCTCGGTTCGCGAGTCTGGGATCAGAGCGGTCGAGAGCTGATCGACTTCGCCGGCGGCATCGCCGTCAACGTGCTTGGCCACTGCCATCCGGCGCTGGTCGCGGCGCTGACCGAGCAGGCCAACACCCTCTGGCACATCTCCAACGTGTTCACCAACGAGCCGACCCTGCGCCTGGGCAAGAAACTGGTCGATGCGACCTTCGCCGAGCGCGTGTTCTTCTGCAACTCCGGCGCCGAGGCCAACGAGGCCGCGTTCAAGCTGGCCCGTCGTGTCGCGCATGACCGTTTCGGTCCGGAAAAGCACGAGATCATCGCCGCGCTCAACAGCTTCCACGGCCGTACCCTGTTCACCGTCAGCGTCGGCGGCCAGCCAAAGTACTCCGACGGCTTCGGTCCGAAGATCCAGGGCATCACCCACGTGCCCTACAACGATCTGGAGGCGCTGAAGGCGGCCATTTCCGACAAGACCTGCGCAGTGGTACTCGAGCCGATCCAGGGCGAGGGCGGCGTGCTGCCGGCCGAGAAAGCCTACCTGGAAGGCGCCCGTGAGCTGTGCAACGCGCACAACGCGCTGCTGGTATTCGACGAGGTGCAGAGCGGCATGGGCCGCAGCGGCGAACTGTTCGCCTACATGCACTATGGTGTGGTGCCGGACATTCTCTCCAGCGCCAAGAGCCTGGGGGGTGGCTTCCCCATCGCCGCCATGCTCACCACCACCGACCTGGCCAAGCACTTTACCCCCGGTACCCACGGCACCACCTATGGTGGCAACCCGCTGGCCTGCGCAGTGGGCGAGGCGGTGCTGGACATCGTCAATACCCGCGAGACCCTGGATGGCGTGAAGGTCAAGCACCAGCAGTTCAAGCAACGCCTGGAGGCGCTCGGCAAGCAGTTCGGTCTGTTCGAGCAGGTGCGCGGCATGGGCCTGCTGCTCGGTTGCGTGCTCAACGAGGCGTGGAAGGGCAAGGCCAAGCAGGTGCTGGACGCCGCTTCCGCGGAAGGGCTGATGATTCTGCAGGCTGGTCCGGACGTGGTGCGTTTCGCCCCGAGCCTGGTGGTGGAAGAGCGCGATATCGAAGAAGGCCTGGCCCGTTTCGAGCGTGCGCTGAGCAAGCTGGCCAACGCCTGAGCGAACGCCCGGCGCAGGTAGTGCCGGGCTTCTCCCACGGATGATGTTCCTGTGTGTGCCGGGCCTCTGGCCTGGCGTTCTCCGGCTGCCCGTGCGCGGTCACCGGAGCTTTTCTTGAAAAAGGAGTGACCCCATGCTGGTAATGCGCCCTGCGCAAATGGCGGACCTGGCGGATGTGCAGCGACTTGCCGCCGATAGCCCGGTGGGCGTCACTTCACTGCCGGACGACGCCGATCGGCTGCGTGACAAGATCGCTGCCTCCGAGGCGTCCTTCGCTGCCGAAGTCAGCTTCAACGGCGAGGAAAGCTATTTCTTCGTCCTCGAGGACAGCGACAGCGGGCGCCTGGTCGGCTGCTCGGCCATCGTCGCCTCGGCCGGCTACTCCGAACCGTTCTACAGCTTCCGCAACGAGACCTTCGTGCACAACTCGCGCGAGCTGAAGATCCACAACAAGATTCACGTGCTGTCGCTGTGTCACGACCTGACCGGCAACAGCCTGCTCACCAGTTTCTACGTCGAGCGGCCGCTGGTCAGCAGCGTGTTCGCCGAGCTCAACTCGCGTGGCCGCCTGCTGTTCATGGCCGGTCATCCCGAGCGCTTCGCCGACGCGGTGGTGGTGGAGATCGTCGGCCACAGCGACGAGCACGGCGATTCGCCGTTCTGGGACGCCGTGGGGCGCAACTTCTTCGACATGAACTACGCCGAGGCCGAGCGTCTGTGCGGGCTCAAGAGCCGCACCTTCCTCGCCGAACTCATGCCGCATTACCCCATCTACGTGCCGCTGCTGCCGGACGAGGCGCAAGAGGCCATGGGACAGGTGCATCCGCGGGCGCAGATCACCTTCGACATCCTGATGCGTGAAGGTTTCGAGACCGACCACTACATCGACATCTTCGATGGCGGTCCGACCCTGCACGCCCGCACTTCGGGCATTCGCAGCATCGCCCAGAGCCGTCTGGTGCCGGTGAAGATCGGTGAGGCCGAGACGAGTGGGCGCCAGTACCTGGTCAGCAACGGCCAGTTGCAGGATTTCCGCGCCATCGTCGCCGACCTCGACTGGGTGCCGGGCAAACCCGTGACGCTCAGCCCGCAGGCTGCCGAGGCGCTGGGTGTCGGCGAGGGCGCCAGCGTCAGGCTGGTGGCGGTTTAAACCGAGGCGGCGAGTCGACACTGGCCGCTTCAAGCAAATAGCTGATCCGGAGGATCCATGATCGTTCGTCCCGTGCGCAATGCCGACTTGCCGGCCTTGATCGACCTGGCGCGCAGTACCGGCACCGGCCTGACTACCCTGCCGGCCAACGAGGAGCGCCTGGCGCATCGGGTTGACTGGGCCGAGAAGGCCTTCCGCGGCCAGGCCGAACGAGCCGACGCCGACTATCTGTTCGTGCTGGAGGACGATGCCGGCAAGGTGGTCGGCATTTCCGCCGTGGCCGGCGCGGTGGGGCTGCGTGAGCCCTGGTACAACTACCGGGTCGGCCTGACCGTGTGCGCCTCGCAGGAGCTGAACATCCATCGCCAGGTGCCGACCCTGTTCCTGGCCAACGACATGACCGGCAACTCCGAGCTGTGCTCGCTGTTCCTGCACGCCGATCATCGCACCGGCTTGAACGGCCGCCTGCTGTCGAAGGCGCGCTTTCTGTTCATCGCCGAGTTCCGCGAGCTGTTCGGCGACAAGGTGATCGCCGAGATGCGCGGCATGTCCGATGCCAGCGGCCGCTCGCCGTTCTGGGAAAGCCTTGGCCGGCACTTCTTCAAGATGGAGTTCTGCCAGGCGGACTACCTCACCGGGGTCGGCAACAAGGCCTTCATCGCCGAGCTGATGCCCAAGTTTCCGCTCTACACCTGCTTCCTTTCCGACGAGGCACGTGCGGTGATCGGCCGCGTGCATCCCGATACCGAGCCCGCCCTGAGCATGCTCAAGGCCGAGGGCTTCAGCTACCAGGGGTACGTCGACATCTTCGACGCGGGCCCGGCCATCGAGGCGGAAACCGCGAAAATCCGCGCCGTGCGCGATAGCCAGAACCTGGTGCTGGCGATCGGCACGCCGGGCGACGATGCCGCGCCCTTCCTGGTGCACAACCGCAAGCGCGAGGGCTGTCGCATCACCGCGGCCCCGGCGCGCCTGGCCGCCGGCACCCTGGTGGTCGACCCGCTGACGGCCAGGCGTCTGCAGCTGTCGGCAGGCGATCAGGTGCGCGCCGTAGCGCTGTCGGCAAAGAGTTAAGAGTCTTTCGTTTTCCGCGGCGGGCCTCCGGGAGCGCCGATGAATGCTGGAGTGATAGAACAAGATGAGCACTCATTACATCGCAGGTCAGTGGCGGCCCGGCCAGGGCGCGCCTTTGCAATCGCTCGATCCGGTCAATCAGGCCGTGGTCTGGCAGGGGCAGGGCGCCAGCGCTGCCCAGGTCGACGAGGCCGTCAACGCGGCGCGCGGCGCCTTTTCGCTGTGGGCAGCCCACTCGCTGGACGGCCGTATCGCCGTGCTGGAGCGCTTCGCCGCCGCGCTGAAGAGTCATGCCGACGAGCTGGCCCGCGCCATCGGTGAGGAAACCGGCAAGCCGCTGTGGGAGGCCGCTACCGAGGTGACCAGCATGGTCAACAAGGTCGCCATCTCGATCCAGAGCTACCGTGAACGTACCGGCGAGAAGAGCGGCCCGCTGGCCGATGCCACTGCCGTGCTGCGGCACAAGCCGCATGGCGTGGTGGCGGTGTTCGGCCCCTACAACTTTCCCGGTCACCTGCCCAACGGGCATATCGTGCCTGCCCTGTTGGCCGGCAACTGCGTGCTGTTCAAGCCCAGCGAGCTGACCCCCAAGGTCGCTGAGCTGACGGTCAAGTGCTGGATCGAGGCCGGCCTGCCGGCTGGCGTGCTCAACCTGCTGCAGGGTGGGCGCGAGACCGGCGTGGCCCTGGCCGGCCATCCGGGTATCGACGGGCTGTTCTTCACCGGCTCCAGCCGCACCGGCAATCTGCTGCACGCCCAGTTCGCCGGGCGTCCGGACAAGATCCTGGCGCTGGAGATGGGCGGCAACAACCCGCTGATCGTCGATCAGGTCGCCGATATCGATGCGGCCGTGTACACCATCGTCCAGTCTGCGTTCATCTCTGCCGGTCAGCGCTGCACCTGCGCCCGCCGTCTGCTGGTGCCGCAAGGGCAGTGGGGCGACGCGCTGCTGGCGCGCCTGGTGCAGGTCGCCGGGCAGCTCAAGGTTGGCCGATTCGACGAGCAGCCGGCGCCGTTCATGGGCTCGGTGATTTCCCTGCAGGCCGCCGCACAGCTGATGCAGGCGCAGACCGATCTGCTGGCCAAGGGCGCCACTGCGCTGCTGGCCATGACCCAGCCGCAGGCCGATGCCGCGCTGCTGACCCCGGGCATCCTCGACGTCACGGCGGTGAGCGAGCGTCCGGACGAGGAGTTCTTCGGCCCGCTGCTGCAGGTGATCCGCTACAGCGATTTCGACGGCGCCATCGCCGAGGCCAACGCCACCGCCTTCGGTCTGGCCGCTGGCCTGCTGTCGGACTCCAAGGCGCGCTACGAACAGTTCTGGCTGCATAGCCGTGCCGGCATCGTCAACTGGAACAAGCAACTGACCGGTGCCGCCAGCACCGCGCCCTTCGGTGGCATTGGCGCCTCCGGCAACCACCGCGCCAGCGCCTATTACGCGGCGGACTACTGCGCCTACCCGGTGGCCTCGCTGGAAAGCGAAGCCCTGACCCTGCCCACCACCCTGACTCCGGGAGTGACTCTGTAATGACTGCCTATGAAATGAACTTCGACGGCCTGGTGGGGCCGACCCACAACTACGGTGGGCTGTCCTACGGCAACGTCGCATCGCAGAGCAACAGCCAGGCGATCTCCAATCCGAAGGAGGCCGCCAAGCAGGGTCTGGCGAAGATGAGGGCGCTCATGGACATGGGCTTCAAGCAGGGCGTTCTGGCCCCGCAGGAGCGTCCGGATGTGGCCGCGCTGCGCCGTCTGGGCTTCACCGGCAGCGATCCCGAGGTGATTGCCCGTGCCGCGCGCGAGGCCATGCCGCTGCTGGTGGCGAGCTGCTCGGCGTCGAGCATGTGGACGGCCAACGCCTGCACCGTCAGCCCCAGCGCCGATACGGCCGACGCTCGCGTGCATTTCACGGCCGCCAACCTCAACTGCAAGTTCCACCGCTCGATCGAGCATCCGACCACCAGTCGCGTGCTGCAGGCCATGTTCGCCAGCCAGGAGCATTTCGCGCATCACCCGGCCTTGCCGGCGGTCAGTCAGTTCGGCGACGAGGGCGCGGCCAACCACACGCGCTTCTGCAAGAGCTATGGCGAGCCTGGCGTGGAGTTCTTCGTCTACGGCCGCAGCGCCTTCGACAGCCGCTACCCGGCACCGGCACGTTATCCGGCGCGGCAGACCCTGGAGGCCAGCCAGGCGGTGGCGCGCCTGCACGGGCTGAGCGAGGAGGGCGTGGTGTACGCCCAGCAGAACCCGGCGGTGATCGACCAGGGCGTGTTCCACAACGACGTGATCGCCGTGGGCAACGGCGAAGTGCTGTTCTATCACCAGGACGCCTTCCTCGACACCGACAAGGTACTGGGCGAACTGGGTAGCAAGCTGGCCGGTCGTGGCGGCAACTTCCAGGCGGTCTGCGTGCCCAACAGCGCAGTGAGCGTGGAGGATGCGGTCAAGTCCTACCTGTTCAACAGCCAGCTGCTGACCCGCGCCGACGGCAGCATGCTGCTGGTGGTCCCGGAGGAGTGCCGTAACAACGCCAGCGTCTGGCGCTACCTGGAGCAGCTGACTGCCGGCAATGGTCCGATCCGCGAAGTACGGGTGTTCGACCTCAAGCAGAGCATGCAGAACGGCGGTGGTCCGGCCTGTCTGCGCCTGCGCGTGGCGCTCAAGGAGCAGGAACTGGCCGCGGTCAATCCGGGGGTGGTGATGAGCCTCGAATTGCATGACAGGCTGGTGGCCTGGGTCGACAAGCATTACCGTGACCGTCTCAGCGAGGCCGATCTGGCCGATCCGCAATTGCTGATCGAGTGCCGCACGGCATTGGATGAACTGACGCAGATCCTTAAACTGGGCTCGGTCTATCCTTTCCAGATGACCTGAACCTGGCCCCCACCTCGGAGATTTTATGAGCGACGCCCTGCAACTGATTCTCGAAGATAACGACGGCACCCAGCTGGAAACCTCCTGCAGCCGTTTTGCCGTGGTCTGGCAGGGCAAGGAGCTGTGGGTCCAGGCCGTTGGCGATCAGTTGCTGATCGGCGTCGACGTGGAGGAGGGCGACAGCGAGTACGCCAACCTGCTGCTGCGCCCCCAGGCCACCAATCTGGTCAGCCTGCAGCTGGAGATGGAGCCGGCGATCGCCGACGAGGATGATCATGTTCACGGCCCGGACTGCAATCACTAAGCCCTGAGGAGTGTCCGATGCTTGCTCTCGGCAAACTGCTTGAACTGACCCTGGCCGGCCACGAGCCGTCGGCGAAGATCCAGCTGACCCCCGATGGCACGCGCTTGCGCTGGCTGGATGAGGGTGCGCTGGAGATTACCCCGCCGGCTGCGCGCGACAACGGCCTCGACCTGCTGCTGTCGGCCGGCATCCACGGCAACGAAACCGCGCCCATCGAGTTGCTCGACCGCCTGTTGCGCGGTATCGCACGCAACGAGCTGCATCCGGCGGCGCGCATTCTCTTCCTGTTCGGCAATCCCGAGGCCATGCGCCGCGGCGAGCGCTTCGTCGAGCAGGACATCAACCGCCTGTTCAACGGTCGCCACGAGCAATCCAGCGGCTTCGAGGCCATCCGTGCCTGCGATCTGGAACACCTGGCGGCCACCTTCTTTGGCAAGGACACCGGTCGCACCCGTCTGCATTACGACCTGCACACCGCCATCCGCGGCTCGAAGATCGAGCAGTTCGCCCTCTATCCCTGGCACGAAGGGCGTACCCACTCGCGCCGCGAACTGCAGCGTCTGCGCGCCGCCGGGATCGAAGCCGTGCTGCTGCAGAACAAGGGTTCGATCACCTTCAGTTCCTACACCTACGGACAGCTCGGCGCCGAGGCTTTCACCCTCGAACTGGGCAAGGCGCGTGCGTTCGGCCAGAACCAGCTGGTCAATCTCGACCTGCTGGAAAATGCCCTGCAGGCGCTGATCGAAGGACGCGAGGTGATCGACGACGAGCCGACGCTCGACGGCCTGCAGCTGTTCGCCGTATCGCGCGAGATCATCAAGCACAGCGACAGCTTCCAGCTGCACCTGCCGGCCGATATCGAGAACTTCACCGAGCTCGAACCCGGCTACCTGCTCGCCGAGGACATCGCCGACACCCGCTGGGTGGTGGAAGAGCAGAATGCGCGCATCATCTTCCCCAATCCCAAGGTCAAGAACGGTCTGCGTGCGGGCATCCTGATCGTGCCGGACGACGGCGCAGGCTTGGCGTAGCCAGGGCGCCTTCCGGGAACTGACGTTGCGTCTGCCATCCCCGGATTTGCTCCGGGCTACGTCGCTGGGCAAGCAGCTTTATTGCTCAACTGTACCTTGTGATTGTCCGGGCGACCTCTTTAGCATGAGCCTTTCGCCAATTGCCGGGAAAGCCTGCCATGCCTCTGATCGACCTGCGTAGCGACACCGTCACCCAACCCACTGCCGCCATGCGCGAAGCCATGATGGCTGCCGAGCTGGGCGACGATGTCTATGGCGAAGACCCCAGCGTCAACCGTCTGGAAGCCTGGTTGGCCGACCAGCTGGGCTTTGCAGCCGGATTGTTCGTGCCGACCGGCACCATGAGCAACCTGCTCGGCCTGATGGCCCACTGCGAGCGTGGCGACGAGTACATCGTCGGCCAGCAAGCGCATACCTACAAGTACGAGGGCGGCGGTGCGGCCGTGCTCGGCTCCATCCAGCCGCAGCCCATCGACGGCGAGGCCGATGGCTCGCTGGACCTGGCCAAGGTCGAGGCGGCGATCAAGCAGGACGACTTCCACTTCGCCCGTACCCGCCTGCTGGCGCTGGAAAACACCATGCAGGGCAAGGTGCTGCCGCTCGACTACCTGGCTGCCGCCCGCGAGCTGACGCTGCGCCGAGGTCTGGGCCTGCACCTGGACGGCGCGCGGCTATACAACGCCGCGGTCAAGCTGGGCGTGCCGGCACGGGAGATCACCCGGCATTTCGATTCCGTCTCGGTGTGCCTGTCCAAGGGCCTCGGTGCGCCGGTCGGTTCGGTGCTGTGCGGCAGCGCGGCGCTGATCGGCAAGGCGCGGCGTCTGCGCAAGATGGTTGGCGGCGGCATGCGCCAGGCCGGCGTGCTGGCGGCGGCGGGGCTGTATGCGCTGCAGCATCAGGTCGAGCGCCTGGCCGAGGATCACGCCAACGCCGCACGTCTGGGCGAGGGCCTGGCCGCACTGGGCTACAGCGTCGAACCGGTGCAGACCAACATGGTTTATGTGCAGCTCGGCGAGCGCGCCGGGCAGATCAAGGCCTTCATGGCCGAACGCGGCATCGCCGTCAGCGCGGCGCCACGCCTGCGTCTGGTCACCCATCTGGACGTCAGCGCCGAGCAAATCGAGCAGGTGATCGAGGCCTTTGCCGTTTTTCGCTCGCTTTGAGTCGTAACCGCAGCGTCTGATAGGCGCCTGCTATCAACAAAGGCACTAGCCGCGCGCGGTGGGCCCGATATAATGCGGCCCTTTGCCGGCTTTTGCCGTGGCCGCCTGTTTCCTTGGAAGACCCCTATGAAAAGCGCAGAAATCCGTGAAGCCTTCCTGAGCTTCTTCGAAGAAAAAGGGCACACCCGTGTCGCTTCCAGCTCGCTGATCCCGGCGAACGACCCGACCCTGCTGTTCACCAACGCGGGCATGAACCAGTTCAAGGATTGCTTCCTGGGCCTGGAAAAGCGCGCCTACACCCGCGCCACCACCAGCCAGAAGTGCGTGCGTGCCGGCGGCAAGCACAACGACCTGGAAAACGTCGGCTACACCGCGCGCCACCACACCTTCTTCGAAATGCTGGGCAACTTCAGCTTCGGCGACTACTTCAAGCGCGATGCCATCCATTACGCCTGGGAATTCCTCACCTCCGACAAGTGGCTGAACCTGCCCAAGGAAAAGCTCTGGGTCACCGTCTATGCCACCGATGACGAAGCCTACGAGATCTGGAACAAGGAAATCGGCGTACCGGCCGAGCGCATGATCCGCATCGGCGACAACAAGGGCGCGCCCTATGCGTCCGACAACTTCTGGGCAATGGGCGACACCGGCCCGTGCGGCCCGTGCACCGAGATCTTCTTCGACCACGGCGAGCACATCTGGGGCGGCCCGCCCGGCAGCCCGGAGGAAGATGGCGACCGCTACATCGAGATCTGGAACAACGTGTTCATGCAGTTCAACCGTACTGCCGATGGCGTGCTGCACCCGCTGCCGGCGCCCTCGGTGGACACCGGCATGGGCCTGGAGCGCATCAGCGCCGTGCTGCAGCACGTCAATTCCAACTACGAGATCGACCTGTTCCAGAACCTGCTGGCCGCCTCGGCCAAGGCCATCGGCTGTGCCAACGAAGGCCAGGCTTCGCTGAAGGTGGTGGCGGACCACATCCGCTCCTGCAGCTTCCTGATCGCCGACGGGGTGACCCCGTCCAACGAAGGCCGTGGCTACGTGCTGCGCCGCATCGTGCGTCGCGCCTGCCGTCACGGCAACAAGCTGGGTGCCAAGGGCAGCTTCTTCTACCAGATCGTCGCCGCCCTGGTGGCCGAGATGGGCGAAGCCTTCCCCGAGCTCAAGCAGCAGCAGGCGCACATCGAGCGCGTGCTGAAGACCGAGGAAGAGCAGTTCGCCAAGACCCTGGAACAGGGCCTGAAAATCCTCGAGCAGGATCTGGCCGGCCTGCAGGGCTCGGTCATCCCGGGCGACATCGTGTTCAAGCTGTACGACACCTACGGCTTCCCGGTCGACCTGACTGCCGACATCGCCCGCGAGCGCGAACTGTCGGTGGACGAAGAAGGCTTCGAGCGCGAGATGGAGGCGCAGCGCGAGCGCGCCCGTTCCGCCAGCGCCTTCGGCATGGATTACAACGCGCTGGTCAAGGTCGACGCCGACACCCGCTTCCTCGGCTACGAAGGCACCAGCGGCAGCGGCAAGATCATTGCCCTGTTCAAGGCAGGTGCTGCGGTCGACAGCCTCGCCGAAGGCGAGGAGGGCGTGGTGGTGCTGGA
The DNA here is from genome assembly GCF_021495345.1 of Pseudomonas hydrolytica. Classification (NCBI taxonomy): domain Bacteria; kingdom Pseudomonadati; phylum Pseudomonadota; class Gammaproteobacteria; order Pseudomonadales; family Pseudomonadaceae; genus Ectopseudomonas; species Ectopseudomonas hydrolytica. Next base: position 1,773,940 of record NZ_CP099397.1, read on the forward strand.
TCAGACTCCGTTCTACGCCGAATCCGGCGGCCAGATCGGCGACTGCGGTTATCTCGAGAGCGCCGGCGTGCGCTTCGACGTGCGTGACACCACCAAGGCCGGCGGCGCCTTCCTGCACCACGGGGTAGTGGTCAAGGGCGGCCTCTCCGTTGGCACCAGCGTCAAGGCCGAGGCCGAGGCCAGCGTGCGTCAGGCCACCGCGCTGAACCACTCTGCCACCCACCTGCTGCACGCCGCGCTGCGTCAGGTGCTGGGCGATCACGTACAGCAGAAGGGCTCGCTGGTTGACAGTCAGCGTCTGCGCTTCGACTTCAGCCACTTCGAGGCGATCAAGCCCGAGCAGCTGAAACAGCTGGAAGACATCGTCAACGCCGAGATTCGCAAGAACTCCGAGGTCGAGACCGAGGAAACCGACATCGAAACCGCCAAGGCCAAGGGCGCCATGGCGCTGTTCGGCGAGAAGTACGGCGACCAGGTGCGCGTGCTGAGCATGGGCGGCGACTTCTCCGTCGAGCTGTGCGGCGGTACCCACGTCTCGCGTACCGGCGACATCGGCCTGTTCAAGATCACCAGCGAAGGTGGCGTGGCTGCTGGCGTGCGCCGTATCGAAGCGGTGACCGGTGCCGCTGCGCTGGCCTGGCTGAACGCGGCCGAGGAGCAGCTCAAGGAAGCCGCTTCCCTGGTCAAGGGCAGCCGCGACAACGTGCTGGACAAGCTCTCTGCCCTGATCGAGCGCAACCGTCAGCTGGAAAAGGAACTGGAGCAGCTCAAGGCCAAGGCCGCCAGCGCCGCCGGCAACGATCTGGCCGGTTCCGCCGCGGACGTGAAAGGCACCAAGGTGCTGGCTGCGCGTCTTGACGGCCTGGACGGCAAGGCACTGCTGGCGCTGGTCGACCAGTTGAAGAACAAGCTGGGCAGCGGCGTGATCCTGCTCGGCGGCGTGTTCGACGAGAAGGTGGTGCTGGTGGCCGGCGTGACCCAGGACCTGACTGCCAAGCTCAAGGCTGGCGACCTGATGCGTCAGGCCGCAGCTGCCGTGGGCGGCAAGGGTGGTGGTCGTCCGGACATGGCCCAGGGCGGCGGCGTCGATGCCGGCAAGCTGGACGAAGCGCTGGCACTGGCTGCGACTTTCGTCGAGCAGGGCCTGTAACAGGTGGGAAAGCGGGGCCCGCAGTGCGTCCGGCGGGCCTTGGCAGTGTGACCCGATGCGGGTTTAATGGGCGCCCTTCGAGGAATCAGGCGGCTTTTTGAAATGGCTTTGATCGTACAGAAGTTTGGGGGCACCTCCGTCGGCACCGTCGAGCGTATCCAGCAGGTGGCCGAGAAGGTTAAGAAGTTCCGCGAGAAAGGCGACGACATCGTCGTCGTGGTTTCTGCCATGAGCGGCGAAACCAACCGCCTGATCGATCTGGCCAAACAGATCAGCGACGGCGAGCCGGTCCCGCGTGAACTGGATGTCATGGTCTCCACTGGTGAGCAGGTGACCATCGCCCTGCTGGCCATGGCGCTGATCAAACGTGGTGTGCCGGCGGTGTCCTACACCGGCAACCAGGTGCGCATCCTCACCGACAGCGCCTACAACAAGGCGCGCATTCTGCAGATCGATGACCAGAAGATTCGCGCCGATCTCAAGGCCGGTCGTGTGGTCGTCGTCGCCGGTTTCCAGGGCGTGGACGAGCACGGCAGCATCACCACCCTCGGTCGTGGCGGTTCCGATACCACCGGCGTGGCCCTGGCGGCAGCGCTGAAGGCCGACGAATGCCAGATCTACACCGACGTCGATGGCGTCTATACCACCGACCCGCGCGTGGTGCCCAAGGCCCAGCGTCTGGAGAAGATCACCTTCGAGGAAATGCTGGAAATGGCCAGCCTCGGCTCCAAGGTGCTGCAGATCCGCTCGGTGGAGTTCGCCGGCAAGTACAACGTCCCGCTGCGCGTCCTGCACAGCTTCCAGGAGGGGCCGGGCACCCTCATTACCCTTGATGAAGAGGAATCCATGGAACAGCCGATCATTTCCGGCATCGCTTTCAATCGCGACGAAGCCAAGCTGACCATCCGTGGGGTACCGGATATCCCCGGCATCGCCTTCAAGATTCTCGGCCCGATCAGTGCCGCCAACATCGAAGTGGACATGATCGTGCAGAACGTCTCGCACGATAACACCACCGATTTCACCTTCACCGTGCACCGCAACGACTACAACAACGCCCTGGGCGTGCTGCAGAAGACCGCAGACGAGCTGGGCGCCCGTGAGGTGGTCGGTGACACCAACATCGCCAAGGTCTCCATCGTCGGTGTCGGCATGCGCTCTCACGCCGGTGTCGCCAGCCGCATGTTCGAAGCGCTGGCCAAGGAGACCATCAACATCCAGATGATCTCCACCTCGGAAATCAAGGTCTCCGTGGTCATCGAGGAGAAGTACCTGGAACTGGCGGTGCGTGCCCTGCACACGGCGTTCGAACTGGACGCGCCGTCCCGACAGGGCGAGTGATACCTGTTACCCGAAAGGCGCGGCTGGTTCCGCGCCTTTCGTCTTTTTGCCCAGCTCGCGGGAACTTTCTTTCTGCGCGGGCTGGTCAATACTTGGGTGAGGTTTCCCGGCTTGATTTAGCAGGAAGCTGACACCATTTTCTTTTTTGCAGACTGTTGTCCCGAAATGTAATCCGTAAGGAGAAAGGAATGCTGATTCTGACTCGCCGGGTCGGAGAGACCCTGATGGTCGGTGATGATGTGACTGTCACCGTGTTGGGCGTGAAAGGTAACCAGGTGCGTATTGGTGTCAATGCGCCGAAAGAGGTTGCCGTACACCGTGAAGAAATCTACCAGCGCATCCAGAAAGAGAAGGGTGACGAACCAAGCCACTAATTTTTCTACAAATTTTTGTTTGCAAACGGGGAAAACATGTTTATCATGCGCCCCGTGTTGCGGAGAGGTGGCCGAGTGGCCGAAGGCGCTCCCCTGCTAAGGGAGTACACCTCAAAAGGGTGTCGGGGGTTCGAATCCCCCCTTCTCCGCCATTATTCAGCGAGTCGGGCGTAGGTCGGGCTGGCGAATCAACCAGAGGTGATCTGGTATAAAAGCACCACACGGACTCATAGCTCAGCTGGATAGAGTACTCGGCTACGAACCGAGCGGTCGGAGGTTCGAATCCTCCTGAGTCCGCCATATTCAAATGGCTTGCATCGCTGCAAGCCATTTTGCTTCAACCAGCGGTGATCTGGTCTAAAAGCGCCAAACGGACTCATAGCTCAGCTGGATAGAGTACTCGGCTACGAACCGAGCGGTCGGAGGTTCGAATCCTCCTGAGTCCGCCATATTCAATGGCACTGCAGCGATGCAAGCCATGTCTCAACCAGCGGTGATCTGGTCTAAAAGCGCCAAAACGGACTCATAGCTCAGCTGGATAGAGTACTCGGCTACGAACCGAGCGGTCGGAGGTTCGAATCCTCCTGAGTCCGCCATACCCAAAGGGCCTGCAGCAATGCAGGCCCTTTTTCTTTGCCCGTCATTTCTTCACGCAGCCGGCTTCGTCGAAGCTGACCTGCCGGCTGCCGCCGCCCTTGCGTTTTTCGCGGTAGTGGTAGCGCTGCTGTCCGTTACTGGCCGTAACTCTGTCCGGTTTGCCCAGGCTGTTTTCCACGTCGGCACGGCTCATGCCGCTGCGGATCTCTTGGCGGATGATGGCCTGGCGTCGTTCACTACTGGTCAGCAGGTTGCCGCAGCCATCATCCTGTTGGCCGACTATCACCACTTCGCCGGGGCTCGCTGGGGTGGTGGTTACGCGTCGGCCGGGATCGGCCAGGGGGATGGCCTCGCCGCCGCCGGGCGTCGGGTTGCGTGCATCCTGCAGACGCTGCAGCTGGTCGCTGGCGCAGCCGTGACGGGTGAAGGTGACATGGCCGTTGGCGTCCTCGCAGCGGAACACGCTGGCGGCCGAGCTGTCTGGAATAGGGTGGAGAAACGCAGCGGCAAGCAGCGCTGCGAAGTGCAATCCTCGCATGAGTCGTCCTCCATGACGTTTGCCTGGTCAGCGTAGATGGTTTTTTCTCGCTTGCCAGCGTGTCCCGGTGTTGCTGGCTGGCGTCGCATAGCCAGGTTTTCATGCGGGATCGAAGTTTGCGACGCAAGCAGTTGTTCTTGCCGCGCTTTTGTCACGTACAAAGCTGGTTTGCGGTGTTATCATTCGCCGCGTCAGTCCCGCCGGGGCTTGTGGAATACCACCATGGACTTACCCAGTAGTTACTCAATACTCCCATCGCACAATCGTGTAAGACCTGATTGATCCCCTTTGGCGCGCCCGCCAGCTGGGGGTGGAGCGCGCTATGACTGAAGTAGAAGCCAAGAAGCCGCAAGAGAGCCTGCAGGATCGCCTGGCCCAGGTGATCGAGCTGTTGCATCGCCACAAGCTGGTAGAGGGCCTGACCCATCGTCAGGAAGGCCAGCATCAGGACCTGGTGGAAAACCTGGTTCATCGGCAGAACCTCGCCGAGCTGCAGCGCAAGCTCGACGATCTGCACCCTGCGGACATAGCGTACATCCTCGAAGCCCTGCCGCTGGACGAGCGTCTCACCGTCTGGCAACTGGTCAAGGCCGAGCGCGACGGCGATATCCTGCTGGAAGTTTCCGACGCGGTGCGAGAAAGCCTGATCGCCGACATGGACGATCACGAAATTCTCGCCGCGGCCAAGGAGATGGACGCCGACGAACTCGCCGATCTGGCGCCGGAACTGCCGCGTGACGTGGTCCACGAACTCATGGAGTCGCTCGACGCCCAGCAGCGCGAGCGCGTGCGTTCGGCCCTGTCCTACGAAGAGGACCAGGTGGGCGCGCTGATGGACTTCGAGATGGTCACCATCCGCGAAGACGTCAGTCTGGAAGTGGTGCTGCGCTACCTGCGCCGTCTCAAGGAGCTGCCGGGGCATACCGACAAGCTGTTCGTGGTCGATTACGACGGCGTGCTCAAGGGCGTGCTGCCGATCAAGCGCCTGCTGGTCAACGATCCGGAGAAGCAGGTCGGCGAGGTCATGGCTGACGATCCGGTGAGCTTCCACCCGGATGAGGATGGCTACGACGCCGCCCAGGCGTTCGAGCGCTATGACCTGATTTCCGCGCCGGTAGTGGACAAGAGCGGCAAGCTGATTGGCCGTCTGACCATCGACGAGATGGTCGACCTGATCCGTGAGGAAAGCGAAAGCGAAGTGCTGAGCATGGCCGGTCTGCGCGAGGAGGAGGACATCTTCGCCTCGGTGTGGAAGTCGGTGCGCAACCGCTGGGCCTGGCTGGCGATCAACCTGGTCACCGCCTTCCTGGCCTCGCGGGTGATCGGTCTGTTCGAGGGTTCGATCGAGAAGCTGGTGGCGCTGGCGGCGCTGATGCCGATCGTCGCGGGCATCGGCGGCAACTCCGGCAACCAGACCATCACCATGATCGTGCGCGCCATGGCGCTGGACCAGGTCAGCACCGGCAATACCTCGCGCCTGGTGCGCAAGGAGTTGGGCGTGGCGCTGATCAATGGCCTGCTCTGGGGGGGTGTCATCGGCGCAGTCGCCTACGGCCTCTACGACAGCTGGTCGCTGGGCGTGGTGATGACCGCAGCGATGACCCTCAACCTGCTGCTGGCGGCGTTGATGGGGGTAATGATCCCCATGACCCTGGCGCGCATGGGGCGCGATCCGGCCATGGGGGCCAGCGTGATGATCACCGCCATGACCGACAGCGGCGGCTTCTTCATCTTCCTGGGACTGGCGTCGATCTTCCTTCTCTAGATCACTCCATCAACTGCACCAGCCGCCAGGTATCGAGAAAGGCCGTGACCCGGGTGATCCGGCCATTCTCCAGTTGCATGTGCCAGGAATAGCTGTTCTCGTAGCGACTGCCGTCCTTGGCGGTCGCCTGGCCATCCCAATGCACGACCACGTGAGGCCCCTGCGCCACGATCTGGCGGACGGTGGGCACGATGGGCGTGGCCAGTTTGTCGGTGATGGGTTTGACTGCATCTTCCATGAACGCCTCGCGCGTGCGGTAAGTCCCGGAGTACGGGCTGCTGCCGGCCACGACCCAGACGGCATCATCGGCTAGCAACTGGAAGATGCCGCCTTGGCCGGCGCGCCAGTCATCGAAAGCTTTCTGAATCAGGGCCTGATTGGCCGCGGTGTTGTCACTTGCCCAGGTCGGCAGGCAGAGCGACAGGCTGAGCAGTAGCGCGGCGACAGCTTTTTGCATGTTCATAAGCTTCTTTCCTTGGCTGGTGGGTTGCCTTACTCGTCATTTGGAGTGCTTTTGCGGCGCAGCACCATGCCGCCGTGGTAGAGCACGTCGTCGATGAATTCACCGTCGGCGGTAAAGCCCGTGTCGTCGACGTAATCGATGTGGTTGCCGGTGACGCGGTAACTGCCCTGGTAGGCGCTTTCGCGGTTGCCGCGTGCCTCGTCATAACGGCCGTTGGCCAATAGCTCATGGCGGACATGGCCATCGTCCGTTACCCACATGCCCACGTAGGGGGGCGGGTTTTGCGCTTCCGCGCTTGCCGCGCCGGGTAGCAGGGCGCCGCTGATCAGCAGCGCTGCCAGGTTGTTCTTCGTTGTCATGCTCGCCTCCATCAATAAGGGCTGGCGGTCGGGCGCACGATGACTTCGCTGACATCGACGTCGTCCGGCTGTTCGACTGCATAGGCTACCGCGCGGGCGATGGCATCCGGCGTGATGGCGATACGGCGGAAGGCCTTCATCGCATCGCGAGCGCTGGCATCGGTGATGCTGTCGGCCAGCTCGGACTCGACCACGCCCGGGCAGATGGTGGTGACGCGCACGCGCTCGCTTTCCTGGCGCAGGCCCTCGGAAATCGCCCAGACGGCGTACTTGGTCGCGCAATAGACCGCGGCGGTCGGCGATACGGCGTGGGCACCGATGGAGGCGATATTGATGATCTGGCCGCGCCCGCGTTTCTCCATGCCTGGCAGCACGGCAGCTATACCGTGCAGCACACCGCGTACGTTGACGTCGATCATGCGGTTCCACTCATCCACCTTCAGGGCGTTGAGCGGCGACAGCGGCATCACGCCGGCGTTGTTGATGATCACGTCGATGGGGCCGTGATGAGTTTCGGCATGCTCGACGAAAGCCTGCATGTCGTGCAGTTGGCTGACATCGAGGGGGCGGCACGAGGCCTGTTGACCCTGGGCCTGCAGTTCTTCTACCAGCGCCTGCAGACGATCGATGCGCCGCGCGCCCAGTACCACCTGGTGACCCAGGCTTGCGAGATGTCTGGCGATGGCTTCGCCGATGCCGCTGCTGGCGCCGGTGATGAGAATGACCTTGCTCATGGCGATCTCCACTGTTGTTGGGAGACTCCATGCTAGGCGGGAGGCGGGTGGTCGCTAAGTCCGGTTACTCTTTGGTTATTGCCTGTTTCTATTGAATGCTTCTTACAATGCCCCGGTGTTCAGTGCGAGCCGATACCCGAGCCATGACAACGACACCCGAGAGCATGAAACAGCGTATGGTCGAGCTGATGCTGCGCCTGGCGCCCGAGGAGGGTTACACGGCGTCGCAGCTCGATGGCGTGACCTTCATGCGTTCCAATCGCCCGCTTCCCGTGACACCGGCACTGTACGAGCCGAGCATCGTGATCGTGATCCAGGGGCGCAAGCGCGGGCTGCACGACGGCAACCTGTACGTCTACGATGCGCAGCACTATCTGGTGCTCGCGCTGCCATTGCCCTTTTCCATCGAAACCGAGGCCAGCGCCGAAGAGCCCATGCTGGGTGTGGCGCTGCGAGTCGATCCGCTGCTGGTGGCGGAGCTTGTGATGGATCTGGACGAGCCCCAGGCTGCCGAGCCTGCAACGCTCTATTCCAGCCCGATGGATGCACGCCTGAGCGACGCCACGTTGCGGCTGCTGGAAGCGCTGGCCGACCCTGACGAGGTGCGTCTGCTCGGTCCGTCGATTCTGCGTGAGATCGTTTTTCGCGTGCTGCAGGGCGAGCAGGGCTGCGGCCTGCGTGCGACCCTGGCGCAGAACAGCCGCTTCGGCCGTATCGCGCGGGTTCTGCAGCGAATTCATCGCGATTATCAGGAGTCGCTCGATGTGCCTTCGCTGGCTGAGATCGCCAGCATGAGCGTGCCGGCCTTCCATGTGCACTTCAAGTCCATGACCGGCCGTTCGCCGCTGCAGTACCTCAAGGCCATTCGCCTGCATCAGGCGCGCCTGCTGATGATTCGCAACGACCTGAGTGCGCTCAGTGCCGCGCAGCGTGTCGGTTACGAAAGCCCGTCGCAGTTCAGTCGCGAATTCAAGCGTCTGTTCGGGCGCACGCCGGGCGATGAAACGCGCCATTTCAAACAGCTGCTGGCGCTGGCACCGGCCGTTGATGGTCGCGAAATGATGGCGTCCTAGTCGCATACGAGCCCTAGCCGCTCCTCCTTTGGTAGTGAAATCGCGCCTCCACTACAAAAATGCCTGACCGGGCAGTCTGGGGTTTGCTTGAAACACTTGTTTCAGGCTAAGGTTCGCCAGCTTTGCCCAGGCGCTGGCCTCGGGCGCTCCTAATCAATAATGAACGCAGCCCTGCGAGCTGCTGGCAAAGGAGCCAAGATGACCCCCAGTGAACTCCTGCTCGAGGGTGTCGAACTCATGCTATTCGGCATGGGTTTCGTGTTTACCTTTCTGGTGCTGTTGGTGGCGGTGGTCAGCGCGATGTCGCGCCTGATCAATCTCTTCGCTCCGCACACCCCAGCCCCCGCCATCTCTGCCGCAGCACCCAGCATCAAGCCGGCCAGCCATGAGCCGGATGCCGAGGTACTGGCTGCCATCCAATCCGCCATTCATCAGCACCGCGCCCGTCGCGGTTGATCAGGTTCTAGAGGGAGCTCCTGTATGACTGCCGTAAAACAAGCACTCGGGATTACCGATGTGGTGCTGCGTGATGCTCACCAATCCATTCTGGCCACCCGAGTACGCCTGGAAGACATGCTGCCGATCGCTGCCAAGCTCGATCAGGTCGGCTTCTGGTCGGTGGAGTCCTGGGGCGGCGCGACCTTCGATGCCTGCATTCGTTACCTCGGCGAAGACCCCTGGGAGCGCATCCGCGAACTGAAGAAGGCCATGCCCAACACCCGTCAGCAGATGCTGCTGCGTGGGCAGAACCTGCTGGGCTATCGTCACTACGCCGACGATGTGGTGGAGAAGTTCGTCGAGCGCGCGGCTGTCAACGGTGTCGACGTGTTCCGCGTGTTCGATGCGATGAACGACCCGCGCAACCTGGAGACCGCACTCAAGGCCGTCAAGAAACAGGGCAAGCATGCCCAGGGCACCATCTCCTACACCACCAGCCCGGTGCATACCCTGGACATGTGGGTCGATCTGGCCAAGCAGATCGAAGACATGGGCGCCGACTCGGTGGCCATCAAGGACATGGCGGGCATCCTCACCCCGTACACCGCCTTCGAACTGGTCTCTCGCCTGAAGGCCAGCCTGGCCATCCCGATTCACATGCAGTGCCATGCCACCGCCGGGCTGTCATCCGTGGCCATTCTCAAGGCGGTGGAAGCCGGTATCGACAACGTCGACACCGCCATCTCCTCGCTGTCGATGACCTACGGTCATTCGCCGACCGAGTCGGTGGTGGCCATGTTCCAGGGCACCGAGCGCGACACCGGGCTCAACCTGGAACTGCTGGAGGAAATCGCCGCCTACTTCCGCGAGGTGCGCAAGAAGTACGCGAAGTTCGAGGGCAACCTCAAGGGCGTTGATTCACGCATCCTGGTCGCCCAGGTCCCGGGCGGCATGCTCACCAATATGGAAAGCCAGCTCAAGGAGCAGGGCGCCCAGGACAAGTTCGACCAGGTGCTGGCCGAGATCCCGCGCGTGCGCGAAGACCTCGGCTTCATCCCGCTGGTGACCCCGACCTCGCAGATCGTCGGCACCCAGGCGGTGATCAACGTGCTCACCGGCGAGCGCTACAAATCCATCACCAAGGAAACCGCCGGCGTACTCAAGGGCGAATACGGTGCCGCGCCCGCGCCGTTCAATGCCGAGCTGCAGGCTCGTGTACTGGATGGCGGCGAGGCCATCACCTGCCGTCCGGCCGACCTGCTCGAGGCCGAAATGGACAAGCTGACCGCCGAACTCAAGGGTATCGCCCAGGAGAAAGATATCAAGCTGGCCGTCGACGAGATCGACGACGTGCTGACCTACGCGCTGTTCCCGCAGATCGGCCTGAAATTTCTGGAAAACCGCGGCAACCCGGCGGCCTTCGAGCCGGCCCCGACCGGTAAGGAAACCCCGGCTCGCGAGGCCGGCAAGCCCGAGGTCTACACCGTCGAGGTCAATGGCAAGTCGTTCGTCGTGCAGGTGGGCGAAGGCGGCGATATCGAAGGCATCAAGCCTGTCGGTGGCACGGCGAGCGCCGCGCCTGCGGCGGCCCCGGCGGTCGCGGCGGGCGGTGGCGAGCCGCAGGCCGCACCGCTGGCCGGCAATATCTTCAAGGTACTGGTGCAGCCCGGCCAGGCCGTGGAGGAGGGGCAACTGGTGATCATCCTCGAAGCGATGAAGATGGAAACCGAAATCCGTGCCTTCAAGTCCGGCACCGTCGGTGCCGTCAACGTCAAGGTCGGCGATGCGGTGGCGGTGGGCGCAAGCCTGCTGACCATCGGCTGAGGGGCACGTCATGGAAAAGCTGCTCAAGCTCTGGCAGAGCACCGGCCTGTACCATCTGGAGCCCGGTCAGGCGTTCATGATCGCGGTCTGCCTGGTACTGATCTACCTGGCCATCAAGAAGGGGTTCGAGCCCTTGCTGCTGGTACCCATCGGTTTCGGCGGTCTGCTGTCGAACATCCCGGTGGCCAACATGGCCGAAGGCGCGGGTTTTCTGCACCTGATCTATGAGGTGGGCCTGCCGACCAGCATCTTCCCGCTGCTGATCTTCCTCGGCGTCGGCGCCATGACCGATTTCGGTCCGATGCTGGCCAACCCCAAGACCCTGCTGCTCGGCGCCGCTGCGCAGTTCGGCATCTTCGGCACCCTGCTCGGCGCCCTGGCGATCACCGCGCTGGGCATTCCCGGCATGGAGTTCACCCTCAAGGAGGCGGCGTCCATCGCCATCATCGGCGGGGCGGACGGGCCGACCTCGATCTTCGTCACCTCCAAGCTGGCGCCCGATCTGCTCGGTCCCATCGCCGTGGCGGCCTATGCCTACATGGCGCTGGTGCCGCTGCTGCAACCGCCGATCATGCGCGCGCTGACCACCAAGGAGGAGCGCGCCATCGTCATGCAGCAACTGCGTCCGGTGGGGCAGACCGAGAAGATCATCTTCCCCATCGTGCTGTGCGTTCTGGTGGGCATGCTGCTGCCCGACGCCGCGCCGCTGATCGGCATGTTCGCCCTCGGCAACCTGCTGCGCGAATGCGGGGTGGTCGAGCGCCTGGCCGATACCTCGCGCAACGCGCTGATCAACATCGTCACCATCTTCCTCGGCCTGACCGTGGGTTCCAAGCTGTCGGCAGAAGCCTTCCTGCAGCTCAAGACCCTGGGCATCCTGCTGCTGGGCATGGTGGCCTTCTGTGCCGGCACCGCTGCCGGGGTGCTGATGGCCAAGCTGATGAACCTGTTCAGCACGCACAAGGTCAACCCGCTGATCGGCTCGGCCGGTGTGTCCGCGGTGCCGATGGCGGCAAGGGTTTCGAACAAGGTGGGCCTGGAGGCCAACCCGCAGAACTTCCTGCTGATGCACGCCATGGGGCCGAACGTGGCCGGGGTGATCGGCTCGGCGGTGGCGGCGGGGGTGTTGCTCAGCTTCGTCGGCTGATCAGGGCGCGGAGTTCGCTCCGCGCTTCGCTACGGCCCACGAGGGCCGCTGTCAGGAATGGCAGGAATAAAAAAACCGGCTCAAGGCCGGTTTTTTCATGGGCTCGCCTCAGGCTTCTTCGGCGGCCATTTCCACATCGTGGGCAATCAGAGCAACCAGGGCGTTCTGCTGGCGGCGCGACAGCTGACGAAAACGCTGCAGCAACTCACGCTCATGGAGGCTCAGTTCGGGGCTGTCAAGGCGCAGACTGAGATCGTCATCCAGAGCGCCTTCCTGAAGCATGCTCTGCTCCAGGCGGGCGATGATTTCCGAATTCATGCTGCGGTGATGGTTGCGTGCTACGTCAGCGATACGCTCACGCATGCCATCGGGCAAGCGAACGACGAATTTGTCAGCCGTGCGGCTGGAATAGGTAGCCTGTTTCATAGGGCGCATACATTACCGGTTAGTTCAGGGAGCGATACTGGTAGTCAGTGTCAAGATTGTCACCGGTTTGACAACCTTATTCACTAGCCGTTCAACCGGTATCGCGTTCTGCGTCGTTATGACCTGAGGGTCATCTGAACAGTTCCTTGACGCCAATTACGTGTCGCATTGTGAGCGAGGTGGAGGCTTAATGCCAGCACCGACTGTCAGAAATGCGCATCAATCGGCAGAAGAGCTGCGCAAGCTGTGCTCAGGCATAAAAGATTCAAACGCCCGTCACTCAAACGTCACCTCCGCTTCACGGGGCTGACACAGGTTCTGCCTACCTTGGTCTACACCAGATGGCGGCCAAGGCGCTGCCTTCTTATCGCCAATGATAGTAGAGGGCCAGCCCATGAGCGCAGTGATTCGAGTCGACCGTCTGAACAAGACCTTCGGGCGTAAACAGGCGCTGTTCGATCTGGCCCTGTCGGTACAGCCGGGCGAGATGGTAGCGCTGATCGGCGCCTCTGGCTCGGGCAAATCGACCCTGCTGCGACATCTGGCCGGCCTGGCACGCGGTGATGGCGGCAGTATCGAGGTACTCGGTCGTCAGGTACAGGCCGAAGGACGCCTCAATGGCGAGGTGCGTCGCCTGCGCGCCGATATCGGCTACATCTTCCAGCAGTTCAATCTGGTCGGCCGCCTCAGCGTGCTGCAGAACGTGCTGCTCGGCGGCCTGGGCCGCATGCCGCGCTGGCGCGGCAGCCTCAGCCTGTTCAATGCCGAGGAAAAACAGCGCGCCATGGCGGCGCTGGAGCGCGTCGGTCTGGCCGAGTTCGCTGCCCAGCGCGCTTCCACTCTGTCCGGCGGCCAGCAACAGCGCGTGGCCATCGCCCGCGCGCTGTGCCAGCAGGCCGAGGTGATTCTCGCCGACGAACCTATCGCCTCGCTCGACCCGGAGTCGGCACGCAAGGTGATGGAAATTCTCGCCGACATCAACCGTCGCGATGGCAAGACGGTGGTGGTGACCCTGCATCAGGTCGACTACGCGGTGCGCTATTGCCAGCGCGCCGTGGCGCTAAAGGGCGGGCGCATTCATTTCGACGGCCCCACCGACAGCTTCAACCCCGATTTCCTCAACGACCTCTACGGCGGTGATCTCGATATCAGCCTGCTGCTGCCGCAAGGGCAGCGCCCACGTGCCGTGGAGCGTCCACTGACGCTGGCCAAGGCCTGACGTCGCCTTCCTCATTCGAACCATAACGCCAACCCGCAACAGGAGTGTGCTCCATGTTCAAACGCATCGGCCAGGTGCTGGCTGCCTCTGCGCTCGTCACCGGTTCCCTGCTGGGCTCGGTCCAGGCCGCCGAGGAACTCAATTTCGGCATCATCTCCACCGAGTCCTCGCAGAACCTCAAGGCCATGTGGGATCCCTTCCTGGCCGACATGAGCAAGCAGACCGGAGTGAAGATCAACGCCTTCTTCGCGCCTGACTATGCCGGGATCATCCAGGGCATGCGCTTCGACAAGGTCGACGTAGCCTGGTACGGCAACAAGTCGGCGATGGAAGCGGTGGACCGTGCCGGTGGCGAGATCTTCGCCCAGACCGTGGCGGCCAACGGCGCGCAGGGCTACTACAGCCTGCTGGTGGCGCACAAGGACAGCCCGATCGACTCGGTCGAGGACATGCTCAAGAACGCCAAGAGCCTGACCTTCGCCAACGGCGACCCGAACTCCACCTCCGGATACCTGGTGCCCGGTTATTACGTGTTCGCCCAGAACAACGTCGACTCCGGCAAGATCTTCAAGCGCTCGCTCAACGGCAGTCACGAGGTCAATGCACTGTCGGTGGCCAATAAGCAGGTCGATGTCGGCACCTTCAACAGCGAGGGCATGGAGCGCCTGGAAGTGACCGCGCCGGACAAGGCCGCGCAGCTCAAGGTGATCTGGACCTCACCGCTGATCCCCTCCGATCCCATCGTCTGGCGCAAGAACCTGCCGCAAGAAACCCGCGACAAGCTGCGCGACTTCTTCATGACCTATGGCGCCAAGCCGGAAGAGAAGAAAGTGCTCGAGGGCCTGCAGTGGGGCCAGTTCAAGGCTTCCGACAACGACCAGCTGCTGCCGATTCGTCAGCTCGAGCTGTTCAAGAAGCGCACCGAAGTGGCCAACAACGACAAGCTCAAGGACGCCGACAAGCAGGCTCAGCTCAAGGAGCTGGACGCCGAGCTGGCCAAGCTGGAGCAGCGTATGGCCGAGCGTGAAAAGCAGGGCGGCGCCAGCGCCGGTTGATCCTGGCAGCCCCTCGGTATCGACCGAGGGGCTGACTGCAGTCGTTTTCCCCGAGATACCTTGATGACCACTTTGACCACCCATACCCCGACCGTCGATAGCAAGCGCAGCTGGTTGCAACTGATCGGCTGGGGCCTGTTCTTCGCCGTGCTCGCCTGGTCCTGGCGGGGTGCGGAAATGAACCCGCTGGCGCTGGTGCGCGATGGCGGCAACATGGCCACCTTCGCCGCCGACTTCTTCCCGCCGGATTTCAGCAACTGGCGGCACTACCTCAAGGAAATGGTGGTCACCGTGCAGATCGCCCTGTGGGGCACGGTGCTGGCCATTCTCTGCGCCATTCCGCTGGGCATCCTCTGTTCCGAGAACATCGTGCCCTGGTGGGTGTACCAGCCGGTACGCCGGGTGATGGATGCCTGCCGTTCGATCAACGAAATGGTCTTCGCCATGCTCTTCGTCGTCGCGGTCGGCCTCGGCCCCTTCGCTGGCGTGCTGGCGCTGTTCATCAGCACCACCGGGGTGTTGGCCAAGCTGTTCGCCGAGGCGGTCGAGGCCATCGATCCGGGCCCGGTCGAAGGCGTGCGCGCCACCGGCGCCAGTGCCCTGCAGGAAGTGATCTTCGGCGTCATCCCGCAGGTGCTGCCGCTGTGGATTTCCTACTCGCTGTACCGCTTCGAGTCCAACGTGCGCTCGGCCACGGTGGTCGGCATGGTCGGCGCCGGTGGCATCGGGGTGATTCTCTGGGAGGCGATTCGCGGCTTCCAGTTCGCCCAGACCTGCGCCCTGCTGATCGTGATCATCCTGGTGGTGAGCGCCATCGACATCCTGTCCCAGCGCCTGCGCAAGCTCTTTATCTGAAGGAGGAGGAGGGCGCCTGCGTGCGCCCTTTTCAAACGATGAACTTGTCTAGACAAAGCGAACCGCTGTACCGCGAGCTGGCCGCCGTGCTGCGCGAAGACGTGCAGCGCATGAGCCCTGGCGACTACCTGCCGGGCGAGATGCAACTGGCCGCGCGCTTTTCCGTCAACCGCCACACCCTGCGCCGTGCGGTGGACGAGCTGGTGCTCGAAGGCCGCCTGCTGCGCCGCCAGGGCAAGGGCACCCAGGTGCTGGCCAAGCCACTGGTGTACCCGGTGGAGGCGGGCAGTGCCTTCAGCCAGTCGCTGTCGGCGCTCGGCCACCGGGTTGAAGCGAAACTGATCGAGCGCCTGCGCCGCACTGGCAGCAGTGAGGAATGCCGCCACCTGCAACTGCCCGACGGCAGCGAGCTGATCGAGCTGACCACCCTGCGCCTGCTCGAGGGCCAGCCGCTGAGCCTGATCCGTCACCGTTTCTGCGCCAGCCTGGCGCCACTGTTGGCCGACTACCAGGGCGGTTCGCTGCGCCAGTACCTGGCCGAGCGCGACCTGCCGCTGGCGCGCACTTTCAGCCTGATTGGTGCGCGTTTGCCCAGCCGCGAAGAAGCCGCGCACCTGCTGATGCCGCGCCATGCGCCGCTGCTCAGCGTACTCACATTATCCCGCGATCCCGCTGGCCGGGCGGTGGAGCTGGCGCAGTCCAGCAGCCGCGCCGACCGCTTCCAGTACCAGGTAGCGACCTGATGGAGACCCGCATGAACGAAACCGACCCGAACATCGCCGCGCGGCAGCGCTGGATGGGCGTGCTGGCCCGTGCCGGCAGCGCCCTCGACGCCCATGAGGCGGCGCTGAAAGACAGCGCCTACCAGCTGATCCGCGCCCCGGAGGTGGGCATGACCCTGGTGCGCGGACGCATGGGCGGCACCGGCAGTGCCTTCAACCTGGGCGAGATGACCGTGACCCGCTGCGTGGTGCGCCTGGCCGACGGCCGCACCGGCTACAGCTACCTGGCCGGCCGCGACAAGCGCCGCGCCGAGCTGGCCGCCCTGGCCGACGCCCACCTGCAGGGCAGCGACCAGGCGCGCTGGCTCAGTGACCTGATCGAACCCATGGCTCGCCAGCAGCGCGAGCAGCGCCTGGCCCGGGCCGCGCGCAGCGCCACCACTCAGGTGGAATTCTTCACCCTGGTCAGAGGAGAGGATTGATGACTACGCCGCACAGCTCGCACTGGCTGCAACCGGCTTTCGACGACCCGGTGCTCGATGCCCAGGTCAGCTTCCGCGCCGCCCTCGGCGCGCTGGCCGAACCGGGTCTGCCACGCGCCATGGACCGCGCCCACGCCTTGGGCGACCTGGCCCCGGCCATCTATGGCCTGTGCCTGGCCTTTCTCGACAGCGACACGCCGCTGTGGTTGGCGCCGCGCTTCGATACGCCGCTGATCCGCGCCAACCTGGCCTTCCATTGCGGCTGCCCGATCGTCGCCGAGCGCGAGATCGCCCTGTTCGCCCTGCTCGACGAAAGCGAGCTGGATGACCTGTCGGACTTCGACAACGGCAGCGAACGCTACCCGGATCAGTCCTGCACGCTGCTGATTCAACTCGACGATCTGCACGCCGGCCCAGCCCTGCGCTGGCGCGGCCCGGGCATCAAGGACGTGCGCAGCGTCAACCTGCCGCTGCCGGCCTCGTTCTGGCAGCAACGCCAGGCGCGCAGCGCCTTTCCCCGTGGCCTGGATTGCTTCTTCGCCGCGGGCGGCGAGGTGATCGGCCTGCCGCGCAGTACCCGCGTGCTGATCGAAACCGAGGAGGCTGCCTGATGTATGTCGCCGTCAAGGGTGGCGAACGCGCCATCGACAATGCCCATCAACTGCTGGCCAACCGTCGTCGTGGCGATACCGCCGTCGCCGAACTGGGCGTGCAGCAGGTGCGCCAGCAACTGCCGCTGGCCGTGGCCCGCGTCATGAGCGAGGGCTCGCTGTACGACGAGGAACTGGCTGCGCTGGCCATCAAGCAGGCGGCCGGCGATCTGATGGAAGCCATCTTCCTCTTGCGCGCCTACCGCACCACGCTGCCGCGCTTCGGTGCCAGCGAGCCGCTGGATACCACGAAGATGCAGCTGGAACGGCGCATCTCCGCCACCTTCAAGGATCTGCCTGGCGGTCAGCTGCTCGGCCCGACCTTCGACTACACCCACCGCCTGCTGGACTTTGCCCTGCTGGCCGAGGGCGAGTATCCGGCGCCAGAAGCGGCCGTTACCGCTGAGCTCAAGCCCTGTCCGCGGGTGCTGGATTTTCTCGCAGGCGAAGGGCTGATGGCACGCGAGGCGGATGACGGCGCGCCGGTGCCCGATATCACCCGCGAGCCGCTGGCCTTTCCCGTCAGCCGCGCCGAGCGCCTGCAGGCCCTGGCCCGTGGCGACGAGGGCTTCCTCCTGGCGCTGGGTTATTCCACCCAGCGTGGCTACGGACGCAACCATCCCTTCGCCGGGGAGATCCGCATCGGCGACGTTGAGGTGTGGATGACGCCCGCCGAACTGGGGTTCGCCGTGCCGCTGGGCGACATCGAAATCACCGAGTGCGAGATGGTCAACCAGTTCGTCGGTGAAAGCGCCGAGCAGGCGCAGTTCACCCGCGGCTACGGCCTGGCCTTCGGCTACGCCGAGCGCAAGGCCATGGGCATGGCCCTGGTCGATCGTGCCCTGCGTGCCGGCGAGTACGGCGAGGAAGTGCAGGGCCCGGCACAGGAGGAGGAGTTCGTGCTGATGCACTGCGACAACGTCGAGGCTGCCGGCTTCGTCTCGCACCTGAAGTTGCCGCACTACGTCGACTTCCAGGCCGAACTGGAACTGATCCGCAAGCTGCGCCGCCAGGCGTCGGCAGAGGAGAACCGCTGATGAACCTTTCCACTGCAAGCGGCGCCCGCGAGGCGTCGGCCTACAACTTCGCCTATCTCGATGAGCAGACCAAACGCATGATCCGCCGTGGCCTGCTCAAGGCAGTGGCGATCCCCGGCTACCAGGTGCCTTTCGGTGGTCGTGAGATGCCGCTGCCCTACGGCTGGGGCACCGGTGGCATGCAGCTGACTGCGGCCATTCTCGGTACGGACGACGTGCTCAAGGTGATCGACCAGGGCGCTGATGACACCACCAATGCGGTGTCGATCCGCCGCTTCTTCGCCCGCACCGCCGGCGTCGCCACCACCGAGCGTACGCTGGAAGCCAGCGTGATCCAGACCCGTCACCGCATTCCGGAAACGCCGCTGTCGGCCGGGCAGATCATGGTCTACCAGGTGCCGATCCCCGAGCCGCTGCGCTTTATCGAGCCCAGCGAGCAGGAGACGCGGACCATGCATGCGCTGGAGGACTACGGCGTGATGCACGTGAAGCTATACGAGGACATCGCCACCTTCGGCCATATCGCCACTGCCTACGCCTACCCGGTGACGGTGGACGAGCGCTACGTGATGGACCCGTCGCCGATCCCGAAATTCGACAACCCCAAGCTGAACATGAGCCCGGCGCTGATGCTGTTCGGCGCCGGCCGCGAGAAGCGCCTGTACGCGGTGCCGCCCTTTACCCGTGTGGTCAGCCTGGATTTTGAGGATCACCCCTTCGCCGTGCAGCGCTGGGATGAGTGCTGCGCCTTCTGCGGCAGCAGCGAGTCCTTCCTCGACGAGCTGATTGTCGACGACGCCGGCAGCAAGCGCTACGTCTGCTCCGACACCGACTACTGCCGCCAGCGTACCGAGGAGAACCTGCAATGAGCGCCGCCGAACCTCTGCAACCTGCCGTGGCAGCGGCTGAGCCGCTGTTCTCGGCGCGTGACCTGACCCGCCTGTACGGCCCAGACAAGGGCTGCCAGGGGGTGAGCTTCGACCTCTATCCCGGCGAGGTGTTGGGCATCGTCGGCGAGTCCGGCTCGGGCAAGTCCACCTTGCTCAGCCTGCTCTCCGGGCGCTGCCCGCCGGATCGCGGTGCGGTCAGTTATCGCGGTCGCGACGGCCAGTGGCTCGACCTGTACAGCGCCAGCGAGGCCGAGCGGCGCACGCTGCTGCGTACCGAGTGGGGCTTCGTCGAGCAGAACCCGCGTGACGGCCTGCGCATGGCGGTGTCGGCCGGCGCCAATATCGGCGAGCGGCTGATGGCCCAGGGCGTGCGCCACTACGGCGAACTGCGCGCCGCCGGGCTCGACTGGCTGAGCCAGGTGGAGATCGACCCGGCGCGTATCGACGACCTGCCGCGCACCTTCTCCGGCGGCATGCAGCAGCGCCTGCAGATCGCCCGCAACCTGGTCTCCGCGCCGCGCCTGGTATTCATGGACGAGCCGACTGGAGGGCTGGACGTGTCGGTGCAGGCGCGCCTGCTCGACCTGCTGCGCGGCCTGGTACGCGAGCTGGACCTGGCGGTGGTGATCGTCACCCACGACCTGGCGGTGGCGCGCCTGCTGGCCGACCGCCTGATGGTGATGCGCCGCTCGCGCGTGGTGGAGGCGGGGCTGACCGACCAGATTCTCGACGACCCGCAGCATCCCTATTCGCAGCTGCTGGTGTCGTCGGTGTTGCAGCCATGACTGAGAGCTACCCGCTTGCGCATGACGCGGGATGTAGGGCGGGTGTAACCCGCCACGGCAATGGCGGGTTGCACCCGCCCTACGGCCTGCAACCGTCAACCCGTAGCCCGGATGAAATCCGGGAAGCCCGTGCCCGCCACCCCCGGATTGCATCCGGGCTACGACAGCAATCGAGGTGTGTATGAACAACCTGATCGAGGTCAGCGGCCTCAGCAAGACCTTCACCCTGCACCAGCAGAACGGCGTCGTCCTGCAGGTGCTGCGTGACCTGAATTTCGCCGTGCGCGGCGGCGAGTGCCTGGTGCTGCATGGGCAGTCCGGCGCCGGCAAGTCGACCCTGCTGCGCACCCTGTACGGCAACTATCTGGCGGCCGGCGGCAGCATTCGCATCCGCCACCAGGGCGAGCCGGTGGAGCTGGTCGGCGCCGAGCCGCGCCAGGTGCTGGCGGTGCGCCGGCAGAGCCTGGGTTACGTCAGCCAGTTCCTGCGGGTCATCCCGCGCGTGTCGACCCTGGACGTGGTGATGGAGCCGGCGCTGGCCCGCGGCTGGACGCGCAGCGATGCCGAGGCGCGGGCCAAGGCCCTGCTGAGTCGCCTGAATATCCCCGAGGCACTGTGGCAACTGGCGCCGGGCACCTTCTCCGGCGGCGAGCAGCAGCGCGTCAACATCGCCCGCGGCTTCATGGTCGAGTGGCCGGTGCTGCTGCTCGACGAACCCACCGCCTCGCTGGACGACGCCAACCGCCAGGTGGTGCTGGAGCTGATCCTCGAAGCCAAGGCGGCCGGCAGCGCGCTGATCGGCATCTTCCACGACCGCATCGCCCGCGAGGCGGTGGCCGACCGTTACCTCGACATGAGCGCCGCCGCGGCGCAACCGGAGTACGTCTATGTCGTCTGAACAGATTCTCAGCAACGCCCGCATCGTCACCGCCGAGCGCGAGTTCCTCGGTACCCTGCTACTGCGCGACGGGCTGATCGCCGCGGTGGACGAGGGCGCCAGTCGCCTGCCGCAGGCCCAGGACCTGGGCGGCGATTACCTCCTGCCGGGGCTGGTGGAACTGCACACCGACAACCTGGAAAAACACATGAGCCCAAGGCCTGGCGTGGATTGGCCCTCGGCCTCGGCGGTGCTGACCCACGATGCGCAGATCGTTGCCGCCGGCATCACCACGGTGTTTGATGCGCTGTCCATCGGCGACATCAACCCGCGTGGCCGGCGCATGCAGCAGCTGCCGGCGATGATCGAGGCCATTGCCGCCAGCGAGGCGGCGGGGCAGACCCGCGCCGAGCACCGCCTGCACCTACGCTGCGAGCTGTGCCACCCCGATGCCCTGACCATCTACCGCGACCTGGTGGAGCACCCGTTGGTGGCGCTGGTGTCGGTGATGGATCACTCACCCGGCCAGCGCCAGTTCGCCAAGGTGGAGAAGTACCGCGAGTACTACATGGGCAAGTACCACCTGAGCCCGGCGGAGATGGAGGAGTTTCTGCAGGAACAGATCGCCAACTCGCGCCAGTACAGCGACCGCCAGCGTCGCGCCATCGTCGAGGACTGCCACGTCCGCGGCATTTCGGTGGCCAGTCATGACGACGCGACCTTGGCCCACGTGCGGGAGTCGGCCGGCTTCGGCATGGCCATCGCCGAGTTCCCCACCACCCTGGAAGCGGCCAGGGCCAGCCACGAGCTGGGGCTGAAGGTGCTGATGGGGGCGCCGAACCTGGTGCGCGGCGGCTCGCACTCGGGCAATATCGCCGCCGCGGAGCTGGCGCGCCACGGCGTGCTGGATATCCTCTCCAGCGACTACTACCCGGCCAGCCTGCTGCATGCGGCCTGGCTGCTCGCCGGGCAGGACAACGACTATGATTTGCCTGCGGCCATCGCTACCGTAAGCCGCGCGCCGGCCAGGGCGGCCGGACTGGATGACCGCGGCGAGATCCGCGTCGGCCTGCGCGCCGACCTGGTACAGGCCAGGGCGCATGGCCAGCAGCCGGTGATCCAGCAGGTGTGGCGCCAAGCACGAAGGGTATTCTGATGCAGGGCAGGTTGATCTATCTGATGGGGCCTTCGGGCTCGGGCAAGGACAGCCTGTTGCAAGCCGCGCGCGCGCCGCTGGAGGCGCACGGTTGCCGTTTCGCCCGGCGGGTGATCACCCGCAGCGCCGAGTCGGTAGGCGAGGACGCGCTGGGGGTCAGTCCCGCGGAGTTCGAGCGCCTGGAAGGCGAGGGTGCCTTTGCCCTGAGCTGGCACGCCAATGGCCTGGCCTACGGTATCCCGCGCGAGATCGACGACTGGCTGAGCGCCGGTCAGGATGTGCTGATCAATGGCTCACGCGGTCATCTCGAGGCTGCGCGCCAGCGCTATCCGGATCTGCTGGCGATTCTTCTGCAGGTCGACGAGGCGGTGCTGCGCCAGCGCTTGCTGGCTCGCGGCCGCGAGACGCCGGAGCAGATCGAGCAGCGCCTGGCGCGCAGCCGCCAGTTGCAGCAGGAGGAGGGGGCAGGCACCGTCATCCTCGACAACTCCGGCCCCCTGCCGCACACCGTCAGCCGCCTCCTGCACCTGCTCGACGAGATGCGTCGATGCGCCTGACCCTGCTCGGCACCGGCGATGCCCGCCAGGTGCCCGTGTACAACTGCAGCTGCCCGGCCTGCGATGCGGCGCGCGTGTATCCGGCGCGGCGCCGTGGCCCCTGCTGCGCGCTGATCGAATGCGGCGCGCAGCGCTGGCTGATCGACAGCGGCCTGACCGACCTTACCGAGCGCTTCGCGCCGCACAGCCTCAGCGGCATTCTGCAGACCCACTACCACGCCGACCACGCCCAGGGCCTGCTGCACCTGCGCTGGGGCCAGGGGCTGATCATCCCGGTCCATGGCCCGAACGACCCCGAAAGGCTGGCCGATCTGTACAAGCACCCCGGCATTCTCGATTTCAGCCAGCCTTTCGTTGCCTTCGAGCGCCGTCAGCTGGGTGAGCTGAATGTCACCGCGCTGCCGCTGACGCATTCCAAGCCGACCTTTGGGTACTTGTTTGAAGGGCTGGGGTTCGAAGGGCAGGGCAGGCGTATCGCCTACCTCACCGACACGGTCGGCGTGCCTGAGGCCAGTTGCGCCGAACTTCAGCGTGCACCGCTGGATCTGCTGGTGCTCGATTGCTCCACCGCGCCGCAGCCGGTGGCGCCGCGCAACCACAACGACCTGACCCGCGCGCTGGAAGTCATCGCACGCCTGCAGCCGACGCAAGCGGTGCTGACCCATATCGGCCACGCCTTCGACGCCTGGCTGCTGGAGCACCCCGACGCCTTGCCGCCTGGTGTCCAACTGGGCAGTGACGGGCTGGTGCTGTAACCCAGGCATTGGTGCATAGGACGCCCAGATATTCGAGGTATGGCGCTCAGCAGCGAGCGCCGCTCAACAACACCCGGCCGAAGCTGGCGCCAGGGTCCTGCGGGGTGATCGCCAGCAGGCGATCCATGCGCAGGCGTTGCTCGCCTTCTGCCGTGCGCACCAGCAGAAACTCTTCCTTGCTCGCCGTGGTTTCGGTGTTCAGGGCCTGGCCCAGCATGTGCGTGCCGTCGGTCAGTTCGATGTCCAGGCGGTAGCGGTGCAGGCAGGCGATCTCCAGGTAGTCGTAGAGATCGCAGGCCAGGGGTTGGTAATCGTCCATCGAGTCGTCCTCCGCGCTGTTCTGAGCCTAGCCGAGGCTCGCGGGCATTACCGGCTTCGCATGAAAAAACGCCGCAATCCCCAGAGGGCATTGCGGCGTTTCTCGTTTCAGTGGCATCGCCCTGCGTGGAGGCGAGGCCTTGGCCTTACATCAGCGGGATGGTGTAGCTGACGATCAGACGGTTCTCGTCCAGGTCGCCGATACTCGCGTTGGAACGCACCATCGCGTTACGCCAGCGCACGCCGAGGTTCTTCAGCGGGCCTTCCTGAATGATGTAGCTGATATCCACATCGCGTTCCCATTCCTTGCCGCTCACGCCGCCTACACCGTCGAAGCCGTCGCCGGTCACGTAGCGCACGAAGGCGGTCAGACCAGGAATACCGTAGCTGGCGAAGTTGATGTCATAGCGCGCCTGCCAGGATTTCTCGTCCTTGCGGGTGAAGTCGAGAATCTGGAGGTAGTTGACGATGTACGGATCGGTTTCGTTCAGGAACGGGAAGGCATTGTCACCACCGACCTTCTGATAGCCCACGCGGAAGGTATGGGCGCCGATGCCGGCCCACAGGTTGACCGAGGTCAGGTCGTTGTCCAGCTTGCCACCGAGTTTGCGGCCGTTGTCCTGGGAGTCGAAATAGGCCAGGTTGGCGCCCAGCTTCCAGTCGCCGATCGGCTGCACATGGATCAGGTTGTACAGCTTCTGGTCGTAGATATCTTCCAGTTCGCCGTACCACAGGCCGACCGTGGTGTTGCCGCCGTTGAACTTGTAGTCGCCGCCGGCATAGTTGTAGCGATCGCTCCTGCCGCCCACGTTGGTGGCAGTGATGTCCTGCCGGTCGGTGGAGTTGCGGAAATTCACTTCGCGCAGTTGCCCGCCGTTGAGCGTCAGGCCGTCGATCTCCTGCGAGGTCAGCATGCCGCCGGTGAAGACCTGGGGCAGCAGGCGCGAGTCGCCGGAAGCAACGATGGGCAGCTTGGGCATCAGGCCGCCAACCTTGGCCACGGTCTTGGAGATACGCGCCTTGACCGCCCCGGTGGCTTCGGAATATTCGTCCGGCCCTTCATTGCCGAAGGCGTTGGGCAGCAGGTTGGTACCGGCGCGCTCGTCGGAGGAGTCCAGTTTCAGGCCCAGGCCGGCATACGCGTCCAGACCAAAGCCAACGGTGCCCTCGGTAAAGCCTGATTCGGCCTTGAGTATGAAGCCCTGTGCCCACTCTTCGCGTTTGGATTGCTGAGCCGCGGTGGTCTCGCGCAGATCGCGGTTCATGTAGAAGTTGCGTAGTTCCAGGGTGGCCTTGCTGTCACCAATGAAGTCGGCGTGAGCCAGGCTTGGCATGGTGAGGCTGGCGCCCAGCGTGGCGAGAGCCACGGCGCGGGCGAGGGGAGTCTTACTCATTATTGTTGTCTCCTCGTTGTTATTGTCAGCTCGGCCACGATGTGACCGGCCAGTTACGGCGCGATGAAATAAAACACTTCGCCGAGGAGTCGACTCTAAGACTTTAGTCTGGCGGGGCGGCCAAGCCAGCCGGCACCCGGAGGCCCGGAGCCTCTAGGTCGGGTGCTCGCGGGAAATGTGGCCGTTTCACCGCAAGTCTGAAAAAACTCGTTCGAGCCGAGTGAAAGGGCAATCAGGCAGGGACCGTTGGTCGATAAAGGCTAAAGCTTGCCTCCTGACGGCCGTTAAGTTCGGCAGATAACCTACTTGGGTACCTCGTCATGAAACCTCTGGCCTCGCTCAATCCTTCCGCCGCTCGCACCGCGCAAGCCAGTCAGTCCATCGCTGCGCGCAACAATGCTGTCGACCCTCAGGCCACGCTGGCCAATCGGCTGGCCGAAAAGCTCGGCCTGCAGCCGGGCGCACTCAATGGCAAGCGCGATGACTTCAGCCCCGAAAAGGTCGCGGAGCGGGTCTTGGGTTTCATCGAACAGCGCATCCAGAGCGAGGCGGCCGCCGGTGCCGATCCCGCCAAGCTTGAGAAACTGCTGTCGCAGGCCCGTGAAGGTGTGGAGAAGGGCTTTGCCGAGGCACGCAAGATTCTCGATGGCATGGGTGTACTGAAAGGCCAGGTGGCCAGCGATATCGATGACACCTACAAGCGCATCCAGGACGGCCTGGGCGATCTCGACAAGCGCTTCGGCGGTGCGGCGTCGGGTGTCGGCGACAAGGTGGCGGTGGCTGGTTATCGCGAGCGCTTCAGCGCGGTGGCCGAAACATTCGATCTTTCCGTCACCACGCGCGATGGCGATCGCCTGCGCATTTCCGTGGCGCAGGCTTCGGCCAGCTGGTCGCAGAGCAGTTTCGCGGCGTCCAGCGATGGCAAGAGCAGCACCCTGGTGGGCGCCAGCCAGTCCGGCAGCATGCGTATCGGCGGTTGGCAGGTGAATGTCGAAGGCGAGCTGGACGACGACGAGATCAAGGCGCTGGAAAAACTCTTCAGCCAGGTGCAGGAGCTGTCCGACAAGTTCTACGCGGGTGATCTGGCCGGGGCGTTCGACCGGGCCATGGCGCTGGAGATGGATGGCGAACAACTGGCGTCGATGTCGCTGCGCCTGACCCAGACCACCGTGCGTCAGGCGACCGATGCCTACGGCGCGGTAGCCGGGCAGGGCGCCAGTGCGGTGAATGCCGGGCTGCAGGAATATGCGCAGGGCCTGCTCGACGCGCTGCGCAGCGCCAACGACCTGGCGCAGAATGCCGGCGGTGTGCTCAAGGAACTGCTCAAGGGCGGCTTCTCGCTCGATGAGCGATTCGACCTGCCGCGCCTGGAGAAGGCCGACAGCCTCAACCGCAGCCTGATCGACGGCCTGCAGTCGCTGCTCGCCGGTCAGTCCGACAAGGGTGTCGGCGCGAGCTGACGCCTGCCGGTGCTAGACTGCGTACCTTGCTGAGAACGAGGTGCGCTCATGACGCCTGAATGCCAACTTTTCGGAACCCTGGGCTGCCACCTCTGCGAGGTGGCAGAGGCGTTGCTCATGCCGTTCGTCGAGAACGGTCTGCTGGTCGAGCTGATCGATATCGCCGAGCACGAGGGCATGGTCGAGCGCTACGGCTTGCGCATTCCCGTGTTGCGCCGTTGCGACACCGGGAACGAGTTGAACTGGCCGTTCGACGCCGAGCAGGTGGTGGCTTTTCTGCGCTGAACAACCTGTGGAGCTGAATCGCAGGCAATAAAAAACCCGCCGGTTAAGGCGGGTTTTTGATTTGGTCGGAGAGACAGGATTCGAACCTGCGACCTTCTCGTCCCGAACGAGACGCGCTACCAAGCTGCGCTACACTCCGAATGAGGCGTATTCTACCGAAAAACTTTTACCGCACAAGGGGTTAGCCCGAAAAAATCTGCAAGTCGGGTTATCCCCTGTCAACTCGCTTTCGGCTTCCGGGCGTTGCCTGGTAGAGCGCCTGGCTCGAAGTCTCAGAGCTCCTTGACGGTCTGCACCTGATCCTTGTTGATGGTGGCGCGCTTGCCGTCGAGCTGCTCGAATTCGTAGAAGCCGGACTCTTCGTCGTACTTAGGCTTGTCCACGGTCTGAATCTCGCGACCGTCAGTCAGCGTTATCACCGAAGGCGAAGCGCAGCCGGCCAGTACAGCGAAACCGAGGGCAATCAGCAGGGCGGGAATGATCCGTTGAGTCATGGTCTGTCTCCTTGGGTGATACGACTATTTACCCTGGCTCAGACGTGAAAGCGCTGTTCGAGTTCCGCTATGACTCTCGAGCGTCAGCCGAGAGGGACGCGGCGGTGAGCATCTCCGGCGTATTGAGGTTGGCCAGGCGTGGGTCGTCGATGGGGCATTCCACCGCGACCGGAGCCAGCCTGGAGAACCAGCGTTGCGGGCTGCGCTCTCCGGCCTGCCATAGCTGTTCCAGATCTGCCTTCAGCGCCGTCGGTAACAGGCAGAACAGCGGCTGCCAGTAATTGCCCTGGCGCACCACCACCGGGCGCGCACCGGCGTGGGCCAGCAAGGCTTTGAGCAACTGCCGATCCACCAGCGGCGCATCGCAGGGCAGCACCAGCATCTGCTCATGATGGGCTACTGCCATGCCGGCGCGGATGCCAGCCAGCGGCCCCTGAAAGTCCTGGTCCTCGTCGGTTACCAGTTGGTCGGCGTAATGCGCGTAGCGTTCGTGATTGCGGTTGCAGGACAGGATCAGATCGTCGCTCAGGGGGCGCACCTGCTCGTGCAGCCAGGCGATCAGCGGTCGGCCGCGCCATTCCAGCAGGCCTTTGTCGCGGCCGCCCATGCGTTGGCCGCGGCCACCGCAAAGCAGCAGTACGGAGCAGGGAAAAGAGGCGTGGGTAACGGGCATGGGGCGGTCTCCGACGGCGGGGCCTGTGATATAACTCCGGCCATTCTCTCGCAATTGGAAGCCTGCCATGAATCACAAGGCCGATGCGGTTTTCGTGCCGCTGAATATCGCCGTGCTCACCGTCAGCGACACCCGCACCCTGGAAACCGATACCTCCGGCCAGCTCTTCGTTGACCGCCTGCAGGCGGCCGGGCACCGGCTGGCGGCTCG
The DNA here is from genome assembly GCF_021495345.1 of Pseudomonas hydrolytica. Taxonomy (NCBI): domain Bacteria; kingdom Pseudomonadati; phylum Pseudomonadota; class Gammaproteobacteria; order Pseudomonadales; family Pseudomonadaceae; genus Ectopseudomonas; species Ectopseudomonas hydrolytica. The sequence continues at coordinate 1,802,043 of NZ_CP099397.1, forward strand.
GGTATTGCTCAAGGACGATCTTTACCGGATTCGCGCCCAGGTGGCCAACTGGATCGCCGAGGAAGAGGTGCAGGTGGTGCTGATAACCGGAGGCACCGGATTCACCGGTCGCGACAGCACGCCAGAGGCGGTGAGCTGTCTGCTGGACAAGCAGGTGGACGGTTTTGGCGAGTTGTTCCGGCAAATTTCCGTGGCCGATATCGGCACCTCCACCGTGCAATCGCGCGCCCTGGCCGGTCTGGCCAACGGCACGCTGGTGTGCTGCCTGCCGGGTTCGACCAATGCCTGCCGTACCGCCTGGGAGGGCATCCTCGCCGAGCAGCTGGATGCCCGCCATCGCCCGTGCAACTTCGTCGCGCACCTGAAACCGATGGCGGCCTGCGAGTCGCGCGGATGAGCGGTTGCGATCACCCCGGCTTGCTGCCCATGGAGGCGGCGCTGCAACGTCTGCTGACGCTGGCCGAGGCCGCGCCCATCGAGCAGACGGAGTCGGTGACACTCGGCGAGGCTGACGGCCGGGTACTGGCAGAGCCGCTACTCGCCACCCTGGATCTGCCGCCATGGCCCAACAGCGCCATGGACGGCTATGCCCTGCGTCTGGCTGACTGGCAGGGCCAGGCGCTGCCGGTCAGTCAGCGCATCCAGGCCGGTGTGGCGCCTGCGCCGCTGCAGCCCGGTAGCTGCGCGCGCATCTTTACCGGTGCACCGTTGCCGGAGGGCGCCGATACGGTGGAGATGCAGGAGAACGTCGAGCTCGACGAGTCGGGGCAGGTGCGTTTTCGCGAGCCGCTGCACGTTGGGCAGAACGTCCGTGCGCAGGGGCAGGAGACACGCGTCGGAGACTGCGTCCTGCCGGCAGGCACGCGTCTCGGGCCGATCGAGTTGGGGCTGGTCGCCTCGCTGGGTGCGGCACACCTGAAAGTGCGCCGGCGTTTGCGGGTCGCGGTGTTGTCGACCGGCGACGAGCTGGTCGAGCCGGGGCAGGCGCTGGGGCCGGGACAGATCTACAACAGCAACCGACGCCTGCTGATCGCCTGGTTGCAGCGTCTGGGTTGCGCCGTGGTGGACGCCGGTATCCTGCCCGACGATCTGCCGCGCACTCGCGAGGCGCTGGGCGCGTTGGGCGATGTGGATCTGATCCTTTCCACCGGCGGCGTGTCGGTGGGCGAGGCGGATTATCTGGGTCTGGCTCTGCGTGAGGCCGGCGAGCTGGCGCTGTGGAAGCTGGCGATCAAGCCGGGCAAGCCGCTGACCTTCGGCCATTATCAGGGCGTGCCGGTCATAGGCTTGCCGGGTAATCCGGCTTCGACCCTGGTCACGTTCGGCTTGTTGGCGCGTCCTTACCTGCTGCGTCGTCTCGGCGTACAGCGTGTCGAGCCGCTGGGGTTTGTCGTGCCGGCTGGCTTCGCATGGCACAAGCCGGGCACGCGCCGTGAGTACTTGCGCGCGCGTCTGGAAGGTGGGCGCGCGGTGCCCTATGCCAACCAGAGCTCCGGGGTGCTGCGCAGTGCCGCCTGGGCCGAAGGGCTGGCCGAGGTCATGGAGGGCAGTACCCTGGCCGAAGGCGACAGCCTGCGTTTCATCCCACTCAGCGAGCTACTTGGCTGAGTCTTTCGCGCCCGAGCGGGAAACCGGGGAGGGCGCGTTAGATGGCAGGATGGAACTACTGAGTCACATTTCCAACGATAGAATTTGCAAATGGGCTGCATAGAAGGCATAGTCGCGCACTTATAAATTCCACTGACACGGTCGTGCCCATGCTAAAACGCTTCGCACCCCTCGTGCCCATTGCACTGACAGCCTTCCTCGCCGCCTGTGCCGGCCATGCGCCGCAGCCCCAGGTTACCGAGCCCGCGGTCAAGCCCGTCGCTCAGCAGGTGAAACCTGCCGAGGACGAAATCACCGCTCTGATCGACGACAAACCCTACGAAATGCCGCAACTGGCCGACAGCCTGCTCGAGCTGGGTCGTTCGCTGATCGGCACCCGTTATCGCTACGGCGGTACGTCGGTGCAGTCCGGCTTCGATTGCAGCGGCTTCGTCGGCTACGTGTTCCGTGAGGAAATCGGCCTGGAACTGCCACGTTCCACGCGTGAACTGATCAACCTGGACGCGCCCAAGGTGGCCCGTGCCGATCTGGAGCCCGGCGATCTGATCCTGTTCAACGATCGCGGTCGTGGTCGTGTCAGTCACGCCGGCATCTACCTGGGCGATGATCAGTTCATCCATTCCAGCAGCAGCCGCAGCGGCGGCGTGCGCATCGACAGCCTGGACGACAGCTACTGGAATCGCAGCTACCTGCAGGCCAAGCGCGTGCTGGCGCTGGCTCCGGTGGAAGAGAGCCAAGCGCAGGCCAAGCGCCATCCTTGACGCATGACGGCGCGCCCGCAGGGTTGCGCCGTTCGTCGCGAGACGGCAGAGTAGAGCGCATCCAGGCTCAGGATCGCCTCGCTCATGCCCGTTACGACCCGTGTTGCCCTGCTTGTTCTCGCCTTGCTGCTGAGTGCTTGCAGCAGTCGCGCTCCCTCTCCCCAGCCCACCTATATACCGCCTTCCACTGCGTCCCATTACCAGGGGGGCGCCGAGGATGTGCTGTTTCGTGCCCTGGGTTTGGTCGGTACACCCTACCGCTATGGCGGTAACACCCCGGATGGCGGCTTCGACTGCAGCGGCCTGATCGGTTACGTGTACCGGGATGCCGCGGGCATCAGTCTGCCGCGCTCGACCCGCGAGCTCAGCGCGATGCGCGCGCCCAACGTCCGGCGCGACGCCCTGCAGAGCGGCGATCTGGTGTTCTTCGCCACCAATGGCGGGCGCGCCGTCAGTCATGCCGGCATCTATGTCGGCGAGGGGCGCTTCGTCCATGCCCCTTCCACCGGCGGTACGGTGCGTCTGGACAGCCTGGCCAGCGGCTACTGGCAGGGCGTCTACCTCGATGCCAAACGCATCATCACCCCCGAACTGGCGCGCAATCCCTGAGGCGAGCGTGACTCAGCGTACGCTGCAACTCGACGACGCCCTCTACCAGTACCTGCTGGATGTCTCCCTGCGCGAGTCGCCGCTGCTCGCCCGCCTGCGTGAAGAAACCGCGCAGCTAAGCCAGGCGCGCTGGCAGATTGCGCCGGAGCAGGGGCAGTTCATGGCGCTGCTGGTGCGCCTCACCGGCGCCCGGCGGATCGTCGAGGTGGGCACTTTCACCGGCTACAGTGCGCTCTGCATGGCGCAGGCCCTGGGCGAGGGTGGGCGCCTGATCTGCTGCGACCTGCCTGGAGACTACAACGCCACGGCGCGCCGCTACTTCGCCGAGGCCGGGGTTGCCGAATCCATCGAGTGGCGGCTGGGCCCGGCGCTTGAAAGCCTGGCGGCGCTGGCTCGAGAGGGACAGGGCGTCTTCGACCTGATCTTCGTCGATGCCGACAAGGCCAACTATCCGGCCTACCTGGAGCAGGCCCTGTTTCTGCTGCGTCAGGGTGGCCTGCTGCTGTTCGACAATACCCTGTGGAGCGGTCGGGTGCTGCAACGCTCCCCCGACAGCGAAGACACGCGCGCGATCCAGGCGCTCAACCTGGCCCTGCGTGACGACCCGCGCATCGATCTGTCGCTGTTGCCGCTGGGCGACGGTCTGACGCTCTGCCGCAAGCGTTAGCCGGGTATGGCCGATCCCATCCGTTTGCCGCCTCAGCCCGAGGTTTGCGAGCTGTGCGCCAGGCCAGTCGCATTGACCCGCCACCATCTGATCCCCAAGGCCCTGCATGACAAGGTCTATGTACAGAAGCGCTATGCGCGGCATGAGCGCATTACCGCCACGCTCTGGGTCTGCCGGGCTTGCCATAACCAGATTCACCGCCTGTTCAGCGAAAAGGAGCTGGCGTTGACTTACAACAGCCGTGAGGCGCTATTGAGCGATGAGCGCATGCGTACCTTCGTTGAGTGGCTGGCGCGCAAACCACCGGGCTTCGTGCCGAAACATTGACTGTCGTTGACGCACGAGGCTGTCAGCCTCTACCCTGCGCGCCTTGCTTCAGGTGCCCCGCGTCGTCTCCATCGACGGCGCCGGGGTGAAACAGGGAAGCCGGTTCCAATGCCGGCGCTGCCCCCGCAACGGTAGGTGAGTCAAACGCTGTTTCAGGCCACTGTGCAATGCACGGGAAGGCGCAGCGTCGAACCTTTCAGGTTCGCTCACGAGCCCGGAGACCGGCCTGTCGCAGTTCCACGGCATCGCGGAGGGCGTTGTCCGGCCAGTGCTCCGCTTCTACCGGGGCCTCGGTGTTGCCTGCCTTCCGCTCGCCTGACCAGCCATTGGCGCCTGTATGAGGTCGCGCGGATCATCGCGATTCTTCATAGTCGTTCGCACTGTTCCTGAAGCAGGCAACGCGGGCACCTGACTTGCAGGAGCACAGCATGAGCGAATCCGCCGAACGCGACGCCCGCCACAAGGCGCGCATGCAGCGCAAGAAAGCCCTGATCGACGAGAAGATCGCCCAGGCCCAGGATGAATACGGCCTGCTGCTGGTGCACAGCGGAAACGGCAAGGGCAAGAGCAGCAGCGCCTTCGGTATGGTCGCGCGCGCCCTTGGCCACGGTATCAAGGTTGGCGTGGTGCAATTCATCAAGGGCGCGGCCAGCACCGGTGAGGAAACCTTCTTCCGCCGTTTCCCCGAGGAAGTCAGCTACCACGTGATGGGCGAGGGCTTCACCTGGGAGACCCAGGATCGTCAGCGCGACATCGCCAAGGCGCAGGAGGCCTGGGCCGTGGCCCGGCGTCTGCTCGGCGACGAGTCCGTTGGCCTGGTGGTGCTGGACGAGCTGAACATCGCCCTCAAGCACGGTTATCTCGAACTGGATGCGGTGCTGGCCGATATCGAGGCCCGGCCGCTGCTGCAGCACGTGGTGGTGACCGGCCGCGGTGCCCTGCCGGGGATGATCGAGGCGGCCGATACGGTCACCGAGATGAGCCTGGTCAAGCATGCGTTCAAGTCTGGCGTGAAGGCGCAGAAGGGCATCGAATTCTGATGACGACACGTCACTGTCCGGCGTTGCTGATCGCCGCCCCGGCTTCCGGCCAGGGCAAGACCACCGTCACCGCTGCGCTGGCACGTCTGCATACGCGCCAGGGTCGGCGCGTGCGGGTGTTCAAGTGCGGGCCTGATTTTCTCGACCCGATGATCCATGCCCGCGCAAGCGGCGCGCCGGTGTACCAGCTCGACCTGGCCATGGTCGGTGAGGCGGAGAGCCGTCGCCTGCTGTGGCAGGCTGCGGGCGAGGCGGATCTGATCCTCATCGAAGGGGTGATGGGCCTGTTCGACGGCAAACCCTCGGCGGCGGACCTGGCGCGTCATTTCGGCGTGCCGGTGCTGGGCGTGATCGACGGCGCGGCCATGGCGCAGACCTTCGGCGCCCTGGCCCATGGCCTGGCCACCTTCCAGCCCGATCTGCCCTTTGCCGGCGTGCTCGGCAATCGCGTTGCCAGCAGCCGTCATGGCGAGATCCTGCGCGATGCCCTGCCGCCGAGCATTCGCTGGTTCGGCGCCTTGCCGCGCAGCGCCGCGGTGGAGTTGCCCAGTCGCCATCTGGGCCTGGTGCAGGCCGCCGAGCTGGCGGATCTGGATGCGCGCCTGGACGCTGCCGCCGATGCGCTGGCGGCCAGTGCCGATGTCGACCTGCCGCCGGCGGTGAGTTTCGCCGCGCCGCCCATCAATGAACCCGCGCCCTTGTTGAAGGATGTGCGCATTGGCGTGGCGCGCGATGCGGCGTTCGCCTTCCTCTATCAGGCCAATCTCGATCTGCTGCAGGCTCTCGGCGCCGAGCTGCGCTATTTCTCGCCGCTGGCCGACAGCGCGCTGCCCGAAGTGGATAGCCTTTATCTGCCTGGCGGTTATCCCGAGCTGTATCTGGCCGAGCTTGCAGGCAATCAGGCCATGGCCGCGGCCATCCGTGCCCATCATCAGGACGGCAAGCCGCTGCTCGCCGAATGTGGCGGCATGCTCTATCTGCTCGACGAGCTGCGCGACAAGCAGGGCGCCAGCGGGCGCATGCTCGGCCTGCTGACGGGCAGCGCCGCATTGCAGCCGCGCCTGACCGCGCTGGCCCTGCAGGAGGTGACGCTGCCGGAGGGCGAGCTGCGTGGCCATAGCTACCATCACTCGCGCCTGGACAGCCCGCTCGAGCCGCTGGTGCGCGGGCGCTGTCCGAACGGCAAGCCGGTGGCCGAGGCGGTGTATCGCCTGGGGCGACTGACCGCCAGCTATATCCACTTCTACCTGCCGTCCAACCCGGAGGCAGCCGCCGCGCTGCTGCGCCCATGAGCGAGCACGCCTTCAGCCCCGAGGAGCGCGCGGCGGTGTACCGCGCCATCGCCGAGCGTCGTGACATGCGCCATTTCAGCGGTGGCGAGGTGCCGGCCGAGGTGTTGGCGCGCCTGCTCGAAGCCGCCCACCATGCGCCCAGCGTTGGCCTGATGCAGCCCTGGCGTTTCCTGCGCATCCGCGATGAGCAGCTGCGTGAGGCGGCCCATGCGCTGGTGGAGGCCGAGCGGGTACGCACCGCAGAGGCCCTGGGCGAGCGCAGCGACGAATTCATGCGGCTGAAGGTCGAGGGCATCCGCGATTGCGCCGAGCTGCTGGCGGTGGCGCTGATGGACGGACGCGATGCACATGTCTTCGGGCGACGCACGCTGCCGGAAATGGATATGGCCTCGGTGGCCTGCGCCATTCAGAATCTGTGGCTGGCCGCGCGCGCCGAAGGTCTTGGGCTGGGCTGGGTGTCGCTGTTCGATCCCGAAGCGCTGGCTGAGCTGCTGGGCATGCCGGCCGGCAGCAAGCCGGTGGCGCTGCTCTGTCTGGGGCCGGTGGATGCCTTCTATGAAAAACCCATGCTGGTGCAAGAGGGCTGGGCCACGCCTCGACCGCTGAGCGAGCTGCTGTTCGAGAATCGATGGGGAGTGCAGGGTGACTGAACAATGAGCCTGGCGCTGATCACCTGCGCCGGTGTGGCGCTGGACGCCGTGCTGGGCGAGCCAAGCCGCGCGCATCCGCTGGTGGCCTTCGGGCGCCTGGCCGATCGCCTGGAGCAGCGCTTCAACCCGGCCGGCGGTGGCTGGCGCAGCCATGGCGTCACCGCCTGGTGCCTGGCAGTGCTGCCGCTGACCCTGCTCACCTGGCTGCTGGTGCAGATCAGCGGGTTGGGCTGGGCGGTGGAGATCTTCGCCCTGTATTTCGCCATTGGCCTGCGCAGTCTTTACGAGCACGCGCAGCCGGTGGCCCGCGCGCTGCGTCTGGGCGATCTGCAGCTGGCACGCGAGCGGGTCGGCTGGATGGTCAGCCGCAACACCGCCGAGCTGGACGCCACCGGCGTGGCCCGCGCCGGTACCGAGTCGGTGCTGGAGAACGGTTCCGATGCGGTATTCGCCGCCTTGTTCTGGTTCATCGTCGCCGGTGCGCCCGGCGTGGTGCTGTACCGCCTGAGCAATACCCTGGACGCCATGTGGGGCTATCGCAACGAGCGCTTCGAGCGCTTCGGCTGGGCGGCGGCGAAGATTGATGACCTACTCAATTACATCCCGGCGCGCCTGGTGGCGCTGACCTATGCGCTGCTCGGGAATACCCTTCTGGCGCTGCGCTGCTGGCGCCGGCAGGCGCCATTGTGGGACAGTCCCAATGCTGGCCCGGTGATGGCCGCTGGTGCCGGCAGCCTGGGTGTGAGTCTGGGCGGCGCCGCCGAATACCACGGCGAGCTGCATGAGCGCCCGCAGCTGGGCGAGGGCCCTGCGCCGCGCGCGCGGGATATCGAACGGGCGATGAACCGGGTCGTTGCCGGCGTTGGCCTGTGGTTGCTGTGCCTGATGATCTGGGAGGTGCTGGGTGCTTGAACACGGAGGTCGACTGCGCGCGGCGGCGCAGCGCTATGGCATCCCCCTGGAGGACTGGCTGGACCTGTCCACCGGTATCGCCCCCTATGGCTGGGATCTGCCGCCGGTTCCCGCTCAGGCCTGGGCGCGGTTGCCCGAGATCAACGATGGCCTGGAGGCGGCCGCGCGCGATTATTACGGCGCCGCCAGCCTGTTGCCGGTGGCCGGTTCGCAGGCGGCGATCCAGGCTCTGCCACGGCTGCGCACGCACAGCAACGTGGGCATCCTCGCGCCGACCTACGCCGAGCACGCCGCGGCCTGGCGCCGCGAAGGCCATCGCATCACCAAGCTCAGCGAAGGCTCGGTGCATCGCGCGCTGCCGCAGCTCGACGTCCTGCTGGTGGTCAATCCCAACAACCCGACCGGGCGTCTGATCGAGCCGGCGCGCCTGCTCGACTGGCACGACGAGCTGGCCGAACGCGGCGGCTGGCTGGTGGTCGACGAAGCCTTCATCGACTGCACGCCGCAGCACAGCCTGGCGGCCTACAGCGACATGCCGGGGCTGATCGTGCTGCGCTCGTTCGGCAAGTTCTTCGGTCTGGCCGGCCTGCGTCTGGGCTTCGTGCTGGCGGCGCAGGCCTTGCTGGATGAGCTGGAAGCGCTGCTCGGGCCCTGGGCGGTCAGCGGTCCGGCGCGCAGCATCGCCCGCCAGCTGCTTGCTGACAGCGACGGCCAGCGCCGCCAGCGCGAGCGTTTGCTGGCCGATGGCGAGCGTCTGGCGGCGCTGCTGCGCGACTGCGGCCTGCCGCCTACCGGCGGTTCGGCGCTGTTCCAGTTCTGCTGCACGCGCCGTGCGGTGCCCTGCATGGAGCTGCTGGCACGGCGCGGCATTCTGATCAGGCTGTTCGCCGAGCTGGACAGCCTGCGCTTCGGCCTGCCGGCAGACGAGGCCGGCTGGCTGCGCCTGGAGCAGGGCTTGCTGGACTGCGCGCCGATCCTCGCCAGCCTTGAGGAAACCTCCTGATGCCAACCCTGATGGTGCAGGGCACCACTTCCGATGCCGGCAAGAGTACCCTGGTGACGGCGCTGTGCCGCTGGGCGCGGCGCCAGGGCGTCTCCGTGGCGCCATTCAAGCCGCAGAACATGGCGCTCAACTCGGCAGTGACCGCCGATGGCGGCGAGATCGGGCGGGCCCAGGCGGTGCAAGCACAGGCCGCCGGCCTGGCGCCGCACACCGACATGAACCCGGTGCTGCTCAAGCCCAACAGCGACATGGGCGCCCAGGTGATCATCCACGGCCGCGCCATCGGCAACATGCAGGCGCTGACCTACCACGGCTACAAGCCGGTGGCGATGGCGGCAGTGCTGGAATCCCACGCCCGCCTGGTCGAGCGCCACCAGCTGGTGCTGGTCGAGGGCGCCGGTTCGCCGGCCGAGATCAACCTGCGCGCCGGCGACATCGCCAACATGGGCTTCGCCGAGGCGGTGGACTGTCCGGTGATCCTGATCGCCGACATCGACAAGGGCGGCGTGTTCGCCCATCTGGTCGGCACCCTGGAGCTGCTCAGCCCCAGCGAACAGGCGCGGATCAGGGGCTTCGTGATCAACCGTTTTCGCGGCGATATCGCCCTGCTCAAACCGGGGCTGGACTGGCTGGAGCAGCGCACCGGCAAGCCGGTGCTCGGCGTGCTGCCGTACCTGACGGACTTTCACCTGGAAGCCGAAGACGCCGTCGATACCCGTCAGCAGGCCAAGAGCGCGCAGGCGCTGCGCGTGGTGGTGCCGGTGCTGCCGCGCATCAGCAACCATACCGATTTCGACCCGCTGCGCCTGCATCCGCAGGTGCAGCTGACCTTCGTCGGGCCGGGCCAGGCCATCCCGCCGGCCGACCTGATCATCCTGCCCGGCTCCAAGAGCGTGCGCGCCGACCTGGCCCGGCTGCGCGAGCAGGGCTGGGACACGGCCATCGCCCGCCATCTGCGCTATGGCGGCAAACTGCTGGGCATCTGCGGCGGCCTGCAGATGCTCGGTCGGCAGATTCACGATCCGCATGGCCTGGAAGGCGCTGCCGGCAGCAGCGAGGGCCTCGGCCTGCTGGATTTCGAGACGGTGCTGGAGCCGGAGAAACAGTTGCGCAACGTGCGTGGCCAGCTGTGCCTGGAGCAGGCGCAGGTCAGCGGTTACGAGATTCACGCTGGCGTCAGTCGCGGGCCGGGCCTCAATGGCGCCGTGCAGCTTGACGACGGCCGCAGCGACGGCGGACTCAGCGCCGACGGTCAGGTGCTCGGGACCTACCTGCATGGCCTGTTCGAGCAGCCCTCGGCGTTCGCCGCACTACTGCGCTGGGCCGGGCTGCATGAAGTACAGACGGTGGATTACCAGGCCCTGCGCGAGCGCGATATCGAGCGCCTGGCCGACCAGGTGGAACTGCACCTGGATAACGAGCAGCTCAGGATGCTTTGTGGCATCCGCTAGGGTAGCGCGGAGCTGGCTCACCGCCAGAGCGATTGAATGGTGCGCACGGCGCACCCTACGGAGTGACGATGCTTGAACTGATCCTCGGCGGTGCCCGTTCCGGCAAGAGCCGCCTGGCCGAGAGGCTGGCCGACGAGTCCGGGCTGGAGGTGGTTTACATCGCCACCAGCCAGCCGCTCGACGGCGAGATGAACGAGCGGGTTGCCCAGCACCGCGCCCGGCGTCCGGCGCATTGGGCGCTGGTGGAGGAGCCGCTGGCGCTGGCCCGTGTGCTGCAGGAAGAGGCCGCTTCCGGGCGCTGCCTGCTGGTGGACTGCCTGACCCTGTGGCTGACCAATCTGCTGATGCTGGAGGACGCGCAGCGCCTGAATGCCGAGCGCGAGGCGCTGCTCGCTTGTGTGGCGCAATTGCCCGGGCGCATTCTGCTGGTCAGCAACGAGACCGGCCTGGGCGTGGTGCCATTGGGCGAACTCACCCGGCGTTATGTCGATGAGGCCGGCTGGCTGCACCAGGCGCTGGCCGAACGCAGCCAGCGCGTGCTGTTCACCGTTGCCGGCCTGCCGATGACCCTCAAGGGAGATGCCCTATGAAACTGCAATGGTGGCAGGGGCCGTGCCAACCGCTCGACCACGTGGCTCGAACCAAGGCCGAAAGCCGTCAGCAGCAGCTGACCAAGCCCGCCGGCTCGCTGGGGCGTCTGGAAAAACTGGCCATTCATCTGGCCGCGCTGCAGGGGCGCGAAAGGCCCAGCCTGGACAAGCTGTGGATCGCCATCTTCGCCGGCGACCATGGCGTGGTCGTCGAGGGAGTGTCCGCCTACCCGCAGGCGGTGACCGGGCAGATGCTGGCCAACTTCGTCAGCGGTGGTGCGGCGATCAGCGTACTGGCGCGCGAACTCGATGCGGCGCTGGAGGTGATCGACCTGGGCACCGCCGAGCCGCTGCCGCCGTTGCCCGGCGTGCGCCACCTGTACGTTGGCGCCGGTACGCAGAATCTCGCCCGTGAGCCGGCCATGACCCTGTCGCAGCTGCTAATCTGCCTGGAGGCCGGCCGCGACAGCCTGCTGCGCGCACGGGCGGTGGGGTGCGACCTGTTCGTCGGTGGCGAGATGGGCATCGGCAACACCACGGCAGCGGCGGCGCTGGCCTGCTGGTTGCTGGGTTGCCCGGCAAGCGAGCTGGCCGGTCCTGGGACGGGCCTGGACGGTGCAGGTGTGGCGCACAAGGCGCGGGTGATCGATGCGGCGCTGGCCCTGCACCATGCGCAGATCGACGGCCCGTTACAGGCGCTGGTCCACCTGGGCGGCTTCGAGATCGCTGCGCTCACCGGCGCTTACCTGGCGGCTGCGCAGCAGGGCATCGCGGTACTGGTCGATGGCTTTATCTGCAGCGTCGCGGCCTTGCTGGCGGTGCGCCTGAATCCGGGCTGCCGCGACTGGCTGCTGTTCGCCCACCATGGCGCCGAACCCGGTCATGTGCGCGTGCTGCAGGCATTGGGCGCCGAACCCTTGCTGGAGCTGGGGCTGCGCCTGGGCGAGGGCAGCGGGGCGGCTTTGGCGGTGCCGCTATTGCGCCTGGCCTGCAGCCTGCACGGGCAGATGGCGACCTTCGCCGAGGCGGCCGTGGCGCAGAGGCCGCAATGATGCTTGAGCTGGAACTGCTGCGTCATGGCGAAACCGAGCAGGGCGGCGGGCTACGCGGCAGCCTCGACGATGCGCTGACCGAGCAGGGCTGGGCGCAGCTGCGCGCCGCCGTGCAGGGAGCGGGGCCCTGGGATCGTCTGATCAGCTCGCCGCTGCAGCGCTGCGCGCGCTTCGCCGAGGAGGTGGCGGCGGACCAGGCGTTGCCACTGCACTACGAGCCGGGGCTGCAGGAGCTGCATTTCGGCGACTGGGAAGGGCGTAGCGCCGCGCAGTTGATGGAAACTCATGCCGAGGCGCTGGGCCAATTCTGGGCCGACCCCTACACCTTCACGCCACCCAACGGCGAGCCGCTGCTGCAGTTCGAGGCCCGCGTGTTGGCTGCGCTGCAAGGCCTGGCGCTGGCCCATGCCGGCCAGCGCCTGCTGCTGATCACCCACGGCGGCGTGATGCGCCTGCTGCTGGCGCGCGCACGCGGTCTGCCGCGCCAGGATCTGCTGCAGGTCAACGTCGGCTATGCCCAGCGCTTTCGCCTGCGCCTGGCTGCCGACGGGCAACTGACGGAGCTGGCATGATCGCGCCACGGATCGCCCTGCAGTTTCTCACCCGTCTGCCGGTCAGCCTGCCGGGTATGCCGACGCCCGAGCAGATCGGCCGCTCGCTGCTCTGGTATCCGGCGGTGGGGCTGCTGCTCGGCCTGCTGCTATGGCTCGCCCATCTGCTGCTGGGGCAGACGCCGGACGTGCTGCAGGCGGCGATCATTCTGGCGTTGTGGGTGGGCTTGAGCGGCGGCCTGCATCTGGACGGCCTGGCCGATACGGCCGATGCCTGGGTTGGCGGCTTCGGCGACCCCGAGCGCACCCTGGCAATCATGAAGGATCCACGCAGCGGCCCCATCGCCGTGGTGGTACTGGTGCTGCTGTTGCTGCTCAAGTTCGCCGCATTGCTGATCCTGTTGCAGGCCGGGCAGGGCATCTATCTGGTGCTGCTGCCCTGGCTGGGGCGCAGCCTGCTGCCGCTGCTGCTGGCGACCACGCCCTACGTGCGCGCCGGCGGTCTGGGGCAGGCATTGGTCGATCATCTGCCGCGCAGGCAGTTGCTCTGGGTGCTGGGTGGGCATGTGGCGGCCATGTTGCTGCTGGGCTGGGGGGCATTGATTGCCCTGGCCACGGCCCTGGCACTGTTCGTCTGGCTGCGCCGCGCCCTGTTGCAGCGCCTGGGCGGCACCACGGGCGATACCGCCGGCGCGCTGCTCGAGCTGGCCGAGTGCGCGGCACTGCTGGCCCTGGCGCTGAGCCTCTGAACGCAACTGTTACGCAGACACGGCCGGCAACTGTATGAGTACCGATGACTGATACGGGTATATACCTGTATCCATGTTGCCGACTTCCTGCCTCTGTACCCAACTGCGCCGCGCCAGCCGCGGCGTGACCCGTCGCTACGATGACGCCCTGGCTGCCGTCGGGCTCGGTGCCGCGCAGTTTTCCCTGTTGCGCCACGTGCAGCGGCTCGGGCAGCCGAGTATTTCCGCGCTGGCCGAAGCCATGGGGCTGGATCGCAGCACCCTGGGACGCAACCTGCGGGTACTACAGGAGCAGGAGCTGCTGCAACTGGGAGAAGGGCGCGATTTGCGTGCTCGCGAGGTACGGCTCACAGAGGCCGGCCTGCAACGTATCGAACAGGCGCTGCCGCTGTGGGAGCAGGTGCAGCGCGAGCTGAACGCGCGGCTGGGCGAGGATCGCCGCGCGGAACTGATGAAACTGCTCGAAGAACTGGCCTGATCGGCCCTTTACTGCCTACACGGCCGCAGGCGGCCGTCTGCTGGAGATCACGATGACAACTGCATGGCGTTCGTCCACCTGGCTGCTGCTTGGCGCCTCGCTAATCCTGGCGCTGTCGTTGGGTACCCGCCACGGCTTCGGCCTGTTCCTGCCGCCGATGAGTGCGGAGTTCGGCTGGGGCCGTGAGGTGTTCGCCTTCGCCATCGCCCTGCAGAACCTGATCTGGGGCCTGGCGCAGCCGATCACCGGGGCGCTGGCCGACCGTTTCGGTGCGCGCAAGGCCATCATCACCGGCGGCGTGCTCTATGTGCTCGGGTTGGTGCTGATGGGCATGTCCGATTCCCCGCTGTCGTTGTCGCTGAGCGCCGGGCTGCTGATCGGCATCGGCCTGTCCGGCACCTCGTTCTCGGTGATCCTCGGCGTGGTTGGCCGTGCCGTGCCGGTGGAGAAGCGCAGCATGGCCATGGGCATTGCCGCGGCCGCCGGCTCCTTCGGCCAGTTCGCCATGCTGCCCGGCACGCTGGGGCTGATCGGTTGGCTGGGTTGGTCGGCGGCGCTGCTGGCGCTTGGCCTGCTGGTGGCGTTGATTCTGCCCTTGGCGGCGATGATTCGTGAGCAGCCGCAGGCGCAACCGACCGGGCATGAGCAGACGCTGGTCGAGGCGCTGCGCGAGGCGGCCGGGCATTCCGGCTTCTGGCTGCTGGCACTGGGCTTCTTCGTCTGCGGCTTCCAGGTGGTGTTCGTTGCCGTGCACCTGCCGGCCTACCTGGTCGATCATCATCTGCCGGCACTGACCGGCACTACGGTGCTGGCCCTGGTGGGGCTGTTCAATATCTTCGGTACCTACATCGCCGGCTGGCTCGGCGGGCGCATGGCCAAGCCGCGCCTGCTCAGCGCCCTGTACCTGCTGCGCGGGGTGGTGATCGCGCTGTTCATCGCAGCGCCGCTGACGCAGTGGAGCGCCTATCTGTTCGGTATCGCCATGGGTCTGCTGTGGCTGTCGACCGTGCCGCTGACCAATGGCACGGTGGCCACCCTGTTCGGTGTGCGCAACCTGTCGATGCTCGGCGGTATCGTGTTCCTCTTCCACCAGCTCGGCTCCTTCCTCGGCGGCTGGCTGGGCGGCTATCTCTATGACACCACCGGCAGCTACGACCTGGTCTGGCAGATCTCCATCGGCCTGAGCGTGATGGCCGCCGCGCTCAACTGGCCGGTGCGCGAAGTGCCGGTGGCGCGCCTGCAGGGGGCGCCGGCGTGAGCCGCAAGGCACTGACATTCGGCGCCGTGGCAGTGGGCCTTGGCCTGCTGCTGGCGCTCGCCTGGTGGGGCTGGCGCCAGGGCGGGCTGGCCCTGCTGCAATTGGGCTTGGGCATTTGCTAGTTGCCTGGCGCATGCCCTGCGAGTAGCGTGGCAAGACCGCGTTATCGCTCGAGGTCACCGTCATGTCGCTTCATCGTCTTGCCTGCTCCTTGCTGCTCTCCAGCCTGGCATTGCCGGTGCTGGCCGCCGAATGTCCGGCACTGCTGCAGGGAGAATTGCCCAAGCTGCGCGCCAAGGGTGAGAGCGTCGAACTCTGCCAGTTCGCCGGCAAGCCGCTGGTGGTGGTCAATACCGCCAGCTTCTGCGGCTTCACCCCGCAATTCAAAGGGCTCGAAGCGCTTTATCAGCGTTACAAGGATCAGGGCCTGGAAGTGCTGGGCGTGCCGTCCGACGATTTCCGTCAGGAGGCCGACAGCAGCGAGGAAACCGCCACCGTCTGCTACGTCAACTACGGCGTGACCTTCGCCATGACCGAGCCGCAGCCGGTTTCCGGGGGCAATGCCATTCCCCTGTTCAAGGGCCTGGCCGAGCAGAGCAGGGCGCCGCGCTGGAACTTCTTCAAATATGTGGTCGACCGTCAGGGCAAGGTGGTGGCCAGTTTTTCCAGCCTGACCAAGCCGGATGATCCCGAGCTGGTCGCCGCGGTGGAGAAGGCAATCGCCTCGCAACCCTGAGACCTGACTCACGGCCCTTCACCCATCTGGGCGATGGGCCGCCTCCGCCTGCCTGCCTAGACTGGCCAGGCGCCGGACGCAGTAACCCCGGCGTGCCCGACAAGAACAATAAGGAGGCACCCATGCGTCGCGTCTTTACCACTGCTGTCGCCAGTCTGGCCCTGCTCGGCGCCGTCCAGGCCCAGGCCAACTACACCCAGACCAAGTACCCGATCGTGCTGGTTCACGGCATCACCGGCTTCAACACCATCGGTGGCCTGGTCAACTACTTCCACACCATCCCCTGGAACCTCGAGCGCGATGGCGCGCGGGTTCACGTCGCCAGTGTCGCCGCCTTCAACGACAGCGAGCAGCGCGGTGCCGAGCTGGCCCGGCAGATCGTGCCCTGGGCCGCGGCCGGTGGCGGCAAGGTCAACCTGATCGGCCACAGCCAGGGCTCGCCGACCTCCCGCGTGGCCGCCTCGCTGCGCCCGGATCTGGTCGCCTCGGTGACCTCGATCAATGGCGTGAACAAGGGCTCGAAGGTCGCCGATGTGGTGCGTGGCGTGATTCCCGCCGGCGGGTTGATCGAGGGTGGCGCCAATGCCATCGCCAATGCACTGGGCTCGCTGATCAACCTGCTCTCCGGGGCCAGCAACCCGCAGAGCGGCATCGATGCTCTGGCGACCCTGACTACGCCGGGCACCAACGCGCTGAACGGTCGCCATCCCTGGGGCATCAACAATTCCAGCTACTGCGCCAAGTCCAGCGAAGTGCACAACGTGCGCGGCCACAACATTCGCTACTACTCCTGGACCGGTAACGTCGCCTACACCAACGTGCTCGATGCCGCCGATCCCTTCCTGGCCTTCACCGGCCTGGTGTTCGGCAGCGAGAAGAACGATGGCCTGGTCGGCGTCTGTGCCACCTACCTGGGGCAGGTGCTCGGCGACAGCTACAACATGAACCACGTCGATGCGATCAACCATCTGTTCGGCATTCGCGGCTGGACCGAGCCGGTATCGCTGTACCGCCAGCACGCCAACCGCCTGAAGGGCAAAGGCATCTGATTTCGGCAATGGCGGCGGGGTGACCCGCCGCAGCGAGGTGGTATGTCCAGGTTCTTCACCTTCTCTCTGGCCGCCGTGCTGCTGGCCGGCGCTCTGACTCTCTACTGGCGGTGGCCGGCTGGCGAAGGCCAGGCGCCTGCATCCAGCGTGGCTGCGCAGGCCCAGGCCGCGCCGCTCACTCCATCATCGGCCTCTGCCGTGCCGGCTGCCGCGCAGGCGCAGCCATCCGTGGCCGCCGCGCTGCCGAGCCTGGCCGGCACCGAGGTGGACGGTCGTCTGCAAACCGATGCTGCCGGCAATCTGCTGCTGGAGCTGGCCGTGCGCGACTACTTCGACTACTTCCTCAGCGCCGTCGACCACTCCGGTCTCGATGCCGTGATCGAGGCGCTGCTGGCCGACGCCGGACGCCGCCTGCCGGAGCCGGCGCTGGGGCAGCTGATCAGCCTGCTCGGCGACTATCTGGACTACAAGCGCGCCAGCATGGCGCTGATGCAGCAGCCTCTGGATGCTCACCAACAGGTCGATCCGCAGGCGCAGTTGCAGGTATTGCAGGCAGCCTTCGAGCGTCTGGATGCGCTGCGCCGCGCGCATTTTTCCGCGGCCGCGCAGGAGGCCCTGTTCGGCGCCGAGCAGGCCTACGCGCGCTACACCCTCGACAGTCTCGCCCTGCAGCAGCGTGACGACCTCGACGACTCGCAGCGGGCGCAGCTGCAGGAGCAGGCGCGCGAGCGTCTGCCCGAGGCGCTGCGTGCCAGCGAGCAGCGCCAGCAGCTGGCTCTGGAGCAACTGGCGCGCAGCGAGCAGTTGTGGCGTGAGGGGGCGGACGAGCAGCAGGTGCGCGAATTCCTGGCCATGACCTATGATCCGGACACCGTGCAGCGCCTGCTCGTCGAACAGCGCCGCGAGCGCGACTGGCAGCAGCGTTACCAGGCCTACCGGCGTGAGCTCGCCGGCCTGCAGGGACGCGGCCTCAGCACGGAGGATGGCGAGCAGCTGCAGCGACAGTTGCGCGAGCGCCTGTTCGCCAGCGAGGACCGACACCGTGTGGAGACCTATGACGCCATCGCCGCCAAACAGCCGGAGCCTGCGTCCGAGCCCTGAGTGGCGCCGCCGATGAGTGCGCCGCCCCTGGAGCGTTTGCTGCTGGCGCAGCAGCGCCGCGGCCATCGCCGTCTGCGCTT
The DNA here is from genome assembly GCF_021495345.1 of Pseudomonas hydrolytica. NCBI lineage: Bacteria > Pseudomonadati > Pseudomonadota > Gammaproteobacteria > Pseudomonadales > Pseudomonadaceae > Ectopseudomonas > Ectopseudomonas hydrolytica. The sequence continues at coordinate 1,820,007 of NZ_CP099397.1, forward strand.
CGTTGCCGAGCTGGAGCAGGCGTTCGCCGCCCATCGCGCTCAGCGCATTCGCCGGCGTTTGCCGTTGATCGCGGTGACCGCTGTGCTGTTCCAGCTGATCTACGCGCTGCTGGATTTTCTCGCCATGCCCTTGCAGGTCAGCCTGTCGGTGTTGCCCCTGCGCCTGCTGGCCCTGGGCGCGGTGGTGCTGGCCTTCTTCTATTGCCGGCGTGCGCAGGCCACGCCAGCGGCGGTGGTCGGCGTCTACGCCCTGGCCTACCTGCTCACCGGCGTCAGTGTCGCGCTGATCGTGCACCTGTGCTGGCGCCAAGGCGTGGCCATGCCTTACGACGGCCTGTTTCTGGTTCTGCTGTTCGGCTATGCCCTGCTGGGGCTGTCGTTTCGGGTGATCAGCCTGTGCAGTTGGGGCTTCTGCCTGCTGTTCGTCGGTGCGGGCCTGGCGCTCGACGAGCCTGGACGCGAGCTGGCGTATCAGGCCTTGTTTCTGCTCTGCGCCAACATGATCGGCACCGTCGGTGCCTATATGCAGGAGCATGGCCAGCGTGGCGCCTGGCTCAACCTGCGCCTGCTCGACCTGGCTCGCCAGCGCGCCGAGGCCGACGATGCGCGCAAGCTGCGTCTGCTGGCGGCGGCCAGTCACGACCTGCGCCAGCCGCTCAATGCCATGGGCCTGTATGCCGAGCACCTGGTGGAGCAGGGGGGCGATGCACAGACGCGTCGCATCAGCACGCGCCTGGCCGCCTCGGTGGAGCAGCTGGGACGCTTGCTGCAGTCGCTGCTCGACTACAGCCGTCTGACCCTGCCTGGCGGTGTGCAGGCCAGGCCCCACGCGTTCGCCCTGCGCCCGCTGCTCGAACGCCTGCTCGGCGAGATCGCCCCGGAGGCGCAGCAGCAGGCTGTGCAACTGCGGCTGAACAGCGAGGCGTGTGCCGTGCGCAGCGATCCGCTGCTACTGGAGCGGCTGCTGCGCAACCTGCTGCATAACGCGCTGCTGCACGCCCAGGCCGGAGAGCTGAGCCTGAGCGCTTGGCGTGAGGGGCAGAACATCGTGTTGGCAGTGGCCGACGATGGCCGCGGCCTGAGCGAGGCCGAGCAGGCGCTGGTGTTCGAGGAGTTTCGCCAGCTGGACAATCCGGGGCGTAGTGCCGAGCGCGGCCTGGGATTGGGCCTGGCCATCGTGCGGCAACTGGCCGAGGTGCTGGAACATCCGCTGCAGCTCGAGTCGCAACCTGGCGCCGGAACGCGCTTCATCCTGCGTCTGCCCGCCGCCGAACTGGCGGAGCAGGCGCCGCGCAGCAGCGCGGGGCTGGCGCTCAAGGGGCGCATCCTGCTGCTGGAGGACGACGACACCGGCCGCGAGGCCTTGAGCGGTCTGCTGCGCCGCTGGGGCTGCGAGGTGCAGGCCTGTGCCGATCTGGCCGAGGCGCTGATGGCGCTGCATCGGCAGGTACCGCATTTGCTGATCAGCGATTACCGGCTGGCCGAGCAGGGCGATGGCCTGCAGGCCATCGAACGCCTGCGCGAGGCGGCCGGGCAGATGTTGCCGGCACTGCTGATCAGCGCCGACCTGAGCCCGGAGCTGCACGAACGCTGCCTGCCGGCGCATGTCATTCCGCTGGGCAAGCCCCTGCTGCCGGCGCGTTTGCGCCAGGTGTTGGCGACTCAGCTGCAGGTGCGCCAGGCGCTCAGCTGATTGATTACAGCCAGCCGCGCTGGCGGGCGGCGCTGACGCAGGCGGTGCGGGTGTGTACGGCGAAGGTTTCGAACAGCGCCTTGAGGTGGGTTTTCACCGTGTCTTCGGCCAGGCCCAGCTGACGGCTGATGGCCTTGTTCGGCAGGCCTTCGGCCAGCAATTGCAGAATTTCCAGTTGCCTGGGCGTCAGCGGCGAGGTGCTGCTCGGCGCCGGCAGGGTCTCGCCCAGCAGCACGCGCGTTACCGCCTGGCGCAGGGCCTTGCCGTCGGCACTCTTGGGAATGAAGCCGAGTGCGCCGGCGGCCAGTGCGGCCTGGGCATCGACGGCCGAGTCGCTGGCGCTGAGGATGGCCACCGGCGTGCTTTCGCCGCGCGCCAGCCAGCGCTGCAGCAGTTCCAGTCCCGGTTCGTCGGGCAGGCGCAGGTCGAGCAGGATCAGGTCGTAAGTCTGCTGTTGCAGGCGCTGCTCCGCTTCGGCGGCGTTCTGCGCGGTGTCGATCTGCAGGTCGCGGGCGAGTGGGGCCAGGGCCAGGGCCAGGCCGTCGAGGAAGATCCGGTGGTCGTCCACCAGCAGCAGGTGCAGGTGGTCGGGCAGGGTGGTGCAGAGGGCAGTCATGATGGTCTCACGCGGCTTTTTCTTGTTGTTCTGCCGCGTGAGTTTAGCCAATGGCGTGCGCCGATTAGAAGCGATAGCTGAGCGAGGCGCCCAGGCCGTGGGCGCGGTTCTTGTAGCGCGCACGGTAGGTGCCACGCGTATCGCTGGCGTGGTTGACGTCCACCGACTCTTCCTGCAGGTAGGAATAGGCCAGGTCGATGGTCATGTCCTGGTTCGGGCTCCAGCCGGCGCCGACGCTGAAGATGGTGCGGTCACCCGACGGGACGCGCGGCGAGCGGTCGACGTTGTTGATCGGCGACTGGTCGATGGCCATGCCCGTGCGCAGGGTCCATTGCGGATTGAGCTTGTAGGACAGGCCGATGGCGTGGGCCCAGGTGTCGTGCCAGTTCTGCTCTTCGACGATGGTGGCGAGGTTGGCCGGCAGGGTGGCGGCATCGTTCTCCACGCGGATTTCCTTGAAGCGGCTCCAGCGTGTCCAGGTGCTGCCCAGGTACAGGGTCCAGGCGTCGTTCAGCTCATGGGTGATGGACATGTCCACCGATTCCGGGGTGGTCAGATCCAGATTGGCGTCGTACTTGCCCGCTACGCCAGCCAGAATGCCGCTGCCGGAAACGCGGGTATCGCCTTCCAGTTCGTACTTCACGCGCGAGTGGTAGGTAATGCCGGCGCGGGTGCCGGGAGTGAACTCGTAGAGCACCCCGACATTGAAGCCTACCGCGGTATCGTCGCCCTTGACCTTCACCTTGCCGTCGTTGCTGCCGGGGCTCAGCGGGTTGAGGATCGAGGAACTGAGTTCGCCTTCGATGTGATTGAAGGTCGGGCCGAAACCGACCGACAGCTTGTCGTTGAAGCGGTAGCTCAGGGTCGGCTGCACGGTGATCACGCGTACGTAGCTCTTGTCGGCGTGATAGCGGCCCTGGAAGCCACGTTCGTAATCGGTCATCAGGCCGAAGGGCACGTAGACGCCCAGGCCGAAGGCGACCTTGTCGTCCAGCGGCTTGACGTAGTAGCCCATGGGCACGCCGGTGGACGGCACCATATCGCCGTCATTGCTGCCGGACAGCTGCAGCGGGCCGGCGTTGGCGCTGGCGCTGCGGATGTCGCTCTTGGCGTGGATGACGGCGGCACCGACATAGATCTCGTCGCGCTTGAGGCGCGCCATGCCGGCCGGGTTGCCGAATACGGTGCTGGCGTCATCGGCCGAGGAGGAGCGACCGGCGAAGGAGGTACCCATGCCGGAAATGCTTTGCTCGTTGAGGGCGAAGCCGCTGGCCAGGCCATGGCTCGAAGTGGCGGTGATGGCAACGGCCAGACCGGTCTTGAGAAGACGTTTGCTCACGGGGAAGCTCCTGTGGTGAGGCGGGGGGGCGCACGCTACAGCTTTTCCTGACCCCTGCCAACCCGCGGAAGTTCCCGAAATAGAGCGGTTTGTCTGACAATTGGTTAAATCTTGTGCGGATCTTCGCCTATGTGGTCCGGCGTTCAGGCCACTCGACTGACCTGAGCCACGCAACGCTGCCAGGCCTCGAGAAAGTCCCCCAGCCGGCCCTGTGGCTGGAAGACCCGGCACCAGATACGGCCGAGCCCCAGCAGATCGTCGGCGGCGGGCAGCTCCAGCTCCTCTGCTTCCACCAGCAGCCAGGCGATGGCGGTGGCGTAGCGCAGATTCACCGTCAGCTCCAGATGCGGCGCCTCGAGAAAGGCATGCTGGCTGGCCAGGCCGCGGACTCGGCTGGCCAGTTCGGGATCGCGCGCCAGATGCCGGTCCCACAGGGCCAGGTGACTCTGCTCGCTGATGCGATAGAGGCCGTGACCGTTGGGGTTGCCCAGGGCGCTGCCCAGCGCCGTCTGGCAGGCTGCGGTACCCAGTAGCAGGGCTTCGGCCGTGGGCGTGTGACGCTGCAGGTAGAGAAGGGTAGGGCGGATCACATGCTGGCTGAGATCGCAGGCGGCTATTCCCATGGCATCCTCGCGGAGGGTGCCGGTGGGGCCGGGCGCGTGGCAGCTGGTTTTGGTGGTTTTTCTTAAAGGCCCCACCGGGAGCGGGGTTAGCCGCTCAATTTCAAGTCTAGTGCGATATTTGTGCTGTAAAGAGCTGTTTTTAAATTGTTTTCACCTTTCGGTTATTTCCCATATTCCCAGCGGTTGTTAAGCCGCTTCAGTCGCCGGTGGCCACGGGGCGCTGCGGATCGGTGATCCATTCGCTCCAAGAACCGGCATACAGCGGTGCCAGGGGGTACCCGGCCAGGCACATGGCGAACAGGTTGTGGCAGGCGGTGACGCCCGAACCGCAATAGGCCGCCAGGTTGTCCAGCGGACGTTCCCCACGCAGCTGGTCGAAACGCTCGCGCAGGGCAGCGCTGGGCAGAAAGCGGCCATCGGCGCCGAGATTGTCGGTGAAGGCCGCGCATTGCGCGCCGGGGATATGCCCGGCCACCGGGTCGAGCGGTTCCACCTCGCCCCGAAAGCGCGGCAGGGCACGAGCATCGAGCAGGGTCAGGTCCGGATTGCCCAGGCGCAGGGCCAGTTGCTCGGCGCTCAGCAGCAGGCTGTTGTCGGGCTGTGCGGAGAAGTCGCCGGGGGCGTTGCTCGGCGGCGCTGTCGTCAGTTCCAGGCCGGCCTCGCGCCAGGCCTTCAGGCCCCCGTCGAGCAGGTACAGACCGTCGCGCTTGCCCAGCCACAGCAGTAGCCACCAGGCGCGGGCGGCGAATGCGCCAGGGCCGTCGTCGTACAGCACCACCTGGCTGTCCGCCCGCAGGCCGCAGGCTCGCAGGCGTTCGACCAGTGCGCTCGGGTCCGGCAGGGGGTGGCGCCCGGTCACGCCCTTGATCACGGGGGCGGACAGGTCCTGTTCGAGATCCAGAAAGTGGGCCTGGGGGATATGGCCGTCGAGGTAGCTGCGGCGTCCGTAGGCCGGGTCCTCGAGGGCGAAGCGGCAGTCGAGGACCAGCAGATTCTCCTGCCCGAGACGTTGCTGCAGTTGCGGCGCGCTGATCAGTTGAGCGAGTGACATGGTGCCTCCTGTGTCGTAGACGCGTTTGCCGGCATCATACCGCCTAGCCAATCCGCTGCCCCCGGATCGATCTCCCAATAAGTAAGGAGCCGTTTCATGCTGAGTCTGCAACCCATCACGCGCAGTGCGAACCTGGCCCGCCGTGCCGGTGTGGCGCTGGGATCGGTGGGCGTGACCCTGTATTTCTGCCTGCTGGTGATCGTTCGCGCAGCGCTGGGGCGGCTGCGGCGCGAGCATGTCGATCGCTATACGCGCATCTGGTCGGCGGCATTGCTGCGCCTGGTACGCATGCGCATGACGGTGCAGGGGCGCTGCCCGGACTTCAACGACGGGCGCCGTTACCTGATCCTCTGCACTCACTCCAGCCACTACGACATTCCCGCCAGTTTCGTCGCCATGCCCGGTTCGATGCGCATGCTGGCCAAGAGCGAGCTGTACCGCATTCCCTTCCTCGGTCGGGCCATGCGCGCTGCCGAATTCCCCTCGGTGGCCAGGCACAATCCGCAGCAGGCGCGACGCGACCTGGCGCGTGCCCGGCAGATGATGGAAAGCGGCATTGTGCTCTGGGCCGCGCCGGAAGGCACCCGTTCGGCCGACGGTCGCCTGCAGCCGTTCAAGAAGGGCTGCTTCCACCTCGCTCTGGAAACCGGGGCGATCATCGTTCCGGTGGCGATCAGGGACATTCACCATGTGCTGCCCGCGCGCACCTGGCGCCTGAATCTGGATCAGCCGGTGCAGTTGTGCATTGGCGCTCCCATCGACGCCAGTCGCTACGATCAGGACAACCTGGCGGTACTCATGGCTGATACCCGGGAGCGCATGGAGCTGCTGCTGTACGGCCAGGTGGCGGCCCCCGTGCCGAGTCCCGAGCCTGTGCTCGAAACCTGTGCCGACTGAGTGCAATTCTGGTGCGAAATGGGAAGCTGTTTTTAGGCTTTCTAGAGCGGTTCTGTGAGGTCTTTTTCTTTGCCGCACTAAAAAGATTCATAAAAGCGACATTTTGATCTGTTTTGGTGCTTTGGCGCCTGATAGAGTGCCGGCCACTTTGTCTTCGTGGTGTCGAGGTGCCGCATGTCGTTGTCCGTCGATTCTTTCCTGGCGCGCCTGAAACAGCGCGATCCCGACCAGCCGGAGTTCCACCAGGCGGTGGAAGAGGTGGTGCGCAGCCTCTGGCCCTTTCTCGAGGCCAACCCGCGTTACCGCGAGGCCGGCATTCTCGAGCGTATGGTCGAGCCGGAACGCGCCATCCTGTTTCGCGTGCCTTGGGTCGACGACCGCGGCCAGGTGCAGGTCAACCGCGGCTACCGCATCCAGATGAGCAGCGCTATCGGCCCCTACAAGGGTGGCCTGCGTTTCCATCCCTCGGTGAACCTGGGCGTGCTCAAGTTCCTCGCCTTCGAACAGGTGTTCAAGAATTCGCTGACCTCGCTGCCCATGGGCGGCGGCAAGGGCGGCTCGGACTTCGACCCCAAGGGCAAGAGCGAAGGCGAGGTGATGCGCTTCTGCCAGTCGTTCATGAGCGAGCTGTACCGCCATATCGGTGCCGACCTGGACGTGCCGGCCGGTGACATCGGCGTCGGTGGCCGCGAGATCGGCTACCTGTTCGGCCAGTACAAGCGCCTGTCCAACCAGTTCACCTCGGTGCTCACCGGCAAGGGCCTGAGCTACGGCGGCAGCCTGATCCGCCCGGAAGCCACCGGTTATGGCTGCGTGTATTTCGCCCAGGAGATGCTCAAGCGCATCGACCAGGGCTTTGAGGACAAGCGCGTGGCCATCTCCGGCTCCGGCAACGTCGCCCAGTACGCGGCGCAGAAGGTCATGGAGCTGGGCGGGCGGGTCATCTCGCTGTCCGATTCCGACGGCACCCTGTATGCCGAAGGCGGCCTGAGCAACGAGCAGTGGCTGCATGTGATGGACCTGAAGAACGTGCGTCGCGGTCGCCTGCGCGAGATGGCCGAGCACTATGGTCTGCAGTTCCTCGCCGGCCAGCGCCCCTGGAACCTGCCGTGCGACATCGCGCTGCCCTGCGCCACGCAGAACGAGCTGGACGGCGAGAACGCCCGCACGCTGTTGAAAAACGGCTGCATCTGCGTGGCCGAGGGGGCCAACATGCCCTCGACGCTGGAAGCGGTGGATTTGTTCGTCGAGGCCGGCATCTGCTACGCGCCGGGCAAGGCATCCAACGCCGGCGGCGTGGCCACCAGCGGCCTGGAAATGAGCCAGAACGCCATGCGTCTGCACTGGAGCGCCGGCGAGGTGGACGAGCGCCTGCACGGCATCATGCAGAACATCCACCACGCCTGCGTGCACCATGGTGAGGAGAAGGGACGAATCAACTACGTCAAAGGCGCCAACATCGCCGGCTTCGTCAAGGTCGCCGATGCCATGCTGGCCCAGGGCGTGGTCTGAGGCGCGAGCTGGCGATAAAAAAAGCCCCGGTTATCCGGGGCTTTTTTCTCAGTGCAGTTCGAGACGGCCGATGCGGTCGTTGTCCAGGCTGCCGAAATACAGATGGTCGCCCACCGGTTTCACCGAGGTGATCATGCGCAGGTGGGTACCGCTGGTGTCGTGCAGGCTGCGCACGATCTCACCCTGCTCGTTGAGGGCGATGGCGAAGCCGTAGGGGATCGCCTTCGGCCACAGCGCGCGCGGCAGCTTGGCCAGTTGCGCCTTTAGCCAGGGGTGACGGTGGAGAAAATCGGCGTCGGCCTTGCGCGGTGTGGGCAGGGCAACCCAGAAGGTGCCGTTGCGGTCGCCCTGCAGGTTGTCCGGCAGGCCGGGCAGGTTGTCGATGAAGATGTCGTGCTGGCCGGCCTTGTCGCCCTTGAGCCAGTAGCGGGTGATGCGATAGCGATAGGTCTCGTTGACCAGCACGAAGTCTTCGTTCGCCGACAACGCCACACCGTTGGCGAAGTACAGGCCATCAAGCAGTACGCGGGTTTCGCCACTGGCCGGGTCATAGGCCAGCAGGCGGCCGTGCGGGCGGGCTTCGAGCAAGTCGAGCAGGTAGTCCGGTTGCTGGAAGCGCGAGGACGCGTCGCTGAAATAGATGGTGCCGTCGCTGGCAATATCCAGATCGTCGGTGAAGGCGAACGGCACGCCGTCGGCCTCGGTGGTCAGCACCGTGATTGCGCCCTGCGGGTCGATGCTCAGCAGACCCTTGTAGGCGTCGGCGACGATCAGGTTGCCAGCGGCATCGAAGTTCATGCCCAGCGGGCGGCCGCCGGTGTCGACGAAGGTCTCCACGCTGTCATCGGCCAGCACGCGGACGATGCGCCCGTCGTGCAGGCCGGCATAGACCCGGCCCTCGCCATCCACGGCGGTATCCTCGGGGCCATGGACCTGGCCGCGGGCGAGCAGCTCGGCCTTCATCAGGGTGTCGTTGGCTTCCAGCACGCCGGTCATCGCCGGTGCGGGCGCGGCGTCCCAGGGCAGCGGATCGATGGGGCTCGGCGTCAGCGCCAGATAACCTGCCGCGGCGGCCAGCAGCACGACGAGCAGGGCAAGCAGTTTCTTCAGCATTGTTGTTCTTCCGTGTCGGAGGGGCGCGGCACAGGTTACACAGTTCCCGCGCTGCGCGGCAGGCCGCTGCCCGTGGAGTTGCCGTGGCATATATACTGCGCGGCATTCTTGATGGGAGAGCCGCGTGGCTAACGACATTCACTGGATCCGCGACAACGCCAGCCTGGCCGAACACTGTGCCGCCTGGCGTGCCTTGCCTTTCGTCGCGCTGGACACCGAGTTCATGCGCGTCGATACCTTCTACCCCATTGCCGGCCTGCTGCAGGTCAGCGGTGGCGACAAGGCCTATCTGATCGATCCGCTGTGCATCGACGACTGGAGGCCTCTGGCCGAGCTGCTGCAGGCGCAGACGGTGGTGAAGGTGCTGCACTCGTGCAGCGAGGACCTGGAGGTGTTTCTGCGTCTGACCGGCAGCCTGCCGCTGTCGCTGTTCGACACCCAGGTGGCGGCCGGCTATCTCAACCTCGGTTTTTCCATGGGCTATTCGCGCCTGGTGCAGACCCTGCTGGGCATCGAACTGCCCAAGGGCGAGACGCGCTCCGACTGGCTGCAGCGGCCGCTGTCGGCGACCCAGATCAGCTACGCGGCCGAGGACGTGCTGCATTTGGTGGAGGTCTATCAGGCGCTGACGCAGCGGTTGTCCGCCGAGAAGCACGCCTGGGTGCTGGAAGACGGTGCCGAGCTGGTGGCCGCGCTGAGCCGCGAAGTCGACCCCGACGAGCTCTGGCGCGAGGCCAAGCTGGCCTGGAAGCTGTCGCGTCAGCAGCAGGCGGTGCTGCGCGCGCTGTGCGCCTGGCGCGAGCGTCAGGCGCGGGCGCGCAACCAGCCGCGCAACCGCATCCTGCGCGAGCATTCGCTGTGGCCGCTGGCACGCACCCAGCCGGACAACCTGGTGGCCCTGGCGCGTATCGAAGACATGCATCCGAAAACCGTGCGTCAGGACGGCGAAACCCTGCTGCAGCTGATTCGCGAAGCGGCGGCATTGCCACCCGAGCAATGGCCCGAGGCCTTGCCCGAGCCGCTGCCGATCGAAGCGTCAGCGCTGCTCAAGAAGCTGCGTGCCGTGGGCCAGCGCGAGGGCGAGCGGCTGGAGATCGTGCCCGAGCTGATGTTGCGCAAGAAGACCCTGGAGGCCCTGCTCAAGAGCGGCTACCCCAACGGCCCCTACCAATTGCCCGACTCCCTGCGCGGCTGGCGCCGGGAGCTGATGGGCCAGGCCCTGCTCGACTGCCTGGCCGCAGAAGGAGAACCCGAGTGAAACGTATCTGTTCCATCTACAAGAGCCCGCGCAAGAACGAAATGTACCTCTACGTGCTCAAGGCCGATGCCCTGACGCGGGTGCCCGAGGGCCTGCTCGGCATCTTCGGCCCGCCTGCGCATGCCTTCGACCTGGTGCTCAGCCCGGAGCGTCAGCTGGCCCGCGAGGACATCGCCACGGTGCTGGAGAACCTCGACAAGCAGGGTTATCACCTGCAGATGCCGCCGCCTGAGGAGGATTACATCCAGCACCTGCCGGACGAGCTGCTCTGCCGCAACGATCCGGTCTGAACCATGCGCCTGCTGATTGCCGAGGACGATCACGACCGCTACGCCCAGCACGTGCGCCATGCCCGGCCCGAATTGGAGCTGGTGGCCGGCGCCGACCCTGCGCGATTGGCTGCGGCGGCAGGCGATTGCCCGGTGTGGCTGGGGCAGCCCGACCTGCTGGTGCCCTTGCTGCGCCAGGGGCTGCGTCCACGGTGGCTGCAATCGACCTGGGCGGGCATCACGCCGCTGCTGGCCGCCGACCTGCCGCGCGACTATCGGCTCAGTCGCGCCGTAGGCATTTTTGGGCAGGTGATGGCCGAGTACGTGCTGGGCCATCTGCTGGCGCATGAACGGCGCCTGTTCGCCCGCCTGGCCGCGCAGGTCGAGCAGCGTTGGGATCACAGCCTGCCGCGCAGCCTGGCCGGGCGGCGCGCGCTGATCGTCGGCTGTGGCGAGATCGGCCAGGCGGTGGCGCAGTTTCTTGCGCACTTCGGCGTGCAGCTGCGTGGCGTCGCCAGTCAGGCGCGCACGCAGGCGCCCTTTGCCGACGTGGCTGCCATGGATGAATTGCCGCGCCTGATCGCCTGGGCCGATTACGTGATTAACCTGCTGCCGGACACCCCGGCTACTCGCGATCTGTACGATGCCGAACTGCTGGCCGCCTTTCGTCCCGAGGCGTTGCTGATCAATGCCGGGCGCGGCAGTGCGGTGGTCGACGACGACCTGGTGACGGCGCTGGAGCAGGGCAAACTGGCCGGCGCGGTGATCGATGTCTGCCGTCAGGAGCCGCTGCCGCCGGGCCATGCCTTCTGGAGCGCACCGCGTCTGCTGCTGACCGGCCACAGCTCGGCGCCCACCGACCCGGCGCTGATGGCCGAGCTGTTTCTGGACAACCTGGCGCGCTGGCAGGCCGGAGAGCCGTTGCGCGGTGAAGTGGATTTCGCCCGCGGCTATTGAGCAGCCGTTCGGCATGCGCCGCTTGGCCGGGCCCGGCGCTCGGGCTAGACTGCCGCGCTTTTTTCCACCCGAGTCCATACTGCTGCCATGGCCGCCAATTCCGCACCCTTCTGGAAACGCAAGACGCTCGCCCAGCTCGACCGGGACGAGTGGGAGTCGCTGTGCGACGGCTGCGGCCTGTGCTGCCTGCAGAAGCTCGAGGACGAGGATGACGGCGCCGTCTATTACACGCGCATCGCCTGCAAGCTGCTGGATCTGCAAACCTGCCGTTGCAGCGATTACGCCAACCGCATCAAGCACGTGCCCGACTGCATCCAGCTCACGCCGGCGCAGGCCGACCAGTTCCAGTGGTTGCCGCCGACCTGCGCCTACCGCCTGGTCAGCGAGGGCAAGGACCTGCCGCACTGGCACCACCTGGTGAGCGGCGATCCGGACGCGGTGCATGCCGAGCGGATTTCCCAGTCGGGCCGCATGCTCAGTGAGAACAGCGTCGCCGAAGAGGACTGGGAAGAGCATCTGATCTTCCGCGCCGGTTGATTGCGCCGGCGCTTCATGGCAAATCTGTTCGCCTTCCATGGAATCGCCCCGGGGGTGCGGCTGTCCTATGGCTGCCACCTTCGCTTCGCATCAGGAGTCCTGCTCGATGTCCCTTCGCCTGCCGCTGTATTCGTCTGCGCTGTTGCTGAGTCTTGGTCTGCCGGCCTGGGCCGCCACCCAGAAGGTCGATCTGGATTACCGGGTGCGCTTCGTGCCGGAAAGCAACCAGGCCGAGGTCAGCATCACCCTGGAGAAGGGCGAGCGGATACGCAGCCTGGATTTCAACCTGGGCCAGGACGGCCGCTACAGCGACTTCAAGGCCGACGGCCAGTGGTCCGAGGAGACCCCGGGGCGCGGCAAATGGCAGCCGGCCGAAGGCAAGAGCGTGCTGAGCTATCGGGTGACGATCGACAAGGAGCGCCAGCCCGGCCGCTACGACGCACGCATGACGCCGGACTGGGCGCTGCTGCGTGGCGACAACCTGGTGCCCGCCGCGGTGCTCGACCAGCGCGACAAGACCGAGCTGGTGGCGCGGCTGCAGTTCGAGCTGCCCAAAGGCTGGAAGAGCGTGGAAACCGGCTGGCCGCGCATCGGCAAGAACCGCTTTCGCATCGACAACCCGCAGCGCAAGTTCGACCGTCCCACCGGCTGGATAATCGCCGGCAAGCTGGGCACCCGGCGTACGCGTCTGGGCGACACCGATGTGGCCATCTCCGCGCCGGTGGGCGAGGGCATGCGGCGCATGGATATCATGACCTTCCTGACCTTCGTCTGGCCGCAGATGCAGCAGGTGTTCCCGCGCGATCCGGACAAGCTGCTGATCGTCGGCGCCGGCGACCCCATGTGGCGCGGCGGCCTGTCGGCGGCCAATTCCTACTACATGCATGCCGATCGCCCGCTGGTCAGCGAGAACGGCACCAGCGCGCTGGTGCATGAGCTGGTGCACGTGTTCAGCCGCATCTACGCGCGTGATCGCAGCGACTGGATCACCGAAGGGCTGGCCGAGTACTACGCCATCGAGGTGATGCGCAGGGCCGGTGGCATCAGCGAAGAGCGTCATCAGAAGATTCGCGAGCAGCTGATCCGCTGGAGCAAGCCGGTCACCAGCCTGCGTACCGACAACGCCAGCGGCGCCGTTACTGCGCGTGCCGTGCTGCTGTTGCAGGAGCTGGACCGGGAAATCCGTCAGAAGACCAAGGACAAGGGCAATCTCTCGCTGGATGACGTGACCCGCGGCCTGATGCGCCTGGATCGGGTCAGCACCAAGGATTTCATCGAGATCACCGAGAACGTCATCGGCGGGCCGTCGAAGACCCTGGATACGCGTCTGCTGCGCTAGCGCCGCGTTTTCCGCGGCAAGGACGGCGCGCAGCGGGGGCTTTGCCCGTCAGCGCTTGAGCAGCTCCGCCAGCCCGGCCAGCCCCTTGTGCGTCACCTTGCTGCCGGAGCCGGCGCTGGCGGCTTCCTCCTTCTGGTAGTGCAGGTCGACCTGGCGCTGGTGCTCGTTGTCGTGGCAGTACAGGCACAGCAGTTCCCAGTTGGAGCCATCTTCCGGGTTGTTGTCGTGGTTGTGGTCACGGTGATGAACGGTGAGTTCGCTCAGGCGCTTGCCGCTGAATTCGCGCCCGCAGCGGCCGCAGATATGCGGATACATGCGCAGGGCCTTCTCGCGGTAGCTGGTTTCCCGGCGCTGCTGGGCTTCGGCGAGGATGCGGTCGAGCTTGCTGGTGGTGGTCATGGGGGCGCTTCGCTGGAACGTTCGTGGGCAGGTGTTGCCAGAATAGAACGAAAGTCAGTCGATCAGGAGCCCCGTCATGCGTATCCCTGTTCTTGCTGCACTGATGCTGGCGGTCAGCGCCGGTACCCTGTCCTGGGCTCAGGAACCCATCCGCACCCCAGTGGCACCGGCTCCCGGTGCGCCAGGCACCTCCACGCCGCAACCCTATGGCCAGCCTTCCACCACGCCGATCAGGCCGCAGGGCTCGCCGCCTCTGCTACCGCCACCGCAGGGGCAGAGCATGCCGGGCAGCGTGCCGCGAACCAACAGCGATCAGTCGATCCCCCAGCTGGATCAGCAGTTGCGCCGCAACAGCCAGGGGCTGGAGGGGCAGCGGCAGCAGAACTGAGCGCCCGCCAGGGGCCGGCAAGCGTGACCTAGAGCTGGTTGACCAGCTGACCGTCGGCCATGCGCAAGCGCTTCGACATGCCCACGGCGATGGCGCGGATCATCTGGGCTGCGGTGCGCGGGTGTTCCTGCAGCATCTTGTCCAGTGTGTCCTTGCCCAGTGTCAGCAACTGGCTGTCGCTGATGGCAACGCAGCTGGCCGAGCGCCGCTCGCCGTCGAGCACGGCCATTTCACCGAAGGCGCGGCCGCGGCGCAGGTTGGCCACCTCCAGCTCCTCACCATTGACGTTGGTCTTGCGGATCGACACCGCGCCGCTGGCCAGGATGCACATGAAGGTGCCGGCATCGCCTTCACGGAAGATGGTGCTGCCTTCTGCGATGCGGTTGAGACTGAAGTAGCCGGCGGCGGTGAGCACCTCGGCTGGCGGCAACTGGTCGAACAGGCCGCAGTCGAGCAGCAGGTCGCGAATGGCATCGATCAGGTGGGACGTATCGGGCATGACGGTGACGAATTTCACGGAAAGTGGCGACGAGCGACCCTAGCGGCTGGCCGGAGGCTTTGCCAAGGGCCAGCGCAGGGCGTTTGAGCGCTTTGTGCCGCAGCTCTCAGACCATGCCCAGCACCCGCAGCACGAAGGCGTACTCCAGCGCCACGTCCCTGATGCCCTGGTAGCGCCCGCTCATGCCACCGTGGCCGGCGTCCAGGTCGGTCTTGAGCAGCAGCAGGTTGTCGTCGGTCTTGCGCGCGCGCAGCTTGGCCACCCACTTGGCCGCCTCCCAGTACTGCACCCGGCTGTCGTTGTAGCCGGCCACGGCGAGAATGGCCGGGTAGGCCTGGGCAATGACGTTCTCGTAGGGCGCGTAGGCCTTGATGCGTTCGTGCACCTCGGGCTGGTTCGGGTCGCCCCATTCGTCGTACTCGGTGACGGTCAGCGGCAGGTCGGGGTTGAGCATGGTGTTGAGCACATCGACGAACGGCACTTCGGCAATGGCCGCGGCGAACAGCTCCGGCCGCTCGTTGAGCACCGCGCCGATCAGCAGGCCGCCGGCGCTGCCGCCGCTGATGACCAGTTGCGCCGGCCGGGTCAGTCCCTCGGCGATCAGACGCTCGGCGCAGGCGATGAAGTCGCCGAAGCTATTGCGCTTGTGCTCCAGCTTGCCGGCGCGGTACCAGGCTTCGCCCATTTCGCCGCCGCCGCGCACATGGGCGATGGCGAAGACGAAACCGCGCTCCAGCAGGCTCAGACGGGCATGGGAGAACCAGGGGTCGAGGCTGGCGCCGTAGGCGCCATAGCCATACAGGTACAGCGGTGCCGGCTGGCCGGCCGCGAGCACGTCGCGACGTGCCACCAGGCTGATCGGTATCTGTGTGCCGTCGGCGGCGCTGGCCCAGAGGCGGCGGCTCTCGTAAGCATCGGCATCGAACGGGCCTTCGACCGGCGTCTGCTTGAGCACCTGCTGTTCGCCCGTGGCCAGCACCAGCTGGCGGATCTGCGCGGGGCGCGCCAGCGCCTCGTAGCGCAGGCGAATCACTGGGCTGTGGAACTCCAGGCTGTCCTGCACGTAGAGGCTGTAGGCCGCGTCCGGCAGCTGCACGCGATAGGCCGCCTGGCCCTGCGGCTGCACTTCGAGAACCGGCAGGCCACCTTCGCGCAGAGCCAGGACGATGGCGCGCTGGTTGAGGGTGGCGCCGTCGAGCATCACCTGCGGGTCGTGCGCGCGAATCTGCTGCCAGTGCGGGCGCTGCGGCTTGGCTTCGTCCGCGCGATACAGCGCGAAGTTGATGCCGCTCTGGTTGCTGCGGATCAGCCAGCACCACTGGCCGTCGAGCATGCCGTGGTCGGCGTCGTATTCATGGCCTTCCTCGCGGGGGGCCAGGCAGACGAAATCTCCCTCCGGTCGTTCGGCATCGAGCACCCAGACTTCGGTGGTGGTCTTGCTGCCCAGCTGCAGGATCAGCTGGCGCTCGGAGCTGGAACGGTAGCAATGCAGGAAGAAGCGGCCGTCGGCCTCTTCGAAAACCTGTTCGGCGCCGCGGGTACCGAGACGATGGCGATAGAGCTTGTAGGGGCGGTGGGTGTCGTCCAGTTCGGTGAAGAACAGCGTCTGGCTGTCGCCCGCCCAGGTCATGCTGCCGTCGCAGTCGTCGAAGGGCAGTTCGCTGATCCGGCCGCTGTCCAGCTCCTTGACGAACAGGCGGTAGATCTCCTCGCCACTGCTGTCGAGGCTGTAGGCCAGGCGCCGCTGGTCCGGGCTGATGCTGAACGCACCGACGGAGAGAAAGCCGCCGCCGGCCAGTGCGTTGGGGTCGAGCAGCAGCGTCTCGCTGTCCGTGTCGACGGTCAGCGAGCCGTCCGCCGGACGTTTGCAGCGATAGTGGCGGGGGTACTCATCGCCGGCCGTGGTGCGCTGGTAATAGAGGTAATCGCCCCAGGGCGTGGGCAGCGACAGATCGGTTTCGCGGATGCGGGCCTTGATCTCGTCGAACAGGCTTTCGCGCAGGGCCTGCTGTGGCGCCAGCTCGGCTTCGAGGTAGGCGTTTTCGGCCTTGAGATGGTCGAGGACTTCTTCGCTGTCGCGCTGTTCCAGCCAGCGATAGGGATCGGTTCCGGTTTCCCGGCGGGCGATGGGGGCAGAGGACATGGCGAAACTCCGAAACGCAGCGGCCGACGGCAGGGGCGCCGGGCCGGATAAAAGCCGCTATCATAAGCCCCCCTTAGTCAGCCCCGCCACGCAGGGACCGCCGCTTTATGATGAACGAGAACGACTACCTCCTTGCCTGGGCTGCCTACGGCGTCGCCGCACTGGGCTGCCTGCTGGTATGGATGCGCCTGACCAGCTGGATGTGGCGCTACCTGCGCGAGCCGCTGCGGGTGCTGGGGGCGGTGCTGCTGTTCAGCCCGACCATCGTCGATCCGTCACGTGAGCTGTTCGCCCCGGCGCTGGCGGTAACGGCGATGGACCTGCTGCTCAAGGTCGGCAACAACGCCTGGCGTGCGGTGGCCGATCTCACGCTGTATGCGCTGATCGCCCT
Organism: Pseudomonas hydrolytica; assembly: GCF_021495345.1. Taxonomy (NCBI): domain Bacteria; kingdom Pseudomonadati; phylum Pseudomonadota; class Gammaproteobacteria; order Pseudomonadales; family Pseudomonadaceae; genus Ectopseudomonas; species Ectopseudomonas hydrolytica. Next base: position 1,837,031 of record NZ_CP099397.1, read on the forward strand.
GGCCGTCTACCTGGTGTTCGTCGCCGTGCGCTGGCCCATCGAGCGCTGGTGGCAGGGGCGGCACGAGGCGCACGTCGAAGAAGACGAAGACCCGCGTACCCTGCGCGAGTTGATGGATCAGGACGACGAGCGCCTGGCCCGTCCCTACGAGCGCGATCGCAACGGCCGCCTGGAACCGCGCATTTAGCCCTTGCGCCGGCCAGGGCTGCCGTTCAGCATGATGGCCTCTTGGATGGAGGCCTCATGACCTGCGTGTTCTGCGCCATCGCCGCCGGCCAGTTGCCGGCGCATAAGCTGTACGAAGACGAGGATTTCATCGTCCTGCTGGACATCTTTCCCATGCGCCCGGCTCACGTGCTGATCGTCAGCCGTGTCCACGCGCCTTATCTCAAGGAACTGCCTGCTGCGGCGCGCGAGCGCCTGCTGGCACTGGCCGACAAGGTCGCCGCGGCGCTGCGTGTGGCGGGCTATGGGCGCGAGGGCATCAACCTGCTGATCAACGATGGCCCGGATTCCAACCAGCATGTTCCGCATCTGCATCTGCACCTGATTCCGCGCCGCCGCGGCGATCTGCCGGTGCTGCTCTGGCGTCTGCTGGTACGCTTTGTCCCCCTGGGGCGCAAGCGCCTGCAGGCACGCCTCGAGGCCGAAGCCGAGCAGCTGCGTGCGATTCTCAGCAAGGAGAACTGACCCGATGTGCGAATTGCTCGGCATGAGCGCCAACGTACCCACCGATATCGTCTTCAGCTTCACCGGGCTGATGCAGCGTGGCGGCCGCACCGGCCCGCACCGCGACGGCTGGGGCATCGGTTTCTACGAAGGGCGCGGCCTGCGCCTGTTTCAGGACCCGCGGGCGAGCAGCGAATCGGAAGTGGCGCAGCTGGTGCAGCGTTATCCGATCAAGAGCGAGGTGGTGATCGGTCACATCCGCCATGCCAACGTCGGCAAGGTCTGCCTGGCCAACACCCATCCCTTCGTCCGCGAGCTCTGGGGACGCAACTGGTGCTTCGCCCACAACGGCCAGCTGGCCGGTCTCGAAGGTTCCACCAGCTTTTACCGCCCGGTCGGCGATACCGACAGCGAGGCGGCATTCTGCGATCTGCTCAACCGCGTGCGTCGCGCCTTTCCCGAGCCGGTTTCGGTGGAGATGCTGCTGCCGGTGCTGGTGGCAGCCTGCGCCAGCTACCGCAAACTCGGCGTGTTCAACTGCCTGCTCAGCGACGGCGACTGGCTGTTCAGCTTCTGTTCGAGCAAGCTGGCGCATATCACCCGGCGCGCGCCGTTCGGCCCGGCGCAGCTCAAGGACGCCGAGCTGCGCGTGGATTTCCAGGCGGAAACCACGCCCGACGACGTGGTCACGGTGATCGCCACCGAGCCGCTGACCGACAACGAGCACTGGTCGCTGTATCAACCGGGTGAGTGGCGCCTGTGGCGTCGCGGCGAATCCATCGCCGACGGCAGAGCCTGAGCGGGAGGGAAGCATGCTGAGAAGCTATCTGCGCCTGGCCTTGTTCGCCTTCGGTCTGCTGTTGGGCGTGCAGGTGCCGGGCTTCATCGACGATTACGGCAAGCGCGTCGAGGCCCGCCGGCTGGAGTCGCAGCAGAGCCTGAAGGGCTTTCAGGACACTGCGCAGAAGTTCTTCAAGGGCGATATGGATGCGCTGGTGGCGCACTATCGCGTCAGCGACGATCCGGTGATGCGCAGCGACGCGCAGAGCGTCGCGCATCTGGTGCAGCGCTCGGCCCTGCTGGAACGTGAATGGCAGGCCATGCAGGGGCCCTGGTACGCCCAGGCCTGGCACCTGGCCACCGGCGCCGACCGCGATCTGCTCGGCGAGACCCTGCAGGCCTACCGTTACCAGGTGCTGTTCACCCCCGAGGCCATTCTCTGGGGCGTGATCTGCGCGCTGCTGCTGGCCTGGCTGGCCGAGCTGCTGGTGCTGCTGTTCGGCTGGATGCTCGGTGCCGGCCGGATCAGACGTACCCAGCAACGTCACTGGCGCTGAGCGTCCAATCGCCAGCGGTGATCGGCCGGCGACGGCGCTATGGTTGGCTGGCCGTAAAAAGTGCGCTGGTTCGCCTGAAGGGGGGGCAGGGACGTGCTAATGTAATACGTCGTTACATTTCCCTAACCCGTGTAAATGGAGTTTCCATGTCGATCAAGGATTCGATCCTGGCAGCCGCGCTGGCTGCCATCCTGCCGTTGATGCCCGTTGCCTACGCCGATTCCGACGCCGAGCCAGCTTCTGCTGCAGTCGACGAGGAAGTGGGCGAAGCCGAGGAATCGGCGCAGTACATCAGCCCCGAAGAATTCGTCGCCAGTCTGGAGTTCAAGACTGGGCGAGTGATGCTCGGCAATGATCTGGCCACCCTCAATCTGCCTGATTCACTGGTATTTCTCGACGGCGATAATGCCCAGCGTCTGCTGGTCGATGCCTGGGGCAACCCGCCAGATGACGTACCGCCGCTGGGCATGATCCTGCCGGCCGGTATCTCGCCCTTGTCCGAAGAGTCCTGGGGCGTGACGGTGGAGTACGAAGACAGCGGTTACGTGTCCGACGAGGACGCCGCCGACATCGACTACGCCGACATGCTCAAGGACATGCAGGCCGACATGCGCGAGGCCAACACCTGGCGCGAGGAAAACGGCTACGAGCCGGTGCAACTGGTTGGCTGGGCCGCCGCGCCGCATTACGACGCCGAGGGCAAGAAGCTGTACTGGGCCAAGGAACTGAAGTTCGGTGACAGCGAGGCCAACACCCTCAACTACAACATCCGCGTGCTGGGTCGTAAGGGTGTGCTGGTGCTGAATTTTGTCGCCAATATGGATCAGCTGGCGGAGATCGAAGCCAGCGTGCCGGCCGTGCTGGCGGCGACCGAGTTCAACCCCGGCCAGCGCTATGCCGAGTTCGACCCGGACCTGGACACCGTGGCCGCCTACGGTCTGGGCGCGCTGGTCGCCGGCAAGGTGGCGGCCAAGACAGGCCTGCTGGCCATGCTGCTGGTACTGCTGAAAAAGTTCTGGTTCATCCCGGTGGTGCTGGTCGGCTGGCTGTTCAAACGTATCGGCCTGCGCAAGAAGGACACCGCGAGCGACGAGACGAGCGCAGCGGCCGTTCCTGTGACTGCGCCTGCTGAGGCCAAGCCGGAGGAGCCGGTACAGGCGCCGACGCGTACGGTGATGGATTTGAACAAGCCGGACGACGCGGACAAGCGCTGAGTTCTACTTTCATCCGGGCAACGAAAAACGCCGCGAACCCTGCACGGGATTCGCGGCGTTTTTCGTTGCGGCTTCAAGCCTTACTTGGACAGGTACTTCATCCCGTCTTCCAGGCCCTGCAGGGTCAGCGGGTACATACGATCCTCGATCAGCTCACGCACCAGATTGGTGGAGGCGGTGTAGTTCCAGGTGTCCTTGGGGTAGGGGTTGATCCAGATGATCTTCTTGAACTTCTCGGTGAAGCGTTTCATCCAGACGTAGCCGGCTTCCTCGTTCCAATGCTCGACGCTGCCGCCGGCCTGGGTGATCTCGTAGGGGGCCATGGCCGCATCGCCGACGAACACCACCTTGTAGTCGGCGCCGTACTTGTGCAGCAGGTCCATCGTCGAGGTGCGCTCGCTGGTGCGGCGCAGGTTGTTCTTCCACACGCTCTCGTAGATGAAATTGTGGAAGTAGAAATATTCCAGGTGTTTGAATTCGGTCTTGCAGGCCGAGAACAGCTCCTCGCAGACCTTGACGTGGGCATCCATCGAGCCGCCGATGTCCAGCAGCAGCAGGAGCTTGACCGTGTTGCGCCGTTCCGGGCGCATCTGGATGTTGAGCAGGCCACCGTCTTTTGCAGTGTGGTCGATGGTGCCGTCCAGATCCAGCTCTTCGGCCGCGCCCTGACGGGCGAACTTGCGCAGGCGGCGCAGCGCCACCTTGATGTTGCGCGTGCCCAGCTCGACCTGGTCGTCGAGGTTCTTGTACTCGCGCTGGTCCCACACCTTGGCGGCCTTGCCCTGGCGCTTGCCGGCATCGCCCACGCGAATGCCTTCCGGGTTGTAGCCGCCGGAGCCGAACGGGCTGGTGCCGCCGGTGCCGATCCACTTGTTGCCGCCGGCGTGCTTTTCCTTCTGCTCCTCGAGGCGCTTCTTGAACTCCTCGATCAGCTTGTCCAGGCCGCCGAGGCTCTGGATCTGCGCCTTCTCCTCGTCGGTCAGCAGGCGCTCGAACTCCTTACGCAGCCACTCCTCGGGGATCATCGCCTCGATATGCTGATTGAGGTTTTCCAAGCCCTTGAAGTAGGCGCCGAAGGCGCGGTCGAACTTGTCGAAGTGACGTTCGTCCTTCACCAGAATCGCGCGCGCCAGGTAATAGAATTCGTCCATGTCTGCGAACACGACGTTGTGCTTGAGCGCGTTGATCAGGTCGAGCAGCTCGCGCACCGACACCGGCACCTTGGCCGCACGCATTTCGTTGAACAGGTTGAGCAGCATGCTATGCCCTCATGAAAGTCTGTGACTGCCTGTGGCCACTGCCCGCACCAGAGGAAGGGCGAGCGAGCTAGAGTCAGGCAAGGCGAGAGCAGGCGAGCAAGCGCAGTGTACTTTTGTACATGAGCATTGCGAGCCTGCTCTCAACGCAGCCTGGCCGACGCGCAGCCGCCCGATGTTTACCGAGAAGCGCGGCGCGCCATAAAGGCCAGGCGCTCGAGCAGCTGCACATCCTGCTCGTTCTTCACCAGGGCACCGGCCAGCGGCGGGATGGCCTTGGTCGGGTCGCGCTCGCGCAGCACCGCTTCACCGATATTGTCGGCCATCAGCAGCTTGAGCCAGTCCACCAGTTCGCTGGTCGATGGCTTCTTCTTCAGGCCCGGCACCTTGCGCACGTCGAAGAACACGTCCAGCGCCTCGGCCACCAGTTCGCCGCTGATGTTGGGGTAGTGCACGTCGACGATCTTCTTCAGGGTGTCGCGATCCGGGAAGGCGATGTAGTGGAAGAAGCAGCGGCGCAGGAAGGCGTCCGGCAGTTCCTTCTCGTTGTTCGAGGTGATGATGATGATCGGCCGCTGCTTGGCCTTGATCGTCTCGTTGGTCTCGTAAACGTAGAACTCCATCTTGTCGAGTTCCTGCAACAGGTCATTGGGGAACTCGATGTCGGCCTTGTCGATCTCGTCGATCAGCAGGATCACGCGCTCGTCGGACTCGAACGCCTCCCACAGCTTGCCCTTCTTGATGTAGTTGCGAACGTCGTGAACCTTGTCGGAATCGAGCTGCGAATCGCGCAGGCGGCTGACCGCATCGTATTCGTACAGGCCCTGGTGCGCCTTGGTGGTGGACTTGATGTGCCAGGTGATCAGCTTGGCGCCGAAGGCCTCGGCCAGTTGCTCGGCGAGCATGGTCTTGCCGGTACCTGGCTCGCCCTTGACCAGCAGCGGGCGCTGCAGGGTAATGGCGGCATTGACCGCGAGCTTGAGGTCGTCGGTGGCGACGTAGGACTGGGTGCCTTCGAACTTCATCGGAAAATCCTCGAACGGTAACGGCCGGCCGTGCCGGGCGTTCGGTATCAGGTTGAAGCGCTGACTATAACGTGCGTCCCGGCGCAGTGTGAACGCAGACGCAGCATTCAGTCACTGAATGGTCGGTCACGGGGCTGCGCGCCTGCTGGAACTTGCCCGCTAGGCGTCGTCCTGTTGCGGCGGCGGACGTTCGAAGCGCGGATCGAAGGCCTCGACGAAGCCATTGCGCAGGATTTCCAGAAAGGCCTGGAAGGCGCTCACTTCCTGATCATGCACGTTGCCGCTGAGCTCCACGCGGGTGGCGAACTGATCGCGGCGCTGGTTCTTCAACAGGGTTTCGCCACCGCCGACCAGCGCCTCCCACAGCGAGCGCAGCACGCCCTTGTCCTCGTCTTCGACATCCTGCTCCCAGTCGAACACCTCCACTTCGCGCAGCAGCGGCTTGATATAGCCGCTGAGCTGGGCATCGTCGGCGCTGGCCTCGATCACCAGGTCGCCGCTGCCGCGCTTGAAGTCGAAGCGGCCATAGGCACGGGCGAAGTCGTTGAAGCGGGTCAGGTCGATGTCCCGCGCGCGCAGGCGCAGCTCGAAATCCTCGAATTGCTCGAACGGATCGAAGGTCGCCTCGGCTTCCAGCGGCGCGTGCTCCAGCAGAAGGGCGCGACCTTCGAAATGCGCGACCCGGTCGCCCGGCTCGTCACCGACATTGGTGAGGTTGTAAAGGCTGGCGTTGACCTCGTCCGCGCTCAGTTCCACCTTGGGACTGGTGGTGAAGTTGTGAAAGGTGATGCGTCCGTCGATCACTCGCAGTTCGTTGAGGGTGATGGGCAGCAGCTTGTTCAACTGGTCGCGCCAGTCGGTGCCGGCACCGGTCTGGTCGGCCTGCTCATTCTCGCCGCCATCAACGAAGTTCAACTGCGGTCGTTCGAAGTACACCTCGGCCACCACCGCGCGCTCGCGCCACAACGGCGGCCAGCTCACCGAGATGTCGATCAGCGGGGCGTCGAGCAGCGGCACCGGTACGTCGCCGGTCACCTTGACGATGCTCAGCCCGTTGATTCGGTAGGCACCGCGCCACCAGGCCAGGTCGATATCGCTGATCCGGCCCTGGTAGTCGCCCATGTCGGCGAGCTTGTCGTTGAGGTAGTCGCGAATCAGCCAGGGCAGGGTCAGCTGCGCCGCCAGCACCAGCAGCAGCGCAACGAGCACGGCCCTGAGGGGCCAGCTGTAGCGTCGTTTCATCGGACAGTCCATCGAGTCACCTATCTTCGATGGACTGCGCGCGCGGCATTCTGTTCGGCTGGACTGCCGCTGCACCTGGGCATAGGCTGGTGTCTTTATCCGACGTTCATCTGCTTAGGAAGGAATCATGAGCCGCATCTTCGCTGACAACTCCCAGGCCATCGGCAATACACCGCTGGTGATGATCAACCGCCTGGGGCCGAAAGGCGTGACCATCCTCGCCAAGATCGAGGGGCGCAACCCGGCCTATTCGGTCAAGTGCCGCATCGGCGCCAGCATGATCTGGGACGCCGAGGAGCGCGGTGTGCTCAAGCCGGGCATGACCATCGTCGAGCCTACCTCGGGCAACACCGGCATCGGCCTGGCCTTCGTCGCCGCCGCGCGCGGCTACAAGCTCGTGCTGACCATGCCGGCATCGATGAGCCTGGAGCGACGCAAGGTGCTCAAGGCCCTGGGTGCCGAGCTGGTACTGACCGAGCCGGCCAAGGGCATGAAGGGCGCCATCGAGAAGGCCAACGAGCTGGCCGCCGCCAACCCCGACTACTACCTGCCGCAGCAATTCGAGAACCCGGCCAACCCGGCCATTCATGAAAAGACCACCGGCCCGGAGATCTGGCGTGATACCGACGGCGCCATCGACGTGCTGGTGGCCGGTGTCGGCACCGGCGGCACCATTACCGGCGTATCGCGCTACATCAAGCAGAATCAGGGCAAGCCGATCCTCTCGGTGGCGGTGGAGCCGGTGGGTTCGCCGGTGATCAGCCAGACCCTGGCGGGCGCCGAGGTCAAGCCGGCGCCGCACAAGATCCAGGGCATCGGCGCCGGTTTCGTGCCGAAGAACCTCGACCTGGCGATGGTCGATCAGGTCGAACAGGTGGCCGACGAGGACGCCAAGGCCATGGCGCTGCGTCTGATGCGCGAGGAGGGCATTCTCTGCGGCATCTCATGCGGCGCGGCGATGGTCGCGGCGGTGCGTCTGGCGGAGAAGCCGGAAATGCTGGGCAAGACCATCGTGGTGATCCTGCCGGACTCGGGCGAGCGCTACCTGACTTCGATGCTGTTCGATGGCCTGTTCACCGAACAGGAGCTGCAGCAGTAACAACCGATTCAGCGCAACCAAGCCGCCTACGGGCGGCTTTTTCGTAGGGGCACCGCGTCCGATCGCAGGGTGCGCCGTGCGCACCGCGGCTCAGGCTTTGACAGCCGATTGCATCATCAGCCATGGCGCCATGCCGATCAGTGGGTTTCAGCCATGGCCCTGGTGCGCACGGCGCACCCTACGCTCTGGCAGTCCCCGGCCGTAGGGTGCGCCATGCGCACCATCGCTCAGACTTTGGCAGCTCCTGGCCGCACCACCAGCCACAGGGCCAGCGCGATCAGCACGCCGCCCGGCAGGTAGTCCCAACTGAGTGGTTCGCCCAGCAGCAGGGCGCCCCAGAGGACGCCGAACGGCGGTATCAGGAAGGTGGTGGTGCTGGCCTTGATCGGCCCGATATCCGCCAGCAGGCGGAAATACAGGACATAGGCGAACGCCGTGCAGACCAGGCCGAGGGCAGCCAGCGACAGCCATACCTCGATGCCTCCCCAGCTTGGCGGCGGTTGCAGCGCCAGGCTGCCGGCGAACAACGGCAGCAGGAACACACTGGCGCCGACCAGGCTGGCGAAGGCGGTCAGGCGGTTGTCCAGGCCGCCCTGCTGGCCGATCCAGCGGCGGGTGAGAAAACCGGCGAAGCCATAGCAGGTGGTGGCCACCAGGCAGGCGCCGGCACCGAGCAGCAGTTGCAGATCGAAGGCCACCGGGCCGGTGCGGGTCAGCACCGCCACGCCGAGCAGGCCGAGAAACACGCCCGCCGCCTTGCTCGGGGTGATGCCTTCATGGAAGAACAGTGCGCCGATCAGTACGCCCATCAAGGGCGTGGTGGCGTTGAAGATCGCCGAGTAACCGGCCGGCAGGATCAGCGCCGCCAGGCAGTACATGGCCGAAGGCAGGCCGGCGTTGATCACCCCCAGCCCCAGGCAGATGCGCAGCTTGCCGCGAAAGTCCCAGTCGCTGCGCAGCAGCACCAGCAGTGCGAGCAGGCCCAGCGCGCCGAAGCTGGCGCGAAAGAAGGCAGTCGGCATGCTGCCCAGCGCCGGCGCGGCAACGCGCATGAACAGGAAGCTGGCGCCCCAGATGGCGGCAAGCAGCAGCAGGCGAAACAGATCGGCGGTACGCAAGGTGGTATATCCGTCAGGATGGGGCCGAGAGTGTTGCCGCTGGGCGGGGTTCTGGCAATCCGCATTGCGCTTTCGAACGAGGTTTGTGCCAACCCGTAGCCCGGATGAAATCCGGGGACCGGGGATAGTCCCCGGATTGCATTCGGGCTACGTTTGGCCGACTTTGCGGCTAAGCTCGCTTCACTCATTTCCTTGCGAGGCACTTCCATGGGGCAACAATGGCCGGCCGGCGAGATCGCTCGCCTGATCCTCGATGGCTTCGACGATTACCGCGAGCACTTTCGTCAGATCACCGATGGCGCGCGGGTGCGCTTCGAGCAGGCGCAATGGCAGGAGGCGCAGCGCGCCTCGGCCGCGCGCATCAATCTGTACGAAGAGAAGGTGGCGCAGACCCGTGAGCGCCTGCTCGAGGGCTTCGATGAGTCCTTGCTGGAAGTGGGTCAGTGGCCTCTAGTGAAAAGCGCCTATATCGCCCTGATCGATCTGCGCTTCGACGACGAACTGGCGGAAACCTGGTTCAACTCGATCTTCTGCAGCCTGTTCAGCCATGACCTGATCAGCGATGGCTGCATGTTCATCCATACCACCCGACCGTCGCTGCGCAACCAGCCCAGCGCTGCGCAGACGCGCAGCTACCGGCCTGCCGGCGAACTGCACCTGGCCTTGCAGGCGATCTTCGACGACTACCGTTTCGACGTGCCCTATGAGGATCTGCCGCGCGATTTGCAACGCCTGGAGGAGCAGCTGCGCGCCAGCCTGCCGGACTGGATCTGCAAGGACCCGCAGCTGTGCATCGAGCTGTTCTCCTCGGTGTTGTACCGCAACAAGGGTGCCTATCTGGTCGGGCGCATCTACACCCCGGACGAGCAATGGCCGCTGGTGATCCCCCTGCTGCACCGCGAAGGGCTGGGCATCCAGGTCGATGCGGCGATCACCGACGAGGCGGAGGTGTCGATCATCTTCTCCTTCACTCGCAGCTATTTCATGGTGGACGTGGCGATTCCCGCCGAGTTCGTCGGTTTTCTCAAGCGCATCCTGCCGGGCAAGCACATCGCCGAGCTGTACACCTCGATCGGTTTCTACAAGCACGGTAAGTCCGAATTCTACCGTGCCCTGATCGGCCACCTGGCCAGCACCGATGACCGCTTCATCATGGCGCCCGGGGTGCGCGGCATGGTGATGAGCGTGTTCACCCTGCCGGGCTTCAATACCGTGTTCAAGATCATCAAGGACCGCTTCGCCCACGCCAAGACGGTGGACCGCAAGACGGTGATCGAGAAGTATCGGCTGGTGAAGAGCGTCGATCGGGTAGGGCGCATGGCCGATACCCAGGAGTTCTCCGACTTCCGTTTCCCCAAGGCCAAGTTCGAGCCCGAATGCCTGGCCGAACTGCTCGAGGTAGCGCCCTCGACCGTGGTGGTGGAGGGCGACACCGTCCTGGTCCGGCACTGCTGGACGGAGCGGCGCATGACGCCGTTGAACCTCTACCTCGAGAGCGCCAGCGAGGCGCAGGTGCGCGAGGCGCTGGACGACTACGGCCTGGCCATCAAGCAGCTGGCGGCGGCCAATATCTTCCCCGGCGACATGCTGCTGAAGAACTTCGGCGTCACCCGTCACGGCCGTGTGGTGTTCTACGACTACGACGAGATCTGCTTTCTTACCGAAGTGAATTTCCGCCGTATTCCGCCGCCGCGCTTTCCCGAGGACGAGATGAGCTCCGAACCCTGGTATTCGGTAGGGCCGATGGACGTGTTTCCGGAAGAGTTTCCGCCTTTTCTGTTCGCCGATATCAAGCAGCGCCGGCTGTTCAGCCAGCTGCACGGCAATCTCTATGACGCCGATTACTGGAAGCAATTGCAGGATGCGATTCGTGCCGGCAAGGTAATCGACGTGTTTCCCTATCGGCGCAAGAGTCCGGTGGAGTGATCCAGGTCAGTTGAATTCGGGCCTGGCGCAACTAATCTGTTAACAGAGCCGGCTGCGGCCGGTTCGTCCATTCACTTGGCAGGAGGTCGTACCCATGCTCGCCAAGCTGCAAGAACAGTTTCACCGCCTGCTGCAGGCCTTCGGAGTCGGCACCCTGCAACCCCAGCCAGTACGCATCAGCCAGGCCGAGCAGGAGCGCCTGCGTCGCGAGGCGCGTGGGCGTCGCTGACAGGCCCGTCAACTGAGCCGATGGGCGTCGAACCAGGCGTCTATCAGCTCGCGCATGCGCTCGCCGGAGAAACTCGCGAAATGCCCGCCGTGCACGGTGCGTACGGGCAGCTCGCGCAGGCGCGCAAGGCTGCGCGCGTAATCCTCCAGGTTGGAGTGGTAGGCGTCCTCGATCAGCGGGCCGTCGTAGAGGATGTCGCCGGAGAACAGCGTCTGCGTCCTCGTTTCCCACAGGCTGATACCGCCGGGTGAATGGCCGGGCGTGTGCAGCACCTGCAACACCCGATCTCCCAGATCCAGCACATCGCCATCCTCGATCAGGCGGGTGGCCGGCGCTGCCCGTACCCGGTATTCGGCGTAGCACAGCGGGCAGTCCGGATGCGCCTCGAACATCTCGTCGCCGACGAAGTCCGTGGCCAGGGTATTGGCGCCATCCGGTGCGGCGAGGATCTCGGCCTCGGCCGGATGCACCAGGCGCTCGGCGAATTCGTGATGCCCGGCGATATGGTCGAAATGGCAGTGGCTGGCCACCGCCAGCAGCGGCTTTTCGGTCAGCCAGGGCAGCTGCTCGCGCAGGCTGACCAGCCCGGAGCCGGAGTCGATCAGCACGTCATGCGCGCGCCCCTGCACATGCCACATGTTGCAGCGGTAGAAGGGGCGCACGTAGGGCTCGAGGATCAGGCAGATGCCATCGTGGCGGTGCTCCACCTCGAACCAGCGGTCACGGCTGACGATTTTCATGGTGGTTACTCAAACCGGGTTCGCATTCGGCGATGACCTTGGCGGGTTGCACCCGCCCTACGGGGCGTCGTTTCCGGTAGGGCGGGTGCAACCCGCCGCGCTCCTCATCACGCTACGCCAGCTGCGCCTCCGCTACCAGTCTCGTAGGGTGCGCCGCGCGCACCGGCTCTTTTCGCTCGTTCAATTGGCCGCGCTACGCCAGCTGTGCCCGCGGCACCAGCACCCAGCGCCGCAGCACGGCATAGCTCGCAGCGGTGATCAGGAACACCGGCAGCGAAGCGCCCCAAGCCAGCGGCGAGACCCAGCCCCAGTAATAAGCCAGCGCCGCACCCAGGCCGTAGGCGACGAAGGCGGCCGGGTTGAAGCCGTTCAGGTAGCGATAGCGGCCGCCGTCCTCGCTGAGCAGCTCGTCCACCGCGTAGTCGCCCTTGTGAATCAGGAAGTAGTCGGCGATCAGCACGGCGAAGGCGGGGATGAACACGCTGCCGATCACCAGCAAAAAGCTCTGGAAGTTGTCGAGAATGCCGGGGATCTGCGAACCCAGGATCGACAGCACGCCGATGCACAGCGCCGGCTTCCAGAAGCGGGTGTTCGGGCTGATGTTCAGGTACGACAGCGAGGCGCTGTACACGCACATGACGTTGGTGGTCATCACCGAGAGGAAGACCACGATGGCCGCCGGCAGACCGAAGCCGAAACCGGCCAGCAGCACGGCGGGATCATAGGTCTGCTCCATGCCGGTGAGTACCGAGAAGCCCGACACCGTGGCGCCCAGGCCCATGGCCAGCAGCGTGGCGGCGACATAGCCGACCCAGGTGCCGACCGCCGCCACGCCCTGGCTGCGGCAGTTGCGGTTGTAGTCGGCGGCCAGCGGAATCCAGGAAAACGCGGTGGCGATGACGATATCGAAGGCGATGCCGGGGGTGATCTCGTTGCGCGGCTCGGTGGGCATGGCCAAAAGGCTTTCGAACTCGAACTGCTGCCCCATCACGTAGAACACCGCACCGGCCAGCAGGAGCATGCCGATGGCGGCCCAGCGCTCGACGCGCTCGATGCCCAGGTGGCCGCGCAGGGCGATCAGCAGCACCAGGGTCTCGCAGAGGATGGTGAACAGCGCCAGGTTGGAATAGCCGGTCAGGTGCTCCACCGCGTAGTTCAGGCTCATGCCGGCCAGCAGCGCCTGGATCCAGCTCCAGGCCAGCAGGGTCAGCAGGTTGACCAGCGACGGCAGCTTGGCGCCGTGCACGCCATAACTGCCGCGGGCCAGCACCATGGTGGTCAGGCCGCTGCGCTGGCCCATCAGACCGACCAGCACCAGCGGCAGAATGCCGATACCGGAGCCGATCAGGACGATGAGCATGGCCTGGGTAAATTTCAGATCCGGCACCAGCAGCATGCCGGTGAGGATGGTGGTGACCACCACGTTGGCGCCCAGCCACAGGGCGGTGGTGCCGCCGAGGCCGAGGCTGCGATGGCCTTGGTCGGTGGGGGCCAGACCGTCCTGGCCGAAATGCTGGCTGAGATGCTTGAACATGTAACGACTCCCCGTACTTGATTATTGGTATTGGTGATCGGCAGTCAGTGGTGCAGCTAGGTCTTGTAGTTATGGCCGTGGCCCGGATGCAATCCGGGCCACGGTTCAGGGATGAAAGGGCGCGGCCTCCTGCACTTCGATGATCAGCGGGCGATCCTGCGGGGCGCTGCGCAGCAGTTCGGCCAGATGCGCATGGTCGCGCGCTCGTTCGGCGGCGCAGCCGAAGCCGCGGGCGATGGCCAGCAGGTCCGGGGTGTAGATGTCGACGCCGATAGGCTCGATGTCGCGGCGCTGCATGTAGCGCTTGATCTCGCCGTAGCCGGCGTTGTTCCACAGCAGCACGACGATGCCGACCCGCGCTTCCACGGCGCTGGCCAGCTCGGGCAGGGTGAACTGGATGCCGCCGTCGCCCATCAGGCTGATCACCGGGCGCTGCGGCTCGGCCAGCTTGGCGCCGATGGCCGCAGGCAGGCCGTAGCCGAGGGTGCCGTAGCCGGTGGAGGCGTTGAACCAGCGCCGCGCGCCGTCCAGCTCCACCAGGTGATTGCCGCTGTACACGGTCTGCGTCGAGTCGCCGACGAAGCGGGCATCGGGCAGGGCATCCAGGATGCAGTCGAACAGCTGGCGGTAATGCGCCCAGCCGCTGAAGTCCTCGTTCAGGCGTGCCTGCACGGCGGCGGTGCGCCGTGCGCCGGGGCTGTCCGCACGGGGTTCGCCGGGGTTGAACTCGGCCAGCAGCATGCGCATGGCCACGCGAGCATCGCCCTGGATCGCCAGGTGCGGGGTGAAGTTGCGCTGCAGCTGCTGGGCATCGATGTCGATGCGGATCAGCCGGCCGGGCAGGCGGAAGTCGCCGTCGAACACCACGTCGTAGTCGGTCTCGCCCAGTTCGGTGCCGATGGCCAGCACCAGGTCGGCCTCCAGCGCCAGGTCGCGCACCGGGCGCAGCGACTGGTTGCTGCCCAGCAGCAGCGGGTGGCCCGGCGGCAGCAGGCCCTTGGCGTTGATGGTCAGCGCGGTCGGTGTATCCAGCGCGGCGGCCAGGGCGCGCGCTTCGGCTTCGGCGGCGACGCAACCACCACCGAGCAGCAGCAGGGGGCGTTCGGCCTGCTTGAGCAGGCCGGCCGCCTCGCGGATCAGCGTGCGGTTGGGCGCCGGGCGGCGCACGGTCGGCCGCGGCGCCACGGCCATATGGGTGGCCTCGGCGGTAATGATGTCCAACGGCAACTCGATATGCACCGGGCGCGGCCGCTCGCCCTCGAACACGGCGAAGGCGCGGGCCAGCACGCCGGGCAGCTCCTCGACGCTCATCAGGGTATGGCTGAAGGCGGTGACGCCGGCGGTCATGGCTCGCTGGTTGGGCAGCTCGTGCAGATAGCCCTTGCCCAGGCCGAGGCGCGCACGCTCGTTGACGCTGGAGATCACCAGCATGGGGATGGAATCGGCATAGGCCTGGCCCATGGCGGTGAGAATGTTGGTCATCCCCGGGCCGGTGATGATGAAGCACACGCCCGGCTTGCCGGAGACGCGGGCATAGCCGTCGGCCATGAAGCCTGCGCCCTGTTCGTGGCGCGGAGTGATATGGCGGATGCCGCTACCCGGCAGGCCGCGGTACAGCTCCACGGTGTGCACGCCGGGGATGCCGAACACGGTGTCGACGCCCCAGGCTTCGAGTTGCTTGACGAGAAATTCGCCGCAGGTGGTCATGGTCAGATCCTGTGTGGAAAGGAAGACCCTCACTCCCGATCCCTCTCCCGCAGGGAGAGGGGAAGGAATGGGTTAGCCGACTATCCAGTGCGCCATCAGCGCGATGATCGGCAGGGTGATCAGGGTACGGATGATGAAGATGGCGAACAGCTCCAGCAGGTTCAGCGGCAGCTTGGCCTTGATGATCAGCACGCCCACTTCGGACATGTAGATCAGCTGGGTCAGCGACACGCAAGCCACCACGAAGCGGGTCAGCTCGCTCTCGATGCCCTTGCCCAGTACCGCCGGCAGGAACATGTCGGCGAAACCCACCAGCATGGCCGGCGCCGCCTTGGCCGCTTCCGGCAGCTGCAGGGCTTCGAGCAGGGGCACGAAGGGGTAGGACAGCCAGTTGAAAATCGGGGTGAACTCGGCAATCGCCAGGGAAACGGTGCCGATGGCCATCACCAGCGGCAGCAGACCCAGCCAGATGTCGACCACGTTGTGCACGCCGATCTTCACCATCTGCGCTGGCGAGGGGTTGGCATTGGCGCGTCTGACCGCCTGCAGCACGCCCCAGCGCAGCAGCGAGGTGCCGGCCGGCACGTCTTCCTTGATCTGCTTGCCGACGCCGGCGACGTAGTCGTCCTTCTTCCACGACAGCGGCGGAATGCGCGGGGTGATGATGGCGGCGGCCAGGCCGGCGACCACCACGGTGAGGTAGAAGGGCACGAACAGGTGATCGAGCTTCATGAAGCTGGTGATCAGCAGGCTGAAGGCGATCGAGGCGATGGAGAAGTTGGTGGCGATCACCGCCGTCTCTCGGGCGCTGTAGAAGCCTTTCTGGTATTGCTGGGCGGTGATCAGCACGCCGACGGTGCCGGAGCCGAGCCAGCTGGCGATGGCGTCGATGGCCGAGCGCCCGGGCAGGCCGAAGACCTTGCGAAATACGTTGCGCACGATGGTGCCGATGAACTCCATCAGGCCATAGTCGGTGAGCAGCGGCAGGATCAGGCCGGCGACCAGGAAGAAGGTGATCAGCACCGGCGCCAGGTCCTTGAGCACCACGCCGCCGGTGTTGGCGTTCCAGATCCATTCCGGGCCGAACTGCCAGAAGGTCATGGCGGCGAACAGCGCGCCGAGCACGCGCAGACCCAGCCACAGCGGATGCAGCACGAACAGGTCATTCAGCGCACGACGTTCGGTCAGCCACTTGGGCTTGAGCAGGCTGCCGAGCAGGCCGAGGGCGGCGGAGACAAGCAGCAGGGCGGTGGCGATGGCCGGCAGCTGATCGCTGACCGCGGCCTTGAGCGCGTCGGCCATCACGCCGAGGCCGATGGTGACCTTCTCCTCATAGACGATGGGGGTGAGAAACAGCAGCACGCCGAGCAGCGACGGGATCAGGAAGATCAGGAACTGGCGCAAGCTGTAGGAGGTGTCGGCCGGCGGCTGGTCATCCAGCAGCGGCATGGTTTCTTCGCGATTCATCTGGGCACCCTGATTGTTGTTGTAAGGATGTACCGGGCGCCTCGCGGGGCACCCGGGCGGAGCAATAAAAGCCGGCGGTCAGCGGCGCTGAACCCCCGGAAGCACGCAGAGCATTTCGTAGAGCAAGTTGGCACCGAGCAGCGAGGTGTTGCCGGTGGTGTCGTAGGGGGGCGAGACCTCCACCAGGTCGCCGCCGATCAGGTCAAGGCCCTGGCAACCGCGGATGATTTCCATGGCCTGGATGGTGGTCAGCCCGCCGATCTCCGGGGTGCCGGTGCCGGGCGCCCAGGCCGGGTCGATGCCGTCGATGTCGAACGACAGGTATACGGGACCGCCGCCGACCTTCTCGCGCACTTCGGCCATCAGCGGCGCCAGCGATTGGTGCCAGCACTCTTCGGCCTGCACCACGCGAAAGCCCTGCTTGCGGCTCCAGTTGAAGTCCTCGGCGGTGTAGCCCTGGGCGCGCAGGCCGATCTGCACTACGCGCTGGCTGTCGAGCAGGCCTTCTTCCTGGGCGCGGCGGAAGGTGGTGCCGTGGGCGATCTTCTCGCCGAACATATGGTCGTTGACGTCGGCGTGGGCATCGACGTGCACCAGGCCGATCTTGCCGTACTTCTTGTGCAGGGCACGCAGGATCGGCAGGGTGATGGTGTGGTCGCCACCCAGGGTCAGCGGCTTGATGCCGTACTCGACGATCTCGTCGTAGGCCTCTTCGATGATGCGCACGGCATCGAGCAGGTTGAAGGTGTTGATCGCCACGTCGCCGATGTCAGCCACGTTGAGGGAGTCGAAGGGGGCGGCGCCGGTGGCCATGTTGTACGGGCGGATCATCACCGACTGGGCGCGGATCTCGCGCGGGCCGAAGCGGGTGCCGGAGCGCAGCGAGGTGCCGATATCCAGCGGCACGCCGACGAAGGCGGCGTCGAGCTGGCGTTTTTCCTCGGGGCTCTGGATGTGGGGCAGGCGCATCATGGTGGCGATGCCGCCGAAGCGGGGCATTTCGTTGCCGCCCAGGGGCTGATGAAAAACCTTGTCCATGGGAAGGCCTCACGGTTGTTGTGGTTGTAGGAATCGTTGGTCCGGATTCTTGGCCAGGCACCTTCAGGGAAAAATCGGCAGGGGCAAAAACTTAGTTCAGAGATTTCTAAACTAATCGCCCGGCACTAGACTGTTCCATCTGCGCTCAGGCGCGTCGTTGACAGCTGCTAGGCTGAGTGCAACGGCGCATCGGCCATATGGCCTAGCGCGCTTGTTCTGGAACCGGCGGCGAGGAGGCCTGGATGCCATTAACCGCTTACCGCACCCGTCGTTCCCGATTGCGACTGTGCGCCTCTCTTGCCGTGGGGATGCTGCCGGTCGTGCTCGGCCTGATGTTTCTGTACGCGCAGGCCGGAATCGTGCTGCGCGACATCAGCCGCACCAGCGCCGCCGACGCCGTGCGCCAGATCGACCTGATGCTCGACAATGCCAGCCAGGCTGCCGGCGAGGTATTGCCGCAGGTCGGCAGACCCTGCGCGGAGGTCGAGCTGGTGCTGCGCGAGCAGGTCGCCACCGTGCCCTTCGTGCGCTCGGTCAACCTGATGGATGGGGGGCGGCTGTACTGCTCATCGCTGTTTGGCGCGTTCGAGGAGCCGGTCGACTCTGCTGCCTACGTAGCGGGCCGGCTGCGGCTGCTGGCGGGCAACCCGGTCACCCCGAATCATTCGTTGCTGGTGTATCGCGATGTCGTGGACGAGCGCGGCGCGCTGGTGGCGATCGACGGACGTTACCTGGCCAACGTGCTGCAGTCGGTGGATCGCGGCGCCTTCATGCAATTGCTGGTGGGGGAGCAGTGGATGCCGCGCAGCGGACTGGTGCGAGCGGGGCGCCTGCCCGAATACCCCTTGGCTCGGGTCGCGCTGAGTTCGACGCGCTATCCCTATCAGGTGCGTGCGGCGTTTCCCGGGGGCGCGCGGCTGCGCTACATGGGCGAGCAATATCCGGTGCTGTTCGTGCTGCTGGGGCTGCTCGGGGCACTGGCCGGCGTGGGCAGCCACTGGCTGCTGGCGCGCTCCAGCTCCCCCAGCATCGAGTTGCGTCGTGCACTGCAGGCCGGAGAATTCATTCCCTATTTCCAGCCGCTGGTGCGCAGCGGTACGCAGCAGTGGATAGGCGCCGAGGTGCTGATGCGCTGGCAGCACCCGCGCGAGGGGCTGGTGCGCCCGGATCTGTTCATTCCCTTGGCGGAAAGCTCCGGCCTGATCGTGCCGATGACCCGAGAACTGATGCGGCAGACGGCGGAGCTGCTGGCGCCGGTGGCGGATCGACTCGGCGGCGGGTTTCATGTCGGCATCAACATCGCAGCCGCCCATTGCCGCAGCCGCGAGCTGGTCGAGGACTGCCGCAACTTTCTCCAAGCCTTCGAACCGGGACAGGTGGTGCTGAGCCTGGAGCTTACCGAGCGCGAACTGCTGGAGCCGGATGCCTTCACCGATCAGCTGTTCGCCGACCTGCACGAGATGGGCGTGAAGATCGCACTGGACGACTTCGGCACCGGCCATTCCAGCCTGAGTTACCTGCACAAGCTCAAGGTGGACTACCTGAAGATCGACCAGAGTTTCGTCGCCATGATCGGCAAAGATGCCCTGTCGCTGCACATTCTCGACAGCGTGATCGACCTGTGCGCCAAGCTGCAGCTGGAGGTGATCGCCGAAGGTGTGGAGGACGAGCTGCAGCTGCGCTACCTGGGCGATCGCCGCGTGGACTATCTGCAGGGCTACCTGTTCGGTCGGCCCTTGCCGGCGGCGGAATTCCTCGCCTGCGCGCTGGACGAGCCGGCTGCTTCCGTGCAGCTGCCAGGGTAGACTGCTGGCATGACGCCTCCTACCTCGCTACCCGATCTCAAGCTGCTGCGCATCTTCGCCTGCGTGGTGCGCCACCAGGGCTTTGCCGCCGCGCAGCAGGAACTGAACCTGTCCACCTCGGCCATCAGCACCTACATGAGTCAGCTGGAGACCCAGCTCGGCATCGTGCTGTGTCACCGTGGGCGAGGCGGCTTCAGCCTGACCAGCAAGGGCGAGCTGTTTCATCAGGAAACCCTGCGCCTGCTCGGCGAACTGGAAGGTTTCGAGCGCTACTCCGCCGCGCTCAAGGGCGAGTTGCGCGGCACCCTCAATCTCGGTGTGCTGGATTCCACGGTGAGCGATACGGCGCTGCCCCTGGCCGAGGTGATCGGCGCCTACAGCCAGGAGCACCCGGGGGTGCATTTGCACCTGTCGGTGATGAGCCCGTACGAGCTGCAGCTGGCGGTGCTGGACAACCGCCTGGATCTGGCCATCGGCGCGTTCTCCACGCGAATGAACGGCCTGGTCTACCAGCCGCTGTACCGCGAACAGCACTGGCTGTACTGCAGCGAGCGGCATTCGCTGTTCGAGCAGCGGCGCATTCCAGCCGAGGTGATCACCCAGCAGCGCATGGTCGGCCGCGGCTACTGGAGCCAGGCCGAACTGGCGCGGCACGGCTTCAAGCACAGCGCAGCGACGGTAGAGTCGATGGAAGCGCAGCTGATTCTGGTGCTGTCCGGCGCCTATATCGGCTACCTGCCGGAGCACTACGCCCAGCCCTGGGTGGAGCAGAAGCGGCTCAAGGTGCTGTTGCCCACCACCTTCGGCTACCAGGCGCCGTTCTCCCTGATCCTGCGTCGTGGCCGCTCACGCGAGCCGCTGATCCAGACCTTCCGCGATCTTTTGAAAAACCAGCTCAATCAGATCTGATTCCAGGTCGCCTATCTATTCGTCGAAAGGCGTAGCTGCGGCGCCTGGCGCCATGATTGCCCTGTGCTAGTACTTATTCATACGTCTGCCTCACCCATACATTCGACAGGGATGCCTCGATGCGCCAGAACCTGCCAGTGACTCAACGCGAAAGAACCTTTGCCGCCGATGAGCGCCTGATCTCCACCACCGACCTCAACAGCAAGATCACCTATTGCAACGACGCCTTCGTCGCGATCAGCGGTTTCACCCGTGAAGAGCTGATCGGCCAGCCACACAACATCGTGCGCCACCCGGACATGCCGCCGAGCGTGTTCGGCCATATGTGGGACACCATCAAGCAGGGAAAGCCCTGGATGGGCATCGTCAAGAACCGCTCGAAGAACGGTGACTTCTACTGGGTTAGTGCCTATGTCACGCCGGTGTACGAAGACGGCCGCATGGTCGGTTACGAGTCGGTGCGTTCGCTGCCAAGCGAAGCGCAGAAGCGCCGTGCGGAGCGGCTCTACGCTCGCCTGCGCGAGGGCAAGCCTGCCGTGCCACATCTGCAGAAGTGGACCTACAGCCTGGTGCGTTCGTGGCCGCTGATTCTCGCCGCAGCCCTGATCCTGGGGCTGGAGTCGGTGCTCGACGGGGGCTGGCTGGCCGCCGTCACCTTCGCCATCATGCTCGCGCTCGGGGCCTATCAGTTGTACCGCACCCGTGCCCTGATCCTGCGGACGTTGGACGAGCATCCCAAAGCCTTTACCAGCGAACTGGTGGCGCTGACCTACAGTGACAACCGAGGCGCCCAGGCATTGCTGGACATGGCCATGATCAGCGAGGAGGCGCGCCTGCAGACGGCGTTGACGCGCCTGGAAGATGCGGGAGAGAACGTCAAGAAACGTGCCTCGCAGTCGGCCGACCTGTCGCGCTCCGGTGCTGAGCTGCTCGATCAGCAGCGTGCCGAGACGGATCAGTCGGCTACTGCCATCAACGAAATGGCCGCCACCATTCAGGAGGTGACGCACAACGTGCAGAACACCTCGCACGCCGCCGAAGAGGCCGACCGGCTGGCCAGGGGCGGGCGCGATCTCGCCGTGGGCAGTCTGGATTCCATGCGCCAGATGGCCAAGGCGGTCACCGACATCGGTCAGGCGGTCAACGAGCTGGCCAATTCCACTCAGTCCATCGGCAGCGTCGCCGATGTGATCACGGCGATTGCCGAACAGACCAACCTGCTGGCACTCAATGCCGCCATCGAGGCCGCGCGGGCGGGTGAGCAGGGCAGAGGGTTTGCCGTGGTGGCCGACGAGGTGCGCTCGCTGGCCTCGCGCACCCGTCAGTCCACCGAGCAGATCCACCAGATCATCGCCGACCTGCGCGCTGGCGCCGAACGCGCAGTGGTCACCGCGAGCAAGGGCGAAGAGATTTCCCGTGGCAGCGTGCAGAGCGTGGAGTCGGTACGCGACGCACTGGAGGGTATCAGCTCGGCGGTGACGCGCATCTCCGGCATGAGCCAGCAGATGGCAGCCGCTGTCGAGCAGCAGAGCCACGTGGCGGAGGACATCAGCCGGCAGATCACCCGCATCGCCCAGCTGTCCGACCACAGTGCCGGCCAGGCGCATCAGGGCGCGGCGATCAGCCGTGAGCTGGAGCAGATGGCCGACTACCTGCACAGCCTGGCGGAGCGTTTCAACCGCTGATGCGGCGGGAAGGCGGAAGGTGATCGGCGGCAAACCGCAAAGCGCGTCTCATCAGGGCGCGCATGCTGGAGTCGATACGTTGTAGCCCTTGTGCAGCGCGGAGCACCGTCGGGCCATGGTCCCGGATTGCATCCGGGCTGCGCGCCTGTGCTGCCTGGCGCCGCGCTTCGTGGCACACTGCGCGGCATGCCTCGACCATCCTGCCCCCGCTGCCAGCGCCCACTGCGCCATTGCCTGTGCGCACTGATTCCAGACCTCGACAGCCGTACCCGTGTGCTCATCCTGCAGCATCCGAGCGAGGTCGGACATGCCCTCAATACCGCTCGCCTGGCTGCGCTGGGGTTGCGTAACGCCGAGCTGCGCGTGGGCGAAGTGTTCGATGATCTGCCGCAGTTGCTGGCGCAGCCCGGTTATCGCGCCTGCCTGCTGTTTCCGGGGGAAGATGCCGTGGCGCTGACTGGCTATGCGCCCGAGGAGCAACCGCTGCTGCTGGTCGTGCCCGACGGCACCTGGCGCAAGGCGCGCAAGCTGCTGCATCTCAATCCGTTACTGGCGGCGTTGCCACGCGTGAGCCTGGGAGCCGTGGCCCCGTCGCGCTACCGCCTGCGCAAGGCGCCGGAAGAGGGGGCGCTCTCGGCCATCGAGGCGATCGTTGCCGCGCTGGATGCGTTGGAGGCGCCGCAGGGTTTCGATGCGTTGCTCAGGCCATTCGATGTGCTGATCGAAGGCCAGATCGCGGCGATGGGAGAAGAGGTCTTCATCCGCAATCATCAGCGCTAACGAGGTGCGCACGGTGCATCCGGCGATGTCGCGTAGCCCGGATGCAATCCGGGAGGCTGACCATCAATCCCGGATTTCATCCGGGCTACGCAGCGTGCACGGCCGCTAATCAACGCTCGCGCATGGCCTCCGAGCGTGCCTTGAGCACCGGCTTGAGCAGGTAGGCCAGCACGCTCTTCTCGCCGGTGATGATGTCCACGGTGGCGACCATGCCGGGGATGATCAGCAGCGGATTCTCCTCGCTGCCGAGGTGGCTTTTATCGGTTCGCACCTGGATCAGATAGAAGCTGTTGCCCTCCTCGTCGGTGATGGTGTCTGCGCTGATCAGCTCCAGATTGGCCTTGAGGCCGCCGTAGATGGTGTAGTCGTAGGCGGTGAACTTGACCATCGCCTTCTGCCCCGGGTGGAGGAAGGCCACGTCCTGCGGACGCACCTTGGCTTCGATCAGCAGACTGTCGTCCAGCGGCACGATTTCCAGCATATCGCTGCCGGGCTGCACCACGCCGCCGATGGTGTTGACCTTGAGCTGCTTGATCACGCCGCGTACCGGCGAAGTCACGGTGGTCCGGGTGACCTTGTCCTGAATGGCGACGCTGGTGGCGGTGATCTTCTGCAGTTCGGTGCGCACCTCGTTGAGCTCCTTGAAGGCTTCGGCGCGGAACGCCAGTTCGGATTCCTCCATCTTGCTCTTGATCTCGCTCATCGCCGCTTCGGCGCGCGGGATGGCCAGGTTGGTGGCCTCCAGCGAGCCGCGCACTTCCACCACGCTGCGGCGCAGGCGCAGCACCTCGACCTCGGAAATCGCCCCCGAGGCCACCAGCGGCTGCGACATGTTCAGTTCCTGTTGCAACAGGCCGAGGCTGGAGCGGTATTGCTGGGCCTTGGAGCGAAATTCGGCGAGCTCCTGCTCCTTCTGCCGCAGCTGCTCGCCCAGGGTGCGTTGCTCGCTGCGCAGACGTTGCTGACGCGAGCGGTACAGGGCCAACTGGTCCTCGGCCAGTTGCGGGGCGTCGCGGGTGATCTCTTCGGGCAGTTGCGGCGCCCGCCCTTCGGCTTCGGCACCGAGGCGTTCGAGGCGGGCGATCAGCGCCAGTCGGTCGGCTTCGGTTTCACCGCGGTTGGAGAGAAAGCGCGTGTCGTCCAGTCTCAGCAGGGTGTCACCTTTGTCCACCACCTGACCTTCGCGCACGAATATCTCGCTGACGATACCGCCCTCCAGGTTCTGGATCACCTGCACCTTGCTCGACGGGATGGCCTTGCCCTCGCCGGTGGTGACCTCTTCCAGCACCGCGAAGTGCGCCCACACCAGCGCGGCGAGCAGGCAGGCACTGACGACCCAGACGGTGGCGCGGCTAAGCCAGGGAGAGTCCTCCAGAATGGCGCCTTCCACTTCCGGCATGAATTCGGTGTCCTGGCGCTTTTCGCGCAGGCTGCCGAAGTAGTTGCCGAGGCTCTGGGTCGCTTGCATCGCTCGTCGCTCCTACAGGCTGGCCGGGCCGACACGGCCCTTGCGCAAGGCTTCGATCACCGCTTCCTTCGGTCCGTCCGCCACCACCTGGCCGTTGTCCAGCACGGCCAGGCGATCCACCAGGCTGAGCATGGAGGCGCGGTGGGTGATGAGGATCAGCGTCTTGCCCTGCACCCACTTGTGCAGGCGCTGGCGCAGCAGGTCCTCGCTGGTGTTGTCCATGGCGCTGGTGGGCTCGTCGAGCACCAGGATTGGCGGGTCGAGCAGCAGCGCGCGGGCCAGCAGCACGGCCTGGCGCTGGCCGCCGGAGAGCAGCTGGCCGCGTTCACCCACCGGTCGGTCGAAACCTTGTGGGTGCTGGCGCGCCAGATCGACCACACCCGTCAGCTCGGCCACCTCCAGCATGCGTGCGTCGCTGACGTAACGGGCACCGAGAGTCAGGTTGTCGCGCAGGCTGCCGGCCAGCAGCGGCAGATCATGGGCGACATAACCGATCTGGTGGCGCAGGTCGGCCACGTCCAGTTGGCGCAGGTCCAGATTGTCCAGGAGGATCTGCCCCTCGTCGGCGCTGTAGAAGGCCATCAGCAACCGGGCCAGGGTGCTCTTGCCCGAGCCGCTGCGGCCGATGATGCCGAGGCGTTCACCAGCCGCCAGACGCAGGCTGACGTTGTTCAGTGCCGGTGCATTCTGTCCGGGGTAGGTGAAGCTGACCTGGCGAATCTCCAGGCTGCCCTTGAGCTGGGTGCGATCCAGCGGCCGCTGCTTGTCCTGGCGCTCCTGGGGCAGCGCCATCAGCGCGTCGGTGCTGGTCATGGTCAGGCGCGCCTGTTGATAGCGGGTGATTAACCCGGCGATCTGCCCCAGTGGGGCGAGGATGCGGCTGCCGAGCATGTAGCAGGCCACCAGCGCACCGACGCTGAGGTTGCCGGCGATGATCGCGTAGACGCCGGCAACGATGGTGGCCATGCCGGCGAATTGCTGCAGGAACAGGGTGCCGTTGGTGGCCAGCGAGGCGAGGAACTTTGCATGGCTGTCCAGGCGGGTGAGGGCGCCATGGGTCTGTTCCCACTGGTGCTGGCGCTCGCTTTCGGCGCCGCAGGCCTTGAGCGTTTCCAGGCCGCCGAGGGTTTCGATCAGCAGGGCCTGGCGCTGTGCGCCGAGTTGCAGGCTCTTCTGTACCGTGTCACGCAGGCGCACCTGGATGATGAAGGCGAACAGCGCGGTGATCGGGAATGCCAGCAGCGGGATGGCCACCAGCGGCCCGCCGATCAGCCAGATCACCAGCAGCATCAGCAGTGAGAAGGGCAGGTCGATCAGGCTGGTCAGGGTTACGGCGGTGAGAAAATCGCGCAGACCCTGGAAGTCATGGATGCTCTGCGCGAAGCCGCCCACGGTGGCTGGCCGCGCCTTCATCGACATGCCGGTGATGCGCTCGAACAGGGTGGCCGAGAGCACCACGTCGGTCTTCTTGCCGGCGGTGTCGAGCAGGTGCGCGCGCAGGATTTTCAGCAGCAGCTCGAAGCCGGTACCGATCAGCAGACCGATGGCCAGCACCCAGAGCGTGGCGGTGGCCTGGTTGGGCACCACGCGGTCGTAGGTCTGCATCACGAACAGCGGCACCATCAGCCCCAGCAGGTTGATCAGCAGGCTGGCCAGTACGGCATCGGTATAGAGCCAGCGCGACAGCTTGAGTGTGTCGCGGAACCAAGCCTCGATGCGCGGAACCAGGGGTGTGCGCGCCTCTTCCAGCTCATGCCGCGGGCGGGCGAAGAAAGCCCTGCCGCTGTATTCGGCTGCCAGTTGTTCAAGGCTGACCCACTGCTCGCCGCCCTCCGTTTCGCAGGGCAGGATCTGCGCCTGTTGCTTTGCGCCCCATTGCCGCAGCACGGCGCTACGACCGTCCTTGAGCAGCAGCAGCACCGGCAGGTTCAGAGGGGATATGCTGGCGAGATCGCGCTGCAGCAGACGGCCTTGCAGCCCGGCCCGTGCCGCGGCACGCGCCAGCAGGTCGGGAGTCAGGCGTTGCTCAGGCATGGGCAGGCCGGCACTGAGGCTGCCACGGCTGGCCGAGCAGCCGTGCAGGCGACAGAGAATCAACAGACCATCGAGCAGCGGGTCATCATGGCTGAGCCGCGGGTCGCTGGCGGGCATCGGCCGTTCCATGGTGGTCAATTTCTACTACTCCTCGAGCCGGTATTACTTCATATCCGGCAAGCGCGCCTCGCTCTTCACGTCGGTGAGGGCTACGGCTTGTGCCGGGACTACGACCTGTTGCTGACGCAGCAGATCACCCATTGCCGCAATCACCCGATACATCGAGAACTCCTCGCTGAAGCGAACCTCGGTGTAGCGGCGGTTGGCGGTGAACAGTTCGTTTTCGCTGTCGAGCAGATCGAGCAGGGTGCGCTGGCCCAGGCTGAACTGCTGCTGGTAGGCCTCGCGCACGCGCGCGGTGTAATCCGCGTAGTCACGCGCCTTGGGGGTTTGCAGGCGGGCGTTTTCCATGGCGTTCCAGGCCAGCGAGAGGTTCTCGTTGAGCACTCGCAGCGCGTTGTTGCGAATGTCCATCGACTCGTTGATCTGATGCGCGGCCGATTGCAGGCGGGCCTTGTCGCGCATGCCGTTGAACAGGTTGTAGTTCATCACCACGGCGGCCCGCCAGGTGTTGTAGTGACCTTCGTCGCCCTGCACGTTGTCGTCAGCGGTGGTGGCGAGCTCCAGATCGAAGCGCGGGTAGAAGGGCGACTTGGCCACTTCGTACTGTTTCTCGGCGGCATGTACGTCGGCTTGTGCCGACTTCAGGAAGGGATTGTTATCCATCACGGTTTGCCGGGCCGCCATCAGATCGGCCGGCATGTTGCCTCTGATCGAGGCGGGCGATTCGAGCTGGTCGGGCAGGCGGCCGACAGCGCTGAAGAAGTTGGCTTCGGCATCGGCCAGGTTGACCTGCTCGGTGTAGAGGTTGTTCTGCGCCAGTGCCAGACGCGCTTCGGACTGGTCGAGATCGGCGGTGCTACCCACGCCCTGACGGCTGCGCAAGCCGATCTGATCGTTGATGCGCTGGTGCGCCTGCAGATTGTTGCGCGCCAGGTCGACCATCTCGCGGCGCATCAATACGTCCAGATACACCTCGACCGTACGCAATGCCAGGCTCTCGGAGGTGCCGAGCAGGCGATAGGCGCGCGAGTTGACCACCGCCTGGGTACGTGCCACTTCGTTGGGCGTGTTGAAACCGTCGAACAGCATCTGCCGCAGACGCAGTTCGGCATCGCGATAGGTCAGGGTTTCCTTGTTGTGGTCGCCCAGAGCCCGCGTGCTGGGGCTGTCGGTGCGTTCTCGGCCATAGCCCACCAGCAGGTCGACGGTCGGCAGATAGCCACCCTTGGCGAATTTCACGTCTTCATCCGATGAGAGACGGCTGTTGGCTGCGGCATGGATCTCGGGATGGTTGTCCAGCGTGCTCTGGATAGCCTCCGACAGGTTCATGGCCTGCACTTGACTGCAGACAGTCGCCAAAAACATGGCGCTCCATAGCGGGGTTAAGGTGCGCATTGGCGTTTCTCCTTACTGAAGTTCTTATCCTGTCGCCAAAAAAATGGCTTTTTTCCCTGTCAAACCGTTTCAGGCTTGTAACATCACAGCTAAGAACAACTTTTGGAGAAGCTAAGAAGATTTTTTCACAACCTATATTCAGAAAAAATCTTATGAACTCTGCGAAAAGCAGCACATTGTTTGAGCCTATGAGCGGTTCAGCTCCTCATTTTCTATGGGTTGCATCGCTGAAATGGGCAGTCAGGCATCAAAAGGCGGGGATTCATCTGATGGAGTAGTTCGACGCAGGTTGTGGTGACATTTTTTTGTCATTAGCGTTTTTTGGATTTTGCGCCGTTCCATTTCGATCAGTTGTCTTGGTTCTTCCTCCCGTTGTGAAAAAGGTGCTCTGACCCTTTTGCTAGGTACGTGTCGGCGGTGGTCGGCAGCTGTAGTGAGGATGGAATCATGGCTACTCTCATTGGTGTCGTCAGTCAGGTTGTCGGCGAGGTGTTCGCGGTAGCGAGCGATGGATCGCGCCGGCCGATCAGCGAAGGGGATCGGGTTTACGCGGGCGAGCAACTGGTAACCGGTGCCTCCGGCGCCGTGGCCGTTACCATGACCAACGGCCAGCAACTGACCCTTGGGCGCGACAGCAGCATGACGCTGGACGCCCAGATGCTCGCCTACCGCGGTGAGTCGCAAGCCCCGGTCGCCGAAGCTCCTCCTGCCGCTCCCAGCGATGCCGACCTTACCGACGTCGAACGCCTGCAGGCGGCCATTGAAGCGGGTGTCGACCCGACGCTGGAGGGCGAGGCCACCGCTGCCGGCCCGGGCGCTGGCGGCGGAGCGGGCGGCGCCGGAGGCGGACATTCCTTCGTCTTGCTCGACGAGGTCGGGGGAGCACTGGACCCGGTGATCGGTTTTCCCACGGCGGGCCTGCCGGGTGGGCCGGAGTTTCCGGAGGGGGAACCCATTGTCACTCCCGATCCGGTACCGCCGGCCATCATTGGCTTTCCGAGCGCGGGCCAGAGCAGTAACGCCGTGGACGAGGATGGTCTTCCTGGGGGTATCGCAGGAGGGCCTAACGATCTAGCAGGTGAGGACACGGTTGTTACCGGGTCTCTAGGCTACAGCTTCGGTCCTAACGGAATCGGAAGCTTCGCGTGGAGCACCGACGGCCTTTCGGCCTTGGGTATCACCTCTCAGGGTGTACCGCTCGTATATAGCGTCAGTGCCGACGGCTTGACCCTCAGTGCCTTTGCCGGGGACGTTCTGGTATTCACCCTGCAGCTTACGGATCTTTCCACCGGTACCTACCAGTTCAGCATTTTTGCACCTCTCGATCACCCGGCTCCTTTGCCTGGCGGCAGCGACGAGAACGATCTGTTCTTTCTTTTCAACTACGTCATCACCGATGGTATCGGCAACTCGGCTACCGGCAGTCTGACGCTAGGTGTCAATGACGATACGCCCGAGCTGGCAGGCGTGCCTGGTGCTCGGCCAGTGGTTGAAGGTCTGGTTCACGAAGATGCCTTGAGCAATGGCAACCCCGAAGGAGCGCAGCAGACCGTAACCGTGTCTGGCGGGGCAGGCACGCTGGACGCTCTAGTCAATTTCGGCGCCGACGGACGCGGTAGCTTTTCCCTCGACGGCAGTGCCGCGGCACTGGAATCCCTCACCAATCAGGGATTGTCATCTGGCGGGGTTCCGCTGACCTATGCGGTTTCTGCAGATGGCTCCACGCTTACGGCTTCCGCTGGCGGTAATGTGATCTTCACGCTGGTCGTCAACTCGGACGGTAGCTTCCTGTTCACGCTTCAGGGCCCGTTGGATCATCCAAGGGCTGATGGGGATGACAGCGAAACACTTGGCGATTCCAGTCTCAGGCTAGATTTCTCCGGTCTACTGATTGCAACCGATGGCGATGGTGACGCGGTAGTTGGCGGCTTTGCTGCTGGCAGCTTCGTGATCGATGTGGAAGATGATGTCCCGGTGCAGGCTGGCGAGAATGGCGAAGGTCCGCGTGTCGTCGGGCTGGTGCATGAGGACGCCCTGACCCCGGGCAATGCCGAAGGCAACGATCAGGTGCTGAGCGTCAGCGGCGGTGCCGGCACCCTGGATGCGTTGGTGAACTTCGGTGCCGATGGTCGCGGTGGTTTCCAGCTGAGTACCGAGCCGGGCGCGCTGACAGCCCTGCAGAACCTGGGGTTGACCTCGGGCGGCGTGGCACTGAGCTACGCGGTTTCGGCAGATGGCACCACGCTGACGGCAACGGCGGGGGCCAAGACCATCTTCACCCTGACGGTGGGTACCGATGGCAGCTACGAGTTCCTGCTGCAGGGTCCGCTGGATCATCCGCTGCAGAATGGCGATGACAGTGAAACCCTTGGTGGCAGCAACCTGGTGCTGGATTTCTCCGGCGTATTGATTGCCACCGACGGTGATGGCGACCCGATTGCCGGTGGCTTTGCTGCTGGCAGCTTCGTGATCGATGTGGAAGATGATGTCCCGGTGCAGGCCGGCGAGAACGGCGAAGGCCCGCGTGTCGTCGGGCTGGTGCATGAGGACGCCCTGACCCCGGGCAATGCCGAAGGCAACGATCAGGTGCTGAGCGTCAGCGGCGGTGCCGGCACCCTGGATGCGTTGGTGAACTTCGGTGCCGATGGTCGCGGTGGTTTCCAGCTGAGTACCGAGCCGGGGGCGCTGACAGCCCTGCAGAACCTGGGGTTGACCTCGGGCGGCGTGGCACTGAGCTACGCGGTTTCGGCAGATGGCACCACGCTGACGGCAACGGCGGGGGCCAAGACCATCTTCACCCTGACGGTGGGTACCGATGGCAGCTACGAGTTCCTGCTGCAGGGTCCGCTGGATCATCCGCTGCAGAATGGCGATGACAGTGAAACCCTTGGTGGCAACAACCTGGTGCTGGATTTCTCCGGCGTATTGATTGCCACTGACGGTGATGGCGACCCGATTGCCGGTGGCTTCCAGGCTGGTAGCTTCGTAATCGATGTGGAAGACGATGTCCCGGTGCTGAAACCCGTCGATCCACAGCGCCCGGCCCTTGGCGGAACGGTCCATGAGGACCTGCTTTCCCTGCCGCATACAGGTAATCCCGACAACGGAGGCCAGACGCTGGTGGTCAGTACCGCTGGCGGTGCAGGCAACCTGTCGTCGCTGGTCTCCTTCGGCGCTGACGGCCCTGGTGCCTTCGGTTTGGTCGAAAGCAGCGTGGCCGAGGGGCTGCTGGATGCCCAGGGACTGACGTCCGGTGGCGAGGGGCTGGTTTACGAAATGGTGCCAACCATCGTCGACGGCAAGCTGGTCAGTTCCACCTTGACCGCCGTATCGGCGGAAAGCCTGGGTAGCTACCCGGTGTTCACCCTGACAGTCAATGCCGACGGCAGCTTCCACTTCGAGCTGCAGGGGCCCATCGATCATCCGGTGAAAGATGGTGACGACGACGAGTTGTGGTCCAACGGCGGCGTGTTCGGCATTGATTTCACCCAGTTGATCACCGCGACCGATGGGGATGGCGATCCCTTGCAAATGCCTGTCGATGCAGGCGGTCTGTTCGTCATCAATGTGCAGGACGACGTGCCCGAGCTGGTGGATGGTGCCAACGGCCACAGCCTGACCCTGACCTACAAGGGTGGCGACGCTTCCTACTTCAACAGCTATGGCTACTACATCAAGGGCCCGGATGGCATACCGCTCAGTGGTCAGATCGTATGGGGCAATACCACCAATCTCAGCGGCGGCGATTCGATCACGCTTCATGGGTTGGACCCGAGCCAGGTTGGCTTCTTCATCATTCCCAATGGTGGCTTTAACGCAGTCGCTAACGGTACCGCGGTAACCTTCCAGCAAGTGGATGGGCAGTGGAAAGCTTTTGCTGGTGCCACGCCGCTCAATGGTGCTGGTGGGGCTCATACGCTGTTCGACAATCCGGCGCTCAATCCCAGCAGCAAGTCCCATGTTCAGGACAACGCCGCGCCAGGCAATCAGAACTGGGAAGACGTCAACAACGGAGACAGTGACAACGACTATAACGACGTCAATATTCAGGCCACCTGGAGCGGCAAGCTTGGCGGCACGGTGCATGAAGACAAGTTGCAGACTCCCAATCAGGGCAATCAGGAGAGTGGTCAGACCCTAGTGGTCAGCACGGCCAACGGCGCCGGCACCCTGGCGTCGCTTGTAGCCTTTGGTGCTGACGGCCCCGGTGTCTTCAAATTGGTCGAAACCGATGCTGCGATCGCCCTGCTGAGCCCGCAGGGGTTGAAGTCCGGTGGCGAGGCGCTGAGCTATGTCGTCAGCGAGCAGATGGTCGATGGTCAACCGGCCAGTGTGCTCGTCGCCACGGCTGCGGGGGGCTACCCGGTGTTCGAGCTGACGGTGTACGCCAACGGCGCCTTCAAGTTCGAGTTGAAGGGGCCCATCGACCACCCGCTGGCCGATGGCAATGACAGCGAGCTGTGGTCGTCGAATGGCTACTTCGGCATCGATTTCACCCAGTTGCTGAAAATCACCGACGGCGATGGCGACCCGCTATTGCTCCCCAAAGGCCTTGGCGGTCTGTTCGTGATCAATATCGAGGACGATGTGCCGACGCTTGGCGTGGATGCGCTGGCTGACGCTGCACGTCTGCTCAAGGTCGCGCTGGATGAGACGGTGGGCGACCAGGATCGCTATGCCGCCAATGATTCCGATGACGGCTATGTCAATGACGACGCGGCCAATGCCCTGGCCCAGGTCCAGACCAATGTGCTCGGCGGGTTGGTGTCTCTGTTCTCGATCAGCGGCAGCTACGGCGCGGATGGGGAAGGCACGACGGTCGGCAGCATGAGCTTCGTCGGTGTTCCCCAGGGTGGGCTGCTCACCAATCTGCAGGCTACCGATGGTGGAGCCATCAAGCTGGTTCCCGCAGGCAGCGATACGCTGAATGGCATCGATACCCAGGGGCATACCGTCTTTACCATCAAGATCGTCAATGTAGGCGGCGGGGAGCTGCAGCTGCAGACAACCCTGTTCGAAGCCATTCGTCACGGCGACAACGATGGCCGTTTCGACGAGTCGATCGATCTGCTGATCACCGCTGGCGGCCCGCTACAACTGCTTTACCAGGTGACTCGCACGGATGCTGATGGCGACCCGGTCACCGCCTCGGGACGTGTCACCCTGGCCGATGGCAACAGCTCGGTATTCAGTTTCGACGACGACGGCCCACAGCAGACCGTCGAGGTGTGCCTCACCGCCGATCTGGCCGGGCTCAAGGTCAGCCTCGACGAGACTGTTGGCGCCAGCGATCGC
This sequence comes from Pseudomonas hydrolytica, assembly GCF_021495345.1. Classification (NCBI taxonomy): domain Bacteria; kingdom Pseudomonadati; phylum Pseudomonadota; class Gammaproteobacteria; order Pseudomonadales; family Pseudomonadaceae; genus Ectopseudomonas; species Ectopseudomonas hydrolytica. The sequence continues at coordinate 1,870,126 of NZ_CP099397.1, forward strand.
TATGCCGCAGGCGAAAGCGAAGTCGGCGAAGCCTACAGTCAGACCGACAGCAACACCCCACCTCCGCACCTGGCGCGTTCGGTCACCAGCATCGAGGGTGGCCTGACCGCGCTGTTCAAGGCGGTCGGCGACTATGGCAGCGACGGGCAGGGCAGTCTGACCGGCCAGCTGAGCTTCGTCGGTTTCCCGGCCCTTGGCGGCCTGGCCACCACCTTGTCCTCCACCGCAGGCGGGGCGATCACCCTGTATCTGGAAGCAGGCGCCGTAGTGGGCCGCGATGCCAACGGCGGCGACCCGGTCCTGCGTATCGAGCTGGTGCAGGTCAATGGCCAGCCGCAGCTGCAGACCACGCTGTACGAGGCGATTCGTCATGGTGATAACAGCACCTTCGACGAGTCGGTGGACCTGCTGCTGACCGGGCAGAACAGCCTGGGTCTGCGCTACGAGGTGGTGCGTGTCGATGGCGATGGCGACGAGGTGCGGGCGTCGGCCGATATTTCCCTGGCCAACGCCAATAGCTCGATGTTCAGCTTCGACGACGACGGTCCCGTACTGCTCAGCGAACCGGAGTGCCTGCAGGCTGCCGAGATATCGGGTCTGATCGTCAGTGGCCAGCTGCAGGTCGATTTCGGCTCCGATGGTTTCGGCGCCTTCGATCTGTCAGGCAGTCAGCCGCCGGAGGGCAGTGGGCTAATTTACACCGTGCAGCCCGGAAACGATGGCGGCTCGACGCTGACGGCTACCACCTCCAGCGGTGACGTGTTCTTCATTCTTACGGTCAAGGCAGACGGCAGCTATACCTTCGAACTGGTCAACGCACGGCCGGTGACTACGGTCGAGTACGACTTCCGGCAGATCAGCGCCGGTGGCCCGACCCCGTCGTTCACCCTGACCGGAGCGGACGGTTTCAGCCTGACGATTTCCGGTGCCGATGGTAATGCCAACAACGACCCGGACAACGTCAACCCGTCCAACCAGGGGCTGGGGGTCAACAACAACCTGATCAAGGGCTCCGATGTCGTCACCCTGAAGTTCAGCGAGGAGGTCTATAACGCCACGTTGCTGATCGACAAGTTCCGCGCGCAGAACCTGAACAACGCCGACAAGCTGACCTGGAAAGCCTACGATGCCGACGGCAACCTGCTGGCTCAAGGCACTTACTCGCCGCCGGTCGGCACGGGCGAGAACGAGGTCACCACCTTCAATCTGCTCAGTCACGCCCAGTTCGATGCCGGCTACAGTGCGGCCGATCTGGCCGGCGGGTTCAACGAGCTGCGCTTCGGTGCGGCCAACGGCGATTACCGTATCCTCACCCTGGAAGTCGAGCGCCAGTTCCTGCCGCCGGATCTGCAACTGCAGTTCAAGCTGAGCATGACCGATGGCGATGGCGACCCGCTGCATACCGTGCTCGATGTCTGCTTCGTCGACGCCACTCCGGTGATCTTCCAGGTCGACGAGGACGAACTGGCGGGTGGCAACAGCGACTATGACGGTGTGGGGACCCAGGCTGCCGGCAGCATTGCCAGTCTGCTTTTCGGTGAGTCGCCTTCGGTGAGCTGGAGCAATGACACCAGCAGCCTGCCGAATCTCACCTCAGGTGGTAAGCCGGTGGTCTACGAGGTCGACGGTAATCAGCTGCTGGCCACGGCCGGGGGTGCTTCGATCTTTACCGTGACCCTCAATCCCAACGGCAGCTTCACCTTCCACTTGCAGGGCCCGGTGGATCATCCGCAGGGTGACGGCAACGATGAGGAAATGCTCACCCTGGATCTGACCGGCATGTTGCAGCCGAGCAGTGGCACCACGTTGCTGGGCGAGTTCAAGATCCTCATCGAAGACGACGTGCCCATCACGGCCAACGACAAGCCCGACTGCATCGTGCAGTCCGCACCGCCGCTGGTGAACCTCACTCTGGTGCTGGACATCTCGCTGAGCATGGCCGGTGACAAGCTGACAGCGCTCAAACAGGCGGTCATCAACCTCGCCCAGGGCTATGCCGGCCTCTCTGCTCCGGTGCACGTCAACCTGATCACCTTCAACTCGGGCGCTGCGGAAATCGGTGACTTCACCTTCAGCTCGGTGGGTGATGCGGGTTACACGGCATTGCTCACGGCGGTCAACGGCCTTACCGCCAGTGGTTTCACCAACTACGAGCAGGCCCTGAGCGTGGCCAAGGCGCAGGTCCTCAGCGACATCAGCGTACCGGGCGCCGATCCTGCGCAGCAGCACAAGCTGTACTTCATCTCCGATGGAGAACCCACCGTCGGGGCGCAGGGCGCGACGCTGACCACCTGGATCGCCAACAACTGGACGAACTTCATCGGCAACGTCGATGGCGATGGCGACAGTGCCACCAACAGCTTCACGGCGCACTCCGTGGGCATCAGCTTCACGGGCAGCTTCATGGGGCAGATCGCCAGCGATGGTTCGGTGATCAGCAGCACGCCTGCCAGCCTGTCCGCGACCTTGCTGGATCTGGCCGACCTGGGCGGCAGTGTCTCCGGCGACGTGCTGGCCAATGACAGCCTGGGCGCCGATGGCCTCGGACGTATCGAGTCGGTCAGCGTCGATGGTCAGACCTTCAGCCTGAACGATGCCGGCGATGGCATCCTGGTCAGTGGTGTCGGCTCGGTCACCTGGAGCTTCAATGCCATGACGGCCGAGCTGACCCTCAACACCGCGACCGGGACGCTGAAGATTCATCTGGATGGCGACAACGCCGGGCAGTTCGACTTTGCCGCGAACAGCGGCCTGAGCTTCGGCCCCAGCGGGCAGCTGACGCAGAGCTTCACCTACGTGGTGAGCGACGGCGACGGTGACCGTGCCTCGGCCAACCTGGACATCTGCATCCGCGGTGACCGCTCGGTGCTGGTAGTCGGCAGCAATGCCGATGACGAGCAGGGCTCCAACGTGCTCCACCACGTTCCGAGCCAGTTCGATGATGGCAAGGGGGCTATCGAAGGGACCTTCGGCAACGACGTGCTGGTCGGTGACCTGGGCGGCGCGGCCGATCCGGTGGTCAAGCCGGCGGAGAACTACAACATCGCGTTGATCCTCGATCGCTCCGGCAGCATGGCGGACGATCCGGATGGTTCGGGAGGCTATGGCAGCCGGCTGGCATTGCTCAAGGATGCGGTCAATGCCTTCATCGGCAAGCTGGGCACCCATACCGGCCAGATCAACATCGCGCTGATCTCCTTCTCGTCCAGCGCCAGCCTGTTGCTCAGCGGAACCCTGGCGCAGATCCAGACGGCCCTGGCGGCGCCGAACAACGTGCTGATGGCACTGACCGCGTCGGGAGCCACCAACTACGAAGCAGCGATGCAGCAGGCCAATGCCTGGTTCGGCGGGGTGGAAGTCAACGGCTACAACAACCTGGCCTACTTCCTGACCGATGGTGACCCGACCACCTTCAACGGCGACAACAGCAACAGCGGCAGCACGGTGAACTTCAATGACGTCAACCGGGCTCTGGATGGCGCCACGATACTGATGGCGCGTGCCGAGGTGCACGCCATCGGCATCGGAACGGGCGTCAACAGCAATGTCCTGCGCTTCTTTGACAACACCGATGTGACGGGTCAAGGGTCGCTGTCCTTCAGCGGTGGCAACACCGTCAATGGCGCGGTAGGCGAGCCGCAGATCGTCACCACGCCGAGCCAGCTCTTCGCGGTACTCGATCCCGGCAGCTCCACCGACGGTGGTTACGCCAGCCTGGGCGACGATCATCTGGTGGCCGGTGTCGGCGACGATTACCTGTTCGGCGATTCGCTCAACACCCTGTGGATAGACGCCAGCAAGGCGCCGGGTTACCAGGTGCTGGTCGATCACCTGACCATCACGCTGGGCGCGACTCCGACCCAGACGCAGATCATGGACTTCATCCGCCTGAACGCCGAGAAGCTGGGCGCCTCGGTGCCGGGCGTCGGTGGTAACGATGTGCTCGAAGGTGGTGCCGGCAACGACTGGCTGTTCGGCCAGGGTGGCGATGACATCCTGATCGGTGGCGCCGGCAACGACGTGCTGTTCGGCGGCAGCGGCAAGGACACCTTCGTCTGGAATGCTGGCGACCGTGGCGGCAACTACCACGATGTGGTGAAGGACTTCGGCCTGGGCGACAAGCTGGATCTGTCCGATCTGCTGGTGGGCGTGAGCGACTCCGGCAACGCCAACGTGCTGGATGACTATCTGAGCTTCAGCTTCACGGCCACCAATACAGTGATCAGCGTTTCCAGCTCCGGCAACGTGGCTGACGCCTCCACCATCGATCAGACCATTACGCTGGAGAACACCCTGCTTGGTGGCGGCATGGGCAATGCCGCCGACATCATCCAGGGCATGTTGGATAACCAGCAACTGGTGGCTTGAGACGATAGCTGCGCACAGGGAAGTGCGCGTTGGAGTTTTCACCGAGCCGGCTCTCAACTAGAGTAAGCCCGCTGCCCATTCGGGGCGGTGGGCTTTTTCATGGGCGTTTGCTGGAGGCACCGATGGTCTATGTACAGCGCGACGCCGCGGGGCGGTTGCTGCGGGTCGAATACGAGCCCTTCGAGGGAATGACGGAGAATCTGGCAGTCGAGAGCGAGGAGCTGCACACCTGGCTGACCGCCAAGGAAGAGGTCAAGGCGCGTCTGGACAGCCTCAAGCAGTCCGACCTGGAGCTGGTTCGCGTACTGGAAGACGTGGTCAGCGTGCTGGTCGAGCGCGGCGTGATCCGTTACACCGACCTGCCCGAAGCCGCGCGGCAGAAGCTCGATCAGCGAGCCATCGCTCGTGCCGAGATCGAGGGCCTCAGCGGTTTGCTTGGCGACGACGAACACAACCTGGTGTGACCAGGCGCCAGCCCGGATGCACCGGGAGGCGCTGCTTCGTCGTTCAGATGGCTGACTACGCTTCCTGCTACCAAGGCGCCGGTGCGCCGATCAGACGGCCCATGGCGCCGTGTATGCCCAACTCCGTCAACACCTCGAGTTCCCCTTCGGTTTCCACCATCTCGGCGATCAGCGGCAGATCGATGCTGTTGGTCGCACGGAAGATCGCCTCGATGAACAGCCGCTTGTCGCTCTCCTGGTCGATGGCGCGAATGTAGGTACCGTCGATCTTCAGGTAGGCCAGACCGAGATGGGTCAGGTTGCCGATCAGGCTGAAGCGTCCCCCAAAGTGCTGCAGGCCGAGGCTGTAACCAGCTTCGCGCACGTTCTGGCTCAGCGCTTCGAGCTCCGCGGGCGGCGGCAGGTGGCGCTCGTCCACCTCCAATGTCATCAGGTGTGCGGCTTCTGGATGGTTGCGCAGCATCTCCAGCAGGCGTGCCTTGCTTCGTTCGTCGCGCAGGGTGGCAGCTGACAGGCTCAGCGCCAGTGGCTGCGGATGCTGGGCCAGATGGGTGAGGCTGTGCTCGAGCATCGCCAGGTCGAAACGCGCTGCCCATCCCAGACGCTCGATCCAGGGCAGGAAGCGCCCGGCGGCGATGGCTTCGCCCTGCGGATCGAGCAGGCGTGCCAGCACCTTGTGCTGCAGCAGGCGATCGCGGTTGGCGCATTCGGCCACCGGCTGGAAGTACAGCTGCAGCTTGCCCTGGCTGAGCGCATCATCGATCCAGCTGCGCCAGTCGTGCAGGCCCTGATTGTTCTGGGCGGTGAAGTCGTCGAGGCGCTCCCAGCACCTGTCCGCATTGCTCTGCGCCTGGGCCAGGGCCTGATCGGCGCGACCGAGCACGGCGCCGGCGTCCTCGCCGGGGCGAAACGCAGCGATACCGATATGCGCCACCGGATTGCAGTCGCTGGCACCGGTCTGGCGCAGGTTGTCCAGCATGTCGCTGAGTTCGCTGGCCAGCCGCTCGGCGTCGTCGCGATTGAGGCCCGGCGCGAGCAGGGTGAATTCGCCGCCGCGGTTGCGCGAGGCGAGCCACTCGCTGCGGCCCGGGCTCTCCAGCAAACGCTTGAGCGCATCGCCCAGTGCGGCGATCAGTGCATCGGTACGCTGACCGCCGAGACGCTGGTTGAGGCCGCCGAGGTCGTTGAGGCGCAGCAGCAGCAGGTAGCCGTCGGGATGCTGCTCGCTGACCACCAGCTGGTTGCTCAGGCGGATGTCGAACTGGCGGCGGTTGGCCAGGCCGCTGAGGCTGTCCTGATAAGCCTCCTCGCGCAGCTTCTCGCTGCGCGAGGCTTCTTCGGCGAACAGGGTCTTGAGTTTGTCGACCATCTGATTCATCGCCAGCACCACACGCTTGAGCTCCGGCGTGCGGGGCACGCGGGGTAGGGTGAGGAACTCGCGGCGGCTGATGGCCTGCGCCTGTTGCACCATGTTGTCCAGCGGGCGCAGCTGTGTGCGCAGCAGCCAGCCACCGAGCACGGCGCTGACCAGGCCGCACAGCAGCAGCCAGAACAGGCTGCCGAGGGCGCTGTCCCACAGCTTGGCCAGGGCGAACTGCGGATGGCTGAGCACCTCGACCCTGGCGGCCTGTTCCCAGCCACGCATGATCAGCGCATCGCCACCCTGGGGCTGCAGATCGACCAGATCGACGAACCAGCCGGGCACGTTTTCGGGCCTGATTTCGGTGGTGCGCTCGACGATCACGCTGTCGTCGGGAATGCGCACCACGCGGATGCTGGCGAAGTAGCCACTGTCGAAGATCGAGCTGACCATCAGCTCGATCATCGCCGGGTCGTCCACGTGCGGCGTCATCGACAGCCCCAGCGCCGTGGCGGCGTCCTGGGCATGCGAGCGCAACTGGCTGATCAACTGTTCGCGCGAGCTCTCCACCCCGGCGATGAAACTGCCGGTGAAGGCCACTACCAGAAACAGGCAGATGGCGAGAAACAGTTGCTTTAGTAGGGACATGGATCTTTCCTCCTAGCAGGCCGTTGAAAAACTACCTGCGTTGGCAATACTCCGTTCAAAACGGCCTCAAAATGCTCATTTACAGCTCGTAAAGTCGAGCGCGACTCCGACCGTTTTTCGGCCGTTTTTGCGGGGCCGCCATCGGTATTGTCTTGCCTGCCTCGCTCACGTTTTCATCGGCCTTTTAGCCTTCGCCAATGGCGAAGCCCTCCGCACGCATTTTTTTCAGGATGTCCTGCCAGCGGGAGAGCTTCTTGGTATCGCTCTTGCGCGTGTTGGAACCCGCCAGGTAGAGCCCTTCGGCATTGAAGGCGTACACCGGCAGCAGGTCCTTGCGTTGCGAGGCAGGGCGAATGTCGTTGATCAGATTGTCCAGCACCAGTGGCTCGGCGGTGGGGCTGGCGTAGTAGGTCAGCACCATGTGTGCCTGGTTGTAGTTGAGTGCCTTGACGTAGGTGATGCGCAGCTTCTCGCTGGGAATGCCGAGGCGACGCAGGGTGAAGTACTTGGCGATGGAGTAGTCCTCGCAATCGCCGGCGCCCTTGACCAGCATCTCCACGGGGGTGGCCCAGTAGTCGTTCTCGCGCCAGAGCTGAATGTCGTCGACGAAGCGGATGGTACGGTTGAAGAAGCGATTGACCTCGTTGAGCTTGTCCGCCTCGCTCAGGCTGGCGCTGCTCTTGATCAGGTCTTGCCAGTCGAGAATGCGCTTGCGTGCCGGCCCGAGGTTGCCGTAACGGTTTTCCGCGTTCTTCACGATCAGGGCGAAGTCCCAATCGGCTGCTGCCAGCGCGGCCAGCAGCCCGCCGCCGATCCACAGGATCAGCAGCCGCAACCGCCATCCCTGAACGCGCAGCCTTCGCATGGGGTCGTCGTCTCCAGGCTCGATTCGCAGAGTCTAGGCGAGGTGTCGGCTTTTTGCCGGCCGCTTCGCCAGAGCCCGAAAGCGGTGTCAAAAGGTTGTCGATGAAGTGATCAAGCCGCATTCTGCAAGCCGAGGGAATGCCGCTGGGCTTACGCAGCGTATTCAGGGATTGGGCAGGGTCTTCTGCTTGAGGATGTACAGGCTGACCAGCACGGCGCTGCTGAGCATGAATACCCGCGCCCAGACCAGGGGCACCAGATAGCAGGAGAAGCTGATGCTGGCCCACATCAGCACCAGGGCGTAGACCTTGCCCTTGAGCGGAATGCCCTGGCCCTCCAGATAGTCGCGAATCCACGGCCCCAGCCTGGGATGGGTGACCAGCCAGATGTAGAAACGCCGGGAACTGCGCACGAAGCAGGCCGCGGCCAGGAGCAGGAAAGGCGTGGTAGGCAGTACCGGCAGGAAGATGCCGATCACCCCCAGCGCTACGCTCAGCCAGCCGATGGCCAGCAGCAGATAGCGAACGCTGCGGTGACGGCTTTCTTGGATTTCGCGCGGCATGGGCGGATCGTGAGGGCAGCGGCAGGGCGCCAGACCCTGCCGCGTACGATCAGTGCTGGCGGGGCTTGAGCAGCGCAGGCTTCTCTTCCGGTGCCTGGCACAGCAGGAAGAGGGCGGTGAGCAACTCGGGAATCTGATCGATCATGCTGTCGACCAGATCGCGGTCACGGGCGATCTCGGCGAACTCGGGCTGCTCGTCGAACAGGCCGGAGCCGACCATGATCGGCAGCAGCAGCTCGCTGACCTCGTCCTCGGCGTCCTCGAACCACACGGCTTCACGCAGGAACACGCCTTCCATGAAGCCGATGCACCAGCCGCGCAGATCGGAGTCGTCCGGGTCCTCGCCCAGGTCCAGCTCGCAGGGCAGTTCGGGTTCCTCTTCACCGGCCAACTGGCGGGCGATGTGCGCCTTGAGGTGGACCAGGGTGTTCTCGATCTCCTCGCGCTCGGCTTCGCTGCGGTAGTGCGGCGGCTCGGCGAACAGGGCGTCGATCCATTCGCGCTCGGGTACCTGGTCCGGGCAGATCGCCAGGGCGGTGAGGTAGCCGTGGGCGGCCACGTAGTCCAATGCCTCTTCGTGCAGCTCGTCGGCATCGAGGAAGGCTTGCAGGCGTGACAATTGCTCGGCGAAGGACATCGTGGGGCTACCTTGAAGGAGTAAACGAGGCTGGATTCTAGTCCACAGGCGCCCCAGCGGCCATAGCGGCAGGGCCGGGCGGCGTTAAAACTGCGGCTTCGGACGGGCAGGTGCCTGTTGAGCGCCATCGTGCGGCATAATGCGCGGCTCGATTCGGAGGCCTTCATGCTCGACCACGCCCTGCGCATTCTCAAAGACGTTTTCGGCTATGACGCCTTTCGCGGCAACCAGGCCGCGATCATCGAGCGCGTGGCCGCGGGCGGCGATGCCCTGGTACTGATGCCCACCGGTGGTGGCAAGTCGCTGTGCTATCAGGTCCCGGCGTTGATGCGTGAGGGGCTGGCGGTGGTGGTTTCACCCCTGATCGCGCTGATGGACGATCAGGTGGCGACGCTCGAGGAACTGGGTGTGGCGGCGGTGGCGCTGAATTCCACCCTGAGCGCGGATGAGCAGCGCGAGATCGCCGAGCGCATTCGCCGTGGGCAGATCAAGATGCTCTACCTGGCCCCCGAGCGCCTGGTGCAGCCGCGCATGCTGAGTTTCCTGCAGGGCCTGGATATCGCCCTGTTCGCCATCGACGAGGCGCACTGCGTGTCGCAGTGGGGGCACGATTTCCGCCCCGAGTATCTGCAGCTCGGTCAGCTCGCCGAGCTGTTCCCACAGGTGCCGCGCCTTGCCCTGACCGCCACGGCGGACAAGCGCACCCGCGAGGAGATCGTCCAGCGCCTGCACCTGGACAACGCCGAGCGCTTCCTGTCGAGCTTCGACCGGCCCAACATCTTCTACCGCATCCAGCCCAAGGATCAGCCGCGCAAGCAGCTGCTCGGCTTTCTCGCGGCGCGCAAGGGCGATGCGGGCATCGTCTACTGCCTGTCGCGCAAGAAGGTCGAGGAGGTCGCCGACTTTCTCAGCAGCCAGGGCTTCCCGGCGCTGCCGTATCACGCCGGCCTGCCCAACGAGCTGCGCGCCTATCACCAGAAGCGCTTTCTCAACGAGGAAGGGCTGATCATGGTGGCGACCATCGCCTTCGGCATGGGCATCGACAAGCCCAACGTGCGCTTCGTCTGCCACCTGGATCTGCCCAAGTCGCTGGAGGCCTACTACCAGGAAACCGGCCGCGCCGGGCGTGACGGTTTGCCCGCCGATGCCTGGATGGCGTACGGCCTGCAGGACGTGATCTTCCTCAAGCAGATGCTGGCCAACTCCGAGGGCGACGAGCGCCACAAACGCATCGAACAGCACAAGCTCGACGCCATGCTCGCCCTGTGCGAGGAAACCCGCTGCCGTCGCCAGGCGCTGCTGGCCTATTTCGACGAGGAACTGCCGCAGCCCTGCGGGCATTGCGACAACTGCATTGATGGCGTCGAGACCTGGGACGCCACCGAGCCGGCGCGTCAGGCGCTGTCGGCTATCTACCGCAGCGGCCAGCGCTATGGCGTCGGCCATCTGGTGGACATCCTGCTCGGTCGTGACAATGAGAAGATCCGCGCCGCCGGGCACCAGCACCTGGCCGTGTTCGGCATCGGCAAGGGATTTTCCGAGGTCGAGTGGCGCACCCTGTTCCGCCAGCTGGTCGCTCGCGGCCTGGCCGACGTCGACCTGGACGGCTTCGGCGGCCTGCGCCTGAGCGAGACCTGCCGGCCGCTGCTGCGCGGCGAGGTCGGTCTGCAGCTGCGCCGCGAACCCAAGCCCGCGCAGGCAGCCAAGGCCTCCAGCAGCGCCGCCAGTCAGCTGGTGCGCGGCCACGAGCGGGACATGTGGGAAGCGCTGCGCAGCCTGCGGCGCAAGCTGGCCGAGGAGCACAGCGTGCCGCCTTACGTGATCTTCCCCGATGCCACGCTGCTGGAAATGCTGCGCAGCCAGCCCGGTTCGCTGAGCGAGATGGCCGAGGTCAGCGGCGTGGGCGCGCGCAAGCTGGAGCGTTACGGCCAGGCCTTCCTGGAAGTGCTCAATGGGGGCGGCGCGGACGAGGCGCCGGCTCCGGTGGCCGATCTGCGTCACGAACTGGTCAGCCTGGCACGCGCCGGCATGACCCCGGCGCAGATCGCCGGTCAGCTGAACTGCTCCGAAAAGAACGTCTACAGCCTGCTGGCCGAGGCGATTTCCGCGCAGCAGCTGAGCCTGGAACAGGCGCTGGACCTACCGGAAGACCTGCTGGGTGAGATTCAGGAGAGCTTTCTCGACGGCGAGGGCGAGCTGCCTGCGGTAGGCGAGATCGCTCCGCTATTCGCCGGCCGCGTCGACGAAGCGGTGCTCTACTGCGTGCGCGCGGCGCTGCAGGCCGAGTTCGAGCTGTGAGTCGGCGTGCCGGAATGGTGCTGGCGGCACGGCGATGACGCAGCTAAGGTGTGGGGCAGACCGCCACTGAACGAGGTAACGGTGCGCACTTATCACGCCTGGCTAGATGACGTTCGCCCCAGCCCCTATGCCGACCAGCTCAGCCTGGGGTTCCGTTGGTTGCGCTTCTCCCGTGTACTGGAGCGCGAATACCGCACCCATTTACTGGACGAGAGCTTCGAGCTCAAGCGCATCGCGCTCAGCACGGCGATGGTCATCTGGCTGGCCCTTGCCGCGCTGGACCTGATGCTGGTGCAGCCGCCCCATCTGGGGTGGATTCTGGCCGTGCGCGTGCTGGTACTGGTCATTCTGGTGGGCTGTGGCGGCCTGATCCTGCAGCGCCGGTACATCCGCCTGCTCTTGCCGCTGAGCATGGCCTGCATCCTCGCCCTGGGTATTGGGGCTGCGGTGATCGTCGGCATCGCCCATGACGCCGACCCCAGCTATCCGTACGAGGGGCTGCTGCTGGTGAGCATGGCCGCCTATTTCCTCGTCGGCCTGCGCCTGAGCGAGGCGCTCGGCTGTGCCCTGGCGGTACTGCTGGCCTACATCGGCGCCGAGTGGCTTGCTGGCCTGCCGCTACCGCGGTTGATCAACAATGTGCTGTTCCTGCTGTTCGGCAACCTGATCGGGGCGGTGGGCTGCTACCTGCTCGAATACAAGTCGCGCGAGTACTTTCTCATCAGCCGGCTGATGCGCCTGCTGGCCGACCGCGACAGCCTCACCGGCCTGCACAACCGGCGCAGCTTCAACCGCCAGTTCGAGCGTCTGTGGCGCCAGGCGCAGCGCGATGGGCAGTCGCTGGCACTGCTGCTCTGCGACATCGACCACTTCAAGGCTTACAACGATCACTATGGCCATCAGGCCGGTGACACCGCGCTGCAGCGGGTGGGGGCGCTGATCGAGCAGGCCGCCCGGCGCCCGCTGGACATGGGGGTGCGTCTGGGCGGCGAGGAGTTTGCCCTGCTGTTGTTCGATATCGGTCCCGACGAGGCCAGGCAGCGCGCCGAGGCGTTGCGTCAGGCACTGGAGGCGGCCGGGATTCCGCACCAGAGTTCCGACAGTGCAGCGGTGCTGACCATGTCCATCGGCGTCGCCTGCCTCAGCCCCGGCACCGAGGGCGAGTTGAGCCAGATCTACGAGCAGGCGGACCGTGCCCTGTACGAGGCCAAGGCGTTCGGGCGTAACCAGGTGGCGGCCTGACGCCATCGCGTTCGTGAGCGGGACGTAACGGGGCGTCTTGGTCGCATCCTGAAACGCTCGGCCACAATCTGGGCTTGCTCTATGCAAAGGGTTATGGCTAGCTACCTAATAATTAGTTTTTGACCTTTGTATGAGTCCGCTTGCCCATGTCCTACCCCGATCAACACCGCTTCGCCATGCAAGTCGCCCAACTCTCCCGTGCCTGGCGCTCCGAACTCGACCGGCGCCTGGTCGGCCTCGGCCTGTCCCAGGCGCGCTGGCTGGTGCTGCTGCACCTGGCGCGATTCACCGAGATGCCGACCCAGCGCGAATTGGCGCAGAGCGTGGGGGTCGAAGGGCCTACCCTAGCGCGGTTGCTCGACAGTCTCGAGACTCAGGGGCTGGTGACGCGCGTCGCCGTGCCGGAGGACCGCCGGGCCAAGAAGATCGCCCTGCAGCCCAAGGCGCAGCCGCTGATCGAGAAGATCGAGGCGATCTCCACCCAGCTGCGTCAGGAAGTGTTCGCCGGCATCGACGAGGAAGATCTGCGGCGCTGTCAGCAGGTACACGCCAGGGTGTTGGGCAACCTGCTGAAGTAACTTCACCTTAGCGATGTCAATTTTTCGGCCGGTTCTCGGTCGTTCGTCTTTTTTCGTCCAAATTTTGACTGTCAAGCCTTGATGGCATTATGACTTCATCGGCAAACTAGCGACCAGTCCGCTACTTTGTGAATTAGTAGCCATAATGCAATACGAGCCGGCCCCGACAGGGACTTCGTCACCGCGCTCGGCCCTTTGTTCAGGGCGCCAGCCTCCCGGCCATGGGATGCTCATACAGGAAGTTGAGGAGGCGGCGTTCGAGCCTGGAAAACCCTGGAGGTCACATGGCTCGGGTGCGTCAGTTGATGTTGGGTTTGGCGTCGGGTTCTGCGCTCTATTCGGGCATGGCGCCGGCGCTCGGGTTGGGTGAGATCACCCTGCATTCGGCGTTGAATCAGCCTTTCGAAGCCGAGATCGAGTTGCTTGAGGTCGGCGATCTCGGTGCGCAGGATCTGCGCGTGGGACTGGCACCGGCCGAAGTCTTCAGTCGCTCGGGTGTCGAGCGCTTCTATTTTCTCAACGACCTGCGTTTCACGCCCTTGCTGCGCGGCACGCGCAGCGTGATCCGGGTGGTTTCCAGTCGCCCGGTACGTGAGCCCTATCTGAATTTCATCGTCGAAGTGGCGCGCCCGGGTGGTCAGCTGCTGCGCGAGTACACCGTGCTGCTCGATCCGCCGGGCTCGTCTGCCTACACCGCCGTGGCGGCCTCCAATGCAGCGGCGCCCACGCAGTCAAGCAGTGCTGCAGCGCCGGCTGCTGCTCCGGTCAGAAGCGTCACTGCCCCCAGCGCTGCGCAAGGGCATCGCCATCAGGTGGTTCGTGGCGACAGCCTGTGGTCGATTGCGGCTCGACTCCGCGAGCAGGGCAGTACGCTGTCGCAGCAGGCGCTGATGGAGGGCATCCTCGCCCTCAATCCGAGCGCCTTCGCGGGGGGCGATCCCAGCCGCCTGCAGGCCGGCGCACAGCTGTTGCTGCCCGATGCCGCCCGTGCGAGCGCTGCAGCCCCGGTTGCCGCCCAAGCCCCTGCCGCGGCGGAGCCGGTGGTCGAGCCTGCAAGTGCACCGCTGGCGGCGCAGGAATCGACTCCAGAACAGACGGAAAGCCTGCAGCAGTTGCTTGAGAGACAGCGCCAGGTCGATCTGGAGCTGGCCAACCAGGCCGCCGAGAACCTGCAGCTGCAGCAGGGCCTGGCGCAACTGCAACTGCAGCTGCAGCAACTGCAGGAACAACTGGTACAGAAGGACGCGCAACTGGCCGAGCTGACGCAGCAGAGCAGCGCCGCAGCACCGGCGCAACCGCCTGCTGTCGTCACCGAACCCGTTTCGCAGCCCGCGGCCGCCGAGCGTAGCGGATTCTCCCTGTTGCTGGCCGGGGGCGTGGCGTTGTTGCTGTTGTTGCTCGGCGCCATGCTCTGGGCCGCGCGCCGACGCGACAAGGCCGGGCCGGTGGTTCAGGTGCAGCCCAAGGCGCAGCGACAGGCCCCGGCACCCCAGGCGCGGGCCGCGGCCGTTGCGACGCCTGAGTCGGAGTCGGAACCTGAGCCGGTGGCGGTGGTTGCGCCTGTTGCCAGGCCGGCGCCCGCTGTGCAGCGGGCGCCGGGTCCGGTCGATCCGCTGGAGGCGGCCAATGTCTACATCGCCTATGGCCGCATCAACGAGGCGCGTGGCGAGCTGAGCAAGGCGCTGACCCTGGAGCCGCAGCGCAGCGATCTGCGTTTCCGCCTGCTGGAGGTGCTGGCGCAGCTCGGCGATGGCGCAGGCTTTGCCCGCGAGGAGGCCGTGCTGCGTGCCGAAGGCTTCGACGAGGCGCGCATCGATGCGCTCAAGGCTCGCCATCCCGGCTTGCACCATGCGGAGCCGTTCCAGGCCAGCGAGCCCGAGGTGCAGCAGCCATTGGCCCAGGCGCAGCCCGTTGCCGAGCCCGATTTCCAGCTCAACCTCGACGACCTGTCGCTGGATGCCGACTGGGACCTGGTCAGCCCGTTCCCTGCGGCGCGCAGCAAGCCCAAGGCCGCTGCCCAGCCCGAGTTCGATCCGTCTTTCTCCAGCAATCTGCAGGAGTTGCCGGAGGTGTTCGAGATGCCCGACGAAGGCGGTGGTCTCAGCGCCTTCGGCGAGATGGAGATGGTGCTCACGGATGAGGCGCTGGACGACAACTTCCTCGACGCCTTCGCCGGTGAAGCCGATGCCACCGCGGCCCTGCAGGGTGACATCGACCAGTTGGCGGGCAATCCCCAGCACATGGCCAAGCTCAACCAGGCTCTGGCCTACATCCAGCAGGGCGATCTGGCCACTGCCTGCGACATCCTCAACGAAGTGATCGATCAGGGTGATGACGAGCAGAAGCGGGCCGCGCGCCAGCTCCTCGCAGAAATCGCCTGACCGCGGTCGCCGAGCCCTTCACCCAGGCCGCGCCATGCGCGGCCTGGGCGTTTCAGGCGGGCTGAGCTTTCGGCCGGCAGCCTCAGAAACTCTTGCCGAGGTTGAGATACAGCGCCTTTTCCCGCTCGTCGTTGAAGCCATAGCTGAAGTTCAGCGGTCCCAGCGGCGTGTCCAGGCCGAGGAAGATGCTCGCCGCGTTGATGTAGCCGCTGTCGAAGGCATTGTCGTTGTTCCAGGCCCGGCCGCGTTCCAGCGACATGCCCAGGTACAGGGGGAAGTCCAGCGGCAGCAGAGAACGCTGGGTCAGTCGGCGGTAATAGACCATTCGCGCCAGGGCCACGTTCTGACCGCTCAGCGCGTCCTGGCGAAAGCCTGACAGCTCCTGCGCACCGCCGAGGACGAAGCCCGAGGTGACGACATCCGCCTCGTCCAGGGTGCGTCCGTAGCGACCGCCCAGCACCCAGGTATTGGCCTCTACGCTGAACACCTTGCTCAGTTCCAGCTGCCATTGGCGGTACTCGTCGTCCGCGCCCAGGCCGCTGTCGTACTGGCGCAGCAACAGACCGATGTCTTCACCGCGGCGTGGGAAGTCGAGGTTGTCGAGGGTGTCGAAGGAGTACTTCAGCTCGTAGTAGCCCTCGCTGAAACTGAAGCTGGGCAGATCGCGCTCGCCCACGCGCACGTCCGCCTCGCCCCATGCCTGGCCGATGCCGAAGCGGATCTCGCCGTTGTTGGCGATCTGCCGGCCGAGGTTGAGGCCGTAGCCGTAGCGCTCCAGGCGGTACTCGGCGATGGGGTCGTTGTCCACTATGGCTTCGATGTTCTGCGCCTCACCGAACAGATAGGGCGCGGCGAAGTAGCGCGAACCGGCGTCCAGCGGCTGATAGAACTCGCTGTACAGCTCCTGACGGTCGCCGAGCTGCAGGCGAGTCAGCCATTCGGCTCCCAGTTCGTTGATGCCGTTGACGCGGTAACTGGCGCCAATGTTGAAAGTGCTGTCGCCGCGCATGTCATCGGACAGGTTCAGGCCCAGGCGCAGGTAGTCGGTGCCGGTGCGCTTGCCGCGCGCATCGATCACCAGCGCACTGCCGCGTTCATCCAGCGGCGCCACGCGATACTGCACGCGCTCGAAGTAATCCAGGCCGTACAGCGTGCCCATGTCTTTCTGCAGTCGCTCCACATCCAGCGGCTCGTCCAGTGGCTGACGGATGTGCCGGCGGATCACCGCATCTCCGACCTTGGAGTCGTTCTCCACGCGGATTTCCCGGATCACCGGCGTGCGCTGCTCGCGCGAGCGCGCCATGGCCAGCGCCGGGCTGCCGGCCGTGCTGCTCTGCAGGCGCGCCAGACGCTCGGCCTGGATCTGCGTGGCCCGGTAGCCGGCCTCGATCATCTGCTCGGCACGGTCGAAGTCGGCCACGCCGAAGCCCGCCAGCGGCGGCTGGATCAGCACGTCGTCGGTCTCCAGCGTGCCGAGCTGTGCCTCGGAGTTCTTGCGCATCATCAGGTTGATCGACTGGTTCATCACGTCGACCACGGTGAGCAGGTCCTTGGCTGGTTTCAGCGGCATGCCGAGGTCGACCACTATGACCCGATCCACCCCCATCTGCCGCGCCACGTCGATCGGCACGTTGTTGACCATGCCGCCGTCCACCAGCAGACGGCCGTCCAGCTCCACCGGGGCGAACACCGCGGGGATCGACATGCTGGCGCGCATCACCTGGGGCAGGTGGCCGGTGCGCATGATCACCTGCTCGCCGGTAACCACATCGGTGGCCACGGCGCGGTAGGGGATGGGTAACTGATCGAAGTCGCGGGTCGCGCTGCGATGCACCATCAGGCTTTCCAGCAGCAGCGCCAGGTTCTGCCCCTGGATGACCCCCAGGGGCAGTCCGAGGCTGCCATCATCGCGGAAGCTGAGCTTCTGCTTGACCAGGAAATCGCGGTCGTCCTGCTTGCGGCGAAAGGGTATGTCCTCACGTGGCGGCGAGTCCGACAGGGCCTGTTGCCAGTCCAGTTCCAGGGCCAGGCGCTCCAGTTCCGCCACCGAATAGCCGGCCGCGTACAGACCGCCGACGATGGCGCCCATGCTGGTGCCGGCGATGGCGTCGATGCGCAGACCCTGTTCCTCCAGGGCCTTGAGCACGCCGATATGTGCCAGGCCGCGGGCGGCGCCACCAGAGAGCACCAGGCCGACGCGCTCGCTGGCGATGGTGGGCAGGCTGGACAGGGCGAGCAGGCAGATCAGCGAACAGAGCAGGCGGCGCATGGCGGTTTCCGGCAGGGGCAGGACGAAAGGCGGCTATTATAGGCGCCACGCCCCAGTCCAGAGCCCTAGCCATGCCTGATCAGAAGCCCGAAATCGTCATCACGTATTGCACTCAATGCCAATGGTTGCTGCGCGCTGCCTGGCTGGCCCAGGAGCTGCTCAGCACCTTCGCCGACGAGCTGGGCAAGGTCAGCCTGGAGCCGGGCACCGGCGGCGTGTTTCGCATTCTCTGCGATGGCGTGCAGGTCTGGGAGCGCAAGGCTGATGGTGGCTTCCCGGAGGCCAAGGTGCTCAAGCAGCGCGTGCGCGACCAGATCGACCCGTCCCGCGACCTCGGCCATAACGACAGGTAGGGTGCGCTGTGCGCACCATGGCCTCTCGGGCGCATAGACCGGAGGCGCCCCTCACCCTCAACGCGCCATACGCGCCGACACGAAGATCGCACCGACGATCAGCACGCCGCCGGCCAGCATGCGCAGGGTCGGTTGTTCGCTGAACAGCCACCAGGCGAAGAGGATGCCGTAGACCGGCTCCAGGGCGAAGATCACCGCCGTGGTGCGCGCCTTGAGCACACGCAGGCTGGCGACGAACAGGCTGTGGGCCAGGCCCGTGCAGAAGATCCCGAGCATCGCCAGCCACAGCCAGTCCATCGGTCGCACGCTGGGCAGCAGCGGCCAGGCCAGCGGCATGAAGCAGACGAACACCGTGAGGTTCTGATACAGCGCCGCCTGTACCGGGTCGAGGCCGCGCGTACTGGCGCGGTTGAGCAGTGACAGCAGGGCGAACAGGAAGCCGGATAGGACCGCCCACAGCAGCCCGCCGGTGGCGGTGCTGGCAAGACTGAATTCCGGGGTGACCAGCACCAGCCCCAGGCAGACCACGCCGACCATGGCGAACTCCATGGGACGCGTTCGCTCGCGAAACAGCAGCCCTTCCAGCAATACGGTGAACGCCGGGAAGCTGGCGAAGCCGAGGGTGGCGATGGCCACGCCGGCGACCTTGACCGCTTCGAAGAAGGTCACCCAGTGCGCGCCCAGGAGCAGCCCGCCGATGGCCAGCAGGGCGACCTGGCGCAGGTTCGGGCGTAGCGCGTTGCGATTGCGCCAGAGCACGGCCGTCAGGCCCAGGGCGAGGATGGCGAATAGCGCCCGGCCGCCGGCGATCATGTTCGGGGTGGTGGCTGCCAGCTTGCCGAAGATGCCCGACAGACCGAACAGCAGGGCACCGAGGTGAATTGCCAGCAGGGCATTACGTTCCTTCATGCCAGGCGCGCCCCGTTGGGCAGCGGCCTGTCGAAACCGGCGAGCACGACGCGCTGTTCGCTGTCGTAGACCCCCGTCACCAGGATTTCCGAACGTACGCCGGCGATGCGCTTGGGCGCGAAATTACACACGCACAGCACCTGGCGGCCCGGCAGTTCGTCGCAGCTGTAGTGAGCGGTGAGCTGGGCGCTGGAGGTCTTGAGGCCCAGCTCGCCCAGGTCCACCTCCAGCACGTAGGCCGGCTTCACGGCCTTCTCATTGGGGCGAGCGCTGCGAATGGTGCCGACGCGCAGCTCCACCTTCTCGAAATCCTGCCATTCGATGGTTTGCATGGGATGCTCCTTGTTGATGCGGCGCAGTCTAGGTGCCGCAGACCCGAGCTGTCTGTCGCGGGAGTGATGAGTTTTGTCGCAAGGCTCTCGGCAGCGCGCAGGGTGCGCCGCGCGCACCAAGGCCAACCGATCGTTCCGGTGCGCGCCCATGCCTCCAGGACTACCTTCGGTGCGCACGGCGCACCCTACACAGGAGTCGGAGGCGCCGATAGGCAACTAGCGGCCGCGGCGCAACTGTCGCGGGGTCATGCCCAGGTGGCGGGAGAGGGCGGCGGTAAAGGCGCTCTGCGAGGCGTAGCCGACCCGCGCCGCCACCTCGCCGACGGGCAGGTCACTGTCCAGCAGCAGGCGTTCGGCCAGGCGCAGGCGCTGCAGGCGCAGATGCTCCATGGGCGTGCGCCCGGTCTCGGCGAGAAAGCGCGCGTGAAAGCGCGCCACCGAAAGGCCGGCCAGACGGGCCAGGTCGGCGACCTGCAGTGGGCGCGCGGCATGCTGCTCGATATAGCTGTCCAGCGCCGCCAGCGGCAGGCCGCCGGGCTGCACGTGCTGCCCGCCACAGGCCAGGCTGCCGAGCAGCAGCGCCGCGCCCTGGTTGGCGATCACCGGGTCGTTGATCGGGCTGCTGGCGAGCCAGCTGAGCAGCTGGCCCTGCACGGGATCGAGTTGCATCGCCCGTGGCTTGTCCAGCAGGCGCTGGATACTGTCGGCATGGTGGCCGAGTTGCCGTTCGAGCCAGTCGTTGGCCGGCAGGTCCAGCACCAGGCACTGACTGCCGCGCGGGCTGCCGCAGGCATGGCGAGCCTCGGCCGGTACCACGGCCAGCTGGTGGCGCAGTACTCGGCTGCCCTGATCGGCCACCTCGAACTGCAGCTCGCCGGCCAGGCCGAACACCAGCTGGGCGTGGTCGTGGCTATGGCAGAGCACTTCGTGGCTGTAATGACGCAACGACAGGATCGGGGGCATGGCGGCTTCCTCGGCAACCGTCGCAGTGTACCGTCTGGCCAGGGTTCCGCGCTGCGTCATCGAATCGTCGTTGCATTGTCACAAGCCTTTCACCGCTACGCCTCAAGCTCGTCTAAACCCAGCCGGAGGCCGCCCATGACCAGCGCCCAGCTCGCCAAGCCCACCCGCAAGCAACGTGTCCGCACCCTGTGGATCTCCGACGTGCACCTCGGCACCCGCGACTGTCAGGCCGAGCACCTGGCGGCCTTCCTCAAGCGCTATCACGCCGACCGCATCTACCTGGTGGGTGACATCATCGACGGCTGGAAGCTGCGCGGCGGCATCTACTGGCCGCAGGCGCACACTAACGTGATCCGCCGTCTGCTGACCATGAGCAAGCGCGGCACCGAGGTGATCTACGTCACCGGCAACCACGACGAGTTCCTGCGCCGCTATTCCAGCCTGATGCTGGGCAACATCCAGCTGGTCGACGAGGCCGAGCACGTCACCGTCGACGGCCGCCGCCTGCTGGTGATCCATGGCGACCAGTTCGACGTGATCACCCGCTACCACCGCTGGCTGGCCTTTCTCGGCGACTCGGCCTACGAATTCACCCTGACCCTCAACCGCTGGCTCAACCACTGGCGCAGCCGCTGGGGCTATGGCTACTGGTCGCTGTCGGCCTACCTCAAGCACAAGGTCAAGACCGCGGTGAACTTCATCAGCGACTTCGAGGAGGCCATCGCCCACGAATGCGTCAAGCGCGGCCTGCAGGGCGTCGTGTGCGGTCACATCCACCACGCCGAGATCCGCCAGGTCGGCGGGGTGGAGTACATGAACTGCGGCGACTGGGTGGAGTCCTGCACGGCGCTGATCGAGCACTGGGACGGGCAGATCGAGCTGTATCGCCTGGCCGAGGCGCAGGCGCGCCTGGTCGGTGAGGAACAGGCCGCTGCCGTGCTCGAGACCGGCGCATGAGGATACTGATCGTCTCCGACGCCTGGTCGCCGCAGGTCAATGGCGTGGTCACCAGCCTGGCTGCCCTGGTGCGCGAGCTGCGCGGCCTGGGTCATCAGGTCAAGCTGCTGTCGCCGGCGGATTTTCGTTCAGTGCCCTGTCCGACCTATGCGGAGATCCCGCTAGTGTGGGATCTGTGGCGGGTCGGCGCGGCGATTCGCGACTTTCGCCCCGACTGCGTGCATCTCGCGACCGAAGGGCCGCTGGGCTGGGCGGCGCGCAACTGGTTGAACAAGCGCGGCCTGGCGTTCTCCAGCGCCATCCATACCCGCTTTCCCGAGTACGTCAGCACACGCTGGCCGTGGATCGCACCGCGCTGGGGCTACGCCTACCTGCGGGCCTTCCACCGCACCAGTCAGGCGGTACTGGTAACCACCGAGCGCCTGCGCGAGGAGTTCGCCGGCTGGCACCTGCAACGCCTGCAGCTGTGGCGCAAGGGGGTCGATACCACCTTGTTTCGTCCCGAGCAAAGCCGCCCACGGCCGCCGCATCCGGTGTTTCTCTACGTCGGGCGTATCGCCCCGGAGAAGAACCTCGAGGCCTTTCTCGATCTGCAGCTGCCCGGCGAGAAGCGTGTGGTCGGTGATGGTCCGCAGCGCGAGGCGCTGCAGCTGCGCTATCGGCAGGTACGCTTTCTCGGTTATCGCCATGGCCAGGCGTTGGTCGAGGCCTATCAGGATGCGTCGGTACTGGTTTTCCCCTCGCGCACCGATACCTATGGTCTGGTGATGCTCGAGGCGCTGGCCTGCGGCACGCCGGTGGCGGCCTTCCCGGTGGCCGGGCCGCTGGATGTGCTGCAACAGGGCGTCAGTGGGGTGCTGGATGACGATCTGGGCGCGGCCTGCCTGGCGGCGCTGGAACTGGATCGGGCGCGCTGCGCCGAGCTGGCGGCTGCGCAGTCCTGGCGGGCTTCGGCGCTGGAGTTCCTGGCCCTGCAGCCGCTGATCGACGGCGAGCCGGCGGCGCTGGGCGAGGCGTTGGTGGACAGTCGGTAGCGGGTTTTCCCTGTGTGCACGGCGCATCCTGCGCGAGCGTGCTCCGCGCGAACCTTACAGAATGACCTTGTCGCGCAGCTTCTCGGCGGCCTGGTTGAGCGCCTGGATCACCCGTTCCTTGTCGAAGTTCTGGATGCCGTTGGTGTCCAGATACATGGAGAAGCCCGGCAGCTCGTGCTCGACGTAGCTGGAGGTGGCGCCCAGGTCGCGGCGGAAGTCCACCACCTGGTAGATCTGCACCGGACGGGTGAAGCCCTTGACGGTGATCTGGCCCTTGTCGCGGCACATGATCACGTCCTTGACCAGCGAATAGGTCTCGTGGGAGATGAGGATCTCGCCGGCCTCGGCGGCGCTTTCCAGGCGGCTGGCGAGGTTCACGTCGCGGCCGATGATGGTGTAGTCCATGCGCGTGTCGGCGCCGAAGTTGCCCACGGTGCAGTAGCCGGTGTTGAGGCCCATGCGGATTTCCAGCGGCTTGGTGATGCCCTGGGCGCGCCACTGCTGGCGCAGCACCTTCATGTGCTTGCGCATGGCGATGGCCATGGAAACCGCGGCCACCGCATCCTTCTTGGCGCCCTGGCTGGAGGGGTCGCCGAAGAACACCATGACGCTGTCGCCGATGAACTTGTCGATGGTGCCGCCATACTTCAGGCAGATCTTCGACATCTCGTTGAGGTAGGTGTTGAGTAGATCGGTCAGGGCCTCGGCTTCCAGCTCCTCCGACAGCTCGGTGAAGCCCTTGATGTCGGAGAAGAACACCGTCAGCTTCTTGCGCTGGGTTTCCAGACGCACGCTCTTCTTGCCGGTGAAGATCGACTCCCACACCTGCGGCGACAGGTACTTGGCCAGGTTGCGCGCCAGTCGCGCGGCCTTTTCCTGCTCGCGCTTGATCTCGCTGCGTACCTGGGCCAGGCGCAGGCCCTGCTGGTTGACGAAGTAGGCGGTGATGCAGATGTACAGGGTGGCGAAGAGAATGCTGACCAGCGCCACCAGCGTCGGGGTTTCCGTGTGCGGCTGCACCTCCACCACGGCGGCGCACAGGGCCATTGCGCTGGCGGCCACCAGCAGGGCCAGGCCCAGGTAGCGCAGGCCGCCGATGACCAGGGCGCTGAAGCTCAGCGTCAGCAGGAACATCAGGCTGGGCACGGTGGAAAAGCCGAGCAGCACCGAGGCGGCGCCGGCATGCAGGGCATCGATGAACAGCAGGGCGAGATCGGTCTGTTGCGGATGGTCGCGCTTGAAGCGGCGGCTCAGGTTGTGCGCCAGATGGGGGTAGAGCAGGGCGTAGGGCACCATCCACAGGATGTCGTAGGTGAAGTGCCCGACATAGGTTCCGGCGGCGACGCTGGCTGCTGTGGCGATATAGGCCAGTACGCGCGAATAGTATTCGCGCAACGGCGGCGTCGGCAGCCCGTTGGCACGGCTGAGAGTGACTGACTTCATCTGCTGGAACTGTCCCTGCTGGAATTCTGACGTCTCTTGTCGGACGCTCGAAGGTGGTCTGCAAGACCTGAGCCAGTGGCTCAATGGGCGGGGATCATAACCAAGGGGTGGCGGTCAGCCAAGCGCGCCCGCCGAGTGGCGCCAAAGTAGTGGCAGGCGGTCGGCAAGAGATCCGCCAGGCGGCGGTGCGCAGCGCCGGCATTCGCTTGCCGGTGCGCACCGCGGAAGGCGCGCGTTGCTGCGCGCAGCGTACCCTGCGAGGCGGCTAGAAGCGGATACGGCCGGTAAAGGCATCCTTGAGCATCACCCAGTCGCCCATCAGGCTGTACAGGGGGTATTGAAAGGTCGCCGGACGATTCTTTTCGAACACGAAATGGCCGACCCAGGCGAAGCCGTAGCCGACCAGGGGCAGCGTCAGCAGCCACAGCCACTGCTGGCTGAGCAGGGCATAGGCGAGAATCGCCAGCACCAGCAGACTGCCGACGTAGTGCAGGCGGCGGCAGGTGGGGTTGCTGTGCTCCTGCAGGTAGTAGGGGTAGAACTCGGCGAAGCTCTGATAGCGTTCTTTGCTCTGGGCGGTCATGGCGCACCTCCTGTTATTGTCATGCTTGAGTTTAGGGTGGCTGTCTCCTCGGGCCACTGACTTAAGGTGCCAGTCTAGTATCCTTGCGCCGCCAACCCCGAGCTTGTTGGCCCACCACAAGAACAAGACGATGAGCGAGAGAACCACATCCTCCAACTGGGCATTGGCCATCGTGCAGGCACTGGAGCTGGGCGGCGTCGACTGCGTCGGCCTGTTCGCCGAGCTGGGTCTGGACTATGCCGCGCTGAACGATCCCGATGCACGCTTTCCGCAGGACGGCATGACCCGCGTGTGGCAGCACGCCGTGGCGCTGTCGGGCAATCCGGCGATCGGGCTGAACATGGCGCAGGTGGTGCGCCCGGCGTCCTTCCATGTCGTCGGTTATGCGCTGATGTCCAGTCGCAACCTGCGCGAGGGCTTCACCCGCCTGGTGCGCTATCAGCGCATCATCGGCGAGGGGGCGGACCTGAACCTGCTGCCGCAGCCCGATGGCTATGCCCTGACCCTGGCCATTCACGGCGACCGCCTGCCGCCCGCGCGGCAGAGCGCCGAGGCGTCCCTGGCCTACTGCCTGGCATTCTGTCGCTGGCTCACCGGTAAGCCCATTCGCCCGCGGGAGATCCGCTTCCAGGGGCCGCCGCCGGCGGACCTCGGGCCTTACCAGCAGGTCTTCCAGGCCCCGCTCAGGTTCAATGCCGAGCACTATGGCCTGATTTTCGAGCGCAGCGATGTCGAGGCGCAGCTGCCCAGCGCCAACGAGGCCCTGGCCCAGCTGCACGATCGTTTCGCCGGTGATTATCTGGCGCGCTTTTCCGGCAGCCGCGTCACCCACCAGGCGCGTCAGGTGCTGTGTCGCCTGCTGCCGCAGGGCGAGCCGCGGCGCGAGACGGTGGCGCAGGCACTGCATCTGTCGCAGCGCACCCTGCAGCGCCGTCTGCAGGAGGAGGGCACCAGCTATCAGCAACTGCTCGACGACACCCGCCGCGACCTTGCCGAGCAGTATCTCGGCCAGGTCGATCTGACGCTGCTGGAGGTCGCCTATCTGCTCGGGTTCGCCGACCCGAGCAACTTCTTCCGCGCCTTCCGCCGCTGGTTCGGCGAAACGCCGGGGGAATACCGCGCGCAGCGCGGGTTCGCCTCCTGAGCGGCGCTGCCGGTCTCAGTGCCGCCAGAAGCTGGCGGTGAACAGCACCAGCACGGTGACGATTTCCAGACGCCCGAGCAGCATGCCGGCGGCCAGCACCCACTTGGCAGCATCCGGCAGGCTGGCGAAGTTGCCGGCCGGCCCGATGATCGGCCCCAGGCCCGGGCCGACGTTGCACACCGCCGTGGCGGCGCCGCTCAGCGCGGTCAGCGGGTCCAGGCCGAGCAGGGCGAGAAACAGGGCGATGGCGCCGATGGTCATGGTGATGAAGAAGGAGAAGGTAAGGATCGAACGGACGATTTCCTCATCGAGGTTGTGCCCGTTGTACTGCTGCTTGATCACCGCGCGCGGGTGCACCATCTGCTTGAGGTTGGCATGCAGCAGGGTCAGCGCGACCTGGAAGCGGAACATCTTCAGACCGCCGGTGGTAGAGCCCGAGCAGCCGCCGACGAAGGTCAGGTAGAAGAACGCCATGACCGCGAAACCGCCCCAGGCGGTGTAGTCGCCCAGGGCATAGCCGGTGGTGGTGGCCACCGAGATGATGTTGAAGCTGGCCAGTCGTATGGCGTCGATCAGGGCGTGCTCGGAGTTGAGCCAGAGCCAAAGGCTGAACAGCGCGCAGGTGATCAGCAGCATGCCGACGAAGCCGCGTACCTGCTCGTCGCGGAGCAGGGCCTTGCGGTGCCCGCGCAGGCTGGCGACATAGAGCGTGAAGGGCAGGCTGCCGAGAACCATCAGGACGATGGCGACCCAATGGCTGGCAGGATCGAACTTGCCCATCGACTGGTCGGAGGTGGAGTAGCCGGCGGTGGAGATCGAGGTCATCGAATGGTTGATGGCATCGAACCAGTTCATGCCGCTCAGCCAGTAGGCGATCACTCCCAGGATGGTGAAGGTCAGGTAGACGAAGACGATGTACTTGGCCGCCATGTGCGAGCGCGGCATGACCTTCTCGCCCCAGTCCGAGGATTCGGTCTGGAACAGGCGCATGCCACCGACGCGCAACAGCGGCAGAATCGCCACGGCCATGGCGATGAAGCCGATGCCGCCCAGCCATTGCAGCATCGAGCGCCAGATCAGCAGGGCCGGCGAGGCGTCGTCCAGCCCGCTGAGCACGGTGGAGCCCGTGGTGGTGACCCCGCTCATGGTCTCGAAGAAGGCATCGGTGAAGCTGATGTGATGCAGCAGCATCATCGGCATCGCGGCGAACAGACACACCACCAGCCAGCTGCAGGTGGTCAGCAGGTACATGTCGCGAGGGCGCAGCTTGAGGTTTTCCGGACGCCCCGGCACCACCAGAAGCAGACCGATGATCAGGGTGATCATGCTCGACCAGAGGAAGGCATTGAGGTCTTCCGGATGTTCGAAGACCAGCAGGGTCAGCATGGGAATGACCATGCTGACGGCCAGGGTGATCAGAAAGATGCCGATGATGAAACCGATGATGCGCAGCGTCGGCAAGGCCATGGAGTGGGCTCAGGCGGGTTGGAAAAGGCGCCATTCTACCCGCGCACGGGCGGCTGTAAACCGCCGCGCTCAGACCCTGTGAAGCGTAGCGGGCTAGGTCGAAACTGGCGAGCCGGTGCACCCTGTCCGTTGCCAGAGCCTGTTCCGGGCAGGCTGGCGCTCCCGTCAGCTGCCACGCTGCATGGGCGAGCGGAGCGGCTTTCAGCAGCCCGATGAGCAGGGGCTTTACAAGCCCATGGCCGCGCATAGAATAGCCGCCAGTTGCCGGCGTCCGCCGGTTTCCGAGCTCTCCTCAAATGTCCGAAGCCAATCCCTGCCTCACGTGCGGCGCCTGCTGCGCGTTCTTTCGTGTGTCCTTCTTCTGGGGCGAATGCCAATCCGCGGGCGGTAGCGTGCCGGACGAGCAGGTCATCCAGATCAGCCCTCACTACGTCGCCATGCGCGGCACCGAAAGCAAGCCGGCGCGCTGTACCCAGCTGCTGGGCGAGGTTGGCTGTGGCGTTCGTTGCACCATGTACGAGCAGCGTTCGAGCAGTTGCCGCGAATTCGAGGCTTCCTGGGAGAACGGCGTACACAACCCGCGCTGCGACGACGCGCGCAAGGCGCACGGTCTGCCGCCGCTGACGCCGCCCGTACAGCCGGTGGTGTCGCCGGACCGCGTCGCCTGACCTGTCTCGGGCTGCGAGCCTGCTAGAATGCCGCCTCCTTGTTTTCGGAGGTGGCCAATGGAGGCTCTCGACGCTCTGCTCAACCGTGTTTCCGTGCCGCGCCTGGTCGATCCGGCCCCGGATGCGGCGCAGCGCGAACTGCTGTTTCGCGCGGCCTTGCGCGCACCCGATCACGGTCAGCTGCGCCCCTGGCGCTTTCTCACGATAGAGGGGCAGGCCCGTGAGCGCATGGGCGAGTTGTTCGCCGACGCGTTGCTGGCAGCCGATGCCCAGGCGCCGGAAGAAAAATTGCTCAAGGCCCGCGGCATGCCCATGCGGGCGCCGTTGCTGGTGGTGGTGATCGCGCGCATTCAGGCTCATCCCAAGGTGCCGGCGTCCGAGCAGGTGATCGCTGCCGGTTGTGCGGCCCACGGCATTCTGCTGGCCGCTCACGCCCAGGGCATCGGCGCCGTCTGGCGCACCGGAGACATGGCCTATGACGCTCATGTGGCCAAGGGCCTTGGCTTGGCAGCGGACGAGCAGATCATCGCCTATCTCTACCTCGGTACGCCGGAGCGCGAATTGCGCCGTGCGCCCGAGCTGGCGCTCGAAGATTTCGTCAGCGCCTGGAACGGCTGACAGCTGCGTCCGGTGAGCCTGTCAGCGGCCCGGGCTACGGGCGATCCTGAGGTTGCAGCGGCAGGCTGAAGGTGGCGACGAAGCCGCCCTCCGGGTGGTTGGCCAGCAGCAGCTCACCGCCATGCCGCTGCGCGGCGCGGCGCGCGATGGCCAGGCCCAGGCCATGACCGCCACCGCTCTGCCCGGGGGCGCGGAAAAAGGGTTCGCCCAGCTGCGCCAGATGCTCGGCGGCCACCCCGGGGCCATGATCGCGGACGCTGAGCAGCAGGCGCTCGGCCTGGCGCCGGGCGCTGATCTCGATGGGCTGGCCGACGGGGTTGAAGCGCAGGGCGTTGCGCAGCAGGTTGTCCAGTGCCCGCTCCAGCATGTCCGGCCAGCCTTCCAGTCGCACATCCCGGTCGAGTTGAAACTGCAGCCGCTGCTCGGGGGCCGTCAGGCGCGCATCGTCCTGCAGCTTGCCCAGCATGGCGCCGAAATCGATTGGCTGCGCGGCGCCGGGGTCGGCATCCAGGCGGGCGAGGGCGAGGATTTCACTGATCAGGGCCTCCAGGCGGTCGCACTCCTGGCCAAGGCGTGGCCATAGCTTGTCGCGCTCGGCAGCGTCGGCGCGTTCGGCCAGGGCCAGGGCGATGCGCAGGCGTGCCAGCGGCGAGCGCAGTTCATGGGAGACGTCGCGCAGCAACTGGCGCTGACTGCCGATCAACCCCTGCAGGCGCTCGCCCATGCGGTTGAAGTCCTTGGCCAGCAGGCCCAATTCATCGCGGCGGGTGGCCAGGCGGGCCAGGCTGTTCTGCTGGTAGGCGGTCTGGCCAAGGTCGTGCACGGCGCCGCGCAGACGGTCCAGCGGGCGGGTGATGGACAGGGTCAACAGCAGGCTGAACAGGGTCAGCACCACCAGGGCGATGGCGATCGCACTCAGTGGCCAGAACAGGCTGGCTCGGTGCCAGGCGGCCAGTTCCGGATGCGGGATGCGGTAGATGAACAGGTAGCTTTCGCCGCTGTCCGGGCTGGTGTATTCGGCGGTCAGACGGCGCCAGGGCAGGTGACGGTCATCGCCATGACGTGCCTCGAAGGCTGCGGCGCGTGAGGGAAAGGTACCTTTGACCAGCTGCTGACCGCTTTCGCCGAGCACCTGGGTGTCGATGCGGTACTTGCGCTTGCGCTGTTCGAGAAAGTCCTGGGCGGCTGCCGGTCCATGCTGTTCGTAGCGTTTGGCCCATTTGCGGTCGAGACCGTCCAGGCCGGGGTGCAGGTTCAGAATCCAGGCGTCCTGATTCAGGGCGCGGCCGAGCAGCAATGACAGGCCGGCCACCAGTGCGATGGCCAGCCAGAAAGTGGCCAGGATGCGCCAGAACAGTGAACGCACGGGAGTTCCTCATGCAGAAGCCGCCGGGCCCGGCAAGGGCGCGGCGGCGGGTGGTCGGGGAAGACTCAGTTGGTCTTCTGGTCCTTCTCGGCTTTCCAGGCCTTGAACTCGGCCATTTCGGCACGGCGAGCCTCCATCTTCTTCTGGTGCTCGTCGAAGGCCTTCTGCTGCTCGGGGTTGAGCAGATCACGCAGCGCCTTGTGCTGGTCGGCGCGTGCCTTGTCCAGCTCCTGCTTCATGGCCTGTTTCTCGGCTTCCGGCAGCTTGTCCAGGTAGCGCTTGGTGATTTCACGATGGGTCTTCATCTGCTCGCCCATCAGCTTGCGAAATTCCTGACGCTGCTCCTTGCTCAGGTTGAGCTCCTTGAACATGCCGTGGTCGCGATCATGATGGCGCGGGCCGCCGTCTTTCATCGGCATGGCGAAGGCCAGGGTCGGCAGGGTGGCGGCGAGCAGCAGGGCGGTGAGGGTCTTGCGCATGGTGATTCTCCTTGTCTCGAAACCGGTAACGACCGGATGGGCTCAGTATGCGGCGGTCAAGGTCAAGGGCGGTCAGGCGTGGGTAAAGCTTGGGTAAAGGCAATGTTGCGCGCCGTTTACGCAACTGCGGCAGCGGGCGATCACGGGGCGTAGTAATAGCCGCGGCTGCGCAGGGCGAGGATGCGCGGGCGGCCGTCCGGGTGCGGGCCGAGCTTCTTGCGCAGGTTGCTGACGTGCATGTCCAGGCTGCGGTCGTACAGGGTCAGCTTGCGCCCCAGGGCCAGCTGAGCCAGTTCCTGTTTGTCCACGGGCTCGCCAGGCTGGCGCAGCAGCGCCTCGAGCAGGCGGCTCTCGGAAAGGGTCAGCGGCACGTCATGTTCGCCAATGCTGACCACGCCGCGGTTGGGGCTGAAGCTCAGGTCGCCCTGTTCCAGCTGGCTGCTGGTCGGCGCCGGAGCCGTGCGCCGCAGCACGGCGCGCAGGCGCGCGGTCAGCTCGCGTGGGTCGCAGGGCTTGGCCAGGTAGTCATCGGCGCCCAGCTCCAGACCCAGAATGCGGTCCAGCGGCTCGCCGCGGGCCGAGAGCATCAGCACCGGCAGCTCGGGATGTTCGCTGCGCAGTTGCTTGAGCAGTTCCAGCCCGCTGCCGTCTGGCAGCATCACATCCAGCACCACCGCGTCGGGGGCCTGTAGGGCCAGCGCCCGGCGGGCGTTGCCGGCCTCGTGACAGGCGGTGACCTGAAAACCCTCCTGAGTCAGCCAGCTGCTCAGCAGTTCGCACAGTTCCTGATCGTCGTCGATCAGCAGCAGCCGGCTCATGGCTCAGTTGATCCACTCGCGGCGGGTTTTGCGGCTGCCGCGCAGCAGGGCGCCCAGCAGTACGGAGATCAGGCTGAGCCCGGCGCCGAGGGCGAACCAGGTTTGCTCCTCGCTGAGCAGTGCGGGCTGCGTCTGCGCCTGGCTCTCCTTGAGCTGCAGGCGCAGGCGCTGGTTTTCCTGACGCAGGCGCTGCAGTTGCGCAGCGTTGCCTGCGGCTTCCTCGTTGCGTAACTGTTCGCTCTGCACCAGACGCTCCTGCAGCGCTTGCGCCTCTGTCGAGGGGGCTGCGGCGGGCGGGGTGGTTTCTTCCTCGGCCTGGGCCAGGGCGCAGGTCAGCAGCAGGGTGGCCAGCAATGACAGCGTGATCGAGCGCATCGCGATTCCTTAATGGGCGAGAGCGGCTAAGAGGAAGATCAGGGCAGCACTTTCTTGAACGGTTTGACCACCACGTTGGCGTAGACACCGGCGGCGCGGTAGGGGTCGGCGTCGGCCCAGCCCTGCGCGGCTTCCAGCGAGTCGAACTCGGCGACGATCAGGCTGCCGCTGAAGCCCGCCGGGCCCGGGTCGTTGCTGTCGATGGCCGGGTGCGGGCCGGCCAGAACCAGGCGTCCTTCCTGCTTGAGCTGCTCGAGGCGGGCCAGGTGGGCGGGGCGGGCAGCCAGGCGATGGTCCAGGGAGTTTTCGACGTCGGTGGCGATGATGGCGTAGAGCATCTCAGTCCTTATATTGGGTCGATTTGAGGTGAGGCGGGGCTTTTATGCCGTACGGCGGCAGCCAGAGGGCGGATGTGGGGCATAATAACAAACATCAATCTCAACGAAAGCGCCGCCATGATTGTCGATCTGCACTGCCACAGCACCGCCTCCGATGGCGCCCTGGCCCCGTCTGTACTGGTGGAGCGGGCCCATGCGCGTGGCGTGCGAGTGCTGGCTCTGACCGATCACGACACCCTGGAAGGGCTCGACGAGGCGCAGCGCACTGCGGCGGCTCTGGACATGCAACTAGTCAACGGCATCGAGCTGTCCTGCACCTGGGGCGGAGCCACCATTCATGTGCTGGGGTATGCCTTCGAGCGCGAAGCGCCGGCGCTGCGCCAGGCCATCGAGGCCTTGCACCAGGGGCGCTGGCAGCGCGCGCAGGAAATCGATCGACGCCTGGCTGCCAAGGGCATGCCCGGCGCCCTGGACGGCGCACGGGCTGTGCAGCAGGAGCTTGGCGACAGCGGCAACGCACCGGCGCGGCCGCATTTCGCCGAATTTCTGGTGCGGGCCGGGCATGTACGCGATCGCGCCGAGGCGTTTCGCAAGTGGTTGGGCTCGGGCAAGCTGGGCGACGTCAAACAGCACTGGCCGGTGCTGGAGGACACGCTGGCCACCTTGCGTGCGGCCAAGGCCTGGATCAGCCTGGCGCATCCCTGGCAGTACGACTTTACTCGCAGTAAGCGTCGGCGCTTGGTGGCCGACTTCGCCGCGGCAGGCGGGCATGCCCTGGAAGTGGTCAATGGCATGCAACCGGCCGAGCAGGTCGGCGGTCTGGCGATTCTGGCGCGTGAATTCGGCTTGATGGCCAGCGTCGGCAGCGACTTTCACGCGCCAGGCGACTGGTCCGAACTGGGCATGTACCGCCCGTTGCCTGATGACCTGACGGCGCTCTGGGAGCGCTTCGAACATGCACAGCCACCCACTGTCCCTTCATGAGCAGGATGCAAGTGTGAGCCAATTCTTCCAGGTCCACCCGGAGAACCCCCAGGCGCGCCTGATAAAACAGGCCGTGGAAATCATTCGCAGTGGTGGGGTGGTGGTCTATCCGACCGATTCCTCCTACGCCCTGGGTTGCGCCATCGGCGACAAGAATGCGGTCGAGCGCATTCGTCGCCTGCGTCAGCTCGACGACAAGCACAACTTCACCCTGGTCTGCCGCGACCTGTCGCAGATCGGCCTGTTCGCCAAGGTGGACACCGCCGCCTTCCGTCTGCTGAAGAACCACACGCCGGGCCCCTACACCTTCATCCTCAATGCCACCCGTGAAGTGCCGCGCATGCTGCTGCATCCCAAGCGCCGCACCATCGGCCTGCGCGTGCCCAGCCACCCGATCGCCCTGGCATTGCTCGAGCAGCTCGGCGAGCCGCTGATGAGCGTCAGCCTGATTCTGCCGGGTGACGAGCTGCCGATGTCCGACCCCTACGAGATGCGCCAGATACTCGAACATCAGGTCGAGCTGATCATCGACGGCGGCTTCGGCGGTCTGGAAGCGTCCACCGTGGTCAACCTGGCCGACGACACGCCGGAGATCCTGCGGGTGGGCTGTGGCGATCCTTCGCCATTCGTCGATCTGTAAGGCGGCCGCTGCACCTCGTCAGCGCTGCGCAGCGGCCCCTGGCCGGCTCAGAGGATCAGCACGACCAGAATCGCCACCAGCAGGATGATGACGAAGTCGGTGCCGCTCAGGGCGCCGGCGACCGGCATGCTGTCGATGCGCTGGGACAGGCTGGCGATTTCCGCAGGCGTCATGGCATCGACGCGCTGGCGCGCCAGATCCGGCGCCACGTCCATGCTCTGCAGGGCTTGCTGCACGTTGTCGCGGGCCAGGAAGTCATCGATCTTGGCACGGTCGGCGGCGAGGCTCTGTTCGGCGAGAACGTCCTGCGTGCCGATCATGCTGGCCTGGGCGGGCAGGGTGGCGACGAACAGGCAGACCATCAGCAGATGGCTGATCAGGGAGAGGAAATTCTTGTTCATGATGGGCTCCCGGTGGGTTGTGGTTCCGCCGGAATCACGACCCGCGGGGCGTTCGCCGGCATCGATGATTTGACTCCGCCGCCGACTGGCGGGTTCCGCCAACCTTTTCCGTTGTGCCCCCGGCTGCCCTATACTCCGCGGTCTTGTCTGTTGTTTCAGGTGGAACGGTTTGAGCCTTATCGACTCCGAGCGGCGGGTGCTGTCGGGAATGCGCCCCAGCGGTCGTCTGCATCTCGGGCATTACCATGGCGTGCTGAAGAGCTGGGTCAAGTTGCAGCACGAATACGACTGCTTCTTCTGCATCGTCGACTGGCATGCGCTGACCACCGACTACGCCGAGGTCGGCCAGCTGTCGCAGCACGTCATGGACATGGCGGTGGACTGGCTGGCCGCAGGCGTCAGCCCCAGTTCGGCGACCCTGTTCGTGCAGTCGCAGGTGCCCGAGCATGCCGAGCTGCACCTGCTGCTGTCGATGATCTGCCCGCTGAGCTGGCTGGAGCGGGTGCCCTCCTACAAGGAGCAGCAGGAACGTCAGAACGGCAAGGACCTGGCCACCTACGGCTTTCTCGGCTACCCGCTGTTGCAGGCGGCGGACATCCTGCTCTATCGCGCCGGGCTGGTGCCGGTGGGGGCCGACCAGTTGCCGCATATCGAGTTCGCCCGCGAAGTGGCGCGGCGCTTCAATCATCTGTATGGCAGCGAGCCGGACTTCGAGCTGAAGGCCGAGGCCGCCATCGGCAAGCTGGGCAAGAAGGCGGGCAGGCTCTACAGCAGCCTGCGCAAGGCCTATCAGGAGCAGGGTGACGCCGAGGCCCTGGAAACCGCCCGCGCGCTGCTCAAGGAGCAGAGCAACATCACCCTGGGCGATCAGGAGCGTCTGTTCGGCTACCTCGAGGGATCCGCCAAGGTGATCCTCGCCGAGCCTCAGCCTCTGCTCGCCGATCCCTCGCGGGTGCCTGGTCTGGACGGGCAGAAGATGGCCAAGTCCAGCGGCAATGCGATCTTCCTGCGTGACGGCGATGCCGAACTCGAGGAGAAGCTGCGGCGCATGCCCACCGACCCGGCGCGCGTGCATCGCGATGACCCGGGTGAGCCGCAGCGCTGCCCCGTCTGGTCGCTGCATCAGCTGTACTCGCCCGATGAGCGCTTGCACTGGGTGGTGGAGGGCTGCCGAAGCGCCTCCATCGGTTGCCTCGACTGCAAGAGCGCGCTGTGTTCTGCCGTGCAAACCGAGCTGGCGCCGCTGCGGCTGCGCGCCATCGACTACGAAGACAGCCCCGACCTGGTACGCAGCATTCTCGCCGAGGGCGCCGAGCGTGCCCGTGACGAGGCGCGCGATACCCTGGCCGAGGTGCGCCTGGCCATGGGCCTGAATTACCGTTGAGGAGCGCCAGCCGATGACCGAGCCCGTCACGCCAGCTGCCGATAGCCAGGCCGGTGCACAGCAGGAGCTGCCGTTCGCCCTGGTCTACGGCGAGGCGGTCACCGAGCTGCCGCTGGATCTGTATATCCCGCCGGATGCGCTGGAAGTGTTTCTCGAAGCCTTCGAGGGCCCGCTGGACCTGCTGCTCTACCTCATCCGCAAGCAGAACATCGACATCCTCGACATCCCGGTGGCGGAAATCACCCGCCAGTACATGGGCTACGTCGAACTGATGCACACGGTGCGTCTGGAGCTGGCCGCCGAGTATCTGGTGATGGCCGCGATGCTCGCCGAGATCAAGTCGCGCATGTTGCTGCCGCGCTCGGCCGAATCGGAGGAGGAAGAGGACGACCCGCGCGCCGAGCTGATTCGCCGTCTGCAGGAGTACGAACGCTTCAAGGCCGCGGCCGAAGGCCTGGACGAGCTGCCGCGGGTTGGCCGCGACGTCACGGTGCCCAGGCTGGACGCGCCCGAAGCGCGGGCGCGCAAGCTGCTGCCGGACGTCAGCCTGGAAGAGCTGCTGCTGTCGATGGCCGAGGTGCTGCGTCGCGCCGACATGTTCGAGAGCCATCAGATCACCCGTGAAGCCCTGTCCACCCGCGAGCGCATGAGCGAAGTGCTGGAGCGCCTCAAGGGTGGTGGCTTCGTGCCGTTCGTCGAGCTGTTCGCCGCGGAGGAAGGGCGTCTCGGTGTGGTGGTCACCTTCATGGCGGTGCTCGAATTGATCAAGGAATCTCTGGTCGAGCTGGTGCAGAATGAGCCTTTCGCCGCCATCCATGTACGAGCCCGTGCCGAATGAACCTGAACGACCCCAAAGAACTGGCCCAGTTGCTCGAAGCCTTTCTGCTGGCTTCCGGCAAGGCGCAGTCGCTGGAACGTCTTTTCGAACTCTTCGAGGAGGGCGAGCGGCCCGAGCCGGAGCAGTTCAAGGCTGCGCTGGAAATCCTGCGTCAGTCCTGCGAGGGCCGGGCCTTCGAGCTCAAGGAAGTCGCTTCGGGCTATCGCCTGCAGGTGCGTGAGCGTTTCGCGCCCTGGGTCGGCCGCCTGTGGGAGGAGCGTCCCCAGCGCTATTCCCGTGCGCTGCTGGAAACCCTGGCGCTGATCGCCTACCGCCAGCCCATCACCCGCGGCGAGATCGAGGATGTGCGGGGCGTGGCGGTCAACAGCAACATCACCAAGACCTTGCTCGAGCGCGAGTGGATTCGCGTGGTGGGCTATCGCGACGTGCCCGGTCGCCCGGCGATGTTCGCCACCACCAAGGGCTTTCTCGATCATTTCAACCTGAAAAGCCTGGACGAGCTGCCGCCGCTCGCCGCCCTGCGCGAACTGGAACCGGAGCCGGAACTGGCTCTGGACGACGATGCCGAGGTGCCCCAGGGCCTGCAGGCGCGCGCCGATCTGGCACTGCAGGAAGAGGGCGAGCCTGGCGAGCCGCGCGAGGAAACCAGCTTCCGCAGCCTGCTGGCCGAGCTGGACTCGATGGAGCAGGGGCTCAAGACCGACTTCGATGACCTGCGTCTGGAGGAGGACGAGGGTGCGCCTGCCGAGCCCGACCTGGCCGACATGCAAGGTGACGAACCGTTGCATTGACGGCGTTTAAGCAGGGCATCGAATCCTTCAATCTCCTTCTCGCTCACCGAGCCCTTATTCTTGCGCGCAACCGATCCATCCTGATCGAGGCGATCAATGAGCAAGAATCCCTGCATCAAGGTCTGTGAGTTCGAACGGGACATCTGCTTGGGCTGCGGCCGCAGCCGCCAGGAAATCAAGGGCTGGAAGCGTCTGAGCAAGAGCGAGCGCCTGATGCTGCTGGCCGAAGCCGATATGCGCCTGCTGGCGCTGGAGGCCACTGGCCGTCGCAAGCACTGACCGCAAAGCTTCCATAATGCCCGGCTCATAGGCCAAAGCGTCGTCCGAGTCTGGGCCGCTGCCAGTCAGTGCAGGGTGTTTATCCGGGCGAATGCTGCGCCATCGTCTACCCTATGGGCTCCACTACGCGTATGATGCGCGCCCTTCGATCATCCATCACTACACCGGGAGGTGCCCGAGATGACAGAGCACGAACAACCGCGCCCTGCAGGCGAGAAACTGCAGAAAGTCCTGGCCCGCATGGGCCTCGCGTCCCGTCGCGAAATCGAAACCTGGATCGGCGAAGGCCGGGTCAAGGTCAATGGCGCCGCTGCCACCCTGGGCCAGCGTGTCGATGCCAACGACGCCATCGCCCTCGATGGTCGCCTGCTCAAGCGCGAAGAGATCACCGGCTCGGTGCGTCGCGTTCTGATCTACAACAAGCCCGATGGCGAGATCTGCACCCGTGACGACCCGGAAGGCCGTCCTACCGTGTTCGACCGTCTGCCACGCCCCAAGGAAGGTCGCTGGATCAATATCGGTCGCCTCGACATCAACACCACCGGGCTGCTGCTGTTCACCACTGACGGTGAACTGGCCAACCGCCTGATGCACCCCTCCTACCAGATGGACCGCGAGTACGCGGTGCGTGTGCGCGGCGAGGTGACCGAGGAGATGCTGGAGAACCTCAAGAAAGGCGTGATGCTCGAAGACGGTCCGGCCAAGTTCACCGACATCAAGGAAGCGCCGGGTGGCGAGGGCTTCAACCACTGGTATCACTGCGTGGTGATGGAAGGCCGCAACCGCGAGGTGCGCCGTCTGTGGGAATCCCAGGGGCTGGTGGTCAGCCGTCTGAAGCGCGTGCGCTTCGGTCCGGTATTCCTGACGTCCGACCTGACCATGGGCCGCTGGCGTGAAATGGATCAGCGCGAAGTGGACATCCTCAGCGCCGAGGTGGGACTGGCGCCGCAGGCGCTGCCGGCGATGAAGGAGAAAACGCGCGAGAAGCTCGACCGCCTGCAGCGCAAGTCGGCCAAGCCGGTGGAGGTGCGTGGCAAGCGCGTGCTGCGTCCGGCCAAGGACGAAGCCGGTGCCGAAGGCGCTCGCCCGAGCCGTGCGCCGCGCCGTGACGATGGCGAGCAGCGCGCCCCACGCGGCCCGCGCAAGGAAGGCGGCGAGCGTCGCGAAAGCGGTCGCGGTACGCCGGTGGCCGAGCGTCCGGGCGACGTGAAGAAGCGTCAGCCGCGCCCGGCGGTGGAGCTGGCCGACCGCCCGGCGCGCAAGCCGCGTCCGGCAACACCGGGCAAGCGTCCGCCGGCTGGCGACGGCCAGCGTCCGGGCTTCGGTCGCAAGCGCTGACAGTCGTTCATGAAAAAGGGCCCTCGCAGGGCCCTTTTTCGTTACTGCTGCGTCGTTTCAACCGGCCATGGTCAGGCGGTTGCGTCCTTCGCGCTTGGCCACATACAGGGCGCTGTCGGCGCGGCGCAGCAGGCTTTCACCGGATTCGCCCGGCAACAGGCTGGCGCAGCCCAGGCTGATGGAAACCTCGATCGGCCGGCCGGCATCCAGACACTGCAGCTCGAGCACGGCAAAGCGCAGGCGTTCGCCCACCAGGGCTGCCCCTTCGCGATTGGTGCCGGAGAGAATCACCAGAAACTCCTCGCCGCCGTAGCGGAACACCATATCGATGTTGCGCAGCTGGTTTTTCAGCGTTTGCGCGACGGCCTTCAGTACCTCGTCGCCCAGCGCGTGGCCGTGGCTGTCGTTGATGACCTTGAAATGATCGATGTCGAGCATCAGCAGCGACAGCGGCTGCAGATTGCGGCGGGCCAGATCCACCTCGCGTTGCAGCACCTGGTCCATGGCGATGCGGTTGCCGGTGTCGGTCAGCGGGTCGCGCAGCGCACTCTTCAGCGCGGTGCGGTACAGCAGCGCGTTGCGCAGGGGGAACAGCAGGCAGGCCAGCAGCGATTCCAGCTGCGCCAGCTCGTCGTCGGAAAAGCGCTGCTTGCGCCGGAAGATCAGTTCACCCAGGTACTCACCTTCATGACTCAGGCGGTAGCCGGCCGAGTGCGGGGCGCGCTCGCCCAGCTCCAGGCGCAGGTCATGCGAGGGATGCTGAAAGGCCAGGGCATCGAGGGGGACCAGCCGCTGCACCTCGCGAAAGAACAGGCTGAGGATGCGTTCGACATCCAGGCTGGTCTGCAGCTGCAGGCTCAGCTGCTGACGCAACATGACCAGGCTGACGGGCTTGAGTGGCAGATTGCGGTTGCCGGTGAAGCCGAGGCGCTGCAGCTTGGCGGCGTCGAAATCGATGGTGTTGGACTGGTTGGGGGGGACCATGGAGCTGAACCTCTGGCGCGATGGTGCGACAAGAGGGTTAGAGCGAAAAGCGTGCCAGGTGGTTCAAATGAGCTGAAAATCCTGTGAAGTCAGTCACTTAGTGGTAGTGGCAGGCGGCCATCCCTTGCCGTTTGCCGGTTGTCTGGCGTGCCAGGTGGCAATGTGATGCCGTTCACGTTTGTCGGCGGCAACTTTCTGTCGCGAGCCACCCCAGCGCCAGGCGCTGGGGCATCGGCTCGTCACTGAGCGTCGAAAGCCTGGCCGTTGACGCCGCTGCTGTCCGGCCCCATCAGATAGAGGTAGACGGGCATGATCTCTTCCGGCGCTGGACGGGTGGCCGGGTTCTCGCCCGGGTAGGCCTGGGCGCGCATGGCGGTGCGGGTAGCGCCCGGGTTGACGCTGTTGGCGCGCACGTTACTGATGCCGTCCAGCTCGTCCGCCATCACCTGCATCAGGCCTTCGGTGGCGAACTTGGATACTGCGTAGGCGCCCCAATAGGCCCGGCCCTTGCGCCCGACGCTGCTGGAGGTGAATACCACCGAGGCGTCCTGCGACAGCTTGAGCAGCGGCAGCAGGGTGCTGCTGAGCATGAACATGGCGTTGACGTTGACGTGCATCACGCGCATGAAGTTGTCGCCGGAGAGTTGTTCCAGCGGCGTGCGCGGGCCGAGGATCGAGGCGTTGTGCAGCAGGCCGTCGAGGCGGCCGAATTCGTTCTCGATCATCACCGCCAGCTCGTCGTACTGGTGCGGCAGAGCGGTTTCCAGGTTGAAGGGGATCACCACCGGCTGCGGATGACCGGCGGCCTCGATCTCGTCGTAGACCTGGCTCAGGTTGGCTTCGGTCTTGCCCAGCAGCAAAACGGTGGCGCCGTGGGCGGCGAAGCTCTTGGCCGCAGCCGCACCGATGCCGCGGCCGGCGCCGGTGATCAGGATCACCCGATCCTTGAGCAGGTCGGGACGGGCGGTGTAGTCGAACATGTTCAGGGTCCTTCGCGATGCTGAAATGGGGCGGGGCATGCCCGCCAAAACAGAGGAGAGGTGGCTTAGCAGCTGCAGAGCGCCCGATCGAGAACGGCGCGCAGCTCCAGCGGGTGATCCACGACCACGTCGGCGCCCCAGTTGCGCGGGTTGTCTTCGGGGTGGATATAACCGTAGGTGACCGCTGCGGTTCTGCAGCCGGCGGCGCGTCCGGATTCGATGTCGCGCTCGTCGTCACCGATGAACAGCACCTCTTGCGGCTGTACGCCGATCTTCTCGCAGGCCAGCAGCAGCATGTCCGGTGCGGGCTTGCTCAGCGCCACGTGATCCGGGCACACCAGCACCGCCGAGCGCTCGGCGAGATTCAGGCGATGCATGATCGGCTCGGCGTAGCGCAGCGGCTTGTTGGTGGCCACGCCCCACGGCAGACGCGCCTGTTCGATGTCGACGAGCAGCGCTTCGATGCCGTCGAAGGGGCGAGTCAGTACCGCGCAATGCTCCTGATAACGTTCGAGGAACTCCTGGCGCAGGGTCTCGAAGGCGGCCGAATCCGGGTCTTCAGCGAAGGCGCAGGCAACCATGGCGCGCGCGCCTCCCGACACCTGGTCGCGAATGGCCTTGTCCGCCAGCGGCGGTAGGCCCCGCGCGCTCCGCATGGCCTGAGTGACGGCAATGAAGTCCGGCGCCGAGTCGAGCAGGGTGCCGTCCATGTCGAACAGTACTGCGCGCAAACGCATCAGGCTTTCCTCAGCGTCTGGATCATGTAGTTGACGTCGACATCGGCTTCCAGCTTGTAATGCTTGGTCAGTGGGTTATAGGTCAGGCCGATGATGTCCTTGACCTCCAGCCCGGCTGCGCGGCTCCAGGCGCCCAGCTCGGACGGGCGGATGAATTTCTTGAAGTCGTGGGTGCCGCGCGGCAGCAGGCGCAGGATGTACTCGGCGCCGATCACTGCGAACAGGTAGGACTTCGGGTTGCGGTTGATGGTGGAGAAGAACACCTGGCCGCCCGGCTTGACCAACCTGTGGCAGGCGCGGATCACCGAGGACGGATCGGGCA
This sequence comes from Pseudomonas hydrolytica, assembly GCF_021495345.1. Lineage (NCBI taxonomy): Bacteria > Pseudomonadati > Pseudomonadota > Gammaproteobacteria > Pseudomonadales > Pseudomonadaceae > Ectopseudomonas > Ectopseudomonas hydrolytica. Next base: position 1,911,322 of record NZ_CP099397.1, read on the forward strand.
CGTGCTCGAGCATCTCCAGGCAGGTGACCACGTCGAACTGGCCGGGCATCTCCTCGGCCAGGGCTTCGGCGGTGATCTGCCGGTACTCGACCTCGACTCCGGACTCCAGCTGATGCAGCTGCGCCACCGACAGTGGCGCTTCACCCATGTCGATGCCCGTCACCGTGGCGCCGCGCTGGGCCATGGCCTCGCTGAGGATGCCGCCGCCACAACCGACGTCGAGCACGCGCTTGCCGGCCAGGCCGACGCGCTCGTCGATCCAGTTGACCCGCAGCGGATTGATGTCGTGCAGGGGTTTGAACTCGCTCTCGCGGTCCCACCAGCGGTGTGCCAGGGCCTCGAATTTGGCGATTTCGGCGCGGTCGACGTTGCTCATAAGCATCTCTTTCAAAGCAGGGAAAGCGTATTGCCGCCATGTTGCCAGTTTCGGCGCCGGCATGGGACGGCTCGGGGTCGTTCAATGTATGTCAGTTTGTCGCAGTGGTGGTGCCGTCGTGCCGCGGTCATTTTCTGGCGATTTTCTCGCCCCAGGCGCGGGCCTTGGCGATTAGCTCGCCTTCGTCCATGCGCGTCAGGCGCCCGTCGTCCAGCAGCTGCTTGCCGCCGACCCACACATGCTTCACGCAATCTCGGCCGCTGGCGTAGATGAGCTGCGAGATCGGGTCGTAGATCGGCTGCTGGGCCAGGCCGGAAAGATCGAAGGCGACCACGTCGGCCAGTTTGCCCGGCTCCAGGGAGCCGGTCTGGGTTTCAAGGCCCAGTGCGCGGGCGCCATTGAGGGTGGCCATGCGCAAGGCGCTGTGGGCATTGAGGGCGGTGGCCGACCCGGCGACGGCCTTGGCCAGCAAGGCGGCGGTGCGGGTTTCGCCGAGCAGATCGAGATCATTGTTGCTCGCCGCCCCGTCGGTGCCGATGGCGACATTGACGCCGGCCTGCCACAGGCGTTCGACCGGGCAGAAGCCGCTGGCCAGTTTCAGGTTGGATTCGGGGCAGTGCACGACGCTGCAGTTGTGCTCCACCAGCAGCGCCAGATCCTCGTCATCGATCTGCGTCATGTGTATCGCCTGGAAGCGCGGGCCGAGCAGGCCGAGGCGAGCCAGGCGCGCCAGCGGGCGCTCGCCGTGCTTGCTGACGGCCTCGGCGACTTCCTGGGCGGTTTCGTGCACGTGCATATGAATGCCGGCATCCAGCTCGTCAGCCAGCACGCGGATCTGTTCCAGCTTGTCGTCGCTGACCGTGTAGGGTGCGTGGGGGCCAAAGGCGATGCGGATGCGCGGGTGCTGCTTGAGGTCATCGAACAGTTGCAGGCCCTTGCGCAGCGCCTCGGCAGCGTTCAGGGCGCCGGGCACCGGGAAGTCCAGTACCGGGACGGTGATCTGTGCGCGCACACCGGCATTGTGCACGCACTCGGCGGCGGTCTGCGGGTAGAAATACATGTCCGAGAAGCAGCTGATGCCGCCCTTGATCTGCTCGGCGATGGCCAGATCGGTGCCGTCGCGGACGAAATCCTCGTCGACCCACTTGCCCTCGGCGGGCCAGATGTGGTCGTGCAGCCAGGTCATCAGCGGCAGGTCGTCGGCAATGCCGCGCAGCAGGGTCATGGCGGCGTGGCCGTGGGCGTTGATCAGTCCGGGGGCGATCAGGCATTGCGGCAGCTCTCGCACCTGCGTTGCCGGATGGCGCAGCGCCTCGGCGCGTGGGGCGATCAGGGCGATACGCCCATCGCGAATGCCCAGGCCGTGATCGCGCAGCACGACCCCGGCTGGCTCCACGGGCACCAGCCAGGTGGGCAGCAGCAACAGGTCGAGAGGGGCTTCGGGCATGAGGATTGTCCGTCTGGCTTGATCGGTGCAGGGAAGGTGGCCAGTGTATAGATGAACGCGCGTAGCTTGAAGTCGTGAGGACGTGCCGGATTGTTCGGCTGGCGCCTGCCGGTCTGCGTATAATCCGCGATTTTTTGGCGGTTAAGGATGGAGTGCGCGATGCGCGAGCAATTGCTGGCGGTGGAGAGGGTTCAGGCAATCGAGTGGCGCGACGGCGCGCTGTATCTGCTCGATCAGCGCCTGCTGCCGCATCGGCAGACCTGGTTGCGCTTCGACCATGCTGCAGAAGTGGCCGATGCGATTCGCGACATGGTGGTGCGCGGCGCACCGGCCATTGGTATCGCCGCCGCCTATGGCCTGGTGCTGGGGGCTCGCGCCCGGCTGCAGGCCGGTGGGGACTGGCGTGAGGCGCTGGAGACGGATTTTGCCCGTCTCGAGCAGTCGCGGCCTACGGCGGTGAATCTGTTCTGGGCGCTGCAGCGCATGCGCGAGCGTCTGGCACGGCTCAAGGACGATGGCGAGGTGCTGGGGCAGCTGGAGGCCGAGGCGGTCGGCATTCACGCCAGTGACCGCGAGGCCAATCTGACCATGGCGCAGCTGGGCATGGAGCTGATTCGCAAGCATCAGGGCAATCCGCAGGTGGTGCTGACCCATTGCAATGCCGGAGCGCTGGCTACCGGTGGCTTCGGTACGGCGCTGGGGGTGATTCGTGCCGCGCATCTGGAAGGCTTGCTCGAGCATGTCTATGTCGATGAAACCCGGCCCTGGCTGCAGGGGGCGCGGCTGACCGCCTGGGAGCTGGCCGGCGATGGCGTGCCGGTCAGTCTGAATGTCGATGCGGCTGCGGCGCACCTGATGAAGACCAAGGGCATCACCTGGGTAATAGTCGGCGCCGATCGGATCACGGCAAACGGTGATGTCGCCAACAAGATCGGCACCTACCAGCTGGCGGTCAACGCCATGCACCACGGCGTGCGCTTCATGGTGGTGGCGCCCAGCTCGACCATCGACATGAGTCTGGAAAGTGGCGACGACATCCTGCTGGAGGAGCGCAGTGGCAGCGAGCTGCTGGAAGTGGCGGGGCAGCCGGTGGCAGCCGATGTGCCTGCGGTCAACCCGGTCTTCGATGTGACGCCGGCGGATCTGGTCGACTACATCGTGACCGAGAAGGGTGTGATCGAGCGTCCGGACAGCGCCAAGCTGGCGCAACTGATGTGCCGCAAGCGACTGCACTGAGTTCGCGAGGCGCACCCTGTTGCGGGGTAGGTGCGCGGCACGCTTTGTGGTAATCTCCGGCAGTTCTCAAGGGGGCTGGCTGCAGCCTCCGTCACTGCATCGAATCGTGACATAACTCGTTGATTTGTCGTGAGTCGTTGATGGCTTGAAGCTATCGCGACGTGCTCCATGGCGTTCCAGGAAGAATGACGCGGAGTTTCACCAGAAAAAGGAACCAGGCTTCTCATGGGCGAACTGGCCAAAGAAATCCTCCCGGTCAATATCGAAGACGAGCTGAAACAGTCCTACCTCGACTACGCAATGAGCGTGATCGTCGGGCGTGCGCTGCCGGATGCGCGCGATGGCTTGAAGCCGGTACACCGCCGTGTGCTCTATGCCATGAGCGAACTGGGCAACGACTGGAACAAGCCCTACAAGAAATCGGCCCGTGTGGTCGGTGACGTGATCGGTAAATACCACCCGCACGGCGACACCGCGGTGTACGACACCATCGTGCGGATGGCTCAGGACTTCTCCCTGCGTTACCTGCTGGTCGACGGCCAGGGCAACTTCGGTTCGGTGGACGGCGACAACGCCGCGGCCATGCGATACACCGAAGTGCGCATGACCAAGCTGGCCCATGAACTGCTGGCCGACCTGGACAAGGAAACCGTCGATTGGGTGCCCAACTACGACGGCACCGAGCAGATTCCGGCGGTGATGCCGACCAAGGTGCCGAACCTGCTGGTCAACGGCTCGTCCGGTATCGCTGTGGGCATGGCCACCAACATTCCGCCGCACAACCTCTCCGAGGTGATCGATGGCTGCCTGGCGCTGATCGACAACGCCGACCTGACCGTCGATGACCTGATGCAGTACATCCCCGGCCCCGATTTCCCCACCGCGGGCATCATCAACGGCCGTGCCGGCATCATCGAGGCCTACCGCACCGGCCGCGGGCGCATCTACATCCGCGCCCGCGTCGAGGTCGAGGACATCGACAAGGTCGGCGGTCGTCAGCAGTTGGTGGTCACCGAGCTGCCGTATCAGCTGAACAAGGCGCGTCTGATCGAGAAGATCGCCGAGCTGGTCAAAGAGAAGAAGATCGAAGGCATCACCGAGCTGCGCGACGAGTCGGACAAGGACGGTATGCGCGTGGTGATCGAGCTACGTCGCGGCGAAGTGCCGGACGTGGTGCTGAACAACCTGTACGCCCAGACCCAGATGCAGAGCGTGTTCGGCATCAACGTCGTGGCGCTGGTCGACGGTCAGCCGAAGACCATGAACCTCAAGGACATGCTCGAAGTGTTCGTCCGTCACCGCCGCGAAGTGGTGACCCGGCGTACCGTCTACGAGCTGCGCAAGGCGCGCGAGCGCGGCCACATCCTCGAAGGTCAGGCGGTGGCGCTGTCCAACATCGACCCGGTGATCGAGCTGATCAAGGCCTCGCCGACGCCGGCCGAAGCCAAGGAGCGTCTGATCGCCACTGCCTGGGAATCCAGCGCGGTGGAAGCCATGGTCGAGCGCGCGGGTGCCGATTCCTGCCGCCCGGAAGGGCTGGATCCGCAGTACGGCCTGCGCGACGGCAAGTACTACCTGTCGCCGGAGCAGGCTCAGGCCATCCTCGAACTGCGTCTGCACCGCCTCACCGGTCTGGAGCACGAGAAGCTGCTGGCCGAATACCAGGAAATTCTCAGCCTGATCGGCGAGCTGATCCGCATCCTGACCAGCCCCGAGCGCCTGATGGAAGTCATTCGCGACGAGCTGGAGAAGGTCAAGGCCGAGTTCGGCGACGCCCGTCGCACCGAGATCATCGCCTCGCGTCAGGACCTGACCATCGCCGATCTGATCACCGAGGAAGAGCGTGTCGTCACCATCTCCCATGGTGGCTATGCTAAGAGCCAGCCGCTGGCCGCCTACGAGGCGCAGCGTCGCGGTGGCAAGGGCAAGTCCGCCACCGGGGTGAAGGACGAGGACTACGTCGAGCACCTGCTGGTGGCCAACAGCCATGCGACCCTGCTGCTGTTCTCCAGCAAGGGCAAGGTCTACTGGTTGCGCACCTTCGAGATTCCCGAGGCCTCGCGTGCCGCCCGCGGTCGTCCGCTGGTCAACCTGCTGCCGCTGGACGAGGGTGAGCGCATCACCGCCATGCTGCAGATCGACCTGGAAGCCTTGCAGCAGAGCGCCGGGGCCGACGAGGACCTGGACGACGAAGGCCTGGTGATCGAAGGCGAAGCCACCGAAGTGGTCGAGGCCGAGGAAGTCGAGGAAGTCGAGGGCGAAACCCCAGAGCTGGTCGCCGAGCCGACTGGCGCCTTCATCTTCATGGCCACCGCGTTCGGTACCGTGAAGAAGACTCCGCTGGTGCAGTTCAGCCGTCCGCGTAGCGCCGGCCTGATCGCCCTGAAGCTGGAAGAGGGCGACACCCTGATCGCCGCCGCCATCACCGACGGCGCCAAGGAAGTCATGCTGTTCTCCGACGCCGGCAAGGTACTGCGTTTCGCCGAGAGCAAGGTGCGCACCATGGGCCGTACCGCCCGCGGCGTGCGCGGCATGCGCCTGGGCAAGGATCAGCGCCTGATCTCCATGCTGATTCCCGAGTCCGGTGCGCAGATCCTTACCGCTTCCGAGCGCGGTTTCGGCAAGCGCACCGGGCTGGGCAAGTTCCCCCGTCGCGGTCGTGGCGGTCAGGGCGTGATCGCCATGGTCACCAGTGAGCGTAACGGCAAGCTGGTCGGCGCCATCCAGGTACAGGACGGCGAGGAAATCATGCTGATTTCCGACCAGGGCACCCTGGTGCGTACCCGTGTCGACGAAGTGTCCAGCTCCGGCCGCAATACCCAGGGCGTGACCCTGATCAAGCTGGCCAAGGACGAGACCCTGGTCGGCCTGGAGCGTGTGCAGGAGCCGACGCCGGTGGAAGAGGACGAACTGCTCGAGGCCGAGGAGGGCGCTGAAGTCGCCGACAGCGCCGACGCGCCGGTCGCCGACGCCGAGGAAGGCAGCGAGGAGTAAAACCCGGCTGCGCAGGTGGCGCTTCAGTCGCGGCTGAGGCGCCTTGCGCGAGCACGGCAGACAGTTTGGACATGCCATCGTCTGGTGGTGGCGTTCTGTGAATCTGAGAGAGACAGACGTGAGCAAGCGAGCTTTTAACTTCTGCGCCGGCCCCGCCGCGCTGCCGACCGCTGTACTGCAACGCGCCCAGGCCGAGATGCTCGACTGGCAAGGCAAGGGCCTGTCGGTGATGGAGATGAGCCATCGCAGCGACGAGTACGTGGCCATCGCCAGCCAGGCCGAGCAGGACCTGCGCGATCTGCTCGCCGTGCCCAACGACTACAAGGTGCTGTTCCTGCAGGGCGGCGCCAGCCAGCAGTTCGCCGAGATCCCGCTCAACCTGCTGCCCGAAGACGGCGTGGCCGACTATGTCGAGACCGGCATCTGGTCGAAGAAGGCCATCGAGGAGGCCCGTCGCTACGGCGCCATCAATGTCGCCGCCAGCGCCAAGTCCTACGACTACTTCGCCATTCCCGGGCAGAACGACTGGCAACTGTCGAAGAATGCCGCCTACGTGCATTACTGCAGCAACGAGACCATCGGCGGTCTGCAGTTCGACTGGGTGCCGCAGACCGGCGACATCCCGCTGGTGGTGGACATGTCCTCGGATATCCTCTCGCGTCCCATCGACGTCTCGCAGTTCGGCCTCATCTACGCCGGTGCGCAGAAGAACATCGGTCCCAGCGGTCTGGTGGTGGTGATCCTGCGCGAGGACCTGCTCGGTCGTGCCCGCTCCAGCTGCCCGACCATGCTCGACTACAAGATCTCGGCCGACAACGGCTCGATGTACAACACCCCGGCCACCTATTCCTGGTACCTGTCCGGCCTGGTGTTCCAGTGGCTCAAGGAGCAGGGCGGCGTCGAGGCCATGGAGCGCGTCAACCGCGCAAAGAAGGACCTGCTGTATAAGGCCATCGACGGCAGCGATTTCTACAGCAACCCCATCGCCCACAACGCCCGTTCCTGGATGAACGTGCCGTTCCGCCTGGCCGACGAGAAGCTGGACAAGGCCTTCCTCGCCGGCGCCGATGAGCGCGGCCTGCTCAACCTCAAGGGCCACCGTTCGGTGGGCGGCATGCGTGCCTCCATCTACAACGCCGTCGGCCTGGACGCCGTCGAGGCGCTGGTGGCCTATATGGCCGAGTTCGAGAAGGAGCACGCCTGATATGTCGGAACAGGAGCTGCAGGCGCTGCGCGTGCGCATCGACAACCTCGATGAGCGCATCCTCGAGCTGATCAGCGACCGCGCGCGCTGCGCCGAAGAAGTGGCGCGGGTGAAGATGAAGGAGCTCAAGGAAGGCGAGTCGCCGGTGTTCTATCGCCCCGAGCGCGAGGCCCAGGTGCTCAAGCGCATCATGGAGCGCAACAAGGGCCCGCTGGGCAACGAGGAAATGGCGCGGCTGTTCCGCGAAATCATGTCTTCCTGCCTGGCCCTGGAGAACCCGCTCAAGGTCGCCTACCTCGGCCCCGAGGGCACCTTCAGCCAGGCTGCGGCGATGAAGCACTTCGGTCATGCCGTGATCAGCGTGCCGATGGCCGCCATCGACGAAGTGTTCCGTGAAGTGGCCGCCGGTGCGGTGAACTTCGGCGTGGTGCCGGTGGAGAACTCCACCGAGGGCGCGATCAACCACACCCTCGACAGCTTCCTCGAGCACGACATGGTGATCTGCGGCGAAGTCGAGCTGCGCATCCACCACCACCTGCTGGTCGGCGAAACCACCAAGACCGACAAGATCACCCGCATCTACTCCCATGCCCAGTCGCTGGCGCAATGCCGCAAGTGGCTGGACGCGCACTACCCGAACGTCGAGCGCGTGGCGGTTTCCAGCAACGCCGACGCCGCCAAGCGGGTCAAGAGCGAGTGGAACAGCGCGGCCATCGCCGGCGACATGGCGGCCAATCTGTATGGCCTGACCAAGCTGGCGGAAAAGATCGAGGATCGCCCGGACAACTCCACGCGTTTTCTCATCATCGGCAGCCAGGAAGTGCCGCCGACCGGCGACGACAAGACCTCGATCATCGTCTCCATGCGCAACAAGCCGGGCGCGCTGCACGAGCTTCTGGTGCCGTTCCACAACAACGGCATCGACCTGACCCGCATCGAGACGCGGCCGTCGCGCAGTGGCAAGTGGACCTACGTGTTCTTCATCGACTTCGTCGGCCACCACCGCGACCCGCTGATCAAGGATGTGCTGGAGAAGATCGGCCAGGAGGCCGTGGCGCTGAAGGTGTTGGGTTCCTATCCCAAGGCGGTACTCTAAACAGCAGCCGCAAGCTGCAAGCCACAAGCTGCAGGCGGATCGACGCGCGGCTTCTGACTTGTGGCTTGCAGTTTGAGGCGTGTAGCTATGACTTGTGATTTCATCGCCCTGGCCCAGCCGGGTGTGCAGAAGCTGTCCCCCTATGTGCCGGGCAAGCCGGTCGATGAGCTGGCCCGCGAGCTGGGCCTCGACCCGGCCGGTATCGTCAAGCTGGCCAGCAACGAAAATCCGCTCGGCCCCAGCGCCAAGGCGCTGGCCGCGATCCGTGCCGAGCTGGACGAGCTGACCCGCTATCCCGACGGCAACGGTTTCACCCTCAAGAGCGCGCTGGCCGCGCGTTATGGCGTGGACGCGGCTCAGGTCACCCTGGGCAACGGCTCCAACGACATCCTCGAGCTGGTCGCTCGCGCCTACCTGGCGCCTGGCCTCAACGCCGTGTTCAGCGACTACGCCTTCGCCGTCTACCCCATCGCCACTCAGGCCGTCGGCGCGCAGGGCAAGGTGGTGCCGGCCAGGGACTACGGTCACGATCTGGACGCGATGCTGGCCGCCATCGACGACAACACGCGCGTGGTGTTCATCGCCAACCCCAACAATCCGACCGGCACCTGGTTCGGTCCGGACGCGCTGGAAGCTTTCCTGACCAAGGTGCCGGAGTCGGTGCTGGTGGTGCTGGACGAGGCCTATATCGAATACGCCGAAGGCGACGAACTGCCCGATGGCCTGGATTATCTGGCGCGCCATCCCAACCTGCTGGTCTCGCGCACCTTCTCCAAGGCCTATGGTCTGGCCGCGCTGCGCGTTGGCTACGCGATCAGCTCGCCGGCCATCGCCGACGTGCTCAACCGCGTGCGCCAGCCGTTCAACGTCAACAGCCTGGCCCTGGCCGCTGCCTGCGCCGCGTTGTCCGATGCCGAGTACCTGGCCGAGAGCCGTCGCCTCAATGACGCCGGCATGCAGCAGCTGCAGGACGGCCTGCGCGCGCTGGATCTGAGCTGGATACCCTCCAAGGGCAACTTCATCGCCGTCGACTTCGGTCGCGATACCGCGGCGATCAATCAGGCGCTGCTGCGTGAAGGGGTGATCGTGCGGCCGATGGCCGGTTACCGCATGCCCAACTTCCTGCGCGTATCCATCGGCTTGCCGCGCGAGAATGCCCGTTTCCTAGAGGCCCTGGCCAAGGTGTTGTCGGCGTGACTGTAACCGCAGTGCAATCGAGCGCCCCTAAGATCGGCCGCCTGGTGGTGGTCGGCCTCGGTCTGATCGGCGGCTCCTTCGCCAAGGGCCTGCGCGCGCGCGGCCTGTGCCGCGAGGTGGTGGGCGTCGATCTGGATGCCGAATCGCGCCGCCTGGCCGTGCAGTTGGGTGTGGTCGATCGTTGCGAGACCGATCTGGCGGCCGCCTGTCAGGGGGCCGAGGTGATCCAGCTGGCGGTGCCTATCCTGGCCATGGAAAAGCTGCTGGCCGAACTGGCCAAGCTCGACTTGGGCGACGCCGTGCTGACCGACGTCGGTAGTGCCAAGGGCAACGTGGTGCGCGCTGCGCGCCTGGCGTTTCAGGGCAAAACCGTGCGGCTGGTGCCTGGTCATCCCATCGCGGGGTCCGAGCAGAGCGGTGTGGAGGCTGCCAACGCGGAGCTGTTCCGTCGCCACAAGGTTATCCTGACACCCTGCGAGCACAGCGACGAGGCCGCGCTAGCCTTGGTGGAGAGCCTGTGGCGCGAGCTGGGTGCGGACGTCGAGACGATGGAGGTAGAACACCACGACCAAGTGCTCGCCGCCACCAGCCACCTGCCGCACCTGTTGGCCTTCACCCTGGTCGACTCGCTGGCCAAGCGCAGCGAGAACCTGGAAATTTTCCGCTATGCCGCTGGCGGCTTCCGCGACTTCACGCGGATCGCCGGCAGTGACCCGGTGATGTGGCACGATATCTTCCTCGCCAACCGCGAGGCGGTGCTGCGCACACTGGATACATTTCGCGACGACCTCGACGCCTTGCGCGATGCGGTCGACGCCGGGGATGGGCATCAACTCCTGGGCGTGTTCACCCGCGCCCGCGTTGCCCGCGAACATTTCAGCAAAATTCTGGCCCGCAGGGCCTATGTGGACGCTATGCACTCGACCGATCTGATTTTCCTGGCAAAACCCGGTAGCAGCCTGTCCGGACGCATTCGTGTGCCCGGCGACAAATCCATCTCGCATCGTTCGATCATGCTGGGTTCGCTGGCTGAAGGTACCACCGAGGTCGAAGGCTTCCTCGAAGGCGAGGACGCCCTGGCCACCCTGCAGGCGTTCCGCGACATGGGCGTGGTCATCGAAGGGCCGCACCATGGCCGCGTGACCATTCACGGCGTTGGGCTCAAGGGCCTAAAGGCTCCGGCGGGTCCGCTGTACATGGGCAACTCCGGCACCTCCATGCGCCTGCTCTCCGGCCTGCTCGCCGCGCAGCCGTTCGACACCGTGCTGACCGGCGATGCCTCGCTGTCCAAGCGCCCGATGAATCGCGTGGCCAAGCCGCTGCGCGAGATGGGCGCAGTGATCGAGACCGGTCCGGAAGGCCGTCCGCCGCTGACCATCAAGGGCGGCCAGCGCCTGACCGGCATGGACTACGAAATGCCGATGGCCAGCGCCCAGGTCAAATCCTGCCTGCTGCTGGCCGGCCTGTATGCGGCAGGCCGCACCTCGGTGACCGAGCCGGCGCCGACCCGTGACCACACCGAGCGCATGCTGCGCGGCTTCGGCTACCCGGTGAGCGTGGAGGGCAGCACCGCCAGCGTCGAGTCCGGCCACAAGCTGACGGCCACGCGCATCGAGGTGCCCGCCGATATTTCCTCGGCCGCCTTCTTCCTGGTCGCGGCGAGCATCGCCGAAGGCTCCGAGCTGGTGCTCGAGCACGTTGGCATCAACCCGACCCGCACCGGGGTGATCGATATCCTCAAACTGATGGGCGGCGATATCAGCCTGGAAAACCAGCGTGAGGTGGGTGGCGAGCCGGTGGCCGATATCCGCGTGCGTAGCGCCAAACTGAAAGGCATCGACATTCCCGAAGACCTGGTGCCCCTGGCCATCGACGAGTTCCCGGTGCTGTTCGTCGCCGCCGCCTGCGCCGAAGGTCGCACCGTGCTGCGCGGCGCCGAGGAGTTGCGGGTCAAGGAATCCGACCGCATCCAGGTCATGGCCGACGGCCTGATCACCCTGGGCGTCAAGGCCGAGCCGACCCCGGACGGCATCATCATCGAGGGTGGTTCAATTGGCGGTGGCGAGGTCTGGGCTCATGGCGACCACCGTATCGCCATGTCCTTCAGCGTCGCCTCGCTGCGTGCCAGCGCGCCGATCCGCATCCACGACTGCGCCAACGTCGCCACCTCTTTCCCCAACTTCCTCGCGCTGGCTGCTGAAGTCGGCATCCAGGTGGCAGAAGAGGGTAAGGCATGAACGCCCCGGTCATCACTGTCGACGGGCCGAGCGGCTCGGGCAAGGGCACTCTCTGCGCGCTGCTGGCCAAACAGCTGGGCTGGAATCTGCTCGACTCCGGCGCCCTCTATCGCCTGCTGGCGTTCGCCGCCGGCAATCACGGCATCGATCTGACCAACGAGGAGGCGCTCAAGCAGCTGGCGGCCCATCTCGATGTGCAATTCATCGACAAGCGCATCGTGCTCGAAGGTGAGGAGGTGACCGACGCCATCCGCAACGAGCAGGTTGGCGCAGGCGCCTCCATGGTCGCCTCGCTGCCGGCCGTGCGTGAGGCGCTGCTGCAGCGTCAACGCGCCTTCCAGGAGGAGCCGGGCCTGGTAGCCGATGGCCGCGACATGGGTACAGTGGTGTTTCCCGATGCGCCGCTCAAGGTATTCCTCACCGCCAGCGCCGAGGAGCGTGCCCGTCGTCGCTACCTGCAGTTGAAGGCAAAGGGCGATGATGTTAATCTCGCGAGTCTTCTCGACGAGATACGGGCGCGCGACGAGCGCGATACCCAGCGCGCGGTGGCTCCGCTCAAGCCGGCAGCCGACGCAATCCTGCTGGATTCCACCGAATTGTCCATCGAGCAGGTGCTAGAACGAATTCTGTGTGAGGTCGCCGATCGCGATCTCGCCGGGTAATGAGCCACGGCTGCTTAAGTCGATAGGCTCGCAAGGAGGCATGCGGGAGACCAGTCCTTGTCCCGCAGGCCTCTTTTTACATGAACGAACCCACATTGTCTGGAGTGTGGTTTGGGCGAATCCCCGCCCTTGACAACAGGAATCAACATGAGCGAAAGCTTTGCAGAACTTTTTGAAGAAAGCCTGAAATCCCTCGACATGCAGCCGGGCGCCATCATCACCGGCATCGTGGTCGACATCGACGGTGACTGGGTTACCGTCCACGCCGGCCTGAAGTCCGAGGGCGTCATCCCGCTCGACCAGTTCTTCAACGAACAAGGCGAGCTGACCATCAAGGTCGGTGACGAAGTCCACGTTGCGCTGGACGCGGTTGAAGATGGCTTCGGTGAAACCAAGCTGTCCCGCGAGAAAGCCAAGCGCGCTGAATCCTGGCTGGTTCTGGAAGCTGCGTTCAACGCTGAAGAAGTGGTCAAGGGCGTTATCAACGGTAAGGTCAAAGGCGGCTTCACCGTTGACGTCAACGGCATCCGCGCGTTCCTGCCGGGTTCCCTGGTCGACGTCCGTCCGGTGCGTGATACCACTCACCTGGAAGGCAAAGAGCTGGAATTCAAGGTCATCAAACTGGACCAGAAGCGCAACAACGTTGTCGTTTCCCGTCGCAGCGTCCTGGAAGCCGAAAACAGCGCCGAGCGCGAAGCTCTGCTGGAATCTCTGCAGGAAGGCCAGCAAGTCAAAGGTATCGTCAAGAACCTCACCGACTACGGTGCGTTCGTTGACCTGGGCGGCGTAGACGGCCTGCTGCACATCACCGACATGGCTTGGAAGCGCATCAAGCACCCGTCCGAGATCGTCAACGTTGGCGACGAGATCGACGTCAAGGTTCTGAAGTACGATCGCGAGCGTAACCGCGTATCCCTGGGCCTGAAGCAGCTGGGCGAAGATCCGTGGGTTGCCATCAAGGCTCGTTACCCGGAAAACACCCGCGTCATGGCGCGCGTCACCAACCTGACCGACTACGGCTGCTTCGCTGAGCTGGAAGAAGGCGTTGAAGGTCTGGTACACGTGTCCGAAATGGACTGGACCAACAAGAACATCCACCCGTCGAAGGTCGTCAACGTCGGCGACGAAGTGGAAGTCATGGTTCTGGACATCGACGAAGAGCGTCGTCGTATCTCCCTGGGTATCAAGCAGTGCAAGACCAACCCGTGGGAAGACTTCTCCGGTCAGTTCAACAAGGGTGACAAGATCTCCGGCACCATCAAGTCGATCACCGATTTCGGTATCTTCATTGGTCTGGACGGTGGCATCGACGGCCTGGTTCACCTGTCCGACATCTCCTGGAACGAAGCCGGCGAAGAAGCCGTGCGTCGCTTCAAGAAGGGCGACGAGCTGGAAACCGTCATCCTGTCGGTTGACCCGGAGCGCGAGCGCATCTCCCTGGGCATCAAGCAGCTGGAAGACGATCCGTTCAGCAACTACGTCTCCCTCAACGACAAGGGCACCATCGTCCGCGGCGTTGTGAAGGAAGTAGATGCTAAGGGCGCCATCATCGACCTGGGCAACGAGATCGAAGCTACCCTGAAAGCCTCCGAAATCAGCCGTGACCGCGTTGAAGACGCGCGCAACGTCCTGAAGGAAGGCGACGAAGTAGAAGCCAAGATCATCAGCGTCGACCGCAAGTCCCGCGTTATCAGCCTGTCCATCAAGTCGAAAGACGTCGAGGACGAGAAGGACGCGATGAAGGAACTGCGTAACAAGCAAGACGTTGAAAGCACCGGCCCGACCACCATCGGTGATCTGATCCGTGCTCAGATGGAAAACCAGAACTAAGTTCGGGTAATTCATCCAAGAAAAAGGCGGCCCTCGGGCCGCCTTTTTCGTTTTCGCGTCCCGTAGGGTGCGCCACGCGCACCAATCGATGTGTAACTCCTGGTGCGCGGCATAACACGGCAGTCGGGCACTCCATGCTCTTGGTGCCGTCACGGAGTTGGCCGGTTAAGACGAGCTCTGCTCGGAAGCTTCTTGCTCACCGGTTGCCAGTGAACGCGCGAACGCGCTTGGGCTCGCCCATCTACAGGGAGATCGCTTTGATTCCTTAAGGCGATCCTCTCGCGTGCCCTTTGGCGAGGCTCTGTCCCCAGATTGCGCTAACACCTTGTTTTTTAGGCTGTTCAAAAGCTGACCAGCGTGCTAAAACCGAACCGTCGAGTCTTCTAGCCGCTTGAAAAAGAAGGGAAAACCATGACCAAGTCGGAGTTGATCGAAAGAATTGTCACCCACCAAGGCCAGCTGTCCTCCAAGGATGTCGAGCTGGCCATCAAGACCATGCTGGAACAGATGTCCCAGGCCCTGGCCACGGGAGACCGGATCGAGATTCGCGGCTTTGGCAGCTTCTCGCTGCATTACCGTGCTCCGAGAGTTGGCCGTAATCCGAAAACCGGCCAGTCGGTGCGCCTGGACGGCAAATTCGTTCCTCACTTCAAGCCGGGCAAGGAGCTGCGTGATCGGGTGAACGAAGAGGAATAATATCGGCGAGCTAATGGGGGGCGTTCGCTCGCTAGCTTGGCGTCAATCCTTCGTCTAGCTTGCGAAAAACTAAAAAGCATGCAAAATGTGCGGGCTATCACATCGCCATCCGCTTTCCTCATGCCCGTTTGCCGGGCTTCGTGATCCGCGCCGCCAGGGTAGAGTCCCTGAAGTTTTCGGCAGTGTTAAGGGATTGACTCGTGCGGTACCCTTTCATTCTTCATCACGGCGCCGTTTCCGGCGTGACGGGCTCCTGCCATCAGTTACAGATGGGTGCCGAGCATGCGCTTCTTGTTGACTGCGGGTTGTTTCAGGGGGCCGAAACCTCACTAGAAGGGCGTGCAGGGGCCAATCGCCTCGATATCGATTTCTCCCTCGCGGGAATCAGGGCCTTGGTCGCCACCCACGTGCATATCGACCATGTCGGACGTATCCCTTATCTGCTGGCGGCCGGCTTCAAGGGGCCCATCTTGTGCAGCGAGCCATCTGCCAAGCTCCTGCCCATCGTGCTGGAAGATGCCTTCAAGCTGGGTTTCAGTCGTGATCAGGCCAAGTTGGAGCGCTACCTCAAGCTGATCGAGCAGCGAATCGTCGCCTTGCCCTACAAGACCTGGTTCAACCTGGTCGACAGCGCACAGTTGCAGGCACGAATTCGCCTGCAGCGCGCCGGCCATATCCTCGGCTCGGCCTATGTGGAGGTCGATCTTCACTATCCGCCGAGCGGCGAGCGCAAGCGAGTGGTCTTCTCCGGCGATCTCGGGGCGCCCCACGCGCCAATTCTGCCTGCACCCAAGGCGCCGCATCGCGCCGATATCCTCGTCATCGAGAGCGCCTACGGTGATCGCCTGCACGAAAACCGCCGCAACCGCCGCAAGCGCCTTGAGGCGATGCTGGAGCAGGCCCTGGCCGACCAGGGCGCAGTCCTGATCCCGGCCTTCGGCATCGGGCGCACTCAGGAGCTGCTCTATGAGCTGGAAGACATCATTCACTGCAAGAGGCTGAGTGCCGCTCTTAATCCCCCTCTCCCTTCGGGAGAGGGGCCAGGGGTGAGGGAAGGCGGGGTGAGGTGCGGTGAGCTAGCCATCGACTGGCATAGCCTGCCGATCATCTTGGATTCGCCGCTCGCCAGTCGCTTTACCCGTGTCTATCGGCAACTCAAACCCTTTTGGGATGCCGAAGCGCTGGCGCAAGTTCGGATTGGACGCAAGCCCCTGGCCTTCGACAACCTGCTGACCGTCGATAGCCACCAGGCGCACCTGGTTATGGTCAGCCGCCTGGTGCAAACCGCCCAGCCTGCCATCGTCATTGCCGGCAACGGCATGTGCTCCAGTGGTCGGATCATCAACTACCTCAAGGCCATGCTCAGCGATGCCCGGCATAATGTGCTGTTCGTAGGCTACCAGGCCGAAGGCACGATCGGCCGGCAGATCCAGCGCTTCGGCCCCCAGGGGGGGATTCGTGGAGATGGACGGCCAGCGCTACGACATCAGCGCCCCGGTGCATACCATGGGCGGCTATTCGGCCCACGCGGATCGGGGTGGTTTGGTAAGATTCGTCACCGGATGCGCCACTGGCCGTCGCAGGTGCGGATCGTGCATGGGGAACTGGCGGCCAAGCGGGCGCTGATGCATGCCTTGCGTGCTCGATACCAGCAGGTGTCGCGGCAAGGAGAGTTTCTGATTGTCGGCTCCGAGTGATTGCGGGGTAGGGCAAGTTTTTGTTTTTTGAAAGGTTGATCCTGGGTTGTGTGGTTTAGATGACTATTAAAACGCTCTGTGTCTTCGGTACTCGTCCCGAGGCCATCAAAATGGCGCCGCTGGCGCTTGCATTGCAAGCCGACCCACGTTTCGAGGCGAAAGTCTGCGTTACCGGCCAGCACCGGCAGATGCTCGACCAGGTGCTCGGCCTCTTCGAGCTGGTGCCGGACTTCGATCTCAACATCATGAAGCCAGGGCAGGATCTGACCGATGTGACCAGCGCCATTCTGCTCGGCATGCGTGAGGTGTTGGCGAGCTTCAAGCCCGATGTGGTGCTGGTGCATGGCGACACGGCGACCACCTTCGCCGCTAGCGTCGCCGCCTATTACCAACAGATTCCGGTGGCACATGTCGAGGCCGGGCTGCGCACGGGCAACATCTACTCACCCTGGCCGGAGGAGGGTAACCGCAAGCTCACCGGCGCGCTCGCGACATTCCACTTCGCGCCGACCGAAACCTCTCGTGGCAATCTGCTGAGGGAGGGGGTCGACCCGAAGAGCATCGTCATCACCGGTAATACCGTCATCGATGCCCTGCTGCAGGTGGTAGCCAAGCTGGATACCGACGCCGAGTTGCTGACCCAGTTCGCTTCGCGTTTTCCCTTCCTGCACCCAGAGCGCAAACTGGTGCTGGTCACCGGTCACAGGCGGGAGAGTTTCGGTGGTGGCTTCGAGCGCATCTGCCAGGCGCTGGTCGATACCGCGCGGCGCTTTCCTGACATGGAGATTGTCTATCCCGTCCACCTGAATCCCAACGTACGCGAGCCCGTCAATCGTCTGCTGGCCGGCATCGACAATGTGCACCTGATCGAGCCGCTCGATTACCTGCCCTTCGTCTACCTGATGAATCAGGCCTACCTGATCCTCACCGACTCCGGTGGCATCCAGGAAGAAGCGCCCTCGCTGGGCAAACCCGTGCTGGTGATGCGCGATACGACCGAGCGCCCGGAGGCGGTCGAAGCTGGTACGGTCAAGCTGGTGGGCACTGATGTGGCGGCTATCACCTCCGCTATCGCCACGCTTGTTACTGACGAAGCCGCCTACCGTCAGATGAGTTTCGCTCACAACCCCTACGGCGATGGCAAGGCCTGTCAGCGCATCCTCGAATCTCTTTCCCAACTCAAGAAGAACTAAGCATGCAGTTCAATACTATTTCCGTTGTGGGTCTGGGCTATATTGGTTTGCCGACAGCCGCTGTCTTCGCCTCGCGTAAACTCAAGGTTATCGGCGTAGATGTTAATCAGCATGCGGTCGACACCATCAATCGTGGGGAAATCCATATTGTCGAGCCCGATCTGGATATGGTCGTGCATGCTGCCGTAACGGAGGGTTATCTAAAGGCAACTACCAAGCCTGAGCCGGCCGATGCCTTCCTGATTGCAGTACCCACTCCGTTCAAGGGCGATAACCACGACCCGGATCTCAGCTATATCGAAGCCGCCAGCAAGGCCATTGCGCCGGTGCTGAAGCAGGGAGATCTGGTCATCCTCGAATCCACCTCGCCCGTTGGTGCTACTGAACAGATGGCTGCCTGGCTGGCCGAGGCTCGCCCGGACTTGAGCTTCCCGCAAACCCACGGCGAAGATTCTGATATCCGCGTTGCCCACTGTCCCGAGCGCGTCTTGCCTGGCCATGTGCTGCGCGAACTGGTGCAGAACGACCGCGTCGTCGGTGGCATGACAGCCAAATGTTCGAAAGCAGCCTGCGCCCTCTACAAGACCTTCGTAGAAGGGGAGTGCGTCGTGACCAATGCACGCACCGCCGAAATGGCCAAACTCACCGAAAACAGCTTTCGGGACGTCAACATCGCCTTTGCCAATGAGTTGTCGATCATCTGCGACAAGCTCGAAATCAACGTTTGGGAGTTGATTGCACTGGCCAATCGTCATCCTCGGGTCAACATCCTGCAACCCGGCCCCGGTGTGGGTGGCCACTGCATCGCGGTTGACCCCTGGTTTATCGTCAGCCAGACCCCGGAGCAGGCACGCCTGATCCGCATTGCCCGTGAGGTCAATGACAGCAAGCCGGAATGGGTGATCGAAAAGGTCAAACTGGCGGTTGCCGAGTGCCTCAACGCCAGCCCACGGAAAACTGCAGCTGATATTTCCGTCGCTTGTTTTGGCTTGGCATTCAAACCGGATATCGACGATTTGCGCGAAAGCCCCGCTGTAGGGATCGCTCTCGCGTTAGCCGAACAGTTCGCAGCGCGCATCCTGGCTGTAGAACCCAATATCGAGATTCTTCCGCCAAAACTGCAAGCTGCTGGGATACAGCTCGTGAGCCAGGAGTCGGCGCTGGAGAGTGCCGACGTCATCATCCTGCTGGTCGATCACGAATCCTTCCGTGCAGCCAGGCCTGCTTTCTCGGTGGGGCAATACGTCATCGATACGAAGGGTATCTGGGGTTAATGCTCCGTAGATCGGGGCCCAGCCGCTAGCTGGCTGGCCCGGTTCACGCGTCTGTCTTTTGAATCATCATGCGTCATCGAGCGGGAGCCTCCATGCTGGGCCTGTCACCGAAAAAGCTATATATGCGGCTGTACTGGGCGCTACGCTGGAGAACGATAAAGTTTTTGATCAGACCTGCCCGCCGATTAATTCGAGCGCGCGAGCGGGTGCTTGGATGGCGTTTTCGAGACGTGCTGGACGCCTATGAAACCCAGGGCATCGATATCGTATGCGTGATGGCCGAGGCGCTAAAAAACCAGTCGCTGAGGGCAAAGGCGTATCGGGTGTTGGCCAAGAGAGAGCTGGCTCGCGATGTGCTCAGCGCTGCCAAGTTGGCCAGGAGGTCCCTGGCGCTGGATGCTTCGCAAGAAAATCGCGTGCGCAACTGCATGACGCTGTGGGACGCCGGCTCCATCCAGGAGGCGAGCTCTCTACTGGATGGGCTGTCCGATTCCGTACTGAGTTTCGCGGAACAGGAGAAGGCCCTGCAGATTCGTGGTGCGCAGCTGCTGTATACCAGCCTGCCTGAAATACCAACAGCTGCGGCCCCTAGCGACTATGTTGCCGATCCGCATTGTGTTCTTTATGTAGCATCCAGCTCTCGTCCCTATCACACGACTGGTTACACCACCCGTACCCATCACTTGCTTGAGTCACTGAGGGTGCAGGGTTGGGCTGTGCACTGTGTGACGCGGCCGGGCTACCCCGCAGACCGGCCAGACTCGCGGAATACCAACGCTCCCGCGCTCAATATCATTGACGGTGTACCGTACGAGCGCCTCCAAGGGAGGCACAGGCGTGAGGTGCGTTATGACCTTTACTTGACGAAGGCTGCGGCGGAGCTGGAGCGGGCTGCTCGTCGCCTGCGCCCAGCAGTGATTCACGCGGCCTCCAACTATGAGGCTGCGTTGCCTGCGTTGATTGCGGCCAGGCGCCTCGGCCTTCCGTTTTGCTATGAGGTGCGCGGGCTCTGGGAGTACACCGCATCCTCGAAAAAGGCAGGTTGGGAGCAGACCGAGCGCTTCGCGCTGGATCGCATGCTGGAAGCGCATACTGCGGCGCACGCCGACAAGGTATTCACCCTGACCAAGGCGCTGGCGACCGAACTGGTACGCCGCGGCGTGGCCGAGGAGCGCATCGAGCTGCTGCCCAACGCAGTCAATCTCGAGTTCTTCAAGCCGCTGGAGCCAGACCGGGCTCTGGCTCAACAGCTTGGGCTCGGCCCGGACACCTTCGTCTGTGGCTATGTCGGCTCGGTGGTCAAGTACGAGGGGCTGGACGACCTAATCACGGCTATGCCGGCGCTGCTCCGGCGTGTGCCTGACAGTCGGCTGCTTGTGGTGGGTGATGGCGATGAACTGGCTAACCTGCGCGAACAGGCCGCCCGTCTGGGCGTGTCCGCCCAGGTGATCTTCACCGGGCGGGTTTCCCATGCCGAAGTCACCCGCTACTTTTCTCTGCTCAGTGCCATTGCTTTGCCGCGCAAGCCCTACACCGTGTGCAAGTTAGTGTCTCCGCTCAAGCCCTTCGAAGCCATGGCCATGCGCGTGCCACTGGTGGTCTCCGATGTGGATGCCCTCGGCGAGATCTTCGAACAGGGTGAAACCGCGCTGCTGCACCGGGCTGGTGATGCCAACTCCCTGGCCGAGGCCATGATCCGCTTGGCCGAGAGCCCGGCCCTGCGCCAGCGCCTGGCGGACAATGCTTTTACCCAAGTCAGCCGGCACGGTCAGTGGAGCCAGGTGATTCGTCCGCTCGGCGAGTTCTATGCCGCCAACGGTGTGCACTCGAGCAGCAAGTCTCTTGGCAAACCGGTTATCCGCGTTTTATCGGTCGGCTCGCTGCCTCCCGAATGGGGTGGCGGCACCGGCGGTGGCGTGGCCAGCATCCATAAGGTTGTACTGGAACAGTGGCTGGCCGAACAGGGCGATAGCTCTATCGAGCTGGTGGGGGTGCTGGCCAACAACTGGTCGGGTCAGATTGGTTCGGAGATGCCCTCTGAGTTATGCGTATTCGAGCCGCCCAAAGCCCCGGAAGAGCACCGTCAGTGGTATTGCGACTTGTTGCAGCGTGAGCGTATCGACTGCGTGCTGTTTTTCCATATCGCCCATCGCTGGGCTTACTGGCATGCCCAACTATGCAGCGATGTGCGGTCAGTCGGCGCCGTCCATTCTTGGCATGCCGTGACCATGCAGGCTGATCAAGATCAGGCGGCGCAGGTGCGAGAAAAGATTCGGCAGGCGTTGCCTCAGTTCACCGCGCTGATATTCCCTAGCGCCCACTGTGCTGGCGAAGGCAGGATCTTGGGCTTCGATTACAGTACTGTGCCGGTTGTTATTCCCAATGCGATCGGTAGCGAGTTTTTCAATGAGCCATTGCGAGTTGAAAACGCTAACGTCCGTATCGTATTCGTGGGCTCTCTGATCGCGCGCAAGCGCGTGGATCTGCTGATAAGTGCGGCATCCACTTTGGGTATCGAGCTGCTGGTCATAGGAGATGGAGAGGAACGCACCGAATTGGAGCTGTTGGCGAAGGCAAGCACGGCGCCTGAGTCGATTCGATTCTTGGGGCGGTGCCCGCCGTCTCGCATAGCTGCCGAGATAGCCCAATCGTCTTTGTTGTGTGTACCCAGTACGAGTGAATCCTTTGGCATCGTGTACTTAGAGGCGCTGGCCTGCGGAGTTCCGGTTGTGGGCTTCGCGCCAACGCTGTCGGAAATTGCGGCCGAGTTAGGGGTGCCCATCGGTGCTGGTGTGGATGGCGATGCCGGGTTACCCGAACTGATCGAGGCTCTTCGCACGGTGCTGCGAACGCCTTATGACCCACAGCGCCTGCGCGACGTCGTGGCCGGGCGCTACGGTGCGCAGCAGGTGGCGGCAGGCTATCGGTACGCTGTCGAGCGGGCCTTGATCGAGCGATGACGATGTTTTTCCGTAATTCGCACAAGAAAAAAATAATCCTGCATATCGGTCTGCCGAAGACGGGCTCCACTGCCTTGCAGCAGGCGTTTTATCAGTCGCGCGAGGTTCTGCTGCGGCAGGGGGTGCTGTATCCGGCGCAGGTGTATCGACAGGATGACCCCAAGCACAACTTCGTGCTCGACCTAGTACGCAAGGGGCAGGGTTACGACATAGGTAGCGAGCGGGGCTACAAGGCTGCCAGTCGCATCGTGCTTTCCAATGAGGCCCTGTCCAACGATTTCTATTTCCATGGGCTGGAGCGCAACCGACAATTGGCTGAGCTGCTGCGCGCCCACGGCGAGCTGGAAATCTGCATGGTGCTGCGTCGGGAGAGCGAATGGCTGCGCTCCTATTACAAGCAGGCGGTGATTAATCAGCCGGTCAAGGGCAAGCCGCATTACCAGAACAGCCTGCCACTGGCGGCCTTCCGTGAGTTGGAGCCGGTTCGGCGCCTGCTCGATCAGGGTGAGCTGATTCAGGATGTCAGCGCCGCCTTTCAGGCTCCGGTCAGGGTCATGCGCTATGAGGAGGTGCCCGTGCGTCAGTTGCTCGAGTACTGCACCGAGCTACCGGGCATAACCTATTCTCTCGAGCGGCGGCATAACGAGAGCGTATCCGATGCGGCCGTGGAGGTGATGCGCCAGCTCAATGCGCAGATCGAGACGCTGGAGGAGAAGTATTCTTGGTCTTACCTGCTGGTGCAGGCCTGTGGAGCTTGCCACGATGTGCTGAACACTCTGGCGGGGCGGGCCACGCCCAATGGGCTTACCGCTCTGGAGGGTAAGAAGCTTGCGGATTTGCGTCACGATCATAAGGTGACGCCGGGCGTACGCGAGGAAGAGTTTAATGCAATCGTATCTGGCCTTCGGCAGCAGTTGGCTGCGCTGAAGGATAAATAGAGCCAATAGAATGAAGAAGTTGGTCAAGCTGTACGGCGAACGCAATACCAATACCAATTATCTTAGTGAACTGATCCGGCTGAATCTGGATCTGGAAGAACTACCGAGCGTGGTGCCCGCCAATATAAAGCGCTATCAGGACAAGTGGCCGGGCAATGAGTGGTTGCGCGATCTTTATTTCATGAGTAGTTATGGTCGTAACCTAGGGTGGAAACATGCAGCGGTAAATTGGCCGCGCCTGAAGAGAACTGGTCTCTATAAGCGGAATAGCGTGACGGTGGTGACGCTGACCAAGAATCCGTACGCCTGGCTGCTGTCGCTCTATAAGCGTCCCTATCACCAGTACTACGCAAAGAAGCCGAGCTTTAGCGAATTTCTTACGCGTCCTTGGAAAACGGTCTGGCGTGAGGGCATGCCGCGCTGGATGGAAAGTCCGGTACATCTGTGGAATGCCAAGAACGCCAGTTACCTACGCGATGCCGATGAGGACCGAGCGCTCCACCTACGGGCGGAGGATACGCTGATCGATCCGCAGCAGGTGATTGAGCGAATAGCGCAGGTGGCGGGTATGGTTCGCCCCAGCGAGTTCCGCAACGTGCTGGCATCGACCAAGGACGGTAGTAAGGACTTTAACTATTATCGGGACTATTACTTGGGTGAGAGTTGGCGTTCCGGCCTAGCCGAGCAGGACATAGAAATTATAAACCGGCAGTTGGATAAGCGCCTGGTAAGGCGCTATGGATACGCGCTCATAGATTAATAAATTCACGCAGGTGATGTGCCGTGGAAAAGGTTTTCTTGCTAGGGGTGGGGGCGCAGAAAAGTGGTACTACCTGGCTGCATTCGTATTTGTCCGGGCACCCGCAGGCGAACATGGGGGCAGCAAAGGAATACCATGTATTCGATGCCTTGCATGTTGCGGATGAGGGAATTCGCAGGAAGTTTCTGCAACGTCGGATCAATCAACTTTTGCAGGGTGTGGAGCGGCTCAAACCTATCGATCGGCTAGTGGCCGGCTTTCTCGGCGATACGCAGAGATACTACGATTACTTCACTGCCCTGCTGGAGCAGGACGCAATCAATGTGACTGGGGATATCACGCCGTCCTATTCCGCCCTGCCAGTGTCGGCACTGATCGAGATTCGTGACGAGTTCGCCCGCCGCGGTATTAGGGTGAGGGTGATATTACTGATGCGTGATCCGGTCGAACGCTGTATCTCGGCGGTCCAGCATGTCTTGCGGCAACCGGGCGAGTCCTATACCGGGCGTTGTCATTTTGGCGGAGATGGGGAGACCGTTCTCCGTGAGCTCTACGCATCACCAGCTTTCGTCATGCGGGGCCGCTATGACCAGACTCTGGAGCGCCTTGAACAAGTATTCGATCCTGAAGACATCGGCCTCTTTTTCTACGAGACGTTGTTCAAGGAGGCGACGACCAAGCAAGTGTGCAACTTTCTGGGATTGTCACTTATGCCCGCCAAGTATGAGCTCAGAGTGAATGCTTCGAGCAACGAGATTACGGTGGGGCAGGCATTGCGCAGTGAGGTGCAGCGTTTTTATCGGCCGGTGTATGAGCGTTTTGCTGCGCAGGTCGAGGGGCTATGGCAAGGATGCCCGGCTCCAAGTGAACAGGTGGAACGGCAATGACCATCATCAGTTTCGAACATCGTTTTGTCTTCGTTAAAACCAGAAAGACCGCCAGCACCTCGCTCGAAGCCTTTCTGCGGCGCTATACCGTTGCGGGCGACGTGGTTACCCAGTTGACGCCGCGAGATGAAAAGTGGTGCGTCGAGCGTGGCTGGTGCAGTTGCAACTACGCGGCTGACCCCGAAGTTGAGCGAGCGTACATGCAACTGTGCATGGATGACTGCTTTGATGAGGCAATGCGATATATCAGATCAGCCAAGCGCCTCTACGTTGGGCATATGCCGGCCAGCAAGATTAAACGACTGCTGGAAGGTAATGGCTATCGCTGGGAAGACTTTCACTTCTTCACTGTTGAGCGTCACCCCTACAGCTGGCTGTTGTTCGTGTTGCTGTACAACAACTCGGCGTACCACGAGCGCGGTGCTTGCGAGATAGACCTGAACGATATTAATGAAAGGGCTAGAGCGTTTATCGAGAGTGAGGGCTTCCTGCAACGCTTGAATAGCAACTTGTATACGGAAGAGGGGCGTCTTCTGGTGAAGGACGTGATGCGCTACGAGAACCTTCAGGAGGATCTAGCCCGCATGCTAACACCACTGGTTGGAACACCTGATATGAGCG
Source organism: Pseudomonas hydrolytica (assembly GCF_021495345.1). NCBI lineage: Bacteria > Pseudomonadati > Pseudomonadota > Gammaproteobacteria > Pseudomonadales > Pseudomonadaceae > Ectopseudomonas > Ectopseudomonas hydrolytica. The sequence continues at coordinate 1,936,627 of NZ_CP099397.1, forward strand.
AGTTCCCCTTCCTTAAAAAGAATGCTCAACACTTGTCGCCAACAGATGTATTCGATGTGAAGACCTTAGAGCTGCTGCGTCGTAAAGCCGAACCAGTACTGCAGTTAGCTGGCTATGAACGCTAAGGGTCATTTTTTACCGATGTACGGATTCTGATGATGCTGAGCTATGAGCTGTTAACGGGGATTTCGACGGGTGTCTTGAGAACTCGTGTGCAAGAAATACTGATATCTGGATGGCGATGTGGCAATTACCCCACTGTTTTTCTTGACTCAAACATTCCTTGGGCGCAGCTCGATAATGCGCAGCGCTCATGGAATTTTCACATACATAGCTGGGACATGCTAGATGCTCCGTTAGCAGCCTATTCAGCTGAGCAACAGCCCGAGCTACTCATTCTTTGTGTGAACATCGCTTTAGACTGGTCTGCTCGTTATGGCTCTGGGCCCAAGTCGGATACGCCCTTCGCTTGGTACGACATGGCGGTAGGTCTGCGTGCCTATCGTCTGGCCTATCTGCTTGACGCGGCCCGTGCGGCGCAGGTGCTGTCAGCCCAGGAAGATGCGCTGCTTTGGGAGGCTTTGCTGGCTCATCAGGCTTACCTAGTCGAGGATGCGAATATCGCCTTCCATAGCAACCATGGTTATTACCAGGTGGCTGGACAGCTGGCCATGGGGCGGCGCTTTAGCGCTCAGTCGCCGCTTATGGCGCAGGCTCATGCTCAGGGCAAGGCGCGCCTTCGACTCATGCTGGAACAGCAATTCGCCGCCGATGGGGTGCACCGGGAGCATTCGCCGGACTATCACCGCATGGTCTATGACACTCTAAGCGGGTTGATCGGCAGCGGCCTAGTGGCAGACCCCGATTTGATCGAGTTGTCCGAGCAGGTGGAGCAGGCGTTGGCCTGGTTCGTGTTGCCCAATCGGCGCCTGGTCAACTTCGGCGATTCTGACTATCGGGACATCTCTCGGAGCACAAAGCAGGCTGAGAGCGAATGGCGTGCCCCGGCTATGCGGTGGCAGGCCTCCGCTGGTATGGTCGGGAAAAGTCCGGGCAGTGGTCTCAAGCGTTTCGAGCAGGGCGGCTACTTCGTTTACCGACAACCTGTAGCAGGTTTCACAGAGCAGGCGGCCTATCTGGCCCAGACCGCAGCTTTCCATTCACGCACCCACAAGCATGCCGACGACTTGTCGTTCTTCTGGTACGACCGCGGCAGCGAGGTGCTGGTCGATGCCGGGCGCTATGGCTATCTAGGTAAGACTGAGCAGGACTCCGATCTTTGGCTCGACGGCCACTGGTACTCGGATCCCAAGCGCGTCTACTGCGAGTCCACGCGGGCGCATAACTGCCTGGAATTCGATGCGAGCAACTACCCGCGTAGAGGGATCAAACCTTACGGTGTCGCCCTGGGACGCAGCCTTGAGTTGCCCTGTGGACTGGTGGCGATGGAAACCGAGTGCCGCCACTTCAAGGGCAACCGCCATGCACGCTTGCTGTTGTTGATGCCGGGTGAGTGGCTGATTGTTTTTGACTGGTTCCACGACAATCTGGCGTCTGCCCACGACGTACGGCAGTGGTTCCATTTGGCGGAAGATTGGCAGCTTGAGAGCCAAGGCAATGGATATAAGGCTGTCTCGGGCAAGACCGGGCAGGGGCTGCAGGTCGCACCCTTGATATCCGGTAGCGCCGCTTCCAGGACTTACTATGGCGAGTCCGAACCGCAGCTGCAGGGGTGGTGGTCGCCGTCCGAGCGACAGCTGCTGCCGAATTTTGCGTTCTGCTATGAGCAGACCGGCACGGTGTCCGGTAGTTTCGCCACGCTGTTCAGCTTCATCGACGGCATTGAAACCGATTTTGTCCATTCGAAGGCCAATGTGTCCGGCAGGCAGATTCGCTTGAAATGGCAGGATAACCTTGCCTCGCACCGTCTGGAGATCGCAAGGCCGGCTGAGGGGGAGCTATTGGTGGATTACTCGCGGCATAACCGAAGCTGATGTCGTTCCCCATATCGCCTTGTACACTGGCACTTTTTAGTAAGTTTTCGAGGTCTGAGCGTGGCCGAACCGCCCTATGAACTGAAACAAAACGACAGTGCGTCGTTGGTAGTCTGGAATCACACCAGTGTCACACCGGAAGTGCGGGCGCAACGTCTCGGCCAGCAACCGCGCTGCATCTGGTTTACCGGTTTGTCGGGTTCCGGCAAGTCAACCTTGGCCAATGCCTTGGAGGTGGCGTTGCAGCGCGCAGGTCTGAAAACCATGCTGCTGGACGGCGACAACGTTCGCCACGGTCTGTGCAAGGATCTGGGCATGAGTGCTGCAGATCGCAGCGAAAACATTAGGCGCGTGGCAGAGGCCGCCAAGCTTATGGTCGACGCTGGGCTGGTCGTGGTAGCTGCGTTCATCTCGCCTTTTCGTGAGGACCGCGCCCGCGCTCGTGAGCTGTTTGCGGAGGAACAGTTCTTCGAAGTCTACCTTGACACCTCGTTGGCGGTGTGCGAGGCGCGCGACCCAAAGGGGCTCTATCGTATGGCGCGTAGTGGAAAGATTACCGATTTCACCGGTATCGATAGTCCCTACGAGGTGCCTGAAAATCCAGAGGTGACGCTGGATACTGCGGTCCAAGACGTCGATGCGCTTGTGGCTCAGTTGCTGGGTGAGGTTTTCCCGGAGCGGTGGCCTTCTTGATCGCAGGTTGTAAGAGTGCTCTAGCCTGGTTGGTGGCTTTCGCTTTCCGACTGTTGCGGGTTGCTCCGCTGCAGGTGCCTGCCTCGATTCTGGCCTCGCTGTGCTCGCAGCTCTTCCAGATAGCGGCCTTCTTGTTGCCGCTAAAGGTCATGATCCTCCTCGGTTCAACGGGGGTGCCGGGGTACTTCCCCCCGGTCATGATCGGCATTGAGCGCGAACGTCTGATCCTGCTTCTCGCCGCTAGTGCACTGATGCTCTATCTGGCGCACTTGTTCATGGATTTCATTGGCGGAGCCTTGGCCCGAGCAGCAAGTGACCGGCTTATCCTGTTGCGTGAGGAGGGTGAAGCATTTGCCAGGCAGCGGAAGGTCGCACTGAGCTCCTATCAAGGGATGGTAACCATCGCCAGCGGTATGGTACTCGCCGTCGCCGTGCTGGGTTTTCTTGGCTTATACAAGCCAGTGCTGCTTGCCGTCGTGTTGGGGTATTTCACTGCTGTCTTCTTGATCGGAGCGCTGGTGTTTGCCTGGTCGCCACTGCTGTTGGAGGCGGCCCAGGGGCAACTGTCGCGCCTCATCGATGTGGTGTCCGCCAGCGGCTTCTTGCTGGTTTTCGGCTACTTGGTCTTCGACTACCTCTATGGCAATGCCCAGGGCTTGCTGCTGGGTATTCTGGCGTTGCTGCTGTGTCGGCAGATGTTCAGTAGGCTTGCCCAGGCGGTGAAAGGTATTGACCGGTTGTATAGCCGACGCGAGCGAATCCTCAGGGTGCTTGGTGAGTTGCAAACTGGTGCGTTCGATGACGAGGATTCCAGCGGCTTTCTCGATGAATCTGAAGACCAGCCGGAACTTCTTGATGGCGAGACTGATGCAATCATTCAAGATCAGCGCGAACCGGTAATACCGTCATTTTTGCGTCTGATCGCGTCACCGCAGTGCCTAGGTTGGGTGAGGGAAGTTTTGGCAGAGGCAGGTGCGTCTGGCGTAGAGCCAGGAATCGAGCAGGTCGAAGCGGGCCGTAGAGGTGAGCTCGCTTTGCATCTGACCTGTCAGGTACCTGAGCGAGCTGCCGAGCATTTTCTGTTTAGGGCTTTCAATCGCCAAGAGACGAAGCGGATGGCGCGCGCCGTGCCACTCTTGGCTGTATATCCGGGAAGCTCAGCGCCGAGACTTCTGAAGGTTTCCGAGCACGACGGTTTCGCAGCCCATCTGTATGAGTGGGCTGAGCAGGCGCGACAGATACTGGATGATCAAACTGTTTATGAGTGCCGCGAGCAGGTTTTTATCGAATCTTGCGTTTGGCCGGTGCCGGATACGCTGACTGCTCGGCACCAGTCGGGCAGTTTGGTCGAACGATGTGGTCCGGTGTTGTGGGCGCGCTGTAACGTCTTTTCAAGGTGGGCTGGTGCAGATGTTCGACACTTGGTGGACGCCTTTGTGACATCGCCCCAGCGTTTACAAAAAAAACTCGAAGCACTGCCTAAGTGCCTTTACAACCCTGACATCGTCACTGGCAATGTCTACGCGCTTGGCTCCTCCCTGCGGGCCGTCAGATGGGAGCGTTGGAGCCTTGAACCGGTAGGCAGTGGCTGGCCGGTCGAGCTTGGACTGGAGCGGCTGGATCAGGCCTTTGCGCGCGCCTGTGAGAGCAGTGAGGCATTGCGGCACCTGTCTCCGTTGCAGGTGCGACTGGCGGCACTGGCCTTCGCATTCGAAGAGCGCTGCGCTCAAGGGCGGTATCTCAGTGCCTTCACTCTGCTCAGGGAGCTCAGTGACACCCTCGATGCTTTGGAGCGGTGACCGGGCGGTTTTGGCTAGCAGAATTTTGGATTTCAGCCATGGCCCGCGGGCCATGGCATAGGGGGCTGTGTGGCGTGTATTGCAATGATTGTCTGGAACGAGTTTCGCAATGACGCTCGTGTGCTAAAGGAAGCGGAGAGCCTGACGGCCGCGGGGCATGCCGTGATCGTGCATGCGCTGCATGCGCCCGGCATCACGCAGGAGCGCGAGGTCGTTTCCACGGGCATCGAGGTGGTGCGTGTCCCTCGCAGTCCGTTCTGGCGCCTGGGCCAGCGTCCGGCTGGTGCGGCCGCTGTTGCAAATCCGGTGAGTGCCGGGCGTATTGGCCGTATGGGTTCCTTCGCGCAGGCACTGCGCATCGCCGCGCGTGCCTGGACCCACCTGGTATTGCTCTGGCGCATGATGCGACTGCGTGCCGACGTGGTGCATGCGCACGATGTGAATACCCTGCCCACGGCGTGGTTGGCGGCGCGACTGTCGGGCGCGCGGCTGGTCTACGACGCCCATGAGATCAGCACCAGCCGCGAAGGCTATTCCAGCTTTAGGAAACTGGTGGCGATAGTTGAGCGGGCCCTGATGCCCAGTGCTGACGGGACCATCACCACCACCGAAGCGCGCGCCAAGTTCTTCGCCCGCGCCTACGGCATCGCCCGTCCTCTGGTGCTGCAGAACCGGCCGCGCGAGCAGCAACTCCTGGCTTCCGAGCGAATCCGCCAGGAGCTTGGGCTCAGCGAACCCTGGCCCATCGTGCTCTATCAGGGTGGAGTGCAGCAGGGGCGTGGGCTGGAGCGCCTGGTGCGGGTTGCCGCCCTGGTGCCGGAGGCCTACTTCGTTTTCATTGGTGGCGGGCGCCTGGATGCCAGCCTGCGGCAGATCGCTCAGGAGCTTCGGCTCGAGAACCGGGTGCGCTTCATCCCAACTGTCGCGCTGGCCGACCTGCCGTCCTATACCGCCTCGGCCGATATCGGCGTGCAACCCATCGAGAATACCTGCCTCAATCACTACACGACGGATTCCAACAAGCTGTTCGAGTACGTGCAGGCAGGATTGCCGGTGGTCGCTTCCGACCTGCCGGAGATCCGCCGCATCGTTAGGCAGCACGATCTTGGCCTGCTGGTGCCGGCCGGCGATAGCGAGGCGCTTGCCGACGCGCTACGGCGCATGGTCGCAGATGTCCGACTTCGCCAGCATCATGCGCAGCGGGCTCGTGCTGCCGCGGCTGCGCTGAGCTGGGAGGTGCAGGAACACCTGCTGGTCGAGCTGTACCGCCGGATTCTCGGTTAATCGAAATCTTCTGTAGATAAGCGAACATGACGATTCTTGCTCACGACGCCAAGGCCAACTACCGTCCCGATATCGATGGCCTGCGTGCTATCGCGGTACTGGCGGTGGTGCTATTTCATATCGAGGCTACCCTGCTGCCGGGAGGCTTTGCTGGGGTCGACATCTTCTTCGTTATTTCTGGTTTCCTGATCACCGGTAACATCATCAAGGATGCCGGCTCGGCTCGGGGCTTCTCCTGGGCTGAGTTCTATCGGCGGCGTGCGCTGCGCATCTTGCCGGTGTTGTTCGTCGTACTGCTGACGACCTTGCTGATTGGGCAACTCATTCTGCTGCCCGAGGATCTGAGCGGGCTGGGTTACTCGTCCCTGGCCGCGGTGTTTTCTGCCGCCAACGTCTATTTCACTTATTTTCTCGATACCAGCTATTTCGCCGATGACAGCAACCTGCAGCCGCTGTTGCATCTCTGGTCGCTGGGGGTGGAGGAGCAGTTCTACCTGTTCTGGCCCATCATCCTGCTCGCCCTGCTGACGCGCTTTACCCGGCGCTGGCTTCTGCCGGTCACTCTGCTGCTGACGCTCGCTTCCTTCATTCTGGCGGAGGTGTTGATTCCCAAGAAGCCGATGTTTGCTTATTACATGTTGCCGACCCGTGCCGGCGAGTTGCTGGTTGGGGCCTTGCTGGCGATCTGGATAAGTCGTGGACATACGGTCATTACCAACTGGGCAAGGCTTTTGCTCGGGCTGGTCGGGGCTGGGTTGATCGTCGCCACCCTGGGCTGGATCACCGAGGATATGGGCTTCCCCGGGATCAATGCCTTGCCGTCTACTTTGGGCGCGGCCTTACTGATATGGGCCGGCAGCGGAAGGGCCGTGGGGGTGAGTAGGGTATTGGCCTTGCGCCCGCTGGTGCTGATCGGCTTGATTTCCTACTCCCTGTACCTGTGGCACTGGCCGGTGCTGGCGTTCTATCGCTACATCTACGGTGTCGTTGGGCCGCTGGCCGGCGTGTTGCTGTTCGGCTTGATGCTGCTGCTATCGGTAGCCAGCTATCGTTGGGTCGAAAAGCCCTGCCGCCAACTGCGTTGGGACTTTCCCCGGGTTATGATGCGGGTTGTCGCGGTCAACGCCGCGGTTTTGTCGCTGCTGTGCGGTGCACTTCTGTTGAGCGGCGGGTTCGGCCTCTATGGCCTAGATGCACAGTATAGGGTGGACTTGAAGCGACTGAGCCCCGCGCCGGCCGCCTATTCCTTTCCCTATGTGTGCCAGCGTGCCCGCTTGAGCGAAGCGGATTTGCAGAGCAAGGCCTGCATCATAAATCCCGAGCGGGAACCCTCGGTGCTGCTGTGGGGCGACTCCAATGCGGCGCACTACGTCGGCATGTTGGGGGCCTTCGCCGAAGCGAGCGGATTTGCTTTCCGCAATGCGGTACACAGCAGCTGTCCGCCTCTGCTGGAAGGGGCTGCGGCCACTCAGAAGCTGGAGATACTGGAACGATGCCTGGCCTCAATCGAGGTGGTTCGCCGGCATCTGGGTAACTACTCTACCGTGATTCTGGGTGCGGCCTGGACTGTTCACGCGCGCAGGAGTGACAACTTCTTCACGGACTTGGAGGCTACGGTCGACTTCCTGGTTGGACAGGGCAAGGAGGTGATCATTCTGGCCCAGGTGCCGAATTTCGAGGTGGTCAATCGCAAGTGTCTGCAGAAGGCGCTGAAGTTGCCGATGCTGACATGCAACGAGAGTGGTCTCGAACGCCCCGGTGTGGTGCAAAACAATGCCCGGTTGTCCGCGCTGGCGGCAAGGCGAGCCAATGTGCATTTCTTCGATCCGCGCGGGCAGCTGTGTCCCAACGGACAGTGCAGCGCCTATCTCGATGGGAGGCTGGTGTATTTCGATGCCAGCCATCTGAGCATGGAAGGTTCCTGGGTCATAGGTCGGCAGATCGTGCGCGCAAAAGGTGTGCCGGACTTCTTTGCTCAACTCGGCGGCGGAGTATTCAGTGTAGGCGCAGCCCCTCTTGATAAGACTCTGCTTGAGCGTGATAAGGCAGTCTTCAATGTCCCGGTAAAGAGCTGGAATTCACTGATGCTTGGTGATTCGTCCCGGCAATGGCGCGGAAATGCCCAGCGTGAGCAGCATGCCGCCGGTATGCGCCTGGCTGATGCCAGCCCGAGGGAGTTTTCGGCCTATCGCTACAGCTTTGCGGTAGACGAACTGTGGGAGTTGCAGAAGGATGCTCCGGTTCGCTTGCAGATGACGCTGGCCTCTTGTACGGATGCGCTGCCTCTGTTGCGCCTGAGGGCCCGGCAGGGCGAGCGCCTGAACCAGTACGATGTGATGCTGGACTGCGCATCGGCCCAGTTGGCGAAGCGCGGCGACAGCGGCGCCGTCAAGGCCGATGTGAGTGCCGCTGACGGTGAGTGGCGATTACAGGTCCAATATGTTTTTCCTGGTGAGTTGGATGCACTGGAGGTGTCCATCTATCCGGCGGTGGGCAAGGAGCTGGGGCGCTACGACGCGGCCGCAACTGGGGTGGTAGTCGTTCGTGATGTCGCTTGGGCCATAGGGTCCGGTCGGAACTGATTGGCGATGCTAGGGGGGCGATCGGCTTCCGATGTGCGGGCGGGGGACCTAAGTCTTTATGTCTAAACGAATATTGCTGCTGACCTTCTTTTACCCGCCCGATTTGTCGGCGGGCTCCTTCCGTGCGCGGGCGCTTGTTGACGCTCTTCGGCGCCGTGCCGGAGCGGTAAAGATCGACGTACTGACAACCCAGCCCAATCGCTATGCCAGTCAGGCATTCGAAGTCGACTCTGTCGAGGAGTCGCCCGGCTTGTATGTGCGGCGCGTGCACTTGCCACAGATGCGCGAGGGTTTCCTCGGTCAGGCGGTGGCGTTCTGGCGATATACGCGCAAGGTGCGTCGTCTGACCGCTGGTCAGGACTATGACCTGGTGGTGGCCACCTCTTCGCGACTGATGACCGCCGTGCTGGGGGGCTGGGTCGCTTACCGCCACAGGGCGCGCCTCTATTTGGATATCAGAGACATCTTCGTCGAGAACCTGAAGGTGCTCTTTCCGGCATTGCTGGCCATGCCCCTGGGCTGGATCTTTGGTGCGCTCGAACGCTGGGCGATAGGGCGTGCACAGCGAGTGAACCTGGTTTCTCAAGGTTTTCTCGGGTATTTCCAGCCGCGCTATCCGGCGCTGCGCTTTCCCGTGTTTTCCAATGGCGTGGACGAGGCCTTTGTGACGTTCGCGGCGGGTGTCGAGAAGTCGTTTCCGCGCCCGGCTGCCGAGCCGCTACAGGTTCTGTATGCCGGCAACCTCGGCGACGGGCAGGGGATGCACCTGATTCTGCCGGAGCTGGCCCGGCGCCTACGCGGGCGTGCTCACTTCCGCGTCGTGGGGGCAGGCGGGCGTCTTGAACCACTACGTGAGGCGTTGCGATCGATGGCTCTGGATAATGTCGAGCTGATTCCTCCCGTGGCAAGGGAGCAGTTGTTGGAGCTCTATCGGGAAGCTGATGTGCTCTTTCTGCACTTGAATGATTACCCCGCCTTCAAGCGCGTGCTGCCGTCGAAGCTGTTCGAGTACGCTGCAACCGGTAAGCCCATATGGGCAGGTGTGGCGGGCTATGCGGCGGAGTTTATCGCTGCCGAGGTCGCCAATACCTCGGTATTCGCACCCTGCGACCCGGAGGCGGCACTCGAGTGTTTCGAGCAGCTAGATATCGGCTTAACCGATCGTTCGGCTTTTGTTCAGCGCTATGCCCGCGAGCGAATCATGGACGAGATGGCGCAGGACATTTTGCAATTGCTGGAGCCGGTCTGATGCGGGTGTTGGTCACAGGAGCTAATGGCCTGGTCGGCATGGCCGTTCTGCGCCGTTTGGGGCGCGAAAGTGGTCTGCAGGCGATTGCAGGTGTGCGTGCGCCGACGGCGGGCAATGTTGATTGCGAGCAACGGGCGCTGGGCGATCTAGCCAAGGGGCCGGTCGATGCCGAGCTGCTGCGTGGGATCGACGTGGTGGTGCACGCCGCGGCGCGGGTGCATGTGATGCAGGAGCGTGCGCAGGATCCGCTGGCGGCTTTCAGGGCGGTCAACGTGGAGGGTACGCGAGCCCTGCTTGAGGCGTCGGCCCAGGCCGGTGTCCGGCGCTTCGTCTTGGTCAGTTCGATCAAGGTCAACGGCGAGGCCAACGCGCCGGGCAGGCCTTTTTCCGAGGCTGATGAGGCCAGCCCTCAGGACGCCTATGCGTGCTCCAAATGGGAGGCGGAGCAGCTGGTGCAGGCATTCTGCGAGCAGCATGGCATGGAGTGGGTGGTGGTCCGCCCGCCACTGGTATACGGGCCCGGGGTGCGGGCCAACTTTCGGCGTATGCTCCAGGCGCTCGCCCGTGGCTTGCCGCTGCCGCTGGGGGGGCTGCATAACAAGCGCAGTCTGGTGGCGCTGGAGAACCTGGCCGATTTTCTCGTCTGCTGCGTGAGCCACCCGTTGGCAGCCAATCAGCGGTTCCTGGTCAGCGATGGCCAGGATCTGTCCGTTACCGAGCTGAGTCGAAAGCTCGCTGCCGCGCTCGACTCGCGTTCCTGGCTGGTGCCGGTCCCGCGCGCCTGGCTGAGTGCCGGCCTGCATCTGCTGGGGCGTGGGGCTGCGGCACAACGTCTGTGCGGTGAGTTATGGGTGAATAGCAGCAAGGCGTGCTCCCTGCTGAATTGGCAGGCGCCGCAGGGCGTAGATGACGCATTAGCCGCCACCGTGAGGGATTTCGTTCGGGAGTGCAGCCGATGATGCCGTTATGGCTGCTGGGTGTGCTGCTGGTGTCCTGGGTGCTGACCGGGGAGGTGCGTCGTTATGCCCTGGCGCGCAGTCTGCTGGATGTGCCCAATGCGCGCAGCTCGCATGCGGTGCCCACGCCACGCGGGGGCGGGCTGGCCATCGTGCTGGCGTTTCTCGTTGCGCTGCCGCTGCTGGCGCTGGAGGGCGTGCTGGCCTGGTCGGGGATGTGGGCGCTGCTGGGCGGTGGCGCCTGGGTGGCGGCACTGGGCTTTCTCGACGATCACGGCCATGTCGCCGCGCGCTGGCGTCTGCTCGGGCATTTCATCGCCGCCGGTTGGGTGTTGCTCTGGCTGGGTGGTTTGCCGCCATTGCAGGCGGGCGATGTGACCCTGGAGCTTGGTTGGTTGGGGCAAGGGCTGGCGTTGGTCGGCCTGGTATGGTTGCTCAATCTCTACAACTTCATGGACGGGATAGACGGTATCGCCGCGGTGGAGGCGATTTGCGTGTGCCTGGGGGGGGCGCTGCTCTATGTACTGCTCGGGTATCCGGCGTTGGTCTGGACGCCGTTGGCACTGGCGCTGGCGGTGTTGGGTTTCCTGTACTGGAACTTTCCGCCAGCGCGTATCTTCATGGGCGATGCCGGCAGTGGTTTTCTCGGGCTGGTCCTCGGCGGGCTGGCATTGCAGGCAGCCTGGGTGGCGAGCGAGCTGCTCTGGGGCTGGCTGATCCTGTTGGGGGTATTCGTGGTGGATGCCACCTGGACCCTGCTGCACCGTCTGCTGAGGCGCGAGCGGGTGTACGAAGCGCATCGTAGCCATGCCTATCAGTTCGCCTCGCGTCGTTGCGGACGGCATCTGCCGGTCACGCTTGCCGTGGCGCTGCTGAATCTGTTCTGGCTGCTACCCTTGGCCGTTTGTGTAGCGCTCGGTTATCTGAATGGCGTCGTCGGGCTGCTTCTGGCCTATAGTCCGTTAGCTTGGCTGGCTCGACGATTCGAGGCGGGGGCGGCGGAGTAGCTTCTACGCCGTTTATCGCAGCTGTATGCGTGGTTCTGGCGTTAGGGTGTTAAGTGGGGCGATATAGGGTCTATGGCCTACCATTGGACTATTGAGAGGAATGGATGACAGATAAGCTGCGCAAGGCGTTGGTCAAATTGCCGCGACGCTACAAGCGCCTGTTACAGGTAATGGTGGATATCGGCCTGGTCTGGCTGGCATTGTGGCTGGCGTTCGTGGTGCGCCTCGGTTTCGACAAGCGTATCGAGCCCTGGGGCGATCACCTCTGGTTGTTCGCGGCGGCTCCGCTGATCGCCATCCCCTGTTTCATCCGCCTGGGTATGTATCGTGCGGTGATGCGTTATTTCGGCAACGATGCGCTGTTCGCGATATTCAAGGCGGTTTCTCTTTCTGCTCTGACCTTGGCCCTGGCGGTCTATTGGTACCGCGAACCGCCTGCGCTAGTGCCACGTTCGCTGGTGTTCAACTACTGGTGGCTGAGCCTATTCATGATCGGCGGGCTGCGCCTGCTGATGCGCCAGTACTTTATGGGCGACTGGTACGTGGCGGCTCGGCGGATGCCGTTCATCAACGCTCTGCCGCCTCAGTCGCTGGTGAAAGTGGCCGTCTACGGTGCCGGTGCGGCCGGCAATCAGTTGGTTGCTGCCTTGCGTATGGGCCGTTCCATGCAGCCGGTGGCATTCGTCGATGACGACGACAATATCGCCACGCGTATCATCGCCGGCCTGCAGGTCTACAAGCCCAAACATATCCAGCAGATGATTGAGGAGACCGGGGCGCAGGAAATCTTGCTGGCGGTGCCCTCGTTGTCACGTGCTCGTCGTCGCGAAATCCTCGAAGATCTCGAGCGCTATCCGTTACATGTTCGGTCGGTGCCGGGGTTCATGGATCTGGCCAGTGGTCGGGTGAAGGTCGACGATCTGCAGGAGGTCGATATCGCCGACTTGCTCGGACGCGATCCGGTGCCGCCGAATCAGACCCTATTGGAGCGCTGTGTTCGCGGCCAGGTGGTGATGGTCACCGGTGCCGGCGGGTCAATTGGTTCCGAGCTGTGCCGGCAGATAATCGCCACTGGCCCCAAGGTTCTGGTGTTGTTCGAGCACTCGGAATACAACCTCTACAGCATTCACACTGAGCTGGAGCAGCGTATTCAGCGTGAATTTCTGTCCCAGCAACTGGTGCCCATTCTGGGGTCGGTGCGCAATTCCGGGCGTTTGCTGGACGTGATGCGCACCTGGAGTGTCGATACGGTCTACCACGCGGCGGCTTACAAGCATGTGCCGATGGTCGAGCACAACATCGCCGAGGGGGTGCTGAACAACGTGATGGGCACGTTGTATGCCGCGCAGGCGGCGATACAGGCCGGAGTCGAGCATTTCGTGCTGATTTCCACGGACAAGGCGGTGCGGCCGACCAACGTGATGGGCAGCAGCAAGCGTTTGGCAGAGATGATTCTGCAGGCGCTAAGCCGCGAAACTGCTCCGATGCTTTTTGGCGAGGACGGGGTGCATCGAGTCAACAAGACGCGATTCAACATGGTGCGTTTCGGCAATGTGTTGGGGTCGTCCGGCTCGGTAATTCCGCGTTTTCATGATCAGATTCGCCGTGGCGGTCCGGTTACGGTTACACATCCCAATATCACCCGCTATTTCATGACTATCCCTGAGGCTGCGCAGTTGGTGATCCAGGCAGGAGCCATGGGGCAGGGGGGGGATGTGTTCGTGCTGGATATGGGGGCGCCGGTCAAGATTCTTGATTTGGCTGAGAAAATGATTCACTTGAGTGGCTTGAGTGTACGCTCGGAGCGTAACCCGCACGGTGATATCGCCATCGAGTTCACCGGTCTAAGGCCTGGGGAGAAGCTCTACGAGGAGCTGCTGATCGGCGATAACGTCAGCGAAACCGAGCACCCGATGATTATGAGGGCCGACGAGGAAATGTTGCCTTGGGATATCTACAAAGGTGTTCTGAAGGAGCTGCTGATATCTGTGGAGTGTGATGATTATGATCGGGTCCGTCAGTTGCTGCGTGAAACCGTGAATGGGTACGTGCCAGACGGCGAAATTGTCGATCACATTTACATCCAGCGCCGAACCGATGCATGAGAGGTAGTTTGACAATCTGAGAGTAGCGTCTAATTTTTCCCTCGTGGAGCTTGGAAGTCCCACATGGATCAACTTACGACAAGGAAAGCACATCATGCTGAAAGCCCGTCTTTCTTCCCTGCTGTTCGCTGTTCTCGCTTCTCTCTCCATGGCTGCCACCGCGGCTGAGTCTCCCAAAACCGAAAGTGCCAAGCCTGCAGCAGTGCAGTCTGCACAGGTGGCCACCGTCAATCTGAACACTGCCGATGCAGCGACCCTGCAGAAGGAGCTGGCAGGTATAGGTGCGACCAAGGCGCAGGCGATCGTTGCCTACCGTGAGGAGCATGGCAACTTCACTTCGGTTGACGAGTTGCTGGAGGTCAAGGGAATTGGCCCGGCAACGCTGGAGAAGAACCGCGACAAGTTGAGCGTGAACTGACACCAAGTGGTGTTGCTATTGAGGCCGGTCTTTGACCGGCCTTTTTCGTTTTGGGAATAGTTACACGAGTTATTACGATTTTTCAGATCTGCTGGGGCTATCTTGGTGCGAAAGCCAGGGATTATGCGTGATCCGATGCTGCTAGTTGCCCGGGACGCAGCTCCAGAACGGTGGGGAGGGCATGAGCTGGGACGGGATTCCTGATTAGAATCCGCAGGCAATAAAAACCAGCGCTAGGCTGGGTTCTTGAATTTGGCTCCGCGGCTTGGACTCGACAGCGAAGCTGAGCGCGCTTTAGCGCAGCCCCAAAGGGGGGAGCGAATAACCTGGGGCGTAGTCCCTGGTGAGAGTCCAACGCATACAAAAAAGCCCCGGATCAACCGAGGCTTTTGAATTTGGCTCCGCGACCTGGACTCGAACCAGGGACCCAATGATTAACAGTCATTTGCTCTACCGACTGAGCTATCGCGGAACAACGGCGCGTATGTTACTGATTAAAAAAGAGAAGTCAACACTCTGCTGGGACTTTCGTGTGCAGGGTGCGCTGTGCGCACCGAGTGCATCGACCCTTGGTGGTTAGGCTTTCTTGAGCCCCTACTGGAATACCCCGCTCTGATAGACATCCCCCGCTATGCTTGGACTACCCACTTAATAGTGCTCATAAAAAAACGCCGGCTGTAAGCCGGCGTTTTCTTGGGTGTCGCTGAAACTTAAAGAACGGCGTGAATTGCGCGGGTGACGCTGTCCAGGTTGCCGTTGTTCAGCGCGGCGACGCAGATACGGCCGGTGCCGACGGCGTAGATGCCGAACTCTTCCTTGAGGCGCTCGACCTGCTCAACGGTGAGACCGGAGTAGGAGAACATGCCGCGCTGCTCGGCGACGAAGCCGAAGTCGCGCTTGGCGCCCAGGGCCGCCAGCTGCTCGACCATGGCCAGGCGCATGCTGCGAATGCGCTCGCGCATTTCACCCAGCTCGGCTTCCCACATGGCGCGCAGCTCGGGGCTGTTGAGCACGCTGGCGACCACGGTGGCGCCGTGGGTCGGCGGGTTGGAGTAGTTGGTGCGGATCACGCGCTTGAGCTGCGAGAGCACGCGGGTCGACTCTTCGCGGCTGCTGGTGACCAGCGACAGGGCGCCGACACGTTCGCCGTACAGCGAGAACGACTTGGAGAAGGAACTGGAGACGAAGAACTCCAGGCCCGACTCGGCGAACAGGCGCACGGCTTCGGCGTCCTGGTCGATGCCATCACCGAAACCCTGATAGGCGATGTCGAGGAAAGGCACGTGCTCGCGCTCGCGCAGTACTTCCAGCACGGCTTTCCAGTCTTCCAGCTGTAGGTCGACGCCGGTGGGGTTGTGGCAGCAGGCGTGCAGCACAACGATGGAGCGGGCCGGCAGGTTGCGCAGGTCTTCGAGCATGCCGCCACGGTTCACGCCATTGCTGAACGGATCGTAGTAGCGGTAGTTCTGCACCGGGAAACCGGCGGATTCGAATAGGGCGCGGTGGTTTTCCCAGCTCGGGTCGCTGATGGCCACGGTGGCGTCCGGCAGCAGGCGCTTGAGGAAGTCGGCACCGATCTTCAGTGCGCCGGTGCCGCCCAGGGCCTGGGTGGTGATCACGCGGCCGGCTTCGATCAGGGCTGCGCCCTTGCCGAACAGCAGTTCCTGCACGGCCTTGTCGTAGGCGGCGATGCCCTCGATCGGCAGGTAGCCACGCGGAGCATGGGCCTCGATGCGAGCCTTTTCGGCTTCTGCGACGGCGCGCAGCAGCGGAATTCGCCCCTCCTCGTTGTAGTAGACGCCCACGCCAAGGTTGACCTTGGTGGTGCGGGTGTCCGCGTTGAATGCTTCGTTGAGGCCCAGGATGGGATCGCGCGGAGCCATTTCGACGGCAGAGAAGAGACTCATGATGGGTGCGGCAGCTCGAGTGAGGGGTGGGTGGCCAGACGCCCCGCGTAAACAAAGCGCTAGGGGGCGCGTAAACGGGGCGTTAGTATAACGACCCTGAACTCAGGGGGCGACAGCGCAAAGCCCTGAATTAAGGCCTTTTGCCAGGTAATTCGACTCTACTTGGACCTATCGCCAGATCGCCCCGCAATTCATGGCTTTTGACGCAGTCCGAAGGGATGCGTCACAGCCATTTGTCGAGGTGCTGCATGTCCGAATTTCAGTTGGTGACCCGCTTCAAACCGGCCGGCGATCAGCCCGAGGCGATCCGGCAGATGATCGAGGGGCTGGAAGCCGGGCTTTCGCACCAGACCTTGCTGGGCGTGACCGGCTCGGGCAAGACCTTTTCCGTGGCCAACGTGATTGCCCAGGTGCAGCGGCCGACTCTGGTGCTGGCGCCGAACAAGACCCTGGCGGCGCAGCTGTATGGCGAGTTCAAGGCGTTCTTCCCGAACAACGCGGTGGAGTATTTCGTCTCCTACTACGACTACTACCAGCCGGAAGCCTATGTACCGTCGTCGGACACCTTCATCGAGAAGGATGCCTCGATCAACGATCACATCGAGCAGATGCGCCTGTCGGCGACCAAGGCGCTGATCGAGCGCAAGGACGTCATCGTGGTCTGCACCGTGTCGTCGATCTACGGCCTGGGCAGCCCCGAGGAGTACCTGAAAATGGTGCTGCACCTCGACCGTGGCGACAAGATGGACCAGCGCGCGCTGCTGCGCCGCCTGGCCGAGCTGCAGTACACGCGCAACGACATGGATTTCGCCCGCGCCACCTTCCGCGTGCGCGGCGACGTGATCGATATCTTTCCGGCGGAATCGGATCTGGAGGCCATTCGCGTCGAGCTGTTCGACGACGAGGTGGAGAGCATCAGCGCTTTTGATCCGCTGACCGGCGAGGTGATCCAGAAGCTGCCGCGCTTCACCTTCTACCCCAAGAGCCACTACGTCACTCCGCGCGAAACCCTGCTGGAGGCGGTGGAGCAGATCAAGGTCGAGTTGCAGCAGCGCCTGGAGTACCTGCGCGGGGCGAACAAGCTGGTGGAGGCGCAGCGCCTTGAGCAGCGCACGCGCTTCGACCTGGAGATGATCCTCGAACTGGGCTACTGCAACGGCATCGAGAACTACTCACGCTACCTGTCGGGGCGTCCGGCCGGTGCGCCGCCACCGACGCTGTACGACTACCTGCCGGACGATGCGCTGCTGGTGATCGACGAATCCCACGTTTCGGTGCCACAGGTCGGCGCCATGTACAAGGGCGACCGTTCGCGCAAGGAAACCCTGGTCGAATACGGCTTCCGTCTGCCCTCTGCGCTGGACAACCGGCCGATGCGTTTCGAGGAATGGGAGGCCGCCAGCCCGCAGACCATCTTCGTCTCCGCCACGCCGGGGCCTTACGAGGCCGAGCATGCCGGGCGCGTGATCGAGCAGGTGGTGCGCCCCACCGGTCTGGTCGACCCGGCAGTGGAGGTGCGACCGGCGCGCACTCAGGTCGACGACCTGCTCTCGGAAATTCGTCTGCGTGTGGCGGCAGGGGATCGCGTGCTGGTCACCACCCTGACCAAGCGCATGGCCGAAGACCTGACCGACTACCTGGGTGACCACGACGTCAAGGTGCGCTACCTGCACTCGGACATCGACACGGTGGAGCGGGTGGAGATCATCCGCGACCTGCGCCTGGGCACTTTCGACGTGCTGGTGGGCATCAACCTGCTGCGCGAGGGCCTGGATATGCCCGAGGTGTCGCTGGTGGCGATACTCGATGCGGACAAGGAGGGCTTCCTGCGTAGCGAGCGTTCGCTGATCCAGACCATTGGTCGCGCGGCGCGTAACCTCAACGGCCGAGCGATTCTGTACGCCGACAACATGACCGGCTCGATGCAGCGCGCCATTGGCGAGACCGAGCGGCGCCGCGCCAAGCAGATCGCCTTCAACGAGGCCAACGGCATCGTGCCCAAGGGCGTGCAGAAGGACGTCAAGGACATCCTCGAAGGCGCCGTGGTGCCGGGCGCGCGCAGCAACAAGCGCAAGGGCATGGCCAAGGCGGCGGAGGAGAGCGCTCGCTACGAGAGCGAGCTGCGCTCGCCGAGCGAGATCACCAAGCGCATTCGTCAGCTGGAAGAGAAGATGTACGCCCTGGCGCGTGATCTGGAGTTCGAGGCCGCGGCGCAATTGCGTGACGAGATCCAGAAGCTGCGCGATCGCTTGTTGCAGGTGTAGCGCCGTCCGTCCGGCTACATCCTGCTTGTGGCTTCGTAGGAGCCCGCTTGCGGGCGATCTGCCGGACTCGAGCAGGCTCCTACATTCGAGTGGTGTCAATGCGCCGCGCCACCACTGGCCATGTTCTGCGGCAGCTTTCGCGTCAGCAGGATCGCCAGCATGCTCACGCCCAGGGCGATGCCGATGAAGTGGAAGGCATCGTTGTAGGCCATGATGGTCGCCTGCTCATGGACGATCTGGCTGAGCCTGGCCAAAGCTGCCTGCTCGCTGCCCAATGTCCGGGTCAGCAGCTGCAGACGCTCCTCGACCT
The DNA here is from genome assembly GCF_021495345.1 of Pseudomonas hydrolytica. Lineage (NCBI taxonomy): Bacteria > Pseudomonadati > Pseudomonadota > Gammaproteobacteria > Pseudomonadales > Pseudomonadaceae > Ectopseudomonas > Ectopseudomonas hydrolytica. Next base: position 1,955,195 of record NZ_CP099397.1, read on the forward strand.
GCGGGTTGGTTGGCACGATGGATTCGCGCAGGTAGTCGAAATAGACCTTGGCGCGGGCATCCAGCAGGGTCGCGAGCAGCGCGATGCCAATGGCGCCGCCGAGGTTGCGCAGGATGTTGAACAGGCTGGAGGCCGAGCCGGCATCCTGCGGCAGGATGTAGGCGGTGGCGATCAGCGACACGGTGACCATCACCAGCGGCTGGCCAAGTGCGCGGATGATCTGGATGTGCTGGAACTGCTCGCCGGCGAAGTCCGGGTTGAGCACACCGGAGAAGAAGCTCGCCGCGCCGAACAGGGCGAAACCCAGGGCGCACAGCCATTTCGGCGAGATGACCTTCATCAGCTTGGGCACCAGCGGAATCAGGAACAGCTGCGGCACGCCCATCCACATGATCACTTCGCCGATCTGCATGGCGTTGTAGCCCTGGATCTGCGCCAGGTAAAGCGGCAGCACGTAGATCGAACCATACAGGCCGACACCGAGGCCCAGGCTGGAAATACTGGCCAGGCCGAAATTGCGCTCGCGCAGTACGCCGAGGTTGATCAGCGGGTTGGGCCGCGACAGCTGCAGGATCACGAACAGGATCAGGCTGACCAGCGCCACGCTGCCGAGGCCGACGATCAGGTGCGACTCCAGCCAGTCCTTGCGATGGCCTTCCTCGAGAAATACCTGCAGGCAGCCCAGGCCCAGGCCGAGGGTGACGATGCCGGCGTAGTCGGTGGTCTTCAGCAGCTCCCAGTGCGGCGCCTTTTTCTCCAGGCCATAGAGCAGCCCGGCGATCATGATCAGGCCTGGCGGTACGTTGATATAGAAGATGTATTCCCAGCCCCAGTTCTCCGTCAGCCAGCCGCCGAGGGTGGGACCGATGGAGGGGGCGAAGGTGGCGGTGATGGCGAACAGGGCCATGCCCTTGGCGCGGTGGTGCTCGGGTAGCTTGATCAGCGTCATGGTGAACGCCAGCGGGATCAGCGCGCCGCCGGTGAAACCCTGCAAAGCACGGAACACGATCATGCTTTCCAGGCTCCAGGCCAGGGAGCACAGCAGCGAGGCGATCAGAAAGCCCACCGATACCCATACCGCCAGGCGCCGCGCCGAGAGCAGCTGCACCAGCCAGGCGGTCAGCGGGATCATGATGATCTCGGCCACCAGGTAGGAGGTGGAAATCCACGAGCCTTCCTCCAGGGTGGCGGACAGCGCGCCCTGGATATCCTTCAGCGACGAGTTGGTGATCTGGATATCCAGTACTGCCATGAAGGCGCCGAGCATAGCGCTCATCACCGCAATCCAGTCGCGGCGGCTGGGCTCCGCCGTGGGGCGGATCAGCGCATCACCCGCCATGGCTTTCGTCGCTGCGCAGATCCACCGTGACTTCCACCGACATGCCGGGGCGGATCAGTCCACGCAACGGATTGTCGGCAGCGAAGGTCAGCTTGACCGGGATGCGCTGCACCACCTTGGTGAAGTTGCCAGTGGCGTTGTCCGGCGGCAGCAGGCTGAATTGCGCGCCGGAGGCGGCGAACAGGCTGTCGATGCGGCCTTCGATGGGCGTGTCGGGATAGCTGTCGAACAGCAACTCGGCCGTCTGCCCCGGATACATGCGGCCGATCTGAGTTTCCTTGAAGTTGGCCTGGATCCAGATGTCCTGATCCGGTACCAGCGACAGCAGGTAGGCGCCGCTTTGCACCACCTGGCCTTCACGCGCCGAGCGCTGGCCGACCATGCCGCTGATCGGCGCGTGAATTTGCGTGCGCGAGAGATTGAGGTCGGCCTGCTCCAGGTCGGCCTGGGCGGAAAGAATCAGCGCATCCAGACGCTTGAGCTCGGCTTCCAGGCTGGCGACCTGCTGACGCTGAGCCTGCAGATCGGCCTGGGCCTTGGCCACTTGCGAGCGGGCCACGCGGTTGTCGGCGGCCAGTGTGGTGACGCGTTCTTCGGAGACGTAACCCGGCTTGCGCAGGGTCTGGGCGCGGCCGAGATCGAGCTTGGCGCGTTCGAGCGTGGCCTGGCTGGCGGCAACCTCGGCCTGGCTGGCCGCGATCAGGCTGGCCTGCTGGTCGAGCTTGCTCTGCGCCTGGGCGCGCTCGGCTTGATGGGTCTGCAAGGCGGCGAGGGCGCGCTGGCGAGCCAGGCGGAAGTCGGCGTCCTCAAGTACCGCCAGCAACTGACCAGCCGCCACGTGCTGGTTGTCGCGCACCAGCACCTTGTCGATGCGCGCATTCAACTGGCTGGAGACGCGGGTGATCTCGCCCTGTACGTAGGCGTTGTCGGTGCTCTCGTGGTAGCGGCCGACCATCAGCCACTGGGCGAGCAGGGCGCCGACGATCAGCGCCAGCAGGATCAGGAAGACGAGAAGACGGCGTTGCAGTTTGGCGGGCATGCTTGCGGCTCGGGTGTGCTCGGGAAAATGTAAGCAAATTTAACAGTGTTCCCTTTGCGCTAGTAGGCGCTAGACTTGGCATGCTTTGTTGCTTCTGGGGAACAATGATGGGGCTGGATGACGCGCTGATCTTTACCCGAGTGGTGGAGTGCCACAGTTTCACCCAGGCTGCGACCAGCCTGGGCATGCAGAAGTCCACGGTAAGCCGACGCATCGCGCTGCTCGAAGAGCGTCTGGGTGTGCGCCTGCTCAACCGGACGACGCGCAAGTTGCGCCTCACCGAGGTAGGGCAGGCCTACTACGAGCGCTGTCGGCAGATCATGCTCGACTTCGCCGAGGCCGAGCAGGCGGTGATGCAGCTGCAGCGCGAGCCGTCGGGGCTGTTGCGCATCACCTCACCCATCGAGTTCGGCCAGCTTTTTCTCGGGCGAGTGCTGGGTGAGTTCATGCGCCAGTACCCGCAGATCGACGCCGAGGTAGAGCTGACCTCGCGATCCGTGGACCCGCTGGAGGAGGGTGTGGACATCGCCATCCAGGTCGGCCAGCCGCAGGATTCCACGCTGATCGCGCGCAAGTTGTTCGAAAGTGGCCGGCGCCTGTGCGCGAGCCCTGCCTACCTGGCGGCGCACGGTACGCCGCGCAGTGTCGCCGAGCTGGAGGGGCATCGCGCGATCCTCCTGCAGCACGATGCCCCCCGCTACTGGCCGCTGCTGGGCGAGCATCTGCCCTGCCAGCGGGTGATGACCTGCAACAACATCACCTTCGCCCGCGAGGCGACCCTGGCCGGTGCAGGTATCTCCGGGCTGCCGGTAATGATCAGCGAGGAGGCGGTGCGCAGTGGGCGCCTGGTCGAGCTGCTGCCCGAGGCGCGCCTGCCGGTGGGGGAGGTCTATGCCATCTACCCGTCGCGGCGCTTCCAGGCGATGAAGGTCAAGACCTTCCTCGACTTTCTCATCGCCAGCTTGCCCATCACCCGCGGCGGGCTGCTGGAGCCGGGGGGCGCCGGCCTGCTAACATCGCCCGCTTGATTCAAAACCTCGTGTCTTCCTTCCGAGAGCATTCATGACCACCGTCCGTACCCGTATCGCGCCTTCGCCGACTGGCGATCCCCATGTCGGCACTGCCTACATCGCACTGTTCAACCTGTGCTTCGCTCGCCAGCACGGCGGTCAGTTCATCCTGCGTATCGAAGACACCGACCAGCTGCGTTCGACCCGCGAGTCCGAGCAGCAGATCTTCGACGCCCTGCGCTGGCTGGGCATCGAGTGGGACGAGGGCCCGGACGTTGGCGGCCCGCATGGCCCGTATCGGCAGAGCGAGCGCGGCGAGATCTACAAGCAGTATTCGGACGAACTGGTCGCCAAGGGCCATGCCTTCCCGTGCTTCTGCTCCGCCGAGCGCCTCGATGAAGTGCGTGCGCAGCAGATGGCCAACAAGGAAACCCCGCGTTACGACGGCCACTGCATGCACCTCGATCCGGCCGAGGCGCAGCGCCGCATCGCCGCAGGCGAGTCGCACGTGGTGCGCATGAAGGTGCCGAGCGAAGGCGTCTGCGTGGTGCCGGACATGCTGCGTGGCGATGTCGAGATCCCCTGGGATCGCATGGACATGCAGGTGCTGATGAAGGCCGATGGCCTACCGACCTACTTCCTGGCCAACGTGGTCGATGACCACCTGATGGGCATCACCCATGTACTGCGCGGCGAGGAATGGCTGCCGTCGGCGCCCAAGCTGATCAAGCTGTACGAGTACTTCGGCTGGGAACAGCCGGCGCTGTGCTATATGCCGCTGCTGCGCAATCCGGACAAGAGCAAGCTGTCCAAGCGCAAGAACCCCACCAGCATCACCTTCTACGAGCGCATGGGCTACCTGCCGCAGGCCATGCTCAACTACCTCGGCCGCATGGGCTGGTCGATGCCGGACGAGCGCGAGAAATTCTCCCTGAACGAGATGATCGAGCACTTCGACATCAACCGCGTGTCGCTGGGCGGGCCGATCTTCGATCTGGAGAAGCTGTCCTGGCTCAACGGCCAGTGGCTGCGCGAGCTGCCGGTGGAAACCTTCGCCGCGGAAGTGCAGAAATGGGCGCTCAACCCCGAGTACCTGATGAAGATCGCGCCGCACGTGCAGGGCAGGGTGGAAACCTTCAGCCAGATCGCACCGCTGGCCGGCTTCTTCTTCTCCGGCGCGCTGAACCTGGACGCCAAGCTGTTCGAGCACAAGAAGCTGTCGCCCGACCAGGTGCGCCAGCTGATGCAGCTGATCCTGTGGAAGCTCGAGTCGCTGCGCCAGTGGGAAAAGGAGCGCATCACCGGCTGCATCCAGGCGGTGGTCGAGCACCTGGAGCTGAAGCTGCGTGACGCCATGCCGCTGATGTTCGCCGCCATCACCGGCCAGGCCAGCTCGGTGTCGGTGCTCGATGCCATGGAAATCCTCGGCCCGGATCTGACCCGCTTCCGCCTGCGCCAGGCGCTGGAGCTGCTCGGCGGCACCTCGAAGAAAGAGACCAAGGAGTGGGAGAAGCTGCTGGCGAGCATCGCCTGACGTAGGGTGCGCCACGCGCACCGGGGTATCTTCATTGCCGTGCTGCGCGCGGCGCACCCTACGGGTGTCGTACGACCCTAAGTAATTGTTCTAGTGGCAAAAACTTTTGGCTAGCAGGAAAAATGTTGTTGACAGCCAATCGGGGCGCTCTTAACATGCGCCCCGTCCTCGAGATGGGGCTATAGCTCAGCTGGGAGAGCGCTTGCATGGCATGCAAGAGGTCAACGGTTCGATCCCGTTTAGCTCCACCAATCTCGACTCCTTCGGGAGTGCCAGAATCGATGTGAGTCGATTCACGATCAGGGTCTTGCGTCCCCTTCGTCTAGTGGCCTAGGACACCGCCCTTTCACGGCGGTAACAGGGGTTCGAGTCCCCTAGGGGACGCCACTTATTCCAGCCGCAGTGCTCAGGCGCTGCAGCCAGACCGCAAGGTTTCGGGGCTATAGCTCAGCTGGGAGAGCGCTTGCATGGCATGCAAGAGGTCAACGGTTCGATCCCGTTTAGCTCCACCAAACACTGACAAGGCCAGCTTAGTGCTGGCCTTGTTCTTCGAAGGTTCTGTCCCCTTCGTCTAGTGGCCTAGGACACCGCCCTTTCACGGCGGTAACAGGGGTTCGAGTCCCCTAGGGGACGCCACTTTCCAGTCGCAGCGCGCAGGCGCTGCGAGCCGACCGCAAGGTTTCGGGGCTATAGCTCAGCTGGGAGAGCGCTTGCATGGCATGCAAGAGGTCAACGGTTCGATCCCGTTTAGCTCCACCAATCACACTCAAGGCCAGCCTAGTGCTGGCCTTGTCGTTCGAAGGTTTCGTCCCCTTCGTCTAGTGGCCTAGGACACCGCCCTTTCACGGCGGTAACAGGGGTTCGAGTCCCCTAGGGGACGCCAATTTTCTTGCCGCATTTGCGGAACCCAGGGGCTGCCTCTTCAGAGGCGGCCCCTTTTTGTTTCTGCCTTCTCTTTCTCGGGTCTGTGCGCCGTCGCGTTGCCGGCGGACCAACGGTCGCTGCGGCAACTTGCAAATTAATATGACGATCGTAATATTGTGTCCGTCATATGAAAGGACTTGGCCATGAGCGACGGCAAGATTCAAACCCGCAAACGCATTCTCGCTGCTGCGCAGCGCGTGCTTGCAGAGCGCGGCCCCAGCGATCCCGCGGTCGCGGAGGTGATGGCCGCTGCAGGGCTGACGGTGGGGGGCTTCTACGCCCATTTCCCCAGCAAGGACGCCCTGATGCTCGAGGCCTTCCGTCAGTTGCTCAGCGCACGGCGCGAGGGGGTGGCAGCGGTCGATCCGAAACTCGCCGGCGTGGACCGCAGGGCCCTGATGGCGGCGTTCTACCTGTCGCGTCGGCATCGCGACACGCCTGAAGCCTGTTGCCCGCTGCCCAGCTCGCTGGCGGAAATCGCGCGCATGCCGGACGGCTTTCGTCAGGTCCTGGCCGAACACATTGAATTGATGGTGGCGCAGATGAGCAGTGCGCCGGAAGAGGCGAATGCGGCGCTGGCTGACCTGGCGCTGATGGTGGGTGGTCTGGCTCTGGCCCGGGCGCTGGGCCCCGGCGAGTTGTCCGACCGTGTGTTACGTGCTGCCAAGTCGGCAGTGGTGTGATCAGGCTCGAAGGAGAAGGTGATGAACCAGATGACATGGGTACGTGGTGTCAATGCAACCCTGGGCAGAGTAGCTCCGCAAATGGTCGCCAGCCGTCTGCGCGAGCGTTTCATGACGCCGCGCAATCTGCCTCCGCGGGACTGGGAGCTGCCGCTGCTGACCAGTGCCGAGCGCATCACGCTGCGCTTCGGTCTCTCCGCGCTGCGCTGGGGCAGCGGCCCAACCGTGCTGCTGATGCATGGCTGGGAGGGGCGGCCGACCCAGTTCGCCTACTTGATTCGTGGCCTGGTCGATGCCGGCTACGGGGTCGTGGCGCTGGACGCCCCGGCCCATGGACGCTCGCCTGGTCGCGAGGCCAACCTGGCGCTGTTCGCACGGGCATTGCTCGAAGCCGCCAGCGAGCTGCCGCCGCTGAAGGCCGTGATCGGTCATTCCATGGGCGGTGCCAGCGCGCTGTTGGCAACGCAGATGGGGCTACGTACCGAGGCGCTGGTGAGCATCTCCGCACCAAGCCGGATACTTACCGTGTTGCGCGGCTTCGCCCGCTTCATGGGCCTGCCGGCGGTGGCGCGTTCGCATTTCGTGCGCCAGGTGGAGAGGACTGCTGGCATTCCGGCGGCGCATCTCGACGTGCAGCGCTATCAACTGGAGCTGCCGGGGCTGGTCGTGCATGCCGAGGATGATCAGGTGGTGCCCGTGAGCGAAGCTGAGCTGATTCACGGCGCCTGGTTCGACAGCCAGTTGCTGCGTTTGCCGGCCGGCGGGCATCAGCGGGTGCTGGGTGATCCGCTGCTTCTGCAGGCGGTGCTGGGGCTGCTCGGCGAGGTGCGTCAGGCGCCGTCGAAGGCCTTGGCTTCGTAGCTGACGACCTGGTTGCGGCCGCCTGCCTTGGCGCGATACAGCGCGCGATCGGCCAGGTCGAGCCAGTGCTCGCCGCAGCTCGGGTCATGCGGTACGCCGGCGTGCAGGCCGATGCTCAGGCTCAGCGGTATCGAATGCTGCTGGTACGGGCAGGGATGCCGGGCCAGGTCGTCGCGCAATTGCTCGGCCAGATCGAGCGCGCCGTCCAGGCTGGTGTTGTCGAGCAGGGCGACGAACTCCTCGCCGCCGAAGCGGGCCAGCAGATCGCTGCTGCGCAGGCGCTGCTGGATGCGTTGCGCCGCATGGCGTAGGCAGGCGTCCCCGGCGAGGTGGCCATAGCGGTCGTTGACCTGTTTGAAGTGGTCCAGATCCAGCATCAGGATGGCCACTGACTGTTTGCCGCGTTCGGCGCGGGCACAGGCCCGGGTTAGCTCTTCGCTGAGGGTCTGGCGGTTGAACAGACCGGTCAGGCCGTCACGGCGATTGAGTTCTGCCAGGCGCAGGTTGGCGTTGGACAGTTGGTGCAGGGTTTCCTGCAGCGTGGCGGTACGCTCCTGCACGCGTTGCTCCAGGCTTTCGCTGATCTGCGTCTGCAGTTCCAGGTGCCTGGCCTGTTCGGCGCGCAGATGACGCTCCTGAGCGATCAGCTGAGTCTGGGCCTGGCGCTTGGCTTCCTGGATATGGCGGATGCGGGCGGCCAGGGCGATGGAGAAGACCGTCATCTCGATCAGCCCGCCGATCTGCTGGGCATGCAGGGTCAGCAGCGAATAAGGCAGCAGGCCGGTGCCGCTGAGGATGCTGGCCAGGCTTGCGGCTATCAGCACGAACCAGCCGAGGGCGAACAGGCGCGCAGCCGCAAAGCCGGCGCGCCAGCGCAGCAGGGTGATCAGGAAGGCAGCCACGGCGCAGGCCACCAGCAGGAGGAAGCTGCCGAACAATGCCGGCGTGTAGGGGCCGAACAGGGCCATGGCCACGACCAGCCAGGTGCAGGCCTTGAGCGATTGCACGACCCAGCGATAAGGCGCCGGCGCCTTGTCCAGTTCCAGCACGCCCTGGGTGAAGTGAATGCCGAACAGGGTGGCCAGGGCCGAGCTGAGCGGAAAGCTCAGTTGATGCCAGACCATGGCGTTGGGCCACAGCCACTGCAGGGCGAAGCCGAGCTGGATGAACTGATAGAGGCTGAAACCGGCGACGAACAGGCTGTACCAGAGGTAATTGCGGTCGCGGGTGATGCAGAAGATGCTCAGGTTGTAGATGAACATCGCCAGCAGCGCACCGAAGAACAGGCCCTGCAGCAGCAGGCTGCGTTGCTCCTGATGGTCGAACGCCTCGCGCGTCATCAGGCTGGCGCTGAGGTTGGCCGAGCCGTCGGTCTGCATGCGCAGCCAGATGCGCCGCGTCTCTCCCGTTTCCAGGTTCAGCGGTAGCACCAACTGGCGGTGCTCCACCCAGCGCCAGTCGAAGGGGCGCTGATCGCCGGCGCGGTATACGCGCTCGCCGTCCAGTCCGTAGGCGTCGAGCTGGTCGAGCAGCGGGTTGCCGATCAGCAGCACCCAGCCGAACGATCGGGAGTGGGGGTTGTGCAGGTCAAGGCGCAGCCAGTAGGCGCTGCCGCCATAGCCGAAGCTGGCATCGCGCCGGCCCACGTCGCGCCATGCCGAGTCGGGCAGGGCGCTGACCTGGGCAAAATCCGTCTGGCCCTGCGGATCTTGCCAGACCTGCATGTAGGGGCCTGGCAGCACCGGCGTCTGGCCGATCGGCAGAGGCAGGCTCTCCGCCCAGGCCAGGACTGGCAGCAGCATCAGCAACAGGAGGCGCAGGGTGGCAGTCAATTGCTCGGTTCTCGTGCTGGCAGGCGAGTTCGCCGCATTATGGCGTGATGGCACGGTGCGATGAAAGCATGGCGCTGCACCTGGCTGGGCAGCGGCGTATCATGCGGGGCTTCGAGGGCGTGGCCGCCACTGCGCCTGCGACCGATCACCCAGCTCGCCACGCACATTCCGCGCTGGCTGCAAGCCCGGAGGTAAAGCCATGAACTGGGATCTTCCCAGCCCCTTCGTCATCGACATCCAGGTGTCTGCCGAGGACATCGACGGTCTCGGCCATGCCAACAATGCGGTATACGTCAGTTGGCTGGAGCGCTGCGCCTGGCGTCATTCGCAGTTTCTCGGGCTGGATCTGGTGGAGTACCGCCGCCTGGATCGCGCCATGGCCGTGGTCCGGCATGAGATCGATTACCTGGCCAGCGCCTACGAAGGGCAGCATCTGCAAATGGCGACCTGGATCGTCGAATCCGACCAGCGGCTGAAGATGGACCGGCGCTTTCAGCTGCTGCGTCCCGAGGATGCGGTGACGCTGTTGCGGGCCAAGACCACCTTCGTCTGTATCGAGCTCTCCAGTGGCCGGCCAAAGCGCATGCCCGCGGAGTTCGTCGACGGCTACGGCAAGGCGCTGCTGCAACCCTATCCGCTGGAGCTGTAGCGCCGGTCAGTTGAGCAGTGGTGCGAGAAAGACCTGCTCAGGCTCCACCATGATCGCGAACTGCCTGGTTTCGCCGGGGCGCAGCAGGATCGATTGCATGGCGTCCGGGCCGCGGCCGCCGCAATAGCCGCTTGGCGACAGGGCTACCGCGAGGCTCAGCTCGCCGCTGGGCAGGTCGAGGCTGGTGCGCTCTCCCGGCCCCAGCGTGGCGACCACCTGCTGGTTGACGTAGAGCTCGACGTCGCAGGCGTTGGGTGCATTGCTGTCGCGGCTGAAGATCAGGCGCGCCGGGGCATCGCTCGCAGCGTCGGCGGGCATGTGTTCGACGCCGCGCGGCAGGGGATCGGCGGCCAGTGCGCCGCTAGCGAGCAGGCCGAAAACCATGAGCATGATGCGAAGCATGGATGTCCTCCGTTGGTGGCCCCAGCAGTGTGGATCATCTTGCGTATGGCCGGCGACCCCTTAAACTGTGCGCCCCATTTTTTCGGACGACTCCATGCAAATCGCCCTGGCACCCATGGAGGGGCTGGTCGACGAGATCCTGCGCGACGTACTGACCCGCATCGGCGGTATCGACTGGTGCGTCACCGAATTCATTCGCGTCAGCGACCGCCTGCTGCCGGCCGCCACCTACCACAAGCTCGCCCCCGAGCTGTTCGCCGGTGCCCGCACCCAGGCGGGCACACCGATGCGCGTGCAGTTCCTCGGCTCCGATCCGCAGTGTCTGGCCGACAACGCCGCCTTTGCCTGTGGCCTGGGCGCGCCGGTGATCGACCTCAACTTCGGCTGTCCGGCCAAGACGGTGAACAAGTCGCGCGGTGGTGCCGTGCTGCTCAAGGAGCCGGAGCTGCTGCACGCGATCGTGCGCGAGGTGCGGCGCACCGTGCCGGCCGAGATTCCGGTAACGGCGAAGATGCGCCTGGGCTTCGAGGACAAGAGCGTCGCGCTGGACTGTGCGCGGGCGCTCGCCGAGGGCGGCGCGAGCCAGATCGTGGTGCATGCGCGTACCAAGGTCGAAGGGTACAAGCCGCCGGCGCACTGGGAGTGGGTGGCGCGGGTGCAGGAGGTGGTGGCCGTGCCGGTGTTTGCCAATGGCGAGGTGTGGACGCTGCAGGACTGGCGTCGTTGCCGGGAGATCAGCGGCGTGGACGACATCATGCTCGGGCGCGGGCTGGTCTCGCGCCCAGGCCTGGCGCGACAGATCGCAGCGGTCAGGGCGGGTGAGCAGCCGCAGGAAATGAGTTGGGAGGAACTGCAGCCGCTGCTGCAGGACTTCTGGCGGCAGGCGCGGCGCAAGCTGGCACCGCGTTATGCGCCGGGGCGCCTGAAACAGTGGCTGGCGATGCTTACGCGCACCTATCCCGAAGCCGTGACGTTGTTTGCCGAGGTTCGCCGCGAGCAGGATTGCGAGCGCATCGACCGGCTGCTCGGGACGGTTGCAGCGCCTGCATAGGACGCAACGCGCGTGCCCGGGCGGTCAATCCGCACGGGTAGTGGGGGCACTCGGCCTAGGCGCTCGCAAAACCCTATCGCCGAGGCTGGCGAGCCTGACCTGTAAACGAATTTTTCAGGCGCTTGAAAATTCTCCACCTGACCTCAGTTAAGGGGATGCGGGATGCCGAAGTCGGGTTCCGCGATATGACCCTTGCTGAAATTTTCAGGAGAATACTCATGAGCAACGTACTGTCCCTGGCCCCCCTGTTCCGCCAGTCCGTCGGTTTCGACCGTTTCAACGACCTGTTCGAGTCCGCGCTGCGCAGCAACGACGCCGGCAGTTCCTATCCTCCCTACAACGTCGAGAAGCACGGCGAGGACCACTACCGCATCGTGGTCGCGGCAGCCGGTTTCCAGGAGGAGGACCTGGAACTGCAGGTCGAGCGTGGCGTGCTGAGCGTGGTCGGCAACAAGCGTGACCGCAGTGCCGAGAGCGTCAGCTACCTGCACCAGGGCATTGCCCAGCGCGCCTTCAAGCTGTCCTTCCGCCTGGCCGACCATATCGAGGTCAAAGGTGCCGATCTGGTCAACGGCCTGCTCAATATCGAGCTGGAACGTATCGTCCCGGAAGAGGCCAAGCCCAAGCGCATCCCTATCGGTGAACAGCGTCCGGCGCTGGAAAACTGAGTCCGGTCGATGCCGAAAGAAGAAGGCGCCCCGCGGGGCGCCTTCTGCGTTTTTGCCATGAATGAAGCGGAGCTGCCGGTCCTGTGGCCGGCTCAGCTGCGATGTTGGCCGAGCAGGGCGCGGAAGGCGTCCTCCGGCACCGGCTTGCTGAACAGGTAGCCCTGATAAAGGTGACAGTCCTGCGCTTGCAGGAAGTCCAGCTGTTCCTGCTGCTCGACGCCCTCGGCGATCAGCCCCAGGCCCAGGCTGCGCGCCATGGCGACGATGGCGCGAATGATGCCGGCGTCGTTGGGGTCGCTGGTGGCATCGCGCACGAACGACTGATCGATTTTCAGCATGTCCACCGGCAGACGCTTGAGGTAGGTCAGCGAGCTGTAGCCGGTGCCGAAATCGTCCATGGCGAAGCTGACCCCGTGCTTCTTCAGGCGCAGCATCTTGCCGACGGTGTCGTCGATGTTCTGGATCACGATGCCTTCGGTGATTTCCAGTTTGAGCATGGCGTGGGGCAGCTGGCTGGTACGCAGGCAGCCGGCCACGCGCTCGACGAAATCGTGCTGGCGGAACTGCCTGGGGCTGATGTTGACGCACAGGCTGAAGCGCTCGGCGTCGATCAGCTCGTCGGCCAGCAGGCGGGCGCAGAGGTGACAGGCTTCGGTCAGCACCCAGCCACCGACCTCGATGATCAGCCCGCTTTCTTCCAACACCTGAATGAACTGCGCCGGCGACTGCGGACCGTGCTGAGGGTGCTGCCAGCGCAGCAGGGCTTCGGCGCCGACCACCTGGCCATCGCGGGCATCGACCTGGGGCTGGAAATGCAGTTCGAACTCGCCGCGTGCCAGTGCCAGGCGCAGGTCGTTCTCCAGACGCAGACGGGCGCTGACGGCGTCCTGCATGGTGCTGCGAAACAGCTGAATGGCATTGCGGCCCGAATCCTTGGCCCGATACAGGGCGATGTCGGCGCGCTTGAGCAGGTCGGCGGGGGTTTCGCCGTGGTCGGGAATCAGGGCGATGCCGATGCTCGGTGTGACCTGCAGATGGTGCCCGTCCAGCAGCATGGGCTCGGCCAGCAAGTGGCGCAGTTTCTCGGCGACCTGGCGGACCTGACGGGTGACTTCCGAGCGCTTGCCCTGCAGGCCGCAGAGCAGCACCACGAACTCGTCGCCCCCCAGGCGCGCCACGGTGTCTTCGAGGCGCACGGTGGCTTCCAGGCGGGCGGTTACCAGGCGCAGTACCGCATCGCCGACCGGGTGGCCGAGCGAGTCGTTGATGTGTTTGAAGTGATCCAGGTCGATGAACAGCAGGGCGCTGCGCATGTCGTGACGCTTGAGCAGCGCGATCTGCTGGGTCAGGCGATTGATCAGCATGGCGCGGTTGGGCAGGTTGGTCAGTGCATCGTGATAGGCCAGGTGCTGGACCTGAGCCTGCGCCTGTTTCAGCTCGCTGATGTCGCGGGCGGTGAGCAGCAGGCAGGAGCTGCCATTGAGATCCAGCGGCTGAACCGAAACCTCCACCAGGCGCACATCGCCATTGCGGTGTTGCCCATGCATTTCCATGTGCAGCACCTGGCCGTTCTTGGCCAGGTGATCGAGCATCACTGCGCGCTCCTCAGGGAAGGCCCAGATGTTGAGCTCGAAGGCCGTGCGCCCGATCACTTCGGCCGAGCTGTAGCCGGTGAGGCGGGTGAAGCCCTCGTTGACCTCTATGTAGCGCGCGGTGTCGCGCTCGGTGATGGTGATGGCGTCCGGGCTGGAGTGGAATGCCTTGGCGAACTTCTCCTCGGAGGCGCGCAAGGCATCGGCGCGAACCTGCTGCTGGGTGATGTCGCGAATCACCCCGAACATGCGCCTTCGACCGTCTGCCTCGCGCTGCAGGCTGCCGCTGATCTCCAGCCAGTGCAGGCTGCCGTCCGGCCAGCGGATGCGGTGGCGCAGCGCGCGGCCTTCGTCGTTGCCGGCGAGAATGGCATTGAACTGGCGCAGCACCGCACCCCGCTCTTCGTCGGGGATCAGTTCGATGTACTCGACGCTGCTGCTCAGCGGGCGTTCGGGATCCAGGCCAAACAGGGCCTGAGCCCCGCGCGACCAGCTGACCTGGCCGCTGTCGATGTCCCAGTACCAGGCTCCCAGCCGGGCCCCGTTGAGCGCCGCCAGCAGTCGCGGCGCATCGCGCCAGGTCTGCTCGAACTCGGCAGGATCCTTGGCCGGGATGTGCGGCAGGCGTGGGGGCAGGTCAGTGGATCTGGCCATGGCCGGTCCTTCTGCGAGGCGCGATGGGGAGGACACCTGATGCTGTCATGCAGAGCCTATGCGATAGGGGTAACACCACGTTAGTCAAAGCCCGGCCGGCTATGCAAGATCGTCGCGCTGCGCATCCAGCAGGGCCATGAAGGCCCGCGCAGCGTTGGACAGGGTGCGCTCGGTATGCAGGATGTAGCCCAGTTGACGCGTGAGCTGGATTCCCGGCACGGGCAGGCGCGCCACTTGTTCGTCGAGCATGGTGCGCGGTAGCACGCTCCAGGCCAGGCCGATGGAGACCATCATCTTGATGGTTTCCAGGTAGTTGGTGCTCATGGCGATGTTGGGGGTTAGACCGCCTGCTTCGAACAGGCGTTGCACGATATGGTGGGTAAAGGTGTTGCCGCCGGGAAAGACCGCCGGGTGGCGCGCCACGTCGGCCAGGCTGATCGCCTCGGCGCGGGCCAGCGGGTGCTCCGGGGCGGCGACGAAGTCCAGCGGGTCGTCCCACACCGCCACGGCGCGGATCGGCTCGCGGGTTTCCGGGGCGAGGGTGATCACCGCCAGTTCGGCGCGACCGTGCAGGACTTCTTCGTAGGCCACTTCCGAATCGAGAAACTGGATATCCAGCGCCACCTGCGGGTGGGCACGGGTAAAGGCGCGCAGCAGGGCAGGGAGGCGGTGCAGGCCAATATGGTGGCTGGTGGCGAGCGTCAGGCGGCCGCTGACTTCGCCGGACAGGTTGGTCAGCGCCCGGCGCGTGTCGTCCAGCACGTTGAGGATCTGGTAGGCGCGCGGCAGCAATGCGCGGCCGGCCTGGGTCAGGCCGATCTCGCGACCGAGGCGATCGAACAGGCGCACGCCCAGCTGCTGTTCCAGGCCGGCGATACGCTTGCTCACGGCCGGTTGGGTCAGGTGCAGGCGCTCGCCGGCTTCAGAAAAACTGCCGGTTTCGGCAATGGCGATAAAGGCGTTGAGGTTGGCCAGATCCATAGAGGCAGCTCCGGGCGACAGGCTGCAAGGCAGGCTGGCCGCTGCGTCTTTTGTCGGCAGCTAGCAGCTCGCGGATTGCAGCTTCAGATCGATTCCTTTGTGGAATCTTCTGGATGAAAAATATGAATTTGAGTTATTCGTCCCGCGATCATAGCATTTCACCCCATAAGCCAAAGGGCCTTTTCGCCCGGGCATAGAAAAGTGCACTTCTGACGCCGGGCGGTGATAACGCAGGCAGTTTCCGGATGTGCTCACAAGGCGCTGATGAGGTAAGGCTGATGACTGGCAAGACGCTCTACGACAAGCTCTGGGAAATGCACGAAGTGAAACGTCGCGACGACGGTTCCTCGCTGATCTACATCGACCGTCACATTCTCCACGAAGTGACCTCGCCGCAGGCCTTCGAAGGTCTGCGTCTGGCCGGGCGCAAGCCGTGGCGCATCGACGCCAACATCGCCACCCCCGATCACAACGTGCCGACCACCAAGGCCGAGCGCCAGGGCGGCCTCGAAGCCATCGCCGACGAAGTTTCGCGCATCCAGGTGCAGACCTTGGACGAGAACTGCGATGACTTCGGCATCCTCGAATTCAAGATGAACGACGTGCGTCAGGGCATCGTGCACGTGGTCGGGCCGGAGCAGGGCGCCACGCTGCCGGGCATGACCGTGGTCTGCGGCGACTCGCACACCTCCACCCATGGCGCCTTCGGCGCGCTGGCCCACGGCATCGGCACTTCCGAGGTCGAGCACGTGCTCGCCACCCAGTGCCTGGTGGCCAAGAAGATGAAGAACATGCAGGTGCGCGTCGAAGGCAAGCTGCCGTTCGGCGTCACCGCCAAGGACATTGTGCTGGCCGTGATCGGCAAGATCGGCACCGCAGGCGGCAACGGCCATGCGCTGGAATTCGCCGGCAGTGCCATTCGCGATCTGTCGCTGGAAGGGCGCATGACCATCTGCAACATGTCCATCGAGGCTGGCGCCCGTGTGGGCCTGGTGGCGGTGGACGAGAAAACCATCGCCTACGTCAAGGACCGTCCGTTCGCGCCCAAGGGCAGCGACTGGGACAAGGCCGTGGCACAGTGGCAGAACCTGGTGTCCGACGCCGATGCGGTGTTCGACACAGTGGTGGAACTCAAGGCTGAAGACATCAAGCCGCAGGTCAGCTGGGGCACCTCGCCGGAGATGGTCCTGGCCGTCGACCAGAACGTGCCGGATCCGGCCGTCGAAACTGACCCGGTGAAGAAGGATTCGATCACTCGTGCACTCAAGTACATGGGCCTGAGCGCCAACCAGCCGATCACCGATATCCAGCTCGATCGCGTGTTCATTGGTTCCTGCACCAACTCGCGCATCGAAGACCTGCGCGCCGCCGCCGAGGTGGCCAAGGGTCGCAAGGTCGCCAGCACCGTCAAGCAGGCGCTGGTGGTACCGGGCTCCGGCCTGGTCAAGGCGCAGGCCGAAGCGGAAGGGCTGGACAAGATCTTTATCGAGGCCGGTTTCGAATGGCGTGAGCCGGGCTGCTCCATGTGCCTGGCGATGAACCCGGACAAGCTGGGCAGCGGCGAGCATTGCGCGTCCACCTCCAACCGCAACTTCGAAGGTCGTCAGGGCGCCGGTGGCCGTACCCACCTGGTGAGCCCGGCCATGGCTGCCGCTGCGGCGGTGACCGGCCGCTTCATCGACGTTCGCGAATTGATCCAGGCCTGAGGAGAGTTTTGATGAAAGCCTTTACCCAACATACCGGCCTGGTCTGCCCGCTCGATCGTGCCAACGTCGACACCGACCAGATCATTCCCAAGCAGTTTCTGAAGTCGATCAAGCGCACCGGCTTCGGCCCCAATCTGTTCGACGAGTGGCGCTACCTGGATGTCGGCCAGCCGAACCAGGACAACTCCAAGCGCCCGATCAACAAGGATTTTGTGCTGAACTTCCCGCGCTATCAGGGCGCCAGCGTGCTGCTGGCCCGTGAGAACTTCGGTTGCGGTTCCTCGCGCGAACACGCGCCCTGGGCGCTGGACGAGTACGGTTTTCGCACCGTGATCGCGCCGAGCTTCGCCGACATCTTCTTCAACAACAGCTTCAAGAACGGCCTGTTGCCGATTGTTCTCAAGGATGAGGAGGTCGATGCGCTGTTCGAACAGGCCGAGGCCACCGAGGGCTATCAACTGACCGTCGACCTCGATGCGCAAACCGTAACCCGTCCCGATGGTGTGCAGTACAGCTTCGAGGTCGATGCCTTCCGCAAGCACTGCCTGCTCAACGGCCTGGACGACATCGGCCTGACCCTGCAGGATCAGGACGCGATCAGGGCCTTTGAAGCCAAACACCAGCAGAGCAGCCCCTGGCTGTTCGGCGCGATCAAGTAGGGTGTGCGGGGCCGCCTAGGCTGTGCACACCGACTGACTCACTATTTGAATGGTGCGCACGGCGCACCCTACGGTTTGATGAGGATGCAATGAGCAAACAGATTCTGGTTCTCCCTGGCGACGGTATCGGCCCGGAAATCATGGCCGAAGCGGTCAAGGTGCTGAACCTGGCCAACGACAAGTACGCCCTGGGTTTCGAACTGAGCTTCGATGACCTGGGCGGCGCCGCCATCGACCGTTACGGCGTGCCGCTGGCCGACGAGACCCTGGTGCGTGCCAAGGCCGCCGACGCCGTGCTGCTCGGCGCCGTTGGCGGGCCGAAGTGGGACACCATCGATCCGGCCATCCGTCCGGAGCGCGGCCTGCTGAAGATCCGTTCGCAACTGGGCCTGTTCGGCAACCTGCGTCCGGCCATCCTCTATCCGCAACTGGCCGAGGCTTCCAGCCTCAAGCCGGAAGTGGTTGCCGGCCTGGATATCCTCATTGTCCGTGAGCTGACCGGCGGCATCTACTTCGGCCAGCCGCGCGAGAGCAAGGTGCTGGAAAACGGCGAGCGCATGGCCTACGACACCCTGCCGTACAGCGAGAGCGAAATCCGCCGCATTGCCAAGGTCGGCTTCGACATGGCCCGCGTGCGCGGCAAGAAGCTGTGCTCGGTGGACAAGGCCAACGTCCTGGCCTCCAGCCAGCTGTGGCGCGCGGTGGTCGAGGAAGTGGCCAAGGACTATCCGGACGTCGAGCTGAGCCACATGTACGTCGACAACGCCGCCATGCAGCTGGTGCGTGCGCCCAAGCAGTTCGACGTGATCGTCACCGACAACATGTTTGGTGACATTTTGTCCGATGAGGCTTCGATGCTCACCGGCTCCATCGGCATGCTGCCGTCGGCATCCCTGGATGCCAACAACAAGGGCATGTACGAGCCGTGCCATGGCTCTGCGCCGGATATCGCCGGCAAGGGCATCGCCAACCCGCTGGCCACCATTCTCTCGGTGTCCATGATGCTGCGTTACAGCTTCGGCCAGGTGGCCGCAGCCGATGCCATCGAAAAAGCGGTGAGCCTGGTGCTGGATCAGGGCCTGCGTACCGGCGACATCTGGTCCGAGGGCAAGACCAAGGTCGGTACCGCTGCGATGGGTGATGCAGTAGTCGAAGCGCTGCGTAGTCTGTAATCTTCCACGGCTGCGCCGGGGTGGGTCCGGCGGGCTGTTTATATAGGTGTAGTCGTTATGAAACGTGTAGGTCTGATCGGTTGGCGTGGCATGGTCGGTTCCGTGCTCATGCAGCGCATGCTGGAAGAGCGGGACTTCGACCTGATCGAGCCGGTGTTCTTCACCACCTCCAATGTCGGTGGCCAGGGTCCTGCCATTGGCAAGGACATTGCCCCGCTGAAGGACGCCTACAGCATCGAAGACCTGAAAGGCCTGGACGTGATCCTGACCTGTCAGGGCGGCGACTACACCAACGAAGTCTTCCCCAAGCTGCGCGAAGCCGGCTGGCAGGGCTACTGGATCGATGCCGCCTCGTCGCTGCGCATGGACGATGGTGCGGTGATCGTGCTCGACCCGGTCAACCGCAAGGTCATCGATCAGGCGCTGGACGCCGGCACCAAGAACTACATCGGCGGCAACTGCACCGTCAGCCTGATGCTGATGGCCCTCGGCGGTCTGTACGAAGCCGGTCTGGTCGAGTGGATGAGCGCCATGACCTACCAGGCTGCCTCGGGTGCTGGTGCGCAGAACATGCGCGAGCTGATCAAGCAGATGGGCGCGATCAACGGTGCCGTCGCCGATGAACTGGCCGATCCGGCCAGCGCCATTCTCGACATCGACCGCAAGGTGGCCGAAGCCATGCGCGGCGAGGCCTTCCCGGTGGACAACTTCGGCGTGCCGCTGGCCGGCAGCCTGATCCCCTACATCG
This sequence comes from Pseudomonas hydrolytica, assembly GCF_021495345.1. NCBI lineage: Bacteria > Pseudomonadati > Pseudomonadota > Gammaproteobacteria > Pseudomonadales > Pseudomonadaceae > Ectopseudomonas > Ectopseudomonas hydrolytica. The sequence goes on from NZ_CP099397.1 coordinate 1,974,699, forward strand.
ACAAGGAGCTGCCCAACGGGCAGAGCCGTGAGGAGTGGAAGGCCCAGGCCGAAACCAACAAGATCCTCGGCCGCTTCAAGAGCCCGATCCCGGTCGATGGCATCTGCGTGCGTATCGGCGCCATGCGTTGCCACAGCCAGGCGCTGACCATCAAGCTGAACAAGGATGTGCCGATGGCCGACATCGAAGGCCTGATCAGCCAGCACAACCCCTGGGTGAAGCTGGTGCCGAACCACCGCGAAGACTCCATCCGCGATCTCGGCCCGACTGCCGTTACCGGTACCCTGAGCGTGCCGGTCGGCCGCCTGCGCAAGCTCAACATGGGCTCGCAGTACCTCGGCGCCTTCACCGTCGGTGACCAACTGCTGTGGGGCGCCGCCGAGCCGCTGCGTCGCATGCTGCGGATCCTGCTGGAGCGCTAAGCGCGAGGCTGGCATTGGGAGTCAAACAGGGCCCTTCTGCTTCGGCAGAGGGGCTTTGTCTTTTATGGCCCGAGCAAGCCGATTGCCTGGGCGAGAGGGCGCAGTTACAGTGCCGCTCCCTATGCGTCACAGGTTCGTCCATGAGTCAGTCCATCAATATCGCCCTGATCGGCGCCACCGGTAATGTCGGTGAAGCGCTGGTCGAATTGCTCGAAGAGCGCGACTTTCCGGTAAAGGATCTGCATCTGCTGGCCAGTAGCGAGTCGGCGGGGCAGAGCCTTTCCTTCCGCGGTCGTCAGGTGCGGGTCAGGTCGCTCGAGGCCTTCGATTTCACCCAGGTGCAACTGGCGTTCTTTGCCGCTGGCGCGGAGGTCACCCGCGCCTATCACGAGACTGTGCTGGCGGCCGGCTGTTCGCTCATCGATCTGAGCTCGGCCCTGCCGCTGGAGCAGGCGCCCTGCGTATTGCCCGAGCTTGGCATTGAGGGCCTGCCGGCATTGGCCAAACCTTGGAAGGTCAGTGCTCCCACGCCTTCGGCGGTTGCCTGCGCGCTGGTGCTCGCCACGTTGAAGCCTTTGTTGCAACCGCAGCAGCTACAGCTGACCGCCATGCTGTCGATGTCGACGCTGGGGCGCAGTGGTGTGCAGGAACTGGCGCGGCAGACGGCCGAACTGCTCAATGCACGACCGCTGGAACCCAAGGGTGTGGACCGGCAGGTCGCCTTCAATGTGCTGGCGCAGGTCGGCGCGGTGGATGAACAGGGGCATGCGGAGCTGGAAAGGCGCCTGGCCGCCGAGATTCGACAGCTGCTGGGGCTGCCTGCGCTGTCGGTGGCGGCGACTTGCGCCCTGGTGCCGGTTTTCTTCGGCGACAGCCTGGCGCTCAGCGTGCAGGGCGATGCGGATATCGATATCACTGCAGTGCAGCAGTTGCTGGACGGTGCTCAGGGTATCGAACTGGTGGAGGCGGGCGACTACCCGACAGCAGTGGGTGATGCGGTGGGGCAGGATCAGGTCTACGTCGGGCGAGTTCGTGCGGGTATCAGCGATCCAAGGCAACTCAATTTGTGGATTGCGTCTGATAATGTACGAAAAGGCGCCGCCCTGAACGCTGTGCAAATAGCGGAGTTATTGATAAAACACTATCTGTAAAAGATACTTACCTAGAAATTTGAAGAATCTTTCTAGCTTGGCAATACTGGCTGAGTTGATTGCTGAATGGGGAGCCGCTCTTGGAGTGGATGCAGGCAGCAATTATCAACACCCTCTCGCATGCCGAGAAAAAAGATAAAACAAGGGATAACGCTATGGTTCGGGTTCGCAAACTGGTGCTGGCAATTGCAGCGGCTTCGGCGCTGTCTTCCGGTATGGCGCATGCGCTGGGGTTGGGTGAAGTCACCCTGCAGTCCTCGCTGAATCAGCCGTTGGTAGCGGAAATTGAATTGCTGGAGGTGCGCGACCTGGCCTCCAATGAGGTGATTCCCAGCCTCGCGTCTCCTGAAGAATTCGTCAAGGCAGGGGTTGATCGTCAGTACTTCCTGACTGACCTGAAGTTCACGCCGGTACTCAAGCCCAATGGCAAGAGTGTGATTCGTGTCACTTCGAGCAAGGTTGTACGCGAACCCTACCTTAACTTCCTGGTGGAAGTGCTCTGGCCGAATGGTCGCTTGCTGCGCGAATACACCCTGCTGCTCGACCCGCCGCTCTATTCCCCGCAGACCACCGTGGCCGCTGCGCCGCAACTGCCGATCGCTGCCCCGGCTCCGCGTCCTGCCGCCGCTCCTGCGGCTGCACCGGCCGCCGCCCCGCGCCCGGCCGCCCCGGCGCCAGCCTCTCGTGCCATCGCTGGCAATGAATACAGAACCACGGCCAACGACACCCTGTGGGAAATTGCCCAGCGCGTTGGTGGCGGCTCGGTCAATCAGACCATGCTGGCTATCCAGGATCTGAATCCGGATGCCTTTATTGACGGCAACATCAACCGCATGAAGAGCGGCCAAGTGCTGCGTCTGCCGGACGAGCAGCAGATTCGCCGTCGTAGCAATGCCGAAGCTGTCGCCCAGGTCGCCGAGCAGAACGCCGCCTGGCGTGAAGGTCGCGCCGTTGCCTCGCGTCAACTGGATGCCACCCGCCGCACTACTGCGGGCGCCGCGCCGGCAACTGCCGAGACGGGCGACAACCTGAAGCTGGTTGCCGCCGATTCTGGCCAGGCTACCCGCGGCAGCGATACCGGAGCAGCAGGCAGCAAGGCCCTGGCCGACAAGCTGGCGGTGACTCAGGAAAGCCTCGACTCGACCCGTCGTGAAAATGCCGAGCTGCAGAGCCGTGTCAGCGATCTGCAGAGCCAGCTGGACAAGCTGCAGCGACTGATCGAGCTCAAGGACAGCCAGTTGGCCAAGTTGCAGGCCGATATGGCAGCTGCGCCCGCTGCGCCCGAAGCGCCTGCGGAGCCCGCGGCTCCAGTCGCCGAGCCGGAAACTGCGCCGCCTGCGGCGCAGACCCCGACGCCGCCTGTGTCGCCGCCCGAAGAGGCGGCGGCTCCGGACTACAACTACTCCGATGAACCGGCGGCGCCTGTCGAAGACAGCGCCGCTGCCGCCCCCCAACAGCCGGCCAATGAGCCGGCTGATGTCGTTGCACCGTCCGCTCCGGCCGAGCCCGCCAAGCCTGCTGCTCCGGCGCCCGCTCCGGCTCCGGCTCCGCAGAGCTTCATCGACGATCTGCTGGCCAATCCCATGACCCTGGGCCTGGCCGGTGGCGGCGCTTTGCTGCTGTTGCTGGTTGGCCTGATGGCCCTGTCGCGTCGTAATGCGATGAAGGAAGCCGAGTTGCAGGAAGAGCTGGCGGAGGAGATGTCTCAGGACGAAGCCTTCGCATCCGATCTGGACATGCCGGAAGACAGTTTCGCTGGTCTCGAGGACGAGTCGACCACCGCCGCACCGGCTGGCGAAGAGCGCGTTACCGCCCAGACCGGCGACGCCCTCGGCGAGGCGGACATCTACATTGCCTACGGCCGCTTCAATCAGGCTGCCGAGCTGCTGCAGAACGCCATCAATGACGAGCCGCAGCGCAGCGACCTGCGCCTGAAACTGATGGAAGTCTATGCCGAGCTGGGCGACCGCGAAGGCTTTGCGCGCCAGGACAACGAGCTGCGCGAAATCGGTGGGGTCAATGCCGAGGCCGAGCAGCTGAAGTCCAAGTATCCGGCCATGGCGGCCTTCGTCGGCGCTGGCAGCGTTGCTGCTGCAGCAGCTGCCGATGATCTGGGTGAGTTCAGCCTGGACGATCTGAGCCTGGATGAGCCGAGCGCCGAAGCGCCGGCGGCAACCGGTGGTGATCTGGACGATGCCTTCGACCTGAGTCTGGACGATCTCGAGGCCGATCTGGATCGGGACGTGCAGGCCGCACAGGGTGACAGCGCTGCGCTGTCGCTGGATGACGATCTGGACTTTGGCCTGGTCGACGAGCCCATCGCCCCGGCAGCCACCACTGCCGACGATCTGGACTTCGATCTGGCGCTGGATGATGACAAGGTCGAGCTGTCTCAGCCGACTGAGGATCTTTCCGGCTTCAGCCTCGATCTGGACGAGCCGGCTGCTGCATCCGAAGAGTCCGACGACTTCCTGCTCAGCCTCGATGACGATGTGACGCCTGCAGCCCAGCCGGCTGACGAGCTGGCCGACCTTGGTCTCGATCTGTCGGAAGCTCCGGCCGCCGACCTCGACCTGCCGGCCGACTTCGATCTGTCGCTGGATGACGAGGCGCCGGCGCAGCCGGTCGCTGAGCCCGACAGTTTCGCTGCGCAGCTGGACGAAGTGACCGCGGAATTGGACCAGTTGGCTGGCGATCTCGAGCAGCCGGAGCCGGAAGTGGCCCCGCTGGCATCGGGTGGCGACCTGGGCAGCGATCTGGAGGGTGACGACGACTTCGATTTCCTCTCCGGGACCGACGAAACCGCGACCAAGCTGGATCTGGCGCGTGCCTACATCGACATGGGCGACACCGAAGGTGCACGCGACATTCTCGATGAGGTGATCGCCGAGGGCAGTGAAGCCCAGCAGCAGGAAGCACGCGAGATGATTGCCAAGCTGGTTTGATCGATTCCATGTCTGACGTAGTACCTGTAGCGGCCGCCGAAATGGCGGCCGCTGGCTTTTCCAGAATCGCCCTGGGTCTCGAGTACAAGGGCGCGCGTTACCGTGGCTTCCAGCGCCAGGCCGGCAATGTCTCTTCTATTCAGGGTTGCCTGGAAAGCGCGCTGTCCAAGGTTGCTGGCGGTGAGCCGATCAACATCATGTGCGCCGGCCGCACCGACGCATCGGTGCACGCCAGTGGCCAGGTGGTGCATTTCGATACCGCCGTCGAGCGGCCGCTGCATGCCTGGATCATGGGCGCCAACATGAACCTGCCCAAGGACATCAGCGTGACCTGGGCCAGGGTCATGCCCGCGCACTTCCATGCCCGTTTCAGCGCCATGGCGCGCCGCTATCGCTATGTGATCTACAACGATCCGATCCGCCCGGCGCACATGGCCGAAGAGGTGACCTGGAATCACCGTCCGCTGGACGTGACGCGAATGCGCGAAGCAGCGCGCGCGCTGGTGGGGACGCATGATTTCAGCGCTTTTCGCGCCACCCAGTGCCAGGCCAAGTCGCCGATCAAGACCGTGCACCATCTGCAGGTGATCGAGCATGGCTGCTTCATCGTGCTGGATATCCGCGCCAATGCCTTCCTCCATCACATGGTGCGCAATATTGCCGGCGTGCTGATGGCCATTGGCGCCGGTGAGCGACCGGTCGAGTGGGCGCGCGAGGTGCTCGAGCGCGCAGACCGGCGCAGCGGTGGGGTGACAGCCCATCCTTACGGGCTTTATCTGGTGCAGGTGGAGTACCCGGAGGAGTTCGAGTTGCCGCAGCGTTACCTGGGGCCGCATTTTCTCTCTGCGCTGGCCGACGTGCGACAGGGCTAGGCCTTTGCTACCATCCGTTGCTTCATGGCAAGGGGCGTGAACGTGACAGTCGTGCGCAGCAAGATTTGCGGCATCACTCGCATCGAGGATGCTCTGGCAGCGGTGGAGGCGGGGGCGGATGCCATCGGCCTGGTGTTCTACGCGAAAAGTCCGCGAGCGATCAGCGTCGAGCAGGCGCTGGCGATCATCCAGGCATTGCCGCCCTTCGTGACTACGGTGGGCCTGTTCGTCGACATGCCGCGCGCCGAGCTGCAGCAGCTGTTGCAGCGGGTGCCGCTGGACCTGTTGCAGTTTCATGGTGACGAGTCGCCGGCAGACTGCGAGGGCCACGGTCGTCCCTACATCAAGGCCTTGCGGGTGCGCCCTGGCGAGGACGTCGCGGCGTCGATGGCGCCCTATGTCGGTGCGCGAGGGATTCTTCTCGATACCTTTGTCGAAGGGATTCCGGGTGGCACCGGGGCGGCGTTCGACTGGTCGCTGGTGCCGCAGCGGGCGGGTAAGCCGATCATCCTCGCCGGCGGCCTGGATGCCGGCAACGTCACAGCTGCCATTGGCCAGGTCCGACCTTATGCGGTGGACGTAAGCGGTGGCGTCGAGCTCAGCAAGGGCATAAAGGATGCAGAGAAGATTCGCGCGTTCGTGCGGGCGGTGCGTAGAGCCGGATGTGACGACGCCTGAGGCGCGACCGTCCATTAGCCTGTCACGCCGCTGAGAGCGGTGGAATTGAATTGCTGGAGGCGGGGGCCGATTGCCGAGCAGCCCGCCCGAACCAACGGTTATGGAGAAATGACAGCATGAGCAACTGGTTGGTAGACAAACTCATTCCCTCGATCATGCGTTCCGAGGTGAAGAAGAGCTCTGTGCCCGAGGGGCTGTGGCACAAGTGTCCGTCCTGCGATGCCGTGCTCTATCGTCCCGAGCTGGAAAAGACCCTCGACGTCTGCCCCAAGTGCAATCACCACATGCGCATCGGCGCGCGTGCGCGCCTAGATATCTTCCTCGACCAGGACGGCCGTGAAGAGATCGGCGCCGATCTCGAGCCGGTCGATCGCCTGAAGTTCCGTGACAGCAAGAAGTACAAGGACCGTCTGGCAGCCGCGCAGAAGCAGACCGGCGAGAAGGATGCGTTGATCGCCATGAGCGGCACCCTCGAAGGCATGCCGATCGCCGTTTGCGCCTTCGAATTCTCCTTCATGGGCGGCTCCATGGGTGCCATCGTCGGTGAGCGTTTCGTCCAGGCGGCCAACGTTGCGCTGGAGCAGCGCTGCCCGCTGGTGTGCTTCTCCGCTTCCGGTGGCGCGCGCATGCAGGAGGCGCTGATCTCGCTGATGCAGATGGCCAAGACCTCGGCCGCCCTGGCGCGTCTGCGCGAGGAAGGGCTGCCTTTCATCTCCGTGCTGACCGACCCGGTCTACGGCGGCGTTTCTGCCAGCCTGGCGATGCTCGGCGACGTGATCGTGGCCGAGCCGAAGGCACTGATCGGCTTCGCCGGCCCGCGCGTGATCGAGCAGACCGTGCGCGAGAAGCTGCCGGAAGGCTTCCAGCGCAGCGAGTTCCTGCTCGAGCACGGCGCCATTGACATGATCATCCCGCGTAACGAACTGCGTCCGCGTTTGGCGCGCCTGCTGGCGCAGCTGATGAATCGCCCGTCTCCGGTCGCCCTGCCGGTCACTGCATGACCACCCGTAGCCTGGGCGAGTGGCTCGCCTACCTCGAGCAGTTGCATCCCTCTGCCATCGACATGGGGTTGGAGCGCTCGCGCGAGGTGGCGCAGCGCCTCGGCCTGGGCAAGCCGGCGCCGCTGGTCATCACGGTTACCGGCACCAACGGCAAGGGCTCTACCTGTGCCTTTCTTGCCAGTCTGCTGCGCTCGCAGGGGCGCAAGGTTGGCGTTTACAGCTCGCCACATCTGCTGCGCTACAACGAGCGCGTGGTCATCGATGGCCGCGAAGTCGACGATGCCGAGCTGTGTCTGGCCTTCGCCGCGGTGGAAGCGGCGCGCGGCGAAACGTCCCTGACCTATTTCGAGATGGGCACCCTGGCTGCCTTCTGGCTGTTCGAGCGCGCGGCCCTGAATGCCGTGGTGCTGGAGGTCGGTCTGGGCGGGCGACTGGATGCGGTCAATCTGGTGGATGCCGACCTGGCGCTGATCACCAGTATCGGTCTGGATCATGCCGATTGGCTGGGCGATACCCGCGAGTCGGTGGCCTTCGAGAAGGCTGGCATCATGCGCGCGGGCAAGCCGGCGCTGTGTGGTGATCTCGACCCGCCGCAGCCACTGCTCGAGCAGGTCGCGTTGCTGGATGCCCCATTCTTCCTGCGCGGGCGCGACTACGACCTGAGCATTCAGGGGCAGCAGTGGTCCTGGTATGGCCTGGATGCCCATGGCCAGGTGTTGCAGCTGGAGCAGCTACCGCTGCTCGATCTGCCGATGGAGAACGCTGCGCTGGCCTTGCAGGCTTACGCACTGTTGCAGTTGCCCTGGGACCGTCAGCAGATCATTCAGGCGCTGCTGGCGACGCGAGTGACCGGGCGTCTGGATCGTCGCGCTCTGGATTGGCGAGGCAAGTCACTCACACTGTTGCTCGATGTTGGGCATAATCCCCATGCCGCCGACTATCTGGCGCAGCGTCTGGAGGCGCGTCCTCCGGCCGGGAAGCGTTGGGCCGTGTTCGGCTTGCTGGCCGACAAGGACCTGCCTGGAGTGGTCGCGCCACTGTTGAGTCAGGTTGCCGGCTGGGCCGTGGCGCCGCTGGCAACGCCTCGTTCGCGGCCGGCCGGCGAGCTGGCCGCGCATCTGCAGAGTTACGGCGCGGCAGTGACGCAGCATGCTGACGTGCGGGCAGCGCTGGAGGCCCAGTGCGAGCAGGCCGCGGCGGGTGACGAGATTCTGTTGTTCGGATCGTTTTTTTGCGTGGCCGAGGCCCTGGACTGGCTGGCCCGCCCAGCTTGAAAGGGGAGTAGAGGGATGGCATTGCTGGACAAGGGACTCAAGCAGCGCATGGTCGGTGCTTTGGTGCTGGTGGCGCTGGCGGTGATTTTCCTGCCGATGCTGCTGTCGCGCGAGGACGAGATGCGTCGTGTGGTTGTCGATGCGCCGCCCATGCCGCAGGCCCCGGCCGCTGCGCAGATAGTGGTGCAGCCGGCAGAGGTCGTCGAGCCCGAAGAGCTGCCCGAGGAGCCGCTGCCAGTCGGGGAAGAGGCTCCGCAGCTGGTGGAGATTCCCGAGCCGACCAAGGTGCAGCCGCCACCTGTCGCGGCGCCCAAGCCTGAGCCGGCCAAGGTCGAGCAGGCTGTCACCAGTGCGCCGGCCAAACCCGAAAGTCGCCTTGACCCCAACAGCCTGCCGATCAGTTGGTCGGTGCAGTTGGCCAGCCTGTCCAGTCGTGGCGGTGCTGAGAATCTGCAAAAAACGCTGCGTAGTCAGGGCTACAACGCCTACATCCGCACGTTCGATGGCATGAACCGGGTATTCGTCGGGCCGCTGATCGAGCGTGCCGAGGCCGAGCGGCTGCGCGACCAGCTCAATCGCCAGCACAAGCTCAACGGTTTCGTCGTGCGCTTCCAGCCCGAGGCCGGTTAACAGCGGGACGTTGCAACACCCGGTTACCAGCCGGCGAAAAACTACCTGCGCTGCCAGTGCTGCATTCAAGACAGCTTTGGCAGGCCGCTTGCGGCCAACGCTTCAGTACGGCCCGGAGGGCGAGCGAAGCGAGTACTGCTCATTTACAGCTCGTAAAGTCGCCCGCGACCCGGCCGTTCCTCGCCTGTTTTTGCGGGGCACCATCGGTATTGCACTGGCTGCCTCGGCTCGGGCTTCCTGCTTCGCTCTACCTCCTGCATCCATGCAGTCGTCGCCGACGTTTTTCAATGGCCGGTTACCCGATGCGCCGGGCTCTGCTAAAATGCTCCGCCTTTTCCGCTGGTAGGCCGCATCGTGGTATTCACCTGGGTCGATTGGGCGATCATCGCCGTCATCGCCGTCTCGAGTTTGATCAGCCTCAAGCGCGGCTTCGTCAAGGAAGCCCTGTCGCTGCTGACCTGGATCATCGCAGGCATCGTCGCCTGGATGTTCGGCGGCGCGCTGGCCCAGCATCTCGTCGAATTCATCGAGACCCCGTCCGCACGGGTGATCGCGGCCTGTGCCATTCTTTTCGTCGCCACCTTGCTGGTCGGCGCTCTGGTCAATTTTCTCATCGGCGAGCTGATCCGCGTGACAGGCTTGTCGGGCACCGACCGTTTTCTCGGCATGGTGTTCGGCGCCGCTCGTGGCGGTTTGCTGGTGGTGCTGCTGGTGGGGCTGATCAGCCTGGCGCCGGTGGAACAGGATGCATGGTGGCAGCAGTCGCAACTGGTGCCGCATTTTCTGATGGTCGCCGATTGGTCGAAGAACCTCATTCTGGGGTGGTCCGGCCAGTGGTTTCCAGGCGGGATCGGCTCACCCAGCTGATCCGCCTCATTACAGAGCGCCCGCCATGGCCCAAACCGCCGTGGCAGGCGCTGAAGTTAGCCTGAACTATCTAGCAGGGGTCGTGGCACATGTGTGGCATCGTCGGTATCGTCGGCAAGTCGAACGTCAATCAGGCGCTGTATGACGCGCTCACCGTCCTTCAGCATCGCGGCCAGGACGCTGCCGGCATCGTCACCAGCCATGACGGCCGGCTGTTCCTGCGCAAGGACAACGGCCTGGTGCGCGATGTGTTCCAGCAGCGCCACATGCAGCGCCTGGTGGGCAACATGGGTATCGGCCACGTGCGCTATCCCACCGCCGGCAGCTCCAGCTCGGCCGAAGCCCAGCCGTTTTACGTCAACTCGCCCTACGGCATCACCCTGGCGCACAACGGCAACCTGACCAACGTCGAGCGCCTGGCCAAGGAAATCTACGAGTCCGACCTGCGTCACGTGAACACCAACTCCGACTCGGAGGTGCTGCTCAACGTGTTCGCCCACGAGCTGGCCCAGCGCGGCAAGCTGCAGCCCACCGAGGAAGACGTGTTTGCCGCGGTCACCCATGTGCACGAACGCTGCCTGGGCGGTTATGCGGTGGTGGCGATGATCACCGGTTACGGTATCGTCGGCTTCCGCGATCCCAACGGCATTCGCCCGATCGTCTTCGGTCAGCGCCACACCGACGAAGGCGTGGAGTACATGATCGCTTCGGAGAGCGTGTCGCTGGACGTGCTCGGCTTCACCCTGATCCGCGACCTGGCGCCGGGTGAGGCGGTGTACATCACCGAGGAAGGCAAGCTGTTCACCCGTCAGTGCGCACAGAATCCCAAGTACGCGCCGTGCATCTTCGAGCATGTCTACCTGGCGCGTCCGGACTCGATCATGGACGGTATCTCGGTGTACAAGGCGCGCCTGCGCATGGGCGAGAAGCTGGCCGACAAGATCCAGCGCGAGCGTCCGGATCACGACATCGACGTGGTCATCCCGATTCCCGATACCAGCCGTACCGCCGCGCTGGAGCTGGCCAACCGCCTGGGCGTGAAGTTCCGCGAAGGCTTCGTGAAGAACCGCTACATCGGTCGTACCTTCATCATGCCCGGCCAGGCGGCGCGCAAGAAATCCGTACGGCAGAAGCTCAACGCCATCGAGCTGGAGTTCCGTGGCAAGAACGTGATGCTGGTGGACGACTCCATCGTGCGCGGCACCACCTGCAAGCAGATCATCCAGATGGCTCGCGAGGCCGGGGCGAAGAACGTCTACTTCTGCTCCGCGGCACCGGCGGTGCGCTACCCCAACGTCTACGGCATCGACATGCCCAGCGCCCACGAGCTGATCGCCCATGGCCGCAGCACCGAGGAAGTCTGCGAACTGATCGGTGCCGACTGGCTGGTGTACCAGGATCTGCCGGACCTGATCGAGGCGGTCAGTGGCAGCAAGAAGATCAAGATCGACAACTTCGACTGCGCGGTATTCGACGGCAAATACGTCACCGGAGACGTCGACGAGGCCTATCTGGACAAGATCGAGCAGGCGCGCAACGACGCCAGCAAGGCCAAGTCGCAGGCGGTCAGCGCGATCATCGATCTGTACAACAATTGATTCGAGCGGGCAGGGCGGCAGTCCTGCCCGTTTCGGCGGTGCGCACGGCGCACCCGGTCCGTAGCCCGGATTGCATCCGGGCTACTTTTCGTGAGGTAGCGATATGACTCTGGAATGGGATGCCGGTCGGCTCGACAGTGATCTGGATGGCGTGGGCTTCGACACCCTGGCGGTGCGCGCCGGCCAGCGCCGCTCGCCCGAGGGCGAGCACGGCGAGGCGCTGTTCCTCACTTCCAGCTACGTGTTCCGCACCGCCGCCGATGCCGCCGCTCGCTTTGGCGGCGAGGTGCCGGGCAACGTCTACTCGCGCTACACCAACCCCACCGTACGCACCTTCGAGGAGCGCATCGCCGCTCTGGAAGGCGCCGAGCAGGCAGTGGCGACCGCTTCCGGCATGTCGGCGATCCTCGCCATCGTCATGAGCCTGTGCAGCGGCGGCGACCACGTACTGGTGTCGCGCAGCGTGTTCGGCTCCACCATCAGCCTGTTCGAGAAGTACCTCAAGCGCTTCGGCATCGAGGTGGATTACGTGCCGCTGGCCGATCTCGACGCCTGGCAGGCGGCCTTCAAGCCCAATACCAAGCTGCTGTTCGTCGAGTCGCCGTCCAACCCGCTGGCCGAGCTGGTGGATATCGCCGCGCTGGCGCAGATCGCTCACGCACGCGGTGCGCTGCTGGCGGTGGACAACTGCTTCTGTACGCCGGCCCTGCAGCAGCCGCTGAAGCTGGGCGCCGATATCGTCATGCACTCGGCCACCAAGTACATCGACGGTCAGGGCCGCGGCCTCGGCGGCGTGGTGGCGGGGCGCAGCGAGCAGATGAAGGAAGTGGTGGGCTTTCTGCGCACCGCAGGCCCGACCCTCAGCCCGTTCAATGCCTGGCTGTTTCTCAAGGGGCTGGAAACCCTGCGCATCCGCATGCGCGCGCAGAGCGAGAGTGCCCTGCAGCTGGCGCTGTGGCTGGAGCAGCAGCCGCAGGTCGAGCGCGTGTATTACGCCGGCCTGCCCAGCCATCCGCAGCACGAGCTGGCGAAAAGGCAGCAGAGCGCCTTCGGTGCGGTGGTCAGCTTCGAGGTCAAGGGTGGGCGTGACGCCGCCTGGCAGGTGATCGATGCCACGCGTGTCATTTCCATCACCACCAACCTGGGTGATACCAAGACCACCATCGCTCATCCGGCCACCACCTCCCATGGTCGTCTGACGCCGCAGGAGCGGGCCAATGCCGGTATCCGCGACAACCTGATCCGCGTTGCCGTGGGGCTGGAAGAGCTGGAAGACCTCAAGGCAGACCTGGCTCGCGGCCTGGCCGCACTCTGAGCATGCTCGAGTGGGGTAACGACAGTGCGCCCAACAACGGGCGTGTCGCACTGGTCACCGGTGCCGCGCGCGGGATCGGTCTGGGTATCAGCGCCTGGCTGATCACCGAAGGCTGGCAGGTGGTGCTGGCCGATATTGACCGTGAGCGTGGCTCGAAAGTGGCGCGCGCGCTGGGTGATAACGCCTGGTTTGTGGCCATGGATGTGGCCAAGGAGGACCAGGTAAGCGTCGGTGTCGCCGAGGTGCTCGGTCAGTTCGGCCGCCTCGATGCGCTGGTGTGCAATGCGGCCATCGCCGACCCGCACACGCCGCCGCTGGAGTCGCTCGATCTCAAGCGCTGGAATCGTCTGCTGGCGGTCAACTTGACCGGCGCCATGCTGCTGGCCAAGCACTGCGCGCCGTATCTGCGCGGTCATCGTGGGGCCATCGTCAATATTGCCTCGACCCGCGCCAGTCAGTCCGAGGCCAATTGCGAGGCCTACGCCGCGAGCAAGGGCGGGCTGGTTGCGCTCACTCATGCGCTGGCGGTCAGTCTCGGGCCGGAGGTGCGCGTGAACTGCGTCAGCCCGGGCTGGATCGATGCTCGCGATCCTGTGCAGCAGCGTCTGGAGCCGCTATCGGTGTTCGATCATGCGCAGCATCCGGTCGGCCGTGTCGGCACGGTGGAAGATGTGGCGGCTCAGGTCGCCTGGCTGCTGTCCGATGCGGCGGGTTTCGTCACCGGCCAGGAGTTCGTCATCGATGGCGGCATGAGCCGCAAGATGATCTATCAGGATTGAATGCCTGTGAGAGCGAGCTCTGCTCGCGGAGCGCGGTCTTGAAACCTTCGCTAGCCCAGCTCGCTCCTGCTGATTCAACAGAAATGAAAAAGGCTCCCGGGGGAGCCTTTTTCATGCGTGGCCGAATTACATGTTGGGGTAATTCGGGCCACCGGTGCCTTCCGGCGCCACCCAGGTGATGTTCTGGGCCGGGTCCTTGATGTCGCAGGTCTTGCAGTGCACGCAGTTCTGCGCGTTGATCTGGAACTTCTTCTCGCCGTCTTCCTGTGTCACCACTTCGTACACGCCAGCCGGGCAGTACCGCTGCGCCGGTTCGTCGTACAGCGGCAGGTTCTTCGCCAGCGGGATGCTCGGGTCGGTGAGCTTCAGGTGGCAGGGCTGCTCTTCTTCATGGTTGGTGTTGGAGAGGAACACCGAGGAGAGCTTGTCGAAGCTCAGTTTGCCGTCCGGTTTCGGGTAGGCGATCTTCGCGCACTCGGCCGCCGGCTTCAGGCAGGCGTAATCCGGCTTGTTGTCGTGCAGGGTGAAGGGCGCCTTGCCGCCGAAGATGTTCTGATCCAGCCAGTTGATGCCGCCGCCGATGATGGCGCCGTACTTGTGGATGGCCGCACCGAAGTTGCGGCTGCGGAACAGTTCGTCGTACAGCCAGCTGGCCTTGAAGCCATCGACGTAGTTGGTCAGCTCGTCGCCACCTTCGCGGCCGGCCGCCAGGGCTTCGGCGATGGCATCGGCAGCCAGCATGCCGGACTTCATCGCGGTGTGGCTGCCCTTGATCTTGGCGAAGTTCAGGGTACCGAGGTCGCAGCCGATCAGCGCGCCACCGGGGAAGACCATCTTCGGCAGCGAGTTGATGCCGCCCTTGCAGATGGCGCGAGCGCCATAGGCGACGCGCTTGCCGCCTTCCAGATACTGGGCAATCACCGGATGGTGCTTGTAGCGCTGGAACTCGTCGAACGGCGACAGGTGCGGGTTGGCGTAGGACAGGTCGATGATCAGACCCACCACGACCTGGTTGTTCTCCAGGTGGTAGAGGAAGGAGCCGCCGGTGTTCTCGGTGCCCATGATGTCCATCGGCCAGCCGGCGGTGTGCACCACCAAGCCCTGCTCGTGCTTGGCCGGGTCGATGTCCCAGATTTCCTTGATGCCGATGCCGTAGTGCTGGGCGTCGGCTTCGCTGTCGAGGTTGTACTTCTTGATCAACTGCTTGCCGATGTGGCCACGGCAGCCTTCGGCGAACAGGGTGTACTTGGCACGCAGTTCCATGCCGGGGGTGTAGTAGCCTTCCTTGGGGTTGCCTTCGCGGTCGACGCCCAGATCACCGGTGATGATGCCGCGCACCACGCCGTTTTCGTCGATCAGCGCTTCCTGAGCGGCGAAGCCCGGGTAGATCTCCACGCCCAGGTTCTCGGCCTGCTGGGCCAGCCAGCGGCACAGGTTGCCCAGGGAAATGATGTAATTGCCTTCGTTGTGCATGGTTTTCGGCACAAAGAAGTCAGGAATTCGGGTAGCCTTGTCGGCGTCGCGCAGCAGGTAGATGTCATCGCGCTTGACCGGGGTATTGAGTGGTGCACCCAGCTCTTTCCAGTCGGGGAAGAGTTCGGTCAGGGCACGCGGTTCGAACACCGCACCGGAGAGGATGTGAGCGCCAACTTCGGAGCCTTTCTCGACCACGCAGACGCTGATCTCCTGGCCCGCTTCTGCGGCTTTCTGCTTCAGTCGGCAGGCGGCGGACAGTCCGGACGGGCCGGCGCCGACGATGACGACGTCGAACTCCATAAATTCGCGTTCCACAGGCTATCTCCTACTCAAGGCTCTTCGATGTTTTATAGGGGAGGCGCGGCTCGCTCCCTAAGCACGGCGTGGGCATTATATCTACACCCTCTCGACGGGCCAATACAAACGTTTGTTTGAATTTTCTGTAGGCCTGTTAGAATCGTACTACATCGCGGATGACCGGCCAGTTCGCTGTATTGACCGGGCCAGGCCGCGGGGTCAAGATACGGGCGGTTTTGCGCTCGCCGTCTGAGCTAAAAGGTTGGTTGCGGCCGATTTTGCATCACCGGCCAGGCTCGCCTTGGCGACATTCTTATTCACCGGAGAGTAACGAGGAATCCATGAAGGTTCTTGTAGCTGTCAAACGAGTGGTTGACTACAACGTCAAGGTTCGCGTCAAGGCGGACAACAGCGGCGTCGACCTCGCCAACGTCAAGATGTCCATGAACCCCTTCTGCGAAATCGCCGTGGAAGAAGCCGTACGCCTGAAGGAGAAAGGCGTGGCGAGCGAAATCGTCGTCGTCACCATCGGCCCGGCTACCGCCCAGGAGCAACTGCGCACCGCGCTGGCTCTGGGTGCCGACCGTGCCATCCTGGTCGAGTCCAATGACGAGCTGAACTCCCTGGCCGTGGCCAAGCTGCTCAAGGCAGTGGTCGACAAGGAGCAGCCGCAGCTGGTGATCATGGGCAAGCAGGCCATCGACAGCGACAACAACCAGACCGGCCAGATGCTGGGCGCCCTGACCGGCTTCGGCCAAGGCACCTTCGCCTCCAAGGTCGAAGTCGCTGGCGACAAGGTCAACGTTACCCGCGAGATCGATGGCGGTCTGCAGACCGTTGCGCTGAACCTGCCGGCGATCGTCACCACCGACCTGCGTCTGAACGAGCCGCGCTACGCGTCGCTGCCGAACATCATGAAGGCCAAGAAGAAGCCGCTGGAAACCGTCACTCCGGACGCTCTGGGCGTTTCCACCGCCTCCACCGTCAAGACCCTGAAAGTCGAAGCGCCGGCTGCTCGCAGCGCTGGCATCAAGGTCAAGTCCGTGGCTGAACTGGTCGAGAAACTGAAGAACGAGGCGAAGGTAATCTAAATGACTATCCTGGTTATCGCTGAACACACCAATGCCGCTCTGGCTGCCGCTACCCTGAACACCGTTGCTGCTGCGCAGAAGATCGGTGGTGACATTCACGTTCTGGTAGCCGGTGCCAATGCTGGCGCTGCCGCCGAAGCCGCTGCCAAGATCGCCGGCGTGGCCAAGGTTCTGCTGGCCGACAACGCTGCCTATGCCAACCAGCTGCCGGAAAACGTCGCGCCGCTGGTAGCCGAGCTGGGTAAGGGCTACAGCCACATCCTGGCTGCCGCCACCAGCAACGGCAAGAACATCCTGCCGCGCGTCGCCGCTGCCCTGGACGTCGATCAGATCTCCGAGATCATCGCCGTCGAAAGCGCCGACACCTTCAAGCGTCCGATCTATGCCGGCAACGCCATCGCCACCGTGCAGTCCTCGGCTGCCATCAAAGTGATCACCGTGCGTAGCACCGGTTTCGACGCCGCGGCTGCCGAAGGCGGCAGCGCTGCCGTTGAAGCCGTTTCCGGCCCGGCCGATGCCGGCAAGTCCGCCTTCGTTGGCGAAGAACTGGCCAAGTCCGACCGTCCGGAACTGACCGCTGCCAAGATCGTCGTTTCCGGCGGCCGTGGCATGGGCAATGGCGACAACTTCAAGCACCTGTACGCCCTGGCGGACAAGCTGGGCGCTGCCGTTGGCGCTTCCCGCGCTGCCGTCGACGCTGGCTTCGTACCGAACGACATGCAGGTCGGTCAGACCGGCAAGATCGTTGCGCCGCAGCTGTACATCGCCGTTGGTATCTCCGGCGCGATCCAGCACCTGGCCGGTATGAAAGACTCCAAGGTGATCGTTGCGATCAACAAGGACGAGGAGGCGCCGATCTTCCAGGTGGCCGACTACGGCCTGGTCGCCGACCTGTTCGAAGCCGTACCGGAGCTGGAAAAGCTGGTCTAACCACTTTTTCCGCTACAAGAAGAACCCGCTCCTCGGAGCGGGTTTTTTATTGGCGCTTGGTCAAATTTCGCCGCGTGCAAGGCTCCGCTTGCTTACGGCGTCAGCCCCTGCAGAAAACGCCGGTAGAGCAGGGCGCTTTCCTGCGGCCGCTCGAGCATCGGCGCATGGCCCACGCCGGGCATCACCGCGACGCTCGAATGGCGTAGCAGCGGACGCATCACCTCGATGCTGGATACGTGCAGCACGCGATCCTGCTCGCCCCAGAGCAGCAGCGTCGGCACCTCGATTTTCGGCAGTTCCGGCTCCAGCGGAATGTAGCGCTCGACCAGCTGCTGGAACACCTGCTCGTAATGCTCGCGGTTGGCCATGGAGCGTTCGGCCAGATGGCGCTTGAGGGACTCGGGCAGGTAAGGCGGCTCGACGAAGACGAACTGCAGCAGGCGCTGGAAGTCCTCGGCTTGGCGTACCACCAGCGGGTTGGCCTGCCCGCGCTCGAGAAGCGTGAAGAACTCGCTCTTGATCGGTGCCTCGACCCCTGCGTTATCGAACAGCGCCAGCGACTGGGTGCGCTGCGGATAGCGCGCAGCGTAGAGTGCGGCAATATGTCCGCCCATGGAATTGCCCAGCAGGTGGGCGCGTTCGATGCCCAGCGCTTCGAGGATGCTCGCCAGGCGCTCGGCTTGCGTGCCGACGTCGTAGCTGCCGGCGGGGCGGTCGCTGTCGCCGAAGCCTGGGAGGTCGAGCGCGATGACCTGATAGCGATCCGTAAGGTGGCGGGAAAAGCGCAGCCAGTTATCCTTGTCTGCAGCGAATCCGTGGATCAGTACCAGGGTTTCGCCGTCCGCCGGTCCTCCGCGGTAGTAATGGATGTTAAGATCGCGGACACGTATCTGCTGGTGGCTGAGGCCGGCGCGCTGTTGCTCTATCAGCCGGAGACTGGCCAATTGAGTGGCGGGAAAGAAGTACAGCATTGCTGTGGCGGCGATAAGCAGTAGCAGCAAAGCGAGCAGCAGTTTTTTCATGGCGCGTCCTTATCGCGAATTATTATTGCGGCGTCGTTAAGCTAGCATGAACACGGAAGGTTTTCGGAAGGCTCTGCCCATCCTGACCGATCTCTGCTTGAACCGAGAGTAGCCAATGCCCGAGCGTTGTCTGTTGAAGTCCCTGTTGCTGTGGTGCGCGCTTGCGCTGGTGCCTGCAGGCGCCTTGGCCAGCGGAAAGTGCGAGCGTCTGGTGGCGACCGGCAACCCCGAGTATCCCCCCTACCTGTGGCGCGATCCGCAGAACCCGCAGCAGTTGATCGGCGCCAATGCCGATCTGCTCAAACACCTGGCCAAGGAACTCGGTGTGGTGGTCGACGTGATCTACACCGGCCCCTGGTCGCGAGCCCAGGACGAGGTGCGCACCGGTCGCGTCGACCTGATCGCGGGGGCCTTCATCACCCTGCCGCGCCTGGAACATATGGATTATGTGCACCCGGCATTCTTCTTTACCCCCAGCGTGGTCTGGGTGCGCAAGGGCGAGGCCTTCCCCTATGGCAGCTGGGTCGATCTCAAGGGCCTGACCGGCGACACGCTGGTCGGCAACAGCTTTGGCCAGCAGTTCGATTCCTTCGCCAAGCAGAACCTGACCCTCGAGGGTGTATCCAGCCTGACCCAGGCGTTCCAGAAGCTTTTGCTCGGGCGTACCGACTACGTGCTCTACGAACGCTATCCTGGGCTGGCGCTGGCCGAAACCCTGGGTATGGACGACGATCTGGAGGTGCTGGACCCGCCGATTTCCAGCGAAGGCCTCTACCTCACCCTGTCGCACAATTCGGCGTGCAACGAGCCCTGGCTGCGTGGCCAGCTGGCGCGGAAAATGACAGAACTGGTCGCCGCCGGGCTGCCGGAGCAGTTCCTGCAACGCAACCTGGAACTGTGGAAGGCGCAGCAGATGCAGCCTGACCCGGTTGGCGACGTCACTCAGTAGGATACTTTCGTGATCAATCGAACCCTTCCCGTGCTGCTGGTGCTGGGCCTGAGCGCCTGCGCCAGTGATCCTGCACCCACCGAGCAACTGCGCCTGACCGAGCAGGCGCTGGCGCAGACCCGCTCGCTCGGTGTGCTCGGCGAGCAATCGGAATCTCTGCGTCTGGCCGAGGAAAAGTTTGCCCAGGCCCAGGCCGCCATACTGGACGGCGAGAACAAGCAGGCCCGACATCTGGCCGAACAGGCCGAGCTCGATGCGCGCCTGGCCGAGGCCGAGCACCTCAATGCCAAGGGGCGCGAACAGCTGGCGGAACTGAGCCAGCGTATAAGCCGTTTGCGCCAGCAACTGGGGGCCATGTGATGACCAGCGTGAAGCCTATTGCTGCGTTATTGCTGGCGAGTGTCGTGCTGGGCGGCTGTGCCAGCGGTCAACCGGGCAGCGAGCAGGCACTGGAGGCGGCGCGAGCCTCCTTCCAGTCGGTGAAGGAAGATCCCAACGTGCTGCGCGCCGCTCCGAAGGACGTGATCCGCGCCGGTGAGTCGCTGGCGCGCGCCGAGCGTCTGTCGAGCTACTGGGGCAGCGGCGCCGACGTACGTCATTACGCCTATCTCAGCCAGCGTTACGCCGAGATTGCACGCCAGCACAGCGACAGCAGCCTCAATCAGGAGCGGGCCGCCAAGCTGGAACTGGAGCGTCAGCGCCTGCAGCTGACCCTGCGCGAAGCCAAGCTGCTTAGCGTGCAGCAGCACAATGGCTGGCTGGAAGAGCAGATGGTCAGCCTCGCCACCAGCGAGACCGAGCGCGGCCTGGTGATGACCCTGGGCGACATGCTGTTCGACGCCGGGCGCGCCGACCTGCAGCCCGCAGCCAACCGCACCGTGCTCAAGCTCGTGCAGTTCCTGCAGATCAACCCGCAGCGGCGGGTGCGCATCGAGGGCTATACCGACAACACCGGCAGTGCCGAGGAGAACCTCGAACTGTCGCGCGCACGCGCCCAGGCCGTGGCCGACCTGCTGGTCGATCTGGGGATCGACGCCAAGCGCATTCAGGTAGTGGGCTATGGGGTGGATTTCCCCGTGGCGGAAAACGCCTCGGCACGCGGCCGCGCGCAGAACCGCCGGGTCGAGATCGTGTTTTCCGACGAGCGAGGGCGGCTCGGCGCGGAACGCTGAGAGCAATACGCAGATAACCCCGGCAGTGTCCGGGGTTTTTGTTTTTTACAGGTATGGCGCCGCACGACGTAGGAGGTACAGCGCCCCACGCTGCGCTGTATGGTCAAGACTGTTATGAACTGTGCCAGTACACTTCTGTAACAATCGGCTACTGTTATGGTTCAGTGCTCTGGAGGAAATCGTCGTGACCAACCTGTTGCTCTACCAACGCATCGCCCAGCAGTTGGCCGAAGATATCCGTCGCGGCGTCTACCAGCCGGGCGAGCGCGTGCCTTCGGTGCGCAAGATGAGCGCGCAGCTCAATGTCAGCCACGCCACCGTGCTGCAGGCCTACGCCAACCTCGAGGACCAGGGACTGATCCGCGCGCGGCCGCAGTCCGGCTTCTACGTGCACCAGACACCGGCGCTGACCGCACCGACCCCGGATATCGCCAAGGTTGAGCGGCCAGGTCTGGTCACCCGTGCCAGCATCATCAATCAGGTGCTCACCGAGTCGCGTCGCGAAGGCGTATTCCCGCTCGGGGCGGCGGTGCCGCATGTCGATTACCTGCCGGTGCGCGCGCTGCACCAGCAACTGGCCAAGGTCACGCGGTTCCACAGTCCGCGCGCCTTCAGCTACATGTTCAGCCCCGGCTTCGAGCCGCTGCGCCGCCAGGTGGCGATCCGCATGCGCGATGCGGGCGTGGTGGTCGACCCCTCCGAGGTGGTGGTCACCCACGGCTGCGTCGATGCGCTGCAGATGAGCCTGCGGGTGCTGACCAAGCCGGGCGATCTGATCGCGGTGGAGTCGCCGACCTACTACGGCCTGCTGCAGCTGGCCGATCTGCTGGGGCTCAAGGTCATCGAGATCCCGTGCGATCCGACCACCGGTATCAGCCTCGAAGCCCTGCAACTGGCCGCCAATCAGTGGCCGATCAAGGCCCTGGTGCTGACCGCGCGGCTGTCCAACCCGCTGGGCGGCACCATCCCCGAGGAGCGTCAGCGCCAGTTGCTGCGCCTGGCCGGCGATTACGATTTCCAGATCGTCGAGGACGACATCTACGGCGAGCTGATGTTCGAGCAGGGCCCGACCAAGGCGCTCAAGTCGCATGATCGCGACAGCCGGGTGATCTATTGCTCGAGCTTCTCCAAGACGCTGTCGCCGGGCGTGCGCATCGGCTGGATCGTCGCTGGCAAGTATCAGGACGAGATCCAGCGTCTGCAGACCTTCTCCACCCATTCGGCGTGCAGCGTCACCCAGATGGCGGTGGCGGCCTATCTGGAGAACGGCGGCTATGACCGCCACCTGCGGCATATCCGTCAGGAGTACCGCAAGAACCTCAGCGCCTTCCAGCTGGCGGTGCAGCAGTACTTCCCGGCCGGCACGCAGATGACCCGACCCAAGGGCGGCTTCATTCTCTGGGTCAGTCTGCCGGCGCGGGTCAACACCAAGGACCTGCACGTGCGCGCGCTGCAGCAGGGCATCTCGATCGCACCGGGGCTGATCTTCAGCAATACCGAGCAGTTCAACCACTGCGTGCGGCTCAACTGCGGCATCCCGTGGAATCGCGAGGCCGAAAGGGCGCTGATGACCCTGGGCATGCTGGCCACCCAGCTGTGTCAGGAGGCAGGCGGTTCGTGGGAAGGCTGAAAAACCGCCTGATGGTTTAACCCGAACGATCGCAGGGCTGCGTCTACCTGAGCGAAGGTCTCATGCCATTGCTCAGGAGGTGCACCATGTCCGCTTATTCCCTGCTGCTCGTTCGCCCGCTCGCCGTTGGATTCTCGGCCGGTGCCCTGCTGGCACTGGCTGCCTGCAGCGCCTCGGCACCGGAGGCCGAGAAAGCGGCCAGTTCCGTGCCGCCGCAGCCCATTTTGGCGGATGAGCTGGTCGCCGCCACACCCGCCGAGCTGACCCGCAAGCGTGCGGCGCCGCTGGCCGGTCAGCTGGCCCCCATGCCCAGTTCTGTGGCCGATGCTGCGCTGCCCGGCTATCGCGACGTGCCGCGCGAGCAGTATCAAAACTACCCCGACAATCCGGTCTTCGCTGTCAGCGAGACGCCGGTGTCCACCTTCAGCATCGATGTCGATACCGGCAGCTACGCCAACGTGAGGCGCTTTCTCAATGGCGGCCAGCTGCCGCCGAAGGACGCGGTGCGTCTGGAGGAACTGGTCAACTACTTCCCCTATGCCTATCCCTTGCCGCAGGGCGATGCGCCCTTCGGCGTCAGCACCGAACTGGCGGTGACGCCGTGGAACCCGCAGACCCGCCTGCTGCGCATCGCCATCAAGGCGTCGGACCGCAGCGTCGAGGAGCTGCCGCCGGCCAACCTGGTGTTTCTGGTGGATGTCTCCGGCTCGATGCACCGCCGCGAAGGCCTGCCGATGGTGCAGGGCACCCTGAAGCTGCTGGTCGACCAGTTGCGTCCGCAGGACCGCGTATCGCTGGTTACCTACGCCGGCGCCACTCAGGTGGTGCTGGACTCCACGCCCGGCAGCGACAAGGCGAAGATCCGTGCGGCCATCGATCAACTGACGGCAGGCGGCTCCACTGCCGGTGAGTCGGGCATCCAGCTGGCCTATCAGCAGGCGAGCAAGCACCTGATCGAGGGCGGCATCAATCGCATCCTGCTGGCCACCGATGGTGACTTCAACGTCGGCATCAGCGACTTCGAAAGCCTCAAGCAACTGGCAGCGGACAAGCGCAAGACGGGCGTTTCCCTCACCACCCTGGGCTTCGGCGTGGACAACTACAACGAGCGCCTGATGGAGCAGTTGGCCGATGCCGGCAACGGCAACTACGCCTACATCGACAACCTGCGCGAGGCGCGCAAGGTGCTGGTGGATCAGCTCGCGTCGACCCTCGCCACCGTGGCCAGCGACGTGAAGCTGCAACTGGAGTTCAACCCGAGCGAGGTCAGCGAGTACCGCTTGCTGGGCTACGAGAACCGCGCACTCAAGCGCGAGGATTTCAGCAACGACAAGGTCGATGCCGGCGAGATCGGTGCCGGGCACACCGTCACCGCGCTGTACGAGGTCGTCCCGGCCGGAGGCAAGGGCTGGCTGGAGCCGCTGCGCTATCAGAGCAGCGCTCAGCCAGCGGGCAAGAGCGGCGAGCTGGCCTGGCTGCGGATTCGCTACAAGGCGCCGGGGGAGGCGAGCAGTCGCCTGCTGGAACGACCCATTGCGCGCAACGAGGCGAAACCGGTTGCGGCCGCCAGCGAGGATCTGCGTTTCGCCGCCGCGGTGGCAGCCTTCGCCCAGCAGCTCAAGGACGGCCGCTACACCGGCGACTTCGACCTGGCGCAGAGCATCGCGCTGGCCCGCTCGGGCAAGGGTGAGGATCGCTTCGGCCTGCGCGGCGAGTTCATCCAGCTGGCCGAAATTGCCCAGAGCCTGCACACTTCCGGCTCCACTCCAGTACGAGTTCAGCAGTGAACGCACCTCTCACGGATGACGACGCCGCCTTGCTGCGGCGTTACCGCCGCGGCGACGCGGCGGCCTTCAATGCGCTGTACCAGCGCCACAGGCTGGGTCTGTTCCGCTTCCTGCTCGGCCTGTGCGGCGATCACGCCCTGGCCGAGGAAGTGTTTCAGGAAACCTGGATGAGCCTGGTGCGCAGCCAGAGCGAACAGCGCGAGGCGGTGCTGTTCAAGACCTGGCTGTACCAGATCGCGCGCAACCGTCTGATCGACCATTGGCGCAAGACGGGCCGGCATCAGGCCGGGCACGACGAATACGACGAGCGCCAGCATGCCCAGGCTGACCCGCAGCCCGGCCCGGAGCAGCAGTGGGGCCTGAGCCGCGACAGCGAACGGCTGCAGGCGGCGCTGGCCGACCTGCCGGAAGATCAGCGCGAAGTCTTTCTGCTGCGCGCCCATGGCGACCTGGAACTGAACGAGATTGCCGAGTTGACCCGCACGCCGGCCGAGACGGTCAAGAGCCGTCTGCGCTATGCCCTGCAGAAACTGCGCCGGCTGCTGGCCACCGAGGAGTTGTCCGCATGACCCATGAACGAGAACCGCTGGATCACGAACAGGCGCTGCTGGCGCATTTCCGTGCCCATGGCAGCGGCGAACCCTCGGCCGAGCTGGATGCACGCATTCTGGCAGCGGCTAGTGCGGCTGCCCGCGAGGCGCAGCAGGCCGAAGCCGCCAGCAACAAGGTTGGCTGGGCGCAGCGTTTGCACCAGTGGCTGTTCGGCAGCGGCCGGCAGCGCTGGTCGGTGGCGGTAGCCGGGCTGGCCTGCGTCGGCATCGGTGTCAGCCTGACCTGGCGCACCCTGGAGCAGGCGCCGGATACCTTCGATGCAGTCCCGCCCAGCGTGCTGATGAGCCCGGCTGCACCGGCTCCGATGGCGGCCAAGCGTGCGGCAGAGCAGGAGGCGGTTGCTCCCATGGCGGCGCCGCAGGAGCGCATGAAGAGCCAGGCCATGGCACGCCAGGCGCCGTCTGCCGATATGGCCGAGGCACCGATGGCCAGCGCCGCCGCAATCGCTCCGATGGCTGAGCTGGTGATGCAGAGCGAACCGCGCGAGGCGTTGCTGCGTTTGCTTGAGCTGCGCAGGGCTGGCGATCAGGAGCAGGCGCAGCGGCTGTTGGAGCAGCTCCAGGCCGACCATCCGCAACTGGATATCGAAGCCGAGCTCGCGCATCTGGCGTCTGAAAGCGGCGAGGTGGGCGAGGACCGGTAAATGTCGTGTAAGTCGGCTTGCCAGTTGGCGCCAAGCAGGGGAGCATGGGGCAGTATGTTGATCGAGTTGCTGCTGTCCCCATGATGCGTAGAACCTGTCTAACGCTCGTATGCCTGGCTTTGCTGAGCGGCTGCGAGCCCGCCCCGGAGCCCGCTGCGGAGAAGCCCGAAAGCGCCGCTCCCGCTGTCGTTTCGCCAGCCCCCGCGGCACCGGCGGATGTGACGGTGAGCGAGCCGGACGAGGCGCCGGCTCCGGTCATTGCGCCCAAGCCCGAGCCGGCGGAGCCCGCCAAGCCCAAGACCGCGGACAAACCGCAAGCGCGGGCCAAGCCCCCGGCCAAGGCCAAACCCGCCATCGCTCCCCAGCCAGAACCCCGGTTGGCGCTGGATCTGAGCGTGCCGCAGGAGGTGTTCGAGCAGGCGCTGGAAAGCGAAACCAGCGAGGATATCTCGCCCCTGTTGCCGCCGATGTTCGGTGAGAAACCCGAAGTCCAAAGCCCGTTCCAGATCAGCGGTCGGCTGATCAACAACGAGCGGGTGGACGACTACTGGGATTCCATCGAAGGCGCCGAGGTGCAGTTCGAGTTCAGGCGGTAGGCTTCCGTTCGTCATATTTGGCTATGCACGATCGAGGCAGAGTGCGGGCTGGCTCAATCCTGCGCGTGCGGGGCGCTGCTATCATCGCAGCCTCTATCTGAGTCACTGGCAAAGGAGTGCCGAATGTCGTTGATGCTCGATGAGCACGAAAGCTCTACGCAAGCTAAAGTCCTGCTCACCCTGCTGAGTTTCGTTATTCCACTGGCTGTTGGGATCTTTGTCCCTTGGTGGTACTCGTGGGGGATCGTGCAAGCCATCTTGATCGCGACCACAATCATCGTGGTTGCCGGACACCCTGAGTTCGTCAAACGCCTCCCAGTCCCTCTGATGAGCATGGTCTTGGGGCTCAGCTTTCAGTTATGGGGAACTACTTCCGGCTTTCTCGGGTTCGCTGTCGGACTGTTCATCCTGATTTTCAGCTGGGTACATCTGTACGTCTGGATGCGGTTTCTGGGACTTGTCGTCAAACGTCAGGACGTCACTCTGCGCTTTCAGGGAGTTGCTCTCTCGCTGCAAATTGCCCCCCATTCGGGCTACCTACCCAAATATGGCACCGCCTGGCTGGCCAGAACCATAGCTGGCTTTGCCTGGGCGGTTGATGGCCGGGTGGCCAAGCAGCCACAGGCTGGAATCGATCAGTGGTCCCGCCCCATCGTCCAGGTAATGGCGTCTTCGCCTGCGCCAATCGAGCCGCCCGCGGTCGTCAGCATCCCTGCGCCGGGGCGCAGTTGTCAGGGCCAAGTCGATGCCAGCGGTCACTTGATCTTCAGTGCACCGCAGGGCAGCCGCACTCTGCGGGGCGAGCCGTTCAGCACGGTGGGTGGCCAAGGCGAGTCCGGTCATAGCCTTTGGCTGGATGAGCAGCCCACCGGACTGCTGCTCAATCAGGGCGCTTCGGTACTATGGAGTGAAGACGATCAGGCGCTTGTCTGTCGCGCGCGAGCCGAGAGCCAGTCGGTGGAGGAAAGCGCTACCTGGCTGTGGCGAGTAGCCTCCGGTTGGCGTCCGCTGGAGGAGCCCTGGCAATCGCTCGTCGATGAACCCGTACTGGAGTGGAGCACGCCCTGTCGTCTGGAGGATGAGCGTCTCTTCTACGAGGCGCTGATGCATGGGGCGGAAACGGAAAAGCCTATGGCTCTGACACTGTGCATCGAGCTGGATGGGGAGCATGCGGGCGTCGTGTCGCTGCAGCTGCCGTCGATGCAAGGTGGCGCGCAACCCTGCCTGACCCTGCTGCGCAAGAGCCGCGATGGCCGTCGTCATGCCTTTGCCTGCCATGTCGGCGCCTGGCGGTTGCCGGGGCAATGGTGTCTCGATCACCGCGTTTCGGACTGCGGGCGTTATCTGGCCTTGATCGCCTTTGCCGAGGCGCCCGCCGTTCCGCATCAACTGGTTGTGGCTGATGTGCTGGCGCGGCGCCTGCTGAGGCTCGACGAGCCGCTGCTGATCGCCGGGCTGCAGGCGTTCGAAGACGGCGTCATCAGCCTGCAGCAGATAGTCGGCAGGCAGGCAACTGCCCTTGGTGCCGGTCCCTTGCCGCGCCTCGAGGCGCTGGCGCCGGCAGCGCAACAGGCCGACGCCTTCGTTGCGGTTGGCCGCTTGCATCATCGGACCGTGCAGGTGGCGGTCGATGCCTGGTCGTTGCGTCTGCTGCCAAATTGGCGTCTGGAATGGCGCCCTGTGCCTGCCAGTGCTCAGGGCGATTACCTGCTCGCTGCACCCGGTGCAGGCGATGCCGCCTGGCTGTTCGGACTGGACAGAAAAATGCATGAAGGCAGTGGGCTTGTGCCGGGTGGTGCCTGCGTCCTGACCGCCTCCGGTTGTGGTATCGCGGATCTGGCACCCTCGATGGCCTGGTCGGCGGACGGCCGCTATCTGGCGTTGAGTCGCCGGGTGATCAGCGAGGAGACCATACAGTGGCACCTGTTGCTGCTGGATATCTGGGAGCATACGCTGCGCTACAGCGTCCGGCCCCTGCCTACGATGCCGTGCTTCGAGGCGTTCGATGCTAACGGCCTGCACGTCAGTGGTGTCGAGCACGAGGTGCAGTTGATCACGATGGAGAGGTTGCTGGCACTGCCCCGACAGATGCTGATCCGCAGTGGCGATGTCTGGCTGCCTGCCGAACAGCTTAGCGATGCGGTGCACTGGCAGCGCCTGGACAGCGCACACTTGCAAAGCTGGCGCTCGCCTGAGGTCGAGCCATCTCGGGCGTAGCGTTTCGCTCAGAAACGATAGGCCTGCCGTGCGATGGCCGCGTGCAGTTCGCCATCGAGCGGCTGGAAGCTGTCCGAGCCGGGCAGGCGCACGTAGAGCGGGCCATCGACTTTGCTCGGGTCGTAGCCGGCCTGCTTGAGGTCGGTTTTCTTGTACTTGAAGGTCCCCGTGGTTTCGACTTCGCCGAGTAGGCGTACGAACAGCGGCGCGGCGTAGGCGGGCAGTTCGGCATCGAGGTGAGCGGCCAGCGCCGCGCCATCTAGCATGCAGCCTGGCGCCAGACGTAGTGCTGCCATGCCGCAGCGGCCATTGGTGCCAGGAATCTCCACACCGTAGACCACCGCATCCTCCACCCCGGGGAAGGCGCCGAGCACGTTTTCCACCTCGGTCGTGGAGACGTTCTCGCCCTTCCAACGGAAGGTGTCGCCGAGGCGGTCGACGAACTGCGCGTGCTTGCAGCCGATGTCGCGCATCAGATCGCCTGTGTTGAACCAGGCATCGCCCTTCTTGAACACGTCGCGCAGGATCGCCGCCTCGCTCTTGGCCGGATCGGTGTAGCCGTCGAAAGGCCACTTGGCGCTGATTTCGCTGATCAGCAGGCCTGCTTCGCCCTTGTCGGCCTTTTGCAGAAAGCCTTTCTTGCCGCGCACGGGGCGGTCGTTTTCCAGGTCGTAACGGACGATGGCGTAGGTCGCCGGGGTGTAACCGACGGTATTGTCGAAGTTGAAGACGTTGGTGAAGCCGATATTGCCTTCGCTGGAGGCATAGAACTCGGTGATCTGCTCGACGCCGAAGCGCTGCTTGAACTCGGCCCAGATCGACGGGCGCAGGCCGTTGCCGATCATGCAGCGCAGGCTGTTGTTCCTTTCGCTATCGGTCTCCGGCTGGTTGAGCAGGTAGCGGCACAGTTCACCGATGTAACCGAAGCAGGTGGCCTGGTAACGCGCCACGTCGCTCCAGAAGGCGCTGGCGGAGAACTTGCGGCGCAGGGCGATGGCCGCGCCGCCGGCCAGGGCCGCGCTCCAGCATACGGTGACGGCGTTGTTGTGGTAGCAGGGCAGGGTGAGGTAGAGCACGTCGTGCTCGTTCAGGGTCAGGCCGGAATGGCCGAAGCCGCCATAGGCCTTGATCCACTTGCCATGACTCATGATCGAGGCCTTGGGCAGGCCGGTGGTGCCGGAGGTGTAGATCAGGAAGCAGGCATCCTTCATGCGTACGTGCTGGCTGTCCGGAGGGTTGTCCTGGGCCTGGCCGGCGGCCAGGTGCATCAGGTTGAGCCAGCCATCTGGCGCCTGGCCGGGATCGCCCAGGCAGTCCTGGTCGGCGATCCAGTAGCGTTTGGCTTGCTGATTGTGCAGTTGCGCGGCGATTTCCTCGAAGGCGCCGAGCAGTTCGTCGCCGATCACCAGAAAGCCGGGTTCGACTAGGTTGAAGCTGTGCGCCAGCACCTTGCCGCGCTGGGTGGTGTTGATCAGCGCGCCCACGGCGCCGAGCTTGCTCAGGGCGGCGAGGATCGCCAGCAGCTCCAGGCGGTTCTCCAGCATCACCGCCACCACGTCGCCATGGCGGACGCCTTCGGCCTTGAACGCCCAGGCCAGGCGGTTGGCCCAGGCATTGAACGCGCGGTAGCTGAGCTGGCGGTTTTCGTCCATCAGCGCCGGGCGTTCAGGATGGCGTTCGGCGGCGCGTTGCAGCGCCCAGGCCAGCGACAGGTTCTTCTCGCGGTTGCGGATGCCGGCGTAGTACAGGCCGCGCAGCATGCGCGGCACACGCGGCAGGTGCTGCGGCAGGTGGGCCAGGAAGCGGAAGGGCGAAATCAGATCGGCTTGGCTCATGGGGCTCGCACTTGGGCTGTTATGAATTGGAGGCGAGTCCTGACTCTAGTCAGCCTGGCGCGCACCAGCCATGGCCCAGGTGCGTTCAGCGGTGGGCAGATCGGCAAATACGCACCCTACGGGGCGGCGCCTGGAGCCCGGATGCAATCCGGGTAAATCCGCGCACGGGATCCCCGGATTGCATCCGGGTTATGAAGGCGATGGTGGCGGGTGGCACCCGCCCTACGGATCGACGAACAGATCGGGCACCAGGCTGCCGCCAGCGGGATCGAAGCGGTACTGCTCGAAGTCGCTGACGCCCTGTTCGCGCAGGATGTCCTCGTCGATCAGCAGGCGCCCGGTGAGGCTGCGGCCTCCGCTGCTGAGGATGGCGTGGGCCGCATCGGCCATGATCGCCGGCGTGCGCGCCCGCTTGAAGGCGTCGCGGCTGCCCAGTTCGAACTCGATGGCCGCGGTGGCGATCATGGTCTTTGGCCACAGCGAATTGACGCTGATGCCGTACTTCTTGAACTCCTCGCTCATGCCCAGGGTGAGCATGCTCATACCGTACTTGGTGACGGTGTAGGGGCCGTGCTGGGCGAACCACTTGGCGTCGAGGTTGAGCGGCGGGGAGAGGTTGAGGATATGCCCGCCCGCGCTTTTCTTGAGATAGGGCAAGGCCGCCTGGCTGCAGACCATTACCGCGCGAGTGTTGATCTGATACATCAGGTCGAAGCGCTTGGGTTCGAGTTTTTCCACGCCGACCAGTTTGATGGCCCCAGCGTTGTTGACCAGCGCGTCGATGCCGCCGAAATGCTCGGCGGCCTGGGCCATGGCCGCCGCCACGGCCTGTTCGTCACGCACGTCCAGCTGCAGGGCCAGCGCCTTGCCGCCTACGGCTTCGACCTCGGTGGCGACGCTGAAGATGGTGCCTTCGAGCTTGGGATGCGGCTCGGCGCTCTTGGCCGCGATGACGATATTGGCACCATCGGCGGCGGCCTTGAGGGCGATCTCGCGGCCGATGCCACGGCTGGCGCCGGTGATAAACAGGGTCTTGCCGTAAAGTGACATGGGCGTTCCTCTTGTCGTAGGGTGCGCCATGCGCACCGCCGGGGTTTTGGTGCGCACGGCCTAGGCGGCCCCGCGACACCTACGAATCAGCTTCGATTTCCACCAGCAACTGACGGTTCTTCACCTGGTCGCCCTGGCTCACGCCAACGCGGCGGACGATGCCGTCGACGCCGGCCTTGAGCGGGTGCTCCATCTTCATCGCTTCCAGCACCACCAGCAGTTGCCCCTTGCTGACGCTGGCGCCCTCGGCGATCAGCACCTCGACGATGGCACCATCCATCGGTGCCTTCACCGCGCCGCTGCTGGCGGCGTTCTGCCCGCCAGCCGGCTCGTGGGTGACATCCAGCAGTTCCAGGTTGCCATGCTCACCGTACAGCCACAGGCGCTCACCTTCGAGGTGGTAGGCCTGGCGGCGGCGCACGCCGTCCAGTTCCAGGGTCAGCCAGCGACCGTCGCTGGCCAGCAGGCGCACAGGCAGTTGTTCCTCACCCCGGCGCACGCAAAGGTGTGCTTGCGTACCGCTGGCGAGCAAATCCAGCTCCACGGCGTGCTTGTGTTCGCCCTGCTTGAGGACGAAGCGCCAGGGCGCGCTGCCGGCGCTGCGCCAGCCGGACAGGCCGGGCTGGTGCGCGCGGGCCTCGGCCGAGGCCTGGTAGAGCAGGGCGGCGGCCATGGCCAGCTCGGCCAGGCTGGCGGTATGCGGCTGCAGGCTGGGGTCATGAGCGAAGTGTTCGGCGATAAACGCCGTGGTGGCGTTGCCAGCGGCGAACTCCGGGTGCTTGAGCAGGTTGGCGAGAAAGCGCTGGTTGCCGTTCACACCCAGCAGCACACACTGATCGACCGCGCGCACCAGCTTGCGCCGGGCTTCGTCGCGGGTTGCGCCGTAGGCGATGACCTTGGCCAGCATCGGGTCGTAGAAGGGGGTGACGGCCTGCCCCTCGACCAGGCCGTGATCGATGCGCACGCCGCTCAGCAATTCCGGCTCCCAGCGCAACACCTGGCCGGTTTGCGGCAGGAAGCCGGCGGCCGAATCCTCGGCGTACAGGCGCACTTCCATGGCATGGCCGGTGAGGCGGATTTCGTCCTGTCGAAGCGGCAGGGGTTGACCCTCGGCGACTCGTATCTGCCAGGCCACCAGATCCTGTCCGGTGATCAGCTCGGTGACCGGGTGCTCCACCTGCAGGCGGGTGTT
The DNA here is from genome assembly GCF_021495345.1 of Pseudomonas hydrolytica. Lineage (NCBI taxonomy): Bacteria > Pseudomonadati > Pseudomonadota > Gammaproteobacteria > Pseudomonadales > Pseudomonadaceae > Ectopseudomonas > Ectopseudomonas hydrolytica. The sequence continues at coordinate 2,006,730 of NZ_CP099397.1, forward strand.
CATTTCCAGGAAGAAGAACTCGCCGCTGGCGTCGAGCAGGAACTCCACGGTGCCGGCGCCGACGTAGTTGACCGAGGCCGCCGCCTTCACCGCCGCCTCGCCCATGGCGCGGCGCAGCTCGGGCCTCATCACCGGGCAGGGCGCTTCCTCGACCACCTTCTGGTGGCGACGCTGCACCGAGCAGTCGCGCTCGCCGAGGTAGAGGATATTGCCGTGCGCATCGCCGAACACCTGGATCTCCACATGGCGCGGGCGGATCACCGCGCGCTCGAGGATCAGCTCGCCGGAGCCGAAGGCGTTCTGCGCCTCCGAGCGGGCGGTGCGGATCTGTCCCAGCAGTTCGGCGGATTCGTGCACCAGGCGCATGCCGCGGCCGCCACCGCCGGCGCTGGCCTTGATCATCAGCGGGTAGCCGATGCGCTCGGCTTCGCTGGCCAGGGTCTCGTCATCCTGGGCGGCGCCTTCATAGCCGGGGATGCAGGGCACGCCGGCCTCCAGCATGGCGATCTTGGACAGGCGCTTGCTGCCCATCAGGTGGATGGCGTCTACGGTCGGGCCGATAAAGATGATGCCGGCCGCTTCACAGGCGCGGGCGAAGTCGGCGTTCTCGGAGAGGAAGCCATAGCCGGGGTGGATGGCGTCGGCGCCGGTCTTGCGCGCGGCCTCGATGATGGCGTCGATGCGCAGGTAGGACTGGCTGACCTGAGCCGGGCCGATGCATACGGCTTCGTCGGCGATCTGTACATGGCGGGCGTCGGCATCGGCCTCGGAGTAGACCGCCACTGTGCGGTAGCCGAGTTCGATGGCGGTGCGCATCACCCGGCAGGCGATCTCGCCACGGTTGGCGATCAGGATCTTGTTGAATGCGGGCATCTTCGTGCTCCTGTGGGGCGAACTCCGGATTGCATCCGGGCTACGGTCTATTCGTTCCCTCTCCCCTTGGGGAGAGGGGAGCTACTACTGGGCCCACTTCGGCTTGCGCTTCTGCACGAAGGCCATGGTGCCTTCGACGCCCTCGGCGCCGGTCACGGCGGCGGCGAACTGTTCGGCGGCGCGGTCGAGCAGCGGGCCGAGGGCCTCGCGTTCGCTGGCCAGCAGCAGGGCCTTGGTCTGGGCGTTGGCCTGCGGCGCACACTGGCGAATCTGCGCCAGGGTCTCGTCCAGGCGCTGCTGCAGGGCGGCGTCATCGTGCTCGCAGTAGTGCACCAGACCCAGGCGCAGGGCATCAAAGCCGTCGAAGCGGGCGGCGGTCAGCGCCAGGCGCCGCGCCTGAGTCAGGCCGATGCGCCGCACCACGAAGGGGGCGATCTGCGCCGGGAGGATGCCCAGGGTGGTTTCCGGCAGGCCGAACCTGGCGCCGCTGGCGGCGATGGCCACGTCGGACACGCAAGCCAGGCCGAAACCACCGCCGAGCACGGCGCCTTCCAGCACCGCCACCAGTACCTGCGGTGCGGCCTGGGCCTCTTCCAGCAGCGCACCGAAGGCGCGGTTCAGCTCGCGGTAGGCGTCGCCGCCGCGGGCTCTGGCGCCGGCCATATCCTTGATATCGCCGCCGGAGCAAAAGTGGCCGCCCGCGCCGCGCAGGACGAGGGCGCGCACGTTCGGCTCATGGCGCACGGCTTCCAGGGTGGCGCGCAGTTCGCCGACCATGGCCAGGCTCATGGCGTTGCGGCTTTCCGGGCGATTGAGGGTGACGTGCAGCACGCCTCCGTCGAGGTTCAGCAGCAGGGTTTCGCAGTGGGGCAGCTTGTTCATCGCATAGCCTCGGTGTAGGGCGGGTGAAACCCGCCGCAACGGTGTGAGTGGCGGGTTTCATCCGCCCTACGGGTCAGCCTTTCTTCTTCCCCGGCAGAATGCCCATCAGCTTGCAGATGATGCCGAGCATGATTTCGTCGGCGCCGCCGCCGATGCTGACCAGGCGCACGTCGCGGTAGGCGCGCGACACCGGGTTATCCCACATAAAGCCCATGCCGCCCCAGTACTGCAGGCAGGCGTCGGACACCTCGCGGCCCAGGCGGCCGGCCTTGAGCTTGGCCATGGACGCCAGCTTGGTCACGTCGCGGCCCTTCACGTACTGCTCGGTGGCCTGGTAGACCAGCGCGCGCAGACACTCGATCTCGGTCTGCAGCTCGGCCATGCGGAAGTGGATGACCTGGTTGTCGATCAACGGTTGGCCGAAGGTGTGGCGCTGCTTGCAGTAGTCGATCGTGCTGTCGACGCAGTGCTCCAGGCCCTTGATCATGTTGGCCGCGCCGAACAGACGCTCTTCCTGGAACTGCAGCATCTGCATCATGAAGCCGGCGCCCTCTGCGCCGATGCGGTAGCGCTGCGGCACGCGCACGTTGTCGAAGAACACCTGGGCGGTCTCCGAGCTGCGCATGCCCAGCTTGTCCAGGTGCGGGCTGACGCTGATGCCCGGGGTCTTCATCGGCACCATGATCAGCGACTTGTTGACGTGCGGCTTGTCGTCCGAGGTGTTGGCCAGCAGGCAGATGAAATCGGCCGATGGCGAGTTGGTGATCCACATCTTGCTGCCGTTGATCACATAGTCGTCGCCGTCCTTGCGCGCGGTGGTCTTCAGGCCTGCCACGTCGGAGCCGGCACCGACCTCGGAGACGCCGATGCAGCCGACCATCTCGCCGGTGATGGCCGGGCGCAGGAACTCCTCGCGCAGCTCATCGGAGCCGAAGCGCGCCAGGGCCGGGGTGCACATGTCGGTCTGCACGCCGATGGACATGGGGATGCCGCCGCAATGGATGGTGCCGAACTCTTCGGCGGCGACGATGGAGTAGCTGTAGTCCAGGCCCATGCCACCGAATTTCTCCGGCTTGGAGATGCCCAGCAAGCCCAGCTCGCCGGCCTTCTTGAAGATGTCGTGGATCGGGAAGCGGCCTTCCTTCTCCCAGGCGTCGACGTGCGGATTGATTTCCTTGTCGACGAAGTTACGGACGGTACGGCGGAGTTCTTCGTGTTCCTGGGTGAAGATCATTGTTGTTCTCCGTAGGGTGCGCTGTGCGCACCGAATCTTTTTATCGAGGTCAGAAACGCGCGACGCCGAAGCTGTTCTTCTTCAGCGGTCGCAGATTGGCTTCGGCGCAGATATCCAGCAGAAAGCCCAGCAGCTTGCGCGTGTCACGCGGGTCGATCAGGCCGTCGTCCCACAGGCTGGCGGTGCCATAGAGGGCAGTGGACTGGCTATCGAGCTTTTGCGCGGTGGCCATCTCCAGCATGTCGAGCATCTTCGGGTCAGGCTCCTTGCCCTCCTTGGCGTGCTTGTCCTCGGTGACGATGCGCAGCACCTTGCCGGCCTGGGCGCCGCCCATCACGGCGGTGCGGCTGTTGGGCCAGGCGAAGATAAAGCGCGGGTCGAGGCCGCGGCCGCACATGGCGTAGTTGCCGGCGCCGTAGGAGCCGCCGACGACGATGGTGAGCTTGGGCACGGTGGCGTTGGCCACGGCCTGGATCATCTTCGAGCCGTGCTTGATCACGCCGTTCTGTTCCGATTCCGTGCCGACCATGAAACCGGTGGTGTTGTGAAAGAACAGGATCGGCGTATTGCTCTGCTCGCACAGCTGGATGAACTGCGCCGCCTTGGCCGCGCCTTGCGGGGTGATCGGGCCGTTGTTGCCGATGAAACCGCAGGCCTGGCCTTCGATCTGCAAGTGGCCGCAGACGGTCTGGCTGTCGAACTCGTTCTTGAAGTCGAGAAACGCCGAGCCATCGGCGATGCGCGCGATTACCTCGCGCACGTCGTAGGGCTTCTTGGCATCGGCCGGCACCAGGCCGAGCAGTTCCTCGGCCGGGTACAGCGGCTCGCGCCAGGTGCGTTTCTCACGTGCCGGCAGCTGCTGGTTCCACGGCAGCATGCCGACTATTTCGCGCGCCAGGCGCACGCCGTCGGCGTCGTTCTCGGCCAGGTACTCGGCGGTGCCGGCGACCTGAGCGTGCATCTCGGCGCCACCCAGTTGCTCGTCGGTGGCGATCTCGCCGGTGGCGGCCTTGAGCAATGGCGGGCCTGCAAGGAACATCTTGGCCTTGCCGCGCACCACCACCACGTAGTCCGACAGGCCGGGCTGGTAGGCCCCGCCGGCGGTGCTGGAGCCGTGCACCACGGTGATCTGCGGCAGGCCCATGGCGGACATGCGCGCCTGGTTGGCAAAGCCGCGCGCGCCTTCGACGAAGATGTCGGCGGCGTAGTTGAGGTTGGCGCCGCCGCTCTCGGCCAGGGTCACCACCGGCAGCTTGTTCTCGAAGGCGATCTGCTGCAGGCGTAGGGATTTCTTCAGGCCCGTGGGGGAGATGGTGCCGCCCTTGATCGCGCTGTTGTTGGCGATCACCAGGCAGCGTACACCGGCGATGTAGCCGATGCCGGCGATCAGGCCGCCGCCGGCCTGGCTACCGTCCTTGTCGTCGTGCAGCTTGTAGCCGGCCAGCGAGGCCAGTTCGAGAAAGGGCGCGCCGGCATCGAGCAGCAGGTTGAGGCGTTCGCGCGGCAGCAACTGGCCGCGCTTGTCGAACTTGGCCTTGGCCTCCTGCGCCTTGTCCAGCACCTTCTGCTCGACGTCGCGGAAGGCCGCGATGGCCGCCAGCATGGCCGCGCGGTTCTGCGCGAAGGCTTCGCCATGCACATCGATTTCCGATTGGATCACGGCCATCGCCTTACTCCTGATCTTTCAGTACATCGGGCAGGTAGGCCCGGTGGAAACCGTTGTAGGGCTCGCTGTTTTTTGCCTTGCCCAGGGTCCAGGCACGGGTGCCCTGGCTGGCCGCACCGTCGATGCGGATGGTGTTGCCGCTGATGAAGTTGGCGCCGGGGCTGAGCAGAAAGACGATGGCGGCGGCCACCTCGGACTCGCTGCCGATGCGTTGCAGCGGCACGTGATCCTTGAGGTTGCGGATCATGTTCTTCATCGACTCGGGGTAGGTGTCCATGCCGCTGGAGGCGATCCAGCCCGGCGCCACGGCGTTGACCCGCACGCCGGCGTGGCCCCACTCGTAGGCGGCGGTCTTGGTGAAGTTCTCCATGCCAGCGCGCGCAGCGCCGGAATGGCCCATGCCGGGCATACCGCCCCACATGTCGGCGAGCATGTTGACGATGCTGCCGCCGTGTTTGCTCAGGCTCTGCAGGAAGACTTCCTTGGCCACCAGAAAACCGCCCACCAGGTTGGTGCGCACCACGGTCTCGAAGCCTTTCTGGTTGATGCCGATCAACGGCGCGGGGAACTGGCCGCCGGCGTTGTTGACCAGGTGATGGATGCGTCCGCGTTGCGCGAGCACCGCGGCGACCATGGCCTTTACCGCCTCTTCATCACGGATGTCGCAGGCCTGGAAGCTGGCGCTGCCGCCATCCTCGATGATTTCGGCGCAGGTCTTTTCCAGCTTTTCCTGCTTGCGCCCGACTAGCACCACGTGGGCGCCCAGGTGGGCTAGTTCGTGGGCCACGCAGCGGCCGATGCCGCTGCCACCGCCGGTGACCATAATGGTCTGGCCGCTAAACAGGCCGGGTTTAAAGACTGAGTCATATGGCATTTTTATTGTTGTCCTGACTGATGCCGGTGCGCGCGGCGCACCCTACGGGGTGTAGGGTGCGCCGTGCGCACCATTCAAGGTTTGCGCCAGCGCCCTGGGCACCGGCACCGGAAATTCCAGCAGCTGTTGAGCGAAGGCCTTGCCCTGCGGGTCGATGCGCAGGCTGGCGACGCCGCCACCGCCCAAAGCGTTTTCCAGCAGGAAGTTGAGGCTGTGGCTGCCCGGCAGGTACCAGCGGCTGACGCGACCCTGCTCGGCGTCCAGGGTATGCGCCATCCAGTTGGCCACGGCTTCGGGCGTCAGCGCAGCGGCTATCCACGCCAGGTACTCGGGTTTTCTCGCCATCACGCCGATGTTGCTGTGGTTGCCCTTGTCGCCGGAGCGCGCCACGGCCAGGCGGATCAGTGGCACGGCAGCGTCGGCTTCGCCCATCGGTACGGGCAGGGCGGCCGGCGCGTGCAGTCGCTCGGGGTCGAAGGCATCGACCTGGGGCAGGGTGACCGGCTGGCGCTCGCCGCCGATTTCTACCTCCAGCGCGCAGGCGCTCTTGTCCACCAGGAAGCTGAACAGACGGATCACCGGGTAGACGGTGGGACGACCACCGACGATGCCGGTCAGGCCCGGTGCCATGCCGGTGGCGGCCTGGGCAATCTCGCGGGAGAAGAGGATCAGCGCCTCCTTCTTGGCATGACGCACGGCGATCTTCACCACCAGCTCGCGGCTGTCCTGGCGACGAGCGTGGGCACCATAGGTGGCCTCGCTACCCAGCAGCTCGATGCTGACCTCCTGGTAACGGCCCCAGCCACGTTCGGCGAACATTTCTTCGGTCTTGTTGATGATCGCCTGGCTGACCCGCTCGGCCTTGGCCACGGCATCGATACCGGCGAGCACGCAGCTGGCGGTGCAGCGAAAACCGTCCGGGTGGGTGGCGCTGACCTTGTAGTGCGCGGTGGGCGGCAGGCCGCGCGCACCCTTGAGCTCGACGCGGTCGGCGCCAACCTGGCTCAGCTCGACCTGGGTGAAATCGCAGACCACATCCGGCAGCAGATAGGCGCGCGGGTCGCCGATCTCGTAGAGCATCTGCTCGCCGACGGTAAAGGGCGTGACCAGGCCGCCGGAACCCTCCGGCTTGGTCACGACGAAACGGCCATCGTCTTCAACCTCGACGATGGGGAAACCGATGTGTTCGTAGTCCGGCACGTCGCGCCAGTCGGTGAAGTTGCCACCGGTGCACTGCGCGCCGCATTCGATGATGTGCCCGGCCAGTGCTGCCTGGGCCAGCTTGTCGTGATCGCTCCAGGCCCAGCCGAACTCGTGCACCAGGGCAGCGCTGACCACCGCGCTGTCGACCACGCGGCCGGTGATGACGATGTCGGCACCGGCATCCAATGCAGCGACTATGCCCGGTGCGCCCAGATAGGCGTTGACCGAGACGCAGAAGGGCGGCAGCGGCGCATCGGTGAACATCTCGCGGGTGCCGGCCTTGACCAGTTCGCCGAGCTTGGGCTGCAGGTTGTCGCCGTGCAGCACGGCGATCTTGAGTTTCACGCCGGCCTGCTCGCACGCTGCGCTCAGGGCCGCGGCGCAGGCCATCGGGTTGACCCCGCCGGCGTTGCTGATCACGCGGATATTCTTCGCGGCGATATCGCCCAGCAGCGGCGCGAGCACCTCGACGAAGTCGCGGGCGTAACCCTCGTCGGGCTTCTTCATGCGGGCGCCGGCCATGATCGACATGGTGATCTCGGCCAGGTAGTCGAACACCAGGTAATCCAGCTCGGCACCGCGCACCAGCTGGGCGGCAGCGGTGGAGGTATCGCCCCAGAACGCCGAGGCGCAGCCGATGCGTACGGTTTTGCTCATTAGAATTGGCCCGTCACACATTGAGAAGGTAAGTCGACATTACCAAGCAAGCGCTTGGTTGAAAAGCGTTGGGGCAGGGCAAATCGGCCAAAAGTACGGCCGAGCGCTTGCTTGGTCAGCTGACGCCGCATACATTTCATCAAGCAAGACAAGCACTTGCCGGCTGCAACAAGAATTCATCAGAACAATCGCCGAGCAGGGCAATCAGGGGAGAAGTCAGCGTGGATGAACACAGAGCCCAGGCCGTGATGCAGGAACTGGTCGCCAGCGGCCAGGTGACCGATCCGGAAAGCGCCCGCGGCAAGCTGTTGCAGATGGCCGCCCACCTGTTCCGCAGCAAGGGTTACGAGCGCACCACAGTGCGTGATCTGGCCGCCGCCATCGGTATTCAGTCCGGCAGCATCTTCCATCACTTCAAGAGCAAGGATGAAATCCTGCGTTCGGTGATGGAGGAAACCATCGTCTACAACACCGCCCTGATGCGTGCCGCACTGGCCGAAGCGCAGGGGACCCGCGAGCGGCTGCTGGCGCTGATCCGCTGCGAGCTGCAATCGATCATGGGCGGTACCGGCGAGGCGATGGCGGTGCTGGTCTATGAATGGCGCTCGCTGTCGGCCGACGGCCAGGCGCAGGTCCTGGCGCTGCGCGACACCTACGAGCAGATCTGGTTGGCGGTGCTGGGCGAGGCCCGCGAGGCCGGCTATTTCCAGGGCGACCCGTTCATTCAGCGGCGTTTCCTTACCGGTGCGTTGAGCTGGACCACCACCTGGTTCCGGTCGCAGGGACCGATGAGCCTGGATCAGCTGGCCGAAGAAGCTCTTTCCCTGGTATGCAAGGACGCATGACGAAATTCGGCTAAGATTTCCTGCAACCGCCGCTGTATTGGCTCGAACACGGGATGTTCACCAAGCTCCTGCATTGTGCTCCGTGATGAGAGGTCGAGTTTGCGTGGGTTAATCCTTTGCCTGCTGTCGTGTTTCGTCTTCCTGCATGTGCCCGGCAGTCTCGCGGCGCAGGAGGTGCGCGTCGGTGGCTATCACTTCCCGCCCTACCTGAACCGACCCGAAGACCCGCAACCGCAAGGCCTGGTGCCGGAGTTGCTGCAGGCGCTCAATCTCATGCAGGAGCACTATCGCTTCGTGCTGGTGCCGACCTCCGCTACCCGGCGCTATCGCGACATGCAGGGCGAGCGTTTCGATCTGATGTTCTTCGAATCCAGCCACTGGGGGTGGCAGAACACGCCCCATCTTGCCCTGCCGCTGGACATCGAGGATGCCGAGGTCTACGTGGCGGCCGCGGAGCCGGGGCGCGGACAGGAGTACTTCCAGGATTTCAGCGACAAGCGCATGGCGCTGTACGGTGGCTATCACTATGGTTTCGCCGGGTTCAATGCCGACCAGAGCTACCTCGCGCGCACCTTCAACGCGCTGATCACCTATTCCCATGACAGCAACCTGCGCATGCTGCAGGCGCGCCGGGTGGACGTAGTGGTGATTACCCGTTCCTATCTGGAAATGTACCTGCAGCGCCATCCCGAGGCGGCGGCCGATATGCTGGTATCCGAGCACTTCGATCAGCTCTATCAGCATCAGGTGCTGCTGCGTCCCGACGGCCCGCTGACGCCGGCGCAGATGAGCGAATTGTTGGACAAGCTGCAGGCCGACGGGCAGTTGCAGAGGCTTTTGAGCCGCTATCGTCTGGCACTGGGTGGGAAAGTCGCGCCAGACTGAAAAACCATCTGGTCGGTCAGGGAAGACTGGAGTAGGCTGCTTCGCACTAGAAGAAGGATTTTTTGGGGGTCGATATGCGGCATGCGTGGCGCTGGAGTCACATGTGGGTGGGCGCTATCTGTCTGGTGCTCGCCGGCTCGCTGTCCGCCGCGGAAGTCGTCAAGGTAGGCGGCGCGCATTTCCCGCCTTACGTGGTCAAGTCCAATCTGCAGGAATCCAGCGGCCTGCTGCCACAGCTGCTCGAGGCGCTCAATCGCGAGCAGAGCGAATACCACTTCATCATGTTGCCCACCGCCATCGTGCGCCGCTTCAGCGATCTGCAGCGCGGGCGTATCGATATGGCGATCTTCGAGAACCCCGGTTGGGGCTGGCAGGATATCGATGCCGATGCCGTCGACATGGGCCTGGAGGATGCGGAGCTGTTCGTTACCAGGAACGAGGAGCTGCGTGATCAGCAATATTTCGAGCAGCTGCAGGGTAAGCGTCTGGCCCTGTACCGTGGTTATCACTATGGCTTCGCCGGCTTCAACAGCGACCCGGAATACCTCACCCGCACCTTCAATGCCAACCTCGGCCACTCCCATGACAGCAATCTGCTGATGGTGCTGCGCGGTCGCGCCGACATCGCTCTGGTGACCCGTTCCAATCTCTATGATTTTCTCGAGCGCAACCGCGAGCATGGGCGGCAGTTGCTGATTTCCGATCGTATCGATCAGGTCTATCGCCACCATGCGATGATCCGCGCCGGCGCGCCGATCAGTCCCGAACGCTTCGCTGCGCTGCTCGAGCAGCTGCGTGCCAATGGCGAGCTGGCGCGCATTTTCTCGCCTTACCGAATCGCCGTCATGCCAGTCGCAGCGGATAGCTCAGCAGCAGAATATGCAGCAGATTGACGGCACCATGCAGGGCGATGGCCAGGCTCATACGCCCGCTGTAGTGAAAGGCTAGGCCGTAACCGAGCCCTGCACAGGTGGCCACCACGGCAAATAGCGGACTGAAGGGCAGGTGCGCCGCGCCGAACAGGCCCGCTGTCAGCAGCAAACCAGGCCAGGTACCCAGGCGTTTGACCAGCGCCGGTTGCAGCACGCCGCGAAACAGCAGCTCCTCGGCCAGCACCGCCACGCCGAGGTTGACCGCCAGCCACAGCAGCAGCCCTTGCGGCCATTTGGGTTGCCAGGCGACCAGGCCCAGCGCGATGGCCAGCACCGGCACCAGCAGCAGGGTGGCAAGGCATACGAGCCAGGTCCGTTGCAGCGATATGGCCGGTCGGTGGGGTTGCCCCAGCCACCAGGCCAGCAGGGCGGTGCCCAGCAGCAGCTTGTCCCAGGAAAGACGCAGACCGTAGGGCGCAGCATCGGCGCTGATGAGGCGCGGCTGCCACAGCTGCCAGGGCCGGAAGCCGGGCACGAGGTGCGCCGCCAGGGCAATGCCGCCGAGCAGGACCAGTGGCAGCCACAGCCAGCTCGGCAGATGCCGCTCGCCGACCAGCAGGACCATGACGAACAGGCTGCCCAGCAGCAAGCCGACGGGCTGGATGAAACCCAGGCCCGTGCCCAGGGCCAGGGTGAGCGCGGGGAGCAGCAAGCGCAGATGCAGGGGCATGGCACCTCCTCCTTGAGAAGGCGCGCAGTCTAGCAGGCTGCATCGTGGGCAGTCTCGGAGTGACCTGAGGGGACGCTCGGTCTAGCGCTGACGCTCGCGCGCGTCCTTGGCCTCCTGCTCGATGGCGCGCTTGCGCATGCGCTCGAGCTGGTCCTCGCTCAGGGGCATCTTCTTGGCGCTGCTGCGCAGCAACAGCAGGCTACCGATCACCGAGCCGAAGACTAGGACCAGTAGCAGCCAAACGTACCAGGGCATGTCGATTCCTCAGGGATGGCTGAGGTACCACCATAACCCGCACAGGGGCACTTGTCAGTCTGGCTGTGCCGCGACCTGCTGCAGGCTGCTGTCGTCCTTGAGCTGCACGCCGCTCAGTTGCAGGCGCAGCGCCTGGCGCGTCAGGTAGTCGAGTTTGTGCGCCGCCAGTTCGTAAGGCAGGCCCTCGGGACGCACGTTGGAGATGCAGTTGCGTGCGCTGTCCGGGCAGCCCACTCGCGGCGCGTAGGTCAGGTACAGGCCCAGGCTGTCCGGCGAAGTCAGGCCCGGGCGTTCGCCGATCATCACGATCACCAAACGGGCGCGCAGCGCTTCGCCGATGCCGTCGCCAATCGCCACGCGGCCCTGTTCGGCCAGCACCACCGGGGTGTTGGCCCAGTCGGTAGCGAAGCGTTCGCGAAAGGCCTGCAGCAGCGGCAGGGCATGGCGCTGCACGGCGACGGCCGACAAGCCATCGGCCAGCACGATGGCCAGTTCCGGTGCCGGCAGCTCGTGTTGCAACTGCAGCCGGCAGTCGCCATGCAGGTGGCGGCCGTGATCCGGGCGCAGCAGGTAGGTCTGGCGGTCCTCGGCATTGCTGCGCACCTTCAGGGCGCGAAAACCGGCTGCATGCAGCTGATGCTTGAGTTCGGCGAAGTCCAGCGGACGATGCACGGCGTCGCGCGCCTGGGCATGGGCCAGGCCGAACTTGAGCACCTCGCGGGTGGGCAGGCTGCAGCCGACGCGGCCGAGGGCGATGCGCGCCGAGGTGTGCGCGCGCAGTTCGTCCCAGGGGTTGTGCTGGATCAGATCGTTGGCCATCACGCGGCTCCCGAGATGTGTGGCAGTTGCTTGAGCAGGTGGTGGCCGCGGCCGATCTCGCGCAGGCGGCCGGTCGGTTCGGTAATGGCCATGCGCGCCAGCCAGGCGTCGAACTCCGGGGCGCGTTTCAGGCCCAGCACGCTGCGCAGGTACAGCGCATCGTGGAACGAGGTGCTCTGGTAGTTGAGCATGATGTCGTCGGCGCCCGGGATGCCCATGATGAAGTTGATGCCGGCCGCGCCGAGCAGGGTGAGCAGGCTGTCCATGTCGTCCTGATCGGCTTCTGCGTGGTTGGTGTAGCAGACGTCACAGCCCATCGGCAGGCCGAGCAGCTTGGCGCAGAAGTGATCCTCCAGGCCGGCGCGGATGATCTGCTTGCCGTCGTAGAGGTATTCCGGGCCGATGAAGCCGACCACGGTGTTGACCAGCAGCGGGCGGAACTCGCGGGCCACGGCGTAGGCGCGGGCTTCGCAGGTCTGCTGGTCGACGCCATGGTGGCCGCCGGCCGACAGCGCGCTGCCCTGGCCGGTCTCGAAGTACATGAGGTTATCGCCCAGGGTGCCGCGACCGAGCGACAGCGAGGCTTCGTGAGCCTCGCGCAGGATCGCCAGGGAGACGCCGAAGCCGGCGTTGGTGGCCTCGGTGCCGGCAATGGACTGGAACACCAGATCGATCGGCGCGCCGGCCTCGATGGCCTGGATCTGCGTGGTCACGTGGGTCAGCACGCAGCTCTGCATGGGGATTTCGAAGTGCTGGCGCACCTCGTCCATCATCTGCCACAGGCGCATCAGCGTCGGCAGCGAATCGCTGGCCGGGTTGATGCCGACCGTGGCGTCGCCCGAGCCGTAGAGCAGGCCATCGAGCATGCTGGCGGCGATGCCGCGCACGTCGTCGGTGGGGTGATTGGGTTGTAGGCGCACGGCCAGATGGCCGGGCAGGCCCAGGGTATTGCGAAAACGGCTGATCACCTGGCATTTGCGCGCCACCAGGATCAGATCCTGATTGCGCATCAGCTTGCTCACGGCGGCGACCATCTCCGGCGTCAGGCCGGCGGCCACGGCCGCCAGGCGCACACTGTCGGTCTTTTCCAGCAGCAGCCAGTCGCGCAGGTCACCCACGGTCAGGTGGCTGATCGGGGCGAAGGCAGCGGCATCGTGGCGGTCGATGATCAGGCGGGTGACTTCGTCCTGTTCGTAGGGGATAAGCGCCTCGTCGAGAAAACGCTTGAGGGGCACCTCGGCCATGGCCAGCTTGGCTGCCATGCGCTCCTCGTAGGTGGCGGCGGCCAGCCCCGCCAGGTAATCGCCGGAGCGCGCCGGGCTGGCCTTGGCCAGCAGCGTCTTGAGGTCGGCGAAGCGATAGACCAAGTTGCCGATGGTGGTTTGGTAGGGCATGGCTGCGACCCGTTGCACAGAGGATGGACTTGCCGTGCAGTGCTCATGCCAGCACGCTCAGGCGCCCATTACGGCCAGCAGCGGTGGGGCGAGAGGGCCAGGCTGGTGCAGACGCGTGCACTCGTGCACCGTTGTGCGTCGCGGCAGCTGCGCCTGCGGCAGGCACTGCGCGCTGCCTTTAGGCTACAATGCGCGGCGTTTTTGTCCTGTCCGAGACCCGCCTCATGCCCGCCTGCCAAACCCCGATCATCGTCGCCCTCGACTTTCCCAGCCGTGACGCCGCCCTGGCCCTGGCCGATCGCCTCGATCCGGCGCTGTGCCGGGTCAAGGTTGGCAAGGAGCTGTTCACCCGCAGCGGCCCGCAGGTGGTCGAGGCGCTGCAGGCCAAGGGCTTCGAGCTGTTTCTCGATCTGAAATTCCACGACATCCCCAACACCACGGCCATGGCGGTCAAGGCTGCGGCCGAGCTGGGCGTGTGGATGGTCAACGTGCACTGCTCCGGCGGCCTGCGCATGATGGCGGCCTGCCGCAACGAGCTGGACAAGCTGACTGGCGCCAAGCCGCTGCTGATCGGCGTGACCGTGCTGACCAGCATGGAGCAGCAGGACCTGGCCGGCATCGGCCTGGACGTACCGCCGCAGGAGCAGGTACTGCGCCTGGCCGGCCTGGCGGCCGATGCCGGGCTCGATGGTCTGGTCTGCTCGGCGCAGGAGGCGCAGGCGCTGAAGGTCGCGCAGCCGCGTCTGCAGCTGGTGACGCCGGGCATTCGTCCTGCCGGCAGCAATGCCGATGACCAGAAGCGCATCCTTACCCCGCGTCAGGCGCTGGAGGCCGGCTCCGACTATCTGGTGATCGGTCGCCCGATCAGCCAGGCCGCCGACCCGGCGCAGGCGCTGGCTGCGGTGGTCGCCGAACTGCGCGCCTGAGCCCTGTAGCCCGGATGAAATCCGGGGCGGTCTGGCATGCCGTCCGATCTTTCCCGGATTTCATCCGGGCTACCCGCTGATCGCGGCACCGCGCTGGTGGAGTCGCCATCAGCGCCCTGCATGACCCTTCACTCCAGAGCCTGATAGTGCTGCTGCGCGCTTCGCCGTCTGGCTAGACTCCTCGCCAATTCAACGAGAATCGCTGCGAGGAAGCAGACATGAGCATGACGTTTTCCGGCCAGGTCGCCCTGGTCACCGGCGCTGCCGCCGGTATTGGCCGCGCCACCGCCCAGGCGTTCGCTGCCGAAGGGCTGAAGGTGGTGGTTTCCGACGTGGACGTGGCAGGCGGCGAGGGTACCGTCGAGCTGATTCGCGCGGCCGGTGGCGAGGCCTGCTTCGTGCGTTGCGACGTGACCTGCGACGCCGAGGTCAAGGCGCTGATGGACGCCACCATGGCGCAATACGGCCGTCTGGATTACGCCTTCAACAACGCCGGTATCGAGATCGAGCAGGGCAAGCTGGCCGACGGCAACGAGGCCGAGTTCGACGCCATCATGGGCGTCAACGTCAAGGGTGTGTGGCTGTGCATGAAGCATCAGATCCCGCTGATGCTGGCTCAGGGCGCTGGCGCCATCGTCAACACCGCATCGGTGGCAGGCCTCGGCGCGGCGCCGAAGATGAGCATCTACGCCGCTTCCAAGCATGCGGTGATCGGCCTGACCAAGTCCGCGGCGGTGGAATACGCGAAGAAGAAAATCCGCGTCAATGCGGTGTGCCCGGCGGTGATCGACACCGACATGTTCCGCCGCGCCTATGAAGCCGATCCGAAGAAGGCCGAGTTCGCCGCCGCCATGCACCCGGTCGGGCGCATCGGCAAGGTCGAGGAGATCGCCGCCGCCGTACTCTATCTGTGCAGCGATCACGCCGCGTTCACCACCGGCCAGGCGCTGGCGGTGGACGGTGGGGCCACGGCGATCTGACGGCTCTATCCCGCTAGCTCAGCGGACGAAGGTTGGCTCGCAGGGCCACTGTCAGCGGTGGCCCTGACTGCGCAAAATCCTGCCAGGTTCCCCTGGAGCGATAACAATAATGACCGCCGATCCCTTGCTGACGTTTTTCCTTCCCGCCGCGCTGGGCATCATCATGCTCGGCCTCGGCCTGTCGCTGACCCTGGCCGATTTCGCCCGGGTGGTGAAATTTCCCAAACCCGTGCTGATCGGCCTGGCCTGCCAGCTGTTGCTGCTGCCGCTGGCCTGCTTCTTCCTGGCCAAGGCCTTCGGCCTGGCACCGGCACTGGCCGTCGGCCTGATGCTGCTGGCCGCCTCGCCGGGCGGCACCACGGCCAACCTGTACAGCCACCTGGCCCATGGCGACGTGGCGCTGAACATCACCCTGACCGCGGTGAATTCGGTGATCGCGATTCTGACCATGCCGCTGATCGTCAACCTGTCGCTGATGTACTTCATGGCGGACGATCAGGCCATACCGCTGCAGTTCGCCAAGGTGGTGCAGGTGTTCGCCATCGTTCTCGGCCCGGTGGCCATCGGCATGTGGCTGCGCAGCCGCTTTCCCGGTTTCGCCGAGCGCATGCAGAAACCGGTGAAGATCGTTTCGGCGCTGTTCCTGTTGCTGATCATCCTGCTGGCGGTGGCCAAGGACTGGCGCACCTTCGTCGATTACGCGCCGTCGGTCGGCGGCGCGGCGCTGGCCTTCAACCTGCTGAGCATGGCGGTGGGCTACTGCGTACCCAGGCTGCTCAAGCTCAATCTGCGCCAGGCGATCGCCATCGCCATGGAGATCGGCATCCACAACGGCACCCTGGCCATCGCCCTGGCGCTCAGCCCGGCGCTGCTGAACAACCCGACCATGGCCATTCCCGCAGCCATCTACAGCCTGATCATGTTCATCACGGCGGCGCTGTTCGGCCTGTGGGTCAACCGCGTGCATGGCGCAGAACTGGCCGAGCCGGCGCCCGGACGGTAGGGTGCGCTGCGCGCACCGTTGAACAGGCTGTTAGCCAGTGGTGCGCACGGCGCACCCTACCGCTCGTAGCCCGGATTGCATCCGGGCTGCGGGGGCTACCGCTTGCCCCAGTTCAGCACGGCCAGGGTCAACAGGCCGGCGACTATGCCCCAGAAGGCCGAGCCGACGCCGGCCAGGGTCATCCCCGACGCCGTGACCAGGAAGGTGATCAGCGCCGCTTCGCGCTCGTTGGGCTCGCTCATGGCCTGGGTCAGGCCGCCAATGATCGAGGCGAACAGCGCCAGCGCGGCGATGGAGAGGATCAGTGCGGCCGGCAACGCGGCGAACAGCGAGGCCAGGGTGGCGCCGAAGATGCCGGCGATGGCGTAGAACACCCCGCACCAGACCGCCGCTGTGTAGCGCTTGCGCGGGTCTTCATGGGCTTCCGGGCCGGCGCAGATGGCGGCGCTGATGGCGGCCATGTGTATGCCGTGGCTGCCGAACGGCGCCATCAGGATCGATACCAGGCCGGTGCTGGTCAGCAGCGGTGAGGCCGGCACGTCATAGCCGTTGGCGCGCAGCACGGCCATGCCGGGCAGGTTCTGCGAGGCCATGGCGACGATGAACAGCGGAATGCCGATGCTGATCGCCGCGGCCAGCGAGAAGCTGGGCGTAGTCCATTCAGGCGTGGCCAGCTGCAGCTGGAAATCGCTGAAGTCCAGCAGGCCGAAGACCCCGGCCAGCACACTGCCCACGATCAGCGCGGAGAGCACCGAGTAGCGCGGCCAAAGACGTTTGCCGAGCAGATAGGCCAGCAGCATGGCGATCACCAGGAAGGGCTGCTGCTCGGCGGCCACGCAGATTTCCAGACCGATCTTGAACAGCACACCGGCCAGCAGCGCAGCGGCGATGGAGGCGGGTATGCGGCGCATCAGGCGGTCGAAGGTTCCGGTCAGGCCGATCAGCACGATCAGGCCCGAAGCCAGGATATAGGCGCCAATCGCCTCGCCATAAGAGACCTGCGGCAGACTGGTGATCAGCAGCGCCGCACCGGGCGTCGACCAGGCGATCATCACCGGCGCGCGGTAGCGCAGCGAGAGCACGATGCAGCACAGTGCCATGCCGATCGACAGTGCCCAGATCCACGAGGAAATCTGCCCGGCGCTGAGGCCGGCCGCCTGGCCGGCCTGGAACATCAGCACCAGGGAGCTGGTGTAGCCGGTGAGCATGGCGATGAAGCCAGCCACCACGGCCGAGGTGGAGGTATCGGCCAGTGGGCGCAGGCGGGTAGGGGCGACGTCTTGCATCAGAGCAGTCCCGTGTCGACGAAGATGGGGTAGAGCGAGGCGACCAACAGTAGCGCCATGCCGATATTGAAGGCGCGCAGGGCGCGCGGGTTGTCCAGCCAGCTGCGCAGCAGGCTGCCGGCGACGGTCCACAGGCCGACGCTGGGGCAGTTGACCAGGGCGAACAGTGCAGCGATCAGCAGCACGTTGCTGACGAAGCCGTCCTGCGGGGTATAGGTGGTAATGGCGCCGATGGCCATGATCCAGGCCTTGGGGTTGACCCATTGGAAGGCCGCGGCCTGGAGAAAGGTAAACGGCTTGGCGGCGGGGTTGTCACGGCCTTGCGGAGCGCCGGCCTGGGCGATCTTCCAGGCCAGGTAGAGCAGGTAGGCCGCGCCGACGTAACGCAGCACGTCATGCAGCACCGGCAGGCGTTCGAACAGCTGGCCGAGGCCCAGGCCTACCGAGGCCACCAGCAGCATGAAGCCCAGGCTGATGCCGAGCATGTGCGGGATGCTGCGGCGCACGCCGAAATTCACGCCCGAGGCGAGCAGCATCATGTTGTTGGGGCCGGGCGTCACCGAGGTGACGAAGGCGAAGGCAATGAAGGCGAGCAGCAGTTCGGTGGACATGGTCGTTCTCCGGTGACTGGCAAAGCCTATTGCGCGGCTGCGGTGGCGTCGCGGTACAGCCACCGCTGGGTTGAACCGTACAGTCTGGTCAAGCGCCGCGCGGCTGGTTAGCCTCGGGTTTTTGCCGAACAAGGCGGACGTGCGATGCAACCGGACAATCCCTACAGTGCGCCACAGGTGGAGCTGCTCGACGCCGCTCCCGTTCACCGCCTGCCAGGCTGGAGCGCTCGCCAGCTGCGGGTGCTCGGCTGGCTGGCGCTGGTCTCGGTGGTAGCCAACGCTATGGTGGTCGGGCTTACATTTGCCGGAGCCCTGCTGGAGGCAGATGAAGCTGAACTGCTGTTTACCTACACCGACTGGCTTAGCCTGGTGCTGGCGTTACTCGGCTGCTACCTGCTGCTGCGTTTCAAAGCCTTTGCCGAGGTGCGTTTTTTCGCGCGCAACCTCAGCGTACCGATCTGGTTGCTGCTGGCGGTGACGCTGCTGCTGGAGGCAGTGGACATGCTTTTCAGTGACCAACTGTTCGCCGGATTGGACTGGCAGACCATCGGCTATATGGCGCTGTTGTGTCTTATGGGCATCTGCACTACCTGGCTGGGGATACGGCTGCTCAAGTTGCAAGGTCCCTATCCGGCGCTGAAAGTGATGGCCTGGCTCGATATCGTCGGTGGGCTGATGTTGGCCAGCGTGCTGTTGATGCTGGTGGCGTTGCTGCCGTTGCTAGGGGCGGGCGTGGCGCTGATGCTGGTGTTCTTCAAGGGTGCTGCCGAGTTGCAGGAGACGGCGGGCTGACTGTGGCGTAAATGGCAGGAGCCGCCCATCGGGCGGCTCCTGTTTTTCAGCCTGTTACCACTTGTAGTCGATACTCGCGGTGACCCGGCGCGGGTCGCCGGCATAGCAGTAGAAGCCGTCGCAGGTGGCCAGGTATTCCTTGTCGAACAGGTTGTTGGCGTTGAGCGATACGCTGGCACCACGCAGGCTGGCATCGAGCTGACCGAGGTCGTAGCGCACGGCAGCGTCGTAGACGGTGTAGGCGCTGCTGTGGCCGTCGGAGGCATCCCGCACGAAACCCAGGTTGCCGACGGCGATGTTGTCGGTGGAGCCGACGAAGCGGGCGCCGAAGCCAACGCCGAATCCGGCCAGCATGCCCTGATTCCAGTCATAGTCGGCCCAGATCGAAGCCTGGTGTTCCGGCGTGAGAGGCAGGGCGCGGTTCTTGTCGCGCGGGTCGCCAACCTTGGTCATCTTGCTGTTGGTGTAGGTGTAGGAGGCCGTCAGGCTGAGGTTCTCGGTGAGGTTGCCGGTGGCCTCCAGCTCCAGGCCGCGTACCTCTACCTCGCTCACCGGTTCGCTGGCGCCGGCGATATTGGTGGTCACGATGTTCTGCCGCTTCAGGTCATAGACCGCGGCAGTGAACAGCATGTCGCTGCCCGGCGGTTGGTACTTGATGCCCAGCTCGTACTGCTTGCCGGTACTGGGTTTGAACGCGGCGCCGCCATTGCCGCCCGCTTCGGCCTGGAAGGATTCGGCGTAGGACAGGTAGGGTGTGAAGCCGGAGTCGAAGACGTAGCTCAGCGCGGCGTTGCCGCTGAACTGGCTGTCGCGGCGGCTGTCCTCGGCGTCATTGGCGTTGTAGAACACCGAGTCGGTATCCAGCCGATCCCAGCGGCCACCCAGGGTCAGGCGCCAGGCGTCGAGGGCGATCTGATCCTGCAGGTAGAGGCCTGCGTTCCTGCGCTTCTGGTTGTAGTCCTGGAAGGCGGTGTAGGCGACACCACTGAAGTCCTGGCCATAGATCGGGTTGATGATATTGCTGCTCGGGGCGCTGCCATACAGCCAGCGGTAATCGGTGTTGACGCGCAGATAATCCACGCCCAGCAGCAAGGTATGGGTCAGCGCGCCCGTACGGAAGTCAGCCTGGAAATTGTTGTCCATGGCGAAGTGGCTGATGTTCTCGTCGTACACGTTGGCGCCGCGCGCAACCGTGCCGTCGTCAGCGACCGCGGTAGCCCAACCCCCAGCCGTGATGATCTGGTTATCCAGCTCGAGCTTGCTGTAGCGAAGGTTCTGATTGAACTGCCAGACATCGTTGATGCGGTGCTCGAAGGCGTAGCCGAGGGCATAGAAGGTCTTGTCGTAGAACTCCCAGTCGGGGTCGCCGAGGTTCTTGTTGTAGTCGATCTTGCCGGCCGGCGTGCCCAGCTTGGTGCCTTGCAGAGGCAGGAACTGGCTGGTGCCGCCGGTATCGTCGCGATTGAACTGTCCGAGGAAGGTCAGCCTGGTGTCGCCTGCTATGTTCCAGGTCAGGCTGGGCGCCAGGTTGAAGCGCTGGTCATCCATATGCTCGATGACCGTGCCGCTGTCACGACCCACGCCACTGAACCGGTAGAGAAAACGGCCCTCGTCATCGATCTTGCCGGTGCTGTCGAAGCTGATCTGCTTGTGCTGGTAGTTACCGACTTGCACCTGCACTTCATGGCTGCTTTCGGCCTGTGGGCGACGGCTGACGGCGTCAACCAGGCCGCCGGGCGGGGTCTGGCCATAGACCGAGGAGGCCGGGCCGCGCAGCACGGCGACGCGCTCCAGGTTCCAGGTCTCCAGTTTGGGCATGGTGTAGCTGCCCTTGGGCAGCGGCAGGCCGTCGAGCAGCTGAATCGGTTCGAAGCCGCGGATCTTCATCCAGTCGGCGCGGCTGTCGCTGCCGTAGCTGCTGGCGATCACGCCGGGCATGTAGCGCACGGCATCGTCCAGGTTCTGCACCTTGCGATCCTGCATCTGCTCACGGGTGGCAACCGAGATGGAGCGTGGCGTCTCCAGAAGCGGCGTGTCGGTCTTGGTGCCGGTTGCCGTGCGGCTGGCCAGGTAGCCGCGGGTCGGGCCCCAGGCCGTTTCGGCGGCCTGTTCGCTGGCGGTAACGGTTACGTCGGGCAGCGCCACCGCCGATTCGGCGGCAGGCACCAGGCTGTAGACGCCAGCGCCGTTGCTCTGCAGTTGCAGACCGGTGCCGCGCAGGGCCTGGTTGAGCGCGTCGACGGCTTGCAGATCACCTTCTACCGGCGCCGAGCGTTTGCCCTCGGTCAGCGCCGGGTCGATGCTCAGGGTCACGCCGGCCTGGCTGGCGATCTGGTTGAGCGTGGCGGCCAGGGGGCCGGCGGGCAGCTGATAGGGCTCGGCATGAGCCAGCCCCACCTGGCCGGCGAAGGCGATGGTCAGCGCCAGCAGAGTGCGGCGGAAGGGAGCGGCGGTGGAGGACATTGCGAACTTCTCCTAAGAGGTAATGTATCTCAATGTCCTTTTGCCGAAGCAGAAATCAAAAATGACAGGGGCGGCAGATTATTTTTCTGCCGGCACGACGCGCGTCCACCAGGGGCCGATCTGCTCGATGCGCACCGGCAGGCTCGGTGGCAGCGCGGCCAGGGCCTTGTCGCTGTCGTGCAGCGGGAAGCTGCCGCTGATACGCAAGCCGGCCAGGCTCGGGTCGAGGCCCAGGTAGCCGCTACGGTATTCGCCGAGTTGATCGATAAGGCGCTGCAGCGGCAGGTTGTCCGCCACCAGCATGCCGCGACTCCAGGCATCGGCGCCGATGGGAGCGGGGCTGCTGTCGCCGAGGTGCCGGCTGTCCATGCGCACCTGCTCGCCACTCTGGATGATGCGCTCCTGCGTACCGGAGAGCGGCCGCGCAGCCACGGCCGACTGCAGGACGATCAGCTCGGTGGCGTCGCCATCGCGACGCACCAGAAAGCGCGTTCCCAGGGCACGCAGGCGGCCCTGCGCCGTCTCCACGACGAACGGACGCGCATCGCCCTTGGCGGTCTGGATCAGGATTTCACCGCTGAGCAGCACCAGGCGGCGCTCGTCGTCGTCGAACGCAACGTTCAGCGCACTGCGGCTGTTGAGGCGGATCTGGCTGCGGTCGGCGAGCAGCAGGTCGCGCTGCTCCCCGGCGGCGGTGCGATAGTCGGCAAGGTAGTCGCCCAGCGGGCGCTGCTGAGCCAGCAAGGCCAGGGCGATGCCGCTTGCCAGCAGCAGGGCCAGGGCATTGCCCCCCAGGCGTCGCAGGCTGCGACGCCGCTGGCCGCCTTGCAGCAGGGCGCGGCGGGCCGGCGCAGGGGTGGCCGCGGCGAGTTGCTGGTCGATGCCGCCGAGCCTGCGCCAGACGAGGCCATGCTCGGGATGGGCCGCCAGCCAGCGGGCGAAATCCTGGCGTTGCTGTTCGCTGGCCTCGCCGGAGTCCAGGCACAGCTGCCAGGCAATGGCCTCATCCAGGGCGCGCGCCGATACCCGGTTCATTGCGGCGCTCCATACAGCGCGATGTAGCACTGGCGCAGGCCCTGGGCGAGGTACTGGCGCACCCGCGAGGGCGATACGCCCAGACGCTCGGCGATCTCGGCATGGCCGAGACCGTCCAGGCGGTTGTAGAGGAAGGCGGCGCGCGCCTTGCTCGACAGGTGTCCGAGCAGACGATCGATCTCGCTCAGCTGTTCCAGCGCCAGCGCCTGTTCCTCGGGGCTCGGTTGCAGGGCCTCGGGGGCCAGAGCGAGTTCTTCGAGATAGGCGCGCTCCAGCGCACTGCGGCGGAACTGGTCGATCAGCAGGCCCCTGGCGATGGTGGTGAGCAAGGCACGAGGTTCACGCGGGCTGTGCAGGTCCGGGCGGCCGAGCAGGCGCACGAAGGTGTCCTGACTCAGGTCTTCGGCGCGCTGCGTGCAATTCAGACTTTTGCGCAGCCAGCCGAACAGCCAGTCGCGATGGTCGCGGTAAAGCAGGCCGACCAACTGCTGATTGCTGGAATCCTGAACCGACACGCGCACCTCGCGATATCTAAGTTAAGGTGATAATGATTCGCATATGATTGCAGAGGTCATGGTTGCGCGCAATTGCCGAAATGACCGGCGGTGCAGGGGAATGGAAGGGGGGAGGCTGAATCGGTAGGAGCAGCGTTGCTCGCGAACAAGAGGCTTCGCCAGCAACGCTGCTAGGAGTGGGACATGGCCGCGGTGGCTACGTACGTTCGTGGCGGCTGCGGGCCAGGGCGTGATTGACGGCCAGCCAGCCCTGTACGGCTTCTTCTCCCATTTCGCTGAACACCCGCTGCAGCAGTCGCGCCTGCTCGCGACGCAGGGCCTGTTCCAGCTTGGCGCCTTCGGCGGTGAAGCCGAGCAGGCGTTTGCGCTTGTCGTCTGCTGCCGCCTCGCTCTGCACCAGGTGCATTTCCATCAGCTGGCGCAGCGGCGTGTTCAGCGCCTGCTTGCTCACGCCCAGATAGCCCAGCAGCTCCTTCATGCTCAGCCCGGGATACTTGGCGATGAAGAACAGGATGCGGTGGTGCACCCGTGACAGGCCGCGCCTGGCCAGCATCTCGTCGGGCTTGGCGGTGAAGGCCTGGTAGCCGAAGAAGAAGGCCTCCATGGCCGCCTGCTGCACGGCGGGGTTCTTCATCGCCTGCCACCCGGTGCGGCCACCCTGCGGGCCGTCGCTGGGCGCGGTCAAAAATTTCTCGGGGAAATTTTTTAGGTCAGTCATATTGACGTATCTCTGGGCGGCGTCGTAGTTTCGGTCAAGCAGTTTGACTTAATTCCAATGACATTTGCACCCCAGGACATCCCATGGCCTTCTCCGAACGCATCGCCCGCCTGAAAAGCTCCCTGATCCGTGAAATTCTCGCCGCGGCGCAGCGTCCGGAGGTGATGTCCTTCGCCGGTGGGCTGCCGGCCGAGCCGATGCTGCCGAAGGTGGACTGGGCCGAGATGCCGGCGAGCATGGGCCAGTACGGCATGAGCGAGGGCGAGCCGGCGCTGCGTGAAGCCATCGCCGCCGAGGCGCGGGCTCTGGGCGTGCCCTGCGAGGCCAGCCAGGTGCTGATCGTCAGCGGCTCGCAGCAGACGCTGGATCTGGCCTCCAAGCTGTTCATCGATCCGGGCACCGAGGTGCTGCTCGAGGCGCCGACGTACCTGGCCGCGCTGCAGGCCTTCCAGCTGTTCGGCGCCGACTGCATCAGCGTGCCGCAGGAGGCCGATGGCCCCGAGCTGGCCGCGCTGCGCCAGCGTCTGGAAACGCACAAGCCGGCTTTCGCCTACCTGATTCCGACCTTCCAGAACCCGTCCGGCACCCGTTACAGCGAAGCCAAGCGCGAAGCGGTGGCGGCGCTGCTCGACGAGTTCGGCGTGACCCTGATCGAGGACGAGCCGTACCGCGAGCTGGTGTTCGACGCCGGCAGCGCCACGCCCATCGTCAGCCGCCTGCAGAAGGCCAGCTGGATCTACACCGGCACCGTATCCAAGACCCTGCTGCCGGGCCTGCGCGTCGGCTACCTGATCGCCACCAAGGACCTGTACCCGCACCTGCTGCGCCTGAAGCAGTCGGCCGACCTGCACACCAACCGCATCGGTCAGTGGCAGGCGCTGCAGTGGCTGGGCAGCGAGCAGTACAGTGGCCACCTGGCCGAGCTGCGCGATTTCTACCGCATCCGCCGCGACGCCATGCAGGCCGCGCTGCTGGAACACTTCGGCGAACTGGCCGACTGGCAGATCCCGCAGGGCGGCCTGTTCTTCTGGCTGACCCTCAAGCAGCCGCTGGACACCCGCACCCTGCTCGATGCGGCGCTGGCGCAGAACGTCGCCTTCATGCCGGGCGAGCCGTTCTTCATCGACCCGGATGCCAACCCTGGCCACCTGCGCCTGAACTTCAGCCATGTGGCGCCGGAGCGCCTGGGTGAGGGGCTGCGCCGACTGGCGGCGGTGATTCGAGAGGCGCAGGTGAAGTAGAGGTTTGTAGCGTAGGAGCAGCTAGCTGGCGACGCTCTCGCTGCGGCGGATCGCCGGCGAGTCGGCTCCTTCGAAAACACAAGGAAACACGGGGAGGGCAATGCGATGTACAAGGTCTACGGCGATTACCGGTCGGGCAACTGCTACAAGGTCAAGCTGATGCTGCATCTGCTCGGCAAACCCTACGAGTGGGTGCCTATCGACATTCTCAAGGGCGAAACGCAGAGCGAAGCCTTCCTGGCCAAGAACCCCAACGGCAAGATTCCGGTGCTGGAGCTGGACGACGGCACCTGCCTGTGGGAGTCCAACGCCATCCTCAACTACCTCGCCGATGGTAGCGACTTCCTGCCCCGCGAGCCGCGCCTGCGCACCCAGGTGCTGCAATGGCAGTTCTTCGAGCAGTACAGCCATGAGCCCTATGTTGCCGTGGCGCGTTTCATCCAGCTCTACCAGGGCATGCCCGAGGAGCGCCGCGAGGAACACGCGCGCTGCCTGAAGCTCGGCTACAAGGCCCTGAAGGTGATGGAAAAACAGCTCGAACGCACGCCCTATCTGGTCGGCGAGCATTACTCCATCGCCGATATCGCCCTGTATGCCTACACCCACGTGGCCGATGAGGGCGGTTTCAGCCTCGAAGCCTTCCCGGCCGTGCGCGCCTGGCTCGAGCGTGTGGCCAGCCATCCGCGTCATGTGACCATGCTGGGCTGATCAACCCTCGGAGGCAGCCTGCGCCTTCGCGGCGCAGCGCTGCCGCCACAGCAAGGGGCTGACTCCGGTCTCGCGGCGAAAGGTGCGGGTGAAGTGCGACTGATCGCAGAAGCCATGGGCATGGGCAATCTGCGTCAGTGGCTGATCGGTGGTCAGCATCATCGCCCGGGCCGCTTCTATGCGCTTGCGCGCCACGTAGGCCAGCGGCGTGATGCCGAAGGTCTGCTTGAACACATGGGAGAAGTGGCTGCTGCTCAGGTTGAGCTGGGCGGCCAGGTGGCAGGTGCGGATCGGCATATCCAGATGCCGGCTGATGTATTCGTCCAGACGCCGCGTTTGCCAGCGGTTCAGTCCCGTCGCATGGCGCAGGCCGCTCTCGACGCCGCTGTTTGCCTGACGCAGCAGCTCCATGGCCTGGTCGAGGTAGACATAGGCGCGCAGGGTGTCGTGCTGCAGGGCCGCTCCTGCATCGGCCAGCAGGTCGGCGATCCGTGCCAGCGTCCGAGCATCGTCCAGCGCCTTTGCCAGACAGGGCGCGATGCCCTGAGTTTCTCCGAGCGAGCCCATGTGAAGCCTCCTTGTCTGGTCAGAGACAGAGCATGCGCGGTGGAGCTGTCGGCGCCCAGCTCACAAGGAGGGGAAGAGGGGGAACACTAAAGTGGGGGGCCGACCTCGAGAACGCCGCGCTGCACGGCAATGGCCACGGCGTGGGTGCGATTGTTGGCGCCGAGTTTGTCCATGATCAGGCGCATATGCCCCTTTACCGTGTCCTCGGTGATACGCAGTTGCAGGGCGATGTCGCGGTTGGAATAGCCCAGCGCCGCCGCCTGCAGTACCTCGACCTCGCGGGGGCTGAGGCACTGCTGGCCGATATGCTCGGCCAGTTCGGCGGCGATCTCCGCTGGAATGTGGCGCTTGCCCGCGGCTACCAGGCGAATGGTCTCGACCAGCTCCTTGCGCAGGCTGCTTTTCAACAGGTAGGCCTGGGCGCCGGCCTGGATGGCATGCAGGGCGCGTACGTCGCCGCGGTAGGTGGTGAGGATGGCGATGCGTGCGCTCGGGCATTCGCTGCGGATGGCCTGGATGCTCTCGATGCCGTTCATGCGCGGCATCTGCAGGTCCATCAGGGTGACGTCCGGGCGCAGGCGGCGGAAGCAGTCCAGCGCCTCCTGTCCATCGCCGGCCTCGCCCACCAGTTCGATATCCGCCTGCGCCGTCAGTACGGCGGCGATGCCCTCGCGCAGCAGCGGGTGGTCATCGGCGACCAGCACGCGGATGGGGGTGGCGATGCTCATGGTCGCGGGCTCCTCGTGAATCTTTTCCAGTGTAGCCGGCGGCGGGCGGGAGGCTCTTCGCATCGATAGGCCAGTTCGCCGGCCAGGGTCAGATGCACCTGGCTGCCACTCCCGTGGACGCCGTGAATGTCGAGGGTGGCGCTCATCTTGGCGGCGCGTTCGTGCATGCCTTGCAGGCCCCAGTGGTCGAGGGCCTTGCTGCTATCCAGCTGATCGGCGCGAATGCCGCGGCCATCGTCGGTCACCAGCAGTTCGAACTGACGCGGGTCATAGTCCAGCTGCACTTGCACGAGGCTGGCGTGGGCGTGGCGAAAGGCGTTGCCGACGGCCTCGCGTGCCAGCAGGTAGAGCTCATCGTGGACCACCGGATGCAGCGCAAGGGGCGTGCCCTTCACCTCGACCCGATAGGCCACGCCCGGATGATCGAGCAAATGCTCCAGCTCGCGCAGCGCCTTGGGCAGGTCGGCAGAGGCCTGACGTACGTTGCGCAGGTCGCGCACCCGCTCGCGTCCCTCGTTGATCACCTGGTCGGCGCGGTCCAGTGCCTTTTCCAGCAGGCCGCGGCTGGGCTGTTCGGCAGGCAGGCTGTCGGCGGCGGCCTGCACGTGCAGCATCAGCCCCTGCACACCCTGCAGCAGGGTGTCGTGCAGCTCGCGGGCGATGCGCTCGCGCTCCTCGTGGCGTTCTTCCAGGCGTGTGCGCAGGTGCTCCGCGGCGCGCCGCATGTTGCTGCGGTAAATCAGATGCAGGGCGCCGAGCAGGGCGATGCCAAGCGACAGCAGGAACCACGGCTGGCGGTAGAACACCGGGCCGATGCTGAAGTCGAGTTCGGCGTCGCGTTCGCTGGGCACGCCGCTCTGGTTGAGGGCGCGTACCCGGAAGCGGTAGTCGCCTGCCGGTAGATCGGTATAGACGGCCTGGCGCTGACGGCCAGCGGAATGCCAGGTGTGATCGAAGCCGTCGAGGCGATAGAGAAAGTGCAGGCCTTCGGGCGCCGACAGGCTCAGCGCGCCGTAGTGAATGATCAGGCGCTGGCTGCTCGACGGCAGCACGGGGCTTGTGCTGATCGGTAGTGCGGCGCCATCCACCACCAGCGATTCGATGCGCACGCGCGGCGGCGCACTGTCTTGCTGGGTACGCAGCGGATCGAGGCCGACCACGCCGTTGCGGGTGACGAACCACAGCTGGTCATCGCCGACGCGCACCGCTGTGGGCAGCGGCAATACCTGATGGGGATCGTTGGCCAGGCCGCCCTGCGCAGCGTAGGTCCGGTAGCGGATGTGATGCGCCGGATTTTCCAGGGCCTGGGCGATCTCCGCGGCGGGCAGCTGGAAGATGCCGCCTTTGCCCTGCAGCCAGAGATCTTCGCCCGCTTCGGCCTGCACCGGGACGATGGCGTAGAGGTTGTCGAACAGACCGTTGTCCGGCAGCGGCAGACGCTGAAAGCGCTGCCCGTCGAAGCGTGCCAGGCCCCGCTGGCCGCCGACCCAGGCGTGCCCCGGCAGATGGGCCATGGCGGTCACATGGCCGACATCCAGGCCTTCTGCCGCACCCCATTGACGTTCGCCGCCGTCGTCGTGGCTGACCAGCAGGTTGTCGCGATAGCCGAACCAGCGGCCGCCATCGGGCGCCAGGGCGGCGCTGACCGGCATCTGCTGCGCCGGCTTGGCGCTCGGCGGCGGCAGCCCGTGCCAGCGCCCGTCGCGCAGGACGAACAGGCCCTGACGATTGACCGACAGCCACAGCTCGCCCTGGCGATCCACCAGCATGGCGCGCACCGCGGAGTCCAGGCTGCGTTGCACCGGCAGCTCGGCGACCTTCTGCAGGCTTGCGCCCTCGCTGCGCCAGATGCCCTGCGGGCCGGCCAGCCAGGCGTTGCCCTGGCTGTCGCGGGCGGTGGCGCTGATCGGCGTCTGCAGCGGCAGATGCTGCAGACCGTCGCGATCCAGACGCATCACCGGCAGGTTGCTGCTGCCGGCCCAGAGCGTGCCGGCCTGATCCGCCACCAGGGCCAGGTTCTGTGCATTGGCGGGCAGGCCCGCCGGTTGCAGCGGCCGGTCGCGCAGGCGATCCAGACCATCGTGGGTGCCTACCCAAAGGCTGCCTTCGCTGTCCTGATGCAGCGGCGCAACGAGGTCGGAGCTGAGCCCGTCGCGGGCGGAGAAACGTTCGAGGGTGCCGAACCCGCCCGCTTCATGGCGATTCGGCTGCGCCGCATGCAGCAGGCCGTGGCCGGCGGTACTCAGCCACAGAGCGCCCCGTTGGTCGAACAGCAGGGCATTGACCGACTCGCTGACCTCGATGCGAATGGCCTGCCCGGTCGAGCTATCCAGCCGCAGTACCGACTCGCCGTCGCGTTCGGCCAGCCACAGCGCGCCATCGGGGGCCTGGACGATCTGGCGGGGACGCCTGACCGCGATGCCGCTGTCGCGCAGCGTCCGGGCGCCGGGCTCCAGCGTATAGAGGCGCTGCTCGTCGGCCACCCATAGCCGGCCGTTGCTATCGATCAGCAGGGCATAGGCGTTCGTGCCGACGAAGCCGGTTTCGCTGGAAAGCTGTTGCCAGCTCTGTCCATCGAAGCGCAGCAGGCCATCGTTGGCCGCGGCCCAGAGCTGGCCGTCGGCGCTCTGCGCCAGGGCGTAGATGGTGCCGCGGCCCAGGTCGAAGGCGGCCGCGACCTCGCCCTCGGCGTCGATCAGACGCACGCCGCCATTGCGCA
Organism: Pseudomonas hydrolytica; assembly: GCF_021495345.1. Taxonomy (NCBI): domain Bacteria; kingdom Pseudomonadati; phylum Pseudomonadota; class Gammaproteobacteria; order Pseudomonadales; family Pseudomonadaceae; genus Ectopseudomonas; species Ectopseudomonas hydrolytica. Next base: position 2,036,211 of record NZ_CP099397.1, read on the forward strand.
GGCCGACCCACAGGCCCTGGTCGCTGGCCATCAGGGTGGAGACTATGCCCAGTTCCTGACCATCGGCAGCGAGGTAGCGGGTGAAGTCGAGGCCGTCGAAGCGGTACAGCGAATCATGAGTGCCGAGCCACAGATAGCCGTCGCGGGTCTGCGCCAGTGCGCCGATCTGGCTGGGGCTGTGGTCGTTGTGGGTCCAGCGGCGATGTTCGAAGCGCTGTTCCAGTTCGCTGCCGTGGGCGCGAGCGGTGGCGCAGATGAGCAGGCACAGCAGGGCCAGTGCCGCGTACAGATGTTGAAGCTGCGAGGCGAGTGGCGACTCAGAAGCGTCCAAGCTGGTCTTGTGCCCATTCGATGCAGTAGTCGGCAATTGTTTCCCAACCCGGTTCGGCAATCAGCCAGTGGCTGTAGCCCCTGAAATGTTTGAACGTGGTGACGGCCGTCGAGCCCCGGTGGCGTCGATAGGCCGCCGCGACCGTGCTGGCGCGGACGGTGCGGTCCGCGCCCGCTGCGATCAGCAACAGCGGCGGGCGATTGGCGTTGCTGAAGTCGATACGGCTACCGATGCCCAGCGCGTTGTCGAAGAATACCCGGGCCGGTGCCGGCACGATATGCCGCGCGTAAGCAGCGGCCTGCCGTTCCGGCGTCAGCGTCTGCGCCATGTTGCGCACGAAATGTTGCGGGCTCATGTGCAGCACGCCGCGGCAGAGCGTCCGGCGCAGCAGCCAGGGCCCGCTGTCGCGCAACCCTTCCAGCCCGCCCTGGGCCGGCGGTGCGATGGCGATACCGGCGCTGCCCAGGCCGCGGTCGAGCAGCAGCTGCACCAGCAGGCCGCCAAGGTCATGGCCGATCAGCAGTGGCGGGTGTGCGAAGGTGCGAAGGTGCTCTTCGTAATGGGTGAGAAGGGCCGCGACACCCAGGCGGGTCATTGCTCTCGGCGGTTGGCTGCGCTGGCGTGCCAGGTCGGTGTCGAGCGAGGGCCAGGCTGGCGCGCTGCAGCTGTAGCCGCAGGCCTCGAAACGACGGCGAAAGCGGCTCCAGATCAGCGGGGTGAGCCAGGTCCCGTGAATGAACAGGGCCTGGCGGCTCATGGCGGTGAGCGTCCAGTCGCCGCTGTGCCGTCATGGCTGACCGTGGGCATGCTGAATGTCCGAATGCTCTGGCACCTGCTTGCCCGGCATCAGGAAGTGGTCGATGCGTATCGCGACCCCGGCGCTCTGGAACTGCCTGGCCGCCGCCTCGATGCGTTGCTCGGCGCGGGTCACCCGGCCGTGGTGGCGCAGGTGTTCGAGCCAGGACTCGTCGAAGAAGAACTCCTGCCAGTGGCGCGGGTTCTCGCTGCTCTGCACCAGACCCCAGGAGAACGCACCGTTGCGTCTGCGCATGCGCGCCACCTCGCTCATTGCCTGGCGAAAGGCCGAGGCATGCTCCGGCGCGATGTCGTAGTGCAGGGTGACCATCACCGGGCCGCGCTCGAGGTCGGCTTCGTCGGCGAGGATCGGCGCCGGCCAGTGCAGCGACGGGGCGAGATCCTCGGCTTCGGTAACCGGCAGCGGAAAACGCGACGTCAGCAGCCCGCCCAGCGCCAGACAGCCGGCCGCGGCGAACAGGGCGAGGGAAATCGACCCCTGGCTGGCGACGAAGCCCCACAGCGCGCCGCCGGCGGCCATGCTGCCGAAGAACACCAGGATATAGATGGAAAGGGCGCGCGCCCTTACCCAGTCCGGTACCGAGGTCTGCGCGGCGACCTGCAGGCTGGACAGCACGGCGATCCACGCCGCGCCGCTGAGCAGCATCACCGGCAGCAGGGCGGCGAAGTGGCGCAGGCTGGCCAGGGCGAGCAGCACCAAGGCGTAGAGCAGGCTGGCCAGCAGTACCAGGCGGTCGCTGCTGATGCGCTCGCGAATGCGCGGCAGCAGGGTGGCGCCGAGCACGGCGCCGACGCCCACGCTGCCCAGCATCAGGCCGAAGTCGCTGGCGCTGCCCTGCAACTCGCCGCGCACGATCAGCGGCAGCAGCGACATGCCGGCACTGGCGCCGACGAAGAAGGCCGCGGCGCGCACCAGCACCGATTGCAGCGGTTTCGAGGCGCGGCTGTAGCGCCAGCCGGCGCGCATGGCGCCCAGCAGGCGCTCGGCCGGGAAGGTCGCCACCTGGCGCTCGCGTTTCCAGGTCAGCAGCACCGCCATCACCGCGAAGAACGACAGGGCATTGAGGGCGAAGGTCGCCCAGGGGCCGCTCAAGCTGACCAGTACCCCGGCGATGGCCGGGCCGAGGGCACGGGCGACGTTGATACCGAGGCTGGACAGGGCGATGGCCGAAGGCAGGTCGCGCTTGCTCACCAGCTCCGGCGTCAGCGCCGACCAGGCCGGCATCATCAAAGCGGTGCCGACGCCCATGGCCAGGGTCATGCCCAGCAGCAGCCAGACCGTGGTCAGGCCGAGCAGGGTCAGTACGGCCAGCAGCGTCGCCACCGCCGCCATCCACAGCTGCACGCCGAGCAGATAGCGGCGCTTGTCGACGATATCGGCCATGGCGCCGGCCGGCAGCGCCAGGAGGAACATCGGCGCGGAGCCGGCGACCTGTACCAGCGCCACGTGCATGGGGTTGGCCGACAGGCTGGTCATCAGCCAGCCGGCACCCACCTCGTGCATCCAGGTGCCGATGTTCGAGGCGATGCTGGCCAGCCACAGCCAGCGGAAGGTGCTGTGCTTGAGTGCGCCCCAGGGCGAAGGTTTATCGCTGGCCATGTCAGAAGGCAAAGCAGGAGCAGCCGAAGGCGCCCCAGAAGCCCTGGTGATCACTCACCGGCACACTGCTGCGACGCGCACGGTCATGCTGGTGCTGATGCACCGCGCAGGCGCCGATGCACTGATGGATGCTGGCGGCCATGGGCGCGGCGAGCGGCTTCCAGTGCCCGGGCACCATCGTCACTGGTGACCAGTCCGGCAGTACCGGCAGCGTCGGCGGGGCGAGCTTGTCGAACTCGCCGGTGCCATGCACCACCTTGCCGCCGACGATGGTCAGCACCGATTCCTGCCACTTGATCTGCTCTTCCTCGATGCTGAAGAAGTCCGCGCTCAAGGCCACCAGGTCGGCCAGCTGGCCCACCTTGATCTGGCCCTTCTTGCCCTGTTCGCTGGAGAACCAGGCGCTGCCGTGGGTGAACAGCTGCAGCGCGGTGTCACGCGGCAGACCCTGCGGGTTGAGCGTGGTGCCGCCGACCGTCTTGCCGCTGACCAGCCAGTACAGCGCGGTCCAGGGGTTGTAGCTGGCCACGCGGGTGGCGTCGGTGCCGCCGCCGACCGGCACGCCTTCGGCCAGCATGCGCTGGATCGGCGGGGTGGCTTCGGCGGCCTTGGCGCCGTAGCGGTCGATGAAGTACTCACCCTGGAAGGCCATGCGGTGCTGGATGGCGATGCCGCCGCCGAGTGCCCGTACCCGTTCGATGTTGCGCGGGCTGATGGTCTCGGCATGGTCGAACAGCCAGGGCAGGCCGTTGAACGGCATGTCGCGGTCGACCTTCTCGAACACGTCGAGCATGCGCGAGATGGATTCGTCGTAGGTGGCGTGCAGACGGAACGGCCAGCGCTGCTCGACCAGATGGCGCACCACCGGCTCCAGCTCGGCTTCCATGCTCGGCGCCAGGTCCGGGCGCGGCTCGACAAAGTCCTCGAAGTCGGCGGCGGAGAACACCAGCATTTCGCCGGCGCCGTTATGACGCAGGAAGTCGGTGCCGTCGCCCGGCTTGACGATCTTGCTCCAGGCCTGGAAGTCCTGCAGTTCTTCCTTGGGCTTCTGGGTGAACAGGTTGTAGGCGATGCGCACGGTGAGCTGATCCTTGGCGGCCAGCTCCTGGATCACCTGGTAGTCGTCCGGGTAGTTCTGGTAGCCGCCACCGGCGTCGATGGCGCTGGTCACGCCCAGGCGGTTGAGCTCGTGCATGAACTGACGGGTGGAGTTGACCTGATACTCCAGCGGCAGCTTCGGCCCCTTGGCCAGGGTGGCGTAGAGGATCAGCGCATTGGGCCGGGCGATCAGCATGCCGGTGGGCTCGCCGCTGGCGTCACGCTGGATCTCGCCACCGGGCGGGTTCGGCGTGTTCTTGTCGTAGCCCACGGCGCGCAGTGCGGCGCGGTTGAGCAGGGCGCGGTCGTAGAGGTGCAGGACGAATACCGGGGTGTCGGGCGCCGCCTTGTTCAGCTCATCCAGGGTCGGCAGGCGTTTTTCGGCGAACTGGAATTCGGTCCAGCCGCCGACCACGCGCACCCACTGCGGCGTTGGCGTGCGGTCGGCCTGATCCTTGAGCATGCGCAGGGCATCGGCCAGCGACGGCACGCCCTCCCAGCGCAGCTCCAGGTTGTAGTTGAGGCCGCCGCGAATCAGGTGCAGGTGCGAGTCGTTGAGGCCGGGGATCACCGTGCGCTTTTGCAGGTCGATCACGCGTGTGGCATCGCCGCGCAGGGCCATGGCCTCGGCATCGCTGCCGACGGCGACGAAGCGTCCGTCCTTGATGGCCACGGCGCTGGCCTGAGGTTTTTCGCGGTCTACCGTGTGCAGGCGACCGTTGTACAGAATGAGATCGGCGCTCATGTTGCCTCCTGATGAGCTGGCGGACGAGTCGCCGGCCATGGCGGCGAAAGGCAGGGTGGACCACAGCGCCCCGGCGGCGCCGAGCACGCTGCTGGTGGCGAGAAAGTGGCGACGTTTCGGGTCGTAGGGATCCTGGCTCATGGTCGATCCTCATCGGCGGTTGGGCTCAGCCAGGCGGCGAACAGACGCGTGGCCATGGGCATGAACAGGTACACCACGAGCAACACGATGCTCAGGGTGATCACGACGTTGCTCGGCAGGTAAGCGCCGAGCCAGGGAACAAGGTGGAACAGGGGTTGCCAGAGCAGCGGTATCAGCAGACTCAGCGGCAGGATCACCAGGAAGGTGACGCAGGCCTGTTTCCACCTTGGCGGCGGCGTCTGCGCGCTTTCCGGCATGAACCAGAATTCCTTGCCCTGGGCGATCTCCAGCTGGTCGCCGGCGCGCAGCAGCGGCTCGATCTCGGCGATCAGCTGACGCCTTTGCTCCGAGTCGATCCAGTCCTGCAACTGCTGCAGGCCGGCGAAGCGCAGCACGCAGGTGAATTGCGCCAGGCTGGCCTGACGGCTGCGTACCACATCCACGCCCAGATGACCGGGGCATTGGCTGGCAGTGGTGATGATGCGCCGTAGCCAGGCCTCGTAACGCGGCACATGGTCGGGGCGTACCTGATGGCGCACCACCAGGGTGACGGTTTCCTGTTGCGTCTCGCTCATGCTGGAGACTCTGCGCGTGGCCTTGGTCTTGTCGATCCAGCGGCGCGCAGCGATGCGCGCCACTGGTCGAGTCGGGGGCGTTACCGCCGTCATGGGCTCAGATGGGCGCCGCCACCGGGGCCAGGGTCGGGCCGTGCTGCACCCGCTCCGGCGCCTTGTGCACCATGGTGTAGGCGTAGTCCACGCCCATGCCGTAGGCACCGGAGTGTTCCTTGACCAGGGCCATGACGGCGTCGTAGGTGTCGCGGTTCTTCCAGTCGCGCTGCCACTCCAGCAGTACCTGCTGCCAGGTCACCGGCACCACGCCGGCCTGGATCATGCGCTGCATGGAGTAGTCGTGGGCGGCCTGCGAGGTGCCACCGGAAGCGTCGGCGACCATGTAGATCTCGTAGCCGGCGTCGTGCATGGCGGAGAGGGCGAAGGTGGTGTTGCACACCTCGGTCCACAGGCCGGAAACGATGACCTTGTTGCGGCCGTTCTTCTTCAGCGCGTCGCGAACCTTCTGGTCGTCCCAGGAGTTCATCGAGGTACGTTCGAGCAGCGGCGCGTCGGGGAACACGGCGAGCAGTTCGGGGTAGGTGTGGCCGGAGAAGCTCTCGGTCTCGACCGTGGTGATGATGGTCGGCACGTTGAAGATCTTGGCCGCCTTGGCCAGGCCCACGGTGTTGTTCTTCAGGGTTTGCCGATCGATGCTCTGCACGCCGAAGGCCATTTGCGGCTGCTGGTCGATGAAGATCAGCTGGCTGTTGTGCGGGGTCAGGACTTCGGTTTTGGGATTGCTCATAGCGGTTACCTGTCGGTGAGGCGGTGGACGATGCACGCATCCCGTCGGTCGTTGCCGTCGGGGAGACGAAAGGACTATTGCAGAGCGGCCGCCGCCTGGATTGGATGTAACTGCGGTTCTGGTATCGGGCTGTGGCGTTCAGGCCAGGTGTTCGCGCAACGCCGCGCCGGCCTGCTGCATGGCAGTGCGCACCGCAGGCACCTCGGCGATCACGTTGAGCAGGCCATAGTCGTGGATCATGCCGTTGTAGCGCACCGCGCTGACCGCGACGCCGGCCGCGCCCAGGCGGCGGGCATAGGCTTCGCCTTCGTCGCGCAGCACGTCCATCTCGGCGGTCTGCACCAGCGCTGGCGGCAGGCCCTTGAGCTGTTCCAGGCTGGCGCGCAGCGGCGAGGCGTGGATCTCGTTACGCTGCTTGGGGTCGGTGGTGTAGTTGTCCCAGAACCATTCCATCATGCCGCGAGTGAGGAAATGCCCCTCGGCGAACTGGTTGTAGGAGGCGTTGTTGAAGTTGGCGTCGGTCACCGGCCACAGCAGCAGCTGAAAGCGCAGCTTCGGTGTACCGGCCTCTTTCGCCTTGATGGCGACCACCGCCGCCATATTGCCGCCGACGCTGTTGCCGGCCACGGCCAGGCGCGAGGCATCGACACCGATCTGGCTGCCATTGGCGGCCACCCATTGGGTCGCAGCAAAGGCCTGGTTGATCGCAGTCGGGTATTTCGCTTCGGGCGAGGGGGTGTAGTCGACGTAGACCGCCGCGGCGCCGGAATGCACCACCAGGTCGCGGATCAGCCGTGCGTGGGTGGGATAGTCGCCCAGTACCCAGCCGCCACCGTGGAAGAACATGAAGCCCGGCAGGTTGCCCTGGCTGCCCGCCGGACGCACCACCACCAGCTTGAGCGTCTGGCCGGCAGCCTCGATGCTGTGTTCACGGGTTTCCACGGGCGATAGATCGACCTCGACCGAGGCTTGCGCGCCCACCAGCACGGCGCGGGCTTCCGCAGGCGATAGCCGTTCCAGGGGCGTGCCACCACCGGCGGCCAGGGCTTCGAGAAAGGATTGCGTGTTGCGTTCGACGCCGGGACTGCCGGCGCCCAGGTTGGGGGAAGGCTGCATGGCGATTCACCTCATGATGGCTGAAGGAGCTGTAGCGCTACTGCGTCGGGCATCTTCTGCCCTTGCGGTCGATCCGGCTTGTACCGGCCTGCCGTTTTGGCATCAGGCTGCTGCCGGGCTGCTAGAGTGAGAGCGGAGTCGCTGGCGTCCGCACGAGGTGGGCATGACAGGGGAAAGTCGCAAGCTGGGCCTGGGGTCGCTGACCGCGCTGGTGGTGGGCTCGATGGTCGGTGGCGGGATCTTCTCGCTGCCGCAGAACATCGCCGCGCGGGCCGATGTCGGCGCGGTGCTGATCGGCTGGGGCATTACCGCGGTGGGCATGCTGGCGCTGGCCTTCGTGTTCCAGGGCCTGGCCAACCGCAAGCCGCAGCTCGATGGCGGAGTGTACGTCTACGCCAAGGCGGGCCTCGGCGATTACATGGGTTTTTCCTCGGCCTGGGGTTACTGGATCAGCGCCTGGCTGGGCAATGTCGGCTATTTCGTCCTGCTGTTCTCGACCCTGGGTTACTTCTTCCCGGTCTTCGGCCAGGGCAACACGCCGCTGGCCATCGCCTGCGCCTCGGGGTTGCTGTGGTGCGTACACGCCCTGGTGCTGCGCGGCATCAAGGAGGCGGCGCTGATCAACCTGATCACCACCGTGGCCAAGCTGGTACCGATCCTGCTGTTCATCGTCATCGTCGGCCTGGCCTTCGACCGCGACATCTTCACCCGCGACATCTGGGGGCGCAGCAATCCGCAATTCGGCGGCGTGCTGGAGCAGGTGCGCAACATGATGCTGGTCACCGTGTTCGTGTTCATCGGCATCGAAGGGGCGAGCGTGTACTCGTCGCGTGCCGAGCGCCGCCGCGATGTGGGCAAGGCCACGGTGATCGGCTTTCTCGGCGTGCTGGCGCTGTTGATGCTGGTCAATCTGCTGTCGCTGGGGGTGATGAGCCAGCCCGAGCTGGCGGCGCTGCAGAACCCGTCCATGGCCGGAGTGCTGGAACACGTGGTAGGGCGTTGGGGGGCGGTGCTGATCAGCATCGGCCTGGCGGTATCGCTGCTTGGTGCGCTGCTGTCCTGGGCGCTGCTGTGCGCCGAAATCCTCTTCGTCTCTGCCAAGGACGGCACCATGCCGGCCTTTCTGCGCCGGGAGAACGCCAATCAGGTGCCGGTCAACGCGCTGTGGCTGACCAACGGCATGATCCAGCTGTTCCTGCTGATCACCCTGTTTTCCCAGGGTACCTACCTGTCGCTGATCTATCTGGCGTCATCGATGATTCTGGTGCCCTACCTGTGGTCGGCGGTCTATGCGCTGCTGCTGGCGCTGCGCGGTGAAACCTACGAAGACCAGGCCGGGCTACGCCGCAAGGATCTGGCCGTCGGCCTGCTGGCGGTGGGCTACGCGATCTGGCTGCTGTATGCCGGTGGGGTCAAGTACCTGCTGCTGTCGGCGTTGCTCTACGCGCCGGGGGCGCTGCTGTTTCGCCAGGCCAAGCGCGAGCAGGGGCAGGTGCTGTTCACCCGCTACGAATGGCCGATCTTCGCCGCCGTATTGCTGACCGCCGTGCTGGCCGGCTATGGCCTGTATGCCGGTCACCTAACACTGTAGGGCTGGACAAAGCGGCCAGCGCGCGGATAATCCGCCCCATCGCCCTCTGACCCTGGCCTCGCGACCCCATGCGCAAATCCCTGCGTACCGCCCTGATCTGGATGCTGATGCTGGCCCTGCCGGCACAGGCCATGGCGGCGCTCGGCATGCAGTTGTGCGAGCAGGTGCATCGCAGCGGCGCTCTGCAGATGAGCTCGACTCAGCAGGGCGAGCACGGCATGCACCACGACATGGCGGCCGACAGCGCACATGGCGCGCATCAGGACGCCGCCCCGGTGGCCAGCAGCGATGCTCCCGCCGATGGCAGCCTCTGCACCCTGTGCGCCTTCTGCGTCGGTGTCGCCGCGCCCAGCCAGCCGTTTCTGAACGACTCTGCCCTGCAAACCGTCGAGCCGGCTACAGCCTGGCCCGACCGCCTTATCGTCGGCGTGGCCGACACGCCCGAACGCCCCCCGCGTCTTTCTCTCGCCTGAGCCCCTTAGGTAGCGCCGTCCTGCGGCGCCTGTAGCTCACGCGGCCGCCTGGCCGCCGTACGCGAGAACACATCATGACTTTGCATTCCCTTGCCGGAAGGCTGCTGGGCATCGCTGCCCTGGCGCTGCCCGGCATCCTGATGGCGGCCCAGCCCGATCCGCTGGACGCCAACGCCGCTGTGCCGGCGCAGGATTACCGTTCCCCTCTGCAAGACTACCGTGCCCAGGCCGACGAGCCGTTGCAGGACTGGCGCGCGGCCAACGACCTGGTCGGCCGTATCGGCGGCTGGCGCACCTACAGCATGGAAGGCTGGGAGCAGCCGGCCGAGCAGGGCGCCGAGCCCGTGGAGGGAGGTGGCCATGACCATCATTAAACCCGCCGTACTGCTCTGCGCCGCGCTGCTGCTGGCCGGCTGCGCCGGCTTCAGCCAGGACGGCGGCTTCGACCCGGTGCAGCAAAGCGCCGAGCGCCAGCTGGACAAGCAACTGCTGTGGGCGCGCGACGAGGCCGGCCGTGGCCAGATCGAGGCGCGCGTCGCCGAGTTGCTGGCCGAACCCCTGAGCCTGGATGCCGCGGTGCAGCTGGCGCTGCTCAACAACCGTGGTCTGCAGGCGTCCTTCGACGAGCTGGGCATCGGCGAGGCCGAGCGCGTGCAGGCCGGGCGCCTGCCCAATCCCGGCTTCTCCTACGGTCGTCTGGAAAAGGGCAGCGAGGTCGAATACGAGCGCGGCCTGCACCTGAATCTGGCGCGGCTGATCGCCCTGCCGCTGACCTCGCGCCTGGAAGGACGGCGCTTCGAGCAGCTGCAGCGGCAGACCAGCCTGGCGGTGTTCGACCTGGCCAGCGAGACGCGCAAGGCCTGGTACCAGGCGGTCGCCGCCGAGGAGAGCCTGGTCTACGCACGGCAGGTGCTGGACGCCGCCGAAGCCGGCGCCGATCTGGCCCGGCGCATGGCCGCAGTGGGCAACTTCAGCAAGCTGCAGCAGGCCGAGCAGCAGAACTTCTACGCCGAAGCCGGCATCGGCCTGTTGCAGGCCGAACAGGCGCGAGTACGTAGCCGCGAGCAGCTGACTCGGCTGCTCGGCCTGTGGGGCGAGCAGCTCGACTACCGCCTGCCCGAACGCCTGCCGGCGCTGCCGAAAAACGCGGACGAGTTGCCGGACGTGGAGCGCCTGGCCATGAACCAGCGCCAGGACATCCAGGCCGTGCGCCTGGATGCCGAGCGCCTGGCGCAGAACCTAGGCCTGACCCGCACCACGCGTTTCATCAACGTGCTGGAGCTAGGCGTGGTCAACAACCGCTCAAACGAGGAACCGACCCAGCGCGGCTACGAGATCAGCGTCGAGCTGCCGCTGTTCGACTGGAGCGGGGCCAAGGTGGCGCGGGCCGAGGCGCAGTATCGCCAGGCGCTCAACCGCGCCGCCGAGACGGCGGTCAACGCCCGCTCGCAGGTGCGCGAGGCCTATCACGCCTACCGCAACGCCTTCGAGCTGGCGCAGCACTACCGCACCGAGGTGCTGCCGCTGCGCCAGCGCATCGCCGAGGAAAACCTGCTGCGCTACAACGGCATGTTCATCAGCACCTTCGACCTGCTCGCCGATGCGCGCCGCCAGGTGCAGGCGGTGGATGGCTACCTGCAGGCGCAGCGCGCCTTCTGGCTGGCGCGCGCCGACCTCGACATGGCCCTGTTGGGCGCCCCCAATCCCTCGCTCGGCGCGGCGCCTGCCGCTGCTGCCGAGCCGGCCGCCGCCGGCCACTGAACAAGGAATTTCCCAGATGGTTTCACGACGCGATTTCTTTCTCGGGGCTGGCGCCATCGGCGCTGCGGTGGCCACTTCGGCGGTCAGCCGGGTGGCCATGGCGGCCCTGCCCGAACCGGTGCTGCAGGCCAGCGCCGACACCCAACCGCCGTTGCAGCCGAACAGCGGGCGCCCCTACAACCCGGTGGTCACCCTCAACGGCTGGACCCTGCCGTGGCGGATGAACAACGGCGTCAAGGAGTTCCACCTGGTCGCCGAGCCGGTGGTGCGCGAGCTGGCGCCCGGCTACAAGGCCCACCTGTGGGGTTACAACGGTCAGTCGCCGGGGCCGACCATCGAGGTGGTGGAGGGCGACCGGGTGCGCATCTTCGTCACCAACAAACTGCCCGAGCACACCAGCATCCACTGGCACGGCCAGCGTCTGCCCAACGGCATGGACGGCGTGGCGGGCCTGACCCAGCCGGCGATTCCGGTGGGCAAGACCTTCGTCTACGAGTTCGTCGCCCGCCGCCCCGGCACCTTCATGTACCACCCGCACGCCGACGAGATGGTGCAGATGGCCATGGGCATGATGGGGTTCTGGGTCACCCACCCCAAGGAGCATCATCCGCTGATCAGCGAGGTGGACCGCGACTACTGCTTCCTGCTCAGCGCCTACGACATCGAGCCGGGCGCCTACACGCCGAAGATCATGCAGATGCTCGATTTCAACCTGTGGACCTTCAACAGCCGCGTGTTTCCCGGCATCGACCCGCTGGTGGCGCGCCAGGGCGAGCGCGTGCGCCTGCGCGTCGGCAACCTGACCATGACCAACCACCCGATCCACCTGCACGGTCACGAGTTCGAGGTCACCGGCACCGACGGCGGGCCGACCCCGGTCGGCTCGCGCTGGCCGGAGGTGACCGCCGACGTGGCGGTGGGGCAGATGCGCCAGCTCGAGTTCATCGCCGACGAGGAGGGCGATTGGGCGCTGCACTGCCACAAGAGCCACCACACCATGAACGCCATGGGGCACGACGTGCCGACTCTGGTCGGTGTCGATCACCGCGACATGACCCGCAAGATCGCCAAACTGGTGCCGGACTACATGGTGATGGGCGAGCGCGGCATGGCCGACATGGCGGAGATGCAGATGCCGCTGCCGGACAACACCGTGCCGATGATGACCGGCGACGGCCCGTTCGGCTCGGTGGAGATGGGTGGCATGTTCACCATGCTCAAGGTGCGCAAGGAGCAGGCCGCCGGCGACTACCGCGACCCGGGCTGGTTCAAGCACCCAGCCGGCACCGTGGCCTATGAATGGAAAGGCGCACTGGCCAGCCCGAGCCGCTCGCACGACGGCGGCGGCCAGTCGATGCCACTCAAGCAGCCGCTCGAGGCGCCGGTGGAAGTGCAGGTACGCAAGCCCGGCGGTCATGCCGGGCATTGACGGGGCGGGCCGCCACGCGGCCCGGTCCCCACAGCAAGCGAGGATTCACCGATGAAAACAGCACACTTACTGGTTCTGACCCTGATCGGGCTGCTCGGCAGCCCGGCAGCGCTGGCCCATAGCGAGACGCACGAGGAGCATCACGCCGCCGTAACGATCAGGGAGCAGAAGCCCTGGGGCATCGCCGGCGACGCCAGCGAAGTCGACCGCACCATCGAGATCCGCATGACCGATCAGATGCGTTTCACCCCGGATCGGCTGCAGGTCCGGCAGGGCGAGACCATTCGTTTCGTCCATCACAACGACGGCAAGATCCTCCACGAGTTCGTCATCGGTACCCGCGAAACCCTGGATGAACATGCCGAGGCGATGCTGCGTTTTCCCGGCATGGAACACGACGAGCCCTACATGGCCCACGTTGCACCGGGGCAGAGCGGCGAGATGATCTGGACCTTCAACCGCGCCGGCGAATTCGATTTCGCCTGCCTGATCGCCGGCCACTACCAGGCCGGCATGGTTGGCACCATCCGGGTGCTGGCCGACTGACCTACGAGAGGAAACACGCATGAAGAAGCAACTGATGATCGCGGCGCTGGCCGCCCTGTTCAGTCTGCCGTTGCAGGCCGCCGACCCCGCACCGCTGAGCCAGGGCGAGGTGCGCAAGGTGGACGCCGCCGCGCAGAAGATCACCCTGCGTCACGGCCCCATCGCCAGCATTGGCATGCCGCCGATGACCATGGTGTTCGAGGTGGAGCCGGGCAGCCTGCTCGAGGGTGTCGAGGCCGGTGACAAGGTGCGCTTCCAGGCGCGCCAGGAGGGTAACCGCTACATCGTGACCGAACTGCAGGTCGTCGAGCAGTAGCCGGCCTGGCGCTCAGGGCGGCGGTTGTGTCTGCAACTGCGCCTGCGGCATGCCGATATGCTGGCCCTGGGAGTAGTCGATACCCAGGGCCAGCACCTTCTCCTGCACCGCTGCCGAGTGCACGAACTCGGCCACCGTCTGCATGCCGAGGCTGCGGGCGAACTGCACGATGCCCAGGGTCACCGCCAGGGCGTTGGGGTCGCTGTCGAGCTGGCGGATCAGGCTGCCGTCGATCTTGATCAGGTCGACGTTGAGTCGCAGCAGGTGCTCGAAGTTGGAGTAGCCGGTGCCGAAGTCATCGATGGCGATGCGGCAGCCCAACGCCTTGACCTCGTCGATGAAGGCGCGCACCTGGCTGTAGTTGTCGATGCCTTCGGATTCGAGAATCTCGAAGATCAGCCGGGGCCCCATGCCGCTGTGCTGCAGCTGTTCCTTGATGGTCTGGCTGAGCTGCGGGTCGATCAGGTCTTCGTAGGACAGGTTGATGGAGAACTCGTAGGGCAGGTCGCGAAAGCGTTCCAGGCATTTCTCCAGCATCACCCGGGTGATCTGCCGGTGCAGGCGGATTTTCTTCGCCACGCCGAGAAAGCGCCCCGGGTTGATCACCTGGCCATCGTCATCGAGCATGCGCACCAGGCACTCGAACTTGCCGATGCTGCCGCCGTGGTTGTCGAGAATCGGCTGGAAGTGGGGCAGCAGCCGGTCTTCCTGCAAGGCCGTCTTGACCTTGTTGGCCCATAGCAGATTCTGCTCGTACTCCTCGCGGATCTTCAATGCCGGGTCGTAGAGCAGGTGGTTGCGCTGCTGCAGGCGCGCCAGCTTCAGCGCGATGGTCGCCGACGCCAGCAGGCTGTCGCGTCCCTGGCGGGCCTCGCCGGCACTGAGCCTGGCGGCGCCGAAGGTGGCGTTGAAGCCCACCTCCTGGCCCTGCCAGTCCAGCCGCTGGCGCTGGATGAAGGTGCCCAGTTCGTTCATCCGCGCCTCCAGCGCTTCGTCGCTGAGCCGGGGCAGCAGCACGGCGAACTCGTCGGCGGTGAGGCGGTAGAGGCGTGCGCTGTCGGCCTCCAAACGCAGGTGCTGCAGCAGCTGCGCGCCAAGGTGGCGCAACATCTGGTCGCCACAGGCGTGACCATAGAAGCCGTTGATTTCCTTGAAGGCGTCGAGGTTGAGCAGGATCAGGCTCGGCCGTGGCGTGCGCTGCAGGTCCAGCAGCAGGCGCGCGCGGTTCGGCAGCTGGGTCAACGGATCGGTGTAGGAGGCCTCCAGCTGGCGCATGGTGTTGGCGATCAGGTGCAGCAGCAGCGCCGCCAGCAGCAACACCACCAACCCGGTGAGCACGAGAATGCGCAGGTTGCTCTGGCGCATCGGGGCCAGCACGGCGTCGATCTCGTTCTGCGGTACACCGAGGCCGAACAGCATGTTGGCGCGGGTCATGGCGAACAGCAGGGCATAGCGCTCGCCGTCGATCAGCAATTCGCGACTGTAGAGCTGAGCCCGCGCTGTGCCGGGAGCGCCGGTGGTGGTGGCGGCCCGGGTCAGCTGCTCGGCGAGGATGGCATCCATGATGCGCTGCGCCGCCGGGGTGTCGTCGCGTTCGCTGAGGCTGGTCAGCTTGCGATTGTCGCGATCGAGCAGGAAGGAAAAGGTATTGGGCGTGAGCTTGATGTCGCTGATCAGGCGCACCACGTCCTCGCTGCGCCAGTCGCTGCTGGCCAGGCCGATGATGCGCTGGCGACGGTCGTACAGGGGCGTGGCCAGAGTGATCACCGCGGCATCCGACAACGGGTTGTAATAGGCGGCGCTCCACAGCAGTGGCTCGGCCAGTGGCAGGTTGCGCGGCTGATCGCTGGGCAGCAGGTTGCGATACCAGTCCAGGCGCCGCGGGTCGCCGCTCTGACGCAGCACTTCGATGCGCCGGTCCGCCGCCCAGTGCGCGTAGATTCCGGGGGTATCGGCCAGTGCCGGGAAATGACCGGGCTCGAACCACAGGCCGACGCTGAAGGCATCGCTGAAGTCGCGCAGCTTCTGCCGCAGTTGCGTTTCCAGCTCTGCGGTATTGCCGCTGCGCTGCAGCAGCTCACCGAGACGGGCGAGGGATTCGGTGTGCAGCTCCATGCGCCGGTGGTGGCTGTTGATACGGCCGAGATTGGCGTAGAAGTTGTCCTCGATCTGGCTGCGGCGCAGCTCGGCCATGGCGCGCTGGGAATAGTCCAGGTTGAGCGTGGACATCACCCACATCGCGGTCAGAAACAGCGCCACCAGCAGCAGCACCAAGAGCATCAACAACCGCTTGGAGGAGCCCGCCAGGCGGGGCAGGCTGGCCATCAACGCTGATCCAGTGCCCGGCGCACCTGCGCCTGAGCCTGGGCGATCTGCCCGTCGTCGAGTTGCGTGCGCAATTGCTGCAGGCGGGCTTCGGCGCGCGGCTCGCCATTGTCGCGCGCCAGGCTGATCCAGACGTAAGCCGCTGCGGCATTGGCCGCTACCCCGCGGCCCTCGGCGTACAGCTCACCGAGCTGGTACTGCGCGGCCGCGCTGCCCTGGCGCGCGGCGCGCAGCAGCCAGTCGTGCGCCTTGTCGTTGCTCGCCGCGACGCCCTTGCCCTCGAGGTAGATCAGGCCGAGCTCGAGCTGCGCCTCGCGATGTCCCTGCCTGGCGGCCTGCTCGAAACGCTGGCGCGCCTTGATGGGGTTGGCCGCGACGCCCTGGCCACGCTGATACATGCGCGCACTCTGATACTGGGCGCGGGCCAGGCCCTGGTCGGCCGCCTGGTCGAACCAGCTCAGGGCGGTGGCGGGGTTCTGCTCGACGCCCTGACCGCGCAGGTACAGCTGGCCCAGCTGGTAACGCCCGTCGGGCGACTGTTCGGCAGCGCGGCGCGCCCAGTGCAGGGCCTCGGCGTATTTCTTCAGGCTGCTGGCGATCACCGACAGGTTGTACTGGGCCTTGCCATCGCCTGCCTCGGCCGGCGCCAGGCAGGCGTCACGAGCCTGGCTGTAGTTCTTGATGGTGAACAGCAGATAGCACTCGTTGGCCTGTTCGGTGCCTGCGCTGGTCGTTCTGGGCGACCCTTTGCCGATGGGCGTTGCCTGGCTTGGGGTAGGGCGCTCGCTCGTCGCCACGGGTTTGATCTGAGCGGCAAAGGCGGCAATCTCCGCCGGACAGGAATCGGCATAGCTGGCGCGCATCTGCTGCAGATTCTCGTTGGTCTTGTCGCGTTCGGCGTAGCGCAGGGCAACCTGCCGGCACCGGCGCTGGCGCTCCTCGACGACCTGACGCAGATGGGCGCTGCGGCTTGGGTCGCTGCCATGCTGATCGAGGTAGTGAGTCAGGGGGGCGATGTAGGGCTGGTCGAACAGCGCCGCCAGCTCCCGATCATACTGCGCAGTGTTTTGCGCAGAGCCCTGGTTGCCCAGGTTGCGCGCCTGCTGGCTGATCCGTTCGCCGGCCTTGCTCAGCAGTTCGCTCGATCGGGCGATCAGGCCCTCCTGTGGCTGCAGGCTCGAGCAGCCACTGAGGCAGAGGAGGCAGGTAAGACAGACGATCAGCTGGCGCACGGGCTCCCCCCAAACTTCACGGCTGCCGAGTGGCGGACGATTTCAGCGAGTCGGCCTGACTACTCTAGTCGAAAACGGGGGAGGTTGATCTGGGCGCCAACCGGAGCGGGAAACTGGCCGCCGTTGGTGCGCGCGGCGGCCAGCAGGAACTCAATTGAGCGCGTCGGTCAGGGCCTTGGCAGGCACCAGCTTGACCACTTTCTTCGCGGCGATCTCGATTGCCTTGCCGGTCTGCGGGTTGCGGCCGGTGCGGGCAGGGCGCTCGCTGACTTTCAGCTTGCCGACGCCGGGCAGGGTGATTTCGCCGTCGTTTTCCAGGGCGTCACTGACGATTTCACCCAGCTGATCGAGCAGTGCACGGACCGTGCTCTTCGGCAGGTCTACGGCTTCGGCCAGGTCGCCGATCAGTTGGTCTTTGGTGATTGCCATGATGTAACTCCATTATCAGATGAGGGGGTCGGCCTCGGCGCAGGGCTCAGGCACGGGCGTAGTGGCCGAAGGCGGGGAACGCTAGCACAAATGTCGGCGACGCGTGGTCGTGCGCGGTAGGTGGGTTAGCCCGCGTTAGTCGGTGCGTTGCGGCCTGTGGTTCCCGAGTGCGACGAAAATACGCAGCGCAACGACCGGTGGCTTCGGCGTGGCGGGTTTGCCCGTCGGGATGATGGCAGCGGGGGCGTGATATCCCGAATATGCGAGATCGCCCGGCGTGGCGGTCAGGCTCGACTAAGCTTTTGAAACACGTATCGAGCTGGAGTGCCTTCATGCTACGCGCCTTCGCTGACCTGGGGTTTCGCTGGAAAATCGCTCTGCCGATTCTGCTGCTGGCGGCCTTGCTGGTGACCATGGGCGTGCTGGGCATGCGTGGCATCGCCCAGGTGGCCGAATCCAGCACCACCCTGACCAATCGCCATCTGCCGGCCATCAGTCTGCTGCTCAACGCAGATCGTGACCTCTACCAGGCCTTCGTCGCCGAGCGCAGCCTGCTCGACGAAAACGCTGAAGAGCATGCCGCCCAATTGCGCAAGGTGCATGCCGACAATCTCCTGCAGGCCTATGACCGCGTGCACAAGTTCGCCGCCATGCAGCCCGGTAGCCAGGCGCTCGCCCTGGTCAGCGAGTTCGACCGCGGCTTCGAACGCTGGAAGTCCACGTCCCTGCGCGTACTGGAGATGAGCGCGAGCGATCCGGAAGCTGCCAGCCGGCTCAGTTTCGGCGATAGCGAGATGCAGTTCGAAGAGGCGCGCAATGCCATCGACAAGCTTGGCGAGCTGGAGGACGAGGCGGCCAATTCAGTCGGTACCGCCGCCATTTCGCGCGGCGCCGCACTGGCCTGGCAGCAAGGGCTGATCATCGCCATCGGCCTGCTGGTGTGCCTGGTACTGGTGATGGGTTTCCCCCTGCTGGTGACCCGACCGTTGCACAGCCTGCTGCATCGCATCGAGCAGATTGCCGATGGCGACGGCGATCTGCGTGTGCGTCTCGATGTGCTGTCGAGGGACGAACTCGGCAAGCTCAGCCATGCCTTCAACCGCTTTCTGGACAAGTTGCAACCGCTGATCAAGGAAGTCGGGCGCGTCACCGGTGAGGTGGCCGATTCGGCCAAGAGCCTGGCCGGCATGGCGGCGGCCAATGATCGGCTGATCAGCAGTGAGCACGCCGCGGTGGACCAGGTCAGCACAGCCGCTACCGAAATGAGCGTGGCGGTGCATGAAGTTGCACGCAACGCGCAGAACGCCGCCGACGCGGCGCGGCACGCCGAAGTGCAGTCACGCGAGGGCGCGCAGGTGGTCGGTACGACCATCCATTCGATACGGCAGCTGGCGCAGGAGGTGGAGAGCGCTTCCGACACCATCCAGACCCTGGAGCAGGAAACCGCCAACATCGGCGCGGTGCTGGCGGTGATCAAGGGCATCGCCGAGCAGACCAACCTGCTGGCGCTCAATGCTGCCATCGAGGCAGCGCGGGCAGGAGAGCAGGGGCGCGGTTTCGCCGTGGTCGCCGATGAGGTGCGGGCACTGGCTGCGCGCACCCAGGAGTCGACCAAGGACATTCAGCAGATGATCGAGCGCTTGCAGATCGGCGTGCAGAATGCGGTCAAGGCCACCCACTCCGGCAGCGCCCGCGCGCGGCAGAGCGTGGAGCAGGCAGCCGGCGTCGATCAGGCGCTGAGTGTGACCGGGGATTCGGTGCAGCGTATCAACGACATGGCCGCACAGATCGCCACCGCCTGTGAGCAGCAGAGCAGCGTCACCGAAGAGATCGCGCGCAACATCAGCGACATCCGCGACCTCTCCAACGAAGCGGCGCAGACCTCGGAGCAAAGCACCCAGGCCAGCCAGCGCCTCTCCGAACTGTCTACCGATCTGGCCCAGCTGGTAGGGCGTTTTCGCGTGTAGGAAACCGCTTGGCGCATCTAAGTGATTGAAGCGGTTGTAACTTTGCATTTAGTCGTTACAATGGCGCGGCCCGTTGCAATGGCGGGCAGCGTTATGGTGGCCCTGCCGGTCCCCTCGCATTGATCAGCCGTGAACCCGGTCAGGCCCGGAAGGGAGCAGCCGCAGCGGTGACATCGAGTGCCGGGGTGTGGCTGGTGGGGTCCACCTCCATAGCCTATGTTCTTTTAACGGTTTTCGCTCTCTTCACCTCAGTGATCATGGGGCGATCTATCGTGCCACCACTTCCTCCCTGCCTCTGGCCACCCCGTTATTCGATCTTCAATTTCAGGATCATGGAGCCTGGAGATCTGCGTTCGTTTTCCCCTGTTTTGAGACGCTCCGTCCGCTGCAAACGCACTACCATCGCGAAGCACTGATTAGTGGTCGCGTATTGCTTCTGCCTCAACAGTGCGATTCCTCAGGAAAGGAGGCGTTTCCCCTGCGAGTCTTGGTTGGAAAGCTCCGCTGTAAGCCTTACAGCTGTAAAGCTCGTTACATACGGATCACTCGCCAGCGGCAAATTTCATTTTCCAAATCAAGTAGTTATCGAATGGCATAAAGGGCTATCGCCCCAGTGCTGATCTCGCTCCGGGTCAGTGAAAATCCCGGCTCTTCACATCGAGCCCGGTCAGCAGCGGGCTCAGGTCAGTCAGGCGTCCGGCGATGACGTGGCGCACGCCGTCGGCGCTTTCCAGGTGGCCGTCGATGCGCAGCAGGCGTGATTGCAGCAGCACCCGGCGCTGGCGCTCGGCCAGGTCATGCCAGACCACCACGTTGACCATGCCGAACTCGTCTTCCAGGGTGACGAAGATCACCCCGCTGGCGGTCTGCGGGCGCTGGCGGCCGATCACCAGGCCGGCGACGCTGACCGGCCGGCCGTGCTCGACTGTGCCCAGTTCGTGCGAGCTGCGGCAGCGTTTGGCCCTCAGTCGTTCGCGCAGCAGCGCCAGCGGGTGCGGGCCGAGGGTGGTGCCGAAGGTGGCGTAATCCGTCAGCAGGTCTTCGCCGACCGTGGGCCGTGGCAGCGCCACGGGTTCTTCACGGCTGGAATGGCCGGCGAACAGCGGCAGCTGCGGTTCCACTCCGGCCACCGCCCAGCGGGCGCGATAACGGTTGCCGGCCAGACCGCGCAGGGCGCCGGCGTCCGCCAGGCACTCGCGCGCGCGGGCATCCAGTGCGGCGCGTCGGCACAGGTCGTCCACATCGGTGAAGGGCGCCGCCTGCCGCGCCGCCTCGATGCGCAGGGCATCCTCCTCGCGAAAGCCGCGCAGCAGGCGCAGCCCCAGGCGGATTGCCGGCTGCTCGCCGCCGCTTGGCTCCAGGCTGCAGTCCCAGGCGCTGTGGCGTACGTCCGCCGGGCGCACCTTGATGCCGTGGCGGCGGGCGTCCTGCAGTACCTGGTCGGGGCTGTAGAAGCCCATCGGCCAGCTGTTGACCAGGGCGCAGGCGTAGGCGGCCGGCTCGTGACATTTCAGCCAGCAACTGGCGTAGGTGAGCAGGGCGAAGCTGGCGGCGTGGGATTCGGGGAAGCCGTAGCTGCCGAAGCCCTCGATCTGGCGGAAGATGCGCGCGGTGAATTCCGCCGTGTAGCCTTTTTCCAGCATGCGTGAGGTGAGCCGCTGGCGATGCGGCTCCAGCCCGCCGTGGCGCTTCCAGGCGGCCATCGAGCGGCGCAGCTCGTCGGCCTCGCCGGGGCTGTAATCGGCGGCGACCATGGCCAGCTCCATCACCTGCTCCTGAAACAGCGGCACGCCGAGGGTGCGTGCGAACACCGGTCGTAATTCGTCTGAAGGATATTCCACCGGCTCCTCGTCGTTGCGCCGGCGCAGATAGGGATGAACCATGTCGCCCTGGATCGGCCCGGGGCGGACGATGGCCACCTGGATCACCAGATCGTAGAATTTTTTCGGGCGCAGGCGCGGCAGCATGGCCATCTGCGCGCGCGACTCGATCTGGAACACGCCGACGGTGTCGGCGCGGCTGATCATGGCGTAGGTCGCCGCATCCTCCTGCGGCAGGCTGGCCAGGGTCCAGCGGGTGCCGCGGTAGCGCTCGATCAGGGCGAAGCAGCGGCGCAGCGCGCTGAGCATGCCGAGGGCGAGGATATCGACCTTGAGCAGGCCGACCAGGTCGAGGTCGTCCTTGTCCCACTGGATCACGGTGCGCTCGGCCATGCTGGCGTTCTCCACCGGCACCAGGGTCTGCAGCGGGTGTTCGGAGATGACGAAGCCGCCCGGGTGCTGCGACAGGTGGCGGGGAAAGCCGATCAGCTCGCCGGCCAGGGTCAGGATGCGGTGCAATGACGGGCTGTCCGGGTCGAAGCCGGCCTCGCGCAGACGCTCGGCGTCCGGTATGCGGTCGCTCCAGCGTCCGCAGCAGTCGGCCAGGGCGCCAACCTGGTCGGGCGGCAGGCCAAGCGCCTTGGCCACGTCGCGCAGTGCGCCGGCGCCGTGGTAGGTGCTGGCCACCGCGGTGAGCGCCGCGCGTTGGCGGCCATAGCGGCGAAATACATACTGGATGACTTCCTCGCGGCGCTCGTGCTCGAAGTCGACGTCGATATCCGGCGGCTCGTTGCGCTCGCGCGAGAGAAAGCGTTCGAACAGCAGCCGGCTGCCCGAGTTGTCCGGGTTCAGTTCGGTGATGCCGAGGGCGAAGCACACGGTCGAGTTGGCCGCCGAGCCACGGCCCTGGCAGAGGATGTGCTGCTCGCGGGCCCAGCGGACGATGTCGTGCACGGTGAGAAAGTAACTTTCGTATTCCAGTTCGACGATCAGCTGCAGCTCGTGCTCGACCTGCGCCCGCACCTTGGCGCTGGCACCGTTCGGCCAGCGCCAGCGCAGGCCTTCTTCGACCCGATGACGCAGCCAGGAGGTTGCGTTGTGGCCGGCCGGCACCAGTTCGTGCGGGTACTGATACTGCAGCTCGCGGAGCTCGAAGCGGCAGCGCGCGGCAACTCGTAGCGTCTCGTCGAGCAACGCCTGCGGATACAGCTCGGCCAGTTCCTCGCGGCGGCGCAGGTGGCGCTCGCCATTGGGAAACAGCCAGGCGCCGGCTTCGGCCACCGGCAGATGCTGGCGGATGGCGCTCATGCAGTCCTGCAGGGCGCGGCGGCCGCGGGCGTGCATATGCACGTCGCCGCAGGCCAGGGCGGGAATGCCCAGGCTCGCGGCCAGGGCCTGCAACTGGCGCAGGCGGGCGGCATCGTCGGCGCCGCGGTGCAGTTCGATGCCCAGCCACAGGCGGTTGGCAAAACGCTGGCGCAACCAGATGCCCTCGTGCTCGCTGGCCTGCGGTTCGGCCAGCCAGATCGCCAGCAGGCCGGCCAGCGGCGTGTCGAGGTCCTCGCGCAGCAGGCGGTAGCGACCCTTCTCGGCGCGGCGCCGGGCGACGGTGATCAGCCGGCACAGCGCCTGGTAACCGGCCAGATCCTCGGCCAGCAGCACCAGCTTGGGGCCGCCCTCGATAGGCATCTCGCTGCCGACGATCAGCGCCAGGCCGGTCTCCCTGGCCGCCTGCCAGGCGCGCACGATGCCGGCGAGCGTGCATTCGTCGGTGATCGCCAGGGCCCGGTAGCCGAGGCGCGCGGCGCGCTCGAACAGCTCGCGGGCGCTGGAGGCTCCACGTTGAAAGCTGAAATTGGACAGGCAGTGCAGCTCGGCGTAGTCGGGCGTCATGCGAACCAGCCGTGCAGTTGCAGCGGCCCTGCGCCGCCGACCGGGCGAAAGGCCCAGGCGCGCTGGCCGCTGCGGGTTTGCACCAGGTAATAGTCGCGGCGCAGGTCGCCGCCGTCCCACCAGCCCGATTCGATGCGCTCGGGCCCGGCGAGGATCAGCAGGCCGGCCTCGGCCAGCGGCTGAGGTTCGCCCAGCAGCCAGCCGGGACGCGGCCCGACGCTGGGCAGCGGCGGTGTGCGCCGGTCGCTCTCGGTCTGCCAGCTTTGCTCCGGGCGGTGATCGGCGCGGACGCCAAGGCCCTGTACCGCCTCGTCGCCGAGGCGCGCACGCAGGCGTTCGCGCAGTTGCTCCCAGGGCAGCGACTGCTGCGGTCGCTCGTCGAACAGCTGGCGGTGCTGCGGAGCGAAGGCCGGCAGCTCGCGGGCCTCCAGACGCAGCGCCAGCACCGGCGCCGGCAGTTGCAGCTGCTCCAGGCGGCCGCGGGTCAGCTCCAGCAGCATGGCCGGATCGCGCTCGGCGCTGAGCAGGCCCACCACCAGCTGGCTGGCCGGGCGATTGCGGTGCTCTAGATGCAGGGTGAAGCGCTGCACGCCGCTGTCGCGCCCGGCCAGGTAGGCGGCCAGATCGGCGGTCAGGCGGCGCAGCGGAAACAGCAGCGCCTGGTGCGACTCGACCTCGAAGTTGAGCTCGATGCGCGCATCGAAACGATCCGGCGGGCGGTAGAACTCCAGGGCCAGCGCCCGTTCGCCGAGCAGGCTGTCGAGGTGGCGCAGCAGCTCGGCCGGAAAGCGCCGCGCCAGACCGTCACGCGGCAGCGCGAGCAACTGCTGCAGGCTGCGCAGGCCCATGCGGGCGAGGGCGGAGGCGGTCTCGCGGGACAGGCCGATACGCTCGACTGGCAGGCGCTCGAGCGCGGCGCGCAGCTCGGCCGCGTCGCCGATCGCCAGGCCGTCGTGGACGTTGGCCAGCATGCGCGCGGCGACCGGATTGGGCGCCAGGGTGATGCGCTGCTGGAAACCCAGCTCGCCCAGCTCCCGGCGCAGGCGTGCCTCGAAGCGCGGCCAGGGGCCGAACAGGCCGAGGCTGGAACCCACTTCCAGCAACAGGCAGCGCGGGTAGTGCAGGCTGACCTGGGCGCTGAAACCATAGGCCCAGGCAGCGAGAAACTGCTGCCAGCGTTCGATGGCGGCAAGGTCATAGTCGGCGCTGGCGAAGCCGCGGGTCAGCGCCTGCGCTGCGCTGAGCAGCTGGCCGGGCTTGAGGCCCAGCGCCCGCGCCGCCGGGTTGACCGCCTGCAGCACGCGCCGCTGTGGCGGGCCGCCGAGCAGCACCAGCGGCTCGGCCGGATCGACGCGCTGGCGCATGACGCCATCGAGCGCCAGCTGCGGCAGCAGGATGCAGGCCCAGAGCGGGTTCATCTCAGGACCAGGCCGCGACCGGCAGCGGCTGCGCCGGAGCCAGGCCGCCGCGGCACTTGAGCACGCGCAGCTGCGCCGGCCGGGCCTCGATGGCCAGGCGCAGGGCTGCCGGTGACGGGTTGATCGCCTCGCCCAGCGGGCGGTAGGCGAAGGCCAGGGTCTGCCCGGTCTCGGCCGCCACCTGCAGGCGGCGCAGGGCGCGATCATCGGCCTGCTGCGGCCAGCACAGCACCGCGCCGCAACTGCCCGAACGCAGGCATTGCTCGGCTGCCCACAGCGCGTCGCGGCCCTGGGCATGGACGATGCTCAGCTGGCGCAGATCGACCTGTGCCGCCAACCAGGCCTGGGGGTAGGGCAGATGAGGCGGGGCGACCAGCACCACGCGCTCGCCGGCCTGGGTCAGCCGCGCCAGGGTCGGCCACAGCAGGCGCAGTTCGCCGATTCCGGAGGCGGACACCAACAGTTCGCTCAGCGCCGAGTCGGGCCAGCCGCCGCCGGGCAGCAGGGCGTCCAGCGCGGCATGCCCGGTCGCTTGGCGACTGGGCGCGCGGGCAACGTCCTGGGCACGCCAGAGGCGGCGACTGTCGAAGAGGTGCTCGAGGGCGACCACGGCAGACATGGCGGTGAAAACTCCAAATACTGTCTATGCATACAGTATTTGGTTTGCCGTGGTTGCGGTCAAGCCGCCGGTCGTCGTGCAGCTCGCAAGCCGATGACCGTTCTGTCCATGTCGTTCCAAAGCAGCATTGCCAGGCGCAGTCGGTTAGGCTGAAGCTGCTGACCTGTCGTCCGAGAATGATCGATGTCGCATCTAGCTTCCGTCCCCATGCAGCGGCTGCGCCTGGCCAACGGCGCCGAGCTGTGCGTGGCGCAGCAGCCCTGGGCCGAACGTGTGGGGATCTGCCTGCGGATGGCGGCGGGCAGTCACGACGAGCCGGCCGCGTACCCGGGGCTGGCGCATTTTCTCGAGCATCTGCTGTTTCTCGGCAGCCGCGGTTATGGCGTCGAGCAGGGGCTGATGGCCTATACCCAGGGTTGCGGCGGCCAGGTCAACGCCTCGACCCAGGCGCGCCATACCGATTTCGTCTGCGAGCTGCCGGCCGAGCGCTTGCAGCCGGCGTTGGCGCGCCTGCTCGACATGTTGCGCTGGCCGCTGCTCGATGGCGCCGCACAGCGGCGCGAGCGCGAGGTGCTGGATGCCGAGTATCAGGCGCGTAGCCAGGACGCCGACAGCCGCATCGATCACGCCCTCGGCCAGGCGCTGGCGGCGGGGCATCGCTGCGGCGACTTCCTGGCCGGCGAGCGCACCAGCCTGGCGCTGGAGCAGAGCGCGTTCCAGGAGGCGCTGCAGGGCTATCATCGCCGCCATTACCAGGCCGGCAACATGCGCCTGACGCTGGTCGGGCCGCAGCCGCTGGCTGAGCTGCTGGAGATTGGCCGGGCCCTGTTGGAAGAGCTGCCGGCGGGTGAGGCGGTGGCGCGCGAAGCGCCGCCGTCCATGCTGCCGCTGCGGGCGCCGCGCCCGGGCCTGCAGCATGCTGTCGAAGCGCTGTACCTGGGTTACGCCGTGCAGCTGGATGAACCCGGGCTGATGCCTGCGCTGGAGCTGCTGCTGGACGTGCTGCAGGACCCGGCACCCGGCGGACTGCTTGCCGGCCTGCGCGCGGCGCGGCTGTGCCGACAGCTGCAGGCGCGGGTGCTGTACCGGCATGCCGGACAGTGTCTGCTGCGCCTGGACTTCGCTGGCGCCGAGGCGCAGCGGGGCGGCCAACTGATCGCCGAACTGCAGGGCTGGCTCGCCCGGGTGCGGTTGGACCCGCTCTGGCCGGCGCGTCTGGCCGACTGGCGCCAGGCCCAGACGTTGCGCCAGTTCGGAGCGGGGCCGCTGGCATTGGCGCGCAGCCTGCAGGAGCCCGATACGGACGACGCCAGCCTGTTGCTCACGCTCGATGCCTTGCTTGTCCAGCTGGCCGAAGGCGCCGGGCTGATCGAGCTCGTTTGCGACAAGCAGCAGCGGCCAGCGTGGCCGGCCATTGGCCTGGCGCTGCCGCTGGCTGCATTGCCGGCGCGCGAACTGCCCGCAGCGCAGCTGAGCGGGGGGCTGGCAGCGGTCGAATCGCTGCTGGCGCTGACCGATGCGGCGTCGCCCAGCCTGCCGCCTGCCCGCTTGCGTCACCATCCCGGCGCGGCCGCTGGTGGGCCGGCGGCGTTGCACTGGCGCGGCGAGATTGCCGGGCAGCATTCGCTGCCCCAGTTGCAGGCGATGCTGCAGGCGCGTATCGCCGATGTGCAACGCGCCTGCGAACGCCTGGGCGTCGCCTTGCAGCTGGGCGTCGAGCCGGGCGCCTGGAGCCTGGCGCTGCACGGCGCTGCGGCCCTGTTGCCGGCCTGTAGCGCGCGGCTGTTGCCGCTGTTGCTGGCGCCGCTGCCCGAGGTGGCCGAGTCGGTGCCGGAAGGCCTGCTGCTGCGCCGGTTGCTGCAGTGCCTGCCGGAGCTGGGCGGTGCCCGGGGCGGCTTGGGTCTGCAGGGGCTTAGCGTCGGCCTGGGTGAGGGCAAGCGGGCGCAGCTGGAGGCGCTGTTCGCCGCGGTCGAACCCTTGCCCGCCGGGCAGCCGCAGGCGGTGTCAAACCACGAGCTGCTGTGGCGTGAGGTGGCGCAGCCGGGTGGTGATGCGGCGCTGGTGCTGCTATGCCCGCTGGCGGATGACGAGCCGCGCAGCGAGGCGGCCTGGCGCCTGCTAGGGCAACTGCTGCAGGGGGCTTTCTATCGCCGTCTGCGCGGCGAGCTGCAACTGGGCTATGCGCTGTTTGCCGGCTACCGCCAGGTGCAGGGCGAGCGCGTGCTGCTGTTCGCCCTGCAGTCGCCGGTGTGCGAGGCGGCCGGCATATTCGCGCATATCCGCAGCTTTCTCGACCAGCAGCGCCAGCGGATCGCCGAGCTGCCGGATGCGGAGTTCGAGCGCTGCCGCGAGGAACTGGCGCAGGCTCTGCGAACGCCCAAGGGCAATGTGGCGCGTGCCGAACAGCTGTGGCAATTACAGCTGGCTGGACTGAATGAAGAGCGCCCGCAACGGGTGCGCCAGGCATTGGCTGAGCTGACGCAGGATGAGCTGCAGGCGGCCTATGCGCAGTTGTTGCAAAGCGGCAGCTGGCGGGTGCTGGCCAGCGGGCCTGGACCACACGCCTAGGCGCGATTTTTCTTCTCCCTCGATTCCTCGGCGGCCTGTGGTGCGCGCAGCGCACCCTACGGGATGGATGCGCCGTGCGCTTCTACGCCCAAGGATTGTGCCGGTACTACGACCTTTCGCCCGCTACCGGTAGCAGCCCGGTCGCGGGTCGCCCGGGGCAAGCCGGGCAGGGCGCGCCAAAGCAGCAGGCAAACGCTGCCAAGGCAGCGTATGGCCTGCCCTGGCGCCTTTCGATAATCGCCTCCGACCCGACTGCCCTGGCGGTCGACCACTCAAGCGGAGAGCGTTATGCACAACAAGAAGATCGCCAACCCCCGGTTTCTGCCCCTTGCCCTGGCTGCGGCCGTAGCGCTGGTCGGCACCCAGCAGGCCGCCGCCGAAATCGTCCTGTACGACAAGGACGACACCACCTTTTCCACCGACGGCTATATCAACGCCTTCTACGTCAACAGTGACGTCGATCGCGAGGGCGAGCAGTTCGACCGTCGTCAGTCGCGGGTGAAGATGGGCTTTCTGCCCAACTGGATCGGCTTCAACTTCGGCAAGCAGATCGACGATCTCAAACTGGGCGGCCGCTCCTCGTTCTGGGTGACCATCAACGATAGCGAAACCAACGGCACCGATACCGCCATCGACGTGCGTCAGTTCTACGGCACCGTCTCCAGCCCGGAGTGGGGCGAGGTGCTGGTGGGCAAGGACTTCGGCCTGTTCTCGCGCTCCAACATCTTCCTCGACGAGCTGCTGGCCGGTTACGGCAACGTCTCCGATACCCTCGGCCTGGTGGACGGCAACGGCGTGTCCTTCGGCAACATCGGCACCGGCTACCCGTACCCGTTCCCGACCTCGCAGATCACCTACCGCAACAACAACCTGGCCGAAGGCTTGCGTCTGGCGGTTGGCATCATGGACCCGGTCGACACCAACGACGACAGCCCGACCGGCAAGGCCTACCAGGAAAACCCGCGCTTCGAATCGGAAGTCAGCTACCAGTTCGATGTGGGCGGCTCGACCATCTACACCTGGGTCAACGGCGCCTACCAGACCTCGGAGAACACCGACGACACCGTCGACAAGGTCACCTCCAAGGGCCTCGGCTATGGCGTGCAGGCCAAGTTCGGCGGCCTGTCGCTGACCGGTTCGGGCTTCCAGGCCAAGGGCATCAACCCCTTCTTCACCAACAACCTGGGCGAGCCGACCCTGCGTGACATCGACAGCGACGGCTACCTGTTGCAGGGTTCCTACACATGGGGCAAGAACCGCGTGGCGCTGTCCTACGGCAAGACCGAGGACGACGGCAACGGCCTGGGCGTGGCAGCGGACTACGAGACCCGCGGCATTGCCTACTTCCGCACCATCAACGACAACCTCAAGCTGGTCGCCGAGTACAACCAGTACCAGATCGACGCCGCCGCAGGCAGCGGTCTGAACGAGGACACCGACACCTTCGCCGTGGGTGCCGTGCTCAGCTGGTAAGCACCGTTGCACAAGGCCGGGCAGGGGGCGACCTCTGCCCGGTCTTTTTTTCGGAACATGGGCACATGGCTCTGGCTTGGCGGCGTGCCCCCGGAACGACGAATGACTCGCAAGGCCCATCGTCTGGTGACTTGATCCTGTGCCCCTCAGATACAGGGCGGAGCCTCCATAGGTTCCTGTTGGCTGTCGGTCTCTTTGGGTTTGGATGAGGGGTAATCCACGCGCCTTATATTGCTGAAATTAAATTGCATGCAATTTAATTGCTCGCTATTTTGCTCCCAGCTTCCAGCCCACTCAGGACGATTCCTCATGAGCAACGCACTTTTCGATATCCCGGTCACCACCATCAAGGGCGAGCAGAAGACCCTGGCCGACTTCGACGGCAAGGCCGTACTGGTGGTCAACACCGCCAGCAAGTGCGGATTCACCCCGCAGTACAAGGGCCTGGAAAGCGTCTGGCAGCAGTACAAGGACAGGGGCCTGGTAGTGCTCGGCTTCCCCTGCAACCAGTTCGGCAAGCAGGAGCCGGGCGACGAGGGTGCCATCTCCGAGTTCTGCGAGCTGAACTTCGGCGTCAGCTTCCCGCTGTTCAAGAAGGTCGACGTCAACGGTGCCGACGCTCACCCGCTGTTCGTGCAACTGAAGAAGCGCGCCCCTGGCCTGCTCGGCAGCCAGGGCATCAAATGGAACTTCACCAAGTTTCTGATCGGCAAGGATGGCCAGGTGGTCAAGCGCTTCGCCCCGACCACCAAGCCCGAAGAGCTCTCCAGCGAGATCGAAGCCCTGCTCAAATGACCGCTTTCGATACCGCCGGGCTGCAGCTGGACAACCAGCTGTGCTTCAAGCTTTACGCCGCCTCGCGCGCGGTCATACGCGCCTACAAGCCGATGCTCGATGCCCTCGGTCTGACCTACCCGCAGTACCTGGCGATGCTGGTGCTGTGGGAGTGGCAGGAGCAGGCCCCCGAACAGCCGACGCTCAAGGCGCTCGGGCAACGCCTGCAGCTGGATTCGGGCACCCTCACGCCCTTGCTCAAGCGCCTGGAGCAGATGGGCCTGGTGCTGCGACGCCGCGCCGAGGCGGATGAGCGTGAGGTGCATCTGACCCTGAGCGAGGCAGGCAGAGCGTTGCGGGCGCAGGTCGCGCCGCTCAAGGCGCAGCTGCTGTGTCAGCTGGGCGATGATGACCTGCTGGAAATGGATGGCCTGCGCCGCAGCCTGGATCGTCTGCTGACCCGCTTCAGCGCGTGACTTCGACAGGCAGCCAGCTGTCGAGCATGGCGGCCAGTTCCTCGCGGCGGAAGGGTTTGGCCAGGTAGTCGTTCATGCCGGCGGCGCGGCAGCGCTCGCGTTCGTCGGACAGGGCGTTGGCGGTCAGCGCCACGATGGGCAGCTCCGGCCAGCGACCGTTGGCGCGAATGCGGCGGCTGGCCTCGTAGCCATCCATCACCGGCATGTTGCAATCCATCAGCACCAGATCGACGGGCTCCCATTCGAGTGCTTCCAGCGCTTCGCCGCCATGGCCGGCGACCAGCACCTGGCAGCCCAGCTTGGCCAGCATGCCCTTGGCCACCATCTGGTTGACCGGATTGTCCTCCACCAGCAGCACGCGGGCCGAGCGCTCGCGCTGAGGCTGGGTCTGAGCCTGGCTCTGGGCGTCGGCGGTATCGCTGTGAAAGGTGTGCCGCAACACCTGCAGCAGCCCGCTGCGGGCCAGCGGCCGGGCGATCTGCTGCAGCGGGGCGAGACGCAGGGCTTGATCGTTGGGCAGGAAGTTGCCGTAGGCCGTGACCAGGAGGATGGGCGTGCCCACGGCAGGACGTATGCCGAGCAGGCATTCGGGGCAATCGCTGATCAGCAGGTCGGCCTCGATGCCCAGCAGGCTGGCATCGGTGTCCAGGCGCTGGTAGTCCAGGCCCCAGGTCGGCAGCCATTGGCTGAGCATCTGCTGCAGGCCGCTGCTGGCGGGGGTCAGGGCGACGATACGACCTTGCAGGCGCGGTTGCGGGGCGGGCCCACCATGGTCAGGTAGCGGCAGCTGCGCATAGAACTCGCTGCCGAAACCTTCTTTCGATTGCAGGCTGAGGCTGCCGTGCATGGCTTCGCAGAGGCGGCGGGTCAGCGCCAGGCCCAGGCCGGTACCGCCGTATTCGCGCGTGATGCCGACCTCGGCCTGGGCGAACGGCTGGAAGATGCGTGCCTGGGCATCTGCGGCGATGCCGATGCCGGTGTCGCGGACGCGGATGCCGACGCCTTCGTCAGTGCGCACCACCTGCAGGTCGACGCGGCCGAAACGGGTGAATTTCAAGGCGTTGGACAGCAGGTTGCTGACGATCTGGCGCACGCGGGTCGGGTCGCCGACGACCTGTGCCGGCAGCTGCGGGTCGATCAGGCAGGTCAGCTCCACCGCGCCGGCGGCGTTCTGCGACAGCAGGCTGGCAGTTTCCTCGGCCAGCACGCCGAGGTCGAAGGGAATCTGTTCCAGCTCCAACTGCCCGGCCTCGAACTTGGAGAGATCGAGAATGTCGTTGAGCAGCTCCACCAGCACCTTGCCGGAGTCGTGGGCGATGCCCAGCTGCTGCCGTTGCTCGGCGCTGAGCGGGCCATCCAGGGCCAGGGCGAGCATACCCAGCAGGCCATTGAGCGGGGTGCGAATCTCGTGACTCATGTTGGCCAGGAAGGCCGAGCGGGCCTGGGCCATGTTCAGCGCCGTGGTGCGCGCCACCTCCAGCTCGGCATTGGAGCGGCTGAGGCGGGCGTTGGTGGCCTTGAGTTCGGCGGTACGTGCCGAGACGATGTTTTCCAGCTCGGCCAGGTACTGGGTCAGGCGGTCTTCCGCATGGCGGCGCTGCTCGATCTCCTTGGCGATGCTCGACAGCTGGCGATTGGTGACCTCCACCAGCGTGCCAATCTCGTCGCGCTCATGGCCTTTCGGGCAGGGGACCGGGCGGTGCTGTGGGTCCTGCGGGTTGCGCTCGCTGAGTGCGCGGATCACGCCGACCAGGGGCTTGGTCAGCATGAAGTAGAACAGCACCAAGAGAATCAGCGAGAGCAGCAGGCTGCGAGCGAAGCCGGTCAGCAGGGTCAGTAGCGAGCGCCGCAGAAAGTGGCTGCCGAAGGCGTAGGTGTCCACCTCCAGATGCAGCACGCCGAGCGCCTCGTTGGGGGCATGGGCGACGTAGAGCGGGTCGGAGAATTGCCGCTGGGCGCCGAACAGGCTGTCGCTGAACACCCGATAGCGACTTTCGCGACGCGGGCGGCTGACACTGGCCAGCACCAGGCCGCTGTTGTCGATCAGTTCGGCGCGGGTGACGGCAGGCGAGCGCAGCAGGCCGAGCACCAGCTCCTGAGCCAGTTCGGCGTCGATGTTGTAGGCGATGCGGGCGGCCGGGTTGTGGCTGATTTCCAGCAGCGCGCGAATCTCGCGGTTGATGGAGGCCTCTTCGCTGGCATAATCCACGGCCACTTGAGTGACGCTGAGCAGCGTGCCGAGGATAAACGCCACCAGCACGGTAAGGCCGGCCTGTTTGAATGACAGGCGGTGGGTGAGCGAAATATCCATCAAGGCGGTTATGGTCTCTGATCCTGAGCGCCTGCCAAGCATAGCCGATAGCGGCGCTATATCGCAGACTCCGCAACGTGCGGTTCTGCGCAAAAGGAGTAGTGGATCGTGGATTCCCGATTGCAGAGTTTTCTAATCCGCGCCGAGCAGGTGCTGGAGCGTCTCGAGCCCTTGTTGCCGGCTCTGCGCCCCGAATTGGACTGGCAGCAGTGCGTGGCGGCCCGCTGGGTGCGCGATGGGCGCAGCGGCTTTCTGCAGCCGTTGGACGTCAGCCTGGACCTGTCCTTGAGCGACCTGCTCGGTGTCGACGCCCAGCGCGAGCAGCTGGCGCGCAACACCCGCCAGTTCGTCAAAGGCCTGCCGGCCAATCACGCCCTGCTGTGGGGCGCGCGCGGCACCGGCAAGTCGTCGCTGGTACGGGCGCTGCTGGCCGAGCATGCCGCGGCCGGGCTGCGCCTGATCGAAATCGAGCGTGATCATCTGGCCGACCTGCCGCGCGTGGTTGCCTTGCTGGCCGGGCTGACGCAGCGCTTCGTGCTGTTCTGCGACGACCTGTCGTTCGAAGCCGGCGAGGGCGACTATCGCGTGCTCAAGACCGTGCTTGACGGTTCGCTGGAGCAGGCGCCGGACAATGTGCTGCTGTATGCCACGTCCAATCGTCGTCACCTGGTGCCCGAGCGTCAGAGTGACAACGAGAACTGGAAGATGGTCGACGGCGAGCTGCATCCCAGCGAGGCGGTGGAAGACAAGATCGCGCTGTCGGACCGTTTCGGTCTGTGGCTGTCGTTCTACCCCTTCAGCCAGGACCACTACCTGATCGTGGTGCGTCACTGGGTCGGCGTGCAGGCGCGCCAGGTGGGCCTGGACTGGGCCTGGGACGAGGCGCTGGAAAAGGCCGCCATTCGCTGGGCGCTGGCTCGGGGCAATCGCAACGGCCGCTGCGCTTATCAATTCGCCCGCCACTGGGTCGGGCTGCAACTGTTGGAGCAACAACCATGATCGACCTTTCCCAGACTGGCGCCGGGATGGATGGCTATCCGCTGCTGGCTGCGCAACTGGAGGCGCTGCTGGCGGGCGAGCGCGACTTCATCGCCAACGCCGCGCAGTTCTCCGCTTTTCTCTTTCATGAGCTGGCGGATCTGAACTGGGCCGGTTTCTATCTGGTGAAGGACGGCGAACTGGTACTCGGGCCGTTTCAGGGCAAGGTGGCCTGTGTACGCATTGCCTTCGGGCGTGGCGTTTGCGGCGCGGCAGCGGCCAGCCTGCAGACGCAGCGCGTGGAGGATGTGCATGCGTTCGCCGGCCATATCGCCTGTGACAGCGCTTCGAACAGCGAACTGGTGGTGCCGCTGGTCAAGGAAGGGCGCCTGATCGGGGTGCTGGACCTGGACAGCCCGTCGGTCGGGCGTTTCACCGAGGTGGATCAGGCGGGTATCGAAGCGCTGGCGGCGATCTTCCTGGCGGCCAGCGACTGCTGAGGCGCCGGCTTGAGGTGGCTGCGTTGTAGACCCGGTGTTCAGGCTTCGCGTTGGTGCACCGACACGCCAGTGGCGAAGGTTTCCTTCACTGCGCGGTCATCGCCGAGCATGGTCAGGGCGAACAGGCGTTCCTCCAGGCTTCTGGCCTGCTGCATGCGGTAGCTCATCAGCGGTGTGGCGTTGTAGTCCAGCACCAGGAAGTCGGCGTCCTTGCCGGGCAGGAAGTTGCCCAGCTTGTCGTCCAGATACAGTGCATTGGCACCGCCCAGGGTGGCCAGGTACAGCGACTTGAACGGGTCGAGTTTCTTGCCCTGCAGCTGCATGATCTTGTACGCCTCGTTCAGCGACTGCAGCTGGCTGAAGCTGGTGCCGGCGCCGACATCGGTACCCAGCCCGACGCGCACGCCATGGGCTTCCAGCTTGTTCAGGTCGAACAGGCCGCTGCCGAGGAACAGGTTGGAGGTCGGGCAGAAGGCCACGGCCGAGCCGGTTTCGGCGAGGCGCGTGCACTCGTCGTCGCACAGGTGCACGCCATGGGCGAACACCGCGCGCGGGCCGATCAGCTTGTGGTGGTCATAGACGTCCAGGTAGCCCTTGCGCTCGGGAAACAGTTCCTTGACCCATTCGATTTCCTTGCGGTTCTCGGACAGGTGGGTGTGCATGTACAGATCCGGGTACTCGCCCAGCAGCTTGCCGGCCAGCTCCAGCTGCTCTGGCGTGCTGGTGGGGGCGAAGCGCGGGGTGACCGCATAGTGCAGGCGGCCCTTGCCGTGCCAACGCTCGATCAGTGCCTTGCTCTCGGCGTAGCCGGACTCGGCTGTGTCGGTCAGGTAGTCCGGGGCGTTGCGATCCATCAGCACCTTGCCGGCGATCATGCGTAGGTTGAGCTTGTCGGCCTGCTCGAAGAAGGCGTCCACCGACTGCGGATGCACGGTGCCGAACACCAGGGCGGTGGTGGTGCCGTTGCGCAGCAGTTCCTTGAGGAAGATCGCCGCCACGTCGCTGGCATGGGCCTTGTCTTCGAACTGCCGCTCGGTGGGGAAGGTGTAGGTGTTGAGCCAGTCCAGCAGTTGCTCGCCGTAGGAGGCGATCATGCCGGTCTGCGGGTAGTGGATGTGGGTGTCGATGAAACCGGGGGTAATCAGCGCGTCGCGGTAGTGTTGAACCTCGACGCCGGCCAGCTTCGGCAACAGCTCGGCGGCGGGGCCAACCTGGGCGACCTTGCCGTTTTCGATCAGCAGGATGCCGTCCTCGAAATATTCATAGGACTGCTCGACACCGACCACGGCGGGGTCGGCGAGGCTGTGCAGGATGGCGGCGCGGTAGGCTTTGGTATTGATGGTCATCTGTTACGTCTCGATTGAGCGGGGCAGTGCGTAGGGTGTGCTGTGCGCACCACTGGCAATGCGGTGTTATTGGTGCGCGCGGCGCACCCTACTGGGCGCACTGCGAATTAGGCAGAGTCAGGACCGGCGCGAGGCGGGCAACAGCTTGGCGACGCTGGACTCACCCTTCTTCGCGTCCTGGCCGAAGCTGGCGTTATAGGTGGCGATCACCTCGCCGGCGATGGACACGGCAATCTCCACCGGCAGCTTGCCTTTCACTTCGGGCAGGCCCATGGGGCAGCGCATGCGCGCCATCAGGGTGTCCGCGAAGCCGCGTTCGCGCAGGCGGTGCTCGAATTTGACGCGCTTGGTCTTCGAGCCGATCAGGCCGTAGTAGGCGAAGTCGCCGCGTTTGAGGATCGCCGCGGTCAGCTCCAGGTCGAGCTGGTGGTTGTGGGTCATGACGATGTAGTAGCTGCCGGGCGGCATGTTCTCCACCTCGTCGACCACCTCGTCACCCACGATCTTCTCCACGCCGGCGGGGATGTGCTCGGGAAATTCGTTTTCCCGCGAGTCGATCCAGCGCACCTTGCACGGCAGGCTGGCGAGCAGCGGTACCAGCGCGCGACCGACATGGCCGGCGCCGAACACGGCGATCTGCGCCTGGGGCTGGCCCATGGGCTCGAACAGCAGCACGGTGGTGCCGCCGCAGCACTGGCCCAGGCTGGCGCCGAGGGAGAAGCGCTCCAGGCGAGTGTCCTGGCTGCGGCTGGCGAGCATCTCGCGGGCCATTTCCATGGCCTTGTATTCCAGATGGCCGCCGCCGATGGTCTCGAAGATGCGCTCGGCGGTGACCACCATCTTCGAGCCGGCATTGCGCGGCGTCGAGCCGCGTTCTTCGATGATGGTCACCAGCACGCAGGCTTCACCTTTTTGCTGCAGCTCGGCGAGGGCACTGATCCAGCTCATTTGCTCAGCCTCCAGGAAGGCGTGGTCTGTCCCGGGCGCGGCAGGCGCCAGTTGCTCGGCGACGGA
The DNA here is from genome assembly GCF_021495345.1 of Pseudomonas hydrolytica. Classification (NCBI taxonomy): domain Bacteria; kingdom Pseudomonadati; phylum Pseudomonadota; class Gammaproteobacteria; order Pseudomonadales; family Pseudomonadaceae; genus Ectopseudomonas; species Ectopseudomonas hydrolytica. The sequence continues at coordinate 2,072,676 of NZ_CP099397.1, forward strand.
TCGAGAATCGGCTCCGGCGCCGGGCGAGCGGGGCGGTTATTCGGTTCGGTGTGTTTTGTCATTGTTGTACACCTGTTTAATTCGAACTACATGGCTGTTCACCCCTCTCCCGCTTGCGGGAGAGGGGCGGGGGAGAGGGTGGCCTGTTCGATCGAGTCGTCCGAGCCTCCCTCTCCCCAACCCTCTCCCATGAATGGGAGAGGGAGCCGATCGTGTTACGCCGGTTCAACCTCGGCAGCGCTGGCAGCCTTGGCCGTCGTCTTCAGCTTGCGCATCTGTTCCACACCCCAGAGCACGCGCTCAGGCGTGGCCGGGGCGTCGATCTGCGGTTGCACCTTGTAGTCGGCCAGGCTGGCCACGGCGTCCTTCAAGGCGCACCAGGCGGCGATGCCGAGCATGAAGGGCGGCTCGCCCACGGCCTTGGAGTGGAACACGGTGTCTTCCGGGTTCTTGCGGTTCTCCACCAGCTTCACGCGCAGGTCGATGGGCATGTCGGCGATGGCCGGGATCTTGTAGCTGGCCGGGCCGTTGGTCATCAGCTTGCCCTTGGCGTTCCACACCAGCTCCTCGGTGGTCAGCCAGCCCATGCCCTGGACGAAGGCGCCTTCAACCTGGCCGATGTCGATGGCCGGGTTCAGCGAATCGCCGACGTCATGCAGGATGTCGCCACGCAGCATGCGGTATTCGCCGGTCAGGGTGTCCACCAGCACTTCCACGCAAGCCACGCCGTAGGCGTAGTAATAGAAGGGGCGGCCGGCCGCCTTGTCGCGGTCGTAGTAGATCTTCGGCGTACGGTAGAAGCCGGTGGAAGACAGCGAGACCTGACCGAAGTAGGCCTTCTGGATCATCTCCTCGAAGGACAGGAAGTGGTCGCGCACGCGCACCTGGCCGTTGCGGAATTCCACATCTTCCGGGGTGACCTTGTACTCGCGCACCAGGAAGTCCACCAGGCGCTGCTTGATGGTTTCGGCTGCGTTCTTCGCCGCCATGCCGTTGAGGTCGGCGCCGCTGGATGCGGCGGTCGGCGAGGTGTTGGGCACCTTGTCGGTGTTGGTGGCGGTGATCTGGATGCGCTCGATATCGACTTGGAACACTTCGGCGACGACCTGGGCGACCTTGGTGTTGAGGCCCTGGCCCATCTCGGTGCCGCCGTGGTTCAGGTGGATCGAGCCGTCGGTGTAGATATGGATCAGCGCGCCGGCCTGGTTGAGGAAGGTGGCGGTGAAGCTGATGCCGAATTTCACCGGGGTCATGGCCAGGCCTTTCTTCAACACAGGACTCTTGGCATTGAAGGCGCGGATTTCTTCACGGCGCTTGGCGTACTCGCAGCTCTGCTCCAGCTCGGCGGTCATCTCGTGGATGACGTTGTGCTCGACGGTCTGGTGGTAGTGGGTGACGTTGCGCTCGGTCTTGCCGTAGTAGTTGAGCTTGCGCACTTCCAGCGGGTCCTTGCCCAGGCTGCGTGCGACGGCGTCCATCACTTCCTCGATGGCGACCATGCCCTGCGGGCCGCCGAAGCCGCGGTAGGCGGTGTTCGAGGCGGTGTTGGTCTTGCAGCGATGACCGTTGATGGTGGCGTTGCCGAGGAAGTAGGCATTGTCGGAGTGGAACATGGCGCGGTCGACGATGGAGCCGGACAGGTCCGGTGAGTAGCCGCAGTTGCCGGCCAGGTCCATCTCGATGCCATGCAGCAGGCCGTCGTTATCGAAGCCGACGTCGTACTCGACATAGAAGGGGTGACGCTTGCCGGTCATGCTCATGTCTTCCATGCGCGGCAGACGCATCTTGGTCGGCCGGCCGGTGAGGTGGGCGATCACCGCGCACAGGCACGCTGGGCCGGCGGCCTGGGTTTCCTTGCCGCCGAAACCACCGCCCATGCGGCGCATGTCGATGACGACCTTGTTCATCGGCACGCCGAGCACCTCGGCCACCAGCTTCTGCACCTCGGTGGGGTTCTGCGTCGAGGTGTAGACCAGCATGCCGCCGTCTTCGGTGGGCATCACCGAGGAAATCTGGGTTTCCAGGTAGAAGTGCTCCTGGCCGCCGATATGCAGGCTGCCCTGCAGGCGACGCGGGGCGCTGGCCAGCTTGCTGGCCGAGTCACCGATGCGGTGGGTGTGGCTGGCGAGCACGAAATGCTTCTTGCGGTAGGCCTCGACCACATCGAGCACCGGCTCCAGGTCCTCGTACTCGACGATCGCGGCCATGGCCGCCTTGCGTGCGGTCTCCAGGCTGTCGGCGGCCACTGCCAGCACCACCTGGCCAACGTACTCGACCTTGCCGTCGGCCAGCAGCGGGTCGCCGGCAACTACCGGGCCGATATCCAGCTGGCCCGGTACATCGTCCTTGGTGATGGCGATGGCCACGCCCGGAAACTCGTAGCAGGGGCGGGTGTCGATGCGCAGGATGCGCGCATGGGCGCGATCCGACTGGCGCGCATAGACGTGCAACTGGTTGGGGAATTCCAGACGGTCGTCGACATAGACCGCCTCGCCGGTGACATGCTTGTCCGCGCTCTCGTGCTTGACGCTGCGGCCGACGCCGCTGGTCATGCCGGCGCGGAACAGGGCGGCCAGCTCTTCCTGGGATTTGTGTTCGATATGACTGGACATCTTCGTCTCCAAAAAAATGCTGCGCGCTCAGGCGTAAGCCGTGACCCGGGTTTCGATTTCGGGTGACTGCTGTTCCAGGAAGAACTTGCGCAGCAGGTTCTGGGCAGTGAGCAGGCGGTATTCCTTGCTGGCGCGGAAATCCGACAGCGGGGTGAAGTCCTCGCCCAGTGCTTCGCAGGCGCGTTCGATCACGCCGGGATACCAGGCCGAGCCGACCAGGGCCGCTTCGCAGGCGCTGGCGCGTTTGGGGATGGCGGCCATGCCGCCGAAGGCGATGCGCGCGTCTGTCACCACGCCGTCGACGATAGTCAGGTTGAAGGCCGCGCAGACGGCGGAGATGTCGTCGTCCAGGCGCTTGGACACCTTGTAGGCGCGGAACGCCTGGTTGGCCTGGGAGCGCGGCACGATGATCTTCTCGATGAATTCGGCTTCCTGGCGGGCGGTCACCTTGTAGTCGAGGAAGTAGTCCTGCAGCGGCAGGATGCGTCGGGTGTTGCCCCGGCGCAGGGCGATCTGCGCGCCGAGGGCGATCAGCAGCGGCGGGGCGTCACCGATGGGCGAGGCGTTGCCGATATTGCCGCCCAGGGTGCCCTGGTTGCGGATCTGCAGCGAGGCGAAACGGTGCAGCAGCTCGCCGAAGTCCGGGTACTCGCGCGACAGCGCTTCGTAGCAGTCGGACAGCGCCGCGGCAGCGCCGATTTCGATGGCGCTGTCGGTCACTTCGATGCGCTTCATATCCTCGATATGGCCGACGTAGATCATCACCGGCAGTTCACGGTGGAACTGGGTGACTTCCAGGGCCAGGTCGGTACCGCCGGCGAGCAGGCGGGCTTCCGGGTTGGCGGTGTAGAGGTCGGCCAGGTCGGCCACGGTCAGCGGCACCAGGCAGCGCTTGTCGCCGCTGTTGAGCTCGGCGGTTTCGCGCGGGGCGATGGCCTTGAGCCGGGCCACGGTGTCGGCTTCGAAGGCGTCGAACTGGTCCGGCTGCTTCTGGCAGCAGGCCTGCTCGGCGGCGTCGATGATCGGGCGGTAGCCGGTGCAGCGGCACAGATTGCCGGCCAGGGCTTCCAGCGTGGCGCCCTTGTCGAAGCCGGTGGAGTTCTTCTGCAGGGCGAACAGCGACATGATGAAGCCGGGGGTGCAGAAGCCGCACTGCGAGCCATGGCAGTCGACCATCGCCTGCTGCACGCTGTGCAGCTTGCCCTGATGCTTGAGGTCTTCGACGGTGATCAGCTGTTTGCCGTGCAGGCTGGAGACGAAGGTCAGGCAGGAGTTGAGGGTGCGATAGCGCACGCGCTCGCCATCGAGCTCGCCCACCACCACGGTGCAGGCACCGCAGTCGCCGGAGGCGCAGCCTTCCTTGGTTCCGGTCTTGCCAACGTGCTCACGCAGATAGTTGAGCACGGTGACGTTGGGGTCCAGGGCATGCTCGGTGCGCAGCTCCCGGTTGAGTAAAAACTGGATCAAGGACGACCTCCAGGCACTTTATTGTTATGACTCGGTTGGCTGGCCAGGTGATGCACGCACTGCAGGGCCCTGGCGCGGGCTGCCATGGGGTCAATCTAGAGTTTTCTGACTTTTGGGTCAACAAATATTTGACCCTGTGGTCAGCTGCTTGTCATGCAAATCGGTTATGAGGCCGCCATGCGTTCAGCGTAGCGACTTTCATGCCAGCGCAGGCGCTGCCAGAGGGTAGGGTGCGCCATGCGCACCGCTGTTCAACTAAGCAGCAGGTGCGCACGGCGCACCCTACAAAGCCAAATCGCTGCATCAACAAGCAAATACGACATAGCCAAAACAAAACCCCGGGAGCCTGCGCTGCCGGGGTTGGGATGGGGAGGGTGGCTCAGGGCTTACGTCAGCTGCGATTCGCTCAGCTGATGTTCCTCGCCGGCGTAGTAGGCGCGGACCTTGGGGTCCATCACCGCGCGCCACAGCGGCGGGAAGAGGGCGAGTACGATCATCCCCGCATAGCCATTGGGCAACTGCGGGCTGTCGTCGAAATGGCGCAATACCTGATAACGGCGTTTGGCGTAGGCGTGGTGATCGGAGTGACGCTGCAGGTGGAACAGGAACAGGTTGGTAAGCAGGAAGTTGCTGTTCCATGAATGGTGCGGATTGGTGCGCTCGTAGCGGCCGTTGTCCAGTTTCCGCCGGTGCAGGCCGTAATGCTCGACGTAGTTGACGATCTCCAGCAGGGTGAAGGCCATCACCGCCTGGCCGAGGAAGAACAGCGCGCCGAGTGCGCCTAAGGCCAGGGTGAAGCCGAGCAGCAACAGCGCGCTTATTGCGTACCACCAGATCAGTTCGTTGCGCCAGTGCAGGGCCGGCAGGCCGCGGCGCCCCAGGCGCTCGGCCTCCAGCTTCCAGGCGTTGAGGAAGTTGTGCTTGTAGGCGTGCGGCAGAAAGGCGTACAGGCTCTGGCCGAAGCGCGAGGAGGAGGCGTCCTCGGGCGTGGATACGTGCACGTGGTGGCCGCGTACATGCTCCACCTTGAAGCCGGCGTAGCACACCGCCGCCAGCAGCAGGCCCCCGGCATTCTGTTCCAGACGCGGATCCTTGTGGATCAGCTCGTGCGACACGGTGATGCCGATGGCCCCCATCACCGTGCCGACCGACAGCACCCAGCCGAGCTGGCCGACCCAGCTCCAGCCTTCGTAACTGACGAAAATCCAGCCGCTCCAGATCAGCATCGCCAGCAGCAGCGGCACTGTCGCCAGGCTCAGCAGGCGGTAGTAGCCCTGAGCCTCAAGCGCCGGTACTTCCTCGCGTTCGTCCGGGTTGGCCGGGTCGCGACCCACGACGAAATCCAGCAGCGGAATGACGCCGAACACCACCGTGATCACCAGCCAGGCCCAGGCATCGGCGTGCGCGCTGCCCAGCGACCAGTAGTAGCTGAGGGGTATGCCGAGTACCGGGATCAGCCAGATCCAGTAGCCGACTTTCTTCAGTGCGATCATCCAGTGCGAGGGCAGGCGTTCGAACATGGGGGCTCCGCTTGATTCTTGTTATGAATGCATTGGTAGGATTGTAGGACAATCGTCTTCTGCGACTACCCCTGACAGCCCGACCTTTCGAACGGAAAGCACCGCGCCCGGACGCTTGGCCCGGTAACACCCTGTGTTACACTCGCCGCCAGTTTTTTTGGCTCCCGCCCAGCCGTGGCGGGGCTCCCAGACTCGACCGCCCGCCCCTGGATCGACGCAAATAAGGAATGTCATGACGTTCAAGGCCCCGGACAGCCTCGCCGAGCAAATTGCCCATTACCTGGCCGAACGCATCATTCGCGGTGAGCTCAAGGAACGCGAGCGCATCCAGGAGCAGAAGGTCACCCAGGCGCTCAATGTCAGCCGTGGTTCCGTGCGCGAGGCGCTGCTGATTCTCGAGCGCCGCCACCTGATCGTGATCCTGCCGCGCCGCGGCGCCCAGGTCACCGAACTGACTCCGCACAAGGTGCAGAGCCTCTACGGCCTGGTGATCGAGCTGTACATCCTGCTGGCGCGCGCGGTGGCCGACCGCTGGCAGGCCGAAACCGATCTGGCGCCCTTCCTCGATATCCAGCGACGTCTGCAGGACAGCCTCGAGCGCAGCGATATCGGCGCCTTCGTCGAGAACAGCTTCGACGTCATGCGCGCCGCCTTCCCCTTCGCCGACAACCCCTACCTGCAGGAAACTCTGGAGAACCTGCTGCCGGCCATCAGCCGCACCTACCACCTGGCGCTGGAGCGGCGCAAAGGCGAGATGGGTCAGTTCATGAACACCTTCGCCAGCCTGCTGCAGGCGATCATCGCCCGCGATCACGCCCGCGCCCGCGAAGTGCTGCAGGCCTACGGTCAGCACAACTGCCAGCTGGTGCTGGCGACCCTGGCCGAGCGCTAAGCCCAGATGCGCCTGAAAAGCATCAAGCTGGCCGGCTTCAAGTCCTTCGTCGATCCGACGACGGTGAGCTTTCCCAGCAACATGGCGGCGGTGGTCGGGCCCAACGGTTGCGGCAAGTCCAACATCATCGACGCCGTTCGCTGGGTGATGGGTGAAAGTTCGGCGAAGAACCTCCGTGGCGAGTCGATGACCGACGTCATCTTCAACGGCTCCAACACGCGCAAGCCGGTGACCCAGGCCTCCATCGAGCTGATCTTCGACAACAGCGACAACTCGCTGGTGGGCGAATACGCCGCCTTCGCCGAGATTTCTATCCGCCGCCGGGTGACTCGCGACGGGCAGAACACCTATTTCCTCAACGGCACCAAGTGCCGTCGCCGCGATATCACCGATATCTTCCTCGGCACCGGCCTGGGGCCGCGCAGTTACTCGATCATCGAGCAGGGCATGATCAGCAAGCTGATCGAGGCCAAGCCCGAGGAGCTGCGCAATTTCATCGAGGAAGCCGCCGGCATCTCCAAGTACAAGGAGCGCCGCCGCGAGACCGAGAACCGTATCCGCCGCACCCAGGAAAACCTGGCGCGCCTGACCGACCTGCGCGAGGAGCTGGAGCGCCAGCTCGAACGTCTGCACCGTCAGGCCCAGGCGGCGGAGAAGTACCAGGAATACAAGGCCGAGGAGCGTCAGCTCAAGGCCCAGCTGCTGGCCCTGCGCTGGCAGACCCTGAATCAGCAGGTCGGCAGCCGCGAGCAGGTGATCGGCGACCAGGAAGTGGCCTTCGAGGCGTTGGTGGCCGAGCAGCGCAGTGCCGATGCCGCCATCGAGCGCCTGCGCGATGGCCATCACGAACTCTCCGAACGGTTCAACCTGGTGCAGGGCCGCTTCTATTCCGTGGGTGGCGATATCGCTCGCGTCGAGCAGAGCATCCAGCATGGCCAGCAGCGTCTGCGCCAGTTGCAGGACGACCTGCGCGAGGCGGAAAAGGCGCGCCTGGAAACCGAATCGCACCTTGGCCATGACCGCACCCTGCTGGCCACTCTGGGCGAAGAGCTGGAGATGCTCCTGCCCGAGCAGGAGCTGACCACCGCCGCTGCCGAGGAGTCCGCCGCCGGCCTGGAAGAGGCCGAGGCCGCCATGCATGGCTGGCAGGAGCAATGGGACGGTTTCAACCAGCGCAGCGCCGAGCCGCGTCGCCAGGCCGAGGTGCAGCAGTTGCGCATCGCCCAGCTGGAGCAGAGCCTGGAGCGCCTGGCCGAACGCCAGCGCCGACTGAACGAAGAGCTGCAGCAATTGGCGGCCGACCCCGAAGACGCCGCCATTCTCGAACTGAACGAACAGCTCGCCGCCGGAGAGCTGGAGCACGAAGCCCTGCAGCTGGCCGAAGAGCAGCAGGCCGAGCGCCTGCAGCAATTGCGCGAGGAGTTGCAGCAAGCCGGCCAGGCGCAGCAGCAGGCTCAGGGTGAACTGCAGCGGCTGAACGGCCGTCTGGCGTCACTGGAGGCCCTGCAACAGGCCGCGCTCGATCCCGGGCAGGGCGCAGGCGACTGGCTGCGCGAGCAGAACCTGCTGCAGCGTCCGCGCCTGGCCGAAGGGCTGCGCGTGGAAGCCGGCTGGGAGCTGGCGGTGGAAACCGTGCTCGGCGCTGACCTGCAGGCCGTGCTGCTGGACGATTTCGCCGGGCTGGATTTTGCCAGCCTGGAGCAGGGCGAGCTGCGCCTGGCCAGCCCGGGCACCGCTGGTGGCCGTCGCGCCGGCAGCCTGCTGGACAAGATCGAGTCGAGCCACGATCTGTCGCCCTGGCTAGCCAGTGTGCGCCCGGTGGAGTCGCTGGAGCAGGCTCTGGCGGCTCGCGCGCAGCTGGCCGATGGCGAAAGCCTGATCAGCCGCGACGGCTACTGGGTCGGCCGGCATTTTCTGCGCGTACGCCGCGCCGCCGAGGCGGACAGCGGTGTACTGGCCCGCGGCCAGGAACTGGAACGCCTACAGCTTGAGCGCGAGGAGCGCGAAGCGGCCCTGGCGCAGCTGGATGAACGCCTGATGGCGCTACGCGACGAGCAACGCCGCCAGGAAGAACAACGCGAGCAGCAACGCCGCCAAGGCCAGGAACTGGCGCGCCAGGTGAGCGAGCTAAAGGCGCGCCTGTCCGCCAGCCAGGCCAAGGCCGAGCAGTTGGGACTGCGTCGCCGCCGTCTGCAGGACGAACTGCAGGAAGCGGCCGAGCAGCGCGAGATCGAGCAGGAGCAACTGGGCGAAGCGCGCCTGCAACTGCAGGATGCATTGGACGCCATGGCGCTGGATAACGAGCAGCGCGAAAGTCTGCTGGCCAGCCGCGACAGCCTGCGTGAGCGCCTCGACCGTGTGCGCCAGGAAGCGCGTCAGCACAAGGATCACGCTCACCAGCTGGCGGTACGGGTCGGTTCGCTCAAGGCGCAGCACGACTCCACCCGCCAGGCGCTGGAGCGTCTGGAGATGCAGGCCGAGCGCCTGCACGAGCGGCGTGAGCAGTTGTCGCTGAATCTGGAAGAGGGCGAGGCGCCTCTGGAAGAGCTGCGCATCAAGCTCGAGGAGCTGCTCGAGCGGCGCATGGCGGTGGACGAGGAACTGCGCCAGGCGCGCCTGGCGCTGGAAGATGCCGACCGCGAACTGCGCGATGCCGAGAAGCGCCGTACCCAGGCCGAGCAGCAGGCGCAGATGCTGCGCAGCCAGCTCGAGCAGCAGCGCATGGACTGGCAGTCGCTCAACGTGCGACGCAAGGCCCTGGCCGACCAGCTCGCCGAGGACAATTACGACCTGCACGGGGTGATCGCCACCCTGCCGGCCGAGGCCACGGAAAGCGCCTGGGAAGAAGAGCTGGAGCGCATGGCCGCACGCATCGCCCGGCTCGGGCCGATCAACCTGGCAGCCATCGACGAGTATCAGCAGCAGTCCGAGCGCAAGCGCTACCTGGATGCGCAGGACGCGGATCTGGTCGAGGCCCTGGAAACCCTGGAAAACGTCATCCGCAAGATCGACAAGGAAACGCGCAATCGTTTCAAGGACACCTTCGATCAGATCAATGGCGGTTTGCAGGCACTCTTTCCAAAAGTTTTCGGTGGCGGCAACGCTTATTTGGAACTCACCGGCGAAGATTTACTCGATACCGGTGTAACCATCATGGCGCGGCCCCCGGGCAAGAAGAACAGCACCATTCATTTGCTCTCCGGTGGAGAGAAAGCGCTGACGGCGTTGGCGCTGGTGTTTTCCATCTTCCAGCTTAATCCGGCGCCGTTCTGCATGTTGGATGAAGTGGATGCGCCGCTGGACGACGCCAACGTGGGTCGCTATGCGCGTCTGGTCAAGGAAATGTCGGCGACGGTGCAGTTCATCTACATCACTCACAACAAGATCGCCATGGAAATGGCCGATCAACTGATGGGGGTCACCATGCACGAGCCGGGCTGCTCGCGCCTGGTGGCGGTGGATGTCGAAGAGGCGCTGGCGATGGTGGAGAGCTGATGCGTCTGCCTGTGTAAAGTTGCCTTTCGTCGTGCTAGCTTATTGCCCACTTTTGTTACACGCGGAAAACGTCAGATAGAACATGGAGTTGGCGTCGCGTTTTATAGTCAAGTTGTGATCCGGTTGATTGGATCTTTTTTTCACCAGAATTTTTAGGGGTCGGGTATTTCATGGAATTCGGTCTGCGCGAATGGCTGATCGTTATTGGCATCATCGTTATCGCTGGCATTCTCTTCGACGGCTGGCGCCGCATGCGCGGTGGCAAGGGCAGGCTCAAGTTCAAGCTCGACCGCAGCTTCGCCAACATGCCCGACGATGACAGCGACCCCGACCTGCTCAGCCCGCCGCGTGTGGTCAAGCGTGAGATGGAGCCGCAACTGGACGAGGACGATCTGCCCTCGATGAGCGCCAAGGAGCTGCCGCGCCGCTCGCGCAACGAACCGCAGCAGGGCGACCTCAATCTGGCCGTCGACGAGCCGGTACCGACTCTGCTCAATCCGGTCGACGACAAACCCCAGGAGCCGAAGAAATCCGCCAAGCCCTCGGCCGAAGCCGCGCCGGTGGAGGAAGTGCTGGTGATCAACGTCGTTGCCCGCGACGACCTCGGCTTCAAGGGCCCGGCATTGCTGCAGAACATCCTGGAAAGCGGTCTGCGCTTCGGCGAAATGGACATCTTCCATCGTCACGAGAGCATGGCCGGTAACGGCGAGGTCCTGTTCTCCATGGCCAACGCGCTCAAGCCCGGTACTTTCGATCTGGACGATATCGAAGGCTTCAGCACTCGCGCGGTGAGCTTCTTCCTCAGCCTGCCCGGTCCGCGTCATCCCAAGCAGGCCTTCGACGTGATGGTCGCAGCTGCCCGCAAGCTGGCCCACGAACTGGGCGGCGAGCTGAAGGATGACCAGCGCAGCGTGATGACCGCGCAGACCATCGAACATTACCGCCAGCGCATCGTCGAGTTCGAGCGCCGGCAGCTGACACAGAAACGCTGACCCGTACACGAAGTCAAAAGAGAGCAGCCAAGGCTGCTCTTTTCGTTTGAGAGACCGAGCATGACCGACGCCGCCCAACGTATTTCCGAACTGCGCAACGAACTGGATGCGCACAACTACCGTTACTACGTGCTGGACGAACCGAGCGTGCCCGACGCCGAGTACGACCGTCTGTTCCGCGAGCTGCAGGCGCTGGAAGCCGAGCATCCGGAGCTGGTCACGCCCGAGTCGCCGACCCAGCGCGTCGGTGGTGAGGCGCTCAGCGCCTTCGGCGAGGTGCGCCATGAAGTGCCGATGCTCAGCCTGGGCAACGCCTTCGAGGAAGACGACCTGCGCGCCTTCGACCGCAGCGTACAGAGCGGCCTGGGCCTCGCTGGCGGGGACCTGTTCGGCGGCGGCGCCGAGCTCGAGTACAGTTGCGAACCCAAGCTCGATGGCCTGGCCGTCAGCCTGCGCTACGAGAATGGCCAACTGGTGCGCGGCGCCACGCGCGGCGATGGCAGCACCGGCGAGGACATCAGCGCCAATGTGCGCACTATCCGCAACGTGCCACTCAAGCTGCAGGGCGATGGCTGGCCGCAGGTGCTGGAAGTGCGTGGCGAAGTATTCATGCCCAAGGCCGGCTTCGAGGAGCTCAATGCACGCCAGGCCGAGGCCGGCGGCAAGACCTTCGCCAACCCGCGCAACGCCGCCGCCGGCAGCCTGCGCCAGCTCGACCCGAAGATCACCGCCAGCCGCCCGCTGGAGTTCTGCTGCTATGGCGTTGGCCAGGTCAGCGGCGAGCTGCCGGGCACTCAAGTGGCCATGTTGCAACAGCTCAAGGCCTGGGGCATTCCGATCAGTCGCGAGCTGAAACTGGCCAAGGGTGTGGAGGCCTGCCTGGATTACTACCGCGATATCGGTCAGCGGCGCATGAGCCTGGCCTATGACATCGATGGCGTGGTGTTCAAGGTCAACAATATCGAGGATCAGCAGCAGCTGGGCTTTCGCGCGCGCACGCCGCACTGGGCCATCGCCCACAAGTTCCCTGCGCAGGAAGAGCTCACCGAACTGCTCGACGTGGAGTTTCAGGTGGGGCGCACCGGTGCAGTCACCCCGGTGGCGCGGCTCAAGCCGGTCAAGGTGGCGGGCGTGATGGTGGCCAACGCCACCCTGCACAACATGGACGAAGTGGCGCGCCTGGGTGTGATGATCGGCGACACGGTGATCATCCGCCGCGCCGGCGACGTGATCCCGCAGGTGATGGCGGTGGTGCCCGAGCGTCGCCCGGCCGATGCGCGGCCCGTGCATATCCCCGAGCAGTGCCCGGTGTGCGGCTCGGCGGTGGAGCGCACGCAACTGATCAAACGCAGCAAGGGCAAGGCCAGCGTCAGCGAAGGTTCGGTATACCGCTGCGTCGGCCGGCTGAGCTGCCAGGCGCAGCTCAAGCAGGCGATCATCCATTTCGTCTCGCGTCGCGCCATGGATATCGAGGGCCTCGGCGACAAGACCATCGAGCAACTGGTGGACGAGAAGCTGATCGGCTCGCCGGCCGACCTGTACAAGCTGAGCTTCGAGCAGATCATCGGTCTGGAAGGCTTTGCCGAGGTTTCCAGCAACAAGCTGCTGGCAGCCATCGAGAACAGCAAGCGGCCGAGCCTGGCGCGTTTCATCTATGCCCTCGGCATTCCCGACGTGGGCGAGGAAACGGCCAAGGTGCTGGCCCGTTCGCTGGCCTCGCTGGAGCGTGTGCGTCAGGCGCTGCCCGAGGTGCTCACCTACCTGCCGGATATCGGCCTGGAAGTGGCCCACGAGATCCACAGCTTCTTCGAGGATGCGCACAACCAGCAGGTGATCAGCGCCTTGCTCGGCGAGTGCGGCCTCGAGTTGCAGGACGAAGGCGAGCTGAGCGCCGAGTTCTCCGCCGTGGCCACGCTCGGCGGCATGCTCGACAAGCTGAACATTCCCACTGTCGGCCCGGGAGCGGCGCAGAAGCTGGCCGAGCGCTTCGGCAGCCTGGAAGGCGTGCTCAATGGCGACTGGCTGGACATGCGCCAGGCACTGCCCGAGAGGCAGGCCAAGGCGGTGCGCGAGTTCTTCGACGAGACGGCCAACGCCCAGCGTGCCCGCGCCATCGAGCAGCAGCTGCGCGAGTTCGGCATGCACTGGGAAAGCGAGAAGAAGGTCGCCGAAGGTCTGCCTTTGGCCGGCCAGACCTGGGTGCTGACCGGCACCCTGGAGGTGATGAGCCGCGACGTCGCCAAGGAAAAGCTGGAAAGCCTGGGTGCCAAGGTGGCCGGTTCGGTGTCGGCCAAGACCCACTGCGTGGTCGCCGGCCCCGGCGCCGGCTCGAAGCTGGCCAAGGCCAGCGAGCTGGGGGTGAAGGTGCTGGATGAAGCGCAGTTTCTCGAGCAGCTCAAGAGCTACGGCATTGAAGCGTAGGGCGGGTGAACCCGCTCTACGACCTCCCGGATTGCATCCGGGCTACGAACTGAGCGATACGATCCCGGTGCGCACGGCGCACCCTACATCCGTCGACACCAACCGTAGGGTGCGCCATGCGCACCTTGGCCTCTGCGATCCTCAAGCGGCGAAGCGCTGATCCAGATAGGCGATGATCGCCTTGGACTCGTACAGCCAGGTGCTCTGGCCGTTTTCCTCGATGCGCAGGCACGGCACCTTGATGCGTCCGCCTTGCTGCTCCAGCGCCTGGCGGTGCTCGGCATCGTGCTTGGCGTCGCGCAGTTGTACCGGCAGGTTGAGGCGGTGCAGGGTGCGCCTGACCTTGACGCAGAACGGGCAGGCGTGGAACTGGTACAGCGCCAGATTGGCCGTGGCGCGCTCGACTTCGGCTTGCGCCTCGGGGCTGCGCTTGAGCTTGCGCGGGCGGCTGATCCAGTCAACGAACACGACCAGCTGGCCCAGGCCGATACGAAGGGCTTTGAGCAACATCTTTCTAACTCCTGAAATGCCGACGGCCGTTCACCGAAGTGAGCGGCCGTCGTCTTGAGCGGGATCAGCGAACCAGATTGAGGAATTCGCCGCGAGTCGCCGGGTTGGTGCGGAATTCGCCGAGCATCACCGAGGTGACCATGGAAGAGTTCTGCTTCTCCACGCCGCGCATCATCATGCACATGTGCTGCGCTTCGATGACCACCGCCACGCCGAGGGCACCGGTGACCTGCGCGACCGCTTCGGCGATCTGGCGGCTGAGGTTCTCCTGGATCTGCAGGCGCCGGGCGTACATGTCGACGATGCGCGCCACCTTGGACAGGCCGAGCACCTTGCCGTTGGGGATGTAGGCGACATGGGCCTTGCCGATGAACGGCAACATGTGGTGCTCGCACAGCGAGTACAGCTCGATGTTCTTGACCAGCACCATTTCGCTGTTGTCGGAGCTGAACAGCGCGCCGTTGGTGACTTCCTCCAGCGTCTGCTGGTAGCCGCGGCAGAGGTACTGCATGGCCTTGGCGGCGCGCTTGGGCGTATCCAGCAGACCTTCGCGGGTGGCGTCTTCGCCGAGCTGGCCGAGGATCGCTGTGTAGTGTTGTTCCAGGGACATGGAAAATCCTGTTGGGTATCGAAGGGCGCAGGGTAGGGCGCCGTCAGGGGCCTGACAAGAGCGTCAGGTGCCAATGCGACGCAGGTTACTCGTCGCGGCCATCCATCATGGTGCGCTTGAGCAGGATATACACGGCGCCGGTGCCACCGTGCTTGGCCTGACAAGAGGTGAAGCCCAGCACTTGCGGGTGCTGGCGCAGCCAAGTGTTCACATGACTCTTGATCATCGGCTTGCGCCCGTCCATGCGCACCGCCTTGCCATGGGTCACGCGCACGCAGCGCACCTCTAGCCTGGCGGCTTCGGCGAGGAACTCCCACAGCGTGTCACGCGCTTTCTCGACACTCATGCCGTGCAGGTCGAGGCTGCCGTCGAAGGGAATCTGGCCGAGCTTGAGCTTGCGCATCTGCCCTTCCTGCACGCCATTGCCGGCCCAGTAGAGCGGGTCCTCGGCGCCGACGTCGATGACGAACTGGTCGGACAGGCCGTCCACCTTGGTCTCGCCCTGGCTGATGGTTGCCGCCTGGCGCAAGGTCGTGAACTGCTTGCGGTCGGGTTTGGGTTTGCCGGTGTCGGCACGGTCGTGCTTGATCGGCTTGACGCCGCGCAGCTCGGCCTTGAACAGGGAAATGTCGTCGTCTTGCATCGGAAGCTCCGCGAAACAGGCGGGCATTTTAGGGCGTGCCGCTCCTGGCGGCCACCCTGTGGGCCAGCGCGACGCGAGACCCAATAGCTGCGTGCTGTTTTCTACCTGCTCAGTCGCGCTTTTTCATCAGGTGTGGCGACAGGCTGAGATCGCTGGGGCGGCGCAGACGCCTGCGGCAGCGGCGCCAGAAAGCGATGCCGGCCCAGAGCAGGAACAGGCCGAGCAGCAGCAGAGCAATGGCTTCGCCAGTGGAGTCGTTGAGGCCGCCCAGGGCCGGCGCTCGTCCCACCAGCGAGGCGACACCGGCCATGGCCAGGAGAATGCCGAGGGTAGCCAGCAGCGCGCCCAGGCCTGCACCGACACGCAGCCGCCAGCTCTTGGGCTGGCGTGGACGCAGTCGGCGTGCATCGAAATCATCGGACAGCTTCATGCCGATTTCCTTTGGCTTGTCGGCGCTATGACCGGTCGGTGTCCCCGGGGTTCCGCCGGTTCGTCACGGCCATTGCCGACTCAGATCAGCGATTTGGCCTGGGGCACCAGGGTGGCGAAGTTGTCGCCCAGGGCAATCATCTCGATGCGATGCACTTCGGCGGCGGCGATCACGCTGCCGTCCGGAGCGGGCAGATCACGCGTGGCGCAGGCGGCATCGACCAGGGTGCAGCGATAACCATAGTCCTTGGCGGCGCGTACCGTGGTGCTGACGCTGGAGTGGGTCATGAAGCCGCAGACGATCAGGTCCAGGTGGCCGAGCGCCTGCAGGCGGTCGTGCAGTTCAGTACCGGCAAAGGCGTTGGGCAGACGCTTTTCCACCACGATTTCACCGGCCAGCGGAGCGGCTTCCGGCAGGTGGCGACCGCGCGGGCCGCTGGGGTCGAGCAGGCCGCCGGGAATGCCGAGGTGTTTGACGTGAACGATGTCGGTGCCGGCTGAGCGGGCAGCGGCCAGCAGGCTGGCGATCTCGGCGAGGGCGGGGTCCAGGCCGGGCAGGGCGAGCACGCCGCTGCGATACTCTTCCTGGGCATCGATGATCAGCAAGGTCGCATTGCTCAGGCTGGCCGGTGCGTGACCACGACCGGTGAGCTGGAACATGGTTTGCGGAAGGGACATCTCGGACTCCTGGCTGATGGTGATGATGTGCCATTGTCCGCTTGCCAGAGCGCTCTGTGAACCTCTATCTGCGTCAATGCTTGCTCGCCCGCCAAGGGCGGAGCAGAATCGGAACTGCTCCAAAGGAATCGGAGTCGTACGCAAAAGGAGTTGCTCATGTCACTTTTTTCGCAGTTTTCCTCGCATTTCTGGCTGCTGTTCTCCGTGGCGGTCGCCATCGCCGTCCTGCGCGAGTTGCGTCGCCCGCCGGATGAGCCGCGCTGATCCGGCGTCGGCTCGCAAACCTAGTGCTTGACCGGCGTGTTTCTCTGCCAGGCCATGGCGGCGCGCTGCCGCGTCAGCCGCCCAGGCCCAGCCACTGGAACTGCAGGTACCAGATACCGAGCGAGCCGAGGAAGTTGACCAGGATCGCCGGCAGAAACTTCAGGTGCACGCCGAAGCTGTAGCTCTTGTCCAGCGTCATGGCCATCACCCCGGCCGCTGAGCCCACCACCGTCAGCGAACCGCCGATACCCACCATCAGCGCATTCAGCGCCCATTGATCCAGACCCAGATTGGGGTTGGACATCAGCGCGGCAGCCTCCACCGGTACGTTGTCCATCACCCCGGAGGCCACGCCCAGCACCACGTTGACCAGGGTCGGATCGAGCAGCTCGAACAAGCGCGAGATATAGGACAGCCAGCCGACGTGGTTGAGGCAGGCCACCGAGGTGATGATGCCGATGAAGAACAGCAGGGCGTTCCACTCCACCTTCTGCAGCTGCTCGTGCCAGCGCGTCTCGATGCCCAGGCGGGTGAGCAGCCAGCTGTACAGCGCCACCAGCCCCAGACCGATACCGATGGCGAACTCGATGCCGACCTTGAGCACGATGTTGCACAGCACCGCGCCGATCACGGCAATGAAGCCCACCAGCGCCAGGCCGGCGCCGCCCGGTTTGAGCCGGCTCTCGCTGGCATCCACCTTGCGGATCAGCTGCTGGCCGTCCAGCTTGTTCAGGTAGAACAACTGCAGGG
The DNA here is from genome assembly GCF_021495345.1 of Pseudomonas hydrolytica. NCBI lineage: Bacteria > Pseudomonadati > Pseudomonadota > Gammaproteobacteria > Pseudomonadales > Pseudomonadaceae > Ectopseudomonas > Ectopseudomonas hydrolytica. The sequence continues at coordinate 2,089,959 of NZ_CP099397.1, forward strand.
TGGCGGCGAACAACAGCCAGCCGATCAGCGCCGAGGGGATCAACAGCAGCAGGCCGGCGATGCTGATCTTGCCGGCCAGTACCACCATCAGGCTGGTGGAGGTGCCGAGGAACCAGACCCCGGAGTTGGACGCCACCACAATGTTGCACAGCGCCACGTGGGTGTAGCGCGGGTGGCTGGAGATGCTGGTGATGGTCTTGCCGAAGATCATCGCCGTGGTGAAGTTGTTGAGAAAGGGCGACAGGGTTGCCGACAGCGCACCGGTGGCCCAGAACATGCCGCGGGCGCCGAGGCCCTTGCGCAGCAGGTAGCCGTTGAGCGCGGTGAATACGTTTCGCTCGTTGAGCAGCTCCACCACCATCCACATGAAGGCCATGAAGGCGATCAGGCCGAACAGCTCTTCCTTGGTTTCGCTCTGGGCGTGGAGGAAGTACTGGAAGCCGTTGGGATCGGTCAGGGCGTAATGCAGGCCGATGACGATCAGGCCGGACATCATGAACATGGCCGGCTTGAACTTATCCATCTCCAGTTGTGCTTCAAAAACTATCAGCGTCATGCCAATAAGGAATATCGCCAGCACGAGCAAGCCCGTGAGCGAGAAGGGGTCGATGACCATGGAAAATCTCGTTGAGAAGGGATGGGAAGGGTTAAGAATTCGTTGCAAATTATAACGATGTGACCCGGATCCTGGCAGCGGTCAAATGGCGACTTCACGACATTTATCTGTGGCCATGCGTCCTTCGTGCGGTCTGGGCTAAACTTCCGCGTTTTTCACCCCGGAGACCGCCCGTGACTGCTCCCGCTACCCGTTTACGTACTCTGCGCGACTACATCCGTTGGGCCGTCAGCCGCTTTCAGGCCGAGCAGCTGTTCTTCGGCCACGGTACCGACAACGCCTGGGACGAGGCTCGCCAACTGGTGCTTGGCGCACTGCATCTTCCCTGGGAAATATCCGATGCCTACCTCGATTGCCGCCTGGAAGACGACGAGCACCTGCATCTGCAGGGCCTGCTCAAGCGCCGCATCGAAGAGCGCGTGCCCACCGCCTACCTGCTGGGTGAAGCCTGGTTCTGCGGCCTGCCGTTCAGGGTCGATGAGCGCGTGCTGGTCCCGCGTTCGCCGATCGCCGAGCTGATCGAGCGTCATTTCGCCCCCTGGCTGCCGCAAGAGCCGGCCCGGGTGCTGGACCTGTGCACCGGCTCCGGCTGCATCGGCATCGCCTGCGCCTACGAGTTTCCCGAGGCGGAGGTGGTGCTGGCCGATCTGTCGTTCGAGGCGCTGGAAGTGGCCAACCAGAACATCGAGCGCCATGGCCTGGAAGAGCGCGTCTACTGCGTGCAGGGCGATGGCTTCGCCGGCCTGCCTGGGCAGCGCTTCGACCTGATCGTGTCCAATCCGCCCTACGTGGATGCCGAGGACTTCGCCGACATGCCGGCCGAGTACCAGCACGAACCGGCCATGGGCCTGGCCTGCGGCGACGACGGCCTGGATCTGGTACGGCGCATGCTGGCCGAGGCGGCCGATCACCTGACCGAGCGCGGTCTGCTGATCGTCGAGGTGGGCAACAGCCAGGTGCATGTCGAGGCGCTGTATCCGGAAGTGGATTTCACCTGGCTGGAGTTCGAGCGCGGCGGCCACGGCGTGTTTCTGCTGGCGGCCAAGCAGTGCCGCGAGCATCAGGCGCTGTTCCGTTCGCGTATCTCGGCGTGACGCGATGCGCACGGCGCACCCTACCCTAAGGTGCGCCGTGCGCAGCAATCATCTCAGCGCGTGGCGATCCAGATCAGTAGCCCGGCCTGGAACAGGGAAAAAGCCACCAGGCAGGTGATGGTGAAGCGCAGGCCACTGTCCTCGCGCTTGAGGCGTTCGAGTTTTTCCTCCAGCTTGCGCAGCTTGACCTCCTGTTCCTGCAGGCGTTGATCGGCCTGCTGCAGCATGGCCGCGGCGTCCAGCAGTTCGATGATCTGCACCTTCTCCGTTTGCCAATCGCCATGCAGCGAGCTGACCCGCGCAGCACTGTAGAAAGGCTTGAGCTGCAATGGGTCGCTGTACTCGATGGTAAAACCCTGCGCCTTCAGCGCGTGGTCGCGGCGCGCGCGGGCGGCCTCGTTGAAGTTGTCCTTGGTGGGCAGGGCGCCGCCTTCGACCTGATAGTGAGCGTAGCGCTGGCGCGCCCAGGCGATGCCCTGGGCGAGCAGGAAACGACCCAGACCGCGGTTGGCGGGCTCGACGCTGAGACCCTTGTCCGGACCGAAACGCACTTCCTTGCGTTGGTGGTCGGCCCATACCTCGAGCAGGTTCTGCTCGCGATGCGTGCGCTGCCCGGGCACTTGCAGACTCAGGCGCAGCAGGCTGAGGTCCTTGGCGTGACGCTCCACCCGGCCGAGCTGGATGAAGCGCAGCGGGCGCGGCCCGGTTTCCCGATCCACCGGCAATGCGGCCAGGCGCAACAGGCTGAACTGCTCAGGCGCCAGGTCGGCCCAGGGATGAGCGATGGCCGGCGTTTCGCCAGGCTGCTGAGCATCGGCCTGGGCGAGGGTTTCGGTGGAGGGGGCGGGTTGTTCGCTCATGGCTGTCCTGGGCGCTGATACGACTGTCATGGCAGGTTATCGACCATTTTGCTCCGTACTGGAGCGAATGAAACGGACGATGTGTTCACCGAGCGCACGCGCCAACGGTAGCTGAGGATCGTTGTAGGAGGCCAGCTGTTCCTGCCAGGGTAGGGGGGTGATGCGCATGACGTGGTTCATGCCGGGGATCAGCGCCAGTTCGGCATCCGGTTTGGCCTGCTTGAGAATCTCGGCGTTGTCCACCCCGACCTGGGCGTCGTGACCGCCCTGCACAATCAGCGCCGGAATCTCCAGTGCGGCAAAGGCTTCGGCCGGGTTCTGCCGCAGCAGGCTGATCAGGTAGGGCTGCACGCTGGGACGAAACAGCACCTGCAGGGGTTCGGGCACATCGGCCTGCTCCTGCCCGCGGATCAGGCTGGCGAGGATGCGCCGGCTCTGCGCCAGTTGCGCAGGCGGCAGGCGCATGGCCAGTTGTGCGTCGAGCACTTGGCCGATGGGGTAGGCGGGACCGGCGATCGATACCAGGGCATCGGCGCCGCTGCGGGCGGCGGCCAGGCTTGCAATGAGCGCACCTTCGCTGTGGCCGACGAGGATCAGCCGGTCGAAGCGCGGGTCGCGTTTGAGCAGCTGTCCCCAGCCTTCGGCATCGGTCACGTAGCGCTCGACGCTGAGGTTGCGCTCATCCGGTGTGGCTTTGCTGCTGGCGGCCACGCCGCGCTTGTCGTAACGCAGGCTGGCGATGCCATTGCGCGCCAACACCTGGGCCAGCTTCTTCAGCGCATCGTTGTGGCCGCCCGCGGGGTTGTTGCCGTCGCGGTCGGTGGGGCCGGAGCCGGCGATCAGCAGCGCCACCGGCACCGGCGCGTCGCTTTGCGGCACCAGCAGACTGCCGTACAGGGTGCCCTGGTCGGTGTCGAGGCTGAGGGGGAGTTGCCGGATAGTGCTGGCCTGGGCCAGGCCGGTGATCAGGGTGAGGGACAAGAGCAGTGCTTGCAGCATGATGGGGGTAGGGTAGTGGCAGACTGGCATTGGACGCTAGCCGAGCACCAAGGTTCGGGGTGAACTGGAAGATCGCCACGGGTATACTCGCCCACCTCGTTAAACGGCCTGCGCAGCGGCAGGTCGGGGCTGAATTTCGCGGAGCGTCGTCCCATGTCCGGCAATACCTACGGCAAGCTGTTCACCGTCACCACCGCTGGCGAAAGCCATGGCCCGGCCCTGGTCGCCATCGTCGACGGTTGCCCACCGGGCCTGGAATTGTCGCTGGAGGACATGCAGCGCGATCTCGACCGACGCAAGCCGGGCACCAGCCGCCACACCACGCAGCGCCAGGAAGACGACGTGGTGGAGATTCTTTCCGGCGTGTTCGAGGGCAAGACCACCGGTTGCGCCATCGGTTTGCTGATCCGCAACACCGACCAGAAGTCCAAGGACTACTCGGCGATCAAGGATCTGTTCCGTCCGGCCCACGCCGACTACACCTACCACCACAAGTACGGCATCCGCGACTACCGTGGCGGCGGCCGCAGTTCGGCGCGCGAGACCGCCATGCGCGTGGCCGCCGGCGCCATCGCCAAGAAGTACCTGGCCACGCAAGGGATCCAAGTGCGCGGCTATATGAGCCAGCTCGGCCCGATCGAGATTCCGTTCAAGACCTGGGACAGCGTCGAGCAGAACGCCTTCTTCAGCCCCGATCCGGACAAGGTGCCTGCGCTTGAGACCTACATGGATCAGTTGCGCCGCGACCAGGATTCGGTCGGCGCGAAGATCACCGTGGTAGCCGAAGGGGTGATGCCGGGGCTTGGCGAGCCGATCTTCGACCGTCTGGACGCCGAGCTGGCCCATGCGCTGATGAGCATCAACGCGGTCAAGGGCGTGGAGATCGGCGCAGGTTTCGCCAGCGTCAGTCAACGCGGCACCGAGCACCGCGACGAGCTGACGCCCGAAGGCTTCCTGACCAACAACGCCGGCGGCATTCTCGGCGGTATTTCCAGCGGTCAGCCCATCGTTGCCCACCTGGCGCTCAAGCCCACCTCCAGCATCACCACGCCGGGGCGCTCGATCGACATCGACGGCAACCCGGTAGAGGTCATTACCAAGGGGCGCCACGATCCCTGTGTAGGCATCCGCGCCACGCCGATCGCCGAGGCGATGATGGCCATCGTGCTGATGGATCATCTGCTGCGTCATCGCGCGCAGAACGCCGAGGTGCGTGTGGCGACGCCGGTGCTGCCGCAGCTGTGAGCGCGGTAGGTTGGGTGGCGCGCAGCGATACCCAACAACCGCTGCCCCGGCTATCGCTGCGCTCGACCCAGGCTAAGACCGGGCCATGATTCACGCGTTGCCCTACTGGCGCCTGTCCGGCTTCTACTTCTTCTACTTCGCCCTGCTCGGCGCCACGGCGCCGTTCCTGGCGCTGTACTTCGATCACCTGGGTTTCTCGCCGGCGCGCATCGGCGAGCTGGTGGCCATTCCCATGCTGATGCGCTGCCTGGCACCGAACCTGTGGGGCTGGCTCGGCGATCACACCGGTCAGCGCCTGCTGATCGTGCGCCTCGGCGCGCTGTGCACGCTGGTGTGCTTCGCCGGCATCTTCATCAGCCACAGTTATGCCTGGCTGGCTTTGATCATGGCGGCGCACGCGTTCTTCTGGCACGCGGTGCTGCCGCAGTTCGAGGTCATCACCCTGGCGCATCTGCGCGAGCAGGCCGCGCGCTACAGCCAGATTCGCCTGTGGGGCAGCATCGGTTTCATCGTCGCGGTGGTCGGCCTGGGCCGCCTGTTCGAATGGCTGAGCCTGGATGCCTACCCCTGGGCGCTGATACTGATCATGGCCGGCATCGTCGCCGGCAGCTTCTGGGTGCCCAACGCCCAGCCGCTGCTGCGCCCCGGCAGCGCCGAACAGGGCGGTTTCCTGCGTCAGCTGGGCCGCCCCGGCATTCTCGCCTTCTATGCCAGCGTCGGGCTGATGCAACTGAGCAACGGGCCCTATTACACCTTTCTCACCCTGCATCTGGAGGCGCTCGGCTACAGCCGCGGGGTGATCGGCATGCTCTGGGCGCTGGGGGTGGTGGCGGAGATCCTGCTGTTTCTGATCATGGCGCGGCTGCTGGAGCGCTATTCGCTGCGCGCGGTGCTGCTGGCCAGCTTCCTGATCACCGCCGTGCGCTGGCTGCTGCTGGGCAACCTGGCCGACCAGCTGGCGATCCTGCTGCTGGCTCAGTGCATGCACGCCGCCACCTTCGGCGCCTTCCATGCCGCCAGCATCCATTTCATCCAGCGCAGCTTTGCCGACCGTCAGCAGGGCCAGGGCCAGGCGCTGTACGCCACCCTGGCCGGTATCGGCGGTGCCCTCGGCGCGCTGTATGCGGGCTACAGCTGGAGCAGCCTCGGCCCGGCCTGGACCTTTGCCCTAGCCAGTCTGGCAGCGCTGGCTGCAGCGGTTATCATTGCCCTTCGTCTGCCGCCTGAGCGGCCCCTGACTTCAGCGAGTACCTCATGACCAGCCTCAGCGTTCATCTGCACAGCTCCCCGAATCTGCCGAACAAGGTGCTGACCCATGCCGAGGACATCGCCAGCACGCTGGCCGCGGTCGGTATCGCTTACCGCCAGCTGGAGCTGCCGGCAGCCTTGCGACCGGGCTGCGAGCAGGCCGAGTTCGAGGCGGCCTACGGCCTCTGGCTGCAGCGGCTGATGGAGGAGGGGTATCCGCATCACGAGCTGTTCAACCTGCAGCGCAACCACCCGCAGAAGCTGGAGATGCGTGCGCGGCATCTGGACGAGCAGATGCAACCGACCGCCAGTGCCTGGCTGTTTCTCGGCGGTTTCGCCCAGCTCAGCCTGCATCTGGATGGCTACGTGTATGTGTTGCAGGGCGAGCGTGGCGATCTGCTGGAGTTGCCCGCGGGCACCCGCCACTGGTTCGACCTGGGCGAGGAACCGCACCTGCTGGCGCTGCGTCTGAGCGCCAGTGACGAGGCGCCTCAACCCACGGGCGATGACATCGCCAGCCGTTTTGCCCGTCTGGGCGAGTGAGGCAGGGGGAACCCTGGCAAAGCGATGACGATCCTACGCATACCACCCCTTACGCAGGAGCATCCTCATGGGTTCCACCCTCAACGGGCTGATCGGCCTGGTCATTCTGGCTCTGGACATCTGGGCCATCATCAACGTGGTGAAAAGCAACGCCGAAATCGGCATCAAGATTCTCTGGATTCTGCTGATCGTGCTGCTGCCGGTGCTGGGCCTGATCATTTGGGCGCTGATGGGGCCGCGCGGCAACGTCCGAGTCTGATCCTGTGCCTGCTGGCGCTGCTGCTGGCCCCGCTCTGGGCCCTGGCGGCAGAGCAGGAGGAGCAGGCTTGGCAGGCGTTGCGCGAGGGACGCGCGCTGCTCATCCTGCGTCATACCACGGCGCCGGGCACTGGCGATCCCGCCCATTTCCAGCTGGGCAACTGCAGCACGCAGCGCAATCTCAGCCAGCAGGGGCGTGAAGAGGCAAGGCGCTGGGGCGCGCTGTTGCGCAGCCAGGGCATCGGGCGGCCACGCCTGTTCAGCAGTCGCTGGTGCCGGGCGCTGGATACCGCGCGGGAGATGGGTCTGGGCACGGTACAACCGCTGCCGGCACTGGATTCCTTCTTCGCGCTACCCGGCAATGGCAGCGAGCAGACGTCGCAACTGATCCGCACCATCAACCTTATGCCGCCCGGAGAACCACTGGTGCTGGTGTCTCATCAGGTCAATATCACGGCCCTGACGCGCATCTTTCCGGCTTCCGGCGAAGGCTTGATCCTGGCTTTGCCGCTGCGCGCGGCGCCGCAGGTGCTGGCGCGTATCGCGCCGCCTCGATAGTGGTCGTGCATCAGCAGATCGGTCGCGCTGCTGCATTTGGCGCAAGTTGAACGAGCCAATGGAGCGCAGTCACCCTCTTTAGAGCCCAACTAGGGCTCGTCATAAGTAGCGATGGCTCCGTTGCCTACAGTCAGAGAGCGTCTTGCAGGTGCTTACGCAGCGTGATCAGGTCATCGCGCAGTTCACCGAGTTGCTCCATGCTCTGGCCGGTGGCCTTGAGGATGCAGGCCGGGATGGCCTTGGCCTGTTCGTGAAGGGCGCGGCCCTTGTCGGTCAGATGCAGTTGAACGACCCGTTCGTCCTGGCTGCTGCGCTGGCGCTGCAACAGACCTTCGCTTTCCAGGCGCTTGAGCAGGGGGGTGAGCGAGCCTGGGTCGGTCAGCATGCGCGCGCTGATTTCGCTGACGGTGATCCCTTCGTTCTCCCACAGCACCAGCATGGCCAGATACTGCGGATAGGTCAGCCCCAGCGCTTGCAGCAGCGGCTTGTAGGTCTTGGTCATCAGCAGCGAGGTGGAATAGAGGGCGAAGCACAGCTGGTTGTCCAGCATCAGCTCGGCACAGGGCTGTACTTGAGTGGTCATGACGGTTGCCTTTGCGGTTGCGATGGGCATAAAGCTAGCGCGCTAATGATCATCGCGCCAGAGGATGGTGCGGGCAGTGCCCGCACCGAAGCCCGATCAGCCGCAGGAAACGCGGGTGATCACGCGCTGATCGTCGACGTTGAGGTTCAGGCGCTGGCCATTGTATTCCAGGGTCACCACGCTGCCTGGGGTCAGCACGCGGGCGGTGCTGGCACCGGCCTGCTGACGGGCCTGTTCAAGCAGCTCGGGCGTGGCCACTTTGCCTTGCAGATGCTCCACGGCCGCGGATGTGCAGCCCTGGCTGGGATCGGCGGGCTTCGCCGCCGGTTCGGATTTCTCGGCTGTGCTGCTGCAGCCGGCGGCCAGCAGGGCGGTGGCGAGAATCAGGCTGAAACGAGTCTTGAGGTTCAACGCTATGGGCTCCTTGTCCATGATCTTTTGCATTATTGCGCGCCTTCGAGGCGGGCCAGGCGTTCTTCCAGGGCAGCGATACGCGCCTCCAGTTCGACCAGACGATCTTCGCTAGGTGCCGAGGCGTCGCCACGGCTGGCTGGACGGCTGAGCAGCAGACTTTCCAGATCGGCGGGCTCGCCCAGCAGGTGCATGTAGCGATCCTCGCGCTGCCCGCTCTGGCGCGGCAGCAACACGGCCAACCCACGAGCGATGAGGCGTTCCAGCTGATGCTGGACCTCGTCCACATCGTCGAAGTCGTGCATGCGGTTGCTGCGCGTGAGCAGTTCGTTGAGGGTCTGCGGGCCGCGCAGCATCAACAGGCCCAGTAGCACCGTCTGCGGCTTGACCAGTTCCAGCTGCTTGTCGCAGCGCTGTTCCCAGCGGTCGGCGCGGCTGCCCATGACCAGGTGCACCAGCTTGCGCCCCTCGAGGCTGCGCAGGTAACGGCCGACCTCACCGGTTTCCAGCTGCATCAGCGGTTCGCGGCTGGTCTTCTGGTTGCAGGCCAGTTGCACGGCATTGAGGGTCAGCGGGTAGGTTTCCGGCGTGGTCAGCTGCTTCTCGATCAGGCAGCCGAGGATACGTACCTCGACGGCATGCAGCGGCGTTTCACCAACCAGCGGGGAGGGGGCGAGAGACATGGATCGATCCTGGCAGAAAGAACCTGCCTAGGGTAACGGCATCCGCGCTCAGCCGACAGGCTTCAATGTGTGTTCGAGCATGTCCAGGCTGGCCGCCAGTACCTGCTGGCGAGATTCCTGACTGGCCATCATGCGCGCCAGCAGCAGGCTGCCCAGGCATTGCGCGAGAACGGTCCAGGCCAGTTGTGCATCGCCGATGATCTCGGCCCAGGTTTCCTGCAGCTGCAGGATCTGTTGCTCGGTGCGCTGCCGCACGCTTTCGTCGGCGCGGGCGATTTCCGCACCCAGGGTAGGCAATACACAGCCTTTGTCGGGCTGCTCGACATGCGCCAGGCTGAGATAGGCCGCCAGGCAGCGTTGCAGCCTGTCGCGTCCGGCTTCGCCCGGCGCGCCGCCGAGCCGCGCCAGGCTGTTGCGCAGTTCGCGCTCGACCAGCTCGGCGAACAGGGCGTCCTTGCTCGGAAAATGGCTGTAGAAGGCTGCGCCGGTCAGGCCGATGGTCTTCATCAGGGCATCCACACCGGTCACGGCAAAACCTTGCTGCTTGGCAATGGCGCCGCTGCTGGCCAGCAGGCGCTCGCGGGTTTCGGCCTTGTGTTCGGCGGAATAACGCATGAATGGCTCCGTGAAGAGGGTGGCTTGACCTGCTCGGAAGCGTAGCATAACGTTCGTTAAGCTAACGATCGTTAGTTAATGGAGAAAGCCATGAGCGAGAACAAGAAGGTCGCCTTGATCATCGGCGCCGGCGACGCCACCGGTGGCGCCATTGCCCGACGTTTTGCCCGCGAAGGCTATGTGGCCTGCGTTACCCGCCGCAGCCTGGACAAGCTGCAGCCGTTGCTGGAGGACATCCGCAGCGAAGGCGGCGAGGCCCATGGTTTTGCCTCCGATGCGCGGCGCGAGGAGCAGGTGGCCGAGCTGGTCGAAAGCATCGAGCGTGACATCGGCCCCATCGAGGTGATGGTGTTCAACATCGGCGCCAACGTGCCGTGCAGCATTCTCGAAGAAACCGCGCGCAAGTATTTCAAGATTTGGGAAATGGCCTGCTTCGCCGGCTTTCTCACCAGCCAGGCGGTGGCCAAGCGCATGGTCGCGCGCAGACGCGGCACCATCCTGTTCACCGGTGCCACGGCCGGGCTGCGTGGCGCCACCGGATTCGCCGCCTTTGCCGGCGCCAAGCACGGCATACGCGCGCTGGCGCAGAGCATGGCGCGCGAGCTGGGACCGCTGAATATCCATGTCGCCCATGTGGTGGTGGACGGCGCCATCGATACCGCCTTCATCCGCGACAGCTTTCCCGAGCTGTACGCCAGGAAGGATCAGGATGGCATTCTCGATCCCGAGCATATCGCCGACAGCTACTGGTTCCTGCACGCTCAGCCGCGCGACGCCTGGACCTTCGAGCTGGATCTGCGTCCATGGATCGAGCGCTGGTAACCTGCCCTGAACCCATAACCACAATAACGAGCGAGTGAAAGCCATGAGCAAGACGGTGGAGTTTTTCTTCGACCTGGGCAGTCCGGCCTCCTACCTGGCCCATACCCAGCTACCTGATCTGTGTCGCGACGCCGGGGCTGAATTGGTCTATCGGCCGATGCTGCTGGGCGCGGTGTTCCAGGCTACCGGCAACGCCTCGCCGGCGATGATTCCGGCCAAGGGGCGCTACATGCTGCGCGACCTGGCACGCTTCGCCGAGCGCTACGGCGTACCGATGCGCTTCAACCCGCATTTCCCCATCAATACCCTGACGCTGATGCGCCTGCTGGTGGCCGTTCAACTGCATCAGCCGGAGCGCTTCGACGATGCCTTGCAGGCGCTATTCCGGGCGATCTGGGTGGACGGTATTCACATGGGCGACCCGGCCAAGGTGGCCGAAGTGCTGACGGCGGCCGGCTTCGACGCCCAGGCGTTGCAGGCGCAGATCGCCGAACAGCAGGTCAAGGACGCGCTCAAGGCGAGCACCGAAGAGGCGGTCAAGCGCGGCGTATTCGGCGCACCGACCTGTTTCGTCGATGGCGAGATGTTCTTCGGCCAGGATCGCCTGGAGTTCGTACGCGAAGCACTGCGCGACTGATGTCTGGCACAATGGCGGGGTTCTTTTTCCGCCATTCGAGCCACCGATGAACCCCGAAGCGCTGAAACTCCTGGTGACCCGCCGCATGCCCTACGGCAAGTACAAGGACCGGCTGATCGCCGACCTGCCGGGCCATTACCTCAACTGGTTCGCCCGCACGGGCTTTCCCAAGGGCGAGCTGGGCCAGCTGCTCGCGCTGATGCAGGAGATCGACCACAACGGCCTCAAGCCGCTGCTCGATCCGTTGCGCGACCGTTCGTAGCCTGGATGAAAATCCGCGGGAGACTTCGAACTCTCCCGGATGCCCGTAGGGTGCGCCGTGTGCATCGCCCCTGCACATTGCAGAAGGAGCCACTGCAAGCCATCGGTGCGCGCGGCGCACCCTACGTCTGGGTTGGCCTCAATGCCAATTGCGGCCGTGATCCAGCTTCTGATCCACCAGCCATTTGCCATGGGCGATGGACGCGTGCTGGGCCTTGTGCAGATCATCCATGAAGGCGTAATCCACCGGCAGGGTCTGGCGTTTGCTGGTGTTGCCGTCGGGGTCGGTGATCTGGCATCCGCCGGCCCAGGGCGTGGGCAGGCCGGGATGTTCCATGACACTGGCGCGGATGACGTGATCGCGATGGGTGCAGGTAAGCGCGCTCATGAGGCCACCTCGTGGATCAAGGCGCCGCCCTCGGCGTCGACGCTACACCGAGGTTCCAGCCGGGAGCCGGTAGCGGCGCCGCGTGGATGAGTGGTGCGTCTGTTCCCCTACCTTAGTCCAGATGTCGCGGCCGCGAGCGTTGCCCGACAAACGCGCAGGGCCGGCAACGGCCGGCCCTGCGTCTGCTGCTGACGAGCCTCTACTCGGCAGCCTCACTCACCTTGTTGAGGTTTCTCGGCTTCGGCGCAAAGCGCGCCGCCAGGCGCATCGAGACGGTCACCAGGCGCTGATACAGCGCCGGCATGCTGCGCTGCATCCAGTCCAGGGCATGGGCATCGGCACCGATCAGAATGCGCCGTTTGTTGGCCAGCACTCCGTTTACGATGACCTTGGCCGCCTGTTCCGGCGTGGTGCGCAGCAACTGGTCGTTGAACTGCTGGCGCGCCTGCTCGGTTTCCTGGCCGGTGACCTTGGTCAGGCTGTCGTTCACCCGCGCCGTCTTGGCGATGTTGGTCTTGATGCCGCCCGGATGCACGCAGCTGGCGGAAACGCCGCAGTCGGCCATGTCCAGTTCCTGGCGCAGCGATTCGGTAAAGCCGCGTACGGCGAACTTGCTGGCGTTGTAGGCGCTCATGCCCGGCTGGGAGAACAGGCCGAACACGCTGGAGACGTTAATCACGTGTCCCTGGCCGGCCGCCTTGAGGTAGGGCAGGAAGGCCTTGGTGCCGTTCACCACGCCCCAGAAGTTGATGTTCATGATCCACTCGTAGTCGGCATGGTCGTTGCCCTCCACGGTGCCGCCCTGAGCCACGCCGGCATTGTTGAAGATGGCGTTGACCCGGGCGAACTCGCTGACTACCTGCTCCGCCCAGGCCTCGACCGCAGCGCGGTCGGCAACGTCGACGCGTTGTCCGCTGACGGTGACGCCGAGCTTGCGGGCCTGCTCGACGGTTTCCTGGAGGCCCTCGACATTGACGTCGGACAGCGCCAGGTGGCAGCCCTGGCGCGCCAGGTGGTAGGCGAGGGCGCGGCCGATACCGGAGCCGGCGCCAGTGATGGCGGCAACCTTGTTCTCGAAGGATTTCATGCGCTGACCTCCTGCGCGGCGAGGGTGATGGCATTGCTCTGCGCCGGATGCGCGGCGTGCTTGCGGCTGAAGTGGTAGGCATGCGGATCGAAGTTGCGCGTCAGCATGCGAAAGCGCCAGGTGAAGCCCGGCCACACCGTACAGTTGCGTCCGCTGACCGGGTGCAGATACCAGCTCATGCAGCCGCCGGCGTTCCATACGGTGCTGCCGAGGGTGCCCTGGATCTTGCGGTTGAAGGCGTCCTGCGCCTCGCGCTTGGGTTCCAGGCTCTGCAGTTGGCCCTCTTCGAGCTGCCTGAGGGCGCCGAGCACATAGGTGATCTGCGACTCGATCATGTAGACCATGGAGTTGTGGCCCAGGCCGGTGTTCGGCCCCATGAGGAAGAACAGGTTGGGGAAGCCCGCGGTCATGGTGCCCTTGTAGGCTTCCGGACCTTCGGGCCAGGTGTCGAGCAGATCGACGCCGCCACGGCCGAACACCGTGCCGCGCGGCAGCGGGTCGCTGGGGGTGAAGCCGGTGCCGAAGATGATGGCATCCACTTCGCGCTCCTGGCCGTCGGCGGTGCGCACGGCGCCCGGCAGGATTTCGGCGATACCGTCGGTGATCACCTCGACGTTGGCCTGGGTCAGCGCCGGGTAGTAGTCATTGGAGATCAGCACCCGCTTGCAGCCCATGGTGTAGTCCGGGGTGACCTTGGCGCGCAGCACCGGGTCCTTGATCTGCTTCTTGATGTACAGCTTGGCGATGCCCTGGGCCATGCGCAGCAGGCGCGGGGCGAAGGCGAAGGCGATCACCCGGCTTTCCAGGATGCCGTACAGGGCGCCGCGCCAGAGTTTCTGCACCAGCGGAAAGCGCTTGAAGCGCTGGCGTTCGCCATCGCCAATGGCGCGATCGGGCTTGGGCATGATCCACGGCGCGGTTCGCTGGTAGAGATCGAGCCGCGCCACCTGCTTCTGAATCTGCGGCACGAACTGGATGGCCGAGGCGCCGGTGCCGATCACCGCCACGCGTTTGCCGCTCAGGTCATAGTCGTGATTCCACTGCTGCGAGTGGAACACCTCGCCAGTGAAGGTCTCCAGGCCCTTGAGCTTGGGGATCGAGGGTGTCGACAGGGCGCCCATGCCGGAGACCACGAATTGCGCGCTGTACTGGTTGCCGGCACGGTCCTGCAGGTGCCACAACTCGGCGTGCTCGTCCCAGCGCATCTGTACCACTTCGGTGCCCAGCAGGGTCTTGTCCTGCAAGCGGTACTTCGCCCAGCAGCCTTCCAGGTAGGCCTTGATTTCCGGCTGCCTGGCGAACATCCGCGTCCAGTTCGGGTTGGGCTCGAAGGAAAAGGAGTACAGGTGCGATTGCACGTCGCAGCCGCAACCCGGGTAGTTGTTCACCCGCCAGGTGCCGCCGACGCCGGCTTCCTTTTCGAACAGCAGGAAGTCCTGCTCGCCCTGCTGCTTGAGGCGGATGGCCATGCCGAGGCCGGAGAAGCCGCTGCCGAGGATGGCGATCTTGCAATGGCGGGCAGCGGTAGGGGGTGACACGGGCGCATTCATGGCCGGACTCCTGCTTGTCGTTCTTGTTGGTGTCTACATCTGTATACCAAGGTAGACATGTGTATACTTTGCGGCAAGCCATAGAATCGACAAACCAACTTTAGGTAGGGGTAAGGATGCACAACGACGATGCGCAGGTACGCGACAGGGCCAGCGAAGCGCCTGGCAAGCGCCTGCTGATGGAAGCGGCGTTACGTCTCACCTCGACCAGCCGCAGCCTCAGCAGCCTGGGCCTGCGCGAGCTGGCGCGCGAGGCGGGGCTCAACCCCAACACCTTCTACCGTCACTTTCGCGATGTCGACGACTTGGGCCTGACCGTGATCGGCGAGATCACTCGGCTGCTGCGTCAACCGCTGCGCGATTTGCGCCGCGAGGCCGCGCAGCGCGCGGTCAAGGATGACTGGCCCCTGCTGCCCAAGCTGCTGGGTATCGATCTCGGGCGCGGGCGGCGGGTGTGTCACGAGACGGTGCAGCTGTTCTTCGACTTCGTCGCCGAGCATCCGGAGGCGTTCATCATCGGGGTGCGCGAGCTGCATGGCGCGTCGCCCGTGTTGCGCGAGGCCCTGCGCCAGGTGATGGACGACTTCGCCGATGACATGGCCGAGGACATCGTCGAATTCAAGCTGCTGCCGGATATCGTCAGCGCGGCGGCGGTGCGCCAGGTTTCGGGGCTGATCAGTCGCAGCCTGTTCGAGCAGTCGCTGGACTACATCGGCCAGCCGCAGCGGCGCGAGGCGATCTGTGCGCTGGCCGAGGAGCAGATCGTCATGCTGTTCACCGGCGCCAGCATGTTGCAGAGCATGGGGCAGCTGCGTCTGGGCTGACGCAGGATGCGCTGCGCATCCGCAGCGGCACGGCGAAGGCGGGTGCGTAGGGCGCCCCCGACCTGGGCTGCGGGCCATGAAAAAGGGCGGCCAAGGCCGCCCGAAGGGACATCAGCTGCTGAAGCCGAGGCGCTCGCGCCAGCGTTTCTCCAGCTTCTCGGTATCGTGATCCTTGGGGTGGAAGCCGGGGCGGTAGTAGTCCAGGTAGGGGCCGATCAGCTTGGTGAAGAAGCCGTTGCGCGGGCCGAACAGTTTCTTCAAACCGAAGCCCCAGCTGCGCCAGTTGAACAGCTGACCGTCCTTGCGCAGCAAGTGAATCTGGAACCAGCCAATCACGCCGAGGAACATCACGGTGGTCAGCAGCATCACCAGCGTACGGGTGAAGTAGCCGCCATAGACCTTCTGGTACACGTCGTAGCACACCGCCTTGTGCTCGTTCTCCTCGATGGCGTGCCACATCCACAGCTGGTACAGCTTCGGATCGTTCATCTGCGTGGTGAGGTCTTCGCGCTTGAGCAGTTGCTCGGCCATGGTCGCGGTGAAGTGCTCCAGCGCGCAGGTGGCGGCCAGGCGCTGTTTCTTGGTGCTGAAGCGGGTCGTCCACTCGAGCAGTACCTTGATGCGCAGCTCCAGGCGCTCCAGGTCGATATTGTGCTCGTTGGCATAGTCGTTATAGGCCGCATGCTCCTTGGAGTGCATGGCCTCCTGGCCGATAAAGGCGCTGATGTCCTTCTTCAGCTGCGGCTCGCTGACCTGGTCGCGCACCGCCCGCACGCTGTCGACGAAGAATTTTTCGCCATAGGGGAACAGCGACGACAGGTTGTTCATGAAGTGGCTCATGAAGGGATCGTCGAAGAACCAGTACTTCGGCGTTTCGGCGAAGCTGAAGTCCATGCGGCGAACCGGAAAGCTGGATTTCGGCTGGGGCAGGGTAGCGCTTGCATTCATCGTTCGAGTCCTCTTCTGGGGAGTCGGTGCTCCCGATTGTTGTGCGGCTCTGGTTGACAACATCGGGGTTGCAGGCGGTTAGCCTCAACGGACCAACTGTGTCATTGAACGATGTAACTATCGGACGTGGCGGCGGCGGGCGCCGCCAACTTAAGGCGGGTGTGTCGGGCAATCGCCCGAGGCGAAACGGCGGGCATGGCCCGCCATCTCGACAGAAGGCGGGGTCAGGGAGCGTTGCGCCGCAGCTCTGCCACTTCGCTGCGCAGCGCGCGCAGTTCGTCGAGGATCGCCTGCTCGCGGGCAGCTGCCGCCAGCTCCTCGGTGCTGGGCTCGTGGGTGCTCTGCATGGCGTTGACGATCACGGCGATGAACAGGTTGAGCATCATGAAGGTGGCGATGAGGATGTAGGGCACGAAGAACATCCAGGCCAGCGGGTGCTGCTCCATCACCGGGCGGACGATGCCCATCGACCAGCTTTCCAGGGTCATCACCTGGAACAGGGTGTAGAGGCTGGCGCCGATGCTGCCGAACCACTCGGGGAAGCTCTGGCCGAACAGCTGGGTGGCCATCACCGCGGCCACATAGAACACCAGCCCCATCAGCATGACGATGCTGCCCATGCCCGGCAGCGAGGCGAGCAGCGCCTGCACCACCTTGCGCATGCTCGGGTTGATCGACACCAGGCGCAGCACCCGCAGTACGCGCAGGGCGCGCAGTACGGCGAAGGGACCGCTGGCCGGTACCAGGGCGATGCCCACCACCAGGCAGTCGAACACCGCCCAGGGATCGCGCAGCAGACCGATGCCGCGCGCGGTGAAGCGCAGCGCCAGCTCGATGACGAAGCAGGCGAGGATCAGGCTGTCGAGGATCAGCAGCGGCCGGCCCCAGTCGGCCATGATCGATGGCGAGGTCTGCATGCCGAGAATGGCCGCGTTGACGACGATCAGCAGGGTGACCAGGCGCTGTACGGCGGTGCCGTCCATCAGCTGTCCCAGGCGCTGGCGCCAGTCGGAGGGGGATTGGTTCAATTCGAGTTCGTGCATGGCGGTATCGGTGGGAATCGAGTCGTTGGCCGGGGAAATCCGCTGCAGCGGCCCGTCGGGCCTGCGGGGCGCGGGGCCATCAGCGGCCTGTGTCTAGCGGTCGTCGAGGGCGAAGGCAGTCAGGGTGAAGGTGGGAATCGCCGCGTCCTGCAGCTTCTGCGAGCCACCCAGCTCCGGCAGGTCGATGATCGCGGCGGCCTCGAATACGCTGGCGCGCATGCGCCGTACCAGGTTGGCCGCGGCGATCAGGGTGCCGCCGGTAGCGATCAGGTCATCGAAGATCAGTACCGAGTCGCCCTCGCACAGGCTGTCGCTGTGCACTTCGAGAAAGGCTTCGCCGTATTCGGTCTGGTAGCTCTCGCTGAGAACATCCGCCGGCAGCTTGCCCTGCTTGCGGAAGAGGATCAGCGGCTTGTTCAGTTCGTAGGCGATGATCGAGCCGATCAGGAAACCGCGCGCGTCCATCGCGCCGATATGGCTGAACTCGGCCTCCACGTAACGCTGGATGAAACTGTCGGCGACCATGCGCAGCGCACGCGGTGATTGGAACAGCGGGGTGATGTCGCGGAAGACCACGCCCGGCTTGGGGAAGTCCGGTACCGGGCGGATCAGGGTCTTGATGCTGAATTCGTCGAAAATCATCGCGGGTTCCTGAAATGCGCTGAGCCCGCGGCTGGCGATCGGGCTCAGATCTCGAGGTTGCCGCCGGCCAGGGCACACAGCTCGATGGGGTCGAGAATGTGCACTTCCTTGCCTTCGGCTTCGAGCAGCTTGTTCTGTTGGAAGCGGGTAAATACGCGAGACACCGTCTCCACCGCAAGGCCCAAATAGTTACCAATTTCGTTGCGCGACATGGCCAGGCGGAACTGGTTGGCGGAGAAGCCGCGGGCGCGGAAGCGCGCGGACAGGTTAACCAGGAAGGTGGCGATGCGCTCGTCGGCGGTCTTCTTCGACAGCAACAGCATCATCTGCTGATCATCGCGGATCTCGCGGCTCATGATGCGCATCAGCTGGCGGCGCAGCTGCGGCAGCTGCAGGGCCAGGTCGTCGAGGCGCTCGAAGGGAATCTCGCAGACCGAGGTGGTTTCCAGGGCCTGGGCCGAGACCGGGTAGCGCTCGCCGTCGACCCCGGACAGGCCGACCAGCTCGCTGGGCAGGTGGAAGCCGGTGATCTGCTCCTCGCCGCCATCGCTCAGGCTGAAGGTCTTCAGCGCACCGGAACGCACGGCGAACACGGAACCGAAGGCATCGCCCTGGCGGAACAGGAACTCGCCCTTCTTCAGCGGGCGGCCGCGCTTGACGATTTCGTCCAGCGCGTCCATGTCCTCCATGTTCAGCGAAATGGGCAGGCATAGGGCAGACAGGCTGCAGTCCTTGCAATGGGCTTGATGCTGCGCACGCATTTTGATGCTCTCGGACATCGTTGGGCTTCCCGGTTAAACACGCAATGCTCGTAAGGTTAACCCAGGGGGCGGGTAGGGGCCAGTCGTATAAAAGCCTGACCGAATCCTCAAGTCGGACCGGCGCCGGCCGATCAAGAGGAGAGCCATGGTCCAAAGCAGGGAGCTAAGCGATGCGTATCGACTCAGGCGGGCCACTGGGCAATCTCGTCCAGGCCATGCAGCGACAAAACACCGCAGCCGAGCGCAGCCCGGAGGAAGTCCGCGAGGGATTGCGGGTGAGCCTTTCCGAACTGGGCAAGAGCATGGCGGAGAAGGCCGAGCGCAACCGTGACATCGACGACAGCGACCTGCCCAAGGCGATCAAGGATCTGCTCAAGATGATCCGCGAACTCAGGGCCCAGATCGCCGAGAAGCAGGCGCAGATCGACGCGGTGATGCGCGACCAGAGTCTCGACCCTGAAGCCAGGCGCCTGCAGCTGGAGTCGCTGCAGACCGAGCTGGCCTCGCTCAACGGCGCTCTGGCCTCGGCCAATGCCAATCTGGTCAAGCTGATGCGCGAGAACGGCCTCAGCCCGGAGCAGATGCAAACGGCGGCCTCGCTGGCGATGTCCTGAAGACGCCCGTAGGCATCGGCTGCTGGTTCAGATCACCCGTGAAAAGCGCTGGCGCACCTGGTCGTTGAGATAACGGTCGAACAGCATGCACAGCGAACGCACCAGCAGCCGTCCGGCCGGGCGCACCTCGATACCCTGCGCATTCAGTTCGATCAGGCCGTCGCGATGCAGCTGCTCCAGCTGCGGCCAGAGACTGGCGAAGTACTCGTTAAAGTTCACGCCGTGGGCCTGCTCGATATCGCTGAAGCGCAGTTCGAAATGGCAGATCAGTTGCTGGATCACCGAGCGGCGCAGGCGATCGTCGGCGTTGCAGTGCAGGCCGCGGCGCGTTGCCAGCTGGCCGTTGCCCAGGGTCTGCTGATAGCTGGTGATATCGCTGTCGTTCTGGCTGTACAGGTCGCCGATCTGGCTGATGGCCGACACCCCCAGGCCGATCAGGTCGCAGTGGCCATGGGTGGTGTAACCCTGGAAATTGCGCTGCAGGGTACCTTCCTCCTGAGCCACGGCCAGCTCGTCGTCGGGCAGGGCGAAGTGGTCCATGCCGATGTAGCGGTAGCCGGCGCGGGTCAGCTGTTCGATGCTGGCTTGCAGCATGACCAGCTTGTCGCCCGGGCTGGGCAGGTCATCGTTGTTGATGCGCCGCTGCGGCATGAAGCGCTCCGGCAGGTGCGCGTAGTTGAACAGCGACAGGCGGTCCGGCTGCAGGGCGATCACTTCGGCCACGGTCCGCGCGAAGCGTTCCGGCGTCTGCTTGGGCAGGCCGTAGATCAGGTCGATGTTCACCGAGCGGAACTGCAGGGTGCGCGCCGCCTCGACGATGGCGCGGGTTTCTTCCAAGGTCTGCAGGCGATTGACCGCGCGTTGCACCTCGGGGTCGAGGTCCTGTACGCCGAGGCTGACGCGGTTGAAACCCAGCTCGCGCAGCAGGCCCATGGTCGACCAGTCTGCCTCGCGCGGGTCGATCTCGATGCTGTAGTCGCCGGAATCGTCGTCGAGCAGATTGAAATGCTGACGCAGGTGCAGCATCAGCCGACGCAATTCGTCGTGGCTGAGGAAGGTCGGGGTGCCGCCGCCGAAGTGCAGCTGTTCGATCGGCTGGTCCTTGTCGACGTAGCGGCTGACGATCTCGATTTCCCGCTCGAGCTTTTCCAGATAGGGCAGGGCGCGACCGCGGTCCTTGGTGATCACCTTGTTGCAGGCGCAGTAGTAGCAGATGTGCGCGCAGAACGGCACGTGCACGTACAGCGACAGCGGGCGCCGGGCCTTGCGGCTGTCACGCAGGGCGTGCAGCAGGTCGAACGGGCCGATGTCGTCGTGAAACTGCACGGCGGTCGGGTAGGAGGTGTAGCGCGGGCCGGCGAGATCGTAACGGCGGATCAGGTCGGCATCCCACTGGATGGCATCGAGCATGGGAAAGAATCCTGGACAGGCTTTGCGGCCAGTCTAGGGATGCAGGGGACAAGGGGCCTTGACCTGAATCAAGGGCGCGTGGGGCGCCGATGTCTTGTCGCTGTGTAGCCCGGATGCAATCCGGGATGTTGGGCGCCTTGCTCCCGGATTACATCCGGGCTACGTGTCAGTGCCCCATCAGCCAGTGCTGATGCGGGCCGGGCAGGGTCCAGATGCCGAACAGGATGACCAGCAGGCCGCCTGCCATGCGCACGCCGCGTTTGCGCAGCAGGGCGGTGAGGCGCTCGGCAGCCAGCCCGGTGGCCAGCAGCACCGGCCAGGTGCCCAGGCCGAAGGCCAGCATCAGCAGGGCGCTATCCACCGCGTTGCCCTGGCTGGAGGCCCACAGTAGGGTGCTGTAGACCAGCCCGCACGGCAGCCAGCCCCATAGCCCGCCCAGCACCAGGGCGCGTGGCAGGCTGGTGACCGGCATAAAGCGTCGGGTCAGCGGTTGAATGTGGCGCCACAGGCCGCGGCCGAGCGCCTCGATACGGGTCAGGCCACTCCACCAGCCGGCCAGGTACAGACCCATGGCGATCAGCAGCAGCGCTGCCAGGGTGCGCATGATCACCTCGGCCTTGCTGCCGGCAACGGCCCAACCGGCCAATCCCAGAAGCAGGCCAGCCAGGCTGTAACTGAGAATGCGCCCGAGGTTGTAGGCCAGCAGCAGCTGCAGGCGCCTGCCGCGTTGTTCGGGAGGAATGGCCAGGGTCAGCGCGCCCATCAGGCCGCCGCACATGCCCAGGCAGTGGCCGCCGCCGAGCAGGCCGAGAATCAGTGCCGACACCAGCAAGGGCGTCAGTTCAAGCATCGGGTTTGTCCTGCTTGCTCGGCTCTTCGGCCTGTTCGACCCCCGCCTTGTGCAGCGGGTCTTCGTCGTCGAACAGAATGCTGTGCGCCGGGCCGTCGAGGTCATCGTACTGGCCGCTGTCCACCGCCCAGAAGAACAGCCAGATGGCGAAGCCGACCAGGGCGATGGCGACGGGAATCAGGATGTAGAGGGCGGACATGCTGTCTCCATGGTGGGCATCTGGGTAGGCGCGAGCGCTGCTCGCGAACCGCTTGGTTGCGAGCAGCGCTCGCACCTAGGTGTTCGGGGTGCGGCTCAGGCGCAGCGCGTTGAGTACCACCAGCAGCGAGCTGAGCGACATGCCCACGGCGGCCCAGATCGGCGTGATCCAGCCCAGCGCGGCGAAGGGCAGCACCAGGCCATTGTACAGAGTCGCCCAGGACAGGTTCTCGATGATGATGCGCCGCGTGCGCCGGGCAAGCTTCAGCCCTTCCACCAGGCTGCTCAGGCGGTTGGACAGCAGCACCGCATCGGCGCTGGTCTTGGCCA
Organism: Pseudomonas hydrolytica; assembly: GCF_021495345.1. Taxonomy (NCBI): domain Bacteria; kingdom Pseudomonadati; phylum Pseudomonadota; class Gammaproteobacteria; order Pseudomonadales; family Pseudomonadaceae; genus Ectopseudomonas; species Ectopseudomonas hydrolytica. The sequence goes on from NZ_CP099397.1 coordinate 2,112,037, forward strand.
GATCGGACGCCGAGCCCATGGCCACGCTGATATCGGCGGCGGCCAGTACCGGCACGTCGTTGACCCCGTCGCCCAGCATCAGCACGCGGCGACCCTCGCCGTGCAACTGCTTGAGCACCGCCAGCTTGGCATCCGGGGTCAGGCCGCCGCGGGCGTCCTCGATACCGAGCTGGCGCGCCACTTCGCCGACCATCGGCGAGCTGTCGCCGGACAGCAGGTGGATGTGCCAGCCCCGGGCCCGCGCCGCGGCGATCAGCTGCGCGGCGTCGTCGCGCAGGCGGTCATCGAGAACGAACCAGGCCAGCGGCCCTTGTTCGTCGCCCAGCAGCAGCCATTGGCCGTGCTCGCCGGCAATCGACGGCACGGCTTGGCCGCTCAGGGCGCAGACGAAAGTCGCCTCGCCGATACGCAGCAGGCGGCCTTCGACACGGCCCTGCAGGCCCTGGCCGGGATGGCTGTCGACGGATTCCGCGGCATGCGGCGCCTGGCTGAACGCGCGCGCGATGGGATGCTCGGAGCGATTCTCCAGCGCTGCGGCGAGCGCCAGGCAGGCGCCTTCATCGAGTTCGCGCAACGGGTGGATGGCCTTGAGCGTCAGGCGCCCCTCGGTGAGGGTGCCGGTCTTGTCCAGCACCAGGGTGTCGATCTGGTTGAGGCCTTCGAGCACATGGCCGCGCGTCAGCAGCATGCCCAGCTTGTGCAGGCTGCCGGTGGCGGTGGTCAGTGCCGTGGGCGTGGCCAGGGCAAGGGCGCAGGGGCAGGTAGCCACCAGCAGCGCCAGCACCACCCAGAAGGCGCGGCCGGAATCGATCTGCCACCAGGCCAGGCCGACCAGGGCGGCGGCTATCAGGATAAACAGCAGGAACCATTGCGCGACCCGGTCGGCGATCTCGGCCAGACGCGGCTTTTCGCTCTGCGCACGCTCCAGCAGGCGGACGATGGCGGACAGACGGGTGGCGTCGCCCAGCGCCTGCACCTGTACGGTCAGCGGGCCTTCGACATTCAGCGTGCCGGCGGTGACGCCGTCGCCGATGCCGCGCGGCTGCGGCAGGTATTCGCCGGTCAGCAGCGATTCGTCGACGCTGGACTGGCCGGCCAGCACCTGACCGTCGGCCGGGATCAGCGAGCCGGGCTGCACCAGCACCTGCTCGCCGATGCGCAGTTCGCTGAGCAGGATGCGCTGGCTCTGGCCGTCGGCGTCCAGGCGCAGGCATGACGCCGGCAGCAGTTGGACCAGTTGCGCCGTGGCCGTCGCCGTGCGTTCGCGGGCGCGGCGCTCCAGATAGCGGCCGGCGAGCAGGAACAGGGCGAACATGCCCACGGCATCGAAATACAGCTCGCCCTGACCGGTGATGGTCGACCAGATGCCGGCCACGTAGGCGCCGCCGATGGCCAGCGAAACGGACACGTCCATGGTCAGGTGGCGGGTGCGCAGGTCACGCAGGGCGCCGCGGAAGAACTGGCCGCAGCAATAGAAGACGATGGGGGTGGTGAGGAACAGGCTGGTCCAGCGCAGGATCTTGTCCAGCTCCGGTGACAGGTCGACGTTGAATTCCGGCCAGGTGGCCATGGTCGCCATCATCACCTGCATCCACAGCAGGCCGGCCACGCCCAGTTCGCGCATGCGCCGGCGGTTCTCCGCGGCCAGGCGTTCGGCCGCTTCGTCGGGTTGCCAGGGGTGGGCGGCGTAGCCGATGCGGCGCAATTCGGCGAGCAGCTTGCTCAGGGGAATCTGGCTGTCCTGCCAGCGCACCTGCAGGCGGTGATTGGACAGGTTCAGATGCGCCTCGGCCACGCCGGGCACGCCGCGCAGGTGTTTCTCGATCAGCCAGCCGCAGGCGGCGCAACTGATGCCTTCGATGAGCAGCTGGGTTTCGCTGAGCTCGCCGTCCTGCTGGACGAAGGGCTGCTGCACCTCGCTGCGGTCGTACAGCGCCAGCTCGTCCGGTAGGGCCTGAGGCAGGGCCTGGGGGTTGGCGGCGTTCTCGCTGCGGTGCTTGTAGTAGTGTTCCAGGCCGCCGGCGACTATGGCCTCGGCCACCGCCTGGCAACCGGGGCAGCACATCTCGCGGGTCGCGCCGAGTACCTCGGCGTGGAAGCTGCTGCCGGCAGGCACCGGCAGGCCACAGTGGTAGCAGGGAGTGGGGGCGGGCATCGGCAGGATCAGTAGGAGGGGTTGTCGCCCAGCTCGATGGTCTGGCCGTCGGCGATGGTCTCTTCCTCGAACAGGCGCCACTGCTGGCTGCCTTCCTCGCCGAGCAGTTCGACGAAGCGCCGGCCGGTGACCATGTCGACCATCTGCCCGCGGTACATGCCGTCGGCGCTCGGCTGCAGGATGATGCGGCGGTCGCGCTCGGGCTGGGTCGGCGAGATCAGGTTGAGTACCAGCTGCTGCGGGCGGCTGTTGCCTTCCAGCTGCAGCTCGACGGTGCCGGTGGCTTCATCCAGCACCATCTGGCCGTGCAGCTGCAGGCGTTCGGCCAGCTTTTCCCGCTCCAGCGACTGGTTGATGCCCTTGCCGACATCGTAGTAGTCGTCGGAAATCAGGCCCGGCGGGTTCTTGGTGGCGATGGTGAGCAGGGTCAGGCCCTGCACCACGGAGTAGCCCAGCAGGAACAGGATGAACCAGGGCCAGAACTGCTTGTACCAGGGTTTGACTGGCGATGGTGCTTGTTCGGTCATGCTTTTACCGTTGTCAGCGGACGCTTGGGCCGATGAAGCGGCTGTCGGCGTCGTTCTTGATACTCGGGTCGTCCACGGATTGTACGTGGAAGACGATGTTGTTGGCGCTGGAGGGCAGCTTCTCCGGGGAGATCGACAGCTCGACCGGGAAGGAGTAGACCTCGCCAGCCAGGGCGCGAACCTCGCGCTTGCCTTCATAGACCAAGCCGTCCAGACCGTCGGCGGTGATCACGTAGGTCATGTCGCGCTGCGCCTTGTTCATGATCTTCAGGGTGTAGACGTTCTCGATATGGCCGCGCTCGTTCTCGCGGAACAGCACGCGGTCCTTGAGCACGTCCAGCTCCACCAGCGGGCGATGGGCCACGGCCCAGGCGAACAGGCCGATCATGGCCACCAGCGCGACGGCGTAGCCTATCAGGCGCGGACGCATCAGGTGGGTCTTCTGTCCGGAAAGATTGTGTTCGGTTGTGTAGCTGATCAGCCCCTTGGGGTAGTTCATCTTGTCCATGATGCTGTCGCAGGCATCGATGCAGGCGGCGCAGCCGATGCACTCGATCTGCAGGCCGTCGCGGATGTCGATGCCGGTGGGGCAGACGTGCACGCACATCTTGCAGTCGATGCAGTCGCCCAGGCCCTGCGCCTTGTAGTCGGCATCCTTCTTGCGCGGGCCGCGCTTCTCGCCGCGGCGCGGATCGTAGGAGACGATCAGGGTGTCCTGGTCGAACATCACGCTCTGGAAGCGCGCGTAGGGGCACATGTAGATGCACACCTGTTCGCGCAGGTAGCCGGCGTTGCCGTAGGTGGCCAGGGTGAAGAAGCCGATCCAGAAGTAGGCCCAGCCACTGGCTTCACCGGTGAAGATCTCGATGACCAGCTCGCGTATGGGCGTGAAGTAGCCGACGAAGGTGATTGCCGTGAGCAGCGAGACGCCCACCCAGATACCGTGCTTGGCCGCTTTGCGGCCCAGTTTCGCGCCGCTCATGGGCTGCTTGTCCAGCTTCATGCGCTGGTTGCGGTCGCCTTCGGTGACTTTCTCGGCCCACATGAACACCCAGGTGAACACGCTTTGCGGGCAGGTGTAGCCGCACCAGACGCGGCCGGCGAACACGGTGATGAAGAACAGGCCGAAGGCGCAGATGATCAGCAGCCAGGACAGCAGCATGAAATCCTGCGGCCAGTAGGTGGCCCCGAAGATATGGAATTTGCGTTCCGGCAGGTTCCACCAGACGGCCTGGCGGCCATCCCAGTTCAGCCAGACGGTACCGAAGAACAGCAGGAAGAGGAGGGCGCCCCCCGCGAGTCGAAGGTTGCGAAACAGGCCGGTGAATGCACGGGTGTAGATCTTCTCGCGACTGGCGTAGAGGTCGACGCTGGCATTCTTGGCAGAAGGAGGGGTGATGTCCTGGACGGGAATCTGTTCGCTCATCAATGCATACCAAAGCGGTTGGTTAGCAGCCCAGGCCGATACGTGCCGGTCAGGGTCGGTTCACGGTAGACATATGGTACGCCTGAAAGACAACGCCCGGGTGCGACCAGCAGTCGCGTCCCGGGCGTTCATTGACCCTTGTCAAAAGAGTCGCGCTATTACTGCTCTTGTGCCTTGTGCGACAGGCTGTACACGTAGGCGGCCAGCAGGTGCACCTTGTCGTTGCCGAGGAATTCTTCCTGGGCCGGCATGTTGCCGTGACGACCGTAGCGGATGCTCTGCTGCAGTTGCGCGTAGCTGCTGCCATAGATGAACGCTGCCGGATTGGTCAGGTTCGGCGCGCCCATGGCCGGGGTGCCCTTGCCGTCGGCGCCGTGGCAGGCGAAGCAGGTACCGGCGAAGACCTTCTGGCCCGCTTCGATATCGGCTTCCACGCCTTCCGGCAGTTCGCGACCGCCCAGTTCCTTCAGCACATAGGCAGCGACGTTGCGCACGCCGTCTTCGCCGATGGCCGGGCCTTGAGCCGGCATGGCGCCCTGGCGACCCTTGAGGATGGTGGTCTTGATGGTTTCCGGCTCGCCGCCCCAACGCCATTCGCTGTCGGTCAGGTTGGGGAAGCCGTAGCTGCCCTTGGCGTCGGAGCCGTGGCACACCGAGCAGTTGGAGGCGAACAGGCGGCCGCCCATTTTCAGGGCTTGCGGGTCCTGCGCGACTTCTTCGATCGACATCGCGGCGTACTTGGCGAACAGCGGGCCGTATTGCTCGTCGGCGCGCAGCATCTCCTTCTCCCACTGGTGCACGCCGGTCCAGCCGGCATGACGCACTTCACCACCGGCAACCTGCACGCCAGCCGCGAAGGGGGTCTTGCTCTCGCTGTCGAGGTAGTCGTAACCCGGCAGCAGACCCTTGAAGTTGCCCAGGCCCGGATACAGGGCCAGGTAACCCAGAGCGAACACGATGGTGGCGACGAACAGCATGAACCACCACTTCGGCAGCGGGTTGTCATACTCCTCGATGCCGTCGAAGCTGTGGCCGACGGTTTCCTCGGTGGTTTCCTGGCGCTGGCCCTTGCGGGTGCCGAAGATCAGCCAGGTCAGGGCGAAGATGGTGCCCAGAGACAGAATGGTTACGTACCAACTCCAGAACGTGGTCATTGGTTATTGCTCCTGGAAGAGTCTTGGTCACGCTTGGACTCGGGCTTGGCTTCGGGGTCGTCGGCGAAGGGCAGGTTGGCCGCCTCGTCGAAGCTGGATTTGCGCTTGCTGCTGTAAGCCCAGAGCACCACGCCGATGAAGGCGATGAACACCACCGCCGTGCCGATACCGCGAATAGTCCCGATGTCCATAGCGTCTTACCGTTTGTTCTTGATGGAAGTGCCGAGAACCTGCAGGTACGCGACCAGCGCGTCCATCTCGGTCTTGCCCTTCACGGCGTCGCGAGCACCAGCGATGTCCTCGTCGGTGTAGGGGATGCCGAAGCCGCGCATGACTTCCATCTTCTTCGCGGTGTCGCGGCCGTCGAGGGTGTTCTCCACCAGCCAGGGGTAGGCGGGCATCTTCGACTCCGGCACGACGTTGCGCGGGTTGTACAGGTGGGCGCGATGCCACTCGTCCGAGTAGCGGCCGCCGACGCGGGCCAGGTCCGGACCGGTACGCTTGGAGCCCCACAGGAAGGGGTGATCCCAGACGCTCTCGCCGGCGACGGAGTAGTGGCCGTAACGCTCGGTCTCGGCGCGGAACGGACGGATCATCTGCGAGTGGCAGCCGACGCAGCCTTCCTTGATATAGATGTCGCGGCCTTCCAGTTGCAACGCGGTGTAGGGCTTGAGGCCTTCCACCGGCTCGTTGGTGACGTCCTGGAAGAACAGCGGAACGATCTGGGTCAGGCCGCCGATGCTAACGGCGATCACCATCAGCAGCGCCATCAGGCCGATATTCTTCTCGATGATTTCGTGTTTCATCAGTGAGCTACTCCGGCGGGAATCTGCGCGGCCGCTTCGTATTCAGCCGGCTTGGCGGCACGCACGGTGCGGTAGGTGTTGTAAGCCATCAGCAGCATGCCGGTGACGAAGAAGGCGCCGCCGATCATGCGCACCACGAAGCCGGGGTGGCTGGCTTCCAGCGCTTCGACGAAGGAGTAGGTCAGGGTGCCGTCCTCGTTCACCGCGCGCCACATCAGGCCCTGGGTGATGCCGTTGACCCACATCGAGGCGATGTACAGCACGGTGCCGATGGTGGCGAGCCAGAAGTGCGCGTTGATCAGGCCGATGCTGTGCATCTGCTCGCGGCCGAACACCTTGGGAATCAGGTGATACAGCGAGCCGATAGAGATCATCGCTACCCAGCCGAGGGCGCCGGCGTGTACGTGGCCGATGGTCCAGTCGGTGTAGTGGGACAGGGCGTTGACGGTCTTGATGGCCATCATCGGGCCTTCGAAGGTCGACATGCCGTAGAAGGCCAGGGACACCACCAGGAAGCGCAGGATCGGGTCGGTGCGCAGCTTATGCCAGGCGCCGGACAGGCTCATCATGCCGTTGATCATGCCGCCCCAGCTCGGTGCCAGCAGCACCACGGACATGGCCATGCCCAGGCTCTGCGCCCAGTCCGGCAGTGCGGTGTAGTGCAGGTGGTGCGGACCGGCCCAGATGTACAGGGTGATCAGCGCCCAGAAGTGCACGATGGACAGGCGGTAGGAGTAGATCGGACGCTCGGCCTGCTTGGGTACGAAGTAGTACATCATGCCCAGGAAGCCGGTGGTCAGGAAGAAGCCCACGGCGTTGTGGCCGTACCACCACTGGATCATGGCGTCGGTGGCACCGGCGTACATGGAGTACGACTTGAACATGTTCACCGGCATGGCTGCGCTGTTGACGATGTGCAGCATCGCGGTGACCAGGATGAACGCCCCGAAGAACCAGTTGCCCACATAGATGTGCTTGGTCTTGCGCTTGACGATGGTGCCGAAGAACACCACCAGGTAGGTGATCCAGACGATGCCCAGCAGGATGTCCACCGGCCACTCGAGCTCGGCGTATTCCTTGGAGCTGGTGTAGCCCATGGGCAGGGTGATCACGGCGAGCACGATGACCGCTTGCCAGCCCCAGAAGGTGAAGGCAGCCAGACCGTCGGAGATCAGGCGCGTCTGACAGGTGCGCTGGACCACGTAGTACGAGGTCGCGAACAGGGCGCATCCGCCGAAGGCGAAGATCACCGCGTTGGTGTGCAGCGGGCGCAGACGGCCGAAGCTGGTCCACGGCAGGTTTAGGTTGAGTTCCGGCCACACGAGTTGTGCGGCGATGAACACGCCTAGACCCATCCCAATGACCCCCCAGATCACCGTCATAATGGCGAACTGGCGGACCACCTTATAGTTATAAGCAGTCTGACTGATTGCTGTGCTCATGCTAGGGGTTCCACGGTTAATGGAGTTTTATGGGGCAAAAATCGGCGGCAAGTATGGAGAAAGCAGGTAGCCATTGCAACGCGACATGCCGACGCCAACGGGGTTTCAGAGCCCTTGCCGGGTCATGCAGGATGACTTGAGCAACAGCCCTGGCAGCTTTTTGCGCAACCAGTTTGCGCAGCGCTAAGAAAGGATCGCCTTGGAGTTGTGACAGATGGCGACTGAAAGGCAGCTTAGCCCAGATCGGAGAATTTGCCGGGCGGCTGGTCGGCAGGTGCGACACTGAGTCGCACATATATATAGAGGGGCCGGCGACCGATGGTCGGTCGCCGGTGCAGCGGGGTATTACTTGGCGTCGCCCTGGCTCAGCTTGAGCACGTAGGCGGCCAGCAGGTGGGCCTTGTCGTTGCCGAGGAAATCACCCTGGGCGGGCATGTTGCCGCTGCGACCATAGCGAATGGTCTGTTGCAGTTGGGCAAAGCTGCTGCCGTAGATGAAGGCGCTCGGTTGAGTGAGGTCCGGCGCACCCATGGCGGCCATGCCGGTGCCGGCCGGGGTGTGGCAGGCGGCGCAGGTGCTGGCGAAGATCTGCTTGCCGGCCGCGACATCCGCCTGGGTGCCTTCCGGCAGCTCGCGGCCGCCCAGTTCCTGCAGCACGTAGGCAGCGACGTTACGCACGCCATCTTCGCCGATCACCGGGCCTTGCGCCGGCATCATGCCCATGCGGCCGTTGAGGATGGTGGTCTTGATGGCCTCCGGCTCGCCGCCCCAGCGCCAGCTGCTGTCGGTCAGGTTGGGGAAGCCGTAGCTGCCCTTGGCGTCGGAGCCATGGCACACCGAGCAGTTGGAGGCGAACAGGCGACCGCCCATTTTCAGCGCCTGCTCGTCTTTCGCCACTTCTTCGATGGGCATGGCCGCATATTTGGCGAAGATCGGCCCGTACAACTCATCGGCACGATTCATCTCGCGCTGCCACTGGTTGACCTGGGTCCAGCCGTCCTCGTAACCCGGCAGCAGGCCTTTGAAGTTGCCCAGGCCCGGGTACAGCAGCAGATAGGCCACGGAAAACACCAGGGTGCCGAGGAACAGCATGAACCACCACTTCGGCAGCGGGTTGTCGTACTCCTCGATGCCATCGAAGGAGTGCCCCATGGTCTGCTCGGTCGGGTTCTTGTGCACTTCGCTCTTGCGGGTGGCGAAGATCAGCCAGAACAGCGCGACCAGCGAACCCAGGGTCAGCAGGGTGATGTACCAGCTCCAGAAGGTGGTCATGCTTGGATCCTCGAAACGGCGGGCTTGGGCTCATCGGCGAAGGGCAGGTTGGCCGCTTCGGCGAAGGCGTCGCGGCGCTTGCCGCTGTAGGCCCAGAGGGTGACGGCGGTGAAGGCGAGCAGAACCAGCGCGGTGCCTAGGCCGCGCAGGGTGCCGATATCGATAAGCTCGAACATGGCGCTCACCTCTTGTTCTTCACGGCGGTGCCGAGCACCTGCAGGTAAGCGACCAGGGCGTCCATCTCGGTCTTGCCCTTGACCGCGTCACCGGCGGCGGCGATGTCGGCGTCGCTGTAGGGCACGCCCAATGTGCGCAGTGCGCTCATCTTCTTGGCGGTGTCCTTGCCGTCGAGGTTGTGCTCCACCAGCCAGGGGTAGGCGGGCATGATCGACTCCGGCACGACGTTGCGCGGGTTGTACAGGTGGGCGCGATGCCACTCGTCCGAGTAGCGGCCGCCGACGCGGGCCAGGTCCGGACCGGTGCGCTTGGAGCCCCACAGGAAGGGGTGATCCCAGACGCTCTCGCCAGCGACGGAGTAGTGGCCGTAGCGCTCGGTCTCGGCGCGGAACGGACGGATCATCTGCGAGTGGCAGCCGACGCAGCCCTCGCGGATGTAGATGTCGCGACCTTCCAGTTGCAGCGCGGTGTAGGGCTTGAGGCCATCGACCGGCTCGTTGGTGACGTCCTGAAAGAACAGCGGAACGATCTGGGTCAGGCCGCCGATGCTGACCGCCAGGATCATCACCAGGGCCATCAGGCCGATGTTCTTCTCGAGAATCTCGTGTTTCATCAGTGGGCTCCTTCTACCGAGAACTGCGCAGCGGCTTCCATCTCGGTGGATTTGGCGCTACGTACGGTCAGCCAGACGTTCCAGGCCATCAGCAGCATGCCAGCGAAGAAGATCGCGCCGCCGATCACCCGCACCACGAAGCCGGGGTGGCTGGCTTCCAGCGCTTCGACGAAGGAGTAGGTCAGGGTGCCGTCTTCGTTCACCGCGCGCCACATCAGGCCCTGAGTGATGCCGTTGACCCACATCGAGGCGATGTACAGCACGGTGCCGATGGTGGCCAGCCAGAAGTGGCTGTTGATCAGGCCGATGCTGTGCATCTGCTCGCGGCCGAACACCTTGGGAATCAGGTGATACAGCGAGCCGATGGACACCATGGCAACCCAGCCGAGGGCGCCGGCGTGCACGTGGCCGATGGTCCAGTCGGTGTAGTGGGACAGGGCGTTGACGGTCTTGATGGCCATCATCGGGCCTTCGAAGGTCGACATGCCGTAGAACGCCAGGGACACCACCAGGAAGCGCAGGATCGGGTCGGTGCGCAGTTTGTGCCAGGCACCGGAGAGGGTCATCATGCCGTTGATCATGCCGCCCCAGCTCGGCGCCAGCAGGACCAGCGACATCACCATGCCCAGGCTCTGCGCCCAGTCAGGCAGCGCGGTGTAGTGCAGGTGGTGCGGGCCGGCCCAGATGTACACCGCGATCAGCGCCCAGAAGTGGACGATGGACAGGCGGTAGGAATACACCGGACGCCCAGCCTGCTTGGGCACGAAGTAGTACATCATCCCCAGGAAGCCGGCGGTCAGGAAGAAGCCCACGGCGTTGTGGCCGTACCACCACTGGATCATCGCATCGGTCGCCCCCGCATACAGCGAGTAGGACTTGGTCAGGGTGATCGGGATTTCCAGGTTGTTGACCACGTGCAGGATGGCCACGGTGAGGATGAACCCGCCGAAGAACCAGTTGCCGACGTAGATGTGGCTGACCTTGCGCTGCATCACCGTGCCGAAGAAGACGATGGCGTAGGAGACCCAGACGATGGTGATCAGGATGTCGATCGGCCATTCCAGCTCGGCGTATTCCTTGGAACTGGTCCAGCCCAGGGGCAGGCTGATGGCCGCGAGCACGATCACCAGTTGCCAACCCCAGAAGGTGAAGGCAGCCAGCTTGGGCGCGAAGAGCGTCGTCTGACTGGTGCGCTGTACCGCGTAGTAGCTGGTGGCGAACAGGGCGCAGCCGCCGAAGGCGAAGATCACCGCATTGGTATGCAGCGGGCGGAGCCGGCCGAAGCTGGTCCAGGGCAGGTTGAAGTTGAGGTCGGGCCAGGCCAGCTGGGCGGCGATGAAAACGCCGAGTCCCATGCCGACGATGCCCCAAACCACCGTCATAATGGCGAACTGGCGAACCACCCTGTAGTTGTAGGCGGAACGGGTTGTTGTGTTCATGTCTGGGTTTCCATCCACGGTTATGGCAGAGCGGCCGATAACCGTGGTGCCCGCAGGCATGAGCAAGCCACGGACACCACGGATATCGACGCGAGGCAAGCATGAGCAAAGGGCCATCTGGGTTTATTGACGCCGGTCAATGGGAGCAGGGGCTGCCCTGGTTGTGGGACGAACCGCCGCAGGTGGCGCGCAGCACGCTGATCCTGGCCCATGGCGCGGGCGCACCGATGGACAGCCCGTTCATGCAGCACATGGCGCAGGGCCTGGCGGCGCGCGGCGTGCGCGTGGTGCGCTTCGAGTTCGCCTACATGGCGCAGCGCCGGGTGGACGGACGCAAACGGCCGCCCAATCCGCAGGCGCAGCTGCTGCAGCAATGGCGCGAGGTGCATGCCCAGGTGCGCCAACGGGTCGCAGAGCCCGTGGCCATCGGCGGCAAGTCCATGGGCGGGCGCATGGCCAGCCTGCTGGCCGACGAGCTGGACGCCGCTGCGCTGATCTGTCTGGGCTATCCCTTCTATGCCGCCGGCAAGCCGGAGAAGCCACGAGTCGCCCATCTCGCCGAGCTGCGCACGCCGACGCTGATCGTTCAGGGAGAGCGCGATGCCTTGGGCAATCGCGAGGCCGTCGCTGGCTATGACCTGTCGCCGGCCATCGCGCTGCACTGGCTGCAGGCGGCCGATCATGATCTCAAGCCGCTCAAGGCCTCCGGCTTCAGCCATGAGCAACACCTCGACAGCGCGGCTCAGGTCATCGTCAGGCAACTGGGAGCAAGTTGACGGGGAATGTGGCCGTTCTGCGGTCCGGATGAGAGTCAGGACGCTAGCAAGAAGGTTCCTGTGGCCAAGCCCCTTCAGAGTCTTTTTCGTGGCGCGACCGCTGCAAAAGCGGTTGCGCTTGACCGAGCGGTCACGCAATGTGACAGCTAAGTGTCCCGGCCCGTGTCAGCGCGGGCTTTGCAGGCTTTTTGCCTGCATTGGCGGGCACTTGCCGCTCTGTGGAGCCAGCGGTGCCACGCAATAGGGCGGAGCGTCATGACGGAAAGATTGCGCCGCACCGAGATGGTGCGTTTTGTTCGGTTCGTTTGCGCAACTGATTGAAATTAAAGGAATAAGAGCGCTGGCTCGGGCCTTGCAGAGGATGCTGCAAGTCCGGGTGACAAGGAGTACGGCATGGCCCGCACCTTCTATGACGAGATGTACGACGCGAGCGGCGCTGTCCGTCCGCACTACCGCGAATTTGCCCGCTGGCTGGCAGAGACGCCGGACGATCTGCTGGCCCAGCGCCGACGAGAAGCCGACCTGCTGTTCCACCGCGCCGGTATCACCTTCACCCTTTACGGGGATGACCAGGGCACCGAGCGCCTGATCCCCTTCGACATCATCCCGCGCGCCATCCCTGCCAGCGAATGGCGCATCGTCGAGCGCGGCTGCATCCAGCGCGTGCAGGCGCTCAACCTGTTTCTCGCCGACCTCTACCATGACCAGCGCATCATCAAGGCCGGGATCATCCCGGCCGAGCAGGTGCTGGCCAACGAGGGTTACCAGATGGCCATGCAGGGCCTGGACCTGCACCGCGACATCTACGCGCACATCGCCGGGGTCGACCTGGTGCGTGACGGCGACGGCAGCTACTACGTGCTGGAAGACAACCTGCGCACACCCAGCGGCGTCAGCTACATGCTCGAGGACCGCAAGATGATGATGCGCCTGTTCCCCGAGCTGTTCGCCGCGCAACGCGTGGCGCCGGTGGATCACTACCCGAATCTGCTGCTCGATGCGCTGAAGAGCTCCAGCCCGCTGGACAATCCCACGGTGGTGGTGCTGACGCCGGGGCGCTTCAACAGCGCCTACTTCGAGCACGCCTTCCTCGCCCGCGAGATGGGCGTGGAACTGGTGGAGGGCGCCGACCTGTTCGTGCGCGACGACAAGGTCTACATGCGCACCACTGCCGGCGCGCGGCAGGTGGACGTGATCTACCGCCGCCTCGACGACGCCTTCCTCGATCCGCTGGCCTTCAACCCCGAGTCCATGCTCGGCGTCGCCGGCCTGCTGTCGGCCTACCGCTCGCGCAACGTGGTACTGGCCAACGCCATCGGCACCGGCGTGGCCGACGACAAGTCGGTCTACCCCTACGTCGGCGACATGATCCGCTTCTACCTGGACGAGGAGCCGATCCTCAAGAACGTGCCGACCTGGCAGTGCCGCAAGCCGGAGGAACTGTCCCACGTGCTGGCCAATTTGTCCGAGCTGGTGGTCAAGGAGGCCCAGGGCTCCGGCGGCTACGGCATGCTGGTCGGCCCGGCGGCGAGCAAGGCCGAGATCGAAGCCTTCCGCGAGCGGCTCAAGGCCAAGCCGGAGGCCTATATCGCCCAGCCGACACTGAGCCTGTCGACCTGCCCGACCTTCGTCGAGCGCGGCATCGCTCCACGTCACATCGACCTGCGCCCGTTCGTCCTGACCGGTCGCGAAACCCGCCTGGTGCCCGGCGGCCTGACGCGCGTGGCACTGCGCGAAGGCTCGCTGGTGGTCAACTCGTCGCAGGGCGGCGGTACCAAGGACACCTGGGTGGTGGAGGACTGACCCATGCTTTCGAGAACTGCCTCCGATCTTTACTGGATGTCGCGCTACCTGGAGCGCGCCGAGAACCTGGCGCGCATGCTCGACGTCAGCTATTCGCTGTCACTGATGCCGCAGGACGGTCGTGGCGACGGCCTGGATGAACTGGCCATGCCGCTGCTCATCACCGGCACTCTGGACGACTACCTGGAGCGCCACGGCCCGTTGCACGCCGAGCGCATGCTGCACTTCTTCGCCCTCGATGCGAGCAACCCGGGCAGTATCTACTGCTGCCTGCAGGCCGCGCGCAGCAACGCTCATGCGGTGCGCGGGCGGATCACTGCGGACATGTGGGAGAACATCAATGCCTCCTGGCTGGAGATGCGCGGCATCGCCGAGCAGGGGCTGGGACGCTACGGCATCAGCCGTTTCTGCGAGTGGGTCAAGGAGCGTTCGCACCTGTTCCGCGGCGCCACCTTCGGCACCATCATGCGTGGCGAGGCCTATCGCTTCATTCGCCTGGGCACCTTCATCGAGCGCGCCGACAACACCCTGCGCCTGCTCGATGCGCGCTACGAAATGCTTGGCGAGGAAATCGACGAACTGGAAGAGCGCACCGCGCGCAGCTATTACCAGTGGAGTGCGCTACTGCGTGCACTGTCGTCATTCGAGGCCTTCGCCGAGATCTACCGCGGCTCGCCGCGCACGCGCAAGGTGGCCGAGCTGCTGCTGTTGCGCCCGGACGTGCCGCGCTCGCTGCGCGCCTGCCTGGAAGAACTCAACCTGATGCTTGCCGGCCTGCCCGGCGAGAACGGTCGCCCGGCGCAGCGTCTGGCCGCCGAGCTGGATGCCCGCCTGCGTTACACCAGCATCGGCGAGGTGCTCGACGAAGGCCTGCACGCCTGGCTCACCGACTTCATCCTGCTGGTGCGCCAGCTGGGCAACACCATCCATACGTCCTACCTGGAGGTCGCATGAGACTCTCGATCAGTCATGACACCACCTACCGTTACGATGATCAGGTGCGCGCGAGCATCCAGTACCTGCGCCTGACGCCGCACGACAGCGAGCGCCAGCAGGTGCTCAGTTGGCAGCTCGACCTGCCGCGCCCGGTGCATGCCCAGCTCGATCCCTACGGCAACATCCTGCACGTGTTGACCCTGGACGAGCCGCACGAATCCATCGTCATTGGCGCCCGCGGTCAGGTGGACATCGACGAAAGCTGCGAGGCCGAGCACGAGCGCCAGTCGGCATTGCCATTCCTGCGTTTCACCCGCCTGACCCAGGCCGACGACGCCATCCGCGAATTCGCCGCGCAGCAGAGCAAGGCGCGTACGGATCGCAACGGCCTGATCGACCTGATGCATGCGCTCAATGCCCATATCGCCTACCAGCCGGGCATCACCGAGGTGGACACTAGCGCCGCCGAAGCCTTCGCCGGCCGGCGCGGCGTCTGCCAGGATCACACCCATGCCTTTCTCGCCTGCGCGCGCAGCCTCGGCGTGCCGGCGCGCTACGTCTCGGGTTATCTCTACACCGACGACGCCGAGCACCTGGCCAGCCATGCCTGGGCCGAGGCCTGGCTGGACGATGCCTGGTACAGCTTCGACGTGACCAACTGCCTGGCGCGTCCAGAGCGCCACCTCAAGCTGGCGGTCGGCCTGGACTACCTCGATGCCTGCCCGGTGCGCGGCATGCGCCGGGGTGGTGGTTGCGAGCAGATGCACGCGCAGGTGCAGGTTGCGCCGTTGTTGCAGGTGCGCCAGCAGTGAGTCGCTCGGCGGGCGAGCGGGGCTGAACGAAGCCCGGCGGTTGCGAGTCTTTCCCTAATATCGGTGCGCGCCAGTTTGGTCGAGGCGCGCCAGATGAGGAGGACTCGAACGATGATTGCCTACACCATGGTGGGAACGCGGGATCTGCCGCAGGCCCTGCGCTTCTATGACCCGCTTTGCGCCGAAATGGGCCTGCAGGTCTGCTGGAAGGACGAGGCCTCGGTCGGCTACGGCCGGGTCGAGGATCTGGCTTTTCCACGTTTCTACGTCGGCTATCCCTACGACGGCAACCAGGCCAGCGTCGGCAATGGCGTGATGACCGCTTTCCAGTTCGCCGAGCCGGAGCAGGTCGACCGCCTGCACCGTCTCGCGCTGAGCAGCGGCGGACGCGACGAGGGCGCGCCGGGCTATCGTCCGCGCTACGGCGAGGGCTTCTACGCGGCCTACGTCAGGGACCCGGACGGCAACAAGCTGGCCTTCGTCGTCTATCCGCGCGGGTAGGGTGCGCCGCGCGCACCATCCTCTTCAGGCTGCCGAAGATGCGCGTGGCGCGGGCGGCCCTGCTTACCCGCCGGCATCTACTGACGTTCGCTGCGCTGATCCCGAATATCGGCCATGTGCGCCAGATAGGTGATCAGCTCGGTCAGCTCCTGCTCGCTCAGCACCTGCTGGGTGAACCCCGGCATGCGCCCCTGCGGCCAGCGCCGCAGGCTCTGCGGGTTGCGGATGTACTGGCGCAGGAAATCGCCGGTGAAGTACTCGGTCGGGTTGTGCGGGATGTTCAGGTCGGGGCCGAACTCGGAGTCACCCGCACCATTGAGGCGATGGCAGGCCATGCAGTTCTTCTGATACAGGGCGAAGCCGGTACGGACTTCGGCGCTGGCGTCCGCTGCCGGCAGCAGGGCGGGGAAGCGCTGTTCGACCGCGGCGAGCTGGCGAATCCGGGCGACCTGGAAGGGCCACTGCTCCGGGCCGATCTGGCTGGCGGCCGGATCGGTCCAGACCAGATAGAAGGGACCGGCGCTGGGCTTGCCCTTGGCCAGCGGTGGCCACGGATGCTGCGGGTCTTCGATGGCCAGCCAGGCCTTGGCACCCTCGCGCGCCAGCAGGGTGGCGGCCGGCAGTTCGGCGGCAAACCCGTCCAGGGCCACGGCCTGCAAGTGGTCGCCCGCGCTGACGCCGTCCAGCAGGGCGCTTATGGGCACCGCGCGGTAACGCATGGGCCGCTTGTAGCTCACGTCTTCGTCTATCTCGATATCGCGTGCCTGCGGATGGTCGAGCAATTCGCTGCTGCTCCAGCTGCGTTGCCCGCCGCTCAGTTGCACCTCGAGCTGCGCGGCCTGCGCCGTCCCGCTCATGACCAGCAGCGCAAGAAACAGTGCTTTCACTGGTCGGCCTCCAGCAGAGGCAGCAGATCGTCATAGGCGCCGGCATTGATTACCTCGCGGTAACCCAACTCTTCCAGGCTTTGCTTGGCCAGGCCCGAGCGGCGGCCGCTGCGGCAATAGAGCACCAGGGGCCGGTCCTTGTCCGGTGCGATGCTGGCGATCTGCGCAGCGATCTCGTCATGACCGATGCGAATCGCGCCCGGCAGGGCACCGGCGGAAAATTCCTCCGCGCTGCGCACGTCGATCAGCAGGCTGTCGGCTCGTTGCAGGCTGGCGAGGGCGGCGGCATGGTCCGCTTCTTCGGCTTGAGCACCGAGCAGGGTGAGCAGACCGCTCAATAAGATGGCAAGACGCATGTCAGGCTCCGGGGTGGACTGGTGCCCTATCTTTGCCCGAGCTCCGCGTGCCGTCCAGACGGAGACATGAGTCAAGCGCCCGCCCTGCGCGTAACGCACCACGGCGTCGCACAGCAGCGGGGAGGGTGGACGTTCAGCTGACCAGACGGGTCAGATTGGGAAGGATCAGGATGAGTGCCGTGGCGAAAAGGATTACACCAGCCTGGCGATATTTCGGCTGTTTGAACATGGCCGCATGCCTTTTGTTGTTATGGGAGTGGCGTCGGGCGCCTGCATCACTGTCCGACAGGTCGCTGCGTCACACCTGGGCGTTACTCTGATTCACCGCCCCGGCATGACCCGGCGACGGCTCCCTGTACCCGTTTTTTCCGCACGGGTGTCGAGGTAACTCTAGGGCTGGCGTCACAGCTTGCTTAGATGGTTTGGTTGCTAACGAAGTACTGTTAGGAAGCTGGGGCTATGTAGGAGGTCCTCCACAACAATGCAGGCCTTGAGGCAGACAGCTTGCTTGCCCTTGCAGGTGTCCGCTCGAGCAAACGACCGTTCGTCTGAGCTCAGCGGTCAATGGTGCTGAGCGCTTAGGTCATTGAGCGCTGATGCCCCGGCGCTATGGTAGTCAGGCTCAATAAGAACAGGCGCGGCCGGTTCGTAATGTTCCGCCAGCGCCGTATCAGTCTCCGAGGACGCCATGACCGAAGCATATATTTTCGATGCGGTACGCACACCGCGCGGCAAGGGCAAGAAGGACGGCGCGCTGTACAGCGTCAAGCCGGTGCTACTGGTCGCCGGCCTGTTGAACGCCTTGCAGGCCCGCAACGACCTGGATACCAGCCAGGTGGACGACATCGTGTTGGGCTGCGTGACGCCCGTGGGCGATCAGGGCGCCGATATCGCCAAGACCGCCGCCATGGTTGCGGACTGGGATGTCAGCGTCGCCGGTGTGCAGCTCAACCGCTTCTGCGCCTCGGGCCTGGAGGCGGTGAACATGGGCGCCATGAAGGTGCGCTCCGGCTTCGAGGATCTGGTGGTGGTCGGTGGCGTGGAGTCCATGTCGCGCGTGCCCATGGGCTCTGACGGGGGCGCCTGGGTGATGGACCCGGAAACCAACATCCACACCAATTTCGTCCCGCAGGGCATCGGTGCCGACCTGATCGCCACCCTGGAGGGTTTCAGTCGCGCCGATGTCGATGCCTTCGCCCTGCGCTCGCAGCAGAAGGCCGCGCGCGCCAGCGCCGATGGTTCGTTCGCCAGGTCGCTGGTACCGGTGACCGATCAGAACGGCATCGTGCTGCTGGATCATGACGAGTTCATTCGCGGCGACTCCACCCTCGAAGGTTTGGGCAAGCTCAAGCCCAGCTTCGAGATGATGGGCCAGATGGGCTTCGACGCCACCGCGCTGCGCGTCTACAGCCATGTCGAGCGCATTGACCATGTGCATACGCCGGGCAACAGCTCCGGCATCGTCGACGGCGCGGCGCTGATGCTGATCGGCTCCGAAGCCAAGGGCAAGGAGCTGGGCCTGAAACCGCGCGCGCGCATCGTCGCCACGGCGGTGACCAGCACCGACCCGACCATCATGCTCACCGGCCCGGCGCCGGCCACGCGCAAGGCACTGGCCAAGGCGGGGCTGTCCATCGACGACATCGACCTGTTCGAGGTCAACGAGGCCTTCGCCTCGGTGGTGATGAAGTTCATGAAGGACATGGGCGTGAGCGAGGACAAGGTCAACGTCAATGGCGGTTCCATCGCCATGGGCCACCCGCTGGGCGCCACCGGCTGCGCCATCCTCGGCACGCTGCTCGATGAACTGGAGAAGCGTCAGTTGCGCTATGGCCTCGCCACCTTGTGCG
Source organism: Pseudomonas hydrolytica (assembly GCF_021495345.1). Taxonomy (NCBI): domain Bacteria; kingdom Pseudomonadati; phylum Pseudomonadota; class Gammaproteobacteria; order Pseudomonadales; family Pseudomonadaceae; genus Ectopseudomonas; species Ectopseudomonas hydrolytica. The sequence goes on from NZ_CP099397.1 coordinate 2,130,969, forward strand.
TTGGCGGTGGCATGGGTATCGCAACGATTATCGAACGTATTTAAGGAGCTATCACGGGCTACTGCGCTCGGCCATGCCGCGTTGGAAATCCTCCGGAAATGCTCATTTGCTACAGCAAACTCCGCTTTCCGAATGATTTCCGCCTAGCCTGACCTTCGCTCGTGACGCCCCTGAAGCGCTCCCCGAACATTGGGAAGTGAATGAAATGACTGACGCCATCCGTTACGAAAAGGGCCAGGACAATATCGTCGTCCTGACCATGGACATGCCCGGCCAGAGCGCCAACACCATGAACGCGGTCTACCGCGAGGCCATGGGCCAGATCGTCGATCGCCTGGAAGCGGAAAGGGACTCGATCGCCGGGGTGATCGTCACCTCGGCGAAGAAGACCTTCTTCGCTGGCGGCGACCTCAATGAGCTGATCAAGGTCACCCAGGCCGAGGCCCAGGGCTTCTACGAGATGATCCTCAGGATCAAGGGCCAGTTGCGCCGTCTGGAAACCCTCGGCAAACCTGTGGTCGCCGCCATCAACGGAGCAGCGCTGGGCGGCGGCTGGGAAATCGCCCTGGCCTGTCACCACCGCATCGCGCTGAACGAAAGCCACGTGCAGCTCGGCCTGCCGGAGGTCACCCTCGGCCTGCTGCCGGGCGGCGGCGGGGTGGTGCGCATGGTGCGCCTGCTTGGCCTGGAAAAGGCGCTGCCGTATCTGGCCGAAGGCAAGAAGGTGCGCCCCGAGGCAGCGCTCAAGGCCGGACTGATTCACGACCTGGCCAGTGACCGCGAGGAGATGCTGGCCAAGGCCCGCGCCTGGATCGCCGCCAACCCGGCGGCCAAGCAGCCTTGGGACGTGCAGGGCTACAAGATCCCCGGCGGCACGCCCAGTTCGCCGAACGTGGCGCAGATGCTGGCCATCGCCCCGAGCGTGCTGCGCGACAAGACCAAGGGCTGCTTCCCGGCGCCGGAGAAGATCCTGTGCGCCGCTGTGGAAGGTGCGCAGGTCGACTTCGACACTGCGCAGATCATCGAGGCACGCTACTTCACCGAGCTGACCTGTGGTCAGGTGGCGAAGAACATGATCGGCACCTTCTGGTTCCAGCTCAACGAGATCAACGCTGGCGGCTCGCGCCCGCAGGGCTACCCGAAAACCCAGACGAAGAAGGTCGGCGTGCTCGGTGCAGGCATGATGGGCGCCGGTATCGCCTACGTATCGGCAGCGGCCGGCATCGAGGTGGTGCTCAAGGACGTGTCCGTCGAAGCGGCGGAGAAGGGCAAGGCCTACTCGGCCAAGCTGCTCGACAAGAAGGTCGGCAAGGGCCATATGAGTGGCGAGCAACGCGACGCCTTCCTGGCGCGGATCAAGGCCACCGATAGCGAGGCAGACTTCGAGGGCTGCGACCTGATCATCGAAGCGGTGTTCGAGGACCGTGCGCTCAAGGGCAAGGTCACCGCTGCCGCCGAGGCCGCGGCGCTGAGCGATGCGGTGATCGCCTCCAACACCTCGACGCTGCCGATCACCGGTCTGGCGACTGCCGTGGCAAAACCGGAGAAATTCATCGGCCTGCATTTCTTCAGCCCAGTGGACAAAATGCCGCTGGTGGAAATCATCCGCGGCGAGAAGACCAGTGACGAGACCCTGGCGCGTGGCTTCGACTACGTCATGCAGATCAAGAAGACCCCCATCGTGGTCAACGACAGCCGCGGCTTCTTCACCTCGCGCGTGTTCGGCACCTTCACCAACGAAGGCCTGGCCATGCTCGGCGAAGGCGTCAGCGCCGCGATGATCGAGAACGAGGCGCGCAAGGCCGGCATGCCGGTCGGGCCGCTGGCGATCAGCGACGAAGTGTCCATGAGCCTGATGAACCATATCCGCCAGCAGACCATCAAGGACCTGGCCGCCGAGGGCAAATCCATCCCCGAGCATCCGGCCTTTGCTGTCATCGATCTGATGCTTAACGAGTACAAGCGTCCGGGCAAAGCGGCGGGCATGGGCTTCTACGATTACCCGGCCGGGGGCAAGAAGCACCTGTGGCCGGAGCTCAAGGCACGTTTCGAAAAGGCCGATGCACAGATCTCGCAGGAGGACGTGCGCGACCGCATTCTGTTCATCCAGGCCATCGAGACGGTGCGCTGCGTGGAAGAGGGCGTGCTGAAGTCGGTGGCCGACGCCAATATCGGCTCGATCTTCGGCATCGGCTTCGCCGCCTGGACCGGCGGTGCGCTGCAGTTCATCAATCAGTACGGGGTGAAAGACTTCGTCGCGCGGGCCCAGTACCTGGCCGAACAGTACGGCGAGCGCTTCCTGCCACCGGCGCTGTTGCTGGAGAAGGCGGCCAAGGGCGAAACCTTCTGAGGCAGAACGTCAGGCAGGTTCGGATGCGCCATGCGCACCGAGCGCCCCGCCTGCCGCACAAGCAGAAACGGCCCGCAAGGGCCGTTTCCATTTTGCTCAGTCTTCCAGCTGATCGCGGATCACCTGACCGCTCTTGCCGTCGATGCGGAACTCGTAGAGACGGCCGTCCTGTTTCAGGCCTTCGCCTTCCCAGTAGCCATCGCTGTCCGCCTCGATCTTGTGCAGTTCGGTGTAGCCGGCTGCACGAGCCTTGCTCAGGGCGTCCTCGATGCTGATCCAGTCGCTGCCGGGGCGATCCGCCACGGCGTTGCCGGCCAGTAACAGGCCGCCTGCAAGCAGGGTAGTGAGGTTGCGTATCTGCATGAGCCAGTTCCTCGTTCCGTTGAAGATGCCCGAGGAGTCTAGATCATCGCGACTTCACGCCGCCTGGCACCAGCCCTGGCGAATGCACACGGCTTCGTGGATCGCCAGCATCTCGCTGTAACGGGTCGGCATGCGCAGGGTCAGCATGCTGCCGTCATCGAGCTGCAGAGCGGCTTCGGTCTCGAACTGCAGGCCGCCGTCTTCCAGGTGGACATAGGTGACGCCGTAGGCGTCTTGGCTGAGTTGGCTGTGCATGGCTGCTCTCCTGCGCTTGTATCAGCTCGGACGAACGTCGCGGGCTGCGGGGGCAACCTGCTCGGTACGGGCCGGGGCGGCGGTCTGGAAGGCGGATGCAGCGGCAAAGCTGGCGAGTGCGGCGTAGATGCTCATGATCGATTTCCTTCTGTGCGATGTGGGCGACTGCCCGATGTGTCGATATTCGCTGCGCTCTAGCGATCACAGAAGTGAATGGCGTGCATGGTAACTATCGAGGCGGCTGATGGTGTTCGATCCGAGACTGGTTCAGCTTGGCTGTAAATTTTAATTTACGACTGTTCATGCCGTTGCACAGCGTTCGCCGAAGTCAAATGTGCTGACAAATCAGGGATGGCTATTTCCTTGTGCGAGGTCATGTGTTAAGAAAAACGCACAAATCACCCATCCGCGTGTTCACCACAGGAAACCCCATGTCACTGCGTATCTGCATCCTGGAAACTGACATCCTCCGCCCCGAACTGGTCGACCAGTACCAGGGTTATGGCCGCATGTTCGAGCAGCTGTTCGCTCAGCAGCCGGTCGCGGCGGAGTTCAGTGTCTACAACGTGGTGGAGGGGCATTACCCGCCCGATAGCGAGAAGTTCGATGCCTATCTGGTGACCGGCAGCAAGGCCGATTCCTTCGGCAGCGAGCCGTGGATCCAGACGCTCAAGGAATACCTGCTCGAACGCTACAAGCGTGGCGACAAGCTGCTGGGCATCTGCTTCGGTCACCAGTTGCTGGCATTGCTGCTGGGGGGCAAGGCCGAGCGTGCCGAGCAGGGCTGGGGCGTGGGCGTTCACAGCTACCGTCTGGAGGGCAAGCCCGAGTGGATGAGCCCGGCGCTGGACGAATTGCAGTTGCTGATCAGTCACCAGGATCAGGTCACCCGTCTGCCGGAGAAGGCCACGCTGCTTGCGTCCAGCGATTTCTGCCCGATTGGCGCCTATCACATCGAAGATCAGGTGCTGTGCTTCCAGGGGCATCCGGAGTTCGTCCACGACTACTCGCGCGCGTTGCTTGATCTGCGTCAGCAGCATCTCGGTGAGCAGGTCTATCAGCGAGGCGTGGACAGCCTCAAGCATTCGCAGCAAGGCAGCGCAGTGGCCGAGTGGATGATGCGCTTCGTGGCGCAGGGTAAGGAAGCCAAGGCCTGAGCCTGACCCGATCCAGAGAAAAGCCCGGGTTACCGGGCTTTTTCATGCCTGCTGGGTGAGCACGAAGTAGGGCGAGAGACGCTCGCTTCTGTTCGGCGGCGGGCTGCTCAACTGCCGCTTGAGGCTTTCGGCCAGATCCAGGTGGTGAGCCAGCTTGTGGCAGCATTCGATATTGCGCGCCACGGCGCCAGCCGAGCTTTTGCCGATACCGCCGAGCGCCAGCAGGGTGGTCAGCAGGGACAGGCTGGCGAGCATCAGCATGCGAGTGCGTTGCGTTCTGATCATGATCGTACTCACCCCTGCGAGAATGCGCCGAGCAGGGCGGGTAGGCGAGTGATCAGGCTGTGCAGTGGGCCGGGCTGCTCGATGGTCGGGGTGCTGGGCTGCAGGCTGGCGTAACTCACGACCAGCACCGTGGAGGTGCTGATCAGGTACAGGCCGATGCCCGCGAGGGCGCCGTTGCGGGCGGCTTGAGAGAGACGGGACATGTTCTGTGCTCCAGGTCAGGAGTGACGATGGGCACAGAGTCGCTGAAGTCATTTCGATTGAATAATGGATGCTCTTCAGATTAACTATCGACAGTTTTGATGGTTGGCGCGGGACGCCAACTGCCTCGACATCCCGCTACCAACCTCACGCCTTGGCCAGCTCCTGATCCAGGGTGGCGATGCACTCGCTCATGGCCTGCTGGCAGCGCTCCATCAGTGCCGGCATGTCGTCCAGGCTCAGGCCGGCCGTGGGGATCGCCGGCAGCGAACGGATGAGAATGCGGCCGCTGTGCCAGCGGTTCAGGCGCATGGACTTGGCGTAGTTGCTCACGCATACCGGGATGATCGGCACGCCGGCGGTGATCGCCATCTGAAACGCGCCTTTCTTGAACGGCAGCAGGCCGCGGCCGAGGTTGCGCGTGCCCTCGGGAAAGACCCAGATCGAGGTGTCGCGATGGCGCAGGGTCTCGGTAGTGGTCAGCATCGCGCGCTTGGCAGCGACGGCATTGCTGCGGTCGATCAGCACGTTGCCGGCCAGCCAGTACAGCTGACCGAAGAACGGCACCCACTTGAGGCTCTTCTTGCCGATGCTCACGGTGCGCTCCGGTACCACGCGGCCGAGCACGTAGAGATCGAAGTTGGACTGATGGTTGGCGATGATCACGCAGGAGCGCTGATGTTCCAGCAGCGGGCGCACATCGGTCTTCAGCTTCAGGCGCAGCAGGCACAGGGCAGGCAGCGAATAGAGGCGTGCACAGAGGCGGCTGTTGTCGGGGTTGAACGGGCGGCACAGACCGAGCAGCAGGCCGGCCAGGCCGGCGATAACGAAATGCACGCCCATGAGCAGCATGCGCAAAACGAAGAGCATTGGGGGAAACCGTCAGAGGAGGGGCGCGCAGTGTACGGGCGTTCACTCTGCCGGGCAATTACCCGAAACTACTGGTTGTGCGGTCTAACGTCCCGAATTGTCGCAGATCTTGTCTAGTTCGAGCGCCCAACAGAAAGGGCGCCTTGCGGCGCCCTATGCTGTTACTCGCTCTCGGCCTTGGCCGGCTTGCCCGGCAGCAAGCCGTCGGCACGGAACATCGCCTTGATGCCGCGCAGCGCCTGGCGCGTACGGTCCTGATTCTCGATCAGGGCGAAGCGCACGTGGTCGTCGCCATAGTCGCCGAAACCCAGCCCGGGCGAGACGCAGACCTTGGCTTCTGCCAGCAGCTTCTTGGCGAACTCCAGCGAGCCCAGATGGGCGTAGGCCTCGGGAATCTTGGCCCAGATGTACATCGAGGCCTTGGGCTTTTCCACCATCCAGCCGATCTCGTGCAGGCCCTTGACCAGCAGGTTGCGGCGCTGACGGTACTGCTCGGCGATATCGCGCACGCACTGCTGATCACCTTCCAGCGCCGCGATGGCAGCCACCTGCAGTGGGGTGAAGGTGCCGTAGTCGTGGTAGCTCTTGATGCGCGCCAGGGCGCTGACCAGCTCGGGATTACCGACCATGAAGCCGATGCGCCAGCCGGCCATGTTGTAGCTCTTGGACAGGGTGAAGAACTCCACCGCGATGTCCTTGGCGCCCGGCACCTGCATGATCGACGGTGCCTTCCAGCCGTCGTAGACGATGTCGGCGTAGGCCAGGTCGTGCACCACCAGTACGTCGTACTGCTTGGCCAGGGTCACCACGCGCTCGAAGAAGTCCAGCTCCACGCACTGCGCGGTGGGGTTGGACGGGAAGCCGAGGATCATCATCTTCGGCTTGGGAATCGACTCGCGGATAGCGCGTTCCAGTTCGGCGAAGAAGTCCACGCCCGGCACCAGCGGCACGGAGCGTACCTGGGCGCCGGCGATCACCGCGCCGTAGATATGGATCGGGTAGCTGGGGTTGGGTACCAGCACGGTGTCGCCATGGTCCAGGGTGGCCAGCATCAGGTGCGCCAGGCCTTCCTTGGAGCCGATGGTGACGATGGCTTCGCTTTCCGGATCGATCTCCACGTCGTAGCGGTCCTTGTACCAGCGCGAGATGGCGCGGCGCAGGCGCGGGATGCCGCGGGAGGTGGAGTATCCGTGGGTGTCTTCACGCTGGGCGACCTGCACGAGCTTCTCGACGATGTGCGGCGGGGTCGCACCGTCGGGGTTGCCCATGGAGAAGTCGATGATGTCCTCGCCGCGACGGCGCGCGGCCATCTTCAGTTCGGCGGTGATGTTGAAGACGTAGGGGGGGAGACGATCGATGCGCGCAAAGCGGCGCTTGGCGTTCTCAGCCATGATTTCCTCAGGAATACGTAAGCGCCCGGAACCGTCCGAGCGACGTTGGCCACATTTGGCGGCCTGGCGAGAAGATAAGCGCAGCGGGGGGATTCTGTCGAGCGTTGGCTGAGCCCCGCAGGGGGCTCAGCCAACCATCAATCGAGGCTGGCCTCAGGGATTGATGACGATGGAGAACTTCTTGGAAACGGTGTTGCCGTTGGAGTCGCGAATCTGCGCGGTGAAGTCATCGGGAATCGACGTGGCATTCTGCGGCTCGCCACTGAGCACGCCGTCGCTGCTCAGGGTCAGGCCGGCCGGCGGGAAGCCGCTGACCAGGCGCCAGGTCGTGCCGCCCACGCCGCCGCGCGATTCCAGCTGCACGGAGTAGGGGGTGCCAACCGATGCCGGCGGCAATGCGGAGAGCTGGGTGATGTGCAGCCTTGCAGCCGGGTGGCTGGTGGCCAGTCGATAGAACTTGACCAGCGCGCCATCTTCGCTGTTGTCGCTGCGGCTGTTGAGGAAGGCGCCTGCCTTGAAGTAGAAGGTGCGGCTGTCCCAGGCGGGGTCCAGCGGAACCTGCAGGACCTGCGAGCCATTGATGGTAACGGCCACCTCGGCCACGCCGTCACGGTTGCGCGCCATGCCCAGGCGATAGACGAACGCCTGGCCCAGCTGGATGCCCTCGGCCAGGTTGTAGCGCTTGGCCTCCTCGGCGCCCTCCGGGCTCTGCTTGACCCTGGCGAAGAGGCGACCGGTCTGGGCATCCATGTCGTACTGGTAGTACAGGGTGACCAGCGGCATGGCCTCGTAAGCGTGGATCTGGCCAACGGCGATCAGGCCGTTGCCTACCGGCACCTGCAGAACGCGCAGGCGTGCGTCCAGGTGAGCGCGGCCCTGACTGTCCCAGTTCACCGCATTGGAGCTGGGGTCGATCATCTGCCGCAGTTCGGCGCGGGCATAGTCGGCGCGAGCCGAAAGGGCGCCGTTGGCGGGGGCCCAGAAAGTCATGGCGCCGTCGGTGTCGGTGCGGAAGTAGGAGGAGGTGTAACCCTGCGGACCGCTGAGCCGGTCGGGATACAGGGTCTGAGCGCGGCCCTGGTTGCCTCCTTCCTCGTCCACCGGCAAGGTCAGCGACCAGTTTTCCAGTGCGAAGTTACCGCCGGGAGCCAGCTCCGGGCGCAGTTCGGCATGGCTGGCGAAACTCAGTAAAGAGCCTGTTACTGCAGCTCCAATCACGGCGGCGTAACTACGCTTGCTAGACGTTGCGACAAGATCGTTGTTCATCGTTGTTTTTCCTGAAGTCATGCTCTAGATGACCGGTCCGTCCGTTGCATCGGCGATGCAGGTTGGACCTGTCCATGGATAGGGTTCGCCGGTGATCGATAGCTCCCTGATTCCCGTTGAACCCCAAACATGACCCATGGCTGCGCGGGTGAGTTCAGCCTCGCTTCATCCCTTTGCTCTTTTTTCAGACGATCGGTTGCTTTGTGATGGCTTCATGGCATCAAAATTGCCGGCATGATCACCCTCCCAGCATGTCGTGCATGGCAATGATCTGTTCGGCCACCTGGATCAGCTTCTGCTGGCGACTCATGGCCTGCCGGCGCATCAGGGTATAGGCCTCCTCTTCGTTGCAGCTCTTCATTTTCATCAGCAGCCCCTTGGCCAGCTCGACGCGCTTGCGCTCGGCCAGCTGGGCGTCGCGCGCCTGCAGTTGGGCGCGCAACGCCTGATCGCTCTCGAAGCGGGCCATGGCCACGTCGAGAATCGGCTGCAGGCGCTGGGCGTGGATGCCCTCGACTATGTAGGCGCTGACACCACTCTGGATCGCCTGGCGCATCACGCCGGGATCGTGCTCGTCGGTGAACATGACGATCGGGCGCGGCTGGTCACGGCTGACCAGTACCACCTGTTCCATCACGTCACGGCCGGGCGACTCGGTGTCGATCAGGATCACGTCGGGGCGTACGGCCTCCACGCGCTCAGGCAGGTCGATGGTCAGCCCGGACTCGTCGATCACCTCGAAGCCGGCTTCGATGAGGGCGGACTTGAGGCGGCCGACCTTCTTCGGGGTGTCGTTGATCAGCAGGATACGCAGCATCGGTGACTCTCCAGAGCGGTTACAGGGCGACGGCGGGGCTGTCGGCCAGGGCGTGGAGGCGAAAGCTGCGGGCGTAGGCGACAGGGTCGCTGCCATCCCAGCAACTGCCGTCCCGCAGCATGGAACTGCGCATCTCCGCGGGGACGGGGATCTTGAGCGCCTCGGCGGCCTGTCGGTAGAGATTCAGTTGCTGCACCTGGCGAGCCACGCCCAGGTAGTCGGGGTCGCTGCGCAGCAGGCCCCAGCGCCGAAACTGGGTCATGAACCACATGGCGTCGGACAGGTAGGGCATGTTCACGGCGCCCTCGCCGTGAAAGCGCAGCGGGTGGGCATCCTGCCAGGCATGCCCCAGGCCATCCTGATACTGGCCGAGAAAGCGCGGAGTGATGACCGAGGCCGGTGCGTCGACGTAATCGCTGCCGCTGAGCAACTGGGCGGTGCTGCGCTTGTTCTCCTCGCTCTGATCGATGAAGCGCGCGGCATCGAGCACCGCCATGATCAGTGCGCGAGCGGTATTGGGATTCTGCTCGGCAAACGCGCGCCTGCAGCCCAGCACCTTTTCCGGATGATCCGGCCAGATCGCCTGGATGGTGGTGACGGTGCAGCCAAGCTGCTCATCGACGGCCTTGGCGGTCCAGGGTTCGCCAACGCAGAAACCGTCGATGCGCTTGGCCACCAGGTGTTCGATCATCTGCGGCGGTGGCACCACCACGCTGTCCACATCGCGCAGCGGGTGGATGCCCTGGCTGGCCAGCCAGTAGTAAAGCCACATGGCATGGGTGCCAGTGGGGAAGGTCTGCGCGAAGGTCAGTCGCGCTTCATTTTGGTGCACATGCTGGTGCAGTGCTTCGCCGCTGGTCACGCCGGCGCTTTGCAGCGTGTGCGACAGGTTGATGCTCTGGCCGTTCTGGTTCAGCCCCATGAGCACCGCCATGTCGGTTGCCGCGGCGCCACCGAGGCCGAGCTGCACGCCGTAGATCAAGCCGTACAGGCTGTGGGCGGCGTCCAGCTCGCCGCTGAGCAGGCGGTCGCGCAGGCCGGCCCAGGAGGCCTGGCGCTGCAGTTTGAGGCTCAGGCCGTACTTCTCGGCGAAGCCCTGGGTGGCGGCCACTATCACCGAGGCGGAGTCGCTCAGGGCCATGAAGCCGATGTTCAGCGCGCTCTTTTCCGGTGCATCGCTGCCGCCGACCCAGGCCAGGGCGTCGCCGCGAGGGATATGCTGTTCGCTCATGTCGCTTCCTTCATCCACGCAATGGGTGTCGAGCCGCCGGCTGGCGTCCGCCTGGCGGCGGAAGGCGCACAAAAAAGGCGTCGTACCGATCACGGCTTTAGAGGCCGAGTTCGAATACGACGCCGTTGTCGTTCGGGCCTTATCCGCCGCCGGAGAGGCTCACTGCCTGGAGAGAAAGCAAGGCATATGCCAGTGCTCAGAACGGTACGCGGTTGGCTGAGGTGTTCAGCGTTCCAGCATCTGTTTCACGTTGCTTTGCGGAATCTGCTGCTTGCGACCTTCGCTGTCGGTGAATTCGAGCATGCCGGTGTCCTTGTCCAGGCGTGGCTTGCCGTCACTGGTCAGCATCTGGCCGTCGGTGGTGGTGATGATGTACTCGCTGCTGCAACCGGCCAGGCCGAACAGGCACAGGGCGGCGATGATCCATGGCTTCATGACGTGCTCCTGAATGGTTGTCGGGGGGCTCCCACTTCGAAAGGTAGACGGTGGCGCAACGGCTGCAAGCCGGATGCGGCCGGGGGCTTTGCGCGCATAAAAAAAAGCCCCGCACTAGGCGGGGCTCTTCTTGCAACGCTGGGATCAGGCCTGAACGACCGGGATCTTGGCGTTGGCCGCGGCTTCACGGAAGTCGGCGATCTGGTCGAAGCTCAGGTAGCGGTAGATGTCGCCAGCCATGCTGTCGATATCCTTCGCGTAGGCCATGTACTCCTCGACGGTCGGCAGCTTGCCGAGAATCGAAGCGACTGCCGCCAGTTCGGCGGAGGCCAGGTACACGTTGGCGCCATCGCCCAGACGGTTCGGGAAGTTACGGGTGGAGGTCGAGACCACGGTGGAGTTGGCAGCCACACGTGCCTGGTTACCCATGCACAGCGAGCAGCCCGGCATCTCCATGCGTGCACCGGCCTTGCCGTAGATGCCGTAGTAGCCTTCTTCGGTCAGCTGGTGCGCGTCCATCTTGGTCGGCGGCGACAGCCACAGACGAGTCGGGATACCGCCCTTGACCTTGTCCAGCAGCTTGCCGGCAGCGCGGAAGTGGCCGATGTTGGTCATGCACGAACCGATGAACACTTCGTCGATCTTGTCGCCGGCCACGGTGGACAGCAGACGGGCGTCGTCCGGGTCGTTCGGGGCGCACAGGACGGGCTCCTTGAGCTCGGCCAGGTCGATTTCGATGACTTCGGCGTACTCGGCGTCCTTGTCGGCTTCCATCAGCACCGGGTTGGCCAGCCAGGCTTCCATCGCCTGGGCACGACGCTCCAGGGTGCGGGCATCGCCGTAGCCTTCGCTGATCATCCAGCGCAGCAGGGTGATGTTGGACTGCAGGTATTCGGCGATGGCCGCTTCCGGCAGCTTGATGGTGCAACCGGCAGCCGAACGCTCGGCGGAGGCATCGGACAGCTCGAACGCCTGCTCGACGGTCAGGTTGTCCAGACCTTCGATCTCGAGAATGCGGCCGGAGAAGATATTCTTCTTGCCTTTCTTCTCGACGGTCAGCAGACCTTTCTGGATGGCGTAGTAGGGGATGGCGTGGACCAGGTCACGCAGGGTGATACCCGGCTGCATCTTGCCCTTGAAGCGCACCAGCACCGATTCCGGCATGTCCAGCGGCATCACGCCGGTGGCGGCGGCGAAGGCCACCAGGCCGGAGCCGGCCGGGAAGGAAATACCGATCGGGAAGCGGGTGTGCGAGTCGCCACCGGTGCCGACGGTATCCGGCAGCAGCATGCGGTTCAGCCAGCTGTGGATGATGCCGTCGCCGGGACGCAGGGATACGCCGCCACGGGTGCGGATGAAATCCGGCAGGGTGTGGTGGGTGGTGACGTCGATCGGCTTCGGATAAGCAGCGGTGTGGCAGAAGGACTGCATCACCAGGTCGGCGGAGAAGCCCAGGCACGCCAGGTCTTTCAGCTCGTCACGGGTCATCGGGCCAGTGGTGTCCTGGGAGCCGACGGTGGTCATCTTCGGTTCGCAGTAGGTGCCCGGACGTACGCCTTCGACGCCGCAGGCCTTGCCGACCATCTTCTGTGCCAGGGTGAAGCCCTTGCCGCTGTCAGCCGGCTGCTCCGGCTTCTTGAACAGGTCGGAGGAGCCCAGGCCGAGCTCGGCGCGCGCCTTCTCGGTCAGGCCGCGGCCGACGATCAGCGGGATACGGCCGCCAGCGCGCACTTCGTCGAGCAGCACCGGGGTCTTCAGTTCGAAGGTGGTGATGACTTCGTCGGTGCCGTGCTTGCAGACCTTGCCGGCGTACGGGTAGACGTCGATCACGTCGCCCATGTTGATGTTCGACACGTCGAACTCGATCGGCAGGGCACCGGCGTCTTCCATGGTGTTGTAGAAGATCGGGGCGATCTTGGTGCCGAAGCAGAAGCCGCCAGCGCGCTTGTTCGGAACGTACGGAATGTCGTCGCCGAAGAACCACAGCACCGAGTTGGTGGCGGACTTGCGGGAAGAACCGGTACCGACCACGTCACCGACGTAGGCGACCGGGAAGCCCTTGGCCTTGATCTCTTCGATCTGCTTCAGCGGGCCGATGGCGCCTTGCTGCTCCGGCACGATGCCGTCGCGAGCCATTTTCAGCATGGCCAGGGCGTGCAGCGGGATGTCAGGGCGCGACCAGGCGTCCGGGGCAGGGGACAGGTCGTCGGTGTTGGTTTCGCCAGGCACCTTGAACACGGCCAGGCTGTACTTCTCGGCGATGGCCGGCTTGTTGGTGAACCACTCGCCATCGGCCCAGGACTGCAGCACGGCCTTGGCATTGGCATTGCCAGCCTTGGCTTTCTCGGCGACGTCGTGGAAGGCGTCGAACATCAGCAGGGTGTGCTTGAGTTGCTCGGCGGCAACGGCGCCCAGGGTGGCGTCGTCCAGCAGTTCGACCAGGGTGGCGATGTTGTAGCCGCCCTGCATGGTGCCCAGCAGCTCGACGGCGCGTTGCTTGCTGATCAGCGAGGAAGTGGCTTCGCCCTTGGCGATGGCAGAGAGGAAACCGGCCTTGACGTAGGCAGCTTCGTCCACGCCCGGCGGTACACGGTTGGTGATCAGGTCTACGAGGAATTCTTCTTCGCCAGCCGGCGGGTTTTTCAGCAGCTCGACCAGGCCTGCGGTTTGTTCGGCGTTCAGCGGCTGGGGCACGATACCCTGAGCGGCACGCTCTGCTACGTGTTTGCGATAGGCTTCAAGCACAGTTATTACCCTCATCAGTGGTCCCAAAGGGTTGTCCGGGACGCGATCCAGAAACCCATGAACCAGGCGCTTTTCGACTTTATGAGCCAATCAGCCGAGGTTTCACGAGTCTCTTGTAGAAGCTGCTTTCAAAGTTTTACGCCGGCAGGACGGTTCTGATGAGGGCCGACGCAGACGCTCGGGGGGACTCCGAGTGGCTGCGCCGCCATCGTACCTGCAGGATCGACTGTGCTCGTGACGCTTTGAAAACAGCTTCCAACGGACATTGGCGCCGTAAAAGGCGGGCCGATTCTAATGGAAAGCGCGAACAAAGTTAAGCCGATGTCCCCGTGTCGACAGGGGTGATCTGCGTTAGACAAAGGGCTAAGATGCCAGGCCGTTTTGCTGTTTATGTTGTTTCGCCATGTCCAATCAGCGCATCAAGACGCCCTGCGTGGGGCTGTGTTCGACCGTTTACGGCGATGTCGTGTGCCGCGGTTGCAAGCGCTTCCACCATGAGGTGATCAACTGGAACAGCTACAACGACGAGGAGAAGCGCGCCGTCTGGACGCGTCTGGAAGTGCTGCTGGTACAGGTGATGACGGCCAAGCTGGAGGTGTTCGACGAGCAGCGTCTGCGCACTCAGCTCGAGCAGCGGCAGATCCGCTTCGTACCGCAACAATCGCCCTACTGCTGGGCCTATCAGCTGATCGCGCGGGGCGCGCGGGTGATCAACCAGCTGGAAGCCTATGGCATGGTGCTGCTGCCGGAGTTTCGCAACTGGGCGCTGCCCGAGCTGCGCGATGCCATCGACAGGGAATTCTTCCTGCTCTCCGAGGCGCACTACGAGCGCTACATCGCGCCGAAGTTTCTGCGCGAAGGGCTGGAGCTGAGGGTTTAGCCCCTGAAACAAAAATGCCGCTCGATTCAGAGCGGCATTTTTCGTTTCGTTCATCGCTTCAGCGCTGTGCCACCAGTTCCTCGAGGTGGGCGATCACTTCGTCCGGCTTGAGCACCAGCACATCGCTTTCCAGGGCATCGAGTATGACTTCGGCGGTGTTGCCGATCAGTGCACCGGAGAGACCGGTGCGCGCCACGGTGCCAATGACGGTGACCACGGCGCTGAGCTGGTGCGCCATATGCGGTATCACCACGTCGGCGGGGCCCTCGATCACATGCAGACGGTCGTCGTGGATGTCGTATTCGGCCTGGAAGCTGCGGCATTGTTCGCGGTAGCGCGCCTCGATGGTTTCCTTGAGCTGGAAGGTGGGGTCGGCCGCCGACAGCATCGGCGTCGGATGGGCGGTGATCACGTGCAGCGTGCCCTTGGCCAGGCCGGCGATATCGTAGCCGTGGCTGATGATGCCGGCGTGCAGGGTGCGGTGTTCGTCATCGGCATTGCCGACGTCCACGGCGGCAAGAATGGTGCCGCCGGTCCATGGGCGGTCGGTCTTGACCATCAGCACCGGGCCCGGGCAGTAGCGCAGCAGCTTCCAGTCCTCGGGGGTGAGAATGGCCTTCTTCAACGGGTTGTCCGGCAGGTGTTGCTTGATCACCAGGCCGCAGCCCTCGGCCTGCTGCACGGCGATGATGGTCTGATGCAGGTTGTCGTGCCAGGCCTGCTGCGTGGAGACGGCATAGCCTTCTTCGCCGAGGCTGCTGCTGAGGTCGTTGAGCCAGGCGCCGTGGTCGCCTTTCTTGTCGCTAACCAGCAGATGCAGGCGCGACTGGGTGACTCCAGCTATCAGTTTTGCCCGCTTCAGTGCGAGGCCTTCCGGGTGCTGGGGGTCCATCACCACCAGAATGCTACGGATCGCTTGCATGGTCGTCTCCCTGAGAATGAATAGCGCTTATCCAACTATAGGTGCGTCGTTGCCAGCGGCATGTTGACCTGCATCAACGGCGTGCTGGTCGTCCGGCCTGCCACTCGTATAATGGCCCGCCATTTTCAACCTCGCCAGCACCGAGAGCGCTTCAAATATGATGTCAAATGCCCAGCATGTTCCGAGTAACGGTGAGGAATCGGTATCGATCCTGCAGGAGATCCTCGGCTTTCTGGGAGGCGTCGCCACGCCGGATGCCTGGCTGGACGAGGCCTTGCGCCAGCAGGAAATCCTCCTGCTCGACCACCGCAACCTGGAATACAAGGCAGCGCAGACGGCCCTGAGCCTGATGGGGCGCTACCTGACCAAGACCGAATTGACCGCGAGAATGTCACGTCTGGCCCGTGAGGAGCTGGTGCATTTCGAGCAGGTGAGCAAGATCATCCGCGCGCGTGGCATCGAGGTTCGCCATGTTTCGGCGTCGCGCTACGCGGCCGGCCTGCGCGCATTGCTGCGTGGTGGCGAAGTGGAGCGGCTGGTGGATGTGCTGGTGGTGGGCGCCTTTATCGAGGCGCGTTCGTGCGAGCGTTTCGCCGCCCTGGTGCCGCGTCTGGATGCCGAGCTGGCCAAGTTCTACGCCGGCCTGCTGGAAAGCGAAGGGCGCCACTACCGCGGCTATCTCAAACTCGCCTATCTGTATGGTGACGCGGCGGACGTGGATGCGCGTATCGAAGTGGTGCGCGCGGTGGAGCAGGAGCTGATCACTTCGCCGGACGAGCAGTTCCGTTTCCACAGCGGCGTGCCCGCATAAAACAGCCGCGAAGCGGCCATCTGGTGATCCGAAGGGCGGGAGAGGGGAGCAGAGCCCTTCGGTCGTAGCCCGGATGAAATCCGGGGCGGTCCTCGGAGTTGCTCCCCGGATTTCATCCAGGCTGCAGTCAGGCTGGCGTCAGCTCGAACGGCGCCTGGTTGAACCCCTCTTCATCGACCTGCAGCGCCCAGCCCTGGCGATCCCAGTCCCCCAGCACGATGCGCCGTGCCGGTTGTCCGTTGACTTCCAGATCATGCACCGCCGGCCGATGGGTATGCCCATGGATCAGCGTACGCACACCGTACTCGCCCATCACCCTGACCACTTCCACGGGCGTGACATCGACGATTTCGCTGGTCTTCATCCGCGTCTGTGCGCGGCTTTCGTTGCGTAGCTTGCGCGCCAGCTTCTGCCGGGTGGCGAGCGGCAGGTTGCGCAGGATCAACAGCGACAGCGGGTTGCGCAGCCAGCGGCGCAGTTTCATGTAACCGACGTCCAGGGTGCACAGGCTGTCGCCGTGCATCAGCAGCACGGGCTCGCCATTCATCTGCACCCTGTGCGGATCGCTCAGCAAAGTGCAGCCCGCCTCGCGGCAGAAGCGCTTGCCGATAAGAAAGTCGCGATTGCCGTGCATCAGGTAGATGCGCGTACCGCTGTCGCTCAGCTCGCGCAGCGCGCCGGCGATTTCATGCTGGAAGGGCGTCATGCCGTCGTCGCCGATCCAGACTTCGAAGAAGTCGCCGAGGATGTACAGCGACTCGGCCTGGCGCGCGCGGGTGGCGAGAAAATGCAGAAACGCCCGGGTGATGTCCGGGCGTTTCTCTTCGAGGTGCAGATCGGAGATCAGCAGGATCATCGACTTACTCGGCTACGATTTCGGCCTTCTCGATGATCACGTCATCCACCGGCACGTCCTGGTGGCCGGCCTTCATGGTGGTGGCCACGCCCTTGATCTTCTCGACCACGTCCATGCCTTCGACCACTTCACCGAATACGGCGTAGCCCCAGCCCTGAACGGTCGGTGCGCTGTGGTTGAGGAAGCTGTTGTCGGCGACGTTGATGAAGAACTGCGCGCTGGCCGAATGCGGCTCCATGGTGCGGGCCATGGCGATGGTGCCGACCTTGTTGGCGACGCCGTTGTTGGCTTCGTTCTTGATCGGTGCGCGGGTCGGCTTCTGCTTCATGCCCGGCTCGAAACCGCCGCCCTGGATCATGAAGTTGCCGATCACGCGGTGGAAGATGGTGCCGTCGTAATGGCCGTCCTTCACGTATTGCTCGAAGTTGGCCACGGTTTCCGGGGCCTTGTCGGCGAACAGATTCAGGGTGATGACGCCGTGATTGGTGTGCAGTTTGATCATGATCGTATCCGTGATGAGGCAGGTTCGAGCCATTGGCTCTGGGGAAACAGCGCATGCCAGGGTGGCGTGCACCCTGTCAGGGGCTTGACAGGTTGGTTATGATACGGACTTTGCCCGAAGCGGCCTACCCTGTGCCGCGCCAGTATTGTTAAGGACCCCATGAGCAAGCCCACCGTCGAAAAAGCTGCCAACTTCCTGCGCCCCATCGTCCAGGCCGATCTGGACAGCGGCAAGCACGCCAAGATCGTGACCCGCTTTCCGCCGGAGCCCAACGGTTACCTGCACATCGGCCATGCCAAGAGCATCTGTCTCAATTTCGGCCTGGCCGAAGAGTTCGGCGGCCAGTGCAACCTGCGTTTCGACGACACCAACCCGGCCAAGGAAGACCAGGAATACATCGACGCGATCAAGGCTGATGTCGAGTGGCTGGGCTTCCAATGGGCAGGCGAAGAGCGCTACGCCTCCGACTACTTCGACCAGCTGCACGCCTGGGCGGTGGAGCTGATCAAGGCGGGCAAGGCCTTCGTCTGCGATCTCAACGCCGAGGAAATGCGCACCTACCGTGGCAGCCTGACCGAGCCGGGCAAGAACAGCCCGTTCCGCGACCGCTCCGTCGAGGAGAACCTCGATCTGTTCGCCCGCATGAAGGCCGGCGAGTTCCCGGACGGCGCCCGTTCGCTGCGCGCCAAGATCGACATGGCTTCGCCGAACATCAACCTGCGCGACCCGATCCTCTACCGCATCCGCCATGCCCATCATCACCAGACCGGTGACAAGTGGTGCATCTACCCCAGCTACGACTTCACTCATGGCCAGTCGGACGCCATCGAGGGCATCACCCACTCGATCTGCACCCTGGAGTTCGAGGATCATCGCCCGCTGTACGAATGGTTCCTGGAGAACCTCCCGGTGCCGGCGCAGCCGCGCCAGTACGAATTCGCCCGCCTTAACCTGAACTACACCGTCACCAGCAAGCGCAAGCTCAAGCAACTGGTTGACGAAGGCCATGTCAGCGGCTGGGACGATCCGCGCATGTCCACGCTGTCCGGCTACCGTCGCCGCGGTTATACCGCCGCCTCGATCCGCACCTTCTGCGACATGATCGGCGTCAACCGCGCCGGCGGCGTGGTGGACATCGGCATGCTGGAGTTCGCCATCCGCGAGGATCTCGACGCCAACGCCGCGCGCGCCATGTGCGTGCTCAAGCCGCTGAAGGTGGTGATCACCAACTACCCGGAGGGCAAGGTCGAGAACCTCGAGCTGCCGCGCCACCCGAAGCAGGACATGGGCGTGCGCGTGCTGCCGTTTTCCCGCGAGATCTACATCGACGCCAGCGACTTCGAGGAAACCCCGCCGGACGGCTTCAAGCGCCTGATCCCGGGTGGCGAGGTGCGCCTGCGTGGCAGCTATGTGATCCGCGCTGACGAGGCGATCAAGGACGCCGCCGGCAATATCGTCGAGCTGCGCTGCTCCTATGACGAGAATACGCTGGGCAAGAACCCCGAAGGCCGCAAGGTCAAGGGCGTGATCCACTGGGTGCCGGCCGCCGAGAGCGTCGAGTGCGAAGTGCGCCTGTACGACCGCCTGTTCCGTTCCGCCAACCCGGAAAAAAGCGAGGAGGGCGGCAGCTTCCTCGACAACATCAATCCGGATTCGCTGGTGGTGCTCAGCGGCTGCCGCGCCGAGCCGTCGCTGGCCCAGGCCGCGCCGGAAGAGCGCTTCCAGTTCGAGCGCGAAGGATATTTCGTCGCCGATCTGAAGGACTCGCAGCCCGGCAAGCCGGTGTTCAACCGCACCGTCACCCTGCGCGATTCCTGGGGGCAATAAATGGCGCTCTCCATCTACAACACCCTGACCAAGACCAAGGATGTATTCCAGCCGCTGGTCGGCAACCAGGTGCGCATGTACGTGTGCGGCATGACCGTGTACGACTTCTGCCACATCGGTCACGCCCGCGTCATGGTCGCCTTCGACGTGGTCACCCGCTGGCTGCGTCAGCGCGGCTATGACGTGACCTACGTGCGCAACATCACCGACATCGACGACAAGATCATCAAGCGCGCCAATGAGAACGGCGAGCCGTTCGAGGCGCTGGTCGAGCGCATGATCGCGGCGATGCACGAAGACGAGGCGCGCCTTTCCGTGCTGCGTCCGGACATCGAGCCGCGCGCCACCGGCCATATCGCCGGCATGCACCAGATGATCCAGACCCTGATCGACAAGGGTTATGCCTACGCGCCGGGCAATGGCGACGTGTACTACCGCGTCACCAGGTTCGAGACCTACGGCAAGCTCTCAAGGCGCAAGATCGACGAGCTGAAGATCGGCGCGCGTATCGAAGTGGACGAGATCAAGGAAGACCCGCTGGACTTCGTGCTGTGGAAGGGCGCCAAGCCAGGTGAGCCGAGCTGGGATTCGCCCTGGGGCAAGGGTCGGCCGGGCTGGCACATCGAGTGCTCGGTGATGTCCACCTGCTGCCTGGGCGAGACCTTCGACATCCACGGCGGCGGCCCGGATCTGGTGTTCCCGCACCACGAGAACGAGATCGCGCAGAGCGAGGCGGCCACCGGCAAGCAGTACGCCAACGCCTGGATGCACGCCGGCGCGGTGCGCGTGGATGGCGAGAAGATGTCCAAGAGCCTGGGCAACTTCTTCACCATCCGTGAGGTGCTGGAAAAGTACCACCCCGAGGTGGTGCGCTACCTGCTGGTGTCCAGCCACTACCGCAGCCCGATCAACTACTCGGAAGAGAGCCTCAAGGAAGCCAAGGGCGCCCTGGAGCGTTTCTACAACGGCTTGAAAGGTTTGCCGGAAGCAGCGCCTGCCGGTGGCGAGGCGTATGTGGAGCGCTTCGGTGCGGCGATGGACGACGATTTCAACTCGCCGGAAGCCTGCGCCGTGCTGTTCGAGATGATCCGCGAGGTCAACCGCCTGCGTGAGTCGGATGTGCAGGCTGCCGCCGGCCTGGCTGCCCAGCTCAAGCAGCTGGCCAGCGTGCTCGGTGTGCTGCAGCTCGAGCCGGAAGCCTTCCTCCAGGCGGGCGCTGCCGGCAAGGTCGATGCGGCCGAGGTCGAGGCGCTGATCGCCGCGCGCCTGCAGGCTCGCGCCGACAAGAACTGGGCGGAAAGCGACCGCATCCGCGATCAGCTCACCGCCATGGGCGTGGTGCTGGAAGACGGCAAGGGCGGCACCACCTGGCGTCTCGCCGAGTAAGCTTCGCGCCACACGACAAAGGCCGCTTGATAGCGGCCTTTGTCATTTGGGTTCGGTGTGCAGGAGGAGCAAGCCCGCGCAGCGGGCTCGGGCTCAGCTGCTGTGATAGTTAAGCACGCTGTCCTGTTCCTTGAGCGTCTTGCGCAGGTCGGCAGGGATGTTGCCGGCGCGTACGGCCAGTTCCAGGCGGATTTCTTCCAGGCTCTGGGCGAAGGCACCTTGGTCATCGAGCTGGGGCTTGGCCAGTACGCGGCTGTAAACGGTGCTGTCGCTCTCGTCGAGCAGGGCGAGGATGATGCTGCCGTCCGGCCTTGGTGAGCTGAAGCTGGCGCGCAGCGGGTTGAACAGGTGGTCGACGAGTTGCTGGTTGGTAAGTGCCATAACCTACTCCATCCTGAGACTGGCACCCTTCGACCTCAGGATGGGTAGATGGTTCAAGCAATAATTGACTGGCGAGTACGCTCGATCACTTGCTGCAGCGATTCGTCGTTGTATTGACCTGGGTAAAGACGCTGGCTGTACTGCGCGATACCGGTCTTGTCGACTAGGGTGAAGCTGAAGCTGCCCTTGCGCGCTGCCTGGATGCGGCAGTCGAACGGGGCGAATGCACGGGTCAGCGTGCTGATAGCTTTCTCGATCTGATGTTGAGTATTCATTGTGGGTGTTTCCTTCAAAGCATATGCGCTTCGTTGCGCGTTATGTTGCTCCATGAGGTCGGCCGCAAGACGGCCATAGCGTTGAACCTGATCGGAGCCTGATTAGCACGATAAAGTTCCATTGTTACGGTTCTTCGGCGTGGTCGGTACGTCGGAGGCAGGCAGAGGAACTGCGCCGGATGGCGAGTCGGCCTGATCAGTCAGCAGGTGGGATCGGGGAGGGCGGCAGCGCGGAGATGCGCTTGACGTTGAACCGGGAAACCAGCGGAGGGCGCGAGGCCCGAATGACTTACAGCGTGGTACGAACGGTGCGCATTATAATGCATTGTTCAAGAAATGAACAGCGCTATTTCCAGGTTGGTGCAAGACCCTGTCGGGCATGCCGGTGGCGGATGCAATTTGCCGGTTGCTCCGCTAGGATTAGCCCACTTTTGCTTTCCTCATATGACGGTTTTCCATGAGTTATCAGGTTCTTGCACGTAAATGGCGTCCGCGCTCGTTCCGCGAAATGGTCGGCCAGACCCATGTGCTCAAAGCCCTGATCAACGCCCTGGACAGCCAGCGACTGCACCACGCCTATCTATTCACCGGTACCCGCGGTGTGGGCAAGACCACCATCGCGCGGATCATTGCCAAGTGCCTGAACTGCGAAACCGGCATCAGCTCCACGCCCTGTGGCACCTGCTCGGTCTGTCGGGAAATCGATGAAGGGCGTTTCGTCGATCTGATCGAAGTGGACGCGGCCAGCCGCACCAAGGTCGAAGACACCCGTGAGCTGCTCGACAACGTGCAGTATTCGCCGAGTCGCGGCCGCTTCAAGGTCTACCTGATCGACGAAGTGCACATGCTCTCCACCAGCTCCTTCAACGCCCTGTTGAAGACGCTGGAGGAGCCGCCGCCCCATGTGAAATTCCTCCTGGCCACCACCGACCCGCAGAAGCTGCCGGTCACCGTGCTGTCGCGCTGCCTGCAGTTCTCCCTGAAGAACATGCCGCCGGAGCGGGTGGTGGAGCATCTGACTCACGTCTTGACCGCCGAGAACGTACCGTTCGAGGACGATGCGCTGTGGCTGCTGGGGCGTGCCGCCGACGGCTCGATGCGCGACGCCATGAGCCTGACCGACCAGGCCATCGCCTTCGGCGAGGGCAAGGTGCTGGCTGCCGATGTGCGCGCGATGCTCGGCACGCTGGATCACGGCCAGGTCTACGGTGTGCTGCAAGCGTTGATCGAAGGTGACGCGCGGGCGTTGATCGAGGCGGTACGCCATCTGGCCGAGCAGGGCCCGGACTGGAACGGCGTGTTGGCGGAGATGCTCAACGTCCTGCACCGCGTGGCCATCGCCCAGGCGCTGCCGGATGCCGTGGACAACGGCCAGGGTGATCGCGAACGCGTGCTGCAACTGGCCCAGGCGCTGCCGGCCGAGGACGTGCAGTTCTACTACCAGATGGGCCTGATCGGCCGCCGCGATCTACCGCTGGCGCCGGATCCGCGTGGCGGCTTCGAGATGGTGCTGCTGCGCATGTTGGCCTTCCGTCCGGCCGATGCCGACGATGCGCCAAGGATCACGCTAAAGCCCTTGGGGATCAGCCAGGCCACTGCTGATTCCCAACCGAAGCCAGTGGCCGGCACCGCTATGCCGGCTCCTGTGGTTTCTGCTCCCGCTGCTGCTGTGGTTTCAGCACCGTCTGTGCCCGTCTCTCCAGCAGTGGCCGAAGTCCGTCCGGTCGCGCCAGCTTCGAGCAGCGAGCCTGTCGTGAGTGAACCCGTCCCGCCTGTTGAGGCCCCGGTTGCGACCGCCCCCAGCCTGCTGCCCGAGCCAGAGCCCGAGATCGCTGCTCCTGCGGCTGCCGTCGATGTGCCCTGGGAGACCGCCAAGGCCGCGGAACCGGCAGTCGCAGCCGTTCAGCCTGTCGTCGCGCCAGAGCCTGTAGCGGTGGAGGTTGAAGCAGTTGCCGAGTCCGCTCCGAGCGAGGTCGTGCAGCCTGTGGTGGATGCTGACGGCGGTGACGACGAGCCACCGCCCGGCGACTACGACTATGTCGAGATGGACGCGGAAACGCTCGACTACGATTTCGGCCAAGCCGAGGCCGAGGCGCCAGCGGTTGCAGAACCCTTGCCGGCCGCCAAACCGGCTACCGGCCTGGCGGCAGAGTGGTTGTCGCTGTTCCCGCAGCTTGGCCTGGGCGGCATGACCGGCAGCATCGCCGCCAACTGCACGCTGATCGAAGCCAATGGCGACGACTGGCTGCTGCACCTGGACCCGGCGCACAGCGCGCTGTTCAATCCGACCCAGCAGCGCCGTCTCAACGACGCGCTGAACCAGCTGCAGGGGCGCAGCATCAAATTGCGCATCGAGCTGTGCAAGCCGGAGCAAGAGACGCCGGCGCAGGCCGCAGCCCGTCGCCGCGCCGAACGCCAGCGCAGCGCCGAGGCCTCGATCCATGCCGACCCGCTGGTGCAGCAGATGATTCAACAGTTCGCCGCCAAGGTGCGCGACGACAGCATCGAACCTATCGATACCCCCAGCTAACACCCCCGAACACCGAGGATACCGACATGATGAAAGGTGGCATGGCAGGCCTGATGAAGCAGGCCCAGCAGATGCAGGAAAAGATGCAGAAGATGCAGGAAGAGCTGGCCAATGCCGAAGTCACCGGCCAGTCCGGCGCCGGCCTGGTCAGCGTGGTGATGACCGGGCGTCATGACGTCAAGCGCATCACTCTGGATGACAGCCTGATGCAGGAAGACAAGGAAGTGCTGGAAGACCTGATCGCCGCCGCGGTGAATGACGCTGTGCGCAAGGTCGAGCAGAACAGCCAGGAGAAGATGGCCGGCATGACGGCGGGGATGCAGCTGCCCCCCGGCTTCAAAATGCCCTTCTGATCCTGTGACGCCCAGTCGGCACGCATTACTGCGTTGCGAAAGGCCCCGAGCATCCTCATTTACAGACGTAAACTCCGGTGCTCGCGGCCTTTCGCGCCTTGTACTGCATACCGTCTGGTCGCCCCGTGGTGATGGTGTGCAAAACGCACCCGTTCGTAGGGTGGGCTTTAGCCCACCAGATCATTGCCCGCCAACTTTGCAGGACTTCCATGAGCTTCAGCCCTCTGATTCGCCAGTTGATCGACTCCCTGCGCATCCTGCCCGGTGTCGGGCAGAAGACGGCGCAGCGCATGGCGCTGCAGCTGCTCGAGCGTGATCGCAGCGGCGGTCAGCGCCTGGCGCAGGCGCTGAATGCGGCGATGGAAGGTGTGGGGCACTGCAAGCGCTGCCGCAGCCTGAGCGAGGACGAGGTCTGCCAGCTGTGCCTGGACGAACGTCGCGACGACAGCCTGCTGTGCGTGGTCGAGGGGCCTATGGATGTGCATGCCGTGGAGCAGACCGGCTTTCGCGGCCGTTACTTCGTGCTCAAGGGGCACCTGTCGCCACTCGATGGCCTCGGTCCCGAGGCCATCGGCATTCCCGAGCTGCTGGAGCGGATCGAGGCCGGTGCCTTCAGCGAGGTGATCCTCGCCACCAACCCGACGGTAGAGGGCGAGGCCACGGCGCACTACATTGCGCAGATCCTCGCCGGCAAGGGCCTGGTCGCTTCGCGCATCGCCCATGGCATGCCCCTGGGTGGCGAACTGGAGCTGGTCGATGGCGGCACTCTGGCGCATGCCCTGGCCGGTCGGCGTCCGATCAGTCTGTAAGTCCTCGGAACCTTCCAACTCGGAGTGCCTGTGATCACCGACACTCTGCACCGTATCGCTCTGCTGCTCCTGCTGGGAGCGCCCCTGGTCGCCCAGGCCCAATGCCCGACCGGGCAGATACAGGTCTGTCTGGGCGGTTCCTGCCTGTGCGTGCCCGATCCGGTACGCGTTCGTGAAGACGGCCTGAACATGGCGGCGGCGCGCCTGGAAGCCTGGCTGCTGCAATCGCGTCAGGCGGCGCTGCGGGCCGGTACCGAGCCGATCCCTCTGATGATTCGCGCGCAGCTCGCGCCCTTCTACGACGATGCCTTGCTCGATGAAGTGCGCTTTCGCGTGGGCATCACCGACGAGATGGACGCCGCCACCGTCATGTTGCAGAACCCGGATGTGCAGGCCGTGACGCTGGTGGATGTGGTGGTGTTTCGCGATGCCGAGGCAGCCGCCAGCGATGCCGCGCTCTGGGCGCACGAGCTGTGGCATGTGCAGCAGTACCGCGACTGGGGCACGGCCGAGTTCGCCCGCCGCTACACCCGTGACTTCCAGTCGGTGGAAGGGCCGGCGTACGAGATGCAGGCGCGGGTCAGGCGGGCGCTGCGTTAGCGGAGCAGTCTGCTGCGCAGTGATGCTCTGCCAGGGCAGCCAGGGCGCTGTGGTCCATCGTGTAGGCGATCCACTTGGTATCGGGTTGTCCGCCCAGGCGCTGATAGAAGCGCTCGGCTTTTTGGTTTCCCGCCAGCACATCCCACTTCAATCGGCCCGCGCCGCGAGTCTTTGCCCAGCGGGCCACTGCGGCCAGCAACTGTTCGCCCAGTCCCTGGCTGCGTGCATCAGGGGCCACGTATAGCTCCTTGAGTCGAACCGTCGGGCGCAGGTCATAGGTGAAGGTGAGCTCCTGAGTTACGGCATAGCCGAGCAGTCGTTCCGAGGCCTGTGCCACGAATATCCGGCACTGGGGTTCAGGTGCGAATGCGCGGGCAGTCAGTTGCTCCTCGTCCACCGCGAAATCCTCCAGGTAGTCCTCGAAGCGCGCCAGCTCACGCATCAGCGGGAGCAGGGCGGGCACATCCTCGGCCCGCGCCTCGCGCACACATGGGCTCAACATGCGCAGGTAAAGGTAGGGCGGGCTTGCTGCGGGCTTTGCGCGCCGGTCAGGCTCAGGCCTTCGTCCAGCCAACCCGTGACACCGCCGAGCATCTCCTTTACCGCGAAACCCAATCCGGCCAGGCGCACGGCAGCGCGGTGCACGCCATTGCAGTGTGGGCCGGCGCAGTAGACGACAAACAGTGTGTCGCTTGGATATCCGGCCATGAACTCCGCGCTCATCAGGCGATGGGGGATGTTGATCGCGCCGGGTACGTGGCCAGCGGCGTAGGCGGCTTCTCCGCGCACGTCGACCAGCACGTAGTCGACCTCGCCCGCCTGCTGGCTGGCATGCACGTCCGAGCAGTCGGTCTCGAAGGCCATGCGCTGGGTGAAATGGGCAATTGCGGTTTCCGGGCTGGCAGCAGGGTGCTGACGAACGAGGCTGGGCATGGTGACTCTCCATCGGTTGAGTGATGGCGCCACTGTATCCAGCGCGCATCCTGCTCTAAAGTGGCGTGCAAGACAGTAACTGGTAAGTTTCCGCCAAATGCACGACGATCCCGGCCTGGTGGCCATCCTGGCTTACGATGGCCTCTGCACCTTCGAGTTCGGCATTGCCGTGGAGATCTTCGGTCTCCCCCGGCCCGAGTTCGATTTCCCCTGGTACCGCCATTGCATCGTTGGCCTGGACAACGGCCCCATGCGCGCCATGGGCGGTATCCAGATACTCGCCGAGGCAGGACTGGAGCGCCTGGCCGAGGCGCGCACCATTGTCATCCCCGGCTGGCGTGACCGCGCCGAGGTTCCCCCCGAGCCTTTGTTGTCCGCCCTGCGCGACGCTCATGGACGTGGCGCTCGGCTGGTTTCCATCTGTTCCGGCGTTTTCGTCCTGGCTGCCAGCGGCTTGCTGGACGGTCGACGCGCTACTACCCACTGGCGCTACGCCGAGGAGCTGGCACGTCGTTTCCCCGCTGTCGAGGTGGATCCAGACGTGCTTTATGTCGATGCCGGCTCGCTCATCAGCTCGGCTGGTAGTGCCGCCGGTATCGATGCCTGCCTGCACCTGGTGGCGCGAGACTTCGGTACCCAGGTTGCCAACACCGTAGCCCGGCGCCTGGTGATGTCGCCTCAGCGGGCCGGTGGCCAGGCACAGTTCATTCCGGCCCCGGTGGCCCGGGCGCCGCGCAGCGACCTCTCCACCCTGATGCAATGGGCGCGGCAGCACTTGCATAAGCCTCTGGAAGTGAGCCAGCTGGCACGTCGCGCTGCCATGAGCGAGCGCACCTTCCTGCGCCGTTTCAGTGAGGCCACAGGCATGACGCCCAAGGCCTGGCTGCAGCACGAGCGCCTGGCACGTGCCCGTGAACTGTTGGAGAGCGGCACGGATGGCAGTGAGCGCATCGCTGAGCTGTGCGGTTTTCGCTCGGTGGAGAGTTTCCGTGTGGCCTTTCGCAACGCTGTCGGGCTACCGCCTTCGGCTTACCGCGAGCGTTTCGGTGTGACGCACGCATCCTGATCCGCGGGTAGTCTCAGCTTGAAAACCAAGCAAGCGCTAGGTTAGGGTGGCCGAAACAATAACGGGAGAACCCCGCATGGCCGCCCCTCAGTCGTACTTCGATGATTCCCATCAGCTGATTCGCGACTCCGTTCGGCGTTTCGTCGAGCGTGAGATCCTCCCGCATATCGATGAGTGGGAGGAGACCGAGGAGTTCCCTCGCGAGCTTTATCGGAAGGCGGGCGCGGCGGGCATCCTCGGTATCGGCTATCCCGAACAGTACGGCGGCAGCCATGAGGGCGATGTGTTCGCCAAGGTCGCGGCCAGCGAGGAGTTGATGCGCTGCGGTTCCGGCGGCCTGGTGGCCGGGCTCGGTTCGCTGGATATCGGCTTGCCGCCCATCGTCAAGTGGGCCAAGCCCGCCGTGCGCGAGCGCGTGGCGCCGCAGGTGCTGGCCGGCGAGAAGATCATGGCACTGGCGGTGACCGAGCCCTCCGGTGGCTCCGACGTGGCCAACCTCAAGACCCGCGCCGTGCGCGATGGTGATCACTACCGCATCAGTGGCAGCAAGACCTTCATCACCAGCGGCGTACGCGCCGACTACTACACGGTGGCGGTGCGCACGGGGGGCGAAGGTTTTGGCGGCGTCAGCCTGTTGCTGGTGGAGAAGGGCACCCCGGGTTTCAGCGTCGGCCGCAAGCTGAAAAAAATGGGCTGGTGGGCGTCCGACACCGCCGAGCTGTTCTTCGACGACTGCAAGGTGCCGGTGGAGAATCTGATCGGCGTGGAGAACGCCGGCTTCGCCTGCATCATGGCCAACTTCCAGAGCGAGCGTCTGAGCCTGGCGATCATGGCCAACATGACTGCGCAGCTGGCGCTGGAGGAGTCGCTGAAATGGGCGCGCGAGCGCCAGGCGTTCGGCAAGCCGGTGGGCAAGTTTCAGGTGCTCAAGCACCGCCTGGCCGAGATGGCCACGCAGCTCGAGGTGTCCCGCGAATTCACCTACCGCCAGGCCGCGCAGATGGCGGCCGGCAGGAGCGTGATCAAGGAAATCTCCATGGCCAAGAACTTCGCCACCGATATCGCCGACCGCCTTACCTACGATGCCGTGCAGATCATGGGTGGCATGGGTTACATGCGCGAATCTCTCGTCGAGCGGCTGTACCGCGACAACCGCATCCTTTCCATCGGTGGCGGCACGCGCGAGATCATGAACGAGATCATCGCTAAGCAGATGGGGTTGTAGAGGCGGCATTTGGGCCTCAATGGCGCGAATCTCTCGTCGAGCGGCTGTATCGCGACAATCGCATCCTTTCCATCGGCGGTGGCACGTGCGAGATCATGAACGAGATCATCGCCAAGCAGATGGGGTTGTAGCCGCGGCCTCAGCCGTGATCAGCCTGGTACTGGTCGCGGAAGGGCTCGCGCAAGGCTGGATCTCAGGAAGCTTGCTGATTCTGCGCCGCCTGCCGCAGGCGGGCGATATCGCGCTGCGGCGGGGCGCCGAACAGGCGGCTGTATTCGCGGCTGAACTGCGAAGGGCTCTCGTAGCCCACGCGGTAGCTGGCCGCGGCCGCCTCGAGGTTATCGCACAGCATCAGCCGGCGAGCCTCCTGCAGGCGCAGTTGCTTCTGATATTGCAACGGGCTGAAGGCGGTGACGGCCTTGAAGCGATGATGCAGGGTCGATGGGCTCAGGTTGACTTCGCGGGCCAGCTCTTCGATGCGCAGCGGCTGGTCGAAGTTCTTGCGCAGCCACTCGATGGCCCTGGAGATGCGCTGGCTCTGGCTGTCGGCGACCACCACTTCATGCAGGCGGTGGCCCTGCGGGCTGAGCAGCATCCGATAGAAGATCTCGCGCAGGGCCAGTGGCGCCAGCATGGCGATGTCGCGCGGGGTTTCCAGCAGACGCAGCAGGCGGATCACTGCATCCAGCAGGCGCGGATCGAGGCGGTCGAGAAACAGTGCGCGTTGCGAGGCTGCATCAGGCGCCGGGATGGGCGGCATCTCGGTCAGCAGGCTGCTGATCAGGGCCGGGTCGATCTCCAGCGCGAGACTCAGGTACGGCGCCTCCGGACTGGCTTCGATCACCCGGCCGGTGACCGGCAGCATCACCGACGCTACGAGGTAATTGAGCGGATCGTAGACATAGAGCTCGTCGCCCAGACGTATCTCCTTGCGACCCTGCGCGATGATGCACAGGCAGGGATCGTAAACCGTCTGCATCGGCAGGCTTGGCGAGGTGGCGCGCGCCAGTTTTAGGCCTGGAATGGCCGTGAGGTGCAACCCGTCGTCAGGCACGAAGCGCTCAACCAGGCGGGCCATTTCGTGGCTGAGTTCAGCGAGTGGGGTATCGAGGGTTGCAGCGGTAGCAAGGGGTGACTGCATGATGAGCCTCCTGGAAGTCAGCGAAGCCTAGCCAGGTTTTTCAGGCAAGTCATGAGGGGTAGCAGGATTAGGCAAATATTTGCCAGTAATGGGCAAATGGCGGGTGATACAGAGTATTTCAAGCTGTCTTGCAACTTTGTGCACCTGCCTGGTGCAAATTCCGAGGCTGCAGTTTTAGGCAAGAATCTGCCAGTAATCGACTAACGCCCTGGTGACCTTCCTCTTAATCTCTGTAGCCATCGCGCCGTTCCTCTGTGTCGGCCCGAAGCCATGCATTAGCGATGTACCCGCTGAGCGGTGCCCCACCTGTCAATCAAGGAGCGAACCATGTCCAGCAAATGGTTGATCGCGCCACTGACGCTACTGCTGCTTGCCACGGCCTGGCTCGATTCCCGAGTAGGTGGCAATGCGGCTTTCTCCGAGCCGCAGGCAGCGCCCCATGTGTTGCAGCGACACGCTGCCGGTATGTACTGACTCATTCCAGGAGGTTGCCATGAGCATCATTCACCGTATGACCGTTCGCGCCCGTCAGGGTCGCTCGACCCGGTTGGGGCAGTGCCTGGCGCGGCTGGACGACGTAGGTCGGGACATTCCCGGTTGCCTGCGCCTGCGGATTTTCTCGCTGCGCAGTGATCCGCTGACCTGGCAGGTAGAAGGGCAATGGCGCTCGGCGGCGGCGCGAGAAGCCTTTCTCGGCAGCGAAGGTCTGCGCCGGGTATTGGCGCAGGCGATAGACGAAGCGCTGTTCACCCACCTCGAATGTGCTGTGGAGCTGCAGCAGCAGGTGGCCTGACTCGGCTGCGGGTAGTCTTTCGCAGGGTGCCCTCGAGCCGCTCGAGCTTGCCTTTGTGAATTTATCTCTATAGATTTTCATGAAATTAATTATTTTAAATTTCATGAGTCGTCTATGTTTCGCCACGCCAGTGAGCACGTCGACAGCTACTACGCCCATAGCTGCAAGGAGCGACTGACGCCGTATCCCGCTTTGCAGGGGCAACTGCAGTGCGATGTGCTGGTCATCGGCGCCGGCTTCAGTGGCCTGCATACCGCCTTGCGCCTGGCCGAGGCTGGGAAGCGGGTGATCGTTCTGGAAGCCAGTCGCGTGGCCTGGGCCGCCTCCGGACGCAATGGCGGGCAGGCGATTCTCGGCTGGTCCTGCGATATGCCGCCGCTGGAGAAAACGCTCGGCATCGAGCGTGCTCGCCGCCTGTGGGACGGCATGGCCTGGGCTGCGCGGGAGCTGCGCGAATTGCCGCAGCGCCATGGCTTCGATTGCGATTACCGCCGTGGCCATCTGTGGACGGCGGTGCTGCCAAGGCGGGTGGCGTTGCTGCATGAATGGCAGGAGGAGGCCGCCTACAAGTGGGGGCACCGCGCGCTGCAGTTCGTCTCCCGTCAGCAGATGCCGGAGTGGGTCGCCAGCGAGCGCTATCACGCCGGCCTTTACGACCCTGAGGCCGGGCATCTCAACCCGCTCAAGCTGGCGCTTGGCCTGGCCGAGGCTTTCATTCGCGCCGGTGGGCAGATCTTCGAACAGAGTCGCGCGCTGAGTCAGGACAAGCAGGGTTCAGGCTACCGCGTGCGTACCGAGCAGGGCAGCGTGCAGGCCGACAATCTGGTGCTGGCCTGCAATACCTATATCGACGATCTGGAGCCACGCCTGGCGCGGCGCATCCTGCCAGTCGGCACCTACCAGATCGCCACCGAACCGTTGGGCGCCGAGCGGGCCGAGGCATTGCTGCCGCGCAATGCCTGCGTCACCGACAACCAGTTCGTGCTCGACTATTTCCGCCGTACGCCGGATCACCGCCTGCTGTTCGGTGGCGGTTGCACCTATCTGGGCGGCTTGCCGAAGGACATGGCGGCGGCGACGCGGCCGTTCCTCGAACGCGTCTTCCCGCAACTGTCGGGCGTGGCCATCGACTTCGCCTGGGGCGGGCATATCGACGTCACCCGTGCGCGTACGCCGGATGTCGGCGGCGAGAATGGTCGCTACTGGCTGCAGGGCTTCTCCGGGCATGGCGTGTTGCCCACGCTCGCGGCTGCGCGGGCGGTCAGTGACGCGATTCTCGGCAATGACGATGAACTGGCGCTGTACCGGCAACTGCGCAATCCCGCCTTTCCCTTCGGCGAGCGCCTGGCGGCTCCCCTGGAGGCCATCGGCAAGGCCTGGTATCGCCTGCGGGACTACTTCTGAAATGGGCAGCTTCCGATGATGGACAAGCATGAAGAAATGGCGGCGCTGGCCGTCCTGATTCACGACCTGCGCAAGCACAAGAAGGTCACCCTCAACGAGCTGGCCGAACGCATCGGCCGTTCCGTGGGCTTTCTGTCACAGGTCGAGCGTGGCCTGTCGCGCCCCACAGTGGCGGACCTGACGGCGATCAGCGAGGCGCTCGACGTGCCCACCACCTATTTCTACAACCTGCCCAAACCCAAGGCGCTGGATTGGGTCACCCGCCCGGACGAGCGCCGCACCCTGTACCTGGCCGGTGGCATCACCGACATCATGGCCTCGCCCACCCTGCAGGGCGCCTTCATGGTGGTCGACAGCCTGCTCGAACCTGGCGCCAGCAGTGGCGAGCGACAGATGAGCGACCGTTCGGAGCAGGCCGGCTACGTGCTCGAAGGCCAGCTGACCCTGTGGCTGGGCGAGGACGAACAGAGCGCCACCCTGTATCCCGGCGACGCCTTCCAGGTGCCGAGCTACGCGCGCCTGCGCTATGCCAACCAGGGTGAAACGCCTGCGCGCGTGCTGTGGATCTACACCTGAACCTACTCGTGAACCGGAAACAATCATAATGAACGCCACCCGAGTCGAGCTGCTCGATGAAGTCCGCCAATTCCGCCAGGCCCACCCCGAGGTGCGCTTCGTCGACCTGATCTGCCTGGACATCCCCGGACATTTCTACGGCAAGCGCTATCCCATCGAGATGCTGGAAAAGGTCGCCGCCGGCAGCGCCCTCAAGCTGCCGCAGAACTGCGTGCTGTTGGGTGCCCAGGGCGGGCTCTACGAGATCGGCGACTATTGCTTCCATGACGGAGACCCGGACGCGCCTCGCCGCTTGATTCCCGGCACGCTCAAGCTGGTGAACTGGGAGCGCCAGCCGCTGGGGCAGATGCTGATCAGCTCCGACGGCACCGAAGCGCCCATCGAGTTCGAGCCGCGCGAGGTGCTGGCGCGCGTGGTGCAGCGCCTGGCAGCGCGCGGCATTCGTCCGGTGGTGGCCTTCGAGCTGGAGTTCTACCTGTTCGACAAGGCGCTGAAGGACGGTCTGCCGCAGTACCCGCGCGATGATCTGAGCGGCGATGCCGACGACCAGCCGAACATGCACATCGAGCGTCTCTCGCGCTTCGCCGAGGTGCTCGACGACATCACCGAAACCGCGCGTCTGCAGGGCATCGATACCACGGTGATCACCGCCGAGATCGGCCCGGGGCAGTTCGAGATCAACTTCAGCCATAATGCCGACCCGATGCAGGCGGCCGACTGGTCGGCGCTGTTCTGCCGGCTGACCCGTGGCGTGGCGCTCAAGTACGGCCATCGCGCCAGCTTCATGGCCAAGCCCTACCTGCAGTATCCAGGCAGCGGCATGCATATCCACGTCAGCCTGTACGACGAGGCCGGCAACAACCTGCTGGCCCGCGACGAGCAGCGTCCGTTGCGGCATGCCGTGGCCGGTTGCCTGGAACTGCTGCCGGAGCTGATGCCGATCTACGCACCGAATCACAACAGCTACCGTCGCTTCGGCGCCCAGGTGAACTCGGCGAGCAAGGCCAGCTGGGGCTTCGAGGATCGCGACGCCTGCGTGCGCATCCCCGAGTCGGACACGCGCAACCTGCGCCTGGAGTTCCGCCTGCCGGGGGCCGACGCCAATCCCTATCTCGTGCTGGCGGCTTTGCTGACCAGCATCGAGCAGGGGCTCGACGCCCAGGTCGAGCCCATCGCACCGCTCAATGACGACCGCCAAAGCGGCGTCGACTTTCCCAAGGACATGCTCGACGCCGTGCGCCGCATGCAGGCCAGCGAGCGCGTCGCGGCCGGCCTCGGCAGCGAGTTCGTCATGGTCTATTGCGAGAACAAACGCCAGGATCACCTGGCCTTCATGCACGACATCAGCCCGCGCGAATACCGCTGGTACCTGTGATGTCACGGATCGAAGGAGGCGACATGAACCACTCGAAAACCGCACACTGGCAGGCCCTGAGCCAGGCCCACCACCTGGCGCCGTTCAGTGACTACAAGCAGCTGGCCGAGAAGGGCCCGCGCATCATCACTGAAGCGAAGGGCGTGCACCTGTGGGACAGCGAGGGCAACAAGATCCTCGATGGCATGGCCGGCCTGTGGTGCGTGGCGGTGGGCTATGGCCGCGAGGAGCTGGTCGAAGCTGCTTCCAAGCAGATGTTGCAGCTGCCGTTCTACAACACCTTTTTCCAGACCGCCCACCCGCCGGTGCTGGAGCTGGCCCACGCCATCTCCCAGCTGGCACCGGCCGGCATGAACCACGTGTTCTTCACCGGTTCGGGCTCCGAAGGCAACGACACCATGCTGCGTCTGGTGCGCCACTACTGGGCGTGCAAGGGGCAGCCTGCGAAGAAGATCATCATCGGTCGCGAGAACGGCTACCACGGCTCCACCGTGGCCGGCGCCAGCCTCGGCGGCATGAAGTTCATGCACGAGCAGGGCGACCTGCCGATCCCCGGCATCGCCCATATCCCGCAGCCCTACTGGTTCGGCGAGGGCGGCGACCAGTCGCCGGAGGAGTTCGGCATCTGGGCCGCCGATCAGCTGGAGAAGAAAATTCTCGAGCTGGGCGAAGAGAACGTTGCCGCCTTTATCGCCGAGCCGATCCAGGGCGCCGGTGGCGTGATCATCCCGCCCGAGACCTACTGGCCGCGGATCAAGGAGATCCTGGCCAAGCACGACATTCTGTTCGTCGCCGATGAAGTGATCTGCGGCTTCGGCCGTACCGGTGAGTGGTTCGGCAGCCAGTACTACGACCTCAAGCCGGACCTGATGACCATCGCCAAGGGCCTCACCAGCGGCTACGTGCCGATGGGTGGGCTGATCGTCAGTGACAAGGTGTTCGAGGTGATCGAGGCGCATGGCGACTTCAACCACGGCTTCACTTACTCCGGCCACCCGGTGGCGGCGGCGGTGGGGCTGGAGAACCTGCGCCTGCTCCGGGAAGAAGGCATCGTACAGCGGGTGAAGGCAGACACCGCGCCTTACCTGCAAAAGCGCCTGCGTGAACTGGCGGATCATCCGCTGGTGGGCGAAGTGCGTGGCGTCGGCATGCTCGGCGCCATCGAGCTGGTGCAGGACAAGGCCACGCGCAAGCGTTTCTCGGGTGATCTAGGGGTGGGCATGATCTGCCGTGGCCACTGCTTCAACAACGGTCTGATCATGCGCGCCGTGGGCGACACCATGATCATCGCGCCACCCCTGGTGATCAGCTCTGCCGAGATCGATGAGCTGGTGGCGAAAGCGCGCAAGTGTCTGGATCTGACCTGGGAGCAGGTTCGCGGTCTGGCGTAATTCAAGAAGGTGCGCGCGGCGCGCACCGGCCAGCCAAATAAAAACCCCGCGACCGGTGACGGTGGCGGGGTTTCGTTTTTCAGCCGCTTACTTGAGGCTGTTCTTCAGCGTTTGCGCGGCCTGATCCATGGCGGAGCGTACCGCCGGGACTTCAGCCAGCACGTTGAGCAGGCCGTAGTCGTGGATCATGCCGTTGTAGCGTACGGTGGTCACCGGCACACCGGCGGCGTCCAGGCGGCGGGCGTAGGCTTCGCCTTCGTCGCGCAGCACGTCCATCTCGGCGGTCTGCACCAGCGCTGGCGGCAGGCCCTTGAGCTGTTCCAGGCTGGCGCGCAGCGGCGATGCATGGATCTCGTTACGCTGCTTGGGGTCGGTGGTGTAGTTGTCCCAGAACCATTCCATCATGCCGCGGGTCAGGAAGTGGCCGTCGGCGAACTGGTTGTAGGAGGCGTTGTTGAAATTGGCATCGGTCACCGGCCACAGCAGCACCTGAGCGCGCAGTTTGGGTGTGCCGGCTTCCTTGGCCTTGATGGCCACCACGGCCGCCATGTTGCCGCCGACGCTGTTGCCGGCCACGGCCAGACGCGAACCGTCGACACCGATCTTGCTGCCGTTCTCAGCCACCCACTTGGTGGCGGCGTAGGCCTGGTTGATCGCGGTCGGATACTTGGCCTCCGGCGATCGCGTGTAGTCGACGTAGATCGCCGCGGCGCCGGAGCCCACCACCAGATCACGGATCAGACGTTCGTGAGTTGGGTAGTCACCCAGCACCCAGCCGCCGCCATGGAAGAACATGAAGCCGGGCAACACACCCTGGGCATCTTCAGGGCGTACCACTTTCAGGGTGATCGATTGACCGTTCACCTGGATCACCTGGGTGTCCACCTTGATGCCGGACAGGTCCACCTCGACGCTGGCCTGAGCGCCCACCAGCACAGCGCGGGCATCCTTGGGCGAGAGGGTTTCCAGCGGCTGGCCACCACCGCTTGCCAGCGCATTGAGAAAGCCCTGGGTGGTGCGCTCGACGCCGGCGCTGCCGGCGGCGAAGCTGCTGCTTACAGCCAGGGCAAGCAGCCCGGCGGTCAGAGTGCGCGAGATGTTCATGATCAAACTCCTGTAGGTAGAGGGCTGCCGGGATCAGTTCTGGTTGGCGCAAACGTTGGAGAGCTGCTCGTAGCTGAGCGTTTCCACTTCACCCGCACTGTTGCGGTAGGTCATCTTCGCCGTCACGACTTCGCACTGCGGGCTGTTGGGTACCTCGATGGAAATCACCTTGGCGATATCCAGATCCAGGCCGTAGCGGTACTGCGTGGCGTCAGCGCTCTGGGCGAAGGCGCCGAGCGATACGCTGAGCGAAAGGGCGGTCAGGGCGGTGGCGAACAGGGTGCGGGTTTTCATGGCGATTCTCCTCTTGGGCTGCGCTCAGGGAGGACCGTGAGCGCTTTGCCTTAGCTGTCAGATGATGGTCAAAGTGACGTCGATGTTGCCGCGGGTGGCGTTGGAGTACGGGCAGACGATGTGCGCGCGATCCACCAGGGTTTGTGCCGCTTCAGCGTCCAGGCCCGGCAGGCTGATGCGCAGTTCCACTTCGATGCCGAAACCGGTGGGAATCGGGCCGATGCCGACGGTGCCTTCGATGAAGGTGTCAGCCGGGATGCTCAGCTTGTCGCGGGCGGCGACGAACTTCAGAGCGCCGAGGAAGCAGGCGGAGTAGCCGGCAGCGAACAGTTGTTCCGGGTTGGTGCCGTTACCGCCTGCGCCGCCGAGTTCTTTCGGGGTGGTCAGAGCGATGTCCAGGATGCCGTCGGAGGAGACGGCACGGCCTTCACGGCCGCCAAAGGCTTCAGCGGTAGCGCGGTAGAGAACGTTTTCGATAGTCATGGCGGTAATCCTCGATTAGGTAGTTGAAATGGATTGGCTCGCTAATGTTTTGTGCGCTAACCGTTTCCATGGAGTGAACTCTATTGCGCAAATGTTTTGTGCGCAATGTAAATATTAAGATTACTTGGCTATAAGAAAATTGCTTAATGGAATAAGTGCGCTGACGAGGTATCGGTGATACCCCCGGCTTGGCAGGAGAAAGGTGACGCGTCTTTCCGGGGGGAGCTGCCAGGCTTGCCCGTCAAAGCGCCAGCTGTGTCTGCTGCGATAGCAGCGCGCCCTCCAGTTCCAGCAACTGCTGCTTGCGCGGCAGGCCGCCGGCGTAGCCTGTCAGGCTGCCGTTGCGGCCGATCACTCGATGGCAGGGCACGATGATGGAGATGGGGTTGGCACCGTTGGCCGTGCCTACTGCGCGCACGGCATGGGGCCGGCCAATGACGCCGGCCAGCTCGGAATAGCTGCAGGTGCGGCCGTAGGGGATGGCCTGCAGGGCCTGCCAGACCGCCTGCTGAAAGGCCGTGCCGCGCGGGGCCAGGCGAACCTCGAAACGTCGGCGTTTGCCGGCAAAGTACTCGTCGAGCTGGCGGCACACGGCATCCAGCTCGCGGCTGGCGGGTTGCCAGCTTTCCTCGATGCGCCAGGGACGACTGTCCAGTTCCATCAGTAGTAGCTGCAGACCGTTTTCGTCGGCGGCAAGCAGCAGGGGGCCGACCGGGCTGTCGTGATAGCGATAGTGCATGGCTTCAACCTCCCGAATAGCAATGCCAGAGATGTGCGGCGGCATAAGCCCGCCATGGGCGCCAGGCTTCGGCGCGCAGGGTCAGGCGCCGTGCGTCGATGCCCGCCGCGCCCCACACCGGAGCCTTGAGCAGGCCCAGGTCGCTGGCAGGAAAGGCGTCGGCTTCGCCGAACGCGCGCAGGGCAATGTAGTGCGCCGTCCATGGGCCGATGCCGGGCAGGGCGCACAATTGCTCGATCAGCGCCGCGCTGCCGTGCTCGATGCTCAGTATCAGGCTGCCGTCGGCGATGCGCGTGGCGAAGTGCTGCAGGCACTGCACCCGCTTGCCGGGCATGCCGATTCCGCTCAGATCCGCCTCGGCCAGCGCCTGGGGCGTCGGGAACAGGTGGCTGATGCCCGGTGCGGCCGGGGTTTGCAGACGCGTGCCGATACGCTGTACCAGGCGCCCGACTATGGTGACTGCGGCCTTGACCGTGACCTGCTGGCCGACGATGGCGCGTACCGCCTGTTCGAAGGGATCGAAGGCCACCGGCAGGCGCAGGCCGGGATTGCGCAGCAGCAACGGGGCGAGCAGTTCGTCAGCGCTCAGGTGACGGGCGATGGTCTCGGGCTCGCTGTCGAGATCGAACATGCGCCGCACGCGCTGCTCGAGCGGATCCAGATGTGCGGGCGAGGCGATGCGGCAGCGCAGCTCCAGGGCGTTCTGTCCCGGCAGTGGGGCCACGCGCAGCCAGCCGGGGGCGCCGTCGATGCAGAAGCCGCGGCTGTAGCTGTCCGCGCTCAGCGCCTCCAGCCCGGGGATCGCGCGCAGGGCGAAGTGGCTGTGGAACTGTTGCCAGTCCCAGGGCGGCTGATAGGGCAGAAGCAGGGTGATGATGTTCATGGCTCGCACCCTAGCTCGCCGTTGGCGAGTTGTCAGCGCGAAGATGACTTTCAAACTGCGACGACCGGGTCTATGTGCGGATGGGCGGTGCGCACGGCGCACCCTACGTGGGTCGCGGGTGAGCGAAGCGTACGAACGGGCCTTCCGAGGGCGCGCCGCGCGCACCAGGAACCCAAAGAAGCATGGCAACCGGGGCCCGGCTGGTTGACTGGTGCGCATGACTCAGGCGGCCCGCTAACCCCTATGCGCCGCGCTGATAGCGTCCCGGCGTGGTGCCTTTCCAGCGCTTGAAGGCATGGATGAAGTTCGACAGCTCGCCATAACCCAGGCGCTCGGCGATCTCCTCCAGGCTCAGGCCGCCGGCGGCCAGCAGCTCATCGGCCAGGGCCTCGCGCACTTCGTCCTGCAGCGCGCGAAAGCTGCTGCCTTCCTCAATCAGACGCCGGCGCAGGGTACGGCTGCTCAGGTGCAGGCGGCTGGCGACCTGCTCCATATCGGCCATCTGTCCCGGCGTTTGCAGGAGGAGCTGGCGCACCCGTCCGGCCATGCCCTGGTGCCATTGATGGCGAGCCAGCAGCGTCTGACATTGCCGCTCGCAGGCGCTGACCAGCTGCGAATTGGCCCTTGGCAGCGGGTCGTCCAGCAGATCGGCGGAAAAGCCGAGGCGATTGTGCTGCGCGCCAAAGCACGGCACCTGGCCGAAGGCTTCGACAAAGGGGGTCATATCGCTTGGCGTGGCCTGGCGCAGCTCCACCGAGCGGATCGGCAGCGGACTGCCCAGCAGTTCACGCACCACCACCAGCGCACCGAGCATGTCGCGCTGCACGATGAAGTCGTGCAGCGCCGGCGGTAAGGCGCTGTCGTCGAAGTGCAGGCTGGCCACGCCATCCTCCAGGTTCAGGCTGATGCGGGTGAAGGCGTAGGTCAGGCCGTGATAGCGCAGCCCCAGTTCGGCAGCCTGGCGCACCGTGGCGCTGCTGAGAATGGCATAGCCCCAGGCGCCATAGGTGGTCAGGTGGTAGCGTCGGCCAGCCTGCAGGCCCAGATCAACCAGCTCCGGCAACGCTTCGAGCAGGTTGGCGATCAGCCGCAGCTCGCGTTCGGCATCCACTTCGCCGTGCAGGCTGGCCAGTTGCATCGGGTCCAGACCGGTGTCCTTCAGGCAGGCGTCCAGATTCAGGCCGAGATCGAGGCCCAACTGGGTGAGCAACTGGATGCTGACGATGCTGCGGCGTGGGGGCCAGGGCGGCGACATGGCTTGACCGAAAATCACAATATTCTGACCGACTATGCCATAACCGAAGCCCGCTTGCGCAAGTAGCATCCTGTCATCGCCAATCGGTCGGGGAGACCACAATGCACAACAACCCCCGCACAGGCGCGCCTTGGCGCGTGCTGATCATCGGCAGCGGTTTCGCTGGCCTGGGGCTGGCCATGCAGCTGCGCAGGGCCGGTGAGGATGACTTTCTGATACTGGAGAAGGCCGCCGATGTCGGTGGTACCTGGCGCGACAACCATTACCCCGGGGCGGCCTGCGATGTGCCATCGCACCTGTACTCGTTCTCCTTCGAGCCCAAGCACGACTGGTCGCGCAAGTTCGCGCCGCAGGCGGAAATTCATGCCTATATCCGCCAATGCGTGGACAACCACCGGTTGCGTCCGCACATCCGCCTGAATGCCGAGGTACAGGGCGCCGAATTCGACGCCGAACGCGGGCTGTGGCGGGTCGAACTGGTCGGCGGCGAGCATCTGGAAGCGCAGGCGCTGGTCAGTGCCTGCGGTCAGCTCAATCGCCCCGCCTACCCGGCACTGCCCGGCCTGGAGAACTTCCGTGGCGAGGCCTTTCACTCGGCGCGCTGGCGCCATGACCTGGACCTCAGCGGCAAGCGTGTGGCGGTGATCGGCACCGGCGCCTCGGCGATCCAGTTCGTTCCGCAGATCCAGCCGAAGGTGGCGCAACTGAGCCTGTTCCAGCGTTCGGCGGCCTATGTGCTGGCCAAGCCCGATCGCGCCTACCGCGCCTGGGAAATCGCGTTGATGCGCCGTGTGCCGCTACTGCAGCGCGCCGATCGCCTACTCAAGTACCTGCACCATGAGGTGCGGGCGCTGGCCTTCATCAGCATGCCCTGGGTGATGCGCCTGATGCGTGGCAGCTTCACCCGCCATCTGGCGCGGCAGATGCCCGATGCCGCCAAGCGTGCCCGGTTGCAGCCGGACTACCCCATGGGCTGCAAGCGCATACTGATCAGCAACGATTACCTTCCGGCCTTGGCCCAGGCCAATGTCGATATCGTCGACTCGGCCATCAGCGAGGTGCGCGAGCATTCCCTGGTCACCGCCGACGGACGCGAGCACCCCTGCGACGTGCTGATCTACGGCACGGGCTTCACCGCCAGCGACTTTCTTGCGCCCATGCGCATTCGCGGCCTCGGCGGCCTGGAGCTGAATCAGGCCTGGAAGGAGGGTGCCGAAGCCTACAAGGGCATCAGCGTCAGCGGTTTTCCCAATCTGTTCCTGCTCTACGGGCCGAATACCAACCTCGGGCACAGCTCCATCCTCTACATGCTGGAGAGCCAGTATCGCTACGTGCTTGGTTGCCTGCGTGCGCTGCGCGAGCAACAGCTACGCTACCTCGACCTGCGAATGGATGTGCAGCGCCGCTACAACCAGCGTCTGCAGCACGCCACCCGCCGAACGATATGGGCGCAGGGCTGCAACAGCTGGTATCAGAACGCCTCCGGCAAGCACACCAACAACTGGCCGGGCTACACCTTCACCTATCGCCATCTGACCCGTACACCGGAGCTTGCCGACTATGACTGCGTCCGCTGATTTCACCGCCCCAGCCGCCGAGCAGATGTTGTTGCGCGGCGTGTTGCGCGGCGCGCTGCGCCTGCTGTTCCGCGGTCTGGTACGTCCGCCGATGCCGATTGCCGGGCAGCGCCTGGTGCTGCGCCTGCTCACCGCCAGCACCCTGACCCCGCGCGGCGTGACGCGCAGTGCCGCGGCTCTGGCGGGCCGACCGTGCGAGTGGCATCGGCCGCCGGCTGGCAGCGGCAACGTGCTGCTCTACCTGCATGGCGGGGCCTTCATGATCGGCGGGCCGGAGACCCATCGTGGCATCTGTGCCAGCCTGGCCAAGCGTGCCGGCATCGATGTCTGTGCGCTGGATTATCGACTGGCGCCGGAGCACCCCTATCCGGCCGCACGCGATGACGTGGTGGCGGCCTATCGGGCGCTGCTGGACGCGGGCTACCGGGCCGAGCAGATCGCCATTGGCGGCGACTCGGCCGGCGGCAATCTGAGCCTGGTCGGCAGCCTGCGCATTCGTGAACTGGGCCTGCCGACACCAGCGGCACTGGTGTGCTTTTCCCCGGCCACCGATTTTACCGGCGAGCAGATGCACCAGCCGCCGGCTGGCGATCCGCTGATCCACCCCTGCTGGATCGAGCAGGCCGCCGAGCTGTATTGCCCGGCCGACCTGCCGCGTGATGACCCGGGTCTCTCTCCCGTATTCGCCGACCTCAGCCAGCTACCGCCAACGCTGATCCAGGTCGGTGAGGACGAGCTGCTGCTGAACGACAGCCTGCGTCTGGCCGAGCGCGCCCAGGCCGCCGGCGCCAGCGTGCGCCTGGAGCGCTATCCCGGGCTGTGGCACGTGTTCCAGGCCCATGTCGGCATGCTGCGCGCGGCAGACTATGCCATCGCGCGGGTAGCGGCCTTTCTCCGTGAACGGGGGTTGTGATGGACAACATCCTCATCAGCGGCGCGGCCTCGGGGATCGGCGCGGCCACCGCGCGCCTGTTTCATGCCCGCGGTTGGCGCGTCGGCCTGCTCGACATCGATGCTTCGGCCCTGCGCGCGCTGGCCGACGAGCTCGGCGGCGTCTGGCATGCGCGGCTGGACGTGACCGACGCGCAGGCGGTGCAGGCGGCCCTGGCCGAGTTCTGCGGCCTGCACGACGGCCAGCTGCGCCTGCTGTTCAACGGAGCCGGCATCCTGCGTACCGGTGACTTCGAGTCGATCGAGCTGGAGCAGCACGCGCGGCTGGTGCAGATCAACGTGCTGGGCGTGCTCAATCTCTGCCACGCCGCCTTTCCCTATCTGCGGGTAACCGCTGGCGCGCAGGTGATCAACATGGGGTCGGCGTCGGCCGTCTACGGTGTGCCGCAGCTGGCCAGCTACTCGGCCAGCAAATTTGCCGTGCGCGGCCTGACCGAGGCGTTGGAGCTGGAGTGGCGCCGTCAAGGCATTCGTGTCGGCGACCTGATGCCGCCGTTCGTCAACACGCCGATGGTCGCCAGCCAGGCCGAGCCACCGCCGGTGATGCGCCGCCTCGGCGTGCATCTGCAGGCCGAACAGATCGCCGCAGCCGCCTGGCAGCAGGCGCAGGGCGCTGCGCTACATCGCCCGGTAGGTCTGCAGTTCGGCCTGCTGTATGCCTTGGGACAGGTCACGCCCGGCTGGATCAACAGGCTGCTGATGAACTGGCTGAGCCGGCCGTAGCGGCCTTGCTGGCAATGGCCGCTGGTCGTCGCCTTTGTCACAAAGGCTTTCCAGGCCGGGCGAATTCTCCCGCCAGCGGCTAACCTGCAAGGGACGGTTTTCAGTTCGGCGTTCTGCCGGATAGTCGTCGATGCGCTTGAAGTAGACACATCAAGCATCTGCTTGATTCTCGGGGCGGCGCCTTCGGGGGCCGCGACGCCGCCAGTTTCTGGCGGCCGCAATGGGAAAGCGGTCAATCCATCCATCGCCTGAGAGGAGGTCGTTTATGAGCACAGCCTTCCACGAAGATTCCAGCACCTCGGTGCTGCGCCGGATGAAAGAAGGGGGCTTCGACTTC
Organism: Pseudomonas hydrolytica; assembly: GCF_021495345.1. Classification (NCBI taxonomy): domain Bacteria; kingdom Pseudomonadati; phylum Pseudomonadota; class Gammaproteobacteria; order Pseudomonadales; family Pseudomonadaceae; genus Ectopseudomonas; species Ectopseudomonas hydrolytica. The sequence continues at coordinate 2,174,717 of NZ_CP099397.1, forward strand.
GCCCAGTTCCACCCGATCGAGTTCTACGCCATCTTCCCCGATGAGGAGCGGGCCCGAATGGCGGCCAGAAATTTTCGCGGCGAGTCGCTCAACGCTCAGGTATCCGCCCGCGAGGACGGGGCCTGGCACCTGCAAATCAGCAAAGTGATGTACGCCACCCATGCCGGTATCGGCGCCTTCGAACATGACCTCGAGTCCATCGTCGTCCCGCTGGGCGGCATTCTGGATGGCTGGGGGGTCACCCAGGAGGTAAAGGCGTCGGTCGCTCGGTAGAGCCTTTCTGCATCGCCCATCGACCGGCCTGCTGGCCGGCCGATGGCGCCAAGCGTCGGCGCATCTCGACTTGCCCGACTGCCTCGCGCAGACTGCGCGGCATGAGCGATGTCCTGATTCTGACCCATATCGATTACTGTCCGCCCGCGCACCTGGCGCAGGTGCTGCAGGCACATGGCTGCCGCTTCGATGTGCTGCGGGCCGATCTCGGCGAGCTGAGTGGCTACGACCTGGAGCGTCCCCGGGCGGTCGCGCTGATGGGCGGGCCAATGAGCGTGAACGACCCCTTGCCCTGGATCGCCGAGGAAGTGGCGGCGCTGCAGCGTTTCATCGCCCGCGACCTTCCCATCATCGGCCATTGCCTGGGTGGTCAGTTGCTCGCCAGGGCTCTGGGGGCCGATGTGCGCCGCATGCCTTATACCGAGGCCGGCTGGCAGCCCATGCAGCGTTGCAGTGGCGCGGCCGCCAGTCCATGGCTGGCGCATTTGCCGGAAGCGTTCAGCATCTTCCAGTGGCACGGCGACACCTTCGCGCTGCCCGAAGGCGCCCAGCCCCTGCTGAGCAGCCGCTGGTGCGACAACCAGGCCTTCGCCTGGGGCGACAAGGTGCTGGCGCTGCAGGGCCATCCGGAGATGACCGAAGAGCTGATCGCGCTCTGGCTAGACGACTGGGCGCATCTGCTCGATGCCAGCCAACCCAGCCAGCAGAGCCTCGCCGAAATGCGCGAGAGGTTGGGCGAGAAGGTCAGGTTACTGAATCAGGTGGCCGAGGGTTTCTACGCGCACTGGCTGAAACTGGCGGGCCTTTGAACCTGGAGAAGGGCGAGGCGCCATCGGCGCCTGGTCGCTGATCAAAGCTCGTCAGGGATCAGCGCCAGCAGATCGGTCACACCCACATCCACACCCGCCTGGGTTAGTAGCGTCGTAGCCTGACCGCGGTGATGCGTCTGGTGGTTGAACAGGTGCATCAGCAGGGCGAAGAAGTGCTTTTGCGCGGCCACACCCTTCATGTTGCGGTAGATCAGTGGCTGATCCAGCTGCTCTTCGCCCATCTCGGCGGCCAGGGCCTCGATGCAACTGTCCAGCAGTTTGCGTAGCGCAGCCAGTTCGCGGATATCTGCCGCCATCGGCTGATCCAGGCGCGTCGGCACTTCCAGCCCTGCGAGCGCTTGCAATGCCTGAAAGTTTGCCGGATGCGCGGTGTAGCGCCCCAGCCAGATACGGTCAGCCACCAGCAGATGGTTGAGCGTGCCGAGGATCGAACCGAAGAACGCGCCACGCTCGGCGCTCAACGCCTCGTCGGACAAGCTGGACGCGGCTGTGTAGAGCCGTTCGTTCATCCAGCTGTTGTAGCGCGCCATCAGGCGGATATGGTCGATTCTCTGCATGGTTACACCTTTCGTTCACGACTCATCAGTGATCATGTCTGCTGCGCCACTCTTCGCTCAGCAGCCCGAAGAGTGCCGAGTCCGACACCTGTCCGTCGATGATCCAACGCTGACGTAGCAATCCTTCCTGGCTGAAGCCCAGGCGCTCCAGAGCACGACCGGAGGCGCTGTTGGTTGGGTCGATTTCAGCCTCGACACGATTCAGCCCCAGAGCTTCGAAACCATGGCGCAGTAGCTCGCCAGCCGCTTCCTGAACGTAACCCTTGCCCCAGGCAGACGACGCAATGCCAAAACCGATCTCCGCACGACGCGACTCCGGCTCATAGTTGAACAGCAGGCATTTGCCGATCAGCTCGGCGCTTTCCCTGTCGACGATGGCCAGGGTCAGGCGTTGGCCATCGTGCATGGCCTGTTGCTCGGCGCGGATGAAATCCTGCGCTACGACTTCTGAGTTCCAGGGTGGCGTGTTCCAGTACTGCATGACCTGCGGATCGGAAAAAATCGCGAACAGCGCCGCCGCATCCGCTGCTTGTAGAGGGCGCAGTACAAGACGTGGCGTCGTCAGAGTGACGGAAAGATCGGGCATCGTATTTCCTCGCGTGCTCAGGTGTTCAAAAGCGCTCGTCGGCGATGGCCGGTAGCACCAGCTCACGCACGTAACTGGCATCGGACAGGCTCAGCAGCGTTCGTACCAGGGCGACGACATCGTGCAACGGGATCAGCTGACCTTCGCCATTTCGCGCCGCCTGCTCAACCGGTGTTTGCAGGCCATCCTGGGTATTGAGGTAGCCCAGTTGCAGGCAGGTGACGGCCAGGCGCTGATCGCGAAAGCCTTCCCGCAGGCTGTCGGCGATGCCCTTGAGGGCAAACTTGCTGGCGCCAAACGTCACCTCCGGGCGCCCGCTCTGCGGTAAGCCCGAGGTCGAGCCGGTGAGAAGCACCTGCGGCTTGGCGGCGCCCAGCATGCGCGGCAGCAGGCGCTTGAGCAGCAGCAGGGTGGCTGCGACGTTGACGTTGATCATCTGGAGAATCTGCGCGTCGCTGTCTTCGAGAAAGCTGTAGCCGTCCTCGAAGGCGCGCGTTTCCCAGATGCCCAGATTGTAGAGAACCGCATCCAGGTGTTGCGGGGCCTGACGTTCGATGACCTCAACGGCTCGTAGCGGCTCGCTCATATCCGCCTCGATCCAGTGAACGTGCTGATCGAGATCGCTGGGGCGGCTACGCGACACGCCGATCAGTTCATTGCCCTCGGACAGACCATCGACCAGCGCGCGTCCCAGCCCCTTGCTGGCGCCTATGACCATGATGCGCATTCGCTTCTCTCCCTGACCGCCTGCCGGCGGATCTCCGTGATTAGGTGACATTGCCTGGTTCGCACAGACAGGCTGGACGCTAGGGTCGCAGAGGGACCGCGTCAACCGCCCGGGTGGTAAGGCGATATGTCAGAGGGGAGGGCGAGCAGCGGATGACTACAGATGAAATCTGTTTGCATGCCTTGGCGCACTGGCAGTGCTTGGCCTGGCGCTCGTTTTCATGGCGAGCCAAGGATGTCGACGCCTTTATGGTCCTGTGCAACACCTTCGACCAGAAAGACCTCGCCGACGCTGTGCTCGGTGCGTAGCGGTCGAATGGCGCGGTAGGCGGCCGACTCGTACCAATCCCTGGCCAACTGCATGGAAGGAAACTCGATCATGATCAGGTCCGCGGACCAGGCACCCTCCAGCGGGACGTAGGGGCCGCCGTGGATGCGGTACACGCCGGAAAAAGGGGCAAGCGTCGCATCGATACGTTGCAGATATTCCCTTATCTCCGGGCCGAATTGCGTCTCTCGAACGATGGCAACGGCATATGCGGTCATGCTCAGGTTCGTCCTGCATCAGTGGATGAGTCGAGGATCAGGCGGCGAGGAGCGCCAGATCATTCACCCGTGACACAGTAGCGGGTGAGGAGGGGCGGTCAAGGGAGCCGGTGGCGAGGCGCGAAGCGGTTCGCTTGTGAAGAGCGCGAGGGGAGATGGGGCAGGGCGCAGCGGCTGAACCGCTGCGCCCTTTGCTTCAGCGGTTGAAGCGCTCGACCAGGGCGTATTGGCCCTGTGCGGTGGTGGTGAGCGCCTCGCTGAGCTTGGCGGTGCTTTTGGCTTCGCCTGCGGTCTGGTCGGCCAGTTGGGCGATGGTGGTGATGTTCTGGTTGATCTCGTCGGCCACGGCGCTCTGCTCTTCGGCCGCGGCCGCGATCTGGTTGGCCATGTCGGCGATGTTGGCCACCGAGTCGCTGATGCCGGCCAGGGCCTGGTCGGCCTTGAGCACTCGCTCCACGCCTTCGTCGGCCTGCTTGCGGCCGATTTCCATGGTCATCACGGCCTCTTCGGCGGTGCGCTGCAGTTTGGCGATCAGGGTGTGGATCTGTTCGGTGGATTCCGCGGTGCGCTGGGCCAGGGAGCGAACCTCGTCGGCCACCACGGCGAAGCCGCGGCCCATTTCGCCGGCACGCGCGGCTTCGATGGCGGCGTTGAGGGCCAGCAGGTTGGTCTGGTCGGCGATGCCCTTGATCACGTCGACCACGCCGCCGATCTCATTGCTGTCCTGGGCCAGGCGGGTGACGGTCTCGCCGGTGTCGCCCACCGATTGCGACAGGCGCTGGATGGCTTCGCGGGTTTCCGCGGCAATGCTGCGCCCTTCGCTGGTCAGACGGTTGGCTTCCTGAGTGGCGATGGCGGTACGGGCGACGTTGCTGGCGACTTCCAGAGTGGTGGCGGCCATCTCGTTGACGGCGGTGGCGACCTGTTCGGTCTCGCTGCGCTGGCGCTCGAGACCGGCCGAGCTGTTGTGCGCCAGCTTGTCGGCTTCACGCGCCTGCTGGGTGAGCTGTTCGGCGGTGTCCTGCAGGCGGGTCAGGCAGGTTTTCAGGCGCGCATCCTGGCTGAGCATGGCCATTTCCAGGCGCGCTTCGGCGCCGCGGCTGTCGGTGTACATCTGCGCGATCAGCGGGTCGGAGGTGGTCTGATCGGCGATGCGCAGTAGGCGCTTGATGCCACGGGTCTGCCAGGCGATGCCGGCCAGGCCCAGAGGAACGGAGAGCAGGGCGGCGAGGATGAACCCCCAGTTGCTGCCGATCCAGTGGCCGATCAGAAAACCGATCTGGCTGACCAGAATGAAGGGCATCCAGGCCTGTACGATGGGCAGCCACTGGTTACTGGCGGGGACGGCCGATTTGCCGGCGTTGACCCGCGCATACAGCGCTTCGGCGCGGCGTACCTGTTCGGCAGTGGGTTTGACCCGTACCGATTCGTAACCGACGACCTGGTTGTTCTCGGTCATCGGGGTGACGTAGGCGTTGACCCAGTAATGGTCGCCATTCTTGCTGCGGTTCTTGACGATGCCCATCCACGGCCGGCCCTTCTTCAGGGTCGTCCACATGTGGTCGAACACCGCTGGCGGCACGTCCGGGTGACGCACGATGTTGTGCGGCGCGCGCAGCAGTTCCTCGCGGGAGAAACCGCTGATCTCGACGAAGGCATCGTTGCAGTAGGTGATCTGGCCCTTGAGGTCGGTGGTGGAAATCAGGCGCTGCTGAGCGGGGAAGGTGCGTTCGCGCTGAGTGACCGGCTGGTTGTTACGCATGGCAGGTATCCGTCGTTGTAATGCCCTGTCATCGGCCGCGAAGCGGCAAAGTTGAGGGCTGAATCCGTTTTGGCGAGTGTAATCGCTTTATGACTGACGTCACATTTCTGTCGTGACATTGGCCATCCGTGACCCGACGGGAAAGCCCTGCCGCCTGGGGCGGCAGGGCTGCTGCATCAGCTGGCGATCATCTGGCGCAGCACGTAGTGCAGAATGCCGCCAGCCTTGAAGTACTCGACCTCGTTGAGGGTGTCGATGCGGCACAGCACTTCGACTTCCTCATGCGCGCCGTCTTCACGGGTGATGATCAGCGTCAGTGGCATCTGCGGGCGCAGTTCCACGCCTTCCAGCCCTTCGATAGCCAGTACTTCCTTGCCGGTCAGTTTGAGGCTGTTGCGGTCGGTGCCGGGCTTGAACTGCAGTGGCAGCACGCCCATGCCCACCAGGTTGGAGCGGTGGATGCGCTCGAAGCTTTCCGCGATCACCGCCTTGACCCCCAGCAGGTTGGTGCCCTTGGCCGCCCAGTCGCGGCTGGAGCCGGTGCCGTATTCCTTGCCGGCGATGATCAGCAGCGGCGTGCCCTCGGCCTGGTAGCGCATGGCCGCGTCATAGATCGCCAGCTTCTCGCCGCTGGGCACGTGCAGGGTGTTGCCGCCTTCCTCGCCGCCGAGCATTTCGTTGCGGATGCGGATATTGGCGAAGGTGCCGCGCATCATCACTTCGTGGTTGCCGCGGCGCGAGCCATAGGAGTTGAAGTCGGCCTTGTCCACGCCATGCTCGCGCAGATAGCGCCCGGCCGGGCTGTCGGCCTTGATGTTGCCGGCCGGCGAGATGTGGTCGGTGGTCACCGAATCGCCGAGCAGGGCGAGGATGCGCGCCTGGCGGATATCGGTGATACGTGGCGGATCGCCAGCGATGTCCTCGAAGAACGGCGGATGCTGGATGTAGGTGGAGTCGCCCTGCCAGGCGTAAGTGTCGGCCTTGGGCACGTCGATGGCCTGCCATTTCTCGTCGCCGGCGAAGACCTCTGCGTATTCCTTGCGGAACATGGCGGTGTCGACCTGGGCGATGGCCTGGGTGATCTCGGCCTGGGTCGGCCAGATGTCCTTGAGGTAGACCGGCTGGCCGTCCTTGCCGGTGCCGAGGGCGTCGCGGGTCAGGTCGAGGCGCACGCTGCCGGCCAGGGCATAGGCCACCACCAGGGGTGGCGAGGCCAGCCAGTTGGTTTTCACCAGCGGGTGCACGCGGCCCTCGAAGTTGCGGTTGCCGGAGAGCACCGAGGCGACGGTCAGGTCGGCCTGGGTGATGGCCTTCTCGATGGGCTCGCGCAGCGGGCCGGAGTTGCCGATGCAGGTGGTGCAGCCGTAGCCCACCAGGTCGAAACCGAGCTTCTCCAGATAGGGCGTCAGGCCGGCGGCATTGAAGTACTCGGTGACCACCTTGGAGCCGGGGGCCAGCGAGCTCTTCACCCAGGGCTGACGCTGCAGGCCTTTTTCCACCGCCTTCTTGGCCAGCAGGCCGGCGGCCATCATCACGCTGGGGTTGGAGGTGTTGGTGCAGGAGGTGATGGCTGCGATCACCACCGCGCCGTCTTTCAGGCGATGGGTATGGCCCTCGTCCTCATAGTCGATTTCGCCGCTCTGCTTGTCGCCGCCGACGGCGGTACCGCCGCCGCCTTCGCTGAGCAGGCGGCCCTCTTCCTTGGCGCTCGGCTTGAGCTGCAGGCCGACGAAGTCGTCGAAGGCCTGGCTGACCTGGCCCAGCGAGACGCGATCCTGCGGGCGCTTGGGTCCGGCCAGGCTGGCTTCGACGCTGCCCAGGTCCAGGCTCAGGCTGTCGGTGAACAGCGGCTCGGCGCCTGGCTCGCGCCACAGGCCCTGGGCCTTGCTGTAGGCCTCGACCAGTTGCACGGTGGCATCCGGGCGGCCGGACAGACGCAGGTAGCCGAGGGTGATCTCGTCCACCGGGAAGAAACCGCAGGTGGCGCCGTATTCCGGGGCCATGTTGGCGATGGTGGCGCGGTCGGCCAGCGGCAGGTCGGCCAGGCCGTCGCCGTAGAACTCGACGAATTTGCCCACCACGCCCTTCTTGCGCAGCATCTGGGTGACGGTGAGCACCAGGTCGGTGGCGGTGATGCCTTCCTTGAGCTTGCCGCTGAGCTTGAAGCCGATGACTTCCGGAATCAGCATCGACACCGGCTGGCCGAGCATGGCCGCTTCCGCCTCGATGCCGCCGACGCCCCAGCCGAGCACGCCGAGACCGTTGATCATGGTGGTGTGTGAGTCGGTGCCGACCAGGGTGTCGGGGAAGGCGAGGGTGACGCCGTCTTCTTCCTTCGTCCACACGGTGCGCGCCAGGTATTCGAGATTGACTTGGTGACAGATGCCGGTGCCCGGCGGCACCACGCTGAAGTTGTCGAAGGCGTGCTGGCCCCAGCGCAGGAAGGCGTAGCGCTCGCCGTTGCGCTGCATTTCCAGTTCGACGTTGTCGTGGAAGGCGCTGGAGGAGGCGTAGCGGTCGACCATCACCGAGTGGTCGATGACCAGATCCACCGGCGACAGCGGGTTGATGCGCTGCGGGTCGCCGCCGGCCTTGGCCATGGCGTCGCGCATGGCGGCCAGGTCGACCACCGCCGGCACGCCGGTGAAGTCCTGCATCAGCACGCGCGCGGGGCGGTACTGGATCTCGCGGTCGGAGGCGCGCTGGTCGAGCCAGTCGACCATGGCCTGCAGGTCCTGCGGCTGTACGGTCTTGCCGTCTTCGTTGCGCAGCAGGTTTTCCAACAGCACCTTGAGCGACTTGGGCAGGCGGTCGATGTTGCCGAGGCGCTGGGCGGCTTCGGGCAGGCTGAAGTAGTGGTAGGTGGCGTCGCCGACTTTCAGTTCGCGGCGGCAGTTCAGGCTATCGAGGGAGGGCATTGCACATCTCCTTGGGCCCGCACGGTTCGGGCTGTGTCTGATGGCGGCAGACCTTCAAGCTAGTTCGGCTTGGGCGGTCTGGCTAGCGCATATCCTTTCGGTTGCTATGCGCTGCCTGTCTGTTGCGACGAGGCGGGGCGGCCAGCTTGCCGGTCCGTAGCTGCAGACAGCGCATAAGTAGCTGGACAGGTTTACCGGCTCGGGGTTCCGGTCTCGGGTATCATGCGCGCCTCAAGGAGACCCGTTGATGAATATCCTGTTTCTGCATTGCCGCCCCGGTTTCGAGGGGGAGGTTTGCGCCGAGATCACCGACCTTGCGGCGCGTCTGGATGTGCCGGGCTACTCCAGGGCCAAGCCCGGTAGCGCGTGCGCCGAGTTCGTCTGCAGCGAAGCGGCCGATGGCGAACGCATGATGCGCAGTGTGCGCTTCAACAGCCTGATTTTCCCCAGGCAATGGGCACGCGGTGGTTTCGTAATGTTGCCGGAGAGCGATCGCATCAGTGTGCTGCTCGAGGCTCTGGCCGACTATCCGGTGTGCGGCAGCCTGTGGCTGGAAGTGGTGGATACCAACGACGGCAAGGAGCTCTCGACCTTCTGCAAGAAGTTCGAGGCGCCGCTGCGCAAGGCGCTGCTCAAGGCCGGCAAGCTGGTGGACGACGCCAGGAAGCCGCGCCTGCTGCTGACCTTCAAGAGCGGCCGCGAGGTGTTCGCCGGCATCGCCGAGGCGGACAACCAGGCGATGTGGCCCATGGGCATTCCACGTCTGAAGTTTCCCCGCGAGGCGCCAAGCCGTTCCACGCTTAAGCTGGAGGAGGCCTGGCACCATTTCATTCCGCGCGAGCAGTGGGATCAGCGCCTGGCGCCGGGCATGACCGCCGTCGACCTGGGCGCGGCCCCCGGTGGCTGGACCTGGCAGCTGGTCAATCGGGAGATTCGCGTCACCGCCGTGGACAACGGGCCGATGGCCGAAAGCCTGATGTATTCCGGCTTCGTCGTGCACCAGCGCGCCGATGGCTTTACCTTCCGCCCGCGCCATCCGGTGCACTGGATGGTCTGCGACATCGTCGAGAAGCCGGCGCGCACGGCGGCGATGATCGAGACCTGGCTGGGTGAAGGGCTGTGCCGCGAGGCGGTGGTCAACCTGAAGCTGCCGATGAAGCAGCGTTACGCCGAAGTGCGGCGCCTGCTCGATCGCATCGAGTCGGGGCTGGCGGAGCGGGGGCTGAAGGTCAGCATTGGCTGCAAGCAGCTGTATCACGACCGTGAGGAGGTGACCTGCCATCTGCGCCGTCACGGCAAATGATGATGTGAACCGGACGCGGGCCGGTCAGGCCCGGCCCGGACTCCCGCGTCGCCCCGGGCTCCACCCGAAGCTGGCGTGCGTGCCATCCATGACCCGCCAGAGCGCAGGCACTTTGCCGCAGTCGGCAGGCATGCGCTGCCCATCCAAGGTTGTGCGCGCAGGGTGACCTGGAGGTCAGCTTTGCGCGACAATGCGCGCCTGCCTGTGGAGCCTCCTATGTCCGAAGCCCTGACCCTCAACCACGATGACCTGCTCGACGCCAGCGGCCTGAATTGCCCCGAGCCGGTGATGATGCTGCACAACAAGGTGCGCGACCTGTCGCCGGGCGGCTTGCTCAAGGTGATCGCCACCGACCCCTCGACCCGCCGTGACATTCCCAAGTTCTGCGTGTTTCTCGGCCACGAGCTGCTCGGTCAGGCCGAGGAAGACGGTACCTATCTGTACTGGATTCGCAAGAAGGCCGATTAGGCTGGGGTTGAACGTGCGGCCCCTTAAGGCTCCACGTCGCGTTCCGCGCTATTCCATCCCGCCTGTCCCGGCGCCAGACCGCAACTGTTCAGGAGCTTCTGCCAGGCCCTGACGTGACGCGCCGTGGCCGCGCGGAAATCCTGCCATAACGAATCCTGCTCGCCAGCCAGCCGCTGCAGATGTTCGCCGGTAGCTGGCGGAATGCCTTCTAGACGCTGCAGTTGCAGCAGCACCGCCTGCCATTGCTGGCCGCGCTGGTCGACCTGTGCCAGATAAGGCTGCAGGCCGCCGGCGTAGAACTTGATGAAGATGTTCTGCAGGATGCGCCCGCGCGGGGTCGCCTGGCCCAGTGGGCAAAGCGGGCGATTTTGTTGGCGTTGCTCGAGCATTTCGCTGCCGGCGTCGAGCGTGTGGCGCAGGCTGGCCAGGCTGGTGATCAACTGGCTGCCCTGTTCGCTGGCATAGAGGGCGAAGAACAGTGGTTCCAACTCCCCGGCGCTCGGTGGTAGCTGTGCCGGTATGCCGGCGCCGATGCTGGCCAGCCGCTGCAATGCGTCCAGTGCCGCGCTGTCTTCCTGGCTGTCGACCGGCAATGCCTGGTCGGCAAAGCGCAGGTAGTTCTCGAACTCCGGGCTGCCGTTCAGGGCATTCCAGAACACCGCTGGCAGTTGCTGGCGCTTGTCGCTGGCCAGGCGCTGCAGAGTGGCCTTGAGGCTGGAGTCGTCCTGCAGATGCGGCAGGCAGTCATCGATGGCGCGCAGCAGGTCGCCTTCGTAGCCCAGGCGCTGGCTGGGCATCAGCTGCTTGCCCAGGCTGCTGTTGCGCTGGCTGATCAACTGCTGCAGATGCGGACAGCGCCGCGCATCGATGACCAGATCGAGCAGGCCGATGCGCAGTTCCGGCAATGCCAGCAGGCGCTCGCGGCGTGGCGGTAAACGAAATTGGCTGGCGCTGCGGCTGTCGAAAGTGGGTACGTCGGCCGCATCGAGCGAGCGCTGCAGACGTGCGAGGTAATCGTTCTGCAGGGCCAGGCCGTCATTGGCCGGGCCGCAGCCAGCGATCAGAAGGAAGCAGAGGAGCAGGGCAGGTCGGATCATCTGCTCAGTCTAGAGAGGATGCCCGACCTATCCAATCTCAACCGGCCCGGCGAATGCGCTTGCGCGCGCTGCGTGCCAGGCGCACGGTGAGCATCGCTGCGGCGCAGGTCAGGCCCACCACCAAACCTTGCCACAGGCCGCTGGGGCCGCTCGGCTCGCCCAGCCAGTCGGACAGCCCGAGCGCATAGCCCACCGGCAGACCGATGCCCCAGTAGGCGAACAGGGTCAGCAGCATGGTGATGCGGGTGTCCTGGTAGCCGCGCAGGGCGCCGGCGGCGGTGACCTGGATGGCGTCGGAGAACTGGAACAGGGCCGAGTACACGATCAACGTCGCTGCCACCGTGATTACCGCCTGGTCCGGGGTATAGATCTGCGCGATCTGCTCGCGCAGCAGGAGCATCAGGCTGGCCGATATGCAGGCATAACCCAGTGCCACGCCCATGCTCACCCCGGCGGCGAAGCGCGCCTCGCGCGGCTGGCCGCGGCCCAGTGCCTGGCCGACGCGCACCGTCGCGGCCATGGCCAGCGAGTAGGGAATCATGAACACCATGGAACTGAAGTTCAGGGCGATCTGATGCCCGGCGACCACGGTGGCGCCGAGGCCGCCGATCAGCAGGGCGATCACCGAGAAGATGCTCGATTCGGCGAATACCGCGATGCCGATCGGTACGCCAATGCTCAGCAGGCGCTTGATCACCGGCCACTGTGGCCACTCGAAATGGGTGAACAACGCGCTGGCACGGTAGTAGGGCGCCCACTTCACCCAGACCAGCATGCCGATCAGCATGAAGCCCATCACCAACGCCGTTGCCCAGCCGCAGCCGACACCGCCCATGGCCGGCAGGCCGAACTTGCCGTAGATGAAGATGTAGTTGGCCGGAATGTTGAGCAACAGGCCGAGGATGCCCAGCACCATGGCCGGACGGGTATGGCCGAGGCCATCGCTGAAGCAGCGCAGCACGTGATACAGCGCCACCGCCGGGAAGCCGCAGGCCACGGCGCGCAGGTAGCCCATGGCCGGGGTGATCAGCGCCGGGTCGACGTTCATGATGCGCAGGATGAACTCGGCGTTCCACAGCAGCGTCGCCGCGCCGCCGCCCACGGTCAGAGCCAGCCACAGGGCCTGACGCACCAGCGGGCCGATGTCTGCCTCTTCGCCGGCACCGAAGCGCTGCGCCACCTTGGGGGTGGTGGCCAGCAGGATGCCGGTCATCAGCAGGAACACCGGTACCCAGATCGAGTTGCCCAACGCCACGGCGGCCAGGTCCTGCGGGCTGACGCGCCCGGCCATCAGCGTATCGACGAAGCCCATGGCGGTATGCGCCAGCTGGGCGATGATGATGGGCGTGGCCAGGATGAGCAGGCTGCGCAGTTCCGTGCGCACGCGGCCAAGGCGAGTGTCGGTGGACATTTCGATTCTTCGGGAAGGCAGAAAACCGCGTAGTCTACGCCTTGACGTATCGGTCAGGAAAGCACGATCTGCCGCTCTGCCTGGCGGCTCACGGGGCGACGCTGGCGCTCGTGCTGGCTTAGAATGGCCGCCTGTTCGATGGAGCCCGCCATGCACATAGTCGCCGACGAAAACATTCCCCTGCTCGATGAGTTCTTCGCCGCGTTCGGCAGCATCCGCCGTCTGCCGGGGCGGGGCATCAGCGCAGCTGACGTGCGCGACGCCGATCTCTTGCTGGTGCGTTCGGTGACTCAGGTGAACCGGGCATTGCTCGAAAGCAGCCGCGTGCGTTTCGTCGGCACCTGCACCATTGGCACCGATCACCTGGATCTCGATTACTTCGCCGAGGCCGGCATCGCCTGGAGCAGCGCGCCGGGCTGCAACGCCCGGGGCGTGGTGGATTACGTGCTGGGCAGCGTGCTGACCCTGGCCGAGCGCGAGGGCGTCGACCCGGCTGCGCGCGTCTATGGCGTGGTCGGCGCAGGGCAGGTCGGCGGGCGTCTGGTCCATCTGCTGCGCGGCCTTGGCTGGCAGGTGCGGGTGTGCGACCCGCCACGGCAGGCCGCCGAGGGCGGCGATTTCGTCAGCCTGGAGCGGATCATCGAAGAATGCGACGTGATCAGCCTGCACACGCCGCTGGACGCCTCGACGCGCCATCTGTTCGATGCGACTCGCCTGGCGGCATTGCAGCCGGGCGCCTGGCTGATCAATGCCAGTCGTGGCGCCGTGGTGGACAACGCCGCGCTGCGCACGTTACTGCCGCAGCGCCCCGACCTGAAAGCGGTGCTGGACGTCTGGGAAGGCGAGCCGCAGGCCGATGTCGAACTGGCCGCCCTGTGCCAGTTGGCCACACCGCATATCGCCGGTTACAGCCTGGACGGCAAGCTGCGCGGCACCGCGCAGATCTACCAGGCCTGCTGCCGCGTGCTGGGCGTTGCCGAACAGGTGAGTCTGGACGATCTGCTGCCGGCCCCTTGGCTCAGCGAGATGAACATCGACGGCCGCGCGGACCCGGCCTGGGTCCTGGCCAGTCTGTGCCGCGCGGTATACGACCCACGCCGCGACGATGCGGATTTCCGCCGTAGCCTGGTCGGCGACGCCGACGCCCGTCGTGCGGCGTTCGACCGCTTGCGCAAGCACTACCCGATGCGCCGCGAGATCGATGGCTTGCGCGTACGAATCCAGGGCGATGCGCCACAGTTGGCAGCGCTGGTCCGGGCGTTGGGCGCCAAACTGCTGGACTGACCCTACCGCGGCTGTCATTGCTCCTACCTAGGAAGGCCTAACCCAATACTCAAGTAGCATGGGGCGCGGGCCGCTCGCTTCGTAGAATTTCCCCATATCCAGCAGGTGTATTGGGGCGTCTTATGGCCTTGGAACAGTCGGAGGGCGTGCTCAGCGCCGTTTCCAGCACGAAGGACGTGGAACAGGCCGCCCAGGAGCTGGCGCGCCAGCTGATCCATCCTTATCTCGGCTTCGTGCTGTTCTTCTGCTCGGCCGAGTACGACCTCGAAGCCCTCGGCCGGGCCCTGGAGCAGCATTTCGGCGGCGTCAGCCTGGTTGGCTGTACCAGCGCCGGCGAGATCACCCCGCAGGGCTACGGCCGCGGCTGCGTGGTGGCGCTGGGCTTCGACCTGCGCTGCTTCTCCATCGCCAGCGCGCTGATCGACGAGATGGAGCGCTTTAACCTGCTCGATGCGCAGCAGCTGGTGGATGGCCTGGTGCGCGACTGTCGCAGCAACGAGCTGGCCTCGATCAAGGGTCACAGCTTCGCCCTGACCCTGCTCGACGGCCTGTCCAGCCGCGAGGAGCTGGTGCTCGGCGCGCTCAGCGCGGCGCTGGGCAGCATCCCGCATTTCGGCGGTTCGGCCGGCGACGACAACCACCTGACCCACACCCACGTCTACCACGGCGGGCGCTTTCACAGCGGCGCGGCGGTGGTGGTGCTGTTCAATACCTGGCTCGACTTCGAGGTCTTCAGCACTCACCACATCCAGCCCAGCGGCGAGAAACTGGTGGTGACCCGCGCCGACAGCTCCAGCCGCCGCGTCTACGAGCTCAACGCCGCGCCGGCCGCGCAGGAATACGCCGAGCTGATCGGCGTGCCGCTCGATGCCCTGGACCACCGGGTGTTCGCCGCCTATCCGCTGGCGGTGCGCATCAGCGATCACTACTACGTGCGCTCGATCCAGCAGGTGCACGACGACCTCAGCCTGAGCTTCTACTGCGCGGTGGAGAACGGCATCGTTCTCACCGCGATGCGTCCCGGGCCGCTGCTGCCGAATCTCGCGCAGCTGTTCGCCGGCCTCGAGCAGCGCCTCGGTCCGTTGCTGCTGACCATCGGCTGCGACTGTTTCCTGCGCCGCCTGGAGATCGAGAACGACGGCGGCAGCCTGCCGGTGTCGGCCTTCCTGCGTCAGCAGCGGGTGATCGGCTTCAATTCCTACGGGGAGCAGTTCAATGGCATGCACATCAACCAGACCTTCACCGGAGTCGCCATTGGCCGCCCTGGTCGCGGCTGATGGCGCCGAGCTGCAGGCGCGCCTGGCCGCGCTGGAAGGCGAGAACGCCAAGCTCAAGCGGATCAACGCCGCGCTGATCGAGCGGGTGGAGTCGATCCACTCGCGTGGTGACGATGCCTACGCCGCCTTCCAGCACTCGGTGGTACTGGCCGAGCAGGTGCGCGAGCGCACCGACGCGCTGAACCAGGCGATGGCCGAACTGAAATCCAGCAACCAGCTGCTCAGTGATGCGCGGCTGCGTGCCGAGACCGCCCACCAGCACCTGATCGACGCCATCGAGAGCTTCTCCGACGCCTTCGTGCTGTTCGACGATCGCCAGCGCATCGTCCTGTTCAACAGCCGCTTCAAGGCGCTGTGGGCGCGCAGCAGGGCGCGCATCGGCACCGGTACGCGCCTGGAGGAGATCAGGCGCCTGAGTCGCAGCACCGGCCTGGTGGTGGAGGCGCAGCTGGGCAAGGAGGGCGAGCCGAGCCTGTTCCGCCTGCAGGATGGGCGCTGGGTGCAGGTCAGCGAGCGGCCGACCAGTGAGGGTGGGCTGGTGATCCTTTACACCGACATCACCGAGGTCAAGCAGAGCGAAGCACTGCGCCGTGAGCAGGCGCTGGCGCAGAAATCGCGGCTGCTGCAGCGTGCGGTGGACAACCTGTCCCAGGGCATGGCCATGGTCAACGCCGAGGGCGCACTGGAGCTGTGGAACCACCGCTTCCTCGAACTCTGCGGCCTGGCGCCGATCAGCGCGCATCGGCCCTTCGCCGAGGTGATGGCCGAAAGCGAGCTGGAGCCGCTGACCCCGGCCAGCCGCGACATCGCCGGCAAGCCGCTACGCCAGGTGGAGGTGCGCCTGTTCGACGGGCGCATGCTCGAAGTGCGTACGCATCCGCTGCCCACCGGCGGCTTCGTCAACACCTTCACCGACATCACCGAGCGCCATCGCCAGGCCCAGGCGCTGAGCGACAGCGAGCGCTGGATCCGCCTGATCACCGACCATGTGCCGGCGCTGATCGCCTACCTGTCGGCCGATCTGGTCTACGAGTTCACCAACAAGGTCTACGAGGAGTGGTACTGCTGGCCGCGTGGCGCCATGCTCGGCCAGAGCCTGCGCGAGGTGCACAGCGAGGAGCACTGCCGGCGTCTGGAGCCCTACGTCGAGCGGGCGCTGTCCGGCGAAAGCGTGACCTTCGAGTTCGCCGAGACCAACCACAGCGGCCAGGAGCGCTACATGCTGCGTTCCTACGTGCCCAACCGCCAGGCCAGCGGCGAGGTGGTCGGCATCTTCGTGCTGATCCGCGATATCACCGAGCGCCGGCGCACCGCCGAGGCGCTGCACCAGGCCTACCAGCATCTGGAGCAGCGCGTGCGCGAGCGCACCGCCGAGCTGACCACGGTCAACGAGCAGCTGCGCCGCGAGATCGACGAGCGCACGCAGATGGAGGCGCGCCTGCGCGAGGCCAAGGGCGAGGCGGAGCAGGCCAACCTGTCCAAGACCAAGTTCCTCGCCGCCGTCAGCCACGATCTGCTGCAGCCGCTCAACGCCGCGCGGCTGTTCACCAGCGCGCTGCTGGAGAAGAAGGACCTGTCCGGCTGCGCGCCGCTGGTGCGCAACGTCAGCAACTCGCTGGAGGACGTCGAGAGCCTGCTCGGCACCCTGGTGGACATCTCCAAGCTCGACGCCGGGGTGATCAAGCCGGATATCGCGCCGTTCGCCGTCAGCGAGCTGCTGGAGAACCTTGCCGCCGAGTACCACCAGATCGCTGGTAGCGAAGGCCTGCGCCTGGACTACCTGCCCAGCTCGGCGCTGGTACGCAGCGACGTGCAGCTGCTGGCGCGGATCCTGCGCAACTTCTTGAGCAACGCCATTCGCTACACCGCCAGCGGGCGCATTCTGCTGGGCTGTCGGCGGCGCGGCCACAGCCTGTCCATCGAGGTCTGGGACACCGGCATCGGCATCGCCCAGGACAAGCTGGTGGAGATTTTCCAGGAGTTCAAACGCGGCGATAACGTGCAGCGCAAGCAGGATCGCGGCCTCGGCCTGGGTCTGGCCATCGTCGACAAGATCGCGCGCATGCTCGGCCACCGCATTCGTGTGGCGTCGCAGCCGGGCAGGGGCTCGATGTTCGCCGTGGAGGTGCCGCTGACCCGTCGCGCGCCCAGAGCGCGGGCGCTGCAGGACAGCCCGGATCAGTTGCTCGAACGCCTTGCCGGTGCGCGGGTATGGGTGCTGGACAACGACGCGGCGATCTGCGCCGGCATGCGCACCCTGCTCGAAGGCTGGGGCTGCCGCGTGGTCACGGCATTGAGCGAAGAAGACCTGGCGCGACAGGTGGACAACTACCACGCCGAGGCCGACCTGCTGATCGCCGACTATCACCTCGACGACGAGCGCAATGGCGTCGATGCCGTGGCGCAGATCAACGCCCGACGCAGCGCGCCGCTGCCGGCGCTGATGATCACCGCCAACTACAGCAACGAACTCAAGCTGCAGATGCGCGAGCTGGGCCACAGCCTGCTGCACAAGCCGGTGCGGCCGATGAAGCTGAAGACGGCGATGAGCCACCTGATGGAGCGTGGGGCGGGGTGTGAAACCAGCTCCTCTGCGGGTGCATAAAGAAAAGGCGACCCGAAGGTCGCCTTTTCTTTGTGTGGACGATCAGCCCAGGCGGCGCAGCGCCTCGATGCGGTCTTCCAGGGGCGGGTGGGTCATCAGCAGGCCGGCCAGGCCGTTCTTCAGGCCACCGTTGATGCCGAAGGCAGTCAGGCTGTCGGGCATCTGCACCGGCACGCCCTGTTCGGCGCGCAGGCGCTGCAGCGCGGCGATCATCGCGCCGGTGCCGGCCAGGCGGGCGCCGGCTTCGTCGGCCTTGAACTCGCGTTTGCGCGAGAACCACATGACGATAATGCTGGCCAGGATGCCCAGCACCAGCTCGGCGAAGATGGTGGCGATGAAGTAGCCGATGCCGTGGCCGTCCTCGTTCTTGAAGATGGCCTTGTCGACGAAACTGCCGAAGATGCGGGCGAAGAACATCACGAAGGTGTTCACCACGCCCTGGATCAGCGCCAGGGTGACCATGTCGCCGTTGGCCACGTGGCCGATTTCGTGGGCCAGTACCGCGCGCACCTCATCCGGCGAGAAGCGCTCCAGCAGCCCCTGGCTGACGGCTACCAGTGCGTCGTTCTTGTTCCAGCCGGTGGCGAAGGCATTGGACTCGTAAGCCGGGAAAATGCCCACTTCCGGCATCTTGATACCGGCCTCGCGCGACAGCTCCTCGACGGTCTGCAGCAGCCACTGCTCATGGCGGGTGCGCGGCTGGGTGATGATCTGGGTGCCGGTGCTCATCTTCGCCATCCACTTGGAGATGAACAGCGAAACCAGCGAGCCGGCGAAACCGAACACGGCGCAGAAGATCAGCAGGCTGCCATGGTTCTGGCCGGTGAAGCGATCGACCCCCAGCAGTTTGAGGGTGATGCTGGCGATGATCAGCACCGCCAGGTTGGTGGCCAGGAACAACATAATGCGCATCATGGTGTGAACGGACTCCTCAAGGGAAAGACGTACGAGTAATGCGGGCTATATAAGGGCGCGCCCCTGGGGGTTTCAACCAGCGACTATTTCAAACTATGTCCCCTGGAACAGACAGGCTGCTTTCGAACAGCAGGCGGGTCAGGCGAGCGGTGCGTTCGCCGTGCTGCTGGGCCAGCGCCTCGCGCAGCTGGAAGGCCAGCGTGGCGTGGACGCGGCGCACGCTCGGCGGCAGTACTTCGCCTTCGCGCAGGGCATGGGGAATGGCCCGTGACAGGCGCAGAAAACCCTTTTCGGTCAGCACGGCCTGATCCAGCGCGTCATAGGCGATGGTCGATTCGAAACGCAGATAGCCTTCCTCGGCCAGCCACAGCAGGGCGCCGAGGCAGGCCTGGTGGCGCTTGCTGGGCAGGCCGAATTCGTCGGGCTCCTCGCGGCCGATCAGGTCTTCCACGTACAAGGCCATCTTGCGCGGGAAGGCCTGGTAAAGCATCAGAAGGCCGCTGGCCGCATCCTTGTAGAAGTCGTCGATCTGCAGGTCCATATAGGCTTACTGGCTGTAGCCCTTGAGGAAGTTGCCGATGCGGCCGATGGCCTGCTCCAGGTCGTCGACGCGGGGCAGGGTGACCACGCGGAAGTGATCCGGCCACGGCCAGTTGAAGGCGGTGCCCTGGACGATCAGCAGTTTCTCCGACAGCAGCAGGTCGAGGACGAACTTCTCGTCGTTGTGGATCGGGCAGACCTTCGGGTCGATCCGCGGAAAGGCGTACAGCGCGCCCATGGGCTTGACGCAGCTCACTCCGGGGATGTCGTTGAGCAGCTCCCAGGCGCGGTTGCGCTGCTCCAGCAGGCGGCCGTTGGGCAGTACCAGGTCGTTGATGCTCTGGTAGCCGCCCAGCGCGGTCTGGATCGCGTGCTGGCTCGGCACGTTGGCGCACAGGCGCATGTTGGCCAGGATATCCAGGCCTTCGATGTAGCTCTGCGCCTTGTGTTTGGGCCCGGAAATGGCCACCCAGCCGGAACGGAAGCCGGCCACGCGGTAGCTCTTGGACAGGCCGTTGAAGGTCAGGCAGAGCACGTCCGGCGCCAGCGAGGCGGTGCTGATGTGCACGGCTTCGTCGTAGAGGATCTTGTCGTAGATCTCGTCGGAGAAGATCACCAGGTTGTGCTGGCGCGCCAGTTCGACGATGTCCTGCAGTACTTCCTTGGAATACACCGCCCCAGTGGGGTTGTTCGGGTTGATCAGTACCAGCGCCTTGGTGTTCGGCGTGATCTTGGCGCGCATGTCGGCGATGTCGGGGAACCAGCCGGCCTGCTCGTCGCACAGGTAGTGCACCGGCTTGCCGCCGGACAACGCCACGGCAGCGGTCCACAGCGGATAGTCGGGCGCCGGGATGAGCACCTCGTCACCGTTGTTGAGCAGCGCCTGCATGGCCATGACGATCAGTTCGGACACGCCGTTGCCGAGGTAGATATCCTCGATGGTGACGCCTTCGACCTGCTTCTGCTGGTAGTACTGCATCACCGCCTTGCGCGCGCTGAACAGCCCCTTGGAGTCACTGTAACCCTGGGCGGTAGGCAGGTTGCGGATTACGTCCTGAAGAATTTCTTCCGGTGCCTCGAAACCGAACGGCGCCGGATTGCCGATGTTCAGCTTGAGGATGCGATGGCCTTCCTCCTCCAGACGCTTGGCGTGCTTGAGCACCGGCCCGCGAATGTCGTAGCAGACGTTGGCGAGCTTGTTCGATTTGCTGACCTGCATGTAAGGAATCCCGAGCTAAGGAAAACCCACTGAAGCACGCTGCAAAATTCTCCCGACGGGGAATCTTGGCAGCCCGTAACGTGGGTGACAGACTGGGGTCGAATCATACGTGGCGACCTGGGCGCGGCAAAGGTGCCAGCCCTGCTTTTTTCTGGCCTGCCACGCGCCGCACACTCATGCCGCGGCCCGGAAACTTCTCAGTCGAGGCTTCCGCGGTCGAATGCGCGAAACCCCGTGCTGCCCACTACCGAGGAGGAAACCCGCTCGTGGACAAAGTCGACAAGTCGTTGGACACCTGGCGTGAAGAGCTGACCGACGAGCAGTTCCATGTCTGTCGCCTGGGAGGGACGGAGCGACCATTCACCGGTGCCTACCACGACAGCAAGACCCCAGGCATCTACCACTGCGCCTGCTGTGGCGAAGCCCTGTTCGATTCGGACGCCAAGTACGATTCCGGCAGCGGCTGGCCAAGCTATTTCCAGCCGATCAACGACGAGGTGATCGCCAGCCTCGACGATTACAGCCATGGCATGCATCGCATCGAGGTCAAATGCGCCAAGTGCGATGCCCATCTGGGGCACGTGTTCCCGGATGGCCCGCGGCCAACCGGGCTGCGTTACTGCATCAATTCGCTGTCGCTGAAACTTGTGCCGCGAGATTGATCAGGACGCGCCAGGCACCTTGCGTGCCTGGCGCCCAAGGTTCAGCCCTGCTGATGCGCGCGCTGGCGGCTTTCTTCCAGGGCGTTGCAGGCCTGCTGGATCATGTCTTCGGTAATCGGCACTTCGCGGCCCTGGCCATCGATGATAAAACCGCCCACCGGCATCTGCGGCTGCTTGACCGGGGTGTTGGGGCGTTGGGCGACATTGTCTTGCAAGCTCATGGCCTGTCTCCTCATCAGTGATGCGCGCCAGTCTAGGGGGGCTAGATGAAGGCGCGGTGACAACAAGAAACCTGCTCAAAGTCTGCTGCGCGTCGGCCATGCTGCGTTGAAATCGGGCTCAGAATGCTCATTTACAATTCGTAAACTGCGCTTCTTCGCCCGCTTTCGCCTTGCCTGGCTCTAGCTCGCGATACTTTAAACAGATTCCATGACGGCGGAACTCCGTCACAAAACACATTGCGAAAGTCGTATTGCAGGCTGCGTGCCAGCCTGTGTGAAACGAGGATTACATGGCGCGTTTTCATATCGGTCTGATCATCAATCCGCTGGCCGGGCTGGGTGGCCCAGCTGCCTTCAAGGGCAGCGACGGCATGGCCGAGCAGGCGTTGGCCCTGGGCGTCGAGGCAAAAGCCGCGCAGCGCACACGCACTGCCCTGGAACAGCTGCTGGCTCTGCGCGAGCGCATCGAATTCGTCGGCTACCCGGGGGCGATGGGTGGCGAGCTATTGGCGCAGATGGGCTTCGAGCATCGTTTGCTGGGTGAGTTGGGTGAGGGCGCGACCACCGCCGAAGATACCCGCCGTGCGGTGCGGCAACTGCAGGACGCCGGTGTGGCGTTGATTCTGTTCGCTGGCGGTGACGGCACGGCACGCGACGTGTGCGCCGTGGTCAGGGAAGGGCAGCCGGTTCTGGGCATTCCGGCCGGGGTGAAGATCCAGTCCGGCGTCTATGCCATCAGCCCGCGGGCGGCGGGCGAGCTCACCGCGCGCCTGGTCGAGGGCGGCCTGGTGCGTCTGGCCAGCGGCGAGGTGCGCGACATCGACGAGGCGGCCCTGCGCGAAGGCCGCGTGACCGCGCGCTGGTACGGCGAGCTGTGCGTGCCGCAGGAGGGCGGCTACGTGCAGGCGGTCAAGCAGGGTGGAATGGAGTCCGAAGAGCTGGTGCTGGCCGATCTGGCCGCCTGGCTGGAGGGCGATTGGGAGCCGGGCGTTCGCTACGTGTTCGGTCCCGGCTCGACTTTGCACGGCCTGGCGCAGAATCTGGGGCTGGAGACCACCTTGCTCGGTGTCGACGTGATCGAGGACGGCCAGGTGATCGCTCGCGACGTCAATGAAGCCGAGCTGTTCGCTCTCGTCGATGGGCATCCGACTTACCTGCTGGTCACCGCCATTGGCGGCCAGGGGCATATCATCGGCCGCGGCAATCAGCAGATCAGCCCGCGGGTGTTGCGCGCCGTCGGCCTGGAGCGCCTGCGGGTGGTGGCGACCAAGCGCAAGCTGGCGACGCTGGAAGGGCGGCCGCTGCTGGTGGACAGTGGCGACGTGACGCTGGACGATGCCTTTCCCGATGCCGTGCGGGTCTGGGCAGGTTACAAGGAAGAGTTGCTGTATCCCTTGGCTCGATAGGAGATCGCAATGCGGATGCTGGTTGTACTGCTGGCCTGGGCGCTGGCCCTGGCTGCGCAGGCCATCGAGGCTGACAGGCTGGTGCTGGATGCGCGCAAGCAGGTCGGCGTGACCCTGAGCTATGACCCGGCCTACCGCCAGTTGAGCTATCCGGGCGGCGACGTGCCCATGGCCACCGGTGTGTGCACCGACGTGGTGATCCGCGCGCTGCGCCAGCAGGGGCTGGACCTGCAGGAGGCGGTGCATCGCGACATGCGCGGCAATTTTGCCCTTTACCCCAGAAACTGGGGCCTGAGCCGGCCGGACAGCAATATCGACCACCGTCGTGTGCCCAATCTGATGACCTGGTTCAAGCGTCAGGGCTGGTCGCTGCCGATCAGTCAGGACCCTGCGGCTTACCAGGCCGGCGATATCGTCACCTGGGATCTGGGACGCGGCCTGACTCATATCGGCATCGTCAGCGATCGCCGGGCGTCAGATGGTGCGCCGCTGATCCTGCATAACATCGGCCGCGGCACGCAGGAGGAAGACATCCTCTTCGCCTACCGCATCACTGGGCACTATCGCCCGCTCACCCAGCAGGCGAGTGCCAGTCAATGACTGAAGCCAGGTTGCCGCCCGGTCTCGCGGCTGGCGAGCGCGTCGTGCTGTTCGACGGCGTCTGCAAACTGTGCAACGGCTGGGCGAAGTTTCTTATCCGCCATGACCCTGCGCGGCAGTTTCGCCTGGCGTCCGTGCAGTCCGCCCAGGGCCAGGCATTGCTGGCCTGGTATGGGCTGCCGACCGATCGTTTCGACACCATGGCGCTGATCGACGAGGCGGGGCTGCATGTGCGCTCCACGGCGCTGCTGCGCATTCTCTCGCGCTTGCCGCAACCCTGGCGTGCGCTGCGATTGCTGCGCCTGCTGCCCCGGCCGCTGCGGGATTGGTGTTATGACCGCATTGCGCTGAATCGCTATCGCCTGTTCGGCCGGCATGCCGTCTGCCTGCTGCCCACGGCCGACCACGCCGAGCGCTTTCTGCATGACTGAACGCCGGCTGGCGCAGATCGCCTGGCTCGCCCGGCTGGCATTGGCGGCGGTATTCGTCTGGCATGGTCTGGCGCCGAAGATTCTCTGGCTGAGCCCTGACGAGGTGGCGATGATCGGTGCGCACGGCTTGCCCGATCACGCGTTGTTCGCGCCGGAGCTGATCGCTCGTATCGGCGGCGTTGCCGAGGTATTGCTAGGCATTGCGCTGCTGACCATTCGCCGCCAGCGCTGGCCGTTGCTGGTGGCCGCTGCGGTCTTGCTGGTGCTGCTGCTTGATGTTGCGCTACTGAGCCCCCATCTGTTGATTCAGGCGTTCAATCCGCTGTCCACCAACCTGGCGGCGCTAGCCCTCTGCGCGGTGGCCTGGCTGGCCGAAGCGCCTGCCACCGCCAACTCCTGAGGCCCCTCATGACTTCTCTGCTTTCCTCCCGCCAGCGTGGTGCAATACGCCTGGCCTGGCGCTTTATCGCGCCTTATCGCGGGCGGGTGCTGGGCGCCTTGCTGGCGCTGCTGTTTACCGCCGCCATTACCCTGTCCATGGGCCAGGGCATCAAGCTGCTGGTGGATCAGGGCCTGGCCACGCAATCGCCGGCTGCGCTGCGTCAGTCCCTGCTGCTGTTTTTCGTGCTGGTGCTGGCTTTGGCGTTCGGCACCTACACGCGCTTCTACCTGGTCTCCTGGCTGGGCGAGCGGGTGGTGGCCGATATTCGCCGGCGGGTGTTCGATCACCTGATCGAGCTGCATCCCGGCTTCTATGAAAGCAATCGCAGCTCGGAGATCCAGTCGCGGCTGACCGCCGATACCACCTTGCTGCAGTCGGTGATCGGTTCGTCGCTATCCATGGCCCTGCGCAATCTGATCATGCTGGTCGGCGGTAGTGTGCTGCTGGTGGTCACCAACCCCAAATTGAGCGGTATCGTGCTGGCCGCGCTGCCGCTGGTGGTGGCGCCGATCCTGCTGTTCGGCCGCCGTGTGCGGGCGCTGTCGCGGCAGAGCCAGGACCGTGTGGCCGACGTGGGCAGCTATGTCGGCGAGGTGCTGGGGCAGGTCAAGACGGTGCAGGCCTACAACCATCAGGACGAGGACAAGCGCCGTTTCGGGCTGTCCGCCGAGGCGGCGTTTGCCGTCGCGCGCAAGCGTGTCGCCCAGCGTGCCTGGCTGATCACCGTGGTCATCGTGCTGGTGCTCGGGGCGGTGGGCGTGATGCTCTGGGTCGGCGGCATGGACGTGATCGCCGGGCGCATTTCCGGCGGCGAGCTGGCGGCCTTCGTCTTCTACGCCCTGATCGTCGGCTCGTCGTTCGGTACCCTGAGCGAGGTGATCGGTGAGCTGCAGCGCGCAGCCGGGGCGGCCGAGCGCATTGGCGAACTGTTACGGGCGCGCAGTCAGATCGTCGCCCCCGCACAGCCGCAGCATCTGGCGCAGCCGGTGCGTGGGCGTATCGAGTTGCAGGGTGTGCGCTTCGCCTACCCGTCGCGGCCCGACAGCTATGCCATCGATGGTATCGATCTGCAGGTGGCAGCGGGCGAGACCCTGGCGCTGGTCGGGCCATCGGGGGCGGGCAAGTCGACGCTGTTCGATCTGCTGCTGCGCTTTTTCGACCCGCAGGCCGGGCGCATCCTCATTGACGGCGTGCCGATCGATCAGCTCGATCCGCGCGAGCTGCGCGCCTGCTTCGCTCTGGTGTCGCAGAATCCGGCGCTGTTCTTCGGCACGGTGGAGGACAACATTCGCTACGGCCGGCTCGACGCCAGCCAGACCGAGGTGGAGGCTGCCGCGCGTGCGGCGCATGCCCATGAGTTCATCGAGCGTCTGCCGCAGGGTTATCAGACCCATCTCGGTGAGGCGGGGCTGGGGCTTTCCGGCGGGCAGCGTCAGCGTCTGGCCATCGCCCGCGCCCTGCTGGCCGATGCGCCGATCCTGCTGCTCGACGAGGCCACCAGCGCCCTGGATGCCGAAAGCGAGCACCTGATCCAGCAGGCGCTTCCTGCGCTGATGAGCGGGCGTACCACGCTGGTGATCGCGCACCGGCTGGCCACCGTCAAGCAGGCTGAACGCATCGCGGTGATCGAGCGCGGTCGTCTGGCGGCCATCGGCAGCCATGCCCAGTTGCTCGCCGGCAGCCCGCTCTATGCGCGCCTGGCGCAGCTGCAATTCGGCGAGGCCGGCTAACTCTTGGGCCGGATCGTCGCCGCCGCTCCGGCCGAGGCGAGAATGATCGCGCCAATGGCCAGCCACTGGTTCCAGCTCAGCTTCTCGCTGAGGAACAATAGGCCGGAGAGCGCGGCGATGGCCGGCTCCAGGCTCATCAGGATGCTGAAGGTGCGCGCCGGCAGACGGGTCAGGGCGACCATTTCCAGGCTGTAGGGCAGCGCCGAGGAGAGCACCGCCACGCCCAGGGCGATGGGCAGCAGATCGACCGAGAACAGGCTGCCTCCGGCCTGCCACAGGCCGATGGGCAGCACCAGCAGTGCGGCAACCCAGGTGCCCAGGGCCACGGTCTGGCGGCCATGGGCGGCGCCGGCTTTCTGTCCGAAGACGATGTACAGCGCCCAGCACAGGCCGGCAGCGAGCGCCAAGGCCATGCCCAGCGGGTCGAGCTGGGTCTGCGCCAGGCCGCTGGGCAGCAGCAGCCACAGGCCGAAGACGGCCAGGGCGACCCAGACGAAATCCAGCAGGCGCCGCGACGACAGCAGCGCCAGGCCCAGCGGGCCGGTGAACTCCAGGGCCACGGCAATGCCCAGGGGGATGCTCTGCAGCGACATGTAGAACAGCAGGTTCATCCCGCCGAGGGCCAGGCCATAGGCCAGCAGCGAGCGATAGGCGGCCAGGTTCAGGCGCGTGCGCCAGGGCTGCATCACCAGCGACAGTATGCTCGCGCCCAGCACCAGGCGCAGCGCCGTGGTGCCTTCGGCGCCCACCAGCGGGAACAGGCTCTTGGCCAGCGAGGCGCCGCTCTGGATCGAGATCATGGCCACCAGCAGCAGGCCGATGGGGGCGAGTAGGGCGGTGCGTGGCATGGGGCTGTCCTGGCCTGGGGATCAAAGAAAAAACCGGCCGCGAGGGCCGGTTCTTCGGAGCGCGCGTCTGCTTAGCGATATTCGCAGAGGTAGGCGGTATCCACCGCGACCTTCAGCTGGAACTTGCTGTTGGCCGGTACGGTGAAGTTGCTGCCGGCTTCGAAGGTGCTCCAGCTGTCGCTGCCCGGCAGTTTCACGGTCAGGGCGCCGGCCACCACGTGCATCACTTCCAGCTGGCTGGTGCCGAACTCGTATTCGCCCGGGGCCATCACGCCGATGGTGGCAGGGCCTTCGGCCATGGCGAAGCCGATGGATTTGACGGTGCCGTCGAAGTACTCGTTGACCTTGAACATCTGCGATTCCTCGGGAAGGGTTACAAAAGGGGGCGCCAGTATGCCCAAGCGCCTTTTTTTCGTCATCAGTCTTTGAGCGGCAGCACCAGCGGCAGCAGGCGAGCGGTGTTGCGGGCGTCGGTCAGGGCGCGATGTTGCGCGCCCTGAAATTGCAGGCCGGCCAGTTGCAATGCACTGTGCAGGCCGACTGGGCGTGGCAGCTGGCGGGCCTTGGCGAAAGCCTGCTTGAGGTTGAGATGAGGTGTCCCTTGCAGCAGGCTGGTCAACTGGTGCTGACGCCACTCCTGCTCCAGCTGGCGGCGATCGTAATCGCCCCAGCTGCTCCAGCCGACCAGGCGCGGGGCGTGTTGCTCCAGCCAGCGCTCGAGCTGTGCCCAGACCTGCGGCAGAGACCCGGCACCGTCGACGTCGGCCTGGGCGATATGGGTCAGTTCCCGGCAGAAATCGGTCAGGCAGGGGCGCCGCTGCGGTTTGACGAAACGCTGGAAGTGGTCGCGCTCGTGGCCATCGGCCCCCACCAGGCTGGCGCCGATCTCGATGATTTCCATTTCTTCCAGTGGCCAGCCGCCTTCGTCGGTGGTGGCTTCCAGGTCGATGACCAACCAATGCCCCATGGGCGCTCCTTTGCATGAGGGCCAGGCTTGCGAGACCTGGCCTGAACGGGTCCGCCCGCAGTATGGAAGGCCTTTTCGGCCAGGGCAAACCCCTGATGCGAGGTTGTGCGGCGGCGATTTCTGCTGTCCTGGTGCCGCCGAGCGCTGCATGAGAGGCGAGTCTGTTGCAAAAGCTTTGATGATTCGCGGCATGCCCGTTAGGCTCTGCCGCCTGTGTCTGGAGGAGCTTGCTATGGCAAAGGTCGCGTTTATCGGTTTGGGTGTGATGGGTTATCCGATGGCCGGGCATCTGGCCCGTAATGGCCATCAGGTGACGGTATACAACCGCTCGCCGGGCAAAGCCGAGCAGTGGATGGGCGAGTACGCCGGCGCCAGCGCGCCGACGCCGCGCGAGGCGGTGCAGGGTGCCGAGCTGGTGATGTGCTGCGTGGGCAACGACGATGACCTGCGCAGCGTGATACTGGGCGAGCAGGGCGCGTTCGCCGGCATGGCGCCGGGCGCCATTCTGGTCGACCACACCACGGCCTCCGCCGACGTCGCGCGCGAGCTGGCGGCCATTGCTGCCGAGCGTGGTCTGGGGTTTCTCGACGCGCCGGTGTCCGGCGGCCAGGCTGGTGCGGTCAATGGCGTGCTGACGGTCATGGTGGGCGGCGAGCAGGCGGCCTATGCCGCGGCCGAGCCGGTGATCCAGAGCTACGCGCGGATGATCCGCCTGATGGGGCCGGCCGGCAGCGGCCAGCTGAGCAAGATGGTCAACCAGATCTGCATTGCCGGCCTGGTCCAGGGCCTGGCCGAGGGGCTCAACTTCGCCCAGCACGCCGGCCTGGACGCTCATGCCGTCGTCGATGTGATCAGCAAGGGCGCGGCCCAGTCCTGGCAGATGGAAAACCGCTACAAGACCATGCTGGCCGGCGAATTCGACTTCGGTTTCGCCGTCGACTGGATGCGCAAGGACCTTTCCATTCTGCTCGAAGAGGCGCGGCGCAACGGCGCGCAGCTGCCGGTGACGGCGCTGGTCGACCAGTTCTACGCCGACGTGCAGGCCATGGGCGGCGGGCGCTGGGATACGTCCAGCCTGCTGGCGCGTTTGCAGCGTAACCGCTGAGCGGAAGGCCTCGACTGGCGAGGCGCGCGTCATTAGGATCGCCGCCGTTCGTTTCGCTTCGTTGAGGTCGCCCATGGAGTGTCGTGCCGGGTGCGGTGCCTGCTGCATCGCGCCTTCCATCAGTTCGCCGATTCCCGGCATGCCTGAAGGCAAGCCGGCCGGCGTGCGCTGTATCCATCTGTCCGCTGAGTTTCTTTGCGCATTGTTCGGGCGCGCCGAGCGTCCGGCAGTCTGCGTCGGTTTCAAGGCCGACGAACAGGTTTGCGGGAATGACCGGGAAAGCGCGATTCGCTTGCTTGGCTGGCTGGAGCAGGCGACGGCCTGACCGGCTGAACCCGCCTCGCCCGGACGCGGTCGAAGCTTCAGTGGTTCTCGGGAGTAGCTCGATGCAGATAGTGCGTTTTTCCGCTTTGCTCATGACGCTCTGTGCGGTCAGCGTCCAGGCGGCCGACAGGCAATGGCAGCTGGCGCGCGAGGAGGACGGTATACGGGTGTATCTGGCCGATGTGCCGGGCTCCAAGTACAAGGCCTACCGTGGCGTGGTCACGGTGAAGAGCGATCTGCCCGGTTTGCTGGCCGTGCAGGAAGACGTCGCCGGGTCCTGCGCCTGGATCTACAGCTGCCAGCAGCAGCGGCTTTTGAAAAGCGAGGGCGAGGTCAGCGAGCTGTACACCCGTTTCGAGATGCCCTGGCCGGTCAAGGCGCGGGATTCGATAATCGAAGTCACCACCCATACCGAATCCGATGGCAGCGTCACGCGCCAGCTCAAGGCCGTGCCAGGGCGCTTGCCGGAGGAGGGCGGCTTCGTGCGGGTGCAGCGCGTCGATGGCCAGTGGCGTCTTAAGCCGCTGGAGGGTGATCGCGTGGAAGTCACCTACGAGGCGCATACCGAGCCGGGCGGCAGCGTGCCTTCATGGCTGGCCAACAGTTTTGTCGTCGATGCCCCGCTGCAGACCCTCAAGGGGTTGCGTGCGCAGGTCGAGGGTGGCTGAGCGGCGGTTAAAACGCGGGAATCATCGAGCGCAAACGAAAAAAAGGCTGCCAGTTGGCAGCCTTTTGCGTAGTGCGCGAGGACCTCAGCCGCGGTCGGCCGGCAGGTCACGCTGCTCGTAGCCGGTGTACAGCTGGCGCGGACGGCCGATCTTGTACGGGCCGGAGAGCATTTCCTTCCAGTGCGAGATCCAGCCCACGGTGCGTGCCAGGGCGAAGATCACGGTGAACATCGAGGTCGGAATGCCGATGGCCTTGAGGATGATGCCCGAGTAGAAGTCCACGTTCGGGTAGAGGTTGCGCTCCTTGAAGTAAGGATCGTTGCGCGCGATCTCTTCCAGCTTCATCGCCAGTTCCAGCTGCGGGTCGTTGATGCCCAGCTCGGCCAGTACCTCGTCGCAGGTCTGCTTCATCACCTTGGCGCGCGGGTCGAAGTTCTTGTACACGCGGTGGCCGAAGCCCATCAGCTTGAACGGATCGTTCTTGTCCTTGGCCTTGGCCACGTACTTGTCGATGTTGTCCACGCTACCGATCTCGTCGAGCATGGTCAGCACCGCTTCGTTGGCGCCGCCGTGCGCCGGGCCCCAGAGGGCGGCGATGCCGGCTGCGATGCAGGCGAACGGGTTGGCGCCCGAAGAGCCAGCCAGACGTACGGTGGAGGTGGAGGCGTTCTGCTCGTGGTCGGCGTGGAGGATGAAGATCTTGTCCATCGCCTTGGCCAGTACCGGGCTGATCGGTTTGATCTCGCACGGGGTGTTGAACATCATGTGCAGGAAGTTTTCCGCGTAGTTCAGGTCGTTACGCGGGTACATCATGGGCTGGCCCATGGAGTACTTGTAGGTCATGGCGGCGATGGTCGGCATCTTGGCCACCAGGCGCATGGCCGAGACTTCGCGGTGCTGCGGGTTATTGATGTCCAGCGAGTCGTGATAGAAGGCGGACAGGGCGCCGACCACGCCACACATGATGGCCATCGGGTGGGCGTCACGGCGGAAGCCGTTGAAGAAGGTCTTCAGCTGCTCGTGAACCATGGTGTGGTTCTTGATGGTGCTGACGAACTTGGCCTTCTCTTCCTTGCTCGGCAGTTCGCCATTGAGCAGCAGGTAGCAGGTTTCCAGGTAGTCGGATTGCTCGGCGAGCTGCTCGATGGGGTAGCCGCGGTGAAGCAGGATGCCCTTGTCGCCGTCGATATAGGTGATCTTCGACTCGCAAGAGGCGGTCGACATGAAACCAGGATCAAAGGTGAACCGACCCGTGGCGGTCAGGCTCCGCACATCTATTACATCGGGACCAACAGTGCCGGTCAGAACGGGCAGTTCGACGGGGGCATTGCCCTCGATGATCAACTGCGCTTTTTTGTCAGCCATATGTGGCCTCCTAGTTATGCTTGAAATCATCAGACAGCCCCCCACGCAGGGCCCGCACCACTATAGTGGGATAAATCCGAAAGTCAATTTGCGAGAACCCAGGCAGCAGAAGGGTTTGGGCGGGATTTTCAACGAAAAAAGGCCGCTATTTACGCCATTTATTTGAAGGCTGCAATGCGCTTTTTGGGGGAGGGCATTGCATTGTCATTAGTCTGCTAACTGTCTATACTCTGCGCCCGACCGCCAGGGGCTTTGCGGCCATATCATGGCGGTCGTCACTCCTTGGGTGATGGGTACCTGACCAGTGCACTTCCCAACAACTTTGCCCTGATAGTTAGGGGCTCTCAGTGTGATAAAAGCCGTGAATAGCCAACGACCTGTAAACCTAGACCTTAGGACTATCAAGCTCCCGATCACCGCTTACACGTCCATTCTTCACCGTATCTCCGGTGTCATCCTCTTTGTCGGTATCGCCATCCTGCTGTTCGGCCTCGACAAGTCGCTGACCTCCGAAGAGGGCTTCGCCCAGGTGAAGGAATGCCTGACCAGCCCGCTGGCCAAGTTCGTGATCTGGGGTCTGCTGTCCGCTCTGCTGTACCACCTGGTGGCCGGTGTGCGCCATCTGATCATGGACATGGGCATCGGTGAGACGCTGGAAGGCGGCAAGCTGGGCTCGAAAATCGTCATCGCCGTCGCGGCGATCGTGATCGTGCTGCTGGGGGTGTGGATATGGTAACTAATGTCACGAATTTCTCGCGTTCGGGCCTCTATGACTGGATGGCGCAACGCGTTTCTGCGGTCGTTCTCGCGGCTTACACGCTGTTTCTGCTGGGCTATGTGATCTGCAATCCGGGTATGGGTTATGCCGAATGGCACGGCCTGTTCTCCAATACCGCGATGCGCATCTTCAGCCTGCTGGCACTGGTAGCACTGAGCGTGCACGCCTGGGTCGGCATGTGGACCATCTCCACCGACTACCTGACGCCGATGGCGCTGGGCAAGTGGGCGACTGGTGTGCGTTTCCTGTTCCAGGCCGTGTGCGGCATCGCGATGTTCGCGATGTTCGTCTGGGGCGTGCAGATTCTGTGGGGTTTCTGATTCATGGCTAGCATCCGTACTCTTTCCTATGACGCCATCATCGTAGGTGGCGGCGGCGCCGGCATGCGTGCTGCGCTGCAACTGGCCCAGGGCGGCCACAAGACTGCCGTGGTCACCAAGGTGTTCCCGACTCGTTCGCACACCGTTTCCGCTCAGGGTGGCATCACCTGCGCCATCGCTTCGGCCGACCCGAACGACGATTGGCGCTGGCACATGTACGATACCGTCAAGGGTTCCGACTACATCGGCGACCAGGACGCTATCGAATACATGTGTTCCGTCGGCCCGGAGGCCGTGTTCGAGCTCGAGCACATGGGGCTGCCGTTCTCCCGTACCGAGCAGGGCCGCATCTATCAGCGCCCGTTCGGCGGCCAGTCCAAGGGTCCGGACAATCCGACCCAGGCTGCCCGTACCTGCGCCGCTGCCGACCGTACCGGTCACGCGCTGCTGCACACCCTGTACCAGGCGAACCTGAAGGCTGGCACCTCGTTCCTCAACGAGTGGTATGCCGTTGACCTGGTGAAGAACCAGGACGGCGCCATCGTCGGCATCATCGCCATCTGCATCGAGACTGGCGAAACCGTCTACATCCGTTCCAAGGCCGTGGTGCTGGCCACTGGCGGTGCCGGTCGTATCTACGCCTCCACCACCAACGCCCTGATCAACACCGGCGACGGCGTGGGCATGGCCCTGCGTGCCGGCGTGCCGGTGCAGGACATCGAAATGTGGCAGTTCCACCCGACCGGTATCGCCGGCGCCGGTGTTCTGGTTACCGAAGGCTGCCGTGGCGAGGGTGGTTACCTGATCAACGCCCATGGCGAGCGCTTCATGGAGCGTTACGCCCCTAACGCCAAAGACCTGGCCGGCCGCGACGTGGTCGCCCGCTCCATGGTCAAGGAAGTGATCGCCGGCAACGGCTGTGGCCCGAACAAGGACCACGTACTGCTCAAGCTCGATCACCTCGGCGAAGAAGTGCTGCACAGCCGCCTGCCGGGCATCTGCGAACTGTCCAAGACCTTTGCCCACGTCGACCCTGTGGTCGCGCCGGTTCCGGTCATCCCGACCTGCCACTACATGATGGGCGGCGTTGCCACCAATATTCATGGTCAGGCCATCACCCAGGACGCCAACGGCAACGACAAGATCATCGAAGGTCTGTTCGCCGTGGGTGAAGTCGCCTGCGTATCGGTGCACGGTGCCAACCGTCTGGGCGGCAACTCGCTGCTGGACCTAGTGGTATTCGGCCGCGCTGCCGGTCTGCACCTGGAAAAAGCGCTCAAGGAAGGTGTCGAGGTGCGTGGCGCCAGCGAAACCGACATCGAGCAGTCGCTGGCCCGCCTGGCTGGCGTCAACGAGCGCAGCACCGGCGAAGAAGTCGCGCCGCTCAAGCGCGAGCTGCAACAGTGCATGCAGAACTACTTCGGTGTATTCCGTACCGGCGAATACATGCAGAAGGGCATCCAACAACTGGCCGACCTGCGCGAGCGTATCGCCAAGGTGAAGATCTCCGACAAGAGCCAGGCGTTCAACACTGCGCGTATCGAAGCGCTGGAACTGCAAAACCTGCTCGAAGTCGCCGAAGCGACCGCGGTCGCGGCCGAGGCTCGTAAAGAGTCCCGTGGCGCCCACGCTCGTGAAGACTTCGAAGAGCGCGATGACCAGAACTGGCTGTGCCACTCCCTGTACTTCCCAGGCGAGAAGCGCGTGGCCAAGCGTGCTGTCAACTTCGCGCCGAAGACCGTTCCGGCGTTTGAACCCAAGGTTCGGACTTATTAAGGGTGACTGATATGTTGCAAGTCAGTGTTTATCGCTACAACCCGGAGAAGGACGCGGCTCCGTTCATGCAGGACTTCCAGATCGACACCGGCGGCAAGGACATCATGGTCCTGGACGTGCTGGCGCTGATCAAGGAGCAGGACGAAGGTTTCTCCTATCGTCGCTCCTGCCGCGAGGGCGTATGCGGCTCCGACGGCATGAACATCAACGGCAAGAACGGCCTGGCCTGCATCACCCCGCTGTCTGCAGCGGGGCTGAAAGGTGGCAAGCTGGTGATTCGTCCGCTGCCGGGTCTGCCGGTCATTCGTGACCTGGTCGTCGACATGAGCATCTTCTACAAGCAGTACGAGAAGGTGCAGCCGTTCCTGCAGAACGACACGCCGGCTCCGGCCATCGAGCGTCTGCAGTCGCCGGAAGAGCGCGAGAAGCTCGACGGTCTGTACGAGTGCATCCTGTGCGCCTGCTGCTCGACCAGCTGCCCGTCGTTCTGGTGGAACCCGGACAAGTTCCTCGGTCCCGCTGCGCTGCTGCAGGCCTATCGTTTCCTGGCCGACAGCCGCGACACCAAGACCGCCGAGCGTCTGGCTTCGCTGGACGATCCGTTCAGCGTGTTCCGCTGCCGCGGCATCATGAACTGCGTCAACGTGTGCCCGAAGGGTCTGAACCCGACCAAGGCAATCGGCCACGTGCGCAACATGCTGCTGCAGAGCGGTACCTGATTCGCAAGTTGCTGTACCCGTAACACCTGCATTGCCGGCTCCGGCCGGTAATGCAGCAAAAGCCAGAGCCGCAGCCCACAAAGCCGCGGCTCATACTCGAAAAATATGACGACCAGCAGGGGCATCCGGGCTGGTACCCGGACTATCTGCGGGAACCCAAGTGGCTTGATCCGAGTCGCAGCAAGATGACTTTGATTGGAGCCATGCGGTATTCACGCCGGTGGTGTCCCCTTACCGAGGGTGACCAAGCATGCAAGAAAGCGTGATGCAGCGCATGTGGGACAGTGCCCACCTATCCGGTGGCAACGCTGCCTACGTGGAAGAGCTCTACGAGCTCTACCTGCACGATCCCAACGCTGTGCCAGAAGAATGGCGCACTTACTTCCAGAAGTTGCCGACCGACGGCAGCGCTGCAACGGACGTATCGCATTCGACCATTCGCGATCATTTCGTCCTGCTCGCCAAGAATTCGCGTCGTGCCCAGCCGGTTTCCGCCGGGGCCGTCAGCAGCGAGCACGAAAAGAAGCAGGTGGAAGTGCTGCGCCTGATCCAGGCCTACCGCATGCGTGGCCATCAGGCCGCCCAGCTCGACCCTCTGGGTCTGTGGGTGCGCACTGCGCCGTCTGATCTGTCGATCAATCACTACGGCCTGACCGACGCAGACCTGGACACCACGTTCCGTACCGGCGAGCTGTACATCGGCAAGGAAGAGGCAACGCTACGTGAAATCCGCGACGCGCTGCAGCAGACATATTGTCGCACCATCGGCGCCGAGTTCACCCACATCGTCGACTCCGGCCAGCGCAACTGGTTCGCCCAGCGCCTGGAGAGCGTGCGCGGTCGTCCGCAGTTCTCTCCCGAGGTGCGCGCCCACATCCTCGAGCGCGTCACCGCTGCCGAAGGCCTGGAGAAGTACCTGGGCACCAAGTACCCGGGCACCAAGCGTTTCGGTCTGGAAGGTGGCGAGAGTCTGATCCCGCTGCTGGACGAGATCATCCAGCGCTCGGGTTCCTACGGCACCAAGGAAGTGGTCATCGGCATGGCCCACCGCGGCCGTCTGAACGTTCTGGTCAACACCTTCGGCAAGAACCCGCGCGACCTGTTCGACGAGTTCGAAGGCAAGAAGACCGAAGGCCTGTCGTCCGGCGACGTGAAGTACCACCAGGGCTTCTCCTCCAACGTCATGACCCCGGGTGGCGAAGTGCACCTGGCGCTGGCGTTCAACCCCTCGCACCTGGAAATCGTTTCCCCGGTGGTCGAGGGTTCCGTGCGTGCCCGTCAGGATCGTCGCAACGACGCCACCGGCGACAAGGTGCTGCCGATTTCCATCCACGGTGACGCGGCATTCGCCGGTCAGGGCGTGGTCATGGAAACCTTCCAGATGTCGCAGACCCGTGGCTACAAGACGGGCGGCACCATCCACATCGTGATCAACAACCAGGTTGGCTTCACCACCAGCCGTCCGGAAGATGCGCGCTCGACCGAATACGCCACCGACGTGGCGAAGATGATCCAGGCGCCGATCTTCCACGTGAATGGCGATGATCCGGAAGCCGTGCTGTTCGTCACCCAGCTGGCCGTCGACTACCGCATGCAGTACAAGCGCGACGTGGTCATCGACCTGGTCTGCTACCGCCGCCGCGGCCACAACGAGGCCGACGAGCCGAACGGCACCCAGCCGCTGATGTATCAGCAGATCGCCAAGCAGCGCACCACCCGTGAGCTCTACGCCGACGCCCTGGTTGCCGCTGGCGTGCAGAGCAGCGACGACGTGCAGGCCAAGATCGACGACTACCGTACCGCGCTGGACAACGGCCAGCACGTGGTCAAGAGCCTGGTCAAGGAGCCGAACAAGGAGCTGTTCGTCGACTGGCGTCCGTATCTGGGCCACGCCTGGACCGCGCGTCACGACACCCGTTTCGATCTGAAGACCCTGCAGGATCTGTCCGCCAAGCTGCTGGAAATTCCGGAAGGCTTCCTGGTTCAGCGTCAGGTCGCGAAGATCCTCGAAGACCGTCAGAAGATGGGCGCGGGCGGCTTGCCGATCAACTGGGGCTTCGCCGAGACCATGGCTTACGCCACGCTGCTGGTCGAAGGTCACCCGATCCGCATGACCGGTCAGGACATCGGCCGCGGTACCTTCTCGCACCGTCATGCGGTGCTGCACAACCAGAAGGACGCCTCCACCTACGTTCCGCTGAAGAACCTGTACGAAGGTCAGCCGAAGTTCGAGCTGTACGATTCGTACCTCTCCGAGGAAGCGGTTCTGGCCTTCGAATACGGCTATGCCACCACCACGCCGAACGCGCTGGTGATCTGGGAAGCTCAGTTCGGCGACTTCGCCAACGGCGCCCAGGTGGTATTCGACCAGTTCATCTCCAGTGGCGAGCACAAGTGGGGCCGTCTCTGCGGTCTGACCGTTCTGCTGCCGCACGGCTATGAAGGGCAGGGGCCTGAGCACAGCTCGGCACGTCTGGAGCGCTATCTGCAGCTGTGCGCCGAGCACAACATGCAGGTCTGCGTACCGACCACGCCGGCGCAGGTCTACCACATGCTGCGTCGTCAGGTGATCCGTCCGCTGCGCAAGCCGCTGGTGGTGCTGACGCCGAAGTCGCTGCTGCGTCACAAGCTGGCCATCTCGACCCTGGAAGATCTGGCCGAAGGCTCCTTCCAGACCGTCATCGGCGAGATCGATTCGCTGGACCCGAAAAAGGTCGAGCGCATGATCCTGTGCAGCGGCAAGGTCTACTACGACCTGCTGGAGAAGCGTCGTGCCGAGGGTCGCGAGGACATCGCCATCATCCGTATCGAGCAGCTCTATCCGTTCCCGGAAGAGGATCTGGCCGAGGCACTGGCGCCGTACAAGAACCTCAAGCACATCGTCTGGTGTCAGGAAGAGCCGATGAACCAGGGCGCCTGGTACTGCAGTCAGCATCACATGCGTCGCGTCGCCACTGCGCACAAGAAGGGCCTGTTCCTCGAATACGCGGGCCGTGAGGCTTCGGCTGCGCCGGCTTGCGGTTATGCCTCGATGCATGCCGAGCAGCAGGAAAAACTGCTGCAGGACGCCTTTACTGTTTAACGCCTTCATCCGCCAGGTGGCAGGTGCCACCTGGCGGTAAAACCGAATTTAAGGAAACGCATACAATGGCTATCGAGATCAAAGCCCCAACCTTCCCGGAATCGGTTGCCGACGGCACCGTCGCTACCTGGCACAAGAAGCCGGGCGAAGCGGTCAAGCGCGATGAGCTGATCGTCGACATCGAAACCGACAAGGTGGTGATCGAAGTCCTGGCCGAGGCCGACGGCGTCCTGGCTGAAATCATCAAGAACGAAGGCGACACCGTTCTTTCCAACGAACTGCTGGGCAAGCTGACCGAAGGTGGCGCTGCCGCCGCTGCTCCGGCTGCCGCTCCGGCCGCTGCCGCCGCCCCGGCTCAGGCTGCTGCTCCGGCCGCCGCCGCTGGTGACGACGCCATCCTCTCGCCGGCCGCGCGCAAGCTGGCCGAAGAGAACGGCATCGACCCGAACAGCATCGCCGGCACCGGCAAGGGCGGCCGTGTGACCAAGGAAGACGTGGTCGCTGCCGTCGAAGCCAAGAAGAACGCTCCGGCTGCCGCACCGGCCAAGCCGGCCGCTGCTCCTGCCGCCGAAGCTCCGGTAATCGCCACCGGCGACCGTACCGAGAAGCGCGTGCCGATGACCCGCCTGCGCGCCAAGATCGCCGAGCGTCTGGTCGAGGCGCAGTCCTCCATGGCCATGCTGACCACCTTCAACGAAGTGGACATGACCGAAGTCATGGCCCTGCGCTCGAAGTACAAGGACCTGTTCGAGAAGTCCCACAATGGCGTGCGCCTGGGCTTCATGTCGTTCTTCGTCAAGGCCGCTACCGAGGCGCTGAAGCGCTTCCCGGCAGTCAACGCCTCGATCGACGGCAACGACATCGTTTACCACGGCTACGCCGACATCGGTGTTGCCGTGTCCAGCGACCGTGGCCTGGTGGTTCCGGTGCTGCGCAACGCCGAGCTGATGAGCCTGGCTGAAATCGAGAGCGGCATTGCCACCTTCGGCAAGAAGGCGCGCGACGGCAAGCTGTCGATCGAAGAAATGACTGGCGGTACCTTCACCATTACCAACGGCGGTACTTTCGGTTCGATGATGTCGACCCCGATCGTCAACCCGCCGCAGGCCGCGATCCTGGGTATGCACAACATCATCCAGCGCCCGATGGCGATCAATGGTCAGGTGGTGATCCGTCCGATGATGTATCTGGCGCTGTCTTACGACCACCGCCTGATCGATGGTAAGGAAGCCGTGACCTTCCTGGTGACCATCAAGAACTTGCTTGAAGATCCGGCTCGCCTGCTGCTGGAAATCTAAAAGCCAGTCTCCTCCACGGCGGCCCTGTTCACAGGGCCGTCCGGTTTATTCGAGAAGGAATACGTTATGACCCAGAAATTCGACGTGGTAGTCATCGGTGCCGGCCCTGGTGGCTACGTAGCCGCCATCAAAGCAGCGCAACTCGGTCTGAAGACTGCCTGCATCGAGAAGTACCAGGGCAAGGACGGCAAGATCGCCCTCGGCGGTACCTGCCTGAACGTCGGTTGCATTCCCTCCAAGGCGCTGCTGGACAGCTCCTGGAAGTACCATGAAGCGAAAGAAGGCTTCGCCGTACACGGTATCGAAGCCAAGGGCGTGACCATCGACGTGCCGGCGATGATCGGTCGCAAGGCCAACATCGTTAAGAACCTGACCGGCGGCATCGGCGCGCTGTTCAAGGCCAACGGTGTGACCCTGCTGGAAGGCCACGGCAAGCTGCTGGCCGGCAAGCAGGTTGACGTCACCGGTATCGACGGCAAGACCCAGGTGGTCGAAGGCGCTCATGTGATCATCGCCTCCGGCTCCAAGCCGGTCGAGATCCCGCCGGCACCGGTCGATCAGGACGTGATCGTCGACTCCACCGGCGCCCTGGAATTCCAGAGCGTACCGAAGAAGCTGGGCGTCATCGGCGCGGGCGTGATCGGTCTGGAACTGGGCTCGGTATGGGCTCGCCTGGGCTCGGAAGTGACCGTGCTGGAAGCCATGGACAAGTTCCTTGCCGCTGCCGATGAGCAGATCGCCAAGGAAGCCCAGAAGACCCTGACCAAGCAGGGCCTGGACATCCGCCTGGGCGCGCGCGTCACCGCCAGCGAAGTCAAGAAGAAGCAGGTTACCGTCACCTTCACCGACGCCAATGGCGAGCAGAAGATGACCTTCGACAAGCTGATCGTGGCCGTTGGCCGTCGCCCGGTGACCACCGATCTGCTGGCTGCCGACAGCGGCGTGGATCTGGACGAGCGTGGCTTCATCTTCGTCAACGACCAGTGCGAAACCAGCGTTCCGGGCGTATACGCCATCGGTGACGTGGTTCGCGGCGCCATGCTCGCGCACAAGGCCTCGGAAGAGGGCGTGATGGTTGCCGAGCGCATCGCCGGCCACAAGGCGCAGATGAACTACGACCTGATCCCGTCCGTGATCTACACCCACCCGGAAATCGCATGGGTCGGCAAGACCGAGCAGCAACTGAAGGCCGAAGGCGTTGCCGTCAACGTCGGTACCTTCCCGTTCGCCGCCAGCGGCCGCGCCATGGCTGCCAACGACACCGGTGGTCTGGTCAAGGTCATCGCTGACGCCAACACCGACCGCGTACTGGGCGTTCACGTGATCGGCCCAAGCGCTGCCGAACTGGTGCAGCAGGGCGCGATCGGCATGGAATTCGGCACCAGCGCCGAAGACCTGGGCATGATGGTCTTCTCCCACCCGACCCTGTCCGAGGCGCTGCACGAAGCGGCCCTGGCGGTCAACGGTGGCGCGATCCACATCGCCAACCGCAAGAAGCGCTAAGCGTCACAAGTGGCCGCCTCGTGCGGCCACGCAAATTGTTGTAAGCCGCCGGGTAGGCGGGGCGTCGTGCAATCGCCCCATCGCTGCGGCGGTGTTTGCAAGCAGAACCACGTCGGATGGCCCGCGTCGAGTTCGTCTCGCGGCGGAAAGCCCGACGGACTGCTTCGGCAGTCACAGGTGGCGCGGTATCACAAGTACAGCGCCGAATGCGCAATACCTAAACGAAGACGGTAGACAAGCATGAATCTTCACGAGTATCAGGGTAAGCAGCTGTTCGCTGAATACGGCCTGCCCGTATCCAAGGGCTTCGCGGTAGACACCCCCGAAGAAGCCGCAGAAGCCTGCGAAAAAATCGGCGGCAGCGAGTGGGTCGTCAAGGCTCAGGTCCACGCTGGTGGCCGCGGCAAAGCCGGTGGCGTAAAGCTGGTCAAGAGCAAAGAAGACGCCAAGGCCTTCGCCGCCAACTGGCTGGGCAAGCGTCTGGTGACCTACCAGACTGACGCCAACGGTCAGCCGGTCAGCAAAATCCTGGTCGAATCCTGCACCGACATCGCCAAGGAGCTGTACCTGGGCGCCGTCGTGGACCGCTCCAGCCGTCGCATCGTGTTCATGGCTTCCACCGAAGGTGGCGTGGACATCGAGAAAGTGGCCCACGAAACCCCTGAGAAGATCCTCAAGGCCACCATCGATCCGCTGGTCGGCGCTCAGCCGTACCAGGGCCGCGAGCTGGCTTTCCAGCTGGGTCTGGAAGGCGATCAGGTCAAGCAGTTCACCCACATCTTCGTTGGCCTGGCCAAGCTGTTCCAGGACTACGACCTGGCTCTGCTGGAAGTGAACCCGCTGGTGATCAAGGCTGACGGCAACCTGCACTGCCTGGACGCCAAGATCAACATCGACTCCAACGCCATGTACCGTCAGCCCAAGCTGCGCGCCATGCACGACCCGTCCCAGGACGATCCGCGTGAAGCCCATGCGCAGAAGTGGGAACTGAACTACGTCGCGCTGGAAGGCAACATCGGTTGCATGGTCAACGGTGCCGGCCTGGCCATGGGCACCATGGACATCGTCAACCTGCACGGCGGTCAGCCGGCCAACTTCCTCGACGTAGGTGGTGGCGCGACCAAAGAGCGCGTGACCGAAGCGTTCAAGATCATCCTCTCCGATGACAACGTCAAAGCCGTTCTGGTGAACATCTTCGGCGGTATCGTTCGTTGCGACATGATTGCCGAAGGCATCATCGGCGCCGTGAAGGAAGTCGGCGTGAAGATCCCGGTGGTCGTCCGCCTGGAAGGTAACAACGCCGAGCTGGGCGCCAAGGTCCTGGCTGACAGCGGTCTGAACATCATCGCGGCAACCAGCCTGACCGACGCTGCCCAGCAGGTCGTCAAGGCCGCGGAGGGTAAGTAATGAGCATCCTGATCAACAAAGACACCAAGGTCATCTGCCAGGGCTTCACCGGCTCGCAGGGCACCTTCCACAGCGAACAAGCCATCGCCTACGGCACCAAGATGGTCGGCGGCGTGACTCCGGGCAAGGGTGGTAGCACTCACCTGGGCCTGCCGGTGTTCAACACCGTCAAGGAAGCCGTGGAAGCCACTGGCGCTGAAGCGTCGGTGATCTACGTTCCGGCTCCGTTCTGCAAGGACTCGATCCTGGAAGCGGCCAACGGCGGCATCAAGCTGATCGTCTGCATCACCGAAGGCATCCCGACCATCGACATGCTGGAAGCCAAGGTCAAGTGCGACGAGCTGGGCGTACGCCTGATCGGCCCGAACTGCCCGGGCGTGATCACTCCCGGCGAGTGCAAGATCGGCATCATGCCGGGTCACATCCACCTGCCGGGCAAAGTAGGCATCGTGTCGCGTTCCGGCACCCTGACCTATGAAGCCGTGAAGCAGACCACCGACGCCGGCTTCGGCCAGTCCACCTGCGTGGGCATCGGCGGTGACCCCATCCCGGGCTCCAACTTCATCGATATCCTGAAGCTGTTCCAGGAAGATCCGAAGACCGAAGCGATCGTCATGATCGGTGAGATCGGCGGTTCGGCCGAGGAAGAAGCGGCTGCCTTCATCAAGGCCAACGTCACCAAGCCGGTGGTTTCCTACATCGCTGGTGTGACCGCTCCTCCCGGCAAGCGCATGGGCCACGCTGGCGCCATCATCTCCGGCGGCAAGGGCACTGCAGACGAGAAGTTCGCTGCGCTGCAGGACGCCGGTGTGAAAACCGTGCGTTCCCTGGCTGACATCGGCAAGGCCCTGGCCGAGCTGACCGGTTGGGAAGTCAAGAACGCCTAAGCGTTTCTGACCCTCGCAAAAAGGCCACCTTCGGGTGGCCTTTTTGTTTGTCTGCAGAGCAGTTGCCGCGTTACCTGTACCGACGGTCCGTAGGGTGCGCTGTGCGCACCAGATGGCATATGCAAAGGGACCGAGCCCCCTACAGGCTGGATCTATCAGCATATGCGTAAGCCCGGGGCGGGCAGGGCAGTTGCTGCCAAAGCCGCGTGACTGTCGAGCATGCGACAGCCAGTTGCGCCAGTTCGACAGCTCGTCCGCCAACTGTGCTGCTGACCGGCAGTTTTCGTTAGTATCCGCGCCTTACCGTGTCCGTGGCG
The DNA here is from genome assembly GCF_021495345.1 of Pseudomonas hydrolytica. Taxonomy (NCBI): domain Bacteria; kingdom Pseudomonadati; phylum Pseudomonadota; class Gammaproteobacteria; order Pseudomonadales; family Pseudomonadaceae; genus Ectopseudomonas; species Ectopseudomonas hydrolytica. The sequence goes on from NZ_CP099397.1 coordinate 2,217,890, forward strand.
TCACAAGCGCCTGGCGATGCCTTTAGTGGTTCGAGCCAAACGCTCGGGCGACGTTTCCCCGATCCCTCAAGGAAACCCCGCAACTCTTCGATTTCCTGTTCGTGGTATTTCCCTTTATGACTCGTTTGCAAGGCTCGGACCTCCTGGCCCTCGGCTTCATGACTTTTGCGCTGTTCCTCGGCGCCGGCAACATCATCTTCCCGCCCAGCGCGGGCCTGGCGGCGGGGGATAACCTGCTGCCGGCGGCACTGGGCTTTCTCCTGACCGGCGTCGGCCTGCCGTTGCTGACGGTGGTCGCCCTGGCTCGTGTCGGTGGCGGTATGGATCTGCTCACCGCGCCGCTGGGCAAGATCGCCGGCGCAACCCTGGCGGTGGCGGTGTACCTGGCCATCGGCCCGCTGTTCGCCACCCCGCGTACCGCCGTGGTGTCGTTCGAGATGGGCATCGCGCCATTCACCGGTAACGAAGGCGCGCCGCTGCTGATCTACACCCTGGTGTATTTCGCGGCCGTGCTGTTCCTTTCGCTCAATCCGGGACAACTGGTCGATCGCATCGGCAAGTTCATCACCCCGGTACTGCTGGCGGCGCTGCTGGTGCTGGGCGGCGCGGCCCTGTTCGCACCGGCCGGCGAGATCGGCACGGCTGCCGAGAGCTATCGCGAGACGCCGCTGGTGCAAGGCTTCCTGCAGGGCTACCTGACCATGGATACCCTGGGCGCGCTGGTCTTCGGTATCGTCATCGCCAGTGCCATTCGTGACCGCGGTGTCAGCGACGCCGGCCTGGTGACCCGTTATTCGGTGATCGCCGGCATCATCGCCGCCATCGGCCTGTCGCTGGTGTACCTGGCGCTGTTCTACCTCGGCGCCACCAGCCAGGGCATCGCGGGCGATGCGCAGAACGGCGTGCAGGTGCTGACCACCTACGTACAGCACACCTTCGGCACCACCGGCAGCCTGTTGCTGGCCGTGGTCATCACCCTGGCGTGCCTGACCACGGCGGTAGGCCTGTTGACCGCTTGCGGCGAGTTCTTCAGCAAGCTGCTGCCGGTTTCCTATCGCAGCGTGGTGATCGCCTTCGGTCTGTTCAGTCTGGTGGTGGCCAACCAGGGCCTGACCCAGCTGATCAGCTTCTCCATCCCGGTGCTGGTCGGTCTGTATCCGCTGGCCATCGTGCTGGTCGCCCTGAGCCTGGCCAATCGCCTGTGGGTTTCCCAGTCGCTGGTCTTCGTGCCGGTGATGGCCGTTACGCTGATCTTCGGTGTGGCTGACGGTGTTGCCGCGACCCCCTGGGCCGACAAGGTTCCCGCCTGGTTCGGGCAGCTGCCGCTGGCCGGTCAGAGCCTGGGCTGGCTGCTGCCGGTGGCGGTGACGCTGGTGCTGGTCGTGGCGCTGGATCGCATCCTCGCGCTGCGTCAGAGCGCAACCGCCTGAGTCGCGCTTCCAACACAAGGGCCGCCCACAAGGCGGCCTTTTTTGTCGACCCCGAAGCAAGGTGCCTGGCTATAATTCGCGGCAGTCCTACAAGGAGTTGGCATGCCCATCAGCGATCAATACCTGCCGCATTTTCTGGCCGCACTCTGGTTCATCTTCTGCTGGGGCGGCTATACCCGCTACGCCTCCTGGAAGGGGCAAACCACACCCTGTCTGGCCAGCGTCCTGCATCTGTACCGTGAGGACTGGATGCGCCGCATGCTGCTGCGCGACAACCGCATCGCCGACGCCAACGTGATCGGCAACCTCGAGCGCAACGCGTCCTTCTTCGCCTCCAGCACCCTGATCATCCTGGCCGGTATCCTCACCGTCCTGGGCGCCTCCGACCGCGCCCTGTCGCTGCTGGCCGACATTCCGTTCGTGCAGCAGGCCAGTCGCGGACTGTCGGAAATCAAGCTCCTGTGCCTGGGCATCATCTTCGTCTACGCCTTCTTCACCTTCAGCTGGTGCATGCGCCAGTACAACTTCGCCGCCGTGCTGGTGGGCTCGGCGCCGATGGTGGGCGAGCGGCATGTCACCGAGCAGGAACGCAAGGCCTTCGCCGAGCGCACCGCGCGGGTGATCTCGATGGCCGCCAACCAGTTCAACTTCGGCCTGCGCGCCTACTATTTCGGCATGGCGACCCTGGCCTGGTTCATCAACCCCTGGTTCTTCATGCTGGTCACCGCCGGTGTGGTCGTGGTGCTGTATCGCCGTGAGTTCCACTCGGACGTTCTGGAAGTAATGGTCTATACCCCAACGCCGGCCGCCGAGGTGGCCAAGGAGAAGAGTGAATGAGCATTCCGTTCTGGTGCGTCTTCATCAGCGCCTTGCTGATCTTCATCGCCAAGGCGCCGGTGGCCAAGGCCATGGCCGAGGAGGGCGGCGGTCGTTACGACAATCACCATCCACGCGCGCAACAGGCACGCCTGACCGGCTTCGGTGCCCGTGCGCTGGCCGCGCATCTGAACAGCATCGAAGCGTTTCCCCTATTCGCCGTCGGCGTGCTGATGGCGCATGTCACCCAGACCTACGGCTTTCTGATCGACCTGCTGGCCATCGTCTTCGTGGTCAGCCGGGTGCTGTATCTGCTGTTCTACTGGTACGACCTGCACTGGCAGCGCAGCCTGGTCTGGGTTGTCGGCCTGCTCTGCAGCCTCTTGCTGATGCTCAGCCCGGCGCTGTGATGCGACAAGGCCCGCGCTAGGCGGGCCTTGTCGTTTGCTCGGGTGCTGAACCTTTATTGGTTCTGCTCGGGCTGACCTTCCGGGGAGCTCAGCGGAGCGTTGGCGCCCGGCTCGTCGGTGCCCGGCATGTCGTCCTGCGGGACCGGCTCATTGGTTTCCGGCAGCGGCGGTTCCGGGGCGGGGGCGGGAGCTGCTGGCTGCGCTTCCGTCGCGGGCGCCGCTGGAGCCTGAGATCTCTCCTCTTCCTTCTTGTCGCAAGCGGCGAGTCCGAGGCCTGCAACCAGGAGCAGGGCGAACGGCAGAGTCTTTTTCATCGTTGAGCCTCCATGTATGGCTTTCGTCATTCATAGGGCTTTGAACTTCAGGTTTTACATTAAGTTCAACTGCACCTGCAGGCGCGACAGGCTGCACGCTGGGCCACGCCGGGGCTGAAGCGCGGCCTGGCGCAAGGTATCATGCGCGGCCTTATCGCATTTACCCCCGTCCAGGTCGCCGTCATGTCGGAAAACACCATCCTCGAGCGCGCCCAGCGCTTTCTTTCTGCCCTGCGCCATTGCCAGGTGCTGGGCATGAGCGTGCAGGGGGCCGACAGTCGCGGCCTGACCCTGCGTCTGCCCTATGCCGCGCACATCGTCGGCAACCCGGACACCGGGGTGATCCACGGTGGCGCCATCACCACGCTGATGGACACCACCTGCGGCATCTCCACCGTCTGCGTGCTGCCGGAGTTCGAGATCTGCCCGACCCTGGATCTGCGCATCGACTACATGCACCCGGCCGAGCCCGGCAAGGATGTGTTCGGCTTTGCCGAGTGCTACCGCGTCACCCCCAACGTGATCTTCACCCGCGGCTATGCCTATCAGGACGATCCCGAGCAGCCGATCGCCCATGTGGTTGGGACCTTCATGCGCATGGGCAAGGCAGCGCAGGGCGCCGGTGGGCTCAAGCAGAACATTCAGCAGGGCGGTGCGGCATGAGCGAACTGAATCTGGAACAACTGGTGGCGCGCGCGCACCAGCAGAACGACTACGACCCGCTGATCAACCTGATCCCCTACGCCAAGCTGCTGGGCATCGAATGCCTGCGCCTGGGCGATGACATGGTCTTTCGCCTGCCGGCCAACCGCGACTGCATCGGCAACCCGGTGCTGCCGGCCCTGCACGGCGGGGTGATCGCCGGTTTCATGGAGCATGCGGCCATGCTTCATCTGCTGATGTTCATGGGCATTCCACATTTGCCGAAAATCATCGACTTCTCGATAGATTACCTGCGCGCCGGCCATTATCGTGACACCTACGCGCAATGCCAGGTCTGGCGCCAGGGGCGACGCGTCGCCAACGTGGCGATCACCGCCTGGCAGACCACCCAGACCGAACCTATCGCCACCGCTCGCGCCCACTTCAAGGTCGATGAGCCTTAAGCAGGCCGGTGGGCCGGGCAGCGCGCGGCAATAATCACAAGGAAACTCTGGATGGATGCGTTGCTGATAATCGGTGGCCTGCTGTTGATGCTGGCCGGGCTGGTCTGGCTGGTCATGCGGGCCTTCGGTACCAGCCTGCTGTGGGGCTGGGGCAGTCTGATTCCACCGATCACCCTGATCTATATCCTGCGTCACTGGGCGCGGGCACGCAGCGCGATGATGCTGGTGGGGCTGGGGGTGATCCCCCTAGTGGTGGGTCTGACCCTGCTGGCCAGCAAGGACGCCGAGCGTCTGGCGGCCATCGTGCGTCTCGACTGGCTCAAGCCCGAGGTGCAGGAGCCGGCCGAGCTGGCCATCGAGCTTTCCGGCCAGCTCAACGGGCAGCCCTTCCGTCCGCAGCAGGGCGAGTTGATCGATGGCGTGCTGAGCCTGCGTGAAGGCCTGGATTTCTTCGCCCAGCGCGAACTGAGCATTCGTCTGCCGCAGCCGGCAAGCGGTGCGGTGCGCGTCGACGTGTTGCCGCAGGACGAAGGCCAGTTGCCGGAGGTGGAACTGAGCTGGCTGCTGCCGGAGCAGGATCTGCCCGAGGCACGGCGCCTGAGCCGCGGCTATACCCTGCATCTGGATCTGCGGCCGCAGGCGCCCAATCGTCTGGTGGGCGACTTCCATCTGGTCCTGCCGCCGCGGTTCAAGACCAGCCTGAGCGGCCGTGTGGAGCTGTACAGCGATCGGCTGCGTTATGTGGGCGACGACGTGGATCGCAGTTTCGACTCGCGCGACACCATCGCCCACGTGCTGCAGGACTACCTGCAGAGGCGCTTCGCCAGCCGTGACGTGCGTGAGCTGAAAGTGCCACCGTTCACCTTCGAAGGCGACAGTCTGGAGCTGCAGGTCGAAGCGCTGATCGACCAGCGCAGTGAACGCCTGCCGATTCGTCTGCACAAGCGCCCGGCACAGGGCTGGGCGGTCGAGGGCGATCGCTTCGCGCCGCTGCCGGCCGTGGCCGAGGCGCCGCCTGCGTCGCAGATTGAAGCTGCGCCTGCAGAGGAGCGCGTCAGTCGCCCGGCAGACCGACGCCAGCGCTTCAGCCTGGCGCGTCTGCAACGCAATCCCGAGCAGTACCGTAACCTCAGCATGCGCCTGAGCCGCGCCAGTGGCGGCACCGTTGAGGGGCGTTTCGTCGGCATCGATGCCGACGGCAGCATTCGTCTGGCCCAGCAGATGGGCAGTGGCGGCGGGCAGGCCAGCTTCAGTTTCCAACCGGAAGAAATCGGCCGTCTGGAGCTGCTCGAACCCTAAGCCCTTGAAATTGATCGTACTGCCCCCATCTGCAGGACATCCGCCGCTCGCGCGGCATAGTCCTGCATGTGGAGTTAGACGACCATGAGTGTGGAAACTCAAAAAGAGACCCTGGGCTTCCAGACCGAGGTGAAGCAGCTGCTGCACCTGATGATCCATTCGCTGTACTCGAACAAGGAAATCTTCCTGCGCGAGTTGATCTCCAACGCCTCCGACGCCGCCGACAAGCTGCGTTTCGAGGCGCTGGCCAAGCCCGAGCTGCTCGAAGGCGGCGCCGAGCTGAAAATTCGCCTGAGCTTCGACAAGGACGCCAAGACCGTCACCCTCGAAGACAACGGCATCGGCATGAGCCGCGATGAAGTCATCGCGCATCTGGGCACCATCGCCAAGTCCGGTACCGCCGACTTCCTCAAGAACCTCTCCGGCGATCAGAAGAAGGATTCGCACCTTATCGGTCAGTTCGGTGTGGGCTTCTACTCGGCCTTTATCGTCGCCGACAAGGTGGACGTCTTCACCCGTCGTGCCGGCCTGTCGGCCGCCGAGGGCGTGCACTGGGCGTCGCAAGGCGAGGGCGAGTTCGAGGTCGCCACCGTCGACAAGGCCGAGCGCGGTACTCGCATCGTCCTGCACCTGAAAGCTGGCGAAGAAGAGTTCGCCGACGGCTGGCGCCTGCGCAACATCGTCAAGAAGTACTCCGACCATATCGCGCTGCCCATCGAACTGCCGAAAGAGCACTACGGTGAGGAGAAGGACAAGCCGGCCGAGGTCGAGTGGGAAACCGTCAACCGCGCCAGTGCCCTGTGGACCCGCCCGCGTGCCGAGGTCAAGGACGAGGAATACCAGGAGTTCTACAAGCACGTCGCCCATGACTTCGAGAACCCGCTGACCTGGAGCCACAACAAGGTCGAGGGCAAGCTGGAATACACCTCGCTGCTCTATGTGCCGAGTCGCGCTCCGTTCGATCTGTACCATCGCGAAGCGCCCAAGGGCCTCAAGCTCTACGTGCAGCGCGTGTTCATCATGGACCAGGCCGACGAGTTCCTGCCGCTGTACCTGCGCTTCATCAAGGGCGTGGTGGATTCCAACGACCTGTCGCTGAACGTTTCCCGCGAGATCCTGCAGAAGGACCCGGTGATCGATTCGATGAAGTCGGCGCTGACCAAGCGCGTACTGGACATGCTGGAGAAGCTGGCCAAGGACAAGCCCGAAGAATACAAGGCGTTCTGGAAGGCCTTCGGCCAGGTGCTCAAGGAAGGCCCGGCGGAAGACTTCGCCAACAAGGAGAAGATCGCCGGTCTCTTGCGCTTCGCCTCCACCGCCGGCGAGGGCGACGAGCAGTCGGTGTCGCTGGCCGACTACCTGGGCCGGGTCAAGGACGGTCAGGACAAGATCTACTACCTCACCGGCGAATCCTACGCGCAGATCAAGAACAGCCCGCACCTGGAAGTCTTCCGCAAGAAGGGCATCGAAGTGCTGCTGCTCACCGACCGCATCGACGAGTGGCTGATGAGCTACCTGACCGAGTTCGACGGCAAGCAGTTCGTCGACGTGGCCCGTGGCGACCTGGACCTGGGAAAGCTGGACTCGGAAGAGGACAAGAAGGCCCAGGAAGAGGTGGCCAAGGCCAAGGAAGGGTTGATCGAGCGTCTTAAAGGCGCGCTGGGTGAACAGGTCAAGGAGGTGCGCGTGTCGCATCGCCTGACCGATTCGCCGGCGATCCTCGCCATCGGCGATCAGGACCTGGGTCTGCAGATGCGCCAGATTCTCGAGGCCAGCGGACAGAAGGTGCCCGAGTCCAAGCCGATCTTCGAGTTCAACCCGAGCCACCCGCTGATCGAGCGACTGGATGCCGAGGCCGACGAAGACCGTTTCGTCGACCTGACACACATCCTCTTCGATCAGGCCGCGCTGGCCGCCGGCGACAGCTTGAAGGACCCGGCCGCTTATGTGCAGCGCTTGAACAAACTGCTGGTGGAACTGTCCGCCTGACTGGCCACGCTGTAGAAAAGCCCGCTTCGGCGGGCTTTTTTATGGCTCTGCGCACTCTTGCAGGACAAACGAGCCAGTGCCGCAGATGGCGCAAGCGTTCGCCAGGCGCTTGCCCTGGCTAGTGCGGAAATACACTGGACCGGGCTTGGGGGTACTCTGACACGTCCTGTGTCAAACCCGTGCCCCCGCGGCTTGGTCATCGCCGGTTGCAGGGCTATGTTTAGGGGCCAACCCTTGCGAAGGAAGGCCTCTCCATGCAGAAGAAGACACTGGTTCCCCTGTTATGCGCCGCATTCGCCGGTCTTGCCGACGCGGCTGTCGTGACCAAGACGATTGCCTACGAGATCGAGGGCGAAGCTTTCGAAGGCGTGCTGGTATACGACGACTCGGTGACCACGCCGCGCCCGGGGCTGCTCGCCGTGCCCAACTGGATGGGGGTGAACGAGGACACCGTGGCCAAGGCTGCCCGTGCGGCGGGCGACAAGTACGTGGTGTTCGTCGCCGACATGTACGGCAAGTCGATTCGTCCGAGCAACGCCGAAGAAGCGGGGGCCGCGGCCACTGCCGTGCGCGCCGATCGTCCGCTGATGCGCAAGCGTGCTCAGGCGGCGGTCGAGGTGCTCAAGGCGCAGAGCGGCGAGGTGGCGCTGGATCTCGACAGGCTCGGCGCCATCGGCTTCTGCTTCGGCGGCGGCACGGTGCTGGAACTCGCGCGTTCAGGCGCGCCGCTCAAGGGCTTCGTGTCCTTCCACGGCAATCTGGACACGCCCAACCCGAGTGATGCGAAGAACATTCAGGCGCCGGTGCTGGTGCTGCACGGTGCCGATGATCCGGCCGTGCCGCAGGAGCAGGTCGACGGCTTCATCGCCGAAATGAAGGCGGCCAAGACCGACTGGCAACTGGTCAGCTACGGCGGCGCGGTGCACTCGTTCACCAACCCCAAGGCCAACGTGCCGGGGCGCAACGAATACCACCCGGTGGTGGCCGCGCGGGCCTTCAAGGCGATGAACGATCTGTTCGACGAGGTCTTCGCCAAGCAGTGAGGGCGGGTTGCAGCCAGGGCCTGAACGAAAGGCTGCGCTCATCGGGCGCAGCCTTTTTTCATGCTCACTGCGCCGGCAGTACGGCGATGTCGATGATGCCGTCCGGCAGCTCGGCCACCTCTCCCAGGGTGGTGGGCTTGCCGCTGGCCAGATCGAGCTGATGCAGGGTCTTGCCGGTCAGCACGTAGGCGGTGTTGCCACCCTTGCCATCGCTGGCGATATCCATGGCGGCCGCCTCTAGGCCATCGGCGACCTTGCCGACCAGTTGCTGCACGCCGTCGTTTGGCGGGTTCTGCAGCATCAGGCCGGCGCTGGCCAGGTCGATGTTGTACAGCGCGGTGCTTTGCGTGCCGGCATAGGCATTGGTGTAGGCGCCGGCGACCACCTTGGGCTGCTGACCGGCGTAAGGGCCGTCGGCGGCGTAGGCGAGCTTGCCGTCCACGGCCACTTCACCGGTATCGACATTCACCCGCAGGCTGGTGCCGTCCGGGCCGAGCAGGCGCAGGCGGTCGGCCACCGGGTTGAAGTCGACCACGGCCTGGCCGCTGCCTGACAGCGCGGTTTGCAGTTTGCTGCCTGCGGTCGCCTGACCGCTGGCGGCGTCGAGGGTGTAGAGCTGATCGGTGCCGCTCAGGGCATAGAGCTGACCGTTGGCGGGGCGCACATCCAGGCCGCGCAGGTCGCTGGCGCCGCTGACCGCCATGCTGGCAGTGACCTTGAGGCTGGCGACATCGACCTTGTACAGCGTGCCATCGGCGCTCAGTGCGAGCAGTTCGGTGGCGCCGGCGGCACCTGCGCCCAGAGTCAGCAGGCCGGCGGTGCAGAGGGAAGTGATGCGTTTCATGTGGGTTCCTCGTGAAGATTTCAGCATCGAGACGAAGCCGGCTGGCCGGTTTCGCAGGTGCCTCGACGAAACACCTGTGAGCTATACCCGCGAGGAATGGAGCTGGATGTCGGCGGCTGAAAATTTTTTCAAGCGGCTTGCCGGCCGAGCGGCCGGCAAGCGCTATCAATTGGCGCTGGCCAGCACGGCTCGACCGATATAGAGCACCGGGCCACTGGGGCGGTCGTAGGGCGAGCCACCGGCCGGCTCCAGCGTCAGCTCGAACAGCTGGCCCGCCTGCACCGCGCCGATCTGCTCGGCAGGCAGGCGCAGCGGCTTGCCGGCCTCGACCAGGCCCAGCGAGCGCGGGCCTTCGGCCGGATCGACCAGCGTCCAGAACTGCAGGGCGCGGCCTTCCGGCACCTGGTCGGCGACCAGCGGATCGAGCAGCAGCGTGCCATCGCTGCCAACCTGGATGACCCAGCCTGGCTGGGCCGCCTCGCCGGGCTGCTGCAGCACCACGGTGTAGCGTTCGCCCACGCTGTCCGGGCTGCGCAGGATCGGCAGCAGCACGGCGACCAGCAGGGCAACGGCCAGTGTGGCGGCGGTCAGGCGCCAGGCCGGCAGGCTGTTCCACCAGTTGGCCAGGGCGCCCGGGCGTGGCTCATCCTGCAGGCCCAGGCTGCGGCGGATTCGCATCCAGAGTGCCGGGGAGGGGGCCTGTGCCGGCAACCGGTCGCTCAGTTCGAGAAAGTGGCGCTCCCAATCCAGGGCCATGCGGGCGGCCTTCTCATCCTCTTCGAGCAACTGGCGCACCTCGGCGGCTTCAGGTTCGTCGAGCAGGCCGAGCAGGTATTCGCCGATCAGGGCGCGGCGTTCTTCGGGGTCATGCGGAATCATGCTTGCAGACACTCCTGCAGCGCGCGCAGGCCGGCGCGGATACGGCCCTTGATGGTGCCCAGCGGTGTGCTCAGGCGGCGGGCGATCTGCTCGTGGGTCAGGCCACGGTAGAAGGCCAGCAGAATCGGATGGCGGCGCGGCCTTTCCAGGCGCTGCAGGCAACTGCGCAGCAGGCGCTGCTCGGATTGCTGCAGCGCCTGTGCCTCGGCCTGCGGGCTGTCGTCCAGCATGCGCTCGATGAAGTCATCGTCCACCTCGATCTGATGCCCGCCGCTGCGCAGGGCGTTGAGCACGCGGTAGCGCAGGATGCTGTGCACCCAGGCGCGACCGCTGCCCAGATCGCGTCGATAGCGCGCGGCGTGCTGCCAGATGCGTACGAACGCGTCGTGCAGACAATCCTCGGCCATATCGCGGCGGCCCAGCATGCTGATGGCCAGGCCGAGCAGTTGCCCGGCCTCCTGCCGGTAGAGCGCCTGGAAGGCGCGCTCGTCGCCACGCGCGCAGGCTTCCAGGGTGCTTTCGTAATCGAAGTCGCGATCTGCCATGGGTCATCCGTTGGCCTGAGAAATCCGCCTGCAGCTTATACCCGCGAGCGGGCGTGCTGGATCACGCAGGCGTAACAAAAAACGGCGGAGATGATGGCCGTTCAGGGACGCGCCAGCCCATAAGCCTCATCGAGAGAAACCCAGCGCTGCAGCGGCCCCTTGCGCGAGGCGTAGCGGATCAGCAGCCAGTTTCCTTGCTGCTCCAGCACCTCGCAGACGTCACCCTCGATCAGGTAGGCCCTGGTCCGGCTCGCCGAGGAGGGGCGATACGAAAGCAAGTTTGTGACAGGCGCCGCCTGGCGCCTGTGTTCGATGGTCGGTTCAGCGCGGCAGTTCGATGCGCGTGGTTTCGCCGGGGACCTGCGGCCAGTCGCCTGCGGCCCAGCGCTGGCGGGCCTGGTCGATCAGTTCGGGGGTGCTGGCGACGAAGTTCCAGTTCATTCGCCGTGGGCCGATGGGTTCGCCGCCGATCAGCGCCAGGTGGCATTCGCCGCAGGCGCTGAGCAGTGGCGTTTCACCCGCCGGGATCACCGCCATGGTGTGGCGGGGCAGGGTTTCGCCATCGAGCTCGGCTTCGCCGTCGATCAGATACAGGGCGCGTTCGCTGTGCTCGGCCGGGATCAGCAGGCTGGCGCCGGCGCTCAGGCGCAGCTCGGCGTAGAGCGTCGGCGAACGTACCGGTACCGGCGACTCGAGACAGAAGCCACTGCCGGCGATCAGGGTGATCTGCACGCCCATGGCATCGCTGCGTGGCAGCGACGCGGCAGGGTGGTAGCTGTAGGCCGGATCGCACTGTTCTTCGGCCTCCGGCAGCGCCAGCCAGACCTGCAGACCGTGGGCCCGCTTGTTCTGCCCGAGCTGTTCGGGCGGCGTGCGCTCGACATGGGCCACCGCGCGCCCTGCGGTCATCCAGCTGACGTCGCCGGGGCCGACCAGCTGATCGGAGCCCAGGCTGTCCTTGTGCTGCAGCTGGCCTTCGAACAGGTAGGTGAGGGTGGACAGGCCGATATGCGGATGCTGGGCGATGTTCAAGCCGCTGCCGGCGGGGTAGTCCTGCTCCAGCATGTGATCGAAGAACACGAAGGGGCCGATGCTGCGAAAGCGTGCCGAGGGCAGGGGGCGCAGGATCGGTTGGCCGGAAATGTCCTCGGCGCGCGGGCGGATCAGCTGCAGCTCGCTCATGCCGGGGCTCCCGCCAGGCGGGTTTCGACCTGGATGTCGGTGGTGGTCATCAGCTTGTGAATCGGGCATTTGTCCGCCACGCGCAACAGTTGCTGGCGCTGCGTCTCGTCCAGTGGCCCCTGGAGCGCCAGGTCGACGACCAGACGGTAGTTGCCCTGGCGCTCCTCGCTGTCGTCACGCTCGATCTGCACGTCGATGCCCTCCAGCGGCAGGCCGCGCTGGCGTGCATACAGCAGCAGGGTCAGGGCCTTGCAGGTGCCGAGGGCAGCGTCGAACAGATCGTGCGGCTCCGGGCCGGCGCCATCCCCGCCCAGCTCGGGCGAGACGTCGCCGATGAGCTGGTGCGAGCCGATTTCGATCTGCTGCTGCAGGCCCTTGTTGTTGTGAATGCGGATCATGGCGCTTCCCTTGAGGTGTGACGAATCGACAATGGCCAGCCTAGCCCAGCCGGCACCGATCACACCAGCGCCGAGAGCCTCACGTCCGCTCCGAGTACACGCAGCAGTTGCCCGCGCTCATCGACGATGGGCACCGAGACGGTAAAGCAGAAATCGTCTGTGGCCGAGGATCGGTAGACTTCGGTGATATGACTTTCCATGCGCTCTGCCACGGCGCGGAACCAGGGCCGCTGGCTCCAGTCGCGGCCGCGGCAGCTGGTGCTTTCGATTTGCGCCACATCGGCGGCGAACAGGTTCTCGGAAAGCTGCACGCCGCGCTTGTCCACCAGATAGAACAGCTCGAAGCGGCCGTCACGGGAAAGGGCGTTTGTCAGCAGGCGTTCGGCTGCCGGCACGTCTTCCTTCAGCGCCGGCTGGTTGGCCAGTTGCTCGACACTGCTGCGCACGGCGCGGTGAATCTCCAGGCGGAAATCTCCCAGCCCGGCGAGCAGACGATCGCCGTCTTCGCGCACCGCCTTGCTGTGGTGCAGCACTTGCCCGGCCTTGCCCAGCAGCTCGCCGGCGACCTGGGCGATGCTTTGCACGTCCCCGTTGATCGAGCGCACGGCCTGGCCGATCTGCTCGGTGCCGGCGGCGATCTGGCCGACCTGGGCGTCGAGGCGATCCATGGCCTGGCGCGTGCTGTCCAGCCCGTCGCTGACGGCAAGGATGCCGCTGCGGCCGTCGGCCACCGCCTGGTTCATCTGCAGACCGGCAGCACCCAGCTGCTGCATGCCTTCGCGAAAGCGCTCGATGATGCTGCCGACCTGGCCGGTGGCGTCGGTGGTATGGCCGGCCAGCCGCCGCACCTCCTCGGCGACCACGGCGAAGCCGCGACCATGCTCCCCGGCGCGTGCGGCCTCGATGGCGGCATTGAGCGCGAGCAGATTGGTCTGCTGGGAAATGCTGGCGATCACGCCGATGACCTTGCTCACTTCATCGAGCTGCCCAACCAGCTGTTCGATGACCTGTGCCAGTTGGGCTTCACTGAGGTCGATCACCTCGACCTGGCGCAAGACGGCCTGACCGCTGGCGTGGCACTGAGCGAGGGTGGCGGAGACCTCGGCGGACAGGCGTGCCACTTCTCCGGCACCGGGTACCAGCTCGGCATCCAGCGTGGTGGTGACCTGTTCGCTGGCGCTGGCGATGAGTTCCGAGGATTGCGCCAGGGTCTGGCCGCTCTGCTGGTTGGCGGCAGCGATTCTTGCCAGCTGCGGCGCGTGGGCCGCGATGCCGACGGCAGCCCCGAGGCTGGCGCGGATGCGCTGTTGTAGCACGGCGCTGAAATCGTTCAGGCGCGCCATCCATTGATAGTGCTCCGGCAGGCGGGTGGTCAGATCGTGGTCGTTGAACAGGGCCTCCAATGCAGCCTCTTCCTGGGCTTTGCGGGCTGGCTTGCGCAGCATCTGCAACATGGTGATTCTCCTCGATGATGTGCATCGAGTGTTGCAAGCCAAGTGCCATCATTGGCTCGACGATTTCGCTGCGCCGCGTCTGCGCATGCCCGGCGGCGGTGAGCGAACCTGGTGCAGGGGCGATCGCTCCGTTCCACGACGAGGCGCTGCAAGCGTCCGAACTTGCGCGCCTGGCTTGCGGTCTATGCTGCTCGTACCGTCAGGAGGACTCGTCTTGCCCATTCGCCGCCCAATGCCCTGGCTGCTGGCCTTAAGCGCAATGCTCGCCTGCAGCGTGCAGGCCCGTGAGTACCGCTACAGCGACGCCCATCTGCACTACGTCGACTTCTTTCAGGAAAGCGCCGGCATGGACGAGTTGCTGGAAAAGATGGCGCAGAACAATGTCGACCACGTGATGTTCTCCGGCATCCCGGTGGCCAAGAAGTGGGACGAGGACGAGCCCAAGCGCCCGCGCTACTACGCAGGCGATGACGCCAATGCCTACTGGTACAGCGCCACCGATGTGTTCATCGCCGCCGCCTACAAGCGTTTGCCGGCCGAGCAGCGCAAACGTTTTCATCCCTTTCTTTCCGGCTTCAACCCCAACGACAAGAACGCCGATGCGCATATCCGCCGCATGCTGGAGCTCGATCCTGGCCTGTGGCAGGGCATCGGCGAGGTCTTCACCCGTCACGATGACCTTACCGCGCTGATCCACGGCAGTGCGCCGCGCGCCAACAACGAAGCCCTGGCGCGGGTCTTTCATCTGGCTGCCGAGTACGACCTGCCGGTGATGCTGCATTCCAACATCACCTCCAAGCGTGAGCGCGAGCCGATCTATCTGCAGGAAATCGAGGCGCCGCTGCGCAATCATCCCCACGTACGTTTCATCTGGGCCCACGCCGGCACCAGTGCGGAAATTCATCGCCATCAGGAGAAGCTCGACTATCTGCTGGCGACCGTGGAGCGCATGCTCGGCCAGTACCCCAACCTCTACATCGACCTGTCCTGGACCATGCTGCGTCCCTATCTGCTGGATCAGGACGGCAAGCCCGATCCTGACTGGGTGCAGCTGGTCAGCAGCTACCCGGAACGTTTCATGATCGGCTCGGACGTGGTGGGGCGCTTTGGCAGCCTGGGCGATTACATGAAAGGCTTCGACCCCTTCCTCGACGCCTTGCCGGAAGCGGTCGCGCACAAGGTGGCACGTGACAATTTCCTCTCCGTGCTGCCGCGTCGGGTGCAGGCCGAGCTGGATCGCTAGCAGGACTGTCATCAGCCTGTCATTCGCGCGTCATAGGCTCGCGCTCATCTCAACGAGGAGCGCACCATGCATTACACCCGAGTGACCGTGATGGCCGGTCTTTTCGCCTTTGCCGGCCTGACCCAGGCCGACGTCCGTGTGGAAGGGCCGGTGGAATACGGCATCTTCAGCAGCCAGTATCAGGACTACCAGCCCGGCGAGCGCGTGCTGACCCGCAGCAATCAGGAAATTCAGCGTACCGAACAGATTCCCGCCAAGCTGGGTACCAAGTTCGGCCTGCGCTACAGCCTCGCCGGCAAGCGCGAGGGTGATGCGCCGCTGACCCTGCTTTACCTCACTCCAGGCGTGGTCACGCCGGACGGCCAGCGCCACGACAAGTTCGAGGTGCAGCAGAAGCTGGTGGTCGGCGCGCCGCAGGACGTGATGGCCTTCGAATTCACCGAACACCACGAGGTGGTGCCCGGCGAATGGCACTTCATCGTCTATCAGGGCGACCGCAAGCTGGCCGAACAGCGTTTCACGGTGCGCTGATCAAAGCAGGATGATCGCCCAGGTCAGGGCGATCATCAGCAGCGCGACCATCTGCGCCGCGCTGCCCATGTCCTTGGCCTGCTTGGACAGCGGGTGCAGGTTCAGCGAGATGCGGTCGACCACCGCCTCGATGGCGGAATTGAGCAGCTCCACCACCAGTGCCAGCAGCGGCACTATTACCAGCAACGCACGTTCGGCGCGGCTGACATCGACCAGCCCGGCCAGCGGCAGCAGCACCAGATTCAGCCAGACCAGCTGACGGAACGCGGCTTCACCCTGATAGGCCGCACGCAGCCCGGCCAGCGAATACCCGGTGGCATCGAGGATGCGCGCCAGGCCGCGGCGCCCCTTGAAGGACAGGGCGTCCAGATCGGAACTGTCATTCATCGCGGCAGCCCGCCCCAGGGATCGTTCAGAGCCTGCTGGTAAACCTGACGCAGGTAAGCCATGTCGGCATCTGGCATGGCGCCACGGTGTCGATCCAATTGGCCCAGGTCGCGGCGCGAGGCGCTGGCGACGCGCCAACGTCGCCGGCTTTTCTCCAGATCCAGCAGGGCGATATCCACGTCGCCGTCGCTACGAACCTTGACGAACAGGTGCTTGGCATAACAGCAGCCGTGCTGCCAGCCGCCCAGGTGCAGACGTGCAAGTGTCACCGCCAGGCGTTGCAGCATGACCTGGTTGAGCTGCGGCGCATGGGGCTCGCCGTACCACTGCTCCAGGCTGACGAAACCCGGCAGCGCCTCGGTAACCAGCAGCGCCTGCCACTGCCCGGCCTGTTTGCGCGCTGCGCAGTAGACGATGTTCGGTGTACGAATGCCGAGGCGGGCGAGGGCGCGGTAGGCCTGCAGCTCGCGCAGGATGGTTGGCCGCCCCAACGGGTGGCGCAGCGAGCGGTAGAGATGCCCGCTCTGGCGCTTGCAGAACAGCAGGGGCCGGCTTGTGTCCCAGTGTTGCAGCAGGCGCACGCCACTTTCGCCGCCGCGTCGTTGATTGGCCGGCTCGACCCATTCCCCGGGGCTGTACCACCAGCGATCGAATTCGGTCGAGGGCAGGGCGGCCAGTGCTTGTTCGCTGAGAACGCCCATTTCAGGCCTCCTTGCGCAGTACGTAGGTGCGCCACATGGCATAGCCGGGCAGGAAGTCCAGGTGGCCGAGTATGGCGAAGCCGGCCTGGTGGAACTCATCCTCAACGGTCTTGCGAAGGACGACGAAGCGGTTCTGGTTCTGCGCCGCACGGCCCTGAGCGGCGCGCCGGGCCTCCAGGCGCCGGCGTTTCCAGGCCTTGTAGTTGCCATCGACCCACAGCGAGACGATCACCGTGTCGCGGCTGACGCGGTGGAACTCGCGAAGGATGGCCAGACGGTGCTCGGCCGACTCGATGTGATGCAGCAAGCGGATGCAGAAGATGCAGTCCACCGCGTTGTCACCCAGGTCGATCGCGAAGGCCGAGGTGCGGAAGCTGTTGACTCGCGCCACCACCTCGGGGGCCTGTGCGGCACGCGCGGTGGCGAGCATATCGGCGGAATTGTCAGCGGCGAGGATCACCCGGTTTGGCTGCTCACAGAGCATCGGCCAGAAACGGCCGGCGCCGCAGGGCAGGTCGAGCACCAGGTTCGGCTGATCGGCCATCTGCAGCGCACGGCGCGCCACCTGCACGTCGCGCCAGTGGGACAGGCGCCGAAACAGGCCGTCCTGATGCTTGTGCAGGTATTGCTGGGCGTGCTCGAAATCGTACTTGCGGGAAAAATCCAGTTCGATGGGGCTAGGCTTGGGCATGACGAACGTCCCTTGATGGATACGTTCGTCAGCCTAAAGAGCCAGGCATCAAGTTCACGTCAAAGGGGTGTGAAAATTTCGTCAAGCGCCATTGTTCAGGGTGACCCGGAAGCGGGTATGACCTGGCTCGCTCTGCAAACTGACGCTCCAGCCCTGTTTGGCGCAAATGCGTTTGACCAGCGATAGCCCCAGGCCCAGCCCCTCGCCACGGGCCTGCGAGCCGCGCACGAACGGCTGGAAGATGCGCTCGTGCTGCTCGGCAGGAATGCCGGCACCGCTGTCCTCGATACGAAACGCTCCCGATTCGAGGATCAGGCGCACACTGCCGTTCTCGGTGTAGTGCAGGGCGTTGCGCAACAGGTTGGCCATTACCGTACCGAGGAAAGTGGCGTTGTAGCGGCCGTCGTCCTGGCCTTCCTCGATCAACTGGAAGTCCAGGCCTTTCTCTTCCATCAGCGCGCCCCAGCGGCTGGCTTGCTCATGGGCGATGGCGGCCAGGCTGCGGTCGCCGACGAACACGGCTTCGTTGCTCTTGTCGCGCGCCAGTTGCAGGAAGGTCTGCACCAGCTCGCGCATTTCCTCGCTGGCGCGGGCGATGCGCGCCACCTGTTCCTTCTCGCGCGGGCCCAGGGGCGCCTCGGCAAGCAGCTCGCAGGAGGTGGCGATGACCATCAGCGGTGTACGCAGTTCGTGGCTGACATCGCTGGTGAACAGGCGCTCGCGCTCCAGGGACTGACGCACCTGGCCCAGCGTGCTGTCGAAGGCAGCGGCCAACTGGCCGATTTCGTCGTCGGGGTAATCCGGTGCCAATGGTGGCGCCAGCGGATGCAGCTGGTCGCGATGACGCACTTGCTGGGCCAGCCGGCTGACCGGCGCCATGACCTTGCGCGCCATCATCAAGCCCAGGCCCCAGGCGGCGATCACCGTCAGCAGAAAGCCCGCCAGCACCACATTGAACAGCGCATTCTCGCGGGCTTCGAATTCCTGTTGCTCCTGCACCAGCATGTAGGTCTCGCCGTTGATCTTCTGCACGTAGACGTAAAACGCCTCGTTGCCGCTGACGACCTCGTTGAACCCTTCCCGCAGGCCGTCATATTCGGGCGCGATGGCATAGTCGGGATTATTCGACGAGAAGAAGCGGGTGCTGGAGTCCAGGCGCGGTGGGCGCCCCTGGCGGATGTCCTCGTTCAGTGTTTCACCCAGCTCGCGACTCATCTCCTGGGAAACCAGATGCTCCTCGATGAAATGCACCACACCGACGATGCTCAACGAGAACAGGCCGCTGACCATCACCGTCATCAGCACGAAGGCGATCAGAATCCGGCGCTGGAAGGGCTGCTTAGACAGCATCGGGGTTCTCCGCCAGGCGATAGCCGACGCCGTGGATGGTGTGCAGCAGTGGTGTGGGAAAGGGCTTGTCGAGTACCTGGCGTAGTTGATGGACATGGCTGCGCAGGCTGTCACTGTCCGGGCAATCGTCGCCCCACAGGGCTTCTTCCAGCGCTTCACGGCGTACCACCGCCGGGCTGCGTTGCATGAGGATGGCCAGCAGCTTGAGGCCCAATGGGTTGAGCTTGAGCAGTTGGCCGGCGCGACTGACCTGCAGGGTATCGAGGTCGTAGCTGAGATCGGCGACCTGCAGCTGGCGTTTGCGGCTGCCGCGGCTACGGCGCAGGATCGCTTCGATGCGCGCCACCAGCTCGGACAGGGCGAAAGGCTTGATCAGATAGTCATCGGCGCCGGCATTGAGCCCCTTCAGGCGATCATCCAGCGCATCGCGCGCGGTGAGCATGAGGATGGGGACTTCGCTGCGACCATCCTCGCGCAGGCGCTTGCACACCTGATAACCGTCGATGCCCGGCAGCATGATGTCCAGCACGATCAGATCGTAGTGGCCGCTGCTGGCCAGGTGCAGGCCGCTCAGGCCGTCCTGCGCGCAGTCGACGGAAAAGCCCTTGAGCTGCAAATAGTCGAGCACGTTGGCGAGGATGTCTCGGTTGTCTTCGATGACCAGAATGCGCATCGCGGGTTATTCCTGGGTTTGACGATTTTTTCACACGGCTTTGACGAGAGGCTCACAGCTCGCCTCGCAGACTGCGGCTCGTTCATCCTACAAGGATCATACGATGCCACGTCTCCATTACGCGCAACTTCGTTATCTGTCGATCATTCTGCTGGCTTGGCTGGCGGTTTTCTTCCTCACTCGTAGCGTGCTGCTGATTGCGCATCTGGGCGATGCCGGTGTCACCCTGCCGAACCTGCTTGGCCTGTATGGCGTCGGTCTGATCTATGACCTGAGCTTCCTGGTCTACGCCGCCGCGCCGCTGGCGCTTTACCTGCTGCTGTGTCCTGCCTGGTTGTGGCAGCGCCGTTGGCACCAGCGTCTGTTGATCGCCCTGGCGGCCGTCAGCCTGTTCGCGATGTTCTTCACCGCGGTGGCCGAATGGCTGTTCTGGGACGAGTTCGGCGTGCGCTTCAACTTCATTGCCGTGGACTACCTCGTGTACTCCAAAGAGGTCGTCGACAACATTCTCGAGTCCTACCCGATCTATCCGCTGCTGGCGCTGTTGGCGGTCTTGGCCATCGGCTTGACCGTAGCGCTGCGCCGGCCGCTGCGTGCGGCGTTGCAGGCGCCGCGTTTGCCACGGCTGCGTGCGGTCTATGCACTGGTAATGCTGGCATTGTTGGTCGGGCTGTGCAGCGGCCTGGTGGGGCAGGACGCGCCGCGTAGCCTGGGTGGCAATACCTACCAGCGTGAGCTGGCGAGCAATGGCCCGTACCAGTTCTTCGCTGCGTTTCGTAACAACGAGCTGGACTATCAGCAGTTCTACGCCACCTTGCCCGATGCTGCGGTGGCCGAGCAGTTGCGCGCCGAAGTGGCCGAGCCCAATGCGCGCTTCATCGGCAGTGACCCGCAGGACATCCGCCGGGTGATCGACAACCCCGGCCAGGCGCGCAAGCTCAACGTGGTGCTGGTCACCATCGAGAGCCTGAGTGCCAAGTATCTGGGCAGTTTTGGCGATACCCGTGGGTTGACCCCGAACCTGGACGAGCTGCGCAAGCACAGCCTGGTGTTCACCAATTTCTATGCCACGGGTACGCGCACCGACCGCGGTCTGGAGGCGCTGACCCTGTCGGTACCGCCGACCCCGGGGCGCTCCATCGTCAAGCGCATCGGCCGCGAGTCCGGCTATGCCAGCCTGGGCCAGCAGTTGGGCGCGCAGGGCTACGACAGCGTCTTCGTCTATGGCGGGCGCGGATACTTCGACAACATGAACGCCTTCTTCGGCGGCAATGGTTATCGCATCGTCGATCAGAGCAGCGTCGATGAGTCCGAGATGAGCTTCCAGAATGCCTGGGGCATGGCCGACGAGGATCTCTACCATCAGGCGCTGAAGGTGGCCGATAGCGACCATGCGGCCGGCAAGCCGTTCTTCCTGCAACTGATGACAACCTCCAATCACCGGCCTTACACCTACCCGGACGGGCGTATCGACATCGCCTCCGGCGAGGGGCGTGAGGGAGCAGTGAAATACACCGACTACGCCATCGGCCAGTTCCTGGCGCAGGCGCGCAGCAAGCCCTGGTTCGACAACACGCTGTTTGTCTTCGTCGCCGACCACACCGCAGGCAGCGCCGGGCGTGAGGATCTGCCGGTGGCCAACTACCAGATCCCGCTGTTCATCTACTCGCCCAGGTATGTCAAACCGGCGCAGTACACCGATGTGGCCAGTCAGATCGACGTAGCACCGACACTGCTTGGTCTGCTCAACCTGGATTACGTCTCCACTTTCTTCGGTCGCAACCTGCTGCGCGCCGACCACGCGCCCGGGCGGGCACTACTCGGCAACTACCAACATCTGGGCCTGTTCGATGGGCAGAACCTGGCGATTCTCAGCCCGCGCCAGGGCATGCGTCGCCACGACGATGCTCTGGGCCTGAGTCATGAGTGGCGGGTGGATGATGCCGATCCGCTGTTGCGGCGCGACATCGCCTACTACCAGGGCGCCAGTCATGCCTTCGGCAAGCGGCTGATCGCCTGGCAACCAGACGCTCAATCGAGCCAGCAGCTCAGCCAGCGCTAAGGAGTGAAGATGCCGTCTCGTTATTTCGATTTTCGCCTGGCGCTGGGTATTCCGCTGCTGCTGATGGCGCTGTTGCTGGTAGTCGATCCCAGCCCTGTGGACTTCGCCCTGGCCCGTCTGTTCTACGAACCTGGCCAGGGCTTCATCGGTCGTAGCAGTTTCTGGCTCGAAGACATCCTGCATGACCGTGCCAAGCAGGCGCTGATCATGCTCGGTGTGCTGGCCATCGCCGGCTTTCTGCTCAGCCTCATGCCGACACGGCTGCGTGCCTGGCGTCGACAGCTCGGTTATCTGGTGCTGGCGCTGGGTCTGTCGACTTCGGTGGTCACGCCACTGAAGACGCTGACCGGTATGCATTGCCCCTGGAGCCTGAGCGAGTTTGGTGGCCAGGAGCAGTTCACCCCGCTGCTGAGCGAACGTGCACCCACCGCCAACCCCGGCCGATGCTGGCCGGGCGGGCATGCTTCGGCAGGATTCTCGCTGCTGGCGCTGTTCTTCGTCTTGCGCGACCGCCGCCCACGTGCCGCGCGAATCGCGCTGGTGGTGGCGTTGGGGCTGGGTTCGCTGTTTTCCCTGGGGCGGATGTTGCAGGGCGCGCACTTTCTCTCGCACAACCTGTGGACGCTGCTGATCGACTGGGTGATCTGCGTGCTGACCTACCGCTGGCTGCTTTACCGAGCGCCTGTCGCACAAAACGCAGGGAATCAGGTGGTCTGGGGAGAAACCTGCCGATGAACAGACTCCAACAGGGCTTGCGCCTAGCGCTGGCCACCGTGGTTTTCGTCAGTGCGCTGTTGGCGCTGCCCCTGAGCATGGCGTGGGGCGCGACGACGTCGGCGGCGCCCGTGCAAGGCGTGCGCCCGGCCAGCTGGGCACAGCCACTGGACAGCCGCATCAACCTGTATCGCATGACGCCTGATCTGTACCGCAGCGCATTGCCTGCGGCGCGGGACTGGCCGCAACTGCAGGCGCTCGGCATCGCCACGGTGATCAACTTCTATCAGCGCGGCGACGAGCAATGGTTGGGTGATCCGCGCGTTCATCAGGTACACCTGCCGTTGCGCACTGATCGTATCGATGACACCGATGTCATCGAGGTGCTGCGCAGCATCCGCCAGGCGCAGAGTCGCGGCACGGTACTGATTCATTGCAAGCATGGGCAAAACCGTACCGGGCTGATCGCCGCCCTGTACCGGGTGATCTACCAGAACTGGAGCAAGGAACAGGCATTGGCAGAAATGCGCGGTGGCGGTTTTGGCGGCGAAGAGCGTATGGGCGACGCCGAGCGCTACCTGCGCGACGCCGACATTCCGGCGTTGCGTTCAGCATTGGCCACAGGCGCCTGTAGCACCAGCGCATGGGCGCTGTGCGCGCTAAAGGATCGGCTGCTCGGCGTAATCGAGGGGGTATGAAGTCATGAAGGTCGCGCGTTTGCTGATCTGTGGCCTGTCGTTGCTGGTCTTGCTGGGGTGTCAGAGCCTGCGCGAGCAGATGCTGGCAGAGAACTATCCGCCGACCTTCGTCGACGGCTTCGAGGACGGTTGCAGCAGTGGGCGTTCGGCTGTTGGCCCGCTCGGTCAGTTCGACAAGGACGTGCCACGTTACATGGCCGAGCCGCTGTATGCCCGCGGCTGGGAGGATGGCTTCCGCCAATGCGAAGACGTGCAGCGCATCGATGACTGGCAGGCGCGTCGGGAGGAGCAGTGGCGCGATGACGAATGGCGACACCACGTCGACCAGGCGATGGCCAAGGCTCTGCGTCGTTAGAAATTTCTTTATGTCCTTATCAAGAGCGACTGAATCGCGTCGATAAGAAAGAAGGGATTAGGGTCTGTTGTCGTTTCGCGCACGGCTCGCGTCGAAACGGCAACAGACCCTAGTACAATCTCTGAAGGTCTTTTGCCAAGTGCGGCGAAGGATGTCTCGATTTCTGCGCGCAATGGGAGTTGCAAAAATGTCGCTGCGTAATCTTTCTATCGCACCACGGGCTGCTTTGGGATTCGGTCTAGTAGCTTTGCTGGTGTTGCTGCTTGGGGCTTTTTCGCTGTTGCAGATGAGCGAGATGCGCAAGCAGTCCGAGGCAGTCGATCAGCATTGGCTGCCAAGTATGATGGCGCTGGGGGAGGTCAGCCAGGACATCCTGCGTCTGCGTGCCGTGACGCTGCGGCTGATGCTCAACCGTGACCCTGATGAGCTTCAGAGGAACCTGCGCCTTGCCGATGAACTGCGTACTGAGTTGAGTGCGGCTGACTCTTCGTATCAAAAGCTTATCTCCGGTAGTGAGGAGCGTAGCCTTTACGAGGTTTTTCGCCGAGCCGAAGCGGCCTACTTGCAGGAGCAGGGCAAGATCGTTGCCTTCATTCGCCAAGGTAACTTCGACGATGCCATTGCCGTGACCCGTGGCACGCTTAATCAACATGCCGATGATATGGCGCGTGCTCTAACTGATCTTTCCGAGCTGAACCGCAAGGGCGCTATGGAGGCAGCTCGCAAGGCTGGGCAGGTGTTCGATTCGGCGCGTACCTGGGTAGTGGTGATGATGGCACTGGCGGCGCTGGCTACCGTGGGCCTGGCACTGCTGCTGACCCGTAGCATCGTCGCGCCGCTGACGGAGGCGGTACGTCTTGCCGAGGTAGTGGCGTCGGGTGATCTGACCCAGAGCATCCACGTCGAGGGCCGTGACGAGCCGGCACGGCTGCTAAACGCCCTGAAAAGCATGCAGCAGAGCCTGCGTAACACCATTCAGAGCATCGCCGACTCGTCCAATCAACTGGCATCGGCATCCGAAGAATTGCATGCGGTGACCGAAGATTCGACTCGCGGCCTGCATCAGCAGAACACCGAGATCGAACAGGCTGCTACGGCAGTCAACGAGATGACTGCCGCGGTCGAAGAGGTCGCGCGCAATGCTGTGAGCACCTCCGAGGCATCGCGCGAATCCAATGCTACGGCGCAGCAGGGGCGCGAGCAGGTGCGCCAGACCGTGAGCTCGATCAGTCAGCTGGCCGATGATGTAAATGGCACCGCGGGTGAGGTCGAGAAGTTGGCCGAGCGGGTCCGTGAGATCAGCAAGGTGCTTGACGTGATCCGCTCCATCGCCGAGCAGACCAACCTGTTGGCGCTCAACGCTGCCATCGAGGCGGCGCGGGCCGGTGATGCGGGACGAGGCTTCGCAGTAGTGGCTGACGAGGTGCGTGCGCTGGCGCATCGCACTCAGCAATCCACGCAGGAGATCGAGCAGATGATCGGTGCCATTCAAAGCGGCACCGATCAGGCGGTCGGTTCGATGCAGAGCAGCAACAATCGCGCCCGCTCCACCCTTGAGGTGGCCCAGGCTGCGGGCGCGGCGCTGGAGTTGATCACTCAGGCGATCTCCTCGATCAACGAGCGCAATCTGGTGATTGCCAGCGCGTCGGAGGAGCAGGCTCAGGTGGCGAGGGAGGTGGATCGCAATCTGGTTAATATTCGCGATCTGTCGCTGCAGAGTTCGGCGGGTGCCAACCAGACCAGTGCGGCTAGCCAGGAGCTGTCGCGTCTGGCGATCGACCTGAACAACCTGGTAGCGCGTTTCAAGGTCTGAGGCACGGCCATTTCCCCTCCCGCCAGCGGGAGGGGGAGTAAAGCAGCACGAACGAAAACGGCGCCCGAAGGCGCCGTTTTCTTTACCGTGGCAGCTGTTACTTACCGGTCCAGCGCTTGAGCACCAGGGTGGCGTTGGTGCCACCGAAGCCGAAGCTGTTGCTCATCACGGTGTCGAGCTTGGCGTTCTCGACAGTGGTGAGCTGGATCGGCATGTCGGCCACTTCCGGGTCGAGCTCGTCGATGTTGGCCGACGCGGCGATGAAGTTGCCTTCCATCATCAGCATGCAGTAGATCGCTTCCTGCACGCCGGCAGCGCCCAGGCTGTGGCCGGACAGGCTCTTGGTCGAGCTGATGGCCGGGGCCTTGTCGCCGAATACGGCACGCACGCCTTTGATTTCCGCAACGTCGCCAACCGGAGTCGAGGTGCCGTGGGTGTTGAGGTAATCGATGGGGGTGTCGACAGTAGCCAGCGCCTGCTGCATGCAGCGGATCGCGCCTTCGCCGCTCGGAGCGACCATGTCGTAACCGTCGCTGGTGGCGCCGTAACCGACGATTTCCGCGTAGATCTTGGCGCCGCGAGCCAGAGCGTGTTCCAGCTCCTCGACCACCACCATGCCGCCGCCACCGGCGATGACGAAACCGTCACGCTTGGCGTCGTAGGCGCGCGAGGCCTTTTCCGGGGTTTCGTTGTACTGGGTGGAGAGGGCACCCATGGCGTCGAACAGGCAGCTCTGGCTCCAGTGCTCTTCTTCGCCGCCACCGGCGAAGACCACGTCCTGTTTGCCCAGCTGGATCTGCTCCATGGCCTGGCCGATGCAATGCGCACTGGTGGCGCAGGCCGAGGAGATTGAGAAGTTGACGCCCTTGATCTTGAACGGAGTCGCCAGGCACGCCGATACGGTGCTGCCCATGGTGCGGGTCACGCGGTATGGGCCGATGCGCTTGACGCCTTTTTCGCGCAGGGTATCGATGGCTTCCATCTGGTTGACGGTGGAAGCGCCACCGGAACCGGCGATCAGGCCGGTACGCGGATTGGAAACCTGCTCTTCGCTGAGGCCGGCATCCTTGATCGCCTGCTCCATGGACAGGTAGGCGAAGGCGGCGGCGTCGCCCATGAAACGGTAGACCTTGCGGTCGATCAGCTCTTCCAGGTTCAGGTCGACCGAGCCGGAGACCTGGCTGCGCAGGCCCATCTCGGCATAGGACGGGTTGAAGCGGATGCCCGACTTGCCGGCGCGCAGGCTGGCGGCTACGGCTTCTTTGTCAGTGCCCAGGCAGGAAACGATGCCCAGACCGGTGATCACTACACGACGCATGTGCAAGTCCTTCAGAAACTGTCGGTGGAGGTGAACAGGCCGACGCGCAGGCCTTCGGCGCTATAAATTTCGCGACCGTCGACGGCTACGGTGCCATCGGCGATGCCGAGGATCAGCGAGCGGTTGATGGTGCGCTTGATGTGGATGTTGTAGGTGACCTTCTTGGCGGTCGGCAGGACCTGGCCGAAGAATTTCACCTCACCGCTGCCCAGAGCGCGGCCGCGGCCCGGGTTGCCCTGCCAGCCAAGGTAGAAACCGACCAGCTGCCACATGGCGTCGAGGCCGAGGCAGCCGGGCATGACCGGGTCGCCTTCGAAATGGCAGCCGAAGAACCACAGGTCCGGATTGATGTCGAGCTCAGCGACGATTTCGCCCTTGCCGTGCTTGCCGCCGGTCTCGCTGATGTGAACGATGCGATCGATCATCAGCATGTTCGGGGCGGGCAGTTGCGCGTTCCCCGGACCGAACAGTTCGCCACGGCTGCAGGCGAGCAGGTCTTCCCGGGTGTAGGCGTTTTGTCTTGTCATGCGAGCTCCTCAATTGTCCCCACGCTTCTAAGGCTGGGCGAATCGTCCTGGCCGGCCACGCCTGGGTAGGCGTCTGCCGGCAGCCTAGTCATAGACTGTTGCGTTGTGGTGAAAGTCACAGCGCAGTGAGTACAGTTGTACTCTGCTGTACTGGCATTGTCACAGGCACAGCAGTTTCTCCTTGTAACCCTGCGCCGTCACGGAAGCCACTCGCCTATGGTCGGGCTGGCAGCCAGCGCTCCAGGATGCGTTGCAGGTCTGCTCTTTTGAATGGTTTGGCCAGGTAATCGTTCATTCCAGCCGCCAGGCAGGCCTCCCGGTCGCCCTGCAGGGCATTGGCGGTGAGGGCGATGATGGGTATCTGCTGGCCGCCGGCCTGCTGGCGGATGCGCCGCGTCGCTTCATAGCCGTCCATCAGCGGCAGGCGGCAGTCCATGAGAATGGCTGCATAGACATGCTGGGCAACGCTCTGCAGCGCCTGCTGGCCGTCGCCGACCAGGCTGACCTGATAGCCCAGGCTGCGCAGCATGGCCTCGATCACGGTCTGGTTGACCGGGTTGTCCTCCACCAGCAGTACGGCCTGGCCGTCACCGCTGGCGGGGGCGGGGTGGGCGCCGCTCTGCACCTGCCTGCTTTGCTCGCAGAACGGCAGCGGAATCTCCAGGGTGAACACCGAGCCCTTGCCCAGCTGGCTTTCCGCCTGCAGGGTGCCCCCCATGCGTTCGGCCAGCGTGCGAGCGATGGGCAGACCGAGACCGGTGCCGCCATAGCGACGCGAAATCGAGGTGTCGGCCTGCTGGAAGGCGTCGAACATGTGCTCCAGGCGCTCGGCATCGATGCCGATGCCGCTGTCGTGCACGGCGCAGGTGAACCACAGCACCTGGTCGTCCAGTGGCTGCCAGCGGGTCTCGACGCGAATCTGTCCTTCCTCGGTGAACTTCAGCGCATTGCCGATCAGGTTGACCAGGATCTGGCGGATGCGGGTGGGGTCGCCGCGCACTTCGAGCTGCTGCAGGCCCGGCTGGGTTTCCAGCAGCAGTTGCAGGCCCCGCTGCTGGGCGCTGTGCTGGAACACCTGCACCGAGCCCTGCAGCAGCTCCAGCAGGTTGAAGGGGATGGCTTCGAGCTCCAGCGCGCCGCGTTCAATGCGCGAGAAGTCGAGGATGTCGTTGATAACCTTGAGCAGATGCTCGGTGGATTCGGTGGCCAGGGCGGCGTACTCGGTCTGCTCGTCGTTGAGGCTGGTGGTTTCCAGCAACTGCAGCATGCCCAGCACGCCGTTCATCGGTGTGCGCAGTTCGTGGCTCATCATCGCCAGGAAGTCGGACTTGGCACGGTTGG
This sequence comes from Pseudomonas hydrolytica, assembly GCF_021495345.1. Classification (NCBI taxonomy): domain Bacteria; kingdom Pseudomonadati; phylum Pseudomonadota; class Gammaproteobacteria; order Pseudomonadales; family Pseudomonadaceae; genus Ectopseudomonas; species Ectopseudomonas hydrolytica. Next base: position 2,246,003 of record NZ_CP099397.1, read on the forward strand.
CCTGCTCCGATTCCTCGCGGGCCTGGATCAGTTCGGCAATCGCCTGTTGCTGCTCGCGGCCGCTCTGCTCCAGGGCGCAGGCGAGGTTGTTGATATGCCGGGCGAGATCGGTCAGCTCGTCGTTGCCGCGTTCGATCAGCGAGGGCCGGTAATCGCCGCTCTGGATGCGCTCCAGCGCCTGGCCCATGGCGCTCAGGGGCTGCGCCAGGCGCCGGGCCAGGCGTCTGGCGAGAAGAAAGGTCAGCAGCAGGGCGAACAGCGACAGAACCCCGGCCTTGAGCAGGATTTCCTGCTGACGGGTGCTGAAGGTGTCATTGGATATGCCTACGATCACCCGACCCAGATAGCCGTCGCCGAGTGACCTGCCCGGCGGCAATGGCCATTCACGGCCTGGCGGACCTTGCAAGTGAATCGGTGCCTGAAATACCTCCACCTGCGCGGTGCTGTGCCCCTGCTCCTTGGGGCGTTCGACGTAGACCAGGATGTTGTCGTCGCGGTCGCGCACCTCGGCAAAGCGCACGTCGGGAGTGCTCAAGGTGGCCCGTAGCAGGCTTTCCAGGGTGTTCAGATTGTCATTGAGCACGCCGTACTGGGTGGCGGGCGCGAGCTGGTTGGCAATCAATTGACCGGTATGACCCTGCTCCAGACGCAGATCCTGCAGGCGGGTGAAGGTGAGAAAACCGGTCAGCAGCAGCGTCAGCAGCAGGGCGGGGCCCACGCTGATCAGCTGGGTGCGGGTGTGAATGTTCCAGCCGCGACGCTGGTTCATGGTTGTACCGTCCCTGGAAAGCGGCGCTACTGCCTGGCGAGAGGCGCAGGGCGGGGGCAAGGGGCTGCCTGTGGGCACGAATCGTCCTTGGCAATTGACGTCAGGCTGGCATGTTAACCGACCCGCCATTGTTTGCCAGCTTCCGGCGCTTGCAGTCTGCGGTAATTCGCGTTTGCCGTCCGGCACGCTGAACTTTTGCCCTGGCCGGTCACTCTCGGCTCCGTATAATGCCTGCAGACCGCCATCGCGCATGGCTTCATTCGGAAGAGATATGACAGAGCTCCAACCCATTGCCGTACTCGGCGGCGGCAGCTTCGGCACCGCCCTGGCCAATCTGCTGGCGGAAAACGGCCAGCGCGTCCTGCAATGGATGCGCGACCCCGAGCAGGCCGAGCAGATGCGCCGCAGTGGCGAGAATCCGCGCTACCTCAAGGGCGTCAAGCTGCATCCGGGCATCGAGCCGACCAGCGACCTCGGTGCCGCGCTGCAGCAGGCCGAGCTGGTTTTTGTCGCGCTGCCGTCCAGCGCGTTGCGCGATGCCTTGCAGCCGGTGGCGGCGCAGCTGTCCGGCAAGATGCTGGTCAGCACCACCAAGGGCATCGAAGCCAGGACCTTCAAGCTGATGAGCGAGATTCTCGAGGAGATCGCTCCCGATGCCCGCATTGGTGTGCTGTCCGGGCCGAACCTGGCCAAGGAGGTGGCCGACCATGCGCTGACCGCCACGGTGATCGCCAGCGAGGACGAAGAGCTGTGCCTGCGTGTCCAGCAGGCGCTGCATGGGCGAACCTTCCGCGTCTATGCCAGTGCCGACCGCTTTGGCGTCGAGCTCGGCGGCGCGCTGAAGAATGTCTACGCCATCATGTCCGGCATGGCCGCGGCGCTCGGCATGGGCGAGAACACCAAGAGCATGCTGATCACCCGTGCGCTGGCGGAGATGACCCGCTTCGCCGTCAAGCTGGGCGCCAACCCCATGACCTTCCTCGGCCTGGCCGGCGTGGGCGATCTGATCGTTACCTGTTCTTCGCCGAAAAGCCGCAACTATCAGGTCGGCTTCGCCCTGGGCGAGGGGCTGAGCCTGGACGAGGCGGTGCAACGCCTCGGCGAGGTCGCCGAAGGGGTCAATACTCTGAAGGTCCTCAAGGCGCGTGCCGAGGAACTGGAGGTGTACATGCCGCTGGTCGCGGGGCTGCATGCCGTGCTGTTCGAGGGGCGTACGCTGGCTCAGGTGATCGAACTGTTGATGCGCGGCGAGCCCAAGACCGATGTCGATTTCATCCCCACTGCCGGTTTCTGAACCGGCAGCCAATCAAGGAGAGTGAGTCATGAGCGATGAAAAGCGGGAACTGGAACGCGAGTCGATTCTGCTGCGCATTCTGTGGATGGTGATCTTCGTCATCGTCTGGCAGCTGGCTGAACTGCTGCTCGGTGCCGTGGTTCTGCTGCAGCTGGGCTACCGCCTGTTCTACGGCGCACCGAATGCCGGTCTGCTGGGCTTTGGCGACAGCCTCAGCCAGTACCTGGCGCAGATCGGTCGTTTCGGCACCTTCAACACCGATGAAAAACCCTGGCCGTTCGCCGACTGGCCGACGCCTCGCGCTCCGGAAGGCGAGGCTGCGCACAGCATTCCACCGGCGCCGCATCCGGTGCGTGACGAGGAGCCGAAGCTGTGAGGCTTTGGCTGCTGCGTCACGGCCAGGCCGAGCCGCAGGCAGCCAGTGACGCCGCGCGCGAGCTCACTGCCCACGGCCGCGAAGAGGTGCGCCAAGCCGCCGCCCAGTTGGCCGGGCGCCCCCTCACGGCGATTCTTGCCAGCCCCTACGTACGCGCTCAGCAAACCGCCGAACTGGTGCGGGGCGCGCTGGGCTTTGCCGGCAAGGTGGGCACCGTACCTTGGCTGACGCCGGACAGCGACCCGCGCGAGGTGCTCAAGTACCTCGACGAGCGCGCCGGTGCCGAGGTGCTGCTGGTCAGCCACCAGCCCCTGATCGGCGCCCTCGGTGGTTTGCTGGTGCACGGTCACCGCCAGGATCCGTTGCCGATGCGCACCGCCAGCCTGGCCGAGCTGGAGGGTGACATACCCGCCGCCGGGCTGATGGAGCTGCTGGCGCTGATTCATCCGCGCTGAGCGCGCTGCCTGCGGCTTTGGCCGGAAAGCCGGGCTGCCGAGGAAACATTTCTTAACTTGCACCTCCCCTGTCTGCGTGGAATAGTCGACCAAGCAAGTGCTTGGTCGATTCCTACAAAAACAACAAAGGAGGAAGCCCTGTGGCTGATGCAATCCGTTTGCCGCTCGAGCTGTTCTACGAACGTGAAGCAAGGCACCCGAACAAACGCTACATGGTGCAACCCCTGGGCGGCGGAAAGCTGCTGGAGCTGAGCTGGGGCGATGTGGGGGAGCAGGCGCGCCGAGCCGCCAACTGGCTGCGTAGCCGCGAATTGCCGCAGGGCAGCCGTATCGCCATCGTCTCGAAGAACTGCGCGCACTGGATCATCGCCGACCTGGCGATCTGGATGGCCGGCCACGTATCGGTACCGCTCTACCCCAACCTGACCGCCGACTCCATGCGGCAGGTGCTGGAGCATTCCGAGGCGGCGCTGGCATTCATCGGCAAGCTCGACGACTGGCAGGCCATGGCCCCGGGGCTGCCACAAGGGCTGCCGACCGTCAGCCTGCCGCTGCATCCTCAGGGCCAGTTCGACTTCAGCTGGGACGATCTGCAGCGCTGCGCGCCGATCCAGGACGACCCCAAGCCCGCGGCCGATCAGCTGGCCACCATCATCTACACCTCCGGCACCACCGGTGCGCCGAAAGGGGTGATGCACAACTTCTCCAACTTCGGCTTCGCCGCCAGCAACGCCATCGCGCTGTTCGGCGTGGGCGAGGATGACCGCCTGATCTCCTACCTGCCGTTGTGCCACGTGGCCGAGCGCATGTTCGTCGAGCTGGCGTCGCTGTATGCCGGGCAGACGATCTTTTTCGCCGAAAGCCTGGACACCTTCCTCGACGACCTCAAGCGTGCCCGGCCGACCGTGATGTTCGGCGTACCGCGGATCTGGACCAAGTTCCAGATGGGGGTGTACGGCAAGATGCCGGCGCACAAGCTCGACCGTCTGCTCAAGCTGCCGATCATCGGCCGCATCGTCGGGCGCAAGGTGCTCGCCGGTCTCGGGCTGGACGCCATTCGCTATGCGCTGTCCGGCGCCGCGCCGGTGCCCGAGGCGTTGCTTAACTGGTACCGGCGCCTGGGCATGGAGATCCAGGAGGTCTATGGCATGACCGAGAACTGCGGTTACTCCCATGTCTGCCGGCCCGGCAAGTTCAAGCAGGGCTGGATCGGCCAGAACAACCCCGGTGTCGAGGTGCGTATCGCCGAGGATGGCGAGGTGCAGGTGCGCAGTGGCGCCACCATGCAGGGCTACTACAAGGACCCGGTCAAGACCGCCGAGGCGCTGACCGCCGACGGCTTCCTGCGCACCGGCGACAAGGGCGAGCAGGACGCCGAAGGCAATCTGCGTCTGACCGGACGGATCAAGGAAATCTTCAAGACCAGCAAGGGCAAGTACGTGGCGCCGGCGCCGATCGAGAACCGCATCGGCGAGCATTCGCGCATCGAGCAGGTCTGCGTGGTGGGCGACGGCTTGCCCCAGCCGATCGCGCTGTGCGTGCTGTCCGACGTGGGGCGCCAGGAAGCGGCCAACGACGGTCGTGCCGAGCTGGAGAGCAGCCTCAAGGCGCTGGTGGAGCAGGTCAATGACCGCCTCGATCATCATGAGCGTCTGCAGGGGCTGGTGCTGGTCCGCGAGGTCTGGGCGGTGGAAAATGGCTTTCTCACACCCACGCTGAAGATCAAGCGCGCCGTGATCGAAGGTACCTACGGCGAGCGTTTCGCCGAATGGCAGCAGCGCAGCGAAGTGGTGCTCTGGCACGATTGAGCAGCGCCGGGCCGGCGCCGCCGGCCCTGTTTTCCCTCCGCACAAGGAAAGGTCCATGGCTCTCTGGCAACGAACTCCCGACATCGAGGCGCTCAACGCCACCCTCAGAAACAGCATCGGCGAGGTGCTGGACATCCGTTTCGAAACCTTCGACGACCAGTCGCTCAGCGCCAGCATGGTGGTCGATGCGCGTACCCACCAACCCTATGGCCTGCTGCATGGCGGCGCCTCGGTGGTGCTGGCGGAAACGCTGGGCTCCACCGCCAGCTACCTGTGCATCGACAGCAGCCGCTTCTATTGCGTGGGCCTCGAGGTCAACGCCAACCACCTGCGCGGCCTGCGCAGCGGGCGTGTGCATGCGGTGGCGCGGCCCGTGCACCTGGGCCGTACCACCCATGTCTGGGACATCCGCCTCAGTGGCGATGACGGCAAGCCCAGCTGCATCTCGCGCCTGACCATGGCCATAGTGCCGCTGGGCGAGCAGCCGCCGAAGCTTTGAGTTTCTGCCTGCAATTTCATCCAAGATTTGCCCGGTTCATGGCGCTACAGTAGGCGCCATGGACCAGATCACTCACATCCAGAGCAGCCTGCCCGGCGTTCGTCTGATCGACGCGCAGTACAGCCGCTTCGCCTTTCCCCGGCACTTTCACCTGGAGTACCACGTCGGCCTGCTGATCCAGGGGCAGCATCGCTACGCCTATGGCGGCGAGCGTCGGCATGTCGGGGCAGGGGACGTGCTGCTGATGGCGCCGGAAGGGATTCATGACGGCGCCTGCCTGGAGGGGCAGAGCTATCGCATCCGGGTGATGGCCTTCGATCCCTTCTGGCTGGACGAGGCCAGTCGTACCCTGAGTGACGGGCGTCAGGGGGCACCGAGACTGACCTGCAGCAGTTTGCGCCATCCCGCGCTGTCGCAGCATCTGCAGCGTTTTCATGCGGCGATGTTGGGCGGGTCACGTCTGGCGCAGGAAGAGTCTCTCTGGCAGGCGCTGGCCCATCTGCTGGAGATGGGCTCGACCTTGCGCGTCAGCGAGGCGGATCGGGTCTTCGACCCGCGCACCTGGCAGCGCCTGCGCGACTGGCTGGAAAGCCGTCTGGACGCTCCGCCCTCGCTGGAGGAGATCGCCACCTTCTGCGCCATGAGCCCCTGGCAGGCATTGCGCCGCTTCCGCCAGCACACCGGCTTGCCGCCGCATCAGTGGCTCACCCAGCTGCGCCTGCAGCGAGCGTTGCCGCTGGTGCTGGCAGGGGAGCCCCTGAGCGAGATCGCACTGCGCCTGGGGTTCTATGACCAGGCGCATTTCTCCCGGCTGTTCCGCCGCACCTACGGTCTGCCTCCGGCGCGCCTGCGCCAGGGCTGATTCAGCCGCACATCCCTCTTATCCATTTCCTGGAGATCACCATGCAGGAGACGTCCGTCTTGCTGTCGCTGGCTGCCGTGTTCGCGGTGGCCCTTATCAGCCCCGGCCCCGATGTGGCGCTGGTGGTGCGAACCGCCCTGCATCAGGGCCAGCGTGCGGGTCTGCTCAGCGCCCTGGGGCTGGCCTGCGGCATTCTTCTGCATGGCACGCTGGTGCTCAGCGGCGTGGCCTTGCTGCTCAGCCGTACCCAGTGGCTGTTCGATCTGGTGCAGGTCGGCGGCGCGCTCTATCTGGGCTGGCTGGGTGTCGGCGCGGTGCGGGCCTGGTGGCGGGGCAGTGCCGGCCCCAGGCGTCTGGATGGCGAACTGGCGCCGTCGCTGTTCGGTCCCTGGTTGCGCGGCGTATTCACCAATCTGGGCAACCCCAAGGCGCTGGTGTTCTTCCTCGCCCTGCTCAGCAGCCTGGTGCCGGCCGACATGTCGCTGCCCGGCAAGGTGGCCTGCGCCGCGCTGCTGTTCGTCCTGAGCCTGTTCTGGTTCAGCCTGCTGGGGCTGACCCTGAGTCGGCCGCTGATGCGTCAGCGCCTGCTGCAGGTGGCGCCGACCATCGACTTCGTCTGCGGCATGGTGTTTCTGCTGGTGGCGCTGAGCATCGTCGGCAGGCTTCTGTTATAGCCCTGACCATTGCGCCGCCATCAATGGCAGTTACGGTCATTGCCGCGCGCCGGCGGCTGCCGGAGAATCTCGGGGTATTCGCCTTTTCGAGTTCGACGCATGTCGCAGCCGATCTTCTTCGCTCATGCCAACGGCTTTCCCTCGGCCACCTACAGCAAGCTGTTCGCCGCCCTGGCGCCGGACTATCAGGTACGCCATCTGGAGCAGCATGGCCACGATCCGCGCTTTCCCGTGGACGACAACTGGGCGAACCTGGTCGCCGAACTGATCCACCACCTGGAAGGCGGCGACGAGCCGGTCTGGGGCGTCGGTCATTCCCTCGGTGGCGTGCTGCACTACCACGCGGCCTTGCTCCGCCCCGAGCTGTACCGCGGCGTGGTGATGCTCGACTCGCCGGTACTGACCCTGGCCGACCGCATGGTGATCCGCGCCGCCAAGCGCTTTGGCTTCATCGACCGCATCACGCCGGCCGGGCGTACCCTGGGACGGCGCGAGGCGTTCAGCGATCCGGTCGAAGCACGTAACTATTTCGCCGGCAAGAGCCTGTTCCGCCGTTTCGACCCCGAATGCCTCGACGCCTATGTGCACCACGGTCTGCGGCCGGCCGAGCAGGGCCTGCGCCTGCGTTTCGATCCGGCCACCGAGATCAGCATCTATCGCAGCGTGCCGCACACCGCGCCGGGGCGACCGCAGCAGTTGGCGGTGCCGCTGGCCATGGTGCGCGGCCGCCACAGCCGCGTGGTGCTGCCGCATCACGCCCGCCTGCTGCGGCGCATGCCGCGCGCGGAATATCACCACCTGCCGGGCGGGCACATGTTTCCGCTGGAGCGTCCCCAGGCCACCGCCGAGCTGCTGCGCCAGCTGTTCAGTCGCTGGGCCGGCGCTCAGGAGGCGAGTGCATGAGCAAGGGGTTCGAGGAAGTCCGCCTGAGCCTGCCGCATATCGAACTGGCGGCGCACCTGTACGGTCCGGAAGACGGCCAGCCGCTGCTGGCACTGCACGGCTGGCTGGACAACGCCGCCAGCTTCGCGCGCCTTGCACCGAAGCTCGAAGGTGTGCGTATCGTCGCCCTGGATTTCGCCGGGCATGGCCATTCCGAGCATCGCCCGGCGGGCGCCGGCTATGCCTTGTGGGACTACGCCTACGATGTGCTGCAGGTCGCCGAGCAGTTCGGCTGGTCGCGCTTTTCCATCCTGGGGCATTCCATGGGGGCGATCACGGCGGTGCTGCTGGCTGGCGCCATGCCCGAGCGGGTGGCGCGTCTGGCGCTGATCGATGGCCTGGTGCCCTTTACCGGCGAAGCCGAGCAGGCTCCGGAGAAACTCGGCGAGGCGCTGCGCGCCAAGCTTGCCCTGGATCACAAGCGCAAACCGGTCTATGCCGAAATGGCGCGTGCGGTGCAGGCGCGCATGAAGGGCGTCGGCGCGGTGAGCCAGGAGGCCGCCGAGTTGCTGGCGCAGCGCGGTCTGATGCCGGTGCCCGGCGGTTACACCTGGCGTACCGATAGCCGTCTGACGCTGCCTTCGCCCCTGCGCCTGAGCTGGGCGCATGCCCAGGCCTTCGTGCGGGCGCTGCAGTGTCCGGTCAGCCTGGTGCTGGCGGAGCAGGGCATGATGGGCGCACAGCCGGCCGTGCAGGCGCTGCTGGCGGAGCTGCCGTTCCAGGTCCACCGATTGCCGGGCGGTCACCATCTGCATCTGGACGATGAGGCCGGCGCGCAACGTGTAGCGGATTGTTTCAATCCATTCTTGCGCTTGCCTTGACTTGCCGGCGGCACCTGGGGAAAGGTGTGGCGGTCTGCCATGGAGGATCGCATGATCGACCCGCTCAATCTCGTCACCCCCTGTTCCCTTTCCGGGCTTGCCGTCTCGGGCCCGCTGCCCGCCTGCCAACCGATGTCGACTCGATGAGGGCGCGTATGAGGCTGTTTCCTCTGCTGGGCGCCATGCTGTGCAGCGCTGGCGTGCTGGCGGCCGATGTGCCCGGCAGCCGCGATCTCGAGGTACTGCCGCGGTTTCCCGCCAGCCATATCGTCGCCTTCAGGGAGGCGCCCGACATCGAGCGCATCTACCCGCAGGGCTCGATTCGCCGCATCAGCGGGCGGCTGCGTTACGAGCGGGAGATTCTGGTGCAGGGGCGTCACAGCGCGGTGACCTACGAGCTGCCGCGCACCCACAGTGCCGACCAGGTGTTCAATGCCTCGCGCGAGGCCTTGCTGGAGCAGGGCGCCGAGCTGCTGTACTGGTGCCAGGGGCGCGAGTGCGGCGCCAGCAACCTGTGGGCCAACGCGGTGTTCGGCAACGCCACGTTGTATGGCTCGGACGATCAGCAGGCCTACGCGCTGCTGCGTCTGGCCGAACCGAATCACGAGAGCCTGCTGGCCCTGTACAGCATCACCCGCGGCAATCGCCGCGCCTATCTGCATGCCGAGCAGCTGGATGCCGGCGCGCCGCTGGGTGAGCTGCTGCCGACGCCGGCGACGTTGCTGCGCCAGCTGCGCACCGACGGCCAGCTGCAGTTGCCGGCCGAGGTCCGTGCCGACAGTGCCTGGGCCGAAGTCCTGGCGCGCAGCCTGAATCTGGACAGCACCCTGCGCGTCACGCTCTCCGGCAGCCAGGCGCAGGACTGGCGCGAGGCCTTGATCGCGCAACGCGTTCGCGAGGCGCGCCTGGAACTGGGCGAAGGTCAGGATGATGCCCTGACGGTGCGTTTGTTGCGTTAAGCTTCAACGTGCATCGGTTATTCAGAGCGCCCGTCATGGGCGCTTTGTCGTTCTGTCGAAGGGAGTCTCGATTCATGGCCACAAATGATCGTCTGCTGGTGCAGATTCTCCTGCTCGGTCTGCTGGCTGCCAGCCTCTGGGTGCTGGCGCCGTTCTGGTCCGCGCTGTTCTGGGCTGCGGTGCTGGCTTTCGCCAGCTGGCCGCTGATGCGTCTGTTGACCCAACTGCTCAAGGGGCGTCTGTCGCTGGCGGCGGGCATCCTCACCTGCGGCTGGGTGATCCTGGTGGCGGGGCCGCTGATCTGGCTGGGCTTCAACCTGGCCGATCACATCAAGGACGCCAACGCGCTGATCAAGGATCTGCAGGTCGAAGGCTTGCCGCCACCGCCGGCCTGGCTGACAGGTCTGCCGCTGGTGGGCGAGCGGCTGGCTGCACTGTGGATGACCATCGACCAGCAGGGCGCGGCCTTCTTCGCCTCCCTGCGGCCCTATCTCGGCCAGGTCGGCAACTGGCTGCTGGCGCGTAGCGCGCAACTCGGCGGCGGCATGCTGGAGCTGGGCCTGAGCCTGGTGCTGGTGTTCTTCTTCTACCGTGACGGCCCGCGTCTGGCGGTGTTCGTTCACGGCCTGCTGGAGCGCCTGATCGGTGAGCGCGCCGACCACTACCTGGAACTGGTGGCCGGCACCGTGCAGCGCGTGGTCAACGGCGTGATCGGTACGGCCGCCGCCCAGGGCCTGCTGGCGCTGATCGGCTTCTGGATCGCCGGGGTGCCGGGGGCGATCGTGCTGGGCATTCTCACCTTCGTCCTCAGCCTGGTGCCGATGGGCCCGCCGCTGGTGTGGATTCCCGCCACCGCCTGGCTGGTGTGGCAGGGCGACTACGGCTTCGCCCTGTTCCTCGGCGTCTGGGGCATGTTCGTCATCAGCGGCGTGGACAACATTCTCAAGCCTTACCTGATCAGCCGCGGCGGCAACCTGCCGCTGGTGGTGGTGCTGCTCGGCGTGTTCGGCGGCCTGCTGGCGTTCGGTTTCATGGGGCTGTTCCTTGGCCCGACCCTGCTGGCAGTGGCCTACAGCCTGCTCAGCGACTGGGTGGCGGACAAGGCGCCGCCGGCCGAGGAGGTGGTGAACAAGCCGTTGCCGGGCGAGGAGGCGCGCGGCTGAGGCTGCTCAGCCGCGTTCGCGCTCGTACCGGTCCAGGGTGTCGCGGGCGATCTGCCGACCCAGCATGATCAGCTCCGGCGCCTTGTAGAACTCGAAGAAACGGCACGCCCGCTTGGGCACGTTGATCAGCACGTCCGGCGGATAGCCGGCGATCTTGTACTGCGCCAGCGAGGTCTGCATCACCTCGAAGCTCTGGTTGACCAGCTCCAGCAGGGAGGCCGGGCCGGTGAGCTCGGCCACCCGCGAGCCACTGGCGGACTTCGGCGCCGCCTCATCCTCCCAGGCGCGGCTCGGCGCGGCAGCCGGGCTGACGGCATCGGCGCGCTGCTGCTCCTCGGCCAGCAGCAGGGCATCGTCCTCGCCCTTGCGGCGGAAGTTGGGCAGGCGCGAGCCGAGGCTGCTCATCAACTGATCGATGCGGCCCTTGAGCGCCGCTGGCCGTTCGATCACCGGCAGCTGGTAGTGATTCTGGTTGGTGGCGTTGAGGTTGACCGCGATGATCAGGTCGCAGTGGCTGGACACCACCGGTACGATCGGCAGCGGGTTGAGCAGGCCGCCGTCGACCAACATACGCTTGCCCTGCACCACCGGGGTGAACAGGCTGGGAATCGCCGCCGAGGCGCGCATGGCCTGATGCAGGCAGCCTTCCTGGAACCAGATTTCCTGCTGGTTGGTGAGGTCGGTGGCCACCGCGGTGAAGGGGATCGACAGGTCCTCTATATTGATCTCGCCGACGATGTCGTGGATACGCCCGAACACCCGCTCGCCGCGGATGGCGCCGAGGCGGAAGCTGACGTCCAGCAGGCGCAGCACGTCCAGGTAATCCAGGCTTTCGGTCCATTCGCGGTACTCGCGCAGCTTGCCGGCGGCGAAGATGCCGCCGACCACCGCGCCCATCGAGCAGCCGGCGATGCAGCCGATTTCATAGCCGCGCGCCTGCAGTTCCTCGATCACGCCGATATGGGCGTAGCCGCGCGCGCCCCCCGAGCCCAGCACCAGCGCCACTTTCTTGCTCATAGCAATTCCCCCCCAGGATGCTTCGACCTTACTCGCGCAAAGGCGCTGCGCCAAGGCGGTCTTTGCTAGAATCCGCCGCCAGTCGTCGATGCAAGAGAGAGACATGAGCGAGCCAATCCGTTTGACCCAGTACAGCCATGGCGCCGGTTGCGGCTGCAAGATTTCCCCCAAGGTGCTGGAGGTGATTCTCGCCGGCAGCGGCGCGCAGAATCTCGACCCGCGCCTGTGGGTAGGCAACGCCTCGCGCGACGATGCCGCGGTCTACGCCATCGACGAGGAACGCGGGGTGGTCTCGACCACCGATTTCTTCATGCCGATCGTCGACGATCCCTACGATTTCGGCCGTATCGCCGCCACCAATGCCATCAGCGACATCTACGCCATGGGCGGCGATCCGCTGATGGCCATCGCCATTCTTGGCTGGCCGGTCAATGTGCTGGCGCCGGAAGTTGCCCGCGAAGTGATCCGCGGCGGTCGCGCGGTGTGCGACGAGGCCGGCATCCCGCTGGCCGGGGGGCACTCCATCGACGCGCCCGAGCCGATCTTCGGCCTGGCCGTGACCGGCCTGGTGAGCAAGGCCGACATGAAACGCAACGACACCGCGACGGCCGGCTGCAGGCTGTACCTGACCAAGCCGCTGGGCATCGGCATTCTCACCACCGCCGAGAAGAAGGCCAAACTGCGCAGCGAGGACGTCGGCCTGGCGCGTGACTGGATGTGCACCCTGAACAAGCCTGGCAGCCGTTTCGGCAAGCTGGCCGGGGTCAGGGCGATGACCGACGTGACCGGTTTCGGCCTGCTCGGCCATCTGGTGGAGATGGCCGACGGCAGCGGCCTCAGCGCGCGCGTCGAGTTCGCCAGGGTGCCGCGTCTGGCCAGCGTCGAGCATTACCTGGAGCAGGGCTGCGTACCCGGCGGTACGCTGCGCAACTTCGACAGCTACGGCGAGAAGATCGCGCCGCTGCCGGAGCTGGCCAAGCTGCTGCTGTGCGACCCGCAGACCAGCGGTGGCCTGCTGATCGCCGTGGCGCCGGACGGCGAGGCCGAGTTCCTCGCCGTGGCCGCCGAGCTGGGGCTGAGCCTGGCGCCCATCGGTGAGATGGTCGAGCGACAGCGCTACGCGGTCGAGGTGCTCTGATGCGCGAGAACTGCACCGATTACCGCGATCTCTTTATCAACGACCGGCCGATGATGGATGCCCGCGCGCCGGTGGAATTTCACAAGGGCGCCTTTCCCGGCGTCATCAACCTGCCGCTGATGAACGACATCGAGCGGCAGAAGGTCGGCACCTGCTACAAGCAGCACGGCCAGCAGGCCGCCATCGAGCTCGGGCATCAGCTGGTCAGCGGCCGTACCAAGGCCGAACGCATCGAGGCCTGGGCGAGCTTTGCCAAGGCCAATCCCGATGGCTACCTGTACTGCTTCCGCGGTGGCCTGCGCTCGCAGATCGTGCAGCAATGGCTGAAAAGCGAGGCGGGCATCGATTACCCGCGGGTGATCGGGGGCTACAAGGCCATGCGCGGCTTTCTCCTGGAGACCACCGAGCAGGCGGTGGCCGAGTGCGATTTCGTCCTGGTCGGCGGCATGACCGGCACCGGCAAGACCGAGGTGCTCGCCCAGCTGCACAACGCCGTGGATCTGGAGGCGCATGCCAACCATCGCGGCTCCAGCTTCGGCAAGCGCGCCAGCGGGCAGCCGGCGCAGATCGATTTCGAGAATGCCCTGGCCATCGACCTGCTCAAGCGCCGTGCCGCCGGGCAGCGACAGTTCGTTCTGGAGGACGAGGCGCGTCTGATCGGTCGTTGCTCCTTGCCGCTGCCGCTCTATCAGGGCATGCAGCACTATCCGCTGGTCTGGCTGGAGGACAGCCTGGGCGATCGCGTCGAGCGCATCCTGCAGGCCTACGTGGTCGAGCTGTGCGCCGAGTTCGTCGCGGTGGAGGGGGCAGAGGCCGGTTTCGCCGCCTTTGCCGCACGCCTGCGCGAAAGCCTGGCCAATATCACCCGGCGTCTTGGCGGCGAGCGTTATCAGCGGCTGGCGGCGATCATGGACCAGGCGCTGGAGGAGCAGGCGCGCGACGGCCAGGTCGATACCCATCGCGGCTGGATCGAAGCCCTGCTGGTGGAGTACTACGATCCCATGTACGTATTCCAGCGCGAGAGCAAGGCCGGACGCATCGAGTTCGCCGGCGAGCAGCAGGCGGTGGTGGAGTACCTGCGCCAGCGAAGCGGGCACTTTCCCGAGGCACCGGCGTCCTAAGCTTCAATCCGTAGTCATATCCGTTCGAGGAGTGTGGTCGATGAAACACTGGATCTGTTTGCCGCTGCTGGCCTTGGTGCTGACCGGCTGCGCCGGCAAGACCGTTTACCGCGAAACCTGCGCCAATCAGCTGGACGCAGCCTGGAAGGAGCTGAGCATCGCCGAGGCCGAAGGCTTCGCCGGTACCGTGAGCTACTCCAAGGCGCTGTCGCTTTTGACCGCGGCCAAGACGCAGCAGCAGTTCGAAGCCTACGAAGGCTGCACCAGCAAGGCGGAGCGGGCACGCTTCTACATCCGTGAATCGCGAGCGGGGCGTTGATGCAGCTCGACTTCGCCACGCTGAGCCCGCTGGAGGCATACCGTTGGCTGGCTGCCAGCATCACACCGCGGCCGATCGCCTGGGTCTCCACCCGCTCCCCGAGCGGGGTGGCCAATCTGGCGCCGTTCAGTTTCTTCCAGGTGATCAGCGACAGCCCGCCGACCCTGCTGGTCAACGTCAACACCCGCGACGACGGCAGCCTCAAGGACACCCTGCGCAATGCCCAGGCCAGCGGTGAGCTGGCGATTCAGCTGGTCAGCTTCGCTCAGGTCGAGGCGATGAACGCCAGTGCGGCCATATTGCCGCATGAGGTCAGCGAGTTCGCCCACTGCGACATCGCCAACCTGCCATGCGAGCGCATCGACGTGCCGCGGGTTGCCGGCGCGCCTGTGACCTTCGAATGCCGCGTGGCGCAGATCCAGCCCTATCCGGCGCAGCGTCCCACCTGCCACCTGATCTTCGCCGAGGTGGTGCTGGCGCATATCGACGAAGCCGTACTGAGCGAGCAGGGCCGCCTCGATCCGCTCAAGCTCGATCTGGTCGGCCGGCTCGGTGGCAGTGCCTATTGCCGAACCAGCGAGCTGTTCCAGATGCAACGCCCCTGAACGCGTTCTGAAAACGACCTCCAGTTAACTGTTCCGGCCATCCTGGCCTTTGCTGGCTTGTCGCCAGCACCGCCGCGCTCCTATGTTCCAGAATTCGGGGAGCAGTAGGCAGGGGAATGTCATGGGTGGCTCGTTGGCGAATCGCTTGGCCAGTCTCAGTACGGCCAGCAAGTTGATGCTGGGTTTTGCGCTGGTGCTCGGTCTGACCGCTCTGATGGCCGTGACCGGCCTGCTGGCGTTGCGTGAAGTCAGCGCCGGCGCCGAAGTGCAGCAGCGCATGAGCGCTCTGGGCGAGCAGGTGCTGCGCATGCGCCATAGCGAGCTGGCCTTTGCCTCGAGCGGCGACAAGCAGCATGCCGAACGCCTCTCCGAGCAGGCCGAGGCCATCGTGCAGGCCGCTGCGGCGCTGCAGGAAGTACTGGATGCCGAAACCGCCGCTGCCCTCGCGCAGGCCGAGCCGGCGCTGGCCGAGTACCGCAGTGCCTTTGCTCGTTACGTCGACCTGACCGACACCATGCAGCTGTCGCTGCAGGCCGCCGACTGGCTGGTGGTCAGCGCCGCCAACAGCCTCGACCTGCTGCAGGAAGGGCTGGCCGAGGATGGGGTCGAGCTGCTCAAGCGCAGCCAGGGCGAACAGGGCGGCGAGGCGGTGTTGCAGGCCGGGCAGGTCGGCAAGATTCACCAGCTGCTGTTGCAGGCGCTGGATCAGGCGCGGCAGCGACTGGAGGCCAGCCGCCGGGAGGATGCCGGCGAACAGGCCGAGATCGCCCAGGCCGGCCAGGCTCAGGCGCTGGCCGCGGAATTGCGCGATACGCTGGACGACCCCGGCTACGCCGCGGTGCTCGGCGAGGTGGTGGTCAATGTCGACTCCTTCAACGAGCGCCTCAGGGAATACGCCGGTCAGTTGCAGCAGCAGAAGCAGGTCTACGTGCAACTGGTGGCGCAGGTCGAGCGGCTCCTGGCCCAGGTCGAGCAGGCGCTGGCTGCTCAGCGCAGGGCCATGCAGGCCGAGCGTCAGGCCAGCAGCGGTCTGATCATGTTGGCGGCGGCGCTGGCCCTGCTGTTCGGGCTGGGCGCGGCAGTGACGATCAGCTTGGCCATCGTGCGCCCGCTCAAGCGCGTGATCGCTCTGGCCGAGCGCATTGCCAGTGGCGATCTGAGCACCCATATCGAGGTCGACCGGCGCGACGAGGTCGGGCAGTTGCTCGCCGCCATGCAGGCCATGGCCGGCAACCTGCGCGACATGGTCGGCCGCCTGCAGGGCGGGGTGGCGCAGATTTCCAACTCGGCGCAATCCTTGTCGAGCACCGCGGAGCAGACGCGCCAGGGTGTCAACGGACAGAAGCTGGAAACCGACCAGGTCGCCACGGCCATGAGCCAGATGACCGCCACCGTGCATGAGGTGGCGCGCAATGCCGAGGCCGCCGCGGCCTCCACCGCGCAGGCCGACCGGCGTGTCGATACCGGCAGCCAGGTGGTGCGCCAGACCCTGCAGCGCATCGAGCAACTGGCGCAGGCGATGAACGCCACCACCGCCAGCATCCAGCGTCTGAGCCAGGACACCCAGCGCATCGATGCGGTGCTGGAGGTGATCAAGAGCGTGGCCGAACAGACCAACCTGCTGGCGCTCAATGCCGCCATCGAAGCGGCGCGTGCCGGTGAGCAGGGCCGCGGTTTCGCCGTGGTGGCCGACGAGGTTCGGGCATTGGCCAAGCGTACGCAGCAATCCACCGCGGAGATCGAGGCGCTGATCGCCGCCCTGCGCGAGGGCAGTCGCCGCGCGGTCGCGGACATGGAGCAAAGCGAGAGCCTGGTGAGCCTGACGGTGGCCGACGCCAACCAGACCGAAGGGGCGCTGACCGCCATCGCCGAGGCGGTGGCGCAGATCTTCGAGATGAATCAGCAGATCGCCGCAGCCGCCGAGCAGCAGACGGCAGTGGCCGAGGAAATCAACCGCAGCGTCACCTCCATCCGCGATATCGCCGACCAGTCGGCCACCGCGATGGATCAGACCGCGGCCTCGAGCATCGAGCTGGCCGAGCTGGGGCGCGAGTTGCAGGGCATGGCCGGGCATTTCCGGCTGACATAGCGGTTGCCCTCACAGTTTCGTCAGCAAAGTTTGCACGGAGCTATGCCGCACCCGAGTGGCCCAGTAGCATCGGCGTTCTGCATAAGGAGCCGATGATGCGAAGTAAACTCGATGCCTGCCTGGACTCGGTCAATCAGATCCTGCTGGGCAAGGAGGCGCAGGTGCGTCTGGCGCTCACCTGTCTGCTGGCGCGCGGTCACCTGCTGATCGAAGACCTGCCCGGCATGGGCAAGACCACCTTGAGCCACGCCCTGGCGCGCGTGCTGGGACTGAGCTTCCAGCGCATCCAGTTCACCTCCGACCTGTTGCCCGGCGACATTCTCGGCACCTCGGTGTTCGACAAGGACACCGGGCAGTTCGTCTTTCACCCCGGGCCGATCTTCGCCGAGCTGGTGCTGGCGGACGAGATCAATCGCGCCACGCCGAAAAGCCAGAGTGCGCTGCTCGAGGCCATGGAGGAGGGGCAGGTAACCATCGAGGGTGCGACCCGGCCGCTGCCGGAGCCGTTCTTCGTCATCGCCACGCAGAACCCGGTCAGCAGTGGCGGCACCTTCGCCCTGCCGGAATCGCAGCTCGATCGCTTCCTCATGCGCCTGTCGCTGGGCTATCCGGCGCAGGCCGCCGAGCGCGCGTTGCTGCTGGGCGATGCGCGGCGCGATCTGCTGCCGCGCATCGAGCCGATTCTCGACCACGCCGAACTGGCCCGTCTGCAGGCGGAGGTGCCCAAGGTGCGCGCCAGCGATGCGCTGGTCGATTACGTGCTGCGCCTGGTGGAGGCGACGCGCAGTCAGCCGCAGTTCGCCTGGGGCCTGTCGCCGCGCGCCAGCCTGGCGCTGCTGGCTGCCGCCAGGGCCTGGGCGCTGTTGGCCGAGCGCGACTATGTCATCCCTGAGGATGTGCAGGCGGTACTGCCATCGGTGGTCGGCCATCGCCTGCGCGAGCGCGCCGATCCCACCGGCCATGGCGGCGGCAGCCTGGTGCAGTGGCTGCTGCGCGAAGTGCCGGCACTCTGATGCGCGCCGCGCTCAAACCGTTGTGGGGACGCTGGCTGGCCAGGCGCATTCCTCCGGCGGCCAGCGTGCGCCTGAATCAGCGGCGCATCTTCATTCTGCCCAGCCGGGTGGGCGCGGCCTTCGCCGTGGCCCTGCTGCTGATGCTGCTGGTGGGCATCAACTACCAGAACAGCCTGGCCTATGGCCTGACGTTCCTGCTGATGTCGGTGTTCGTCGTCGCCATCCTGCATACCTATCGCAACCTGGCCGGGCTGGTGCTCAAGGCCGGTGGCGGCGGTGCGGTATTCGTCGGCGAGCAGGCGCGTTTTCGCGTGCGCCTGGAAAGCCGTGAGCGCGAGCACCAGGCCGTGGCGCTGGGCTGGCCGCCGAACGAGCTGGTGCTGCGCGACGTACCGCGCCTGGGTCAGGCCGAGGCGGACCTGAGCCTGCCGGCCGTGCGGCGCGGCTGGCTGCGGCCCGGACGTTTGCGCGTCGAGAGTCGCTTCCCCCTGGGGCTGCTGGTGGCCTGGAGTTGGGTCGATCTGGATCAGGCTCTGCTGATCTACCCGCGCCCGCTGGAGGGTGACCTGCCGCTGTCTGTCGGCCTGGGCGCCGAGGATGAGGAGGAGGGCATGCGCGCGCGCGGGCGGGGCGCCGACGATTTTCAGGGCCTGCGTGATTACCAGCCAGGGGACTCCAAGCGGCGCCTGGACTGGAAGGCCTATTCCCGCGGCCAGGGCCTGCTGGTGAAGGACTTCGCCATGCTCAGCGGGCGCGACCTGTGGCTGGATTACGACAGCCTGGGCGGCGACAGCGAAATGCGCCTGTCGCTGCTGTGCCACTGGGTGTTGCAGCTGTCCGAGCGGCAGCAGCCCTTCGGCCTGCAGCTGCCGGGGCAGGTCATCGCCCCGGACCAGGGCGAAGGCCATCGTGACGCCTGCCTGCGCGCCCTGGCGCTGTTCGGAGAGCGTCCATGAGCGCGTTGCCGGGCATTCCGCGTATCGCCCTGACCTGGCTGCTGGTGGCCCAGCTGCTGGTGATCCTGCCGCACCTGCTGCATTTGCCGCTGTGGGTGATCGCCCTCTGGCTGGGCGCTGCCGGCTGGCGCGTGCAGATCTTCCGCATGCGTGCGCGCTATCCCAACGGCTGGGCCAAGGGTGGCCTGATGCTGGTGGTGCTGGCGGGTGTCCTGCTGTCGCGAGGGACGCTGGTCGGTCTCGACGCCGCGGTGGTCCTGCTGATCGCCACCTTCATCCTCAAGCTGCTGGAAATGCGGACCCGGCGTGATGCGCTGGTGCTGATCTTCCTCGGCTTCTTCTGCGTGGTGACCGCCTACCTGTTCGAGGACGGCATCGTCGCGGCGCTGTACAGCCTGTTGCCGGTGACGGCGCTGCTCGCCGCGCTGGTGGGCCTGCAGCACAGTGGCTTCGCCGAACGCCCCTGGCCCACTCTGCGCCTGGCCGGCGGTCTGCTGTTGCAGGCCTTGCCGCTGATGCTGCTGCTGTTCGTGTTCTTTCCGCGCATGGGGCCGCTGTGGTCGCTGCCGATGCCCAGCGACAAGGGCGTGACCGGCCTGTCGGACAGCATGGAGCCGGCGGATATCGCCGAGCTGAGCCGCTCCTCGGCCCTGGCCTTTCGTGCCAGCTTCGAAGGGCCGGTGCCACCGCGCGATCAGCTGTACTGGCGGGCGCTGACGCTGGAGCGTTTCGATGGCCGGCGCTGGTCGCAGTCCAACTACGCCGAATTGCCGTCGGCGCCGCAATGGCGCAAGGCGGGCGAGCCGCTGGATTACAGCATCGTCATGCAGCCCAGCGGCAAGCCCTGGCTGTTCGCCCTGGATGTCGGCGAGGTGGCGCAGAACGAAAGCCGCATGATGACCGACTTCCGCTGGCAACGGCGGCGCCCGGTGGATCGCCCCTTGCTCTATCAGGCGCGCTCCTGGCCGCAGGCGCTGCGCGAGGCGGATGCCGAGCCGCCTGCACTGCGCCGCGCGCTGCAGCTGCCCGAGCAGGGCGACCCGCGCAGCCGCGCCTGGGCGGCCGAACTGCAGCGCGAGCACCCGCAGGCCGAGGCGCTGGTGGCCGCGCTGCTGCAGCATTTCAATCGCGAACCCTACGTCTACACTCTGCGTCCGCAGCCGCTGGGACGCGACAGCATCGACGAATTCCTGTTCGACACCCGCCGTGGGTTCTGCGCGCACTATGCCGGCGCCATGACCTTCGTGCTGCGCGCCGCCGGCATTCCCGCGCGTGTGGTGACCGGTTACCAGGGCGGCGAGCTCAATCCCGGCGGCAACTATATCCAGGTGCGTCAGTTCGATGCCCATGCCTGGGTGGAGTACTGGCAGCCCGAGCAGGGCTGGCGCAGCGTCGATCCCACCTATCAGGTGGCGCCGCAGCGTATCGAGCTGGGTCTGGAAGACGCACTGGGCGAAGAAGACGGCTTTCTCGACGATCAGCCGTTCTCGCCGCTGCGATACCGCGAACTGGCCTGGCTCAACCAGCTGCGTCTGGGCTGGGAGAACCTCAATTACGGCTGGCAGCGCTGGGTGCTCGGTTATCAGGGCGAGCAGCAGCTGAAGCTGCTGCACAACTGGTTCGGCAACCTCGACTGGCAGCGCCTGGCCTTGGCGCTGGTGGGCAGCGGGACCTTGCTGATCGGTTTGCTCGCGCTCTGGCTGCTCAAGCCCTGGCAGCAGCGGGCGGACCCGCAACGCCAGGCCTTCCGCCGCTTCGAGCGGCTGCTGGCGCGGCACGGCGTGCGGCGTCAGGCGGGCGAAGGCGCGCGAGCCTTCGCCGAACGCGCCGGCCGCGAACTGCCGGCTCAGGCCCCGGCGATCCAGGCCTTTGCCCGCTGCTTCGAGGCCCAGCGCTACGCCGGCCAGCCTGCTTCCCGGGCGGCTTTGCGTCAGGCCCTGGGGGAGCTGCGCAGAGCCTTGCCCTGGCGCCTGTTGCGTTAGCGCGCGGTCTCGCAATAATCATCTGGGATGCGCCGGCCGTGGGCATGGGGTGGATGACCGATCCGGGTAAGGGGGCATGTGCATGAGCAGTTTGGCCGAACAGATCCTGGCACGCGTGCTGGCCTTGCAGGTCCGTCTGTATGCCTGTCAGGCGCGCCTGGCCGCTGTGACCGATGCCGAAGCCCTGCACGATCTGCGTATCGCCCTGCGCCAGCTGCGCAGCCTGCTGCGGCCGTTGCGCGGTCTGCCGAGCGTCGACGCGCTGGAGCAGGGCGCGGCGGTGCTGGGACGGCTGAGCGGCCCTCTGCGCGACCGCGAGGTGCTGATCGGCGAGCTGCAGCGTCTGGGGTTGCCCCACCTGGCTCCGCTCGATGCGGCGCAGCACGCAGCGGGATACGCGGCCATCGCCAGCAGCCGCGAGCTGGCCGAGCTGCTGCTGTTGCTCGATGCCTGGCCGACGAACTGGCGTCAGGCCGCCGCGCAGGGGCAGTTGCGCGGGATGGACAAGCGCATCCGTCGCCGCCTGCGCCGCCAGCAGCGCCATCTGGCCGCCGCGCTGCGCGATCCGGCGCATGACCGGCATCGCCTGCGGTTGTTGATCAAGCGCGTGCGTTACGCCGCAGAGACCTATCCGGCCCATGGCGGTCTGGGCAAGGCCGCATATGCGCGTCTCAAGCGTGCGCAAAGCGAGCTGGGCGATTGGCACGATCATCTGCAGTGGCTGGCGCAGAGCGAAGCGAGCGAGGCGCTGAAGCCGTGCAGTGGCCATTGGCTGCAGGCCCAGGCAATGGCCGAGCGCCGCGCGGACGAGGCCTTGCTGGCGCTGTACGTCGACTTCCCCGTCGAGCGATAAGGCGACATTTTCGCCGCCACTATGACCGAATAGGCCTCGCATCGGCCTATCGTCAGGCATCGACGATCCCCTAAGATCCCTGCCATTCATGGAATGCGAGGTGTGTATGACTTTTTCCGAACTGCTCGACGCGGTGCGCCGTGACCCGGATGGCGTGGTGATTCCGCCAACCTGGGGGCAGGGCCGGGCAAGCTTTGGCGGCCTGGTGGCGGCGCTGGCGTTCGAAGCCATGCGCGCCAAGGTGCCGCAAGGGCGTCCGGTGCGCTCGCTGGCCATCACCTTCGTCGGCCCGGTGGCCGCCGAGGTGCCGGTGAGCTTTCAGGCCGAGGTGCTGCGCGAGGGCAAGGCGGTCAGCCAGATGTGCCTGCGCGCGGCTCAGGATGGCCAGGTGGTGACCATGGTGCAGGGTAGCTTCGGTGCCTCGCGCGATTCGCTCATCGACGTGGCGCCGTTGCCGGCGCCGCAGCTCAAGCCTGCCGAGCAATGCACCGAGCTGCCCTACGTGCGCAACGTCACCCCGGAGTTCACCCGATTTCTGGCCATGCGCTGGGCCCTTGGCGGCATGCCCTTCACCAACAACCCGTCGCGGCAGATGGGCGGCTGGGTGCGCCTACGTGGCGAGAACGAGGTGCAGGCATTGAGCGAGGCGCATCTGCTGGCGCTGGTCGATGCCTGGCCGCCGGCGGTACTGCCGCATCTGAAGAGCCCGGCACCGGGTAGCTCGCTGACCTGGACCATCGAATTCGTGCAGCCGCTGCAAAGCCTGAACACCGAGCACTGGTGCCTGTACCGCGCGGAGATCGAGCACGCCCGCGATGGCTACGGACACGTGGCGGCGGCGCTGTGGAGTCCGAGTGGCGAACTGATCGCTCTGAGCCGGCAGACCGTGACCGTGTTTGCCTGACTCAGGGGCGCCGGCGCTGGCGCCAGGCGCGCCACCAGGCGCCGCTGAAAACAAAGCGCGGAAAGGTCACGCACTGCTCCAGCAGCAGGCGTTTGACCGCGTCGCGCTTGCCGTTGAAGGGTTCGGGTTGCTGCTGTTCCAGGCGGTGGCCGTGCGCCTGCAACGCCAGGGCGGCGATCAGGCCGATGATGCCCAGCGCCAGGGGCACGAACCCCAGCTGCCACAGGCCGATCAGCAGCAGGATCAGCGACAGCAAAAACAGCGGCACGGCGATCAGGTGCAGCAGCAGGTTGGTGGGATGTCGGTGCTGGTCGGCGTAATGCTGCCATTGCCAGGCCAGCAGGTTGGGGTGACGTTTGCGCATGGGGCGATCCTCGGCTCGATGGCTCGAGTCTAGGATCGCCGCCAGCGCAGAGCGAATTGCTCCTGGCTATGGCGCAGATAGCCTTATGCCCAGGCGCTCCGTTTACAGACGCAGCTGGCGGATGGCCTTGCTCAGTTCGCTGGCCAGTTCGGCCAGTTGCTGGCTGGTGGCAGCGGACTCCACGGTCTGCCCGACGGTCTGCTCGGTGACATCGCGGATGCCCACCACCGACCGACTCAGCTCCTCGGCCACTTCGCTCTGCTGCGCGGCGGCCACTGCGATCTGCGTGTTGCTGTCACGCATCAGCGCCACCGCGGTGGTGATGGCCGCCAGCGATTCGCCTGCCTCTTGCGCCAGCTGCACGCACTGGCTGGCGTTTTCCGAGCTTTCGCGCATGAATTCCACGGCGTCTCGCGTACCACCCTGAAGGCTGCCGATCATCTGGGTGATCTCGTCGGTGGAGTCCTGCACGCGCTTGGCCAGATTGCGCACCTCGTCGGCGACCACGGCGAAACCGCGGCCCATCTCGCCCGCCCGCGCGGCTTCGATCGCCGCGTTGAGCGCGAGCAGGTTGGTCTGCTCGGCAATGCCATGAATCACCCCGACCACGCGGCTGATGTGCTGGCTGTCCTCGGCCAGGCGCTCGATGCTGCCGGCGCTCTGGCGCACGCCCTGGGACAGGGCGGCGATGGACTGTTCGACGCGGCCGACCACCTGTTGTCCGGCGCGGGCCAGCTGGTCGGCGCCATGCGACTGATCGCGGGTGGTGCTGGCGTGCTCGGCGATGTTCTGCACGGTGGCCGACATCTCGTTGATGGCGGTGGCTGCCTGGTCGGTTTCGCTCTGCTGGCTGAGCATGCCCTGGCGCACGCTGCCCATGCGCTCGGCGAGGCTGCGCGTGCCGTTGTTCAGTTCGCTGGCAACCTGGCCAACGGTGCCGACCACTCGCTGGTAACCGGCCTGCATGGCATTGAAGGCGGCGGCCATCTGGCCGACCTCGTCTCGGCTGTCCGCGGCTGCACGCAGCGACAGGTCGCCGCTGCGTTCGGCCTGCAGCATCACGTCCTTGAGGCTGTTTAGATGGCTGAGCAGAAAGCGGATGAGCAGCTGCGAGGCCCCCAGCAGCAGGAGCATCAGAACGGCGACGGCGATGGCATAGGTCAGCGCGTGCTGGGCGAACAGGTCGAGCAGGCTGGGCGCGCTGGCCAGTATCGCCAGGTTGCGTCCATCGCTGAGGGTGACGCGCTGCGCACCGATGACGGGGTTGGTGCCGAACCAGGCCTCATGCGTCAGCGCTTGCCAGCCGCTGCCATCGGCCGTGCCGCGCGCGCCTGGCAAGGCGGCATTGCCCTGCAGCAGCTGAATGTCGGCCGAGCTGGGCAGTGCGGCCTGCTGCGGCCATTGCTGAAGCAGGCGTGCCTGGTGCTGGACGGCCTGCCTGGCGTCGGCGCTGCGCGCCTGCTGCTCGGTATGCAGGGCGAACAGCACCAGCATCAGACTGATGACGAACGCGACGGCGTTGACCGCCCAGAATTTGTACTTGAGAGATAGATCGCTGATCCAGGCGCCCATGCTGATGTCTGTCCGTCTCGCTGCATTGAATATTGGCCAAGTGCCAGCAGTATGCCCTCGACGGCTTGCCGGAGTCTTGACGTCAATCAACACTCCGGGCTGGCGTCATCCAGTATGGTCGGCAGCGCGAAGAATGCGCGGGCGCAGGCGGTGGTCGAGCTGGCCAGCTGTTCGGCGCTCTGCCCGCGATGCAGGGCCACCTCGCGCAGCACCTCGACGAGATAGGCCGGTTCGTTGCGCCCGCTCTTGGGCTTCGGCCGTAGGCTGCGCGGCAGCAGGAAGGGGGCGTCGGTTTCCAGCATCAGCCGCTCGCCGGGGATGTCCTTGAGCAGAGGATGTAGATGGGTGCCGCGGCGCTCGTCGCACACCCAGCCGGTGATGCCGATATGCAGGTCGAGATCCAGGTAGGCATACAAGGCGCGTCGTTCGCCGGTGAAGCAGTGCACCACCGCCGCCGGCAACCGGTCACGATAGTCGCGCAGAATCTCCAGCAACCGCTGGCTGGCCTCGCGCTCATGCAGGAACACCGGCATCTGCAGCTCGGCGGCCAGTGCCAGCTGTTCCTCCAGAGCCTTTTCCTGAGCCGGGCGCGGTGAGAAATCGCGATCGAAATCCAGCCCGCACTCGCCAACGGCTCGCACTTGCGGCTCGCTCAGCAAGGCTTTGAGGGCGGCGCTGCTGGCGCCGTTCCAGCTGCTGGCATCGTGAGGGTGCACCCCGGCGGTGCTGAACAGGCGCCCACCACGGGCATCCAGCTGTCGGCAAAGTGCGAGGCTCGCTTCGCTTTCGGTCAGACTGGTGCCGGTCAGCACCAGCTGACAGACGCCCGCCGCATAGGCGCGCTCGAGCAGCGCCTCGGCCTGCGCGGCGAGGCTGGGGTGGGTGAGATTGACGGCTATATCGATGAGTTGCATGGTGCCACCTGATGTGCGCGATGGGGCAGCATACCAGATGCTTTCCGTTCGTCAGAAAAAGCAAATAAAACAAGAGGTTGGTGATTTTTTCTAAAGCTTTTACGAGGTTGTGGGCTGGCGTTGGCGCCGCTGGCTGTGCGAACCTCCGCCCCCCGCGTTGGCCGGGGGAACTTCTTTGATGGGTTCGTGGTCAGTTGCCGTCTGTCGCGCCTTGGCGAAGAGCAGGCAATGGACCCCGCGTGGTTTCTGGCGGCCTGCCGCCCGTTCCTGGAGATTCGATGTCGCGACTGTTGCTGATCCTGTGCCTGTTGGCCGCGCTGCCGTTCTCGGTCAGCGCGCGCGTGGCCGGCCCGCCGGAGGTCGGCAGCCAGGTGCGCAGCGCGCGTGATCTGCCGACGATCCGCAGCAGTGGCGAGCTGCGCGTGCTGGTCAACCAGAGTCGCAACAGTTCGGGCGCGGTCAAGGGGCAGAGCATCGGTGTCGAGTACCATCGCCTGCGCGCCTTCGAACAGTATCTCAATCGCAATTCCCGCGATGGCCGCAGCCTCAAGCTGAAGATCATTCCCAAGGCCAAGGATCAGCTGCTCGGCGCCCTGCAGCGTGGCGAGGGCGATCTGGTGGCGCCGGGGGAGCTGCTCAATGTGCGTACCGGCCACGATGTCAGCGCCAGCATGGCGATTCGCCGCGAGGTGCCGCTGGTGTTGGTGTCGAAGCAGGGCAACCGGCATTACCGCAGCCTCGAGCAACTGGCCGGCCGCAGCCTGTCGCTGCCCACCGGTAGCGCCGTGGGTGAGGCGCTGCGACGGATCAATCAGCAGTTGGCCGACCGCAAGCTGCCTCCCATCGTCGTGGAGTGGGTGGACCCCAGCCTGGCGGTGGAGGACGTGCTGGAGATGGTTCAGGCCGGCATCTTCGAGCGCACCGCCGTGGAGCTGCCAATCGCCGAGCGCTGGGCCAAGGTGATGCCCAAGCTGCGCGTTGACAAGCATCTGGTGCTGGCGCGCGACGGCGACATGAAATGGTTCGTGCGCCCCGATGCGCCGATGCTGCGCGCCAGCATCGACCGCTTCTTCAGCGGCTATCAGGCGCCGGCCGATCAGGATGCGGCGTTCCAGCGGGTCTACCGGCGCCAGTACCGGGTGCATTCGCCGCTCGGACGCACCGAGCGACAGCGTCTGGAAAGAGTGCGTCCGGTGCTGCAGCAGCATGCCGAACAACAAGGTTTCGACTGGCTGCTGCTGGCCGCCCTGGCGTTCAAGGAGTCGACCCTCAATCCTTCGGCGCGCGGCGCCAGCGGCGCCACCGGGCTGATGCAGATCACTCCGGCGGCAGCGCGAAGCGTCGGGGTGAGCAACATCCAGAACCTCGACGGTAACGTCCAGGCCAGCAGCAAGTACCTAGCGATGATCCGCCGCAACTTCTTCAACAGCCCGCAGCTCAACGAGCGCGAACGCATGGCATTCGTCCTGGCGGGCTACAACCTGGGCCCGCAACGGGTGCAGAGCCTGCGCGCCGAGGCACGCAGGCGGGGCCTGAATCCCAATCAGTGGTTCTTCCAGGTCGAGCGTGTGGCCATGGAGCAGATGGGCATGGGCGTGGTGAGTTATGTGAATGCGGTGAATAAGTACTACCTTGCTTATGACCGTGAGCGCTATCTGCTCGAACCGCAAAGACAGCGTCTGACGGCCAACTAACTATCTATCTTTTCGATATTAATTAGCGGCTTTTTGCTGTTTTTAAATCGAATTAATTGGTTATTCTGTGCGCCATCAACTCCCACACACGAAGGAAGCGCTGTAATGAACAACCTGATCAAGAGCATCACCGCCACCCAGGCCGGCTTCGGCATCACCATCCTGCGTATCGTCGCCGGTATCACCTTCGCCGCCCATGGCGCGCAGAAGCTGTTCGGCTGGTTCGGTGGCTATGGTCTGGACGGCGTGGCGCAGTGGATGGAAAGCATCGGCCTGACGCCGGGCTACCTGATGGCACTGGGGGCCGGTAGCGCCGAATTCTTCGGCGGTGTGGCGCTGATCATCGGTCTGCTGGTACGCCCGGCTGCGGTGGTGCTGGCGGTGACCATGCTGGTGGCCATCTTCACCGTGCACTTCGCCAACGGTTTCTTCATGAGCAACAACGGTTACGAGTTCGCCCTGGCGCTGCTGGCCATCAGCGTGGCGCTGGTGTTCGAAGGGGCCGGCAAGCTGTCGGTGGATGGCAAGATCGCTCGCTGATTCGATCCGGCAACAACGAGAAGGCCCGCATATGCGGGCCTTCTTGCGTTCGGCTGCAAGCTATCAGGTCGTCGCGGCCTGCTCGGCTTTCTTCTCCTGCGCGGTGACCTGCTGGGCCAGTTCGATCATCTGCTCGCGCATCCAGCGGTTGGCCGGGTCCTGATCGTTGCTTTCGTGCCAGTACAGGTGGGTTTCCAGCGCCGGCACGTCGCCGACCGGCAGCGTCACGTGATGCAGGTGATGACGGCGGGCGAAGCGCTCCGGCACGGTGATCACCATATCGGTCTGCAGCATCACGCTGCTGGCCATCAGGTAATGCTGCGAGCGCAGGGCGATCTTGCGCTGTATGCCCATCTTGCCCAGGGCCAGATCCACGTAGCCCAGCCCGCTGCGGCGGCTGGAGATGTGGATGTGCGTCAGCGACAGGTACTCGTCGAGGCTGATCTTGTCCTTGGCCAGCGGGTGGCCCGGGCGCATGGCGCAGACGTAGCGGTCATCCAGCAGCTTGACGTGACGCACCTGCGGGTCGGTGTTGAGCGGTGCGTCGACGGCGAAGTCGAGGCGGCCGGCGGCCAGCTCCTTGGTGGTCTCGCGGCGCTTGGCCAGGAAACTCTCGATGCACACGCTCGGCGCCAGGCGGCGCAGACGCTGGAACAGCGGCGGCAGGAGGATCTGCTCGGAGAGGTCGGTCATGCTGATGCGATAGGTCTTGTTCGCCTGCAGTGGATTGAAGGTGCGGCTTTCCTGCACCGACACGCGCAGCAGCTGCAGGGCATTGCGCACCGGGCCGATGATGTTCTGCGCCATCGGCGTCGGCACCATGCCCTGGGCGGTGCGTACGAACAGCGGGTCGTTGAAGGTCTCGCGCAGGCGGGCCAGGGCATTGGAAACCGCCGGCTGGGTGATGCCGACGATCTGTCCGGCACGGGTCAGATTGGCCTCGGTGTAGATGGCGTCGAAGACGATGAAGAGGTTGAGATCCACCTTGGTCAGGTTCATGCCGGATGTGCTCCAGGGCTGTCGATATCAGTCGATCATATATCGGTTATGAATGTTCATACACGCGGAAAATAGGTTCGATAAATCTTAAGCGCTGTTCTAGCATCATTTCTACAACCGCACACCAAGAAGGTAGCCCCATGGATTTTGCCTATTCCCCCAAGGTTCAAGAGCTGCGTGAACGCGTCACCGCGTTCATGGAGGCCTATGTCTACCCGGCCGAAGCGGTGTTCGAGCAGCAGGTGGCCGAGGGCGACCGCTGGCAGCCGACCGCGATCATGGAAGAGCTGAAAAGCAAGGCCAAGGCCGAAGGCCTGTGGAACCTGTTTCTGCCCGAATCGGACTACGGTGCGGGCCTGACCAACACCGAATACGCGCCGCTGGCGGAAATCATGGGGCGCTCGCTGATCGGCCCGGAGCCGTTCAACTGCGCCGCGCCGGACACCGGCAACATGGAGGTGCTGGTGCGCTACGGCAACGAAGCGCAGAAACAGCAGTGGCTGGAACCGCTGCTGTCCGGCGAGATCCGCTCCGCCTTCGCCATGACCGAGCCGGGCGTGGCCTCGAGCGACGCCACCAACATGCAGGCCAACGCTCGCCGCGAAGGTGACGAGTGGGTGATCAACGGCCGCAAGTGGTGGACCTCCGGCGCCTGCGACCCGCGCTGCAAGGTGATGATCTTCATGGGCCTGACCAACCCGGATGCGCCGCGCCACCAGCAGCACTCGATGATTCTGGTGCCGATGGATGCGCCCGGGGTGACCGTGCTGCGCCCGCTGCCGGTGTTCGGCTATGACGATGCGCCGCACGGCCACGCCGAGGTGCTGTTCGAGAACGTGCGCGTGCCCTACGAGAACGTGCTGCTCGGCGAAGGCCGCGGCTTCGAGATCGCCCAGGGTCGCCTCGGCCCGGGCCGTATCCACCACTGCATGCGTTCGATCGGCATGGCCGAGCGCGCCCTGGAGCTGATGTGCAAGCGCGCCGTGAGCCGCACCGCCTTCGGCAAGCCGCTGGCACGCCTGGGCGGCAACATCGACCACATCGCCAACTCGCGCATGGAGATCAACCAGGCGCGCCTGCTGACGCTCAATGCGGCGTACATGATGGACACCGTGGGCAACAAGATCGCGGCCAGCGAGATCGCCCAGATCAAGGTGGTGGCGCCCAACGTGGCGCTCAAGGTGATCGACCGCGCGATCCAGATGCACGGCGGTGCCGGGGTCTCCAACGACTTCCCGCTGGCCTACTGGTACGCCATGCAGCGCACCCTGCGTTTGGCCGACGGCCCGGACGAAGTGCACCGCGCCGCCATCGGCAAGTACGAGATCGGCAAGTACGTGCCGCGCGACGTGATGAAAGCCAGCCGCTGATTCGCCAGCCTGGAAAGAGGAGGCCCGCGTTTTGCGGGCCTCGTCGTTTATATCGGTGCGCACGGCCACCCTGGGAGTCGGATGCGCACACAGGTAGGGTGCGCCGTGCGCACCACGCCGCGGTTGTATGAGGTGCGCGTACGTCCCGTGACACCCCCCCTAGGGTAGATGGCCCGGCCGCGTCAGGCGCATATGCAGCTGGGCGGCAAAGGTCCGTGCCGCCAGCTCTTCATGAAAGGTCAGGGCGCGGCGCCCGATGCGCACCTGCCAGAGTCGTCGACCCTGGCGTTCGATCAGCTCGATGCGCACTTCCGCCATCGCCATTCCTCAGTGTTCGGCAGCCCTCGGCTCGCGGGTGCGCAGCAGGGAAAGCACCACGCCGCCAGCCAGCAGGCCCAAGGTTACGCCAAGCGAGAGCAGGGCGGGAACCTTGACCAGATCGTGCAGGAAGATCTTGCCGCCGATGTACATCAGCACCAGCGCCAGCGCGTACTTCAGGTAGATGAAGCGGTGCATCAGCGCGGCCAGGGCGAAGTACAGCGCGCGCAGGCCGAGGATGGCGAAGATGTTTGAGGTGTAGACGATGAACGGGTCCTGCGAGATGGCCAGCACGGCCGGTACGCTGTCCACGGCGAAGACCAGGTCGGCCAGCTCGATCAGGATCAGCGCCAGCAGCAGTGGCGTGGCATACAGCAGCGGTTTGCCGCTGACCTGATCCTGCAGGCGCACCAGGAACTGGCCACCATGCAGCTCGTCGGTCACGCGGATGTGCTTGCGCACGAAGCGCAGCAGCGGGTTCTGCGCAAGGTCGGGATGCGCTTCATGGTCATTGCTGCGCAGCATCTTGAAGCCACTCAGCAGAAGGAAGGCGCCGAAGAGGTAGAGAATCCAGTCGAACTGCTGCACCAGGGCCGTACCCAGGCCGATCATGATGGCGCGCAGCACGATGACCCCGAGGATGCCCCAGAACAGCACGCGGTGCTGATAGCGCCGGGGGATGTTGAAGTAGCCGAGGATCATCGCCATGACGAAGACGTTGTCCATCGACAACGACTGCTCGACGAGAAAGCCGGTGTAGTACTCCAGCGCCTTGGTCGCGCCCAGTTGCCACCAGATCCAGCCGCCGAAGGCGACACCGACGCTGAAGTAGCCCGAGTACAGCAGCAGGCTCTCGCGCATCTCGATTTCGTGCTGATCGCGATGCAGCACGCCGAGGTCGAGTACCAGAAGGGTGACGATGAGTATCAGAAAGGCCAGCCAGAACCAGCCGGGGGTACCGAAGAGCGGGGTGGTGAAAAAGGCAAGTAGAGCGTCCATGAGCCCTCCCTATGTCTGCCTGAGTTGAAATGAAATCGACTCAGTGACTCCGACATCACGGTGAGAAACTCACCGCCAGAGGGGCCCGGCGTCACGCGTTGCAAAGGCTAGCGCCGGGCAGGTGTTGTGCCAAGCCCCGCCGACAAATATTTTTCGCGGGCGCCGGGCAGGCGCGGCTCAGTAGACCCAGACCTCGACCCGGCGATTGCGGATGCGCCCGTGTTCTTCGTTGTTGGCCGCCACCGGCAGCTCGCCGCCGAGGCCGGTGACCTCGCGAAACAGCACGCCCTGCCTGGCCAGTTCGCGACGCACGGCCATGGCCCGCAGCTTGGACAGCAGTTCGGCGCGCTCGGGGTCGCTCTTGGCATCGCCGAAGCCCACCAGCACCACCTTGCCCTGCAGCTTGTCGTGCTGCCTGAGGTAATCCATGACCCGTTGCAGATCGCGCTGCGCCTTGTTGTCCAGCGTCGCGCTGCCTTCCTGGAAGCGGAAGTTCACCGACAGACGCTGTGCCTGTTCGGCCAGCTGGCGGTAGTCGGCGGGCAGCTGCGCGTCGGGCGCGACCTGCACGGCCTGCACCGTCTGGGCGATGAAGCCGGTGCTGTCGACTATGGCCTGGCCACGGGGGCTGTGGGCGAAATCGATCAGCGCGCGGGCCCAGGGGTTGTCCAGCTGCGGCTGGTTATAGATGAACAGCCGGCGCGACAGCGGATAGTCCTCGGTGGCGATCAGCGTGGTGCTCGGCGGCATGGGCTGGGAGTCGCCGGCCGCGATGGCCACGGCCTTGGCCTGGCGAATGTAGGGCAGGCCGATGAAGCCGATGCCGTTGGGGTCGCCGGCGACCGCATCGGACAGCTGGGTACTGGACTCGAAGCGCTGAGCGGTGCCGGCCAGGCTGCGTCCGCCCG
The DNA here is from genome assembly GCF_021495345.1 of Pseudomonas hydrolytica. Lineage (NCBI taxonomy): Bacteria > Pseudomonadati > Pseudomonadota > Gammaproteobacteria > Pseudomonadales > Pseudomonadaceae > Ectopseudomonas > Ectopseudomonas hydrolytica. The sequence goes on from NZ_CP099397.1 coordinate 2,278,300, forward strand.
GGGCCAGCACCAGCTCCTTGAAGGTGTCGTAGGTGCCGGAGTTGTCATCGCGGGCGTACTGCCTGACCGCGCCGGGCCTGCCGCCGAGCGCCGACCAGTCGCTGATCTGGCCGGAGAACAGCTGCGCGACCTGGTCCACACTCAGCGCGCTGACCGGGTTGGAGGGATGCACGATGATGGCCAGGCCATCGATGGCGATCACCTGTTCGCTCTGCGGGCTGCGCAGGTCGCCGAGAGCGGCCAGGTTGGCCACTTCGCCGTCCTTGATCGGGCGCGAGGAGGCGGCCAGGTCGGCCGAACCGTCCTTGAGCGAGGTGAAGCCGGTACCGGAGCCGTGTGCGGCGATTTCCACGATTACCGCGCGGCCATCGGCCTGACGCGCCAGCAGGCGCTGTTCGTTCTCCGCCGCGCCGGCTTCGCTGCGAATGTCGCGCAGCCCCTGGGCTTCGAACAGTCCCTTGACCAGCTCGGGGCCGAGCTTGGCGCCGATGGTGTTGGAGCCCTGGATGCGCAGCACCGGCTGATTGCCCTGGGAGGCGGGCAGGGCGGCGAATACCGAGAGCGGCAGACCGTAGCAGAGGAAACCGAGCAGTAGCAGGAACAGGGTACGACCCCAGGGATCGAGGTCGGCGGCGGGCAGGGCTCGCGACATGCGGCAGGCACCTTCTGGTGGGTGATGAAAGTGCCGCGCAGAATAAGTCAGTCAGATTTCATTCATGTGACGGCGCTGGGGCGCGCCGCGCCGTAGAGGCCCTCAGGCCAGTTCGAGCCAGATCGGCGCATGGTCCGACGGCTTGTCCATGCCGCGCAGGTCATAGTCGATGCCGGCATCCTTGAGGCGACCCTGCAGGGCCTGGCTGGCGAGGATCACGTCGATGCGCAGGCCGCGCTTGGGTTCGTCCTCGAAGCCGCGGCTGCGGTAGTCGAACCAGCTGAAACGGTCGTTAACCGCCGGATTGAGATGGCGGAAGCTGTCCACCAGACCCCAGTTCTTCAGGGTGGCCAGCCACTCGCGTTCTTCGGGCAGGAAGCTGCACTTGCCGGTTTTCAGCCAGCGCAGGCGGTTGGCTTCGCCTATGCCGATGTCGCAATCCTCAGGGCTGATGTTGATGTCGCCCATCACCACCAGCGCCTGCTGCGGATCGAAGCGTTCCACCAGCAGTTGCTGCAGATCGGCGTAGAAGCGCTGCTTGGCGGGAAACTTCACCGGGTGGTCACGGCTTTCGCCCTGGGGAAAGTAGCCGTTCATCACCGTGACCGGGTTGCCATGGGCATCGGCGAAGGTGCCGTAGATGAAGCGCCGCTGGGATTCCTCGCCATCGTTGGGAAAGCCCTTCTGCAGGTTCAGGGGCTCCTGGCGCGAGAGCAGGGCGACGCCGTAATGGCCTTTCTGCCCGTGGTAGTGCACGTGGTAGCCGAGCTGGCGAATCTCGCTCTCGGGGAACTGCTCGTCGGCCACCTTGGTTTCCTGCAGGCCGATCACGTCGGGCTGGTGCTTGGCGATCAGCGCTTCGAGCTGGTGGGGGCGTGCGCGCAGGCCATTGATATTGAACGAGACGATTTTCATGGGTGGGCGGGTCCTGGGCTGACGGGCATGCCACCAGCGGCAGCCCGGATGAGGAAAGCCTTGGCGGCATGCCTTGCCTTCGCGAAGGACGAAGGGCATAGGGAGAGCGCCGCTGCGCGACTTTCGGATTGAATGGCGATGCTAGCCGATCCGCCGCGCTCGCGGCCAGCGCCTGGCGGGGGGAGGTAGGCGGTGCTAAGTTGGCAGTGACGCGCCCGGGCGCCCCCAACCACAGAGGTTCGCCATGCCCCATAACGCTCCTGCCGAAGTTCGCATGCTCGATGGCGGCTACGCCCGCGAAGTGCGTTCGCTGCTGTACCACGCCTACCGCCACGAGCCGACCTTCGCCTACCTGTTCGAGGCCGAACGTCCGGGCTTCGATCAGCGGGTGCGGGCCACGGTGCGGGAACTGGTGCAGCAGCACTTTGCCGAGGACCTGCCGGCCATCGGTCTGCTGATCGACGATCGTCTGATCGGTGCGGCCCTGATCGCGCCGCCGCAGCGCCGCCTGGATATCACCGAGAGCTGGGGTTGGCGCCTGCGTATGCTGCTCAGCACCGGCTACGGCTGCACCCGGCGTTATCTGGAATACCACGACGCCGTGCTCGCCTGCCTGCCGCCCGGCCCGTATCACGTATTGCCGCTGCTGGGCATTCATCCCGAGTTCCAGGGGCAGCACCGCGGCGAGCAGTTGCTCGAAGCGCTGCACGACTGGTGCGCCGAGGATGCCGGCTCGCAAGGCGTGGTGCTGGATACCGGTAATGCGCGCTATCTGGACTTCTATCGACGTCAGGGCTACGAGGAGATCGGCGAGCTGGCGATCGGCCCGGTCGTGGAGCACGTGTTCTTCCATCCCAATCCACAACCGGTGGTCAGGGTCAGCGCCTGAACCCTGGCGGTCGTTGCGCGGCGCCAAGGCTCTGGCACGCGCTGCGCTCCGTGTTAGCATCCCCGGCATGAGTGTATATGGACATATTCGGCGCAGCCTGGTGCTGCTGCTGATCAGCACCGGGGCCTTCGCGGCCGGCGAGCTGGAAGTGCGAATCACCCCGGCCAATTCCGCCCTCAGAACCAATATCGAAGGTTACGTCGGGAGTCTGGAGGGGCGCGATCTGCAGTCGTTGCGGCGCCTGCGGCGCATCGCCGAGAGCGAGGCGAACAAGGCCGCGCAGGCGCTGGGCTATTACCAGGCGCGCATTCGCAGCCGCATCGAGGAAGGCGAGACGCCGCGTCTGATACTGGATGTCGAGCCTGGCGAGCGTGTGCGCCTGCGCAACGTGAACATTCGTGTCGAGGGGCCGGCCAGCGAGCTGGCAGCCTTCCGTCTGCCCACCGCGACCCGCCTTCAGCCCGGCTCGGTCCTCAATCACGGGCGCTACGAGGATGCCAAACGGCTGATCCAGAATCAGGCGTCGCGCTACGGCTTCTTCGACGGGCGTTTTACCCGGCAGAGCCTGCAGGTCGATCCGGCGGCCGGGGTCGCCGATATCGACCTGGTCTACCTCAGCGGGCCGCGCTACCGCCTCGGCGATATCGCCTTCAGCGGCGACTTTCCCTTCGATGAAGATCTGCTGCGGCGCATGGTGCCGTTCAAGGCCGATACCCCCTATGACTCCGAACTGATCGCCGAGCTGTACCAGGCGCTGCAGTCCAGCGGTTATTTCGAATCGGTACGGGTCGACGCCATTCCCACCCAGGCCGATCAGCAGCGCATTCCCGTCGCGGTCGATTTGCAGGTGCGCCAGCCACGCACCATGGGCCTTGGCCTGGGCTTTTCCACCGACGTCGGGCCGCGCCTGCGTGCCAACTGGACGCGCCACTGGCGCAATCCGCAGGGCCACAGCTACGGGGTGGAGAGCGAGCTGTCGGCGCCGCGGCAGAACCTCGGCCTGTGGTACGACATCCCGGGTGATCCGCCCCTGACCGACAAGCTGCGCCTGGCCGGTGGCTATCAGTACGAGGAGCTGGCCAGCAAGGACAGCCTCAGCCGCCTGCTCACCGTCGGCCCGGAATGGCACAGCCGGCGTGCCGGTGGCTGGCAGCGGGTACTGTCGGTGAAATGGCAGCGCGAGGAATACCGCCTGGGCGATGATTCTGGGTTGAGTACGCTGTTGATGCCGGGGGTCAGCTATTCGCTGCTGCGCAGCGACAATCGCCTCGATCCCAACCAGGGCTATCGCGTGCAGTTCGACCTCTCCGGCGCGGTGGATGGCCTGCTATCCGACGCCAACGTGCTGCACGGCAACGTCATGCTCAAGGGGCTGACCACCTTGCTGGACAACCACCGAGTGCTTGGCCGTGTGCAGTTCGGCGGCACCGAAACCAACAGTTTTTCCGGTGTGCCGCCATCGCTGCGCTTCTTCGCCGGCGGCGACCAGAGCGTGCGGGGCTACGACTATCAGAGCCTGTCGCCGCAGAACAATCGCGGCGACAGGGTCGGCGGCCGCTACCTGTTCGCTGCCAGCGTCGAGTACCAGTACAGCCTGACCGACAAGTGGCGCCTGGCGACCTTCGTCGATCAGGGCAACTCGTTCAATTCCCTGGAATTCCCCACGCTCAAGACCGGGGTAGGTTTCGGCGTGCGCTGGGTCTCGCCGGTCGGCCCGCTGCGCCTGGACCTGGCCCATGCGCTGGATGATGACGGCGGCGTGCGCCTGCACTTTTCCATGGGGCCGGAACTGTGACCCGGCGTCTGCTCAAGGGTGTGGCGGTTGGCCTGTTGGGCCTGATGCTGCTGGTTGGCGCCTCGCTCTGGCTGTTGCTGGGCTCTCAGGCCGGCAGCCGCTGGCTGCTGCAGCAGGTGCCGGGGTTGCAGGTCGAAGGTTTCGATGGCCGCCTGGGCGGTGCCTGGCAGGCTGAACAGTTGATCTGGCAGCAGGGCGAAATGCGCGTGGAGCTGCAGCAGCTGGACATGGCCTGGTCGCCGTCCTGCCTGCTGCGCCTGACGCTATGCATCGACCGTCTGCATCTGCAGCAGGCGGCGTTGAACCTGCCGCCAAGCGCTGAGCCGAGCAGCGAACCGCTCAGCCTGCCCAGTCTGAATCTGCCGCTGCGCCTGCAGCTGGGCGATATCCGTCTGGGCGAGCTGCGCCTGGATGGGCAAACCCAACTGAGCGACCTGCAGCTGATCGCCAGCTGGAACGAACGCGGTGTCGAACTGCAGCAATTGGCCCTGCGCCGCGATGACTTGAGCCTGGATCTGCGCGGCAGCCTGACACCGCAGGGCGACTGGCCGCTGGCCCTGAGCGGTCGCCTGCAACTGCCCGAAGTGGACGGCAAGCCCTGGCAGCTGGCGCTGCAGATCGGCGGGGAGCTGCAACGCAGTCTTCAGCTCGATGCCGACAGCAGCGGCTACCTCGACGCACGCCTGCAAGGCCAGGTGCAGGCCCTGGCCGAGCATCTGCCGGCCGAGCTGCGCCTGATCAGCCGCGACTTCCAGGCCAGCAGCGCCTTGCCGCCGACCCTGCGCCTGCAGGACCTGCAGTTGCAGGCCAAGGGCGATCTGGCTGCCGGCTATCGCATAGAAGGCAGCGCCAACCTGCCGGCCGAACAGGCGCCGATGCCGCTGCGGCTGAGCGGGCGGGTCGATGCCGCCGGTGCGGATATCGAGTTGCTGCGTATTCAGGCCGAGCAGCAGCACCTGCAGGTCGAAGGCAAGTTGGCCTGGAGCGAAGCCTTCAGCGTCGATGCCCAGCTGGACTGGCTGGATTTCCCCTGGCAGCGCCTTTACCCGCTGGACGAACCGCCACCGGTGACTGTGCGCACCCTGCAGGCGGAGGTCAGCTATAGCGAAGGCAGCTACCTGGGCAACTTCGCCGCGCAGTTGCAGGGACCGGCGGGGGACTTCAGCCTGAGCAGCCCGGTCAGTGGTGACCTCGGCCAGGTCAGCCTGCCGCAGCTGCAACTGGTGGCCGGTCAGGGCCGCGCGCAGGGCGTGCTCAGGCTGGGCTTCGCCGAGGGCATCGACTGGCAGGCCATGCTCCAGCTCAGCGAGCTCGACCCCGGTTACTGGCTGGCCGAAATGCCCGGCAACCTGGGCGGTCCGCTGAACACCGCCGGCAGTTTCAACGCCGGCGCGCTGCAGGCGCAGGCCGATATCGACCTCAACGGGCGCCTGCGCGGCCAGCCTGCGCAGTTGCAGGTACAAGGCGCTGGAGCCGGGGAGCAATGGCAGCTGCAGCGCCTGCTGGTGCGCCTCGGTGACAACCGGGTGAGCGGCCAGGGCGCGTTGGATCAGCGCCTGCGCGGTCAGCTGGAACTGGCGTTGCCGCGTCTCGGTCAGCTCTGGCCCGGGCTGCAGGGGCAGTTGCAGGGCCAGCTGGCATTGGCCGGTACGCTGCAGGCGCCGCAGGGGCAGCTCGCGCTGACGGGCGAGCGCCTGGCCTTCGGCGACCCCAGCCTGCGCCGCGTGCAACTGGAGGCAACGCTGGATGCGCGGCAACAGGCGAATCTGACCCTGAACCTGCGCGGCATTCGCATTGGCGACACCTACCTTGGCCGCCTGCAGGCCGAAGGCCGCGGCGATGCTCGCCGCCAGGCCCTGCAGCTGGACCTGCAAGGCCCGCTGCTGCAGCTGGCGATGGCGCTGGACGGCACGCTGAACGAGCAGGGCGACTGGCGCGGACGCATCGCCAGCGGCCGTATCCAGAGCGGTGGCCAGGATTGGCAACTACAGCAGGCGGCCAGCCTCGAGCGCCTGGCCAGCGGTCGCCTGACACTGGGCGCGCACTGCTGGCAGGCCGCGGATGCCAGCCTCTGTGGCGGCCAGCAACGCCTCATGCCGCAGCCCAGCCTGGACTGGCGCCTGGAGAACTTCCCCCTGGCCAGCCTGCAGCCCTGGCTGCCCGAGGATTTCGCCTGGCAGGGCCAGCTGAACGGCCAGCTCAAGCTCGACCTGCCGCAGAGCGGCCCCAATGGCCGCATCGCCCTGGATGCCGACGCCGGCACCTTGCGCATCCGCCAGCCCGAGGAGGAACAGTGGCTGGACTTCGCCTATGACAGCCTGCGCCTGGAGAGCACGCTGCGGCCGCAGCGGGTGGACAGCGAGCTGCGCTTTCTCAGCAGCCGCCTCGGTGAACTGGTACTGCAGGCACAGATCGATCCGCGCCCGGCGAACAAGCCGGTGAATGGCGAGTTTCGCCTGAGCGGCTTCGACCTGGCCGTGCTGCGCCCCTTCGTGCCGATGGCCGAAAGGCTCGAGGGGAAGCTGCAGGGCAGCGGCAACATCTCCGGCCATCTGCTGGCGCCGCAGATCAACGGCCAGTTGCGCCTGGAGGATGGCGAGCTGTCCGGCAGCGAACTGCCGCTGAGCCTGGAAACCTTGCAGCTGCAGGCACTGATCGCTGGCGAACGGGTGCAGCTGTCCGGCAACTGGCGCAGCGGCGAACAGGGGCGCGGCAATCTGAGCGGTGAACTGAGCTGGGCCGAGGGGCTGAGCGGCGATCTGTCCGTGCAGGGCCAGCGTCTGCCGGTGAAGGTCGAGCCCTATGCCGAGCTGGAGGTGGAACCCGATCTGCAATTGCAGCTGCGTGCCCAGCAACTGGCGGTACGCGGCAGGGTGGGCGTGCCGCGCGGCCTGATCAGCGTGCGCGAGCTGCCGCCCACCACCGTCAAGCTGTCAGACGATGCGCAGGTGGTCGGCCGCGAGACGCCGCAGGTCGAGCCGGGTTTGAGCATGGCCATGGACATCGATGTCGAGGTCGGACAGGACAAGCTGGCCTTCAGCGGCTTCGGGCTCACTGCGGATCTGCGCGGGCGCGTGCACATTGGCGACAATCTCGATACCCGCGGCGAGCTGGATCTGGTCGGCGGGCGCTACCGCGCCTACGGCCAGCGCCTGACCATTCGCCGCGCGCGTCTGCTGTTCACCGGGCCCATCGATCAGCCGTTCCTGGATGTCGAGGCGATACGCCGGGTCGATAACGTGGTGGCCGGCATTCGCCTCTCCGGCAACGCCGAGCAGCCGACCACCACGGTCTTCGCCGAGCCGTCGATGAGCCAGGAGCAGGCGCTGTCCTACCTGGTGCTGGGGCGTCCGCTCGGGCAGAGCAGCGGCGACAACAATATGCTCGGTCAGGCGGCGCTGGCCCTGGGCCTGGCCAGCAGCAGTTCGCTGACCACCGGCCTGGCCAGCAGCCTGGGCATCCAGGACTTTCAGCTCGACACCGAAGGCAGCGGGGTGACCACCAGCGTGGTAGCCAGCGGCAACATCACCGAACGGCTCAGCCTGCGCTATGGCGTGGGCGTGTTCGAGCCGGCCAACACCATCGCGCTGCGTTATCAATTGAGCCGGCGTCTGTATCTGGAGGCCGCCAGCGGCCTGGCCAGTTCGCTGGACCTGTTCTATCGCAGGGATTTCTGATGCCGCCTCGGCGCTTCGCTAAATCCCTACTCGGCCTCGGGTGTATCGGCGCCACTTCTGCGCTAGGCTGGAGCCTTGGTCGGGCCGTGACCTGCCATTCGATGGGCGACCCGCTGTCGGCGTCGCCCATGTCACACATTCGCCCTTCAACTCCCTGAACGATAAGGAAACTCCCATGGCGCAAGTCACCCTCAAAGGCAACCCGGTTCCGGTCGATGGCCAGCTGCCACAGGCCGGCCAGCAGGCGCCGGCCTTCAGTCTGGTCGGCAAGGACCTCGGCGACGTCACCCTGGCCAGCCTGGCCGGCAAGCGCAAGGTGCTGAACATTTTCCCCAGCGTTGATACCCCGACCTGCGCCACCTCGGTGCGCAAGTTCAACGCCGAGGCCGCGCAGTTGCCCAACACCGTGGTGCTGTGCATTTCCGCCGACCTGCCGTTCGCCCAGGCGCGCTTCTGCGGCGCAGAAGGCCTGAACGACGTGATGAACCTGTCCACCATGCGTGGCGCGAACTTCCTTAAGGACTACGGCGTGGCCATCGCCGCTGGCCCGCTGGCCGGCGTTGCTGCCCGTGCGGTGGTGGTGCTGGACGAGAACGACAAGGTGCTGCACAGCGAACTGGTCGGCGAGATCGCCGACGAGCCGAACTACGCAGCGGCGCTGGCGGCGCTCAAGTAAGGCTGCCAAAGGCGCAAGACGGCCTGCTCTGCAGGCCGTTTTTATTCGCACCTCAAATAGTTAGTAACGTAAGTCCTGGGTAAAAAGCGGGTAAATGGGCTTTGCTTGGCGGTTGTCAGTGCTTATGGTGCCGACTCCCACAAGAAGTGATCCGTTTCCCCGCCATGTCCAACGCCTCTGCGACCTCCGCCACTACCTCCCGCCAATGGCTGATCGGCCTGACTCTGCTGGCCGTGCTGTTTCTGCTGCTCTGGTGGTTCTGGCCGAGCAAGCCGCAATCCCAGCCCACGGGGCGCGGTCGCTTCGGCGACATGGGCCCGGTACCGGTGCGCCTGGCCGAGGTGGAGCAGGGCAATTTCGCCATCGAACTCAAGGCGCTCGGCACGGTGACCGCCTACAACACCGTCAACGTGCGCTCGCGAGTGGAGGGCGAATTGGTCAAGGTGCTGTTCGAGGAAGGCCAGCAGGTCAAGGCCGGCGACCTGCTCGCGGTGATCGACCCGCGCCCCTATCAGGTGGCGCTGCAGCAGGCGCAGGGCGCATTGCAGGAGAACCAGGCGCTGCTGAAGAACGCCGAGCTGGACCTGCAGCGCTACAAGGGGCTGTTCGCCGAAGACAGCATCGCCAAGCAGACCCTGGATACCCAGCAGGCGCTGGTCAACCAGTACCGCGGCAGCCTGCAGAGCAATCAGGCGGATGTCGCCACCGCCAAGCTCAATCTGGATTTCACCCAGATTCGTGCGCCGATCTCCGGTCGTCTCGGTCTGCGGCAGCTGGATGTCGGCAACCTGGTCAGCGGCGGCGATACCACGCCGCTGGTGGTGATCACCCAGACCGACCCGATTGCGGTGATCTTCACCATCCCCGAGGGCGATCTGCCGGCGGTGCTGCAAAGACGCCGCGACGGCGTGACCCTGGCCGTCGAAGCCTGGGACCGCGGCGAGCGGTTGAAGCTGGCCGAGGGCGTGCTGCAGAGCCTGGACAATCAGATCGATACCGCCACCGGCACGGTCAAGCTCAAGGCGCGTTTCGACAATGCCGAGCAGATGCTGTTTCCCAACCAGTTCGTCAATGTGCGCCTGCGCGTGGAAACCCGCGAAGCGGCCACCATCATTCCGTCGGCTGCCGTGCAGTTCGGCACCCGTGGCACCTTCGTCTACGTCGTCGACAGCGATAGCAAGGTGAGCATCCGCCAGGTCACCATCGCGGCCAGCGACGCCGAGCGCAGCCTGGTGGCCGGCGGCGTGCAGCCTGGCGAACGGCTGGTGCTGGAGGGCACCGACCGCCTGCGCGACGGCAGCGAGGTGGAAGTGGTCGACCCGGACCTGGTGCAGAGCCCCGACGGCGCGGCCAATGAGCCGGACGCCCTCCAGGGCAAGCGCGACGGCGCAGCACGGAACGACGCATGAACATCTCCCGCCCCTTCATCCTGCGGCCGGTCGCCACCACGCTGCTGATGGTGGCGATCTTCTTGAGCGGCCTGATCGCCTACCGCCTGTTGCCGGTCTCGGCATTGCCGGAGGTGGATTATCCGACCATCCGCGTACTGACCCTGTACCCGGGCGCCAGCCCGGACGTGATGACCAGTGCGGTGACCGCGCCGCTGGAGCGCCAGTTCGGGCAGATGGCCGGGCTCAAGCAGATGTCCTCGACCAGCTCCGGCGGCGCCTCGGTGATCACCCTGCGCTTCAATCTGGAGGTGCCGCTGGCGGTGGCCGAGCAGGAGGTGCAGGCGGCGATCAATGCGGCGAGCAACCTGCTGCCGGGCGATCTGCCGGCGCCGCCGGTGTACAACAAGGTCAACCCGGCCGATACGCCGGTGCTGACCCTGGCGGTGACGTCCAGCGCCATGCCGCTGCCGCAGGTCAACGACCTGGTGGACACCCGCCTGGCGCAGAAACTGGCGCAGACCAGCGGTGTCGGCCTGGTCACTCTGGCCGGCGGCCAGCGCCCGGCAGTGCGCATCCGCGTCAACCCCGAGGCGCTGGCCTCCTACGGCCTGAGCCTGGCCGACGTGCGCAGTCTGATCACCGCCAGCAACGTCAATCAGCCCAAGGGCAATTTCGACGGGCCGACCCGGGTCTCGCAGCTCGACGCCAATGACCAGCTGAAAACCGTGGACGAGTACCGCGAGCTGATCCTCAGCTACCAGAACGGCGCCGCGCTGCGCCTGAAGGATGTCGCCGAGATCATCGACGGTGCCGAGAACGAACGTCTGGCCGCCTGGGCCGATCGCAACCAGGCGGTGCTGGTCAACGTGCAGCGCCAGCCCGGGGCCAACGTCATCGAGGTGGTCGACCGCATCCAGACCCTGCTGCCGCACCTTACCGAAGGCCTGCCGGCCAGCGTCGAGGTCAAGGTGCTCACCGACCGTACCCAGACCATCCGCGCCGCGGTGCGCGACGTGCAGCACGAGCTGCTGCTGGCCATCGCCCTGGTGGTGATGGTGACCTTCCTGTTCCTGCGCAAGCTGTCGGCGACCGTCATTCCGTCCATCGTCGTGCCGCTGTCGCTGATCGGCACCTTCGGCGTGATGTACCTGGCCGGCTTCACCATCAACAACCTGACGCTGATGGCGCTGACCATCGCCACCGGTTTCGTGGTGGACGACGCCATCGTCATGCTGGAGAACATCGCCCGCCATCTGGAGGAGGGCGAGACGCCACTGGAGGCCGCGCTCAAGGGCGCGCGGCAGATCGGCTTCACCCTGGTCTCGCTGACCCTGTCGCTGATCGCCGTGCTGATCCCGCTGCTGTTCATGGCCGATGTGGTCGGGCGGCTGTTCCGCGAGTTCGCCATCACCCTGGCGGTGGCCATCCTGATTTCCCTGGTGGTGTCGCTGACCCTTACGCCGATGATGTGCGCGCGCCTGCTCAAGGCGGAAAAGCCCGAAGAGGAGGGGCGCTTCTACCGCGCCGCCGGAGGCTTCATCGACGCCATGATCGAGCGCTACGGCGTGTGGCTGCAGTGGGTGCTCAGGCACCAGCCGCTGACCCTGCTGGTGGCCGTGGCCACCCTGGGCCTGACCGTGCTGTTGTACCTGGCGGTACCCAAGGGCTTCTTCCCGGTACAGGACACCGGGGTGATCCAGGGCATTTCCGAGGCGCCGCAGTCGATTTCCTTCAGCGCCATGAGCGAGCGCCAGCAGCGCCTGGCCGACGTCATCCTGCGCGATCCGGCGGTGGCCAGCCTGTCCTCGTCCATCGGTGTGGACGGCGACAACCCCACGCTCAACAGCGGCCGCCTGCTGATCAACCTCAAACCCCATGGCGAGCGCGACGTCACCGCCAGCCAGGTGATCGAGCGGCTGCGCCCCGAGCTGGCGAAGATTCCCGGGATCGAGCTGTTCATGCAGCCGGTGCAGGACCTGACCATCGAGGATCGCATCAGCCGCACCCAGTTCCAGTTCACCCTGGAATCGCCCGACAGCCAGCTGCTGGAAACCTGGACGCCGCGCCTGGTCGAGGCGCTGCGCGAGCAGCCGCAGCTCACCGATGTCGCCAGCGATCTGCAGAACCGCGGCTTGCAGGTGTACCTGGATATCGACCGCGACGCCGCCGCGCGTCTGGGCATCAATGTCGGCGATATCGACGATGCGCTCTACGACGCCTTCGGCCAGCGCCAGATCAGCACCATCTATACCCAGTCCAGCCAGTACCGGGTGGTGCTGGAGAGCCGCGACGGCGGCCGCATCGGTCTGGCCGCGCTGCGTCAGATCCACGTCGCCACCGGCGATGGCCAGCAGGTACCGCTGTCCTCCCTGGCACGGATCGAAGAGCGCCCGGCCAGCCTGCTGGTCAACCATATCGGCCAGTTCCCGGCGGTGACCCTGTCGTTCAACCTGGCGCCGGGCGTGTCGCTGGGCGAGGCGGTGGCAGTGATCGAGCAGGTGGAGCGGGAGATCGGCCTGCCCGGCGCGATCAACACCCAGTTCCAGGGCGCGGCCGAGGCCTTCCGCGCCTCGCTGAGCTCCACGCTGCTGCTGATCCTGGCGGCCATCATCACCATGTACATCGTGCTCGGCGTGCTCTACGAGAGCTATATCCACCCGATCACCATTCTCTCGACCCTGCCCTCGGCCGGTGTCGGCGCCTTGCTGGCGCTGCTGCTGACCGGCAACGACCTGGGCCTGATCGCCATCATCGGCATCATCCTGCTGATCGGCATCGTCAAGAAGAACGCGATCATGATGATCGACTTCGCCCTGGAGGCCGAACGCAACCAGGGCATGGCGCCCGAGGCGGCGATCTACCAGGCGGCGCTGCTGCGTTTCCGTCCGATCTTGATGACCACCCTGGCCGCGCTGTTCGGCGCCATCCCGCTGATGCTGGCTTCGGGCTCCGGCGCCGAGCTGCGCCAGCCGCTGGGCCTGGTGATGGTCGGCGGCCTGCTGGTCAGCCAGGTGCTGACGCTGTTCACCACGCCGGTGATCTACCTGTACTTCGATCGTCTGTCGCGTCGCGTCAGCGGGCGCAGTGCGGCGGGGCTGGCCATATGAGCGGCGCAGCGCTTTCGCTCCCCTCTCCCTTCGGGAGAGGGGCTGGGGGTGAGGGTATGAAGGTTGCCCGAACTTCAATCGGGGCGCCGTCGCGACCCTCATCCGGCGCTGCGCGCCACCTTCTCCCGGAGGGAGAAGGACGGTGAACCTCTCCGCCCCCTTTATCCGCCGTCCGGTGGCGACCCTGCTGCTGAGCCTGGCGATCATGCTGCTCGGCGGCGTCAGCTTCGGCCTGTTGCCGGTGGCGCCGTTGCCGCAGATGGATTTTCCCACCATCACCGTGCAGGCCAGCCTGCCGGGGGCCAGCCCGCAGATCATGGCGGCCACCGTGGCCACGCCGCTGGAGCGTTCGCTCGGCACCATCGCCGGCATCAGCCAGATGAACAGCCGCAGCAGCCAGGGCAGCACGCGGATCATGATCCAGTTCGACCTGGACAAGGACATTAACACCGCCGCGCGCGAGGTGCAGGCGGCGATCAACGCCGCCCGCGAGCTGCTGCCCAGCGGCATGCGCACCATGCCCAGCTACCGCAAGATCAATCCGTCGCAGGCGCCGATCATGGTCATCTCGCTGACCAGCGACACCCTGAGCAAGGGCCAGCTGTACGACGTGGCCTCGACCATCCTGGCGCAGAAGCTGGCGCAGGTCGGCGGTGTCGGCGAGGTGCAGGTCGGCGGCAGCTCCCTGCCGGCGGTGCGCGTGTCGCTGGAGCCGCGCCTGCTCGACCAGTACGGCATCGCCCTGGACGAAGTGCGCCAGACCATCGCGGCGAGCAACGCCCTGCGGCCCAAGGGCGCGGTGGAGGACGAGCAGCGCCGCTGGCAGGTGCAGGCCAGCGACCAACTGGCCAAGGCCGCCGACTACCTGCCGATGATCATCCGCTACCAGGACGGCGCCGCGGTGCGCCTGGGCGACGTGGCCACCGTCACCGACGGCGTCGAGGACCGCTACAACAGCGGCTTCTTCAACGACCGCGAGGCCGTGCTGCTGGTGATCAACCGGCAGAGCGGGGCGAACATTCTGCAGACCATCGCCGACATACGTGCCGAGCTGCCGGCGCTGCGCGAAGTGATCCCGGCCAGCGTCGACCTGGAAGTGGCCATGGACCGTTCGCCGGTGATCCGCGCCACCCTGCACGAAGCCGAGCGCACCCTGCTGATCGCCGTGGGCCTGGTGATCCTGGTGGTGCTGGCCTTCCTCGGGCGCTGGCGCGCGGCGCTGATTCCGGCGCTGGCGGTGCCGGTGTCGTTGATCGGCAGCTTCGCCGCCATGTACCTGCTGGGATTCTCGCTGAACAACCTGTCGCTGATGGCGCTGATCATCGCCACCGGCCTGGTGGTGGACGATGCCATCGTGGTGCTGGAAAACATCGCCCGCCACATCCACAACGGCGAGAAGCCCATGGCGGCCGCCTTCAAGGGCTCGCGCGAAGTGGGCTTCACCCTGCTGTCGATGAACCTGTCGCTGGTCGCGGTGTTCATCTCCATCCTGTTCATGGGCGGCATCGTCGAGCGGTTGTTTCGCGAGTTCTCCATCACCCTGGCGGTGGCCGTGGTGATCTCCCTGGTGGTGTCACTGACCTTGACGCCGATGCTCTGCGCACGCTGGCTCAAGGCCGAGACCGAGCAGCCGCAGGGCCGCCTGCAGCAGTGGGGCGAGCGCCTGCAGAACCGCGTGCTGGCCTTCTACGGGCGCAGCCTGGACTGGGCGTTGCGTCACTCGCTGCTGATGCTGCTGAGCCTGCTGGCGACCATTGCGCTGAACGTCTACCTGTTCGTCAGCATTCCCAAGACCTTCATGCCGCAGCAGGATACCGGCCAACTGATCGGCTTCATTCGCGGCGACAACGGCCTGTCGTTCCAGGTCATGCAGCCGAAGATGGAGATCTTCCGCAAGGCGGTGCTGGCCGATCCGGCAGTGGACAGCGTGGCGGGATTCATCGGTGGCGCCGGCGGTATCAACAACGCCTTTATGATCGTGCGTCTTAAGCCGATCAGCGAGCGCAACGTTTCCTCGCAGCAGGTGATCAATCGTCTGCGCGCCAGCGTGCCGAAGGTGCCGGGCGGGCGCATGTTCCTCATGCCGGATCAGGATCTGCAGATCGGCGGCCGCGAGGGCCGCAGCTCGGAGAACGAGTACATGCTGCTCTCCGACGACCTCGACGCCCTGCGCCAGTGGCTGCCGAAGGTGCGCGAAGCCCTGCGCGCCTTGCCCGAACTGACCGATATCGACGCCCGCGAGAACAGCGGTGCGCAGCAGATCCGCCTGGTGGTGGACCGCGAGGCCGCGCAGCGCCTGGGCGTGGAGATGAGCATGATCACCGCGGTGCTCAACAACGCCTTCAGTCAGCGTCAGGTGTCGACCATCTACCAGGCCCTGAACCAGTACAGCGTGGTGATGGAAATCAACCCGCGCTATGCCCAGCACCCCGAGGCGCTGGACCAGATCCAGCTGATCACCACCGATGGGGCGCGCGTGCCGCTGTCCACCTTCGCCCGCTGGGAACGCGGCCTGGAGGAGGACAGGGTCAACCACCAGGGTCAGTTCGCCGCCGAGAACATCGGCTTCGCCCTGGCCGAGGGCGTAAGCCTGGATCAGGCCAGCAGGGCGATAGAAGACGCGGTGGCGCGCCTCGGTCTGCCCACCGAGGTGCAGGGCACCCTGGGCGGCACCGGCGCGGCCTTCCAGCAGACCCAGGGCAACCAGCCGCTGATGATCCTGCTGGCGCTGGTGGTGGTGTACATCGTGCTCGGCGTGCTCTACGAGAGCTACGTGCATCCGCTGACCATCCTCTCCACGCTGCCCTCGGCCGGCGTCGGCGCCTTGCTCGCGCTGCAGCTGGTGGGCATGGAGTTCAGCCTGATTTCGCTCCTGGGCCTGTTCCTGCTGATCGGCATCGTCAAGAAGAACGCCATCCTCATGGTCGACCTGGCGCTGCAACTGGAACGCGGCGAGCATCTCAGCCCGCAGGAATCCATCCGCCGCGCCTGCCTGCTGCGCTTTCGGCCGATCCTGATGACCACCCTGGCGGCCATTCTCGGCGCGCTGCCGCTGGTGCTGGGCAGTGCCGAAGGCTCGGAAATGCGCCAGCCGCTGGGCATCACCATTGTCGGTGGCCTGGTACTCAGCCAGTTGCTGACGCTCTACACCACGCCGGTGATCTACCTCTACTTCGACCGCCTGCGCCACCGCGTCAACCGCTGGCGCGGCGTGCGCACCGATGCTTCGTTGGAAACCCCGCTATGAACATCCCAGAAGCGAGCGCTGCTCGCGAAGCCTTCAATTCCGCTCCGTTCGCCAGCAGAGCCCGCTGCTACGGTCTGTTCGTGCTGCTGGGGATGCTCGGCGGCTGCATGCTCGGCCCCGACTATCAGCGCCCCGAGCTGGCAGCGCCGATGCAGTTCAAACAGGTCGCGGGCTGGAAGGCCGCTACCCCAGGCGACGCCCTGGAGCGCGGCGCCTGGTGGGAGCTGTACGGCGACGCCGAACTCAACGCCCTGGTCGAGCGCCTGCACCTGTCCAACCAGAACCTGGCCGCGGCCGAGGCGCAGTACCGCCAGGCCCGTGCGCTGGTGCGTGGCGCGCGGGCGCGCTTCTATCCGACCCTGTCCGGCAGCGCCGGGGTGACTCGGGCCGGGCAGGGGGGCGGTGACAGCACCATCCGTACCGCCGATGGCGTCACCGTCAGCGGCTCCGGTGCGTCGAGCATTTCCAAGAGTTATGACCTCAGCCTCAACGCCGCCTGGGAGCTGGATGTCTGGGGCAAGCTGCGCCGCGGCCTGGAGGCCAGCCGTGCCGAGTTCGAGGCCAGTGCCGCCGACCTGGCCGCGGCGCGCCTGAGCCTGCAGAGCGAGCTGGTGCAGAACTACCTGCAGTTGCGCGTGCTGGATGAGCAGAAGCGCCTGCTCGATGCCACGGTCGCCGCCTATGCGCGCTCGTTGCGCCTGACCGAAAACCAGTACAGGGCCGGCATCGTGCCCAAATCCGACGTGACCCAGGCCACCACCCAGCTGCGCAGCACCCAGGCGCAGGCGGTCGATCTCGAGTGGCAGCGCGCCCAGCTGGAACATGCCATCGCCGTGCTGGTGGGCGTCAGCCCGGCCGAACTGTCCATCGCCGAGCGCGAAAGCGTGCCGCAGCTGCCGCCGATTCCGCTGGCATTGCCTTCGCAGATGCTCGAGCGGCGTCCCGACATCGCCGCGGCCGAACGACGGGTGATGGCGGCCAACGCACAGATCGGCGTGGCCGAGGCGGCCTGGTTTCCCGACCTGACCATTTCGGCCAGCGGCGGCTACCGCGGCAGCAGCTTCGCCGACTGGATCGAAGTGCCCAACCGCTTCTGGTCGCTCGGCCCGCAACTGGCGCTGACCCTGTTCGACGGCGGCGCCCGCCGCGCCGAGCTGGAACGCAGCGAGGCCGCCTACGACCAGACCGTGGCGCAGTACCGCCAGGCGGTGCTGGACGGGTTTCGCGAGGTGGAAGACTATCTGGTGCAACTGCGCGTGCTGGAGCAGGAGAGCGGCATCCAGCAGCAGGCACTGGACGCCGCGCGCGAATCGCTGCGCCTGATCGAGAACCAGTACCGCGCCGGCACCCTGGACTACAACAGCGTGGTCAATGTGCAGGCCACCGCGCTGAACAACGAACGTAGCAACCTCACGTTGCTGGGCAGCCGGCTGACCGCGAGCGTGCAACTGATTGCCGCTCTCGGCGGTGGCTGGCAGAGCGAGCAGTTGCGCGAAACCGACGAGCGGACGAGCAAAGCACAATGACCCAGTAGTCAACTGGGGTATCGGGTTCATCCCTGGTCGGGCTTTGCGCTAAGATTCGCGCTCTTGTCGATGATGCTTGCAACTGGCCATCAGGGATACGGAGCACACCGCGCTCCGCGGTCGGCGCAAACCTGTAGAGTGTTCGAATGCTGATCGGTAGTTACGACTATTCCCTGGTGCTGTTGTCGCTGTGCGTGGCGATTCTCGCCTCCTACACCGCGCTCGATCTGGCTGGCCGCATCGCCAGTGCCCGAGGTGTTGCCCGCTCGCTCTGGATAGTCGGCGGCGCGCTGGCCATGGGCATTGGCATCTGGTCCATGCATTTCGTCGGCATGCTCGCCTTCAGTCTGCCCATCCCGCTGGGTTACGACCTGACCATCACCCTGTTGTCGCTGGGCATCGCCATACTCGCCTCGGGCTTTGCCCTGTGGCTGGTCAGCCAGCCCGAGCTGCCGGCCTGGCAGCTGGGCCTCGGCGCGCTGGCCATGGGCACGGGCATCGCGGCCATGCACTACATCGGCATGGCGGCGCTGCGCATGCAGCCGGGGATCGACTACGACCCGCTGTTGTTCGGCCTGTCGCTGCTGATCGCCGTGGTCGCCTCGGGCGCGGCGCTATGGATCGCCTTCCGCCTGCGTCGCGACACCCCCTACGTGCGCGTGGCGCGGGCGGGGGCGGCGGTGATCATGGGCGTGGCCATCGTCGGCATGCACTTCACCGGTATGGCGGCGGCGAACTTCGCCGAGGGCAGCTACTGCGCTGCAGCCGGCAGCGGGCTGGGCAGCGGCTGGCTGGCCAGCCTGGTGGTGGTGGTGACCCTGGCGGTGCTGGCCATCGCCTTGCTCACCTCGATTCTCGATGCCCGCCTGGAGGCACGTACGGCGCTGCTCAGCCAGTCGCTGGCCAGGGCTAACGCGGAGCTCACCGAGCTGGCCCTGCACGACGGCCTGACCAAGCTGCCCAACCGCCTGCTGCTGGAAGACCGCATCGGCCAGAGTATTCTCAAGGTGCAGCGCAACGGCGGCCATTTCGCCCTGCTGTTCATGGACCTGGACGGCTTCAAACCGGTCAACGACGCCTTCGGCCACCACATCGGCGACCAGTTGCTGGTGGCCGTGGCCCAGCGCCTGCGCGCCAATCTGCGAGCACAGGACAGCCTGGCACGCATCGGCGGCGACGAGTTCGTGCTGCTCGCCGAACTGCGCCAGGCCGACGATGCCGCCAGCGTGGCGGGGCAGGTGGTCAGCCTGCTGAGCCAGCCGTTCCGGGTGGACGAGCACGAGCTGCGCGTCTCCACCAGCGTCGGCATCGCGGTGTACCCGGGGGACGGCAGCAATCAACAGGAACTGCTGATCAATGCCGACGCCGCGATGTACCACGCCAAGGGGCTGGGCAAGAACGGCTATAGCTTCTTCGAACGCTCGATGAACACCAATGCGCGCCAGCAACTGCAGCTGCTGCACGATCTGCGGGCGGCGCTGGAGCGCGGCGAGTTCCTGCTGTACTACCAGCCCAAGTTCGCCACCGGCAGCGAGCGCATGATCGGCGCCGAGGCGCTGCTGCGTTGGCAGCATCCGCAGCAGGGCTTGCTGACGCCGGATCGTTTCATCGGCCTGGCAGAAAAGACCGGGCTGATCATCGCCATCGGCGACTGGGTGCTGAACGAGGCCTGCCGGCAGATGCGCCTGTGGTACGAGCAGGGGCGCCGCGACTGGCGCGTAGCGGTGAACCTGTCGGCGCTGCAGTTCTGTCATGGTGAGCTGGTCGAAAGCGTGCGGCGGACCCTGGACCGGCATGGGCTGCCGGCCAACTGCCTGACCCTGGAGATTACCGAAAGCACGGCGATGCACGATGTGAACGCCAGTCTGGCGATTCTCGAACAGCTGGCCGGTATGGGCGTGGACATCGCCATCGACGATTTCGGCACCGGTTACTCCAGCCTGCTCTACCTCAAGCGGCTACCGGCCAACGAGCTGAAGATCGACCGCGGTTTCGTGCGCGACCTGGAGCACGATGGCGACGACGCCGCCATCGTTTCGGCCATCGTCGCACTGGGGCAGGCACTGGACCTGCGCATCGTCGCCGAAGGGGTGGAGACCCGTCAGCAGCAGGCGTTTCTCACCGAGCTGGGCTGCGATTCCCTGCAGGGCTACCTGCTTGGCCAGCCTCTGCCGCCGGAGCATCTGTCGGCGGCATGAGGGTGGCGGTTTTTCGCCATCAGTTGCGCTGCTTGCGGTTCACCGTCTGCGCCGCCTTGATCACATCGCTGCCGATCACCGTCTCGAACTGCTGCCACACCGGGCGCATGGCTTCGCGCCAGGCTTCGCGCTCTTCGGGGCTGAGGGTGATGACCTGGCTGCGGCCGGAACTGACGATGCGCTGGCGGTCGGTCTGGTTGGCGGCCTCGGCCTGCTTGTTCACCGCGTAGGTGACTTCGTCGATGATGCCTTCCAGTTCCATGCGGATCTGATGCGGAATGCCGTACCAGAAGCGCGAGTTGCTCACCAGCATGTAGTCCAGCACGCCGTGGTTGGTTTCGCTGATGAACGGCTGTACCTCATGCAGCTTCTGGCTGTAGATGTTCGACCAGGGGTTCTCCGCGCCCTGCACCTGACCGCTTTGCAGCGCCTTGAAGACCTCCGCGAAGGGCAGTTTCTGCGCATTTGCGCCCAGTTGGCGGAATTGCGCCTCGAGCACCGCCGAGGGCTGGATGCGGAAGCTCAGACCATTGGCATCGCCGGGCATGTTCAGCGCACGGGTGGCCGAGAGTTGCTTCATGCCGTTGTGCCAGTAGGCCAGGCCGACGATGTTGTGGTCTTCCATCGAGCGCAGCAGCTGACGGCCCTTGGCGCGCTTCTGGAAGCGGTTGACGGCCTCCAGGTCGTCGAACAGGAAGGGCAGGTCGAACACCTGCAGCTGCTTGGTGTACTGCTCGAACTTGGCCAGCGAAGGTGCCAGCAGTTGTACGTCGTTGTTGCGCAGGGCCTCCAGTTCGTTGGCATCGCCATACAGCGTGGAGTTGGGGTAGACCTCCACCCGGACCTTGCCGGCCAGGCGTTCCTCGACCAGTTGCTTGAACAGCAACGCACCCTGACCCTTCGGCGTACCGTCGGCAACCACATGGGAGAACTTGATCAGGATAGGTTCGTCGGCCAGCGCCGTGGCGGCGCTGAGAGAGGCTAACGCCAGGGCGCAGGCGGCCAGGGCGCGTAGGGTATTGAACATACTGCTTCCTTTTCTTCTTATCGGTTGCGGAGCCTTGACGGCTGCTTGAGTGTTGGTCGCTTCGGTGCTGGGGTAACAGGCTTTTTCCAGCGAAGCTGGCTGCTTGCATGGCAAGCCTTATGCCAGTGTGGCGAAATTTCGCCAGCCTGCTGGGCGTGCGAAAAGCACTGTGACCTGGCGCACAGCGCGTGGCGGGTTTCCGCCATGTGCGCGATGGCGGAAAGCGGAAACTTGCCGGTGTGGTCGAGAAGCCGGATGCGCCTGCTATCCTGCCGCTCGCCATTGAATTGGAGGAACGATGCGATGAGTTGGTCTGCCCAGCAGTACTCCCTGTTCGAACGCCAGCGTACCCGCCCGGTATACGACCTGCTGGCGGCGGTGCCGCGCGAAGGCATCGAACTGGCCATTGACCTGGGTTGCGGCCCCGGCAACTCCACCGCAGTGCTGCAGGCGCATGCGCCGGGGGCGCGGCTGATCGGCATCGACAACAGCGAAGACATGCTGCGCGCCGCCCGCGAGCGCCTGCCACAGGTCAGCTTCCAGTTGGCGGATATCCAGCACTGGCAGGCCGAGGTAGCGCCGCAGCTGATCCTGGCCAACGCCTCGCTGCAGTGGCTGCCGGACCATGCCCAGCTCTATCCGGCGCTGCTGAGACAGCTGGCGCCGGGTGGCTGGCTGGCGATCCAGACCCCGGACAACCTGCAGGAGCCGGCCCATCGCCTGGCCCGCGAGGTGGCCGCCGTGGGGCCATGGGCGGCGCGCATCGGCGACGTGCGCCATGCCGAGCGGCACAGCGCACAGACCTATTACGACATCCTCGGCGCCCATGCCAGCGAACTGGATATCTGGCGCACCACCTACTTCCACGTACTGGACAATGCCGCTGCGGTGGTGGAGTGGTTCAAGTCGACGGCGCTGCTGCCGTTCCTGCAGCCGCTGGATGCCGCAGAGCAGGCAGCCTTCCTCGAGCGTTACCAGGCGGCGATTGCCGAGGCCTATCCGGCGCAGGCCGATGGCCGGGTGCTGCTGCCGTTTCCGCGTCTGTTCCTGGTGGCTCGGCGCTAGCCCGGATGCCATCCGGGAAGGGATCGACGCCAGTTCCCCGGATTGCATCCGGGCTACGCGACCTAAGCCTCAGCCGATGAAACAAGCCCCGCATTTCGCGGGGCTTGTCGGTCACTGCGCCAGGGCGACCAGCCCTGCGTTATGCACCAGCTCCAGCAGTGGTTGCGGATACACGCCGAGGAAGAAGGCGAGCAGAGCCACCACCAGCAGCATGATGCCGCCAGCACGCTGGCCCCAGTCGAAGGGGGCGTCGTGGCGGCGCAGATTGGGCTCGCGCATGAACAGCGTGACCATCACCCGCAGGTAATAGAACACGCCGATGGCGCTGCCCAGCACCATGGCACCCAGCAGCCACCACAGCTGCGCCTCGACCCCGGCGGCGATCACGTAGAACTTGCCGATGAAGCCGGCCGTCAGCGGTATGCCGGCCAGCGACAGCATCATCACCGTGAGCACGGCGGTCAGGTACGGACGGCGCCAGAACAGGCCGCGGTACTCGTACAGCGCATCGGCATCGCGACCGCTGTAGGGCGTGGACATCAGGGTGATCACGCCGAACGCGCCGAGGCTGGTCAGCACGTAGGTGGCCAGGTACACGCCGATGGCTTCCACGGCCAGGCCCTGACTGGCGATCAACGCCACCAGCAGGTAACCGAAGTGGGCGATGGAGGAATAACCCAGCAGGCGCTTGAGGTTGTTCTGCAGCAGCGCCAGCAGGTTGCCGAACAGGATCGAGGCGATGGCGATCAGCGTCAGCAGCTCGTTCAGCCAGCCGCCGGCGGTGGCCGGAGAGATCTGATACAGGCGCAGCAGCACGGCGAATACCGCCACCTTGCTGGCCGTGGCGAGGAAGGCTGCCACCGGCGCCGGCGCGCCTTCGTAGACGTCCGGCGTCCACAGGTGGAAGGGCACCAGCGACAGCTTGAAGGCCAGGCCGATCAGCATCATGCCGATGCCCAGTTCCACCAGCAGGCTGCTGCCCTGCGCCAGGCTGGCGCCGATGGCGCGGAAACCCATGTCGCCGGCCTCGGCATAGAGCAGCGCCATGCCGAACAGGAGGAAGGCCGAACCCGCGGCCGACAGCACCATGTACTTGATGCCGGCCTCCAGCGAACGCTTGTTGAAGAAGGCGTAGGCGATCATGCCGTAGGTCGGCACCGACAGCAGCTCCAGGCCAATGAACAGACCCACCAGGTGCTGCGCGCTGGCCAGCACCAGGCCGCCGGCGGCCGACAGCAGGATCAGCAGATACAGCTCCTCGCGGTTGCCCGGATAGCCCTTGCCGGACTGACCGCCCAGATAGGCGTGGGTCAGCGTCACGCAGGCCAGGCTGGCGGCGAGCACCAGGGCCATGTAGTAGCCGGCGAAGCGGTCGATCTGCAACAGCGCGGTAACCTCCAGGGGCGCCACGCCCATGGCCGGCAGCAGCGACAGCAGTGCGAGGTTGAGACCGAGCACGGTCAGCACGAAGGTCAGGGCATGGTTGCGCCTGGCGGCGATGGCCAGCATCACCACGATCGCGCTCGTGCAGGTGACCAGCAGCGGCAACAGGGCGATCAGGTGTTGGGCGGTGAATTCCACAGCGTGATGCTCCATAAGCTAGCGGGCCGAAGCGAGTTGATTGAGAGCGTCTGCCATCCACTGCTGCACGCCATGCATGCTGGCGGCTGAGGTGTCGAGCACCGGCTGCGGGTAGACGCCAAGCAGGATCAGCAGGACCGCGAGGCCGAGCACCATGCTCAGCTCGCGCGGCTTGAGCCCGGGCAGCGGCGCATCCTGCTGCACCGGGCCGAAATAGGCGCGGTGGATCATCGCCAGGGCGTACACCGAGCCCAGCACCAGGCCGGTGGCGGCGATCACCACGACCCAGGGCGCGCCGTGGAAGCTGCCGATCAGGATGAGGAACTCGCCGACGAAGTTGCCGGTGCCCGGCAGGCCCAGCGCGGCGGCGGCGAAGAACAGACTGATGGCCGGCAGCCACGGCATGCGCGCCCAGATCCCGCCCATCTGGCGCAGGTCACGGGTGTGCAGGCGCTCGTAGAGCTGGCCGCAGAGGATGAACAGCGCGGCGGCGGACAGGCCGTGGGCGACCATCTGCACCACCGCACCCTGCAGGGCGATCTGGCTGCCGGAGTAGATGGCGATCAGCACGAAGCCCATGTGCGACACGCTGGAGTAGGCCACCAGGCGCTTGATGTCGGTCTGCGCGAAGGACAATAAGGCGCCATAGAGGATGGCGAACACGCCCAGCCACTGGGCGATGGGCGCGAACTCCGCCGAGGCGTTGGGGAACAGCGGCAGGGCGAAACGCAGCAGGCCGTAGGCGGCGGTCTTCAGCAGGATGCCGGCCAGGTCCACCGAGCCGGCGGTGGGCGCCTGGGCGTGGGCGTCCGGCAGCCAGGAGTGCACCGGCACCACCGGGAACTTCACCGCGAAGGCGATGAAGAAGCCGAGCATCAGCAGGTATTCGGTGCCCGGCGCCAGCTCGGTCTGCAGCAGGTCGGCGTAGTTGAAGGTCAGCACGCCGGTCTGGTTGAAGTGCACGAGCACCAGGGCGAGGATCGCCACCAGCATGATCAGGCCGCTGGCCTGGGTGAAGATGAAGAACTTGGTGGCGGCGGTGATGCGGGTGCGCCCGTCGCTGCCGCTATGACCCCAGAGCGCGATGAGGAAGTACATCGGCACCAGCATCATTTCCCAGAAGAAGAAGAACAGGAACAGGTCGACGGCGAGGAACACGCCGACCACGCCGCCAAGAATCCACATCAGGTTGAGGTGGAAGAAGCCGACGCGGTGCTGGATCTCGTTCCACGAACACAGCACCGAGAGCACGCCGAGCAGGCCGGTGAGTACCACCATCAGCACCGACAGGCCGTCCATGGCCAGATGGATGGTGATGCCCAGGCGCGGAATCCAGTCGATGACGAACTCGTGGGCCCAGCGCGGGCCGCCGTCCGGCGCCGGCGCCAGGGTGAAGTCGCCGCTGGCCCACAGCCACAGGCCGAGGCCGAGCAGCAGGCCCATGGTGATCAGCGCGAGCCAGCGCGGCAGGACGTGGCCGAAACGCTCGCCTTGCCAGCACAGCAGACCGCCGATGAAGGGGATCAGGATTAGCCAGGGGAGAATCATCAGGCTGTTTTCCTTAACTCAGAAAGAGGATGACGGCGATGACCAGGACGGCACCGCCAGCGACCGAGGCGGCGTACCAGCGCACCTGGCCGGTCTGACTGCTGGCCAGCAGGGCGTTGCCGCCGCGGGCCAGCAGCGGAATCACGCGGATGCCGCGGTCGATGGGGTCGCGCTGCAGCAGGCGGCAGAGCAGCAGGTAGGGGCGTACGAACAGCTTGTCGTAGAGCCAGTCGAAACCCCAGGCGGCGAACCATAGCGCGCTCAGCAGGCGACCCGGCGCACTCTGCGCGACGGCCGATGCAACGCGGCGCTGGCCGAGGAAGAGCAGGGCGGCGAGGACGATGCCGCTTACCGCGATCAGGCCGGAGAGCAGTTCCAGACTGTGTTTGGCTTCGCCGCCGGCATGGCCTGCGCTCTGCGGCAGCACGCCGGCCAGCGGCGGGGTGATCCAGGCGCCGATGAAGGTGGACAGCACGATCAGCACCAGCAGCGGCAGGTTGTGGGCGAGGCCATGGCCGGCATGCGCTTCGGTCTTCTGCTCGCCATGGAAGGCGATGAAGATCAGGCGGAAGGTGTAGATCGAGGTCAGGAAGGCACCGGCCAGCCCCGCGTAGAGCAGGTCGCGGTGGCCACTGGCGAAGGCTTCCCAGAGAATCTCGTCCTTGGAGTAGAAACCGGCGGTGAGCAGCGGCAGGGCAGCCAGGGCCGCACCGCCGACGACGAAGCTGGCGTAGGCCAGCGGCAGCTTCTTCCACAGCCCGCCCATCCTGAAGATGTTCTGCTCGTGGTGGCAGGCGTGGATCACTGCACCGGAGGCGAGGAACAGCAGGGCCTTGAAGAAGGCGTGGGTCATCAGATGGAAGATCGCCGCATCCCAGGCGCCGACGCCCAGGGCCAGGAACATGTAGCCGATCTGGCTCATGGTCGAGTAGGCGAGGATGCGCTTGATGTCGGTCTGCACCAGGGCGGCGAAGCCGGCCAGCACCAGGGTCACGCCGCCGACGATGCCGACCAGCTCGAGAATCTCGGGGGTCAGCAGGAACAGGCCGTGGGTACGGGCGATCAGGTACACGCCGGCAGTGACCATGGTCGCCGCGTGGATCAGCGCCGAGACCGGGGTCGGGCCGGCCATGGCGTCGGCCAGCCAGGTCTGCAGCGGCAACTGGGCGGACTTGCCCACTGCGCCGCCCAGCAGCATCAGGGTGGCCAGCCACAGCCAGGCGTCGCCGGCCGCGTACTGCTGCGGCGCCAGCGTCATCAGCTCCTGGATGTTCAGGGTGCCGAGGTTGAGGAACAGCAGGAACAGGCCGATCATCAGGAACACGTCGCCCACGCGGGTGACGATGAAGGCCTTGAGCGCCGCGTTACCGTTGGGTACGTGCTTGTAGTAAAAGCCGATCAGGAGGTACGAGCACAGGCCCACGCCTTCCCAGCCGAAGAACAGCACCAGCAGGTTGTCGCCGAGTACCAGCAGCAACATGCTGAATATGAACAGGTTGGTGTAGGCGAAGAAGCGCGAATAGCCTTCCTCGCCGCGCATGTACCAGCTGGCGAACAGGTGGATCAGAAAACCCACGCCGGTGACCACGCCCAGCATGGTCAGCGACAGACCGTCGAGATACAGGGTGAAGCTCGGCGCCAGGCTTTCGACGCTCATCCACTGCCACAGGGTCAGGCTGTAGGCGCCGCCGGCCGGCGGGTTGCCGAGGAAGTCGGCAGTCACCCAGGCAGCGCTGGCCGCCGCCAGGCCGATGGAGCCGACGCCGATCAGCGCGCTGGTGTTTTCCGTCAGGCGTCCGCGCGAGAAGGCCAGCAGCAGCCAGCCAAGCAGCGGGAAGAACAGGGTCAGGGCTAGAAGGTTCATCCGCGCATCTCGCTGGCAGCGTCGATATCCAGGGTGTTGAAGCGGCGATACAGCTGCAGCAGGATCGCCAGGCCGATGCTGGCCTCGGCGGCGGCCAGGGTGATCACCATGATGAACATCACCTGGCCGTCAGGCTGGCCCCAGCGGGCGCCGGCGACGACGAAGGCCAGCGCGGCGGCGTTCATCATCACTTCCAGGCTCATCAGAATGAACAGGATGTTGCGCCGCACCATCAGGCCGACCAGGCCGATGCAGAACAGCGCCGCGGCCAGTGCCAGGCCGTGCTCCATGGGAATGCCGGTCATGCGTTGGGCTCCTTGGCATCGTGACGGCCGAGATGGAAGGCGGCGACCAGCGCGGCGAGCAGCAGCATGGCGGCCAGCTCCACCGCCAGCAGGTAGGGGCCGAACAGGCTGATGCCGACCGCCTTGGCTTCGACGCTGGCATGGCCGATGGTCGCATCGCCGGGTTGTGCCAGCAGCACGTAGAGCAGCTGCCCCAGCAGCAGGGCGCTGAGCAGCGCCGGGCTGATCCAGATGCCGGGGGCAAGCCACTTGCGCTCCTGATCCACGGCGGCCGGGCCGAGGTTGAGCATCATCACCACGAAGACGAACAGCACCATGATGGCGCCCGCGTAGACGATGATTTCCAGTGCGCCGGCGAAGGGCGCACCAAGGGCGAAGAACACCATCGACACTGCCAGCAGCGAGACGATCAGGTACAGCAGGGCATGCACCGGGTTGGTGTTGGTGACCACCCCCACCGTGGCTGCCACCGCCACGCCGGCGGCGAAGTAAAACGCGAATTCCATCAGAAGCTCCTCATGGCGCCCCTTTCCCGTGTACGGGAAAGGAGCTGGGGGAGAGGGTAAGAACGAGTCATGGCAGCAGGCTCTTGACGTTGATCGGCTCGGCCTCGTTCTGCGCGGCGCCCTTGGGCTTGCCGGCGATGGCCATGCCGGCAACGCGGTAGAAGTTGTAGTCCGGGTTCTTGCCGGGGCCGCTGATCAGCAGGTCTTCCTTCTCGTACACCAGATCCTGGCGCTTGTACTCGCCCATCTCGAAGTCCGGGGTGAGCTGGATCGCGGTGGTCGGGCAGGCTTCCTCGCACAGGCCGCAGAAGATGCAGCGCGAGAAGTTGATGCGGAAGAACTCCGGGTACCAGCGACCGTCGTCGGTCTCGGCCTTCTGCAGCGAGATGCAGCCCACCGGGCAGGCCACGGCGCACAGGTTGCATGCCACGCAGCGCTCCTCGCCATCGGGGTCGCGGGTCAGGACGATGCGGCCACGGTAGCGCGGCGGCAGGTAGACCGGCTCTTCCGGGTATTGCAGGGTGTCGCGCTTGCGAAAGCCATGGCTGAACACCATGACCAGGCTGCGCAGTTGGGTGCCGGTACCGACCAGCACATCCCATATGTACTTGAACATTCTGTGGGTCTCCTTACTGGGCCGCGGCCAGCACCAGGGCGCCGGTCACCAGCAGGTTGATCAGGGTCAGCGGCAGGCAGAACTTCCAGCTGAAGGCCATGACCTGGTCGTAGCGCGGACGTGGGATCGACGCGCGCAGCAGGATGAAGATCATGATGAAGAAGGCCGTTTTCAGCGCGAACCAGAAGAACGGGATCTGCGGCAGGAGGCCGAACGGACCGTGCCAGCCACCGAAGAACAGCGTCACCAGCAGCGCCGAAATGGTCACGATGCCGACGTATTCGCCAACGAAGAACATGCCCCATTTCATCCCGGCGTATTCGATGTGATAGCCGTCGGCCAGCTCCTGCTCGGCTTCCGGCTGGTCGAAGGGGTGACGGTGGGTCACGGCCACGCCGGCGATGAAGAAGGTACAGAAGCCGAAGAACTGCGGAATGATGAACCACAGGTTCTGCGCCTGGTAGTCGACGATGTCGCGCATGTTGAACGAGCCGACCTGCGCCACCACACCCATCAGCGCCAGGGCCAGGAACACCTCGTAGGAGATGGTCTGGGCCGAGGCGCGCAGGCTGCCGAGCAGGGCGAACTTGTTGTTGCTCGACCAGCCGGCGAACAGCACCGCGTAGACCGACAGGCCGGCCATGGCGAAGAAGAACAGGATGCCGATGTTCAGGTCCGCCACGCCCCAGGTCGGGGTGATCGGGATGATGGCGAAAGCCATCAGCATGGCGGCGAAGGCGATCATCGGTGCCAGGACGAAGATGAATCTGTCGGCGAACGGCGGCGTCCAGTCCTCCTTGAAGAACATCTTGATCATGTCGGCGGCGATCTGAAACATGCCGAACGGCCCGACGCGGTTGGGGCCGTAGCGATCCTGCCACCAGCCGAGCAGGCGCCGTTCGACGAAGCTCAGCAGCGCGCCGCAGACCACCACCGCCAGCAGGATGACGATGGCCTTGAGCACCGCGACCAGTATCTCGATCAGTTCGGGCGTCAGCCAGTTCATTGCGCGGCCTCCTGCAGCAGGGTCACGCTGGCACCGGCAAGCGTCGCCGCAAGCCCCGGCAAGCCAACCGGCAGGCCGACCAGACCGACGGCCAGGTCGTCGCGTACCTTGAGCGGCAGGCGCAGGGCCTGGCCATTGATACGCAGGGCCAGCAGCGCGCCGTCGTTAACACCCAGGCGCGCCGCTTCTTCGCGCGGCAGGGCCACGTAGGGCTCGGGCATGCGCTGCTGGATGGGCTCGGCGCGCGCGGAGTTTTCCTCACTGCCGAACAGGTGGTGCAGCGGCGCCACCTGCCAGGTGCCGGCTGCCGGACTGAACGCAGCGTTCACGCTGAACCAGGGCAGGGCGTTGCCGGCGGCTTCGATCAGCCGCACGCCGGGGTCGCCTGCGCGCAGATGCCCACCGACTTCGTCCTGAAACTTGTTCCAGGCCTGCGGCGAGTTCCAGCCTGGCGACCAGGCGAAGGGAATCTGCTGCCGGGCCTCAACGCTGCCGGCGTAGCCTTCCATGGAAAAGGCGAAGGCCGAGTCCTGGTCCTGCGGCTGACGCGGCTCGTGCACGCTGATATTGGCGCGCATGGCGGTGCGGCCGCTGTAGCGGTGCGGCTCGCGCGCAAGCTTGAGACCCTTGATGCGGAACGAGGCGCTCGGCGCGGCGTTCTCGATACCGGCCAGCAGCGGGTTGCTGGCGGCGCAGGCGGCGGTGACCTGATCCAGTTGCGTCCAGTCCACGGCCTTGCCCTGCAGGGTGCTGTGCAGCGCGTGCAGCCAGCGCCAGCCTTCGCGGATCAGAATGCCCGCGTCGTAGTAGCTCGGTTCATAGACCTGGAAGAAACGCTGAGCGCGGCCCTCGAGGCTGACCAGGGTGCCGTCGCCTTCGGCGAAGCTGGCCACCGGCAGCAGCAGGTGGGCGCGTTCGCCGGTGGCGGTGCGCTGGTGATCGGCGACGATCACCGCCTTGGCGGCGCCGAGCGCGGCATCGACCTTGGCCGCCTCGGCGCGGCGGTACAGGTCGTTCTCCAGCACGATCACGGCATCGGCCTGGCCGCTGCTCAGGGCGTCCAATGCAGCATCGACCGAATCACCACCCAGCAGGGCCAGCCCCAGGCTGTTGGCTTCGGGTACGACCAAACTCAGCGAACCGCTCTTCTCGCGGTTCTTCAGCGCGCTGGCGATATTGGCGGCGGCTTCGATCAGGGCCTTGTCGCCCAGCGAGGCGCCGGAGACGATCAGCGGGCGTTTGGCCGCGAGCAAAGCGTCGGCGATGCGTTGTACCAGCGCTTGCGCCTCAGCTTCCAGGCCGTCGACGGGCGGTGCGCTGGGGTCGATGGCATGGGCCACGGCGAAACCGATGCGGGCCAGGTCGGCCGGCGCGGCGTGCACGCACTGCTCGGCGATATCGTCGAGTCGGGTCGCCGTCACGCTGGCGATAAATAGCGGGTGCAGGGCGTGCTGGGCAACGTTTTGCACCGCTGCCATGTGCCAGTCCTGAATGCGCGCCCCGGCGGCGATCTCCGTGGCCTTGCCCTTGACTGCCTGACGCAGGGCCAGGGCCAGACGGGCGGCGGTCTGGGTCACGTCTTCGCCAAGGACGAAGATGGCGTCGTGCAGCTCGACGTCGCGCAGGGTCGGGGTCGGCAGCGGGCCATTCTGCAGGATGTCGCGGATCAGGCGGATATTGGCCAGTTCGCCGGCGGCGATACCGCTGTAATAGTTGTCGGCGCCCACCAGTTCGCGCAGGGCGAAGTTGGATTCCAGACTGGCGCGCGGCGAGCCGATGCCGATCACGCGCTTGCCTTCGAGCAGCTCGGCGGCCTTGTCCAGCGCGGCGTCGATGCCGATGGCCTGGCCGGCCAGCAGCGGTTGGCGCGGACGGTCTGCGCGGTTGACGTAGCCGTAGCCGAAGCGGCCGCGGTCGCAGAGGAAGTACTGGTTCACCGAGCCGTTGAAGCGGTTCTCGATGCGCCGCAGCTCACCGTAGCGCTCGCCGGGGCTGATGTTGCAGCCACTGGCGCAGCCATGGCAGATGCTCGGGGCGAACTGCATGTCCCACTTGCGGTTGTAGCGCGCCGAGTGGGTCTTGTCGGTGAACACGCCGGTCGGGCAGACCTCCACCAGGTTGCCGGAGAACTCGCTTTCCAGCGTGCCGTCCTCGACACGGCCGAAGTACACGTTGTCGTGCGCGCCGAACACGCCCAGGTCGGTGCCGCCGGCGTAGTCCTTGTAGTAGCGCACGCAGCGGTAGCAGGCGATGCAGCGGTTCATCTCGTGGGCGATAAAGGGGCCCAGTTCCTGGTTTTGATGAGTGCGCTTGGTAAAGCGGTAGCGGCGGGCGTTGTGCCCGGTCATCACCGTCATGTCCTGCAGGTGGCAGTGGCCGCCTTCCTCGCACACCGGGCAGTCGTGCGGGTGATTGGTCATCAGCCATTCGACGACGCTGGCGCGGAAGGCCTTGGCTTCGCCATCGTCGATGCTGATCCAGGTATTGTCGGTGGCGGGTGTCATGCAGGACATGACGATGCGGCCGCGGGTGTCATGCTCGTCGTTGTACTGCTTGACCGCGCACTGGCGGCAGGCACCGACGCTACCCAGCGCCGGGTGCCAGCAGAAGTAGGGGATGTCGAGACCGAGAGACAGACAGGCCTGCAGCAGGTTGTCCGCCCCATCGACTTCGAAATCGTTGCCGTCTACGTGGATAGTGGCCATTTCTTCGGTCTTCGTTTGCCCGCTTGATCAAAGCGGCTGGCTAAGGGAATTCGTCTGTTCAGCTCGCGGCCGCCGGCATGCGGGGCGTGGTCGTCGCCTGGGCTACGCCGGCCTCGAACTCTTCACGGAAATACTTGATGGCACTGCCCAGCGGCTCCACGGCGCCTGGCGCGTGGGCACAGAAGGTCTTGCCGGGGCCGAGGAAGTTGACCAGGCCGAGCAGGGTGGCGATGTCCTCGCGAGTGCCTTCGCCGCGCTCCAGGGCACGGAGGATCTTCACGCTCCAGGGCAGGCCGTCGCGGCAGGGGGTGCACCAGCCGCAGGACTCGCGGGCGAAGAACTCCTCCATGTTGCGCAGCAGCGAGACCATGTTGATCGAGTCGTCCACCGCCAGCGCCAGGCCGGTGCCCATGCGCGTGCCGACCTTGGCGATGCCGCCGGCGTACATCAGCGCATCGAGGTGCTCGGGCAGCAGAAAGCCGGTGCCGGCGCCGCCGGGCTGCCAGCATTTGAGCCGGTAGCCATCGCGCATGCCGCCGGCATGTTCCTCGAACAGCTCGCGCGCACTGATGCCGAACGGCAGCTCCCACAGGCCGGGGTTCTTCACCTTGCCGGAGAAACCCATCAGCTTGGTGCCGTGGTCTTCGCTGCCTTCGCGCGCCAGCGACTTGTACCAGTCCACCCCGTGCTGAACGATGGCCGGCACGTTGCACAGGGTCTCGACGTTGTTCACGCAGGTGGGCTTGCCCCATACGCCGACGGCGGCGGGGAAGGGCGGCTTGGCGCGCGGGTTGGCGCGGCGGCCTTCCAGGGAGTTGATCAGCGCGGTTTCTTCGCCGCAGATGTAGCGCCCCGCACCCGTATGCACGAACAGCTCGAAGTCGAAGCCCGAGCCGAAGATGTTCCTGCCGAGCAGGCCGGCGGTCTTGGCTTCCTCGATGGCGCGGTTGAGGTTGTGCGCCGCTTCGACGTACTCGCCGCGCAGGAAGATGTAGCCACGGTAGGCCTTGAGCGCCCGTGCCGAGATCAGCATGCCTTCCACCAGCAGGTGCGGCAGCTGTTCCATCAGCAGACGGTCCTTCCAGGTGTTGGGCTCCATTTCATCGGCGTTGCACAGCAGATAGCGGATATCGAGCGATTCGTCGGTGGGCATCAGGCCCCACTTCACGCCGGTGGGGAAGCCCGCGCCACCACGGCCCTTGAGCCCGGAATCCTTGACGGTCTGCACGATGTCGGCCTGGGCCATCGCGGTCAGCGCCTTGCGCGCGGCGGCGTAGCCGTTCTTGGCCTGGTATTCCTCGAGCCATATCGGCTGGGCGTCGTCGCGCAGGCGCCAGGTCAGCGGGTGACTTTCCTCCTGACGCGGTACGCGGTTGGCCGGGGCGATGGAGGTCATGGTTTTCATGGATAGGCCTCCAGCAGCGCCGCGACGCCATCGGGGCGGACGTCGCCGAAGGTGTCGTCATCGATCATCAGCGCCGGCGCCTTGTCGCAATTGCCCAGGCAGCACACCGGCAACAGGGTGAAGCGGTTGTCTGCGGTGGTCTGGCCGAGGCCGATGCCGAGCTGCTTGTGCATTTCGGCCAGCACGCTTTCGTGGCCGCCGATGTAGCAGGTCATGCTGTCGCACACGCGAATGACGTGGCGGCCGACCGGCTGGCGGAAAATCTGGCTGTAGAAGGTGGCCACGCCCTCGACGTCGCTGGCCGGGATGCCGAGTACCTCGCCGATGGCCTCGCTGGCGCCGTCCGGCACCCAGCCGCGCGCCTTCTGCACGATCTTCAGCGCCTCGATGCTGGCCGCGCGCGGGTCTTCGTAGTGATGCATCTCGTGCTCGATGGCCGAGCGCTCGGTTTCGCTGAGGGTGAAACGATCGGTCTGGATCAGCGTGCTGCTATTGGTTGTCTGGATCATGTCAGCGGTCCACGTCGGCCATGACGAAGTCGATACTGCCCAGGTAGGCGATCAGGTCCGCCACCATGCTGCCGCGGATCACCGAGGGGATCTGCTGCAGGTGGGCGAAGCTGGGCGTGCGAATCCGGGTGCGGTAGCTCATGGTGCTGCCGTCGCTCGTCAGGTAGTAGCTGTTGATGCCCTTGGTCGCCTCGATCATCTGCAGGGATTCGCCCGCCGGCATGACCGGCCCCCAGGAAACCTGCAGGAAGTGGGTGATCAGGGTTTCGATATGCTGCAGCGTGCGTTCTTTAGGCGGCGGCGTGGTCAGCGGGTGATCGGCCTTGTACGGGCCTTCCGGCATGTTCTTCAGGCACTGGTCGATGATGCGGATGCTCTGGCGCATCTCTTCCACGCGCACCATGCAGCGGTCGTAGGCATCGCCATTGGCGGCCAGCGGCACCTCGAACTCGAAGTGCTCGTAGCCGGAATAGGGGCGCGCCTTGCGCAGGTCGAAGTCGCAACCGGTGGCGCGCAGGCCGGCGCCGGTGGTGCCCCATTCCAGCGCTTCTTTGGTGTTGTATTGCGCCACGCCGATGGTGCGGGCCTTGAGGATGCTGTTCTTCAGCGCCGCCTTCTCGTATTCGTCGAGGCGCCTGGGCAGCCAGTCGACGAACTCCTTGACCAGCTTGTCCCAGCCGCGCGGCAGGTCGTGGGCGACGCCGCCAATGCGGTACCAGGCCGGGTGCAGGCGGAAGCCGGTGATGGCTTCGATCACCTTGTAGGCGCGCTGGCGGTCGGTGAAGGTGAAGAACACCGGGGTCATGGCGCCGACGTCCTGGATGTAGGTGCCGAGGAACAGCAGGTGGCTGGTGATGCGGAAGAACTCGGCGAGCATCACGCGGATGAAGTCGACCCGGTCCGGCACCTTGATGCCGGCCAGCTTCTCCACCGCCAGCACGTAGGGCAGGTTGTTCATCACCCCGCCGAGGTAGTCGATGCGGTCGGTGTAGGGGATGAAGCTGTGCCAGCTCTGCCGTTCGGCCATCTTTTCGGCGCCACGGTGGTGGTAGCCGATCTCCGGCACACAGTCGACGATCTCCTCGCCGTCGAGCTGCAGGATGATGCGAAACGCGCCGTGCGCGGACGGGTGGTTGGGGCCGAGGTTGAGGAACATGTAGTCCTCGTGCTCGCCGCCACGCTTCATGCCCCAGTCTTCGGGGCGGAAGCGCGCGGCTTCCTCCTCGAGCTGCTGCTTGGCCAGGGTCAGGCTGAACGGATCGAATTCGGTGGCGCGCGCCGGGTAGTCCTTGCGCAGCGGGTGACCTTCCCAGGTCGGCGGCATCATGATGCGGGTCAGGTGCGGGTGGCCCTGGAAGGTGATGCCGTACAGGTCCCAGACCTCGCGCTCGTACCAGTTGGCGTTGGGCCAGATGCCGGTGGCGGTCGGCAGGTTGAGATCGCGCTCGCTGAGGGCGACCTTGACCATCACGTCGCTGTTACGCTCCAGCGACATCAGGTGGTAGAACACGGTGAAATCGGCGTCCGGCAGGCCGCGGCGCTGGGTGCGCAGGCGCTCGTCGACGCCGTGCAGGTCGTAGAGCATCACATAGGGGCGCGGCAGGTGGCGCAGGCATTTGAGCACCTCCAGCAGCCGTTCGCGGCTCACCCAGAGCACCGGCATGCCGGTACGTGTCGCTTGCAGGGTGAAGCCGTCGTCGCCAAGGCGGGCGCGAAGTTCGGCGATGACGTCCTGGTCATCGACCTGGTAAGGCGGTATGGACACAGCGGTGTCTGCAGTCATGATCTCGGTCGCTATCGGTCAACGTAGGGAATGGGCCGGACTCTTGCGGAGCAAGAGGCGGTTCAGACTTCGTCGGGGCTACGTAGATTGGTAACGGCGATTCGCTGCTCGCGGCGTTGCTCCTTCTGCGAAGGCATCTCGGCACGGTAGATGCCCTGGTCTCCTACCACCCAGGATAGCGGGCGACGCTCCTGGCCGATGGACTCCTGCAGCAGCATCAGGCCTTGCAGGAATGCCTCGGGGCGGGGCGGACAGCCGGGGATGTAGACGTCCACGGGAAGGAACTTGTCCACCCCCTGAACGACCGAGTAGATGTCGTACATGCCGCCGGAGTTGGCGCATGAACCCATGGAAATGACCCACTTGGGCTCCAGCATCTGCTCGTAGAGACGCTGGATGACCGGCGCCATCTTGATGAAGCAGGTGCCGGCGATGACCATGAAATCGGCCTGGCGGGGTGAGGCGCGGATGACCTCGGCGCCGAAACGCGCAACGTCGTGCGGGGCGGTGAAGGCCGTGGTCATTTCCACGTAGCAGCAGGAGAGGCCGAAGTTGTAGGGCCACAGGGAGTTCTTGCGTCCCCAGTTGATGGCGCCGTTGAGCACCTCTTCCAGCTTGCCCATGTAGATGTTCTTGTGGACCTGATCCTCTAGCAACGGGTCGGACACGAGCTCCCGCTGGCCGATCGGATACGCCTCGTTGGGCGCATTCGGGTCGACCCGAGTAAGTTTGTATTGCATCGCCAAAGCCTCATTGTTTCAGCTTCGCCTGCCGCTTGCGGCGTCCTTCAGGTGCCCAATCCAGCGCACCTATCGCCGACTCGTAGACAAGACCCGCGAACAGAATGGTTATGAAAACGGTAGCACCGACCAGGCCGACCCAGCCGCTTTCGCGTACCGAGACCGCCCAGGCGAAGAGAAAGAGGGCTTCAACGTCGAAGATCACGAAGAGCATCGCGACCAGATAGAACTTGGCGGACAGGCGCAGCCGCGCGTTGCCGGTGGGGAGCATGCCCGACTCGAAGGGTTCGTTCTTGCTGCGTCCCCAGGCCTTGCTGCCGAGCAGGCTGGAAACGCCGAGCATGAAGGCGATAAGCCCGCACACTCCGAGCAGGAAGACAGCAAAGGCCCAGTCGTGGGACAGGGTCGATGGCACATCAGGCATGCCGGTACTCCTTGAGCTAAGGAACGGCTTTTAATCTAGTCGCTAATGAGCGCCTGCGAGGGCGCCTGAGCAAAAGTATGTGCTCCATACTATGCGCAGGTTAAATGTAAGTAAATTTGTCGAAGCAAAAAAAGCCCTATTCTTGTGCGTCCGAGCGCTGGCCCTGAGCACCTGACTCATGCATCCGCTGAGTCTGCCGGACTTTTCGAGAGCATCATCTTCGGCGAAATGCGCAATTGCCTAAGGCTTTGGTAGCAGCACGAAAGCATGACCAGAAACCGTACAGTGAAATAACCGAGAGCAATTAGAAGGCTAAGTTCCATCCCGAAAAGATATTCTCGGTTTTGAGACACTCTGGCGATCTTGTACTAGCGTGCATGAATCGCCGCCGCGCGACGCATTCGCTGATCCAGCAGTACCCGACCATTCGCTGGGTCTGCGCAGTTGCCCCTGCCTGGGTATGCCGACCCTTCGTATCAGAACAACATGAGGGGTTTGCCATGCCTGTCGTCACACCTTGGTCCTTACACCGTGCCGTGCCCGCTGTCCTGCTATTGGCCCTGTCTGCGCCCGCAAGCGCGGAGCTGGGCGATTACAACTTCTGGCAGACGCTGAGCAATCTGGTGTCGCCACCCAAGGCGGACAATCCGGTAACGCCGGCGCAGCGCACCGGGCCTTATCCGCTTCTGGCCAACCCGGCCGGTTTCAACAGCGGTTTCAATCCCGGTAACTATTACGGCTGGCAGACCATTCAGATGGCGCCGCAGACCGGTGCCGTGTGCGGCAACGGCTCGCCCTACAAGTTCTTCATCAACCGCGTGCCCAATACCCGCAACACCATCATCTACCTGGAGGGCGGTGGTGCCTGCTGGGATTACGCCAGCTGCAGCGGGCAGAGCGGCATCCGCGGTGCACGCAACCCCAATGGCATCGCCGACGACTACATGTCGCTGCTCAACCCGGGCGCCAGCCTGGTCAGCCCCTTCGTCGTGCGCCTGCATCCCTGGACGCGGGTGAAGACGCAGAACTGGAACATGGTCTACGTGCCTTACTGCACCGGCGACATCTACTCCGGCGACAAGGTGGCGGTGTACGAAGACCCGCAAGGTCAGCAGCCGCCACTGGTGTGGCATCACAACGGGCTGCGCAACATGCGCGCGGTGGTGGGCTGGCTCAAGGACAACCTGCCGCGGCCGACGCAGATGCTCGCTACCGGTTGCAGTGCCGGCGGCGCCGGCAGCCTGACCAACTATGCCAACCTGCGTCAGGACATCGCGCCCAATCGCGGCTACCTGATCAACGATTCCGGACCCGTCTACACCGCGCTGGCCGGCGACAACCAGGCCTATCCCTCCTATCCGTTGCAGACCCTGATCCGTCAGGCCTGGGGGCTGGATGCCGCGCAGGGGCCGCTGCAGTACCTGCAGGCGCGGCTGCCCGGTTTCTCCAGCACTGACCTGGGCAGCCTGTATCCGGCGCTGTCGAGCAACCTGCCGGGCGACCGTATGGGCCACACGCACTTCTGGCAGGATCTGAACTACTCGTCCTATTCCTACGAGCGCTTCTATCCGGAGATCGTCAACGCGCCGGATCAGGCCACCAAGGAGGCGCTGATCAAGCAGCGCTGGCGCACCGACACCAGCCGTCTGCGTGGCCAACTGGCCAACCTGGGTAACGTCGGCGGCTATTTCCCGCAGTTTCGCAACGTCAACGAAAGCCACTGCACCAGCATCATCGAGTTCGCCAACTCCGATATTCAGGAGCAGAACCTGGAGCTGGATCACTTCGTCAGCAATGTGCTCGATGGCACCGGCCAGGTGCTGGACGCTTCCGAGAGCAGCGACGTAGCCGACCGCAACAAGCCGTTCAATCTGCTGTATTACCTGCTGGACCAGTTGCTCTGATGGTACGCAGGGGCGCGGCGCCAGACCGCGCCCCTTTTTCAACAGCATTCAGGGAGTCGATCCATGCCGGGAACCTACGTGGTGCAGGACAGAAATGCCGGCCATGGACGCGCCGGATTGGCACTGCCTTTCCCGCCCACGGCAGGCCCGCTGGTCATCCGCGAGAAGAACGACCTGCGTTATCTGCAGATGAGCCAGCCCTGGTGCGGGGACGTGGCAGACGAGGCGTATGCGGGGTGTTTCACCGAGGGCATATCCGATTGTTCGGTGGTGGCCGTCATGGAATGGGAGCCGCAGCGCAACGGCTGGGGGCGCTGTTACTTCGAGCATTTGGCCGGGGCGGCCATCACTTCGCACTCAATGCAGCTGGCCAGCCATGTGCTGCGCAGTGTACGAGGCCCGCGCTTTGCCGTGGTCGCCCAGTACTACGGCGGGATTGCCTTCTCGGAAGCGGATAGCTTGTTCGATGAGCTGAGAGTGCCGCCGCAGAACCGCTCCTATTACCAGTCCGGACGCAGAGGCATGAACTTCGGGCTGCGCTTCTTCGGCGGCTATTTCGGTGAACATCTGCCGGGCAATCAGTAGCTTCATGCCAGTGCATCGTCACTGATAGCTGCGCTCGCGGGCTTCCTGCAGGCGCTGACGCAGATACTGATCACGGCTGAGCCCGTCGGGGACATTCTGCAGGGCCATGACTTCCTCGACGATGCGCCGCTCCTCGGCCTTGTAGCGCTCGAACTGCGGATCCGGTCGCTGCGCCTGGGCAGCCTCGCGTTCGGCGCTCAGCGCCTGGTAGCGACGTATCAGGGCCTCGCCACGGGCCTTCTGCGCGGCTTCATCCTGAGTGTCCGCCTTGATCAGCGCCAGTTGCAGCAGCAGCGCCTCGCTCAGGGCCAGCTCGCCTTGCTGCTCCAGCGTCTCGATGCCTTGCTCGAGGTCGCGCACCTCGGCGGCGCGGGCTGCGGCGTCCAGCTCTGCGGCGCGCTCGATAAAGTCCCGATAGCGGTTATGAAAGGCCAGGCGCTGCTGCTGTTTCCTGACCTGTGGGGCGGCCAGCAGCTGCAGCTGTTCGGAGGTAGGCGGCTGCTCGCTGGGGACGGCGGGTTGCGGCAAGGCGCTGGTTGCAGGCGGCGTGGCAGGTGCCTGCTGCGCGGTCCGGGCAGCCGGCTGCAGCCAGTACCAGCTCAGGGCGGTTCCGGCCAGAACGAGGCAGGTGCCGAACAGCAGGGTGGAGCGGGGCATGGGCATTCCTTGCGCGAGTCGATGGCGTTCTCAGCGTAGAAGCTGCCACGGCGCTTTGCCTGTCCATGCATCGAATGAACGCGCCGGACAACCCTCTCCCGCAGGGGGAGAGGGTGCCGGCGGTGGGATCAGAACAGCGGTTTGCCGTCTTCGCGGGTGACAATCACCGTGGCCGAGCGCGGGCGGCGGCCGGGGCCGTCCGGCCAGGTGCTGCGGAAATCGGTCGGGGTCGAGCCTTCACCCGGGTGCTGGATGTTGACGAACAGCGTGCGGAAGTCCGGCGTGGCGGTAATACCGGTGACTTCGCAGCCCACGGGACCGACCAAAAAGCGCTTCATCTCGCCGGTGGTCGGTTCGGCTACCAGCATCTGGTTGTTGCCGAACGGGCCGCTGGCGAGCTGGCTGCCGCTCATGTCGGTCTGGATCCACAGCCGGCCTTCATCGTCGAACCACAGGCCATCCGGGCTGGCCAGGCGATTGTCGGCGGTCAGGGGTTTGCCGTTGGGGTCGATACTGTCGCTTTCCGGGCCGGCCAGCAGGAACAGGCTCCAGACGAACTCACGACCGGCATAGTCGCGGCTCTGCTCGCGCCAGCGGATGATGTGACCGTAGGCATTGGCCGGGCGCGGGTTGGCCGCGTCGGCGACGGTGCGCGAGCTGTTGTTGGTGAGGGTGAAGTAGACGTCGCCGTTGTTCGGGTTCACCGCGCCCCATTCCGGGCGATCCATCTTGGTGGCGCCGACGATATCGGCAGCCAGGCGGGTGTTGATCAGCACCTCACCCTGGTCGGCGAAGCTCACTCCGGCAGCCTTGCAGGCAGCCTGGAAGGCCTTGTCCTTGATGTCCAGGGCCAGCCACTCACCCTTGCCATTGGCCTTGAAGCGCGCCACGTAGAGGGTGCCCTCGTCGAGCAGGCTGCCGTTGCTGCGGCCCGGTACGTACTTGCCGCGGCTGACGAACTTGTAGATGTACTCGTTCTGCGAGTCGTCGCCGGAATAGCACACCACCGGACGGCCCGGCTTGACCGGGGCGAACACCAGGCCCTCGTGGGCGAAGCGACCCAGTGCGGTGCGCTTGATCGGGGCCGATTCCGGCGCGAAGGGGTCGATCTCGACGATCCAGCCGAAGTGATTCGGCTCGTTACGGTAGTCGCCGGTGGCGTCGGCGGCCAGGCGGGTGGCGTTGAAGCGCTGGAATTCGTCGCCGGCCAGGTGATCCCAGCCGTAACGGCTGGCGCTGCCCACGCCGTAGCGGGTCATTTCACGCGGGCGTTCGGCATCGCCACTGGCGAAATAGCCGGCCCAGTTTTCCTCGCAGGTCAGGTAGGTGCCCCAGGGGGTGAAGCCGTTGGCGCAGTTGTTCAATGTGCCGCGAGTGGCGGTGCCGTCGGGGCTGTAGCGAGTCCGGAGCAGGGCGTGGCCGCGTACCGGGCCGCTGATCTGCATCGGCGTGGCGCCAGTGATGCGGCGGTTGCGGGCGCTGGGCAGCACCTCCCATTGGCCGCGCACACGGCGCACTTCCACCACGGAAACCCCGTGGGCATTGATTTCCTTGCGAACCTCATCGGCGCTGCTGCGCTTGCCGCCGATCAGGGTGGGGCCGTTGGGGTGTAGCAGCGGCGCGTCGATGTACTCGTGGTTGAGTACCAGCAGGCCGTGGTCGCTCTTGTGACCGCCGCCGCGCTGACCGTCAATGGGGAAGAAGTGCATGCCGTCATGGTGCATGCCGATCTGGTCGGCCTGATCGGCGGCGCTGTTGCCGGCGTTCTCGAGGAAAGCCGGGAAGCTGCCGCGAATCGGCGTGCCCCAGGGAATGAAGGTGGTGGCCTTGTAGCCGGCCGGTACGGTGATGGTATCGGCACGGGTCACCGCCACCGGGTTGAACGGCAGACGCTTGCTGCGCTTTTTCAGGCGCTCGAGCAGGTCCTTGAGCGGGTTGCCGGCGGCCTCGGCGGTGCCGGGCATGGCCACCCCGAGAAAACCCATGACGCCCAGCGCAGCGCCGCCAGCGACGACCTGGCGACGGCTCAGGCCGGCTTCGATAAGGTCATTGATATGGGGGTTGGCGGAAGTGTTGCTGAGCGGTTCATCACCATTGCCGAATAGCACGTCTTGTTCGTGTTCATTGCGCATGGAGGGCTCCTGGTTAGGCTGATCGACGGAGCCATGACGCTAACCAAGGAAAACGACGGAATAGTGACAGCGACTGTGCGCTGTTGCACAAAACTGCGAGGTTGGGCTTTCTGCAGGGTGCATCGTGCGCACCGAGGCCGCTGCAAACAGCTGGTGCGCATGGCGCCCCCTGCAACAGCCGCGCGCGCAAGTGCCGAAAGCGGGGGATAAAAAAAGCCCCGGCAGTGCCGGGGCTAGTTAGGCAAACAAGCTGCTGCGGATGCGTGGTCCGCAGCAGGGGAACCGTTCTTAGTGGAACTGGTTCATGGTGTTGTCTTTACCGCTTGCCTTCAGAGCAGCTTCGCCAGCGAAGTACTCCTTGTGGTTGTCGCCGATGTCGGAGCCAGCCATGTTCTGGTGCTTGACGCAGGCGATGCCCTGACGGATTTCCTGACGCTGCACGCCCTTCACGTAGGCCAGCATGCCCTGGTCGGCGAAGTAGCCCTTGGCCAGGTTGTCGGTGGACAGGGCCGCGGTGTGGTAGGTCGGCAGGGTGATCAGGTGGTGGAAGATGCCGGCGTGGGCCGAACCGTCGCGCTGGAAGGTACGGATCTTCTCGTCGGCCAGCTTGGCCAGTTCGGTCTCGTCGTACTCCACGCTCATCAGCTTGGCGCGGTCGTAGGCGGACACGTCCTTGCCTTCGGCAGCCATGGCGTCGAACACCTGCTGACGGAAGTTCAGGGTCCAGTTGAAGGACGGGCTGTTGTTGTACACCAGCTTGGCGTTCGGGATGACCTGACGGATGCGGTCAACCATGCCCTTGATCTGGCCAACGTGCGGCTTCTCGGTCTCGATCCACAGCAGGTCGGCGCCGTTCTGCAGGCTGGTGATGCAGTCCAGTACGCAGCGGTCTTCACCGGTGCCAGCGCGGAACTGGAACAGGTTGGACGGCAGGCGCTTCGGACGCAGCAGTTTGCCTTCGCGCTTGATCACGACGTCGCCGTTGCCCAGCTCGGCTTCGGAGATTTCTTCGCAATCGAGGAAGCTGTTGTACAGGTCGCCCAGGTCGCCCGGCTTGTTGG
The DNA here is from genome assembly GCF_021495345.1 of Pseudomonas hydrolytica. Classification (NCBI taxonomy): domain Bacteria; kingdom Pseudomonadati; phylum Pseudomonadota; class Gammaproteobacteria; order Pseudomonadales; family Pseudomonadaceae; genus Ectopseudomonas; species Ectopseudomonas hydrolytica. The sequence continues at coordinate 2,321,796 of NZ_CP099397.1, forward strand.
TGACGGCGATCTGCTTGGTCAGGCCGGCGCCCAGGGAGTCGGTACGTGCGACGATCACGCCGTTGTCGATGCCCAGCTCGAGGAAGGCGTAGCGAACGGCAGCGATCTTGGCGAGGAAGTCGGCGTGCGGAACGGTCACTTTACCGTCCTGGTGGCCGCACTGCTTCTCGTCGGAAACCTGGTTCTCGATCTGGATGCAGCAGGCACCGGCTTCGATCATGCGCTTGGCCAGCAGGTAGGTGGCTTCCGGGTTACCGAAGCCGGCGTCGATGTCGGCGATGATCGGGACGATGTGGGTCTCGAAATTGTCGATCTGGTTCTGGATCTCGGCAGCCTTGGCCTGGTCGCCGGCTTCGCGAGCAGCGTCCAGCGCGGTGAACAGCAGGTCCAGCTCGCGGCTGTCGGCCTGACGCAGGAAGGTGTACAGCTCTTCGATCAGGTCGGAGACGGCGGTCTTCTCGTGCATCGACTGGTCCGGCAGCGGGCCGAAGTCGGAGCGCAGAGCCGCAACCATCCAGCCGGACAGGTACAGGTACTTCTTGTTGGTGGTCTTCAGGTGCTTCTTGATCGAGATCAGCTTCTGCTGACCGATGAAACCGTGCCAGCAGCCCAGGGACTGGGTGTAGAGGGAGGAGTCGGCGTCGTACTCTTCCATGTCCTTGCGCATGATGTCAGCGGTGTACTGAGCGATTTCCAGACCGGTCTTGAAGCGGTTCTGAGCGCGCATACGGGCGACGGACTCGGGGTTGATAGCGCTCCAGCTGCTGCCGAACTTCTCTTTCAGAGCGGCTACAGCCTTGATGTCGTTTTGATATGCGGACATGGTCAATCCTTCAAAAAATGTGTTGGTTGAGCACCGACTACCCTCGCAATGCGTGCACGGATGCAGCGGCTGCGGGAGGCTTCCACTTTGACGGCGAGACGGCTGGGGCGAGGATTGACCGCGAGGAGGGGGGATGTGGCGAACAGCTCGATAAGGTCGCTTGGGCCGGTCGGCTCGTGGAAACCTTGGGCACCTGCTGCATCTTTCGATCTGTCTGACGCTAAACGCTTCCCCGTCCCTCAGGACAACTTCGTTCCAGTCGCAACCTCGTCGTACGGCCTTGTGGGCTGTTGGGACACGGACCGTTACGAAGTACTTCGTGAACGATCTGGAGATCCTTTTCAGGACCCCTGGCTAGCGGGAGCGAGGCCATCATGCCTCTCGAGAAATGCTTCGTCAAACGTTTTGTAGTGGTTTTTTCAGGCTACTACATATTCAGGAGACGACTGGCTGGTCACGCATGGCAGCCCATGAGGCGGGCGTTTCAGCGGTTTTGCGGGTTGCGCGTGTTGTCCATCGTTCTTGTGAGGAAAATGCACTCGACTTTGGTCGGTGGCGTCAGTCGAGCGCCTCGACCTTGATCCGCAGCGACATGTCTTCGCGGCCCTGGGTGGTGTGCCGACGCAGCACGTCGCGGCCGCTGGAGCTGGTGTCCTCGCTGACTCCGCCAAGGGTGATCCATTCGCCGAGTCGGCCGCTGACGCGGGTGTCGGTGCTCTGCACGTCGATCACATCTGGGCGGTTGCTGTTGACGCGATCACGCTGACTGCTGATGGCCACATGCACCAGTTCGCCGGAGAGGCTGGCCGTTACGTAGAAGCCTCGGGTGACGTCGCGGTACTGGGTGTCCTGATAGATCCGCCCGTAGGGGCCGGTGCTGGTGGTGGTCAGCGGCACGCTCTGGCCGACCTGGATCAGCGCCGGATAACCTTCGGTGGCCTGTACCTGCTGGGTGCCGCCGCCACGACTGTCAGTGCTGCGACGAATTATGCGCACCTGGTCGCGGCCGTTCACTTCGCCACGGCCGACCTGCACCTCGGCATTGCCGGCGCTGGGCGTGCCGTCGACCCGATAGCCGCGGTCGTTCTGGTAGCTGCTGTCGGCGCTTTCGACCGTGATCAGCAGGCGGCGAGGACGGGTGTCGAGCTGCTGCAGGAGCACGCGAATCTCGCCGATCTTGGCGGGTGAAGCATTGACGATCAGCTGGTTGCCGTAGGCGCTGACCTTGCCCTCGTTGCCGAGCATCGACTGCACCACGCCAAGCACATCGTCGGCGGTGCGGTAGTTCAGCGGAATCACCTCGGTAGCCGCGTGCAGCGGCAGGCACAGGCCGAGAAGCAGGGCGGCGAACAGCGTGCGCAGGGTCATAGCAGAAAGCTCCGCAGATCGGGGTCGGTGATGCTGGTGTCCCAGGCCTGGTCGAACTGGGCCTGGCGCTGACGAACGCGCGCCGGGTCGTTGTACAGGGTATAGCCGGACTGCTGGTCGAGCTCCGGGCGTAACAGCAGCCCTCGGTCGTCGGCAATCAGGTAGGCCAGCTCCTCGCTGGCATGGTCCGGGTTGAGTTTGCGGATATGCAGATTCGACGACAAGCGGCGAGACAGGCTGAGTAGCCGGTGACCTTCCTTCACGGCACGGGTCGGATCGCGCAGCAGGATGCGCAGGCGCGCACGCGGGCTGCTCAGCAGAAAGCGGGTGCAGGCATGCTGCACGCTGCTGTGGTGATAGAGCCAGGGCTCCAGGTCGTCGCTGTAAAGGCACAGGCTGCGCTGGGCCTGCTGGATCAGTGCCAGCACGTGAGCGCGCGCCTCCTGCGGCTGGCTGAAGCGTTCCAGGTGCTCGTGCTGACCGAGGATGAAGGGCGCCGGCTCCCATTGCGCCGCATCCGGCGTCACGGACTGCGGGTTGTGCACGGCAAAACGCCCCGGCGACTCGAATTCGATGGCTGCCAGCTCAATGGCTTCTGGCGTATCGATCGGTTCGACCGGGGCGTCTTTTTCGTTCATCGGGGCCTCTACTGGCTGGTGCGCACCATATCCACGTGCGGTATGCCGGCGTCGAGGTACTCGTCGCTGACAATCCTGAAGCCTAGCCTTTCATAGAACGGCGTGGCGTGCACCTGAGCGGTGAGCATTTGCTGACGCAGGCCGCGCTTTTCCGCTTCGGCGATCACCGCCTGCATCAGGGTTTCGCCGACCTTGAGGCCGCGCCAGTCCTTGAGCACCGAAACGCGGCCGATGTGACCGTCCGGCAGCAGGCGTGCGGTGCCCACCGCGTAATCACCTTCTTCGGCGAGAAAGTGCACGGCGTCGGTGTCTTCGGCGTCCCACTCCAGTTCCGGCGGCACCGATTGCTCGGCGACGAACACGCTGTCGCGGATGCGGCGAAGCTCGGCATTGTCCCTATGCCAGTCCGCGACGCGGACGGTGATCTCACTCATCGGCGAACCCCAGGCTGCCCTGTTTGACCAGTTCCCATAGCAGGGTACGCCCCTCGTCATCGGCCAGCCAGGCACCGAGGTTTTCCACATGTAACGCGTCAGCGCTGCAGATCAGCTTCAGCAGCTCGCGCAGGCTGGTCGAAACCAGGCGGCTCTGGCCGCTGGCGAACAGCACCAGGTCGTCACCGACTTCCGACCAGGCCATGCGTGCGCTGGGGTTGCGGATGAGGATCGCGCCATCTTCCAGGGCGCCGAGGAAATCTTCCTCCTCGATCTCGATGCCGGCGACCAGCTCCGGGTACTTGGGCTCGGTCATGAACTGGCCGAACCAGGTCATCAGCAGGCGCTCGTCGCTCATGTGCTCGTTGAGCAGGGCCTTGAGGCGCTCCAGGGCGTCGCGCTGGATCTGGTTGGGATCCTCGCTCGGCTGGATGTCGGCATCGCTGTAGCGCTCTTCGTCGGGCAGGAACTGGCCGAGGAAATCGGTGAAATGGGTCAGTACTTCGGCGGCGCTCGGCGCGCGGAAGCCCACGGAATAAGTCATGCAATCATCCTCAGCGGTGCCACAGTGGGCGAGGCATGGCGGCAGGTAGAGCATGTCGCCGGGTGCCAGCACCCATTCATCGGTTGGTTCGAATTCGGCCAGGATCTTCAGATCGGCGTGGGGGAGCAGCGGGCTGTCGGAATCGCACATCTGGCCGATCTGCCAGCGGCGATGACCGTGAGCCTGCAGCAGGAATACGTCGTAGTTGTCGAAATGCGGGCCGACGCCGCCGCCGGGCGCGGCGAAGCTGATCATCAGATCGTCGATGCGCCACTTGGGCAGGAACTTGAAGTCCTCCAGCAGCTCGGCCACTTCCGGGACGAACTGATCGACGGCCTGGACCAGCAGGGTCCAGTCGCGCTCGGGCAGATCCTGGAAGGTGTCTTCGTTGAACGGGCCACGCTGCAGTTCCCAGGGGCGCTCGCCATGCTCGATCACCAGGCGCGACTCGACTTCCTCTTCCAGCGCCAGGCCGGCCAGTTCGTCCGGGCTGATCGGGCTTTCGAAGTCGGGAATGGCCTGGCGCACCAGCAGCGGTTTCTTCTGCCAGTAGTCGCGCAGGAATTCACGGGCTGTGAGGCCACCCAGCAATTGCAGCGGAGTATCAGGATTCATCAGTAAGCCCTTGAAATGAATAAAAACCTTAAAACAAAAACGCCCGGCTCAGCCGGGCGTCCTCGAGGCTGGTGTCGCTCAGATGCGCTTGGCCTGGGCCACGGCGTTACCGATGTAGCGCGCCGGGGTCAGTTGCTTGAGCTCTTCCTTGGCGGCGGCCGGCATGTCCAGGCCGTCGATGAAGGCCAGCAGGGCCTCGGGGCTGATGCCCTTGCCGCGGGTCAGCTCCTTGAGCTTCTCGTACGGGTTCTCGATGGCGTAGCGGCGCATCACGGTCTGGATCGGCTCGGCGAGCACTTCCCAGCAGGCGTCCAGATCCTCTGAAATACGTTGAGCATTGAGCTCCAACTTGCTGATTCCCTTGAGGCTTGCCTCATAAGCGATGACGCTGTGCGCGAAGCCGACACCCAGGTTGCGCAGCACGGTGGAGTCGGTCAGGTCGCGCTGCCAGCGGGAGATCGGCAGCTTGCTGGCCAGGTGCTGGAAGATCGCGTTGGCGATGCCCAGATTGCCTTCGGAGTTCTCGAAGTCGATCGGGTTGACCTTGTGCGGCATGGTCGAGGAGCCAATCTCGCCAGCCACGGTCTTCTGCTTGAAGTAGCCGAGGGAGATATAGCCCCAGACGTCGCGGTCGAAGTCGATCAGGATGGTGTTGAAGCGGGCAATGGCGTCGAACAGCTCGGCGATGTAGTCGTGCGGCTCGATCTGGGTGGTGTAGGGGTTCCAGGTCAGGCCCAGGTCACCTTCGATGAACTGACGGGCGTTGGCTTCCCAGTCGATGCTCGGGTAGGCCGACAGGTGCGCGTTGTAGTTGCCCACGGCGCCGTTGATCTTGCCCAGCAGCGGCACGGCAGCGACCTGAGCGATCTGCCGCTCCAGGCGGTAGACGACGTTGGCCAGTTCCTTGCCCAGCGTGGTCGGCGAGGCCGGCTGGCCGTGGGTGCGCGACAGCATCGGCACGTCGGCGAACTTCACCGCCAGCTCGCGGATGGCGCCTGCCAGTTGCTTCATCAGCGGCAGCAGTACGTTGTCGCGGCCTTCGCGCAGCATCAGGGCGTGGGACAGGTTGTTGATGTCCTCGCTGGTGCAGGCGAAATGGATGAACTCGCTGACCTTGTCCAGCTCCGGCAGCTTGGCGGCCTGCTCCTTGAGCAGGTATTCCACGGCCTTGACGTCGTGGTTGGTGGTGCGCTCGATTTCCTTGACGCGCTCGGCGTGCTCGACGGCGAAGTTCTCGGCCAGCTCGTTGAGCAGGGCGTTGGCTTCGGCGGAGAAGGGCGCGACTTCCGGGATGCCTTCCTGGGCGGCCAGGCGCTGCAGCCAGCGCACTTCGACCAGTACGCGGCTACGGATCAGGCCGTATTCGCTGAAGATGGGGCGCAGGGCGCTGGTTTTGCCGGCGTAGCGGCCGTCGACGGGGGAAACCGCGGTGAGCGAGGAAAGCTGCATGTAGGCGTTCTCGGGCTGTCGGGCTGAAAAGCCATCCTGGATCGCTGCGCATCGCGCCGGCTTCGATGAAGCGGGCTCTAGCTCAGGCGCCGGGACGACCTCTGACGAAAAGGGCGCATATCATACATGAAAACCGACGCTTGGCCGCCTATGCCCTGCGCCTGGCGACCGATAACAGACTGGCGGCAAAGATCAGCGCCGCGCCGAGCAGCGAGAGGCTGTCCGGCGTCTCGCCCCAGAGCAGCCAGGCGATGATGCCGGCGAAGACGATGGCCAGGTAGGCGACCGGGCCGATCAGCCCGGGCGGCGCCAGGCCATAGGCGCGCGACATGATCACCTGGCTGGCGGTGGCCAGCAGGCCGATGCCCAGCAGCCAGCTCAGTTGCGTGGCATCGAGCGGTTGCCAGCTCCAGGTCAGCGGGATGGCGGAAAACAGCGCGCTGAACAGCGAGAAATAGAAGACGATGCGCGTCGCTGGCTCGCTGTCGCTCATCTCGCGGATGGAAACGAAGGCGAATGCGGCCAGCAGGCTGGCCGCCAGACCGACCAGGGCTGCACCTTCGAACAGTGCGGCGCTGGGTTTGGCCACCAGCAGCACCCCGCACAGGCCGATCAGGCTGCTGATCAGCATGCGCCGGGTCAGCGGTTCCTTGAGCCAGATATGCGCGATCAGCGGGGTGAACACCGGCGCCGAGTAGGTGAACAGCATGGCGTCGGCCAGGGGGAGGTGGGCGATGGCGTAGAAGAAGCAGTACATCGCCGCGAGGCCGTAGGTGGTGCGCCACAGGTGGGACTTCAGGCGGGTCGTGCGCAGCGGACGGACGCCGCGCACCAGCAGCAGCGGCAAAAAGAACAGCACGCCGACCAGGTTGCGGAAGAACACCACCGACTCGTTGTTGACGCTGGCGGAGACCTCGCGAATGCCGACTCCGGTGAAGGCGAACAGCAGCGCCGAGAGTGCCAGCAGCAGGGCACCCTGAAGGGGTTTGACGCTGCGGCTGGCGGGCTCCATGGTCAGTTTCGCGTCATGTCGTAGAGCGCCTTGAGCAGCTTGCCGCGGCTGAACACCAGCTGCCAGCGGTGGCCGCCGAGCTGACGCCACAGGCGCGCCGAGCGAATGCCTGCGAGCAGCAGGGCGCGGATCTTCGCTGCGTTGTTCGGCTGCTGCAGGAAGCGCATGTCGCCGTGCACCTGGATGCGCTGGCGGAAGGTGCTGATGGTGTCCTGGTACAGGCCGCCGCAGGCGGCGATGACATTGTCGTGGACCAGGCCGAAATGCTCGACCTGTTGCTGGATCTGGTCCAGGCGGCTGCCCATGATCTGCAGCATGTCGCTGCGCTTGTCCAGTTGGCGCTCCAGGCCGATCATTGCCAGGGAGTAGCGCAGCGGCTCGCGCTGCAGGGCGGACGGGTTGCGTTCCAGCGAACTGATCAGCGCGCGATAGCCATCACGCAGGTTGAGATCGTCGCCGCCGTAGACGTCCAGCGTGGTTTGCGGATCGCGCACCAGCAGGCTGCCGAGCATGCAGCTCATCGAGGCTTCGCTGACCTGGCCGGTGCGGGCGATCTTGTCGGCCAGCACGGCGGCTTCGAATACCGCGCCGAGCGCGACCAGCTGTTCCTGCATCGGAGTCATCGGGCGTCCTCGTACCAGGCTTGCGCGGTTTCGATCACGCCGCCGCCGAGGCACACCTCACCGTCGTAGAACACCACGGACTGACCCGGGGTAACGGCGCGCTGCGGCTCGTCGAACACGGCGCGATAGCCGTTCTCGGTCTTCTCCAGAGTGCAGCTTTGATCGCTCTGGCGGTAACGCACCTTGGCCGTGAGGCGGCGCGGCGTGCTCAGGTCCACGGGGTTGACCCAGTAGATGTCCGAGGCGAGCAGGGCGCGGGAGAACAGCCAGGGGTGTTCGTTACCCTGGCCGACGATCAGCACGTTGCGCGTCAGGTCCTTGCGCAGCACGTACCAGGGATCGTCGCCGGCATCCTTGAGGCCACCGATGCCCAAGCCCTGGCGCTGGCCAATGGTGTGGTACATCAGGCCGTGATGACGGCCGATGACCTGACCTTCGGTGGTTTCGATGTCACCCGGCTGTGCCGGCAGGTACTGCTTGAGGAAGTCGCTGAAGCGGCGTTCGCCAATGAAGCAGATGCCGGTGGAGTCCTTCTTCTTCGCCGTGGCCAGCTCGTATTTTTCGGCAATGGCGCGTACCTGCGGCTTCTCCAGCTCGCCGACCGGGAACAGGGTCTTGGCGATCTGCTCGCCACCGACGGCGTGCAGGAAGTAGCTCTGGTCCTTGTTCGGGTCCAGGCCCTTGAGCAGCTCGGTACGGCCCTCGATATCGCGACGGCGCACGTAGTGGCCGGTGGCGATCAGGTCGGCACCGAGCGACAGGGCGTAGTCGAGGAAGGCTTTGAACTTGATCTCGCGGTTGCACAGGATGTCCGGGTTCGGCGTACGTCCGGCCTTGTATTCGGCCAGGAAATGCTCGAACACGTTGTCCCAGTACTCGGCGGCGAAGTTGGCGGTGTGCAGCTTGATGCCGATGCGGTCGCATACGGCTTGGGCGTCGGCCAGGTCGTCCATGGCAGTGCAGTATTCGGTGCCGTCGTCTTCGTCCCAGTTCTTCATGAACAGGCCTTCGACCTGGTAACCCTGCTCCATCAACAGCAGGGCGGAAACGGACGAGTCGACGCCGCCGGACATGCCGACGATCACGCGTTGGGTGCTAGGTGCTTGCATGGGAATCTGCGAGTGAAGCCTGAAAAGTTGTCGAGTTTAACAGGTAGGGTGCGCTATGCGCACCGAGCACTTGCCACGGTGTCCGTGGTGCGCACGGCGCAACCCTGCGCAACGGCATATGCTCGCGTTCAATCGCGCACCAGCTCCAGCGGTCCGTTTATGCCGGCCAGGTAATCATCCACGCAACGCAACACCAGCTCGCTGCGCCAGCGCTCGGGTTGCACCGCCAGCTCGTCGCGGGTCAGCCAGGTGATGCCGCTGATGTCGCTGTCCAGCTCGCGCGCGGGGTCATGGTGCACGGGGCGGGCGCTGAAGCACACGCGCTGGTAGGTCACGCCGTTGCTCGGGGCGGTATAGAGGTAGATGCCGAGCAGGCCGGTGAGTTCGACCTCCCAGCCGGTTTCCTCAAGGGTTTCGCGCAGCGCCGCCTCGCGCAGCGATTCGTTGGCTTCCAGATGGCCGGCCGGCTGGTTGAGCACCATGCGGCCAGCCTTGAATTCTTCGACTAACAGAAAACGGCCATCGTCTTCGATTACCGTGGCCACGGTGATATGGGGTTGCCATTCCATCTTCGCGTTCTCCGGTACTGTTTGCTGGACGAGCCCCGCAGGAGCGATTGTCCGTATCCATAAATAAAGAACCCCGGCACCAGGCCGGGGTTCTTCTGACACTCAAGCCTGATCAGGCATTCAGCGCAGCCAGGGCCGCGTTGAAGGTGGCGCTGGGGCGCATCACCTGGCTGGTCAGCTCGGGGTTGGAGCGGTAGTAGCCTCCGATGTCGACCGGCTTGCCCTGTACGGCAGCCAGTTCGCCAACGATGGTCGCTTCCTGCTCGGTCAGCTGCTTGGCCAGCGGGGCGAAGTGAGCCTTCAGCTCGGCATCGTCGTTCTGCTCGGCCAGGGCCTGGGCCCAGTACAGCGCCAGGTAGAAGTGGCTGCCGCGGTTGTCGATCTCACCCACCTTGCGCGCCGGGGACTTGTTGTTGTCCAGCAGCTTGCCGGTGGCCTGGTCCAGGGTCTTGCCCAGTACCTTGGCCTTGGCGTTGTTGGTCTTGATGCCGGTTTCTTCCAGCGACACGGCCAGGGCCAGGAACTCGCCCAGGGAGTCCCAGCGCAGGTAGTTCTCTTCGACCAGCTGCTGCACGTGCTTGGGCGCCGAGCCGCCGGCACCGGTCTCGTACATGCCGCCGCCCGCCATCAGCGGAACGATGGACAGCATCTTGGCCGAGGTGCCCAGCTCCATGATCGGGAACAGGTCGGTCAGGTAGTCACGCAATACGTTGCCGGTCACCGAGATGGTGTCCAGGCCACGAATCATGCGCTCCATGGATACGCGGATGGCTTCGTTGTAGCCCATCATGCGGATGTCCAGGCCGGTCAGATCGTGGTCCTTGAGGTACAGCTCGACCTTCTTCTGCAGCTCGCGATCGTGAGCGCGCTCCGGGTCCAGCCAGAAGATCGCCGGGGTGTTGGACTGACGGGCGCGGGTAACGGCCAGCTTGACCCAGTCGCGGATCGGCGCGTCCTTGGTCTGGCAGGCGCGCCAGATGTCGCCGGCTTCGACCTGGTGCTGCATCAGCACGGTGCCGTCGGCAGCGACGACGCGCATGGTGCCGTCAGCGGTCATTTCGAAGGTCTTGTCGTGGGAGCCGTATTCCTCGGCCTTCTGCGCCATCAGGCCGACGTTCGGCACGCTGCCCATGGTGGTCGGGTCGAACGCACCGTTGGTTTTGCAGAAGTTGATCATTTCCTGGTAGATGCGCGCATAGGTGCTCTCAGGCATGACGGCCTTGGTGTCTTTCTGCTTGCCGTCCTTGCCCCACATCTGCCCGGAGTTGCGGATCATCGCCGGCATCGAGGCGTCGACGATCACGTCGCTCGGGATGTGCAGGTTGGTGATGCCCTTGACCGAGTCGACCATGGCCATTTCCGGGCGATGGCTGTAGACCTCGTGGATGTCGTGCAGGATCTCTTCCTGCTGCGAGGCGGGCAGGGCCTTGATCTTGTCGTAGACGCTGCTGATGCCGTTGTTCGGGTTGACGCCCAGCTCTTTGAACAGCTCGCCGTACTTGTCGAACACGTCCTTGTAGTAAACGCTGACCGCGTGGCCGAAGACGATCGGGTGGGAGACCTTCATCATGGTCGCCTTGACGTGCAGGGACCACATCACGCCGGTTTCCTTGCAGTCCTGCAGGGTCTTCTCGAAGAAGTCACGCAGCTTGCGGCAGCTCATGAACATGCTGTCGAACACTTCGCCTTCCTGCAGGGCCAGTTGCTTCTTGACCTCAACCTTGCCGTCCTTGCCGACGAACTCGATGCGCACGTCACCGGCCTTGGCCATGGTGATCGACTGCTCGCTGGAGAAGAAGTCGCCGCCGCGCATGTAGTCGGCGTGGGACTGCGAAGCCATGCTCCACTTGCCCATGCTGTGCGGGTGCTTGCGCGCATAGGCCTTGACCGCGGCCGGCGCGCGGCGGTCGGAGTTGCCTTCGCGCAGCACCGGGTTCACCGCGCTGCCCAGCACCTTGGCGTAGCGCGCGCGCACTTCCTTGTCTTCTTCGCTCTGCGGATCTTCCGGGAAATCGGGAATGTTGTAGCCCTGGGCCTGCAGCTCGGCGATGGCAGCCTTGAGCTGGGGTACGGAGGCGCTGATGTTCGGCAGTTTGATGATGTTGGCGTCCGGCTGCAGGGTCAGCTCGGCCAGTTTGGCCAGGTCGTCATCGATGCGCTTGTCGGCGTCCAGGCGGTCAGCAAAGCTTGCCAGGATCCGTCCAGCAAGAGAGATGTCGCGGGTTTCAACGGAGATGTCAGCCGATGCGGCAAAGGCTTCTACAATGGGCAGAAGCGAATAGGTAGCAAGGGCCGGAGCTTCGTCGGTGAAGGTGTAGATGATCTTCGAAGGGGTGGACATTTAGCGTTAACTCTCTTCTTTGCTGAGCGCGCATAGAAACTCGACCTGCGCGGGTAGGCGCCTGGACCCCATGGTGGCGGGGCCGGGTCGAGGACTCGCCGCGGTGATGTTGGATGCACCCGTAGAGTGTCGAGCATTTCGATCCGGCAGACAGTGGTGGCCGTTTACCGGTTTCAAGAGGTTGCTGCCTGGTTCCAGGCAAGTGGCCCCTTATGACTCGTTAGTCACCTAAGCAGTATACCACTGCGGCACCTCGCCGCAGAATGCCCAGTTGAATAAGACCTTTGCACATGTGTCTCGCCCGACGGGATTGCGCTACTCTCGGGGATGCACACTGCCTAACCACAAGATGGAGTCCAGCATGGGATACCAAAAGATCCAGGTGCCAGCCAGCGGTGACAAAATTACCGTCAATGCCGATATGTCGCTGAACGTTCCGAACAATCCGATCATCCCGTTCATCGAGGGTGACGGTATCGGCGTCGATATTTCCCCGGTGATGATCAAGGTCGTCGACGCTGCCGTCGAAAAAGCCTATGGCGGCGCCCGCAAGATCTCCTGGATGGAAGTTTACGCCGGTGAGAAGGCCACTCAGGTTTACGATCAGGACACCTGGCTGCCGAAAGAAACCCTCGAGGCCGTACGTGATTACGTGGTCTCGATCAAAGGCCCGTTGACCACGCCTGTTGGCGGCGGCATTCGTTCGCTGAACGTGGCCTTGCGTCAGGAGCTCGACCTCTATGTCTGCCTGCGTCCGGTGCGCTGGTTCGAGGGCGTACCCAGCCCGGTGAAAAAGCCGGGTGATGTGGACATGGTGATCTTCCGCGAGAACTCCGAAGACATCTATGCCGGCGTGGAGTGGAAGGCCGGCAGCCCCGAGGCCGAGAAGGTCATCAAGTTCCTCACCGAGGAAATGGGCGTCAAGAAGATCCGCTTCACCGACATGTGCGGTATCGGCATCAAGCCGGTTTCCGAGGCAGGCACCAAGCGCCTGGTGCGCAAGGCCCTGCAGTACGCAGTGGACAACGACCGCAGCTCGGTGACCCTGGTGCACAAGGGCAACATCATGAAGTTCACCGAGGGTGCCTTCAAGGAATGGGGTTACGAGATCGCTCGCGAGGAGTTCGGCGCCGAGCTGCTCGATGGCGGCCCCTGGATGCAGTTCAAGAACCCGCGTACCGGCAAGAACATCGTGGTCAAGGACGTGATCGCCGATGCCATGCTGCAGCAGATCCTGCTGCGTCCGGCCGAGTACGACGTGATCGCCACCCTCAACCTCAACGGTGACTACCTCTCCGACGCACTGGCGGCCGAAGTCGGTGGCATCGGTATCGCGCCCGGCGCCAACCTGTCCGATTCGGTGGCCATGTTCGAGGCTACTCACGGTACCGCGCCGAAGTATGCCGGTCAGGACAAGGTCAACCCGGGCTCGGTCATTCTCTCTGCGGAGATGATGCTGCGCCACATGGGCTGGAGCGAGGCGGCCGATCTGATCATCAAGGGCACCAACGGCGCCATCGCCGCCAAGACCGTGACCTATGACTTCGAGCGTCTGATGGAGGGAGCGAAACTGATGTCCTGCTCCGAATTCGGCGATGCGATGATCAGCCACATGTGATCGGCAGATCGGTTCAGAGCGTGAAAAAAAGGCCGGTCACATGACCGGCCTTTTCATGGCGACTTGCCAGGGTACTCAGACTTCGACAGTGCTCGCGATATTTTGCGCCTGGGGTACGGCCGCTGGGGCGTCCTGGGTGGCGGTAACCGCGCTGATATTGACCGCATGCAGTCCTTTGGGGCCTTGCACGATCTCGAAGCGGACCGGCTGGCCGGCCTTGAGTGTTTTATAACCGTCCATCTGGATGGCCGAGTAGTGGGCGAACAGGTCCTCATCTCGGCCATCGGCCAGGATGAATCCATAGCCCTTGGCGTTGTTGAACCACTTGACCTTACCACTGAGCATGCTGATATCCCTCTGCAAAGGACTCCATCTCTGGAGTATCATCCACTTCGATTCCGCGCGATAACCGACCAGGCTGGGCGAAGGCGTGGAACCCCGGATACCCACCAATGGGTATTCATTGTTTGTAACACCCTTTTGCCGATAGTCAAGGCTATACGGCGGACGGCTGAGAACTCAGTCAAACTCCCTCTAGCATCCCTGTTCGTCCGGCCCCGAACCTCTGATTCCAGCATGCATGCAAGTAGCCAGATTCGACTAACATTCAATCAGGATCACCCGGCAGAGCATGAGGACGACTCGTCCGGTATCGCTGTCCAGGAATCCAAGCCAGCATTGCAGGCACCACCGATGTACAAGGTGGTCTTATTCAATGACGACTACACCCCGATGGATTTTGTCGTCGAAGTGCTTGAAACCTTTTTCGGCATGAACCGGGAGCTGGCGACCAAGATCATGCTGACCGTCCATACAGAAGGACGTGCGGTATGTGGCGTGTATACCCGCGATATTGCGGAGACCAAGGCAATGCAGGTCAACCAGTACGCGCGGGAGAGTCAGCATCCGCTACTCTGTGAAATAGAGAAGGACGGTTAACGCCGGCCACTTGGGTATGAGGTGAAGCTATGTTGAATCGAGAGCTCGAAGTCACCCTCAATCTGGCTTTCAAGGAGGCCCGTGCCAAACGTCATGAATTCATGACGGTCGAGCATCTGCTGCTCGCCTTGCTGGATAACGAAGCTGCGGCCAGTGTACTGCGGGCCTGCGGGGCCAATCTCGACAAGCTGCGCCATGATCTGCAGGAGTTCATCGACTCCACCACGCCACTGATTCCGCAGCACGACGAGGAGCGCGAAACCCAGCCGACCCTGGGCTTCCAGCGCGTGCTGCAGCGTGCAGTGTTCCACGTGCAGAGTTCCGGCAAGCGTGAAGTGACCGGCGCCAACGTGCTGGTGGCGATCTTCAGCGAGCAGGAAAGTCAGGCCGTGTTCCTGCTCAAGCAGCAGAGCGTGGCCCGTATCGACGTGGTCAACTACATCGCTCACGGTATTTCCAAGGTCCCTGGCCATGGCGATCAGCATGAGCACGACCAGGACATGCAGGACGAGGAGGGTGGCGAGTCGTCCACCTCCGGCAACCCGCTGGATGCCTACGCCAGCAACCTCAACGAGCTGGCGCGCCAGGGGCGTATCGATCCGCTGGTCGGTCGCGAGCATGAGGTCGAGCGCGTAGCGCAGATTCTCGCCCGTCGGCGCAAGAACAACCCGCTGCTGGTGGGTGAGGCCGGTGTCGGCAAGACCGCCATCGCCGAGGGCCTGGCCAAGCGTATCGTCGACGAGCAGGTGCCCGATCTGCTGGCCGACAGCGTGGTCTATTCCCTGGACCTTGGTGCGCTGCTGGCCGGGACCAAGTACCGCGGCGACTTCGAGAAGCGCTTCAAGGCGCTGCTCAATGAGCTGCGCAAGCGTCCGCATGCCATTCTGTTCATCGACGAGATCCACACCATCATCGGTGCCGGTGCTGCATCGGGTGGGGTAATGGATGCCTCCAACCTGCTCAAGCCGATGCTGTCCTCTGGCGAGATTCGCTGCATCGGTTCCACCACCTTCCAGGAATTTCGCGGCATCTTCGAGAAGGATCGCGCTTTGGCGCGGCGCTTCCAGAAGGTCGACGTGGTCGAACCGTCTGTGGAGGACACCGTCGGCATCCTCAAGGGGCTCAAGGCGCGTTTCGAGCAGCATCACCATATCGAGTACAGCGATGAGGCCCTGCGCGCCGCGGCCGAGCTGGCTGCGCGCTACATCAACGACCGGCATATGCCGGACAAGGCCATCGACGTGATCGACGAAGCCGGCGCCTATCAGCGCCTGCAGCCGGAAGACAAGCGTGTGCCGCGCATCGACGTGGCGCAGGTCGAGGACATCGTCGCCAAGATCGCGCGGATTCCGCCGAAGCATGTGTCCAGCTCCGACAAGGAGCTGCTGCGCAACCTCGAGCGTGATCTCAAGCTCACCGTGTTCGGTCAGGATGCCGCCATCGATTCGCTGGCCACCGCGATCAAGCTGTCGCGCGCCGGGCTCAAGGCGCCGGACAAGCCGGTCGGCTCCTTCCTCTTCGCCGGTCCCACCGGCGTGGGCAAGACCGAGGCGGCTCGTCAGTTGGCCAAGGCGATGGGCATCGAGCTGGTGCGCTTCGAC
The DNA here is from genome assembly GCF_021495345.1 of Pseudomonas hydrolytica. Lineage (NCBI taxonomy): Bacteria > Pseudomonadati > Pseudomonadota > Gammaproteobacteria > Pseudomonadales > Pseudomonadaceae > Ectopseudomonas > Ectopseudomonas hydrolytica. Next base: position 2,337,479 of record NZ_CP099397.1, read on the forward strand.
ATGTCCGAGTACATGGAGCGGCATACCGTTTCCCGTCTGATCGGCGCGCCGCCTGGCTACGTCGGTTTCGATCAGGGCGGTCTGCTCACCGAGGCCATCACCAAGCAGCCGCACTGCGTGCTGCTGCTCGACGAGATCGAGAAGGCGCATCCGGAAGTCTTCAACCTGCTGCTGCAGGTGATGGACCACGGCACGCTGACTGACAACAACGGGCGCAAGGCGGACTTCCGCAACGTGATCCTTATCATGACCACCAACGCCGGTGCGGAAACCGCCTCGCGTGCGTCGATCGGCTTCACCCAGCAGGATCATTCCACCGATGCCATGGAAGTGATCAAGAAGAGCTTCACGCCGGAGTTCCGCAACCGTCTGGACACCATCATCCAGTTTGGTCGCCTCAGTCACGAGACGATCAAGAGCATCGTCGACAAGTTCCTCACCGAACTGCAGGCGCAGCTGGAAGACAAGCGTGTCACCCTGGAGGTCAGCGATGCGGCGCGCAGCTGGCTGGCCGAGCGTGGTTACGACGTGATGATGGGCGCCAGGCCGATGGCGCGTTTGATCCAGGACAAGATCAAGCGCCCTCTGGCAGAGGAAATCCTCTTCGGCGAGCTGGCCGAGCATGGCGGCGTGGTGCACATCGACATCAAGGATGGCGAGCCGAGCTTCGAGTACGAGACGACGGCGGAAGTCGCCTGATCGAAGGCAACACCAACGAAAACGCCCGGCAGTGCCGGGCGTTTTCGTTTGGTGCTTGGCTTAACGGGCGCGGTAGGTGATGCGGCCCTTGCTCAAGTCATAAGGTGTCAGCTCGACGCGCACCTTGTCACCAGTGAGAATGCGGATGTAGTTCTTGCGCATCTTGCCGGAGATGTGCGCGGTAACGACGTGCCCGTTTTCCAACTCCACGCGGAACATGGTGTTGGGCAGGGTGTCGACGACAGTGCCTTCCATTTCGAAGCTGTCTTCTTTCGACATGCAGTAAAGCCCTCGGTATCCAGGAAATGGCCCGGTGCAACTGGCGCCAGGCAAAAGCGGCGTGCATTGTGCCCGAAAACAGGAGGCTGCGCCAAGGGGCTTGGATTGTTCGGCTTGCCTTGAGGGCGCGCGTGATTAGGTCAGAAGCGTCCAGCGCTGATTGACGAACAGTTCGATGGGCCGGTACTGGGTCTTGTAGTTCATCTTGCGGCAGTTCTTGATCCAGTAACCAAGGTAGACGGCCCCCAGCCCCAGGCGCGCGGTCTCGCCGATCTGCCAGAGGATGGCGAAGCGCCCCAGGCTGCGGCGCTCTTCGGCCGGATCGTAGAAGGTGTAGACCGCCGAAAGACCGTTCGGCAGAACGTCGGTCACCGCGATGGCCACCAGGCGTCCCGCCAGGCGGAATTCATAGAAGCGCGAGAACGGCAGGTCGCGGACGAGGAAGGTGGAGAACTGGTCGCGGCTCGGTGGGTACATGTCGCCATCGGCGTGGCGCTGTTCTATGTAGCGCACGTAGAGGTCGTAATACTCCTCGGTGAAGGCGGGGCGCACGGGATGCACGCTGACGTCTTCGTTGCGCTTGAGAATGCGTCGCTGCTGGCGATTGGGTGTGAACAGGGCGGCCGGGATGCGTGCCGGAATGCAAGCCGTGCACTGCTGGCAGTGTGGGCGGTAGAGGTGGTCGCCGCTGCGGCGAAAGCCCATTTCCGAAAGCTCGGCATAGACCAGCACGTCCATGGGCTGACTGGGGTCGAGAAACAGGGTGGTGGCCTGCTCCGCGGGCAGATAGCTGCATGGATGTGGCTGAGTGGCATAGAACTTCAGGCGGGCCAGCTCGGTCATGGCGGTGTCTCGGGAAAGCCTGATAAAGAGTGTAAGCCAGGCTTGCTCGATCGACTAGGCGAGCCAGTCGGCTCGGCTGGGCAGGTCGAGATGGCGCTGCAGATAGTCGGCGAACGTCGCGCGGGGTATGGCCCTGGCGCCGAAGCTGTGCAGGTGCTGGGTGGGCATCTGGCAATCGATGAGCACGAAGCCCCATTCCTGCAGCTTGCCGACCAGCGTGGCAAAACCCACCTTGGAAGCATTGTCGGCGCGGCTGAACATGGATTCGCCGAAGAACAGCTGGCCGATGGCCAGGCCATAGAGGCCGCCCACCAGTTGCTCGTCCTGCCAGACCTCGACCGAGTGAGCGATGCCGCGCTGGTGCAGCTGCCTATAGGCTTCCTGCATGCCGCGGGTGATCCAAGTGCCGTCGGCATAAGCGCGCGGTGCAGCGCAGGCAGCGATGACGGCGGCGAAGTCCTGATCGAAGGTGACGCGATAGCGCTGTTGGCGCAGCAGTTTGGCCAGGCTGCGAGATATGTGGAGTTCCTGCGGGAACAGTACGGTGCGCGGGTCGGGTGACCACCAGAGAATTGGCTGGCCGTCCTGAAACCAGGGAAAGCAGCCATGGCGATAGGCGCTGATCAGGCGTTCGGCGCTCAGGTCGCCGCCGGCCGCCAGCAGGCCATTGGGTTCGCGCATGGCCTTGGCCAGTGGCGGGAACTGAAAAGAATCACGTTGCAGCCAGGTCAGCATGCGCGGTTGTCCAGCGGGGCGGGGGAGGGCGAGCGCAGTGGCTCGCCCTGGTGCTTCAGTTGTTGTCGAGGAACTTCTCGACATCCAGCGCGGCCATGCAGCCGGCGCCGGCCGAGGTGATGGCCTGGCGGTAGACGTGGTCGGCCACGTCGCCGGCGGCGAATACGCCCTCGATGCTGGTGGCGGTGGCATTGCCTTCGCTGCCGCCCTTGATCTTCAGGTAGCCGTCATGCATGTCCAGCTGACCGACGAACAGCTCGGTATTGGGCTTGTGGCCGATGGCGATGAACACGCCGGCCAGCGCCAGTTCCTTGGTGCTGCCGTCGAGGGTGCTTTTCAGGCGCACACCGGTCACGCCGCTCTGGTCGCCCAGCACTTCGTCCAGGGTGTGGTTCCAGTGCAGGCGCATGTTGCCGTTCTCGACCTTGTCGAACAGCTTGTCCTGCAGAATCTTTTCCGAGCGCAGCTTGTCGCGGCGGTGCACCAAGTGCACTTCCTTGGCGATGTTCGACAGATAAAGCGCTTCTTCAACGGCGGTGTTGCCGCCACCGATCACGGCGACCACCTGGTTGCGATAGAAGAAGCCATCGCAGGTGGCGCAGGCGGAAACGCCCTTGCCGGAGAAGGCTTCTTCCGACGGCAGGCCGAGGTACTGGGCGCTGGCGCCGGTGGCGATGATCAGTGCGTCGCAGCTGTAGGTGCCGCTATCGCCCTTGAGCACGAAAGGGCGGCTCTGCAACTCGGCGGTGTGGATATGGTCGTAGATGATCTCGGTGTCGAAGCGCTCGGCGTGCTTCTGCATGCGCTCCATCAATGCCGGGCCGGTGAGGCCTTCGACGTCACCCGGCCAGTTGTCCACTTCGGTGGTGGTGGTGAGCTGCCCGCCGGGCTGGATGCCGGTGATGACCACAGGCTTGAGGTTGGCGCGCGCGGCATAAACGGCGGCGCTGTAGCCCGCTGGGCCGGAGCCCAGGATGATCAGGCGGGAATGCTTGACTTCGCTCATAAAAAAACCCCATAAGCCTTTGTCACAAAAGAGAATGCGTGCTCCAATTGAGCCGCATGGAAGCTGCTGGCGGCTATGCTACACCGAAGCAGGGTGGGTGCGGGAGCTTGGCAATTGGCCTAGTCGTCAGGCTGGCCCTACAATATCCGCCTTTGCGGTTAACCATCAGATGGACGCGCCCAGGGCGCAGGAAATGGCTGTTTTGAAGAATTCCACCACCCAGATTACCGACTGGCGTCAGAAGCTTCAGTATCGACTGAAGGAAGGCGCATTGATCGCCCTGGGCGCGATGTGCCTGTATCTGCTGATGGCGCTGTTGACCTACAACGCTGCCGATCCGGCCTGGGACAATAGCGTCCAGGTCGAGCGCATCATCAATGCCGGTGGCAGCATCGGCGCCTGGCTGTCCAGCGCGTTGTTCGGTGCCCTGGGGTATTTCGCCTACATTTTCCCGCTGCTGCTGGGCATCAAGACCTGGCAGGTGTTCCGCACGCGTAATCAGCCCTGGCACTGGAACGGCTGGTTGTTTTCCTGGCACAGCATTGGCCTGGTATTCCTGATTCTCTCGGGCGCCGCTCTGGGCGACATTCATTTCGGCGCAGCCGCCGGCATGCAGGGCTCCGGCGGCGGCATGCTCGGCGCCAGTCTCGGTGACCTGGCCGTGCATGCGCTGAACGTGCAGGGCAGCACGTTGCTGTTCCTGGCTCTGTTTCTGTTCGGCCTGACCGTTTTCACCGATCTGTCCTGGTTCCGCGTGATGGACCTGACGGGCAAGATCACCCTCGACCTGATCGAGCTGATTCATGGCGCCATCACCGGCTGGTGGAACGCCCGCAGCGAGCGCAAGCAGATGGTTGCGCAGCTTCGCGAGCTGGATGACCGCGTCATCGAGGTCGCCGCACCGGTGGTGTCGGATCGTCGTGAGCAGGCCAAGGTCAAGGAGCGCCTGATCGAGCGCGAAGAGTCCCTGAGCAAGCACATGAGCGAGCGCGAGAAGCGTCCCGCGCCGGTGATCACCCCGCCGGCACCGCCGAAGGCGGCCGAGCCGAGCAAGCGCGTGCTGAAGGAAAAACAGGCGCCACTGTTCGTCGACACCGCCATCGAAGGCAGCCTGCCGCCGATTTCCATCCTCGATGCCGCCGAGAAGAAGCAGAAGCAGTTCTCCCCCGAGTCGCTGGAGGCCATGTCGCGCCTGCTGGAGATCAAGCTCAAGGAGTTCGGTGTCGACGTGGTGGTCGAGTCGGTCCATCCCGGCCCGGTGATTACCCGTTTCGAGATTCAGCCCGCCGCCGGCGTCAAGGTCAGCCGCATTTCCAACCTGGCCAAGGACCTTGCGCGCTCGATGGCCATGGTCAGCGTGCGCGTGGTCGAAGTGATTCCCGGCAAGACCACCGTGGGCATCGAGGTGCCCAACGAGGACCGGCAGATCGTGCGCTTCTCCGAGGTGCTGTCCTCGAGCGAATACGACGACGCCAAATCGCCGGTCACCTTGGCCCTGGGTCACGATATTGGCGGGCGCCCGGTGATTGCCGATCTGGCCAAGATGCCGCACCTGCTGGTGGCCGGTACCACCGGTTCCGGTAAGTCGGTGGGCGTCAATGCGATGATCCTGTCGGTGCTGTTCAAGTCCACGCCGGAAGAGGCGCGGATGATCATGATCGACCCGAAGATGCTGGAACTGTCGATCTATGAAGGCATTCCGCACCTGCTGTGCCCGGTGGTCACCGACATGAAGGAGGCGGCCAACGCGCTGCGCTGGTCGGTCGCCGAGATGGAGCGCCGTTACAAGCTGATGGCGGCCATGGGGGTGCGTAACCTGGCGGGCTTCAACCGCAAGGTGAAGGATGCCATCGAGGCCGGTACGCCGTTGCATGATCCGCTCTACAAGCGCGAGTCGATGGACGATGAGCCGCCGCACCTGAAAACGCTGCCGACCATCGTCGTGGTCGTCGACGAATTCGCCGACATGATGATGATCGTCGGCAAGAAGGTCGAAGAACTGATCGCGCGTATCGCGCAGAAGGCGCGTGCCGCCGGCATCCACCTGATTCTCGCCACCCAGCGTCCGTCGGTGGACGTGATCACCGGCCTGATCAAGGCCAACATCCCCACCCGCATGGCGTTCCAGGTGTCGAGCAAGATCGACTCGCGCACCATTCTCGACCAGGGCGGTGCCGAACAGCTGCTCGGCCACGGCGATATGCTCTACCTGCCGCCGGGTACCGGTCTGCCGATTCGTGTGCATGGCGCCTTCGTCTCCGATGACGAAGTGCATCGCGTGGTCGAGGCCTGGAAGCAGCGCGGTGCGCCGGATTACATCGAGGACATTCTCGCCGGTGTCGAGGAAAGCGGCAGCGGCTTCGAAGGTGGCGGCGGTGGCGAAGGCGGCGAGGGCAGCGAGGAAGACCCGCTGTACGACGAGGCCGTCAACTTCGTTCTGGAAAGCCGCCGTGCCTCCATTTCCGCGGTACAGCGCAAGCTGAAGATCGGCTACAACCGCGCCGCGCGAATGATCGAGGCGATGGAGATGGCTGGTGTGGTCAGTTCGATGAATACCAACGGCTCGCGCGAGGTACTCGCGCCCGGTTCATCACGTGACTGAGTGTTGCGCGTCGCGGATGAACGGCTGAATTCGCGGTCTACAGGATTCACGGCGGCTCAGGTGCTGCCGAGCAGTGCGAGGTACGGAGTCGCCTCGCCATTCTCATACGACTCAAGGGGTTTATATGCGTGTTATTCGCCTGCTGATGCTGGCTGCTCTGAGTTTTACCCTGCTGACCGCCCAGGCCGACGAAGAGGCGGCCACCAAGCGCCTGACCGAGCTGCTCAGCCAGGCGCAGACCATCAGCGCGCGTTTCTCCCAACTGACCCTCGACGCCAGCGGCACGCAGCTGCAGGAGACCGCCGGGCAACTGGTGCTCAAGCGTCCGGGCCTGTTCCGCTGGCACACCGATGAGCCCATGGAGCAGCTGCTGGTCTCCAACGGCCAGAAGGTCTGGCTGTACGACCCGGACCTGGAGCAGGTGACCATCCAGAGCCTCGATCAGCGCCTGACTCATACGCCGGCGCTGCTGCTGTCCGGCGACGTGTCGCAGATTCGCGAGAACTTCGAGATCGACTACAAGGAAGGCGGCAGCGTGGTCGACTTCATCCTCAAGCCCAAGGCCAAGGACAGCCTGTTCGACAGCCTGCGCCTGTCGTTCCGCAATCGCATGCTCAACGACATGCAACTGATCGACAGCATCGGCCAGCGCACCAACATCCTGTTCCTCAATGTGAAGATGAACGAGCCGGTGGAAGACCATCTGTTCACCTTCGACATTCCGGAAGGCGCAGACGTCATCCAGGAGTAAGCCGTGGATCTGTTCGGCCGCCAACCCGTCGCGCAGCCTCTGGCTGCGCGTTTGCGTGCCACCAGCCTGGACGAGTACGTCGGGCAGGAGCACGTGCTGGCGCCGGGCAAGCCGCTGCGTGAGGCGCTGGAGCAGGGCGCGCTGCATTCGATGATCTTCTGGGGGCCGCCCGGCGTGGGCAAGACCACCCTGGCGCGCCTGCTGGCCAAGGTCACCGATGCGCATTTCGAGACCATCTCGGCCGTGCTTTCGGGGGTCAAGGAGATTCGCCAGGCCGTCGAGGTCGCCCAGCAGCACGCCGCCCAGTACGGTCGGCGCACCATCCTCTTCGTCGACGAGGTGCACCGCTTCAACAAGAGTCAGCAGGACGCCTTTCTGCCCTATGTGGAAGACGGCACGCTGATCTTCATCGGCGCCACCACGGAAAACCCCTCGTTCGAACTGAACAACGCGCTGCTGTCGCGCGCCCGCGTCTATGTGCTGAAAAGCCTGGACGAGGCGGCGATGCGCAAGCTGGTCAATCGCGCCTTGACCGATCCGAAAGGCCTGGGCGAGCGCCATCTCAGCCTGCCGGACGAGGCCTTTCAGATCCTTCTGGCTGCCGCGGATGGCGACGGCCGTCGTTTGCTCAACTTCCTCGAGAATGCCGCCGACCTGGCCGAGGACGGTGGCGAAATCGGCGTCGAGCTGCTGCAGAACCTGCTGGGCGACAGCCGCCGCCGCTTCGACAAGGGCGGTGAGGCGTTCTATGACCAGATTTCCGCCCTGCACAAGTCGGTACGCGGTTCCAATCCGGACGGCGCGCTGTACTGGTACGCACGCATGCTCGATGGCGGCTGCGACCCGCTCTATATCGCCCGGCGCGTGGTGCGCATGGCCAGCGAGGACATCGGCAACGCCGACCCGCGCGCCCTGACCCTGTGCCTCAACGCCTGGGATGTGCAGGAGCGTCTGGGCAGCCCCGAGGGCGAGCTGGCGGTGGCTCAGGCCATTGTCTATCTGGCCTGCGCGCCGAAGAGCAACGCGTTGTACATGGCCTTCAAGGCGGCCATGCGCGATGCCGCCGAGCAGGGCTCGCAGGAGGTGCCGCTGCACCTGCGCAATGCGCCGACCAAGCTGATGAAGCAGCTTGGCTATGGTGAGGAGTACCGCTACGCCCATGACGAGCCGGATGCCTACGCCGCTGGCGAGGACTACTTTCCCGAAGCCCTGGAGCCGCGCCAGTACTACGTTCCGGTGCCGCGCGGCCTGGAGCTGAAGATTCGCGACAAACTGCAGCACCTGCGCAATCTGGACGCCAGCAGCCCGAGGCAGAGAAGAAAATGATGATCCGCGTTGCACTCGCCGTGGCCGCAGGGGGCGCGGCAGGCTCCGTCATGCGCTTTCTGCTGGCGAGCTGGGTCGCTGCCAACTGGCCACGGCACTTCTACCTGGGAACCTTCGCCGCGAACATCATTGGCTGCCTGTTGATTGGCCTGTTATCCGGCCTGTTCCTGGCCCGCAGCGATCTGCCTCTGGAGCTGCGTACCGGCCTGATTACCGGTGTGCTGGGCGGTTTCACCACCTTTTCGTCCTTCAGTCTGGAAATCATCAAGCTGATGGAAGGCGGGCGCGCCGTGGAAGCCTTCTGCTATCTGGCATTCAGCATCCTTGGCGGTCTGCTGGCGGCCTGGGCAGGACTGACCCTGGCTCGATTGGCATCCTGACCCGCTAAGGCTTTACACTCCACAACCCGCGCCACACTGCTGGCCATCACCATTTCGTCGTTGTCCTGAGACCCGAACATGCTCGATTCCAAACTTGTCCGCACGCAACTCACCGAAATCGCCGAGCGCCTCGCTACCCGTGGCTTCGCCCTCGACGTCGCCCGCTTCGAGGCCCTGGAGAGTCAGCGCAAGTCGGTGCAGGTGCGCACCGAGCAACTGCAGGCCGAGCGTAACAGCCGTTCCAAGTCGATCGGCCAGGCCAAGGCGCGCGGTGAGGACATCGCACCGCTGCTGGCGGAAGTCGATCAGATGGGCAGCGATCTGGAAGCCGGCAAGCGCGAGCTGGACGCCATCCAGAACGAGCTGGACAACCTGCTGCTGAACATCCCCAACCTGCCGCACGAGTCCGTGCCGGTCGGCGCGGATGAGGACGGCAACGTCGAGGTGGCGCGCTGGGGCACCCCGCGCAGCTTCGATTTCGAAATCAAGGATCACGTCGCCCTCGGCGAGCAGCACGGCTGGCTGGACTTCGAGACCGCCGCCAAACTGTCCGGCGCGCGTTTCGCTCTGCTGCGCGGCCCCATCGCCCGCCTGCATCGCGCCCTGGCGCAGTTCATGATCAACCTGCACACCGGCGAACACGGCTACGAAGAGGCCTACACACCGTATCTGGTGCAGGCCCCGGCACTGCAGGGCACCGGCCAGCTGCCGAAGTTCGAGGAAGACCTGTTCAAGATCCGTCGTGAAGACCAGGCCGATCTGTACCTGATCCCGACTGCCGAAGTCTCGCTGACCAATATCGTCGCCGGTGAAATTCTCGATGCCAAGCAGCTGCCGCTGAAGTTCGTCGCCCATACCCCGTGCTTCCGCAGCGAGGCGGGCGCCTCCGGTCGCGACACCCGCGGCATGATCCGCCAGCACCAGTTCGACAAGGTGGAGATGGTGCAGATCGTCGAGCCGTCCGAGTCCTTCGAGGCGCTGGAGGGTATGACTGCCAACGCCGAGCGTGTGCTGCAACTGCTCGAGCTGCCGTACCGCAAGCTGGCGCTGTGCACCGGCGACATGGGCTTCTCCGCGGTGAAGACCTACGACCTGGAAGTCTGGGTGCCGAGCCAGGACAAGTACCGCGAGATTTCCTCCTGCTCCAACTGTGGCGACTTCCAGGCGCGCCGCATGCAGGCGCGTTACCGCAACCCGGAAACCGGCAAGCCGGAGCTGGTGCACACCCTCAACGGCTCCGGCCTGGCGGTGGGTCGTACCCTGGTGGCCGTGCTGGAGAACTACCAGCAGGCCGACGGCAGCATCCGCGTGCCCGAGGTGCTCAAGCCCTATATGGGCGGTATCGAGGTGATCGGCTAAGCCGGTGATCGCGGTGCAGAATACGGGGTGGCAATGGCCGCCCCGTTTTTGGCCTGGCGATGATCGCCGCGCGTAGGGTGCGCCGTGCGTACCAAGGCCCTCCATCGTAGGTTGGTGCGCGCGGCGCACCCTACGGACGTCCTCCTGCGAGGCTGATTGATGCAATTCCTTCCGCTGTTCCACAAGCTGCAGGGTCGCCCGGTACTGGTTATCGGCGGTGGCGAGGTCGCGCTGCGCAAGGCGCGCCTGCTGAGCGATGCCGGCGCGCGTCTGCGCGTCGTTGCGCCGGAGATTCGCAGCGAGTTGCAAGAACTGGCCGGGGCCGACGGCATTTGCCTGCGCGGCTATGCCAGCAGCGATCTGCAGGGCGTTGCCCTGGTCATCGCCGCCACCGATGACGAGCCGCTCAACGCACGTATTTCTGCCGAGGCTCAGGCGCAGGGCATTCCGGTCAACGTGGTGGACGCGCCGGCACTGTGCAGCGTGATCTTCCCGGCCATCGTCGATCGCTCGCCGCTGATCGTCGCGGTCAGCAGCGGCGGCGATGCGCCGGTGCTGGCCAGGCTGATCCGCGCCAAGATCGAAACCTGGATTCCGGCCACCTATGGCCAGCTGGCCAACCTGGGCAAGCGCTTCCGTGATCGGGTCAAGCAGCTGTTTCCCGACGTACAGCAACGTCGGGTGTTCTGGGAGGACGTCTTTCAGGGGCAGATCGCCGAGAGCGTGTTTGCCGGCAAGCCGGAAGAGGGCGAGCGCCTGCTGGAGGAACGTCTGGCCGGTGCGGCGCCACGTGCGCTGGGCGAGGTCTATCTGGTCGGCGCCGGCCCGGGCGATCCCGATCTGCTGACCTTTCGCGCCCTGCGCCTGATGCAGCAAGCCGATGTGGTGCTCTACGACCGCCTGGTGGCGCCGGCCATCATCGAGCTGTGCCGGCGCGATGCCGAGCGCATCTACGTCGGCAAGCGCCGCGCCGATCATGCCGTACCGCAGGAGCAGATCAACCAGCTGCTGATCGACCTGGCGCGTCAGGGCAAGCGCGTGCTGCGCCTGAAAGGGGGCGATCCGTTCATCTTCGGCCGCGGTGGCGAAGAGATCGAGCAGCTGGCCGCCGAGGATATTCCGTTCCAAGTGGTGCCGGGTATTACCGCGGCCTCCGGTTGCGCGGCCTATGCCGGGATTCCGCTGACCCATCGCGATCATGCGCAGTCGGTGCGTTTCGTCACCGGTCACCTCAAGGACGGCAGCAGCAACCTGCCCTGGAAGGATCTGGTGGCGCCTGGGCAGACGCTGGTGTTCTACATGGGCCTGGTCGGGTTATCCGGCATCTGCGAGCAATTGATCGCGCACGGCCGCTCGCGTGCAACGCCCGCGGCGCTGGTGCAGCAGGGCACCACGCAGAATCAGCGGGTCTTCACCGGCACCCTGGAAACCCTGCCGCAGCTGCTAGCGCAGCACGAAGTGCATGCGCCCACCCTGGTGATAGTCGGAGAAGTAGTCACCCTGCGGGACAAGCTGGCCTGGTTCGAAGGCGCTCAGGGCAGCCTCTGACGCATCACGACGGAAGCCTCTTGCGAGGCTTCCGTCATCGCTATCAACGCTTGAATACACCCTTGCCCGGCAGGCGCTGGCGGTCATGCGCGCGGGTGAAATCCTGCTGCGGCCCCTTGGGGATCACCCCGGTCGGGTTGATGGTGGCGTGGCTGGCGTAGTAGTGCGATTTGATATGGGTGAAGTCCACCGTCTCGGCGATCCCCGGCCACTGATACAGCTCGCGCAGCCAGTTGGACAGGTTCGGATAGTCCTCGATGCGCCGCAGGTTGCACTTGAAGTGGCCGTGGTAGACGGCGTCGAAGCGGATCAGCGTGGTGAACAGGCGGATGTCGGCCTCGGTCAGGTATTCACCGGCCAGATAGCGATTGCTGTCCAAAAGTGCTTCCAGCTCATCGAGCATGGCGAACAGCTCGTCGAAGGCTTCTTCGTAGGCTTCCTGGGTGGTGGCGAAGCCGGCGCGGTAGACGCCATTGTTCACCGCTGGGTAGATACGCTCGTTGAGCTGGTCGATACGTTCGCGTAGCGGCTCTGGGTAGAAGTCCAGGTCATTGCCGGTCAGGCCGTCGAAGGCGCTGTTGAACATGCGGATGATTTCCGCCGACTCGTTGCTGACGATACCGCCGCTCTGTGTGTCCCAGAGTGTCGGCACGGTGACGCGGCCGCTGTAGTGGGGATCGTCGGCCGTGTAGCGCTGGTGCATGTAGCTGAGGTTGTCGAGACGGTCGCCACTGGAGCCGAAATTGCGGTCGAAGGTCCAGCCGTGCTCGCGCATCAGCCAACTGACCACGGATACGTCGATCAAGGATTCCAGACCCTTGAGCTTGCGCAGAATCAGGGTACGGTGAGCCCAGGGGCAGGCCAGCGAGACGTACAGGTGATAGCGCCCGGCTTCGGCCTTGAAACCGCCGTCGCCACTTGGGCCGGCGCTGCCGTCGGCGGTTACCCAGTTGCGGCGTTGTGCGCTTTCGCGCTGGAAGCGGCCACTGTCGCCGGTGTCATACCACTGGTCGTGCCAGCGTCCATCGATCAGCAAACCCATAACGCTTGCCTCCGTTCTTGAGTGAACCTGGAGTCTAGCGCTGTGAGCTCGATTAAAAGGTGGAAAAAGCTGGCTTAACCCATCGACTGGCTAGATTGAAAGCGTGCGTCCCAGCGCTGCCGGGCCTGTTCGAAAGCCTGCTCGCGCGGTATGCCCAGCCCTCGCAACGCGACGGCCATGGTGGCAACGACGGCCAGCTGGCCGTAGGCATCCTCGCGTTCGCCGCGCCAGAACGCGCTCAGGACGGTCGGGTCGAGCTGCTCCGGTTTGACGTGGCGCTGCGCCGAAAGCGCCGGCCATTCCTCGTCCCAGTCCTCGCCATCGCGGGTGCCGTACAGGTGGCAGGCCACGTCCGGGTTGACCTCGATCTCGCCGCCTTCGCCCTTGATGACGATGGCAGGGTCGCCGAGCAGGCGGCTGGCTTCGCGGTGCACGGCCTGGTAGCCAGGATGGAAGATGCTCTGCAGCCCGCAACTGGCCCCCAGCGGGTTGATGACGCGCGCCAGGGAGTGAATCGGCGAGCGCAGGCCCAGCGTGTTGCGCAGATCGATCATGCGTTGCAGTGCCGGCATCCAGTCGCCCAGGTAGCTGTAGGCCAGACCATGTCGATCGATTGCCGTTGCCACGCTCCGCCAGTCGCGGCAACAGGGGATATCCAGGGCGGTCAGCAGCTGCTCGCTATACAGGCGCCCGGTGGTATGCGCGCCACCGCCGTGCATGAAGATGCGCACGCCGCTGGCGGCCAGCGCCTTGGCCGCCAGCAGGTACCAGGGCAGGTGACGCTTCTTGCCGGCATAGCTGGGCCAGTCCAGATCGACCCTGATGCCGGGTGCGGCCAGTCGTGAGCGGATGGCTTCGGTAAAGCCGGCGAGCTCCTCCGCGCTTTCCTCCTTGTGCCGCAGCAGCATCAGGAAAGCGCCGAGCTGGGTGTCCTCGACCTTGCCGTCGAGCAGCAGGCCCATGGCTTCGCGGGCTTCCTCGCGGGTCAGGCCGCGGGCGCCGCGTTTGCCCTTGCCGAGAATGCGCACGAACTGGGCGAAGGGATGTTCGGCGGGCGTGATCAGGTTCATAGGCAGTTGGTCGGTTTCGGCAGGCCGGCGAGCTTGGCGGCGAGTTTGGCGGGCGTGCCCTTGAATAGGCGGTTGAGGTGCAGGCTGTTGCCCTTGTCCGGGCCGAGCTTGAGCGCCACGTACTTGATCAGGGGGCGATTGGCCGGCGACAACTGGAACTCATCGTAGAAGGCGCGCAGCAGGTCGAGAATTTCCCAGTGCTCGTCGCTCAGCTGCAGCTCTTCGGCGGCGGCCAGCGCTTCGGCAACCGGGTGTGACCAGTCCTGCAGATCGGCCAGGTAGCCATCCTTGTCCAGAGCGATTTCGCGTCCGGCGACGTTGAGCGTGCTCATAGCCAACTGTTGACCTTGGCGTAGCGGGTGCACAGCTCGACGAGCGCCGGGTAATCCACGGCGCTCACGCGCTCGGGCGCCTGCAGGCCGCGTGCGGCGAGGTCCTCGTCCAGGGCGTAGAGCGCGACGCTGGCGGGTATCAGCTGCAGCGCCTGCAGGTTGGCGGTGTCGGGCTGCAGGGCGTAGACCGCATCGCCGCTGAGCAGCAGCGCGTCGTTGGCACCGAGCAGGCGCAGGCAACTGGCCAGGCGGCTGTCGGCGAACGGCGAGTGGGAAAGGATATGCAGGGTGGCCATCAGAGGGTGATCACCTGGTCGTAACGATCGAGGAGGGCGGTCAGCGCGCTGTCGTCGAGGCGCTGTACCGAGATGTTCAGTTCGGCGGTATCAAGTCCGCGCTCGGCCAGGCTGCGCTGGCTGGCGTAAAGATCCTCCACGCCGAACATCGGCAGGGCCTGCAGATTGGCGCCGAGGTCCTTCTGCTGCAGATTGCCGGGCTGCTGGCGCGTGCTCAGCTGGAACACGCCATCGTCGAGAAACAGCATGCCGATGGGCAGGTCGAAGGCGCCGCCGGCCAAGGCGATGTCCAGTGCCTCGCGGGCGCCGGGGCCGCTCCAGGGCGCCTGGCGGCTGATGATCAACAGCGACTTGCTCATTCAGTGGCCTCCGAAGCAGATCAGGCGGTCGGCCTGTTGCGCCGCTTCATGCAATTGGCCGAGGCCGGAAAGCTCCCAAGGGGCCTGCAGATTGGCCGCCGGGCGGGTATAGCGCTGCGCCTCTTCGGCGTTGAGTACGCCACGCCGCAGGGCGGCAGCGATGCACACCACGGCATCGAGCCCATTGGTCGTGACGAATTCGCGCCACTCTCGGGGCAGGTCCAGCTCGTCCTGCGGGCTCACGACATTGCTGGCAGCGCTGTGCACGCCGTCCTGGTAGAAGAACAGCCGAACGATCTCGTGGCCGCCGTCCAGCGCCGCCTGGGCAAAACGCAGCGCGCGTCGCGAGGCAGGCAGATGAGGAGCAGCGAACAGGGCGATGGCAAATTTCATGGGGCGTCCGGCGAGGCAAAACTGGGGCAATGATAAGGCCAGGGTGTCCGGCAAACAAAGAATCACTGCAGCGAGGCAAAGCAGGCGGGCAAGAAAAAGCCCGCCGAAGCGGGCTCGAAGGGGGACGAAACGCTATCAGTCGTCGCCGCCCATGATGCCGAAGATCTGCAGCAGGCTGACGAACAGGTTGTAGATCGACACGTACAGGCTGATGGTGGCCATGATGTAGTTGCGCTCACCGCCGTGGATGATGGCGCTGGTCTGGAACAGGATGCAGACCGAGGAGAACAGCACGAAGCCGGCGCTGATCGCCAGATGCAGACCGCTGATCTGGAAGAAGAAGCTGGCCAGGACGGCGGCGAGCAGGACGAAGAAGCCGGCAGTGATGAAGCCGCTGAGGAAGCTCATGTCCTTGCGGGTGGTCAGCACGTAGGCGGACAGACCGAAGAACACCAGCGCGGTCATGGAGAACGCCGAGCTGATCACCTCCGCACCGTTGGCCATGCCCAGGTAACGGTTGAGGATCGGGCCGAGGGTGAAGCCCATGAAACCGGTCAGGGCGAAGGTGGAAACCAGACCCCAGGCCGAGTTACGCAGCTTGTAGGTGAGGAAGAACAGGCCGTAGAAGCCGATCAGCACCACGAAGAAGTTCGGGTACGGCACGTTGGCGCGTTGGCTGAGGAAAGCGACCAGGCCGCTGAAGGCCAGGGTGATGGCCAGCAGGCCGTAGGTGTTGCGCAGCACCTTGCTGACTTCCAGCTGGTCAGCCTGCGAATGATTTAGTACGTAGTCTCGCTCTTGCATGGCAACGCTCCTGTGGCACAAGGGTTCCGTTATTCGACTTGAGGCGGATCATAACAGAGCAGCACTTCGTGCCAAGGCATAGAGTTTGACAGTGTGTTGCGTTCCGGTAAGATTGCCGCCCGCACTGCAGCGGAGGTTCAAATCTCATCCTCTGCACTCAGCGTTTGGAAGCGTGGCCGAGTGGTTTAAGGCAACGGTCTTGAAAACCGTCGATGGGCAACTATCCGTGAGTTCGAATCTCACCGCTTCCGCCAATTCTCCATATTGCCTTGACGCGATTTCTGACCTTAATCTGGCGCTTGCTTTTTGACTGCCGTGCGCCAAGCTAGGTCAGGCCCTGGCTTTTTGCTAAGGTGACCGGCAAGTTCAATCTCACCGTCGCTGCACGGTGGCTGACTAGGTGCAACGAGGTGGCGATTGATTAGGGTCCTGGTGGTCGACGATCACGATCTGGTTCGCACGGGCATCACCCGCATGCTGGCTGATATCGATGGTCTGCAAGTGGTAGGCGAAGCCTGCAGCGGGGAAGAAGCCCTGCTCAAGGTGCGCGAGCTCAAGCCCGATGTCGTTCTGATGGACGTCAAGATGCCCGGCATCGGCGGCCTGGAAGCCACCCGCAAGCTGATGCGCAGCCACCCCGACATCAAGGTCGTCGCCGTGACCGTGTGCGAGGAAGATCCTTTCCCGACGCGTCTGCTGCAGGCAGGTGCTGCCGGCTATCTGACCAAGGGCGCGGCGCTGGATGAGATGGTCCAGGCCATTCGCCTGGTCTTCGCCGGTCAGCGTTATATCGATCCGCAGATTGCCCAGCAATTGGCACTGAAGTCCTTCCAGCCGCAGAGCAAAGGCTCGCCGTTCGATCTTCTGTCCGAGCGCGAAATCCAGATCGCGTTGATGATCGCCAACTGCCACAAGGTACAGAACATCTCCGACAAGCTGTGCCTGTCGCCGAAGACGGTCAATACCTATCGCTACCGCATCTTCGAGAAACTCTCCATTACCAGCGACGTCGAGCTGGCCCTGCTTGCGGTACGCCACGGCATGGTCGACGCCGTCAGCTGAAGATGTCCGTTTCCTTCGATTCGAGCGCCTTCCTGGCGACCTGCAGCGGTCGCCCGGGCGTCTATCGCATGTTCGACGCCGAGGCCCGTTTGCTCTACGTGGGCAAGGCGAAGAATCTCAAGAAGCGTCTTTCCAGTTACTTTCGCAAGACCGGTCAGGCACCCAAGACGGCCGCGCTGGTCGCGCGTATCGCGCAAGTCGAAACCACCATCACCGCCAACGAGACCGAGGCGCTGCTGCTCGAGCAGACGCTGATCAAGAAATGGCGGCCGCCATACAACATCCTGCTGCGCGACGATAAGTCCTATCCCTACGTGTTCCTGTCTGACGGTGAATTCCCCCGACTGGGCATTCACCGTGGCGCCAAGAAGGCCAAGGGGCGCTATTTCGGCCCCTATCCCAGCGCGCTGGCGATTCGCGAAAGCCTGAGCCTGCTGCAGAAGACCTTTCTCGTTCGCCAGTGCGAAGACAGCTATTACCGGAACCGCACGCGGCCCTGCCTGCAGTACCAGATCAAGCGCTGCAAGGGGCCCTGCGTCGGCCTGGTCAGCCCGGAAGAGTACGCAGAGGACGTGCGCCATTCGGTGATGTTTCTCGAAGGGCGCAGCAATGCGCTCAGCGAAGAGTTGTCGGCCAGCATGGAAAAGGCCTCCATGGCCCTGGAGTTCGAGCGCGCCGCTGAACTGCGTGATCAGATTTCCATGCTGCGCCGCGTGCAGGACCAGCAGAGCATGGAAGGCGGCAGCGGCGACGTCGACGTGGTTGCGGTCTTGCTCAACCCCGGTGGCGCCTGCGTACACCTGATCAGCGTGCGCGGCGGCCGCGTGCTGGGCAGCAAGAACTTCTTCCCGCAGGTGGCGATAGAGGAAGAGGGGGGCGAGGTTCTGATGGCCTTCCTCGCCCAGTACTACCTCGGCAATGCCGAGCGCGACCTGCCGAGCGAGCTGATCGTCAACGTTCAGCATGAAGACTTCGCCACCTTGATCGAAGCGGTCGAGTCGCTGCGTGGGCGCAGCCTCAGTATCAGCCTGCGCGTGCGCGGCACCCGGGCTCGCTGGCAACAGCTGGCCGTTACCAACGCCGAACAGGCGCTGGCGGCGCGCCTGGCCAACCGGCAGCATTTGGCCGAGCGCTTCGAGGCGTTGGCCACCGTACTGGAAATGGATGAGCCGCCGCAGCGCATGGAATGCTTCGATATCAGCCATTCCAGCGGCGAAGCGACGGTCGCCTCCTGCGTGGTATTCGGTCCCGAAGGGCCGCTGAAGTCCGACTATCGCCGCTTCAACATCGAAGGCGTCACGCCCGGTGATGACTACGCGGCGATGCACCAGGCGCTGACACGGCGTTTCAGCAAGATCAAGGACGGCGAGGGCAAGCTGCCCGATGTACTGCTGGTGGACGGCGGCAAAGGGCAACTGGCCATGGCGCGGGAGGTGCTGCAGGAGCTGGCGGTGCCGGACCTGATTCTGCTCGGCGTGGCCAAGGGCACGACGCGCAAGCCGGGCCTCGAGGTGCTCTACCTGAACGATGCCGAGCATGAGTTCACCTTGCCGGGCAATTCTCCCGCGCTCCATCTGATCCAGCAGATTCGCGACGAGTCGCACCGCTTCGCCATTACCGGACACCGTGCGCGACGCGCCAAGGCCCGTCGTACCTCGACGCTGGAAGAGGTGGCCGGTATCGGTCCCAAGCGGCGGCGCGAGCTGCTCAATCACTTCGGCGGGCTGCAGGAACTGTCCCGCGCCAGCGCCGAGGAAATCGCCAAAGCGCCGGGAATCAGCAAAAAGCTCGCAGAGTTGATTTATGCCACCCTGCACAGCGAGTAGAATGCCCGTTCACCTCGCAGCCTAGTTGTGCCGATGAATATCCCCAACTTGCTTACCGTGCTCCGGGTTCTGCTGATTCCGGTTTTCATCCTGCTGTTCTACCTGCCGTTCTCCTGGAGCTACTGGGCCGCCAGCGCAGTGTTCGCCATTGCCGCCGTGACCGACTGGCTCGACGGTTATCTGGCCCGTCGCTGGGAGCAGGGCACGCCTTTTGGCGCCTTCCTCGATCCGGTTGCTGACAAATTGATGGTGGCGGTGGCTCTGGTGCTGTTGACGGCCGAACACTCCAATCTCTGGCTGACGCTGGCGTCGGCGACCATCATCGGTCGCGAGATCGTGGTGTCGGCATTGCGTGAATGGATGGCCGAGCTTGGGGCTCGTGCACACGTGGCAGTGTCCAATCTCGGCAAATGGAAAACTGCGGCACAGATGGTGGCCTTGGTGATTCTGCTGGCCAATCCACCTCAGTTCACCGTCTGGGTGATCCTCGGATATGCCTTGCTGATCATCGCTGCCGTGCTGACTTTGTGGTCGATGCTGCAGTACCTGTTGGCCGCCTGGCCGCACCTCAGCACCACCTCCGAGAAGAAATAATTATTTTTGAATCAAAGGGTTGACGCGGCGATTCGATTCTATAGAATGGCGCCCGTCGACAAGACAAGCGGGAATAGCTCAGTTGGTAGAGCACGACCTTGCCAAGGTCGGGGTCGCGAGTTCGAGTCTCGTTTCCCGCTCCAGTTTTACACGAGTCGCCAAGGCGGCTCGTTTGATTTAAGGCTGAGTTGCAGAGTGGTTATGCACCGGATTGCAAATCCGTGAACGCCGGTTCGATTCCGACCTCAGCCTCCAATTCGAAAAGCCTCGTAGATCACTGATTTACGAGGCTTTTTTCATTCTCCAAGGCAGGTGTTGCGTGCCTTGCGGGTAAGCGAAGGGCTGTATATAGTCCAGCCCTTCCACAGCGCTGCCGCCCGAATGGCGAAATCGGTAGACGCAGGAGACTTAAAATCTCTCGCTCGCAAGGGCGTGCCGGTTCGAGTCCGGCTTCGGGCACCATTGACATGATTTCAGATGATCCCGTATCAGTCTGAAACCCAATAAAACCGGCGCATGTGGCCGGTTTTTTTGTGCCCGTATATTTTCAAATGAGCCTGTACAGTCTCATTTTTAGGGATACGTTTAGGGATACGGATGGTTCGACGGAAATGCTCCAGCAGGCGCCCACAATCGACCGGACGCAAGCGCGCATCTTTCGGCTTGATCTTGGTCTTGATGAAGTCGGTAAAGGTCATGTCGGCCATTGGGTTCTTGCCGATCAGGCCGAGGCTCGCGGCCTGCTTGAATGCAACCTTGAGCACGCCGAACACCAAACGCACATGCGCCACGCTGCATTGCGATTGCAGCGGCCACATCAGCTTGGTGTCTAGCGTGGCATGGTTCAGTTCGACCAAACGCAGCGCGCCGAGGCAGGGCAGTAGCTGGCATTTCACCGCCGAGCGTGCCGTGGCTTTTCGGTTCTTGCTCAGGTTGCCGTCGTGCGCGACGCGATGCGTATACCACTCCAGCACCTCGCTGACGGTTGACCAACCGGACGTAGACAGCGCGCCCGATTGTGGCTCGATTGCAAGGCGTTGCATGACGCTAGGCAGCACCGACAGCACCGCCTTCGGGTCTGTAAGCGGCGTTACAGTGCGAGCCATAGGGATCGTTTTGGGCCGCCCGTTACCGTCACGAAACCACGGCGGTCGCTCTGGCGGTGCTGATGCTGGCCCACGGCACGCGGATCGGTGAAACCCGCCAAGCCAAGTGGCGGCACTTCGACCTGATCGGCAAGACCTGGCATATCCCAGCCGTCGACACCAAGACCAAGAAAGCCCACACCCTGCCACTCACCGCCCAGGTGTGCGCCTTCCTGGCCCGCTATCGTGCTAGCCAGGTGGCCCGAGGTTATGACGGCGCCTACCTGTTCCCCGGCGTGCAGGGCCGCCCCTTCAGCGAAATGCAGGCGCAGTTGGCGTTTACCGCGTTGTCGGGCGAGCAATGGACCAGCCACGACCTCAGAAAAACCGCGCGCACCGCCTGGACTGACCTGGGCGTCGATTACCTGATCGGCGAGCTGCTGCTGAACCATGCGCTGAAGGCCCTGGACGTGACCTATATCCACACCACGGCCGAGGCACAGAAACGTCAGGCTCTGGAGCGCTGGCATGCCTGGCTCGATGAGCGCGGCTTTGCCGCCCTGCACAGTGCGGCGGGGGTGACTGACGCCAGGACATAAGCGAGACAGGCCAACCCCAGCCCCTACCGCCCAGGCCAGCGGCGGCGGGGCTGGGCAGGAGGGTCAGAAATTGATTACAGGGGAGTAGGTTATAAAGTGGATCGGACACCTACTGTCGAGAACGGATATGGCCTGTTTGCAAGCGCATCTTGGCCTCGCTCGGCATCGGGTTGACCTATACCGCTTCGAAATTTCTCCAAGGCAAAATTGCGCCACTCATCAGGCATAGTGCGCCACCAAGAGGGCCGCATGTACGTATTCTCAAGGTGCTCAAATGCCAGCTGGATTACAGCTGTGGCCTTCTCCACATTCGGTATACGCTTAAACGACTCAACAAACGAAGCTACTTGGCTGTCGCTCCCTCCCAACCATCCAAAGGCGGCAACAGATACACCGTTCAAGGTGGTCAGATTGAATGCGACATGGTCGAAATCGGCACTACCTCTGCCGAGAATCTGCAGCTGAGAGCCGTCAAAATCGACTTCTGGATGAAATGCACCGCAGGCAACTACAGGCAGAACGTCATCGAATTCAATCGCGTAGACTGAAAAGTCAGAGAGATCACCCTGGCGAAGTGCTATGTCATAGCGATCTTTCCATCTCTCCAAGTCTGCTAGACCTCTTTTCATACCTTCAAAAGAGTAGTGGAGACGGGTCTGGATCGCGGCTTGGATGAAGAAGGGGGTTCCAGAATCTAGCTCGCGTTGGATGGGCACGCCTTTAAGCGCCGCCCGCTTGGTGAACAGCTCAAATGCAATGGCGCGAAATGTCAAAAGAAATACGCTTTCGCGAGATAGCGTGACTGCACCATTCTCAACAGGGCGAAAAAGCTCTGTGTCGTGCCTGCTACAGAAGCCGTTAAACGTGGAAGCACTTCGCACACCTATCTCAGCAGGCTCAAGACTTCCGCCATTTTCGAAGATATCTTCGATGCCAGCTTTTGACGACATTACATGGCCTTGCTCCGCTATATCTGCAAGGCCGCCTCGGCGTTGAATTGTGTGTGCTCGAACTATTCCTTGACTGCACGTATCCGGCTCGGCGTCTGGATGGGAGCAATAACCCTCGACATACTGACGCCTCAAATCTGCAAGTAGTTTTCCAATGTTGGGGCGCTTGCGCTTATCTCGCCCTTTATGACACCACTTCCACTTAGTGCCTGACCCACACCAGCAAGGCTGATAGGGGTCCATGTGCTCACGCGGGTGAATAGGTTCAGGTTCTGAGAAGGCCGCTGTTAACGATGGATGGGGCGGTAGCATGATTGTCTATCCGGGGCAAAGGTTCAGGCCCCCCGAGAGTAGCGCTAAGAGGAACATAAGCAAAATACGGTCGTCAGGCCCGCCCGGTTCGCGGATTTTCCGGCGCGGTGAAATCGGTGCCCTTTGTCCACCTTTTTTGACCATAAAACAGGTCAGCCGAGCACCTAAGGCGTTGTTTTTCCTGGTGTCCACCGCCTAAAGAAAAGGTGGCAAGGTGGACATATCCATGCACCTCAATACTCGGCTAGTTACACCACAACCCGCGTAGCTACTGGCCTCCCTAAGCCCATGGAGGGGGTATCCAGATCCCTAGCATCTCATCGCCCCGACACCGAACGCCTAGACGTTTTCACTGGGCCGCGAAATAAGAGATTTAGCGCTGTCTGTCGGGTGGTCGTGCCCCCCCTGTTCAATTGTGTCCATCTACTCAGTCAGCTGCCTTCGTACTGATCGACGATGCGCCTGGCTTGAAAAATTGGATCAATACACGCCACCATGACTGTTCTGGCATTGGCGCCGCAGTAGGCGAGCATCTCTCGTGATTTTGGCTGACTCTACGGGTTTAAAGTTAAAAGTTTGATCTAGAGATTTTTGTTCTCGTGCTAAATTTAAATTGCTTGAGGGAAAAGATGGATCTTCAAAAATTACGAGAAATCGTAGATTTTTCTCTGCCTGAAATTAATTCTTGTGGTGGAGACCTTCGGCAACTCTATGAGTATGTAGGGCTTGATGCTAGTTCCTCGCTTACGATGAGCGAGGTTTCCAATGCGCTTTATGAGAAAATCCGAGGGGCATTCGCGTCTGGTCATGCTGAAGTATGGAGAGTCTGTAGATCATTGCGCACCGATCTCATTCGGGAACATGTACTTCAAGGTGCGAATTTAGAGCCGTATATAGATGTTCTCGATCACCTCGCTGATGCAATACGTGTTGATGGTGATCTTAGGTCGCCAATCGAGGGGGATTGGGCTAATGCAATTCGGGCTGCCTACGATCACACACATATCCGCAGTTGGGGTGACAAAAATCGAGAGAGAACTTATTCGCGTGAGTTTAAGGTTGCCAGGGCGGCGCGTGTATTAAGAGATGCTGGATTCCCTGTAATTTTGGAATCAGGGAAGTTGACGCTTGATGAGGCGGCTGAGAGAGGATTAGTTTCCACAATTGAGGATATAGTATCCACTATGGGTGGAATAAATGTTGCTCGGAGAATTTTCAAGGAGATTTCACCGCTTTACGATTCGGACCAGCAGCGTTATCACGTAGTTCGGCGCGTATCAATGACCGATGAGATCGCCCCCCAAATGCCTTGGGGTTATCTACTCCAACTGGCAGTAAAGCATGCGCAGGGCCGCAAACCATATAGTAATACCGATAGCCAGTGGGTCAGGCTCTGCGGTTTAGTGCAGGCATTTGCTGCGATCATTGATGTGCAGCCGTATTCACCAACTTTTTATAGCTCGTTCGACGCAATCGAACTTTTGCCGTTCCTCCAAGAGATGGCCGTCTATGATGTTCTTTTTTGTATTCCGCAAATACGACCAAGGGATGTAATTAAGCTGGCGAGGGGTATGCTCGGTTGGTTGGCTCTGGATGAGCCAACAAGTGCAGGGTGGTCGATTGAGCAGGCATTGGTGGTCATCGATTACTTGATCAATGTATCTTGCAGTGTAAGGGGGCCGGTTTTTGTAGATGAAATTGACATTCGTCGTGCTTGCTCAGTAGTGCCGCGTGAGACTGTAGAGAAAATTTTGAATGAAGTCCTGAGTCATCCCATTTTCGGCGCTAATCGAAATTTTTCTCATCCCACAGACGCCCCAACCCCTGATACCCCTAAGTCGGGTCATGATTTCTTCTTGCGTCCACTACTGCGTTCGTCAGGTCGAGGCTATATCATTCTTGATTGCTCGGTTTGTGCTCCTGCTTATCTGGAGGCACTACTATCAGCATTAAGGTTAGAGATGAAAGGCCTTGACGACAAAGTTGGATTGGCAGTCGAGAGATTTCTCAAGGCGGAGATGGCATCACATGGCGTCGCTGTTGCGGGCGGGGATTATAATTCTGCTGGTGAGCATGGAGAATGCGATCTAGTGATCGAAACAGCAGAGGCAGTTATATTTGCCGAGGTTAAGAAAAAACCGCTCACACGAAAAGCAAAAGCCGGCTCTGATGCTGCCCTGCTGCTTGATCTTGCAGGAAGTCTCCTCGCCGCCCAGGCACAAGCTGGATGGCATGAGGTACGGCTGCGCCGTGATGGCTACCTTGAACTTGATTACGAGGGGGATACTAAGCGCATAGCGCTTTCTGGCCGGGAAATAGAGCGGGTGGCGATATCTTTATTGGACTTTGGCGGGTTCCAAGATAGAGTTCTACTGAAGCAATTTCTTGAAGGAACGATGAATGCGGAGTTCATAGTTGACGACGTAAAACTTAGCAAGAAATTCCAAGAAATTAATGGGGCGTTAGCTGAAATCCGCGATCAGCTGGCAATGCTTCACCCTGGCGAAGCAACAATCAATCAGCCTTTCTTTCACTGCTGGTTTATTAGCGTGCCTCAGTTTCTGGTCCTCTTGGATGGCGTTACGGATAGCGCTGGCTTCAAGAGCGCGCTTTGGAGCAGTCGGCATATCGTGACTGGAAGTTCTGATCTCTATTTCGATTTGTCGTACATGAGAAGGTTGAAGCGGCAGGCGCATACAGAGACTGCTTCGCTTACTGTGGTCTGAACACTCTCAATCTTGCCCGTTCGCTGCCGGCTACCTTGTGGGGCGCATGGGCAAACCGGGGTCAAGTCGTGGTTGGCACTGGTGCAATTTACTCGCGCGATACAGTTGCGTGCTGGGTGAGGGTACATTTTTGTTTAGGAATACGTTTAGGGATACGTGTTCTGTGGGGTGGCCGCAGAGGCCAGATGCAGCCTGGCCTCTGGTTATGTGTTCGAGTCCGGCTTCGGCACCATTTAAATCAAGCGCTTACGGTTTTTCGCGGCTGTATAGCTTGGTCCGCAATTTACGCCGTGGTCCGCAATCGATCAGATCAGCAAGCAGCTGATCGGCGTTACTGCCAGCAATCATGTCATGAAACGTTCCTGCCACGGATGATCACCCGTCAAGCCGGCCCCGGTCGCTGCTTGCACCGTGGTGCTCAAGCTAGCCTCGCAAACCCCATTCTCGCATCCGCCTTTTAAGCCAGATACTTTCCTTGACTTCTAGCCTGCGAGGCGCAGACTTTGTCAAGTAACAGCAGCAAACCCCTTGGGCTTGGCTGGATTTGGTTTTCCGACGCTTGTCATGCCGCGCTTGCCGTTCGATTGGCTAGGCATGCTGAAGCTGGCGCTGGATATTCAGGAAACCGGTAAGCAGCACAGGATTTCCCTCGACGGTCCCGGTGTCGAGGAAAAGGACATCCAGATCACGCCCGACAACGACGTGCCGATGGTGCGAGGTGAAAGCGCCAGGAGCCAGAGAAGAGCGAAGTGGCTTTTCTCGTGTCGAACTTCCCTACGGCAGTTTCCAGTGTGCACTGAACCTGCCCGACGATGCCAACCAGGATTCGAAGCGCGAAGCAAGTGCACCGAAGCACGGCCGTTCGATTCCGATTGAAGCTGAGTCGGATATTTCCATTGCGGTCGCCACGAAGTCCCACCAGGAAACGAGGCGCCGCGGCCTGCGGCCCTCGTCATCTCAATGACCAAGGAGCGTCCGCATGGCCAGGAAGCAATGTCAAATCTGCGGCCAACCCGCCACGGCGCGGGTGGAAGCCAATCTCAATGGTCGCCTCACCACCATGCTGTTGTGTGACGATCACTATCGCCAACTGGTGCGCCAGCAAAAACGCGCCATTTCCCCGCTGGAAGCCCTTTTCGGCTCGCGCAGCGGTCTGTTCGAAGATTTTCTTGGCAGCGATTTCTTCCGCATCGGAGAAGAGTCGGCACCGGCTGCAGCCGATGCCGATGAAGTGGTCGATGCGTCGTTTGGCGAACCAGCCTCCACAGCGTCGGGCGCGCCGCGCCGTCGCGGCAGCGGGTTGGCCAGCCGCATCAGCGAGCACTCCGAGGCTCTGTTGCAGGAAGCCTCCAAGCATGCCGCGGACTTCGGTCGCTCCGAAGTCGATACGGAACACCTGTTGCTGGCGCTGGCCGACAGCGACGTGATCAAGACCATCCTGAGCCAGTTCAAGATCAAGGTCGATGACCTCAAGCGCCAGATCGAAGCCGAGGCCAAGCGCGGCGACAAGCCGTTCGAAGGCGAGATCGGCGTGTCGCCGCGGGTGAAGGATGCGCTCAGCCGCGCCTTCGTCGCCTCCAATGAATTAGGACACTCCTACGTCGGGCCCGAGCACTTCCTGACCGGTCTGGCCGAAGAGGGCGAGGGGCTGGCCGCCAACTTGCTGCGCCGCTATGGCCTCACGCCGCAGGCCCTGCGCCAGCAGGTAAACAAGGTGGTCGGCAAAGGGGCGGAGGATGGCCGCGCCGAGACGCCGACCAATACGCCGGAGCTCGACAAGTATTCGCGCGATCTCACCAAGATGGCCCATGCGGGCAAGCTGGATCCGGTCATCGGCCGCGCGCAGGAAATCGAAACCACCATCGAGGTGCTGGCGCGGCGCAAGAAGAACAACCCCGTATTGATCGGCGAGCCTGGCGTGGGCAAGACCGCCATCGTCGAGGGGTTGGCGCAGCGCATGGTGGCTGGCGAGGTGCCCGAGACGCTGCGCGACAAGCGCCTGGTGGAGCTGAACATCAATTCCATGGTGGCCGGCGCGAAGTACCGTGGCGAGTTCGAGGAACGCGTGCAGAAGGTGCTGAAGGAGATCGCCGAGCACCAGGGCGAGATGATCCTCTTCATCGACGAGGTGCACACCATCGTGGGTGCCGGCCAGGGCGGTGGCGAAGGCGGGTTGGACGTGGCCAACGTCTTCAAGCCGATGATGGCGCGCGGTGAGCTGAACCTGATCGGCGCGACGACGCTCAACGAGTACCAGAAGTACATCGAGAAGGACGCCGCGCTGGAGCGGCGCTTCCAGCCGGTCATGGTGCCCGAGCCAACGGTGGCGCAGACCATCATGATCCTGCGCGGCCTGCGCGATACCTTCGAAGTGCACCACAAGGTCAGCATCACCGAGGACGCGATCATCGCGGCCGCCGAGCTGTCCGATCGCTACGTCACCGCGCGCTTTTTGCCGGACAAGGCCATCGATCTGCTTGATCAGGCTGCCGCCCGCGTGAAGCTGTCGGCGACGGCCCGCCCCGTTGCGGTGCAGGAGTTGGAGGCCGAACTGCACCAGTTGCGCCGAGAGCAGGACTACCTGGCCTCCCGCAAGC
This sequence comes from Pseudomonas hydrolytica, assembly GCF_021495345.1. NCBI lineage: Bacteria > Pseudomonadati > Pseudomonadota > Gammaproteobacteria > Pseudomonadales > Pseudomonadaceae > Ectopseudomonas > Ectopseudomonas hydrolytica. Next base: position 2,365,054 of record NZ_CP099397.1, read on the forward strand.
AATACGACAACGCGGCGGAGGTCGGCAAACGCATCGAAGCCAAGGAGGCCGAACTCAAGACGCAGGTCGAGGACTGGGAACGCGAGCGCGGCTCGGGCAGCGCCGAAGTCAAGGCGGAACACGTGGCGCAGATCGTCTCGCGCCTGACCGGAATTCCGGTCAATGAGCTGACGGTGGAGGAGCGCGAGAAGCTGCTGCACCTGGAGCAGCGGCTGCATGAGCGCCTGGTGGGGCAGGACGAGGCGGTACGCGCTGTGGCGGATGCGGTGCGGCTGTCGCGCGCGGGACTGCGCGAAGGCAGCAAGCCCGTGGCCACGTTCCTGTTCCTGGGTCCCACCGGCGTCGGCAAGACCGAGCTCGCCAAGGCGCTGGCCGAATCCGTCTACGGCAACGAGGGCGCCCTGTTGCGCATCGACATGTCGGAGTACGGCGAGCGTCATACCGTGGCGCGGCTGGTGGGCGCTCCACCGGGCTACGTCGGCTATGACGAAGGCGGCCAGCTCACGGAGAAGGTCCGTCGCAAGCCCTACAGCGTGCTGCTGCTCGACGAGATCGAGAAGGCCCACCCCGATGTCTACAACATCCTGCTGCAGGTGTTCGACGACGGGCGGCTCACCGACGGCAAGGGGCGCGTGGTGGACTTCACCAACACCATCATCATCGCCACCTCCAACCTGGGCTCCGACATCATTCAGCGCCGGCTGAAGGCGCGCGGAGCGGCCGGCGAGGAGTACGAGAAGACCAAGGCAGAGGTGATGGACGTGCTGCGCGGGCACTTCCGCCCCGAGTTCCTCAACCGCATCGACGAGCTCATCGTCTTCCATGCGCTGGGCAGGGAGGAGATCCGCCACATCGTCGGCCTGCAACTCGAGCGCGTGGCCCGCAATGCCGCGAGCCAGGGGGTGACGCTGACTTTCGATGGGACGCTGGTCGATCACTTCGCGGAAGAAGGCTACAAGCCCGAATTCGGCGCTCGCGAGCTCAAGCGACTGATTCGCAGCGAGCTGGAAACGGCACTGGCGCGCGAGATGCTCGGCGGTGGCATCGGCAAGGGCGATCACGCCCATGTACGTTGGGACGACAAGTCGGAGCGGGTCGCGTTCGACCGCGAGCAACCTGCTCCGACCAGCGCCGAAGCACCCTCTGAATCTGCGCAACCGCCGGGCCCGCCCAGGGAGTCGAGCAAGGGGACGCGCAAGAAGAAGTCCGAAAGTGGCAAGGCATGAGGCACGGGGCTGCCCTAATCCTGAAAATGGGAGACGGGCAGCCCGTCCAACCAGATGCGGCGTCCCTGCGCGCGCGTGGTGGAGTACGCGCGACATCCTGCCGTGACGAACTGGTGCGCTGCCGACATCGCCCGCGAAATGACCACGTGCTTCGGCATGGACGAAGGCCTGGGCTGGCACAAGAGGCGCAGCGACCGCGATTTTTTGGGAGTGGCCTGTTTCTGAAGGAGTGGTGCATGAACAACAGCAATCAGACCGGGACGACACTCGAACGACTGCGCCGCGACTGGGCGGTGATGACGTTTTACGAACGCTTCGAGCAGGCCGTCGCCATCATCCTTTCAGCGGTGATCGCGGTGATTATCCTGGTGTCCCTGGCGCAGCTGATTCAGATTGTCTTCAGCCTGCTGATCATCGATGCATTCAATCCGCTCGACCACAAGATCTTCCAGACTGTGTTCGGCATGATCATGACGCTTCTGATCGCGATGGAATTCAAGCACTCCATCGTGCGCGTGGCCCTGCGCCGTGACAGCATCATTCAGGTCAAGACCGTCATCCTGATCGGGTTGATTGCCCTGTCCCGCAAGTTCGTGATTCTCGATCCCGATGTCGGCCCGGCCAAAGTCGCCGCATTGGCCGGCGCCACTCTGGCCCTGGGGCTGACCTATTGGCTGTTGCGTGAGCGCGATGACCGCATTGTCTAGGACGTCACGCCTGCCAGCGGGTGGCCCAGGCCACAAACGTCGAGTCTGGCTACGGCATCGCTTGAGCGACCGCCGACAGGCAGTGCTGCCGGTTTGCACTTTGATCGGTATCACTCGCCGGCGGCCTTTTACTCGGCGAAAGGGGGCTGTGGATCGCCCCGGGAGCAAGCCTACTTGCCTTGTTATTCGAACCGGCGGCAGCTGCAGCGCCGACGCTGAAGTTGTATGGCGCACGTGCCATCCGGTCGGGTGAAGCACCCGAAATCGAGGGTGTACGAACGTTTACCTGTAACCGCTCCTGATACGGACTGAGGATCAAGGCTATGGCCGCTGAAGGCAACGCAGGGCAATTATTGGGTGTCGTTACGTTGCTTGCCGCCGCCGTGGTGGCAGTGCCGCTGCTCAAACGCATCGGGTTCGGCTCGGTGCTGGGTTACCTGGCGGCGGGGATGATGATTGGTCCCTTCGGACTGCAACTGATCCATGACCCCCACACCATCATTCGGGTGGGCGAGCTGGGTGTGGTGATGTTTCTCTTTGTGATCGGACTGGAGCTGAAACCCTCGCATCTATGGGAGCTGCGCGGGCAGATCTTTGGCCTGGGCAGCCTGCAGGTGGTGGTCTGTGCTGTTCTGCTCACCTTCGTCGGTATGGCCTTTGGTTTCCCCTGGCAGGTGTCGTTTGTGTGCGCGGCCGGTTTTGTACTCACATCCACGGCCTTGGTTATGCAGGTCCTCTCGGAGCGCGGTGACATAACCGAGCCGAGGGGGCAGCGCATCGTGTCCATTTTGCTGTTTGAAGACCTGTTGATCGTGCCGTTACTGGCGGTGGTGGCTTTTCTCGCGCCCACTGAAGTGGTGCATGAACCCACCTCACCGCTTTGGCAGCGCATAGGTATCGCCGCCTTGTCCTTGGGCGCACTGGTGGCCATCGGATTGTGGCTGCTCAATCCGCTGTTTCGGGTATTGGCTCAAGCCCGGGCGCGCGAGGTGATGACCGCCGCTGCGTTGCTGGTGGTGCTGGGTGCGGCGCTGCTGATGGAAATCGGCGGGTTTTCAATGGCGATGGGGGCGTTCGTTGCCGGCGTGCTGCTGTCGGAATCCACATTTCGCCACCAGCTGGAGGCCGACATAGAGCCGTTTCGCGGTCTGCTGCTGGGGCTGTTTTTTCTTGGCGTCGGCATGGCGTTGGATCTGCAAGTGGTGGCCACGAACTGGATGCTCATCACCTCTGGTCTGCTGGCGCTGATGCTGGTCAAGGCGCTGTGTATTTATGCGGTCGCGCGCCTCGCGAAGAGCTCCCATGGCGACGCGCTGGATCGCGCCGTGCTTATGGCGCAGGGGGGCGAATTTGCTTTTGTGCTGTTTGCCGAGGCGCTCAAGCTCAGGGTCATCAGTCCCGAGGTCAACGCCAATATGACGGCTATCGTGGTGCTCTCCATGGGCGTTACGCCGGTGGCCTTACTGCTGTACAGGCGGTTTGCGCGCGCACAAAGCGTTTCCATGGACGGCGTGGAGCCCGCACAGAATCTGCAAGGCAATGTACTCATCATCGGCTTTGGCCGCGTGGGGCAGATTGCCTGCCAGGCACCGCTCGCTCAGGGAGCGAAACTTTCCATCATCGAGATAGATCCGGAGGTGATCCGCGCCGTGGAACCCTATGGTTTCAAGGCCTATTACGGTGATGGTGCCCGCCATGAAATATTGCACGCTGCCGGTGCTCATCACGCCCGCGCCATCATCGTTTGTGTGAACGACAAGAAAGCCGCGACACGCATAGTCGAAAGTACGCGGCATTACTGCCCGCAAGTGAAATTGCTGGTGCGTGCCTTTGACCGCGAACATGCGCTGGAGCTGGTCAAGCACGACGCGGACTACATAGTGCGGGAAACCTTTGAGTCGGCCCTGCTGCTCGGCCGTCAGGCCGTGCTGACGCTGGGGGCGTCTGAGCACGAAGCCGACGCGGTGACCGAGGAAGTGCGCATGCGCGATGCCGAGCGTTTTGCCCTGGAAACAACGGGTGGTCTGTTTGCCGGGCGAGCGTTGGTACTGGGAAATATCGAGCGTATCGAACCGCCGAACCAAGAAGCGCGGGACGCCCAGTGAGTATTCATTCGGGATCGTATGGGACTGTCGCCGTCGACCGTCTCGCTCTGTATCGCTGCCTTGCAGCAGGGGTAACTGGTGACCTCGCAACGCATCGCCCCCGGACTATCACAAACGCCCTGCGCGGAGCTCCAGGTGGCCTTGATAACGCTGATTTGATATCCGCTCGCAAGGATTTCTCAGCTCCTCAACATCTTTTGAAATAGGTAGGAGGGCGCATGTTCACTCCGAATTCCATTCCCTATCAGCAACAACCTGGCTTTCAGCGCACTTACCGCCAAGGCCGCCTGACCCTGGGTCTTTTCTTCCCTCTCGAAGCCTTTGCCGGTGATACGCCGAGCATGCTCGACCAGGCGAGCCTGGCCCAACGTGCCGACAAGCTGGGTTTCTCTGCTCTCTGGTTTCGCGACGTGCCGTTACGTGACCCCAGTTTTGGCGATTCGGGTCAGGTCTTCGATCTTTGGGTCTACCTGGGTTTTATGGCGGCACATACACACTCGATTGCCCTGGGTACCGCCTCGATCATTCTGCCAATCCGCAATCCCCTGCATACCGCCAAGGCCGCAACCAGTGTCGATCAGCTCAGCGGTGGCCGCCTGTTACTCGGTGTGGCTTCCGGTGACCGGCCGGTGGAGTTTCCCGCATTCGGTGTCGACCCGGAGCAACGCGACAGCCTGTTCCGCGAATACCTCGCAGTATTTCGCGAGGTTCAGCGCAGCAGTTTCGTGCCTTTGACCTGGTCCGGCGGGACGCTTGAGGGCGCGGATCTGATTCCCAAGCCGACCACGGCGGAAATTCCGTTCTTTGTCACCGGCCATAGCCGCCAGACCCTGGAATGGATCGCCCGCTACAGTCATGGCTGGATCAGTTATCCGCGCGCCCCGAAGACGCAGGCGCTGATTGTCGAGGACTGGCGCGCTGCGGTTCGTGCCGAATGCGGTGAGCTGTTCAAACCCTTCACCCAGTCGCTATACATCGACCTGACGGATAGCCCGCAGACACCACCTCGCCCGATCCACCTGGGCTATCAACTAGGGCGATATCACCTGATCTCGTTGCTGGAAAGCTTGCAGGAAATCGGGGTTAACCACGTGATCGTCAATCTGAAATACGGCCAGCGCCCCGCGGGCGAGGTTATCGAGGAGCTCGGTCAGTTCGTGCTAGCCAACTTCGTCCTGTCGACATGAGGCAGCAGGGTGCTGGACAGCTACGACCCACGCTCACTGCTTCGTACGTGAGACGGGCCACCTAGCCGCCACGCCGGCGCTGGGCTTGAACGAGCCGAGCAGCGCAAGCTCGACGACCACCCAAGGCAGCCCCGGCTCTCATCGCGCTGCTGCGCGTGCCGCAGAAGGAAGTTTGCAGGCCCATCGTCTCTCCGATGCATGCATTGCGTGGGTCGAGATCAGGTGCGGTGATTGAGGCGCTTGGCCAGGCGATCGCCGCTGAACTGGATCAGGCTGACCAGAACCACCAGGGCGACGATCACCGTGAGCATCACCTGGCTGTCGAAGCGCTGGTAACCGTAGCGGTAGGCCAGGTCGCCAAGACCGCCGGCACCGATGGCGCCGGCCATGGCCGAGGAATTGATCATGGTCACCAGGGTGATGGTGAAGCCGCCGACGATGCCCGGCAGGGCCTCGGGCAGCAGCACGTGCCAGACGATGTGCCAGCGCCGGCAGCCCATGGCCTGCGCCGCTTCGATCAGGCCATGATCGACTTCGCGCAGGCTGACCTCGGCGATACGGGCGAAGAACGGCGTGGCGGCGATGGTCAGCGGCACCACGGCCGCCCAGACGCCGTAGGTGGTGCCGACGATCAAACGGGTGAAGGGAATCAGCGCCACCATCAGGATCAGAAAGGGAATCGAGCGGAACAGGTTGACGATGGCGCCCAGCACCTGGTTCAGCCGCGGCGCCTCGAAGATGCCGCCCTTGCTGCTGGTGACCAGGAACACCGCCAGCGGAATGCCGGCCAGCAGCGCCAGCAGCGACGACACGCCGACCATCAGCAGGGTATCGAGCAGGCCTTGCCAGAGGCGATCAAGCAGTAGTGACATAACCCAGTACCTCCAGGTGATCGGCCAGTGGCCGTAGGTTGTCGAGCAGGGTGGGGTGGTCGAACGGCGACTGGCCGACGGCGAGGATCAGATGCCCCACTGCGTGGCCCTGGATCTGTTCCAGGCTGGCGTCGAGCAGCGTGACGCGGCCGCCCAGTGCCGCACCGATGGCCGGCAGGTCAGGCTCCAGGCCGCTGCCGATGAAGTGCAGGCGCAGGATCAGATCGTCCTCAGGACTTTCGCGCTCGCTGTGCAGACGCTCTTGCAGACGCGCCGGCAGGGCATGCTGCAGCGGCGCGAGGAGAGTGCGCGTCACCTCGTGGCGGGGGGAACCGAATACCCGCCACACCGGCCCCTGCTCGACCACTTCGCCATGCTCCAGCACCACCACGCGGTCGCAGATCTCGCGGATCACCGCCATCTCGTGGGTGATCAGCACCACGGTAAGGTTCAGGCGCTGGTTGATCTCGCGCAGCAGGCCGAGGATCGACTGGGTGGTCTCCGGGTCCAGCGCGCTGGTGGCCTCGTCGCACAGCAATATCTGCGGATCGTGCACCAGGGCGCGGGCGATGCCCACGCGCTGTTTCTGCCCGCCGGAAAGCTGCGCCGGATAGGCCGCGTGCTTGTTTTCCAGACCCACCAGTTCGAGCAGTTCGCGCACCTTGCGCTGGCGCGCCTCGCGCGGCACGCCGGCCACCTTCAGCGGCAACTCGACGTTCTGCCACACGCTCTTGGCCGACATCAGGTTGAAGTGCTGGAAGATCATGCCGATGCGCCGGCGCAGGGCGACCAACTGCTCCTCGTCGTACAGGGCGATGTCGATGCCGTCGATCAGCACCCGGCCGCTGCTGGGCTGCTCCAGGCGATTGATGGTACGCAGCAGCGAGGACTTGCCTGCGCCGCTGCGGCCGATGATGCCGAACACTTCGCCACGGGCGATTGCCAGGTCGATGTCGCGCAGCGCCTGCACCGGACCGTGGGCGCCCTCGTAGGTCTTGCCCAGGGTGTCGAAGCGCAGGTGCGCGTCGAGGTGCTGGCTGGCCTGTGCAGCCTGCTGCAGATGAGGATCGAAGCCGCTCATCTCAGCTCTCCCAACCCGGCTGGTAGAGCTTGCCGTGAGCCTTGTCCAGGGCGGCGCGCACGGCCGGCGAGTGCTGGTAGATGTCGATGAACTTGAGCAGGCGGGCGTCCTTGGCCTTGGCCGGCTGAGTGACGAACTGGATGATGTACTCGGGGTTGTCCAGTCCGTCGAACAACAGCGCGGAGGCCGGATCGAAGGTGTTGGCCAGGCGGATGTAGGCTGGATAGCCCTGGACCACATCGACTTCCTCATAGGCGCGTACCAGTTGCACGGCCTCCAGTTCGATGATGCGGATGTTCTTCGGGTTGGCGGTGATGTCCTCGAGGGTGGCCTTGTAACCGACGTCCGGTTTCAGCTCGATCAGCCCGGCCTTGCGCAGCAGTTGCAGGCCGCGTCCGCCATTGATCGGGTCGTTGGCGATGGCCACCTTGGCGCCCTCGGGCAGGCTGGCGAAGTCTTTGTACTGCTTCGAGTACAGGCCGACGTTGTTGAGCACGCCGCGCGCCACCGGCACCAGGTCATAGCCGCCTTCCTTCCTGGCGTTATCAAGGAAGGGGATGTGCTGGAAGTAATTCACATCGATATCGCCGTTGGCCAGGCTGACGTTGGGCGCGATCCAGTCGGTGAACTCGACCAGCTCCACCTCCAGGCCCTGTTTCTTCGCCTCGGCCACGGCCACTTCCAGCGGCGGGGCGAAGGCGGCGGTGGTGCCGAGTTTCAGGGCCGGTTCGGCCAGCGCCAGGCTGCTGGCGGCAAGCAGAGTGCCGAGGGTCAGGGTTTTCAGGGTCTTGAGCATGATGGCGTCCTTGTGGTGTCGGTGTAGGTGCCGGCTTGCCGGCGATCCCAGGTTTCAGCGGTGTGATTGATCGCCAGCAAGCTGGCTCCTACGGGGGCTGTGAAAGGTTTCGATGTGTTGGCGAAACGCCGCACCGGGGTGATCGGCCGGCAGGCGCGGGCCCTGGCCGAACAGCTTGTGGCGCAGGGCGCCGTCTGCGTAGGCGGTCTTGTAGCGGCCGCGGCGTTGCAGCTCGGGCACGACCAGGTCGATGAAATCGGTGTAGCTTTCCGGGGTGACGATGCGCGTCAGGTTGAAGCCGTCCAGGCCGGTGGCGTCGATCCAGGCGATCAGTTGTTCGGCCACTTGCTCGGGTGAGCCGACCACCAGCGGGTAGCGACCGCCAAGGGCGTGCTGCTCGAGCAGACGCCGCTTGGTCCAGCCGCTGAAAGTCTTGACCACCGACTCGATGGCGTTGGTCTTGCGCGGCTGGATCGGCTCGTCCAGGCCGAAGGCGTCCAGGTCGATGCCGGTGGAGCTGGAGAAATGCGCGATACCGGCTTCCGGGCTGGCATGGCGCAGATACTCGGCGTGCTTGTCGCGGGCCTCGGCCTCGCTCGGCGCGACGATCACGGCGATGCCCATGAACACCTTGATCGCCTCGGCCGTGCGGCCGGCCGCCACGGCGCTGGCGCGTACCTTGTCGACCTGAGTGCGCACCGCCGCGTGGTCGTTGCCACCGATGAACACGCACTCGGCATGCTCGCCGGCAAAACGCAGGCCGCGTGGCGACGAGCCGGCCTGGAACAACAGCGGCGTGCGCTGCGGCGACGGCTGGCTGAGGTGATAGCCCTCGACCTGATAGAACTCGCCCTGGTGACGCACCTTGTGCACCTTGCCCGGCTGGGCGTAGACGCGCTGCTCGCGGTCGGCCAGCACGGCATCGTCCTGCCAGCTGCCTTCGAGCAGTTTGTAGAGCACCTGCAGGTACTCGTCGGCCTGGTCATAGCGGCGGTCATGCTCGACCTGCTGCGGGCGGCCCATGGCCTTGGCCGCGCTGTCCAGATAGCCGGTGACGATATTCCAGCCCACGCGCCCTTGAGTGAGGTGATCAAGGGTCGAAAGGCGCCGGGCGAAGGTGTAGGGCGCCTCGTAGCTGAGGTTGGCGGTCACGCCGAAACCCAGATGGCGGGTCACGCCGGCCATGGCCGAAACCAGCAGCAACGGGTCGTTGACCGGCAACTGGATGGCCTCCTGCAGCGGCAGGTCGATGCCGTTCTGGTAGACGTCGTAGACGCCGAGGATATCGGCGATGAACAGCCCGTCGAACAGCCCGCGCTCGAGCAACTGCGCCAGTTCCGTCCAGTAGCTCAACTGGTTGAAATCCGTCGAGCGGTCGCGCGGGTGCGTCCACAGCCCGTGATGGATATGTCCGATGCAGTTCATGTTGAAGGCGTTGAGGAGGATTTCCCTGGCCATCAGATGGTCCCCCGGCGTGGCGGCAGGCGCTCGTTGAGCGCGTAGTCGCCGATGGCGTGGTACTTCCAGCGCACCGGGTCGTGCAGCGTGTGGGTGCGTGCGTTGCGCCAGTGCCGGTCGAGGCCGTATTCGGCCAGGGTGGCGCGGCTGCCGGACAGCTCCAGCAGCTTGCTGGCAATCAGCAGCGAGACCTCGGTGCTGATGGCGCGGGCTTCGGCCACGGCGATCGAGGCGGCGGCCACGCTCTGTTCGTCCGGCGCGGCCTGGGCACGGTCGACGAACTCGCCAGCGCGCTCCAACAGGGCTTCGGCTGCATGCAGGCGGATCACCAGACGGCCGATTTCCTGCTGGGTCAGCGGGTCATCGCTGGCCTTGTCGATGCCGGCGTCGATCCAGGGGCGCGACTTGTGGCGGACGAACTGCAACAGATCTTCGTAGGCGGCGCGGGCGATGCCGGTGTCGATGGTCGCATGCAGCAGCTGGGCGAAGGGGCCGACGGTGGTCGGGCGGTCGAAGGCGCTCTGGAACGGCACCACGTCCTCGGCGGCCACCGGCACGTTGTCCAGCAGCACCGAGCCGCTGCCGGTGGTGCGCTGGCCGAAGCCGCTCCAGTCGTCGATCACCTGCAGGCCGGGCGCCTGGCGCGGGATGAAGGCCAGTTGGCCATTGCCGTGCTCGTCCACCGCCAGGGTGGGAATGCGCTGCGCATACAGCGCGCCGGTGGCGTAGAACTTGCGCCCGTTGACGCGGTAGTGCTCGCCATCGCGGCTCAGCCGGGTGTTGCGATCCAGCGCGGTTTTGGTGCCGAGTTCGGCCAGGGCGTTGCCGAAGCGCTTACCGGCCAGAACTTCGCCGTAGAGGCGACGTTGCTGCGCTTCGCTGCCGTTGATGCGCAGCACTTCCAGGGCATAGAAGTGGTTCTGCGGAATCTGCCCGAGCGAGGCATCGGCCTGGGCAATGCGGGCGATGACCTTGGCCAGGGTGACGCTGGAAACGCCCGCGCCGCCAAAGGCCTTGGGCACGCTGATGGCCCAGAGGCCGGAGTGGCTGAACAGTTCCAGTTCAGCGTGCGGCACGCGCCGTTCGCGGTCGCGTTCGGCACTGCCGGGGGCCAGCACCTCGGCCAGGGACTGGGCTACATCGAGGGCTTCGGCGTCGCTGCGAATCAGCGCCACCGTGGAAGTCAAAGGTGCGTTCATGGCTCAGATCCAGGAATGGCGGGCGGGGTGACGTTGGTTGAGGTGCCAGGCGCCGACGGCGTGGTACTTCCAGCGCACCGGGTCGTGCAGGGTGTGGGTGCGCGCGTTGCGCCAGTGGCGGTCGAGGCCGAACTCGGCCAGGGTGGCGCGGCTGCCGGCCAGTTCCAGCAGCTTCTCGCTGGCGGTCAGGGAGATTTCGGTGGTCAGCGCCTTGGCTTCGGCCACCGCGATGGAGGCGCGGGCGGCAGCATCGGCATCGATGGCGCTTGCTGCGACCTCATCGAGCACGCGAGCGGCCTTGTGTAGCAGCGCTTCGGCAGCGTGCAGTTCGATCTGCAGGCGGCCGACATCGGCGATCACGTAGGGATCATCGCCGGCACGCTCGACCTTGGCATCGATCCAGGGGCGAGCCTTGTGCCGCACGAAATTCAGGGTGTCGCGCAGTGCGCCGTCGGCGATGCCCAGATCGATGGCGGCCTGGATCAACTGGGAGAAGGCGCCCTGGATGCTCGGCTTGTCGGCCAGCGGCCAGAGCGGGATCAGGTTGTTCTCGTCCACCTCCACGTCATTCAGCAACACGGTGCCGCTGGCGGTGGTGCGCTGGCCGAAGCCGGACCAGTCGTTGACGATACGCAGCCCGGCACGCCCGCGCTGGATAAAGGCCAGCCACGGTCGGCCCTGATCGTCCAGCGCCTTGCTGGCGATCCAGTGGGCGAAGAGGGCACCGGTGGAATAGAACTTCTCGCCGCTGAACAGCCAGCGGCCGCCGCGCTGCACCAGGCGTGCCTGGATGTCCAGGGTGTGCTTGCTGCCCCGTTCGGGGCCGCCGTTGCCGATGCGCCAGCCGGCCAGCACGCTGGCGAACAGGCGCTGCTGTTGTTCCTGGCTGGCGGCCGCCTGCAGGACGCCGAGCAGGCCGAACTGGTTCTGCGGTATCTGCCCCAGGGCCGGGTCGACCGCGGAGATGATGCGAAACACCTCGGCGATGGTCACATGGGACAGCTGCGGGCCACCGAAGGCGCGCGGCACGGCGATGCTGCCGAGGCCGCTGGCGGTGAAGCGTTCCACCAGTTCCCAGGGCAGGCGGCGCTCGCGGTCGCGCTGGATGACTTCCAGCTGCGCCGCTTCTGCCAGGGCATGTGCAGCCTGCAGGGCTTCGGCGTCAGTGCTGAGAATGGCGGCGGGGAACAGCGAAGGGGCGACGTCCTGGTCGCTGTCCTCAAGGGTAATCGGACTGGTCATGCAAACCTCATCTTGTGGATGTGCCGCAGCGGCACCGAGATGAGGGCGCAACGGAGCGGCGGGAAAATCGAGGCTCCGGTGGTCCGGTTTTTATACCCTAGAAGATTTAAAAATATCTGTTAAATATGCTTTAGGAATATGCATGTGCCTGGAAGTTGGATCGACCCTTTCCAGGCACGCTGCAAGCCGGTCCGTCCCGGTCTTATCGCTGCTTGCAATCCGGCCTGCGCCTGTTGCGACGATTACCGCGACTCGTTGCGCAAGTGCAGCAGGCCCCAGCCGAGCAACAGGACCACCGCCGTTGCGGTCATCAGCCTGGGCATCTGACTGTCGCCGGCCGGTTCGCGCCAGCCGCCGTCGATGCGTCTTTCCCCAGACGGCGGATGGAAGAGGTTGCCGCTGGAAGGTCGGGCGCGCTGTCCCCGCTTCAGGGCTCGTCCGACGATCAGGCCGGAAAGCTGGGTGAAGCCAGGCACCAGGAAATGGGCGAGCCGCAGCAGGGTGGCCGTGCTGCCCACCGTTTTGCTGGCTCTGGGCTTGAGCACGACTTCGATCATGGCTTCGGCGACCAGGCGCGGATCGTAGCGCGGCGGTGGCGGGGTCAGTGCCCGGCCGGTGAAGTTGCCGCCATCGCGAAAGCCGGGGGTATCCATCACGGCTGGGTAGAGATCGCAGACGTGAATGTTCGGCCAGGGCGTGAGTTCGCCACGCAGCGCTTCCGTCAATCCGCGCAGGCCGTACTTGGCCGCGGAATAGGCCGCGGCGTAGGGTTGGGCGACCCAGCTGCCGAGCGACAGGGTGTTGATCAATACGCCCGATTTCTGCGCTTTGAAATACGGCAGCACGACGTAGGCGCCGCGCAGGTAACCGAGCAGGTCGGTCTGCACGACCTGTTCGTGAGCAGCCAGCGGCGTGTCCTCGAAGCGGCCAACGGCGCCGACGCCGGCGTTGTTCACCCAGACATCGATACGCCCGGCGCCGAAGTCTGCCGCCTGCTTGGCCAGGTGCTCCATGGCCTGGTTGCGAGTGACGTCCGTGGGCACTGCCAGCGCCTGCGCGCCAAGCTGCTCGCACTCCCTGACCACGGCGGCAAGCGCTTGGGCATCGCGAGCGGCGAGCACCAGGCGTGCCCCGTGGCGGGCGAATTCATGGGCGGCGCAACGGCCAATGCCGCTCGATGCACCGGTGATCACCACGAGCGAGTCGTTCAGTTGAGCTGTAGCCATCGGGCCCTCCGCAATCGTTGGTAAAGCGCTGCCTGCCGCCATGGCTTGCGCTCTATCGGCACGGCTCGCGTTGCGTAGCCCGGCGGCTGATATTCAGGTATGACGAAAATAAAAAGGAGGCCCTGAGCGGGCCTCCCTGAGGCTGCCTATTGACGGCCGCCACCGTGGCTGTTTTGGCCACCCTTGCGTCCCGCCTCGGAGGCTTTTTCCCGGTCATTGGCGAAGTTGCCGCCGCTGGCCTTGCCGCCTTTCTTGCCGGCCTCGGAGGCCTTCTCACGATCATTTGCAAAGTTGCCTGGGTTGTTGCTGTTGCTATTGGTCATCTGGAATCTCCCGATGCGCAGAGGCGAGATTGCCCCTGTTACTCAATGGAGAAACAAGCCGCGCTGGGCGTTCACACTATTTCTCTGCCGCCGATTGCTGCGGCTGACGAACGGCTGGGCGGACCCTTGGCAAGCGTATCGGAGCCCGGGCTCACCGCGCCGGCTGGCTTCGCGCACGCCTGGAAAAGCGCCTGAACCCGAGCCGATCACGCCGAGTCCACTGCAGACATCGCCTCGCGTCAGCGCTCGTGCTACGCGAGAGCTACCGGTCAATTCTTCACTGGAGAACGATCATGCATAACGCTCGTTTCGAATCCTGCATCAAGGCCTGCCTGGACTGTGCGGTGGCCTGCGACCATTGTTTCGGCGCCTGCCTGGGCGAATCAGAGGTGCAGATGATGGCGCGCTGCATACGCCTGGACCGCGAATGCTCGGAAATCTGCCGGCTCGCCGCGTCGCTGATGTCCAGCGGCAGTGACTCGGCAGGCGCGCTCTGCAAGGTCTGCGCGTACATCTGCAGGCAGTGTGGGGAGGAGTGTGGCAAGCACGAGGCCGAGCATTGCCAGCAGTGTGCCAAGGCTTGCATGCACTGCGCCGAACAGTGCAGCCAGATGGCCGCCTGACGCCTCGCACATGAGCGCTGCGGCCGTCGGTCGCCGCGCTCCGTGGCAATCGCCGGGATCGCTGGTCAGCGACTCGTCAGGCGAGGGTGCCGCTCAGATCAGCAGCAAGGCCAGCAGGACCGCGCAGATGCCCAGCACCGCGACCACCCGGCTGGCGCTCAATGTCCAGGCGTGCTTTCGCGCGTTGCGGGTAAAGCGCCCACGTACCTCGTGCAGACCGTTCACGGGTTCGAACAGGTTTCCGGCTTCGGGCTCTGCCTGGGTATCGTCCACCATCTGCCCGGACCACGCGGCACGTGCCATGAGCCGATCGAGCAGGCCCGGAAACAGCAGGGTGCCGATGATCGCCTTGAAGGTGGGCGTGCCGACCCAGAGCTCTCTCGGCGGCGCGCTGGCGACGCTGAGAATCGCCCGTGCGGCGACCTCAGGGTCATGTATCGGAGGCACGGGCTGCACCCGCTTGCCCAGCTTGTTGCGGGCCCAGTCGAATTGCGGCGTGTTGATCGCTGGTAGCTGAACCATGCAGAGCTTGATGCTGCTGCCCTGGTGGATCAGTTCGCAGCGCAGCGAGTCGGTAAAGCCCCGTATCGCAAACTTCGCCCCGCAGTAGGCTGATTGCAGGGGAATCGCGCGGTAGGCGAGCGCCGAGCCGACCTGGATGATCACGCCGCGATTGCGTGGCCGCATCAGCGCGAGCGCCGCCAGCGTGCCATGCACCGTGCCCAGATAGGTCACCTCCGTGACTCGCCTGATTTCGTCCGGCATCAGCTGCTCCACCGCAGCGAACACCGTCACCATCGCCGAATTGATCCAGACATCGACGGGGCCGAGTTCGGCTTCGAAACGTTGCCCGGCCAGGGTGAGCGCCTGCGCATCGGCCACATCCACACTGACCGCCAGGGTGGGCACGCCATAGGCCTGCAGCTCCTCTTCGGTCAGCGCCAGGCCCTCGTCGCTACGGGCGAGCAGACCGATGGCATAACCGGCGGCGGCGAAAGCATGGGCAGTGGCGCGCCCCACGCCTGCGCTGGCGCCGCAGATCACCACGACGCGATGGTCGACTTTGTTCATTCGCTTAGCCTCGCAAATACTCGAGAAGTAGAGGCGTTCGGCGAGCCGGGGTTCAACCCCAAGTACCCGGGCAGTGGACCCGATGTCCAGGCGCGGCCACTGCGTGAGCCGAACGACGATGCAACTCATCGCTCCAGGCGGGCCTCCAAGGCTGAGACAGGGCACTCGGCCAGCCGGCCAGGTACGCCCGGGCTTTGCTGCGAAACATCCGCGGAGCAGGGCGGCGCCACGCTGCCGTGCCGCGTGCGCCGAAAAGGGAGGCATCCATGCAACAGCTCTACCTGGGGCTCATGGCCGCGACGGCCATCGTTCTGCTGCTGGGGCTGCTGTCGCGCCCGCTGAAGCGCTATGGCCTGGCAGCTCCCTTTCTTGCCCTGCTGGGTGGGGTACTGCTTGGTCCGCAAATGCTCGGCCTGTTGCAACCGGATGGTTGGGGCCGCACGCAGCTGCTGCTGGAGAAGGCGGCCCAATTGAGTTTGGCGATAGGTCTGATGAGCGTGGCGCTGCGCCTGCCGGCCGGCTACATACCGCAGCACTGGCGCTCGCTGGCGGTGCTGGTGGGCCTGGCTCTGCCGTTGATGTGCCTAAGCGCAGCGCTGCCGCTGTACTGGCTGTTCGATCTTTCGCCGCTGCTGGCACTGCTGATCGGCGCCGTGGTCTGTCCCACCGACCCCATCGTGGCCACCTCGGTGGTGACGGGCGAGATCGCCGAGCGCGATCTGGATGAACCTCTTCGTCATCTGATCTCTGCCGAGTCGGGGCTGAACGACGGGCTGGCCTTGCCGCTGGTGATGCTGCCGCTGCTGTTGCTTGGCCTTTCGCCGCTCGAGGCTGGCCGGCAGTGGCTGGTGACGGTGGTGCTGTGGGAGATCGGCGGTGCCGTACTGTTCGGCCTGCTGCTCGGTTTGCTCGCCGGCCGGCTGCTGCGCCTGGCCGAACGCATGCGCTTCATCGAACAGCCCTCGTTCATGAGCTACACGGTGGCGTTGTCGCTGCTGGCACTGGCCGGAGCTGAGTTGCTGCATACCGACGGGGTTCTCGCGGTGTTCGTCGCCGGACTGGCCTTCGACCAGATGGTCGGCGGCAAGGAGCGCGCGGAGGAGGAGCGGGTGCAGGCGGCGATGGACCAGTTCTTCACCCTGCCGATCTTCATGCTGCTCGGCGTCGTGCTGCCCTGGGCCGAATGGCTGGCCCTGGGCTGGCCGGCCGTGGCGCTGGTGCTGGCCGTATTGCTGCTGCGCCGGCTGCCGGCCCTGTTGGTGCTGCGGCCGCTGCTACCGGCGCTGCAGCGGCGGCGCGACCTGCTGTTCGCCGGCTGGTTCGGCCCCATCGGCATCGCCGCGCTGCTGTACGCCTCGCTGGCCAGCGAACGCAGCGGCGAGCCGCTGGTCTGGCAACTCGGCAGCCTGCTGATCTGCGCCTCGGTGGTGGCTCACGGCCTGACCGCGACGCCCTTTACCCGCCTGTATGGATACTGCCGACGCGCCAGCCGCGAGTAGGGTCAGTTGTCCTTGCGCTTGCCTGGCAGCAGCGCGCCGAACAGCTGCTTGGCGGTCTGCGCGAGGATGCCGCGCTGGTCGGGGTCGCCCTGCAGCAGGGTGGAGGCGAACTGCTTGGCCTGCTCCAGGCTGATGTGCGGCGGCAACGGCGGCACGTCCGGGTCGGTGCGAAATTCCAGCAGCACCGGACGCTCGGCGGCCAGCGCCTGCTCCCAGGCAGGACCGACATCCTCCTCGCGCTCGATCAATACGCCGGTCAGGCCGATGGAGTTGGCGAAGGCGTGGTAGGGCACATCGGGAATGTCCTGAGAGGCCTCGAACTTCGGGTCGCCCTCCATTACCCGTTGCTCCCAGGTGACCTGGTTGAGGTCCTGATTGTTGAACACCGCCAGCACCCACTGCGGGTTTGCCCATTCGCGCCAGTACTTGGCCACGGTGATCAGCTCGGCCAGATTGCTCATCTGCATGGCGCCGTCACCCACCAGGCCGACCACCGGGCGATCCGGATGGGCGAACTTGGCGGCGATGGCATAGGGCACCGCCGCGCCCATCGAGGCCAGGCCGCCGGAAAGCGAGCAGCTCATGCCGCGACGGATCTTCAGATCGCGGGCATACCAGTTGGCGCAGGAGCCGGAGTCGCAGGTGACGATGGCGCGCTCCGGCAGGCGCGGTGACAGCTCGTAGACCACCCGCTGCGGATTGATCGGCTTGGCCGAGACCATGGCGCGCTTTTCCAGGGTTCGGTCCCAGTCGCTGCGCCAGTCCTCGATGGTGGCGCGCCAGCTGCGCTCCTGCTTGTCCTCCAGCAGCGGCAGCAGGGCGCGCAGGGTTTCGGCGGCATCGCCGACCAGGTTGACCTCCATCGGATAGCGCAGGCTGAGCATGTCCGGCTGGATGTCGATCTGCACGCCGCGGGCCTTGCCCTCCTGAGGTAAAAACTCGGAGTAGGGGAAACCCGAGCCGATCATCAGCAGGGTGTCGCATTCCTCCATCATCTTGTAGCTCGGCACCGTGCCCAGCAGGCCGATGGAGCCGGTGACCCAGGGCAGGTCGTCGGGCAGCACGGCCTTGCCCAGCAGCGCCTTGGCCACCCCGGCGCCAAGCTTCTGCGCCACCTCGAACACCTCATCGCCGGCATTCAGCGCCCCGGCGCCGACCAGCATGGCGACCTTCTTGCCGCTATTGAGCACCTCGGCGGCGCGTTGCAGATCCGCTTCATAGGGCACCACCCTTGGCCGGCTGTAGCCGATGCCGCTATGCACGGTGCCGTGCTTGTGCGGCGGCTCCGTGTATTCGGCTTCCTGCAGGTCGTTGGGCAGGATGATCGCGGTCACCCGTCGCTCGCCGATGGCGGTGCGGATCGCCCGGTCGACCAGGTGGCGTACCTGCGCCGGCGCGCTGGCCTGCTGGACGAAGGCGCCGGCGACGTCCTTGAACACCGACACCAGATCCAGCTCCTGCTGGTAATGCCCACCGAGCGCGGTGCGCGCCTGCTGGCCGGTGATGGCGAGCACCGGCATATGGTCCATGCGCGCGTCGTACAGGCCGGTCAGCAGGTGGGTGGCTCCCGGCCCGGAGGTGGCGATGCAGACTCCCAGCTGGCCGGAGAACTTGGCATCGGCCGCGGCCATGAAGGCGGCCATTTCCTCGTGGCGCGCCTGGATGAACCTGATCTTGCCGTCCGCCCGGTTGAGCGCGCCGAACACGCCGTTGATGCCATCTCCGGGATAGCCGTAGATGCGCCGTACGCCCCACTGATAGAGCCGCTCGACGATGAAATCTCCGACTGTCATGGCCATGGGAACCCTCCGTTACGATCAGACTGGGGGCCAGACAGGGCGGACGCCTGAGCGTCGGAGGCGACGATTTACGCCGCCCGCCCTGCATGACCGCTGGAATAGGGTGGACGTGAGGAGGCGCTGGGAAGTTTCTACTGATTGACCTGTGGTCATGCAGCGAAGGCGCAGGCGGCGAGCGATGCGGCGCCAGGCTGGTCGCGACGCCGGCTGTCATCATTCCTTCGCAACTCCTTCACATGACTGCCACCGCGCTTCGTTGCAATCGCTGCAACCGCCAGGAGGATGCAGCGATGCAGATATGCGTGATCGGGGCTGGATACGTGGGTTTGGTGACGGCGACCTGCTTTGCCGAAATGGGCAATCAGGTGGTTTGCGTCGAGCGCGACCCGCAGCGCGTCGCGCGTCTTGCCCAGGGCGAGGTGCCGATCTACGAGCCGGGGCTGGAAAGCATGCTGCGGGCGCAGCTGGCCAGCGGGCAGCTCAGCTTCAGCGCCCAGCTCAAGAGCGGCATTCGCCGCGCCGAGATCATCTTCATCGCCGTGGGTACGCCCAGCGGCGAGGATGGTTCGGCCGATCTGTCCCATGTGCTGGCGGTCGCCGACGAGCTGGGCGAGCGGCTGGAGCGCAGCTGCCTGGTGGTGGACAAATCCACCGTCCCGGTCGGCACCGCCGAGCGCGTGGCGCAGCGCATCAATGCCGGCCTGGCGCGACGAGACGTACGCGGGCGGGTCACCGTGGCGAGCAACCCGGAGTTTCTCAAGGAAGGTTCGGCCGTGGAGGACTTCATGCGCCCCGATCGGGTGATCGTCGGTTGCGACGACGAGCGTGGGCGCGAGCTGCTGCGGAGGCTTTACGCGCCTTTTCTACGCAACCACGACCGCCTGCTGTGCATGGGCGTGCGTGCTGCCGAGTTCAGCAAGTACGCGGCCAACGCCTTCCTCGCCACCAAGATCTCCTTCATCAACGAGATGGCGGGTATCTGTGCGCGGCTGGGTGTGGATATCGAGGAAGTCCGCCGTGGCATCGGCAGCGACCGACGCATCGGCACGCACTTCATCTACGCCGGCTGTGGCTATGGTGGCTCGTGCTTTCCCAAGGACGTAAAGGCCCTGATTCGCACCGCCGAGCACGAGGGCATCGAGCCGGGCATCCTGCGCGCGGTCGAGGCGCGCAATGCGCTGCAGAAGACGCTGCTGTTCCAGGCCCTGCGCGAGCATTTCAACGGCCACCTGCATGGCCGCGTGGTCGCGCTCTGGGGGCTGGCCTTCAAGCCCGGCACCGACGATCTGCGCGAAGCGCCCAGCCTGGTGTTGCTCGAGGCCCTGCTCAATGCCGGCGCCAAGGTGCAGGCCTGCGATCCGGCGGCCAATGCCGGAGTCGCCGCGCGCTATGGCCAGGCGATCGAGAGCGGGCAGCTGGTACTCAGCGAATCGCCGTATGCGGTCTGCCAGGGCGCCGATGCGTTGGTGCTGGTCACCGAGTGGAAGCAGTTCCGCCAGCCCGACTTCGCGCGCATCCGTGGGGCGATGCGCATGCCCGTGGTGTTCGACGGGCGCAATATCTATGACGCCGATCAGCTGGTCGAGCTGGGTTTTCTCTATCGTGGCATCGGCCGGCCCGCTGTGGGCAGTTGTAAGGCCAGCGCGGCTTGATAGACTGAGCGCGTTTTTTCCACTACCCCCATCAGGGAACCCCATGATCAAGAAATGCCTGTTTCCCGCTGCCGGTTACGGCACCCGCTTCCTGCCGGCTACCAAGGCCATGCCCAAGGAAATGTTGCCGGTGGTGAACAAGCCGCTGATCCAGTACGGCGTCGAGGAAGCCCTGGAAGCGGGGCTGAACGAGATCGCCATCGTCACCGGCCGCGGCAAGCGTGCCCTGGAAGACCATTTCGACGTGAGCTACGAGCTCGAACACCAGATCAAGGGCACCGACAAGGAGAAGTACCTGGTCGGCATCCGTCGTCTGATCGACGAGTGCTCCTTCGCCTACACCCGTCAGGTGGAGATGAAGGGCCTGGGCCATGCCATTCTCTGCGGCCAGCCGCTGATCGGCGACGAGCCTTTCGCCGTGGTGCTGGCGGACGACCTGTGCCTGAACCTGCAAGGCGATAGCGTGCTGGCGCAGATGGTCAAGCTGTACAACCAGTTCCGCTGCTCCATCGTGGCGATCCAGGAAGTGCCGCGCGAGGAAACCTCCAAGTACGGCGTGATCGCCGGCGAGATGATCCGCGACGACATCTACCGCGTCAGCCATATGGTGGAGAAGCCCAAGCCGGAGGATGCTCCCTCGAACCTGGCGATCATCGGCCGCTACATCCTCACCCCGGACATCTTCGACCTGATCCGCGATACCCCGCCGGGCAAGGGCGGCGAGATCCAGATCACCGACGCGCTGATGCGCCAGGCCCAGCAGGGCTGCGTGATGGCGTACAAGTTCAAGGGGCAGCGTTTCGACTGCGGCAGCGCCGAGGGCTACATCGACGCCACCAATTTCTGCTTCGAGAACCTGTACAAGACCGGCAAGGCCTATTGAGCCTTCGCCACCCGCTGCGCACGGCTGTCTGAGCGGTGCGCAGCTAGCGCTGCAAGACGCCACCTGCCGGTGGCGTCTTGCATTTCAGGGAATCGGCATCTGTTCCGAACCCGGCCCCAGCGGCTGGCCGAAGCTGAATTCCAAGTAGTTGCCGGCAGGATCGCGCAGGCCGCAGTAGTAGCCGACCGGGTAGGGTTCGTCGCGCGGTGGCCAGATCAGGCAACCGTCTTGCGCGGCCATGGCCGCGACATGATCGACTTCCTCGCGACTGGCCAGGGCGAAGCCGAAGTGGCTGTAGTCGTCGCTCGCTAGGTGCCGGTCCTGGCCGCCGGGCATGATGACGAAGATGAACTGGTGCTCCTTGCCGGGCTCGGACATCCAGACGATGCGCGTGCCCTTGCCGGGGCGCTGGTGGATCACCTGCATGCCGCAGTAGCGCTGGTAGAAGGCGATGCAGGCATCCAGATCGGGTACGTGCAGCGCCAGGTGAGTCAGGGTCGGGCGCATGAGGCTATCCTCCTGGTGTCAGCTTAGCCGCTGGCTTTCGGGTATGCTGGCGGCCTGTTCAAGGAGGCCGCAGATGAGTTACGACTTCGACCTGTTCGTTATCGGCGCCGGTTCCGGCGGTGTGCGTGCGGCGCGTTTCGCCGCCGGTTATGGCGCGCGCGTGGCGGTTGCCGAAAGCCGCTACCTGGGCGGTACCTGCGTCAACGTTGGCTGCGTGCCGAAAAAGCTGCTGGTGTACGGCGCGCATTTCTCCGAAGACTTCGAGCAGGCCGCCGGCTTTGGCTGGTCGCTGGGCGAGGCCAGCTTCGACTGGCCGACGCTGATCGCCAACAAGAACCGCGAAATCCAGCGCCTCAACGGCATCTACCGCAATCTGTTGACCAACAGCGGCGTGACTCTGTTCGAAGGGCATGCTCGGATTGTCGATGCCCACACGGTGGAAGTGAACGGCCAGCGTCACAGCGCCGAACGCATCCTGATCGCCACCGGTGGCTGGCCGCAGATTCCCGACATCCCCGGTCGCGAGCATGCCATCAGTTCCAACGAGGCGTTCTTCCTCGAGCAACTGCCCAAGCGCGTGCTGGTGGTGGGCGGCGGCTATATCGCGGTGGAGTTCGCCTCGATCTTCCACGGCCTGGGCGCACAGACCTCGCTCTTGTATCGCGGCGAGCTGTTCCTGCGTGGTTTCGATGGCGCGGTGCGCGAGCACCTGCGCGACGAGCTGAGCAAGAAGGGCCTGGACCTGCAGTTCAACGCCGACATCGCCCGCATCGAAAAACGCGCCGATGGCAGCCTGGCTGCCACGCTCAAGGACGGCCGCGTGCTGGAAGCCGACTGCGTGTTCTACGCCACCGGACGGCGGCCGATGCTGGACAACCTCGGCCTGGAGAACGTCGAGGTCAAGCTGGACAAGCGCGGCTACATCGAGGTGGACGAGCTGTTCCAGACCTCCACGCCATCGATTCTCGCCCTCGGCGATGTGATCGGCCGCGTGCAACTGACCCCGGTGGCCCTCGCCGAAGGCATGGCCGTGGCGCGCCGCCTGTTCAAGCCGGAGGAGTACCGGCCGCTGGACTACCGGATGATCCCCACTGCCGTGTTCAGCCTGCCGAATATCGGCACCGTGGGCCTGAGCGAAGAACAGGCCATCGAAGACGGGCACAAGGTGAAGATCTTCGAGAGTCGCTTCCGCCCGATGAAGCAGACCCTCACCGAATGCCAGGAGCGCACCCTGATGAAGCTGGTGGTCGATGCCGACAGCGATCGCGTGCTGGGCTGCCACATGGTCGGCCCGGAGGCGGGCGAGATCATCCAGGGCCTGGCCATCGCGCTCAAGGCCGGTGCCACCAAGCAGGTGTTCGACGAAACCATCGGCGTGCACCCGAGCGCCGCCGAAGAGTTCGTCACCCTGCGTACGCCGGTCAGCCGCTGAGAGACGCATGGAAAAGCTGTTCTATGTTGCCGACCTGTTCGGCGTGGCGGTGTTCGCCATCACTGGCGCGCTGATGGCCGGGCGCAAATCCATGGACCTGTTCGGCGTGCTGGTCATGGCCATCGTCACCGCCCTCGGTGGCGGTACCCTGCGCGACCTGATCCTGGACAACCACCCGGTCAGCTGGATTCGTGACGACACCTACATCCTGGTGGCCTCGCTGGCAGCGCTGGGCACGGTGGTCTGGGTGCGCATGACCCGGCCGATTCACGAGAAGGGGCTGCTGATCGCCGACGCCTTCGGTCTGGCCGTGTTCACCGTCTACGGCACCGAACTGGCGCTGCAGCACGACACGCCGATCAGCACCGCGGTGATCATGGGCGTGATGACCGGCGTGGTCGGCGGGGTGATTCGCGACGTGCTGTGCAACGAGATCCCGCTGATCTTCCAGAAGGAAATCTATGCCACTGGCATCTGGGATTGCCGCGCTTTCACCTGCTGGACAGACATTGAAGATGATCGAGCGACTGGACCATCTGGTGCTGACCGTGGCCGATATCGAGGCCACCGTGGCCTTCTACGAACGGGTGCTGGGCATGCGCCACGAGCGTTTCGGTGCCGGGCGCAGCGCCTTGGTGTTCGGCCGGCAGAAGTTCAACCTGCACCAGGCCGGCCGCGAGTTCGAGCCCAAGGCCGCCAGACCGACGCCGGGCGCCATCGACCTGTGCCTGATCACCGACTGGCCGATGTCCCGGGTGCTTGCGCATCTGGCCGAGCAGGGCGTGGAGGTGGAGGAGGGGCCGGTGGCGCGCACCGGCGCCATCGGGCCGATCGAGTCGGTGTACTTCCGCGACCCGGACGGCAACCTGATCGAGGTCAGCCGCTACCCGTAGCGCGCGCCAAGGCCTTGCTCACGTCTTGCCAGCGCGGTTCTGTTCCAGGTTTTGCCGCAATTGCCGTGCATCGTAGGGCGCGCGGACCTTCACGTCGTTGTCGAAGTAGCAGTACAGGTCGCGCGGCTTGCGCGGCGGGCGATGGCGGCTGTCGATCAGCTGCGCGTCGTCTGGCTGGTCTCCGGCCGTCCAGGCCTCGATGCGTGCCTGCCAGCGCCGCAGCGCCTCGTCCGAATAGCCGCTGACGTAGAGCTGGGCGTCGCCGTGCAGGCGCAGGTAGAGAAAATCGGCGGTGACGTCCTCGAGGTAGGGCCACTTGCCGGCGGTATCGGCGACCACCAGCGCCACGTTGTATCGGCGCAGCAGGTCGACGAAGGCCTGGCAGCGGAAGCTGTCGTTGCGAATCTCTACCGCGTGGCGCAGCGCTCGGTCCGGCAGGGCATCCAGATAACCGGTGACATGCAGACGGGCGTCGGCATGGCGGGCGAGCTGTCGCCCCTGATCGGTATCGCCGGGCAGCTGCGCGAGGAAGTCGCCGAACTGCTTTTCGTCGAAGCGAAAGCTGGGCGGGAACTGCCAGAGTATCGGCCCGAGTTTCTCCTTCAGCGACAGCGGGCCGGAGGCGAAGAAGTTGGCCAGCGGCTGTTCGATGTCGTCGAGCCGGCGCACATGGGTGATGAAGCGCGGCGCCTTGACGCTGAAGACGAAATCCTCCGGCGTCTCGGCGTACCAGCCGGCATAGCGCTGCGGGCTCTGCAGGCCATAGAACGAGCCGTTGATCTCGATGCTGTTGACCTCGCGCGAGGCGAATTCCAGCTCGCGACGCTGGACCAGGCCCTTGGGATAGAAGTCGCCGCGCCAGGGCGCATAGCGCCACCCGGAAATGCCGATGCGCACATCGCTCATGCAAACCCTCCTGCTTGCGTCGCACAGGTGTCGACTCTATTTCCTACCCTGGCGCCGGCAGGAAGTTCAGGCTTTCTGGCGCGTTACGCCGAGCACGCGAGCTGAACGATTCGCCGATAGCGGTCTCAGAAAATCATGGATGCCCCCAGACAGCCGACCGAGGTAGCCCCATGAGCACCCCCTGTACCGAAGGTTTCGCGCGCCAGGCGATATCCCTGACGCTGAACGGCAGCCCCTGCCAGGTCGAGGTCCAGCCCTGGATCACCACGCTCGATCTGCTGCGCGAGCGGCTCGATTTGATCGGCACCAAGAAGGGCTGCGACCACGGTCAATGCGGGGCCTGCACCGTGCTGCTCGACGGTCGTCGGGTCAATGCCTGCCTGCTGCTGGCGGTGATGCTCGACGGCCATGAACTGACCACCATCGAAGGCCTGGCTGCAGGCGGTGAACTGCACCCGATGCAGCGCGCCTTCATCCGGCACGATGCCTTCCAGTGCGGCTACTGCACGCCGGGGCAGATCTGCTCGGCGGTGGGCCTGGCCGGCGAGGGCAGGCTGGAGGGCGCCGCCGACCTGCGGGAACGCATGAGCGGCAACCTGTGCCGCTGCGGGGCCTACAGCAATATCCTGGCGGCCATCGAAGAGGCCTTGCCCGTCTGTGAGTCGGAGGTGCGCTCATGACGCCCTTCGCCTACAGCAAGCCCCGGCAGATCGAGGAGGCGCTGCGCCTGGCCGGCCCGGACAGCCTGTTCATCGCCGGCGGCACCAACCTGGTCGACCTGATGAAGGAGAACCTGCTGCGCCCGGCGCGGCTGATCGATATCAACGCGCTGCCCCTGCGCGAGGTGCAGACCACGGCGGACGGCGGGCTGCGCATCGGCGCGCTGGTCAGCAACGCCGACCTGGCCTGGCACCCCGAGGTGGAAAGGCGCTATCCGCTGCTGAGCCAGGCCCTGTTGTCGGGCGCTTCGCCGCAGCTGCGCAACATGGCCAGCGCCGGCGGCAACCTGCTGCAGCGCACCCGCTGCCACTACTTCTACGACAGCCAGACGCCCTGCAACAAACGCGAGCCCGGCAGCGGCTGCCCGGCGCGCGATGGTCTCAATCGCAACCACGCGCTGTTCGGTGCCAGCGAGCACTGCGTCGCGGTGCATCCGTCCGACTTCTGCGTGGCCCTGGCGGCCCTGGAAGCGCGGGTGATAGTCGCCGGCCGCCAGGGCGAGCGGAGCCTGGCATTCGCCGACTTTCACCGGCTGCCCGGCGATACCCCACAGCGCGACACCGTACTGGAGGCCGGCGAGCTGATCCTGGCCATCGAACTGCCTGCCGAGAGCTTCGCTGCGCACAGCGCCTATCTCAAGGTGCGTGACCGGGCCTCGTTCGCCTTCGCCCTGGTGTCGGTGGCGGCCGCGTTGCAGCTCGATGCCGCTGGCCGTATCCAGGCCGCGCGCCTGGCGCTGGGCGGCGTGGCGCACAAGCCCTGGCGACGCGCCGAGGTCGAAGCGCTGCTGGTGGGCCAGGCGCCGGTCGAGGCGAGCTTCCGGGCCGCCGCCGAACGCCTGCTGGAAGGCGCCCAGCCGCTGCAACACAACGCTTTCAAGGTGGAGCTGCTGCGCCGCGCAGTGGTTCGTGCACTGCGCCAGGCCGCCGAAGGAGTACGCGCATGAATTCGTCCCGCATCGGCCAGCCGCTCGACCGCGTCGACGGCGTGGCCAAAGTCACCGGCCAGGCGCGCTATGCGGCCGAGTATCCCGCCGACGGCCTGTTGCACGGCAGCGTGGTGTGCAGCGCGATTGCCCGGGGCCGCGTTCGTGCGATCGACGCTTCGGCGGCTCTGGCGCTGCCGGGCGTGGTCTGGGTGCTGACCCACGAGAACCGCCCGGTCATGGCCGGCGACGACGAGAGCTACGAGGATGAGGACGCGGCGGACGGTTCGCCGTTTCGCCCGCTGTTCGATGCGCGGGTGCGCTACAGCGGCCAGCCGCTGGCCCTGGTGCTGGCCGACAGCCCGGAACTGGCGCGCCACGCCGCCTCGCTGGTGCGCGTGGACTATCAGCCCGACGAGCACGAAACCGATTTGCGCGCGGCGCTGCAGCGCGCCCATGACGCCCCGGCCGAACTGCCTGAACCGCGTGGCGACGCAGACGCAGCCATCGCCGGCGCCGAGGTGCAACTGGCGCTGGAATACGAGCTGGCCAACGAATACCACAACCCCATGGAGCCGCACGCCTCGACGGTGATCTACCAGCCAGGCGGCGACCTGCTGGTGCATGACAAGACCCAGGGCCCGCAGAACAGCCAGCAGTACCTGTGCAACGTCCTCAACCTCGAGCCTTCGCGCGTGCGGGTTCTCTCGGCCTTCGTCGGCGGCGCCTTCGGCTCCGGCCTGCGCCCGCAGTATCAGCTGCCGCTGGCGGCCATGGCGGCGCTGACGCTGCGCCGTTCGGTACGGGTGGCGCTGACCCGCCAGCAGATGTTCACCTTCGGCTACCGGCCGCGCACGGTGCAGCGTCTGCGCCTGGGCGCCTCCGCTGAGGGCAAGCTGCAGGGGCTGATCCATGAGGCCATCGGGCAGACCTCGCGCTTCGAGGACTTCACCGAACAGGTGGTGCCCTGGTCCGGCATGCTCTACCACTGCGACCACCTGCGCCTGGATTACCGCCTGACGCCGCTGGACGTCTATACGCCGCTGGACATGCGCGCCCCTGGCGCCGCCACCGGTCTGTTCGCCCTGGAGTCGGCGATGGACGAGCTGGCCTGGGCCACCGGGACGGACCCGGTGCAGCTGCGCCTGCTCAATTACAGCGAGACCGATCAGAACCAGGGCAAGCCTTACTCGAGCAAGGAACTGCGCGCCTGCTACCGGCAGGGCGCTGAAGCCTTCGGCTGGAGCCGGCGCAGCGCGCAGCCGCGCAGCATGCGCGAGGGTGAGCAGTTGATCGGCTGGGGCATGGCGACGGGCGTCTGGGAGGCCATGCAGAAGCCTGCCAGCGCGCGCGCGAGCCTCAGCGCCGATGGCCGTCTGATCGTCGCCAGCGCCACCTGCGACATCGGCCCGGGCACCGCCACCGCCATGACCCAGATCGCCGCGGACACCCTCGGCATCGACCCGGCGCGGGTGCACTTCAAACTCGGCGATTCCACCTTGCCGACGGCGCCGTTGCAGGGCGGCTCGTTCACCGTGTCGTCGGTCGGCAGCGCCGTGCGCGAGGCCTGTCTGGCCCTGGCCCGGCGCCTGTGCGAAGCTGCCCGGCAACTGCCCGATGCCCCCTTCAGCGATGCCAGCCAGTTGCGCTGCATCGACGGCCGGGTGCAGCAGGGTGACGACAGCCAGCGCGCCATCGATCTGCAGGAACTGCTGGCGCGCCACGGCAGCCTGGCAGCCGAGGTGGATGCCAAACCGGGCAAGCAGCGCGAGCAGGTCGCCAGCGCCACCCATTCGGCGGTGTTCGTCGAAGTACGGGTGGACGAGGCGCTGGGCACTGTCCGCGTCAGCCGGGTGGTCAGCGCCATCGCCGCAGGGCGGGTGGTCAACCCGAAAACCGCGCGCAGCCAGATACTCGGTGGCGTGGTCTGGGGCATCGGCATGGCCCTGCAGGAAGAGGCGCTGATCGACCACCGCCTCGGTCGCTGCATGAACCACAACCTTGCGGACTATCACCTGCCGGTGCATGCCGATATCGGCGACATCGAGGTGATCTTCGTGGAGGAGGAAGACGCGCTGGTCAACGCCCTGGGCTCCAAGGGCGTCGGCGAAATCGGCATCGTTGGTGTTGCCGCTGCGGTGGCCAATGCCGTGTATC
This sequence comes from Pseudomonas hydrolytica, assembly GCF_021495345.1. Lineage (NCBI taxonomy): Bacteria > Pseudomonadati > Pseudomonadota > Gammaproteobacteria > Pseudomonadales > Pseudomonadaceae > Ectopseudomonas > Ectopseudomonas hydrolytica. Next base: position 2,393,543 of record NZ_CP099397.1, read on the forward strand.
ACGCCACCGGCAAGCGCATCCGGCAGTTGCCGATCACCCTCGACCGGCTGCTGCAGGGCGAGTAGGGCGGGCCGCGCTCATTTGATCGCGGCGGGGTCCGTGGCATCGTCCAGCGTGCCACCGGGGCCGGAGCGTTCGGGGGAGTCGTCGCGCTTGCCATCGTTGGTCATGTTGCCATCGCGGGTGTTCACCGGCCTGCCATCCTGCGTCCGTACCTTGCCATCGGCATCACGGTAGGTCTCCAGCTCCTCCTGCGGGGCGGGATTGCCGGACGGGCTGGACACCGAGCCCCGACCACTTTCCTCGGTGCCGGCCGGCGCCTGGGCATGGGCGTGGCTGGAGAGGGCGAATGCGCTGCATAGCAGCAGTGCGAGATGTGCCTGGGACATGGTTTTCTCCTTTCATGGACAAGGCGCGGTGGGTGGCGGAGAAGCCGCCCCGCAAACCGGCCTGACACTATTTCCTACCTTCAGCCCGCCAGTAAGTTCAGGTTCTGCGCGGCGGCGAAGCGCCGGATCGCCGCCAACGAGACGGTCACCGTTCAGTCCTCGGCGCTTTTGAATCCGGCTGCCTGGGTGTTCCACAGGGTGGCGAAGATGCCGCCCTGCAGGCACAGCTCTTCCGGCGAGCCATCCTCGACGATCTGGCCGTCCTCCAGCACCAGCACGCGGTCGAAGCTGGCCAGCGTGGACAGGCGATGCGCGACGGCCAGCACCGTGCGGCCCTGCATCAGGTCGGCCAAGGCCGTCTGGATCTCGGCTTCTGAGCGGGTATCGAGCGCCGAGGTCGCCTCGTCGAGCACCAGGATCGGCGCGTCCTTGAGGAAGGCGCGGGCGATGCCCAGGCGCTGGCGCTGGCCGCCGGAAAGCATCACGCCGCGTTCACCGACCAGGGTGTCGTAGCCCTGCGGCAGTTCGCGCACGAACTCGTCGCAGAAGGCGTGGCGCGCGGCGGCAATGACCTCTTCGTCGCTGGCCTCGGGTCTGCCGTAGCGGATGTTCTCGCGAATGCTGCGATTGAACAGTGCGGTTTCCTGCGGCACCACGGCCATGCGCGCGCGCAGGCTGTCCTGGCTGACTTCGCTGATGTCCTGACGGTCGATCAGGATGCAGCCATGCTGCACGTCGTCGAGGCGCTGAATCAGGCTGATCAGCGTGGATTTGCCGGCCCCTGAGGCGCCGACGATGCCGACCTTCTGCCCGACCGGAATATGCAGGTTGAAGTGCTCGAATACCTTGCGCCCGTCCGGGTAGGCGAAGCACACGTCGCGAAATTCGATGTCGCCGCGCCACAGGGCCAGCTGCGGTTCGGGATCGTCCAGGCCGTGCGGCTGTACGATGATCTTCAGGGTGTCGTCGATCGAGCCGATCTGCTGCGTGGTGTCCACCAGAGCCAGCGCCAGGTCGCGCGAGCCATGCAGGATACGGAAGGTCAGGGCGCTGACCATGACCACGTCGCCGGCGGTGACGCTGCCGGCCAGCCACAGCTGGATCGCCCAGATCAGCATGCCGCCGGCCATCAGCGACAGGCAGATGTCATGGATCACCCGGGCTTTTTCCAGGTACATCCAGCTGCGCCGCTGGGCACGGGCCTCCAGGCCGATTTCCTCGGCCAGGCGCTGGCTTTCGCGGTCCCGCGCGGAGAACGCCTTGATCGTCCAGACGTTGGAGACCACGTCCACCAGCTCGCCACCGACCCGCGCGGCCTGGGCGGCGAAACGCTGGTGCTTGCTGCGGCCGCGGATACCGAAGGAGATGATCAGCACGCCGACCACCAGCACGAAGCCGATCAGTGCCCAGGCCATCTGTCCATGCACGGTGAACAGCACCACCACCGCGCCGAGGAAATCCACGCAGGGCGGCATGATCTTCCAGGCCAGGCCGCCGTAGATGGCACCGGCGGCCTGGCCGGTGGCCGAGATGCGATTGCCCAGGGCACCGGCATAGTGCTGCGCGAAGTAGCGCATGGGGTGGCCGGTCAGGTGGCGAAACAGGTCGACCCGGATGTCCACGCAACTGGCCACCACGGTACGGCAGCCCAGCCATCCGCCGAGACGCCAGAACACGTTTTCCACCACGATCAGGCCGATGAAGATGCCCAGCGGGAACCACACGTCGGCCTGCTGGCGGTCGTTGGTGGCCATCGCATCGACCAGCAGTTTCATCCCGTACTGCACGGCCACGGCGCAGCTGCCGGCGCCGGCTATCAGCAGGAACATGCCGCCGAAATGCCAGGGCCGCTTGAGCACGTAGCGCGCCAGGAAGGCGAGCGGCTTGCCCGGCAGGGCCTGCTGGGCGTCGTGGGCGCTGCTGCTCATGCCTGCCGGGCCAGTTGTCCGGCCAGCGCCTCGAACAGCGTTCGCTGGCGCTGCAGCTCCATGGCCAGAGGGGCGTGCACGGGGCGCCGGCCCAGCTCGTCGGCAAAGCCGAACAGACCTGTCGGGCAATGGCGGTCGTCGATCCAGCCGGGATAGTCGACGACCGGGTACAGGCAGATGCCTTCCAGCGGCAGGCCGCGTTGCAGGGCCAGATGCACCTGCTCGCCGACGTAGCGCAGCCAGTCGACACGCTGGTCGCCCTCGGCGCCGGTTTCGGCCACCAGGATGGGCCTGCGGTAGCGCTGGTGGACCTCGGCGAGAATGCCACTGAAGGGGCGGTAGTGCGGCTCGCCTCGCCACAGCGTATCGCCGCCGAGAAACCACTGGTTGTCGGGGTAGTAGTTGACGCCGACGATATCCAGATACTCCGGTTTGCCGCCGAGCCCCGGCCATTGCATGCCCGTGAGCATGTCCCAGGCCTGGAACTGCGACAGGCGATAGCGCTCGGCATCCTCCTGCTCGCTGGCGCGGTTGCTCCTGGCGACGACATGGATGACGGGGTCGACCTGCACGAAACGCGCTCGCGGATCGACCTCGCGGATCGCCTCGATGGCCGCGATGCTGGCGCGTATCAGCTGATGCTTGAGCTCGTCGCCGCGGCCTGTCGCCAGGGGCGAGAAATAGCCGACTTCGCCGCCGGCCCAGGCCCAGAAAGACATCTCGTTGAGCGGCGAGTAGAACGGCACGCGGTCGCTGTGCTCGCGCACCAGGCGGGCCGCAGCGGCGGCGAAGCGGGCGAAGCGCTCGACGAACTGCGGGCGCCAGATGTCGATGTGGTCAGGCCAGCCGTAATGGCACAGATCCCAGATGACCTGCACGCCAGCCTGTTCGGCGGCCTGCAACTGCGGCAGGAAGCTGGACCAGTCGTAATGACCGGGAGTCGCCTCGATCAGATGCCAGCGCAAACCATCCCGTGCGCTGCGCAGGCCCTGCTGACGCAGCGCCGTGTAGTCTTCGGCTGCCCAGCGCTGGTGGGCGGTGTTCTCGATCAGGTCGAGCCGCCGACCGTCCTGTCGACGGTGGGTCGAACACTCGAAACCGCCCATGAAGAAGCTGTCGAACAGCGAAGGCACATGCATCGTCACTCCTTATCGTGCCAGATGGGTCAGTCTCTCTTCAGCCTCGGCGGGTGCCTCTTGGCTTTCCCGCTGAGCCTGCTCGATGCGCTGATACAGGGCCAGCGCCTGGCCCACGACCTGATCCATGTTGTAGTACTTGTAGGTGCCGAGACGCCCGAGAAAGGTGACCCCTGGCGTGGCGTCCGCCAGCTGCTGGTAGCGCTTGTACAGCGCGGCGTTTTCCGGTCGTGGGATAGGGTAGTAGGGATCGCCTTCGGCGGAGGGATATTCGTAGGTGATGCTGGTCTTCGGATGCGCCTGACCGGTGATGTGCTTGTACTCGCTGATGCGCGTGTAAGGCACGCCTTCGTCCGGGTAGTTGACCGTGCCCACCGCCTGGAAGCGCTCCTGGTCCAGGCTGCGGTGTTCGAAGCGCAGCGAGCGATAGGGCAGCTTGCCGTAGCAGAAATCGAAGTACTCATCGATGGGGCCGCAGTAGATCAGCTGGTCGTGCTGGATGTCATGGCGGATTTCGCGGTAATCGGTATTGAGCATCACCTTGATGTTCGGGTGGTCGAGCATGCGTTCGAACATCCGTGTGTAACCGTGCAGGGGAATCTGCTGGAAGCTGTCGGTGAAGTAGCGGTCGTCGGTGTTGGTGCGGGTCGGGATTCGCGAGGTCACCGACTTGTCCAGCTGCGACGGATCCAGCCCCCACTGCTTGCGGGTGTAGCCGCGGAAGAACTTTTCGTACAGTTCGCGGCCGATCTGGTTGACCACCACGTCCTCGCTGGTGCGGATGTCATCGACGGGCTCGGCCCGGCTGGCCAGGTAGCGCTCGGCCTCTTCGTCGCTCTGCAGGTCCAGGCCATACAGGGCGTTGAGGGTGGTGCGGTTGATCGGAATCGGCACCTGCTGCTCATCGACCACGGCCAGCACCCGGTGCTCGTAGGGGCGCCATTGGGTGAAGCGGGACAGATAATCGACTATGCGCTGGGAATTGGTGTGAAAGATGTGCGGGCCATAGCGATGCACCAGCACACCGGCTTCATCGTGGTGATCGTAGGCGTTGCCGGCAATGTGCGGACGGCGGTCGATCACCAGGACGCGTTTGCCCAGCCCGGCGGCCAGGCGCTCGGCGAGCACGCTGCCGGCGAAACCCGCCCCGACGATCAGGTAGTCGAAGCCGCGGCGCGGGGTATCGTTCAGGTAGCTCAAGCCAGACATTCGATCATCTCCTGCATACGGGTCTGGGTCTGATCCCAGGACATGTCGCCGAGGGTGCGGTCGGCGTTCTTCAGAAACTCTTCGCGATCGGCGGCCAGTTCGAGCGCTTTCTCGCAGGCGGCGACGAACGCCTCGGCGGTGTCAGCGATCAGCACCACGCCGCTTTCGCCGTAGCCGCGTATCACGTCCGCCACTGGCGTGGACACCACCGGGCAGCCGCCAGCGAGGTACTCGGGGGTCTTGGTGGGGCTGATGAAGCGAGTCGACTCGTTCAGCGCGAAGGGCATCAGCGCGACGTTCCAGCCGGCGAGGTAGCCCGGCAGCTCGTCATAGGTCTTGCCGCCGAGGAAATGAATGTTCGGGCGGCGCGGCAGGGCGGCTGCATCGATCTTCACCACCGGGCCGATCATCACGAACTGCCAGTCCGGGCGTAGCGAGGCTGCCTGCTCGAGCAAGGCGATGTCGAAGCGCTCGTCGATCACGCCGTAGAAGCCGAGGCGCGGCCGGCCGATGCCCGCCTGGTCCGGCGGATTGTTCTGAAAGCCCCGCGCCGTGGCGAAATGTTCGATATCCACGCTGCTTGGAAAGGGGTGAACGTTGTCATGCAAGGTGCGCTTGGCTTCCCACAGGCTGTAGCCGCCGGTGAATACCAGGTCGGCCCGCTCCAGCAACTCGCGCTCGCGCTGCAGCAGTTGCGGTGGCGCGCCTCTGAAGCCCGACAGTTCATCCATGCAGTCATAGACGACGGTGCTGGCATTCAGGTGCCGGGAGAATGCCAGGCTCATCGGCGTGTAGTACCAGAGCAGCAGGTCTTCCACACCGAGCCTGGCCAGGTAGTCGTCAAGCAGGGCGCGCAGCGCCTCGCTGCTCGCGTCGGCTTCAGCCTCGCGCCCGACGGGCAGGCGCGGCACCAGCACCTGCACACCTTGCTCATCCGGGCGCACCTCCAGCCAGGGCTCGGCCTCGTCGCAGGGCACCGGCTCTTCGAAGAACAGCACGTTGTACGAACGGGCGAAACGCGACATCAGGTGCTGTGGCCGCTGGTAGACGAAACTCCAGCGCAGGTGCGACAGACACAGCAGGGTCGGGATCAGCGGGTCGAACACCACGGCCGCTTGCGACGCCTCCTGGGGTTTGGGGGATTTACCGATTGGCTGTTGAAAGGGGCCTGCCCAACTCATGTTTCCGATTCCCTTGGCTGTTGTCCAAGCAGGTCTGCCGATGCATGTACACCGCTGCCCGTGCAAGAAGTGATTCGAACAATGGACGGCCTGCTCCGCGGGGCAGTTCAACAAATCGGCTGAGCGTTGCGCTGCCGCGTGCGTTCATCTTTCTCCTTGAACTCCGGGACTCACCGCCTCGTCGGTATTTAGGACTGCGTTCCCAAACCGCCATGAAGTATCCGCCGACATGTGCATCACGGCGGCCTTCAGGCGACCCGTCGCTTAAGGAGGTGAACATGATTCTGGTCACGGGAGGTGCCGGCTACATCGGCTCTCATGCGGTGCTCGCGCTGTTGCAGGACGGCCACGACGTGCTGGTGCTGGACAACCTGTGCAACAGCTCCAGCAAATCTCTCGAGCGGGTGGCACTGATCGCCGGTCGCGCCGCGCATTTCGTCGAGGGCGACATCCGTGACCGTGGCCTGCTCGATGCGTTGTTCCGCCAGTGGCCGATCACTGCGGTGATGCACTTCGCCGGCCTCAAGGCAGTGGGTGAGAGCGTGCAGGACCCGCTGCGCTACTACGAAACCAACGTCGCCGGCAGCATCACGCTGTGCCAGGCCATGGCGGACG